>NZ_QRDP01000004.1:0-1039664 GCF_003385775.1 Parasphingopyxis lamellibrachiae
CGCATAATAGGGCTAAGGGGCGGTAATTGCGCCTCAATTCGCCGAGTTAATGCGCAGGCTAAGTTATTGATTTGGAAGGATAAACTGTGTGGTGCCGGATGTCCGACTCGAACGGACGACCTACCGCTTACAAGGCGGTTGCTCTACCAGCTGAGCTAATCCGGCGCGCCGCGTTCCCATGCCTGTAAAGATTGCGGAGGTCCAGCCCCGTTGTCTTTGCCGTCGCGCCCATCCCTGTCATCAGGCCACGCCGAAAGTCCATCCTTCGGTTTGCGCCAGCGGGGCGCTGAGTCGGGCAGGGTTCCAGAGTGCGGAATCGTTAGCGGCACGGCGCAGCCAGGCGCTCGCCAGAATCGCATCGGTACTGTGATCGTCATAGTGGAGGAGGCGATTGTGCGGCGCGCTGCCAAGACTGGCTAGCGCTTCGTCCAGGCTATTCCCGTCGCGAAGCTTTGTAGGACCTGTAAGCCCTGCTGCGCGGGCGGCGATGCCGGTATAGATTTCAACGAGCATCGGGCCCTGTTCCGGGATCGCATCATATGGCCAGATGGGGATTGCTCCGCCAAGCCGGTGCAGGATCCGCATCCCGGTAAGGCTCGATTTTCCGACCTGTGCTGCGCCGACAAGATTGAAACAGGAGACCGCGTTGCCGCGCTTCTGTGTACGGCATGCCTGTTCGGTTACGCGCAAGCGGCCTAGCGGTCCCTCGAACCGGGTGCCGGTGATAGTCTCGCGGCGGACCTGATAGCGGAAATGCTGGGCGAGGAAGTCCTGCTCGAGGATCGTTGAGGCAGAGAAATGCGGTTCGGCAGCACAAAATGTGTCGATCCACTGCCACAGCGCGCGAGCGCTGCCCGGGCTGTCTCCCCAGCCGGGGAAATAAGAGCCATGATCGACAAAGGGCAGGGCGGCGGAAAAGTCGAAGCCGATCAGCATGTCCGCATTCTCGGCCGCGCGATCGCCGAGCCAGTGCAGGGCTTCACCGCGCGACCAGCCCTTTACAGGCGCAACAAGGGCGGGGGCTTTCGCTCCCGCCTCCGTTACCGCCAAGGCAATGCCTTTGGGCCTCGCTACCGCCTGTCCCGACCAGTCGAAACAGGCGAACTGGCCAAAACGCCGCATGCGGCTCCCGCCCTAGATACCGGGAGGGGTCTTGTCTCCCGGGTTGGTTCGATTGGCTTTGCCTTCCGTCCAACGTTCAAGCAGCTTGTGCGCCGTCGGCCGTCCGCCAAGCCCGAAGGCGATGGCGGCGGCGACTGCGGCCGAACCGAGGATCGCGGCAAAGGCAATCACGACGATCTCATCGGCAATCTGCATGAATTTGAGGCCCATGGCCGCGAACAGCGCGATGATCAGCCATTTCAGGATGGTCTGCAGCAGTCCGCTTTCGCCGGTCGAGCTTGCCATCAGATTGCTGAGAACCCGCGCAAGCAGGATACCGACAGCGATGATGACAAGACCGAAAATCACCCGGCTGCCCAGCGCAACCACTTCGGTCACCATGGCCTGTACGGACTGGATTTCGAGCACTTCAATGGCGGCGACGGCGGATACCAGCATAATAGCGGTGAGGGCTATAGTGCCGATGACCTTGCTGGCATGCACACTCTCCGGAACAAGCCCCGAGCCCGATGCTGCAGCATCGACACCCAGAGCCCCAAGAACCTGCTCGATCCAGCCTTTGACCCAGCGGCCGATGAAATAGGCCGTGCCGAGGATCAGGGCCGCGGCGATCATTCGCGGAATGAAAAAGGCGACATCATTGAGGATTGCGACCAGTGGTTCGGAAATCGACGTCAGCTGGAGCGTCTGCAGAGCACCCGTCGCGATCGGAATGATGATCAGCACGAAGACGATGACGCCGATGGCGCCGCTCAGGGACGTGCTGGTGCCGGATCCTGCCGCAACGTCGTCACCGCCGGTGATCTCGCCGGCTCCTGCCCGTGCAAACCATGCGTCCGCATTGATCGCTTTCAGTGAAGTCTCGACGATACGGCGGACGATCGTTGCAACGATAACGCCGCCGAACATGATCAACCCTGCACCGATCAGATTGGGAAGGAATCCGAATATGTCCGTGGTCAGTTCGCGAACAGGGTCGAGAACGCCGCTGAGTTCCAACGGCTGCAGGGCCACGACAAGGCCGACAAGCCAGACGATCCAGTAAGCCAATGATCCGATTTGGCTGCCAACGGTCTCGCCGGGTTCGGCCGAACTGTGTTTCTGCAGTGCCGGGATCTTGTCGACCATTCGGGCGATGGCCCATTTTACCGCTTTGGCGATAAAGTGCGTGATCAGAAGGATCAGCAATGCCGCGCCAATTTTGAGCGACCATTCCCAGATCAATGCCCAATCTATGTCACGGTTGAGATCGAATTCCATGAAAATTCCCCTGTTGTAACATTACTATCTGTCTGGTGCAGAATACGCTTTTTTGCGGTCATTAGCCAATCAATACTATCGACCCATCCGTAACTTCTCCCAGAACGCCAGGCGTTCCGCCACTTTTGCTTCGAAACCTCTCGGGGACGGTTTGTAGAATTCCTGCTTTTCCATCTCTTCCGGCCAGTAATTGTCGCCGGAAAAGGCATCGTCGCTGTCATGGTCATAGGCATAGCCCTTGCCGTATCCGACATCCTTCATCAGCCGGGTCGGGGCGTTGAGGATATTCTTGGGCGGCATCAGCGAGCCGGTTTCCATGGCGGTTTTCCAAGCCGCTTTTTGCGCCTTGTAGGTGGCGTTCGATTTTGGGGCTGTCGCGCAATAGAGACAGGCCTGGACGATCGCGAGCTCGCCTTCCGGGCTGCCGAGAAACGCATAGGCATCCTTGGCGGCGAGGCATTGGAGCAGAGCCTGGGGATCGGCCAGCCCAATATCTTCGCTGGCAAATCGCGTAATCCGCCTCAGGACGTAGAGTGGCTCTTCGCCCGCCACGAGCATGCGGGCGAGATAATAGAGAGAGGCTTGAGCATCGGACCCGCGCATCGCCTTGTGCAGTGCCGATATCAGATTGTAGTGGCCTTCCCGGTCCTTGTCATAAACCGGCACGCGGCGATGGAGCATGTCGGCCAGGCCCGAAGGATCCAGTGGTTCTGCAAGGTCGACCGAAAACAACGTTTCCGCCTGGTTGAGAAGGAAGCGGCCATCGCCATCGGTTGATGCGATCAGGGCGCTGCGCGCTTCCGCGGTCAGGGGCAGTGGGCGGCCTTCATGCGCCTCGGCGCGATCGAGCAGCGTGCTCAGCGCAACGGTATCGAGGCGATTGAGGATCAACACTTGCGCGCGGCTCAGCAGAGCGGAGTTCAGCTCGAAAGACGGGTTTTCGGTCGTCGCGCCGACCAGCGTGACGGTGCCGTCTTCGACATAGGGCAGGAAGCCATCCTGCTGCGCGCGATTGAAACGGTGGATTTCGTCGACAAAAAGAAGCGTCCGCTTTCCGGCGCTGGCCATCTGCCGGGCTTCAGCAAAGGCTTTTTTCAGGTCGGCCACTCCGGAGAATACCGCCGAAATGGCGATGAAGCGCAGGTCGACCGCATTGGCGAGAAGCCGGGCGATGGTTGTCTTACCGGTTCCTGGCGGTCCCCAGAAGATGATGGAGGCGAGCCTGCCGGCGGCGACCATCCGGCCGATCGGTCCGTCGGGACCGGTCAGATGCTCCTGCCCAACGACATCTACAAGTGACGCGGGCCGAAGCAGGTCGGCAAGGGGAGCGTTCGTTATTTCCCCGTCTTCGGGGTCGTCGCTTACAAACAGGTCGGCCATCGTGGCACTCTAGCCGATTTCTGCAGGCATGCCATCCAAGCACAAGGCATAGCGCTATTGACAAAAAACTATCAAGATATATCTTAAATCTATCTTGAAAAGGACGTGACTATGACAAGGAACCATCGGAGCGGCCACCGGAGCCGCTGGAACAAGGGCTTTCCCGAATCGCTATTTGCCATGCAGTTTGATGGTTGGCGGGGCAGAGATTTCAGCGGCCGGCAGCAGCGTAAACGGCGCAGGCGGATCTTTGATTCCGGCGAGTTGCGCCTCGTTCTGCTTAAGCTGATCGCGGATGAAGCCCGGCATGGTTATGATCTCATTCGCGCGATTGAGGAGCTGACGGGCGGTGCCTACACACCAAGCCCGGGTATCATTTACCCAACGCTCAACTTGCTGGAAGACAGCTCTTTAATCGAGCCGGTGGAGGCCGATGGTTCGCGCAAGGCGTTTGCGGCTACCGATGCAGGCAGGGCCGAGATTGAAGAAAAGCAGGCGGAAGTCGAGGCGCTGCTCGCCCGCTTGTCGCAAATGAGAGAGCGGGAAAATAAGGCCGAAAATGCATCTGTGCGCCGGGCCATGGGCAACCTCTTCGCTGTCCTCGGCCACCGTTTCTCGCGTGACGACACGGATGAAGCGCTGGCCAGGCAGATCACGGAAATTCTCGACGAGACGGCGCAGCGTATCGAGCGGCTTTAGGGTACGGGGCTGCGTGGCGGTCCCGAAGTTCCATCGACTCGCTGGCGGACGACACGCAGATAGCCGTCAACTAGCGCCTGGTTCACCTGATCCCAGCCATAGCGCTCGCTGGCGGCGCATCCGGCGGCTCCCGCTGCCTTTCTGGCGGCGTCATCTTCGCAATAGAGCTGAAGTGCGTCTGCAAAGGCTTCGATAGCACCGGGGCGGACGAGCCGGCCCGTGATGCCGTCATCGACGAGGCTCTGGCTGCCCGTCGCCCTGGCTGCGACGACCGGGAGGCCGGCGGCCATGGCCTCCAGCGTGACATTGCCGAAAGTTTCGGTGATGCTGGGGTTGAACAGCATATCCATCGACGCGACCGCACGGCCAAGGTCCGCACCCTTCTGAAAGCCGACAAAAACGCCGTTCGGCAGGCGCCGCTCGAACCATTCCCGAGCCGGGCCCTCGCCGATGACGAGGACGCGGTGTTTAACGCCGCGCTTTTCCAGCTGGTCGATCGCGTCCGAATAGACGTCGAGCCCTTTTTCCATGACGAGACGGCCGACAAAGCCGATAGCGACTTCATCATCCCCGATGCCATGCCCCCGCCGCCATTCGAGATCGCGGTGGCGCGCATCGAATATTCCGCGGTCGATACCGCGGGACCAGATGCCGACGTCAAAGCTCATCCGCTGTTCGCGGAGGATTTGGGCCATGGACTCCGATGGCGCGAAAATCGCATCGCACCGGCGATAGAAGCGGCGAAGCACGGCAACGACCAACGGCTCCAAAAAAGTCAGGCCGTAATAGCGGGGATAGGTCTCGAACCGGGTGTGCACAGAGGCCACGGCCGGGATGTTCCAGCGCCGCGCGAGGCTGAGCGCGCGGTGACCCAGGATTTCCGGACTCGCGATATGGAATATGTTCGGCGCGAATTCGGCAATGTCCTTGCGGACTCTGCCGGGGAGGCGAACGGGGGCGCGATACTCCGCGCGGCCGGGTAGGGCGAGAGCCGGTACATGAACGAGATCACCAGTCGGTTCGAAATCCGGTTCTTCGACAACGGGCGAATAGACCCGGACGGCCGCGCCCTGGTTGAGCAAATAGCCGACCAGCCGGTTCAGCGCCTGGTTCGCACCGTCCCGGACATAATTGTAGTTGCCGCTGAACAGTGCAATGCGGAGATCGGTAACTTCCATGATGACGGAATAGGGGTTTGCGCTGCAAAGGCCAATGCCGGGCTTCGATGCCCTTCTGGCGAGAAAAAGCCCCGCCGGTTCACACCGGCGAGGCTGTTCTCATTGCACGCATGGTCGCGCCCTAGCTTTCGCTGGTCTCGGCTTCCACGGCGGCCTCTTCGGCGGCCGGTTCAGCTTCAGCTTCCTGCGCAGCAAGCATGGCTTCCTGGAGCTTCTTCTGCTGAGCACGGAGTGCCGCATCGCGTGAAGATGCCGTTACACGGACGCGGTTCATGCCCGCACCGGTGCCAGCAGGGATGAGCCGGCCAACGATGACATTCTCTTTCAGGCCCTGCAGCGTGTCGATCTTGCCCTGAACGGCGGCTTCGGTAAGAACGCGCGTCGTTTCCTGGAAGGATGCTGCAGAGATGAAGCTGCGCGTCTGCAGCGAGGCCTTGGTGATGCCGAGAAGCACCGGTTTGCCGATGGCAGGCTTCTGCTTCTTGGTCAGGCGCTCGTTGATCTCGTTCATCTCTTCTTCGTCAAGCTGTTCGCCTGCGAGCAGCGTGGTATCGCCACCATCGGTGATTTCGACCTTCTGAAGCATCTGACGAACGATCGTTTCGATATGCTTGTCGTTGATCTTCACGCCCTGCAGACGATAGACCTCCTGGATTTCCGAAACGAGATATTCGGCCAGTGCTTCAACGCCAAGAACCTCGAGAATATCGTGCGGATCGGGCGAGCCGGCAACGAGATCGTCGCCCTTCTTAACGAAATCGCCTTCCTGCACATCGATGATCTTTGTTTTCGGGATCAGATACTCGACTGGATCGCCTTCTTCCGGGATGATCGCAATCTTGCGCTTCGCTTTATAGTCGCGGACGAATTCGATGCGGCCATCGATCTTGGCGATAACTGCATTGTCCTTCGGAATCCGGGCTTCGAAAAGCTCGGCAACCCGCGGCAAACCACCGGTAATATCGCGCGTCTTGGCGGCTTCCCGCGGCAGACGGGCGACAATGTCACCAGCATGGAGCGTCTGACCGTCCGTGACGGAGATAACCGCGCCGGGGATCAGGCGATAGACGCCTGCCTCGCCGCTGTCATCGTCGAGCAGCGTGATACGCGGCTTGAGATCGTCCTTCTTGGTCTTGGCCTGGTCTTCGGTGATGACGTTCTGGGTAATACCCGTCGCCTCATCGGTTTCGTCCTTGACCGTTCGGTTGTCGATGATGTCCTGGAACTTCGCCGTACCGCCTTTTTCGGTGATGACCGGTGCATAGCTCGGATCCCATTCGGCAATCCGATCGCCCTTGGCGACGGTTTCGCCGTCCTTCTGGAGGAGCCGTGCGCCATAAGGCACGCGGAACACGCCAACTTCGCGGCCTTCGGTGTCGATAATCGCCAGTTCGCCGGAGCGAGACAGAGCCAGCGTCCGGTCCTTGCTGTCGACGATGGCGTTAAGCTCGCGATATTCGAGCTTACCGTCGGCCGGCGATTCAAGGTTGGACTGCTCGTTGAGCTGCGCCGCGCCGCCGATGTGGAAGGTCCGCATCGTCAGCTGGGTGCCCGGCTCGCCGATCGACTGGGCTGCGATAACGCCAACAGCTTCGCCGATATTGACCGGCGTGCCGCGGGCAAGATCGCGGCCATAGCATTTGCCGCAGACGCCGACCTTGGATTCGCAGGTCAGCGGCGAACGGATCTGCACCGACTGGACGCCGGACTCTTCGACAGCGAGCGCCGTCGGTTCGTCCATCATCACGCCGGCCTTGACGATCACCTCGTCGGTCTTGCCGTCGACAATGTCTTCGGCAGCCGTCCGGCCAAGGATACGCTCGCTGAGGGTGGCAATGGTCGAACCGCCCTGGATGATCGCTTTCATCTCAAGGCTGTTCTTCGTCTTGCAGTCTTCCTCGACGATTGTGCAATCCTGCGACACGTCGACAAGGCGACGGGTCAGATAACCCGAGTTCGCCGTCTTGAGAGCCGTATCGGCAAGGCCCTTGCGGGCGCCGTGGGTCGAGTTGAAATATTCGAGAACCGTCAGGCCTTCCTTGAAGTTGGAAAGGATGGGGGTCTCGATGATTTCGCCCGACGGCTTGGCCATCAGGCCACGCATACCAGCCAGCTGTTTCATCTGGGCGGGGCTGCCGCGAGCGCCCGAATGCGACATCATGTAGATCGAGTTGATCTCTTTCTCACGGCCGTCATCGTCCTTCGGCGTTGCACGGATTTCGTCCATCATGGCGTTTGCCACCTGGTCCGAACAACGGCTCCAGGCATCGATGACCTTATTATATTTTTCCTGCTGGGTAATCAGGCCGTCCTGATACTGCTGCTCATAATCGGCCACCAGCGCGCGGGTTTCGTCGACCAGAGGTTCTTTCGCATCGGGGATGATCATATCGTCTTTACCGAACGAAATCCCCGCCTTGAATGCGTGCCTGAAGCCCAGTGCCATGATGCCATCAGCAAACAGGACGGTGTCCTTCTGGCCAGTGTGGCGATAGACCTGATCGATGACGTCTGCGATTTCCTTCTTGGTGAGCAGGCGGTTGATCGTCTCATAAGGCACCTTGTGCGACTGGGGCAGCTTTTCGCTGATCAGCATCCGGCCCGGTGTCGTTTCCACGCGCGCCATATAGGTTTTGCCATTCTCGTCGGTTTGCGGAACTCGGCTCGTGATCTTCGAGTGGAGCGTTACCGCGCCAACTTCGAGTGCCTGGTGCACTTCGGTGATATCGGCAAGGATCGATCCTTCGCCGGGCTCGCCTTCACGGTCCATCGACAGATAGTAGATGCCGAGCACCATATCCTGCGAGGGCACGATAATCGGTTTACCGTTGGCGGGCGAGAGAATGTTGTTCGTCGACATCATCAGCACGCGCGCTTCCAGCTGGGCCTCGAGGCTCAGCGGGACATGGACGGCCATCTGGTCGCCATCGAAGTCGGCGTTGAAGGCTGCGCAGACCAGCGGGTGAAGCTGGATGGCCTTACCCTCGATCAGGACCGGCTCGAAAGCCTGGATGCCGAGACGGTGAAGCGTCGGCGCGCGGTTCAGCATTACCGGATGCTCGCGGATAACCTCGTCGAGGATGTCCCAGACTTCCTTGCGCTCTTTCTCGACCCATTTCTTGGCCTGTTTGAGCGTCATGGAGAGGCCCTTGGCATCGAGACGGGCGTAGATGAACGGCTTGAACAGCTCGAGCGCCATCTTTTTCGGCAGGCCGCACTGATGCAATTTCAGCTCCGGGCCGGTCACGATGACCGAACGACCGGAATAGTCGACGCGCTTGCCGAGCAGGTTCTGGCGGAAGCGGCCCTGTTTGCCTTTGAGCATGTCCGAAAGCGATTTCAGCGGGCGCTTGTTGGCGCCAGTGATCGTCCGGCCGCGGCGGCCATTATCGAACAGGGCATCGACGGATTCCTGCAGCATGCGCTTCTCGTTGCGGACGATGATGTCCGGTGCGCGCAGCTCCATGAGGCGCTTCAGGCGGTTGTTGCGGTTGATCACGCGGCGATACAGGTCGTTGAGGTCCGACGTTGCGAAGCGACCACCGTCCAGTGGGACCAGCGGGCGCAGTTCGGGCGGGATGACCGGAACGATATCGAGGATCATCCATTCGGGGCGGTTACCGGAATCGATGAAGCTCTCGACGACCTTGAGCCGCTTGATGATCTTTTTCGGCTTCAGCGTCGATTTTGTCGTCGCCAGATCTTCGAGCAGGTCTTCGCGTTCCCGTTCAAGGTCGAGATCGATCAGCATCTGCTTGACGGCCTCTGCACCGATGCCGGCGGAGAAGGCATCTTCACCATATTCGTCCTGCGCTTCGAGAATCTCGTCCTCGGTCAGCAGTTGGAATTTCTCGAGCGGCGTCAGGCCCGGCTCGATCACGACATATTGCTCGAAGTACAAAATCCGTTCGAGCTGCTTCAGCTGCATATCCAGAAGAAGGCCGATGCGCGAAGGCAGGGACTTCAGGAACCAGATATGGGCAACCGGGGCAGCGAGGTCGATATGGCCCATCCGCTCACGGCGGACCTTCGATACGGTGACTTCCACACCGCACTTCTCGCACACAATGCCCTTGTATTTCATGCGCTTGTACTTGCCGCACAGGCATTCATAATCCTTGATCGGGCCAAAGATACGGGCGCAGAACAGGCCGTCACGTTCCGGCTTGAACGTCCGGTAGTTGATGGTTTCCGGCTTCTTGATTTCACCGAAAGACCAGCTGCGGATCTTCTCGGGAGATGCGAGACCGATCTGGATCTGGTCAAACGTCTCCGGCTTGGCGACGGGATTCTGGAAGTTGGTCAGTTCGTTCATGTCTGATCCTTGTCTGCCTCCGCCCGATCACGAGCGGGGGACTGAATAGTCGTAATTATTCGGCGGCGATGGAAAGGTCGTCCCCGTCTTCTCCGTCCTCTGAGATAGACTTGAGATCGACGCTGAGGCCCAGCGAACGCATTTCCTTCACAAGCACGTTGAAGCTTTCGGGAATGCCGGCTTCGAACGTGTCGTCGCCTTTGACGATCGCCTCGTAGACCTTGGTCCGTCCGACGACATCGTCGGACTTGACCGTGAGCATTTCCTGCAACGTATATGCCGCGCCATAGGCCTGGAGCGCCCAGACCTCCATCTCGCCGAAGCGCTGGCCGCCGAACTGCGCCTTGCCGCCCAACGGCTGCTGGGTAACGAGGCTGTACGGACCGATCGAACGGGCGTGAATCTTGTCGTCGACCAGATGGTGCAGTTTGAGCATGTAGATATAGCCCACCGTTACCTTGCGATCGAAACATTCGCCGGTGCGGCCATCATACAGATCAACCTGACCGCTTGCGTCGAGCCCGGCGAGCGTCAGCATGTCGGTGACATCGCCTTCGCGCGCGCCGTCAAACACCGGTGTGCCCATCGGAACGCCGCTTGTGAGCCGGCCTGCCATCTCGATCACTTTATCATCGTCGATTGCCTTGATGCTCTCGTGATAAGGTTCGCCATAGGCGGTCTTCATCGCATCGCGAACCGCCGCTGGCGGTTTTCCTGTGCTGGCATCCGGGTTGGCATGCCGCCAATCCTCAAGGGCTTCTTTAATTTGCCCGCCAAGGCCACGAGCGGCCATACCGAGATGGGTTTCGAAGATCTGCCCGACATTCATGCGCGAAGGCACACCAAGCGGGTTGAGCACGATATCGACCGGCGTGCCATCTTCCAGGAACGGCATGTCTTCGTGCGGCAGGATCCGGGAAATCACACCTTTGTTGCCGTGACGGCCGGCCATTTTGTCGCCCGGCTGCAGCTTGCGCTTCACCGCGACGAAAACCTTGACCATCTTGAGAACGCCTGGCGGCAGTTCGTCGCCCCGTTCCAGCTTCTCACGACGATCCTGGAATTTGGCTTCGATTTTCTCGGCCGCTTCGTCATATTGCTGTTTGACGAGTTCGAGTTCGCCCTGGCGCTTGTCGGTCTTTACCGCAAATTCCCACCAGTCATGCTTTTCGACTTCGTCGAGCATTGCTGCTGTCAGCTTCGATCCTTTGGTCACGCCCTTGGGCGCAGCGGTTACCGTCTGGCCGACGAGCATTTCCTTCAGTCGGCCATAGGTGGCGCGGTTGAGAATGGCGCGTTCGTCATCCGCATCCTTACGGAGGCGTTCGATTTCCTCGCGTTCGATGGCCATGGCGCGTTCGTCTTTGTCGATGCCGTGGCGGTTGAACACCCGTACCTCCACAACCGTGCCGGCAACGCCCGGCGGCAGGCGGAGTGACGTATCGCGAACGTCCGAAGCCTTTTCACCAAAGATGGCGCGGAGAAGCTTCTCCTCCGGCGTCATCGGGCTTTCGCCCTTCGGCGTGATCTTGCCGGCGAGAATATCGCCCGGATGCACTTCCGCGCCGATATATACGATACCCGCCTCGTCGAGGTTGCGCAGGGCTTCCTCGCCGACATTCGGAATGTCGCGGGTGATGTCTTCAGGCCCGAGCTTGGTGTCGCGGGCCATGACTTCGAATTCCTCGATATGGATCGAGGTAAATTCATCGTCTTTCACGATGCGTTCGGAAATGAGGATGGAATCCTCATAATTGTAGCCGTTCCAAGGCATGAACGCGACGAGCGTATTCTTGCCGAGCGCGAGCTCGCCATATTCCGTGGAAGGACCATCGGCCAGGACGTCGCCGGCTTCGATCATCTCACCGACTTTCACCAGCGGGCGCTGGTTGATGCAGGTGTTCTGGTTCGAGCGCTGGAACTTCATCAGCGTGTAGATATCCACGCCGCTCTCATTCGCGTTCACCGCGCCAGATGCGCGGATCACGATACGTGTGGCATCAACCTGGTCGACCACGCCGCCGCGGCGGGCGACGACGGCTGCGCCGGAATCCCGGGCCACGGTCGCTTCCATGCCGGTGCCAACAAGCGGCGCCTCGGCTTTTACCAGAGGCACGGCCTGGCGTTGCATGTTCGAGCCCATGAGCGCGCGGTTTGCGTCATCGTTTTCGAGGAACGGGATCAGCGAGGCCGCAACCGAAACCAGCTGTTTCGGCGAAACGTCCATAAGGGTGATCTGTTCGCGCTGGGCCATCAGGAATTCGCCGGCCTGACGCGAAGAGACGATTTCCTCGACGAACGAGCCGTCGGCATTTAGCTCGGCATTGGCCTGTGCGACCGTATGCTTCTGCTCTTCCATTGCAGATAGATAGACGACCTCGTCGGTCACCTTGCCGTCGACAACCTTGCGATAAGGCGTTTCGATAAAGCCATATTTATTGACGCGGCTGAACGAGGCCAGCGAATTGATCAGGCCGATATTAGGACCTTCAGGCGTCTCGATCGGGCAGATACGGCCATAATGGGTCGGGTGAACGTCGCGGACTTCGAAGCCGGCGCGCTCACGTGTGAGACCGCCCGGCCCAAGCGCCGAAACGCGGCGCTTATGCGTGACTTCGGAGAGCGGGTTGGTCTGGTCCATGAACTGCGAGAGCTGGGACGAACCGAAGAACTCGCGAACAGCGGCAACGGCCGGCTTCGCGTTGATCAGATCGTTCGGCATCACGGTCGACACATCGACCGAGCTCATGCGTTCCTTGACGGCGCGCTCCATACGGAGAAGGCCGACACGGTACTGGTTTTCCAGCAGCTCACCGACCGAGCGGACACGGCGGTTAGCGAGATTGTCGACATCATCGACTTCGCCCTTGCCGTCCTTGAGGTCCACGATTTCCTGAACCACTGCGAGAATGTCTTCCTTGCGCAGTGTCGTCAGGTCTTCCGGGGCATCCAGTTCGAGCCGCATGTTGAGTTTCCAGCGGCCAACGCCGGAAAGGTCATAGCGTTCGGGATCGAAGAACAGGCCTTCGAACAGCGCGTCGGCGGTTTCGCGCGTGGGCGGTTCGCCGGGGCGCATGACGCGGTAGATATCGGCCAGTGCCTGATCGGTATCTTCGGCCTTGTCGGCTTTCAGCGTGTTGCGGATCCAGGGGCCGGTGTTGGTGTGATCGATGTCGAGCAGCACCAGCTCATTGATCTTGGCATTATCGAGCAGTTCAAGATTTTCTTCCGAAACCTCGTCACCTGCTTCGATATAGATTTCGCCGGTCTTCTCATTGATCAGATCGAACGCGCTGTAGCGGCCAAAAATCTCTTCCGTTGGGATAAGGAGGCTCTTGAGGCCGTCCTTTTCGGCTTTGCTGGCAGCGCGAGGCGTAACCTTCTGGCCTGCGGCAAAGATGATTTCACCGGATTTCCCGTCGACCATGTCGAAGGTTGGCTTCATACCCCGCCACGCATCGGCTACGAACGGGATTTCCCAGCCATCTTTAGCGCGTTTGTACACAACGGTTTCGTAGAACTGTGCGAGGATTTCCTCGCTGGTCAGGCCGAGTGCGTGGAGCAGGGCCGTGACCGGCAATTTCCGCTTACGGTCGATGCGGACATTGACGATGTCTTTCGCGTCGAATTCGAAATCGAGCCAGCTGCCGCGATAAGGAATGACACGGGCTGCAAAGAGGAATTTGCCCGAGGCGTGGGTCTTTCCGCGATCATGATCGAACAGAACACCCGGCGAACGGTGCATCTGCGAGACGATGACGCGCTCGGTGCCATTGATAAGGAAGGTGCCGTTGTCGGTCATCAACGGCATGTCGCCCATATAGACGTCCTGTTCCTTGATATCGAGAACCGAGCGGGTTTCCGTGTCGGGGTCGACCTCGAAAACGATCAGGCGCAGCGTAACGCGCATCGGAGCGGCATAGGTAATCCCGCGCTGGCGGCATTCCTCTGTGTCATATTTTGGCGGTTCGAGTTCGTAATGGACGAAATCGAGTTCGGCGGTGCCGGCGAAATCCCGGATCGGGAAAACCGAACGAAGCGTTTTCTCAAGACCCGAGACGTAGTCGATCTCGGGGTTGGAGCGCAGGAACTGTTCGTAGCTGTCCCTCTGAACTTCGATGAGGTTCGGCATTTTGATCACTTCGTGAATGTCGCCGAATATCTTGCGGATACGCTTGGTGCGGCTCTGGTCTGCCGCTTTCGCCTTGGTCGCCATGGAGTATATGCCTCGGTTTCTTCTCAAATTTCATAACGCAAAAACGACAAAAAGCCGCAAGACTCCAATGTTCGAGGTTCTTGGCCTCGAAATCGCGGAGTCCGCAGCTTTCAGCGTCTATGAAACCAAAACCGATCTATTCTTGTGACACGGCGCGCAAATTCGCATCATTTCTCGAACGGTAGCGGTGATGCCGATGATATAGGATTGGGGAGGGCGAGTGTCAATTCATCCGCGCATCGCGCTAGCCTGGCCATCTAACCTAGCCATATTTCAAGACAAGGCGGCTGTTGAGTTCGGAGATCGGGGCAGATAATATCGAAATTCGCATCCAAAGGAGGCAGTCATGAACAAGGCACCAACGATTTCCGCTTCTTCGCGCAATCCTTGTCTGGTGTCATATGTCTGCATTTCTCACTCTCGATTCCCTATCGCTTGAAACGCCTGATAGGCACCCGCTGATCACAAATCTATCGTTGGCCGTTGGTGCCGAACGGGTTGGTCTTGTCGGTCGCAACGGCTCGGGTAAATCGACATTGCTTCGTGCCCTGGTCGGAGAAATCGATCCCGTTGGCGGCAAAATCGTTCGCAGTGGCAGGGTCGCGATGCTCCGCCAGATTTCTGCTGCACTTCCCACAACCATATCCTCGGCGCTCGGCGTGGAATCGCCGTTGGCGCGACTGCAGCGGATCGAGGCAGGCAATCCCAGAGAAGGCGATCTCGACAAAGCCGACTGGGGCCTTAAGGCGCGTATTGAAACAGCGCTGGCCGAGGGAGGCCTGCCGGCCCTGGCCTTGGACCGCCAACTGGGGAGCCTTAGCGGCGGGGAGCAAACACGACTGGCGTTGGCTGCGGTGCTTTTGCAAGAGCCCGATCTGATATTGCTCGACGAACCCACCAACAATCTCGATGGAGCGGGGCGCGAGACGATCGGCCGGCTGCTCGAACAATGGCGCGGCGGTGTGATCGTCGCGAGCCACGATCGGACGCTTCTCGAAGATATGGACCGCATCGTCCATGTCTCGCCGACATGCGCGACGATTGTCGGTGGGGGCTGGTCCACCTTTGTCGCCGAGCGCGATGCCGAGCGAGAGCGAACCGCGGCTGAGCTGGAATCGGCCGAGCAGGCAGTCCGGGGTGCAGGGCGGTCGGCCCAGCGGGCTCGCGAAAAACAGGAGCGGCGTGACGGTATGGGGCGGGCCCGGCGAGCGAAACGAGCCGATCCGAAAGTCTATCTCGATGCGCAACAGCAACGGGCCGAGCGAACCGCTGGCCGTGGCGCCGGTCTATCGGAACGCAAGGTAGGTGAGGCAGAGGACAGGCTCGAACAGGTGCGATCACGGATCGCAATCCATCAACCGATCCGTATCGACCTGCCGCCGACGGGCCTCCCGTCCAATCGCGAGATGCTGGCATTCGACGCGGTAACCCATGATCGACTGGGCGACCCCGATTTTTCGCCGCTATCCTTTACGATGCACGGGCCGGAACGGCTCGCCATCACCGGCCCAAACGGTTCGGGAAAATCCACCCTGCTTCGGATCGCGACGGGTGAAATTACGCCGGCTGGCGGCGAAGCGCGGCGGGTGAGCGGGCGGTTGGCGCTGCTGGACCAGGCGTTGACGCTACTGGACGGGGAGGAGAGTCTGCTTCACAATATGCGACGGATCAGTCCGGGCCTGTCTGGACAAGAAGCGCGCGCGGCATTGGCTCGCTTCGCTTTTCGCAACATCTGGGCGGATCGACAGGCTGGTTCGCTAAGCGGCGGCGAGCGGATCCGGCTGGCGCTTGCGGGCGTAGTGACGCGCGCGGAACCGCCGCAGCTCCTGCTCCTCGACGAGCCGACCAACCATCTCGATATCGAATCAACCGAACTGCTGGAGCACGCACTGGCGGGTTATGACGGCGCCATTTTGTGCGTCAGCCATGACGAGGCATTCCTGCGGGCTATCGGCGTCGAACGGCGCATCGCTCTTGGCTGAAACGAAAAGGGGCGGCGCATCGCTGCGCCGCCCCTTCGCGAAATAGTCGGAAAACCGATTTACTTGAGTTCGACGGTACCGCCGGCCTCTTCGATCTTGCCTTTGATTTCTTCGGCTTCCGCCTTGGCGACGCCTTCCTTGACGGCTTTCGGTGCACCTTCGACGAGAGCTTTCGCTTCGCCGAGGCCGAGGCCGGTGATGGCGCGGACTTCTTTGATCACCTGGATCTTCTTGCCGCCGTCGCCGGTGAGGATGACGTCGAATTCGGACTGTTCTTCCGCAGCCGGGGCATCGCCACCAGCAGCCGGGCCAGCAACTGCAACAGCTGCAGCGGCCGAAACGCCCCATTTTTCTTCAAGTTTGGTAGCCAGTTCAGCGGCTTCCAGAACGGTCAGCTCAGAAAGGCTGTCCACGAGTTTATCAAGATCTGCCATTTTAAAGTCTCCAATTGGGGCGCGTCGGCCCCGTCAATTCAGTGTTGAGCTATTCGAAAATCAGGCGGCTTCCGACGCACCATAGGCGCCGAAAACACGAGCCAGCTTGGATGCCGGAGCATTGGCGAGCTGAGCGACCTTGGTTGCAGGTGCGTTAAGCAGACCCACAATCTTACCGCGCAGTTCGTCAAGCGAAGGCAGAGCTGCCAATGCCTTCACACCGTCGAGATCGAGGACGGTTTCGCCCATCGCCCCGCCGATGATCTCGAGCCGGTCATTCGCTTTCGCGAATTCAGCAACCACTTTCGGGGCTGCAACCGGATCGTCCGACCAGGCCAGAGCGGTAGGGCCGGTCAGCATATCGCTGAGCGGGTCATACTGCGTGTCCTTGATCGCAATCTTGGCAAGCTTGTTTTTCGATACTTTGAAGCTGGCACCGGCTTCACGCATCTTCGCCCTCAGTTCGCCGGATTCGGCAACAGTGAGGCCAAGGTTGCGCGTGACAACGATCACGCCCGCCTCGGTGAAGGTGCGGTTCAGTTCAGTAACCGCCTCGGTCTTTTGAGCTCGATCCATATATCGCACTCCTTGTTCAGCCTGCGGAACATCCGCAAACCATGATGAACCGCAGGGCGAAACGCCCTTTGGTCCGTACAAATTGTCCGAGGGGTCTGTTGTCTGAACCGGCCGGTGCCGCAGCAGACCGGGGCTTTCCTGATGGAAAAGCACCCGCAAAAACATATCCCCGTCTTGGCTGGAAATTAAGATGGCCCAATTGCCATCACCAACTGTCTCGGACGGTGTGACCGAATGCGAAAACCGCCTTCGGCCGAATCCCGGCTCCGAAGAGCCGGGAAGCCCTTTACGCTCCGACGTCTGTCGGATCAACCTTTACGCCGGCGCCCATGGTCGAGCTGACGGCGATCTTCGTGATGTACTTGCCTTTGGCACCGGAAGGCTTGGCCTTCACGATGGCGCCGACAAATGCGTCATAGTTCTTTTTGAGAGCCGCTTCGGTGAAGCTCGCCTTGCCGATCGTCGAATGAACGATACCGGCTTTCTCGGCGCGGAACTCAACCTGGCCGCCCTTGGCATCCTTGACCGCTTTCGCGACATCAGGCGTAACCGTGCCGAGTTTCGGGTTCGGCATCAGGCCCTTGGGACCGAGAACCTTACCGAGACGGCCGACAACGCCCATCATGTCCGGCGTCGCGATGACCCGGTCATAATTGAGATCGCCGCCCTGCATGGCTTCCATAAGGTCGTCGGCGCCAACCACATCGGCGCCAGCTTCCTTGGCTTCATCTGCTTTCGCATCCTTGGCGAATACGGCGACGCGAACGTCCTTGCCCGTACCCGAGGGGAGAGAAACAACGCCGCGGACCATCTGGTCGGCGTGGCGCGGGTCGACGGCGAGGTTCATCGCAATTTCGATGGTCTCGTCAAATTTCGAGGTCGCATTGGCTTTTACAATTTTCAGTGCATCGTCCGACGAATGCAGTGCATCGCGATCGATAGCTTCGAGTTGCGCTTTACGCTTTTTGCTCAGTTTTGCCATGATTTAGCCCTCCACCACTTCGAGGCCCATCGACGTGGCAGAGCCTTCGATGATGCGGGTTGCGGCTTCAATGTCATTGGCATTGAGGTCGGCCATTTTGGTTTCGGCGATCTCGGCAAGCTGTGAACGCTTGATCTGACCGACGATCTCGGTGCCGACCGTGCTCGCGCCTTTTTTGAGCTTGGCTGCTTTTTTCAGCAGGTAGCTCGCCGGCGGCGTTTTCGTGACAAAGGTAAAGCTGCGATCAGCATAGACCGTAATCTTGGTCGGGATCGGAGCGCCTTTTTCCATTTCCTGGGTCTGCGCGTTGAACGCCTTGCAGAAATCCATGATGTTCACGCCGCGCTGGCCCAATGCGGGCCCAAGCGGCGGGGAGGGGTTGGCTGTGCCGGCAGGAACCTGCAGGCTGATATAGCCGTCTATTTTCTTCGCCATAACTGTCTTCTCACCTTTTCTCTTGGCTTAGTGGTACAAGCGGCAGTGGCACTGCCTTCCACATTTCCCGGATCATTCCGGAAACTCGTAAATTCCTATTTGACCAGTTCGACCTGCTCGAATTCCAGTTCGACCGGCGTTGCGCGACCGAAGATCGACACCGAGACCTTGACGCGGGCCCGGTCGAAATCGAGCTCTTCGACCACGCCGTTGAAGCTCGCGAACGGCCCGTCGAGCACTTTGATCTGGTCGCCGATTTCGTAATCGACGTTGATCTTCTGTTTCGGTGCCGCTGCGGCTTCCTCCTTCGTGTTGAGGATGCGCGCGGCTTCGGCTTCGCTGATCGGCTGCGGCTTGCCGTTGGAACCCAGAAAGCCGGTTACCTTCGGCGTGTTCTTGACGAGGTGATACACATCGTCGTTCATGCTCAGCTTGGCGAGCACATAACCGGGGAAGAATTTCCGCTCGGTCTGTACCTTCTTGCCGCGCTTGACTTCGGTCACTTCCTCGGTCGGTACCTCGACTTCCTCGACGAGCGGCTCAAGACCCATGCGCGTAGCTTCCGCCAGGATGGCGTCCCGCACCTTGTTCTCAAAGCCCGAATAGGCGTGAATGATGTACCAGCGTGACATTGAATACCCTTAAGCTGAGGCTTTTAACTCACCAGCCCGATCAGGAACCGGACGATCATGTTGAAGAAGGAATCGACGCCGAGGAAAAACACGGCGAGGACGGCGGTCATGATCATCACCATGATACCGGTCTGAATCGTTTCCTGACGGGTTGGCCAGACGACTTTCGACGTCTCGGCGCGGACCTGCCGGATGAACTCGCCTGGATTGACCTTTGCCACGGTTTCCATTCACCTTATTCAAAACCAAAAACACACACACGCCGCCATCGGCCTTGTCGGCCGACATTGGCATGAGTGTTAAACTCTATCTCGGACCCGCAAGCTGCCATTACAAGGCATGCCTGCCGGACCAATTGAAGACCGGATGGCAGGAGCGGAGGGGCTCGAACCCACGACCCTCGGTTTTGGAGACCGATGCTCTACCAACTGAGCTACACTCCTCCGAGTCCGAGATGCGCGCGTTTAACGGGGCGGGGAGGGGGATGCAAGGATATTGTCGTGGATGCGCCCACCTGGCGCCAAAGTCAGGCGACGGCCTTTCCATCGGTTCCGCCAATTCGGGACCGGACGGCGGCGGCGTTCATTGGCGGATCGATGAAATAGCCCTGAACCTGCGAACAGCCGAGACGTTCGGCAATGGCGTATTGTTCTTCATTCTCGATGCCCTCGGCAATCGTGGCGACGCCAAGGCTGTCGGCCATGGCGATGACTGCGCGGATGATGGCGATGCTTGATTTTGATCCCCTCTGGGCGTCCCGAATAAAGCGTTTGTCGATCTTGATGGAATTGAAGTTCGTGCGTCCGATGAAGCCCAAAGTGGAATAGCCGGTTCCAAAATCGTCGAGGGCCATAGTTACGCCCAGCGCATTCAGCTGTTCGAAGGTATTGACCGCCTGTTCGCAATCATTGTTCAGAATGGCCTCTGTGGTTTCCAGCTCGAGGCGGCTCGGAGCGATTCCGGAACGCGAAAGTGCGGAAATGACCGCTGTGCTCAGCCGCGGATTGCGGAGCTGCCCGGCGGACAGGTTGATCGCGAGGCGATATTGTTCCGGCCATGAAGCGGCTTCATTGCACGCTTCCCTGAAAACCCACTCGCCGATCGTGTCTATCAGCCGGGTTTCTTCGGCAATCGCGATGAATTTGTCGGGAGACACGCTACCCAATTCCGGGTTCGTCCAGCGCAGGAGAGCTTCGAATCCGGCCGTTTCGCCCGTAGCGAGTGTGATAACCGGTTGGTAAACAAGATGCAGCTCACCCTTTTTCAGCGCGTTG
Organism: Parasphingopyxis lamellibrachiae; assembly: GCF_003385775.1. GTDB lineage: Bacteria > Pseudomonadota > Alphaproteobacteria > Sphingomonadales > Sphingomonadaceae > Parasphingopyxis > Parasphingopyxis lamellibrachiae. The sequence continues at coordinate 20,486 of NZ_QRDP01000004.1, forward strand.
CGCAACGCGCTTTCGATGGCCCGGCGCTCCTCGGCTTTTTGGAGCAAAGCAGGTTCATAGGGCGAATGGACTCCCCGTCCGCCGTCCTTGGCTCGGTAAAGAGCCAGATCGGCCTTGCGTAGCAGCGAGGAGGCCGAGGCTCCGTCTTTCGGATAAATGGCGGAGCCGACACTCGCCCCGATATGCAGGATTTGACCGTCGACGGAATAGGGGGCGGAGAGGCTCATGATGATTTCACGCGCGCGTACGTCAAGCCCTTCGGAGGACTGGCTGTCTGCAATAATCATGGCGAACTCGTCGCCTCCGAGACGACCGCAGTCGTCATCGGGTTTGCACAGTTTGTTCAGCCGCTCGGCGACCTGGGCAAGCAATTTGTCACCGACCGGATGGCCGGCCGTATCGTTGATGGCCTTGAAGCGATCGAGATCGATCATGAGAAAGGCGCAGTATGCGTGTTCGTTCGCCGCTTGGGCGATCCGGTCGCGCAGGAGCTCGTTGGTATAAGCACGATTGGGTAGCCCGGTTAGCGTGTCGAAATGCGCCATATGGTATATACGACGTTCAATAGCTTCGCGTTCGGTGACATCTGCGATGACACCGCGATATCCCATGATATGCCGGTTCGCGCTCAACCTGGGCGTGCCGGATATTTTCCACCAGCGCTGGTTGCCTCCCAAAATCACCGGAACAGTGAAATCGCTAAATGTCCGGCCAGCCTGCATCTTGGACAGCAACTCGCTGACTTCTTTGCCAAGTCGCTCTTCACGCCAGGTAGGGCCGGCCAGAATGTCCAACAGCGGCAATCCGTTCAATTGCTCCGAACTCAGCCCGGTGGCAGCAGCAAAACGCTGGGAAGGTTCGACAATGCACTTGCGGGAATCGACCTGCCACAGCCAGTCGCTGTCCGCTGAATCGTCCTGACGTAACATCAGGTTCACCACTTCGCGTTGTTCAGCCAGTGCCATATCATTGCGCAGCCTGACGATGACTGCCCGACCGTTGATGAGCATCGTGAAAGTCAGGCAGAGCGTATAGGAAAGGACAAGGCTGGCAAGCAGGGTCAGATCCATCCGGAGCAGCATGATGCTCAGGCTGAAGCCGACCAGGCCATTGAGCATGATGCCGGCCAGGGGCACGACGTTGAGCATCAATGCGCTTGCCCCCATCAGCGCGAGGCTGAAGGCTGCAATCGTGATAATCTGCTCCATATCGCCATATTGAGCGAAAAAGAGCGGAGGGATGGACCAGAACAGGCCGATGATCGTGCAATTGGCGATAGCGCGCATGATGTCTCGGCGTCGGGCACCTCCGGTTCGGGCAAGATTGGCTTTCCGGGCGGATATTGTCGAAAGCAGGCCGATGATCAGGGTAATCAGCCAGACGGCCATCATTCCGGCTGGCACGACATCCCAGAATAGCGATGCCGATGACAATGTCGCCAGGATCACGGCAACGACCGGGAGCAGGGAGTTTTTGCTGAGTTCGCGCAACTGGGCGGCACGCACCATTTTCCACTCGCCGCCTTGCGGTTCGTGAAATCCCAAGATTTCCATCCAGCCAAGCTGGTTGTTATCCGTTGCAGCCATCACCATCCCTTTGGACAAGGAATAGTGGAAAAAGCCTTTCCGAAACCCGGACCAGAACAGTTAATCTGATCTTTACCGCGCTTTTCGGCGGTACGGCGTCTCAGGCAGCGATGTCGTAGGGCTGTATTTCGCCGGAAAGGTAAAGATTACGGGCTTTTGCGCGGCTTAGCTTGCCCGAACTCGTTCGCGGCAACGTTCGTGGCGGAACCAATTCGATCACACAATTCATACCTGTAATCGCCCGCACCTTGTCGCGGATCATGCCGTGAAGTCTTGTTCGTTCGTTAACATCCGATGTGCGGCACTGCACTAGAACCGCGGGTGTTTCCTCCCCGCCCGGCGCGGTAATCGAGAATGCGGCAATGTCGCCGGACTTGAAACCGGGCAGCTGTTCGACGGCCCACTCAATGTCTTGCGGCCAATGGTTCTTGCCGTTGATGATGATCATATCCTTGGCGCGGCCAACCACATAGAGATAGTCATCTGACAGATATCCCATATCGCCGGTATCGAGCCATCCATCCTTCATACAGGCATCGGTCGCTTCGGAATCGCGAAAATAGCCGTCCATGATCGCCGGTCCCTGGATCCAGACCTGGCCGATCGCCTTGTCAGGCATGATTGAGCCATCTTCATGGCGGATCTGAATGGTCGTATCGCGCACGGCCTTACCGCAATTGACGATGGCGCGATAACGGACAGGCTCGTCATTATCGGCTTTAGGGACGCCGGAAAGCTCGCTCTCTTCCACGAGGTCGACGACGATGCCTTCACCTGCGGGCATCAGGGTAACTGCGAGTGTGGCCTCGGCCAGACCATAGCTCGGTACGAAACATTTCGGATCGAAGCCTGCATCGGCAAAGGCATCGGTGAAATGCTGCATCACATCGGGCCGGATCATGTCCGCGCCGTTGCCGGCCAGGCGCCAGCGGGAGAGATCGAAGCGGTCGGCGACGTGGGACTGGCTACCAATCCGGCGTGCGCAGATGTCATAGCCGAAGGTCGGCGAATAGCTACATGACGTGCCCGGATTGCGGCTGATCAGGTCAAGCCAGGCGAGCGGGCGGCGCGCAAAATCGGCGGTCTTCAGATAGTCGGTGGATACCTGGTTTGCGACCATGGAGAGCATGCACCCGACAAGGCCCATATCGTGATAGAAGGGCAGCCAGGAGATGCAGCGATCCTCCCCACCGATCAGCATGCCATTGGCATGCGAACCGAGATTGTGAAGCAGCGCCTTGTGGCTGATGATCACGCCGTGCGGAAAGCGGGTCGAACCGCTCGAATATTGCAGATAGGCAATATCGTCGGGGCCCGCCTGAGGGAGGGTGACATCCGGCGCATCGCGCTCAGCAAAGCTTTCCCAGTCCTGGCCGGGCACGGCGCAGGCTTCGGCGGCGGCTTGCGAAATTTCTCCGATCTCCGCCGGATAGAGCAGCAGTTGGGGTTCGGAACTGCGCAGCTGCACCGCCAGCTGGTCGATATAGCCCTCCTTGCCGCCGAACGAGGTCGGCAGGGGCAGGGGAACAGGAAGCGCGCCTGCATAGACGGTGCCGAAAAACAGTGCGCAAAATTCCGGCTCGGTATCGGCGATGAGCGCAACCCGATCGCCGGGTTTGATCCCGAAGTCGATCAGTCTTTTGGCGGCGGCTATCGAATCGGCCCGCAGTTCGGAATAGGGGTAGGGATGCACGAGATTGCCGCGGGCGTCATGAAAATTGAATCCCCGTTTGCCGGTGGCGGCATAGTCCAGCGCTTCACCCAACGTGTCGAAATCGGCAAAACGTCGCGGCAATTCGTCATGAATCGGTGTCGGTTCAAGAGAATCTGTCATGATTTCCTTCAAATGCTCCCCGCGTCGCGATCGGATATTTCTCTTTTTGCGACAGTCGCCATGCCATATGCGCGACGGATATTATTCTGATTGGACGCATAGCCGATGAGCCGCGTTCAAAATTCGGCTCCACTATGGCACAAAGATGGCGCATGACCGGTCAAGCCCGCAAAAAACCCCGTCCACCGCTCGATAGAGAGAGTCTGGAGCAACTTGCGCTCTTCTATGTCGGCCGGTACGCGACCACGCGAGCCAAGCTGCGCAGTTATCTTGCGCGCAAGCTACGGGAGCGGGGATGGGTAGGGAAGAGGCCGCCTGCGATAGAAGCGCTTGCCGAGAAATTCTCCGAGCTCGGCTATATCGATGATGCCGCCTTCGCCGCTTCGCGCGCAGCATCGCTCGGCCGGCGCGGCTACGGAGCAAGGCGGGTCGAACAGGCGCTTTACGCTGCCGGAATCGAAGAGGCTGACGGCGCCGATGCGCGGGGGATTGCTGCCGATCAGGCCTGGGACGCGGCGCTAGCCTTTGTCCGGAAGCGACGGTTCGGCCCCTATGCATCCCAGTCCTTCGACCCGGACCGCAAGCGCAAGGCGCTGGCCGCGATGATCCGCGCTGGCCATCCTTATGAGCTTGCACGAAAATTCATCGACCGAGATCCCGGAGACTTTCCCGAACGCGATGCGTAGCGCCTCCTTCGTGGCACCCTTTCACGAATAGCGAATTTTGTGTTAGATAATTGCCGAAACAGGGGACGGTGCATGACATCGGAAGGGAACGCGGCGGCTTTGGAAGCTGTGCCGGAGGATATAGCGCATGATGCTGCCGGTGAAGGCGCATCTGGAGAGGCGCTGTCGCGGGCATCGGGAATCGTCAAATGGTTCGATGGGACGCGCGGTTACGGTTTTCTCGTTCCCGATGACGGCGATGGAGACATTCTTATTCATTTTTCCATCCTGCGCGATCACGGCCGGCGAACCCTGCCGGAAGGTGCGCGGCTGGAATGCAATTTTGCCGAGCGGGATCGGGGCCGGCAGGCGACAGAAATTCTCTTGATTGACCTTGAAGGGTGCGAAGACTTTTCGGATCAGAATTCAGGTGATAGCAGGCATGAACATGATGCACTGGCAGAGGCTGCAGGGGATTTCGAACCGGTTACCGTGAAATGGTTCAACCGCCTGAAAGGTTATGGTTTTCTTGTTCGAGAAGGCAAGGGCCGGGATGTGTTTGTCCATATGGAGGTTGTCCGCAGTTCGGGTCTTGGCGAGATCGACGCCGGCGATCGGTTGGAGGCGCGCATTGCCGATGGCGGCAAAGGGCCACTTGCGGTGACGCTCCAGCATTGCGAATAGCAAGGCATGACCTATTTACCGTATCGAGCGGGGCCCTGTGCGTTGGCCGCTCTCGCGCTGCTCGCATGCAGGGCTGAAACGCAGCTTCCGGCCGATCCCCCGGCAATGGCGGAAGCTGCCGGCCCGCAAGAGAATGCCAGCGACGAAGCTGGCGTGGAAACGATTCCCGTAACGGTGCGTACCGCGACTGGCGACCGCCTGTTCGATGTCGAGACGGCGATCACGCCAGAAGAGCAGCGGCGCGGACTGATGTTTCGCGAATCGCTTCCCGAAAATGGCGGGATGATCTTTCCATTCGAATTTCCGCGTTTGGCGAGCTTCTGGATGCGCAATACGCTGATCCCGCTTGACATGATCTTCATCCGATCCGACGGCGTCATCACCAACATCGCCGCAGAGACGGTACCCTATACGCTCGATTCCTATTATTCGAATGAACCGGTAATCGCGGTACTCGAGATTGCGGGGGGGCGCAGCGAGGAGCTGGGAATAGCCGCCGGCGACCGCGTTAGCTGGCCCGAGGGCCCGGCCTTGCCGGAATAAGCAATTCGATTCGACGCAAGAAGAGTTGGCGTGTCGCTGAAGAGGCGCTAAACGCCAATCGCTATGGGACTTTTTAAAAACATCTTCATCTGGTGGGACGGTGCGACAATCGGCACGGCATGGCACTCGCTGCGCAAAGGCCGGTTCATTGCCGAGGATTCCTCCGGAAATCGCTATTATGAAAGCAAGAAGGGCCCGCGCCGTCGCTGGGTCATCTATGCAAGCGGCAAGCCCAACGATGCGAGCAATGTGCCGGCCGAGTGGCATGGCTGGCTTCATCAGACGGTGGAAGATGTGCCTGACCAGAGCCTGCCGCCGGCGCGCGCATGGGAGGCTCCCTATACGGCCAATCTGACCGGGACGGGCGGCGCCTATCATCCGGCCGGGGCGCTGGAATCGAATCGTGCCCGGGCGCGGGCGAGCGGCGACTATGAGGCATGGAGCCCAAGTTGAGCGCCGTTCGAAATCATTTGCTCGAAGCGCTGGTCGGGCTTGTCGTCGTTATCGCGGCGGTTTTGCTAGTTTTTTCCTTTCTCGGTCGCACCGCGAGCGGGGCCGGAAGCCACGCCATCGAAGTGATCGCCTATTTCCCTAATGTCAGCGGCGTCGATGTCGGTACGGATGTTCGCGTTGCGGGACTTTCCATCGGGGAGGTCACCGAGGTTCGGCTCAATTCTGACGATTTCCAGGCCGAGGTGCGGATGGCTATCGATCCGGATACGAATCTGCCCAATGACAGCAGTGCGGCGATCACCAGCGAAGGCCTTTTGGGCGGCAGCTTCATCGCTCTCCTGCCCGGCGGATCATCGGACCCCTTTGTCCAGGACGATGTCATTCTGGATACCCAGGGCGCCATAGACATGACCGGGCTGATCGGTTCCATGATCAACGATTCGGGCGGCAGCTCCGGCAGTATGGGCGATACGATGAGTGACGATTTCGGGGCGGAAGACGGGGAAATGCTCCCATGATCCGGTGGGTTGCAGTACCGACCCTGGTAGCGCTTGCGGCCTGCGGATCGACAGATAACCCCGAAGCAGAGGCCCCCGCCGCTGAATTGACGCTCGATCAGACGCGGACCGGGCAAGCGGACGATGAAACACTCAATATCGACGATATTGAAGAGATTGGCGATCTGCCTGCGGATCTCACCGGCGTTACCCCGATGGCGGAGCGTGTCGCGGTGCTCGGCCTGTTGAACAAGCGCAACGGCCTATCGCGCGAAATCCGTCTCAGTCCCGGCGAATCGACGCGGGTCGGCGACGTTCTGATTCGCTTACGGGCGTGCGAAGAAACCGCGCCCTGGGAGCCGCAAAGGCTGACCGGCGCCTTTGTCCAGCTCTTTGTCCGGCAAACCGCCCGCGGCAGCAACGAGGAAAGCTGGGAGCGGGTGTTTTCCGGCTGGCTGTTCAAGGAGCGCCCGTCGCTCAATGTGATTGAGCACCGGCTTTACGATGTCTGGCCCAAGGCCTGCGAAATGACATATCCGGACAATGCGCCGTCTTCGTCCGCATCGTCGGGAAATAGTCGCTCGAGTGCTGCAAGACCTGCCCCGGCAGCCGAACCGGTTGAGCCCGTTCCCGACAGCCCGACAGAAGACAGCGCCGCGTCGAGCAACGACGTATAATCGTCTTTGGAAATTTCGATCGCGCCGAGCGAGGCGAGATGATCGGTCATGAACTGGCAATCTAGCAGGGCGAACCCGCCCGTTTTCATGCGCGCCACCAGATGCGCCAATGCCACCTTTGAGGCGTTCGATACCCGGCTGAACATGCTCTCCCCGAAAAAGGCGCGGCCTAGCTGCACACCGTATAGCCCGCCAACCAGCTTGCCATCCTGCCAGCATTCGATCGAATGCGCGTGCTGGCGCCGGTGAAGCTCTCCATAGGCGCTTTCAATGGCGGGGTTGATCCAGGTGTCAGGGCGGTCGGGCTGCGCTTCCGCACATGCGCTTACAACCTCGCCGAAGGCGGTATCACGGGTTACGCGAAATCTGTCGGATTTCAGTGTTTTGGCGAGTGAGCGAGATAGCTGGAAACCGTCAAGCGGCAGGACCGCACGCATTTTCGGTTCGACCCAGAAAACTTCATCCGCATCCCGGCTGTCCGCCATGGGAAAGACTCCCACCGCATAGGCGCGCAGCAACATATTCGGATCGAGCAAGTTCACCCGACGATAGTAGCGCAGGTCGCGCCGCCCGTCATCGGCTGAAAAATCGCTGGGGTCAGAGTTTGGCGATCTTGCGCTCTACGCCGCGCCACAATTTTGCGAACGCCTGGCCGGCCGGGGATTGTGGTGCGAAAGCGCCCACCGGTGCGCGGTGGCTCGCCATCTGCTCGATCGCGCTTGCATAGGGAATAACGGGCCAGCGTTTTTTGTCTTCCAGGGCATTGCGATGCAAGGTCCGACGGCGATCGACCATGGTGTACACCGGGAGAATTGCGGTGCGTCCCTTATGGTTGCGCTCGATATGCCCGACCACCGTTTCAAACGCTCGCTGTGAAAGCGGGGAGGGGATGACGGGCACGAGAACCAGATCTGCAGCGCGCAAAATCTGGTCACTTGTCTCGGTCAGGCCTGGCGGGCAATCGAGTATGATCCGGTCATAATCGCGCGAAACGGAATCGATAATCTTGGAGAGCCGTTTCTTCTTGCCGAAGGAGAAGAACATGCGGTCAAGCTCCCGCAGCGAATGATCGGCCGCCAGCAGATCCAGCCGCTCGATGCTCGTGGGCCGGATCAGCTTGCCCGGCTTGATTTCCTGATCATAAACGCCCTCGGCGCGGCGCTTGGGCTTCTTACCATCCTGCATGAGGAAAGTGGCCGCCGCTTGCTGATCGAGGTCCCATAACAGAGTGCGGCGCGATGAAAGCATGGCGGAGCACCATGCCAGGTTTACCGCCAGCGTCGTTTTTCCGACGCCACCTTTCATGCTGTAAATCGCAATCGTTGCCATGCCGTGATCCTAGCGTCCGTAGATCGCATCGCCAAATCGCGATGGTTAAGAACATCCCATTTTGGGACGCTGTTTCGCGCTCCTATTCAACGGCTTGGCTGTCTTCGCTCACATAGAGCCTGTCGAGCCAGGCTCGCATATCGGCAGCGCTGCGGTCGGGCGCTTCTTCCATCGGTATATGGCCGATATCCGGATAGGCGATCAGGACGCTGTCGGGGATATGATCGTCGAACCATTGGCCCGACGAAAGCGGCACAAGCGGATCTTCCTCACCCCATATCAGCAATGTCGGCACGGTAATTTGCGCCATAGTTTCCGGGCTGGCCACGGTGCGCTCTGCACGCCCCCGCGCGCCGGTTGCCGCGCGGTTGCCGGGATAGAGGAGGAGATCATAGTAACGGTCCACCATGACATCGTCGACAATGTCGTCGTTGCTCACGCTCTCCCGGATCGAGCGTTCGACCATCGAGCGCGGAGTGATTTTCTCCATCAAGCGGGAAATCACCGGCATCTGCGCGATACGAAATCCGATTGGCAGACTGCGTGGCTGTGCGTCGGGTACGCCGGAAGCGCCGATGAGTGCGAGGCCGGTAAGCCGGTTGCCATGCGCAAGTGCATAGTTCCAGCTGACCCAGCCGCCCATCGAGCTGCCGCCCACCGCAAATTGGCCAAGGTCGAGCGCATTGGCGACGCCGTCCAGAGTTTCGACAAATACGGCCGTATTGTAATCGCCGTCGGGGGTGGGGCCGGTTAGTCCGTGGCCCGGCTGGTCATAGGTAACGATGCGATAGTCGTCCGAAAGACGCTCGACCCACGGTTCCCACGTCTGCAGCGAGGCGCTTGAGCCGTGCACGAGCACGAGTACGGGTGCATCGCGCGGTCCTTCGTCGCGGACATGAACAGTCAGCCCGCCTGGTAGTTCGATGAATTGCGACGCCTCATTGGTGTAGCGCGCGCGGAGATCGTCCACATCCCGGTCCGGCGTCCAGAACCAGAAAACGGCGCCGCCGATCAAAATCAGCAGGATCAGCGCGGCCCATTTGAAAAACCTTTTCATTGCCGCGCCGCTCCCTTTTTCCCGTGCGTCTAGATTATCTCTTTGACCAGATCCTGAGGACGGCAGAGCCGCACACCCTTTTCGGTTTCGACAATCGGCCGATTGATGAGGATCGGGTTTTTGACCATCGCATCGAGGATTGCCTCATCGCTGACATCCGGATCGTTCAGGCCGAGTTCCTTTGCGAGGGACTCTTTGGCGCGTAAACCGTCGCGCGGGGAAATCCCGGCCTTTTTATAGAGATCGGCAAGCTTTTTCTTGCTGGGCGTGTCGTTCAGATATTCCACGACGCGAACAGCAATAGCCGGTGCCTTTTCCAGAATCTCCAGCGTCTTGCGGGACGTGCCGCAGCGCGGATTGTGGTAGATTATGGCCTGCATCGAACTAACTACTCCTGTACCTTCGACAAGTTTTCCAAAACTGCCATCGCCTCGTCACGCCGGGCCCAGGGCACGAAAACATGATCGTGATGATATGCCGCCACTATATTGGCACTAATCCCCGTTTCGGCAAGCGCTGCGGCTATTTTCGCCGTCAGTCCAACGGCGCTGAGCGCGCTCGTAGCGCCGATTGTGATTTTTGCCCAGCCCTCTTCGTATTCCAGGCCGATCCCATCAAGGATGGAGGAAAGCGCAATTACGCTCGCGCCCTCGGTTTCGGCGAAGGTGGCAACGGGCACCAGGCCCTGCGGCCAGCCCGATCCGATCGGAATCGTCACAAAGCCATGCTCTTCTTCTGCCAGCATGGGTTTCAGGTCACGCAATAGCGTTGCAAGTTCCGATTCGCCGGGCATTTAACTGGTTTCGGTCTGGTCGCGCGCCAGCCATTCCTCGAGCCATTTGATCGTATAATCGCCTTCGAGAAACTCCGGATCGTCGAGCAAGGCCTGGTGCAGGGGCAGGGTCGTGTCCACACCCTCGATCACCATTTCTTCCAGTGCGCGGCGCAGGCGCATGATGCACTTTTTCCGGTTTTTGCCGTAGACGATCAGCTTGGCGACCATCGAATCATAGTAAGGCGGAATCGAATAGCCCGAATACAGGCCACTATCGACGCGCACATGCATGCCGCCGGCGGCGTGATAGTTGATCACCTTGCCCGGCGATGGGGCAAAGGTCTTGTGATGTTCGGCATTGATCCGGCACTCGATTGCATGGCCGGTGAACGTTACTTCGTCCTGGGTTACCGACAGCGGCTGCCCGGCGGCGACAAGTATCTGCTCGCGCACCAGGTCAAGACCCGTGATCATCTCTGTCACCGGATGCTCGACCTGGAGCCGGGTGTTCATTTCGATGAAATAGAAGCCACCATCTTCATATAGGAATTCGATCGTGCCCGCCCCGCGATAGCCCATATCGGCCATTGCATTGGCGCAGATATCGCCCATCCGGGTGCGTTCTTCCTCCGTGATGACGGGCGAAGGCGCTTCTTCCAGCACTTTCTGATGGCGGCGCTGGAGCGAACAGTCACGCTCGCCCAGATGGACGGCCTTGCCCTTGCCGTCGCCAAAGATCTGGAATTCGATATGGCGCGGATTGCCGAGAAATTTCTCAAGATAAACCGTGTCGTCGCCAAAGGCCGATTTGGCTTCCGATCCCGCCTGTTTGATCAGCGATTCGAGCTGGCTGGCATCCGGCACAACCTTCATGCCGCGCCCGCCGCCGCCTGAAGCGGCTTTCACAATCACCGGATAGCCGATTTCATCCGCCACTTTCTTGGCTTCGGAAATCTCTTTCACCGCACCGTCGGAACCCGGCACGAGTGGAAGCCCCAGCTTGCCCGCGCTCCGCTTTGCCTCAACCTTGTCACCCATGATGCGAATATGTTCGGGCTTTGGTCCGATCCAGATAATGTCATGGTCTTCGACGATCTTGGCGAATTTCTCGTTCTCGGAGAGAAAACCATAGCCGGGATGGATCGCATCGGCGCCGCTGATCTCTGCGGCAGAGATGATGTTCGGAATGTTGAGATAGCTGTCGGTTGCCGAGGGCGGGCCGATACATACGGTCTCATCGGCAAGCAGCACATGCTTGGCCTGGGCATCGGCGGTTGAATGCACGGCCACCGTCTTGATACCCATTTCGTGGCATGCCCGATGGATACGGAGTGCAATCTCGCCTCGATTGGCGATCAGGACCTTTTTGATCACAGCCGCCGGCCTATTCGACTGTGGCGAGCGGTTGGTTGAACTCGACCGGCTCGGCATCTTCGACCAGAAGGGCAGTCACGGTGCCCGATTTTTCCGCGACGATGGGGTTCATCACCTTCATCGCTTCGATAATCAGCAGAGTATCTCCCTGCGATACCGAATCGCCAACCTTGATAAACGGGGCGGCGCCGGGTTCGGGTGCAAGATAGACGGTGCCGACCATCGGCGATTTCACCGTGCCCGGATTGTTCTCGGCGCTTGCTGCCGGGGCGGCTTCGACCGGAGCAGGAGCGGCGGCAGGTGCCGGAGTCGCCGCGGGAGCAGGGGCGGGGGCAGCCATGACGGCCGCGCCGCTCGCCGAGCGGGCCACGCGGATACAGCGATCGCCGTCCTCCACTTCGATTTCGGTAAGATTGGCTTCGTCCAGCATTTCGGCGAGCTGGCGAACCAGATCGACGTCAACATTCATGGTGCCGGCAGCGGCGCCTTTGTTGGTTGTCATCACAGACCCTTTATCCCTGTTGTCGGCCCCCCGGGCCGGACTGCAAGCTTTTGCTTTACTCAAAGCTGTATGGCTGCGTCCAGCGCCAGCATATAGGAAAGTGCTCCAAATCCGGAAATAGTTCCGCGAGCGGCCTCGCCCACCAGGCTTTGGTGGCGGAAGGGCTCGCGGGCATGGGGGTTCGAAAGATGAACCTCGATAACCGGAACCGAAACGGCCTTTATGGCATCGTGCAGCGCGATCGATGTGTGGGTAAAACCGGCCGCATTCAACAGGATAGCCCTGGCGTTTTCAGCCTCGGCCTCATGTATCCAGTCAAGCAGATGGCCTTCGTGATTCGATTGCCTGACCTCGACGTCCACACGGAGTTCCTGGGCCCGGTCTTCCAGCCGGCCCGCGATATCGTCGAGCGTGTCGGAGCCATATATTTCAGGTTCCCGGGAACCCAGCAGGTTCAGATTGGGCCCATTCAGGACATATATCACAGGTTTATCGGCCATTGGCCTTGCCTTTCGGTTGCAGCGATACGGGGCGGACACCTATATGCGGCTCGTTCCGTAACGCAAAGGCAGGATGCAGCAATGACCGACGAGCGCACGATTTCCATTCGCATCAATGGCGAGCACCGGCGCGTTCATCCGGGGTTGAGCCTGGCCGCCCTGGCCAGCGAGATTCTCGGTCTCGATCCGGCCAAGGTGGCGGTGGAGCGCAATCTGGAGGTCATGCCCCGATCGACCCTTGGCGACGTGCTGGTCGAGGACGGTGACGAGCTGGAAATTGTGCATTTTGTGGGAGGCGGAAGCGGTATGGACGAGGACGGCTGGAGCGTTGCGGGCCAAGATTTCAAATCGCGGCTGATTGTCGGCACCGGCAAATATGCGGATTTCGAAGAGAATGCCGCAGCGCTCGAGGCTTCCGGCGCGGAGATCATAACCGTGGCCGTACGCCGGGTGAACGTGTCGGATCCGAACGCGCCGATGCTGACCGATTTTATCGATCCGAAGAAATACACCTACCTGCCGAATACCGCTGGATGTTTCACTGCTGATGAAGCGATCCGCACCCTGCGGCTGGCGCGCGAGGCGGGCGGCTGGGATCTCGTGAAGCTCGAAGTACTCGGCGAGGCGAAGACGCTTTACCCGGACATGCGTGAAACATTGCGCGCCACGGAAACGCTGGCGGCAGAAGGCTTCAAACCGATGGTCTATTGCGTGGACGATCCAATCGCCGCGAAGCAGCTGGAAGAGGCTGGCGCGGTCGCCGTGATGCCGCTTGGCGCGCCGATCGGTTCCGGGCTGGGTATCCAGAACCGGGTTACGATCCGGCTTATCGTCGAGGGTGCGAATGTGCCCGTGCTTGTCGATGCGGGGGTAGGCACCGCCTCCGATGCGGCGGTTGCGATGGAGCTGGGCTGCGACGGGGTTCTGATGAATACCGCCATAGCCGAGGCGAAGGAACCGGTGCGTATGGCGCGGGCGATGAAGCTGGCGGTCGAGGCGGGGCGCGAAGCCTATCGCAGCGGCCGGATGGCAACCCGCAAATATGCCGACCCCTCCAGTCCTCTGGCGGGCTTGATCTAAGCTCACGGGCCGTTCGTCGAAAACGGCCCGGCCAACCCTTTACTCGAAACCGGTTATCGGGCCTACGACACTAGTCGGAGACGCTCGGTGACTACTGCCCCTGTAGGTAAACCGGGTCGCATCGGGCCATCGCCGGGTTTCCCGGCGGTGGCCCTTTCCGATTTGGCGCCGGGCGTTAGCTTTGCGAGGCGGAGCGCACCTTCGCCACCGACGTGCCCGCCGCCAGCTGATCCTCGACATCGATTTTCAGGTGCAGAAGGCGGACACCTTTTTTCTCCTTGGCCCGGTCTAGCGCGGGTGCGAAATCCGCAGTCTGTTCGACCGTTTCTCCCGAGGCGCCATAGGCCCTGGCCAGCGCCGCAAAATCCGGATTGGTGAGCGCCGTGCCCGAGAGCCGCTCGGGATAGTTGCGTTCCTGGTGCATCCTGATCGTGCCGTAACTGCCATTGTCGATAACGATCACGAGCATGTTGCAGCCATGCTGGACCGCGGTCGCCAATTCCTGCCCGTTCATCAGAAAGTCGCCATCGCCGGCAACGGCGATCACCTGACGGTCCGGATAGCGCAGGGCGGCACCCACTGCCGCCGGAACGCCATAACCCATCGCGCCTGCCGTCGGTGCCAATTGGCAAACCGGCCCGCCATAGCGCCAGTAACGATGCCACCAGCCGGAAAAATTGCCCGCGCCGTTGCAGATGATGCTGTCCGCGGGGAGGGTTTCGCGCACCGCTTTCACGCATTGTGCGAGATCCAGCGTCAGATCGTCATTGGGTTCAACCGTGTTCCAGGCCTCCCATTCGGCATGGGCCTCTTTGCCGCAATCGAAATCGATAATATCATGCTCCCAGAGCGAGGTTTCTTCCGAAAATTCGCGCATATCGGCACAGATGGCGAGATCGGTGCGATAGACGCTGCCCAGTTCTTCCGGATCGGGATGGACATGGACGAGCGTCTGATCGGGATGATCGGGCGTGATCAGTGTATAACCGTCGGTCGTAGCCTCGCCGAGCCGTGCGCCAACGACGAGCAACAGATCGGCGCCCCGGATCCGCTCGAGCAGCTTGGGATTCGGCCCATAGCCGAGATTGCCGGCCCAAACCGGGCTCTCGTTCGCAATCGCGTCCTGCCGCCGAAAGCCGCAGGCGACGGGCAGGCCGATATCCTCGGCGAATTCGCGGAAATAATGGGATGCGCCCGCGCACCAATCCGCGCCGCCGACGATGGCGACGGGTGAGACCGCGTCCTTCAGCAGCTCCATCATAACGGCTATCGCCTCGGGATCGGGATGCTGGGCGGGGCGGATGATCTTGGGACGATCCATGGCCTCCACGGTATCGCGCAACATATCTTCAGGCAGCGCGAGCACGACCGGGCCGGGTCGGCCGTTCATTGCAACTGCATAGGCGCGCGCGATATATTCGGGAATGCGCTCGGCCTGGTCGATCTTCGCCGCCCATTTGCACATGGGGCCGAACATTGCCGGAAAGTCGATTTCCTGAAAGGCTTCGCGGTCCTTGTCGCTGCGCCCGACATCGCCGATGAAATAGATCATCGGCACTGAATCCTGCATCGCGACATGGACGCCGATCGAGCCATTGGTTGCGCCGGGCCCGCGGGTGACAAAGGCTATGCCGGGTTTACCCGTCATCGCGCCATCGGCCGCCGCCATGAAGGAGACGCCGCCTTCCTGGCGGCAGACGACGAGATCGATTTCCGACGTGTCGTGCAACGCATCGAGCACGGCGAGATAGCTCTCGCCGGGCACGCAGAAGATACGATCGCAGCCTTGCGTGACGAGATTGTCGACCAATATCTGGCCACCGGTGCGGGGTGTCGCTGCGTCGCTCATGCCTGATGCACCGCTTTGGTGACCATATAGGCCTCCAGCCCTTCCGGCCCATCCTCGCTCCCGAAGCCGGATTCCTTGATCCCGCCGAACGGCGCGTCGACCGCACTGATGCCGACAGTATTGATCCCGACCATACCGCTTTCGATGGCATCGCCCAGCAGCATCGCCTGCCGGCCATTCTCGGTGAAGGCGAAGGCCGCGAGGCCGTAAGGGAGGCGGTTTGCCTGCTCGATAGCCTCGTCGAAACTCTCAAATGGCCGCATCATAGCGACCGGACCGAACGGCTCGTTGGCCATGATCTGTGCGTCTAGCGGGACATCGGCGATAACGGTCGGGCGGAAGAAGAAGCCGCTCTCGCCCAGCACATCGCCGCCGGTCATGATCCGCGCGCCCTTGTCGGCGGCATCGGCGATCAGTGCGCCGACCGCTTCGGGGCGGCGTTCATTGGCGAGCGGGCCCATCTGGGTCGCGTCTTCCAGGCCGTTGCCCACCGTCAACTGTTGCGTACGCTTCGTGAATTCGTCGACGAAACGGTCGTAAATGCCGTTCTGCACATAAAACCGCGTCGGGCTCACACAGACCTGTCCGGCATTGCGGAACTTCTGCGGGACGATGATATCGAGGGTGCGCTCCAGATCGCAATCGTCGAACACGAGCACCGGCGCATGGCCGCCCAGCTCCATTGTCGTGCGCTTCACGCCATCTGCAGCAAGTTTCATCAGATGCTTGCCGACCGGCACCGAGCCGGTGAAGCTGATCTTGCGGACAATCGGCGAGGCGATGAGATGCGTGCTGACTTGGTCGGGCACGCCGAACACCATCTGCGCAACGTTTCCGGGCACGCCCGCGTCGAGCACGCAGCGCATCAACTCCATTGCGCACGCCGGGGTTTCCTCGGGCGGTTTGCAGATGATCGAGCAGCCTGCTGCCAGGGCGGGGGCGAGTTTGCGGGCCATCAGAAAAAGCGGAAAGTTCCACGGGCTGAACGCGGCCACCGGGCCAACGGGCTGCTTGATCACGATCGCGCGCTGCCCGGTGGGGCGAACAAGGACGCGGCCATGGGCCCGCTTCGCTTCCTCGGCAAAATAGTCGAACAGCGCGGCGGCGCCCAGCACTTCGCCCATCGCCTCCTTGACCGGCTTGCCCTGTTCCATCGTCAGGAGTGGCGCGATATCGCTCACCCGTTCGCGTAACAGCTCGGCGGCCTTGCGCAGGATTGCGCCCCGCTCGTTGACGTCCCGTGCTTTCCATTCGCGAAAACCGAGCTCCGACGCGGCCAGGGCATGGTCGAGATCGTCGGCCGTCGCCAGAGGTAGCGCGGCCAGTGTTTCGCCAGTCGCAGGATTGACGACATCCTGCATCTGCCGGTCTCCGGCTTCGATCCATTCGCTATCGATATGGAAGCGCAGATTTTGCGGATATTCGGTGCTCATAATGTGTTTCCCGGGAGGATTTTTCTCTGCCCCGGCTATTAAGTCACTTGACCCGCGCGGGCAACGATAGTTGGCTGCCCTGCAAAGGCGGCAAAAGAAAACAAGGCCGCATTCCAGGAGAGGATGAGACATGGAACTGGTAACAGACGGACTGCGCTTCCCGGAAGGTCCGGTGGCGATGGACGATGGCAGCATTGTGCTGGTCGAGATCGCGGCGGGACGGATTACACGGGTTCGGTCCGACGGTACGAAGGAGATCGTTGCGGAACCGGGCGGCGGACCCAATGGACTGGCGATCGGCCCCGATGGCAAGCTCTATGTCTGCAACAATGGTGGCTTCAACTATGTCGAATCAGGCGGCATGCTGGCGCCCCACGGCATCGCCGAAGACTATTCCGGCGGACGGATTGAGCGGATCGATCTGGAAACCGGTGCAGTGGAGACTCTCTACAAGTCCGGTGATTTCGGCTGCACGTTGCGCGGTCCAAATGACATTGTTTTCGATGCTTATGGTGGTTTCTGGTTCACCGACCACGGCAAGCAGAATTTTGAAACGCGCTGCCACGACATTGTTGGCATCTTTTACGCAAAGGCCGATGGCAGCCACCTCGAAGAAGTGATTTTCCCGTCATACAATCCCAACGGTGTGGGCCTCTCTCCCGATGGCAAGACGCTCTACGCGGCCGAAACATTCACCTGCCGGCTAACCGCATTCAATATCATTGCGCCCGGCAAGGTCGACGATGCTGCGGGGCCTGGCGGCCCGGGTATCCCGCTCTACCGGCCGGCAGGATATAAGTTTTTCGATAGCCTGGGCATGGAGGCGAATGGCAATATTTGCGTCGCGACAATCGGCGAATGCGGAATTTCCGTCGTCTCTCCTGCTGGTGAGCTGGTCGAATTTGTAGAGACTGACGATATCTTCACAACCAATATCTGCTGGGGAGGCGCGGATATGCGCACCGCCTATATCTGCCTGTCGGGTACGGGCCGGCTGGTGAAAACCGAATGGGCCCGGCCGGGCCTCAGACTGGAGCATAACGCTTGAGCTATTCTGCGATTATCTGGGACTTTGGCGGCGTCATTACGTCCTCGCCGTTCGATGCGTTCAACCGGATGGAGGAAGCGCGCGGCATGCCGGTGAACAGCGTTCGCCGGATCAATGCGACCAATCCGGACGGCAACGCCTGGGCGCTGTTCGAACGCGCCGAAATCGATGCTGCGCAGTTTGACGAGCTGTTCGCCGAGGAAGCCCGCGCCATGGGTGTGGAATTGCGGGGAAGCGATGTGCTTGCCTGTCTTTCCGGCGATATCCGGCCCAAAATGGTCGCGGCGCTCGATGTGCTCAAATCCAAGGGGCACAAGCTAGGCTGCATCACCAACAATGTTCCCGCGGGGAAGGGCGCTGGCATGGCCGGGTCCGAGCAGAAGGCGATGGCCATTGCCGATATCATGACCCGTTTCGATCATGTCATCGAAAGCTCCAAAGCGGGCGTGCGCAAGCCTGACCCGCGAATCTATCAGATGATGTGCGAAACCCTGGATGTTGAACCGGCCGAATGCGTTTATCTCGACGATCTGGGGATCAACTGCAAGCCGGCGGCGGCGCTGGGCATGGCGGCGATCAAGGTGACCGGGGAAGCGCAGGCGCTCGATGATCTGGGAACGGTTCTGGAATTGCAGGACGGATGGCTTTGAGGCGGTTGCTGGCGATTGTTGGCGTGCTGCTGGCCGGGTGGCTCCTGTTCAGCGGCCCGGCCCAGGCGGTAAATGGCCGATTGTTGATTGTCGGCGGCGGGCTCAGCCTCGAAAATGACGCCATCTACCGCGCGTTGATAGACCATCGCCCGGCTGATGCGCCGCGCATCGCGATCATCCCGGCGGCATCAGCCGAACCGGCCAGCCAGGCCGCCATCTTTGCCGGGGGATTGATGTTTCATGGCGTGGAGCCGGAAAACATCGCGATTGTGCACCTTGCCCGATCCGACGATCCTGACACGCCAGACGTAGACGAAACTGACTGGGCGGCGGGCGCGGATAGCGCCGAGGAAATTGCGAAGATCGAAAATGCCGGAGCAATCTGGTTCGCCGGGGGCAATCCGCAGCGGTTGACCGCACTGCTTGTGCAGGGGCGGGGCGCCGATAGCCCTATGCTGGCGGCCATCCGGGCGCGGCTGGCAGCGGGCGCGATTGTTGGCGGTATCGATGGGGCCGCGGCCGCGATGAGCAATCCGATGATCGCGCACGGCGATGCGTTCAACGCACTGTTCAGCGAAATAAGGGCGGACTCGCAGGAGTTTGCAAACGGGGTCCAGCCACTGGTGATGCCGCAGGGTCTGCGTCTCTTTTCGCCGTTCACCATCGATACCCGTTTCGGCCAGGAAGGGCGTCTCGGCCGGCTGGCGCACGCGATAATGGGGCAGCCCGGACCCGCGCGCATCGGCCTTGGCATCGATGTCGATACCGGGCTGCTTGTCGATCTCGAACGGGCGAGCGCGCGGGTGTTGGGACCGGGGGCGGTGACGCTGCTCGACGGCCGGCGGGCATCGCGGACGGCCAGTATATCGGGGTTTCTGGTCCGCGGCCTGCGATTGTCGCGATTGCACGAGGGGGATCGGCTGTCGCTCACCGATCTGGAGGTCAGTCCAGACGCAGACCGTCGTCCGGTCGAGGACCGCCAGAGGGTGTATGGCGGTATCTGGCCGAGCGCACGCTCGCTAGACGCCCTGGAAAGCGAGCGCCGAACCCTTCAGGTAAGCGAACGTTATCTGGGGGGCAATGCCGTGATCGATGTCGATGTCCGGCAGGATCACGGCAAGCGCAATGCCGAGTTCACCTTTGTCGGCAGGCCCGAAAGCCGGTACTGGAGGAGGGCGGGCGATGAGGGATGGGCCGGCACCCTTACCAGCATTTCGCTAACGATCGACGGGCATTTTTCCCCGAGCACCTCACCCCGGCCGTAACCGCTCCTAATGCGCCATGAAGACCGGCACAGGCGAACGCTGGATGAAGTGTCGGGAGACGCCGCCGAACAGAGTCTGACGGACGCGGCTGTGCCCATAGGCGCCCATCACCATATAATCGGCTTCGCGATCGATAAGCAGGCTGTGCATCGCATCGGCAATTTTTTCGTTCCGCTCACGCTGGATCAGATCGGCCTTGATGCCGTGGCGCGAAAGATAGACGGCAGCGGTCGAAGCCGGGAAATAAGCCGGATCCTCGCCAATCGTGACGACCTCGACCGAACTCGCGGTCTGCAAGATGGGGACGGCTGCGCGCATGGCATTGCCGGCCTGTTCCGACCCGTTCCAGGCAATAACGGCCTTGCCTGCGCAGTCGAGCGCCTTGCTGGACTGGGGTACCGCCAGGACCGGGCACTGGGCTGTCATGACCATATAGGTGACGCTGGAAGCGAGATCGGCGTCGTGATCTCCGGCTGGTTCGCTGAGTACGGCAACATCGGCCATGCGCGACTGGCTGACCAGCACATCGTCCGGGGCGCCGTCTTCAGACAGGAAATCCCATGACACGTCCTCGTTCGCCATGGTTTCCCGCAGCATTTCGCGCTTGCGCTCGGCTTCCTCGAGGGCGGCTTCGCGCTGTTCCGCGACATAGTAGGAGCCGCCAAAGGGATCGAGCGCTACATAATCGCTGACCGGAATGCCATGCAGGAAGGTGATATGCCCATTATTCGCGCGTCCGATATCAAGCGCCGCCTGTAGGCGGGATTCGAAGCCTTCTTCGTCATTTACAGATAACAGGATGGATTTCATTATCATTCTCCCAGAACGAACTGACTCTTCCATTTCCGTATAGGACAGTTCAGGGAGCTGCGCATTGATCAAGGTCAAATAGCGCGCTTTCCGCATTGACCCGATCTAATGCGAATAGTACGCAATAGCAATTATAGATCAAGGGGCCAGGCATTCGCTCTGTCCAGTCAATGAAAAGGATGATCGGAATGAACAAGGTTAAGCTGCGCCGTACCCTGGTGAATATCCATCTTTACCTGGCGGCTATGCTGGCTCCGGCTTTTCTGCTCATGGCGATCACGGGCGGGTTGTACCTGGCCGGCGTTCAGGGCGATAGTGTAGAGACGGACCTTGCCGCGCCGACCGGCTATGCACTGGAGGCCGAAAACCCGGAGCTGGAGGCTGAAGTCCGGCGTTATATTTCCGATCAGAACCTTGATATCGAGTTCGACTATATCCGGGGCCGCGGAGACAGTTTCGTTACCCGGCCAACATCGCGGCCTCATCTGCGTGTCGAAAATGGCGAGCAGGAAACCAGCGTTCAGCTTGTTGAGCCTGATCTGCTGGAGTCGCTGACAGAGCTGCACAAGGGCCATGGCCCCCAGATATACCGCACCTATGGCATCGTCGTTGGGGTGGCGCTCTTTTTCGTCGTGTTCGGCGGTGTGCTGGTCGGGCTACTTGCACCAGCCTATCGGCGTCCGACAATCCTGACCCTCGCGGCCGGAAGCCTGATCTTCGCCTATCTCGCATTCTGGGCCTGAGCGGAGCGATTGTCCGGATGGCCGCGGGCGGCAATTGTCGGTCGCTCCGCAGTTGCAGATTTCGAGACCGGGGTGACGGATACGGCAATTGACCCGACCCGTGGCGGCTGCCTAATGGGGCAAACCCCATGCGGAGCTCGACGATGAAGAAAATTTACCCGAATGCTGCTGCGGCGCTCGATGGCCTGCTGTTCGATGGCATGCATATCTGCGCGGGCGGCTTTGGCCTGTGCGGTATTCCCGAGCGGCTGATCGACGCGATCCGCGATGCGGGTACGAAAGACCTCACCATCGCCTCCAACAATGCGGGCATTGACGGGGAGGGGCTGGGCAAGCTGCTCCGTACCAAACAGGTCAAGAAGATGATCTCCTCCTATGTCGGGGAAAATAAGGAATTCGAGCGGCAGTTTCTCTCCAAGGAGCTCGAAGTGGAGTTCTGCCCTCAGGGGACGCTCGCGGAGCGGTGCCGGGCTGGCGGTGCGGGTATTCCGGGGTTCTACACGAAGACCGGCGTCGGCACGGTGGTCGCCGAAGGCAAGGAAGTGAAGCAGTTCGACGGCGAAGATTACATCCTTGAGCGCGGCATCTTTGCCGATCTGTGCATCATCAAGGGCTGGAAGGCGGACAAATCGGGCAATCTCGTTTTCCGCAAAACGGCGCGCAACTTCAACGCCCCGATGGCGACGGCCGGCAAGATCTGCGTCGCCGAGGTCGAGGAAATCGTCGAGGTCGGGGAACTCGATCCGGACGGCATTCATCTGCCGGGCATTTACGTCAAACGTCTGATAGACGGTTCGCCCTATGACAAGAAGATCGAGTTCGAGACCACCCGCGAGAGGGAGAGCGCCTAATGGCCCAGGAAAACCAAGGGTGGGACCGCAACCAGATGGCCGCGCGGGCGGCGCAGGAGCTTGAGGATGGCTATTATGTCAATCTCGGCATCGGTATCCCGACGCTGGTCGCCAACCATATCCCGGATGGTGTCGAGGTTACCTTGCAGTCCGAAAACGGCATGCTCGGCATTGGGCCGTTTCCCTATCCCGAAGATATCGACGCGGATCTCATAAACGCCGGTAAACAGACTATCAGCGAATTGCCCTCGTCGAGTTATTTCGGCTCGTCCGACAGTTTTGCGATGATCCGTGGCGGGCACATCGATCTGACGGTGCTCGGTGCGATGGAGATTGCGGAAAATGGCGACATCGCCAACTGGATGATCCCTGGCAAGATGATCAAGGGCATGGGCGGCGCGATGGATCTCGTCGCGGGCGTGAAAAAGATCATCGTCGTGATGGATCACAATTCCAAGGCGGGCGATCCCAAGTTCATTCCGGAATGCACGCTGCCGCTGACCGGGACCAATGTCGTCGACATGATCATTACCAATCTCGGTGTGTTCCGCCGCCCCGATCATGACAGCCCGTTCGAACTGATCGAGTTGGCGCCGGGCGTGACGGTCGAGGAAGTGGGTGGGAAGACGACGGCGCACTATATCGAAGTGCTTTGATGCCTCGTAGCGACCTTTCAGAGACGGCTGCCCGGGCGCGCTTGTCGCGGCGGGCGCTTCTTCTCGGGGCAGCAGTCACGCCGTTATTATCCCTCCGCCCGGCGATCGCGGCGGACGGACTGGCGTCACGACTGATCTTGTTGGGAACGGCGGGCGGACCTTCGCCAAAACCGAATCGGTCCGCGCCCGCCCAGGCGATAGTCGTCGGCGACAATGTCTATATCGTCGATTGTGGAGACGGCGTTGCCCGTCAGATGGTGCTGGCGGGCCTGGATCCCGCCGATTTGACGGCGATATTTCTAACCCATCATCATTCCGACCATAACGCCGATTTCGGAAATTTGCTGCTGCTTGCCTGGGCGGACGACTTGGCCTCACCGGTCGAATGTTTCGGCCCGCCTCCGCTTGAGGCCATGCGCCAGCAGTTTTTGGATCTGAACGCCTATGATATCGCGACGCGCATCGCAGATGAAGGCAGGCCGCCGCTCGCCGACCTCATCAACGCCCATGAATTCAGCGAACCGGGTCTGATATTCGAGGATGATAATGTCCGGGTTACCTCCGCGTTGGTCGATCATCCGCCGGTTTCACCCGCCTTTGCCTATCGGTTCGATTGTCCCGACCGGTCCATCGTCTTTTCGGGTGATACGGCTCCATCCGATGCGCTGATCGCCCTCGCAGAGGGGGCGGACATATTGGTGCACGAGGTGATGTATCTGCCCGCGATCGAGGGCCTGATCGCAGACGCCCACGATCCGGCAAGCCTTCGCGATCATCTGCTCGCCAGCCACACGACAACCGAGCAGGCCGCGCAGATCGCAACCAGCGCGGGCGTTGAAACTCTGGTTTTGTCGCATTTCGTACCTGGCGGTTATCCGTTTATCGAAGACGATGTGTGGGAGGCAGCCGTCAGAGCTGGCTTCACCGGAGAGATAATCGTCGGGCGCGACTTGATGGTGATCTGACCATTTTTTTACGTCCGGGCAGCGTGTGGAACAGATCGAACTGGCCCGGGGTCACAGTTGATGGAGTTGGCGAGAAGACGACAGCCCATTTTGTCGAGAAGGTATGCGGTGGGCTGCGAATCCGGCCTATTGGCGAAATAATGTGGCGATAAAGGCCATAGTCGCGTAGGTTCTTTTCCGCAGGGGCCTTTTGATGCGTGAAAAATTTCATATCTATCTGATCAAACCGACGCGCTATCATGACGATGGTTATCCTCTGCAATGGTGGCGGTCGCTCATCCCCTCCAACTCGCTGGCCTGCCTGGCGGGCATCGTGAACGATGCGCTGGAGCGCGGAATACTCTCCGAATATGATTGTGTCGTCCACGCGATTGACGAGATTCATCAGAACGTACAGCCGACCAAGATCATCCGCACGATCCGCAAGGAGGGCGGCAAGGCCTTTATTGGTCTGGTTGGCGTCCAGTCCAACCAGTACCCCAGGGCTATGGATCTGGCGCGCGAGTTTCGCGCTGCCGGTATGCCGGTTTCGATCGGCGGCTTCCATGTCTCCGGCTGCCTGTCGATGCTCAAGGAACAGCCACCCGAAATTCTCGAAGCTCAGGCGCTCGGCATCGGCCTGTTCGGTGGTGAGGCTGAAGAAGGGCGGATCGACGATGTTCTGGTTGATGCGGCCAATGGCGCGCTCAAACCGGTTTACAATTATCTCGACGATACGCCCAACCTGGCCGGGGCTCCGATCCCTTTCATGCCGCCCGAACAGGTGAAGCGAAACATCAACAGCTATTCGAGCTTCGATCTGGGGCGCGGTTGCCCGTTCGAATGTTCTTTCTGCACCATCATCAATGTGCAGGGGCGCAAGAGCCGCTTCCGCACGGCCGACGATTTAGAGTTGATCGTCCGTGAAAACGCCAAGGAGGGCGTTACGCGCTTTCTGCTCACCGACGACAATTTCGCGCGCAATCGCAATTGGGAATCTTTTCTCGACCGGCTGATAGATCTCAGGAAACAGGGGTTCCCCGTCAATATGGCGATCCAGGTGGACACGCTTGCCCACCGGATCGATGGCTTTATCGACAAATGCTGCGCAGCTGGCGCCGACCAGATTTTTATCGGTCTCGAGAACGTCAATGCCGACAATCTGGAAGCGGCTAACAAGAGGCAGAACAGGGTCGAGGAATATCGCGACATGTTCCTTGCCTGGAAACAGCACCCGGTCTTTATCATGTGCGGTTATATCCTTGGTTTCCCCAACGACAGCTATGAGTCGATCATGCACGATATCGAGCTGATCAAGTCCGACCTCGCCGTCGATGCGCTCTATCTCAACTATCTGACGCCGCTGCCCGGGAGCGAGGATCACAAGAAGCTGTATGAATCGGGCATCTGGATGGACCCCGATCTGGCCAAATACGATCTCAATCATCGCGTCACCCATCATCCGAAGATGAGCGACGAGGAATGGGAGCGGGCATTCCGCGATGCGCATAACAGCTTTTACAGTTGGGAACATATGGAACGGATCATCAAGCGGATGGCGGCGCTGGGATCGAACAAGAAATATGTCACGCTGAACCGCCTCGTTGCCTATCGAGAATCCGTGCGCATCGCCGGCATTGCGAAGCTGGAATCGGGCTATTTGCGGCTGCGTTCGCGTAAGCAGCGCCGGCCCGGCATGAAAATTGAAAATCCGCTGGTCTTTTATCCCAAATATCTGGCCATAGGTGTCTACAATACGGCCCGTGTAGCGCGGACATGGTGGCGCCTCCGGGTTCGTATGATGCGCATCCTGAAAGATCCGGACCGGACGGAATATCGCGATGCTGCGATTGCACCCGACGATGAGGCCGATCGCGAGATGCTGAGCGAGACGCGCTCCACCAAAAATGCGGAAACGCGGCGGCGGCACAGGATTGTCGTTACCAAGACCGAAGCGGCCTGATCACCGTCGAATAGTTGCCTGCTGCCGGACCGGGGGTTCCGTTTCGTGTGGGCTTCCTATATTGCAGCGCAGCAATAAGGGCCTGATCGGCCTTTGATTCCATATATCAAAGCCTCGGCGACTGCGGAGCGCTCATGCGCCCTGCAGTTTCCCGGCACCGCCTGAAAGTCATACCCGCATGCCCATGCACCGCAATTTCAAGCGCGACTGGCTCTCCCAGCCACGCACCGAGTTCCTTGCTGGCCTCGTCGTTGCTCTCGCCCTGATTCCCGAGGCGATCGGCTTTTCGATCATCGCGGGCGTCGATCCGCGGGTCGGGCTCTATGCGAGTTTCTCGATCGCGGTGATCACGGCGATGCTCGGCGGCCGGCCGGGGATGATTTCGGCGGCGACGGCGGCGGTGGCCGTGCTTGTCATCCCGCTGGTGCGCGATCATGGCGTCGAATATCTGTTCGCCGCGACGATTTTGATGGGCGTGTTTCAGGGGATTGCGGGACTGTTGCGGCTCGATCTGCTGATGCGCTTCGTCGCGCGCTCGGTGATCACCGGCTTTGTCAACGCGCTCGCGATCCTCATTTTCATGGCGCAGATACCGCAGTTGATCGGCGACAATTTCACGATCGAAACCTATGCCATGGTCGGTGCCGGGCTGGCGATCATCTATCTGCTGCCGATGCTCACCAAGGCCGTGCCGTCGCCACTCGTCGCGATCATATTGCTGGCGCTGGTGAGCATATTCGGTGGGTTCGGCGTCTCGACGGTCGGCGATATGGGCACGCTGCCGGACAGCCTGCCGATGTTTCATCTCCCGGTCGTTCCGCTGACCCTGGAGACGCTCCAGATCATCGCCCCCTATGCGGCCGGCATGGCTGCCGTCGGCCTGCTCGAATCGCTGCTCACCGCCTCGATCGTCGACGATATGACCGAAACGCGCAGCGATAAACGGCAGGAATGCTATGGCCAGGGCGCAGCCA
Organism: Parasphingopyxis lamellibrachiae; assembly: GCF_003385775.1. Lineage (GTDB taxonomy): Bacteria > Pseudomonadota > Alphaproteobacteria > Sphingomonadales > Sphingomonadaceae > Parasphingopyxis > Parasphingopyxis lamellibrachiae. The sequence goes on from NZ_QRDP01000004.1 coordinate 47,228, forward strand.
ATTTCTTCACCGGTTTCATCGGCGGTATGGGGGGCTGCGCGATGATCGGCCAGTCGGTCATCAACATCAAATCGGGCGGACGGCGCAGACTGTCGACGATGATCGCGGGTGTCATGCTGCTCGTGCTGATCGTCGTCCTCGGCCCCTGGGTTGCGCAGATCCCGATGCCTGCGCTCGTTGCAGTGATGATCTTCGTATCGATCAGCACCTTCCGCTGGAAATCCTTCCTCGAAATCCGTCACCATCCGAAAGTATCGACGGCGGTGATGCTTGCGACCGTCGTGACCGTCGTCTGGACGCATGATCTCGCGCAAGGTGTGCTGGTCGGTGTGTTGTTGAGCGGTATCTTCTTCGCCGGGATGGTGCGCACCCTCGTGAAGATCACGACCAGCGTCGAGGACACGACCCGGCACTATGTGGTCGCGGGCCAGATATTCTTCGCCTCGGTCGATCAGGTCACCGAAGCGATGGAATATGGCGAGGAGGATATCACCGATGTCGATATCGATCTGACGCACGCGCATTTCTGGGACATTTCGGCCACCGGTGTGCTCGACAAGGTGGTCGCGCGACTACAGCGCGAGGGCAAGCAGGTTCGCGTGATCGGCCTCAATCAAGCCAGCGCGACGCTGATCGAGAAATATAGCGATAATGAGAAGCCTTTTCAGAGCCTCGGCGTGGTTGGCCATTGATCCGGCCCGCATAAGCGGCAACAAGACTGCCAAACAGAACATATTTCATTCAGGAACCCCTTCATGATCAAACTTCACCATCTCCGCTTTTCGCGCTCGACGCGCATCATCTGGCTGCTCGAAGAACTCGGGATCTCATACGATCTGGTGGAACATCACCGGCATCCGGAGACCAATCGTTCGCAGGAAGACCTGTTTGCGATCCATCCGCTCGGCAAGGCTCCGACCGTCGAAATCGATGGGCATGTCATGTTCGAGTCCGGGGCGATCATCGAATATATCATCGAAACGCGCGGCGAGGGTGAGCTTGCGCCGGCATCCAACGCCGATCGCGCGGCCTATCTGGAATGGCTGCAGTTCGCAGAAGGTACGCTGGCCATGCCGGTTCTGCTGACCTTGCTGGGGCCGCGTTTCGGCGGGCTGGGCGACGTCCTTGGCGGGTTTGTCGGCGGCGAAGTGAAAAAGCTGCTCGACTATATCGACGCCCATCTCGAAGGCCGCGAATTCGTGGTCGGCGATACGATGACCGGTGCGGATATCAATCTCGAATATCTGCTTGAACTGTCCAATCTGGTCGGCCTTCTCGACGATCGCCCGAACGCGAAAGCCTATCTCGAGCGGCTGATGGCGCGCCCGGCCTATAAGAAAGCGATTGAGATCGGCGGTCCGCTGGTCGATCTTCCGGGGTAACTTCTAGAAACTCACAAACGCCCCGAGCATGAACTGCTCGGGGTCATAGGCGCCGCTGGCTTCGCGGTGGCGGTATTCGGCCCGGATGCCGACATCGGTGCCGACCATATAGCGCGCGCCGAGACCATAGATGATGCCGTCCATTGAATCGTCGCTTTCGAAGCTTGCCCCCGTGGTGACATCGGTGACCGTAAGGTCGATCTGTTCGCCGCCATATCCGGCGATTCCATAGGCCGCGAAACCGGGGAGAGGCGCAAGACCGAGCCGCGCCGTCGCGCTCCAGTTGAATCGCGCCTGGGTCGAAACGCGGCGATCGGTCGCGCCATCGCGGACGATCGCGGTCGTTTCGCCCGTTGAATCCCCGATACCGGCTTCCACTGCCATATAGCCCAGCGGAAAGGCGGGAAGCTCCACACCGACAAAGGCGCCATAGTCCACGCCATTGCTCTCATCGCTCGAAACGACAGTGCCCGGCTGGCCGAACCGGCTGGCGCTGCGCTCGCCTGTTCCCGCTTCCAGCCCCATATAGATATCGGGGACAAAGGGTATGCTCTGAGCCTGTACGGGAACGGCCGCCAGCGGCGTAGCAACAAGGGCGATCAACGGGGTTATGGATTTCGGCTTGGAGTTCTTCATTTCGGCGATCCTACTCAACACGTTGCACACTGATGGCAGTTTCCGCCGGAAATGCGGCAAAGGATAGTCGGCAGGCTGCCATTCGCGACGAACCGAATCAGCTTTGCGCCCGGTTGCATAATCCATATAATTAGTATTCTAAGAAATCCTTCTTTTGCACTGCGGCAAAATAGCGTTAGGGAAGCTCGCATGAATCAACCACGTACGCTTTATGAAAAGATCTGGGATTCGCACGTCGTCAAACGGCGCGATGACGGCACCTGTATCGTCTTTATCGATCGCCACCTGGTCCATGAGGTGACGAGCCCGCAGGCCTTTGAAGGACTGCGCGCGGCGGGGCGACCCGTTCGCCGGCCCGACCTGACTCTTGCCGTCGCCGACCACAATCTTCCGACAACGGCGCGCCGGGATGCAGGCGGCAATCGCGTTCCTATCGCTGATTCGATGTCGGCCAAACAGCTTGAAGCCCTTGAAGCCAACGCGCCGGCTTTTGGTATCCGCTATATCGACGACGCCGCGCCCGAGCAGGGGATCGTCCATGTTGTGGGCCCGGAACAGGGTTTCACGCTGCCCGGCTGCACGCTGGTGTGCGGCGACAGTCACACGGCTGCGCACGGCGCTCTTGGCGCGCTGGCTTTCGGTATTGGAACGAGTGAAGTCGAACATGTTCTTGCGACGCAAACCCTGCTGCTGAAACAGTCGAAAAGCATGGAAGTGCGCGTCGAGGGAACACTCGGATTTGGCGTTTCGCCGAAGGATCTGGTGCTTGCGATTGTGGCCAAGCTCGGCGCTTCCGGCGGCACGGGCTATGTCGTCGAATATACTGGCTCCACGATCCGTGACATGAGCATCGAAGGGCGGCTTACTATTTCCAACATGTCGATCGAAGCGGGCGCACGGGCCGGGCTGATCGCACCCGATGAGAAAACCTATGCCTATCTGAAAGGCCGCCCCTATGCGCCGACCGGTGCGGACTGGGACGCGGCCCTTGCCTGGTGGCAATCGCTGCCCAGCGATCAGGGAGCGAGATACGACAAGCGCGTTGCGCTTGATGCCACCGATATCGCGCCCAACGTCACCTGGGGCACCAGTCCCGAAGATGTTGTGCCGATCACCGGAAATGTTCCGGATCCCGATAGTTTCGCGGATGAATCGAAACGCGCTGCCGCTGCAAAATCGCTCGATTATATGGGGCTGACTCCCGGCCAGCGGATGCAGGATATCCCGGTCGACAACATTTTCATCGGCAGCTGCACAAACAGCCGGATCGAGGATCTTCGAGCCGCCGCCGCAGTGGCGAAAGGTCGCAAGATTGCGGGCGGTATCAAGCAGGCGCTCGTGGTGCCGGGATCCGGTCTTGTGAAGCGCCAGGCCGAGGAAGAAGGGCTCGACCGCATCTTTATCGAAGCGGGCTTCGAATGGCGGGAGCCGGGTTGTTCCATGTGTCTCGGCATGAATCCCGACAAGGTTCCGCCGGGCCAACGTTGCGCCTCGACGTCCAACCGCAACTTCGTCGGTCGACAGGGTCCGGGAGCGCGCACGCACCTGCTTTCGCCGGCGATGGCTGCCGCTGCCGCTATTACGGGCAAACTCGCCGATATCAGGGAGATGATGGGATGAAGATGATACGAAAATTGGGCGCCGGGTTGGCTGCGCTCCTGATGTCCACAGCGGTTTTCGCGCAGCAGGCCCACACGCCCGATATCGAGATGTGGCGGCTTGATTGCGGCTCTTTGGTCCTGAGCGATACCGCGCCTTTTTCCGATGGCCATCTTTATGACGGGCAACCGCGGACTTTGACGGACAGCTGCTATCTCATCCGCAACGGCGATCGCTACCTGCTTTGGGATGCCGGGCTTTCCGGCCAATTGCTTGGGACGTCCGTCACCCAGTGGGTTTTCACAATGTCGCTCGACCGGACAATCGCCGACCAGCTTGGCGATATCGGGCTTGCGCCTGATAACATCACTTTTCTTGGCCTCAGCCATTATCACGACGATCATATCGGTCAGGCACCCGATTTTGCCGGATCGACCTTGTTGATGAACCAGCGGGATATTGCCGCGGTTCGCGATCAGGAGATGCCGTCCGCTCAGGCTGCTCTTGCACCCTGGATTTCCGGCGGGGCGGAGAGCGTGGATATCGGCCGCGATCATGACGTGTTTGGCGATGGTAGCGTGACGATCCTGTTCATGCCGGGCCACACGCCGGGGCACAGTTCGCTGCTCGTTCGTCTCCCGGAAACCGGCCCGGTGCTTCTGACCGGCGATCTTTATCATTTCCGCGAGCAGATCGAAAATGAAGGCGTGCCGGTTTTCAACACCGACCGTGCCGATACGCTCGCGTCGTTCGCGCGCTTCCTGCAGATCGATCTGGCGCTCGATGCGATGATCGTCATCCAGCACGACCCCGGCGACCTGGAGCGGCTACCGGTCTTTCCGGAAAGCGCGCGCTGATGGAGCCATTCAAGCAAGTCGAGGGCCGCGCCTATCCGTTCGGGCGGAAAAATGTCGATACGGATGTCATCATTCCGGCCGAATATCTGAAAACCATCAGCCGCGAAGGCCTGTTCGAAGGCGCGTTCAAGGTTGTCCGTGCCGAGGAAGGGAATGTGTTTGACGATCCCGAATATGCCGGCGCTCCAATCCTGATCGCCGGTGACAATTTCGGATGTGGATCGAGCCGCGAGCATGCCGCCTGGGCGCTCAACGATATGGGCATTCGTGTGGTTGTCGCGCCGAGCTTCTCCGACATTTTCTCGAGCAATGCGTTCAAGAACGGCATTTTGGCCGTCGAACTGTCTCAAGCGGCGATCAACCGGCTTATGGAGGTCGCCACGACCGACCCGATTACCGTCGATCTTGAAAATCAGGTCGTGACGACACCGTTTCAGGATCGGTTCGAATTTCCCATCGATGCGTTTCGCAAATCCTGTCTCGTGGCGGGACTTGACGAGATCGGCTTGACGTTGGAGAGCGGGGAAGCGATTGCCTCCTATGAACAGCAAGTCAGCGCCGCCCGGCCATGGCTCATAAAGGAGACCGCCTGATGAAAGCCCTATTGTCCTACGAAACCGGCGGACCCGAAACCCTCAAAATGGGTGAGCTGGATAAGCCGGAAGCCGGGCCGGGGCAATTGCTGGTCGCGGTCAAGGCCTGCGCGATCAACTATCCGGACGTGCTTGTCATCGTCGACAAATACCAGTTCAAGCCCGAGCGACCCTTTGCGCCGGGGGGCGAGATTTCAGGTATCGTAGAGGCCGTTGGCGAGGGTGTGACGGATTTCGCCGTCGGTGACCGGGTGCTGGCGATGTGCGGCAATGGAGGGCTTTCGGAATATGCGGCGGTCCAGTCGACGGGCGCCTTCAAGCTACCCGACAGTGTGGATTTCGAGCCTGGCTCCGCAATGATCCTGACCTATGGCACGACCATCCATGCGCTGGCCGATCGCGGGAACCTGAAAGAGGGTGAGACGTTGCTCGTGCTCGGTGCGGCCGGCGGAGTCGGTCTTGCCGCCGTCGAGATTGGCAAGGCGATGGGTGCGCGCGTGATCGGCGCGGTTTCCAGCGAAGAAAAGGCGCAGGCTGTGCGCGATGCCGGCGCGGACGACGTACTGGTCTATGATCGCGGGCCGTTCGACAAGGATGCGTCCAAGGCGCTAGCGAGCCAGTTCAAGGAAAAGGTCGGGCCGAATGGCGCCGATGTTATCTATGATGCGGTAGGCGGCGATTATGCCGAGCCTGCGTTGCGGTCGATCGCCTGGGAAGGCCGCTATCTGGTCATCGGCTTTCCCGCAGGTATCCCGAAGCTGCCGCTCAACCTTACCCTCCTGAAATCCTGCGACGTGCGCGGCGTTTTCTGGGGTGCGTTTGCGGCCCGGGATCCCCAGCACAACCGGCAGAATGTCGATCAGCTGTTCAACTGGTGGAGCGAGGGCAAGATTGCGCCGAAGGTCACGGAAGTCTTTCCGTTCGAGAAGGGCGGAGAGGCGATCGCCAAGATGGGCGCGCGCAAGGCGATCGGAAAACTGGTTGTCCGGGTCGCCGACTAAGTTTCGCGATCGGGCGCAGCCCCGTTGCGCCGGGGCGCTTGCCTCCCTATTTTAATCGCCAACGCATCTATTTCCCGGAGAGACAGTTTCATGGCCAATTTCAAGGATCGCGAAAAAGGGTTCGAAAACAAGTTTGCCCATGATCAGGAAACGCAGTTTCGCATCACGGCGCGGCGCAATCGCCTGGTCGGCGAATGGGCTGCGGGCCTTATGGGGCTTACGGCCGAAGAAACTGACGCCTATGCGAAGGCTGTTGTTCAGGCCGATTTCGAAGAAGTGGGCGACGACGATGTGGTCCGCAAGGTTCTGGGCGATCTGACCACGGCCGGTCAAGATGTCGACGCCGATGCCATTCGCGCCAAGCTGGAAGAAATGACAGTCCAGGCGCGCCGACAGCTGATCGAATCGACAGACTAAAAGGTAAGACGCGCAATGCCGATGGCTGCAGACGATATCGAAACGATGATCCGCGATGCGATCCCCGATGCCGAGGTCGAGATTACCGACCTGGCGGGCGACGGCGATCACTATGCCGCGCGTGTTGTTGCCGAGAGCTTTCGCGGCCTGACCCGCATCAAACAACATCAAGCGGTGTACAGGGCGCTGGGTGACCGCATGGGCGGTGTCCTCCATGCCTTGCAAGTAACCACCGCGATACCCGATTAGGAGCATTACCATGTCCGACGCACATTCCCGTATCGATCAGGCCGTTAACGGCAGCGATGTTGTTCTTTTCATGAAAGGCTCGCCGCTTTTTCCGCAATGTGGCTTCTCAAGCCGTGCGGTTGCGATCCTCGAACATTGCGGCGTTGAATTTGCCAGCGTCGACGTGCTGCAGGATCAGGAAGTCCGCCAGGGCGTGAAAGACTATTCCGACTGGCCGACCGTCCCACAGCTTTATGTGAAGGGTGAGTTTGTCGGCGGTTCGGATATCATGATGGAAATGTACGAAGCCGGCGAGCTGCAGGAACTGCTGCAGAAGAAGGGCGTCAAAGCCGCGGCGAGCTGACGCCCTTCTTCCGGTATTATGCGGCCGAAAGGCGCTGGCGACTCATCTGCCGAACGCCGATAATTTCCAACGTAACCAATATGATAACGCCCACCGTCTGAAGTGGGACGAGCAGCTGGCCGTGAGTGGTCAGGCTGGCATAGTTCAGTTCGAGCACACCGATGCTGGCCGCTATCCAGCCGATATTGAGTGCGATGGCCAGCCAGCAGATGCGGAGGGGAGGATGCGCGCGTGTACCCAGCCACCCCCAGAGCAATGCCGCGCCGAGGCAAATCCAGCCAGCTTCGGCCACGATAAACGGACTGAGCCCGGTATCGGTGGCGATCATCTGTGTCGCGAACACACCACTGCCAAAGGTCAGCGCGCATGCTGCGGCATCGATCAGGAAAATCTTCTTCACATAGTCCGGGGTCATCGGAGCCTCCTGTCATTGAAACAGGCGCCTTTTCCGCACAGGCCGGGGTCAAGTCGATTACCTTAGAGGTAATGGAATTGGATCGCTGGTCGGCCTATCCCGGAGGCTATCGAGACAGGGAGCGATCCAATGGCGACGATGGTGGTGGGAAAGCATATCCGGCAATGGCGGGAGCGCAGGCGACTCAGCCAGATGCAGCTGGCGCTGGACGCGGAGATCTCGCCGCGCCATCTAAGCTTTATCGAAACGGGGCGGTCGCAGCCGAGCACCGGTACGATAGACCGTCTCGCCGAGCGGCTGGATATACCGTTCCGTGCGCGCAATAGCTTGCTGACGGCAGCGGGCTTTGCACCGCGCCATGGCGAGCGCAGTCTCGACGACCCGGCGATGGCGGTCGCACGCAATTCTATCCAACATATCCTCAAAGGACATGAGCCCTATCCGGCGATCGCCGTCGACCGGCACTGGAATGTCGTTGCCATGAACGATGCCATCAGCTTCTTTACCGAGCAGATCGGGACGACGCTGCTCGTACCGCCGATCAACGCGATCAAGCTGGCGCTCCATCCGGACGGGCTGGCCCCGCAGATCGTCAATCTCGCGGAATGGCACAGCCATGTGCTGGAACAGCTCGACCAGCAGATTGCCAGCAGCGCCGATCCGGGTTTGATAGAACTGCGCGACGAAGTGGCCTCCTATCCGCATGAAAGCGACAAGACGCCCCCGCCTGCCGATCCGGACAGGATATGGGTTCCGCTGATCCTCGACACGGTGCTCGGGCGGCTTTCCTTCGTGGCAACGATCACGATTTTCGGGACGCCGGTCGACATCACCCTGTCCGAACTTGCCATCGAAGCGTTTTTCCCGGCGGATGAGAAAACGGCGGAGATACTGCACAGTAACTGGACGCGGTGAAGGCGCGTCGAAATGTCTCCGTCACATAGAATATTTGGCCCGTTATCGCGCCGTTTGACGCCTTAGATAATAAGGCGGTATTCGTCTCCTATGTCCTCGGGGGGGGAGTATATGCGAGATGATGGTTTGCTCTTATGCGATCTGACACAAAGCTGGTCAGAAACAGGGGGCGGGGTTGGCACATACCTTCGCCAAAAAAGAGCCTTTATCGAGGAAAATACTGCTCACCAGCATTTGCTGATCGTCCCCGGCAAGGAAGACCGTATCCGTGGAACGGGGCGGTGTAAGACGGTTGAAATTGCCAGCCCGCCAGTACCTGGATCGCCCAACTACCGGCTATTGCTGCGCAATCGCGCTGTCCAGCGGATATTGGGACAATTGAAACCAGATATTGTTGAGTCTCTCGATCCCTATAATCTGCCCTGGGCCGCACTCGCCCATCGCAAGAAGTATCCGCAATCGGCTGTGGTCGCCGGCTACCGTACTGATTTTCCAGACGCACATATTGGTTCTTTCACGGACCGCTGGTTTGGTCGCTGGCTGGGACGCGGGACGCGTCGGCTTTCGCATCGCTATGCCGCAGCGCTCTACAGCCGGTTTGATGGCGTATATGCTCTTAATTCCAATGCAAAAGATAGGCTTGAGGAAATGGGTACGCAAAGCGTCCACATCCTGCCTTTGGGGGTGGATCACAGAAAGTTCGGTCCGGCAAAACGCGATCCGGCCTTTCGATATTCCCTGGGCGTCGGTCCGTGCGAACCGTTGCTGGTCTATGTCGGACGTCTTGATCGGGAAAAGCGGGTCATGACCGTGTTCGAGGCATTTCGGCGATTGCCGGCCGAAATGCGGGCGCATCTGTTGCTGATAGGCGAGGGCAAGTGCCGGGACAGGCTAATTGCCCGAGCTGACGGTATGCGTGTCCATCTGCCGGGTTACGAGAGGGATCGTGGGCGGCTGGCAGTCGCGCTTGCCTCATCCGATATATATGTGTCCGCCATGCCTTACGAGACATTTGGTATTTCGGTGATAGAGGCACAGGCAGCGGGCTTGCCGATTGTGGGTGTGGCGAGTGGCGCAATGCCGGAGCGCGTTGCCGTAAATACCGGCATGTTGGGCCCGGTTGATGATCCTCAGGCAATGGCCGACAATATTGCGCAGGTCTGGCGGGACGGGGCCACGGCTATTGGCGAACGCGGACGCCGTTTAGTCACTAATCGCTTTTCGTGGCAGCAGACATTCGATACGTTGTTGGACGTGATCTATCCGCACGCTTTTTCATGCCGGGATGCGCGACTTTCCAGCAGCGCCGAGTCACGATTGACAACTTTTCCCGCAGAGTCGATTTGACCGCCGAACCGGCCAAACCCGCCAAGCTCAGCCGACAAGCGATCCGGATAGCGCTTTGGGCTTTGCCTCTGGCCGCACTCGGCAATATCGTCTTTTTCCTCTGGGCGCTGGACGGCCGGCCGCTTTCGTCGATTGCCGAGCGCCCCTGGCTGCTGGGGTTGGCGGCGGGGCTTGCCTTCGTCCCCTGGATTACCAATGTCCTGCGCCTTGCCATCTGGTGCCGCTTTCTGGGCGTACCATTGCAGCTGAAACAGATTGTCCGGATTATCCTGGGCACCGTGATTGCCAACTCGGTAACCCCCACGGCAACCGGTGGCACCGTCATCAAATGGGGATTCCTCGTCAATGAAGGCGTGTCGGCCGACAAGGCGGGGACGCTGATCTCGACGCAAATCGCCGAAGACACGATCGTCATGCTCAGCCTTCTGGCTTTCGCCCTGTTCTTTGCCTTCGGTTTCGAGCTCCCTTCCACCCTGCGCGAACTGGATTGGGTGGGCGCGCGAGCGTCCACGGCACAGGCGCTGCTGTTCCTTGTCGCGATTGTCCTGATTGCGGGCATGGTCTTCAGTATCGCGCGGCGCGGCTGGTTCGGCGCGCGGATTGGCGGCCTGGCTCAGCGCGCGGCGGCGCGAACCGGCGAACTGTGCCGGAATATCGTAAGCGACTGGAAGACGGTATTCAGGGGCGGCAAATCGGTTGTCATGGCGAGCATGGCGCTATCGGCGGTGCAATGGGGCGCGCGCTATTCGGTGGCGACGGCAATTATCGGCTTTGCCGGAGGCGCGATGCTCCCCTTGCTCTACTGGGCGCTGCAATGGCTCACCTTCACCTTCAGCACCGTCGTTCCCACACCAGGCGGCATAGGCGGCAGCGAAGCGGCGTTCCTGCTGCTTTATGCGCCGTTCGTTTCTCCAGACACATTGGGCCCGGTGATGGTGATATGGCGCCTCATGCTCTTTTATGTGCCCACCGGGCTGGCTGCGCTGATTTTTCTGGGGATGAGGGGACGGGTTAGCGCGAGACCAGTATAGCTGGCTAACCCGTCCCTCATGGGGGTATGTGGGTATGGAACACCCTATACCATGCAGCGGTCGTGCCAGTTTTGAGCAAGTGGCGGAAAACCGGTAATTCGATGGTTTCCAGCCTGTTTACCATTTGTCGAACTGTAAGAAATTTCGACGATCCGTCATTTCCCATCGACCAGATACGACGCTTGTCGTTTACAGTGTGGCGGTCGGATATTACGAATGGTGTCGTAAACAGGCCCGGCGACATAGGATATCCTTTCTGCCGGAGCCTCCGATCACGAACGAAAAGGCACAGGAGACCCGCCATGCACATCCTTTCCCAATTTTGCCGAGCCGCCAGTCTGGCTGCAATCGGCGCCACGCTTGCCCTTACGATGACGGCTTTGGCTGGTCCGGCCGCCGCCCATCAGGACGACGAAAGCCATGCCCGTCACTATGCCAGCGAACGCATGCCTACCGCCGAAGAGATCGAGGCGATGATTCCGAGCGAGGAAGAGCTGGCGGCGATGATTCCCAGCGAAGCCGAATTGCGGGAAATGATCCCGAGCGAGGCCGAACTCCGTGCCATGATGCCGGATAGTGAAGCCCTGGTGACCGAAGTCTGGGCTGAAGCTCTTGACGGTTTGCAGGAAGCACGCCGGGAGATAGCCGCCGATGCCGATATCCCGGGCGATCTTCGTGCCGAAGTTCTGGCTTCGCTCGACGCCCATATCGCCCGGATGAGCCATTAGTCCCGCGCTGATCGGCCTGCTGGCGCCGGCTCTTCCGTAGCAGGGAGAGCCGGTCGTTTTTTGACTGCTTCCCCTTTCGCCAAGCGCTGCAACTTGGCACAGGGAGGGAATGAAGACAGCAGATGATATGCCTACGGGCCTGACGATGGAGCTGCACCCATTGGTGCGCCGCGTACTCGCGCCCAACCCTTCGCCCTTCACCTTCACCGGGACGCAGACCTATCTTGTCGGCCGGGGCGACGTCGCTGTGATCGATCCGGGGCCCAGCGATGCGCGCCATATCAATGCGATCCTTGCGGCGACCAAGGGTGAGACGATCCGCGATATCACCTGCACCCACACCCACCGCGATCACAGCCCCGGGGCTGCGCCCCTGAAGGAGGCAACCGGGGCTCAAATTGTCGGTTGCGCGTATCTGGCGCTGGAGGATGCCGGTCCACGGGCCGATGCGGCGTTCGATTCCTCCTATGCGCCGGACCGCGTGCTGGAGGATGGCGAACTGCTGACAGGCGAGGGCTGGACGCTCGAAACCGTGGCGACCCCGGGCCATACGTCCAACCATCTCTGCTACGCGCTGCATGAGGCGGAAGCGATGTTTACCGGCGATCATATCATGGGCTGGTCGACGACCGTGATAGCGCCGCCGGACGGCGATATGAAATCCTATATGGAAAGCCTCGCCAAGCTTATCGATCGTGAGGAGACGCTCTATTACCCTGCGCATGGCGAACCCATCGAAAAGGCGCGGCGGTTCACGCGCGGCCTGATGGGGCACCGGAAACAGCGCGAAGGGCAAATCTTGCGCGCCATTGACGAGGGGCTGACGGCCATCCCCGATATGGTTCAGAAAATGTACAAGGGCATCGACCCAAGGCTGCACGGCGCGGCCGGGCGGTCCGTATTGGCCCATCTGATCGATCTTAGGGATCGGGGGCTGGTCGAAGAAAGCGAAGAGTCATGGTCGACGACAGCCGCATAGAAATCGATCCTCCCGAAACGCCGAATTTCGAGCGCTCCCATCCGACGATGATCATCCGGCAGGGGTCGGGCCGCTTCTGGGCGCTGGGCTGCCTGCTGAGCGTGGTGGCGATCATCACGATATTCGTCATCGGCATCGGCAGTGTCGGCGAGCGTATTTTCGGTAGCGGGCCTGATCCTGAAACGGTCGCTAGCGCCAGTCTCGAAGGGCTACGCGAGCAGAACACCCTCATACCCTTTTCCGCGCAGTTCGTGGCGGTCGTGACTTCGACCCAGCGGCGCTTTGGCCTGTCGGCACGCAAGACTCTGATCATGCCGGGCAATGTCCGCTATGAGCTTGATCTTTCCGCGCTGGGCGATGACGATGTGGAATGGGAGGCCGCTTCCAACACGCTGACCGTGACGTTGCCCGACCTGCGCATCGCCGGGCCCGATATCGATATCGACGCAATCCGCGAATATGATGATGGCGGAATCTTGATTACCGTCACCGATGCGGAATCCACGCTCGATGCGGCCAATCGCGCCGAAGGGCAGCGATCGTTGCTGCGTCAGGCACAGGCGACCGCGCCGATGCGGCTGGCCCGCGATGCTGCGCGCCGGGCGGTCGAAACGAACTTCGCACTGCCGCTCCGCGCCGCCGGGATCGATGCCACAGTGCGCGCCCAGTTCCGCAACGAAGCAAATCCCAACCAGATGGACCGCTCCCGCGATGTGCTGGGCGAAGCCCGGCGGAGTACGGGTGAGTAAGCGCTGGAGCGCCTTACATCACATCCCTTCCGATTTGGCCTTTCTCCAAAAATATAGAGCCAGCAGGGTCACGACGATTGGAATCATCAGGCCATATTCGTCGATCCAGAAGCCGGTTTGCTCATTTTCAACCGTGAGCGGCGAGAATATCTTCTGAATGTAGATATTGTGCGCGGCGTGAAAGAAAATGGCGGGCCAAACGCTCTCGGACCTGAATGTAAAATAGGCCATGATGACGGACATGCTGATGATCATGAGCGTGAAGCAGGCGAGCTGAAATGTCGCATTGCCGCCGCCATAGGCAATGATGATCGGATAATGCCACATCGCCCAGATGACGCCGCTAACGATCGATACCGCACCGAACGGCATGACCTTGCGGAGCTCCCAGATAAAGAAACCACGCCATCCTATTTCCTCGCCGGCAATCGATCCCAGCGATTTGATGAGCTGCACCGTTCCCAGCAGGAAGACCATCACTGCGATTGTCATGATGGGCGATGCGGCTGAAAATCCGAGCTCCTGAGCCCATTCTGCGATTGTTTCCGGATTCGGCACCCCGCCGTACCCCAGCAGCCAGATCAGTGCGTAGGCGACGGAAATGTACAAAACCGGCACAGCATAGGCGGCCCAGTTGCTCGACCAGCTTCCCCATTTCCAGGGCAGGGTGGCGAGCGTTCGACCTCTAATCTTCAACGTCGCGAAAGCCGCGATTGCCGGGCACCACATCAACGCGCCAACATAGATGCTGGCGGGGTTCAGCGTAACGATTGCATCGTGAGCGACGGCGCTAAGCGCGAATAAGGCAATGAGAAAAATGGAAATGGTTTTCCATGCATCTCGCCTGTTTGATTGATCTTGTTCCATCGGGGTCCCCTAATGACGATTTCCGCGCATGTCCATAGTGTACTATATTACCAATACACCATGGGCATGCGTATATCCCTTCCAAAGTAGGAAAATCTTTGAAAGACTGGGCAGATGACAGGAATCGCACATTCAATGGCCGGTATTGATGAACGAAATGTCCCGGAATTCATGGCAGATCGGGCGGGACTCTCCCCAAGACATTCGCCGTTCGAGTAACTATATAATCCCAAAGGAGCAGATTCATGGACGTACGCGACGGAATCGGCGGCAGCCTTGCTGGAGTCGATATCAAGGAAGAGATCAAACGGCTGCGTAAGGAGCGCAACGCTGTCATCCTTGCCCATTATTATCAGGATCCGGAGATCCAGGACATTGCCGATTTTGTCGGCGACAGCCTCGACCTCTCCCGCAAGGCGGCGGAGACCGATGCCGATGTGATCGCATTCTGCGGTGTGAAGTTTATGGCGGAAACGGCGAAGATACTTTCGCCCGAAAAGATCGTCGTGCTGCCGGACCTCAATGCCGGGTGCAGTCTTGAAGACAGTTGCCCGCCCGACAAGTTCAAGGAATTCCGCGACGCCAATCCCGATCATATCGCGTTGACTTACATCAACTGTTCGGCAGCTGTGAAAGCACTTTCGGATATCATCGTAACTTCTTCATCTGCCGAAAAGATTCTCAACCAGATTCCCAAGGACCAAAAGATCATTTTCGCACCCGACAAGCATTTGGGCGCCTATATGGCGCGCAAGACGGGCCGCGAGATGCTACTCTGGCCGGGCGTCTGTATCGTCCATGAGGCGTTCTCTGAAACCGAGCTCCTGAAACTCAAGGCCAAGCATCCGGGCGCACCCGTGCTCGCCCACCCCGAATGCCCGGCAGCAATTCTCGATCATGCCGATCATATCGGGTCGACCAGTTCGATCCTTGCCGAAGCCAAGGCAACCGAGAGCGATACCGTGATCGTCGCGACCGAACCGCATATCATGCACCAGATGGAAAAGGCGCTGCCTGAGGTGACCTTTATCGGCGCACCGGGCGCGGACGGAAACTGCAATTGCAATATCTGCCCGTACATGGCGCTCAACACGATGGAGAAGCTCTACATTGCGCTTCGCGACCTCGAACCTCGGATAGAGCTCGACGAGGAGCTGCGTGTTCAGGCGAAGAAGAGCCTCGACAAGATGCTCGAAATGGCTGGAGCCACGGTGGGTCAGGGCGATCTTGGGGCGCCGGTCAGCGGCGACTAGGGCGGAGTGACCAGCGAACCCGAAACAATGCTACGATGATCGCCTGGTTTCGCTCGCTCTGGCTCAACGTCAACGCCAGCTACTGGTTCTACCCGGCGCTGTTCTCGATCATCGCCGGAATCGCGGCATTCGTGACGGTTTACCTCGATCGCAACGGCTTTGCCGACTGGCTAAACGAAGTCAGCTGGATCCATTCCAGCCGTCCCGAGGGCGCGCGGACCGTGTTGACGGTGATCGCGGGATCTATGATCGGTGTCGCTTCGACGGTCTTTTCGATCACCATCGCCGCTGTTGCATATGCATCGGGTAATTATGGCCCGCGCCTGCTCACCAATTTCATGCAGGACAAGGGCAATCAACTCTCGCTTGGCGTGTTTATTGCAACTTTTGTTTATGCTGTTCTGGTGTTGCGCGTCGTGCGGGGGGCGGACGAACAGGCCAGCGATTCCGTCGACGCGGCGGCCACTGCGCTGCCGGGCTTCACGCCGCAACTGTCGCTTCTGATCGCAACGGCACTGGCGTTGGTTGCGGTCGCCGTGCTCGTCTATTTCCTCCACCATATTCCAGACAGCATCCGAATCAACACCGTGCTCAAGGGTATTGGCCAACGCCTGATCGACGATATCGATGAGCGTTTTCCCGAAGACTGGCGCGGCGAAGAGCCCGGTACGCGCGCAACGGGCGAGGCGGTTGTGGCCAAGACCACGGGCTACATAAAGATCATCGACTTCGAAACGCTCGACTCCATTGCCGAACGCACGGGAGGCGTGATTGCGCTTAAGGTGCGGACCGGTGATTTCGTCCATCCTTTTGTGCCGATTGCCGAACTGGCGCAGGCTGATGCCAGCGATGCCATCGCAGACGATATTCGCGCCTGTTTTAGTGCGGGCGGCATGCGCACACCGACCCAGGATCTGGAATTCCTGTTCGACGAGCTGGTCGAAATCGCGCTGCGGGCGCTCTCTCCGGGCATCAACGATCCATTCACCGCCATTACCGCGCTGCACTGGCTTGGTGCGGCAACAGCGGAACTGGGCCATCGCAGTCTCGACCGGGGTCCCGAACAGAACAATTACGATCCCAACCGTGTCCAACCGCTGGACGATGATTTCGAACATTTCCTGCAACGCGGTTTCGGCGGTATCAGGGCTTCGGCCGCTGGCAGCCCGCTGGCCGCAAAAAAATTTATCGATGCCTTGGAAACAGCATCGCTGGCATGCAATTCCGCTCCCCGTCGCCGACTGTTTCTTGAAGAGGCGACATATCTGGTCGTTCAAGCGCGGACGGCCTTGCGGGGGCCATCGCTCAAGGAACTCGAAACCCGATTCGACAATTTCGTCGAGGCAATTCAGAAACAGGGCATATGACAGACTTTACACTCGATCGCTTCGATCTCGACGCATTTATCGCTGCAACCTTTGCCGAAGATCTCGGGGATGGGGGAGACGTTACCTCGGCTGCCGTGATTCCCGAAACCGCCCGGTTCAAGGGGGCGATGGATAGCCGCGATGCTATTGTCGTCGCCGGTATCCCGATCGCGGAAGCCTTTTTCCGGACACTGGACCCGGATGTCGAAATCGAGGTGCTGGTCAGCGAAGGCGATAGCGTGCCGGCAGGCACGGACCTGATGCGGCTCAGGGGCCTTGCCCGGCCGATGCTTACCGCCGAGCGTTCGGCGCTCAACACGGTACAGCACATGTCCGGCATCGCGACACTGGCACGGCGTTACGTCGACGAGATTGCCAGCACTGGCGCGGTGCTGCTGGATACGCGCAAGACGATCCCGGGCCTGCGCGCTCTGGAGAAGTATGCGACCCGTATGGGCGGGGCGCAGAACCATCGGATGGGTCTGTGGGATGCGGCGATGATCAAAGACAATCATGTCGCGGTTGCCGGCGGTGTCAGAGAAGCAGTGCGCCGTGCGGTCGACGCCGGGATCGCGCAGGTCATTGTCGAGGTCGACAGACTCGATCAAATCGAACCGGCTCTGGAGGCAGGCGCCACCCATTTGTTGCTCGACAATATGCCCGTTGAAATGCTCCGCAGTGCGGTTGAGCAGATTGGCGATCGCGTCCCCACCGAGGCCTCGGGCGGCGTTACGCTGGAATCGATCAACGAGATTGCGAAAACCGGCGTCGATTTCATTTCGGTCGGCCGCCTGACCCAGTCCGCCCCGGCAGCCGATATCGGTCTCGACTTCGCAGAGATTGACTGATGCGGCCTTGGCTGGTTGCGCTCGTATTGCTTGCCATGCCGGCCATGCTCTCCGCTCAGGCTCGCGAATGCCGGATACCGGATCGCATTGCCGCGCCGCGGGCCGAAGCGATCCCACAGGGTGCGCGACGGACCGGACCGATCACGGATTATCTTCTGGCTTTGAGCTGGTCGCCGGAGTTCTGCCGCACGCGGGGCCGCGTTCCCGGCCACAGGATGCAGTGCGGGGGTATCGCCAATGGTGGAGCGGGGCGGTTTGGTTTCATACTGCATGGTCTCTGGCCGGAAACGAACGGGCCGCGCTGGCCGCAATGGTGCAGACCGGTCTCGCCGCTGCCCCGGCGCCTTGTTCGCGAACATCTGTGCACGACGCCTTCTGTCCAGCTGCTCCAGCATGAATGGGCCAAGCATGGCAGTTGCATGACCCGCGATCCGGGGCGCTATCTGCGGGCGGGAGCGATCCTTTACCGCGCCGTCCGCTACCCGGATATGGACGCGCTTTCGCGTCGCAATCTGACCGTTGGCCAGTTTACCAGGGCTTTCGCCGCCGCCAATCGCGGCGTATCGGCGGACATGTTGCGCGTGGGTGTCAACGACCGGGGCTGGCTGACCGAGGTGCGGATATGCCTGGGCCGTGATTTCAGGCCGATGCGGTGCGGCGCTGCGAGGCGCGGCGCACGATCCAACTTAAGATTGCGGATATGGCGCGGACGCTAGTGTGTCAGGCTGTTGCTGACCGATGGCTCTGGAACACTATCGGATAACAGTGCCTTCGATCACTGTCGTTTCGGGGTGATGCCGGTCGAGATGCTTTTTGATAATTCGCAGGTTGCGGGTGTTGGAGCGAAACACGAAATCCACTGCATCGCCGACAAAGGGCACGGCGCCAACGGCGAGATCGACGCCGATATTGGCGAACATTCTCGCGATTTTCCAGCGTGACATACCGAGGTTGCGGGCTTCCCATACCAGCCAGGTGCCCATGGCGGCGGCGATAATGTCGCCGATGACCGGGACCAGTCCGAGAATGAAATCAAGGCCGAACTGGCGATTGAGAACCGGCATTGTGAAACCGCGCTCGAGCAGGGCTTCCATGGCTTCCACGCGCTGTCGGACAGAGGAGGGATCGCGTCCGATTTCGGGGATGCCATGCGCAATCCGTTCCAGATGTTCCTGTGTAAGAGTCATCAATAACCTTTTCTAACTAAATGCTTTTCCCCTACAGCATTTGATGCCCGCTCCCGATATAGGAAGCGAAACTCCGATTAGCTAGGTGGCGCCAGCGTATCCAGCGGATGCCGGCCGAAACGGTTTACCGAAAAATGGGCGATCCGCTGGGACACCAATGACCAGCGAATGGGCCTCAGCAGAGGAATGAACGGCGTTATTCTCTGCAGCTCTGTTGCGGCTTCGGCAATCCTGATCGCGCGAACCCGCGCAGATGGAGCTTCCTCGATTTCGCTCAATTTCTGCGTATAGGCATCGCTGCACGGCAGCCCACGGGAGCAGCGGAATTGCTGAAGATACCAGGTCGCGCTTTCGGTTGCCGCCACACGGTCAACCAGTCGCAAGTCCGCATCCGCATCCCAGGCGACTTGCACGGCGGGAATGCCCACAACCGCCCAATTTGTCCGCAGCACTGCGAAGATGACCCGGCTGCCGGCGCCTTCCGGCAGAGCAACGCGGATGGGCTCGATCTCGCCATTGATCGTACGCCACTCGGCGATGGCATCCCGGGCAAATGCGCGGCGCAGGTCCATGGTGCTGCTGGCCCAGGGCGGTCCGACCGGATCGTTGAGCCCTTCGACATCGGGCGGAACGATTTCCAGCCGGGCTTCCGCGCGATTGCCGCCGAAATATCCGGCAAGCTGCCCGCGATCCAGGGCGAGAGACAGAATTTCCCGATTTTGCGGCTCGGAGAGAAATTCGGTCTGCTCGACTATCGCAAGGCCGAACAGGCCGTCGACGGGATCGATCCGGAGCTGGCTGGAATTGGGATCGATCGCATCAGCGTAGAATATGGTCGTCCAGTTGCCGCCAAGAACGATATCCGTGTGGCCCGCATCGAAACGCGCAACGGCAGCCGGCGCAGGTCCAAACCGGATTTGAACCGTTTCTTCGGGCGAAATCGGGGGCGCTTCGGCGGTATCCCCGTCAATCTCTTCCGGTGGCTCGCGGCGGGGCGCAAGGTACACCGTCTCGTCTTCGTCGGTCGGTTCGCCGGTCAGGGTATAGGGCCCCAGGCCCCGTCCTTCGACAAAGATGGCGAGGTCCGGTGCTGCCAATAATTGGAGAAAATCGAGTCGGGGGCGGGAAAGGTTGATCTCGACAATCTGCGGCGTCACGGCCTGAACGGCGTCTATATCAGCCAGCAAACGGGCCAGCCGGTTGCGGCTGCCGGACCGGCTGGCATTGCGCAATTGCTGTGCGATCTGGCGAGCGGTGACTGCGGTGCCATCATCCCAGGTGATTTCGTTCAGGCGGAAGACATAGGTCTGCCCCTCGTCGAGCACGATCCAGCGCTGCGCGAGCGCCGGTTCGATCTGACCCTCTCCATCCAGCCTGACGAGCCCCTGTGCTGTCGCTTCGAGCAATAGCGCATCGGAGGGCGAGGGCAGGGCGGCAATCGGCCGGGTGAATGCCGTGGCTTCCCCAATCATGTCGACGCGCATCGGGCCCAGATCTTCGCCGTCTGCGCAGGAGGCAGAAAAAAGGGCCAGTATGGGAGCCAGAATTAAGGGTGTAGTGCGGTTCATTGCGCCTCGCTCAGTAGCAGCGTGCGGCTGGGATGCACATTGGCCGAATTGTCGATCCAGCCCGAAACACGCGGTCCGACAAGGGAGCGGCTGACATAATAATAGACAGGCAGGATCGGCACGTCGCGGACAAGGATATCCTCTGCGGCACGCATCAGCCGCGCGCGTGCGGCAGGTTCCGGTTCGCCAAGGGCTCGGTCCAGCGCGGTATCATAGGTGGGATTGGCATAGCCGGAATAGTTAATAACTCCGGCGTCCGATCGATGCACAGCAAGGAAGTTTTCCGGCGCGGAAATATCGCCAATCCAGCCTGAGCGGGCGAGAGTGAAATCGCCCCGTCTCAGAGCCGCGAAATGCAATGTCGCTTCGCTGTTGAACAGTCGTGCATCAACGCCCAGCGGTTCCCACATGGCCGCGAGCGCAACCGATATCCGGCGATGCTCGGCTGCGCTGTTGAACCGGATGTCGAATGAAAGGGGATTGCGCGGGCCGTAACCGGCTTCGTCCAACAGGCGCCTGGCCTCTTCGAGGCGCGCCCGACGCGTCATCGTTCGGCTGACCGGGGCGATCGGGTCGAGGCCGGACAGGCCGGGCGGGATAATGCCCCAGGCGGGCACCGTGCCTATGGCCAGCAATTCTTCCGATATCCAGGGCCGATCGACGGCAAGGCTCAACGCCCGGCGGACGCGCACATCGTCAAAGGGCGGTCGGCGGGTGTTGAAGGCGAAATAATAGGCGCCCCGATATCCCGCCACGCGCGTTGCTTCGTCGCGATTGGCGCGCAACCATCGCAGGCGCGTCGAGGGGAACTCGCCAGCTATGTCGGCACTGCCTGCGAGGAATATCCGCATCGCGGTGAGACTGTCATCAACGGGTCGCCATGCGACCCGTGCAATCGGGGTCGCGCCTTCGTGCCAGTGCGGATTGCGCTCAAGCAGAGCGCGGTCATTGAGGGTCCAATCGGTCAGCCGGTAAGGGCCCGAGGTCACAAGTGGCCGTTCTCTGGTCCATCCTTCGCCTGCCTCTGCAATACGGTGCAGCGGCAGTGCGGCCATCGCTGGGTGGGCGAGCAGCTCGAGCAGCGCCGGAAAGGGATAGGCGAGGGTGATGATCACATGGTCCGGGCCGGCGGCCTGGACAGTCTCGATCGCGTCGAACAGGGATGCGGTAGGCGCGGCGGTGGCAGGCTCTGTGAGCCGGGCGAAGACGGCCTCGAATAGCGGAGCTGCGATGGGCGCGCCGTCCGAAAAGGTCAGGCCTTTACGCAGCGCAAAATCCCATGTCAGTCCATCCGCAGAGGTTGTCCATGACCGGGCAAGGCCGGGTTCGATATCGCCGTTGGCCGCGTAACGTGTCAATCCCTCGAACTGGTCAGCCGCAACACGCAATGAGGCAAGGTCGGAAACGCTATGCGGGTCGAGCGATTTGATTTCGTCATCGGCGAGACGGACGAGCATATCGGCGGGAAGCGGATTTGTATTCGGCCCGCCACAGCCAGCGATCAGCAGAAGAAACAAAAAAAATGCGCGCAGGCGGATCATAGCTCCACCTTAGGCTATGCTGCTTTCCCTGACCAAGCGGCAATTCAGCTGTGCAGGTTTGCCCATGGACCGCGGATCGCGAGGGTTATTCCGGGTTCCTGAATATTGACGAACATGATCTGGCCATCGGGCGAAAAACAGGCACCGCAAAATTCGCTGCGATCGGGATGGGCGTTGCGGGCAAAATCGTAAATCTCTCCAGTTGGAGTCAGCCCACGCAAATACTGATCGCCGCGGCCATCCTCGCACAGGATCAGGTCGCCCCAGGGCGCGACGACAAGATTGTCGCACATGTCCAGCGTGTCCGCTCCCGGAGATTCGTATTGCAAGGTCAACGTACCGGGCGCGCCGGCTTCGCCATTCCGGCCTTCCGACGCGCTTGGCGTATAGCGCCAGACCTGGCCGGAGCGCTGGTTGCCGCCCTGGGTGCAATTGAAGAAGATATCGCCGCCGCTGCCGTCAGGCCTTCGGGCATAGTCCATGCCTTCGCCGCGGAAGAACTGGGCTGCACCCGTTGCATGGCCGCGCTCGGCAAGATCGCCCTCGGGCGAATGCACGTCTTCAAGGTCGATCCAGTCTGTCGCAAAAGACTGGCCCGGTTCGATATGACCAAGACCAGGGCCGCCCCAGTCGCGCGGCCAGTTGCTGGTCGTCGCGGAAGGCCAGTCGCGAATTGCAAGCGCCTGAAGTCGTCCGCCGCGATGGAGTTTGCCGGGCGTGTCGGGCAGGAAGCGATAGAATAGGCCGGTGCTGCTGTCTTCGGTAAGATAGGCGATGCCGGTATCCGGATCGATCGCCACAGCCTCGTGCGCGAAACGGCCCATTGCGGTCAGGGGAACGGGCGCGATCACCCCTGTTGCCGAGGAAGGTGTTTCGAACACCCAGCCATGGTAGCGCTGGGATTCTTCGGGTGGGCGGCGCATCGATTCCTCGCAGCTCAGCCACGACCCCCAGGGTGTCGGCCCGCCGGCGCAATTGGCGGCGGTACCGGTCAGCACCAGATAATCCTCCACCAATTGACCCGTCCGCATGTCGACCACAACCTTGGTCACGCCGCCGAAAAAGGGGCTTCCATCCGGTTTGAGACCGAAGACCAGATCATCGTCCAGGTGCGGCAGAAGTTCATCATTCTCGCCGAATGGGCTGCCCGTTTCTGTATCGGGCCAGTTTTCATGATTGCGCATCAGGATGCAGCGGTCGGCATTTGCCGGATCGGTGAAACAGGCCATGCCGTCTGGCCTGCCGGGCCGGAGAAAGCCGTCGGTCATCTGCCCACCCGTCGTTGAGACGACCGCATAGGTAAAGCCCTCCGGAAGGTCCAGGATCCCGGCGGCGTCGCTCACCAGGCCCGGCGCCTGCGCGGAGGCGCGCGATACCGAGAGCGCACCCAGCGCCGAAGCCGAATAGAAGAGGCCTGCAGCCTTGCCATATTGGAGGAAGGTCCGTCGGGAGAGAGGCATAGTATTTTCCAGCGTTGTTAAATCTCGGTCCTGTCGAGCCTAACGCCGAATTGTTACAATTGAAAATGGTGCGGACGGCGGGACTCGAACCCGCACTCCCTTACGGGAAGCAGATTTTAAGTCTGCAGCGTCTACCGGTTTCGCCACGTCCGCATGGCAAAAAGAGGTGGCCGAACTCGATCGGCGTTACAAGCGTAAATCGAGAGCAGTCAGAAGTTGAGTCGCTCGCGCATTTCTTTGCCCGGTTTGAAATAGGGAACGCGCTTGGATGGCACATTCACGGATTCGCCCGTGCGAGGATTGCGCCCGACACGCGCGTCGCGCTGGCGGGTAGAAAAGGCTCCGAAACCGCGCAGTTCAACGCGCCCGCCCTTGGCCAGCTGTTCGGTAATCGTGTCGAAGAAGCTGTTGACCAGGCGTTCGACATCTTTAGTCGAAAGCTCTGGATTGTCAGCAGCGATCTTCTGAACAAGTTCAGATCGAATCATGGCGAATTTCCCCCGAAAGGCCATTAGTTGCGACACCACACGCATGACTTTTGCCATTGCGACAGGGACCGCGCCTGTATCTTTACGCTTCCGCCCTCTGCATTATCTTAATGTTCTTGTTTGGGTTTTTTTTCAAGCCAACTGACCTTGATTCAGCAAGAAATCGGCTTGAATCCGGCATTTTTGTTACAATTAGGGACGGATTCTCAAAAAAAAGGCCCGCGCCGTGCGTTTTGATTGTTTCCAAAAGCACGAGTCGCGGGCCAGATCATTTTTTTGCCTGAGATATCAGGCGGCGGTTTTTACTCGCCGTCTTTGGTATCTCCGTCGTCGCTCTTCTGCTTGAGCGCTTCGCCGAGAATGTCGCCGAGGCTCGCACCGGAGTCGGTCGAACCATATTGTTTGACGGCCTGCTTCTCTTCGGCAACCTGAAGGGCCTTGACCGAGAAGTTCGGCTTCTTGGAACGGTCGAAACCGACCACCATCGCGTCGAACTTCTGGCCGACCTGGAAACGGTCCGGGCGCTGCTCGTCGCGATCGCGGCCAAGATCGGCCCGCTTGACGAAGCCGGTCGGGCCATCGTCGCCCACCTGTACGTCGAGCCCGCCATCGCGAACGTCGAGTACGGTGACCGTCGAGATCTTGCCCTTGCGGAGATCGCCGGTGTCGGTGGACGCGCCCCCACGTTCGAGCTGTTTCATGCCGAGGCTGATGCGTTCCTTTTCGGGATCGACATCAAGCACGATCGCTTTGACCGTTTCGCCCTTATGGTGAAGCTCGAGAGCGTCCTCGCCCGAGACGCCCCAGCTGATGTCGGACATGTGGACCATGCCATCGACATCGCCGTCGAGGCCAATGAACAAGCCGAATTCGGTGGCGTTCTTGACTTCGCCTTCGACTTCGGCGCCGACAGGGAAGCGTTCTGCAAAGCTGTCCCACGGATTGTCCTGGGCCTGTTTGAGGCCAAGGCTGATCCGGCGTTTCTCTTCATCGACTTCCAGAACAACGACTTCCACCTGCTCGCTCGTCGAAACGATCTTGCCGGGATGAACATTCTTCTTGGTCCAGCTCATTTCGGAAACATGGACCAGGCCTTCGATGCCGGATTCCAGTTCTACGAACGCACCATATTCGGTGATGTTCGTAACCCGGCCGGTGAAACGGGCGTCGATCGGATATTTGGCCGATGCGCCCTCCCACGGGTCGGTTTCCAGCTGCTTCATGCCAAGGCTGATACGCTGGGTCTCGCGGTTGATGCGAACGATCTGAACCGTGACCTTGTCGCCGATATTGACCATTTCTGACGGGTGATTGATCCGCTTGTAGCTCATGTCGGTGACGTGCAGCAGGCCATCGATACCGCCGAGATCGACGAATGCACCATAGTCGGTGATGTTCTTGACCACACCTTCGATGATCTGGTTTTCCGTCAGCGACTGGATCAGGTCCGAACGCTGCTCGGCCCGTGTCTCTTCGAGAACGGCGCGGCGCGAAACAACGATGTTGCCGCGTCGGCGGTCCATTTTGAGGATCTGGAACGGCTGCGGAATATCCATCAGCGGCGTTACATCGCGCACCGGGCGGATGTCGACCTGGCTGCCGGGCAGGAAGGCCACAGCGCCGCCAAGGTCGACGGTGAAGCCACCTTTGACCCGGCCGAAGATCGTGCCTTCGACGCGTGCTTCCGTGTCATATTCGGCTTCGAGGCGGTCCCAGGCGGCTTCGCGGCGGGCGCGGTCGCGGCTGAGCATGGCTTCGCCATTGTTGTTTTCAACGCGGTCGACAAAGACTTCGACTTCGTCACCAACCGAAAGATCGGCTTTCTGGCCGGGCATCGCGAATTCGCGCAGGGGAACGCGGCCTTCGGATTTCAGACCGACATCGATGACGGCGAGATCATTCTCGATACCGGTTACGGTGCCTTTGACGACGCGTCCTTCAAAGCCTTCGGAGTCGCCCAGCGTTTCATTGAGCAGTTTTTCAAAATCGTCCCGCGTGGGGTTTGGCGCAGTTGCCATGGATAATATGTCCTTACAATTTCGTTTCAGGCCATCCGGTTGTCTCCGGAGGTCTTGGAACAGTGTTGCGATTCCGGCCCCATGCCGAATCCGCATCCATCCGCGCATTTCCGCCGTAGAAGCCGGTGCTTTGAACAAAGCACAAAAACGCACCAAGGCTGCAGCGCGAGCGCCACTGCCTGACACGTTGCTGGGTGGATGCGGTTGTTACCGCTTACCCGTCCGAGCTTCTACGAGCGCAATCGCCCGCTGGACGGCGGCCGATATAGTAAGGTTCGTGGTGTCGAGCAAGTCCGCATCGTCCGCGCGTTTGAGCGGTGCGTTGGCCCGTTCGCTGTCGCGCCGGTCCCGATCTTCGATATCGGCGAGAATAGCGGCCAGATCGGCGTCGGCGCTGGATCGCAATTCGTCTTTGTAGCGCCGATCCGCACGCGCTTCCGCGCTCGCCGTCACGAAAAGCTTGGCATCGGCGTCAGGCGCGATAACGGTGCCGATATCGCGGCCATCCAGAACAGCGCCGCCGGGTTGGTTTGCAAAGACCCGTTGCCGATCGACAAGCGCTTCGCGCACGGCCGGATGTGCGGACACAAAGGATGCGTATTTGCCCGCCGCTTCGCTGCGCAGTTCGGGATCGTCGAGCAGCGCTTCCGGGAAGTCGCAGGCTGCCAATGCGTCTTCGGGTTTCCGCGGATCGCGGTCTGCGCGAACGACGCTGATCCCTACCGCCCGATAGAGCAGGCCGGTATCCAGCCAGGGCAGCCCGAAATGCTCGGCCAAGGCTCGCGCAACGGTGCCCTTGCCCGACGCTGCGGGGCCGTCGACTGCGATGATCATGCCGGTTTCTCCTTTTTCCGGAGCGCTTTGACGATGCCATAAATGGCGATCGCCATCCAGACGATCTCCAGGAGCAGCGAGGCAAGGTTGAAATGCACCAGCAGCGACAGAGTCAGCAGTATCGCACCGGCCAGATTGACCAGATTATAGGGCAGCAGGCGCACCGGGTCGGCGATATTGGCATAGGCATAGGCCGCTACGATCAGGATGCCGCCGGCAATTCCCACGATATTGGCGATGAAGGGATCCATACCAATCAGCCCCCAGCCGCTACTCGGCAGCGATAGCGCCGAGATCGGCCAGCATGGGCGGGAAACTCGGAAAACTGGTGGCCATCGGACGGACATCGTCGATGGTTACGCCATGTGCCGAAACCAGCCCGGCAACGGCGAAACTCATGGCTATGCGGTGATCAAGGGCCGTGGCGATCTGAGGAGTTGCATATTCGCCTTTCAGTTTCTCACCGTCGGAACCGATTATGGTCAGCCCGTCGGGATGTTCCTTCAGACGGACGCCAAGCTGGGCTAGTCCTTCGGCCATCAGGGCGAGGCGGTCCGATTCCTTGTGACGCAACTCTTGAAGGCCCGTCGTAACCGTTTCGCCCTTGGCCAGCGCGGCCGCCACAAACAGGATCGGGAATTCGTCTATCATGCGCGGCGCGATTTCCGGAGACACTTCTATGCCGGTGAGCGCGCTGTGCCGTACGCGGATATCCGCGACGGGCTCGCCGCCCACATCACGTTCATTCTCATACGTTATGTCTGCATCCATCTGCTTGAGAACTTCGAACAATCCGGTGCGGGTTGGATTGATGCCGACATGCTGGATCACGACTTCGGAGCCTGGAACGAGCAGGGCCGCAACAACAGGGAAGGCGGCGGAGGACGGATCGCCGGGAATGCTCATATTGTGTGGATTCAGCTCAGCCTCGCCGGTTACGCTGATGACGCGCTCGCCATCGACTTCTTCGATCCCGACTTCCGCGCCGAAACCGGCCAGCATCCGCTCGCTGTGATCGCGGGTGCGCTCGGGCTCCATGACCCGCGTGACGCCCGGCGTGTTGAGGGCCGCGAGCATGATTGCCGACTTCACCTGCGCCGAGGCGACAGGAAGTCGGTATTCGATGGGAACGGCCGGTACGCGGCCATGGACCATGAGCGGGAGGCGTTCGCCAGGCGTTACGGAGAAGCTTGCTCCCATCCGTGAAAGAGGTTCGATAATGCGCCCCATAGGACGTCTGGAGAGCGAAGCGTCTCCTATAAAAGTCGCGGTGATGGCATTGCTTGCGGCAAGGCCCATCAGCAGCCTTGCGCTGGTTCCCGAATTTCCCATGTCGAGTGCGGTTTCAGGTTGTAACAGCCCGCCCACACCTACTCCGTTGACGACCCAGTTCCCGTTTGAATCCTGCCCGATCTCGGATCCCATTGCCCAAAGCGCGGCAACCGTTGCGATAATGTCTTCGCTTTCGAGCAATCCTTCGATGCGGCTTTCGCCAACCGCCATAGCCGAGAGAATCAGCGCGCGGTGGCTGATAGATTTGTCGCCGGGCACGCGGGCATGGCCACGAACTGGCCCCGCAGATGTGAAGGTGCGTGGGATCGGCGCTTCTGACATGATGGTCCTTATTCGGAAAAAAACGGGGCGCGGCTGGCCTGGAAGCTTGCATGTAGTGGTAAATGCCGCTCGTTCCAGCCCGGCCCGAAACGCATTTACTGGCCTTGGCTTTTGACAGTGGCAACCCCATGTGGCAAGCGCCCGCCCGACCGTGGGCTCTGCCCGCAAACAATTTTCCGTAGCGATGAAAGATACAATTCAATGGTGAAGCCAGAATGGGGCACGAAGCGAACCTGCCCGAAATGCGGAACCCGTTTCTATGACCTCGGTGAAGAGGATCCCGTAACCTGCATCAATGGCGAATGCGGTGCAATCTGGGAACCGGAACCTGTGCTCAAGTCGAAACAGCCGGTCATGTTTGACGACAGCAAGAAAGATGCAAAATCCAAGTCGGACGATGCCGATCTTTCGGGCGGCGACGACGATGAAGAAGAGGATCTCGCTGCCGGTGTCGACGAAGATGCCGAAATCAATCCGGACGACGAAGTCGATCTGGGCGGGGATGACGATCTGCAGGTCGACACGAGCGGCGCCAAGGATGGCAAGGAAGAAGACACTTAACTGACAGGCTATCTTGCCTAACGCGGGCGGCGGCGTTACATGCGCCGCTCCCGCACCTGATGGGGCCGTAGCTCAGCTGGGAGAGCGCTACACTGGCAGTGTAGAGGTCAGGGGTTCGATCCCCCTCGGCTCCACCATTTTCTGATGAAATCGTCGAATATTATCCATTCGTCAGAATTTTGGCGGTGGTTGGTCGAACTGCGGTACGCGGACCGGACGCGCGTGTTTAACTGCCTCCCAACAGGGGAGACAACCATGCCATTCCGTTCGCCTAGTTTTGCACATATTCGGACGGCATTGGCTGTTCTGTTGGCCGTTCCGGTATTTGGTGTCGCAACGCAGGCACAGGCACAGGCACAGGCACAGGAGAGCATCGGTGCTCAGGCATCTGCAGCCCTGCCGGAACGCGGCGAGTTTGTTCTCGGTCTCGTCAATGAAGGCGAGCGGGATGGGTTCATGCGGCTTGGATGGATCAAGACTGAACACGGTATGCTGCTCTACGACCGGTCGATGATGCCGAGCGCGCAGGTCTATGAGACACTGGTTTTCGGCCTGACGCCCGACTTGCAGTTCGAGAGCGTTCATCTCGAGTTCCACAGAGGACTGGCCTATATGAACCTCGACCTCGATGCGGAAAATGGCCGCCTTGTGGGCCAGCGCGTGATTCAGAGGCTCGAGGGCACTGAAGAACAGGCTGTCGATATCGCCATGCCCGAGGGCATTTTGCCACGCCCCGTTGCGTTCATCATGCCGCTGATCATGTCTGAAGAGGAAGGCACCGAGGAAGCGTTTCGCTGGTATGGACCGCTTGGCAATGCTTTCGCCGATGTCACGATCACGGCGCGCCCGGGCGGTGTCATCGAAACGCCGGCAGGCAGCTTCGATACGACCCGGTATGAGATACGCGGCGGATCGCCCGACAATGACGTCTATGTCACGCGCGGCGCCGCCGATCGCCGCGTGGTGCGTATCGACGTTGTCGGGCAGAATATGCAGTTCCTGGCGGTGCCGGAAACAGAAGCGGAAGAGTGACGGGCGGTCAGGCCGCCAGAAAACCCTCCAGCCGCTCGCGCACGATAGCTTCGGCTTCCGCCATTATGCGGTCGATCAGTTCCTGGCAGGTCGGGATATCGTTGATCAGGCCCGCGACCATGCCGCAGCTCCAGGCGCCGATATCCATATCGCCTTCCTTCATGATCTTGGGATAGACGCCGGCGACCTGCTCGATAATGTCGGTAAACTGCAGATCTGCACCCTTTTCCTTTTCGATTTCGAGCACGCGTTCGACCGCGGGATTGTTGAGCACGCGTTCGGTGTTGCGAAGCGGGCGCATGACAAGCCGCGTGTCCAGTTCGCTGGCGGCGACGATCGCATCCTTCACATTCTGGTGAACCGGCGCCTCCTTGGTGGCGATGAAGCGGGTGCCCATGTTCATGCCTTCGGCACCCATGGCGAGCGAAGCGACAAGGCTTCGGCCATCGGCCTGGCCACCGGACGAGACAAAGGGAATGTCCAGCTCATCGGCGGCGCGGGGCAGAAGAATCATGTTGGGGATATCATCTTCGCCGGGATGGCCGCCGCATTCGAACCCGTCAACCGAAACGGCGTCGCAACCGATGCTCTGCGCTTTCAGGGCATGCCGAACCGAGGTGCATTTATGGATCACCTTGATTCCGGCCTCGTGCAGTGCCGGAAGCACCTGAACCGGGTTGTTGCCCGCAGTTTCAACCGCTTTCACGCCGCCTTCGATAATCGCTTTGACCATGCCCGGATAATCGGGTGAGTTTACGACCGGCAGAAAAGTCAGGTTCACACCGAAAGGCTTGTCCGTCATCTCCCTGCATTTGGCGATTTCTTCCGCAAGGGCCTCTGCGGAAGGCTGGGTCAGTGCGGTGATGATGCCGAGCCCGCCCGCATTCGAAACTGCAGCGGCCAGCTCGGCAAAGCCGACATAATGCATGCCGCCCTGGATGATCGGATGTTCGATGCCGAACAGTTCGGTGATGCGGGTCTTCATAGAGATAAGCCTCCTCAGGCGGAATTGTCTTTTGTTCTTATTGTTGGGTCAGGCCCTAGCGGCCTTTCCATTCGGGTTTGCGTTTCTGGGCAAAGGCGGCCGCGCCTTCACGGGCATCTTCAGAGGTGAAGATGCCGCCGATGATCTTCTGCTGCTCCGCCCACATTTCATCATGCGACCAGTCTTCGGTCTTGGCTATGACTTCCTTGCTCGCTTTTACCGCCAGCGGGCCGTTCGCAGCGATCGTTGCCGCGAGTTCCTTTGCGCCATCGAGCGCAGAACCATCGACGACGCGATTGACGAACCCGATTTCGGCTGCGCGTTCGGCTCCGATAAAATCGCCGGTTAGCGCGAGTTCCATGGCATAGCGTTGTGGGATCAGGCGGGGCAGGCGGAGCAAGGCGCCGGCGCCTGCTGCAAGACCGCGCTTCACTTCTGGGATGCCGAATTTGGCATCCTTGTTGGCGACGACGAGATCGCAGGCGATGGCGACCTCCATACCGCCGGCGAGCGCATAGCCGTCTACGGCAGCGATCAGCGGCTTGGCGGGCGGGGCTTCGACAAAGCCGGCAAAACCCTTTCCGCTGACGACGGGAAGCTCTCCCTGGAGAAAGGCTTTCAGATCCATGCCAGAACAGAAGGTGCCGCCGGCACCGGTGATGATGCCGATTGTCAGGCTGTCGTCACTCTCAAGAGCTTCGATTGCCGCAGCAACGCCTTCGGCAACGGCCCGGTTTACCGCATTCTTTGCTTCCGGGCGGTTGATGGTGATGGTGAGGACGCCATTTTCGGCGCTGGTGAGGACGGCTTCGGACATGATCGGCTGCTCCTGTGATTCTGTTTTTTGGCACTGTTGCGCCGGTTGACGTGAACGTCAACCTTGGTTTGTGTGCAGTCATGCGGAATAAGGGCGGCATGACCAAAACCGAATTCCGACCCCGCCGCTCCTGCCTCTATATGCCCGGTGCCAATACCCGGGCGCTTGAGAAGGCAAAGACGCTACCTGCCGATGTGGTGATTTTCGATCTGGAGGACGCAGTTGCGCCTTCTGTGAAAGAAGAGGCGCGGGAGCAGGTTGCGGAGGCTGTAAAGGCGGGTGGTTATGGTCCACGGGAGGTCATCATCCGCATCAACGGGCTCGATACCGACTGGGCCTCTGACGATCTGAAGATGGTCAAGGCGGTCAAGCCTGACGGTGTCCTGGTTCCGAAAGTTTCGCGGGCACAGGATATCGATGGCGCTGCTGGCATAGGCGTGCCGGTCTGGGCGATGATCGAAACCCCTCTGGCTATTCTCAACATCTCCGCAATCGCTGCTGCGCCAAATCTCTCTGCGATGGTGATGGGTACGAATGATCTTGCGAAAGACATGCAGGCCAAGCTGCGCCCCGGGCGGGAAGCATTCGTAACGGCCTTGTCGATGACGGTCATGGCGGCTCGGACCCATGGCAAGATTGTCATCGATGGCGTCTTCAATGCGATCAGCGACGATGCCGGGCTAGCCTCGGAATGCGAACAGGGGCGGGAATTTGGGTTCGACGGCAAGACCGTCATCCATCCGGATCAGCTTGATGCCGCCAACCGGATTTTCGCACCTTCGCGCAGCGCGCTCGCGGATGCGCGGGCGACGATCGCCGCCTTGGCCGACGCGATCGCCGAACGGGAGGATGAGGCCGACTGACTTTCCGCAAAATCCGGGATTCGCTCCTGTCCCGATCGGAGACAGCTATGGGCGATCCCCATCTTAACCCTGTTTGGGTGTAAACAGGATAGTAAACAAAATGTTAACGAGCGGGCATGGCCACAGTTCCGCCCGACTCGCGCTATGCGCCGTTGACCGCCGACCTCATTCGTCGGGCGTGCGAAACCGAGACGGCCGTCGCGCTGCACAGGCCGCCATTTCCACGCAGATCGGAGTTTGCTGAAAACGCAAAGCTCTTCACGATGACCTGGGCAGGCGGGTTTGTTTTCTTTCTGACTTTCCTGGGCTGATGCAGCAACGTTGCGCCGGCAACGTTCTGACAAATAAGCCCCAAACCTTAGTCGCAGGCTTTATGCAACAGCCACGCCGTCCAGGCCGAAACCAGGCACATGGTTGCGACGAGGAACAGCTGTTCGGTCGTAGAAACGCCCATCAAGCTAAGGCCGAGTGCAACCAGCGCACCGAGCACCATGCATCCTGAGTTGACGACATTGTTGGCGGCCACGGTTCGCGCGGTCTCGCTGATATCGACGGTCGTCGTCAGAAACGCGTAGAGCGGGACGACAAACATGCCGCCTGCCATGGCTACCCCAAGCAATACCGCCAGCAGCAGCCAGCTTCCCGGATGCATGATGAAGCCAACAAGATCGTAGAGTTCGCCATTCTCCAGACCATCCCACTGGACCGAGATGAAGTAGAGGATAAGGACGAAAACACCCATCAGGATGACGCTGAACGGTGCAATGCGCGCCGAGACTTTGCCCTTCAGGAGACGATTGGCCAAAATCGAGCCGATTGCGATCCCGATCGAGAATATCCCGAGAAACAGGCTCGCGACCTTCGGATCGGCGGTGAGCACGTTTTTCACAAGCGGCGGGAACTGGATGATCAGTACCGATCCGATCGTCCAGAAGAAGCTGATTGCGACGATAGCCAGGAAGAGCCGGCGGATATGCATGGTTCCGTTGACCAACCGGTATGAGGAACGGAAGATATTGAAATCGATCGGCTCGGGCTCTTTTTGCGCCGGTGCATCCGGCACGAAATGCGCGCTGATCCGGCCGAGTAGTGCTACCGTCAGAACCCAGATGGCGGCCCAGAACGCGCCGAGCCAGTCGACGATCACCCCACCGAGGATTGTTCCCGCGAGAATGGCCACATAGGTGCCAGCCTCGACCAGACCCGTTCCGGCCAGAACTTCCTCTTTCTTGAGATGCTGAGGCAGGATCGCATATTTGATCGGTCCGAAAAATGTCGATTGCGCGCCGAGTGCAAACAGCGCAGCCAGCATAAGGGGGATCGATTGGAGGATGAGGCCTGCGGCGCCCGTCAGGGCGATGAAGATTTCCAGCGTTTTGACAAAACGAATGACCCTGGCCTTGTCGAAATTGTCTGCCAGCTGACCGGCAATCGCGGAAAGCAGGAAAAAAGGCAGGATGAAGAGCCCTGTCGAAACCGTACTGAACTGAAATTCGAGCGCCTCGTCATCGTAGATTTCGTAGATTACGAGCACGAGCATCGCGAACTTGAACAGATTGTCGTTGAACGCGCCCAACATCTGGGTGACGAAAAGCGGCGCAAAACGGCGCTTGGTCAAAAGATCGAGCGATGTTGGCATGCAGTCCTTCGAGGAAGAGGAAGGGGTGCTTCAGAATTCGCCTGCACGCATAGCCGAGGCATGGCGGCCCGCCAAGGGCAACTGCCGGGGCAGTGATCAGAAGGAGGCTTTGTTGCACTGTCAAAAACGGTTAGGAGGGAGGGACCATGCTGACCTTGCCCAACCTGCTCACCCTGTCGCGCATCTTCGCCGTGCCGGTTCTCGTCGCGCTGCTGTGGGATTCAGCGTGGCTCGGCTATATCTGCGCATTCATTCTCTACTGCATCGTCGGGCTCACGGACTATCTCGACGGGTATCTCGCGCGGTCGCAGGGCACGGTGTCCAAATTGGGGATCTTTCTTGATCCGATCGCCGACAAGATCATGGTGGCGTCGGTTATCGTGATGCTGATTTTCACGCGCGATATCGAAAGCTGGCATGTCATCGCCGCGATCGTGATCCTGCTGCGCGAGATAATCGTTTCGGGCCTGCGCGAATTTCTCGCCGGTCTCAGCGTATCCGTGCCGGTGAGCCAGCTTGCCAAATGGAAAACCGCGATCCAGATGATCGCGCTCGGCGCGCTGATACTGGCCGGCGCTGTGCGACATGGCGGCTGGACGGACTTTGCCTGGGTAGAGAGCGTCGGGCTCGTGTCTCTATGGCTGGCGGCGGGGCTCACCATGATAACCGGTTGGGACTATCTGCGCGCTGGTCTCAAGCATATGGATTAGGCCGTATGGCTATAGATTTGCTCTATTTCGCATGGATCCGGGAAGCCATCGGCTGCGATGGAGAAACGGTCGATCCGCCCGATAACGTAACAACCGCCGCCGAGCTGATCGACTGGCTTTCTGCGCGCGGAGATGGTTATGCGGATGCCTTTGCCGACAAAGGCAGGATCCGGGTGGCTATCGATCAGGAGTTTGCCGGGCTGGAGAAACCTCTCGCGGGCGCTCGCGAAGTTGCCCTTTTCCCGCCGGTAACCGGCGGATGATGCCGGTTATCCGCCTCCAGCATGCGGTATTCGACCCGGTCGCCGAATGCGCGAAACTGGAACTGGGCGACGCCGGTGCCGTCGCGAGCTTTACGGGGCTTGTTCGCGGCGAAGGAGGTCTCGTCGCGCTGGAACTCGAACATTATCCGGCAATGACGGAAGAAGCGCTGAAACGGATCGCTGCGGATGCCGCCGGGCGCTGGGCGCTGGCTGGGCTGACGATCGTCCATAGAGTCGGTCGCATGGCGCCGGGTGAACGGATCGTTTTTGTGGGTGCGGCGTCGCGCCACAGAGGCGATGCGATCAATGCGATGCATTTTGTTATCGACTGGCTGAAAACGGACGCGCCGTTCTGGAAGCGCGAAGAGTTTGCGGATGGCCACTCTGCCTGGGTCGAAGCGCGCGAAGGCGATGCGGTGCAACGCGAAAAGTGGAGCGACCGAACGAAAAAGGGGTGCCGCGGCGCGGCACCCCTTTCCGGCAAATGAATTGCGGTTGGCCGCGTTCAGTCGGCGGCGGCTTCCGGTTCAGGGACAAGGATGCCGTTGATGACATGGATGATCCCGTTTAACTGAGCCGCGTCAGCCTGTGTGACATAGGATATCCCCCCGATTTCGTCGCGGAGCGCTACTGCGCCGTTGTCCATTGTAGCGACCAGCGGAGACCCTTCAACGGTTGTCAGGGTGAGTTCGCCACCGGCTGCCTCGATCCTGGAGGTGAGCGTTTCGGCATCCAATGCGCCTGGCACGACATGATAGGTGAGAATCTGTGCAAGCTGCGCGCGCGCGGCGTCCTGCATCAGCGCATCGACCGTTCCGGCGGGCAGGAGCCCGAAAGCCTCGTTGGTCGGTGCGAACACGGTGAAGGGGCCGGGGCCGGAAAGCGTTTCGGCAAGCTCTGCCTGCACAACCGCGGCAACCAGCGTTGTATGGTCCGCCGAATTGGATGCGTTTTCCACGATATTGCGGGTCGGCAGCATTTCCGCGCCGCCAATGGTTACAACCTCGGTTTCCGCTGCCGGGGCGGCTGCCTCACCTTGATGATTATCGGCAAGCGCTGGCGCACCGCCCAGGGCGAACACGGCCAAACCCATTGCTACGCTGGTTCCTTTGGCCAATCGCATAGACTTCAACAATTTCATTCTCCTCTCGATGTTGGTTTAGGGGCACGACTTATTCAGGCTACGCGCCAGCTTGGCAATGGTTCCCCCGGAACCTTTTTCGGCGACCATGGTTCAGCCGGCCGCATCGCGCATCGCGTCTGCAAGCAGCCGAAAATCCTTTTCGCGCGGGCTGTTCTTGCGCCAGACAAGTGCGATTGTGCGCGCCGGGTGCTCCGCATCGAGCGGGCGAGCGACAATATGCGTGTCGCGCAAGATGCCCGCCTCGATGGCCATTTCGGGGAGCATCGTGGTTCCAAGGCCGTTTTCGACCATTTGTACCAGAGTGTGGAGCGAAGTTCCCATCATCCTCGCTTCCGCGCGCAGCTCCGGCCGGTTGCAGGCCGCCAGCGCATGGTCTTTCAGGCAGTGTCCGTCTTCGAGCAGCAGCAGCCGGCCCTCGTCCAGGGTCTCCGGCGAGATCTTTTTGGGCGGGTTGTCCGGTTCGCCCTTGGGAAATGCGACGAACAGGCGGTCGTCGAACAGCTCAGCCGTATCGACCTCGCCGCAGCTGTAGGGCAGCGCCAGCAATATACAGTCAATCTGCCCGCGCTGCAGGGAATCGCAGGCTGCCGGACTTGTCTCTTCGCGGAGGAAGAGTTTGAGATCCGGCCAGTCGCTTCGGAGCTTGGGGAGAATCTGCGGAAGGAGGAACGGTGCGATCGTGGGTATGACGCCCATCCGCATTTCTCCCGACAGCGGCTTGCCTGCAGCGCGCGCCATTTCGGAAAGCTCTTCAGCTTCGCGCAGGACGCGCTGGGCTTTGTCGGCGATACTCAGGCCGAGCGGGGTAAAGCGCACGACCCGGCGGGTGCGCTCCACCAATGTGATACCGATCAGCGATTCCAGCTCGCGAAGGCCTGCCGACAGAGTCGATTGGGTAACGAAACACGCCTCCGCCGCTTTGCCGAAATGGCCGTGATCGCGCAGCGCCACCAGATATTGGAGCTGTTTGAGCGTCGGAAGATAGGTGGCCATGCGTCACTCTTTCTGAAATCGTTCGTTTCGATAAATAACGAGATACTGATCGATTTCAATAAACATTGGCCGGAAAGCTGTGCTTTGTGGGGGTATAGTCGGCCGAACTGGTGTTTTTCGCCATGGTCGATTATTACGTTGCGGATCGCCACTGGCGCGGGAGGTACGCAATGCTTGGCCGTTTGAAGTCCTATATCGATTCGATCATGGTTCGCGATCCCGCGCCGCGTTCGCGTATGGAAGTATTGCTTTATCCCGGGGTCTGGGCGTTCGGCTATCACCGGATCGCGCACCGCTTGTTCCGGATGCGGCTGTTTTTCCTGGCTCGTTGGGTCAACCATTGGTCACGCTTTGTAACGGCTATCGACATTCATCCTGGAGCGAAAATCGGGCGCCACCTGTTTATCGATCATGGTTTCAGCGTGATTGGCGAAACGGCCAGCATCGGCGACAATGTGACCATTTACCAGAATGTCACACTGGGTGGGACAAACCCGGCCGACGGTGTACCCGGCAAGCGTCATCCGACGATTGAGGACGACGTGATCATCGGCTCTGGTGCACAAATCCTGGGGCCCATTACGGTAGGCAAGGGTGCGCGCGTGGGCGCCAATGCCGTGGTGACGAAAGATGTGCAACCCGGAGCGGTCATGGTTGGCATTCCTGCCAAACCGACGCTGATGAGCGCCGAAGACAAACCCGAAGGCTTTGTGCCTTATGGTACGCCGTGCAGCGAAATGTTCGACCCCTCGACCCAGAGGCTTGAACTCATGCGCTGCGAGCTGGAGACGATGCACAAGCAGATCGACGCGCTGATCGCGGAGCGGGACGGAGACGATGCGCTCCGCAAGGAGAGTGACTGCGCCTGATGGGAACTGTTACGCCGTTTCCGAACCCGCGAGGCCCTTCCGGTCAACTCAAGCCCAGCCAGGTCGGCTTTGAACGCACCGAACTCAATCGGATACTCGATCTTTACGGACGGATGGTGGCCGCAGGGCATTGGCGCGATTATGCGATGAATTTCGAGAAGGATTTCGCGTCATTCTCCGCGTTTCGCCGCGCTGCCGAGCGTCCCGAAGTCAGGATCGAGAAACGCCCCGCCTTGCGCAACCGCCAGGGGATGTGGGCGCTCCTCAATGAAGCGGGGATGATTTTGAAACGCGGGCACGAACTTGTACCCGTGCTGGCGCCTGTCGAGCGAAGGTTGCTCAAGATTGTCGGCGAATAGAAAGAGCGGTTTAGTTTGTCAGAATTTCCCTATCGGGAAATCGCGGCACCGGCCCTCTCCCCCTCCCGACCTCCCATAGAATACACTGAGTGGGAGGTCGGGAGGGGGAGAGGGCCGGTGCCGCGCTCTCGCCAAAGGCGAGAGTCTGACGATCAACTACGCCGTAGCCGTTTCTGTTCCGATCACTGGCAAGCGGCTTGTAATGGCTTCGGGCAGCGGTTTGACCACCAGCCCGCGGGCATTGTGCCAGAAGGCGGAGAGCAGCAGCAGGGCCGATCCGATGATCAGCGCGGCGAAGGCGATATTGGTCTCCACCGCCCCAAACCTGTCGAACAATCCGTTCAGCGCCCAGAGCACATAAGCGAGGCTCGACACCATCAGTGCGCGCCTGTCGATCGCCAAGGCAATCGCCGCCATCACGATATAAAGCCCGATGACCAGCACCGCGCCCGCGACCGTCAGCGTGCCTTCGAACACGCCGATTTCGGCGAAGATCGGATGGACGATCAGCGGCGCCGCCAGCAGATGGAGCCAGAAGGCCACGTCCGCACGCTTCGTCTCGCGGACCGGATCGCTCATGTCCCAACGCATCGCGAAGGCGAACACGGCCAGACCGGCGACGAACATCAATGGATTGATAAAGGGCTCGACATTGCCGTCCGTTGCGATGGCCGCAATTGCGATGACCGTTCCAACCACCGCTGCGGCACCGGCCGCAATGGTGATCGGCACGCGAAACCGCCGCCAATGGAAGAAGGCGCCGGCCGCGGCAACCGCGCCTGCGATCGATACAAAGGTGGCAACGGTCGCCTCATCGCCCGGGCCAAACCGGTTTCCATCGCCGATCAGCCCCGCCGCAACTGCGCCAAACAGCCCGCCGACAAAGGCGAGGAGGAGCAGGATGGACGGGAAGGCCATGCGGCGAACCCGGGTGAAATATTCGGCCAAGCCCCAGGCCGCAGCCGCTACGCCGAGCGCCCCGAGCCATGGCTGTACTTCGCCGCCAAGCCAGGCAATCGCCACGAGCAGCAGCACGCTCGCAATCGCCACGAAAATATCGTTGAATCCGCTGATCAGCCGGAAATGCTCTTCGTCGACCAGCGTGGTCGAGCGGTCCGCGGCCATGAACCGCCGGAACTTCGCTACATCCGCCTCGCTAAACGCCCCCGCGTCCACCGCAGCTTCCAGATCGCTATCGCTATACATTAGGCATCCTTCCATTTTTCGCCTTTATCGGGCGGCCCTAGCACAGCTGTATTAGTGATGCAATACGGCGATACGATTGCGTTGACTTGGAGGGAAGGGGCTTGCTGTCGGCCCATCACAATGGATCTGCCGCGCCGATCTCGCGCAGACGCCCCAGCGTGTCTTCGTCGCCGGGAAATGCCGTCAGATATCGGCGATAGGCGGCGATGGCCTCGCTTCTGTTCCCCAGAACCCGATGCGCTTCGCCGAGATAATATTCGGCCGACGAAGATTCCGGGAAGGCGGATGTGTTGAAGGAGAGGAGCGCGATCGCCGTATCGTTCATCCCGCGATGCAGATAACGGAAACTCGCCACCTCGATCACGGACTCGCGGGCCGCAACGTTTTCCGGCTGCGCCGCGTTCCAGGCGAGCGCGGCCTCAGTGCCATCTTCGACAATGCGATCGATCAGCGCTTCTGTGTAGCGGTAGTTGATCGATGCCGGATTTTCACCCGCCAGCAATTCGGTTACGAAATTTTCGATGCTCCAATAGGCATCCACGTCGCCGTTGGACAGGATGACGAAGGTATATCCCAGATCGGTGAATATCTTCAGTTCGGCTGCAGTTCCTATATGGCCTCCGGTGTGGCCGATAATGCGGTGACCGTTGACGATATCCTCGCTGAATCCATATCCATACCGGCCTTTGGGATAGTCGTGCCTGCCCATCGTATACGCCGCCGTCCGGTCGGCCGGGAGGAGGCGGTTTTCGGTTAGCGCGTTGGAAAATCGAAGCAGATCGCGGGCCGTCGAGACACCGCCACCCGCCGAACTTCCTCGCAATTCTCCCACAAATAGGTTGTTTGCCCATTCGCCCGGAAGATCCAGCGATCGCGTGTAGCCGATCGCCCGGTTTGCCGTCGCCATATCAAGGCGCGGCGAGCCGGTGCCCGTCATGCCGAGCGGTGCGAAAATCGTCCTCTCGACATGGTCTCGATAGCGCTCGCCCGTCATCTTCTCGATCACGAGCCCGAGGATCACATAACCGCCATTGCTGTAACCAAAGGCGCTGCCGGGCTCGAACGACAATTCTTGATCGGCGAACAGCGGCAGGTAATCCGCCAGTTCCGTAAAGTCCGTTATCGGGTGGCGGCTCAGCCCTGCCCAGTAATTGCCGACACCCGAGGTGTGGGTCAGAAGCTGTTCGATGGTAACCCTGCGCGCGACCGCGCTGTTCGGATAGTCGGGCAGAACTTCGATCAACGGCGTTTGAAGCGATAGGCCGCGTTCGTCGAAAAGCCGGATAATGGCGAGCGCGGTGAACATCTTGTTCATTGATGCGATGCCGAATCTCGTATCGGTTCGGTTGGGAACCGCGAAGGATCGATTGGCGGGCCCATAGGCCCGTTCAAAGAGAATCTCGTCGCCACGGGCCAGAAGTACGACGCCGCTGAAATCGTGCGTTTCCGCAAGCCCGCCCACATGGCGTTCGAGCGCGGAAACTATGTCTCCCGCCGTTCGGGCCTGTACTGGAGTGGCGATTACCGCAAGCAGCAGGACGATCAGGCAGATCGGAAACCTCGCTGCTGTGGCGATAGCGCGCCAATAATTCTGGTGGTGGGACATGGTCGATCTCCGTTGGGCATTGCATTCGGCAACGCTATTATGTAGGTGCCTACATATTGTCAACAAGATCGGCCGGGAACGAATATGGATTATCCGCAGAGCCAGGGCGCACGGGCTATCGGAGCGCGGCTCCGAAGACTGTCCGACGCGATCGATGCGGATGCCGCCCGGGCCTATTCCGTTCTCGGCGTCCGATTCGAACAGCGTTGGTTCGGGGTTATGAACCAGCTGCTGGAGAGGGAAGCCGCCACAGTCGGGCAGCTAGCCGAAGCTCTGGGAATCACGCATGTATCGGTCAGCCAGACACGGCAGTCGCTCGAAAAGGCCGGCCTGGTCACTGCGGAGGCCGATCCGTCCGATGCGCGCAAGCGTCGCCTGCGCCTGACCGCCGAGGGGCGGGATATGGCGGCGCGGTTGCGTCCGCTCTGGCGGGCGTTCGACGCCGCGGCCGAGGAGGTCGACGCGGATGCCGGCGGGATCGTGGCCAGACTTTCGGAGCTGGAAAAGGCCCTGAAACAGGCGTCGATGTTCGAGCGGATCATGGTCCATCTGGACAAGGCCGGCGATCGCTGAGGACTGGCCGATAAAAAAGAGGCGTCCCCGTTGCCGGAAACGCCTCCTTCTTTGCATTCAGCTGTGCGGTTTCGCTAGCCCGCCAAACCCTGCAGTTTCTTGAACGCCTGCGCACCCTGTTCCGCGCCGCTCTGGGGGACGAACTCGTCCGCGCGGTCGATGATCTGGTCCCAGACAGCGGCGACGCCTTCGGCGTTGCGCTGGTCTTCGGGCAGGGCGACACCCTGTGTGTGGGTGACATAGGAAGCGTGGAAGAAACCGCCGCCCGCGCCAACGATCATATTGGTGGGCGCGTCTTCGGAGACGAGATAAACGGCGGCCGGGGCGACATTTTCAGGGGACAGCGCCTGGAACATTTCCGGCGGCATAATGTCTTCGGTCATGCGCGTGCCGGCGATCGGGGCCAGCGTATTGCATTTGATGTTGTATTTAGCCCCCTCGATCGCGATCGTCTTGGTGAGACCGGCAAGGCCGAGCTTCGCCGCACCATAGTTCGCTTGACCGAAATTGCCGAACAGGCCGGTCGAAGAGGCGGTCATGAGAAGCCGCCCATAGGCCTGTTCGCGCATGGTTTCCCACACGGCCTTGGTGACGTTGGCCGATCCGTTGAGATGCACTTCGACGACGAGGCGGAAATCGTCCATGGTCATCTTGGCAAAGCTCTTGTCGCGCAGGATGCCGGCATTGTTGATGACGATATGGACGCCGCCCCAGGCTTCCTTGGTCTTGGCGACCATCTCGACCATCTGTTCTTCGTCGGTGACGCTGCCGCCATTGGCCATTGCCGCGCCGCCGGCCGCTTCGATTTCCTCGACCACCTTTTGCGCGGCATCCGAAGAGCCGGTGCCATCGCGTGCGCCACCCAGATCGTTGACAACAACCTTCGCGCCGCGGCTTGCGAGATCGAGCGCATAAGCGCGGCCCAGTCCGCCGCCGGCTCCAGTGACGATGGCGACTTTGTCTTCGAAGGAAATGGTCATGATGGGGACTCCGTATTGGGGGTATATGTGGTTTACGTGCGCGTTAACCTGTGAGGCCTATAGGTTCAAGCGCGAGTTTTCTGGCAGACACTTTGCCCCTCAGGATTTCCTTAGCAGGAAATCGCCGCTCTGGCCTATTCCTCCACCCGAGGTAAAGTCGATCGTGTGCCAGAAAATGCCCTCTAGCCAGCGCTGTCCGAATCCAGCGCATAACCGGCGGAACGCACGGTGCGGATTATGTCCGTCTTTCCGCCCTTGTTCAGCGCTTTGCGCAGTCGCCGGATATGCACATCCACAGTTCGCGGTTCGATATCCGAATCATGGCCCCAGACTGAGTCGAGCAGGCGCTCACGGCTGAAAACCCGGCCCGGATGCTCGAGGAAATGTTTGAGCAGGCGAAATTCCGTCGGGCCAAGCGGGATCACCTCGCCGTCGCGCCGGACCTTGTAGCTAACCGTATCCATCGCAAGATCGCCATGCAGCAGGGGTTCGCCGGC
Source organism: Parasphingopyxis lamellibrachiae (assembly GCF_003385775.1). Taxonomy (GTDB): domain Bacteria; phylum Pseudomonadota; class Alphaproteobacteria; order Sphingomonadales; family Sphingomonadaceae; genus Parasphingopyxis; species Parasphingopyxis lamellibrachiae. The sequence goes on from NZ_QRDP01000004.1 coordinate 90,611, forward strand.
AAGCGCAGGGCGCACCCGGCGCAGCACAGCACCGACCCTGGCGACCAGCTCGCGCGGGCTGAAGGGCTTGGTCACATAATCGTCGGCACCGGTTTCAAGACCGCGAACCCGGTCCTCTTCTTCCCCGCGCGCGGTAAGCATGATGATCGGCACATTGGCCGTGTCGGGCATGCGGCGCAGGCGGCGGCACACTTCGATCCCGGACAGGCCCTCGATCATCCAGTCGAGCAGAACGAGGTCGGGTGGATTTTCACGCGCGAGCAGCAGGGCTTCTTCCCCGTCTACCGTATGTTTGACTTTGAATTCCTCGCGTTCGAAATGCCAGATCAGCAATTCGGAAAGCGCCATATCGTCTTCGACCAGCAGAAGTTTCGCTTTGCTCATGCTTCGGGCTCCCCGGCTTCCAGTGCCGGTGCTTCCCCAACGAGACGATCATCGAGATAGTCGCCAGTGGCGGCGAAATAGACCATTTCCGCTATATTCGTCGCATGATCGCCCACGCGTTCCAGGTTCTTGGCAATGAAAAGCAGATGGGTGGACTGGGTGATATTGTGCGAATTTTCCATCATATAGGTGAGGAGCGCGCGAAAGAGGCTGTCGTAAAAATCGTCGACGGCACTGTCCCGCTCAATCACCAGCTTGGCAGCCTCCGCGTCACGCGCTGCAAAAGCGTCCAGCACATTATGGACCATTTCCTGAACAATCTGGGCCATGGAAGGAAGGATGCTGAGTGGCTCAATATCCGTGCGATGATCGAATATCGGCACGCGTTTGGCGATATTCTTGGCGTAATCGCCGATCCGTTCGAGCACAGTTGCGATCTTGATCGCGGCGACCGCTTCGCGCAGATCGTTTGCCATAGGAGCACGCAGGGCGATCAGGCGGACCGCAAGGCGTTCCACCTCCGATTCAAGTTCGTCGATCCGGGAATCTTCGTCGATAATCCGCGATGCGGTTTCCAGATCGTGCCGGATAAGGGCGTGGATGGCGTCGCCAATGGCGGTTTCGGCGAGCCCGCCCATCTCTGAAACCAGAGCCCGCAATTCGCCAATATCGTCGTCGAACGCGGATACCGTATGTTCGCTGTTTCTTGGCATGATCGATGTCCTGACTAGCCGTAACGGCCGGTGATATAGTCCTTCGTCCTGTCCTGGCTCGGATTGGTGAACAGGTCGGAAGTTTCGCCATATTCGACGAGTGTGCCGAGATGGAAAAAGGCGGTGCGCTGGGATACGCGGGCGGCCTGCTGCATATTGTGGGTGACGATCACGATGGCATATTTGCCGCGCAGGTCGTTGATCAGTTCCTCGATCTTGGCGGTGGCGATAGGATCGAGCGCCGAACAGGGCTCGTCCATCAGGATAACCTCGGGATCTACGGCGATGGCGCGGGCGATGCACAGTCGCTGCTGCTGCCCGCCGGAAAGCGCGGTGCCGCTGTCGTTGAGCCGATCCTTGACCTCTTCGAACAGGCCAGCGCGGATCAGCGATTTTTCGACGATTTCGTCAAGCTCCGCCTTGGATGTGGCAAGGCCGTGGATGCGCGGGCCATAGGCAACATTTTCGAAGATCGATTTGGGAAAGGGATTGGGCTTCTGGAATACCATGCCGACCCGGGCGCGCAGCTGCACGACATCCATGCTGGGATCGTAAATGTCATGTTCGTCGAGCTCGATCTGCCCGGTCACGCGCGCGATCGGGATCGTGTCGTTCATCCGGTTGAGGCAGCGCAGGAAAGTCGATTTGCCACAGCCCGACGGGCCGATAAAAGCGGTCACATTCTCCATGCCGATATCGATCGACACGTTATCTATCGCCTGTTTTGCGCCGTAAAAGACGTCGACATTGCGCGCCGTCATCTTGAGCGTGTCCGTTGTCGGGGCGGGCGTATCGGCTCTGGGTTCGGCCTGAATGTCCGTAGCGTCGTTCATCATATCACCAACGTTGTTCATATTTGTTGCGCAGCCAGATCGCGATGCCGTTCATGGCCAGCAGGAAGAGCAGCAACACGATGATTGCCGCCGAGGTTTTCTCGACAAAGCCGGGGTCCAGCTCATCCGACCAGAGGAAAATCTGCACGGGCAGAACGGTGGCGGGATCGGTAAATCCGCCCGGCGGCGTTGCGACAAAGGCGCGCATGCCGATCAGCAGCAGCGGCGCGGTTTCGCCCAGCGCGCGGCTCATACCGATAATCGTACCGGTCAGGATACCGGGCAGCGACAGCGGCAACACGTGATGGGTAAGCACCTGGACCGGCGATGCGCCGATGCCCAGCGCGGCATCGCGAATGGATGGCGGCACGGACTTGATGGCGTTGCGTCCGGCGATCACGATCACGGGCATGGTCATCAGGGCGAGCGTGAGGCCGCCGACAATCGCTGCGGATCGGGGCAGGTGGAAGACATTGATGAACACCGCGAGCCCGAGCAGGCCGAATATGATCGAGGGAACGGCGGCGAGATTGTTGATCGACACCTCGATAATGTCAGTCCAGCGGTTTTCCGGCGCATATTCTTCCAGATAGACGGCCGTGAGCACGCCGATCGGGAAGGCGAGCAGCAGCGTGATCGTCATTGTGAGCAGCGAGCCTTTGAGCGCACCCCATATGCCGACCAGGGTCGGGTCGCTCGAATCGGCCAGCGTCAGGAAATTCCAGCTGAGCGTCCGGCGAACCTGCTCCGATGCTTCCAGTTCGGCATAGCGCAGGATCATCACATCGCGTGCTTCGGACTGGCGTGAGCCGCTGTCGCCGCGGGCTGCAAAATCGACTTCGGTCGACGCGGGAACCCATAATGTTTCATTGCGGGTCAGGAGCGAGGGATCTGCCGACACCGCATCACGCAGTAAGACCCAGGCGCCGTTGGAGAGAAGGCCGGGGCCCTCTTCTCCATAGGTGGTAATCGCCGATTGCCGGGCCAAACCCTGAAAATCGGCCTGGGCCAGCAATTGATCCCGGCCGTCGCCTTCAAGTTGTCCGGGTTCCAGAAAAATGTCGGATGCGGCGAAGTTCACCGGCAGGGCGATTTGCGTCTGGGTGAAGCCACGGGCGCCGCTCGAGATCATGGTGACCAGCAGAAATGCGAGGAAGCCGGCCGATAGCAGGACTGCAAACAGGCCATAGAAGCGAAAGCGCTTTTCGGCGCGATACCGCGCCCGGATGCGCCGCTGCATGGCATCGGCGCTCCAGTCGGTCGGCTGGCGGGGCGGGGAAGAGGCGATGGCGGTGTTCATCTATTCATAAGCCTCCCGGAAGCGTTTGACGACGCCAAGCGCGATGATGTTGAGCAGCAAGGTTACAATGAAAAGAACGAGGCCCAGTGCGAAGGCAGCCAATGTCTTGGAGCTGTCAAACTCCTGATCGCCGGTCAGCAGCTGCACGATCTGTACGGTGACGGTGGTCACGCTTTCGAACGGATTGGCGGTTAGGTTCGCGGCCAGCCCGGCAGCCATGACCACGATCATGGTTTCGCCGATGGCGCGGCTGACGGCCAGCAATACACCGCCGACGATACCGGGCAGGGCGGCCGGGATGAGCACCCGCTTGATCGTCTCCGAGTTGGTGGCACCCATCGCAAGGCTGCCGTCGCGCATGGCTCCGGGGACGGCAGCGAGCGAATCGTCGGCCATCGAGGAGACGAACGGAATGATCATCACGCCCATGACGACGCCGGCGGCAAGGGCGGACTCCGATGAAGCGCTGCTAATGCCGACGAAATTGACGGCGAAATCGCGGATTGCCGGTGCCACGGTCAGCGCTGCAAAATAGCCATAGACCACTGTCGGAACGCCGGCGAGAATCTCCAGCACAGGCTTCATGATCGAACGGATCCGGGCCGGCGCATATTGGGTCAGATAGACGGCGCTCATCAGGCCAAGCGGGATGGCGACGATCATTGCGATAATCGCGCCGATCAGGATCGTGCCCCAGAAGAGCGGAATGGCGCCGAAGGAACCCGGATCGTCACTGAAGGTGGTCGATTGGGGGTTCCAGTGCGTACCGAAGATGAACTCGATAATTGAAATGCGCTCGAAGAAGCGGATAGTCTCGAACAATAGCGAGGCGACTATCCCGATGGTTGTGAGGATTGCGATCAGCGAAGCGATCAGCAGTACCCACATCACGACTCGTTCGACGCGGTTACGCGCCCTGAAATCCGGGCGCACGCGCAAAAAAGCGTAGGCACCGCATGCAAAGGCAAGAAGCAACGTCGCGATAATTCCGATGACGCCGTAGAAATTCGATGCTTCCTGATAGGCAGGGATCAGCGCTTCGGCTTCTTCATTGAAAGCGGCGCCCAGCGAGCCATCGGCCAGGGCCCGCGCCTCGCCGAGGATGGCGGAGCGTTCGATCTGAGATTCGGGCAGTGCCTGAGCAGCGGGATCGAGCAACACCGACTGCTCGACCAGGCCGGGCAGGACGAGCGACCAGACTGTGAGGAACAGCAGGGCGGGAATCGCCAGCCAGAGCGCAACATACCAGCCATGATAGCCCGGCAGGGAATGCGGACGATCGCCGCCGATTGGGCGGAGTCTTGCCGCCCGGATCCGCGCCGTGAACCACGCAATGACCGCGAACCCGATCACCATTACGGACAGAGAGAAGATCGACACGGTTTCGTTCAAATCCCTTGTTCGACTGAAATATCAATCGATTGCGCTGGCCGTTTACGCCGTATGACGGATTGCATGCACTCTTCCTTCGATTGGCATATTTCCATGCCCGGCAGTGTTGAAAATTCGCTCGGTTATCCGGTTCATCGCGAATCGCGGGTTGCGATCAGAGATGGTGCATCTGCCTTTGTGACACTCTCGTTACGGGAAGATGACATTGCGGATGGTTTTTTCGGCAAATCGACGCTGACTTTCGTGCCCCGTCCGGTTTCACTCTCGATATTCAGCCGTCCCCGGTGCCGCTCGACAATATGTTTGACGATGGCCAGGCCCAGTCCAGTGCCGCCCAGAGAGCGGCTGCGACCGGGGTCGATCCGGTAGAACCGTTCGGTCAGGCGCGGCAAATGTTCCGCCGCTATGCCTTCGCCATGATCCTGCACCGTGATACGGACCATCGTTTCGGAAATTGAGCCATAGCCGACCATGACAGGGTCGGCGCCCTTGCCATATTTAAGGGCATTGCCGACGAGATTGCTGACCAACTGGGTAATCTGGACCCGGTCCCCGGCAATATGAACAGCACCCGTCGCCGGACGGATTTCGACGCTGGTGCTTTCAAAGCCGCTCTCTATGCAGGTTGCCCGGCAGGCCTCTTCGATCAAGGGGCCGAGATCGATATCCTCGGCCGGGGCGCGATATTTTTCCGCCTCGATCCGTGAGAGCGACATGAGATCGCCGATCAGGCGCTGCATCCGGCTTGCCTCGCCATGCATGATTTCGAGAAAGCGGTTGCGGGTTTTCTTGTCCTTGGCGGCCCCATCCTGAAGGGTTTCGATATAGCCAAGCAGGGAGGCCAGCGGCGTGCGCAGCTCGTGACTGGCATTGGCGACGAAATCGGCGCGCATCTTTTCGGCGGCATGGGCGCTGCTGCGATCGGCCAGGCGAATGAAGCGCGCATTGCCTTTCAGTTCATGGATGATGAGCTCCCATGGACGCTCCACTTCGCCAATTCCCATCAGCTCCATCGCGACTCGCGATTCTTCGGCGCCAGCCTCACCGGTCAGGCGTTCGGCGGCAGCGGGGTGGCGGATCGCCAGACGAACGTCCTCGCCGATGATATGCGTGCCAAGCAGGCCCAGGGCAGCCGGATTGGCCCTTACCACGCGGCGACCGACTATGATCAGGCTGGGATCGTCGATGGCGTTCATCAGCTCTTCCAGGGTCGGGAACAGCGATTCGTCGGATATCGGCTTGGGAGCCGGGCCGGGGGGGGGCGGGTCGCTTTGGTCTTCAATCGTCGAGCTGCCGAGTATCGCGCCACCGATCAAACCGCCGATACAGGCCAATATAACCGGTAGCGGTCCGGCACCGAGCGCGTAGGCGGCATAGCCGATGGCAAAGGTGGTTAATAGCGCGACAATGGCGCGTAGAGGGGTTATCTGGGGCATTAAGCGGATTAATACAGTGCTATTGTTACACTCGCCAGTACAGGCGCAGTAGACTAGTGTAACAAATGCTGAGGTGGAATTTGGGAAGGGCGGCATGGCTGAAGACAGCGAAGAGACAGGCGACCGGGGTATAGCCAAACCGGACCGCCGCCACGTGCTCATGATGGGCGCGGCGGCTGCGTCGACAGTTGTCACCGTGCGTCCGGCCTTGGCTCAGACTCAGGCGTCGATCATGGCTTGTGAAATCCCGATTCCCGATCCCGGTCGTATGGGCAATTATATCGCCGCTGACGGTTCTGTTGTGCCACCGGGCACACCGGGCGCATTTCCGCCACCGGGTCGCAACCTGGTTGGAGAGGAAGTGCGCAGAGCCCTGCAAAGTGGTGGCTCCATTCCGGGTTATGGCTATGAAGAAAGCCAAGCCTATACCAACTATATCCGCCGTCTCCAGAACGGCATGAGCGGTTTTACCTGTTACGCATCTATCCAGATGTCACGGGGCTGACGCTCCGCCGCTTCTCGTCATGAACACAAACGCATATCGCGCCGATCCGCCCGAGGCGCGGCGTGTAATCGCGCTCGACGGCGTGGCGCTCATTTTTCACCGTCCCTCCGGGTTGACCCATATCCTCGCGCCGCCCGCGCCGCAGATCCTCGAAGCGCTGGCAGAAGGCGACGCGGAACCCGCGGCGCTGCTCGACCGGCTGAAGCGCGATTATGATTTTGGCGACAGCGACGATCTCGAAGCAGCGCTGGAGGCACGCATTGCGGAGCTGGAAATGTCCGGTCTGGTATGGCGGGCATGAAACATGAATTTCGCGTGCGCGTCGGTCCGGCCGGATTCCGGATAGGCTCGGACTGGAAGCAGCCGATAGACCAGCTGGCCGCATTGTACAGCGACTATCCGGCCCCCGATATTCCCGACTTCACCGTGCGTCTGTTTGCCCAGCGGCCGTGGCGACGCTTCCTCCGGCCCTCGGTAATGATCGGCGGCGACTATATGCTGCCTGACGCCGCGCCGGTCTCGCTCGCCCACGGGTTGCTGGCCGCGGAAATGGGGATGAACCTGCAAATGGCGCTCGGCCAGCGACGCTACCTGCTGCTTCATGCCTCGGCAGTGGAGCGCGACGGCAAGGCGCTGCTGATGACCGGTCATTCGGGCGCGGGCAAATCGACGCTTTCCGCATTGCTAGGCGAGCGCGGCTGGCGCTTCATGGGCGACGAATTCGTGCTGGTCGATTTGAGCACTGCTGTGGTGCATGCTTTCCCGCGTCTCGTTAGCCTGAAGAATGAGGCAATCACCCTGTTCGAGGGGGCGGTCGATGCAGACCGGCTCGGCCCGCTCATGCGCGACACTCCCAAGGGCGATATCCGGCATTTACAGCCTCCCACAGATGCGATTGCGAAGATGAGCGAACCAGCCAGACCGGCGCTGCTCCTTTTTCCGCGTTTCGGTCATGCGCCGGATGTTCGCGAAGTTGGCGAAGCGGAAGTTTTCGTCCGGTTGACCCAGGCCTCGACCAATTATGTTGCACTGGGAGAGGCGGGATTCGATGCGCTGTCTTCGCTGGTTCGGACGATCCCGACCCGGGCGGTTGACTATCCTGATACCGAAAACGCTGTCGCCAGTGTCGAGCGGCTCTGGATGGAGCTGGCTGAATGACCGACGCCGGCATCCTGACCCGTGCGCTCGTTGACCCTTCGACGACGCAAAATTTCGATGCCGGGGATTGGACCGCGCTGATTGCTATGGCGCGGGCTGAACAGCTGATGGGCAGCCTCGCGCATCGGCTGGATGGCCTCGGTTTTCTGCCTGAGAAAGTCGCGCAGCTCTGCGCCGATGCGCGCCGGTTTGCGGAGCATGCGCGGCGGCAGGCGCTGTGGGAAGCAGAAATGTCGCGTCGTGTGCTCGCTCCACTCGGCGAGCCGGTCGTTCTGCTGAAAGGCACGGCCTATGTCGCGGCGGGCCTGTCTGCAGGCGTGGGCCGATCCATTGGCGATCTCGACATCCTTGTTAGCCACGAGGCGCTCGATGCTGTCGAGCGCGCGCTAACCGGACAGGGCGGTTGGGAATGGGTGAAGGAGGATGCCTATGATGACGCCTATTATCGCGATTACATGCATGAGCTGCCGCCGCTGATCCATAAGGAACGCGACAGGATGATTGATGTTCACCACACGGTCTTGCCGCTCACTGCGAAACCGACGCCCGATGCTGTTTCGATGATCGCGGACAGCGTGGAGCTGGAGAACGGCCTGCGCATCCTCTCTCCCGCCGATATGGTCTGTCATTCCGCAGCGCACCTCTTCGCTGATGGCGATCTGGCGGGCGGGCTGCGCAACCTGTGGGATATCGACCAGCTGCTGCGTGATTTCGGAACCCGCGACGGGTTCTGGAAGGCGCTGGGCCAACGCGCGGAGCGGCATCAGCTGGCAAAGCCGGTCGCCCGGGCGCTGCGCCTCGCCGAGGCGCTGTACGAAACGCCGTTGGATGGCGCTTTGGCGCGCCGCGGAAGGGTGGGCGATGCACTCTATATCCGCCGCCTGCTTGCCCGCGATGACTGGGGACGTGAAACCCGCAAATTTCTGCGCCTCGCTTTCTATATCCGCTCCCACTGGCTGCGTATGCCGCCGCTGATGCTCATCCGGCATCTGTGGACAAAGTGGCGCAAGGGGCAGAATTAAAGCCTGGCCCTGTGCTGTCGGGCACAACTGCCGGCCCAATTCTCTGGCACTTTCATCCTGACGAAACAGGAGAATTTGCCATGACATCGATTAAAGACTTGCAGATATTTCACCGGTCTCTGTCGGACGCTTTCGACGCGAGATCAGAGGCTGCGCGCAAATCGCTGGAAACGTCGAAGCGCAACGCGCTCGCAATGCCCGAGGGGGAAATCGTTGAAGAGCTGATCGAAGGGCTCGGTAAGGCGACAACCGATGCTGAGCGCGTGAAGGTTGTCGCCAAACTCAAGGCCAAGCTCGACAAGAAACTGGCAAAGCTGGCCAAGAAACTTGCAAAAGCATCGCCGGGGACGCCTGCCAAGGTGAACGGATCACCGCTGGATGCTCTGCTGCAGGATCTTGGCGACATTTTCGTGAATGAGACGATGCGCGACGTTCACAAACAGATTGCCGGTTCTTTCGGGTAATGCCTCGGCGCAATCATCGCGCCGTTCCGCTATGGAAATGCTAAGCATTTGCTGGCAGACCGTGGCGTGACATGACCGACAGCTCGACCATAAACCCATCCATGCCCTTTGCCGCGATCATACTTGCTGCGGGCAAGGGGACTCGCATGAAATCTGCGCGCCACAAGGTGCTCCATTCCATCGCTGGCAAGCCCATGCTTGGCCATCTGATGGATGAGCTTGCGCGGCTCGATCCCGCCAAGACGGTGGTCGTGCTTGGTGCCGGCCGCGAGGAAGTCGAACCCTTTGTTGTCGAACGGGGCGCATCGGTCGCTGTGCAGGAAGATCAACTCGGCACCGGCCATGCCGTTTTGCGGGCGCGCGAGGTGCTGGCGGATTTCGACGGCGCTGTTCTGGCCTGTTTCGGCGATGTGCCGATGGTGCGCGCCGAGACGGTGGCCAAAATGCTGGAAACGCTAAACGCGCCCGATGCGCCGACCTGCGTCGTTCTGGGTTTCCGCCCCAACGATGCGCTCGCCTATGGCCGGATCATTGCAGACAATGCCGGGCGCATCGGAAAAATGGTAGAATATAAGGATTCGAGCGCGGAAGAACGTGCCGTAAACCTTTGTAACTCAGGGCTTATTGCGGCGAAGGCAGCGGATATGTTTGCGCTGCTCGACCGGGTCGGGAACGATAATGCCCAGGGGGAATATTACCTACCGGATATGGTGATGGTGGCACAGGCCGATGGCCGCCACAGCGCTGTGATCGAAGCGGCGCCATGGGAAGTTGCCGGGATCAACAGCCGGGCCGAACTCGCCGATGCCGAACGTGCATGGCAGGACCGCCGCCGCGAACAAGCGATGGCGGACGGCGCTACGCTGGTCGATCCGGCGACCGTCTGGTTCAGCCACGATACCAGGATCGGCCGCGATGTGACGATCGAGCCGCAGGTTCGTTTCGGCCCCGGCTCCAGCGTCGCCGACGGCGCTACGATCCACGCCTTCAGTCATATCGAGGGAGCAAGTGTGGGGGCCGGCTGCTCTGTTGGTCCCTATGCGCGACTGCGCCCTGGCGCGGTGATGGAAGAGGGATCGAAAGTCGGCAATTTCGTCGAAATGAAGCAAGCCACACTAGGCAAGGGTGCGAAAGCCAGCCACCTGACCTATCTTGGCGATGCGACGATTGGCGCGGGCGCAAATATCGGCGCGGGCACGATCACCTGCAACTATGACGGCTATTTCAAATATCAGACAGAGATCGGCGAAGGTGCCTTTATCGGATCGAACAGCGCGCTTGTTGCGCCGGTGAAGATTGGTGCCGGCGCGATTGTCGGTGCTGGATCGGTGGTAACGAAGGATGTTGAAACCGACGCCCTGGTGCTGGCACGCGGTGAGCAAAGCGCGAAGCCGGGATGGGCGAAAAGGTTTCGGGATGCGATGATACGGAAGAAAGCGGCGAAATAGCGTTTGGCCGGCTCCTATTCGCCAGCCCCTTTCTCATTGACCAGTATACGCCGGGCTGCGTTTTTCGTAACGCTGAGATAGCGTTTTTGCGACCATCCGCAGTCATGCCGCAATTGCTCCCAGTTGCGGACCGACAGTATCGTCCAGAGAATATCCGCCGCCTGGCCGGGTGAATGATCGGGCGACAATGTGCCGTCCCGATTGAGTGCGCGAATGGCCGCGCGGCATCCATGGCGCAGGGCTTCCATGCGGCTGGTCCATGCGATGCGAGCGGCTTCGTCGCTATCCTTCATTGCGAGAAAGGCCTTCGCCATTCCGTAGATTTTCGGGATATAGTTTCCCCAGGCCTCGATGAAAGCATCAAGCCTTTCGATTCCGGTTTCCGCAGCCCGGCTCGCCGCAAGGCGTTTGTCGATCTCATAATATTCGTCGAGATAGCGTGCGGTTGCATCCAGCAGGTCAGCCCGCGCCGGAAAATGCAGATAGAGGGCTTGGCGACTGATGCCGGCCTCTTTGGCGATATCGCCCATGCGGATTGCATTTGCGTCACCGCCCTCCAGCATTCGCCAGCTTGCCTGTACGATCCGATTTCGGGTTTCGAGATTTTTTCTTGACATGATGTAAAGTATCGTTCAGTTGACGTCCTGTCAATTGACACAGTGTCAAGAAAAGGAACTGCGCTATGGCGAAGAAGGTTTTCATCTGGTCGGCCCATCCCCGGGCAGGTTCTCTCAGCGATGCGCTTGCGGATGCCTATGCCATGGGGGCGGAGCAGGGCGGAGCCGAAGTCCGCCAGCTCAATCTGAGCGCGATGACGTTCAGCGCCGATTTTCCGGGCTACACGGATACCCGGTCGCCGCTCGAACCCGACCTTAAGGCCTGGCAGGACAATATCGCCTGGGCCGATCATCTCCTTTTTGTTCATCCCTATTGGTGGGGCGCGATGCCGGGCAGAGCCAAGGCCGTTCTGGATCGGGCCCTGCTGCCAGGCTTCGGTTTCAAATATCACCGTGAAGGGCTGGGCTGGGACAAGCTCCTCAAAGGCAAAACTGCCGATACGATCATAACGTCCGACACCCCGCCCTGGTATGACACCCTAAGAAATCGGAAACCCGGACGGCGCGTTCTGAAGAATCAGGTGCTCGGGTTTTGCGGTGTGAAGGTCCGGAAGATTATCCAGCTGGGACCAGTCAAAACCTCAAAACCGACGAAGATCGAAGGCTGGATTGCTCGCGCACAGCGGATGGGCGCCAAGGCAGCAATCTGAAGCATGAGGGCCTTCTGCCGTAAATTCAGATGATTGGAGAATGATCATGACTATCAATTGGATCGTATTCGCGTGTTTGGCCATGGCCTTGAGCAGCGCGCTTGTTGCCGGCGTGTTTCAGTCTTTTTCGGATTTCGTAATGCGGGCACTGGTCGCCACGGAGCCATCTGCCGGTATAGAATCGATGCAGATGATCAACCGCACGGTGTTTCGCTCCGTGTTCCTTGTGATGCTGCTGGGATTGGCACCGGCTTCATTGATACTGGGGGCTTATGCCTATTTGTATCTGCCTGGTTCGAGCGCAAGCTGGATACTGGCGGGTGGAGCGGTTTACGTCGTGAGCGTCTTTTTGGTCACGATGCTGGGTAATGTTCCGATGAACAACCGGCTTGACCGGATGGGCACGACCAGTGCGGCCGCTGCCGACTATTGGCAGGAATATGGTGTCGTCTGGACCCGCTGGAACCACGTTCGAACTCTCGGCGCTTTGGCGGCGGCCATATTTTTTCTGGCAGCGGCTGTTTCGGTGGACTGATCGCCAATTGCGGCGGCCTTGCGCAAGGTATTTCGCCCGCCGACCATGCAACAAATGATGTTCACACGATCAGCGGGCGATACCGAAAGGCTATGCGTGGCCTAATACCATTGTCCCGTACCGGAGGCTGCATCCGGACCATGCCAGTGCATGGTGACCGATCCGGTGCGCACTGCGCCAACCGTTCCCGTCTGGCTGCGGATTCCCCCGACACAGCCCAGTGCCGTGTCCGGTCCCGGTTCGCCGAGATAGTTACAGCCATAGGCAATCGCGGTAGCGTCTGTGGCGCCGTCGCGCACGGCATCGCATGCCAATGTCACGGCAAAGACCCCGGCGGACGGCGGTTGGTCCATACCGACACATCTTACATTGCCGTTTACCGTGCTGCCGTCGGCTAGGGTCGTGACATAGGTTCCTTCGACGGCTCCGCCACGGCCCCAGGTGCCGTCCGGACCAATACCTCCAACCATGGAGACATCGCCCCATGTAATTTCATAGGTGAAGTTCTCCGCGCTTGCCGAACTCGCGCAGCACAGTGCAGCGGCGGCAACAGCCGCCCCAAACAGATTCTTCATAATTCTCTCCCAGTTCCCCTGTGGCCCGGCGTTTTCGCTCGGACACGCGCCGCTCGAGAAACGCCACGGTCGCTCGGCTCGCAAAGCACAGGCTAGCAGATCGCCGTATCTCTGTCATGAAACCCGGAAAAGACTAATTTCCTCAGGGTGTTGCGGTTGCGAACCAGAATTCCGGCTGTTCGAGAAGGCCAAGAAATGCGGCCAGCGCAGACGAGTCGCCACCAATGGTGAGCGCACCGGACTGGACCAAAGCCAATGGCCGCGCTGTACCGAGCAGCAGGGCCTCGAAGTTCGTCCGGCTAATCGTGACCGTCGCGGTGGGGTTATCGGGCGCGAGTTCGCGCGGTACAATTACGCTACGGCCAATTTCGACAGCGATGGTCTCGCTCGTATCGGGAAATGCGAAGCTGAGCGTAAAGGGATCGCGCTGCAATCTCTCGGGCGCGTATCGGCTGGCCAGCATGTCGAACAGGGCGAGAGTAGGCACGGCGCGTAGGAAATCGGCATTGCCGAGCCGCGCCCCGCCGGTATCGGGTACCCCGTTGCGCAATTCGCTCGATGCGGTGAGGTAATAGCTGCGCCATGCGCCGCTTTCGGCCTGGAAGCCGAGCTGCTCATAAGCTGCGGCCAGCCAGTTTCGTGCGCGCTCGTTTGCAGCATTGGCAAAGACGACATGATTGAACAGTTCCGCCGCCCAGCGATAATCGCCCTCGTCGAACGCCTCGATGCCGCGCCCGATGACAGCATCCGCACCGCCCATCGCCTCGACATAACGCGCTGCCGATTGTTCGTGTGGCAGTCGATGATATTCAGCCATCACACCGCCCCACCAACCGAAATAGTGCTGGTACACAGCCTTGGAGTTGTGATTGAGCGAGCCGTAATATCCGCGCGGATCGAAACGGTTCTGAATGAAATCCGGTTCAGCAATCGCTTCGGCCGTTTCGACCATCGTCGCACCGCTATTTGCCCGGCGCAGCGTCTGGTCGTGCACATAGCGATAGATATCGCGCTGTCCGGTGAGGAAGGCGGCGACATTGTCCGAGCCCCAGCTCGGCCAGTGGTGAGAGGCCAGAACGACATCGGACCGGTCCGCATATTCGATCAGGACATGATCGATCGCCCGGCTCCAGCCGAGTGCATCGCGCACGACCGCGCCGCGCATCGTCAGGACGTTATGAAAGGTCGCCGTCGCCACTTCAGCCGTGTGGAGGGCGCGGTGCTCGGGCAAGTAAAACATGAATTCGGCTGGAGCTTCCGTTCCCGCCGCATCGATAAATTCGAATTGCACGCCATCGATCGTGCGGCGTGTGCCCCGTCCGGAAATCTCCTCGGTCGGGAGAATAAGGCTTACAGTACCGCGTGGTACGCCAGGCCCGAGGCCGGATCCGATATGCGATGTGGGGGATGCGGGAATGATCTGGCCGAACATCAGAGTCGCCCGCCTGCTCATATGGGTTCCGGCGAGAAGGTTTTCAGAAACGGCATTGTCGGAAAAGCCGATCGGCGCGAGTACCGGTACGTTGCGAGCCGCGATCTCGGCCTCATCCATGATCCCGCGCGCCCCGCCGAAATGGTCGGCATGCGAATGGGTGTAGAGCATGCCGGCGACGGGCCGTTCGCCGAGCGTTTCGTTGACGAGGCGCAGCGCCGCAGCGGCGGTCTCCGTCGTTGTCAGCGGATCGACGATGATCCAGCCGGTTTCGCCCTCGATCACCGTCATTACGGAGAGGTCGTAGCCGCGAACCTGCCAGATCCCGTCGGTGACGGCGAACAGGCCGTGCTCGGCGGCCAGAGCTGATTGCCGCCAGAGCGAGGGATTGGCTGTATCCGGTGCTTCGCCCATCAGAAAATCATGGCCGCCCACCCTCCAGATGACCGATCCGTCTGCGCCCAATATGGTCTCGTCCTCGATCCGGGCGATGCGGCCGCGCCGGGCATCGGCGAAATCGGACGGCTCGGCCAGCGGCAACCGGTCCGCAACCGCGGCGTTGGCCGCCCGCGTCGCTTCGGTGGCGGTGCCGGGGGCAGGCGGGTCGCGCAGTTCGCCTTGCTGTGCGAACGCCGGCGCGGCGCTAGCCAGGAGAATGAGGGAAAGGATATGCGGCTTCATGGATTTGCTCTCCGGACCGAAATTGTTTTTTGCGAACTATATGGGAGATCGCGTCCGGCAAGTCACGCGAGGCGGGTCAGTCCTCCAGCAGGAGGCGCGGGCCCGGTCCCCTTATTCCCGCCCGATCCTCCGGATTGTAGAGCTGGCATTTCTTCAGGCTCAGGCAACCGCAGCCGATACAGCCGTCGAGCCGTCGACGGGTGCGCTCCAGCTCGGCAATGCGCGCGTCGATTGTCCCGCGAATGGCGTTGCTGATCCGTGTCCAGTCTCGCTGGGTAGGAGCCCGGCCTTCGGGTAGTTTGGCCAGCTGGGTCTCGATCTCGCCGATCGAGAGGCCGAGCTGCTGGGCGATCAGGACGAAGGAGAGACGGCGAATGTCCGAGCGCAGGAAGCGGCGCTGGCCACCCGAACTGCGCAAGGGATGCACCAGGCCCTTCCCCTCGTAGAAACGGATGGCCGATACCGAAAGGCCGGTGCGGGCCGCCAGGTCGCCGATCGAGAGCATTGCTGTTTTAGCCATAACTGTGATCGCTTTTTCCGTTGGAAATAAGTCTTGATCTCAACTTAGGTTGAGGTTGTAGATCATGCAACCGAAGCAGCGATGGTTCGGTGTGAAGGCCCGAACTGCTCCTGCCGAAACCGTTTTCAGGGAGCAAGTTATGCAGCTCAATCAGGTAACCGTTGGAGCGACCGACTATGCGGCCTCGCTGGCCTTCTACCGGGCTCTCGGTCTGAGGCAGATAGTGGATGCATCGCCCCGATACGCGCGGTTCGAAACGCCTTCCGGAGAGACATTCTCCATCCACAAGGTGGAGGCCGTCACCGGCGACAGCACGGTCATCTATTTCGAAATCGAAGCGCTGGACGAGCGGGTTGCCGCTCTCAAGGCGGCGGGTATCCGGTTCGAGCGCGGCCCGCGCGATGAAAGCTGGGGCTGGCGCGAAGCACGGCTTCGCGATCCGGCCGGCAACCCCCTCTGCCTGTTCAGCGGCGGCGAAAATCGCCGGTTTCCGCCCTGGAGGATCGACAAAAAATCAACACCAAAGGAGATTGTACAATGACACAGGGTAAACTCGAACATGTGAACATTGCGGTGACCGATCCGCAACGATCGGCGGATCTGATGCGCGACCTGTTCGGCTGGCATATCCGCTGGGAGGGCGCGGGTATGCTCGGCGGACATACAATCCATGTCGGCAATGACGACGACTATCTCGCCATCTACACTAATGCCGATATCGCCAAGGCGGACCCGCAATTCCGCAAGAGCGAACCGCTCAATCATATCGGTGTCGTTGTGGATGATCTCGATGCGGTCGAGGCGAAAGTCATCGCGGCGGGACTGGAGACGATGAATCATGCGGACTACGAACCTGGCCGCCGCTTCTATTTCTTCGACTGGAACGGCATCGAATTCGAGGTGGTGAGCTATGCCTAAGCGAACCGAAACGCCGGCGTGGCAGCGTTTTTGCGCTGCCATGGTCGAGCATGGGCACGGGCGCGCCGCCGACATTCAGGCGGCCTCGGCGCAGCGGCAGCCGCGCGGGAAGAAGGAGGACGGAAGCAAGGTTGCCGCGAAAGAGAGGCCGAGTGCCCGCCTTCTGCTGGAGCAGCTGATCCCGTACCTCTATGATCGTTTTCCGGCGTTTTAGACGGGGCGGTCGCCATTCACGGTCACCCGCCGCATATGGCGGCGCTGGCCCTGATAATCGTTGAGCGCATAGTGCCAGACGCAGCGATTGTCCCAGAAGGCGACCGCGCCGTCGCTCCAGCGGAAGCGGCAGGTGAAACGCTCGTCGCGGCAATGGTCGAACAGGAAGGCGAGGAGCGGCCGGCTTTCGCGCTTGCTCATATCCTTGAATCGCAGGGTAAAGGCCGGGTTCACATACAGGCCTTTCCTGCCGGTCTCCGGATGGGTGCGGACAACAGGATGCGCATATTCGGGCGCTTCGTCCGTTGTCTGTGTGTCCATGGATTGGCGCGCCTGGGCCGATTGGCCCCGGCTGCTATATTCGCGCGATGCCGAATGGATGGCGGTGAGGCCGTCCAGCATCGCCTTCATCCCGTCCGACAGGGCGTCATAGGCCGCCATCTGGTTTGCGAACAGCGTGTCGCCGCCATATTCGGGCACTTCGATGGCGTGAAGTATCGAACCGAGTGCGGGCTTTTCGATATAGGACATGTCCGAATGCCAGCCGCCGCCGAAATTGATTTGTTCGTCCGGCTCCTTGATGATCTCCAAAATCTCGGGATGGCCGTCCATTCCGGAAACATAGGGATGCACATTGAGACTGCCGAAACGACGACCGAACGCTTTATGCGCTTCGGGCGTCAGGCTGTGCTGGTCTCGAAAGAAGATGACATGATGGTCGAGCAAGGCCCGGTGGATCGCATCGAAGGCCTGATTGGAAAGGTCCGCCGAAAGATCGGCGCCTTCGATTTCAGCGCCAAGGGCACCGGCAATTGGCTTTACCGCAATCTGATCGGGCATTGTTCGGATCCTCTCCCTAGGCTGCGCTGCCTTTGTAGGAGCGATAGCCAAGCAGGAATATTACAATTGTAACCGCTTCGACCACCATGGGCTGAATGGCCGTTGGCTCCATTCCGTCCAGCGCAAGGCTGACGAAACGGCCGGTAAGGGCGATAGCGAAGAGGAATAACGGCGCGAGCAATGCGCCCGGCCGGTTTTTCACGGCGGCAAAGAGGGCGAAAAGGCCGGTCGTGAGGAAGAAGGCCGAGAAATCAGCGCGTAAGGTTGCGATCCCCTGAACGCCGACCGGTTCAACGAAAAAACTGGCGGCGATGTCTAGCGGCTGCAACAGATAGGCCATCCCCATAACCGTATATAGCGCGCCCAGCAGCCCGATGAGTATGCGCAGTATCAGATGCATGACAATCTCCCCTTGCTCAGAAGGTGCCAGACTTTGGTGCCATGTCAACTTGGTCCGGGCGATGTTAACTTGATGCTCGGCGTTTTCGGTCTAAAGACCAACGGGTTCCCCGGATCGGGCGAAGAGGCAGGAATATATGTGCGGCATTATCGGAATTCTCGGCAAGGACAATGTGACCAACCGGCTGGTCGAGGGACTTAAGAGGCTTGAATATCGAGGTTATGACTCTGCCGGTGTCGCGACACTTTCCGAGGGACGGATCGAACGCCGCCGGGCCGAGGGCAAGCTCGACAACCTTGTCAGGGTGCTGGCCGATGATCCGGTCGATGGAGTGACGGGCATCGCCCATACGCGATGGGCCACGCATGGCGCACCGACGACCGACAATGCCCATCCCCATGCCACAGAGGAAGTGGCGCTGGTCCACAATGGCATCATCGAAAATTTCAAGGAATTGCGGGACGAATTGCTGGCGCGCGGCCGGGCGTTCGAAAGCGAAACGGATACCGAGGTCGTCGCGCATCTGATCTCCGAACAGATAGAGACCGGCGTTGCACCGCGCGATGCTGTGCGCAAAACGCTTGACCGGCTGCATGGCGCCTTTGCGCTGGCGATCATGTTCAAGAGCGATCCCGACATGCTGATCGGTGCGCGTCTCGGTTCACCGCTCGTGGTAGGCCATGGCGATGGCGAGAGTTTCTTCGGGTCCGATGCGCTGGCGCTCGCGCCGTTCACACAGAAGATCAGCTATCTCGAAGAAGGCGATATGGTCGTCATAACGCGCAATGCGACGATGATCTATGACGAGAATGACGAGCTGATCGCGCGGCCCGTTGCGCTGTCGGGCGCCTCGGCGGCCGCGAATGAGAAGGGCAATCACGCCCATTTCATGCAGAAAGAGATTTTCGAACAGCCCATCGTCGTCGCCCAGACATTGCAGAGCTATCTCCGGCCGCTGGAAGAACAGGTCGCGCTACCCGACATGGCGTTCGACCTGGCCGGGTTCGACCGGATCTCGATCGTCGCCTGCGGCACATCCTCCTATGTCGCCATGATCGGCAAATATTGGATCGAGCAGTTTGCGCGTGTGCCCGTCGAAGTCGATGTGGCGTCCGAGTTTCGCTATCGAGATCCGGTTCTTACGGAAAACCAGCTGGCCCTGTTCATTTCGCAATCGGGAGAGACGGCGGATACGCTGGCCGCGCTCAAGCACTGCAAAAGGGCGGGAGTTAAAACGGCAGGGATCATTAATGTGCCGACCAGTTCCATGGCGCGTGAAGTCGACCTGCTGCTATCCACCCATGCTGGCCCCGAGATCGGCGTTGCCTCGACCAAGGCGTTCACCTGCCAGCTCGCCGTGATGGCGGCTTTTGCCACAAACCTCGCGCGCGCCAAGGGCAAGCTTTCACCGGAGGAAGAGCGCGAAATCGTTCGCCATTTGTCCGAAGCGCCCGAGGCGATGAATGCGGCGCTGGGCCATGACGAAGATATCGCCGGCATGGCGGGCACGATCGCCGAGGCGCGCGACGTGCTCTATCTCGGGCGCGGGATCGATTATCCGATGGCGCTTGAAGGCGCGCTGAAGCTGAAAGAAATCAGCTATATCCATGCAGAGGGCTATGCGTCCGGCGAAATGAAGCATGGGCCGATCGCGCTGATCGACGATGCGGTGCCGCTGATCGTAATTGCGCCGTCCGGCCCGCTGTTCGAAAAAACCGTGTCCAACATGCAGGAGGCCCAGGCACGCGGCGCAAAGGTCGTGCTGATTTCGGACGCCGAAGGGATAGGAAGAGCAGGCCAAGGCACGATCGCGACCATCGAGATGCCCAAGGTTCACCCGCTGATCGCGCCGCTTGTCTATGCGATTCCCGTGCAGCTGCTCGCCTATCATGTTGCGGTGGCGAAGGGCACGGATGTCGATCAGCCGCGCAATCTGGCGAAATCGGTGACGGTGGAATAGCATGGCCGGCGAACCCTTCATCGTCACGGTGCAAACGGCTGGCGGGCGCTACACGCAGAAGGTGGCTGCGGGCGGCCATGAATGGTTGATCGACGAACCGGAATCGCTGGGCGGAGACGATAAGGGGCCAACGCCATACGATCTGTTGCTGGCTTCGCTGGGCGGCTGCACGGCCATCACCATGCAAATGTATGCCCAGCGCAAGGGCTGGCCGCTCAGCGCCGTCCACATTGCGCTCGAGCACAGCCGCGAGCATCGCGACGACTGCGCGACCTGCAACAATTCAGACAACAAGATCGATATCGTCGACGGAGCAATCACGATGGAGGGCGATCTCGACGAAGATCAGCGGGCGCGCTTGATGGAAATTGCCGGAAAATGCCCCGTCCACCGAACTTTGACCAACCGACTCGACATCAACATCATACTTGGGGACTAAACAGGGCGCGGATCGAGGGGGAGAATAAAGTGGACGATTGCACGGCGGATATCGGAACATTCTGCGACAGCGTGACCTGTGGTTCGGCTCGTGATGAACGTCGAGCCTGGGTTCGCGAGGCGGTTGCACGGATCACCGCCGACTATACCCGGTCGGCCGACACGCATCTGATCAAGCTCGATCTGCCGCTCTTCCCGGACATTTCGCTCTACCTGAAAGACGAGTCGACCCATCCCACGGGCAGTTTGAAGCATCGGCTGGCGCGTTCCCTGTTTCTCTACGGGCTGTGCAACGGTCATATCGGGCCGGACACCGCGATAGTGGAAAGCTCATCCGGGTCCACCGCGGTTTCCGAAGCCTATTTCGCGCGGCTGTTGGGGCTGCGTTTCGTTGCCGTCGTGCCCCGGGGAACGGCACGCCGCAAGTTGGATCAGATCACCCATTATGGCGGGGAAACGCGCGAGGTTCCATCGGGCGAGATTTACGATGCCGCCGCGCGCCTCGCGCAGGAACTGGGCGGCCATTATATGGACCAGTTCACCTTTGCCGAGCGCGCGACCGACTGGCGCGGCAACAACAATATCGCCGAAAGCCTGTTTTCCCAGATGGCGAAAGAGGCACATCCCGTTCCCGACTGGGTGGTGATGAGCGCAGGCACGGGCGGTACATCGGCAACCATTGGCCGCTATATCCGCTATCAATTCGAATTGACCGGGCGCACCAGGCTCTGTGTTGCCGATCCTGAAAATTCCGTTTTCTATGAAAGCTATTGTGCAAGGGATCCGGACATAACAGGCGATGGCCAATCCCGGATCGAGGGGATCGGCCGTCCGCGGGTCGAAGCCTCCTTCCAGCCCTCTGTGATCGACCGGATGATGAAAGTTCCGGACTCCGCGTCGATTGCGACCATCTACTGGCTGGAGCGGGTGCTGGGGCGCAAATGCGGCGGATCGACCGGCACCAATGTTTTTGCGGCACTCGCGCTGATGACCGAGATGCGCGATGCAAGCAAAGCGGGAAGCCTCGTTACCATGATATGCGACAGCGGAGAGCGTTATCTGGAAACCTGTTACAACCCTGAATGGGTTGGCGAGCAGGGGCTGAACCCGGCGCCCTATGCCGAAATTCTGACGGGGCTCAGCGGAATCTGACGATGGCGGGAGAATCATTGTGAATGTGCTTATGGGGCTTGCGGCATTGTCGGGAGCGATGGCTGTCGGAGCGGGGGCATTCGGCGCGCATGGCGCCCATGGCGAGGCGGCCGAATGGCTGAAAACGGGCGGACAATATCAGCTCGTTCATGCCGTTGCCGCCCTTGTCGCCCTGCAGATGCAGGCGCGCGGTTCGGCCTGGTTGTTTGTAATCGGCGCCGCGATCTTTGCCGGTACGCTCTATCTGATGGCGCTGGGCATGCCGCGCTGGCTGGGCGCTGTTACGCCGATTGGCGGGGCCCTGCTGATCGGTGGCTGGCTATGGCTTGCCTGGACGGCGGCGCGCATGGGGAATTGACGCGGCGGGGCGCAGCGTTTGGCAAAGCCATGCTTTCACCGTCACAACCAAGCCATGCTCGCAATTGCGCTTCGGCTTTCCTAAACGGGCCGAAATTGGCTGACGAATGGGATGGGATATAATGACTGCAGATGCAGCTCCGGCGCCGGAAAGGCTGACGCATCTTGAGCGTCTCGAGGCCGAGGCGATCCATATCATGCGCGAAGTGGTCGCCGAGGCCGAGAATCCGGTCATGATGTATTCGGTCGGCAAGGACTCCGCGGTCATGCTGCACCTGGCCAAAAAGGCCTTCTATCCGAGCCCGCCGCCATTTCCGCTCCTGCATGTCGACACGACCTGGAAGTTCCAGGCGATGTATGCGCTGCGCGAAAAGGCGGCGAAGGATGCCGGGATGGAATTGATCGTGCATCGCAATCCCGAGGCCGAGGAAAAGGGCATAAACCCCTTCGACCATGGCTCCCTCCACACCGATCTGTGGAAAACCGAAGGGCTGAAACAGGCGCTGACGGCCCATGGCTTCGATGCGGCCTTTGGCGGGGCGCGGCGCGACGAGGAAAAGGCGCGGGCCAAGGAGCGCGTTTTCTCCTTCCGATCGGCCAATCACGGCTGGGATCCGAAAAACCAGCGGCCGGAGCTCTGGTCGCTCTACAATGCACGGAAGAATAAGGGCGAAAGCGTGCGCGTCTTCCCGCTGTCCAACTGGACCGAGCTCGATATCTGGCAATATATCCATCTCAACGGCATCGAGATCGTCCCGCTCTATTTCTCCGCGCGGCGCCCCACGGTCGAGCGGGACGGAATGATCCTGATGGTCGATGACGATCGCTTCCGCTTCGAAGATGGGGAAGAGGCGGTCGAACGCTCGATCCGTTTCCGCACACTGGGCTGTTATCCGCTGACCGGCGCGGTCGAGAGCGAGGCGACGACGCTGCCCGAGATCATTCAGGAAATGCTGCTCACCACGACTTCGGAGCGGGAAGGGCGGGCGATAGATCACGATCAGGCCGCTTCGATGGAGAAGAAGAAGCGGGAGGGCTATTTCTGATGGCCGATGGCGAAGTCATTTACGAAACCGAGGCGCTGATCGCGGAGGATATCGACGCCTATCTGGAGCAGCATCAGCACAAATCCCTGCTGCGCTTTATCACCTGTGGCTCGGTCGATGACGGAAAATCGACGCTGATCGGCCGGCTGCTCTACGATTCCAAGATGATTTTCGAGGACCAGCTTGCCTCGCTGGAAGCCGATAGCAAGCAGGTCGGCACGCAGGGACAGGGCATCGATTTTGCGCTGCTGGTCGATGGGCTCGCGGCCGAACGCGAACAGGGCATCACCATCGATGTTGCCTACCGTTTCTTCGCGACCGAGAAACGCAAGTTCATCGTCGCCGACACGCCGGGCCATGAACAGTACACCCGCAACATGGTGACTGGCGCGTCGACCGCCGATCTCGCTGTGATCCTCGTGGATGCGCGCAAAGGCGTGCTCACTCAAACCCGCCGCCACAGCTATCTCAGCCACCTGCTCGGTATCCGCAACATCGTGCTGGCCGTGAACAAGATGGATCTGGTCGACTATGACCAGGCCGCGTTCGACGATATCGTATCCGACTATCGCGATTTTGCCGCAGGGATCGGGATCGAGGATTTCCTTGCCGTGCCGGTGTCCGGCCTGAAGGGCGACAATATCATTGCGAAAAGTAGCGCAACGCCCTGGTATGATGGGCCCGCGCTGCTCGATCACCTCGAAACGGTAGGCCTCGATTTCGATCGCCGCCGCAAACAGCCGTTTCGCATGGCGGTCCAATGGGTGAACCGGCCCAATCTCGATTTCCGGGGCTTTTCCGGGATGATCGCCAGCGGCCGGATCGCACCGGGAGACCCGGTCCGCGTCCTGCCTTCGGGAAAGACATCGACGGTAGAGCGCATCGTGACCATGCCCGCCCTGGGCGGGGGCGACGGAGACGGCGATCTCGGCCATGCCATTGCCGGCCAGTCCGTGACCATAACCCTGGCCGACGAGATCGACTGTTCGCGCGGCGACGTTATCGCGGCGGCCGATGCGCCGCCCGAAGTTGCCGACCAGTTCGAGGCGACCATCGTCTGGATGGCGGACGAACCGATGCTGCCCGGCCGGCCCTATGCGATTAAGATCGGCACCAACAATCTGCGTGCGACCATCACCGACGAGAAATATCAGGTGAATGTCAACACGATGGAAAAGATGGCGTCCAAATCATTGGAACTGAACGGTATTGCTGTCTGCAATATCTCCACAGACAGGCCCGTTCCATTTACGCCTTATGACGATAATCCCGATCTTGGTGGCTTCATCCTGATCGACCGAATAACCAATGCAACGGTCGGTGCGGGGATGATCCATTTTGCGCTGCGCCGCTCGCAGAATATCCATTGGCAAGCCGTCGATATCACCCGCGAAGCCCATGCCGAGCAGAAGGGGCAGAAGGCCAAGCTGCTCTGGTTCACCGGCCTGTCGGGCTCCGGCAAATCGACGATCGCCAATCTCGTCGAGAAGAAGCTGCACGCGATGGGCAAGCACAGCTTCCTGCTGGACGGCGACAATGTGCGCCACGGCCTCAACCGCGATCTCGGTTTTACCGATGTCGACCGGGTGGAGAATATCCGGCGGGTCGGCGAGGTCGCCAAGCTGATGACCGATGCCGGGCTGATCGTGCTCACCGCCTTTATCTCGCCCTTCCGCGCCGAGCGGCAGATGGTGCGGGCCATGCTGCCCGAAAGCGAATTTGTCGAAGTGTTCGTCGATACGCCGCTCGAGGTGGCCGAGCAGCGCGACGTCAAAGGCCTCTACAGGAAGGCGCGGGCCGGCGAGCTCAAGAACTTCACCGGCATCGACAGCCCCTATGAGGAACCGGAGAACGCCGAGATCCGCGTCAACACGGTCGAGATGACGGCCGAAGAGGCGGCCGAATATATCGTCGAGCAATTGTTCAACGGAAGCTGAGGCGCATGGAAGCGGACTCCACGATTGTTCGGGGTGGCTGTCATTGCGGCGCGGTGCGTTTCGAGGCGCTGATCCGCGAGCCGCGCCCCGAACTGCTCGACTGCAACTGCTCGATGTGCAGCAAGACCGGCTTTCTCCACCTGATCGTCCCGCACGGCGATTTCACGCTGGTATCGGGAGAGGAGGCGCTAACGTCATACCGCTTCGGCACGAAGCAAGCCGATCATCTCTTCTGCCGGCATTGCGGGATCAAGAGCTTCTACCAGCCGCGCAGCCACCCCGAAGCCTGGAGCGTCAACTACCGCGCGCTCGACGACGGGCACGGGCTGGAGGTGACGGTTCGGAAATTTGACGGACGGAACTGGGAGCAGGCGAAGGCGGGGCTTTAGGGCGGGTGCGCGCCGGTTGGAGCGCGGCTGGCCAATAGCGTCCTGAAATCAGGAACTGTCAGGATGCTCCGCCTCCTCGGTCTGTTCGATACAGATTAGATTGCTGTCATCG
This sequence comes from Parasphingopyxis lamellibrachiae, assembly GCF_003385775.1. Taxonomy (GTDB): domain Bacteria; phylum Pseudomonadota; class Alphaproteobacteria; order Sphingomonadales; family Sphingomonadaceae; genus Parasphingopyxis; species Parasphingopyxis lamellibrachiae. The sequence goes on from NZ_QRDP01000004.1 coordinate 116,038, forward strand.
TTGGACAGGGGCTCATCCAGCAGGCTGCACAGATGCGGCGCGCCGGTCTCATGGTCGCGGCGAAAATATCGACACGACCGGCAGATGCCAAAGGGGCGCCCAAGCCGGTTTTTCAGCATGTCGCGCAGGAGGTTTTCCAGCGCGGTTTCCATGGAGTTCCGATCGCCCGCAGGCAGGGCGTCTATGCAGTCCTGCATTTCCTGGATCGGGTCGTTTTTCAGCGTCTCCCGCCCTTTGGCGGTCAATTCCAGCTTAACGGCTCTCCTATCGGCAAGCGTGGGGGCCTTTCTGACAAGCCCTTTTCCAGCCAGCACCTTGATCGTCTGTGACACTGTGCCCTTCGTCAAGCCGAGATACACCGCAAGTGCGCCCGGACTGCTCGAGAACCGGTTTGCGCGTTCGACATAGCGCAACGCTTCCCACTGCGAAGGCAGGAGACCGCCCGTATGGGAGTCGTTTTGCACGAGGCGGGCAAGACGCTCCACCAGCGTTGAGATTGGCGTGACCATCGATTTAGTATCGACTAAATACTTTATTCTTGCAACCCGGAGCATGCAGGGCTAATCACATTAAAGTATCGAGTCGAAACTAAATCGAAGGAATTGGCTATGAAACATGACACCCTAGCGGTCCTGCTGGTACTCGGCATTTTGGCCCCAATCTCAGGACATCTCTTTGCACATCCGATTGCGAGTCCGGTCGATGCGGACACGCCGCCCGCATTTGACATTACCAATGCCGAAGCAACGACCGATGGCCGTCTGCTGACTTTCGCCATGGATGTCGCCGGCGTGGCTGGCAGCGTAAAACCGGTTCCGATCGGCCGGCTCACCGGAGCGCGGGTCCAGTCCTATGTCTGGCCGACCAGTATGGACCCTAGCATCGTGGGCTTCGACGCCAATTCGGGTATTCTGGCGCTTGCGATTACCGCGCATCCCGATTTCGACGATACGCCGCTCTACGACGAAAATCGGGACGGTGACCCGGCAAATGACGGCGCGGACTGGCATTCGCACTGGGTCGTTCTGGTCGAGGACGAATCCTGCGGCGCGGGACTGAAGGTCCGCGATGTTTCTCCGGGCCAGGACCTGCTCCCCGCTACCGCGCCCTATCTCCCCATCGCGCTGGACAGTCCGGGAATGAGCCCTGTTCTCGACGGCAGCAGGGCTCGGATCACGGTTCCCGTCGAGAATGCCGCGGACATTGCCTTCGACGCGGTCACGGCGGAGCTCCAGGTCAATGAAAATGGCGGGGCCCCGCTGCTCTGCGTTACGGGCGTCCATGACGTCGCGTCCGGCGATCTATCGCTTCCCGGTAGGGTGATGGAGGATTGAACAGCCGGCACCCTATTCGGCATTCGTCTTTGAAAGAGGAGCCGCTGCTAATGACTATCCGACCGATGGATATTGGCGATAGCGTAAAGGAAAAAGCTCATGGGTTTCGACAAGGCAAAGCCGCTCACCGTCTCGCACTGGCTCAACACGAACAGTCCGATCTCGCTTGAACAGCTGCATGGCAGGGTTGTGCTGATCGAGGCCTTTCAGATGTTGTGCCCCGGATGTGTGTCCCACGCCCTTCCTCAGGCAATGCGTGTGCGCAAATCATTCCGCGAGACTGACGTCATGGTGATTGGTCTGCATTCGGTGTTCGAGCACCACGCCGCGCAGGGGGCCGAAACGGCTTTGAAAGCATTTCTGCACGAATACCGGATCAGCTTTCCTGTCGCCATCGACGCGCAGCCGGAAGACGGCGGTCCGCCGATCACCATGGCTGCCTATGGTATGCGCGGTACCCCGACGACCCTGCTGATCGATCGACAGGGCTTTGTGCGGAAACACAGTTTTGGCCAGGTCGACGATCTGGTGCTGGGCGCGGAAATCATGGCGCTGATGAAAGAAGATACCCAGCCCCAGGCTTCGGACCGAATTGAAGCCGGAGAAAAGGATGCGGCGACGGTGGCTGCGCCCTGCCATCGCAAGAGGGTTAGCGTCGATAAAACAGTCCGGACTTAGCGTGTATGAGCCGGACCATCCGGTAGAGGGTCGCCCTCGGCAAGAGGCGATTTATCATTCGGGCGCAGTGGCGAACAACTCCCGCAAGAACACCGTTTCTACCGCGTGCCGTAAGTCATTGTTCGGCTTCTTGCGGAACCCGTGCCCTTCGTCGGAAAAGACGACATACCAGGTCGGCACGCCGTTCTCGCGCAGGCCTTGCACGACCTGATCGCTCTCTGACAGCGGCACGCGGGGGTCGTTCGCGCCGGCCATGACCAGCATCGGCTTCGTGATCCGGTTCAGGTTGTTCATCGGCGCGATGCGTTCGAAGACTGCTGCCATTTCGGGCGTGCGCTCGTCGCCATATTCGCCGCGCCGCATGTCGCGGCGGTAATCCTGGGTGTTCTGCAGGAATGTGCGGAAATCGCTGATCCCGTAGCGCTCGACCCCGCCGACGAGCCGATCCGAATAATGGATCATCGTCGCGAGCGACATATAGCCGCCATAGGATTGGCCATAGACCGCGACGCGGTCGGCATCGAGATCGGGCTGTTCGGCGATCCAGTCGAGCAGCGCGCCGATATCGCGGACACTGTCTTCGCGCCGGGGGCCATTGTCGAGATCGCGATATTCGGTGCCGTACCCATCCGATCCGCGCACATTGGGGAGGATCACCGTCGCGCCCAGCGTATTCGCGAAATATTGGGCGCGTGAGTTCCAGCCGGGCCGGGTCTGGCTTTCGGGGCCGCCATGGATATCCATGATCACCGGCGTCGGGCCGGTCGCGCCATGCGGACGATAGACAAAGGCCGGGATCGAACGGCCGTCAAAGCTGGTGAAGCGGACAAGCTCGGGCTCGATCAGCGCTGCGGTGTCGACCGGCCCGAGTTCGGATTGCGTCCAGCGGACAAGCTCGCCGGACGTGACGCCCCAGACCCAGACATCGCCGGCCGAGGTTGCCGTTTCCATGCCGATCGCCAGGCTGGCTCCGTCGGGCGCGAAAGCGAGCCCGGTCAGCACGCCGTTGGGCAGGTCCGGCTGGGGCAGGGCGCGTCGCGTGACGAAATCCTGCACGACGAGGCGGGAATAGCCGTCCTCGTTGACCGCGTAGGCGAGGATCCGGCCGTCATCGGACAGGGCGAATGTCTCCACATCCCAATTGAGGTCCGGCGAGACAGCCGTCATCCGCTCGGCATCCCTGTCAAATTCGACGAGCCGGCGGAAATTACCGCCGCGATTGGTGATCGCGAGGATCGCACTGTCGTTCCTGGCGAAATGCGGAGATTCGTCGACCGTGCCTGCGCTGGCCGCGAATTCGGTCGCTTCGCCGCTGGCCATGTCGAGAAGAAAGATGCTCGCATCGCGGTTCGACACGTAATTCTGCAGCAGCACCGCGCTACCGTCTGCCGAGATATCTGCCGGAAACATCGGTGTTTCGAATGTCGCAACGACACGGCGGCTGTCGGCGACCGCAGGATCGGCTGCATAAACCGTATAGGTTGTACCGCGCCCTGCGCTGACCCAGACCAATGTTGAGCCGTCACTGGAGAATATCGGGGACAGGTTTCGGGTTTCCGGCTCGGTAAGCTGAACCGACTCCCCCGACAGGCCCATGGCGTAAAGCTGAAACCATTCGTCGCCGCCATTGTCGCGGGTTGCGATAAAGCGATTCTGGCCCGGAATGGCCGTAATGGACTGTACGGGTTCGGCGAAGAAACTGAGCTGGCTTCGCGTGCCCATCGGCTCGGTGACGCGGTGGACCTGATCGGTGCCACCGAAGCGCGTCGTGATCAGAATGGATCCGTCGGCGAGCCAGTCTTCCAATTCCGCGCCGCGATAATTCTGGAAGCGCTGGACCGAGGCATCCACTTCGGCCGGAATCTCGGGGACATTCTGGAGCGTCGCCGTGCCTATGGTGCGCTCGGAAACCTGCTGTGCAGCCAGCGGTGTGGCCGCGATGGCGACTGCGGCGAAGAGAAAGGCAATTGAGCGCATGGCGAACCCCGGCATTGATTGATCGGAAGGCGGGTTATGGCCCGGTTTGAAAGGCGTGAAAAGCCCGCTTGCCGCGCTGCCCGTTTCCTCCCTAAAAGGCTGGCAAAACATATGAGGGGAGGCCGTATGGCCAGCGCAGCACCGGCGGTTTCGAGTGAGCCGACCAAAAAAGAGATTCGTCTCGTCATTGCCGCATCGTCGGCGGGAACGGTATTCGAATGGTATGACTTTTTTATCTATGGCACGCTCGCCGCACTGATCGGGCAAGCTTTTTTCCCGGCGGATAATGAAACACTTCAATTGTTGCTGGTATGGGCGGGCTTCGCCGTGGGCTTCGGTTTTCGGCCGCTTGGCGCAATATTGTTCGGCTATCTCGGTGACAAACTGGGCCGCAAATATACCTTTCTGGTAACCGTCACGCTGATGGGAATCGCGACGGCTGGAGTGGGTCTGATCCCCTCGGCAGCCACCATTGGTATCGCGGCCCCGATCATCGTTATTTTCCTGCGCATTCTTCAGGGACTGGCGCTGGGCGGCGAATATGGCGGGGCGGCGATTTACGTCGCCGAGCACGCGCCGCCCGAGAAGCGCGGTTTCTATACATCTTTCATCCAGGCGAGCGTGGTTGGGGGATTTGTCCTGAGCATCGCCGTCGTCTTGGCCTGCCGCTTTCTCATTCCCGATGATCAGTTCGCCGCATGGGGCTGGCGGCTGCCGTTCCTGCTGTCGATCGTTCTGCTCGTCATCTCGCTCTGGATGCGGTTCAAACTCTCCGAAAGCCCGGTGTTCAAAGCGATGAAGGAAGCGGGCGAAACGGCCGCCAATCCTTTTACCGAAAGCTTCAGCTATCCTGGCAACAAGAAACGGATTTTTGTCGCACTGTTCGGCGTTACAGGCGTGCTGACGACAATCTGGTATACCGCCTTCTTCTCCGGGCTTTCCTTCCTGCGCGGCCCGATGCGCGTCGAACCGCTTACGGTTGAGCTTATTCTGTTCACCGCCGGGCTTATCTCGATGGTCTTTTACGTGATTGTTGGGCGCTGGTCTGATCGGGTTGGGCGAAAAAAGCCCATTATGGTCGGTGCACTGGCGGCACTTGTCCTGCTGTTCCCGATTTTCTGGGGCATGGGCAGTCTGGCCAACCCCGGCCTTGCCCGCGCCGCCGCAGAAAATCCGGTCGTCGTCAGCGGCCCAGAATGCACAACCGATCCCTTTGCCGAACTGTTTGGGAACGAACAGACAGAGTGTGGGCGTATCCTTGAAACGCTGACGTCTAGCGGTGTGCGCTATACTTTGGAGCCGGCGGATAGGCTGTCGCTCAGCGTTGGCGGAGAGGCGGTGCCGATTGCGGAAGAATGGCTGGCCGACGGATCTGCGCGACGCGACGGCGTACAGGCCGCTCTCGGTCAACGCGGCTTCGATTTCACGCGCCAGTCGCCGCCTGCGATCAACATCATTGGGCTCCTCGCACTTCTCCTTGTATCGGCCATGCTGTCGGCCCTGACCTATGGGTCGGTCGCCGCATTGCTCGCCGAGATGTTCCCGCCGAAAATCCGGTACAGTTCGATGTCCATTCCCTATCATATCGGAGCGGGTTATCTCGGCGGTTTCCTGCCGCTGATCGCCGGGATTATCGTCGCGCGCACCGGCGATATCTATGCCGGGCTCTGGTACACATGGGCGATTGTCGCCTTTGGCGTGGTCGTTGCCTGGTGGGGCCTGCCATCGGGTCCGCCGCGCGATTTCGAAGATAATGGCTGAGCCCGTATCGCCCCTCCGCCTGCGCTTCGACGGCGCGGCCCTTGCCGACAACTGGCATGCCCTTGACCGGATGAGCGGTTCGGCGGCGTGCGGCGCTGCGGTCAAGGCCAATGGCTATGGGCTGGGCGCGCGCGACGTAACCCAACGGCTCATAAGGGCGGGATGCCGCGATTTCTTTGTCGCGACCTGGGCGGAGGCGACCGAAATCGCCGATCTGTGCGAAGGTCGCTCGCTCAGCGTTTTTCACGGTGTGCGGCGGGAGGATATGGCTATCGCAACCGCAGGCGTTGCGCGGCCCTGCCTTAACTCGGCGGAGCAAGTGAAGCGCTGGCGCGAGGCGGCTGGCGGTGCGTGCGATGTGATGGTGGATACCGGCATGAACCGGCTGGGCCTTTCGGTGGAACAGGTTGGGGAGGGGCTTCTCGACGGGCTCAGGATCGATACGCTTATGAGTCATCTTGCCTGCGCCGATGAGCCGGATAATGTGCTGAATGACGCGCAGCATGCGGCCTTGGCCTCGCTCGCCGGCCAGACTGGCGCGGTGCGGATGAGCCTGTGCAATTCAGCCGGCATTGCGCTTGGCAAGAAATATCACATGGATCTGACCCGGCCCGGCATTTCGCTCTACGGCGGGGCGCAGGTTAGCGCTTTAGCACCACATATTCGGCAGGTCGCCTTTCCCGAGGCGCAGGTTATCCAGCGCCGCCTGGTTGGTTCCGGCGAGACGGTCGGCTATGGCAGCACGTTCACGGCCGAGCAGGATACCCAGGTGGCGATCCTCCATCTGGGCTATGCCGACGGCTATCTGCGCAGTTTTTCGGGGAGAGGCGGTACCAATTTCGGCGGTGCCGGCTGCCCGGTGATTGGCCGGGTTTCGATGGATCTGATTGCCGTGTCCGTGGACGCCGCGCCTGAAGTGCGGGAAGGTGACTGGCTTGCCATCGATTATGATCTTCCCAAGGCCTCCGCCCAGTCAGGTCTCTCGCAATATGAGTTGCTTACCACCCTGGGCCGCCGCTATCAGCGCAACTGGAATGAGTGAAACCGGCATATTGGGCTCGCTAGTGGCGATATTCGCGGCAATCGGGAAGCCGGTTGTCGGGGGCTTCGCGTCTGTCGGCCGCGTGACGCTGTTCGCGTTGCAGACAATCCAGCGGGCGCTGACACCGCCCTGGTATCCGCTTCGCCTGCTGGAACAGCTTTTTCAGATCGGCTGGAACTCGCTGCCCGTTGTCGCGCTGACGGCTGTTTTCACCGGCGCGGCTCTGGCCCAGCAAATCTATACCGGCGGCTCGCGCTTCAATGCGCAATCGACGGTTCCAGCGATTGTCGTGATCGCGATGGTCCGGGAATTGGGGCCTGTACTGGTCGGCCTGATGGTTGCGGGGCGCGTGTCTTCAGCGATGGCGGCAGAGATCGGCACGATGCGTGTCACCGAACAGATTGATGCGATGGTGACGCTCAGGACCGATCCCTATCGCTATCTGATCGCACCGCGCCTGTTCGCAAGCGTGATTGCCCTGCCAATTCTGGTCTGCATTGCCAATGTGATCGGGATATTTGGCGGCTATTTGCTGTCGATCCACAAGCTCGGCTTCAACCCTTCCAGCTATCTCGAGATGACGAACTCTATCCTTGAAGGTGACGATATCATGATGTCGCTGGTCAAGGCGGCGGTATTCGGCTTCTTCATCGCGCTGTCCGGCTGCTATGCTGGGCTACAGACAAAGGGCGGCGCGGCGGGCGTGGGCCGGGCGACGACCAATGCGGTGGTTGGGGCGTTCGTCCTGATATTGCTGTCGAACCTCGTCATCACGCTCACGGCATTCGGTTAGGCGGCTGATGAGCGATCACCCAAAAATCGAGCTACAAGGCGTATCGAAAAGCTTCGGCAGCAACCATGTGCTGCGCGATGTAAGCTTTTCAGTCGAGCCCGGGGAATCGATGACCATCATCGGAGGATCGGGCTGCGGCAAATCGGTGATGCTGAAATGCATATTGGGTCTGATGGACGTCGATGCCGGGAAGATTTTTGTCGACGGCGAAGAGATTACCGGGATGAAAGCCGCCGATCATGACCGCGTGCGCGCCAAGTTCGGAATGCTGTTTCAGGGCGGCGCGTTGTTCGATTCGTTACCGATCTGGCGCAACATCACCTTTGCGTTGACCCAGGGTCGGCACAAACGATCATCGGATATGCGAGCTACTGCGCTGGAAAATCTTGAACGGGTTGGCCTCGGCAAAGAAGTGCTCGACCTCCGACCCAGCGAGCTTTCGGGCGGGATGCAGAAGCGTGTGGCACTCGCCCGTGCCATCGCGCCCCGGCCTGAAATCATCTTTTTCGACGAACCCACGACCGGCCTCGATCCCATCCGCACCGATGTCATCAACAAGCTGATCGTCGAGCTCGTCAAAGATCTCGGCATAACGGCGCTTACGATCACTCATGATATGGGATCGGTCGAGAAGATTTCGGACCGCGTGGCGATGCTCTTCGAAGGCCGGATCATATGGTCGGGGCCAGTTTCTGAGCTGCGGCATTCGGGCGATGTGCATGTCGACCAGTTCGTCCAGGGCAGGGCGGAGGGGCCGATCTCCTGATTCCCGAGAAAGTTGTTGAATCGATTACAAGAGGAATATTGATTTAATTCGTCACTAACTGTCTATCGGGAAATCCGTTGGAACCGGCGAGCGGTTTCAACCATTGTCTGTTCAGCAAATCAATCAACAGACAATCAATGGAGACACCCGAATGCTTGGACGCAATGTTCCCGACGTAACCCTGAAAACCCGAGTTCGCGACGAAAGCCTGGGAGGGGACAACCCCTTTCGCTGGCAGGATGTGAATACCGGCGAACTGTTTGCCGGCAAACGCAGCGTCGTCTTTTCGCTGCCCGGCGCTTTCACGCCAACCTGCTCGAACGAGCAGTGCCCCGCCTTCGAACGCTATTATGACGATTTCAAAGAGCTCGGCGTGGACGAGGTCTACTGCATCTCGGTCAACGACGCCTTTGTGATGTATCAATGGTCCAAAAATCTCGGCCTTGAAAAGGTCAAGATGCTGCCGGACGGTTCGGGCGACTTCACCCGCCGGATGGGCATGCTGATCAACAAGGATCATCTGGGCTTTGGCGACCGTTCATGGCGTTACGCCATGGTCGTCGAAGACGGCGAGATCGTCGCCTGGTTCGAAGAGCCGGGGATCAACGACGATGGCACCGACGAAGACCCCTATGTCGAATCGACGCCGGAGAACGCCCTGAACTGGCTGCGTGAAAATCGCGGCGAAGGGCGCGCTGCGGCCTGACCCGACACTCCCTGAATCGCGATGTCCCCCATAGTCGCGATTTACCCTGGACCCGCACCGGCCATCCCCTCGGCCGGGGCGGGTTTTTTTATGGACGAATGGATCGTGCTGTCTACACTATGCAGTCGGGGAGGTTGAGCATGACGGACAGGGTTGCCAATGCGCCGCGCATCGAGACAGAGCGGCTGGTCCTGCGCGAGTTTCGCCGCGAGGATTTCGATAGCTTTTGTGCCATGATTACCGATCCCGAAGTTACGCAGCATATGGGCGGGGCAATGGCCGATCGCAGTTTAGCTTGGGATAAGTTTGCGCGTAATGCTGGCTTCTGGTTTTTGCTCGGTTATGGCTTGTGGATCGTCGAGGAGAAGGCGAGTGGCAGGATCGCAGGCAATCTCGGTTTTGGCGCGTTCGAGCGGCCGATTGATCCACCGCTTCCCGATACACCGGAAGGAGCCTGGGTTTTCGACACATGGTCCCATGGCAAAGGCTATGCGAGCGAGGCACTGGCTGCTGCTCTGGGCTGGGCCGATGCCCATCTTCCGAACCGGGGCTATTGCTGCATCATCGATCCCGAAAATGCACCGTCGCTGGCGCTTGCCCAAAAGTTCGGATTTGAAGAGGTCCGCCGGGCATCGTTTAAAGGCGATGAGACAGTGGTGTTGGAGCGGCCGTCGCGGTAGCTCTTTCTCCCATGGGGAGAGAGTTGTGTAGACTAGGTGAGCGAAGCGCACATAATCGAAGCTGGGTGAGGGGGCTCATCCATCGATAGGGGCGAACCCCTCATCCAAGTTCGGCTAGCGAGAAAGTCTCGCAAGCCTCCCTATCCTTCTCCCGATGGGAGAAGCTGAGCTTCGCTAGGTAACGGCAGTTTTCTCAGCAAAACGCGTATCGCGCCAGATGCCGCTGTCCAAAATTTCACCCAAAATTTCCACAGCCTGCCAGATGTCCGCAAAGCTTGTGTAGAGCGGCGTCAGGCCGAAGCGCAAAATATCGGGCGCGCGGAAATCGCCAATGACACGGCGCTCAATCAGCGCCTGCATGATTGGCCAGCCATTCGGATGGCGATACGAGATATGGCTGCCACGATGGGCAGCGTCGCGAGGGGTGATAAGCTCCAAGCCGTGATCGCCGCAACGCTCTTCGATACGTGTTTCGAACAGATCGAACAGGGCCGCGGATTTCGCGACCACAGCATCCATATCGATATCGGCAAACAGGTCGACACCGCTCTCAAGGGCCAGCATATTCAGTATCGGAGGCGTTCCGCAGAGGAACCGGCTGATGCCCGGCGCGGGCACATAATCGTCACGAAACTCGAACGGGGCCTCATGCCCCATCCAGCCGGACAAGGGCGAGCGCAGCTGATCCTGCAAATCTTCGCGAACGTAGAGAAAGGCCGGAGCGCCAGGCCCGCCATTCAGATATTTATAGCCGCAGCCGACCGCGAGATCGACCTCGCAGCCGCCCAAGTCGATGGGGATCGCACCGACGCTGTGACTCAGGTCCCAGAGCGCCAGTGCGCCTGCCTCATGCGCTTCTTCGGTCAGCAGCTGCATGTCGTGGCGGGCCCCCGACTTGTAATGGACATGGGTCAGCAGCATCAGCGCCGTATCGGGGCCGAGCGCATCGACAAGATCGCCGGCCTGCTCGGTATGGACAATGTGATTGGCCAGCAGGCCAGCCGCGCCATCTGCTGTGTAGAGATCGGTCGGGAAATTGCCCGGCTCGGTCAGTATCTGAGAACGATCGGCGTTCAGCCGGGTCGCGGCGATTATCAGTTTGAACAGGTTGACCGAAACAGAATCCGTCACGATCACTTCATGGGGCTCTGCCCCGATCAGTGTCGCAATTTTCGCGCCGATCCGTTGCGGTGCACCGATCCAGCCATTGTCGTTCCAGCTGCGGATGAGGTCGGTACCCCATTGGCGCTCGACCACATCTTTCTGGGCAGCGATGGTTGCTTTGGGCAAAGCTCCCAACGAATTCCCATCGAGATAGATAATGCCCTCTGGCAACAGGAAGCGTTCACGCATCCCGGCAAGCGGATCGGCGGCATCTAGCGCGCGGGCGTCGTCCAGGCTGCTCATGACAATCCAAGTGCCTCCTCGATCAGTTCGACCTGCCGTTCCCAGCTCGCCGTGCCGGGAGTCACCAGTTCGACATGGCCTTCACCCGGTACAGTGACGAGCCCGATATTGGTTGCATCACGGGCAAGATTGGCATTGCGATAGGCCTCTGCATATTCGGGCGGAGCGATCCGGTCGCGTTCCGCATTGACGAGGATCTGCGGGGCCATTGCAGCGGGCATTCGTTGCGGAGATGTGAGTTCGGGATGGTTGCCCATCATCAAACGTGGGGCGTCTGTTCCGCAAGCATGCCCCTCGCGCCGTGTTCCGGCTTCCAGGTCGGGCAGCCCGCCCTGACTGATTGCCGCAGCAATCGGTAGCCGATGCCTGCCCGTGAGCGGCTGGCCGGTAAAGGCCGATTGACGCGCCGCAAGCCACAGTGCGAGGTGTCCGCCCGCCGAATGGCCGATGGCGACAATCGGTTCGACGTTGAGATTGTACCGATCCCAGTTGGCCATCAGCGAGTCACCGGCGGCGAGCACATCCTCATAGGTTCCCGGATAGCCACCGCCTTCGCGGTCGACGCCGCGATATTCGATATTCCAGACCGCGATGCCGCGCTGGCGCAGGTCTTCGGCGATCCAGTTCATGATATCGCGTTCGGCAATATCGGTCTGCCAGCAGCCGCCATGGATCATAAGCACTGTGGGGTGTGGGCCTTCGCCTTCAGGCAGCCAGAGTTCGGAAAACTGTAGGTCGCCTTCGCCATAGGCGATGCGAATATCGGTTTGGGGTTGCTCACGCGAAAACAGGTCGTTCCAACTCATGATTTCCGCGGAGGGCGGAACAGCGGCGTTGGTGATTTCCTCGGGCATGGCGCAAGCAGTCAATCCGATCAGGCAGGCGGCAAGCGCCGTGCGAATTAGATAGGTCATGCATCCATGCTAGGCTGAAGCGCAGGGTGCTGCAATCTAGGGAGAGAATCTCATTTGTCAGACGCAACCTGCGGGCTGGCGCGGCAATTTCCTGCAAAGCAGGTTATGGTCAGCCTAAACGGTCGGGCATCCTTCGAAATGGCTGGTGAGCAAGGCGTTCCAGCCCGCTTCTCCGCCATCCTCGACATCCATGAGGCGGATCGCGAAATCTTCCATGCCCGCATGGTTGGGAATGCCCCATTCGGCGCCCAGTACATGGCCCGATTGTGCATCAATCCACAGCGGGCCGCCATTTTCACCGAAGGCCGTTCCACCAACCTCGAAGCGCAATGCTGCTGTGCCGTGATAGTCCTCCTCCCTGACATAGACGGCATCTGCACGGCCAAGGTGACGGACGAACCGGCCGTCTTCGGGCTCGGTCCAGATCAACGGCAGGCCGAACGAAAAGCCGGCGCGCGGATCTTCAAGCGCCATGGTCTGGACGGACAATGTTGCCAGATCGAAGTCGTAGAGATGATAGATGGGTTCTTCAACACGCACCTGCTGGCGGATCATCTGGTCGGGCAGGGCGGCTTCCGCGCGCAGCATCGTCGCAGCCGGATCGTAGGAGACGGTCGCGAAATTCTCATGCCGAGCTTCGGGCATCAGCCGGCCGCCCTGGATCGTGCTTGCGCTACCCGTCTCGGTATCGATCCAGGCCGATACAAAGGCAGCGCCCGTGCAGCGCTCGACCGCCTTGTACACTTCGATGTGATTGGCCGCTTCGCGATATACATAAACATTTTCCGGGCTGGATCCGTCCCGGTTGCTGCGCACATAATGATAGATGCGGCCTTCGACCGCCTCGGTTTCGCCGTTTCCCAGAACGTCGGTTGCGTAACCACCAAGCGCGAGCAAGCCTGCGGCGCCAATATAAGCGAGTTTGTCAAACATTCCTGAACCTCAAACTTTGCGTTTGTATGTGCCCCGACGCATGCCGGTTATGCTCCTAACAAAGCAGAAGTCGTGCCAGTTTCCGAAAATGCTGGAATTACAGGGGATTGGGTAATCTCAGCGACGGCCTTTTCAGTCGATCACCCAACAAAATGGTGAAATACGCTAATGTGTAGGTGCGGCGGTGGCGATGCGCCTAGCGCTCGACACACATTGCGATACCCATTCCGCCACCGATGCATAAAGTCGCCAGGCCCTTATGCACGTCGCGCTTGTCCATTTCATAGAGCAGGGTCGTCAGTACCCGCGCGCCGGAGGCCCCGATCGGATGGCCGATTGCGATGGCACCGCCATTCACATTCACCTTGTCCGGATCCCAGCCGAGATCCTGGCCAACCGATAGGGCCTGTGCGGCAAAGGCTTCGTTCGCTTCAATCAGGTCGAGGTCGCCGATCGACCAACCGGCCTTTTCAAGCGCTCTTTTGGTGGCGGGGACGGGGCCAATGCCCATGATCGACGGGTCGACGCCGGCCGAAGCCCAGCTTGCGATCCGCGCAAGGACTGGGGCGCCGCGGCGCTCAGCTTCTTCCGCCGTCATAACGATCAGGGCGGCCGCGCCGTCATTGATCCCGCTTGCGTTGGCGGCCGTCACGGTGCCGTCCTTCTTGAAAGCGGGGCGCAGCCCGGCAAGACTCTCCGCCGTTACGCCGGCGCGGATATATTCGTCGTCCTCGACGAGGATATCGCCTTTGCGGTGCGCAACGGCAACGGGTGCGATCTCGTCGCGGAAACGGCCGTCCGCGCGCGCTCTCTCGGCATTGTTCTGGGAAAGGGTGGCAAAGGCGTCCTGCGCCTCACGCGATATCTGGTAGCGCTCGGCAAGGTTTTCGGCCGTGATGCCCATGTGATAATCGTTGAACACATCGGTGAGGCCATCCTTGATCATTGTGTCGACCAGCGCGAGATCGCCCATCTTCTGTCCGGCCCGCAAATTCTGGCAATGGCGGCTCATCGACATATTCTCCTGCCCGCCCGCGACGACGATGGCTGCATCGCCGCACGCCACCTGCTGGCTGGCAATGGCCACGGCGCGCAGGCCGGATCCGCAGACCTGATTGACGCCCCAGGCCGGAATTTCCTTCGGTACGCCCGCGGCCATCGCCGCCTGCCGCGCCGGGTTCTGGCCTTCGCCTGCGGTCAGCACCTGGCCCATCACGACTTCCGACACATCGCCTGGTGCAACGCCGCATTGTGCAAGTGCTGCCTCGATCGCGACCCGGCCCAGCTCATGCGCGGGCGTGGTGGCGAAAGCTCCCAGAAAACTGCCAACGGGCGTGCGTTTGGCGGCGGTTATGACGATATCGGACATGGCGATGGCCTTTTCACATGACAAACAGAGGATTCGGGCGGGAGCTTAGCTCCTATGTTGCACCTGCGAAAGCCATTGGGCGAGGGGCTCCCACAGAGCTGTTCTTCCGCGTCTGCCCACAACCATTCCGACATGGCCCTGGGAAAGGGTGATGACCTTGCCGGCCCGTGCTGCGGTGGCTTCCGGAACGATACGATCGGTGGATGAAATGATGTCCAGCACGGGACAGGGTAGGAGGGCTGGATCGATGATTCGCCCGCCGACTGTCCATTGTCCGCAACCTGTTGCATTGCCGCAGAACAGATCCTCGACAAGTTCCCTGCCCGCGCCGTAGCTCAGCGGCGGTCCGTCATTTGCCCAGTCTTCCAGTGCAACGAAGGCCCGGGCCTTGTCGCTTTTCGGGTCCAGCCGCCCGAACATTTCGAACTTGCTTACAGTGCGAGCAGGGTCGAGCTTCCAGAAACCGGTTTGCAGAACCTCCATCGGCAAGGCGCCCAGATCACGCGCCGCGGGTTCGGAACTCTCCCAAAGCTGTTTCAGGCCGCCACGGGCATCGTCCGGAAATCCGTCGAAGTGCCAGGGGGCCGCAATCGTGACCAGCGAAAGGGGGGGGCGCAGCATCGCTGCCGCAGCCGCCATCGTTCCGCCGAGACAATAGCCAACGAGATGCGCAGGCTCGCCCAGAGCATCGATCAGCGGCAGTAGAAGCCCTTCAACATGATCGCCAATGGTCATCTTTGCTTCATCGGCCGTCGGCGCGCCCCAATCGACGAGATAGGGGTGGACGCCCTGTGCGCTGAGCCAGCAGAGCAGCGAATTATTCTCCGCCAGATCCAGAATCGTCGGCGGATTGATCAGCGAAGGAACGAAAATCACCGCCGGGCCGTCGCCGCCATAATCGAGGAGTTTCGCCCTGCCGACCTCCGCTGCAATGGGCGCGGGACGCCTCGCCGGGCCCCGTTCGGCTTCTTGATAGGCCTTCAGACCGGCAAGCGCGGCAACCGTCCGCTCCGGCGATGCTGCAGTTTCGCTGCGCAGCAAATCGAGGAAAAGTGGGAGAGGGCGGGGTTTGTGTTGCAGCGCAGTATCTCTCGGTGCTAAGCCGTCTCCAACATTTGGAGAGATATTCATGGCTAAATCCGGTTCCGACTCCGACACGGTCATTATCAAGAAATACGCCAATCGGCGCCTCTATAACACCGAAAGTTCCAGTTACATTACATTGGACAATCTTGGTACGATGATCCGTGAAAAACGCGATTTTCAGGTGATTGATGCCAAGAGCGGCGAAGACATCACCCGCAGCGTCCTGACGCAGATTATCATGGAAGAGGAAAGCCATGGCCAGACGATGTTGCCCGTCAGCTTTCTTCGCGATCTGATCGGCATGTACGGCAATTCGATGTCGGCGATGGTGCCGCAATATCTGGAAGCCTCTATGGAAGCATTCCAGCGTAACCAGGCCAAGTTTCGCGATGCCATGGAAGGAGCTCTCGGTTCGGGGCCTTTCGGCGAGATTGCGCGCCGCAATATGGAAATGTTCGAAGCGGCAGCCGGGGCTTTCAAGCAAACCGGCAAGGCCGATACGCCGCGTGAGACGGACAGCCCGAGCAACGCCGAAGTGGACGCGCTGAAAGAACAGCTCGCCCAGCTTCAGGACCAGATCGAAAAACTCAGTAAATAGCCCAGCCTTGGATGAGAAGTTTGTCGTCGCGGCGATTGCGCTGATCGCAATAGCGGTGTTTGCGGGATTGATGGATCGCCGACGCAACAATCGCGATCATCTCGACGAGGTTGGTTGGGCCAATTGGCCGCTGATCATGATCCTCGCCCTGATCGGCGCGACAATGCTGGCGATAGCAGGCGCAAAATTGTAACGGCGGGAGCAGATCCGCGGCCGGAGCTCTCGGGGCGCTAGAGGCAGGCCTCGAGACAGGGCTGTTCGAAACCATAGGCTTTCGCCTTGTCGAGCGTGTAAGGGCGCAGGCCCATCGAACGATATTCGCCCTCGATTTTTCCGTTGTCGTCCTCACCCGTATATTCAAACTTGAACAGTTCCTGGGTGACGATGACATCGCCTTCCATGCCGATAACTTCGGTGATGTTGGTTGTCCGGCGAGACCCGTCGCGCAGGCGTTTTACCTGGATGATGAGATCGACCGAGTCGGCAATCTGTTTGGAGATCGCTTCTTTCGGGATCTTGATGTCGCCCATCAGAACCATATTCTCCATACGGCCCAGGCATTCGCGCGGACTGTTGGAGTGAAGCGTACACATGGAGCCATCATGGCCCGTGTTCATGGCGGCAAGCAGATCGAAACATTCCGCGCCGCGAATCTCGCCGAGGATGATGCGGTCAGGACGCATACGCAAGGCATTCTTCACAAGGTCGCCGATCGAAATCTCGCCCTTGCCTTCAAGGTTGGCAGGGCGAGTTTCCAGAGGCAGCCAGTGCGGCTGCTGCAGGCGAAGCTCGGCGGCATCCTCGATAGTCAGTACGCGTTCGCCTGGATCGATCATTTTCGACATGGCGTTAAGCATCGTCGTTTTACCTGAACCCGTACCGCCGGAGATAACGACGTTGAACCGGCTGGCGCCCGCGACCTTGAGGAAGGTCGCCATGTCTTTCGACATCGAACCGAAGCCTTGCATCATATCGATGGTGATCGGCTTGTCGGAGAATTTGCGAATTGAGATCGCAGTACCGCGCAGCGAGAGCGGCGGCACGATAACGTTCACACGAGACCCATCGGCGAGACGGGCATCGGCCAGCGGCGTGGTCTGGTCGACGCGGCGACCAACCGAGTTGCAGATGCGCTGGGCGATTTGCAGCAGATGTTCTTCGTCGCGGAACTGGATCTTGGCGAGTTCCAGCTTACCTTTGCGTTCGATATAGGTCTGCTCGGGTCCGTTCACCATGATATCGTTGATATCGGGGTCGGAGAGCAGCTCTTCGAGCGGACCAAGGCCCAGCAGCTCATCGACCAGCACTTTTTCGAGTGCGAACTGCTCACGGCGGTTGAGCGTGATTTTCAGCTCGGCCAGCACTTCGGAAATGATCGGCCGGAATTCCTCGGCAAGCTCGGTCTTGGTAAGAGTGGCCGCAGCCTCGGGGTCGACGCGCTCGAGAAGGCGCGGCAGGACCTGTTCTTTGATCTTGTGCACAGAGGCTTCGAATCCCTGGACCTCTTCTACGGTCTCGGCAACCGCATTGGCGCGATCATTAAGCTTCGACATCGCGTTTTCTTCGGGAAGGGCGGTCGACCCGTCATCCTCCACGCCGGGAAGGTCCAGCGATTCTATGGGCGGGAACTGCTCTCCGCCCTTTACGCTTTCAGAATCAGATGGGGCAGGCGCAGCCTTGCCACCGCCCTGCATCGGGCGTGCAACGCCGAAGGAAGGTTTCTGGCCACCGCTTTTTCGTCCAAATGCGCTCATGCCGTTCCTCAATGCCAAATGCCCGCACAAAACGAGCTGTGTCGACATGGTGAATAGATTGAAAACTTTGACAATTAGCTAATGGCCGCGAAACGGGTGCGATTATTCGGGAAATCGGCGCAAATGGCGGGAAAGACGCCGGAAATGGGGGCTGTGCTCCGTCGCCCGGCTTGCCAGGCGTCAGTTCAGGCTGGGTTTTGTGACGTCACCGGTCCATGAGGCCCGGAGGAGGAGACGCAGGGCCGCTGAAGCCCTGCAACCGGCATTGTGCTCGGAAAGCCTAGCCTTCGTCGACGATCTTTTCGGCGAGGATCGTAAGGCCTTTGTCGTTTACTTCGGCAAAACCGCCCTCGACCCTGATCGTCTCCGGCGTTGCGCCGGGTGTAGCGAAAATCTGAATCGCACCGTCGCGGATCGTCGACATAACGGGCGCATGGCGCTCCAGCACACCGAAATCGCCCTCGGTTCCGGGTACGACGACCATATGCACTTCCTCCGAGCGGAGAAGCTTTTCCGGTGTGACGAGTTCGAAATTGAGAGCCATTGCAATCAGTCCTGTAGTACCGCGTCGAACATCGAGGCGGCCTTTTCAAATTTGTCCCGGCATCCGGTATTACAGAAGCCGACCACTGCGCCTTTGTAGAGTGTCAGCGAATCTTCCACGACCGGATCGCCGGACCACGGGCAGATGTCATTGACGCAATCCTCAAGGCGCAGATCTGCCATCGCTATGCCGCGTCTGCAGCCAGTTGCTGAGCCTTGGCAATCGCTTCGTCGATACCGCCGACCATGTAGAAAGCGGCTTCGGGCAGGTCATCATGCTTGCCTTCGACAACTTCCTTGAACGAGCGGATCGTGTCTTCCAGATCAACGAACTTGCCGGAAAGGCCGGTGAAGACCTCAGCAACGTGGAAAGGCTGGGACAGGAAGCGCTGGATTTTACGGGCGCGGGCAACGATCAGCTTATCTTCTTCCGAAAGCTCATCCATACCGAGAATGGCGATAATGTCCTGCAGCGACTTGTAGCGCTGCAGCGTTTCCTGAACGGCGCGGGCCGTTTCATAATGTTCCTGGCCAACAACGCGGGGTTCGAGAACGCGGCTTGTAGAATCGAGAGGATCCACAGCCGGGTAGATGCCCAGCTCCGAAATCGCGCGGTTAAGAACGGTTGTGGCGTCCAAGTGAGCGAAGGAGGTTGCAGGCGCAGGGTCGGTAAGGTCATCGGCCGGCACGTAGATGGCCTGCACCGAGGTGATCGAGCCCTTGTTGGTCGACGTAATCCGCTCCTGCAGGTTGCCCATGTCCGTCGACAGCGTCGGCTGATAGCCCACGGCCGAAGGAATGCGGCCAAGCAGTGCGGACACTTCCGAACCGGCCTGTGTGAAGCGGAAGATGTTGTCGACGAAGAACAGAACGTCCTGGCCTTCTTCGTCGCGGAAATATTCAGCGATGGTCAGGCCCGACAGGGCAACGCGCGCGCGGGCGCCCGGAGGTTCGTTCATCTGGCCATAAACCAGCGCAACCTTGGAGCCTTCCGGCGTTGCATTGCCGTCGTCATCCTTGGCGATAACGCCGGCATCGAGAAATTCGTGATAGAGATCGTTACCTTCACGGGTCCGCTCGCCAACACCGGCGAACACAGAGGTGCCGCCATGGCCCTTGGCGATGTTGTTGATCAGTTCCTGAATGAGAACCGTCTTGCCCACGCCGGCACCGCCGAACAGGCCGATCTTGCCGCCCTTGGCATAAGGTGCGAGCAGATCGACGACCTTGATGCCCGTGACGAGGATTTCTGCGTCGGTGGACTGGTCAATAAAGGCAGGGGCTTCAGCATGAATTGGTGCCGTTGCGGTCGCGTTGATCGGGCCGAGTTCGTCGATCGGTTCGCCGACGACGTTCATGATGCGGCCAAGCGTCTGCGGGCCAACCGGCATGTTGATCTGTGCGCCGGTGTCGGTCACTTCCTGGCCGCGGACCAGGCCCTCGGTCGCGTCCATGGCGATGGTACGGACCATATTTTCGCCGAGATGCTGGGCGACCTCGAGTACGAGGCGGTTGCCGTTATTGTCGGTGACGAGCGCGCTCAGGATGTTCGGCAGCTCGTTCGGGAAGCTCACATCGACGACGGCGCCGATAACCTGTGAGACTGTACCGACATTATTGGTGGTGGCCATGATTATTACCTCTTGCCTTCTAAATACTTAGAGCGCTTCTGCGCCCGAGATGATTTCAACGAGTTCGGTGGTGATCGCGGCTTGGCGGCTGCGATTATAAACGATGGTCAGTTTTTCGATCAAATCGCCGGCGTTGCGCGTGGCATTGTCCATCGCCGTCATCGAAGCGCCTTGTTCGGATGCACCGTTTTCAAGCAAGGCGCGGAAAAGCTGGATCGACAGGTTGCGCGGTAGGAGTTCGGAGAGGATTTCCTCTTCGTCGGGCTCATATTCCACGGCTACCGTGCTGCCCGTATCTGCATTCTCGTCAACAGGGACGGGGATGATCTGCTGGGTCTGCGGTTCCTGCACCAGTGCCGATTTGAACTTCGAATAGAAGAGCCAGGCAATATCGAAATCGCCTTTTTCCATGCGTGCGACCAGATCTTCGGCGATTTCCTTCGCATCGTCATAATGCGGATTCTTGATATCGCTGGTATCGAAATGATGCCTGATGCTGCCCGGATAGACGCGGTTGATGACGGGCTTGCCCTTTTTGCCCACCAGATAGAATTCCACATCCTTGCCTTCGGCTTTCAGGGCATCGGCCTTGATCCGGGCTTCCTTGACGATGTTCGCGTTAAACGCGCCGCACAGCCCGCGATCGGACGTTGCAACGACCATCAGATGCTTCTGGTTCTTGCCCGTTCCGGCGAGCAGCTTGGGCGTGTCCTTGCTGATCGAAACGCCCGAGGCGAGGCTCGACATCACGGTTTCGAGACGCTCTGCATAAGGACGCGCGGCTTCGGCGGCCGCCTGCGCCTTACGGAGCTTGGCAGCGGCAACCATCTGCTTGGCCTTGGTGATCTTCTGGGTCGATTTGACCGAGGAGATGCGATCCTTGAGTTCCTTGAGACTAGCCACGGTGTTTCAGCCCCTTAGGCGAAGGTCTTTACGAAAGCGTCCAAGATAGTCTTGAGCTTGTCGGACGTATCGTCTTCCAGCTTTTCGGTATCCCGGATGGTTGCGAGCACATCGGCGTGATCGGCACGCATATGGCTCATAAAGCTTTCTTCGAAATGGGTGACCTGATCGGTGGCGATGCCATCGAGATAGCCATTCACACCGGCGAAGATCGAGACGACCTGCTCTTCCATCGGCATCGGCGCAAACTGCTTCTGCTTGAGGAGTTCGGTGAGGCGAGCACCGCGATTGAGCAGCTGCTGCGTCGATGCGTCGAGATCGGAGCCGAACTGCGCGAAAGCCGCCATCTCGCGATACTGGGCCAGCTCGAGCTTGATCGAACCCGAAACCTTTTTCATCGCCTTGGTCTGTGCGGCCGAGCCAACACGGGACACCGAGAGGCCCACGTTAATGGCCGGGCGGATGCCCTGGTAGAAAAGTTCGGTCTCGAGGAATATCTGGCCGTCCGTGATCGAGATAACGTTGGTCGGAATATAGGCCGAAACGTCACCGGCCTGGGTTTCAATGATCGGCAGGGCCGTCATCGAACCGGAACCATTGTCTTCGTTCATCTTGGCTGCGCGTTCGAGCAGGCGAGAGTGAAGATAGAACACGTCGCCCGGATAGGCTTCACGGCCCGGAGGGCGACGAAGGAGGAGCGACATCTGGCGATAGGCAACAGCTTGCTTCGAAAGATCGTCGTATACGATGCAGGCATGCATGCCATTATCGCGGAAATATTCACCCATCGTGCAGCCGGTGTATGGCGCAAGATACTGAAGCGGCGCCGGCTCGGAAGCCGTAGCAGCAACAACGATGGAATATTCCATCGCGCCATTTTCTTCGAGCTGGCGAACGATCTGGGCAACCGTCGAGCGCTTCTGGCCGATGGCAACATAGATACAATACAGCTTCTTCGACTCGTCATCGCCAGCATTGTTCGTTTTCTGGTTGATGAAGGTGTCGATGGCGACGGCAGTCTTGCCGGTCTGGCGATCGCCGATGATCAGTTCGCGCTGGCCGCGACCGACGGGAACCAGGGCGTCGAGCGCCTTGAGGCCGGTCTGTACAGGTTCATGCACCGATTTGCGCGGGATAATGCCCGGGGCTTTCACCTCGACGCGTTCGCGGGTTACGTCCGTCAGCGGGCCCTTGCCGTCGATTGGATTGCCGAGGCCGTCGACCACGCGGCCGAGAAGGCCCTTGCCGACGGGAACGTCAACGATGGTCTCGGTGCGCTTGACGGTGTCGCCTTCCTTGATCTCGGCATCCGAGCCGAAAATCACGATGCCGACATTGTCCGCTTCGAGGTTGAGGGCCATGCCCTGAACGCCATTGTCGAAGGCGACCATTTCACCGGCCTGGACATTGTCGAGGCCGTGTACGCGGGCGATACCATCACCGACGGACAGCACGGTTCCGATTTCCGAGACCTGTGCCTCGGTGCCGAAACTGGCGATCTGGTCTTTGATGACCTTGGAAATTTCTGCAGCGTTGATGTCCATCATTAGCCTTTCATGGCGCTTGCGAGTGCATTCAGTTTTGTACGGAGCGAGCCGTCGATCATTCGGCTGCCCATGCGGACAACCAGTCCCCCAAGCAACGAGGGGTCGACGCTCATGTCGATATTGACGTCCCGGCCGGCAAGGCTTTTCAGCTTCGCCTTGAGCGCTACGACCTGGTCGTCGGAAAGGGGATGCGCCGATGCGACTTCGGCATTGGCTTCGCCGCGATACTGGGCAGCGATGACCGAAAAGTCGCGGATAGCGGCGGCGAGCTGCGCAAGGCGGCGATTCTCGGCGAGTGCGCCTAGGAAGTTCGCGGTGAGGGGATCGAGGCCCAGCGTAGTGGCAACTGCCTGGGTTGCCGCCACTGCCTCGTTACGCCCGACCAGCGGACTTGTGGTCAGCGCGGCAAATTCACCCGAATCGGCCAATGCCGATTTGAGCTTCGCCAAGCTGCCCTCGACCGCGTCGAGCTGCTTTTTCTCTTCCGCCAGTTCAAACAGTGCCGCTGCGTAGCGGCCTGCGAGGCTGGCCTTGATTCCGCCGGAAATATCCACGCGTAAATATGCCCCTAAAGGAGGATGACTGGTCCATAGAAAAGGGTGCGGCAAAGCGACCCCGCTACGGCTGCGGGCCACCTAGCAAGGGTCATGCTGCGATGCAAGATAGGAGGAGCGAACTTTTCCCCGAATCTATTCGGCAGCTTCCCCATTCGCCTCATCTTCGATGCCATCCGTCGCTGTTTCTTCCGGCGTAGCGGCCTCTTCCGCTTCAGTGTCGGCATAGAGTGAGGCCAGGCTAGGCCGGTTAAAGAACACATAGACGGATCCCGCCATCAGGATAAACCCGACAACGATTCCGAGGCCGCCAACCAATGTCCCCGGGCGCCACCGGCCGCGGAAGAACATCGCGATAATTCCGCCGAGAAACATCACGGCGCCGATCACAAGCAGGGCGACGGCGATTGCCAGCCCGAATTCGCGCATTTCATAGAGTTGTTGGCGGCGCTGTTCGCGCGCCCGATCAGCGGCCCGCTGTTCCTCTGCGGCGCTTTGGCGCGCCCGTTCCGGGGAAGGGATGCAGGATTCGGTGGTAATTTCCGCCCGCACGTCGGCGCGCTGGAGAAAAGGAATGATTTCGCGGGCTGAAATGGCAAATCCGAATTCGGCGTCATTCTGTTCGGCAAGCGAGCCAAAACTGTTGATACCGATCACCCGGCCGCATTCGTCGACCAGAGGGCCGCCGCTATTGCCGCGCGCCATGGCGGCGGTATGCAGCAACGTGTCGACATCGCGGCGGCTGCGCCCGCCCGAAAGCTGGCCGAAGGTGCGCACCGCCGGAATCGGCCGGACGCGTTCGCTGGCGGAAAGATTCTCGGCCAGGTCGACCGAGCCGGGATAGCCAATGGCAGCGACGCGCCCGGTATCTGGAGGGCTTCCGGTAAAGACCGAGAGCGGTTCGACAATGTCCTCTTCCATGCGAATCAGGGCAAGGTCCGCTCGCGTGTCGGATGAGAGCAAGCGCCCCGGATAGCGCTCATCGCCGGAGGATGGGACGATACTGATAGAGATGTTGGGCGATTCGCGCAGTGGTGCGACGACATGGGCATTGGTCACAATCAGGCCGGGGGCGATCGCAACGCCGCTGCCATGGCCGAGCAGATATTCGCCCTGTTTGGGGTCGTTGGCTATCAGCGCAACGCGCACGACGCTGCGCGCGGCGACGACCACGTCATTCTGTGTGCTTGCCGCTTCTTCGCCCTTTTGCGCCGATGCAGCGATCGGCAAAAGAGCAAACAGGGCCAGTAAAACTGTAATCCAACGCGCCATGGTGGTTTCTCTCCATTTGGCGAGCCTTGTAACCGGGCCATGGAAGCAATGAAAAGAGGGAGTGGCCCTTTGAACGCAATTTTCGGAACGCAACTGTGCTAGGTTGCGATATTGTGACGGCATGACACCGCAAGACTCACTCCTCGACCCGGATATCGCTTGGCAGGCGGTGCAGGCCCGCGACCGTAGTTTTGACGGTCGCTTCGTCACCGGGGTGCTAACCACGGGTATATATTGCCGCCCATCTTGCGCGGCCCGCCATCCCAAGCGAGGCAATGTACGCTTTTTCGCCGGCGGCAAGGAAGCGCGCGAGGCCGGCCTGAGGGCGTGCAAACGCTGTATGCCAGATACGGTATCGCGCGATGAAGCGGCAGTTGCGAAAGCCGTGGCGCTCATCGGAGCGGCGGAAGAAGCCATGAAACTCGATCGGATTGCGCAGCAGGTCGGTTATTCACCCACCCATTTTCTCCGCGTCTTTCGCCGTGCGATGGGGGTGACCCCTGCGGCCTATGCACGGCGGCTGCGGGCTGACCGCGCCGAACACGCGCTCGGTATCGAGGATCGTGTAACCGATGCCATATATGAGGCTGGCTATTCGGGACCCGGGCGCTTCTATGCCGAAACGAACAAACGCCTTGGCATGACGCCGTCCGCCTGGCGAAAAGGCGGTGCCGGCGTAACAATTCACTGGGCGGTCGCCCAGACCAGCCTGGGCGATATGCTCGTCGCGGCGACTGATCGCGGTATATGCCGACTCAGCTTCGACGAAGGCGAGAAGGCCCTGCGCACGCGTTTCCCCAATGCCGATATCGTACCCGCCGATGGCGAGATGGCCGATCTGGTCGGCCGCGCGGTTGCCGCTGTCGACAATCCCGCCAGGCCCCATGGTCTGCCACTCGATGTGCAGGGTACCGCGTTCCAGGAAGCGGTCTGGCGTCAACTCACGCGCATACCCCCCGGGGAAACGCGCAGCTATGCGCAGATTGCTGCGGCTGTCGGCAAGCCCCGTGCGGTGCGCGCGGCGGGATCGGCGAACGGCGCGAACAATGTCGCCATTCTCATTCCGTGTCACCGCGTCATTCGGACGGATGGCAGCCTTGGCGGCTATGCCTATGGATTGAAACGGAAAGAGGCCTTGCTGGAACGGGAAAGGGCGGCGCGAGACTAGACGCCCAACTCCCGCATCCGTCACAGGAAACTGTACGGATCGACATCGACCGACACCCGCACGCCTTTCGGCCAGTCGCGCTCGCCGAGCCAGTCGCGGATCACGCTCTGCACGTCCAGCGCGCGGCGCGCATGGACGAGCAGGCGCTGGCGGTGGCGGCCGCGCAGCATGGCGAGCGGCGCGGGCGCGGGGCCGAGAACC
This sequence comes from Parasphingopyxis lamellibrachiae, assembly GCF_003385775.1. Lineage (GTDB taxonomy): Bacteria > Pseudomonadota > Alphaproteobacteria > Sphingomonadales > Sphingomonadaceae > Parasphingopyxis > Parasphingopyxis lamellibrachiae. Next base: position 141,655 of record NZ_QRDP01000004.1, read on the forward strand.
ATCATACCCTCCACCTTGGGCGCGGTCTGGCCGATCGTCCGCGCGGTCTCGAAAGCCTGCTTCTCGTCCTCCGACGAGATGACGATTCCCGCATAGCGGCCGAAGGGCGGCGCGCCGGCAAAGCGCCGCGCTTCGGTCTCGGCTTCGTAGAAACTCTCCGCGTCGCCGGAGACAAGCGCTTCGATCACGGGATGGTCGGGTTCGTGCGTCTGGATGAACACGCGGCCCGGCTTGTCGCCGCGCCCGGCGCGGCCCGAAACCTGCATGATCTGCTGGAAAGTGCGCTCGGCCGCGCGCAGATCGCCGCCCTGCAGCCCGAGATCGGCGTCGACCACGCCGACCAGAGTGAGGTTCGGAAAGTGATACCCCTTGGTGACGAGCTGGGTGCCGACAACGATATCGATATCGTTCGCCTCCATCCGGTGCACGAATTCGGCGGCTTTGGCCGGCGACCAGAGCGTGTCGGATGTGACGATCGCGATCTTGGCGTTGGGGAACAGGGCTGTCACTTCATCGGCGATCCTCTCGACCCCGGGGCCGCAGGCGACGAGGCTGTCTTCCGCGCCGCATTCCGGGCATTCGGCGGGCGGCGGCATGACATGGCCGCAATGGTGGCAGGCGAGACGCGCGAGCAGGCGGTGTTCGACCATCCAGGCCGTGCAGTTGGGGCACTGGAAGCGGTGTCCGCAGGTTCTGCACAGGGTGAGCGGGGCATAGCCGCGCCGATTGAGGAACAGCAGCGACTGTTCCTTGCGGTCTAGTGTTTCCTGAACCGCGCGCACCAGGGTCGGCGCGAGCCAGGAACCGCGCGGCGGTGGATCCTGCAGTAAATCGATGGCGGCGAGATCGGGCAGCTCGGCACCGCCAAAGCGGCGGGGCAGGGTGATTTCCTCATAACGCCCGATCTCCACCATCTGCCTTGTTTCGATTGCCGGTGTTGCGGACGCGAGGATAATCGGGAATTTTTCAATATTGCCGCGCATTACGGCAACATCGCGTGCGTGATATTTGACGCCTTCTTCCTGCTTGAAGGCGCTTTCATGCGCTTCGTCGACGATGATCAGGCCGAGCTTCGGATAGGGCAGGAAGAGCGAGGATCGTGCGCCCACAGTCACCATCGCTTCACCTTTGGAAATCGCCCGCCACGCGCGGCGGCGCTCCGACTGGCGCAGACCGGAATGCCAGGAAACAGGCTCACAGCCGAAGCGGGCGGTGAAGCGCGTGAGGAACGGTTCGGTGAGGGCGATTTCGGGCAGCAGGACCAGCGTTTGCCGCCCCATGCGCAGTGCTTCCGCAATCGCTTCGAAATACACCTCGGTCTTGCCGGAACCGGTAACTCCGTTGAGCATGATCGGCGCAAACTCCCGGTCCCTTACAGCTTTGCTGAGCTGGTCGCTTGCCTGCTTCTGCCCCTCCTCGAGATCAGGCGGTCCGAAATCGGAGTCGGGCAGGGGAAAGGGGGCGTCGAGCGAAACATTGACCGGTTCCAGTGCCCCGGCTTTCACCAGCCCCCGGATCACCGCGTCCGATACTTCGCCAATCTCTGACAGTTCACGGATCAGGCCCTGACTATCGCCGATCAGTTCGAGAGCCTGTTCGCGCTTCGCGGTCATCCGTTCCGGCATTCCGCCGCTTGCCCGATATTCGGTGATCGTCTTCTCGCCCGAATAGCCGCTGGTAGAAGCCAGACTCATGCGCAGCACCGAGGCGAGGGGCGCGAGATAGTATTCGGACGTCCACTCGATCAGGCGGCGCAGTGTTTCGGGCAGCGGCGGCGAATCATATACGCCGAGGATCGGGCGGAGCTTGTGCGCGGCCACGGGTTCGCCTTCCAGCCGCCCTTCATCCCAAACGACGCCCGTAACCTGGCGCGGCCCCAGTGGCACTTTCACGATACTGCCCGGGGGCGCGGCCATGCCGTCCGGCACGCGGTAATCGAGCGGACCAAGGGCGGCATTTAATAGGAGGACGCGAACGCGGTTCATGGGCATCGCGCATAGAACAATTCGTCATTCCCGCGAAGGCGGGATTCCAGTAATGCGGTTATGGACTGGATTTCCGCCTTCGCGGGAACGACGAGAGGATGTGTGAAATGGCCCATATGGATAGAAGAAATCTGCTCATTGGCGGTCTCGCGCTTCCGCTGCTCGCTCTTCCCGGCTGCACAGGTATGGGCGGGTTCGATCTGACCGAGGCGATCCGGCGGATGCTGATGCTTTCATCTCAGCGCGCCTTTGCCGGACTACTTGCCGAGGACGGCTTTTATGACGATCAACTGGCCCGCGTGACCCTCCCAGATCAAATCGGCGGTGCCCGGTCGAGCGCCATCGTTCGGGCGTTGCTCTCTACATCGGCGGTGCGCAATCGGTTGTTACGCGTTCTCAACGAAGCTGCGGCTGATGGGGCAGAGCGCGCCGCGCCATTGGTCACGGATGCGATTCGATCCTTCTCCGTCGCCGATGCGCTGTCGATCATTCGCGCGGCCAACGGGGACGCGGCGACCCAGGCGCTGCGCGGGCAGATGGGCGATGCACTGGTGACGGCAATGCTCCCGGAAGTCGGCACGGCGCTCAGGGTGGCGAGCGACCCGCTGGTCGGGCAGGTGCTTCAGGTGGCGACCGGCATAGATCTCGCGGGGCTGGGTGCGGACGTATCCCGCAAGGCAGCCGACGGAATTTACGCTGCGATGGGCCGGGAGGAAGCAGCCATTCGTGCGAACCCACAGGCGACCGGAGATCCGATCATTATCGGCGCGTTCGGGCTGTTGCGCTGATTGTGGATAGCCGATCCTTTCGCGGTAACGATTAGGCTATAGCAGCCACACGACTCACTCTCTGATACGGGACCAACACCGCATGAAATTTTTCGCTGACACAGCCGACACGGACGCCATCCGCGAGCTTGCCGCCACCGGGCTGGTGGACGGGGTCACGACCAACCCGTCGCTCATCCAGAAATCCGGTCGGGACATTCTGGAAGTTACCAAGGAAATCTGCGGGATCGTGGACGGACCGGTGTCTGCCGAAGTGGTCGCGACCGATCATGAGACGATGATGAAAGAGGCCGAAGTTCTTCGGAAGATCGCCGACAATATCGCGATCAAGGTGCCGCTCACGGTCGATGGTCTCAAGACGTGCAAGAAACTGACCGATGACGGCACGATGGTGAATGTCACGCTCTGCTTTACGGCCAATCAGGCGTTGCTCGCGGGTAAGGCCGGCGCGTCATTCATTTCGCCGTTTGTGGGGCGACATGACGATATCGGCTATGATGGGATGAACCTTATCTCGGATATCAGATTGATCTATGATAATTATGATTTTCGAACGGAAATTCTTGTCGCTTCCGTTCGTCATCCGATCCATATTTTGGAAAGCGCCAAGTTGGGCGCCGATGTCGCGACCATGCCGCCGGATGTGATTCTCAAGCTGTTCAACCATCCGCTTACGGCCAGCGGGCTGGAAGCCTTTCTCTCCGATTGGGAAAAGACCGGCCAGACGATCGGCTGATCGCGGACCATTTCGATATCGCGTTTTGACGGGCGGCACTTCCGGGCCGGGCCGGGCCTTGCTAAAGCGCACTCCTAACAGGAGAGTGTTGTTCTATGTCCGTTGCCCCTAATCTCGACTTTGCGCTTGGCGAAACCGCCGATATGATCCGCGAGACAACCGGCCGGTTCGCCGATGACCGGATCGCGCCCCACGCTGCGGAGATCGACGAAGAGAATACATTCCGCCGAGAGCTCTGGCCCGAAATGGGCGCGCTGGGTTTGCATGGTATCACGGTCGAAGAAGAATGGGGCGGGCTTGGGCTCGGCTATCTCGAACATTGCGTTGCCATGGAAGAAGTCAGCCGGGCCAGCGCCTCGATTGGCCTCAGCTATGGCGCGCACTCTAACCTCTGCGTAAACCAGATCCGCCGCTGGGCGAATGACGAGCAGAAGGCGAAATATCTGCCCGGCCTGATCAGCGGCGAATCCGTGGGTTCGCTTGCCATGTCCGAAGCGGGGTCCGGTTCAGACGTTGTGTCGATGAAGCTGAAGGCCGAGCCGCAGGGCAATGACCGCTACGTCCTCAACGGCACGAAATTCTGGATCACCAACGCCCCCGAGGCCGATGTGCTTGTCGTTTATGCGAAAACAGCGCCGGGCGAGGGCTCTGGCGGGATCACGGCATTCCTCATCGAGAAAGGCATGGCCGGTTTCTCCGTTTCCAAAAAGCTCGACAAGATGGGCATGCGCGGCAGCGATACGGCCGAGCTGGTGTTCGAGGATTGCGAAGTCCCTGCTGAAAATGTGATGGGGCCGGTCAATGGCGGGGTCGGCGTGCTGATGTCGGGCCTTGATTATGAGCGCGCGGTGCTCGCCGCCGGGCCGATCGGCATCATGCAGGCCTGTCTCGATGTGGTGATCCCGTACGTCCGCGACCGTAAACAGTTCGGCAAGCCGATTGGCAGTTTCCAGCTGATGCAGGGCAAGATCGCCGACATGTATGTCGCGCTCAATTCGGCACGCGCTTATGTCTATGCCGTGGCGCGGGCTTGCGATGCCGGGCAGACGACGCGCTTCGATGCGGCGGGCGCGATTCTGCTCGCCAGCGAAAACGCGGTGAAGACCTCGCTTGAGGCGATTCAGGCACTGGGCGGCGCGGGCTATACCAAGGAATGGCCGGTCGAACGTTTCCTGAGGGACGCCAAGCTCTACGATATCGGCGCCGGCACCAACGAAATCCGCCGCTTCCTGATCGGGCGGGAGCTGATCGGCGGGGGCTGAATACGCCCCTCCCCTGCAGGAGAAGAGCTACCATGAGCGAAACCACCCTCAATATCCTGCAATATTATGGCGCAGGTGCAGCTTTACTCGCCGCGTTCGTCGTCTCGCTCAATCTTGGTACCAGATGCACCGGCTGGGCGTTCGTGGTCTTTGTCACGAGCTCGGTCGCGCTGATTGCCTGGGGCTTTCTCAATGACGAGGGCGCGGGGATTGGCTGGCAGAATATCGGGCTGCTCGGGATCAACCTTGTCGGCGTCTACCGCTATCTGATCGCGGGGAAACCACCGCAGCCGGAAAGCTAGTCGCTTACCAGACGCGGACCCGGTCTTCGGGCGCCAGATAGAGTTCCGCATCCGGCTGCACATCGAATGCATCATACCAGGCATCAAGGTTACGCACGGTGAGTGCGCGATACATGCCAGGCGCATGGCCGTCCGTCTGGACGCGTTGGCGCAGGGCTTCGTCGCGCATTTTCGTGGCCCATGTCTGGGCATAGGCGATGAAGAAGCGCTGATCGCCTGTGAAACCGTCGATGACAGGGGCTTCCTCGCCATTCAGCGAAGCGCGATAGGCATCATAGGCAGCCTGCAGGCCCGCGACATCGGCGATGTTTTCGCCCAGGGTTAGTCGCCCGTTGACGTTCAGGTCGGGGAAGGGGGCATAGGCGTCATACTGCGCGGCCAGCGCATCGCCCTGCTGGTTGAAACTGGCGAGATCTTCTTCGGTCCACCAGTTTCTGAGTGCGCCCGTGGAATCGAAGGCCGCGCCATTATTGTCAAAGCTATGGCTGATCTCATGGCCGATCACCGCGCCGATTGCACCATAGTTGAAGGCCGGATCCGCCGCCGCGTTGAAGAATGGCGGCTGTAGGATAGCGGCCGGGAAGTTGAGGGCATTCTGCACAGGCAGGTTCACCGCATTCACGGTTTGCGGCGTCATCCACCATTCACCCCGGTCCATAGGCTGGCCAAGCTTGGCGCGCTGATGCGCATATTCGGCCCGTTCGCCGTCGATCATGGCGGCATAGGCGTTGTCGGCGGACACCGCATAATCCGAATAGTCGCGCCAATTGTCCGAATAGCCGACACCGACGATGATCGTTTCGACCTTGCGCAGGGCTTCGGCGCGGGTTTCATCGGCCATCCATTCGATGTTCCGCACACGCTCGGCAAAAGCGTCTGTGATATTGTCGACCATCGCCTGGACTTCGTCCCGTGCCGAGGCCGGGAAATAGCGTTCGGCGTACAGCCGGCCAACGGCATCGCCGAGATACTGGTTTACCGAGGAAAGGGCGCGCTTGTCCCGGCTGCGCTGCTCGGGCGTGCCTGAAAGCGTCGTGCCGTAAAAAGCGAAATGGGCTTCGTCGATAGCAGAGGGGAGCACGGCGGCATGGCTGTTGATCTGGTGAAAGATCAGCCAGTCCTGCCAGGATTCGATGGGCTGCGATGCGACCAGCCCAGAAAGGCCGGCAATGCCGTCTGCCTGATAGGCCGCGAATTTCTCCTGATCGTTGAGCTGAGCGGCGGTGAGGAACGCGTCCCAGTCCATGCCCGGTGCACGGCTGTCGAGCTCGTCGCGGTTCCACACGGTGGCGGACTGCGCGAAGTCTTCCGTCTGCTCGCGGGTATTATGCGCCTCGGCAATCTGCATCTCGAGATCGAAAATTCGCTGGGCGCGTTGCGGCGCATTGTCGATGCCCGCCGCAGCCAGCAGTTCTTCGATATAGGCGCGATACTCGGTACGGATCGCAGCCAGAGACGGGTCGGCCGAGAGATAATATTCGCGCTCGGGCATGCCGAGGCCGCCCTGCAGCAGATAGGGCAGTACCTCACCCGGCGTTGCGAGCCCCTGGGTTACGAACAAGCCCAGCAGGTTCTCGGTCTGGTAATCGGTATAGTTGAGCGGATCGACATCGGCGCGCAACTGCTCACCCAGCACGCGGGAAAGTTGTGTAGGGTTTTCAATCGCCTCGAACCGCTCGATATCTGCCTGGACGGGTTCCATGTCCGCCGCATTGATCGCATCGACATCCATGAAAGCGTTATAGAAATCGGCAATCCGCGCCTCGTCGGTTCCAGGTTCCGGGTCGGATGCGACGATTTCACCGATCATTTCAGTCACCTGCCGCTCAGTCTGGTTGAAGGCGACAAGGAAGGCGCCGATGCTGGAGCGGTCGGCCGGGATTTCGGTGTCGCGCTGCCAGGTTCCGTTCGCATAGCCGTAGAAATCATCGCCCGGGACGAGGCTGGTATCCATTGCAGCCGTGTTGATGCCGATCTCGGTACCCATGCCGATTTCGGTTTCGGTATCGCTCGTGCAGGCGATGGGACCGGCGACTAGGGCGGCGCCAAGCAGCAGTGCAGGGAGGAAACGGGTTTTCATCGGAACAGCCTCTCGAAAGAATTTTTATGCGGGCGTTATAAGAGGGCGGTTTGGTCCGATCAAAGCCGTTCGTCGAAAAGACTGGCAGTTCTTTCCTTGTGGCGTCCATCCGGCTAGTCAGCGTGCAGGATCAGGGGACGATAATAACGATGAGCGCACCGGTGCTGGATACGAAGTTGGATGTTGGCGGGGAAGCGTTTCGCGCCAATGCTGCGCACAATCGCGGGCTTGCCGAGACGCTGCGCGCGGATGTGGCGGAAGCGGCGCTTGGCGGGACGGAGAAGCACCGGGAGCGTCATGTGTCGCGCGGCAAGTTGCTGCCACGTGACCGTGTTGAGCGCCTGCTCGATCCGGGCAGCCCGTTTCTCGAGATCGGCCAGCTTGCGGCCTGCGACATGTATGAAGGGCAGGTGCCGGGCGCAGGAATGATCGCCGGTATCGGCCGGGTTTCGGGCCGCCAGTGCATGATCGTCTGCAACGATGCGACGGTGAAGGGCGGCACCTATTATCCGATGACGGTGAAAAAGCATCTGCGCGCGCAGGAGATTGCCGAGCAGAACCGGCTGCCCTGCATCTATCTTGTCGACAGCGGCGGCGCGAATCTGCCGCATCAGGCTGAGGTGTTTCCCGACCGCGATCATTTCGGGCGCATCTTCTTCAACCAGGCCAATATGTCCGCGCTCGGCATCCCGCAAATTGCCTGTGTGATGGGCAGCTGCACGGCGGGCGGGGCTTATGTGCCCGCTATGTCCGACGAGACGGTGATCGTGCGCGAGCAGGGCACGATTTTCCTGGCCGGGCCACCCTTGGTGAAGGCCGCGACGGGCGAAGAAATCAGTTCCGAGGATCTTGGCGGCGGCGATCTGCATGGCCGCAAGTCCGGCGTTGTCGATCATGTCGCCGAGAATGACGAACATGCGCTGACCATCGTTCGCGATATCGTTTCGACCTTCAATCATCCGCATGACCCCGGCATCAAGCTGGTCGAACCGCGCGCGCCCAAATTTGACGCCGAGGAACTGTACGGCATCATCCCCGACGATGTCCGCGCGCCCTATGATGTGCATGAGGTGATCGCGCGGATCGTCGATGGCAGCGAGTTTCATGAGTTCAAGGCGCTCTATGGTTCCACACTGGTTTGCGGCTTTGCGCATATCTGGGGAATGCCGGTCGGGATTATCGCGAACAATGGCGTGCTGTTCAGCGAGAGCGCGCAAAAGGGCGCGCATTTTATCGAGCTCTGCGCCCAGCGCCGTATCCCGCTGCTGTTCCTTCAGAACATCTCCGGCTTCATGGTTGGCGGGAAATATGAGGCCGAAGGGATCGCCAAGCATGGTGCCAAGCTGGTGACGGCGGTGGCGACGGCGACGGTGCCCAAGATCACGCTCTTGATCGGCGGCAGCTTCGGTGCGGGCAATTATGGCATGGCGGGGCGGGCCTATTCGCCCCGTTTCCTGTTCAGCTGGCCCAACAGCCGCATCTCCGTGATGGGCGGCGAACAAGCCGCCAGCGTTCTGGCCACCGTCCACCGCGATGCGGATAAATGGACCGATGAGGAGGCCGAAGCCTTCAAGGCCCCGATCCGCCAGACGTACGAGGACGAAGGCAACCCCTGGCATGCCACCGCCCGCCTCTGGGACGACGGCATCATCGATCCGGCGCAAACCCGCGATGTGCTGGGGCTGGCTTTTGCCGCGACACTCGAAGCAGAAATACCCGAGCGCCCCGCGTTCGGCGTGTTCAGGATGTGACGATAGGAAACACCACCATGCGTAACCTGATATTCCTGCCGTTGCTGGCGCTCGCTGTCCCAGCCTTCGCGCAGGACACCGACCTGCCGCCCGCGGTTCTCCCGGCACCTGACGCAAATGTCGATGCCGTGCTGGTGCCGGTCCGCGCGCTGTTTGCGAGCATTGCCGCGCGCGATGCCGGGCTGGTCACGCCCTATGTCGTCGATGGCGCAACCGTGACCATCGCCGATTCAACGGGTGACGGACCCCCGACCGTAAGCCGTGTTGTATTTGCCGATCTTCTCGCGGGACTGGCCGCAGAAACCGCGCAGCTGGAAGAGCGGATGCCGAACCCGGTCGTGGATGTGGACGGCGATATCGCCATGGTCTGGGGATTCTACACCTTCCACCGGGACGGCGCTTTCAGCCATTGCGGCGCGGATCATTTTAGTCTCGTGCGCGACGAAGGTGCCTGGAAGATCGCCAATCTCGCCTTTTCGCGGCGCCTAACGGATTGCGGAGATTGATCCCATGATTACCAGCCTCCTCATCGCCAATCGCGGCGAGATCGCTTGCCGGATCATCCGCACCGCGCGGAAGCTCGGCGTGCGGACCGTCGCCGTCTATTCCGATGCCGATGCGAAGGCGTTGCATGTGCGCGAGGCGGATGAGGCGGTGCATATCGGGCCTTCGTCGGCCGCCGAGAGCTATCTGGTCGGCGAGAAGATTATTGCGGCTGCTAAAGATAGCGCCGCCGAGGCGATCCATCCGGGCTATGGCTTTCTTTCCGAAAATGCCGATTTCGCGCAGGCGGTGATTGACGCAGGCCTGATCTGGATTGGGCCGAAGCCGGAGAGCATCCGCGCCATGGGCCTCAAGGATGCGGCGAAGACGCTGATGAACGAGGCGGGTGTGCCGACCACGCCCGGTTATCTGGGTGACAATCAGGATGCCGATTTCCTCGCCGAGCAGGCGGAGAAGATCGGCTATCCGGTGCTGATCAAGGCGGTCGCGGGCGGCGGCGGCAAGGGGATGCGCAAGGTGGATGCGGCAGGTGATTTCGCCGATGCGCTCGCCTCCTGCCGCCGGGAAGCGACGGCGAGTTTCGGCAACGATATCGTGCTGCTGGAAAAATGGATCACTAATCCGCGCCATATCGAGGTGCAGGTTTTCGGCGACTCTCACGGCAATGTCGTCCACCTGTTCGAGCGCGATTGCTCGCTCCAGCGGCGACACCAGAAGGTGATCGAGGAAGCACCCGCGCCGGGCATGGACGAAGAGACCCGCGAAGCTGTGTGCGGTGCAGCCATCCGCGCCGCCAAAGCTGTCGACTATGAAGGCGCAGGAACGATCGAATTTATCGCCGACGGCTCCGAAGGTCTGCGCGCAGACCGCATCTGGTTCATGGAAATGAACACGCGGCTGCAGGTCGAGCACCCGGTTACGGAAGAGATTACCGGGCAGGACTTGGTCGAATGGCAGTTGCGTGTGGCAAGCGGGGAAGAGCTGCCGTGCAAGCAGGATGAGCTGAGCATCGACGGTCATTCTATCGAAGTACGGCTCTATGCTGAAAACCCGGCCACCGGTTTTTTGCCCTCAACGGGCAGTTTGCGGGTTTTTACGCTTGACCCTCATTCGTCGTTTTGCCGCGTTGATCACGGGGTTGTCGAAGGCGATGAAATCACGCCGTTTTACGATCCGATGATCGCCAAGGTCATCAGTCATTCGGACGATCGCGACGATGCTGCCGAACATATCGTCGGCGATCTTCTCAACCTTGCGGTGTGGCCGGTGAAAACAAACGCTGCGTTTCTCATCACCTTACTGCGCGATGAAGTCTTTTTGTCGGGACGGGTCGAGACGGGTTATATTGGCGAGCATCTGGACGAATTGATTGGCCAGGAACCGCCGAATGAAGCCGTTCTCAACAGCGCTCTTGAAGCGCTCTTGCCGGCTGCGGGCCAAGATGTATGGGCCTCGCAATCCGGTTTTCGACTGAATGGTATTCCCAAAGCCAATTTTCGGCTCGAAGAAGAATCTGGCCGCATTTTCGAGTTTGAATTCGAGCTCGGTTACGATCCCTATCTTACACATGTGGACGGTGATTGGGCGGTCCATCCGTTTATGGGGCATAGCTTCGCCTTCAGGCTGCCTAGAGCTGGAGATGGGGTAGGCGCAGGAGCCACATCCGACGGCACCATCCTCTCTCCCATGCCGGGCAAGATCATCGCGGTCAGCGTCTCCGCTGGTGATACCGTCACCAAGGGCGACAAGCTCGTCACGCTCGAAGCCATGAAGATGGAGCACAGCCTTGTCGCGCCGTTCGACGGGACGGTGACTGAACTCAACGCGGAAGAGGGCGGGCAGGTGTCCGAAGGCACGTTGCTGGTGCAGATCGAAGCCGCCGACGGTTGACCTTTACGTCAAGCTGGCGGAAGTTGGCCTGACGACAGGAGAAGCCCATGGCCGACTATCAAACCATCCTCACCGATCTTTCGGACGGAATTTTCACGATCACGATGCACCGACCCGATCGGATGAACGCGTTTACCGAGAGGATGATGCACGAGATGATCGCCGCCTTCGACGAGGCGGATGCGGACGATGCGGTGCGCGCGGTGATCGTTACCGGCCATGGCGACCGCGCCTTTTGCGCCGGGGCGGATCTGGCAAGCGGGGCCGAAACCTTCGACTATGACAAGCGCCTGGACCGGGATTCCCCGCAGCGCGAAGACGGCAGCGTCGACTGGAAACATCGCGGCGCGCGCGACGGCGGCGGGCAGCTCACCTTGCGCATTTTCAACTGCAGGAAACCGGTGATCGGCGCAATCAACGGCGCCGCCGTCGGCATCGGCGCGACCATGACCCTGCCGATGGATTTCCGGCTGGCCGCCGATCATGCCCGGTTCGGCTTCGTCTTTGCGCGGCGCGGGATCGTGCCCGAAGCCGCCTCAAGCTGGTTCCTGCCGCGCTTGGTGGGCATCAGCCAGGCGCTCAAATGGTGTTACAAGGGTGATGTGTTCAGAGCAGAAGAAGCCAGGGCCGGCGGGCTGGTGCAGGACATTTATCCGGCCGGCGATCTGCTCGCTGCGGCCCGCGCACTGGCGACCGAGCTCACAGCGGAAAGCGCACCGGTGTCGGTGGCGATGACGCGGCAAATGCTCTGGCGGATGATGGGCGCAGACCATCCCATCGAAGCGCACCGGATGGACAGCCGGGCTATCTGGTATCGCGGACGGCAGGAAGACGCGCAGGAAGGGATACTCTCCTTTCTGGAAAAACGTCCGGCAAACTATCCCAACGCGGTCAGCACGGACATGCCTGACCTTCACGAGTGGTTCGACGATCCCGAGTTCTGATGGGCCGGAATTTTGATGGGCTGGAATTCCGTTCGCCCTGAGCCTTTCGAAGGGCTGTACTTTCTTTGTCCGCCGTTGAAGAAGAAGGGCATGGCTTAGACAGGTTCAGCCCAAACGGCTTTTTTTGAGGATATGGCATCATGACGACACCCCAATTCGATTTCACCGGCAAGAATGTGATGGTGTTCGGCGGCACCAGCGGGATCAATCTCGGCATTGCCAACGCCTTTGCGCGCCATGGTGCGCGGCTGGGCGTCGCCAGTCGGTCGCAGGACAAGGTGGATGCGGCCGTCGCCCAGCTTGGCAACGATGCCGGCCCCGCGCTCGGTTTCTCGCTCGATGTCCGCGAATTCGAAGCGGTGGCGGAGGCGGTCGAAGCGTTCAAGGCTGAGCGCGGTACGATCGATGTGCTGGTATCGGGCGCTGCGGGCAATTTCCCGGCGGTTGCGGCGGCGCTCAGCCCTAACGGTTTCAAATCGGTCGTCGATATCGACCTGCGCGGTACCTTCCACGTCATGCGCGCTGCCCATGGCGCGCTGACCAAGCCCGGCGCCTCGATTATCAACATAACAGCGCCGCAAGCCTGGATCGCGATGCCGATGCAGGTGCATGTCTGCGCGGCGAAGGCCGGTGTCGATCAGGTGACACGGACCCTGGCCATGGAATGGGGCCATGAGGGAGTGCGCGTGAACTCCGTCTCCCCTGGGCCGATTGAGGGAACCGAAGGCATGGAGCGCCTCGCGCCGACGCCGGAGGCCAAGGAGCAGTCAGCAAAGGCCGTGCCGTTGGGCCGGATGGGAACGGTCGACGATATCGCCGATGTGTGCATGTTCCTTGCCTCCGATGCCGCGCGCTATGTTTCGGGCACAGTGCTGCCGGTGGACGGCGGCTGGACGGCTGGGGGGATGATGAGCACGAATATGGGGCATGGATGATGCAGGCCCGGCAGGCCTTTTTCGATGAAACAGGCGGGCCGGAAGTCATCCAGTGGTGCGATGTAGAGCTGGGCGATCCAGGCGAAGGCCAGATCCTCGTCCGGCATGAGGCAGTCGGCGTCAATTTTATCGATACTTATCATCGCGGCGGGGTCTATCCGATAGAGCTGCCATCGGGTCTCGGTCTGGAGGCTGCAGGCATTGTTGCGGCAATTGGCGCGGGCGTATCCGGTTTCTCGCCGGGGATGCGCGTGGCGACGATGAGCGCAGGTCCGGGTGCCTATGCCGATGCGCGGATCATCCCTGCGAGCGCGGCCGTACCTCTGCCCGAGAGAGTGTCCTGCGAGATCGCGGCAGCCTCCTTACTCAAGGGTTGCACCACAGAATTTCTCGTCGAGCGCTGCGGGCGCGTGCAACCCGGTTGGACGGTGCTTGTCCACGCGGCCGCTGGTGCAACAGGGCAGATGCTTGTCCAGTGGCTCAAGCATATCGGTGCAATGGTAATCGGCACGGTGAGCAGTGCGCAAAAAGCCGTAATCGCCGAACGGGCAGGGGCTGATTTGATTGTCCGCTATGACCATGAAGATGTCGCCGAAAAGGTGCGCGACTATACGGGCAGTGAAGGCGCGAGAGTCGTGTTCGACGGAGTGGGCATGGCAACTTGGGAATCGTCACTGAAAAGCACTGCCAAACGCGGACTCGTGATCAGTTTCGGCAATGCCAGCGCTCCGGTAACCGATGTTGCGCTCGGTGCTCTTGCGCAACATGGATCGCTGTTCGTCACCCGGCCCACCCTGTTCAATTATTACGCGGATCCCGGGGAGGCCGCCGCCGGGCTTGGCCGGTTGTTCGAGATGCTGGCGTCGGACGCGGTTACGGTCGAGATCGGCCAGCGCTATCCGCTGGAGGCTGCGGCGCAGGCCCATCGCGATCTTGAGGGGCGCACGACGATCGGCGCGTCGATCCTCATTCCCTGACAGGCTTTGGGGGTTTAGCGCCCCCAGGCAATGAAGTGCGGATTGTCGAAGCCGCGCTCGCGCTTGTTATAGGTAAGCGGCCCCACTTCGCTCTCGCCTTCCAGAGCCATGACGCGGCCTCCGGCAGCTTCGAGGATCGCCTGGCCTGCTCCGATGTCCCATTCCATAGTGCGGCCCAGGCGCGGATAGACATCTGCAGAACCCTGCGCGAGCAGGCAGAGCTTCAGGCTGGATCCCGCGGGCGTGAAATCCTTGACACCGATCTTCTTCATCAGCGCATCCGTTTCGGGAGTACGGTGGCTGCGGCTGGCGACGGCGATCAGGTTTTTGTGCATGCCTGAGCGCGCTTCAATCTCGTGCGGATGTTCAGCGGTTGCGCGATCCTGCCCCGGCGCAATTTCCTGGTAGAAGGCGCCTTCACCCGCAGCACCGTAATACAGCTTGTGGATGGCCGGAGCATAAATGACGCCGGAGATCGGGCGGCCATGGTCGATCAAGGCGATGTTGACCGTGAACTCGCCGTTGCGCGAGACAAATTCACGGGTTCCGTCAAGGGGGTCGACGAGAAAGAAGCGATCGCCTAGCTCGGGGATACGCCCTTCGGATGCGGCTTCTTCAGCCAGGATAGGGATTTCCGGTTGCGCAGCCATGAGCCCGGCTTCGATGATCGCTTCGGCTTCTCTGTCCGCGGCGGTAACGGGAGAACCGTCTCCCTTCGCATCCGCATCGAAATCGGTTTGGTAAATCGCGTCGATTGCCGCGCCCGCTTTCAGCGCGAAGGTGATCATCAGGTCGAGGTGGGTTTCGCGTTGCATAGTCTGCCGGAGGTTAGCGGTGGGGGAAGTGACTGAAGCTTTGTTCGCTTCAGTTCACCTGGCGGTCCTTGCCCGCCCAATACGGCGCGCGCAAATCCTTTCGCAGGATCTTGCCGCTCGCATTGCGCGGCATGATTTCAATGACGTCGACGGATTTGGGCGCCTTGAACCCGGCAATCCGTTCCCGGACAAAGCCGATGACATGCTCTTCGTCGATTTCCTGGTTTGGCTTGGGCACGACAATCGCCTTGACCGCTTCGCCCCATTTTTCATCCGGAATGCCGATTACCGCCGCCTCCGACACGGAGGGATGCTCGTACAGCGCATTTTCGACCTCAGCCGGATAAACATTTTCTCCGCCCGTGATGATCATGTCCTTCATCCGGTCATGGATATAGATATAGCCCTCGGTATCGCGATAGGCGGCGTCGCCGGTGCGTAGCCAGCCGTCTTTGTCGACAGTCTCCGCCGTCTTCTCCGGCTGTTTCCAGTAATGGGCCATGTTCGCGTTGGATCTTGTGCATATCTCTCCGACCTCGCGGACGCCGACTTCATTGCCGGTTTCATCGACAATTTTCACCTCAATGCCGGGGAGCGGGCGGCCCGCTGAGCGCATCTTTTCATTGCCGTCCGGATCATGATCGTCCGGTTCGAGAACGATGATCGTGCCGGTCGTTTCCGTCATGCCGTAAAACTGGCAGAAACCGGCGTTGGGAAAGGCTTTCATGCAATCGCGGAGCAGCTGCAAGGGCATGGGGGATGCGCCATAATTGATCTGGACGACGCCGCTCGTGTCCGTCTGTTCGGTTTTGGGATCGTTGATCAGCATTTGCAGTGCGGCCGGGACGAGAAAAAAACGGGTCAGTTGCTTGCTGTGGATGAGATCGAGAATCTCGCCGGGATTGAATTCGGCCACGATGTTGCAGGATACTCCCCGGTTCATCGGCATGATTCCGTAACCCGTTCCCGCGATATGCGCGATCGGCATCACCTGCAGTCCGGCTTCATGCTCTTCCCAGATATCCCAGGAAGGCGTGTCCGGCAGTTCTTCTCCGGCATTTTTGAGGAAGTTGTCATGTGTCAGCACGACGCCCTTGGGATTGCCCGTCGTTCCGGACGTATAAAGCTGCACCAGGGCATCGTCGGGTTGGGGCAGGGTATCGAGCTCGGGCGCGTTTATATTTTCGGCCATGAATTCTTCCGGGCTTGCGATGCCGCACCCCTGTTCGCTTGCCAGCACCCACCGGATGGCCGGAATTCCGGCCGCCAATTCCCGGGCAAGCTCGACAAATTCGGGAGAGGCGACAACCGCGACGGCTCCGGCATCCTCCAGAATGAAGGCCATTTCCTTGGGCGACAGACGCCAACCAATAGGCACGGTGACGGCAGATGCGCGGGCGGCGGCGAACAGCAAAGTGAAATATCGGTCGCTATTCTTGCCGATCCAGGCAATGCGATCGCCTTTCCGGATGCCAGCCGCTCTCAGGGCGCGGGAAAGGCGAACGGTTGTGTTCCGGAAATCCGAAAAGCTCGTTTCGCGGCCTTCGAATCGATAGCCGATATGATCGGGCTTTGTATCCGCCCAATAGTCGGCCAATTCATTCAGCGTTTTCGCACCATGTGGTTCGTGCATTCCTACCCCGATTTCCGCGACCCGGCCGGAATAATCCATCTGTCCATCAAACAGATGGCATGGCCTTGCCCGCTTTTGCGGTTTAAGGCGTTTCAAGACTTTTATTTGGAATTTGGAGAATAGCAATGCGCGCGGTGGAGCATTTCATTGGTGGCAATGCGGCAAGTGGCGGAACACGCCAGCATGAAATTTGGGATCCCAACTCGGGCGAAGTCCAGGCGAAAGTATCGCTGGGTACGGGTGAGGAGCTGCAAAAAGCGGTCGATGCCGCAAACAATGCACAGCCCGCCTGGGCCGCAACCAATCCGCAAAAACGCGCGCGCGTGATGTTTGCGTTCAAGGCGCTGGTCGAGGCGCATATGGACGAGCTGGCCGAGCTGCTCTCTTCCGAACATGGCAAGGTGATTGCCGACGCGCAGGGCGATGTGCAGCGCGGGCTGGACGTGATCGAATTCGCCTGCGGCATCCCGCATGCGCTGAAGGGCGAATATACGCAGGGTGCCGGGCCCGGCATCGATGTCTATTCGATGCGCCAGCCGCTCGGCATTGTGGCGGGCATTACCCCGTTCAACTTCCCCGCGATGATCCCGATGTGGATGTTCGGTGTGGCGATCGCCTGCGGCAATGCGTTCATCCTGAAACCTTCGGAACGCGATCCATCCGTTCCGGTGCGACTTGCCGAGCTGATGAAGGAAGCGGGGCTTCCCGATGGCATCCTGCAGGTTGTGCACGGCGACAAGCAGATGGTCGATGCGATCCTCGACCATGACGATATCAAGGCGGTGAGCTTTGTCGGCTCCACCGATATCGCCCATTATGTCTATCAGCGCGGGACAGAGAACGGAAAGCGCGTCCAGGCGATGGGCGGCGCGAAGAATCACGGTATCGTGATGCCCGACGCCGATCTCGATCAGGTCGTCAACGATCTGGCGGGTGCAGCCTTCGGATCGGCTGGCGAACGCTGCATGGCGCTGCCGGTTGTGGTGCCGGTGGGTAACGATACGGCCGACAGGCTGCGTGAAAAGCTGCTCCCGGCGATCGACGCGCTTCGTGTCGGCGTTTCGACCGATGTGGATGCACATTACGGCCCGGTGGTGACCGCCGAACATAAGCAACGCGTTGAAAACTGGATACAGACGGGCGTTGACGAAGGCGCGGAACTGGTTGTCGATGGACGCGGTTTCAGTCTGCAAGGCCATGAAGAAGGCTTCTTTATCGGCCCTTCACTGTTCGATCATGTGAAGCCGGGCATGGAAAGCTACAAGGAAGAGATTTTCGGGCCTGTGCTGCAAATTTTGCGCGCCGGCGATTTCGAGGAAGCCCTCGGCCTCGCCAGCGACCATCAATATGGCAACGGCGTCGCGATCTTCACGCGTAACGGTCATGCGGCCCGCGAATTCGCCAGCCGGGTCAATGTCGGCATGGTCGGCATCAATGTGCCGATCCCGGTGCCGGTTGCCTATCATACCTTTGGTGGCTGGAAGAATTCGGCGTTCGGCGACACCAACCAGCACGGCATGGAAGGCGTCAAATTCTGGACGAAGATCAAGACCATCACCCAGCGCTGGCCAGACGGTTCGCCCGATGGCGGCAATGCCTTTGTGATCCCGACGATGGGGTAAGGCGATGCTCCCGATCGTCACATTTCTAGCTTTTTCGTTTCAGGCAGTTGAAGCGCCAAGGACGATCAATAGTGTAGAATTGGGAAATCTCGCCGATTTCACGATCGAAGGTCCGGCACGATTGTGCGTAGGAGATATGGCTGTCGATCTGGAATCGGAAGAAACCGCCTATGTTCAATATCTTGGTATCCACAATGCATCGGTCATTGTTGCGGATCCACGACGCAGTTATGAGCTGAACATCAGCGACAATTTCGCTGATCCCGCTGATTCAGCTCAAATGGTGTCGCAAACACATCGGGCATTATTGACTCAGCATGGTAATGGTACCCGAGCCCGATTTCTGTACAGTTCATGGAACGTCGACCTAAATGAGTTCAGTCCGCGTATTTGGATTGATGACGAACAGGTCAGGCGACCAAGGATCGCGCGTCAAATTTTCGGGAAGATTAGCTTTGTTGATGATCAGCCGGCCAACTGCGACCGGATTTTTGTCTATGGTTGGGAGGCGCTTTTCGGTGACGGTGTCGGCGAACGGAGAAACGCCAGCGGAAATGTCGATGAATAATTTCGGCTGGTTCTGGTCGGAGCCTGATTGGCATCGGCTGATATGACAGAGCGTAGAAGGGTTGATCCGATAGCTGCGGCTGCGGGCCTCGCCGAAATGGAATTTCGCGAGCTTGCCTCGTTCAACGAGGGCGGCGTGGGCGTGTTCTGGTCTGAGGCGGGTGGGCCGTCGCCTTGGGAAATGCATCCTGCTTGCGAGGAGATGCTGCAGGTTCTCGAGGGCGAAATCGAGGTTGAAATCCTGCCCGAAGACGGCGGTCCGGGCGAGAAGACGGTCGTCTCCGAAGGCGAGTTCATCGTCATTCCGCGCCGCTGCTGGCATCGTCAGAGGCTGCTGAAGCGCACCAAGGAGCTCTATCTGACGCCGGGTAGTAGCGAACATTCGATGGAGGAGGATCCACGTGGCTGACGATACTGTTCAGCGGACGGCTTCCGCTTCCCCGTTCGAGGCAGCCTTTGGTTTCTCCCGCGCGGTCCGCACAGGCAACCGCATCCTGGTGTCAGGCACCGGTCCGATCGAGCCGGACGGCAGTTCCACGCTCGGCGATGCGGCAGTGCAGGCGCGGCGCTGTTTTGCGATTATCGTAGCGGCGATCGAAGAGCTGGGTGGCAGCGCAAATGATGTCGTCCGCACGCGGATGTTTGTGACTGACGCAGCGGATGGCGATGCCATCGGCGCGGTCCATGGCGAGATTTTCGGCGATGTTCGCCCGGCCGCAACCATGGTCGTTGTGGCCGCACTGCTCCGCCCCGAATGGCGGGTCGAAATTGAGGCGGAGGCGGAGCTGGCCGGCTGACGCGGCGTTAACCGAAAGACGATTTCTGGATTACGGTAGCGCGAAAACATGGCTATAGGACGCCCATGACACAATTCGATTTGACCGACGAACAGCGCCAGATCCAGGAGATGGCGCAGAAATTCACCGCCGACGAGATCACCCCGCATGCGGCCGAGTGGGACGAAAAATACTTCTTCCCGCGCGATGTCGTCCAGAAGACCGGCGAGCTCGGCTTTGGCGCGATCTATGTTTCCGAGAAATCGGGCGGCATTGCGCTGGGGCGGCTAGAGGCGGCGCTGATCATGGAGGCGATGGCCTATGGCTGCCCGGCGACCAGCGCCTATGTTTCGATCCACAATATGGCGAGCTGGATGATCGACCGCTTTGGCGGCGACGAGGTGAAGGCCAAGTTCCTGCCCAAGCTGGTTACGATGGAGCACATCGCTAGCTATGCGCTGACCGAACCGGGATCGGGCTCGGATGCTGCGGGGCTTAAGACGACGGCCAAATTAGACGGCGATCATTATGTCCTCAACGGCACAAAGCAGTTTATCTCGGGCGCGGGCTTTAACGATATCTATGTCGTGATGGTCCGCACCGGCGAGCATAAGAGCAAGGGCATCTCGTGCCTCGTCATAGAAAAGGACACGCCGGGGCTGAGCTTCGGCAAGCCCGAGAAGAAGCTAGGCTGGAACGCCTCGCCAACGGCGCAGCTGATCTTCGAGGATTGCCGCGTGCCGGTCGAAAATCGGGTAGGCCAGGAAGGCGAGGGGTTCAATTTCGCGATGGCGGGGCTTGATGGCGGGCGACTGAATATCGGCGCCTGTAGCCTCGGCGGCGCGCAGCGCTGCCTCGACGAGGCGGTCGCCTATACCAGGGAGCGCCAGCAATTCGGACAGCCCATCGCCGATTTCCAGAACACGCAGTTCATGCTCGCCGATATGGCCACCGATCTCGAAGCGGCGCGTGCGCTGCTCTATCTCGCCGCCGCCAAGGTAACGGCGAACGCGCCCGACAAGACGCGCTTTTCGGCGATGGCGAAAAGGCTCGCGACCGATAGCGGCAGCAATATCGTCAACAACGCGCTGCAGCTATTCGGCGGCTATGGCTATCTCCGGGAATATCCGATCGAGCGGTTCTGGCGCGATCTGCGCGTGCATTCGATTCTGGAAGGCACGAACCAGGTGATGCGGATGATCGTTTCACGCGATTTGTTGCGGCAGTAATCAATCGCCACCCTGAACATGTTTCGGCGCGACGAAAGAAGGAATCGAACCAATGACCTACGAAACCATCCTTGTCGAACAGCGCGGCGCGGTTACGCTGATCACGCTGAACCGGCCCAAGGCGTTGAACGCGCTCAACAATCAGGTGCTCGAAGAGGCGATCGACGCTTTTGCGGTCTTCGATGCGGACGACAGCCAGCGTTGCGCGGTGCTTACCGGTAGTGAGAAGGCCTTTGCGGCGGGCGCGGACATCAAGGAAATGTCCGACCAGAGCTTTGCCGATATGTATGGCAATAATCATTTCGGCGGCTGGGAGCGGGTGACGGCTACCCGCAAGCCATGGATCGCGGCGGTTGGCGGTTATGCGCTGGGCGGCGGCTGCGAGGTCGCGATGATGGCGGACTTCATCATTGCGGCGGACAGCGCCAAATTCGGCCAGCCCGAGATCAAGCTTGGCGTGACGCCGGGCATGGGCGGCTCGCAGCGCATGGCGCGGGCGATCGGCAAGGCCAAAACGATGGAAATGTGCCTGACCGGGCGGATGATGGATGTCGAGGAAGCCGAGGGGTTGGGGCTTGTCGCGAAGGTCGTGCCGGCTGACGATCTGGTTGAGGAAGCCGTGAAATCGGCGAGTGCGATTGCCGCGATGGGGCCGCTGGCCGCCATGGCGACCAAGGAAATGGTCAATGCCGCGTTCGAGACCACGCTGGCCCAGGGCATCGCCTTTGAGCGCCGCCTGTTCCATGGCCTGTTCGGCTCGGAGGACCAGAAGGAAGGCATGGCCGCCTTTGTCGAGAAGCGCGAGGCGAACTGGACGGGGAAGTGAACTATACCGTTTGCCCTGAGCCTGTCGAAGGGCTGCCCTTCATCTTTTGGGCCGGTGAAGAAGTAAGGGCAGGGCTTCGACAGGCTCAGCCCGAACGGGTTTTGGAGAAGAGACATGACAACAATCGCATTCATTGGTCTGGGCAATATGGGCGGCGGGATGGCCGCGAACCTTGCCAAGGCCGGCCATGACGTCGCCGCTTTCGATATTTCGGAAGACGCGCTGGAGGCGGCGAAAGCCAATGGCTGTCGGATTGCGGAATCGGGTGCGGACGCCGTGAAAGGCGCCGAGGCCGTGGTGACCATGCTGCCTGCGGGCAAGCATGTTCGCGCCGTCTATGTCGACGATGTGTTCGACAATGCCGAGCCCGGCACGTTGCTGCTCGACTGTTCGACGATCGATGTCGGCACGGCGCGGGCCGTTGCGGAAGAGGCCGTGGCCAAGGGCATGCTGATGGTCGATGCGCCGGTTTCCGGCGGGATCGCGGCGGCGGCGGGCGGCACGCTGACCTTCATGGTCGGCGGCACGGAGCGGGCGTTCGAGCGCGCCCGGCCGATCCTGGAAGAAATGGGGCAAGCCGTGATTCACGCCGGCGATGCCGGGGCCGGGCAGGCCGCCAAAATCTGCAACAATATGCTGCTCGGTGCGACGATGATCGCGACCTGCGAAACTTTTAATCTCGCTCAGTCGCTGGGGCTCGATCCGCAGACCTTTTTCGATATTTCGAGCAAGGCTTCGGGGCAGAGCTGGTCTATGACAAGCTATTGTCCGGTTCCTGGGGTCGGTCCGGAAACGCCTGCCGATCATGAATATGAAGGCGGTTTCGCTGCGCCGCTGATGCTCAAGGATCTCAAGCTTGCGATGGAGGCGGCCGACGAAGCCGGGATGCGCACTCCGATGGGCGCCAAGGCCCGCGCGCTATACGAACAATATGTGAAACATGGCGGCCAGAAAAAGGATTTCTCCGGCATCATCAAATATCTGGAATCCAGCTCGACCGACTAGGGTCGGGACCTAAAGCCGGTAGGGGATGACCTCGCGCCGATCGATTTCCGTGAGCAGCGTGTGGCCGGCGGGCGGAAAGGCGCGCTGGTCGCAGTTGCGGCGCGGGCACAGCCGGCACGAGGTGCCGATCGGGGTCGCAGCCGCCGGGTTTTCCAGGTCCAGCGCATCGGCATAGACGAAATCGGCGGCCTGTTCGGCCTCGCAGCCCAGCGCGACGGCGAAGCGGCGGCTCGGCCGCTGGAAACTGCCCGACGGCTTGACCAACCCCATCGCCATGGTGACATAGCGGATGCCGTCCGGCGTTTCGGCGAGCTGGACATGGATCTTGTCCGGCGAGGCGGCCGCCTCATGCGCTATCCATAAAGGGCAAGCGCCTCCGAACCGGGCGAACTGCATCTTGGTGGCCGAATGGCGCTTGGTGATGTTGCCGGCCATGTCGATGCGGAAGAAGAACATCGGCACGCCGCGCATGCCGGGCCGCTGCAGAGTCGAGAGGCGGTGGCAGGCCTGTTCGAAGCTCACCCCGAATCGGTTGGCGAGCCGGTCGACATCGTGGCGCAGGGCGCGGGCCGCATCGCGGAACCGCGCATAGGGCATGACGATCGCCCCGGCCGCATAATTGCCCAGCCCCACGGTCAGCAGCTTCTCGCTCGCTTCGGACTGGAGGTTGGCGCCGCGGACGATTGCCGTGATCGGCTCGATCAGTTCGATCAGGGCAAGCTGGTGTGCGAGCTGGAAGGTCCGGCTGGGGCGCGGCAGGATGGCGCTGATCGAAACGCAGCGATTGGCCCGGTCATATTCGCGCAGAGCTGTGGCAGCGGTATCGTCCGATACGAAGCGCACCGAGAGGCCGTGCTTTGAGCCGAGCCGTTCAATCAGCGCCTCTTCGGTCACGCGGTTATCCTGGCTGCATTTCGCCGCGATGCGTTCGGCGGCGACATCGACTGTATCGACATAATTGCCGACTGCATGGAACCAGTCCCGCGTTTCTTCCCAGGGAAATTGGCGGCCGTCTCCCCGGCTTTCGGCATCGGTACTGTCGATCACATCGCCAAGCGCATGCCGACGCTCTTCCGCCAGCCGATAGGCGCTGTGCAGCGCGACCATGCGGTCGGCAAGCTGCGGATATTGTTCGACGAAGCGGGACAGAGCAGGCGCGGGCAGGGGCGTTTCGCTGAACAGCGGATCGGAAATCGCCTCGCGGATCGCAGCAAGGCGGCGCTCATATTCATCGCGTGGCGGTTCGTTCCATTCCGACGGGAAATGGCGTTCCAGCGCTTCGGTCACCGATGCGGTGATCGGGCGCGCGTCATTCTCGATCTGCGAGAGATAGCTGACGGATATGCCGAGGGTCCTGGCAAATCCAGCCTGATCAAGCTCGCGGCGCTGGCGGATGGTGCGCAGCCGCGATCCGGCATATAATCTCGCTTTCATCTCCGCTCTCTTCGCTATTTTGCAAAATAGATTTCGCAATTTTACAAAATCACATTTGCATTATGCGCGTCAAGCCCGAAGAGAGGCGGAGAGTCTCGCCGAAAGGGAACAGGAATGTCGAATATCGAAGCGCTCGACCTGCTGGAAAATAAACGTGAACAGGCGCGTATGGGCGGCGGCCAGAAACGGATTGATGGCCAGCATGCCAAGGGCAAGCTTACCGCGCGCGAGCGGCTGCAAGTGCTGTTCGACGAGGATTCGTTCGAGGAACTCGATATGTTCGTCGAGCATAATTGCGTCGATTTCGATATGCAGGAACAGATCGTACCGGGTGACGGCGTGGTTACCGGATCGGGGACGATCAACGGCCGACTCGTCTATGCTTACAGCCAGGATTTCACTGTTTTCGGTGGCTCCCTGTCGGAGCGGCATGCGGAGAAAATCTGCAAGGTGATGGACACGGCCATGAAAGTCGGCGCGCCGGTTATCGGCCTGAATGACAGCGGCGGCGCGCGAATCCAGGAAGGCGTGGCGAGTCTTGGCGGCTATGCCGAGGTGTTCCAGCGCAATGTGCTGGCCAGCGGTGTCGTGCCGCAGCTTTCGCTGATCATGGGTCCGTGCGCGGGCGGCGCGGTGTATTCGCCCGCCATGACCGACTTCATCTTCATGGTGAAGGATAGCTCTTACATGTTCGTCACCGGCCCCGATGTCGTGAAGACAGTGACCAACGAGGTCGTGACACAGGAAGAGCTGGGCGGCGCGGTAACGCACACTACCAAATCCGGCGTTGCCGATGTGGCGTTCGAGAACGATCTCGAGGCGCTGATGGCGGCGCGCGATTTCATCGATTATCTGCCCGCGTCCAACCGGGAGGATCCACCGGAACGCCCTACGGCCGATGCCTGGGACCGCGAGGAGCCAAGCCTCGACACGCTGATCCCGGCAAGCGCGGCCATGCCCTATGATATGCATGAGCTGATCCGCAAGACGGTGGATGAAGGCGATTTTTTCGAGATTCAGCCGGCGCATGCGGGCAACATCATCATCGGCTTTGGGCGGATCGAGGGCCGCACGGTCGGTATCGTGGCCAATCAGCCCACGGTGCTGGCAGGCTGCCTTGATATCGCTGCGTCGAAGAAAGGCGGGCGGTTCGTGCGTTTCTGCGACGCTTTCGAAATTCCGATCGTCACCTTTGTCGACGTGCCTGGCTTCCTTCCCGGTGTCGGACAGGAGCATAACGGTATCATCAAGCATGGCGCGAAACTGCTCTTCGCCTATGCCGAGGCGACGGTGCCCAAGATCACGGTGATTACGCGCAAGGCCTATGGCGGCGCTTATGACGTGATGGCGTCCAAGCATCTGCGCGGGGATCTCAACTATGCCTGGCCGACTGCCGAGATCGCGGTGATGGGCGCTAAAGGGGCCGTCGAGATCATCTTCCGCAAGGATGCTGGCGATCCGGACAAGATCGCCGCCAAGACCAAGGAATATGAAGACCGTTTCGCGAACCCGTTCGTGGCGGCGAGCAAGGGCTTTATCGACGAGGTGATCATGCCGCATTCGACGCGGAAACGGATCGCGCTGGGGCTGCGCAAGCTCCGCAACAAGCAGCTCGAAAATCCGTGGAAGAAGCATGACAATATTCCGCTGTGAGCCACTCTGCCGTCACCCTGAACTTGTTTCAGGGTCCACTCATCGATCTGCGATATCCGTGCGGGAGAAGCAGTGGATGCTGAAACAAGTTCAGCATGACGCACAATTGGAAGTAACATCATGAAACTGGGCCGTATGAACCATGTCGGCGTGGCCACGCCGGATCTCGACGCCTCGATCGCTTTCTACCGGGATGTGATGGGCGCAACCGATATTACCGAACCCTTCGTGCTCGAAAGCCAGAAGGTACGCGTATGTTTCGTCAACACTCCGGGCGAGGCGGGGACTGCCGGTACGCAGGTCGAACTTCTCCAGCCAACAGAGGCCGATTCCGCCGTTGGCAAATGGCTTGAGAAGAACCCGCTTGGCGGCCAGCATCATCTCTGTTTCGAGGTGCCGGATATTCATGCAGCCAGGGCCGAGTTCGAGGCGCAGGGCAAGCGCGTGCTGGGCGAACCGCGGATCGGCGCGCATGGCACGCTGATCTTTTTCGTCCACCCCAAAGATATGGGCGGCATACTGACCGAAATCATGGAGACGTCGAAAACGGCCTGACGCAATTGGCCCTTGTGCGTCGACCCGGCATTGGGCAGAGTTGACGTTAACGTAAACAACCGACCCAGGAGACCGTTATGGCCGACTATGAAAATATCCGCCTCGAGATTGCCGACGCTGTTGCCACCATCACCCTCGACAAGCCCGAGCGGCTGAACGCCTGTTCGCTCGATATGGCAGACGAGATTATCGACGCGCTCGACCATCTTGACGGCGCGCGCGCGGTGCTGATCACAGGTGAGGGCCGCGCATTCTGTGCGGGCGCGGATCTCCAGGCCAGCGCCCAATCGTCGATCACCGGGGGCGCGCGCTCATACCGCGCTCTGCAGGGCCACTATAATCCACTGATGCTGAAGCTTGCAAAGCTCGACTTTCCCGTTGTGACTGCGGTGAACGGCCCAGCGGCGGGCGTTGGCTGCTCCATCGCGCTGGCCAGCGACTTCGCGATCGCCGGTAAATCCGGCTATTTCCTTCAGGCGTTCGTCAATATCGGTCTGGTGCCGGACGGCGGCGCGAGCTGGATGCTGGCGCGGCTCGTCGGCAAGGCGCGGGCGACCCAGATGATGATGCTGGGCGAGAAGATATATGGCGAGCAGGCTGCGGACTGGGGCCTTATCTACAAATGCGTCGAGGACGATGCGCTGATGGACGAGGCGAATGCGCTGGCTACGCGACTGGCGGGGATGCCGACTGTTGCGCTGGGCGTGATGCGGAAGAACCTGGCCGAGGCGCTGGACGGCGACTATGCGAGCGCGCTGGTGCGCGAGGCCGAAGGCCAGCGACGGGCCGGCGACAGCGACGATGCTAAAATCGGTGCCATCGCCTTTCTCAAAAAGGAGAAAGCCCAGTTTACGGGCAAATAGCAGCATGACCGAAAAGCCTACAAAATCAGACTGGCAGAAATGTGCTTCGAAGGAAGTGAAAGGCCGCGACCTCACCTGGCACACGCCGGAGGGGGTTGCTGTCCAGCCAGCCTATGATGCGTCCGACGCGCTCGACCCCGGCCTGCCCGGATTCGAGCCGTTCACGCGCGGCCCCTATGCGTCCATGTATACCGGCCGCCCCTGGACGATCCGGCAATATGCGGGTTTTTCGACGGCTGAGGAATCCAACGCCTTTTACCGCCGCAACCTGGCGGCCGGGCAGAAGGGGCTTTCGGTCGCTTTCGATCTCGCCACACACCGGGGTTATGACAGCGATCATCCGCGCGTCGTCGGCGATGTCGGCAAGGCGGGTGTCGCGATCGATACGCTGGCCGATATGAAGATCCTGTTCGACCAGATCCCGCTCGACCAGATGTCGGTATCTATGACGATGAACGGCGCGGTGCTGCCGGTGCTCGCTTTCTACATCGTCGCGGCGGAAGAGCAGGGCGTCTCGCAGGATCAGCTTTCGGGCACGATCCAGAACGATATTCTCAAAGAGTTCATGGTGCGCAACACCTATATCTATCCGCCGGAGCCCTCGATGCGGATCGTTGCCGACATCATCGCCTATACCGCCGAGCATATGCCGCGCTTCAACTCGATTTCGATTTCGGGCTATCACATGCATGAAGCCGGCGCGACGGCGGTGCAGGAGATGGCCTATACGCTGGCTGACGGTATGGAATATGTCCGCGCGGCGATGAAAAATGGTTTGGACGTGGACAGCTTCGCGCCCCGCCTCAGCTTCTTCTGGGGCATCGGCATGAACTTTTTCATGGAGATCGCCAAGATGCGCGCCGCGCGTCAGCTCTGGCACAAGATCATGACGGATTTCGGCGCGGAAAATCCCAAGTCCAAAATGCTGCGAACCCATTGCCAGACGTCCGGCGTCTCTCTGACCGAGCAGGACCCGTACAATAATGTCGTGCGCACCACGATCGAGGCGATGGCGGCGACCTTGGGCGGCACGCAAAGTCTCCACACCAATGCCTTTGACGAGGCGGTGGCGCTCCCCACGGACCGTTCCGCCCGCATTGCCCGCAACACCCAGCTCATCCTGCAGGAAGAGAGCGGCATCACCCATGTCGCCGATCCACTGGGCGGGTCCTATTATGTCGAACAGCTCACCCAGCAACTGGCCGACAAGGCCTGGGCGCTGATCGAGGAAGTCGAGGAAGCGGGCGGCATGACGAAAGCCGTTGCGGCTGGCCTGCCCAAGAAGAATATAGAGGAAGCGGCAGCGGCCAAGGCGGCAGCTGTCGATCGCGGCGAGCAGGTGATCGTTGGCGTCAACAAATACCGGCTTGCCGAAGAAGACGAGATGGACATTCTCGACATCGACAATGCCCGTGTGCGCCGCGACCAGATTGCGAGGCTCGAACAGACCCGCAGCGAACGGGACGGCGATGCAGCGGAGGCGGCACTGGTCGCAATCCGCGAAGGCGCGAAAGCCGATGGCAATCTCCTCGCGCTGTGTGTCGATGCCGCCCGTGCGCGCTGCACGCTTGGCGAGATGTCGGCGGCGATGGAAGATGTTTTCGGGCGTTATGATACGGTACCGACGCCGGTCAGCGGTATCTATGGCGGTGCCTATGATGGCGATCCGCGCTGGATTCAGGCGGGCGAGGGTGTCGAGGCCGTTGAGCGGCGACTGGGCCGCAAGCCCCGGATGATGGTCGCGAAAATGGGTCAGGACGGCCATGATCGCGGCGCCAATCTCGTCGCCAGCGCCTTTGCCGATCTCGGCTTCGAGATTGTCAGCGGGCCACTGTTTCAGACACCGGGCGAAGCGGCCGAGTGGGCGGTTGAAAAAGATGTCGATGTGGTTGGCGCGTCGAGCCTCGCCGCAGGGCATAAGACGCTGATCCCCGAACTGATCCAGAAGCTTGGCGATGCCGGGCGGCCCGACATACAGGTAATCGCTGGCGGCGTTATCCCTGCGCAGGATTATGATTTCCTGCGCGAGGCGGGCGTGAAGGCAATCTTCGGACCCGGCACCAATCTGGTCGACGCAGCGGGCGAAGTACTCAAGCTGCTCGGCCATAACTTGCCACCATTGGATGAGGCTGCTGAATGACCGATATCCGCACCGACTGGACCCGCGAAGAAGTCGCCACGCTTTTCGACCTGCCGTTTCACGAACTGATGTGGCAGGCTCAGACCGTTCACCGCGAAAACCACCCGGCGGGCGAGGTGCAGCTTTGCACGCTCCTTTCCATCAAAACCGGCGGGTGCCCGGAGGATTGCGGCTATTGTTCGCAATCCGTTCATGCCGATAGCGGCGTGGAGGCGACGAAGCTCATGGATGTGCGCCAGGTGCTGCAATCGGCGGCGCAGGCCAAGGATGCGGGCTCGCAGCGTTTCTGCATGGGCGCGGCATGGCGCAACCCCAAGGACCGGGACATGCCCGCGATTGTCGAGATCGTGAAAGGCGTGCGCCAGATGGGGCTCGAAACCTGCATGACGCTCGGCATGCTGACGCCGAAACAGGCGGATATGCTCAACGAGGCCGGCCTCGATTATTATAACCACAATATCGATACCTCGCCGGAGCGGTACGAGGAAGTAATCTCGACACGCACCTTTGAGGAGCGGATCGAGACGCTCGACAATGTACGCAATGCCGGGATCAATGTCTGTTCGGGCGGTATCGTCGGCATGGGTGAAACGCGCGAAGACCGAGTTGGCTTTATCCATGCGCTGGCAACGCTGGAGCGTCATCCGGAAAGCGTTCCGGTCAATGCACTGGTTCCCGTCAAAGGCACGGTGCTTGGTGATATCCTGCATGACGTTCCCGATGCGAAGATCGACGATCTTGAATTTGTTCGCACGGTGGCCGTCGCGCGGATCACCATGCCGCGCTCGATGGTCCGCCTGTCGGCTGGCCGCGAGAGCATGAGCGAGGCCGTACAGGCGCTTTGCTTTATGGCGGGCGCGAACAGCATTTTCACCGGCGACAAGCTGCTGACGACCGGCAATCGCGGCGACGATGCCGATGCGGCACTGTTTGAGAAGCTTGGGCTCGTGCCGCTGGAAGGGGAAGAACCGATGCAGACCGAAATGGAAGCGGCGGAATAGGCCTATGCTGGGAGTGACTCTTTTCGCGCTGTTGCAGTTCTCGGCCAATGCGGAAACCTGCGCCGATTACGGCAATCTGCCGCAGCAGCACATGAACGCTTGCGCCCATTGGCAATATGAGCTGGCGGATGCCGAGCTGCAGGGCGTCTGGGAGCAGGCGTTAGGCTATGCGCGCAACTATCTGAGTTTTGATGATTTGAACGATGGCCGGGCGAGCGGCGCGGATCGGTTGCTTGCCGCCCAGCGCGCCTGGCGCATTCTGCGCGATGAGCACTGCGCGACTTACTCTTATCATATGCGTGGTGGCAGTGCTGAGCCGTTACTCTACCACGGATGCCGAACGACGATGACCCGCCAGCGAACGACCGAGCTGCGCAATCTGATGATCGAGGATCAATAGCCCCATGTTCAAAAAAATCCTGATCGCCAATCGCGGCGAAATTGCTTGCCGGGTTATTCGCAGCGCCCAGAAAATGGGGATCGCAACCGTTGCGGTCTATTCGGATGCCGATGCGCGTTCGCCCCATGTCGAGATGGCGGATGAGGCCGTGCATATCGGCCCGCCGCCTGCTGCAGAATCCTATCTGCTTGCCGACAAGATCATTCAGGCGTGCAAGGATACCGGCGCAGAGGCCGTGCATCCGGGCTATGGTTTCCTTTCCGAACGCGAAAGCTTCGCCAAGGTGCTGGCTGAAGAAGGCATCGCCTTTATCGGCCCGCCGCCAAACGCCATCGCGGCGATGGGCGACAAGATCGAATCGAAAAAGCTCGCCAAGAAAGCGGGCGTCAGCGTCGTTCCCGGCCATGTCGGGGAGATTGACGATACCGAGCATGCGGTGAAGATTTCCGGCGAGATCGGTTATCCGGTGATGATGAAGGCGTCGGCTGGCGGCGGCGGCAAGGGGATGCGGCTCGCCTGGAACGAGAAAGATGTGCGCGAGGGATTCGAGGCGACGAAGCGCGAAGGGCTGGCCAGTTTCGGCGATGACCGCGTCTTTATCGAGAAGTTTATCGAGCAGCCGCGCCATATCGAGATCCAGATACTCGGCGATCAACACGGCAATATCGTTTATCTGGGCGAGCGCGAATGCTCGATCCAACGCCGCCATCAGAAGGTCGTCGAGGAAGCGCCGTCGCCATTTGTTGACGAAGAGATGCGCAAGGCGATGGGCGAGCAGGCCGTCGCGCTGGCCGCTGCCGTCGATTATCACAGCGCCGGTACGGTCGAGCTGATCGTCGGGGCGGACAAGAGCTTCTATTTCCTTGAAATGAATACAAGGCTCCAGGTCGAGCATCCGGTGACCGAGAATATTACGGGCGTCGATCTGGTCGAGCAGATGATCCGCGTTGCGGCGGGCGAGAAGCTGCCTTTCACGCAGAAGGATATCGCGCTCAATGGCTGGTCCGTTGAAAATCGGGTCTATGCCGAAGACCCGTATCGCGGCTTCCTGCCCTCAATAGGTCGGCTCGTGCGCTACAGTCCGCCCGAGGAAGGCGCGGGCGTCCGCGTCGATGATGGCGTGATGGAAGGGGGCGAGGTTTCGATGTTCTACGATCCGATGATCGCCAAGCTGATCACCTATGCCGAAACCCGCGAGGCGGCGATCGATTTGCAGATCGATGCGCTGGACAGGTTCGAGCTTGAGGGGCTTGGCCACAATCTCGACTTTCTCTCGGCGCTGATGCAGCATCCGCGCTTCCGCTCCGGCGAGATCACGACCAATTTCATTGCCGAGGAATATCCGGACGGGTTCGAAGGCGCGCCTGCCGACGCTGAATTGTTGAAACGCCTTTCCGCGGTGGCAGCCTTTGCCGCGACCGCGCATTCGGATCGCGCGCGCCGTGTTTCCGGCCAGCTGGATGGGCCGCTGCGCCCGCCCGCAGACTGGGTCGTGGAGATTGATGGCGCTGCGCACGAAGTTCATGTCGATCTTGAGGATGTTTCGGTGGACGAAGAGGCGACCGGCCTTTCCATGGCCTATGCACCGGGCGACCGGATCGTCGAGGCGGAGTTTGACGGCGCACCGCTTACCGTGAAGATCAAAGCGGGCCGCTATGGCTTCATGCTGACGGCGCGCGGCGCGAGCCATGTGGTTCGCGTGCTCCCGAAACGCATTGCTCATCTCGCCCAGCACATGATCGAGAAGGAGCCGCCCGATCTTTCGAAATATCTTCTGTGCCCGATGCCGGGCCTGATCACAGCGCTCCATGTCGGCGAGGGCGATAAGGTCGAGGCCGGTCAGCCGCTTGCCGTGGTCGAGGCCATGAAGATGGAGAATATTCTCCGCGCCGAAAAGGCCGGGATCGTGAGCAAAGTCGAAGCCGCGGAGGGCGACAGCCTCGCTGCCGACGATGTGATTTTAGAGTTCGAATAGGCACAACCGTATGCCCTGAGCCTGTCGAAGGGCTGTACCTCACTTTAGAAGTTGGAAAAGAAGAGCAGGGCTTCGACAGGCTCAGCCTAACGGGCGTTGGGGCTCTGTGCAGTTAAAGCTTCAACTCGCGCTTGATCGTCGCTTTGCTGGTCTTGCCATAAGGTGGCTTGAATCCCCCAAGCTTAGCCACGTCCATCTTAGGCTGGCTGTAAACGCTCTTCGCATGGCTGAACGTCTTGAAGCCCTCATGGCCGGTATAGGCGCCCATGCCCGATGGCCCGACGCCGCCGAAGGGCAGCTCGTCCATCGCGATATGGAAGATCACGTCGTTGACTGTCGCGCCGCCCGAAATCGTTTTCGACAGCACCTTCTGCTCCTCGGCCCTGTCGCTGCCGAAGTAATAGAGGCCCAGCGGGCGGTCATGCGCGTTCACATAGTCGATCGCTTCGTCCACAGACTTGTACGTCTTGATCGGCAGCACCGGCCCGAAAATCTCCTCCTGCATCACCTTCATGTCCTCGGTCGGATTGCGGACGATGGTGAGCGGCATCTTGCGCTTGTTGGACGCGCTGAAATCCTCATTGCCGGGATTCACCTCTACCAGCTCCGCGCCCTTTTCCACGGCATCCTTCAGATAGCCCTGCAGCCGTTCATAATGGCGGTCGTTGATGATGGATGTATAGTCGTCATTGGCGTCGAGCGTCGGATACTGTTCGGTTACCGCAGCACTCAGGCCCTGGATGACCTCGCCTTCCTTGCCTTCAGGCACCATCATATAGTCGGGCGCAAGGCATATCTGTCCGGCATTCATCATCTTGCCCATGGCGACCCGGCTCGTGCCGCGCCCGATATCCGCGCTCTCGCCGAAGATGGTCGGCGATTTACCGCCCAGTTCGAGCGTAACCGGCGTCAGGCTGTCGGCTGCGGCGTGCAGGATATGCTTGCCGATGCTTGTCGCGCCAGTGAACAGCAGGTGGTCGAAGGGCAGGGATGAGAAAGCCTGGC
The DNA here is from genome assembly GCF_003385775.1 of Parasphingopyxis lamellibrachiae. Taxonomy (GTDB): domain Bacteria; phylum Pseudomonadota; class Alphaproteobacteria; order Sphingomonadales; family Sphingomonadaceae; genus Parasphingopyxis; species Parasphingopyxis lamellibrachiae. The sequence continues at coordinate 175,308 of NZ_QRDP01000004.1, forward strand.
CGACTTCCGGGCCGCCATTGAACACGGCGATTTCTTCTGGTGAAAGCGCGCTGCCGATCAGCTTCTCGACCAGTTCGCTGGTGACGGGTGTGAATTCGCTCATTTTGATCATCACGCGATTGCCCGCGGCGAGTGCGTCGGCGAGCGGGCTGAAGGTCAGCTGGACCGGGAAATTCCAGGGCGCGATAATTCCGACCACGCCCATCGGCTGATACTCGATCCGCGCCTTGGCGCCGAACAGACCTAGCGGGAAGCGCGCGCTGCGCTTTTCGGGTCGCATCCATTTCTCGACATGCTTGCGGGCATATTTGACCTCGCCCAGCGCCGAAACGATGTCGGTCATCATTGATTGCTCCCGGGATCGATGGCCGAAATCCTCGCTCATCGCGTCGCACAGCGCATCGGCATTCTCGACGAGCAACTGGCCGACCCGGGTCAGCCGGTCCTTGCGCGTTGCCGCGCTCACCGGCAGCTCGGCGGTAAAGGCCGCTCGCTGTTTTGCGAGCGCGGCGAGCATTGCATCCTTGTTCACGATCTGCGGGTCTGCATCGGCCATGGGTTCATCCTCTGTTGCATTTTGAAACCCAATTAGCGCCAATCGCCGATTTTGGCGAATCCCCGTTTGTGGCTCAGCGATGCACCCGGCTCAGGTGACGGCAAAGCCATCGGTGGCACGGATCAGCCGGTCGAGAATGCCGGGTTCCGAATAAGCATGGCCTGCACCTTCAACGATGTGAAGTTCCGATTCCGGCCATGCCTTGTGCAGATCATATGCTGTCCGTGCGGGGCAGGGCATATCGTAGCGGCCATGTACGATTACGCCGGGTATTCCGTGCAGCTTATGCGCGTCGCGCAATAGCTGACCCTCTTCCAGCCAGCCGCCGTGAACGAAATAATGCGTCTCGATACGCGCAAAGGCGATAGCGAAATGACCATCCAGAAATCGGGACGCGGTATATTCGTCCGGAAGGAGAGTGATCGTTTCGCCTTCCCATATCGACCAGGCTTTCGCGGCTTCCAGTTTGGCGGCTTCGTCGTCGCCCGTCAGGATGCGGTAATAGGCGCCAAGCATGTCGCTGCGATCCGCCTCGGCTATCGGCGCCTGAAGTCGCTCATATTTGTCGGGGAATATCTCCGGCACGCCGTGCTGATAATACCAGTCCATTTCCGCCTTGGTGAGCGTGTAGATGCCGCGCACGATCAGGGCGCTGACTCGTTCGGGATGGGTTTCGGCGTAGGCGAGCGACAAGGTCGAGCCCCAGGACCCGCCGAACACAAGCCACTCTTCCACGCCGACCAGCTCACGAAGCCGCTCCATATCGGCAACCAGGTGCCAAGTCGTGTTGGCTTCCAGTTCAGCATGCGGTGTGGAGCGTCCGCACCCGCGCTGATCGAAGAGAAGGACATCGTAGATATCCGGGGCGAAAAGGCGCCTGTATTCATCCGGGCATCCGCCACCGGGGCCGCCATGAACGATGACAGCCGGCTTCCCGCCTTTCTTGCCGACGCGCTCATAATAGATGGTATGGCCATCCCCGACATCGAGCATGCCCGTCTCATAAGGTTCTATCACCGGATATAAAGTTCGGAATTCCGTCATCGCGTATCTGTTCCTTATCGTTCCTGCACCTGCTGCGCGTTATCGACGTCCGCTTCAAGCATTGCGGCCCTGCCGGTGCCGTCAACTCCGGGGTGACGCGCGGTGGCCGCCAAGCTATCACGGACGGCATGACCGATGAACTTCTTACCACTATCGAAGGCAAGGCCGCACGATTGCGGCTGAACCGCCCAAAGGCGCTCCATGCGCTGAACACCGCCATGTGCGAAAGCGCGATTGAAGCGCTGCTCGAATGGCGCGAGAATCGTGCCGTCGAGGCCGTGTTGATCGACCATGCGGAAGGGCGCGGTTTCTGCGCTGGCGGCGATATCCGGATGCTGGCCGAAAGCGGCGCGACGGATGGGATGAAGGCGCGTGAGTTCTTCCACACGGAATACCGGCTCAACCATCTGCTCTTCACCTATGCCAAGCCGACCGTAGCTTTCATGGACGGGATTACGATGGGCGGCGGTGTCGGTCTGTCGCTGCCATGCAAATATCGCGTGGCGACCGAGCATACGCGCTTTGCCATGCCTGAGACCGGGATCGGCCTGTTCCCCGATGTGGGCGGCGGCTGGTATTTGTCCCGCCTGCCGGGCCGCACCGGACAGTTTCTCGCTCTGACCGGCGCGCGGATCGACGGCGCGGAGTGCCTCGCGCTGGGACTGGCGACGCATTTTGTCCCGTCCGATGCGCTGGAGGACGTTAAGGCGAAGATCGCGGCTGACCCGAAGGCCATTGCCGCGATCCTGGATGACGCGTCCGTCGAACCGCCCGACGCGCGGATCACGGGCAATCTTGGCACCATCAACCGGCTTTTTGCCTCGGATCGCTATGAGGATATTCTGGCCGCGCTGGAAGCCGATGGCTCGAAATGGGCTGAGAAAGAACTGATGACGCTGCGCACAAAATCCCCGCAAACCTGCAAGGTTTCGCTCTATTTGCTGGCACAGGGCGCCCGGCAGACGGACTTTGCCGACGAGATGGCAGTCGAATATCGCGTGGGTGCGCATGTCGTGCAGCGCCACGATTTCCTCGAAGGCGTCCGCGCGGTAATTGTCGACAAGGACAATGCGCCGCAATGGAATCCGGCAACGCCCGAAGATGTGTCCGACCACCTGATCGACCAGATATTCGCGCCGCTCAACGCCAACGAGGAATGGACACCGCTTACCTTTTAGTCGCGCCCGCGGGGTAGCATGCGCTGGAAGCTGCCATCCTTGTCGATAACCAGATGTTTCAATGCGCCGAGGATATGCAGCACGACCAGTGCCAGCATTGCCTTGCCCAATATCTCATGGCCTTCGTGTAGAGTTTCGCCCAGTGCTTCCTGTCCGGCGACCGGCCAGAGCGGCACGTCAAACAGGCCGAAATAGGCAAACGGTGCAGGATAGGTCGACATCCAGAGCCAGCCGCTCAGCGGCAAGCCGATGAGCAGCAGATAAAAGGCAAAATGGGTAATTCGCGCCAGGCTGCGTTCCCATGGTCGCATTGAGAGCGGCAGCGGCGGCGGCTTGTGGCCGATCCGCCAGGCGATCCGGGCTAGCGTGAGAACCAGCACCGAAATGCCGATCGCCTTGTGGAGATCCATATAGGGGACCCGGGCTTCGCGCGAGAAATCCTCGGTAAGTCCCGCAAGACCGATATTCGCGATAACCAGCAGCGCGATGATCCAGTGCAGTGCGATTGCAACTCTAGTGTAGCGATCCATACTTGTTCTCCATTCCCAATCCCGTCGCTCAAGCGGCATAGCCGAATGCTGCTTCTACCGTTTCATGATGCGGTATCACAATATCAGGGCAGGGCGCGATTCAGTGCGCTCCGCCAGCCCTTTAACAGTATATCGCGCTGCTCATTCTCCATTGCAGGCTCAAATCGTCCCGCAGCTTCCCACTGGTCTGAAAGATCGTCCAGCCCGCTCCACAGACCGGTCGCCAATCCCGCCAGATAGGCCGCGCCCAGTGCCGTCGTTTCGTGGCTGGCGGGCCGTTCGACCGGCGACTCCAGAATGTCGCTCAGAAATTGCGCAAACCAGTCATTTTGCGCCATCCCGCCATCGATTCGCAGCGTCTGTGGGCCGTCAGCCCCGTCGGCGCGCATGGCGTCGACCAGGTCCCGGGTCTGATAGGCAATGGACTCCAGAGTCGCGCGAACGATATGCTCGGCGGTCGTGTCGAGGGTCATTCCACTGATCAGTCCGCGCGCATCTGGCTCCCAGTGCGGCGCGCCCAGCCCGACAAAAGCCGGGACCAGATAAACGCCGTGATTGTCCGGAGCGGCCTTGGCGATCGCGGCGGTTTCGCCTGCCTCTTCAATAAGGCCCATCTTGTCGCGCAGCCACTGGATCGCCGCGCCGGCGACAAAGATCGACCCTTCCAGCGCATAGGTGATGTCTGTGCCGATTTTATAGGCGGGCGTCGTCAGCAGGCGATTGTGCGAGGTAACGGCCTCTGTTCCTGTATTGAGAAGCAGGAAACAGCCGGTACCGTAGGTCGACTTGACCATTCCGGGAAGGAAACAGGCCTGGCCGATCAAAGCTGCCTGTTGATCGCCGGCCATGCCGGCAATGGGAATGGCCCGACCGAACACCCCCGGGTCTGTTTCGCCATAAATCTCAGAATTTCCAACGATCTCGGGAAGAAGGCTCGGATGAATATCGAACAGCGCGAGCAGCTCCTCATCCCATGTGCCCTTATGGATGTTGCAAAGCATTGTGCGCCCCGCATTGGTGATGTCCGTCGCATGCACCCTGCCGCCGGTCAGCCTCCACAACAGGAAGCTGTCGATGGTGCCTGCGGCCAGTTTTCCGCCTGCGGCAGCCTCGCGCGCGCCCTCCACATGATCGAGCAGCCAGGCGAGCTTGGTCGCGCTGAAATATGGGTCGAGCAGCAGCCCTGTTTTTGCACGAATCATCGCTTCATGGCCCTCGGCCTTCAGCCTGCGGCAGATGTCCGCCGTGCGCCGGTCCTGCCAGACGATCGCATTGTATAGCGGTTTCCCGGTTTCCCGGTTCCACAGCACGATGGTTTCGCGCTGATTGGTAATGCCGATGGCCATCGTCTCGTCCGTGACGACTGCTTTGACGGCGGCCACGGTATCGCGCCAGATATCCTCCGGATCATGCTCGACCCAGCCGTCATGTGGATAATGCTGGGGAAATTCGCGTGCAGAATGTGTGAGCGGTTTGCCGGTCTCGTTGAACAGGATCGCCCGACTGGAGGTTGTCCCCTGGTCGATGGCGAGGATGTGGCGGGTCACAGCGCAAGCCCTTCAAAATATTCCCTGAACCTCGCCTGCTCGTCTTCGGTCATCACCAGTCCCAATTTGCTCCGCCGCCACAGAATATCGTCGGGTGTCTTCGCCCATTCCTTCTCGATGAGATACAGGACCTCGCGCTCGGTCAACCCGGCGCCGAAATGTTCGCCGAGATCCGCCATGCTGTTGGCATCGCCCAATATGGTGGGCAGTAGCGAACCGTACGCCCGGGCCAGTCGCTTGGCATGCTCCCATTCGAGGAAATGATAGCGCGCTTCCACCTGCTCGAGAAAATCATCGAATCCGACGCCGAGTTCGCCGCCGGGCAGTTTTGCATCGCGCGTCCAGGGGGCGCCGCCAAGGGTCGAGATCTGGCAAAGCCTGTCGGCGGCGTCTTCGGCGAGGGCGCGCGCGGTGGTTATCTTGCCGCCGAATATGGAGAGTAGCGGCGCTTCTCCATTCTCACCGCCGCCATCCATCTCCAGCACATAATCGCGCGTCACATCCTTGGAGTCCTCTGCACCATCGTCATAAAGCGAGCGCACGCCGGAATAGAGCGAAACCACATCGTCGGGCGAAATCTGAATAGCGAAATACAGATTCACCGCGCGGCACAGATAGTCGACCTCGTGCGTATCCATGACCGCCGCAGCCGGATCGTCGACTGCGATATCGGTCGTGCCTATCAGCGTGTAGCGATCGAGATAGGGAATGGCGAAAACGACCCGTTTATCGGGAAGTTGCAGGATATAGGCCTGATCTCCGGCAAAAAGTCGCCGGACGACGATATGGCTGCCGCGAACAAGCCGGACACCCGCTTTTCCAGTCATGCCGATCTTGTCTTCCAACACATCCGAAACCCATGGGCCGGCTGCATTGACAAGGGCCCGTGCCTGGATCGTGCGACCATCACTCAAAGTGGCCGTCCAGAGCGGTCCTTCCCGTTTTGCGGAGACGAGCGCGACACCGGTTTCGATCTCGGCGCCTTTATCTGCTGCGTCGCGCGCGTTCAGAACAACAAGGCGGGCGTCGTCCACCCAGCAATCCGAATAGACAAAGCCTCTGGTTCGCGGATTGGAGAAGGGGGATCGATATTGCGGATTGGCCTTGGCAAGAGCCCGTGTGCCTTTGAGGGTCCGGCGGCCGCCGATCAGATCGTACAGAAACAGTCCCGCGCGGATCATCCAATAGGGCCGGATTTGATCGTTGTGCGGGAACACGAACCGCATCGGCCAGATGATATGCGGCGCCGACCTCAGCATGACCTCCCGCTCCTTGAGCGCCTTGCGCACCAGCCCGAATTCGTAAAATTCGAGATAGCGGATTCCCCCATGGATAAGCTTGGACGAGGCGGAGCTGGTGTGGCTGGCGAGATCGTCTCGTTCGACAAGAAGCGTCTTCCAGCCGCGCCCCGCTGCATCGCGGGCTGTTGCCACGCCATTGATGCCGCCGCCGACAATCAGGAGGTCATATGTCATGCTGGGCAGCTTAGCGGAAATTTCGGGGGCGTCACCCTGCGGCGGCAAGTTCAGCATGACGATTGCCCGCGAAACACCTATGGCCATCCTATGCATGGCAATTATCCGACAGATCAGCAGATACTCGATTTCATCCAGAGTTCCGACCGGCCAGCGGGCAAACGCGAAATCGCGCGCGCATTCGGCCTGAAGGGGCAGGACAAAATCCGGCTCAAAGCAACGCTCAAACGGATGGCGGACAAGGGCCTGATCGACAGAGGTGCGGGGAAGAGCGTGCACAAGGCGGATGGCCTGCCGCGCGTTACCGTGCTGCGTATCGTGAGTGTCGACGATGACGGCGATATCTGGGCCGAGCCAGAGCGTTGGGGTAGCGACGCGCCTGTGCCCCGAGTTCGGGTTAAGGAACAGGGCAAGCGCCACCCGCTCGGCATTGGCGATCGGGTGCTGGCGCGGACAGAGGAGGCGGGCAAGGGATGGATCGCCCATCCGATGAAGAAAATTGCGCCTTCCGCGGATCAGCTTACGGGCGTTATTCATGAGGAGGGCGGCAAGCTCTGGCTCAAGGGACTGGAGAAAAGCAGCCGGCGCGATTTCCTGGTGGTAGATGCCAATCGCGCCAAGGCAGGCGATCTCGTTATGGCAGAGAAATCGGGTCGCCCGCCACGGATATCGGCGCGGGTCACTGAAATTCTTGGCGATCCGTTCGAGCCGCGCAGCTTTTCGCTCATTGCGATCCACAAGCACGAGATCCCGGTTGAATTTGCCGCGGAAACGCTGGCCGAGGCCGATCGCGTCGTCACGCTTCCGCTGGGTGAGCGCGAAGATCTGACTCATCTCCCCATCGTCGCCATCGATCCGGCCGATGCGCGCGATCATGACGATGCCTTCTGGGCTGAGCCTGATGGCGAGGGCGGCTGGAAGGTCATCGTCGCGATTGCCGACGTCAGCTATTACGTACGCCCAGGCTCATCGCTGGACAGGGACGCGCGCAAACGTGGCAACAGCGTCTATTTCCCGGACCGCGTCGTGCCGATGCTGCCGGAGACCTTGTCGGCCGATATCTGCTCGCTCAGGGCAGGGGAGGATCGTGCGGCACTTGCCTGCCATTTGGCCATCGACAAGGCAGGGCAGGTGAAAAGCTGGCGGTTCGCCCGGGTCAAGCTGCGGATTGCTGCCAATATCGCCTATGAAGATGCACAGGCGGCGATGGATGCGCAGAACGAGGAGTGTGTTGAACTCTCCTCTTCGCCCTGTTCCCTCGATCCTGCCGATCTGGCCGGTCCCGATCTCTCGCCTGAATTGGTAGAAAAGACCCTCAAACCTCTCTGGGATTGCTGGCGGGCGCTTTCCAAGGCGCGGGAGAAGCGCGCGCCGCTTGATCTCGATCTGCCTGAACGCCGGATCGAACTGGATGAGACCGGCCGTATCCTCTCGGTTGCACCGCGTGAGCGGCTCGATGCGCACAAGCTCGTCGAGGAATATATGATCGCCGCCAATGTTGCGGCGGCCAAGGCGCTGGAGGCGAAGACCGCGCCTGTCATGTACCGCGTTCATGAAACGCCGAGCCGTGAGAAGCTGGTCGCGCTCAAGGAATATCTGGCCAGCCTCGAAGTGCCTTTCACCCTGGGTCAGGTAATCACGCCAGAGACGTTCAATCATATCCTTGATCGGATCGGCGAAGCCGACATCAGGCCGCAGGTGATGGAGCAGATCCTGCGTAGCCAGACCCAAGCCTATTACACGCCGCGCAATATGGGCCATTTCGGACTGGCGCTCGGCAGCTATGCCCATTTCACCTCGCCAATCCGGCGCTACTCGGACCTGATCGTCCATCGCTCGTTGGTTGGCGCCTATGGGCTCGGGCCGGACGTGGCCGAGACCAGGCTGACCAAAATGGATGCCGGACGGCTAGAAGCGACGGGCGAAACGATCAGCAAGCTGGAGCGGCGGGCTATGGAGGCCGAGCGCGATACCGTGGATCGCTATGTCGCGGCCTATCTGGCCGAGCGGGTCGGGCAAATCATGCCCGTTCGGATCACGGGCGTGCAGAATTTCGGCTTCTTCGCGACGGTCGAGGGCTTTGGTGGGGACGGGATATTGCCGGTGCGCGACCTGGGGCGTGAATATTATCGATATGACGAGCGGGTTCATGCGCTGATCGGAGAAGAGACCGGGACGCGGTACGCACTGGGCGATCGTCTGGAACTGCGCCTGGTTGAAGCGAATCCAGTTAGCGGAGGCTTGCGCTTCGAGCTTCCTGAAGGAAAGGGCGGAGGAACATCCGGCACCGCGAAGCGGACACGCGGTCATCGTGGGCAGCGCGACGGTAGACGCACAAAACGTCGCAAAAAACGCGAAAACTAACCGTCGGTAGGGGCTTCGTCTGCGCTTTCGGCCTGTTCCGATTCAAGCTCGCCGCCTAGTTGGGCAACGATCGCTTCGAGATTGCGGCGCAACTGGGCAGGCCGTCCGGTGGCGCTTTCCCAGTCGGGATAGTTGGAGCGGATCGCCTCGATAGCGGCGTTGATCTCCGCTTCGCTGGCGAGATCGTCAGACAAAATATCTCGTTCGACCTGGCTCCGGACGAACGAGATATAGGCAATCTGGTTGGCCGCGAGCAGGCTGGCCGGGCCGGGGTCGCCATGACCGGGATAGAGGGTATAGCCGGTAAATTCCCGGGCTATGCGGTCGAGCGCGCGTGGCCAGCTGTCGATATCGGCATCGGCGAAGTCGGGATGCATCCGGTTGGCGACCAGGTCTGACGCAAGCAGGGCGCGCTCGCTTGGAATGGCCAGCATCGCCATTGTGTCCGCTTCGGTTCCCGCCACGATATGAATGACGACGGGAACGCCGGAAACCATCAGTTCCTCCCGGTTCGTGATCAGGCGGGTGGGTTCTGGGGGAGCGCGATAATCGTCCCCCTGGGCTTCGCGCAGCCGCTCGATATAGCCGGAAAGATCGCGGCTGATCTGCTCTGCAACGCCTTCCGTCATCAGGATTTCGGCATCGGGAAAGGCGTCGGTGAATGCCTGAATCCCGCCAAAATGGCCGGGATCATAATGGCTGACAATAATCGCGGTAACCGGTTTACCGGTGGTCTGAATGGCCGCGACGACGCGTTCGGCAAGGCCGATTTCCTGCTGCGTATCGAAGACGAGGATTTCGTCCGGGCCTTCAAGCCAATAGCTGTTGACCGTGCCAGGGCCCGGGCGATGGGGGCGGTGGATTTCGAGCTCCGCGACGGCGTTCGCTTCCGGTTCGTCGCCAGCATCGCTGCCACGGCCATCGCAACCAGCAAATGCCAGTGCAATGGCGATAAGTCCGATCGTGAACGGCGCGGCGCGCATCTCTGGGGTCTCCGGGATTTCCGGTAGCAACTATATGCTCTCTTGCGAAAAGCGCAATTTTGAACTGACGATAGCGGCAAATCCTTGGGGATAGTTGCGATGGAAGGACTCGGTTGCGCGCACATCCATGCCACTGACGATTTACAAAAGAGTCATAAAAATGTAATAAATATGTCATTCAAACGTAACTTGGAGAGGATGGATGACAAAATTGCTGGTGATGATGGCGGTTTGCACACTTCCGATTGCCGTTCAGGCCGCCCCTTATCCGGAGGCCAGCCCAACGGGGTATGACCCCTATGCTGTCGAGGCGATCGAGCGCGCTGACTATGCGATGGCCGAAGATCGCCTTACGCGGCGACTCGCTGCTGATACGGGCGATGTTCCCGCTCTGCTCAATCTTGCCGCCGTGATGACGGAGACCGACAGAGTCGCACGCGCTTCATTCCTGCTTGAACAGGTGCTTGAGGAAGAGAATATGCAGCTCGGCGATGTCGACGGAGAGCCGGTCTGGTCGCACGACGCGGCCATTGCGGGTCTGCGCGGCCGGGTAACGATGGGTTCGCGCTAACCCGAGCCGAAATCTGCCAATATCGACGCTGTCGGAGCTAGAGCTTCGGCAGCGTCACGCCTTTCTGACCCATATATTTGCCGGCCCGGTCGGCATAGCTCGTCTCGCACGGCTCATTGCCCTGCAGGAACAGGAACTGGCACGCCCCCTCATTGGCATAGACTTTTGCCGGCAGCGGCGTGGTATTCGAAAATTCGAGGGTCACATGGCCTTCCCAGCCGGGTTCGAGCGGTGTGACGTTTACGATAATCCCGCACCGCGCATAGGTTGATTTGCCGAGGCAGATGACCAGCACATCCTTGGGCACACGAAAATATTCTACGGTGCGGGCTAGTGCGAAGCTGTTTGGCGGGATGATACAGCAGTCGGTCTGGCGATCGACGAAACTGTTGTCCGAAAAATCCTTCGGATCGACGATTGCGTTGTCGACATTCGTGAAGATCTTGAACTCGTCGGCGGCGCGCGCGTCATAGCCATAGGAAGACAGGCCGTAACTGATCGTGCCGTCCCGCCGCTGGCCGTCTTCGAACGGCTCGATCATCCCGTCTTCAAGTGCGCGTTCGCGAATCCATTTGTCAGCCATGATGCTCATAGAGAGGGTCCTTAGCCTGACTGCTCCGGACGCACCACATTCCAGCGTACCGGGTTTTCCACACCTTCGACCCGCCGGATATCGCTGGCCTCCCACATGACCCAGGGCACGGCGCCGAAATCGGGTTTGAACAGCCGGCGCGGCAACCAGAAGCTCCGCTCGACCCGGCTTGTCACCTGATAGGTCGCATCGAATTCGCGCGTTACATAAAGCAGCGCGGGGCTCTCGGCATGGGCTTCGATCATCTGGAGGAAAGTCGCGAGTTCGGAGATGAACACGGAGACATCCGGACGGTCGGCGCAGTTATTTTCGAAGTCGAGGATGATCGCAGGAGGCAGCGCATCGCCGTCGGGCGGCACGGTGGCAACGAAATTCGTCGCCTGATCGACGGCAAGGCGGCACAATTCCCAGATATGGATAGCCCCGTGTCGCAATCCTGCGTCATGGGCGCCTTGCCAGTGGTGCGCGAAATTCGGGTCGCGATCGATATCGCCGTCGGTCGCGTGGATATAGGCGAAATCGGCGCCGGCCGCCCGCAATGTCGGCCAATGCACATCACCCTGATCCGCACCTATGGTAACGCCCTGAACCGGATACTGGCTGGTTACCGGATGCCAGTGTATCGCAACCTGCCAAAGTGCGATAGCCGCCAGAGCGGCAAGCAGCAGCCAGATGGCACCCCATTTGATCGCCCCCATCATTCCTCGCTACCCCTTGATGTGCAGGACACAAATCAGTGTGAACAGGCGGCGCGCGGTGTCGAAATCGACGGTCACCTTGCCTTCGAGCCGATCCTTCAGAAGCTCTGCCGCATCATTGTGAATCGCACGGCGCGCCATATCGATCGTTTCGATCTGTTGCGGTGTCGCCTGGCGGATGGCCTGAAAATAGCTGTCGCAGATCGCGAAATATTCGCGGATCGGACGGCGAAAGCGGGTCAATCCGATGATGATCGTTTCAAGCAGCGTATCGTTTTCGGCTGCGATATCAAGGGCGAGCCTGCCTTCCTCTACCCGCAACGTAAGTTTGTAGGGCCCAGCATAACCGCCCGGATATTCTCTGGCCGGTTCGAATTCATTGCCTTCGAGCAGATCGAAAATGGCAATGCGCCGCTCCTGCTCGATATCGGCGTTGCGCCAGATGATTGTGTGCTCGTCCAGCTTGACGTCTATGATCCGTTGATCGGCCATGGGGGAGGCTTAGTGGCGTTGGCCAAGATTGGGAATAGAGTGCTGCTTTTTGTGCAGCCAACCGTTGCCTTCATGCGTCAGCCAATCGCCCCACACAATATCCACAGGCTTACTGACTTGAGGCCGGAGCCGATCCGCGCGAGAAGGGGCCATGGCAGAACCCGTCCAACTCGTCAGCGACAATGAAAACAACCCGCTCTCCCTTCCACACAATCTGGAAGCCGAAGCGGCGGTTCTGGGGGCGCTGCTGATCGACAATCGTCTGGTTGACGATGTCCAGCGAATCCTGCGCGAAGACCATTTCTTCGATCCGGTTCATGGCCGGATCTATCAGGCGATCATCCGGATGGTAGTCGACAAGAATATGGTTGCCAATCCGGTGACGCTCAAACCCATGTTCGAGGCGGATGAAGAGCTCAAACAGTTGGGTGGTGTCGGCTATCTGGTGAAGATTACCGAAAGCGGTGTGGCACTCATCGGGGCTCGCGATTTTGCGACTCAGATTTATGAACTGGCTCTGCTGCGCGCCCTGATCGGCGTCGGGCGCGAAATGGTTGAGAAAGCTGTCGACACCAGCGAATCGGTCGATCCCAAGGTGCAGATCGAAGAAGCCGAGGTGGAGCTGTACAAAGTTGCCGAAGCCGGCGGCGAAAGCGGGTCGACCAAGACCTTTGCCATGGCCGCCGCCGACGCGGTTACCATGGCCCAGCGGGCGCTCAATTCGGGCGGCAACGTATCGGGTTACACAACGGGTTTTTCCAGCCTGAACCACCATTTCGGCGGCCTGCACAAATCCGATCTCATCATTCTCGCCGCGCGGCCCGGTATGGGCAAGACCGCGCTGGCGACGAATATCGCGTTCCAGACGGCGCTCCGCTATAATCGCGATCAGGAAGACGGGGTCGAGCATTCGATCGGCGCGCCGGTCGCCTTTTTCAGCCTGGAAATGTCAGCCGATCAGTTGGCGACACGTATCCTGTCGGAACAGTCCCGCATCAGCTCGGAGAAACTCCGCAAGGGCGCGATCAGCCAGGACGAGTTCCGCAACCTGGCGCGCGCGGCGGCGGAGCTGGAAAGCCTGCCATTCTATATCGACGATACTCCGGGCCTCACCATCGCCGCCCTGCGAACGCGTGCCCGGCGCCTCAAGCGCCAGCGGGGGATTTCGATGATCGTTGTCGATTATCTCCAGCTGTTGCAGGGCTCGGGCAAGGCCAATGACAATCGCGTCAACGAGATTTCTGAAATCAGCCGGGGGCTCAAGACGCTGGCCAAGGAGCTCGAAGTTCCGGTGATCGCACTCTCGCAGCTCAGCCGTGCGGTCGAGCAGCGCGAAGACAAGAAACCGCAACTTTCCGATCTGCGCGAATCGGGATCGATCGAGCAGGACGCCGATATCGTGCTCTTCATTTATCGCGAAGATTATTATCACGGCTTTGCCGAGCCGCCGATGATCACCGAAACCAGCTCGCCGGAGGATCGCGAGAAACGGTCGGCATGGGAGTTGAAAAATGCCGAAGTCGCCGGTCAGGCCCAGGTTATCATCGCCAAGCAGCGGCACGGTGCAACGGGTACGGTAACCCTGCGCTTCGACCGGGAATATACGCGTTTCTACGACATCGCCTATGAGGATCGCCCGTCTGGCCATTAGGATCCGGCTTTTGCAGCTGCGCCGCTTGGACTAGAGATGCTGCATGCAGCTACGCACCCGCGCCCTTGTTTGCGCCATCCGCCCGCATGGCGAGCATGGTGCTATTGCCCGGCTGATGACGCCCGAAAATGGGCTCGTCGCTGGCTATGTTCTCGGCGGGCGATCACGGCGGATCCGGCCGGTGCTGCTGGCCGGCAACATCGTTGAGGCGGAATTCAGAGCCCGGACGGAAGAGCAACTGGCCGGGCTGACCGTCGAACTCGTGACCAGCCGGAGCGGGCTCTATGCCGAGCCGCTCGCTGCTTCCGCGATAGAATGGAGTTGTGCCCTCACCGCTGCGGTTCTGCCGGAAAGCCATAGCTATCCGCAGCTATACGCCGCGCTCGATGGTGTGCTTGCGGCGATTGAGGCCGCCCCGAGCGCGCGCCGCTGGGCATCCGCGCTCGTGCGGTATGAATTGCTATTGCTGACCGAACTGGGCTTTGGACTCGATCTTACGCAATGCGCGGTCACGGGAAGCGAGGCAGACCTCCAATGGGTCAGCCCGAAAAGCGGCGCAGCGGTCAGCGCCTCGGCAGGAGAGGAGTATCGCGACAGGCTTCTTGCGCTTCCGGCCTTCCTTGTCGGGGGCGGTGAAGCTGAAGATTGGGACGATATTTTCGACGGATTTCGCCTGACCGGACATTTTCTTGCACGCAACCTGTTGGATGAGCGTCGCAATGATGTAATGGCAGCACGCGAAAGACTGGTGGAGCGCCTTGGGCGTGCCGCCTGAGCGAAAAGGAAAAGACATGCTGGTCGCGTTGCTGCCCGGAGACGGCATAGGTCCCGAGGTTATCGTCGAAGCCGTGCGTGTGCTCGATGCGTTGGCAATCGATGGGCTGATCTTCGAAGAAGCGCCGGTTGGTGGCGCGGCCTACAAGGAACAGGGGCATCCGCTGCCGGATACGACCCTGGCGCTGGCGCGGCGGGCGGACGCGATCCTGTTCGGAGCGGTCGGTGACCCCGATTGCGACGCGCTCGAACGCCATTTGCGGCCCGAACAGGCGATCCTCGGTCTGCGCAAGGAGCTAGGCCTGTTTGCCAATCTTCGCCCGGCAAATCTGTTTCCCGAACTGGCCAACGCTTCGGCGCTGCGGCCTGAAATCGCGCGGAATATCGATGTGATGATCGTCCGCGAGCTGACTGGCGACGTCTATTTCGGCGAGAAAGGTATGCGGACGACGGAGGCGGGTTTGCGGCAGGGCTATGACATCATGGCCTATGACGAAGGGGAGATCGCGCGGATAGCCCGGGCAGGCTTTGAAACGGCCCGGGCGCGGCGGGGCAAGCTGTGCTCCGTCGACAAGGCGAACGTCCTCGAAACGTCGCAGCTTTGGCGCGATGTCGTGATAGAGGTGAGCGCGGACTATCCGGATATCGAGCTCAGCCATCTCTACGTCGACAATGCTGCGATGCAGCTGGTGCGCGACCCGGGGCAGTTTGATACCATCGTTACCGGCAATCTGTTCGGGGATATTCTGTCGGACCTTGCGAGCATGTGTGCCGGGTCGATCGGCATGCTGCCCTCGGCGTCTCTCGATAAGGACGGCAAGGGGCTCTACGAGCCAATTCACGGTTCCGCGCCCGATATTGCGGGGCAGGGCAGGGCCAACCCGCTGGCAACCATCCTCTCTTCTGCGATGATGCTCCGCTACTCGCTGGGCAGGAACGAAGCGGCCGACCGGATCGAGCGTGCTGTCGGCAAGGCCCTGGCCGGAGGTTTGCGGACTGCCGATATCGGTGGCGGCGCAACGACGCGCAAAGCGGGCGATGCTGTCATTGCTATGCTTTAATGTCCGGTTCGACTAACTGGCCAGCGTCGACATCACTGCAATCTCAAGCCCGCCCGGTGCCTCGCTGAAATAAACGCGCTCGCCATGCATATCCATCGGTCCGCTTACCGTTATGCCGTTGTTTCTGGCGCGCTCGGCATAGCTGTCGGCATTATCGACAATAATGTGCAGCATAGTCGATTCCGGCATATGCTCGCTCGCCGCCCAAATCTCGGTCCAGCTCGCCTTGCCTGCGGGAAACACTGCGCCCTGAAATTCGTGACCGGCGTCAACGCTTATATCGCGTTCGGTAAAATTCCAGCCATCAGAGCCAAGGAATGCCGCGAGATCGCGCGCCTCTTTTTCAGGTCTCACCGTGCAAAAACGGATGCCGAGTACCGTCATGATGCCATTTCTCCTTCATCGCCGACAACATATTCGTTGCGATCATCTTTAGCAAAGCCGCTTAATCGCATTGACGCGGTGCACCATCGCTTGGCAAAGCAGGGTGCATGAAACGCAGTACCGGCCAGGACCCTTCTGCCACCGCCAGGTGGCGCCCCGCGACGCGAGCCGTGCGCGGCGGCACGGCGCGTTCGGAATGGGGGGAAACGTCCGAGGCGCTCTTCCTCACTTCGGGCTATGCTTATGATTGCGCGGCGGATGCGGCAGACCGTTTCTCGGGTGATCAATCCGGCATGACCTATAGCCGCCTGCAAAACCCGACGGTCGAAATGCTGGAACAGCGCATCGCACTGATGGAAGGCGCCGAAGCGGCCCGGTGCACGGCGAGCGGGATGGCGGCGATGACCGCCGCCTTGTTGTGCCAGCTCGAGGCGGGCGACCATATCGTTGCGGGTCGGGCGGCCTTCGGATCATGCCGCTGGCTGACCGACACGCTGCTCCCCAAATTTGGTATCGAGACGACCATTGTCGATGCACGTGATCCTGAGCTGTGGGAAGCGGCAATCAAGCCGAATACCAAGGCTTTCTTCTTCGAAACGCCTGCGAATCCCACGATGGATATCGTTGATCTGAAAGCGGTTTGCGGGATTGCTCGGGAGCATGACATCGTCTCGGTCGTCGACAATGCTTTCGCCAGTCCGGCGCTCCAGAGGCCGATGGAGTTCGGCGCGGATGTGGTCGCCTATAGCGCGACCAAAATGATGGACGGGCAGGGCAGGGTTCTTGCCGGTGCGATCTGCGGAACCGAAGAATTCATTCTCGAAACCCTTTTGCCGTTCACACGAAACACCGGGCCGACGCTTTCGGCGTTCAACGCCTGGGTCGTGCTCAAGGGGCTGGAGACGCTCGATCTGCGGATACGCCGACAGAGCGATCATGCGATGGCTGTCGGTAGGTTTCTCGAATCGCGCGTCTCGCGGGTTCTTCATCCTGGCCTTGTCAGCCACCCTCAACACAATCTGGCGATGAGTCAGATGGATGCCTGCGGGCCAATCTTCTCCTTCTATGTCGATGGCGGGCGCACCCAGGCCCATGGCCTGCTGGACGCGCTTGAGCTTATCGATATTTCGAACAATATCGGCGATTCGCGCAGCCTGATGACGCATCCTGCATCCACCACGCATAGCGGGCTCGACGAAAGCGTACGGGCCGAAATGGGGATCGAGGAGGATATGCTCAGAATCAATGTCGGTCTGGAAGACCCGCAGGATCTGATCGACGATATCGATCAGGCGTTACAGGCGGTCGGGCTGTGAACGCGTTCTTTCCCCATGCTGCGCACACCGAAGATGTGATTGTTCGCGTTTCGGTCAGCTTCCTTCCGGAACAATCCGAGCTGGCCAAGGGGCGCTGGTTCTGGGCCTACCATATTCGCGTGGAGAATTGCGGCGACGCACCGGTCCAGCTTTTGAGTCGTCACTGGTTCATTACCGATGGCCATGGGGATCGCCAGGAGGTTGCGGGCGAGGGCGTGATTGGAGAGCAGCCTATGATCGTTCCCGGCGCGTCCTTCGACTATGTATCGGGCTGTCCACTGACCACGCCGACCGGGGAAATGGAGGGCAGCTATACCATGATGCGGGCAGATGGCTCGCATTTCGAAGTCGCTATCCCCTGTTTCCCACTGGTAGGACCGGCTGTCACAGAATGAAAAGAACACTTCTTCCCTTAAATGGCCTGCGGGTCTTCGACGCTGCTGCGCGCCATTTGTCCTTCACGCGCGCAGCCGATGAGTTGGCCGTGACGCCGGCGGCTGTCGGCCAGCAGATCCGCGCGCTTGAGGATACGCTGGGCGTCGTCTTGTTCCGCCGTACGCCCAAGGGGCTTGAACTCACGCCGGAAGGGGAGCGCGGGCTTGATGCGCTGCGTGCGGGATTCCTGCAGTTCGAAGATAGCGTCCGTGCAATGCGGCAGGGCCAGTCTTCGAACCGGTTGACCATATCGGCACCGCGCGATTTCAGCCGCTACTGGTTGCTTCCCCGACTGGCTGAGTATGGCAAGACCGATCCCGATCTGCGCTTTCAGCTGATCGCCAGTGACGAACCGCTCGATTTTACCGAGGCCAATCTCGACCTGGCGATCCGGCTGGCGGATGGACCGGCCGACCATATGGGCGTCAAACTTGGCGAGTCGGAGGCGGTGTGGGTCGGTGAAGGCGAAACCATCTGCTGGGAAGGCGGGAGGGCGGACGAGATCCGGTTGATCGTGGCCGATGCCGGGCTGGCGCTTGAAGCTGCAATGTCGGGGATTGGCAAGGCGCGTGTCCCGCGATTGCTGGCGGAGGCCGCGGGTGCTGAAATCGGCACGAGCGAAGAGGCGCAGCGGACTTATTGGTTGATGGCGCCGCTTCCTCAATGGCGACAGAAAAAGGTGCGTGATCTGGTGGCCGCGCTTACCGCTTGATGGCTGAATTGCCGGTACTGAAAACAGAGCGTCTCGTCTTGCGGCCCCTGAGGATCGAAGATGCAGAAGCAATGCACCACTTCTTTTCCGACGAGAAAGCGATGACCTGGTGGTCGAGCGGTCCGCATGAAACGCTGGAAGAAACGCGCGCTTATGTGCGCGTGAATGCCACCGATACCAAATATCTGACATGGGTGATTACGGAGAATTGCGGTGACGCGCTGGGCTGGGTCTGCCTGATTCCAGGGCGCGAAGGCGTGGCCGAGATCGGCTACAATTTACGTCGAACCCACTGGCGCAAGGGCTATGTCGGGGAGGCGGTCTCACGCGTAATCGACCATTGCTTCGGCGAGAGGGGCCTGCACCGGCTCACGGCCGATACCGATCCCGACAATATGGGGTCGAACGCGTTGTTGGAGAAACTCGGATTCCAGCGGGAAGGCTATTTGCGTGAGGAATGGACGACGCATTTGGGCCTGCGCGACAGCATAATCTGGGGTTTGCTCAAACGCGAATGGAAGCCGTCATGACGGGCAGTGTCATTCTCCCGCCTGCGCGGAATGACGGGAGGCCTATGCGTCGATGGCCTCTTCATCCAGCGCCGAAGCATTTTCCTGGATGAAGGCAAAGCGATGCTCGGGGTGCTTACCCATAAGTCGGTCGACAAGGTCTTTCACACCGGCTTGCTGCTCATATTCGCGTGGTAGCGTCACGCGCAGAAGGGAGCGGGTTTCCGGGTCCATCGTGGTCTCGCGCAATTGCTTTGGATTCATCTCGCCAAGCCCCTTGAACCGCGCCACTTCGACTTTCTTGCCCTTGAAAACAGTCGCTTCGATTTCGGCGCGTTCGGCGTCGTCCTGCGCGTAATGGCTCGTGCCGCCGGCGGTCAGGCGGTAAAGAGGCGGGCGGGCAAGGAAGACATTGCCGTTCTTCACGATCGGCCCCATCTCCTGGAAGAAGAACGTCATGAGAAGCGTGGCGATATGGGCACCGTCGACATCGGCATCGGTCATGATGATGATGCGTTCGTAGCGCAGTTGCTCGGGGTCGCAATTTTCGCGGATACCGCATCCCAAGGCCAGGCTGATATCGGCAATCTCCTGGTTGGCGAGTATCTTAGCGGCAGTTGCCGACGCCACATTGAGGATCTTGCCGCGGATCGGCAGGATTGCCTGTTTTTTCCGGTTGCGGGCCTGTTTGGCTGATCCTCCGGCACTGTCTCCTTCCACGATAAACAACTCTGTACTTTCGGGCCCGGCCTCCGAGCAATCCGTCAATTTTCCGGGGAGGCGCAGTTTGCGCGCACTGGTCGCCGTCTTGCGCTTGACCTCTTTCTCAGCCTTGCGCGCCAGCCGTTCGTCCATCCGCTCCATGGTATAGGTCAGCAGCGCCTTGCCGCGGTCCATATTGGCGGTGCAGAAATGGTCGAAATGGTCGCGCACGGCATTTTCGACCAGCTTGGCCGCTTCGGGGCTCGTCAGGCGATCTTTGGTCTGGCTCTGGAATTGCGGATCCTTGAGGAAGACGGAAAGCATCAGCTCGCTCCCCGCCATCACATCCTCGGCAGTAATACCCGAGGCCTTCTTGTTGCCGACCAGTTCGCCAAAAGCCCGTATTCCTTTTACGAGTGCGCCGCGCAGACCCGCTTCATGGGTGCCGCCGTCGCGTGTCGGGATTGTGTTGCAATAATAGCTGTAGGCGCCGTCCGAATAGAGCGGCCAGGCAACCGCCCATTCCACCGATCCCTGCCCGTCCGGGAAATCCTGCTTGCCGGAGAAAAAATCGGTTGTTGCGCATGGGCGTTCGCCGACTTCTTCCGCGAGATGATCGGCGAGGCCGCCGGGGAACTGAAACACCGCCTCTGCCGGAGTGTCGTCCTTGATCAGACTTTCATCGCATTTCCAGCGGATTTCGACGCCAGCGAACAGATAGGCCTTGGAGCGTGCAAGCTGATACAGCCGGGCGGGCTTGAACCGGGCCTTCTCGCCGAAAATCTCGGTGTCCGGGATGAAGCTGATCGTCGTACCGCGACGATTGGGCGTATCGCCGACCTTGTCGAGCTTGGAGGTTGCGTGACCTTTCGAGAATCCCTGACGGAAGACTTCCTTGTTGCGGGCGACTTCGACGGTCGTTTCCGAGGACAGCGCATTGACGACGCTTACGCCGACGCCGTGTAGCCCGCCGGAGGTTGCATAGGCCTTGTCGGAGAACTTCCCGCCCGAATGGAGCGTTGTCATGATGACTTCTAGGGCCGATTTGCCCGGAAATTTGGGATGCGGGTCGATCGGGATGCCCCGGCCGTTATCGCTGATCGTCAGCCGGTTTCCGGGTTCCAGTGCAACTTCGATGCGGCTTGCAAAGCCGGCCACGGCCTCGTCCATTGCATTGTCGAGCACCTCGGCGGCCAGATGGTGGAGTGCGCGTTCGTCGGTGCCGCCGATATACATGCCCGGCCGACGCCGGACAGGCTCAAGCCCCTCGAGCACCTCGATAGAAGAAGCGTCATAGCCATCGGATGAGCCGCCGCCCGAATTGCCTGCGAAGAGATCGGTCATGGGATTGATATAAGAATCGCGGAGTCGCTGCGCTAGCGTTCGGTTGGCGACTTATCCCCAACATCGCGCCATGGCTGGCCGACAAAGCGTTTCCAGCGATCGCGAAAGCCCCACAGATAGCCGACACGGCGTTCGGCGATGCCGGGCAGGCTGAGGGGATCGAGCCCGGTCCAGGGAAGATAGGGGTTGCGTCTACCATAGGCCCATATCTCGACGCGGGTGGACGGCCGGACGGACGGGCCGCGTGCGTGAAAGCCGAATGTGTCGCCAACGACCAGCGTGTTTGCAGGAACGGCGAAGGCGCGTGGCTCCGGCAGGCCGAGCCCGGGCAGTTCGTCGCGCGAAACGCGGAACGAGCCTCGCGAAGACAGTCGGTCGACGCCCTCCGGCGCCTTGATACTCATCTCCCTCTCCCAAGCGAGCCTTTCGGGAGTCAGCCTGTGCGAGCCGGGGACATAGCAGAAAGGCCCTTCATCCTCGGCGACATCGGTCAGGAACAGCCATGCCTTGACCGTCGGGTGGAATGTGTCGGCATGAAGATGGGTTTGCGGATCCGGGGCGGCAGTGCGCACATGAGACAGGATCGACTGGATATAGGTGAGCGGTTCCTGATCGAAGCTCCCGGCGTAGCGGATCAGGCCGCGCCAGTCGGGGTTTTGGAGCAGGGCCCGGGCTTCCGGAATCTCCCTTAGAAGCTCTGGCCCGATGGCAAACCGCCGGGTGATCGTGTCGCCCTGTACCATATCGCGCGCAGGTCCCCGATGGGCGAGAACGGCGTCGCGCAGACGGGCAAACTGATCGGCGGGCAGAAAATCGCGCTTGGCCACAAAGCCGTCGCGGTCGAAGGCTTCGCGATCGGCTGGGTCGATCAGCCTGGCCAATCGTTCGCGCCGCTTCCACGCCAGGGCATGCGCCCGCTTTACCCGCGCTGCGTGCAGTCCGCGCGTGTTCAGCCGGTGCGAACCGATGATGGGATTCTTGCTGAAATTCTTCGCGCCCGTGGCGAGTTGCGCAAGCCATAGCGGAGACAGGAGTAAGCGTGCCGGGTTCATGCCGGCTTCTTAGCCTGAAATTTCCGAGAGTGTTAGCGAACCCGCGGGCCACCAAAGGGCAGGGGCGGGGGCGGGCGGCGATCCTTGCGCGGGAGCTGTGCCTGATAGGCGCGGCCGCAATGTTCAACGCAATAGGGAAAACCGGGATTCACGGCTTCGCCGCAAAAATGGAAATCCGATTCGCCGGGATGCCCCATCGGCCATTTGCAAACCCGCTCGGTTAGATCGAGCAGGCCGGTCTTGTCTTCATATTCCGGATCGAGCTTTTCCGGGACCAGACGGCGCGGTGGGGCTGGTGGAAGGGGCTGCTGGTCAGCCGGGGATTGGCGGGTAAACCCGCCGGGACCGATCGAACGATATTGCGGGCCGGACGGCGGCGCGGGCTGTTTGGCAGCTGCCGGGTCAGCTGCCTTGGGAGGGGCAGGTGGGGCGGCGGGCGCCGGAGCCACGCGCGGCTTGGGCGCTGCCTTCGCCTTGGGCGCGGCTTTCGCTTTGGCTGCCGGTTTCTTCTTGGCCTTGCCGTCCTTGGCTTTCACCGGGGACGGACGCGATTTCAGCCCGAGGCGGTGGGCCTTGCCGATTACCGCGTTGCGGCTCACGCCGCCAAGGCTTTCCGCGATCTGGCTGGCGGTCATGCCTTTTTCCCACATCGCCTTCAGGTCGTCGATGCGTTCGTCGGTCCAGGCCATTATATTTCCTTCTTCATTCTAAACCCCATTTGGCTTGCGAGGTTGCGCTGCAGCCGATAGTCGCCTTGGCGATGTCAGACCAGCCAAATTCGCACACGCCAAAAGTCAACGCGCAGGAAACCCGAACACTGCCCGAAATGGGCGTACCCGCTATACCCTTCGTCAACTGGGTTGGATTGCGAACACTCTACATTAAGGAGGTTCGCCGTTTCTTCAAGGTGCAACTGCAAACCATATGGGCTCCGGCGATTACGACATTGCTGTTTCTGGTGATCTTCACCGTGGCGCTGGGGCGAGGTGGCAGGGAGGTTCTCGGCGTCCCGTTCAACGATTTCCTTGCGCCCGGCCTGATTGCCATGGGCATGATCCAGAACGCTTTCGCCAATGCCAGCTTCTCGCTTCTTGTCGGCAAGATTCAGGGCACGATCGTCGATTATCTGATGCCGCCGCTTTCAAGTCTGGAAGTTCTGGTCGCGCTGGTGGGCGGAGCGATGACCCGGGCTGTATGTGTCGGCACGGCGGTTTGGGGGGCAATGTGGCTGTGGGGCATAGATGTGTCGCCTGATCATTTCTGGCCGATTGCCTATTTCGGACTGATGGGAGCGGCCATGCTGGGCCTGTTCGGCGTGCTGACATCAATCTGGGCTGAGAAATTCGATCACGCTGCTGCGGTGACCAACTTCGTTGTGGCACCTCTGGCGCTGCTTTCCGGGACTTTTTACACGATCGAACGACTGGATCCGATCTTTCAGGCGATCAGCGCATTCAATCCGTTTTTCTACATCATTTCGGGGTTCCGCTATGGCTTTATCGGGGCCACGGATTCCAATCTGCTAACCGGCGTGCTCGTCGTGTTGGGGATTAACGCGTTCCTCTGCGCCCTGTGCTACCGGCTGCTTGTACACGGCTGGAAGATCAAGAGCTGATTGCTCGGCTCCCATTGCACCGCTGCATTGGCAGGGCAAAGCCGTAGGGGTTTTCAAGGCATTGCGCGCACCATTCCTTTTCGGAAGATGCGGCGCATTGAGGCGAGGAAAGCCGTCGCGAAAGGCATTTGACGCGCTCCGGTGCGGCCCGGTATACAGGGCGTTGTGTGGCGGCCAATGGGGCCGCCTTTTGCTTTTGAGAGCGTCGACTGGAGCCCCTGATGACAATAACGCCGCTAATGCCCGTTTATCCTCGCAGCCCGGTTCGGCCTGTACGCGGCGACGGCGCCTATCTGTATGGCGAAGAGGGCGAGCGTTACCTCGATTTCGCGAGTGGCATTGCGGTCAATCTGCTTGGGCATAACCATCCGCACTTGACCAAGGCTATTCAGGATCAGGCGGCTACGCTGATGCATGTCTCGAACATGTACGGATCGCCGCAGGGTGAACATCTCGCCCAGCGCATCATCGACAACAGTTTTGCGGACACCGTTTTCTTCACCAATTCAGGAGCCGAAGCGGTGGAATGCGCGATCAAGACGGCGCGCCGCTACCACCACGCGAAAGGTGCGCCGGATCGCAAAAAGCTGATCACTTTTTCCTCCGCCTTTCATGGCCGGACCATGGCGACGATCAGCGCTGCCGGATCCGAGAAGATGACAGACGGATTCGAGCCGGTTTTGCCGGGCTTCGAGACAGTCGAGTTTGACAATCTGGACGCAGCGGAAGCCGCGATCGACAATGCAACGGCCGGTTTTCTTGTCGAGCCCGTGCAGGGCGAAGGCGGTATCCGCCCCGCAAGCCAGGAATTCATGCAAGGCCTGCGCGAACTGTGCGACGCCAATGGGCTGATGCTGGTGCTCGACGAAGTGCAGTGCGGTTATGGCCGTACGGGCAGCTATTTCGCCTATGAGCAATATGGCATCGAGCCCGACATTCTGGCTTCGGCCAAAGGCATAGGCGGGGGGTTCCCGCTTGGTGCCTGTCTGGCGACGGAAGAGGCCGCATCGGGTATGGTGATTGGCACGCATGGCTCGACCTATGGCGGCGGGCCGCTGGCCATGGCTGCGGGCGAAGCTGTTTTGGACGTGATCCTTGAGGACGGCTTTTTCGATCACGTCAAAGCCATGGGAGACCGGCTCCGCCAAGCGCTGGAGCAGATGTTGCCCAATCACGATCACCTGTTTGAAGGCGTGCGCGGGCGGGGCCTGATGCTTGGCATCAAGATGAAGGTCGATAGCAAGCCTTTCGTCCCCTATTTGCGCAGCAAGGGCCTGTTGATGGTTGCCGCGGCCGACAATGTCGTGCGCGTACTGCCGCCGCTCAACATCGAAGAAAGCCATATCAAGGAATTCATCGAACTGCTTTCCTCGGCTGCCCGGGATTATGAGGTTCCGGAAGCATGACGCGGCATTTTCTCGATCTCGCCGATCTTGATGGAGACACGCTGGCCACGATCCTCGACGATGCGTTGACCGCAAAGGAAGCGCGTACGGGCAAGCCCAAAGGCGCTGCAGATGCTCATCCGTCTCTGTCCGGTCATACGCTGGCGATGATCTTTGAGAAGAATTCGACGCGCACCCGCACATCGTTCGACATGGCGATCCGCCAGCTCGGCGGGTCCTCGATGGTACTTGAGTCGGGAACGATGCAGCTTGGTCGAGGCGAGACCGTTGCCGATACGGCAAGGGTGCTTTCGCGCTATGTCGACGCGATCATGATCCGAACCGACGATCATGCAAAACTGGTTGAGATGGCGGAATATGCCAGTGTCCCGGTGATCAACGGGCTGACCGACCGCTCGCATCCATGCCAGATCATGGCCGACATGCTGACTGTGCTGGAGCGGCTTAACCGGTTGGCAGGCACGAAATGGGCCTGGCTCGGAGATGGGAACAATGTGCTCACATCGATCATCGAAGCGGGAAGCCTGCTCAAATTCGATGTCGCGATAGCCTGCCCGGAAAGCCTGCTGCCCCCGTCCGATATCGTTACCGCGGCGCGCGAGCGCGGCGGTACGGTGGATATTACGCTGGATCCTGCAACCGCCGTCGAACATGCCGACGTGGTCGTTACGGACACATGGATATCGATGGGACAACAGGGCGGCGATGCGAAACTTGCCGCGCTCGAACCATTTCAGGTGACCGAGCAGCTGATGGCGCGCGCAAAGGACGACGCGGTATTCCTGCATTGCTTGCCCGCCCATCGCGGCGAGGAAGTGACCAGTGCGGTGATCGACGGCCCGCAGTCCGCAATCTGGGACGAAGCCGAGAATCGCCTTCATGCTCAAAAGGCCATCCTGCGCTGGTGCTTCGGCCAGATCGGATGACCGAAACTTCTATGGACAGTTCGCTCGGTTTTTCGATCCCGGGCCGCAACGCGCGTGGCCGCATCGTGCGCGTTGGCCCTGTGCTGAATGAGATTCTGGAGGCGCATGCCTATCCCGATTCGCTAGCGAAACTGCTGGGTGAAGCGCTCATTCTGTCCGCCTTGTTCGGCTCGACGCTGAAGGAAGCGGGAGGGCAGTTGACGATCCAGGCGCAGACGCAAAATGGTGTCGTTGAACTGCTTGTCGTGGATTACCGGGGTGGCGAGCTACGCGGCTATCTGCGTTACGATGCAGATCGCTTCGCCGAAGCCCCGGCCGATCCATCTCTGTTTGCTCTGTTCGGGCAGGGCTATCTGGCGATCACCTTCGATCAGGCGCTGACCGGCGAACGCTATCAAGGCATCGTACCACTTGAAGGCGCTTCGCTTGCGGAGGCGGCCGAACATTATTTCGTTCAGTCCGAGCAGATTCCAAGCTTGCTCCGTATAGCCGTCAACAAGGATCCGGCCGGCAACTGGATCGCCGGTGGAATGCTTCTTCAGCATCTGGCGGAAGGCGAAGAGGGCCGGGAGC
Source organism: Parasphingopyxis lamellibrachiae (assembly GCF_003385775.1). Lineage (GTDB taxonomy): Bacteria > Pseudomonadota > Alphaproteobacteria > Sphingomonadales > Sphingomonadaceae > Parasphingopyxis > Parasphingopyxis lamellibrachiae. The sequence continues at coordinate 201,798 of NZ_QRDP01000004.1, forward strand.
GGCTGCATGTGCGGCTCGACCATCCCGAATGGGAGCATGTACGAACGCTGGGCGAAACGGTGACGGGTGAAGAGCTGACCAATCGGGCGCTGAACCTTGAGGCGGTAATTTGGCGACTATTTCATGACGAGGGTGAAGTTCGCGTTGTTCCGGGGACGCCGTTGACCAAGGGATGCCGGTGCGACCCGGCCCATATCCGACAGGTTATCGGCCAGTTCAGCGCCGACGAACATGCCGAAATGGCTGATGCTGATGGTATTATTCGCGTGAATTGCGAGTTTTGCACCAAGAGTTTTTCTATGGAAGTCTCTGAACTTTAAAAGAAAACCGAACGTTTCAGCACTGGTTCACCTTGTTCGGGCCATATAATAGCCAAGATAGCCGGCCAATATTGCCAGCTATTAGGAGTAGTCATGCGCAAATTTGCCCGGATAAAGCCAATGATGATGGGAGCGTCGGCCATAGTCTTGCTCGCCGCGCCCGGTGCGGCACAGGCACCCGCTGCGCTTACCGGCTTGCAAACCGGTATCTGGGAATTGCGCCATGTCGGACGCTCTCCGCGATCCCCCGAACATATCTGTGTGCGTAATACGACGCGCCTGTTGCAGATCCACCATGCCGGCATCGCCTGTCAGCGCCGTGTGTTGAGCGATAGTCAGCGGTCCGTAAGCATACGGTACGAATGTCCGGGCGCGGGTTGGGGACAGACGACACTTAGTGTTGAAACGCCGCGTCTCGCTCGGATAGATACCCAGGGAATCGAGAGCGGCAGGCCATTTCACAATGTTTATGAAGCCCGCCGCACGGGCGACTGCTGAGAAACTGTCTTTTCGGCCGTTAATCGGCTGTTTACCATCTTTGGTTATCAGTATGGCCGTGTCTTTCGTTGGACATAACTTCCTCCCTAGCGGGCCTTATGGCCCTGACCTGGCCGTCCTTCGGGGCGGTCTTTTATTTCCGGCAAAGCTTGCACCGGCCCGCTTGCGGGCATAGCTGCATCGCCGATGGCTCATGACACTTCCAAATTTGCGGTGCTGCTGCTTTCCGGCGGCCTCGACTCGATGGTAACGGGCGGCCTGGCGCGTGAAGCCGGTTACCGGCTGTTTGCGCTGACCATAGATTATAACCAGCGCCACCGCATCGAGTTGGAAGCAGCGGCGAATGTCGCGGCCGCACTCGAGGTCGAGCGTCACATCGTCATGCCGCTCGACCTGTCGAAGTTCGGAGGATCGGCGCTGACGGCCGATATCGATGTTCCGAAAACCGGTGTGGGCGATGATATTCCCGTAACCTATGTTCCTGCGCGCAACACAATCTTCTTGTCGCTTTGCCTTGGCTGGGCGGAAGCCGCCGATGCGCGGGATATCTTCATTGGCGTGAATGCCCTCGATTATTCGGGGTACCCCGATTGTCGCCCCGATTTCATCGCGAGTTTCGAAGCCATGGCGAATCTCGCAACAAAGGCCGGTGTGGAAGGCGACGGCTTTACGGTACACACGCCGCTGCTTGACATGAGCAAGGCCGATATTGCGGCCGAGGCCGTGCGGCTAGGCCTTGATGCCGGGATAAGCTGGTCCTGTTATGATCCGACGCCCGATCACAAACATTGCGGATTGTGCGACAGTTGTCGCTTGCGGTCCAAGGGATTTGCCGAGGCTGGTCTGACCGATCCCACCATTTACGCCACTGCGCCATGAGCTATGCCGTCAAGGAGATGTTCCTGACCCTACAGGGGGAAGGCGTGCAGGCCGGGCGTCGCGCAGTCTTTCTGCGGTTCGCCGGATGCAATCTGTGGACCGGGCGGGAAGCCGATCGCGCGAAGGCCGTCTGCCAATTCTGCGACACGGATTTTGTCGGTACGGACGGTGAAAATGGCGCGCGCTATGCCGATGCAGAAGCGGTCGCGGCTAAGGCGGGCGCATTGTGGGGCGCGGATCGCGAGCATGCCTATATCGTTTGCACCGGCGGCGAACCGCTGCTGCAGCTTGATGGGGCGCTGATCGATGCACTCCATGATGCGGGGTTCGAAATTGCGGTTGAGAGCAACGGCACGATCGCCGCGCCCGACGGCATCGACTGGCTGTGCGTGAGCCCCAAGGCGGGCAGCGAAATCATTCAGCGGTCCGGCGACGAGCTGAAACTGGTATGGCCGCAGACGGACATTGACCCGGACGAGCTTGTCGGGTGGGATTTCCCCAACTTCCTGATCCAGCCGATGGATTGCGAAGACGGGGAAGCCGCGCTGCAGGCGGCGATGGCTTATGTTCGCGCGCATCCGCGGTGGCGGCTGACGCTGCAAAATCACAAAATGCTCGGAATTCCCTGAGCCCTAGTAGCGAACCGGCCGGGCCCCGCTGATACTGGCCCATAGCGCCCTTAGCCAGCGCAGCCGCTTGTGTCCGGGCGCGGGGGCGTCGACGCTCAGCCACGCGGCGATTTCTTCCGGCGTACAGGGCAGGCGCGTCGGCGGGTGGATATAGCGCGGATAGACGATCAGCGTACCGGCGACGAGCGCATCGAGAGTGAGTTTCCGGCTCCGGCGATCGAAGGTCAGTCGGTCTTCGGTCAGTCCCCAGCCGGCATAGAAGGGCCCGCCATAAGTCAGCACGGTCTTTCCGCGCATCAGCGCCTCGAACCCGGCAAGCGAAGTCATCGTGGCAAGGCTGTCGCAGGCCGCGATACAGGCATCGATATTGGCGCCGTCGACGATCTTGTCCGCAATCGCGCTGCACTCGGCGACCGGGATTTTTCCGGCCCGGTTGCCCGTTTCGACATCGGGATGGGGTTTGTAGACGATATGGGCATCCGGATAATCGGCGCGGACGGCCTTGAGCAGCCCGAGATTGGTGTTGATATCCGCCGTACCGCGTTCAATCGAGCGGTCATCCTCGACCTGCCCGACAACGACGATCACCCGCTTCCCATCGGGCGCATCGATATTGGCCGCCCCGCCCACATTATATTTGCTCACCCCTGCCGCAACCAGCTCGGCGCGGAGCCTGGCCGCCCGTTCGGTCAGCTCCGGCGGTATCGACAGGCTTTCGAGGATCATTTCCAGCCGGGAACTGCTGTGCCGATCAAAATACATGCCGCGATCGTCGATGACGACAGAGGCCGGGAGGTGAAAATCCGAACCAAGACCGCGAGACCGCAAGAATCCGTCTTCCATCCGCCATACCGGAACCGAACTGCGACCGAGCTGGGCGCGCTTCTCGGCGTCCTCCTTGCCCGACCAGATGAGGATCTTGCCCATATCGCACGCCCGTGCGTCTTTCTCCGCACTCCTGACGGAACGGTGGAAACGCACGCTGCTGCGCGGCCCGGCCAGCATGTTGCGGACGGCCGCGCGTTTCCAGGGTGTAAAGCCGATGGCGGCGAAATGCCCTGTGTTGCTGTCCGCCACGCGGCGCCAGTCATGCAGCCTTTCTATCGTCGCTTCCAGGGTTGTCGGCGCGCCACTGATCGGATCGACATAACGCGAATAGAGGATATAGGCGGCGGCGAATATCTCCTGGATTGAGCGTTTCGCTGTGCGCCGTTTGCATCGCACTTCGTCCCGCGTCGCTCCCCAGCCCGCATAGAAGGGCATTCCGAAGCACCGCACCGGTTTACCCAGCATCAGTGCCTCAAACCCCATCAGGCTGGTAACGCAATAGACGGCATCGACCTGCGCCAAAATATCCGTGGCGCGCGCCTCGCTATCGAGCAGGGTTACGCCGCTCAGCGCTTCTTCGGGGATGCAGCCTTTCTTCAACCCGGCGGCAACGGCCGGATGGCGACGCACGATGATCTCCGCGTCCGGTTCGTCGCGCCTTGCAACTTCGAGCATCTTGGCGAAGCGTTCGGTGTCGGCCAGCCCGCCGGTAATCGATTCATCGCCATGGGTTTGATCGACGACCAGAACGCGCCGTTTTTTTGCCGCTTGCAAAGCGTGGTGATCCAGGCGCGGGGCGGCATTTGTCTTGCTCAGGCCATATTCGGCGATATTCTGCATCGCCTTTTCGGCGCGCGCCAGCAGTTCAGGCGTTTTCCAGCGGCCATCCTCCAGAAGCGTTTCGATCCGCGAAGGCGACCGGGCATCGTAATAAATGCCGATATCGTCGACGACCATGCTCAGCGGAGGCACGCCGGCTTCACCCAGCCCGATGGACCGCAGGAAACCATCTTCAAGCGCGATATAGGGCAGGCCCTTACGCGCGGCGATTGCGCGGGCGCGCCGCGCGGTCGGCTTATGACCCCATCCGGCGACCGCGTCGGTGTTGGCGGACGGCCAGCGGCGGCGTTCGATCTGCGGAACTTCCGGCAGGAAGGCATCCAAGTGGGGAATACCCGCAACGCCATGCCCGGGAACAAGCAGGTGCTGCGCGGCAAGGTGATAGGAAGAGGTGTCGGCCATCGGGGACGAAATGGAAGCCCCCTGCGATTTTGGCAAGGCTAGCAGCGACGGCGATTATAATTGCTGTTCCGCCAGCAGCGGCTGTCGAGCCAGAGCATTGGTGGCAGCGGTACGGCCTGGTGATAGGGCATGGTCGCGTCGGCGTAGGATACCAGGCTGTTGCGCATCTGACGCATCCGGGTCTGTGCCGTCAGGTGAAGCTGTCCCTTTGGACGGGCGAGGGCATCGCGGGCGGTTTCTGCTGCGGCGGTACAAAAGCTGCGCTGGGAACCGACACGGATATAGCTTTGATACATGCTGGTCGTATATTCATCCATTGCGGACTGCCAACGCCGCCCGGCCGTCCGGCGGAAATAGGTTTTCAGACCTTCGTATGCCGCGTTCAGCTCATCGGCATGATGCGTTAGAATGGCATTGTAATTGTCGACCGACATGATCGACGGCCAGAACTGGCAATTGAGTGCCGCGACGTTGAGACTCGACCGCAGGTTCCATATGAGATTGGCCCGGATATCGGCCGGTTGGCCGCCAACCAGGGCGGGGGTGAACAAGCCCGGTTCGGCACCGGTTACCGGCTGACCCTCATGTTCGGGAGGAAAGAAGAATATCTGCGCCGAGGCCGGGGCCGATATCGCACTGCCAACCATCGCCGCCAGTCCGGCAATTACCGTCCCGATTTTACGCATCTTCACTCTCCCTCGTTCTCCATCTTTTTACCGGGAATTGCGAACCGGGTAAGGCGGTGCCGCTCGGTTCGCCGCCCGTCCGACTCGTTCTGGCTTGCGCCGCGCCGGTTGGCCGTCATTTTACTCGGCCGCTTCCTCATCATTCTCGGTGCCTGGCGCTTCCTCTTCGCTATCATCGGTTGTCGGTTCGGCAGCGGCGGGTTGCTCCGGCGGTGCGCTGGCTGGCTCCGGTTCGGTGTCCGGCGAAGGCGCGGTATTGCTGTCTGCGGGCATCCTGCTTTCCATACCCATGGCTTCCTCTGCCCCTATCGTGCCGTCGATCAGCGTCGTATCGTTGATCGTCCCGTCGCCTTCACCGGGATCGACATCGGTTACGGCGGTGTCTTCATCTGTCGTCGCCGTTTCCGTGCCGCCGCCACAGGCGGCCAGGGCCAGCGTTGCCATGATTGCTGCTGATCCGTTCAATACTGTCTTCGAAATGCGCATCACCGTCTCCCTCGTTCGCAAATGCGATAGCGCTGCCGTTTTCCCGCCACAAGTTTATCCGTCGCGTTGTTAGATTCAATCCTTTGTTTCAGGCGTTTCCAACAATTCCAGAAAGGCCGGGAACTGCACATGGATAGCCGCGTCGACGGCTTCCATGGACGTTTCCAGGCCCAGCTTTGCAAGGCTTGTCACCGGATATTCGGCGATCCCGCATGGGATTATTCCGTCGAAATGCGCAAGATCGGGTGCGACATTGAGGGCAAATCCGTGAAAGCTCACCCAGCGGCGAATGCGGACGCCGATCGCGCCGATTTTCGCCTCGCTATCGCCGTCATCCGCCCATATCCCGATCCGGCCTTCCGCGCGGCGGGCCTCGACGCCGAGTTCGGCAAGGCTCGCAATTACCCAGGCTTCTAGCGAATGCACGAAATGACGGACGTCGCGGCCGCGTTTCGAGAGGTCCAGCATGACATAAACGACACGCTGGCCGGGCCCGTGATAAGTGTATCGGCCGCCGCGTCCGGCCGTATAAACGGGAAACCGCTCGGCGCTGATCAGTTCTTCGGGCGCGGCGCTCGTCCCGGCGGTGTAGAGCGGGGGATGTTCGAGTAGCCAGACACATTCACGCGCTTCGCCACGATGAATCGCGGCGGCGCGCTCCTCCATATTGGCCAGTGTCCCGGGGTAGTCCGTCAGGCCGGGCCATGTGCGCCATTCGATATCGTTCGTTTCCATCGCTAGGATAGATGTGTGGGAAGAGGGCGGGGATCAAGGCCTTGTGCCCTTGATCATCACACCGCATGATGGCTGGCATGACCGATACAAAACGATTTTCGCCGAGCGCGGGTTGGGACGAAGTCCGGCAGTTGCTGGGCCGCGATATGGCGCTGCTGGTTGCGATTGCGGGCGTCTTTTTTCTGCTCCCGGGTCTGATTTTGTCTTTCAGGCTGCCGCCGATAGAGGATATCAGCAGTTTGAGCGCGGTGGCCGCAGTGTTGAGGCCTTACCTGCCGCTGATCTTCCTGATCAGCCTCATCCAGATGGCCGGCCAGTTGGCGATCTGGTCCCTCGTGATGGCGACCGGCCGGCTGACGGTTGGCGAGGCGATCAAGGCCGCACTGCTCTTCCTGCCCTTTTATTTTCTCATCAACCTTACAGGCAATGTCATCATCGGGCTGGGCCTGTTGCTGTTCATCCTGCCCGGTATTTATCTTGCCACGCGTTTGGCGCCTATCGGCGTGATCGCCATATCGGAAAATATTCGCAATCCGCTCGTCGCGATTCGGCGGAGTTTTACGGTCACCACGGGCAATGCGTTTCCGATTTTCGCATTCCTGCTGATCGTCGGCATCGTTTTTCTGCTGATTTCGATGGTCTGTTCGATCGTCTTCGGGTCGATCTTCGCACTGCTGGGCCTCGATATGGCCGTTGGCGGAATTGGGGCGGCGTTGCTGGCGGTGGTTTCGGGGCTCGTATCTGCCGCGGGAACGACAGTCTTCACGCTGATGCCGGTGGCGATCTACCGGCAGCTTACCGATGCACAGGCATCGCAGGTGTTTTCCTAAGCTTCGCGCATTTCCTTAGGCTTCGCGCAAGGGGACATGCGGCGCGAAATCCCGCGGGAGCAAATTCAATAGCCTGGGATCGGGAAAAGTCTCGACGGACTGGCCCCGTGCCGTAAACCCGGAATTGCGATAGAAGCGCAGGGCGCCGGGATGGTCGAGCGTGCAGGTGTGCACATGAACGCGGGAAATATCTTTGCGCCATGCCCGGTTCAACGCCTCCGCCATCAGCCATTTCCCATGGCCGGCACCCGCCAGCTCCGGGACAAGGCCGAGGTAGGAAAGCTCGCAATCGCCTGATTCGCGGAAATCCAGTTCGAGCATGCCAACCTCGATCCCGTGCCGGTCTTCCACCGCGAATATCTCGATCTGCGGGTCGCGAATGATCGATAGCAATTCGCGTTCGTCGATTGCGAGCCGCGAAAACCAGAGCCAGGGTCCGCCGACACGGGTGAAGAGCGTGCGATATTTACCAGGATCGACGATCTCCCATCGTTTCAACCGAAGCGGGGAAGGGGGCGGCGGCGCAAGCCTTGGCCGCTCGCGCATGTCTAGATAGGTGACGATTGCGCCCAGTTCACCGGCTTTTAGCGTCTCCAGGCCCATTTTACCGTCCTGCGGTCACGACCAGGTGGCGAGCGGCGGCAGGCTCATCAATATCGCATCGATATTGCCGCCGGTTTTCAGGCCGAACAGCGTGCCGCGATCGTAGACGAGGTTGAATTCGGCATAGCGGCCGCGCCATTCGAGCTGCGTCGCCTTCTCTTCGTCGGTGAATTCCTGTGTCATCCGCTTACGCACAAGCGCTGGGAATGTCTTGAGAAACGCGTTACCGACATGGTCGGCAAAGGCGAGATGCGCGTTGAAATCTGCGTCGTCCTCGATTTCGAGATGGTCGAAAAATACCCCGCCCACACCGCGGGCAACGTTCCGATGCGGAATCCAGAAATACTCATCCGCCCATTTCGAGAATTTCTCGTAATCGCCGGGCTCATGGGCATCGCAGGCCTTGAACAGCTCGGCGTGAAAGAAATCCGTATCTTCCTTATAGGGAATCGGCGGATTGAGATCCGCGCCGCCGCCGAACCAGCGCTTGGTCGTATTGAGAAAACGCAGGTTCATATGAACTGCGGGCACGTGAGGGTTTGCCATATGGGCAACAAGACTGATTCCCGTCGCGAAAAAGCGCGGATCTGTTTCAGCCCCGTTGATCGTCTTTGCAAAATCTTCGCTAAACTGGCCGGACACGGTCGAGACGTTAACGCCGGCCTTTTCAAACACAGCGCCTTTGATCAGACCCTGCACACCGCCGCCGCCCGGCATGCCCGTTTCGTCGGGACGTTCCCAAGGCGTGTAGACGAACCGGGCGTCGCTGCCCGCTTCGGTTTCGATGGTTTCGAATTCGGCGCAAATCCGGTCGCGCAATTTCTCAAAGGTGGTGCGTGCCGCCTTTTGCTGGGCATCCATGTCGATCATTCAGGCCAGTTTCCCGTTTGTCTCAAAGCTTCGCCGAGTGCGATGCCCGTTGCTATCGCGACATTCAAGGAGCGAAAGCGCGGGCGCATGGGAATATGAATCCGCATCGCGGCGGCATCATGGACGTAAGGCGGCGCACCGGCGCTTTCCGAACCCGCCATCAGGATATCGCCCGGTTCGAACCGGGCATCGGGTAGCGCGGTGTCTCCGTCGACGGTCAGCAGGGCGATCCGCGCCGGGCGCGATTCGCGAAACGCTGCCCAATCGGCGTGCCGACTCACATCGGCCTCTGCCGCATAGTCCATGCCCGCCCGCTTCAGTTTGCGGTCGGAATAGGGAAAGCCGCAGGGCTCGATAATATCGAGCCCAACGCCAAAACACGCGGAAGTCCGCAATATTGTGCCGACATTTCCGGCGATATCGGGCTGGAAAAGGGCGATACGCATAGTCGTCACATACCTCTTGGGGCGAAGATGTCACAAGATGGTCAAAAACGCTGTTGGCAAATGGTCCTTAGGGCGGCTATCAGGCGCGCCAAGAAGCCGCTGGGGCAGGGCTGCGAACCATCCACTTGTCCCGATGTCCGAAGAGAAACATGAAGGCCCGAGGAATGGCGACGGAAGACCATGTAGAACAGCCGGCAGGCGAACAACCCGAACAAGAGGGTGTACGCCGCCGCGATTTCCTAAACATTGCTGCTGTGAGCTTTGCCGGCGTTGGCGGGGTCATCGCGATTCTCCCGCTGGTGAACCAGATGAATCCGTCGGCGGACGTTCTCGCGCTCTCGTCGATCGAGGTCGATCTCGCGAACATCGAGCCGGGCCAGGCGGTCAAGACAATCTGGCGCAAGCAGCCCCTGTTCATCCGCAATTTGACAGCGGATGAAATTACGGAAGCCAATGCCGTCGACGTGTCGGGGCTGCGGGATCCGCAAACGCTGGCCGAACGTACGGCGGATGGCCATGAAAACTGGCTGATCACGCTGGCGGTCTGCACCCATCTCGGCTGTGTTCCGCTGGGCGCGGGCCAGGGCGAGAACAAGGGCGAATATGGCGGCTATTTCTGCCCGTGCCATGGTTCGCACTATGATACGGCCGCGCGCATCCGCAAAGGTCCGGCACCGACCAACCTTGTGGTGCCCGAATATGAATTCACCTCCGACACAACCGTCACGATCGGGTAAGGTAGACTGACATGAGCTTTCCCTGGGCTGCACAATACACCCCCACAAACCCATTCATGAAATGGATGGACGATCGGCTGCCTTTGCCGCGCCTCGTCTTCAATTCCGTGGGGGCCGGTTATCCGGTTCCGCGGAACCTTAACTATTTCTGGAACTTCGGTGTGCTTTCCGGTCTTGCGCTGGTCATCCAGATCGTGACCGGTATCGTTCTCGCGATGCATTATGCCGCGAACAGCGAGATCGCCTTCGCGTCTGTCGAGCATATCATGCGCGATGTGAATTCGGGCTGGCTGATGCGTTATCTGCACGCCAATGGCGCCAGTTTCTTCTTCATCGTCGTCTATATCCACATCTTCCGCGGCCTCTATTACGGCTCCTACAAAGCTCCGCGCGAGATGGTATGGCTGCTCGGCCTCGTAATCTTCCTCCTGATGATGGCCACCGGGTTCATGGGCTATGTCCTGCCCTGGGGTCAGATGAGCTTCTGGGGCGCGCAGGTTATCACCGGCCTGTTTGCTGCAATTCCGGTTGTCGGCGAAACGATCCAGCAATGGCTGCTCGGCGGCTTCGCGCCTGACAATGCGGCGCTCAACCGCTTCTTCTCGCTTCACTATCTGCTGCCGTTCGTGATTGCAGGAGTCATCATCCTGCACATCTGGGCGCTGCACCTTCCCGGTTCGAGCAATCCGACGGGCATCGATGTGAAGGGTCCGCAGGATACGATCCCGTTCCATCCCTATTACACGGCGAAGGACGGTTTCGGCGCCGGCGTTTTCCTTATCCTGCTGGCGATCATGGTGTTCTTCGCGCCGAATTTCCTCGGTCATGCGGACAATTATATCGAAGCCAATCCGCTTTCGACGCCTGCGCATATCGTTCCGGAATGGTATTTCTGGCCCTTCTACGCGATCCTGCGCGCTTTCACCGTGGACATTCTCTTCATGCCGGCAAAGCTGCTGGGTGTGCTGGCGATGTTCGCCTCGATCCTGCTGCTGTTCTTCCTGCCCTGGCTCGACAAGTCTCCTGTGCGCTCGGGCAAGTTCCGGCCGCAGTTCAAGATCTGGTTCTGGGTGCTGGTCGCCGATGTCGCGGTGCTTGGCTATTGCGGAGGCGCTCCTGCTGAGGAGCCCTATGTGATGATCAGCCAGCTCGCCTCGATGTATTATTTTGCGCATTTCCTGATCATCCTGCCGCTGATCTCGAGGACGGAACGGCCTTTGCCGCTCCCGAATTCGATCACTGAAGCGGTGCTTGGCAAAGATCACGATGCGGCGCAGCCCGCAGCGGCCGAATAAGGGGTTTCGACATGGTTCGGATTATTGGATTTCTCGTCGGCCTCGGCTTTGTTGGCGTGCTTGGCTATTCGCTGATTGTCGGCGCGATCGCCTACACCACCGAAGAAGAGCCGGGCCCGACGGCCTATGACTATCATCATCACGCCCGGGAAATCAGCTTTGCCAGCGATGGTCCTCTGGGCCGGTTCGACCGGCAGCAGCTGCAGCGCGGGTTCCAGGTGTATCGCGAAGTGTGTGCGGCCTGCCATAGCCTCGAATATGTCGCGTTCCGCAACCTGACCGATCTGGGTTTCACCGAAGCCGAAGTCGATGCGATCGCCGATCAGTGGCCGATCCAGGTTCCAACCGTTAACGAAGAGACCGGCGAAGAGACGACCCGCAATGCCATCGCTTCGGATCACTTCCCGCATGTCTATGCCAATGAAGTGGCCGGGCGCGCTGCGAACAACAATGCCTATCCGCCGGATCTGTCGCTGATGACCAAAGCCCGCGAAGAAGGTGCTGCTTACCTCTATTCGCTGCTTTCCGGTTATGAAGATCCGCCTGCGGACCTGCCGGAGGAATTCCAGCCGGGAACCGGGCTGTATTTCAACCCGTATTTCGCGAACCTCAACATTGCGATGCCGCCGCCTCTTTCCGATGGCCAGGTGAGCTATGCTGACGGTACCGAGGCAACGGTTGACCAGATGTCCGAAGACGTTGCCGCCTTCCTGATCTGGACCGCAGAGCCGACGATGGAGGAACGCAAGTCGACCGGCTGGGCCGTGTTGATCTTCCTGGTCTTCCTGACGACGCTCGCCTTCCTCGCATACAAGAATATCTGGCGCGACCAGAAGCACTAGACCGTGAGCGGCGGGGCTGAACGCAACGCCGATCTGAAGGCGCTGATCCGGACGATCCCCGACTTTCCCAAGCCGGGGATCCAGTTTCGCGACATTACGACACTGCTGCTCGATCCGGGCGGTTTTGCCACCGTGGTCGAGCGTATGGCCGCCATGGTGGATGGCCCGATAGACGCGATTGCCGGTGTGGAAGCGCGCGGCTTCATTTTTGGGGCGGCGCTGGCGCGCGAGCTGGGTTCAGGGCTGGTGCTGGTCCGCAAGCGCGGCAAGCTGCCCGGCAAGACGCTGACCGAAGACTATGCCCTTGAATATGGCAGCGACAGTCTGGAAATGCATCACGATGCCATTCCGCAGGGTGCGCGGATCCTGCTGATCGACGATCTTCTGGCCACGGGCGGCACAGCGCATGCCGCGGTTCGGCTGCTGCGCGGGGCAGGGGCCAGTGTCGGTCAGTCGCTGTTCGTGATCGATCTGCCCGACCTGGGCGGGGCGGCCAGATTGCGCGAGGCCGGCGTATCGGTAGAGGCGCTGGTCGAGTTTGAGGGTGACTAGGCTCGTTGCCCGGCCTCTGTCGGGCGTTTCCGGATCAGGCCAATGGATTTCATCGTCATGACTGGCTCGTCATCCTGATTGAAGACGGTAATCTTGCTGCGAAACGAACCCATGTCCGGGCGGCTGCGCGAGGGCGTTTTGTCAACGATTTCGGATTCGCAGCGCAGCACATCGCCCGGATATACCGGCTTCAGCCAGCGCAGTTCGTCAATGCCCGGTGACCCAAGGCCCGCCTGTTTGTTGGTCTTCATATTCTCAACCACCATCCGCATCACCATTGCGCCAGTGTGCCAGCCGCTTGCGGAGACTTTTCCGAAATAAGTCTTCGCCGCGGCGTCGTCATCCAGATGAAAGGGCTGGGGATCGTATTTCGAGGCGAATTCGATAACCTCTTTGCGCGAGACTTCATAGCAGCCGAAAGCGGATTTCGTACCGGGCTGGATATCTTCGAAATAGAGCATGGCGGCAGGATATCATGGCCTTACGTTTACGCAAGCGTAACTGTGATCAATCGTTCAGCAATGCGTCCGCGACCGCCGGATCGCCGTCATTGGGGAGCGGTTCTATACCGATCAGCCGGCTGAGAAGCGTGTAGACATCGACATTGTCGACAATCCCGGGGCCAGCTTCGCGCACAAAGGCGGGGCCGTTTGCAAGGAAGGTCGCGCGCATTTCCGGATCGAAATTGTCCCAGCCATGGGTTGCCCCGGCAATTGGATAACGCGGTTCACCCGATATGATGACCCATCCGGCATCGGCCCTGCACAATATGGCGGTTGCCCTTGGGTTGGCGCCGAATTCGAGATGGGCGGGCACCTCTTCCCGCCGCGTGCAGGTCATATTGTCATGCGGCTGGATGAAGGTTTCGAAGACATGGTCATCGGTTCCCGCAGCCGGTTCAATGGCTGCATAGGGGCCGCTTTCAACCAGCGTGTAGAAACTGGGATCGATGAGTTCATCCAGCTGGATCACACGCGCGGCATCAATGGTCCGCATGCCATGATCCGAAATGATGACGATATTGGCCAGCCGGTCCATCGCCGCCAGCCCGTCTACAAGCTCTCCGATCCGCGTATCGACTTCGGCTATCGCCGCATCGGTTTCCGACGCACTTATCCCATGGATATGTCCGGCCATGTCGACTGTATCGAAATACAAGGTCACGAAACGCGGGCGAATGGTTTCGGGCCGTCTTTGCCAGTCGAGCACCGCGTTCACGCGCTGGATGTTCGAGACATTCTGGTCGAAGCGCTGCCAGTCTTGCGGCCGTACGCCGCGGATCGCCACTTCGGATCCGGGCCAGAACATCGTGCCAGTGCGGATTCCCGCATTTTCCGCGGTGACCCAGATAGGTTCGGCCTGATCCCACCAAAAGGGATCGAGCGACTGGGCCGGATTGCCGAGGCTGAACATCTGTCCCGGGCGTGCCGGATCGATCATCGAATTGCCGGTTATGCCGTGGTGATCGGGCCTGAGGCCGGTGACGATCGTATAGTGATTGGGGAATGTCTTGGTCGGGAAGGAAGGCCGCATCGAGGCGAAAATCCCCGTCTCCCGCAATGCCGACAGCCGCGGCGTTATGCCGCGGTCGAGATAGTCCGGCCGAAATCCGTCGATCGAGATGAGGATGGTGACGGGCACCGGTGTTTGCGCCTGGGTCGCAACCGCCCCGAACAGCGCAATGAGAACGAAAAACGACCGGATCATATGCATCGCCATATCACTCCTTCATTACACCGATAATATGCCGGGCCGGTTGCCGAACGCGGCACTATACATTGAACTTGAACAGCATCACGTCGCCGTCGGCGACGACATAATCCTTGCCTTCCTGGCGAAGCTTGCCGGCATCCCGGGCGCCGGTTTCGCCGTTATGGGCAATGAAATCGTCGAATCCGATTGTCTCGGCGCGGATGAAGCCGCGTTCGAAATCGCTATGGATGACCCCGGCGGCCTGCGGCGCATGCGATCCCCTGGTGACCGTCCATGCACGGGTTTCCTTGGGTCCGGCGGTGAAGAAGGTGATCAGATGGAGGAGCTGGTATCCGGCGCGGATGACGCGCGCCAGACCGGTTTCCTCCAGGCCCAGATCGGCAAGAAATTCGGGCCGGTCTTCGGGGGCCATAGTGATGATTTCGGCTTCGATCGCGGCCGAGATGATAACGGCTTCGGCGCCTTCCGCCGCCGCCTTTTCCATCACTCGGGCGCTGAAGGCATTGCCGGTCGCGGCCGAACCCTCATCGACGTTGCAGACATAGAGAACGGGCTTCGCGGTGAGCAGTTGCGCCTCGCGGAACAGGCGTGCTTCCTCTTCGTCTTTCGGCTCGGTCAGCCGGGCGGGCTTGCCCTCTTTGAGGAGATTCAGCGCCTGACCGAGCACCGAGGCAACGGCTTTGGCTTCCTTGTCGCCGCCGGTCGCCCGGCGCTTGGCGTTCTCCACCCGGCGCTCGACCGATTCCATGTCGGCAAGCAGCAATTCGGTTTCCACCGTTTCGGCATCGGCGATCGGGTCGATCGTGTTTTCGACATGCTGGATGTCGTCATCCTCGAAGCAGCGGAGCACATGGACGATGGCATCGACTTCGCGGATATTGGCGAGGAACTGGTTGCCCAGCCCTTCGCCCTTGGATGCGCCGCGCACGAGCCCGGCGATATCGACGAATTCGAGCTGGGTTTCGATGGTGTTGGCCGAGCCGGCAATGGCCGCGATCTGGGTGATTCGCGGATCGGGCACAGCGACTTTGCCGACATTGGGCTCGATCGTGCAGAAAGGATAATTGGCTGCCTGTGCCGCCTGCGTTTCGGTCAGCGCGTTGAACAGTGTCGATTTGCCGACATTCGGCAGGCCGACAATCCCGCATTTGAAGCCCATGATAATCCCGTCGAAAATGGAAGGCCGGAACAGCCCGGTAAACAAGGCCGCTCGATAGGCGTTTGCGCCGGATATTGCCAGCCGAAACCGCTCGACAGCATCTGACTCGCAACCTAATCTTCACCCCTGAAAAAGGGGGATGCAATGCGTCGATATGGTCGAACCTTATTGTTGGTTCTCGCTCTGGCCGGGGCGTCGTCGCCGGTTCTGGCTGCCGCCACAGCCCAGGAAGTGCTGGCTGGAACCGAGCGGCAGGATGGCCTGCTGCCCGTCCATGTCGACCGGCGCGAGGGCGAGGTCTTCCTGAGGCTGCCGCCTCCCGATGCGAATGGCCTGGCCGGGCGCTTCATCTATGTGAGCGGGCTTGAGACGGGCCTCGGTTCGGCGCCGCTGGGCCTTGACCGAGCGGTCAGCCAGGGCGCGCGGATGCTTGTGTTCCGCCGGGTTGGAAACCGGGTTCTGGCGGAGGTCGAGAATGAACGTTTCCGTGCGGCGACCGGCACACCGGAAGAGCAGCGGGCGGTGCGTGAATCCTTTGCCTATTCCACCATCTGGCGGGGCGAAGTGGCGGCCGAAACGGCCGATGGTGGGTTCCTCGTCAATGTTGCGCCCTTTCTCGCCCGCGACGATCTCCAGCTTGCCGGAGCCCTTTCGGAGGGAGATCGGTCATTTTCCTTCCAGTCTGACCTTTCTGTCGCTGACACCAATTTCATCCGGGTGTTTCCGCGCAATATCGAAATGCGCGCGCGCCTTACCTTTACCGCTGCGAATCCGGGCGACGAGATCGGCAACATTACGCCCGTCAGCGGCAATCTGAGCTTTGTCGTCCGCCATTCGCTGATCGCGCTGCCGGAACCTGGTTATCAGCCGCGCCGTTTCGATCCGCGGGCCGGCTCTTTCGCGATGCAGGTCGTGGACTATTCCGCGCCGCTCGGCCAACCCGTCGTCTACGAGCTCGCAAACCGCTTCCGGCTCGACCGGACAGATCCTGCGGCGGAGCGTTCTCCGGTCAGCAATCCGATCACTTTCTATATCGACCGCGGCGCGCCTGAGCCGATCCGCACGGCGCTCCGCGAGGGCGTTTCCTGGTGGCGCGACGCGTTCGACGCGGCCGGCTTTATCGATGCTTTTCGTGTCGAGATGCTGCCCGAAAACGCCGATCCGCTCGATATCCGCTACAATGTCGTCAACTGGGTGAACCGCGCGACGCGGGGCTGGTCTTACGGCCAGGTGATCGAGGATCCGCGCACCGGGGAGATCATCAAGGGGCAGGTGCTGCTCGGCTCGCTCAGGGTGCGCCAGGATATCATGATCTTCGAGGCACTGGTCGGGGCCGGGCTGACCGGCACAGGCGATCCCAACGATCCGATTAGCGCCGCGCTCGCCCGCATCCGCCAGCTTGGCGCGCATGAGGTGGGCCATGCCATCGGCCTTGCGCACAATTTCGCCGGCAGCGCCCAGGGTCGCTATTCGGTGATGGACTATCCGGCGCCGCGCGTCCGCCTTGTCGATGGCCTGCCGGATATTTCCGATGCTTACGGTGTCGGCGTCGGACGGTGGGATCGTTTCGCCGTAAACTGGCTCTATGGCGCGCAGACCGATGCCGAGGCCGCCCCGATCATGGCTGCCGGACTGGCGGAGGGCTTGCGCTATGTGGGGGATGGCGAATCCCGCTCGGTGGGCGACGCCCATCCGGTCGGCAGCCTGTGGGATGATTATGCCGATCCCGTCGCCGAGCTCGACCGGATCATGGAAGTCCGCCGCGTTGCCGTCAGTCGCTTTGGGCCGGCGGCTATCGGGGCAGGGCAGCCGCTCTCCCAGCTGCGCCGCGCCTTTGTGCCGATCTGGCTGCTGCATCGCTATCAGGTCGAGGCGGCGAGCAAGGTGCTGGGCGGTGTCGATTTCAACTATGCGCTGAACGGAGACGGGCTGGAGCGGGCGACACCGGTCGCAGCGGAATCTCAGCGGGCTGCGCTCGATGCGCTGCTCCGTACGCTCGACCCTCAGGCGCTTGGCGTGCCTGATACCGTGCTGCCCTATCTGTCGAACGCCTATTCCGGCAACAATGATCGCCAGACGAGCATCGAGATCTTTCCGACGGCCGGCGGTCCGGTTTTCGACCCGCTCAAGGCCACCGAACTGGGCGCGGTGGTGAGCCTTGCCGGCCTGTTGGCGCCCGACCGGCTCAACCGTCTCGAAATCCAGAGTCAGTCGGCGGATATACCCGGCGCCCATGAAGTGATCGATGCGGTGATCGGCCGGACTTTCGGCTTTACCGGGCGCGAGAGCGACGCAGGTGTCAGACGGCGGATCGCCACAACGACAGCATTGGCATTGGCCCGGGTCCAGCGTGATGCCGGTCTGTCGCCGACCATTGCGCTCGCATTGTCGGACCGGCTGGATTCTCTTGCAGATGCGCTCGATGGGCGCGGCTCGGATGTCCATGCGCAGTGGCGCAGGGGGCTTGGGAACCTGCTTCGGGACCGTGAGGCGCTGAATGCCGCGATTGCCGATGAAGACAGGCTGCCGCGCGTGCCGCCGGGCATGCCGATCGGTTAGCGCGCCTGGCTATATGCCGGTTCCGCATGACCGGAAGATTGGAAACCCGGCTCGGTTACTGCCGTGCCGGCGATTTCGTGCGCCGCGCGTTCGGTGGCGATCATCGCCTGTTCCAGTGATGCCTGGTGACGGGCATCCTTGAACTCCTGATATTCGACCGCGATGGTCTCAATGGCGTCTTTCGCCACGCCAAGATACCCGGCGCACGTTGCAAGATGCGGGTCGAGATGGTTCGACTGGGATCGAACGCCCTCATGAAAGCCGAATTCACCGCGTGACGACAGAACAAGCATGGATTTGCCGGAAAGCGTCGGTTCGAGCGGCCAATCGCCGCGCGCCAGATCGAAACTGAAAGTGCGATTGATCCGAACAACCTGGTCTATCCAAGCTTTGAGTATCGCCGGCATACCGTAGTTATACATAGGTGTCGTGACAACGATGTGATCGGCAGCCGCGACTTCGTCGATAAAAATATCGGATTGCGCGAGAGCGGCCTGGTCTGCCTGGCTCCGTTGGTCCTCTGGCGTGAATGCCGCCGCGATCCACTCCTGTGTTACGAATGCCGGCGGATTGTCTGTCAAAGCACGTTCGACAACCTTCCCTGAAAACCCTGTTTTGGCCAGTGTCTGGCGGAAATGAAGGGCCAGGTTGCTGCTGATAGAGTGCGCGCGACGGGGGCTTGCATGGATGATTAATATATTGGTCATTTCGTCCTCCATTTTCATTGCCCAATGCGTAATGTATGAAAAACTGGCGTACAAATGGCGATTAGTCGATCATAAGGTGAATTTGAGTCATGTATAACGTCCCCGGATTGCAAGCGCTGCGAACTTTCGACGCTGCGGCGCGGCGTATGAGTTTCAAGGAAGCCGCCAGGGAGCTTTCGGTTACGCCAACGGCGGTCAGCCATCAGGTTGCGCGTTTGGAAGACCAGCTGGATACCAAGCTGTTCGAACGCCGTGTCCGGCAGGTGAGCCTTACCGAAGATGGCGCGCGTCTGGCCGATGCGACAGAATCGGCCTTTGCGATACTCCAGCGTTCGGTCGAAGCGATTGATCGCAGACGATCGCGGAAAATCGTCGTTGTTGGAGCGACGAATGCCTTTGCGTCGAAATGGCTGATACCCAGGGCGTCTCGCTTCGCGGATGCCGCACCGGGTTGGTCCATGTCGATACTGGCCAGTGAGAAACTCGCCGATGTCGACGCCGGCGAGGTCGATATCGCCATCCGTTATGGCGGTGACGCCGTCAAAAGAGGCCAGACCGCAACACCGCTGGTTTCGGACAAATATATTCCAGTTTGCACGCCGTCCTATTGGCAGCAACTGCAGGCTGGCGGTGCGCCGATGCGCCTGATCCACGCCGAATGGTATCGCAAAGATCGGCCCGCGCCCAGTTGGGATGCCCTTTCACCGGCCCTGGAAAGCGCGGCGAACGGCTTGCAGGACCTTATCCTGTCGGATGAGCTTTCGGCCATTTCCGCGGCGCTTGCGGGCCAGGGAATCGCGTTGGCCAGCGCCCTGCTTGTCGCGCAGGATATCGAACTGGGATTGCTTGTCCGTCCTTTTGACGGAGAGATAGCGGGCGCCGACTATTCGCTGATCACACTGGCAGGAGCTGGTTTGGCGGCGGAGACATTCAAGAGCTGGATCGTCGGCGAAATGGCGCTCTATACGGAAAGCCCCGCACGCTCGCGTTGAGGCGGCATACGCCATTCTTCTCGGCTAGCCATCGGGATCAATGGTGCACAGCCCGGATCCAGGGCCCAAAGCCGGAATCGCCCAGCCATGCGACCTGCGTTTCCGCTGAAACCCTGTTGATCGCTTCCTGCGGCTTGGGCCCGGGATGGACGGCGCGGCGCAGGGGGCGCGTGCCGGCGGGCATGGCGATGATCTCGGCAATGGCGCGGGGAACATCGGCGGGATCGGCGGTTCTGCCCGAACCATCCTCGGTGCCCATCCGTTCCACAAGTGCGGGATAAGCGGCGCGGCGCTCCTCGGGCGTCCGCTCTCGCAGCGCGGCGGTATACCGGTTGCGATTGACCCATATCCGGGTCGGATAGCCGCCGGGCTGGATAATCGTCACGTCGATATTGTGGGGGACGAGTTCATAGGCGAGCTGTTCGAACATCGCCTCGACGGCGAATTTGGTCGGCGAATATTGCCCCGCGCCGGGCACGATGACCCGGCCCAGTTGCGAGGATATGGCGAAAATCTGGCCGGAGCCCGCTGCGCGCATGCCCGGCAACACGGCGCGCGCCATGCGCTGATATCCGAGCACATTGGTATCGAACATCAGCTGCGTCGCTTCCATGTCCTGCAACTCGATCGGCCCGGTGATCCCGATGCCGGCATTGTTGACGAGTATATCGATGGCACCGCCGGCAATCCGTTCTGCCTCGGCCACGCCCGCGCTCACCTGTTCATCGGAGAGCACATCGATTTCGACAATCCGGAGATCGAGATCTTCGGCCTCAGCTTCGGCGGCCAGACTGTCCGCTTCGGGGCGTGGCAGGTTGCGCATAGTTGCGATGACCCTGGCCCCCGCGCGTGCGAAATGGAGCGCGCCGAGACGGCCAAAACCCGAGGAACAACCGGTAATCAGGATCGACTTGCCCGACAGGTCGGTCGGTGCCGTTTGGGCGAAAACCGGCATTGTTGCAGGAGTGGCGGAAAGCGCGGCGACCGCGGCGGTTCCGGCGAGCAAATGGCGGCGGTTCATGGTTGGCATCGGCCTTCTCCTGCTATTGTCGCCAACATAGCATGATTCCGTCATCCCCGCGAAGGTGGGAATGACGGGTTGAGAAGAACTAATCTGTTGCTTGCAAACGCAGCGCCACCTCGTTCAGGAACCGCGCATCGTCGCCTTTGGCGAGCCAGTCGGCCTCGGCAGCAATTGCGCCGAGCAGATCCGTCAGCGGTTCGATTTCGGCCTTGGCGTAATTGCCCAGCACGTGGCGGGTAACGCGGGTCTTGTTGCCCGGATGGCCGATTCCGATGCGAATCCGGCGAAATTCATTGCCGATATGCGCATCGGTGGATCTTATGCCGTTATGTCCGGCCGTCCCCCCGCCGCGCCTTACCTTGATCTTGAATGGCTCCAGATCGAGTTCATCGTAAAACACCGTCACATCTTCCGGCCCAAGCTTGTAGAAGCGCATGGCCTCGCCAATCGCCTGGCCCGATTTGTTCATATAGGTTGCGGGCTTGAGCAGGAGGATTTTCTCCCCCCCGATCCTGCCCATCTGCGCCCAGCTCTGGAAACGAGAACGCGTAGCGTCGAATCCATGCACCTCGGCAATGGCATCGGCGACCATGAAGCCGACATTGTGCCGCTGCATGCTGTGTTCCGCACCGGGATTCCCAAGACCAACCCATAATTGCATGATGCGTTTAGCGCCTTTCTGCGACTAGCTGTCCTGCTCTTTGCTGCGGGCAAAAGAAAACCGGCCTGTTCGATAGAACAAGCCGGTCTTCCTATCCATAGCTTATGGCAGAGGGAGAGGGACTTAGCTGTCCGACTCTTCCTCGCTGCCGCCATCGCCCTGTGCGGTGGTCGGTACTTCGTCTGCACCGACTTCTTCTTCGCCGTCTTCGCCTTCTTCACCTTCGGCGGATGCATCGTCACGCTTGAGCGCGGACGGCGCGACAACGCCTGCAATGGTGAAGTCGCGATCGTCGATGGCCGAGACAACGCCCTCGGGCAGTTCGATCTGCGAAATATGGATCGAGTCGCCGACTTCCAGGCCGTCCAGCGGAACAACGATTTCGCTGGGAATGTCGTCGGCTGGGCAGGTGAGCTCGAGTTCATGGCGAACAACGTTGAGTACGCCGCCGCGCTTCAGGCCGGGCGATTCCTCTTCGTTGACGAAGCTGACCGGAATTTCCAGCGTGACGCTGGCGCCTTTGCCGATGCGCAGGAAATCGACATGCATCGGGCGATCAGTGACCGGGTGGAACTGGATGTCCTTCGGAAGCGCGTTTGTCTTGCTGCTGCCGAGTTCAAGGGACACGAGGCTGTTCATGAAATGGCCGGTCTGCAGCAATTTCACGAGCTCTCGCTCTTCAAGGTGGATGGGTTCCGGGTCTTTCTTGTCGCCGTAAATTACGGCGGGGACTCGGCCTTCGCGACGCATTGCGCGAGAGGCTCCCTTGCCTGCTCGCTCGCGCGCTTCGGCCGACAATGTCAGCTGATCGCTCATCTGAATATCTCCAAATCGCTGGGTGGTTAGTGTTTCAAAACCCGCCACGCCTCCAGGGGGCACATAGCGGGAAAGCGGGGCGTATACGGGGGAGCAGGGGCTTTGGCAACTGTTTGTGAGTGCCTCAGTTTGTCAGAACGTCGCTATCGCAACGTCTCCGCACCAGCCCGCTCCCCCACCCGACCTCCCATTCAGGGTACACTCGTGGGGGAGCGGGCTGGTGCGGCGCTCAACCTATAGGTTGAGTCTGACAAATGAATCCGGATGCGGCGCCCTTGCGCGAGCAAGGTTCTGACAAACCTACTGAACCCGTACGACTTCGATTCCTGCAGTTTGCAGGAAATCCTGCACGGATTCATCGCCAGCCAGATGCCCGGCTCCGACGGCCATGAACACAGCGCCCGGCTCATCGAGGCGTTCGCGGATCCAGTTTGCCCAGCTGGCGTTCCGCCGGGTGAGAAGCGTCTGCCGCAAGGGCTCTGAAAGAACCAGTTCATCGTCGAAGGTCCGGGCGATTTCCTCTTCATCGCCGGATCGCCACGCTTCCAGCATGGCATCGAATTCGGCGCGGATATCTTCGGGCGTGTCGATGACGGAGCTGAGGAAATAGCGCTGCGCCTCTTCGGGCAGGCTGTCGAAAAAACCCAGTTGCTGGGCGGGCGTTTCGAGTCCGGAAATAGGTTTGTTCGCAAGCTGGAAGATCAGCTCGAGCTGATCCTCGACGCCATTGTTGGAATCGAGCCCCAGGTCGTTGAGCGTGACCCCGACCAGCATCAGTGACGCCGCCCAGGTTTCCAGTCCGTTGAGGAAGGATTCGGGGAACGGCCCACGCGCTATCATCGAGGCAAGTTGCGGCAACAGCTCGGCGTCGACCCGTTCGCCGATCGGCGGCAGGTCTGACGATACGCCGAGCTGCATGAGCAGGAGCGCCGCATCGCTCTCGCCAGCGGGGCTGGTTGTTTCGAGGATCAGGGTATCTGCGCCCTGGATGGCGGCATCGATCGTCGTGTTCCGCCATGAAAAACCGTCAGGCAGGACATGGATTGTGCCGAACAGCCAGATGGTCGTGTCTTCATCGGAAACCCGCCACAGCGCGGGCGCATCACCCTGTGGGGTTGAATCTGTCGCGACAACAGGAGCCGGAGCAACAGCCTGCGGTGTCTGGGCGGGCGCACAGGCCGAAAGCAGCATGGCAGAAAGGGCGGAGGTGAAGGTTTTGGCTATCATGGCAACCGCCTATCCGCGATTTGATGCGCAAAGAAAAGTCCGCAATCCCTAACCGGGCAGGGCGAAGGCGACCATAAAGTCGCCGGGCCGGGTTCCCGAACTGCCATGGCCGCCTGCGGCGATAACGACATATTGGCGGCCTTCCCATTCATAGGTCATCGGCGTCGCCTGGCCGCCAGCCGGCAACCGGCCCTTCCAGAGCTCTTCGCCGGTCTCGACATCGAAGGCGCGGAGATAATCGTCTAGCGTCGCCCCGATAAAGACCAAATTTCCGCCCGTGACGATGGGCCCGCCGAAATTGGGCGTGCCGATCGGCAGGGCCAGCCCACCGGGCGCAAGGTCCTCGGTCGTTCCGATCGTCTGGCGCCAGACGATTTCGCCGCTTGCCAGATCGATCCCGGCAAGAACGCCCCAGGGCGGTGCATTGCACGGCAGGCCCAGCGGTGAGAGCAGTGTTTCGCGGGTCATTGCGTATGGCACGCCTTCCATTGGCGCGAATTCCGCGTCGTCGGCAAGATCGGTAATGTCGCTTTCTTCCTCGGCGCCGGGCACCAGGTGAATGGCCTGGGCGAGGTTGCTCATATTGATGACGAGCAAGTTTCGATTGGGATCATAGGCAGCGCCGCCCCAATTGGCCCCACCGCCGGAAAAGGGATAGGCGAGCAGGCCATCGAGGCCGGGCGGCGTGAACAGACCCTCGCCGCGCAGATTGCGAATGCGCGAAGCGCAGGCAAGCCGATCCCACAATGTGATCCCGAACGCATCCGCAAACGGCCTGAGGCGGTTGGGGACGACGGGCGGCGTGTTGACCGGGAAAGGCTGGGTAGGGGACAATATTTCTCCCTCGACGCCGCCTTGCGGTACCGGGCGTTCCTCTATCGGCAGAAAGGACTCGCCGGTCTCGCGGTCGAGCACGAACACGAGGCCCGTCTTGGCAACCTGGACGACCACATCATGGGCTTCGCCGTCGCGCCAGACGGTGACCAGACTGGGTTGGGCGGGAAGGTCGTAATCCCAGACGTCGTGGTGGACGGTCTGGAAATGCCAGACGACCTCGCCGGTCTCACCATTCAGCGCGACGACCGAATTGGCGTAATGATTGTCCCCGGCCCGGGCACCGCCATAATAATCGGGGCTGGGGCTCGATGTCGGCAGGAACATCAGGCCGCGCTCTTCGTCGACCGACATTGTGGACCAGACATTGGCGTGACCGACAGTATCGGCAGAGTTTCCGGCCCAGCTGGACCGTGTCGGATCATCGGGGTCGCGAGGTACGGGATTGAAGCGCCAGAGGATTTCTCCGGTGCGCGCGTCGAAACCATGAACCGTGCCCTGCGGTGCCTCCGTGCGCAGATTGTCGCTGATGGCGGACCCGGTGACTATCACATCGCCGATGACCGCCGGTGCGGAGGTGATCTGAAATTCGCCGGGCCAGCGCAGGGTGATGCTGGGTTCAAGGCGGACTTCGCCAGCGCCGCCAAAACCCTCGCACAGCGCTCCGGTGCGGGTGTCCAGCGCAATCAGCCGCGCATCGGACGTGCCGGTGAAAATGCGGGAGGCGCAGGGCGCGCCCGCTTCCGCTTCGCTATCCTGCCAATAGGAAACGCCGCGGCAGGTGAACTGATTCGCCGGGCGCTGGTCGCCTGCAATTTCCGGGTCATGCCGCCATTTCTCCTCCCCCGTGCCGGGGTCGAGCGCGATCACCTGATTGAACTGGGTGCAGAATATCAGTGAGCCTTCAACAAGGATCGGTGTAGTCTCAAGGGCGGTTCTGCCGATCACATCGTCGCGCCCATCCAGTGCCCCGGATCGATGCGTCCAGGCGATGGCAAGGTTGGCGACATTCTCGGTTGTGATCTGCCCGGCCGCCGAATAGCGGTTGCCGCCCCGGTCTCCGCCATAAGCGGGCCAGCCTTCGCCAATGTCCGCAGCCCCGGATCGGACGATCTCGGCTCGGCCATCGATGCCCAGATCGTCGGTCAACCCCAGCATGGACCAGATGACCGACCCGCCCAGCAGGCTGATCGTCAGAATTGCACCGAGAAGCAGCAGGCCGATGCGGATGGGCGTGAAACGCATAGGTGCACTATAGGGATAACACGGTGCGACACAAGTTGGGCGATTTCGCCAGTTTTGAGGCCAGATTGCTTGACCCGCGCGGCCTGTTGCGCCAATCCGCGCGCACCATTTATTGCAACTGCGAAGGCATGTCCTGCGCACAGTCGAAGGGCCGACCCGTTGGGTGAGAAGAACCCCCTCAGTTTTCAGCGCCTGATCCTCACGCTCCATGATTATTGGAGCGCGCAGGGATGCGTGATCCTGCAGCCCTATGACCTAGAAATGGGGGCAGGGACCTTCCACCCGGCGACCACCTTGCGTGCGCTTGGTCCGGACCCGTGGAAAGCGGCCTATGTGCAGCCCTCGCGCCGCCCGACCGATGGCCGCTATGGCGAAAACCCGAACCGGCTCCAGCATTATTATCAGTATCAGGTGGTCCTCAAACCGAGCCCGACCGATATCCAGCAGCTCTATCTCGACAGCCTGGTCGCGATCGGCATCGATCCACTCAAACACGATATCCGCTTCGTGGAGGATGACTGGGAAAGCCCGACGCTCGGCGCCTGGGGCCTGGGCTGGGAAGTCTGGTGCGACGGGATGGAAGTCACCCAGTTCACCTATTTCCAGCAGATTGGCGGGTTCGATTGCAAGCCGGTATCCGGTGAACTCACCTACGGGCTGGAGCGACTCGCCATGTATATTCAGGGCGTCGACAGCGTGTACGACCTTGCCTTCAACGATGAGGGCGTGACCTATGGTGATGTGTTTCTCGAAAATGAGAAACAGTTCAGCGCCTATAATTTTGAGCAGGCGAACACCGGAACACTGTTCCAGTGGTTCAAAGATGCCTCGGCCGAGTGCAAGGCGTGCATCGCAGCGGAACTTCCGCTGCCCGCCTATGACCAGGCGATCAAGGCGAGCCACATCTTCAACCTTTTGCAAGCACGCGGCGTGATTTCGGTCGCCGAGCGTCAGGCCTATATCGGCCGGGTGCGCGAACTCGCTGTCGGGTCGTGCGAAGCCTATATGGCCAAGAATGGGTGGAGCGCCTGATGGCTGATTTCCTGTTCGAACTGCTTTCCGAAGAAATTCCGGCGCGGATGCAGGGCAAGGCGCGCGCTGACCTGGAGCGGCTGTTCACGGCCGAGCTCGATGCGGCGGGCCTCAAGGCCGAAAGCATCGAAACATGGTCCACGCCGCGGCGGCTGACGCTGATTGCACGCGAGCTGCCGATGGAAACTGAGGCTGTTCGCGAGGAACGGAAGGGCCCCAAGGCCGACGCGCCCGATCAGGCGGTCGACGGTTTCCTGCGTTCGACGGGCCTGATGCGCGATGATCTCGAAACCCGCGATGTGAAAGGCAAGCCGACCTATTTCGCCGTGATCGACAAGCCGGGCCGTGCGACCGCCGATGTTCTTGGCGAAGCGATCCCGACGATCATCCGTGCTTTCCCCTGGCCCAAATCCATGCGCTGGGGCGCGGCCTCGGTCAGTTCGGAAAGCCAGCGCTGGGTCCGTCCACTACAGGGGATCGTCGCGATCCTTGGCGAGCAGTTGGTGGCGTGTGAGATTGACGGAATTGCCTCTGGCTATGAGACGGTAGGCCACCGTTTCCATCATGACGGACCCATAACGATCGGCGGGGCGGACGATTACGTGGAAAAGCTGCGCGCCTGCCATGTCATCGTCGATCACAAGGAGCGCGAGGGGATTATCCGTACGCGCGCCAATGCGCTGGCCGAAGAGGCGGGCCTTGTCCGCAAGCAGGATCCGGGGCTGGTCGAGGAAAATGCCGGGCTGACCGAATGGCCGGTGCCGCTGCTGGGCAGCTTCGATGAAAGCTTCCTCGAAGTGGCGCCCGAAGCGATCACCTTGGCGATGCGCAGCCACCAGAAATATTTCGCCTGCGAGAAACCGGATGGCAGCCTCTCTCCGCACTTCATCTGCGTGGCGAATATCGAGGCGGCCGATGAGGGCGCGCATGTCGTGGCCGGCAATGAAAAAGTGCTCGCTGCGCGGCTGTCCGACGCCAAATTCTTCTGGGAACAGGATCAGAAGGTCAGCCTTTCCGAGCATGCGAAAAAGCTCGACCAGATCGTTTTCCACGAGAAGTTAGGCACGGTCGCCGACAAGGTTGACCGGGTCGCAAAATTAGCGGGCTGGCTCGTCGAAGCGGACATCGTCAAACCGCTTGAGGATAGGCCCCAAGCAAAGGTGAAACTGGCTAACGATGTTTTCAATGCGGCGTCCTTGGCAAAGGCCGATCTTGTAACCGGCATGGTCGGCGAGTTTGCCGATCTACAGGGCGTGATGGGCGGCTATTATGCGGCCAATGAAGGTCTCGACCCCGAAGTCTCCGCCGCGATCCGCGATCATTACAAGCCGGTCGGGCAGGGCGATGACGTCCCCACCGCGCCGGTAACGGTGGCGGTGAGTTTGGCGGATAAGCTGGATGCATTGGTGGGTTTTTTTGCGTCAGAAATGCCCCCCACGGGATCGAAAGATCCGTTCGCTCTGCGGAGAGCGATGATCGGTGCACAAGCCTTGACAGAAAAATCAGGGCTAAGGTTCTCCCTCACCGATGCAGTTCTCAAGATATTGGATTTGCTAGCTCCTGAGGACGAAAGCGGCAATCGCTGGATTTGGGGCTACAAAGAACTGAGCCTGGAGGAGCAGGAAAAGCAGCCTGAGGCTCACAAAGAAGGTGTGAAATGGTCACCACAGACTCCTGTTGACGAACAGCAAACTATAGTGAGTCTGCGCAAATTCTTCGCCGACCGCCTCAAGGTCCAGCAGCGCGAAGCCGGTGTCCGCCACGATCTGATCGATGCGGTGTTCGCGCTCGGCGGCGAGGACGATCTCGTCCGGCTGCTCGCGCGCGTCAAAGCGTTGCAGGCCTTCCTCAAGACGGCCGACGGCGCGAACCTGCTCGCCGGGTACAAGCGCGCGGCGAATATCCTGAAGAAGGAAGAGTGGGAGCCGGTCGAGGGCGACTACAACCCCGAACCCGAAGAGGCGCTCCTCCTCGAAGCCCTTAACAGCGCCGAACCCAAGGCTGCGACTGCCATTGCGGCCGAGGATTTCGAAAAGGCGATGGCGGCGCTGGCCACGTTGCGCAAACCGATCGACGCGTTTTTCGAGAAAGTCACCGTCAACGATGACGACCTGGTCAAACGCGCATCGCGGCTCGATATGCTGGCGCGTTTTCGCGACGCCGTTCACAGCGTTGCCGATTTTTCCAAGATTGAAGGCTGAACATGACCCAATATGTGTATCGTTTCGGGGGCGGTGTTTCCGAAGGCGGATCAGGAGACAAGAATCTGCTGGGCGGCAAGGGGGCCAATCTTGCCGAAATGTCGTCCATCGGCCTGCCGGTCCCTCCCGGTTTCACGATCAGCACGGAAATGTGCACACGCTATTATGAGGAAGGGCAGGCCTTTCCCGATGAGCTGCGCGAACAGGTTGCAGCGGGGATCGCCCATGTCGAACAGATAACCGGCAAAGGCTTTGGCGATGCGGCTGATCCGCTGTTGGTGTCCGTGCGTTCCGGCGCGCGCGTTTCGATGCCGGGCATGATGGATACGGTGCTCAACCTTGGGCTAAATGATGAGACGGTGAAGGGGCTGGCGGATACGTCGGGCGATCCGCGTTTCGCCTGGGACAGCTATCGCCGTTTCATCCAGATGTATTGCGATGTCGTGCTCGGTCTCGATCATGATGCCTTTGAAGAGGCGCTGGAAATTGCAAAGGAAGACAAGGGCATATATCTCGATACGGAGATGGAATCCGAGGACTGGCAGAAGCTGGTCGGCGAATATATGCGCCTCGCCGAGGCGGAACTCGGCCATCCTTTCCCGCAGGACCCGCAGGACCAGCTCTGGGGCGCGGTCGGCGCCGTGTTCGGCTCCTGGCAGGCGGAACGCGCCAAGGTTTATCGCCGGATCAACGATATTCCTGGCGACTGGGGCACGGCCGTAAACGTGCAGGCCATGGTGTTCGGCAATATGGGCGAAACCAGCGCGACCGGCGTCGCCTTCACCCGCGATCCGGCCACCGGCGAACGCGCCTATTATGGCGAATGGCTGATCAATGCGCAGGGCGAAGATGTCGTCGCCGGAATCCGCACGCCACAATATCTGACGACTGCCGCGCGTCAGCGGGCAGGGGCAAAGCCCGCCGCGATGGAAGAGGCGATGCCCGAAACATTTGTCGAGCTGGCCAAGGTCTTCGATCTCCTCGAAAACCATTATCGCGACATGCAGGATATCGAATTCACGGTTGAGCGCGGCAAACTCTGGATGCTGCAGACGCGCTCGGGCAAGCGCGCGGCCAAGGCCGCGCTCAAGATCGCCGTCGATATGGCGGGTGAGGGGCTCATCACCGAAGAGGAAGCGGTGCTGCGCGTCGATCCCGGTGCGCTCGACCAGTTGCTGCATCCGACGCTCGATCCCGAAGCGGAACGCGATGTTATCGCGCGCGGCCTTCCCGCATCGCCGGGTGCTGCGTCCGGTGTCGTCGTCTTCGACGCCGACACAGCCGAGCATCGCGCGGCGATGGGCGACGATGTGATACTGGTCCGGGTCGAGACCAGCCCGGAGGATATTCACGGCATGCATGCCGCCAAGGGTATTCTTACGGCGCGCGGCGGGATGACGAGCCACGCGGCGGTCGTCGCGCGCGGCATGGGCCGGCCCTGCGTTTCGGGCACCGGCAGCGTCGCCATCGACGCCAAGGCGAAAATGTTCACGGCAATGGACCGCGAAATCGGCGAAGGCGACATGATCACGATCGACGGCGCGACCGGCGAAGTGATGGTCGGCGAGGTTGCCACGATCCAGCCCGAGCTGGCCGGCGATTTCGGGCAGCTGATGGTCTGGGCCGACAAATCCCGCCGGATGCGGGTGCGCACCAATGCGGAAACGCCGGCGGATTGCCGGACGGCGCGGGAATTCGGCGCTGAAGGCATTGGGCTTTGCCGTACCGAGCATATGTTCTTCGACGCCGCGCGGATTACGGCTGTGCGGCAGATGATCCTGGCTGAGAATGAAGCGGGTCGGCGCACGGCGCTGGGCAAACTGCTCCCCGAACAGCGTCAGGATTTTACCGAGATATTCACGATCATGGCCGGTCTTCCGGTGACGATCCGTCTCCTTGATCCGCCGCTGCATGAGTTTCTCCCGCATGGCGAGGATGAGCTGCAGGAAGTTGCGGATGCTGTGGATGTGTCGATCGATACGCTGCGCCGCCGGGTCAGCGAACTGCATGAGTTCAATCCGATGCTCGGCCATCGCGGGTGCCGCCTCGGCGTCACCTATCCCGAGATTTACGAGATGCAGGCGCGCGCGATCTTCGAAGCGGCGCTCGATGTGGCCGAAAAAAGCGGCGAGGCACCGATCCCTGAAATCATGGTGCCTTTGGTCGCAACGCGGCGTGAGCTGGAGCTGATGAAGGCGGTCATCGACCGGACAGCCGACGCTGTATTCGAAGAGAAAGGCGCGCGTGTCGACTTTCTGGTCGGCACAATGATCGAGCTGCCGCGCGCTGCATTGCGGGCGGGTGAAATCGCCGAACAGGCCGAGTTTTTCAGCTTTGGCACCAATGATCTCACGCAAACCGCATTGGGTGTGTCGCGCGACGATGCCGGGCGGTTCCTCGGCACATATGTCGACCAGGGCATTTATCCGCGCGATCCATTTGTTACGCTGGATGTCGAAGGCGTCGGGGAGCTGATTGCGCTTGCTGCGGAGCGGGGCAGGGCGACCAAGCCGAACGTCAAGCTTGGCATTTGCGGCGAGCATGGCGGCGATCCGGCATCGATCGCCTTTTGCGAGCAGGTGGCGCTCGATTATGTCAGCGCCTCGCCCTATCGCGTGCCAATCGCGCGGCTTGCCGCGGCGCAGGCAGCCCTCGGGAAGGCGCTATGAGGCTGGCCCTGAGGATAGTGTGCGCGCTGATCCTTGGGATTGCCATTGGCCTGGGAGCGGTCTGGTGGTCGCTGCGCGCGGGCATCGACGCTTTCGACATCCGCAGCGGCCCCTGGGTCACGTCTCAGAATTTCGGATCCGCAGAAGCCAGCGACCGGGAGCGGGCGATCGTGGCCGTGCGCGGCCTGATGGCGCTGACCGCCAGCGAAGCCATTTACCTGAACGCCGCCATCGACAGCGAGGGGAGAGCATTGGATGGCGGTTGCCGCTACCGGATCAGCGGACCGCCCTTGCCTGCCCGTTGGTGGAGCGTCACCGCCTATGGCACCGACTCGCACCTGATCCCCAACGCGACCCACGCCTATTCGGCGGGTGGTGACGGAGCGGAACCGATTCTGGCCATGGTCGGTCCCGAGGCGAGCGCGGCGGACGTTGTAACGCGCGCCGGCGAAGCTTTCGAACTGACCATCAGGGCCTATGGCCCCGGCGATGGACTGGTGGAGGGGCCCTTGCCCGAGATTGAGCGGCTGTCATGCTGAAGCACAGGTTTGGCTGGATCGCGCTGGTCGCTGCTATTGCGATGCTGGTCTATTGGGGAACGGTGGCGATGACGCCGCGTGCGCTGATGCATCTGGTGATGGGCCGGTTGGAGCAGAATGCGCCGGTCAACGCCATGGGGCATGCCCCGCTCAGCACGGCCGAACGCCGCGTGATCGTAAGGCCCAGCCCGGATCTGGCCTATTCAACCTGTCTGTTCGACCTAACGGACGCTCCGCTCGAAATTGTCATTGAACCCATCGGTTCGCCCTACTGGTCGCTATCGGTTTTCGATGCCGCCACCAATGTCGCCTTTGTCCGCAACGACCGTGAGGCGAATGGTCAGCCTGTGCGTATCGCATTGGTGGGGGAAGGGCAGTCCGTTCCGGACGCGATAGAAACTGTCAGGGTGTCGAGCAATCGCGGTCTCGCGGTGCTCAGAATATTGGTGCCGGAGCGGGGATCGTTCGATGCGATCGACATCGACCGCCGCAACGCGCGCTGTGCACCGCTGAACTAAAAGGAAAACAAACGGGGCCGGGTGAGAGAAGCCCGGCCCCGCCTGATATTATCCGCCGACGAAATTGTCGGAGATCGAACAGGCCGCCGGCCCGAGGATCACGACGAAAAGCACCGGCAGAATGAACAAAATCAGCGGGATCGTCATGATCGCCGGCAGACGCGCCGCCTTTTCCTCGGCGCGCATCATGCGTTCGTTGCGGAATTCGGCCGACAGCACGCGCAGGGCGCTGGCCAGCGGTGTGCCGTATTTCTCGGTCTGGATCATAGTTGTGACGACACCGCGGACGGCCTCCAGGTCGACGCGATAGGCAAGGTTCTCAAAGGCCTGGCGCCGTTCGGTAAGGAAGCCGAGTTCGATTGCCGTCAGCGCGAATTCATCACCCAGTTCCGGATAGGCAGCGCCCAGTTCGCGGGCGACGCGGGTAAAGGCCGCATCGACGGTTAGACCCGCCTCGGCACAGATCACAAGCAGATCGAGCGCATCGGGCAAGCCTTTGCGAATCTCGTTCGATCGTTTGGCGACCTTGTTCGAAACGTACAGATCGGGCGCCTTGTAGCTGAGCAGGAACGTGCCACCGACGATCATGAATTTCTTGAACGGAGTATAGTCGGCAAGATAGCCGAAGCCGAACACCGCTATCGCCAGCCCGCCACCGATAACGATCGGCAGGACGAGGCGGCCGAAAATAACCGCAACGGCGAGATCCTTCGAGCGGATGCCTGCCTGGGCGAGCCGCTGCTGGGCCTGTTGAAGCTGATCGTCCTGAAGCGTGTTGAGCGATTTGAGGAGGGACCGCATCCGGTCCGTCGTCTCGTTCTTTTGCGTCAGCGATTTGCGTTCGCGGCGGGCCGAGGCGGTGATACCCGCCTTCAGCTGTTCACGGCGATCGTTGAGCGCCTTGACGCGTTTCGCCATGGGATCTCGCACGGTCGTTGCCGCATAAAGCGCCACAAGCATGGCGAAGGTCGCCACGGCTGCGAGCAGGGTCGCAACCAGAAAAACGTCGACACCGAGGATTGTTGGTCCGGCAGCTTCGGTCATAATATTCTCGCTCCCGTCCGCTAAATTTCGAAGTTGACCATTTTGGCCATGATGAACACGCCGATACCCATCCAGACCAGGCCGCCCAGTCCGGTGATCATCAGTCGTTCGTCGACGAAGAAACCGCCCATATAGCCGGGATTGATCGTCATGATCATCGCGAACACGATGAACGGCAACGAACCCACAATATAGGCAGAGGCTTTGGATTCAGCCGACATTGCCTTGATCTTGAGTTTCATCTGACTGCGCTGGCGCAGGACATTGGCAAGATTCGACAGCGTTTCGGCAAGGTTGCCGCCAGTTTCACGCTGGATGGCAAGAGTGATGCAAAAAAAGTTGAATTCCGGCGTACCCAGGCGTTTCGCCGTGCCTTCCAGCGCTTCATCCATGGTCTTGCCGATTTTCATCTTGTCGACCACGCCGGTAAATTCCGCGCCCACGGGATCGGGGACTTCGGTCGCGACAACCGATAACGTTTCCGAAATCGGCAGACCCGAACGCAACCCGCGCACGAGCAGCTCAATGGCATCGGGAAATTTGACGGTAAACTTGTTTACGCGCCGCTTGATCAGAAAGCCGACGATCATGTGCGGGACCGCGAGGCCGACAAAACTGCCGACCAGCAGGCCGAGCAGGATCGGCATACCCTTGAAGAACAGGAATACCCCGATCAAGATCGAGATTGCGACACTGACCATCATATACTGGCTGAGCGTCCAGCTCATGCCGGTTTGCTCCAGCCGGGTGCGCAGCATTTCCGGTCGCGGAAGGAAGCGGCCCGCCAGATTGTCCATCTTCGTATTGCGCTTGGCCAGAATGCGGTTCAGCTGCGTTTCGGCAGCAATCTGGCTTGTTGACGCCGAATGACGCCGCCGCAAAGCGCCGAGCCTTTTGGCCTGCGCCTTTTGCACATTGGGACCCGCAAAGGCCAAATAGACCAGTGCCAGGAAACCAAGCATCCCGAGGAAGAAGATAATCAGGGGTAGGATAGACATATATATTCTTTCCAATCGCTACTGGCTCGGCCGCTTGCGCAGCTTGGGCCGAGTTAGGCGTCCACGGTTTTCTTTTTTCCCGGATTTTTGGAAATCAGGGATTTGAAGCTGCCGAGCTTGTCCATGAGCGATCCACCGGCGACCGTTTCCGCGTCCCGATCTTCGCCATCGAGGCTGGAGACCTGTTCGGCGAGCTGCTTCAGCAGAGATCCGGTTTTTCCGGAACCGCTGGCTTCGGCTAGCGTTTTGCCGAGTTTCGCTGCCTGGACGGCGGTTTTCTGATCGAACGGGATGACCATGTCGATCTTGCGTTCGACCGAGGTTTCGAAATCCTTTTTCGAAATCTCGAGGGCGCCGCCAGCCGGTACGCGGTTTGCAACGAGGATAACCTGACATTGCGGTGCGTTCGACTTGAACCAGGAAAGCAGGCGAATCGTATCGCGCGTCGCAGCGAGCGTCAGTTCGGTCACGACCACTGCGCGGTTCACTTCGTTGAGCAGATGGGGATACTGGATCAGCGTCTGCCGCGGAATATCGATTACCGACAGTTCGAAGGCGCTTCGCAGTTCTTCTTCCAGCTGATAATAAGCAGAGCCATCCGTCAGCATGGGCTGGTTGATAGGTGCTTCGGCCGAGAGAACGGCAAGTTTTTCGTTCGCCTTGACCATCGCGCGTTCGATAAAGAGCCCATCGATACGGCTCGGGTTTTCGATCGCGTCGATAAGACCACGTCCCGGTTCCAGATCGAGCGCAAGAGCGTCCGTTCCGAAATGGATGTCGAGATCCAGAAGAGCGGTGAGACGTCCCTGCTGAGCGCTCAATTGCCAGGCAACCGAACTTGCAAGGGTCGACGCGCCAACGCCGCCGCGTGTGCCGATAAAGGCGGTCATGACATGCGGGCGATCCTGTTCGTCGCCATCTGCGTTGCGCGGACCGGCAAGAACCATCTGAGCCTGGGTCAATGTGTCGCGCAGCTGATCGGCGCTGAAAGGCTTGAGCAGATAATCCTGAATGCCGCTGGTCAGCAGATCGCGATACAGGCGAACATCGTTGACCTGGCCAGATGCGATAACGACCGTTCCCGGCTCGCAGACTTCGGCAAGGTTGTTGATGTCGTTGAGCGGGTCGCTGCTTTCCGACAGATCGACAAACAGGATGTTCGGGCTGGCCGAAACCGAGAGCGACTGGACTGCATTTTGCAGGCCGCCTTTGTTGACCTTCTCTTGCGCCCAGCCAAGCTCGGTAACGACGGGCTTCAGCATTTCTGCCGTTTCCTCGTCGCAAACATATGCTTGGAATGGTTCCCGCAAGCCAGCCGAACCGGAGTTAAAAGGTGCGTTCATTAGTTGCCTCCTCCAGAAGTGGCTTCATTCTGCAAACCTTCCGTACCGGTCGGCGTTGCTTCTCTGTATGTGCC
Organism: Parasphingopyxis lamellibrachiae; assembly: GCF_003385775.1. GTDB lineage: Bacteria > Pseudomonadota > Alphaproteobacteria > Sphingomonadales > Sphingomonadaceae > Parasphingopyxis > Parasphingopyxis lamellibrachiae. The sequence goes on from NZ_QRDP01000004.1 coordinate 237,631, forward strand.
GATGGCGCGCGAAGTCGTGCGCGGATCGCCTGAGCTGTCGCCGGATTGACCACGGATCAGATCTTCCGGGTTAGCGACCATTGCGGCAACGTTGCTATTGGTCGAACACCCATAATTGGATGTCGCAGATCCGGAATAGTTGAAGGTCGATCCGCGATCCCAGTTGGGGCAGTTCGGCACTTCTGCCTGCGTCCGGCTGACAACGATACGCATGTGGCCGGGAGCAACTTGGCCGGCTGTGACGGGCGCCTGGCTGGCAAGCAGCAAGCCGTAGCGCCCCGCGATCTCGGCCACCGAATCCCGGCGTCCGGCGGTGCCGTACGGGCTGGGATCGTCGATCGAGATGCGATCGCCATATCCGAGCTCCAGAGCTTCGAACCAGTCGGCCACCCGGGCCTGTTCGCTATAGGAAAGCGTGTCGCCATTGGCGGCCACGTCGAACACATAATCCGTCCGGCTCACAACAGGCTGATTCAGCGATGTCAGGCCAGGATTGCTTGGCCCGCCTGCACAGGCGGCCAGCGTGCTGGCGACGGCGAGAAGGGCGGAAGTTGCAATAATACGCATGATTATCTTCTCCAAGAAACGCTGAAACTAATCGTTGAACGAAAAGCCGGGTGCGGCGCTGCTGCCGGCAGGCTCTGCCACGGCATTTTGCTGCGGCGACCCAGCCGGTGACGGGAGCGCCTGATTGGCAGCGCCGGCGTCGATTCCCGGCTGTACTGTTGTCGGCGGAGCCATTGTCGGGCCGGGGCGCGTTGCACCGGTTTCACCCCGGTAGGTCCGGCCGAGCAGTAACCGTTCGGCGGCGTTCGGCGACTGGTACCCGTCGGTCGGCAGCGCGATCTGGTTGGCCGATACCGGCTGGACCAGATACGGCGTTACAACGATCACCAATTCCGTTTCGGCACGGCGCCAGCGGTTCGAGCGGAACAGCGCGCCGAGGATCGGCACGTCACCGAGGCCGGGCGTGCGGTTGACGGTCGTGTTATGGCTGTTCTGCAACAGTCCGGCGATCATGAAGCTCTGGCCTGAACCAAGCTCGACGGTCGTTTCCGCACGACGGGTCGTAAGCGCTGGCACGGTAAAGCCGTTGAGCGTGATCGCGCCATTGTCGGAAAGCTCCGAAACTTCCGGGCGAACGCGCATTGAAATGCGGCCGTTTGCCAGCACGATTGGCGTAAAGGCCAGGCTCACGCCGAATTGCTTATATTCGATCGAAACCGAGCCGAGACCCTGTGAAAGGGGGATCGGGAACTCGCCGCCGGCAAGGAAACTTGCCGTTTCGCCGGAAAGCGCGGTGAGGTTCGGTTCTGCAAGCGTGGTGACCAGGCCCTCTGTCTCCGCAAGGTCGAGCGCGCTACCGATGTCGAGACCGAGCAAATTACCCGCCGCGCCAAATGTGGTTGCGTTTGCAAGACCCTGGAAACCAGTGATGGCACCAGTCGTTTCGTCCGTGGTGATCGCACCGGCGCGCCCCTGGGCGACGCCGAACTGGAACCCGCCGGTCGTATCGCGGGTAAGCAGGTTCACACCGATATCGCGGACAACCGAACGGCTGACCTCAGCGATGCGGACCTGCAGGTTGACCTGCAGCGGCGTTGCGGTGCGCAGGCGGCTGACCACCTGTGTTTCTTCACCTACAAAGGCCTGCACAAGCGACTGAGCTTCCTGCACATCGCTGGGCGATGCGACCGTACCGGTGAGCAGTACCAGGCCGTTCATCGGCGTAACCGCAATCTGCGCTTCCGGCATGGCCAGATCGAGCATCGACGAAACGCTGTTCAGGTTTGTTCCGACGCGTACGGTTGCGGAATAAACCACATTGCCGGCGCTGTCGGTCGCATAGACTGTCGTCTCGCCTGCCGCTTTGCCGAACACGTACAGCGCCCTCGAAGACCGAACCTGGACATCTGCGATTGCGTCGTTGGCGACGAACAGATCGCTCATCGCGCGCGGCAGATCGACCAGCTGGCCGCGTCCAACGGACAGGGTCAGATTATCTGTCGGCTGGGGACGGGCAACCGTCTGCGCCTGGGCCGGTGCCGCAATCGGCGCGCTAAGGCTGGCGACGAGGGCAGTCGCTGCAACGGCAGCAAGTGCATGGAAGCGCGTTTTGCGTGTGATGGTCATCTTAATTACCCCCAACCTCTACATGGGTGACAGAGTTGCCACGGGCGACGCGAACCGACGGTCCGGCCGGGCGTCCGGCAGGTGCGACAGGCATTGGATTGCCAGTGGCGGCCGAGATCATCGCAGCGGCCATCTGGGCCGCAGTGTCGCCAGGGCCGCTATTGTCGGTGCCCTGTGCGGGAACCGTGCGACGCTGGAAGCGCGAGACGTCTCCGCCTGTGACATAGGTAGTATCCGTATCGATCGGACGCTGAGCGACTTCGATCAGCATGCGGCGTTCGGCTTCCGGATCATCGCTGTCCGGCATATCGACTTCGCCTGCGGCAATCGCGCGCTCGAGCTCTGCCGTATTGTCGGCGATCGAACGGAGCGAGAGCGAAAGCTGGCCGATCGTTTGCGCGACTGCGATTTTCTCTGCAATACGCGGCGTCGTTTCAACAGTTACAGTGTTCGAAACCTGAACCCGGCTGTCGCCATTCTCATCGGTTTCGGTTGTCGTGCGTTGATCGGCAGCCAGGATACGAAGGTTGCGGATAATGGTTTCCGAGGCGTGCAATGGAGGGCCATCGCCGCCGCCTTCGACTTCCTGTGTCAGGACCAGATCGACCCGGTCACCCGGGAATACGAAGCCGGCCACGCCGCTTTGTACCGAAACCGGCACAGTGACGGCGCGCATGCCCGGGCCAAGCGCTGCGGCGAGGAAGCCGCGATCACCCGGACGAACCAGCGAACCCTGTGTGATGGGCTGACCAGCGGTGATGTCGTTGCGAACAACCGTACCGAGCAGATCGTCGATATCCGATTCATCGCGAATGAAATAGGTGCCCTCGATCAGCTCTGCCGGCCATGGCTGATAGCGAAAACTATCCTGATTGATGATTGTGCCGACGGGAAGGGCGCGCGTTGCGACGAGCACCATCGGTCCTTGCGGAGCCTCGGCTGCGACGGCAGTCGGTGTGCTGCTGCCCACAAACATGCTGCGTGCCATAAAGGCGGTAACGACTGCGATAAGCAGTGCGCCTACGAGCAAAATGACTTTACGTGCGTCCATGACGGTCTTTGCCTCCTGTCAGGCTTTTCTTGGCCAGTTAGTTTGTTACGGCCCCAATGGTTAAAATCTCGTTCATCACCACCCAGAGACCGCCAATCGCGATCGCGATCCCGTATGGAATTTCAGGCTTTTCCGTTTTCCCGGTGCGGCGATGGTGAATCATCATCGCGATTGTCAGCGCGCCACCGGACAGCGCCATCACGGTCAGCATGACGGGAAGCTGCAATGGCGTCATCCAAAGGGCGAGCGCGCCGATCATCTTGACGTCGCCGCCGCCCATTGCACCGATTGCAAAGGCGAATGTGAAGAGAAGGAACAAGGCGAGAGCCAGCCCGACGATGATCGTGATTTCCGGCCAGAGAGAAAAACCGGCGGCCCACCAGTATAGCGGTGCGGTCAGCGCGATGGCAGCGTTCAGCTTGTTTGGAATGTCGCGGCGCAGCCAGTCGCCATAGGCTGCATACAGCAGCGCCGGGACGAGCAACGCGATCGAATAAAATGGTGTTACCCCTGTCATAGGGGATGGCCCTAAGGCTTACTGCTTTCTAAACCGTAACCAGCAACTATGAAAAAATACCAAGTTAACCGCCGCGCCTATCCCGATGGGATGATCCTGGACCGCTGGAGCACCCGCGATGGCTGGGATAACCGGCGCTGGGCCTGGCCTGCGCCCGATGATCGACCGGTTCGGGGCAGCATGGTTTTTCAGACGGGCCGTGGTGACATTTTTGAAAAATATCTCGAAAGCCTGGCCGAATGGCACGATGCCGGCTGGAATCTCACGGGCTTTGACTGGCGCGGACAATCAGGATCGGGGAGATTTTTGACCGACCCTACGGTCGGCCATACCGAAAGCTTTGATCCCTGGGTTGCCGAGCTTGATGAATTTGTGACCCAATGGCGAGACGAAATGCCGGGGCCGCATGTGCTCGTCGCGCATTCGATGGGCGGGCACATCGCCATGCGCTATCTGGTCGACCATTGCCCCGATCTGGATGGTGCCATCTTCAGCGCGCCCATGCTGAAAGTCGTCAGCAAACCGATGCCGGAGCGACTGGCCAGGTTCGTGGCCCGTCAATTTGTCCGCTTCGGTTTTGGCGACCAGCATGCCTGGCAGGAGAATGAACGGCCGTCCTTGCCCGGCAGCTCCCGGCAAAAGCTGCTGACCCATGATTTTGACCGCTATTCCGATGAAGCGTGGTGGCTAGGCCAGAAACCGGAGCTTAAAATCGGCCCGCCGAGTTGGAAATGGCTTGTATCCGCCTATGCCTCGTCCGCCGCCATGTTCGCTCCGGGCACGTTCGAGGCCGTGGCGACACCTGTTCTGATTGTCGCCGCTGTGCAGGACAAGCTCGTCAAGGCCAGGGCGATATACGAAGCGGCAGAGCGCCTGCCGAAAGCGGAATTGTACATGCACGACCATGCCGCGCACGAAGTGTTGCGCGAGCGGGATGATATGCGTGCGGCGTTTATGGCCAGAATCGCCGAGTTTCTGGAGGCGCGCGTAGCGCACGCCCGATGATCTATGATTTCGCCATTGTCGGCGCCGGTATGGCCGGTGCGAGCCTTGCTGCGGAGCTGGCGCCTGCCGGAACCGTACTGATTCTCGAGGCGGAAGACTTTCCCGGCTATCATGCCACGGGCCGGTCCGCGGCTTTCTGGTCGGAAACCTATGGCGGTCCATCCGTTCAGCCGTTGACCAGCGCTTCGCATGGATTTCTTGCAGAGCCGCCCGCCGCGTTTTCAAAGCGGCCTTTTCTGGATCCGAGCGGGGCGCTGCATATAGCCGATCAATCGGGATATGCGCGGCTGGACCGCCTTGCAGCCGAATTCGCCGCGAGCGATGTGACCCTGGAACATGCCTCGCCTGCGGCGCTGGTTGCGCTGTGTCCTGGGCTTCGCAGTGGCTGGGATCGCGCGATCTGGGAACCGAGCTGTGCCGATATCGATGTCGGCGGGCTGCATCAGGCCTATTTGCGTGCGGCGCAAGCACATGGCGCGCAGTTGCGCTGTTCGGCGCCTGCCACCGCCATCGAGCCGCGTAAGGGCTGCTGGCGGGTATTTGCAGGCAAGGAATGGGTCGAAGCGGCTGTCATTATCAATGCGGCAGGCGCCTGGGCGGACCGCGTTGCGGCGATGGCAGGTGCCAGGAAGATGGGTGTCGCTCCCTACCGGCGTACGGTGATCCAGCTCAGGACAGACCCCGCGGCACCGGAAAACTTGCCACTCGTTATCGATGCTGCGGGAAAATTCTATTTCAAGAGCGAGGGGGCGGGGCGAATCTGGCTCAGTCCGCATGACGAAACACCGGCCAAACCGGGCGACGCTGCGCCGGAAGAGATCGATATCGCTTATGCCATCGACCGGTTCGAAAAAGCCGTCGACTGGAAAGTGCTGGCGGTCGAAAAGAAATGGGCGGGGCTCCGAAGCTTCGCGGGCGACCGGCTTCCGGTCTACGGGTTCGACCCGGAAGCGCCCGGTTTCTTCTGGTGCGCGGGGCAGGGCGGTTTTGGAATCCAGACGGCACCTGCCGGAGCTATGTTGTGCCGGTCTCTCCTGATTGGGGATGCCAAGCCTGCTCTGTTAGCCGGTGTCGAGGCCGACCGCTATTCACCGGGCCGGTTTGCCTGATCCGTTGTCGGGCTTGTACAGCGCGTGCCCTTTGCCTCCTTGTCCTTTTCCCCTATTCCTGATGATTGACCAACCTATGGGAGCATCCGATGGCGCATAAGTTCGAAATCTGGAAAGACAAAAAGGGCGAGTTCCGCGTTCGCTTCAAATATAATTCGGAAGTGATGTTCTGGACTGAAGGTTATTCCAGCAAAGCGAGCGCCAAAAATGCGATCAAGTCGATCCAGACCAAAGGCCCTGACGCTCCCATCGAAGACAATAGCTAGCGCCTGATTCTCGAAGACCCGCCTTAAAGCGGTCAGCGTCCCGCAGCGACAAGTGCGTCGGCAGCATCGCTGGCGAGCCGGTCCGCGCGTTCATTATCCGGATGCCCGGCATGGCCCTTCACCCAGGCCCATTCGATGTCGTGCACATCCGTAGCGGCCAGCAATTCTCGCCAGAGCTCTGCATTTTTGACCGGCTTTTTGGCGGCGGTGCGCCAATTGTTGCGGATCCAGCCATGGATCCATTTGGTGATGCCGTCCTTCACATAATTGCTGTCCGTCGTCAGGCGCACCCTGCTTGGCCGTTTCAGAGCCTGTAGCGCGCGGATCGCGGCGAGCAATTCCATCCGGTTGTTGGTCGTTTTGGGGTCTGCGCCCGAAATCTCTTTCTCATGGCCGCCATAGCGGATGATCGCGCCCCAGCCGCCGGGACCGGGGTTACCCTTGCAGGATCCGTCGGTGAAAATCTCGACCAGGCTCATCGGGCGAACAGTTCGCTACCGGCTGCCCGGTAAAATTCGAGGCGGCGAAGAAAGGCGGCGGGATCCTTGCGTGTGACCAGCGCGTCGTCCGGCGTGTTGAGCCAGTCCCAGGCCCGGGTCAGCAGAAAGCGCAGCGATGCGCCGCGCGCCAGTATAGGTAGTGCTTCGCGTTCGTCATCGCTCAATGGCAGTTGTTCCGCATAGCCTGCGATCAGGGCGGCGGAGCGTTCGGCATCGAAACTCCGGCCTTCATCGTCGAAGCACCATGCCGCATGGGTTACCGCGAGATCATATGCGCGAATGTCGGTACAGGCGAAATAGAAGTCGATGATTCCGGTGACCTTGTCGTCAAGCATCAGCACATTGTCTGGAAAAAGATCGGCATGAATGGCCGAGCGGGGCAATTCCGATGGCCAGTTGGCATCCAGAAAAGCCAGTTCCTCGGCCACGATTTTGCCAAGGTCGGGTGCGATTTCCTCAAGCGCATCGCCGCAGCGCCGTGCGAGTTCGTGCCAGCCGGGCAATGAGAGCGTGTTCGGGCGCAAATCTGCAAAATCAATCAGCGACTGATGCAGTTTGCCGAGCGCGGCGCCGGCAGAGCGACTCTGCGCAACATTGGGTTCGCCTGGAGAAAGGCCAGGAAGAAAGACAATAAGGCACGCTGGTTTGCCGTTGACGGACTGGATCTGCCTTCCTGCCTTATCGGCAATTGCTGGCGGCACAGGCTGTCCTCGGGCGGCGAGGTGATCGAGAAGCTTCAAGAAAAAAGGCAGGTCATCCGCATCGACGCGTTTTTCATAGAGCGTGAGAATGAAACGGCTTCGGTCCGTCTCAAGCACGTAATTGCTGTTCTCCACACCCTCGGCGATGCCTTTGGCGGAAACCAGCGTCCCGACATCGTAACGAGACAGCAATTCGGCGATGCGTTCAGCCGAGACCTGGGTATAAACAGCCATGGAAGTTAGGCCGCTTCGAGGCCGCGAGGCAGTTTGAACAGCATCTTCTCGCGCGTCGTTTCCACTTCGCGTTCGGTGACGTCGAAGTGCTTCGTCAACATCTCGACAACCTCTCGAACGAGAATTTCCGGCGCCGAAGCGCCAGCCGTGATTCCCAGTGTTTCGATGCCCACAAGCCAGCCAAAATCTATGTCCGTTGCGCGCTGGATCAGCCTGGCCGCCGTACCCTGCCGTTCAGCAACTTCCACCAGGCGAAGGGAATTGGAGCTGTTCGGCGCGCCTATCACCAGCATGAAATCGCATTGCGAGGCGATGGCCTTGACCGCTTCCTGCCGGTTCGATGTCGCGTAGCAGATATCCTCGCTACGCGGCGCGATGATCTCGGGAAAGCGCTGGTTCAGCACTTCAATGATGTCGCGCGTGTCGTCGACCGAGAGTGTGGTCTGGGTAAGGAAACCCAGATTGCCTGTATCGGGCGGTTCGACGGTCTCAGCATCGCTGCGCGTTTCGATGAGCGTCATCGCGCCAGGAGGGACCTGGCCGAATGTGCCGACCACTTCGGGATGGTCGCGATGGCCGATGAACAGGATGTGCTGGCCTCGTCCGACCAGGCGTTCCGCCTGACGATGGACCTTCGAAACAAGGGGGCAGGTGGCGTCGAGGTAATCCAGGCCGCGCTCCTCTGCCTTTGCCGGAACTGCCTTGGGGACGCCATGAGCGGAAAAAACGACCGGGACATCATCCGGCACCTCGTCAAGCTCTTCCACAAAAACCGCACCTTTTTCCTTCAGCGTATCAACGACATAGCGGTTGTGAACAATCTCATGCCTGACATAGACCGGCGCGCCGTATTTTTCGATCGCCAGCTCGACGATACGGATAGCGCGGTCGACGCCCGCGCAAAATCCGCGCGGAGCGGTGATCAATAGTGTCAGGGCGGTTTTGGTGTCGTTCATAACCGGGCTCTTACGCGATTGCTTGCAGCGACGGAAGCCGCTTCCTATGAGGGGGCAGCGTATTCGGGCATCGTTCTTGAGATGCCAAAAAATAGAGTAAGGATTTCGTTTGTGCGGAAATATGGAAATATCATTTTGGTCGCCGCTATCGGGCTGGCACTCGCTTCTTGCGGGCGGCGCGATGTTATCTCGGCATCGGAATCCGGAATCGGTCTGCTGGTAAACCGGACGGCATGTCCGGCTGTCGCGACGCCGGTTCATACCAACGAGATCACCCTTTTCAGCCCGCGTTCGAGCCGGGAAGCCAGCGCGATTGATGCAACGGCGGTTATCACCAATATCCGCAACAGCTGCTCCGATGTTGCCGGCGCGGTTCAGACCGTGGCCACTTTCGAGGTCCAGGCGCGCCGCACGAATCCCAGCGGTGCACGGCAGATCGTGTTGCCCTATTTCGCGACCGTGTTGCGCGGCAATGGCCAGATTGTCTCCAAGGAGATTGGCCGGGTGGGCCTGAACTTTGCCGATGGCCAGTTGCGGACCAGTACGACGGGGCAGGCAACGACGCAGATTTCTCGCGCAGCGCTGACTTTGGCGCCGGATATGGAAGAGCGGATCACCCGCCGTCGCCGTCCCGGCGATGTGGATGCAGCGCTCGACCCGCTGGCTGACCCGGCGGTCCGGGCGGCGGTCGACGCCATCACCTTCGAACTGTTGATCGGTTTCCAGCTCGAACCCGATCAGCTCGAATATAACGCCACGCGCTAGCGCCGATGGACGCTCTCACGGTTGAAGCCCTGCTTTCGGGCCGGGCCGTTCCAATCAGGGGTGAAGAAAAAAGCGCGATCGGAAAGGTTCCTGTTGTCGGGGCGACCGAGATCGGTCCTCTGGGGCTGGCCGGGGACGAACAGGCCGATCGCCGGGTTCATGGCGGGCCGGATATGGCGCTGCACCATTATCCGCGGGATCATTATGCGTTTTGGCGGACGCTGAAACCGGACCATCCGATGCTTTCCTCTGCAGGAGCGTTCGGCGAGAATATCTCCGTTGCCAGGCTGGTTGAGGACGGTGTCTGTATCGGCGATCGCTTTGCCCTTGGCAGTGCGATTGTCGAGATCAGCCAGGCCCGCCAGCCCTGCTGGAAACAGGGTCATGTCATGCAATGGCCCGAAATGGTGGCGTTGATTGTCAAATCGGCACGCTGCGGCTGGTATTATCGGGTCACGAAAGCCGGCACCGCATCTTCTGGCGACATCATCACCCGGATCTCCAATCCTTTTCCGCAATGGACCGTCGCCCGGGTTTTTTCCCTGCTTATCAAGGGAGAAGGCAAAAGCGAGCCGGAGGCCCTCGAACAGCTTGCTGGGCTGGAGCCCCTGTCGGGCGTATGGCGGGCCAAGGCGGCGGCGCTGCTTGGGAGATAGCCGGCGTCCCCTCGATTCAAATTTTCTGTTTGCTGCGTGATTGACTCTCCCAGCGGCAGACGCCAATCGATTGTCATACCGCTGCCGGGCAACCGGCAGAATGACTGCGCGGGAGAGGATGTGCTTTGCCACACCGCCGAAGGAGCAACCGCCCCGGAATCTCTCAGGCAAAAGGACCGCGCGGCCAATCGGTGCTCTGGAAAGTGGATATGGAGTTCCATGTCCCGCCGAAGGGGTAAGCCGTGCGAAATCCGCGCGGTGAAAGCTCTCAGGCTTCCGTGACAGAGGGGGCAGACCGGGCGAAATCCGGTCGGTTCTGGTCACGGAGAAGATATGAGCGAGAATGCAAAACTCCCTTTGGACAGCTGGCACCGGGCCCAGGGTGCGCGGATGGTCGGTTTTGCCGGCTATGAGATGCCGATTCAGTATGAAGGCATCATGGCCGAGCATCTGTGGACGCGCGAATCGGCGGGCCTGTTTGATGTCAGCCATATGGGACAGATAATTGTGAGCGGGCCGGGCGCAGCCGCTGCTTTGGAGCTGGTTCTTCCCGGCGAAATCCGGAAACTCGGCGTCGAGCGGATGCGCTATTCACTCCTGCTTGCGCCCGATGGTGGAATTGTCGACGATCTGATGGTGACGCGGCTGGGCTATGCCGATCCCGAGCTTTGCGGTCTGGCGGAAGGCGAGACGGTTCCCGACGATCAGGAATATTTCTATCTGGTCGTCAATGGCGCGACAAAGCACGGCGATCTTGCCTATCTGCGCGAAATTCTGCCCGACGCCGTTCATGTCCATCATATGGAAGACCGCGCGCTTGTCGCATTGCAGGGGCCGAAAGCCGGTGAGGCTTTTGCCCGGCTCGTGCCCGAGGTCGCTGCGCTGTATTTCATGCAGGCGGGCGGCTTCACTTGGAAAAGCCCCGAAGGCGATATCGGCCTTTGGGCAAGCCGGTCGGGATATACCGGTGAAGACGGATTCGAGATATCGGTGGCAGCCGAGCATGTTGAGGCTTTGGCCGAAGCGCTGGGCGGCGATGCTGCGATAAAACCGGTCGGGCTCGGCGCGCGCGATTCGCTCCGCCTGGAAGCGGGATTGCCTCTCTACGGCCACGATATCGACCAAGAAACGACCCCGATTGAGGCCGATCTCGGTTTCGCATTGTCCAAGCGCCGCCGCGAAGCCGCCGATTTTCCAGCGGCATCGATGATATTGGCGCAACGCGAACAGGGCGCCGAACGCAAGCGCGTCGGGCTGGCAATCGAAGGCAGGCAGCCGGTGCGCGAAGGCGCGCGTGTTGTGGACGCTGATGGCAAGGAAGTGGGCAAGATTACCAGCGGCGGCTTTTCGCCGAGCCTCGGGCAGCCCATTGCCATGGCCTATGTTCCCGCCGACCTTGTTGAGCCCGGAAACACGATCACAATCGAGCAGCGCGGCAAGGCTTTTGCCGGTATCGTGACTGCCATGCCTTTCTTACCGCACAATTATCACCGTCAACCAAAGCAATAGGGGGAAGCCTGCGATGGCCCGTTATTTTACCGAAGACCATGAATGGATCGATATCGAAGGCGATCATGCGACGATCGGGATCACCGATTATGCGCAGGAACAACTGGGCGATATCGTGTTCGTCGAAGTGCCTGAAAGCGGAAGCGTACTCGAAAAAGGCGCGGACGCTGCTGTTGTCGAATCGGTCAAGGCGGCGAGCGACGTCTATGCGCCGGTTTCGGGAGAGATTCTCGAAGGCAATGATGCGCTCGCTGACGAGCCGGCTCTCGTGAACACATCACCTGAAGAGGATGGCTGGTTCTTCCGGATGTCCCTTTCGGATTCGAGCGAGCTTGAAGGTCTGATGGATGCCAAGGCTTACAAGGCGTTCGTCGACAGTCTGTAACTGAACGGCCTCTCCCTTGAAAACGGGAGGGGGGAGAATAGCAATGCGTTACCTGCCCCTTGAACCTGCCGATCGCGCGGCGATGCTCGCAAAGATCGGCGCGCGCGATGTCGACGCACTTTTTGCCGATGTGCCGGAAGAAGCCCGACTCGACGGTCCGGTCCACGGCCTTCCCGATCATGCGACCGAACTCGCTGTCGAAAGAGATTTGGGGGCGATGGCGCGGAAGAATGTTTCTGCCGCCGATGTGCCCTTCTTCCTGGGTTGCGGGGCCTATCGCCATCATATTCCGGCATCGGTCGACCATCTAATCCAGCGCGGCGAGTTTCTGACCAGCTATACGCCGTACCAGCCAGAGATCGCGCAAGGGACGCTGCAGGCTCTTTTCGAATTCCAGACCCAGGTGGCCCGGCTCTATGGCTGCGACGTTGCCAATGCCTCCATGTATGACGGTTCCACCGCCTGTTGGGAGGCAATTGTCATGGCGCGACGCATCACGCGGCGCAGCAAGGCCATTATCTCTGCGGGCGTTCATCCGCATTATGTTGCCGTGTGTCAGACCATGGCGCGTTTCACCAAGGATGCTCTCGATGTCGCGCTGCCCGAACTGACCGACGGTGCGCCGGGCGACGATATGGCGCGATTGCTGGCCGGAATTGATGGCGAGACGAGCGCGGTGGTCGTGCAGTATCCCAATGTCCTAGGCCATATCGACGATCTTTCGGAGCTTGCTGAGCGCTGCCATGCGAAAAAGGCGCTGTTGATCGCGGTTGTAACCGAGCCGGTTGCGCTGGGCGCAATCCGCAGCCCCGGAGAGATGGGGGCCGACATCGTTGTCGGCGAAGGTCAGTCGCTGGGCGTCGGTCTGAATTTTGGCGGGCCCTATGTCGGGCTGTTCGCCTGCCGCGAGAAGCATGTCCGCCAGATGCCGGGCCGGCTGGCCGGGGAAACCGTTGATGCAGCGGGTCAGCGCGGCTTTGTGCTGACGCTATCGACCCGCGAACAACATATCCGCCGCGAAAAGGCGACGTCGAATATCTGCACCAATTCAGGGCTCTGTGCGCTGGCTTTCTCGGTTCATATGACCTTGCTGGGTGAGAAAGGGCTGCGTAACCTTGCCGCGCTCAACCACGCGCGCGCGGTGCAGGCGGCCGAGCGGCTGGCGCAGATCGACGGCATTGATCTGGTCAATGGCAGTTTCTTCAACGAATTCGTCCTGCGGTTGCCGCAAGATGCCCGGCAAGTCGCCCGCGCACTGGCGGACCGCATGATTTTGGCCGGTGTTTCGCTGGGCCGTCTTTATCCCGACGGCGAGGGGCTGGATCGCGGCCTCGTCGTCGCCGTCACCGAAACCAATAGCGACGAGGATATCGCGGCCTTTGCGGCGGCGCTCGAGGAGGTGCTGGCATGAACATGAACAGCGAAGGCCGCCCGACCCGGCCGGAACCCGCAGATGCCGTTGCCGAAAGCTGGACCGGCAACAAGGCGTTGATGCTGGAAGAGGCGCTGATCTTCGAAATCGGCACGACGGCCTCGACGGGTGTCGATGTAGAAACGCCGCCCGCGGTACGCAGCCGTCTTGGCGGACTGGACCGGAACAGGGAAATCGGGCTGGCCGGCCTCTCCGAACCTCAGGCTGTGCGCCACTATACGCGGCTCAGTCGCCAGAATTATGCGATCGATCTGGGACTCTTTCCGCTCGGCTCGTGCACGATGAAGCATAATCCGCGATTGAACGAAAAAGTGGCCCGGATGCCGGGCTTTGCCGATATCCATCCGTTGCAGCCGGTCGATACGGTGGGCGGCGCTTTCGAGCTGATCCATACGCTCGGCGAGTGGTTGTGTAAGCTCACCGGCATGCCCGCAGTGGCGATGAGCCCCAAGGCCGGCGCGCATGGCGAGCTGTGCGGCGTTCTCGCCATCCGTTCGGCGCTCGAAGCGCGCGGCGATGCCCGCGAAGTGATTCTCGTTCCGGAAAGCGCACATGGCACCAACCCCGCGACTGCGGCGTTCGCGGGCTACAAGGTGGAAGACATTCCGGCGACACCGGAAGGGCGCGTCGATCTTGCAGCCCTGGAAGCACGGCTGGGGCCCGATGTTGCCGGGGTGATGATCACCAATCCCAATACCTGCGGCCTGTTCGAACCGGACATGAAACGGATTTCGGACGCCGTGCATGCGGCGGGCGGACTCGTCTATTGCGACGGCGCCAATTTCAACGCCATTGTCGGCCGCGTGCGACCCGGCGATCTTGGCATCGATGCCATGCACATCAATCTGCACAAGACTTTCTCCACGCCGCATGGCGGCGGCGGTCCGGGGTCCGGGCCCGTGGTATTCTCCGAGGCGCTGGCACCCTTTGCGCCGCTGCCCTTCGTCGAAAAGCAGGGCGATCACTATATATTGATCGAGGAAGAAACCGCTGAGGACCATCATGCCTCCAGCTTCGGCCGGATGGTCGCTTTCCATGGACAGATGGGCATGTTCACCAGGGCGCTTGCTTACATGATGAGCCATGGCGCCGACGGCCTGAAACAGGTGGCCGAAGATGCGGTGCTGAATGCCAATTATATCCTGCGCAGCCTTGACGATGTTCTGGAGGCGCCGTTCGGGAAAGGCGGCCCCTGCATGCATGAGGCGCTGTTCTCCGACAAGGGTTTCGCCGAAGGGTTCACCACGCTCGATCTGGCCAAGGCGCTGATCGACGAGGGCTATCACCCGATGACGATGTATTTCCCGCTTGTCGTCCATGGCGCGATGCTGATCGAGCCGACCGAGACCGAGAGCAAGGAAACGCTCGACCAGTTTATCGGCGCGCTCCGATCCATTGTCGCGCGGGCCAAGGCCGGGGATCCATCGATGCATCAGGCGCCTTTCCATGCACCGCGCCGAAGGCTTGACGAAACCGCGGCGGCGCGCAAGCCGGTGCTGGTCTGGAAGGAACCGGAACAGGCAGAGGCCGCCGAATAATCATACAGCGGCTCACCAATCTCTTCGCGCTCTGGACGGTGCTGGGCACCGCCTGGGCCTGGTTCGTCCCCGATCATTTCCTCTGGGTGGTGGACGGTCGGTTCCGGCCTGTCGGACAGCCGCTCGTGAGCGTGCTTTTGGGCGTCATCATGCTCGGCATGGGGCTCACTCTTTCGTTCGACGATTTCCGCAGGATCGCGCGCATCCCCAAATGCATTGCGGCGGGCGTTGCGCTCCAGTTTACGGTCATGCCGCTGGCCGGCATCGCGATCGCCATCGGTTTTGGCCTGGAAACGGGGCTTGCCGTGGGCCTGATCCTCGTTGCCTGCTGCCCCGGCGGCACAGCCTCCAACGTCGTCGCCTATCTGGCGCGCGCCAATCTTGCGCTCTCGGTCACCATGACGATGGCGTCGACCCTGGTGGCTGTTGTAGCAACCCCGCTGCTGACCGGCTGGCTGGCCGGCAAATATGTCGAGATCGATCAGTGGAACCTGTTTGTGAACATGGTTTCCATCGTTCTCGTTCCGGTCGTCGCGGGCGTGCTGCTGAACCGCTATTTCTCGCGAGCGACGGCCAGGATCGCAGTCGTATCGCCGCTGGCGTCCGTTCTTGTCGTCGTGCTTATCGTCGGCGGTATCATCGCTGCGTCCAAGCCACTGATCGAGATGCATTTCGGTGTCCTGCTCCTTGCCGTGCTTTTCCTCCATGTCTTCGGGTTCGGGCTCGGTTACGGGATCACGCGCGCCCTGGGCTTCGGCGTTACCGAACGCCGGACGATCAGCATCGAAGTGGGCATGCAGAACAGCGGCCTGGGCTCCAGCCTGGCCTCGACGCCCGCTTTCGCCGCCCAGTTCTCGGCGCCGATGCAGGCGGCGCTCGCGCCGGTGCCAAGCGCGATTTCCGCCGTCTATCATGTCGTGATCGGCAGCTTCCTTGCGGCAGTCTGGCGTCGGCAGCCCATCGAAACCGGTGACAGTGATGGCCCGGAATAAAAACTCCAAGCCATGGGTAAGCGGCGAATGGGGGTCGCAAGCGAAAAAACATGCGCCCGCGACCGCGCGCAACCGGGATGCAATCGCGGCCGTCCTGGCTCGCGAACTGCCGCACAGCGGAACGGTTCTCGAAATCGCCAGCGGCTCGGGTGAGCATATCCTGCATTTCGCCAGGATGCTGCCGGAACTCGACTGGCAGCCGAGCGATCCCGATCCGGCCTGCCGCGTATCGATCACCGCGTGGTTGAAAGAGAATGTACTGCACAATGTTGCCGACCCTATCGATCTGGATGCATCCACGAGCCAGTGGCCGGTTGAGGATATCGCGGCGATATTGTGCATCAACATGATCCATATCAGCCCCTGGGCCGCCACTATGGGTTTGCTGGCCGGGGCAGGGCGGCTGCTTGCCCCCGGAGAGCCACTCTACCTGTACGGACCGTTTCGCATGGCCGGTCGAACAACAGCGCCAAGCAATGAGGCGTTCGACCGGTCGCTGCGATCCAGAAACCCGCAATGGGGCCTTCGTCACCTTGAAGAGGTTGAAAACGAGGCGCATTCACATGGGCTTGCCCGGACCGAGACGATCGACATGCCGGCCAACAATATTTCAGTGATATTCCGGAAAACGGGCTAGACGCTGCATTTTCCCGGCTTTCCGATATTTTTACCTTCTTGAGCTATACGATACCCAACCTGAAATCACTGTAACTGTCACCGCAAGGATTTGACATGAGTTGCGATTCTCAGGGGGGGACATGCGACCGGGCAAAACGAAAGTCATTGCTCACCAAAACGCCGCTGCACAATGAGAGCGGCGGTCGGGGAGATGCGCGTGTTCGCAATCTGTCCGCCCGGGGACTGGGCGGCGTCACCGATATCGCGATAAAGCCGGGGCAAAACCTCGTCATCATCCTCAACGGTATCGGCCCGGTTCGCGGTCGTATCGCCTGGGTGGACGGCAAGAAATTCGGTATGGAGTTCGACAAGGCTATCGATCTCGACCGGCTGGAAATGACCAATGCACCCATAACGCATGCGCCGGAACGTTTCTCGGTTGCATCCCGGTTCCAGCCCGTGACCGACTATAAACGCCCCGGCTTTACCCATCGGCGCTAAGCCAGGCCCGATGCCCGCGATCAACTCGCAGAGTGGCGCCGTTTGATTCGCCGCAGAAAAGAAAAAGGTGGTGAGCCCTGCTGGGTTCGAACCAGCGACCTACTGATTAAAAGTCAGTTGCTCTACCAACTGAGCTAAGGGCCCAACCACCGCGGCGGAATTAGGGATGGTTCGGGCTGCGGTCAACCGGCATGTTGCGCTGCACATGATGATAATGCTGGCGGATGGTCAATCCGGTGATCGGGTGGCGCCAGTCTGGCGCGATTTCCGCGAGCGGACCGAGCACGAATTTGCGTTTCGCGAGTGCCGGATGGGGCAGGGTGAGAGCCGGTCCGGCCCAGCACCCCCCGGACCAGAGCAGCAGATCGAGATCGAGGCTGCGATCGCCCCACCGCTTCCCCCCGCGCCGGCCGAACTGCGCTTCGACGGTCTTGCACAATGCGAGCAACTCACCGGGCGCAAGTCGGGTTTCGACGAGAATGGCGGCATTGGCATAGTTGCGGTGACCCGGACCAAGCGGCGGCGTCTCCACGATGGAAGAACTGGCGATGATGGAAAGATCATGGGCGACCAGCGTATCGATTGCCGCAGCAACAATCCGGCGCGGCGGCCCGCCGCGATAGCGGTTTGAGCCGAGTCCGATCAGATAGCTTGTCTCCGCCATGGCCATCCGCCTATCCCAGCGGCATGACCGATGCCAGCACCGATAATGCCGAACCGCCTTCCGATTGTATCCTGTGCCCCCGGCTTGCCGGATTTCGGGAGGAACAACAGCGCGCCCATCCCGGCTGGTTTAACGCGCCGGTTCCGTCATTTGGCGATCCCGCTGCCTGGCTGGCCGTTATAGGGCTGGCACCGGGGCTTACGGGCGCCAACCGTACCGGACGTCCCTTTACCGGCGATCATGCCGGCGGACTGCTGTTTAAAACCCTAGGCAAGGTCGGACTGGCGCGGGGAGAGTATGACGGGCGGGCCGATGATGGGCTTTCGCTGCAGGGTGCGATCATCATCAATGCAGTACGCTGCCTGCCGCCGCAGAATAAACCGACGACCGGGGAAATCCACAACTGCCGTCAATTTCTGGTTGCAGCGCTGAACCGGTTGCCAAGGTTGAAGACGATTATTGCCTTGGGCACGGTGGCCCATGGGTCGATCGTGCGCGCCTATGGCGAAAAGCCGGCGCATTACAAGTTCGTCCATGGCGCGCAGCACCGGATGCCCGATGGCCCGCTCCTCATCGATAGCTATCACTGCTCGCGCTATAACCAGAATACGGGCCGGCTAACCGATGCGATGTTCGCCGCTATATTTGAGCAGGCCGTGAGCCAGCACTGCGAACAAGTCTGATGGAAGGCTGAAGCCCTTACTGTACCTTGCGGAACAGCAGGGTCATCCGGTCGCTTTCCCCAATCGCGACATAGCGATCCCGGTTTTGCTGGCCATTGCGAAGGGTTGGCGGAAGCGTCCAGACGCCGTCCTCCCAGTGCGCCGGATCATTGGGATTTGCATTGATCTCGGAACTTTCAACCAGTTCGAATCCGTTGAGACGGAAGAGAGCGATCACATCGGCTTGCTTCATATAGCCACGCGTGCCGTTCGAGCGCGTCCAGGTTTCGCTCGCCGGAGCCCGGTGCTGGACGACGCCGACCAGGCCGTTATCGGCAAGCAGGTCGCGCAGGTTTCGCAATTCGCTGTCGGCGATATTGCCGTTGCGCAGGCCGTGGATGGACCGGAAAATCAGGATACGGTCTACCGTCCCCGCCAGACCATCGGGTATTTCATCGCTTTCGAATGCCGTGACGGACGCTGCCGGTACGCCGGTCCAACCTTCGACGCTTGCGGCAAAACGCTGCGGCCAGCTTTCGGCGCGGGCACGCTGCGCGGTGTCCAGTTGGCGCCCGGACGTGTCGGTATTGACCGCCAGATATCGGCCCTGGCCGGCGATCAGCGGGGCGAGCACACGGCTGTACCAGCCGCCGCCTGGAGCAAATTCGGCGACGGTCATGGTCGGCTCTACCCGGAAGAAATCGAGCGTTGCCTCCGGGCGGCGATAGCGATCCCGTACGCGATCCTGATCGCGGAAGCTTTCAGCCAGGACGATTTCGATCGCGCTTGTGGCTTCCGGAGCGGTCGCCGGTTCTTCAGCTTCCGCTTGTTCCACGGGCCCGAGAACACGATCGAGTATCCGGTCGAGGACCGTGGGCTGCTCCTGCGTTTCCTGAAAAGCGGCGGCAGGCGTGGAGATGGCGGCGGTTGCGATCAGCATTGCGACGGCATGTTTCATGAGAGGTTCCTATCGGTTGGGGCTAGTCGGACGAAGGGCGCGAGGCATCGCGCGCCGCTCGGAATTCGGCGCTCGGATTCCAGTTTGGCCATTCGGTTGTTTCGGCCAGTTCGCGGCCGATGGCGAAATAGAGTTGCAGATCCTGGACGGCACCGGTCCAGTCCCAATTGGGATCATATTCATCGGATGGGCCGTGATAGTGATTGACGATATAGTCCATTACTGCAGCGCTGCCGGCCTCTGCGCCTCCATCGACCAGATCTTCGCCGCTCGAGGCATAGAGCATCGGGATGCCGACCCGGGCGAGGGAGAAATGATCGGAACGGAAGAAGGATCCACGTTCGGGCGAGGTTTCGGGTTCGACGCGCCGTCCCTGGGCGGCAGCGGCCCGTTCCAGATAGGCTTCGAGCTCCGACTTGCCGTAACCGACGACAACGACATTGTTGGCCGGACCTACGATATTCAGCCCATCCATATTGATCCCGCCGACGGTTTGTGCAGCCGGGACGACCGGATTGTTGCCATAATAAGCCGATCCAAGAAGGCCCGACTCCTCGGCGGTGACTGCAAGGAAGACCAGTGAGCGGGCGGGCGCTCCGGCGGCGGCATGCGCTTCGGCAAGGGCCACCAGACCGGCTGTGCCGGTCGCGTTGTCCAGCGCACCATTGCAGATATCGTCGCCGTCCGGCGCAGGGGTGCAGCGGCCCAGATGATCCCAATGCGCGGTATGGATGACATATTCATCCGGCCGTTCGCTGCCCGGCAGGATCGCGACGACATTGCGAGAGGCTTCGCGCCGGATACTGTTGTCGAGATGGGCGCTGGCGGTGATTCCCAGCGGGACGGCCGCAAAGCCGGGCTGGCGCGCGGCATCCGATAGCGTATCAAGGTCCTGCCCGGCGGCGGCGAGCATCGCCCGTGCCGCGTCATTGGTTACCCAACCTTCGATTGCGGAACGGTCCATATGGTTGTCGGCGGCATCCATGTTGAGCTGGGGGCCAGACCAGCTGCTTTCCACGACATTCCAGCCATAGGCGGCCGGCTCCGTTTCATGGACGATGATCGCACCGGCGGCGCCCTGGCGCGCGGCTTCTTCATATTTATATGTCCAGCGGCCATAATAGGTCATGGCCCGGCCTTCGAAGAGGCCCTCATTTGTCATTGTCTGATAGTCGGGATCGTTGACGAGAATGACCGCGATCCTCCCCGTCATGTCGAGGCCGTCATAATCGTTCCATCCGCGCTCGGGCGCGTTTATTCCATAGCCGACGAAAACGAGTTCGGCATTCTCGACATCGATTGTCGGCACGACGCGCCGGGTACCGATGACCATCTCGCTGCCATAGGAGAGGGCGGTCGTTTCTCCATTGGCCGTATAGGACAGGGCGGTAGTGGCCGGATCGGCCGTGACCTCGACGAGCGGTACATCCTGGAACCAGCTACCGCTGTTGCCGGGCTGGAGTCCCGCCGCCGCGAACCGCTCGGCGAGCAGGTTGACGGTCAGTTCTTCGCCGCGGGTTCCCGGCGCCCGGCCTTCGAATTCGTCGGAAGAGAGAGTTTCGGTCAAGCCGCGCAGCGTGTCGAGCGAGATGGCGGGTGCAGCTGCAGCCGGTTCGGAGGTTTCGCTGAACGCTGCGGCACCCGTTGGCATGGAGGTGGCGCTCAGCAGGAGCAGGGTGAGCGGTAGGGTCTTACGGAATTTCACAATATTCTCTCCGGTTCATGATCGCCATTACCCTTGGGCGATTGTTACGGTTAACTACCCACCGAACTGCCGGTTCGGCAACCGAAAAGCTCGGGCTGCTATGATCGCGGCTTTACGCGGATCCGTCTGGACGGGTCAGGATGAATGTCGCAACAATCGAAAGGACGACGATCTGGACGGCGATGATCCATCCGGCAAACCCTAGCACCAGGCTCAAGACTGGAGTGAGCAATATAACACTCATCGCAGCGATTTTGGCGCGGCGGCTGATCGCGCCATGGTCGCGCCAGTTCCTGATCAGCGGCCCAAACTGCCGATGGGCGTCGAGCCAGGCCGCCAGCCTTGGCGATGACCGCGCAAAAGCAAAGGCTGCGACCAGCAGAAATGGTGTCGTCGGCAGAAGAGGAAGGATTGCGCCTGCGGCCCCCAAACCCAGGGAGACAACGCCGATAACAAGCCAGAAGAGTCGGATGCCAAGGCGCTTGTCCATTGGTGTGTCATATCACGGGATGAACCGGTTTTTTCGCCTGTGACTTTTTTTTGGGGGGCGAGCTGGATATAGCGAAAAGACGGCAAACCATTACAGATACTTAGCGGGGCAAATCATGATCAAAACACTCTCAGGCATAGCCTGCGCCGGACTTCTTCTCGCCGCCGCTCCGGCAGGAGCGCAGGCACTGGAAAACCCCGCCGAGGCCTTTGGCCAGCGCCCGGCTGTGACTTCCATTGCCCTGTCGCCCAGCGGCAACCGGGTCGTGTATCTGAGCGCCGGATCGGGTGAAGAAACTTACGCCTATGTGGCGGATGTCGGTAGCACCTCGCCAAGCCTGGTGACCATGACCGATGGTGATCCGATGGAGTTCAACTGGTGCCGTTTCGTCAACGAAGAGCGCTTGGTCTGTTCAATTTACGCGATGGTTCAGGATCCCCGGCAGATCTACCCGATAACGCGGCTTTTTGCAGTCAACGACGATGCTTCGGACGCGCGGACGCTGGGGCAGCGCGACAATGCCTTTCGCAACAACCGGCAATTCGACGGCGAAATCATCGACTGGCTTCCCGAAGACGATGAGACGGTGATGATGAGCCGGGTTTATGTGCCGGAGGCCTATCGCGGTGCCACGCGGATCGTTGACCGGCGGGAGGGTCTTGCGGCTGTCCGCATCAATACCCGGACCGGCAGCATCGACAGCGTAGAACCCCCGGAACGGCTCAATGTCCGCTATCTGACCGACGGGCATGGCACGGTGCGGATGAGGGCGACCGGTTCCATCCGCGGCGCGACCGGTATGGCCGGGTCGACGACAAACTATTATTATCGGCTACAGGGTAGCGACGAGTGGCATGATTTCGGCAGCTATGACGGCCTTGAAAACACCGGCTTCTATCCCATCGCCGTCGATCGCGATTTGAACGCCGTTTATGGTTTCGAACGACTCGACGGCCGCGATGCCTTGTATCGCATCACTTTGAACGAAACGCTGGATCGCGAACTGGTCTTTGCACATCCTAGGGTGGATGTAGGCAGGCTAGCGCGGCTTGGCCGACGCCAGCGGGTAATCGGTGTCGGCTATTCCGAAGATGAAAGCGTCGTCGAATATTTCGACCCTGAATATCAGGCCCTGCACAGCGCGCTGAGCAGCGCGTTGCCGGGCAATCCGAACATCACCTTCCTGGGCGCCAGCGACGATGAATCGCGGCTGTTGGTCCAGGCAAGCAGCGATACAGAGCCGGGCCGCTTCTATGTATTCGACAAGGCGGCTGGCGCGTTGAACGAGATTTTGCTGGCGCGTCCCCAACTGGAAGGCGTGCAACTCGCCACGGTTCGGCCGATACGCTACCCGGCAGCCGATGGAACGATGATCCCCGGCTATCTCACACTGCCGCCAGGCGGCGGCGAAACGGGGCTTCCTGCTATCGTGATGCCACATGGCGGCCCTGAGTCCCGGAGCGTATTGCGGTTCGACTGGCTTGCGCAATTCTATGCACATCAGGGCTATGCGGTTCTGCAACCCAACTTCCGCGGCTCCTATGGCTATGGTGACGGCTGGCTCGTCACCAATGGCTTCCAGAGCTGGGAAACAGCGGTCGGCGATGTCAATGATGGCGCGCGCTGGCTTGTGTCAGAGGGCATCGCCAATGCCGACCGGCTGGCCGCCGTCGGCTGGTCCTATGGCGGATATGCGGCACTACAATCGGGCGTACATGAGCCCGGGCTGTTCAAAGCGATTGTTGCTATCGCCCCGGTGACCGATCTGCCCGCCTTGCGTCAGGATTCCATGGCTTTTTCGAACGGGCGCAATGTCTCCGAATATCTTGGTTCTGGTCCGCATCTGGTCGCCGGATCGCCGGCGCGCCATGCCGATCGGGTGGCCGCCCCGGTGCTGCTCTTCCACGGTGATCAGGACATCAATGTCGATATCGGTCAGTCGCGCCGGATGCATGACCGACTGGGCGATGCGGGAAACAGCAGCGAGCTGATCGTCTACGAAGGCCTCGATCATGGCCTTCGCGACTCCGCGGTGCGCGCCCAGATGCTGGAACGCAGCGACGCGTTTTTGCGCGAAGCTCTCGGGCTTTGACGGACGCGCCCCATATTCTTGTCGACGCCGATGCCTGCCCGGTCAAAGAGGAAATCTACCGGGTTGCATATCGGATGGAGGTGCCGGTCACGATCGTCAGCAACAGTCATTTGCGGGTGCCGGATCATCCTCTGATCACGCGCGAGGTGGTCGGCGACGGGTTCGATGCTGCGGATGACTGGATCGCCGAACGCGCCAATCCGGGCTCTGTCGTGATAACGGCGGATATCCTGTTGGCCGATCGCTGCATCAAGGCAGGGGCAGCTGTGATCGCCCCGAACGGCAAGCCCTTTACCGCCAATTCCATAGGGGCTGCCGTCGCAACCCGGGCGATCATGGCGGATCTGCGGGCAGGTGGGGACGCGATTGGCGGCCCACCGCCTTTTACCAAGGCAGACCGGTCGCGCTTCCTGTCCGCGCTCGACCAGATTCTGGTGAAGCTGGGGCGGAACGCGAAACGCTGAACAGGAACATGGAACTGTGCCATATGTAAGAATACGGAGTGATCGATTGGCGCATTAGGCCTATCAGACGATCAATCACGATTTCCGGCCCGACGGGCCTTGCATTTGAGGAGCAACGATCATGTCCCTGCATATTGGCGACACCGCACCCGACTTTACCGTTGACAGCACTATCGGTGAAATCAGCTTCCATGAATGGGCTGGCGATAGCTGGGTGTTTTTCTTCAGCCACCCGGCCGATTTTACGCCGGTTTGCACCACGGAAATGGGCAGGACATCCCAGCTTTCCGGGGATTTTGCTGCCCGCAACACCAAGCCGCTCGGGCTATCCACCGATACCGCCGAGGAGCATCGTTCCTGGATTTCCGATGTGAACGACACCCAGAATACCGACCTTCAATTTCCGATCGTCGCCGATCCAGATTGCACGATCGCAAAGCTCTACGACATGATTCATCCGAGCGAGAGCGATACGGCGGCAGTGCGCTCCGTATTCATCATCGATCCGCAGAAGAAAATCCGTCTGACGATGACCTATCCGATGAGCGTTGGGCGCAATTTCGACGAGATTCTGCGGGTGATCGACGCACTCCAGCTTGGCGACGAAAAGCGTATCGCCACGCCGGCTGACTGGCGCCCAGGCGACAGGGTGATCATCCCGCCGTCGATCACGAATGAGGAAGCGGAGAAGCTGTTTCCGCAGGGATGGGACGAACTGCGGTCCTACCTCCGCCTGACCGATGTGAACTGAGGAAAACTCCAAGAGGCAGAAAGGCCGCCAGCGCGCTGTCCGATTACTCCAGCGCGCTGCCTGGTACTATCGTGAGCAAGGAGCGTCCGGCTCAGTCGGTGTGCCTTCTCCGGGGCGATAGCGGCAGACGATATTGGGTTCGAGCTCCTCGGCGTGGAACCAGCTCGGCTTCATTTCCATCGCTACAAACATCGGCGCCTGGTCGGCATAGTGGCGCGAGCCCGGCCTGGTCGTTGCGGCGCCGAACTGGTGCACGGTGCGGGAACTTACCTGCCCGTCATTGTCCCAAGTGATTTCCATGATGAAACTGTCCCCCGCATTGCCGACGAACACGCCGTCTTCCGGCTCTCCCCAGTAAATGGCGCGCAAGGCATCGGGACCGCCGGTCACGGCCAGGTCCACATCGCCGCGTCTCAGGCGCAGCACTGCACTGAGCGGCGGGTCGATCCGGCCGTGATGATCCTGTAGGAAGGCGACAGCGGCCGTAAGAGTTTCCCGGGGATCGGGCAGGGGGTCTCCGCGATAGGCGTTCATCATGACCGAGCGCAGCACCGCAGCCGCCAGGGCGTCGGCACTGCCCTCGTCATCCAGAGTCCAGTCCCACCGGGCGAGGAGCTGCTGTGCGTCCGAAAGGATTCCTGCTTCCAAGTTCAGTGCGGCAATACGTCGCAGATACTCGCCGGCTGCGGATTGGCGGGAATAGCCGGTGTCATATTTGATCCGCCGCAGCTCCGGCCAGCCGATCGCGTCGAGATCGGCGATCAGCTCCACGATCCGCAGCATCCGGTTTGTTTCGTTGGTTTCGATGCCCAGCAAGGCGGAATAGTCTGCGGGATCGAGATTGTCGGCCGGCGCCGTTGCGACCCAGGGCGTGTTGTTGGAGTCGAAAACAAAGCCCGAGGGCGGGTCGATCAGGAACGGGATGGCTTCGAAAGGCGCATTGGCGGTCCAGACGTTCTGGCTCGTGTCACCGGGCAGAACGCCGCGCCAGTCGTACCCCTCTGCCCGATCCGGGAAGCGCGCGTTATAGAAACGTGCGATATGGCCCTGGGCATCGGCATAGATGAAATTGGTCGCAGGGATGGCCTGCATGCGCATGACTTGCTGCCATTCTTCAAAGGTTTCGGCGCGGGTCAGACGGTAATATTGCTCGACCTGCCGGATCTCGCCAATCCCGGCATAGCGGATCGCAAAAGCGCCATTGTCGTTGATCATGACCGGCCCATGGACCGAGCGATGAACGGTGCGCGGGACGGGAATGACAAATGGTCCCATGCGAACATGCAGCCATATCCGGCGGCTTTCCAGATCGCGCCATTCTCCGTCGTAGCGATAACGGTCTCCAGCCTCATCGAGCGTGAGTTCATAAACATCCACCAGATCAGGGCGATTGACGGTGTTCGCCCAACCCAGTGTGCGATTGTGGCCGACCAGCGGGACAGGCGCGCCGGGAAACAACCCGCCGATCATGTCCAGCCCCTCGGCGCTGGTGACATGCGCCTCATACCAGGCGACCGGTCCGGTCCATGGCTGATGCGAGTTGACGATCAGTTTGGTCGCGCCGTCGGGATCTCGCGAAGGGGCGACGGCAAATGCGTTAGAACCCCGTTCATTTGCCCGTTCGCCGGCGCGGGGTGGGTCTTCGCCTGCGGCCAGCGCGCCGAGCGTCCGGTCGATGCCGTAAAAGAAGGGGGAGGTGAAGGCAAAGCCGGTGGCAATATCATGGCCAGTGACTGGAAACAGGCCGCGCAGCCTTACCTCGTCCGGATGTTCGGAGGCATAGAGGTTGAGCCCGTCGGCATAGGCTTCGATAACCGCTCGCGCCTCGGGCGATATTTCCGTCGCATAGCCGGCATCGACATCGGCGCGAACATTGAACAGGTGCCAGACATAATCCTGGGCCGCGCCTTCCTGACCGGTCAGTTCGCCCATCCGACCGCGTGATGTCGCGATCAATTCCTGGATGGTGAAGAAATCGTCTTCGGAATGTGCATAGGCGAGGCCGAAGGCGGCATCGGCATCGGTTTGCCCCAATATATGCGGCACACCGCGACTGTCCCTCCGGACGATGGCGTCATAACGCGTCTCGGGTGCCGATATGTTCTGCTTGGATGCGTACCACCGGCTGTTGAGAAGGGCGTTGACGCCCGCTGCAAGCAGAAGGGCGATTGCTATGACGCCCAGGATCTTCGCCAGTGTCTTCATGCTTTTCGTCCGTCCCCCAGATGACAGTGACAGTCATCGGCGGTGGGAGGACAGAGATCAAGCGCGGCTTCCTACAGCCCGTCGATCCGGCAGCCGCGCGCTTCCAGTATCGGCCGCATCTCGCGAAAGGCCGCGGGGGTGCGCGTCAGAGGGATTGTGGGATGAAGATGATGGACGATATGAAACTGCATCCCCATCGATCCGATATTACCCAGTTTGCTGCGCCATGCGCGGGTGCTGCGATAGCGGCCGGTGGCCTGGGCAGGGTGATGCGGCGCCCAGCTTAGAAAGAACTGGATATAGGCGGTGGCGATATGACGGGGCAGCCACCAGAGCAACAGCGCCTCGATGCCGAAACCCGCCCATGCGCAGCCGCAAAGCACGCTGTAAAAGGCGATCTGGAAAAGCGCTCCATCCACAGCTACATCGTTACGCCCGATCCTGTGCAGCACTTCGCTGTACCCGCGCAGGCCGCGCTTGGATCGCGGCTGCCGGTTCACAAGACTGACCCAGACCATGTGCAGCGGCCCGTTGGCGCGCATGGAATAATCGGGATCACGGTCCGGCTCGTTGGTATGTCTGTGATGCTCGAGATGGGTCAAACGCGCCACGCGATAGGGCAGCACCAACGGGATCGTCGAAAGATGTCCGACGAGTTCGTTCAGCCAGCGAAGCGTCGTGCCGGGCCGTGCGATGATGTCGTGTTGGGCCTCATGCGATGGCAAATAGCACAGGATGATGTTGGCCGTTGCAATCAGAAATCCCGCCCAAAGCGGCAAATAGCCAAGAAAAACAGCCGGCCAGAGCGCCAGCCAAACGGCCAGATTGCCAAGGCCCCACACTATCATCGCCCAGGGCGTTCCTCCCATATAGCGATGGGCAATGTCCTGTTCACGCTGCATGAGCGACTTCGTCCGGACTGCCGTCTGGGGTGGTGCTTCGACTAGAGACGCCATGTCAGCCAACTCCCTCGCCATTGGGCATAAAGGCCCCAGCTGCCGCCAAGGATGAAACCCGCCGCTAGCGGTGTCAGTCCCATCGGCGGAGTCCATCCCAAAATCGTCAGGATCTGTGCCGTTACGGGCGGAATGAACAACAGGCCGAACAAAATCGGGCCGAAGTAAAAACACCATCTGATACTTGCGATAAGCATGGTCTCGTTGCGATCATCCGTCTGGCTGGTATCCAATAAAGATCACTAATAGACGATATTGCTAAATAACTGCCTAACAAGACAATTATCCGTTTCGGATGTTTGTTTTTGGGGCGTTTACTCGCGGAAAAACGCGATTTGGCTGGTCACGGCCAACAGGCTGCCGGTCTGCGACCATATCCGCGCCCGCTGGTCGGCGGTGCCCTTGCGGACATATTCGCTGTCGCTTTCCACCAGCACATGCGCGTTGCCGATAGCCTGCAATTCGCTTTCGGTTGCGAAATTATAGAGCGAGTAAGATACCGTCGAGCTGAAGACGAGAGTGTCATGGAGAAAGAAGGATCGGGGCATCGGTACATCCGACATCGCGACCAGCCCCTTACTATCGAGCGGCCGCCCGTCCCCTTCTCGCATCCAGACCGCGCTTGCAGGGTTTTCCTGGACGGTAAAGGGTTTGCCGACGGCGATCCGCTGATCATAGTGGCCGAACCAGCGTGGCCCCGTTCCAGGCGGAAAGGCCAATGCCGCGGCTTTGTCGGGTGCGGCGATGTCGGGCATCGTCGCGGTATAGGCAAGCCTTGTTTCCGGTCGCTGCGACAGGACGAAGTCGGCGCTGAAAAGCAGGTCGCCTTCGAGTCCGCCTTTATGCATCTCGACACGAAAGAACCCGGTTCGCTTCCGCTGGCTCAGCGTGTGCACCTCGACGAATATCTCGCCCGCGCCGATCGCCTCGAGGAATATGGCGTTGACGCTCGAAAGCTCCGATTCCGGATGGGCATGGGCTTTTACAGCTTCCATCGCCAGGGCCAGCGCCCAGCCGCCAAAGGCGCTTTGCATATTCCAGAAAACCGTGGAGACCGGTCGGGAATAGACGCCGTTACCCCGCGCCGTAAGTGTCGTTTCTTCGTCCAGTATATGGTGCATTCGCGTCTCCATCATGCCCTGCTGTAGGAACGCAAATTTTCGAACACAAATGGCTGTGCCTTTGGCGCAGCAAATATTTCCTTCTCGCGGCGTGCCTGCGCCTGCCGGGGCCACCACGTCGCAGACAGTATCGGACATTTCCTTTCCTGCTATCCAGCGCAGGGCAGGCGATCCTCCTTCATCAGGACAGAAGACTACTTCTCGAAATGCACCCCGGATGGACCTCAATTGCACCGAATTCGATCAGGTTGTGGTTCGGCGGCCTGCTGGACGATGTTAATCTTCGCGCTCGGTTCGCCTGTTGCCAGCCACGATCAGCAAATGACGGCGCAACATCGATACTGCACATTGAGAGGAGAAATATCATGGCTAGTGCAAAGGAAATGCGGGAAATTGTCGACCGCGTCTCGGCGGAAGTGATGAGCGAAATGAAGACTGGGGAAAATGGCTTCTCCGTCGGCGATCTTGCCGCCTCGCTCAAGGAGATGACCGACTCCCCGCAGGAAGCATGGTCGATCAGCTATAGCACTACCGACGCGAAAATCGCGGCCCGCCCCGGTTTGGCGAATCCGGCCTCGGCCTGGAGCATCTCATACAGCACTGCCGATGCTGCCGTCCGCAGCCTTGAAGCCGAGAAGAAGTAGCGGGACGCGATATGGATGACCGGATCTGGAAGGGCGTTGAGGCGCTGCTCGACGATTATGTCGGGTTGCGGGCAGCGGATCGCGTCCTTCTGCTCTATACGAGCGACAGCCACCGCAGCGCCGCACTGGTTTCCGCCGCGCTCGAGATGCGCGATGTCCGCTTCGACCGGCTCTGGATGGCGCCGCTCAACGATCCGGGTTTCCGGGACCGGCTGGAAGCCGTTTTGCCTTCTCCCGATAGCCTGGCGGGCCGCCTGATCCTGTTGACCTTTGAACGCGATACATTTTCCCATACAGTGGCGCTGACGGAAGCGTTGGCCCGATATGACCCGAACCGCCTGCTGATGTTCCGGTCGATCAGCGCGAGCGAAGCGCTGTTCGCCCAGGCGCTGAACGCGTCGCCCGATCAACTGTCGCAGCGCAATGCAAGTTTGCTCGAGCGGTTCGTCGGTGCCAGCCATTTGCGGGTGAAAACGCGCGGCGGCAGCGATCTCGAGATCGCGATTGATTCAGAGCGTTATCGCTGGATAAGCAACCGCGGGCGGGCTCGGCCGGGCGGCGTCACAATCCTGCCCGCCGGCGAGGTGGCGACTTTCCCAGCCGCGATTTCAGGCGTGCACGTTGCCGACTTTGCATTCAATATCAACATGATCACGTCCCGGGATGCGCGCCTTGACCGGGCGCCGGTGCGTCTGTCCATCGAGGAGGGCCGTGTTAACGATTTTTCCTGTGAGGATCCCGACATGCGGGCTTTTGTCGAAGACTGTCTTGTTCGGCAATGCGCATCCAATGTCGGCGAACTCGGATTTGGAACCAACTGGTGCATCGACCGGCCGATAGCGATGAACTCCCACATCAACGAGCGGCGTCCCGGCGTCCATCTCGGGCTGGGACAGCATAATCAGGGGCCGGGGGCCGTTGGCTATCAATGCCCGATCCATTTCGATCTGATCGCCTCGGGCGGGCTCGTCTATGTCGATGACGATCCGGTGCCGATCGACTTGGAGAATGTCGTCCCGTCCATGGCACCGCATCCCACTCAGACGCGCGACGAAGATGTTTTTTCCCCCGATGCGCTGGACATTTCCGAGGAGGATTGCTGCGGTATGCTCGCCTGCGCCGCGGAAGCCGAACAGCAATCGACCGGGTGAACTACTGGCAGCAGCAATCCAGAGCGCTGGCGGCTGCCTTTATCGCTTCGGGCGGGACCCTCACCGCGACCCTCGCTCTAAAGGCGCTGACAGAATATCTGCCCGATGCAGACGCGCGGACAATCGATGTTGGTGGCGGGGACGGGCGCATGGCGATTGCCCTGGCGCGACTGGGTCACCGGGTGAAGCTGGTCGATACCGATCCTGCCATGATTGCGGCGGCACGACGAGCTTTGGAGGCGCTGCCTTCCGAAATTTCGGCACGTGTCGACCTGATCGCCGGTACGGGAGAAGAGGCTGCTGCCCATGGCGTCGGTTACAATCTCGTCTGCTGTCACAGTGTTATCATGTATGAGGCGGAACCGGCATCCCTGATCGCGGCCCTGGCGGCGCTGGCACGGCCCGGTGGGGCCGTTTCGGTCATCGGGGTCAATCCTGCCGCACTGGCGATGCGGCCGGGTTTGCAGGGCCGCTGGGCAGAAGCAGTAGAGACATTGGCGTGCGGTGAAAAATCATCCGCCCGCTATGCCGCGAGTGTCGATCACTCGCGCGAGACGGTAACCGCACTGTTCGAACGGCACGGCCTGAGCTTGCTCGGCTGGCGCGGTATCGGCATTTTCACCGATCATCTCGAGGGGCCGGTCGAAGCGGAAGAGCCCGGGCATGTCGTCGAAGCCGAATGGCTGGCGGGCGCGCGCGATCCCTATCGCCAGGTCGCCCGCTGCTATCATCTGATTGCGCGCAAGATCGACTGAAGGTCCGGGAGCGGCAGCCGGAACGAAAAAGGGCGACCATCTGGCCGCCCTTTTTGTAAAGATATCGAATCGTTTTCTAACGCGAATAGAATTCGACAACGAGGTTCGGTTCCATTGTTACCGGATAGGGAACTTCGTCGAGTGTCGGGATGCGCGTGAAGACAACCTTCGAGGTGCCGTCCGGCACGACATATTCCGGAATGTCGCGCTCGTTGAGGCTCTGGGCTTCGAGAACCAGGGCCATTTCCTGTGCCTTGGCCCGCAGCGTGATTTCCTCGCCGACCATGATCTTGCGCGAGGGGATATTGCACTTCTCGCCATTCACCCGGACATGGCCATGGTTGACGAGCTGGCGCGCAGCGAAAATCGTCGGTGCGAATTTCGCGCGGTAGACGATCATGTCGAGGCGCTGCTCGAGAATGCCAATAAGGTTCTGCGAGGTATCCCCCTTCATCGCGCTTGCTTCTTTATAGGCGCGACGGAACTGCTTTTCGGTGATGTCGCCATAATAGCCCTTGAGCTTCTGCTTGGCGCGCAACTGGATACCGAAGTCGGAAAGTTTGCCCTTGCGGCGCTGGCCATGCTGGCCGGGGCCATATTCGCGGCGGTTTACCGGGCTTTTTGGACGACCCCAGATGTTCTCGCCCATCCGGCGGTCGAGTTTGTATTTTGCACTTTTACGCTTTGACATGATGCGTGTCTCCAATTCGCTTGTTTTACGATTCCCGGAACGCACCACCATGCCGGTCTGCATGATGCGGCCACCACTTCACCGGGGTGCGGGGCCAATTGCGAAGCGGGCATCTGGCGGGTGAGAGACGGAAAGTCAAGGAAATTGGTTGGCATCTCGACATTCGCTGCGCACGGGTTAGAGACGCTGGCATGAGTGATATCAAGACAGTTGACGACACCGTCGATCCGGCCAATTGCCAAACCATGGCCGAGGTGCGCGATGGCGTCGACACGATCGACCGGGCACTGGTTGCGCTGATGGCGCGGCGTTTCGGCTATATGGACGCAGCGGCGCGGATCAAGCCGGGTCGCGAAACGGTGCGCGACGAAGACCGTAAGGCCCAGGTGATCGCCAATGTGAAGGCCCGGGCATCCGAACTCGGCGTTCCCGTGCCGTTGGCGGCTGCGCTTTGGGAGATGCTGGTCGAGAACTCGATTGCCTATGAACTGATCCGGTATGATGAGACTCGCGGCTAGCTATCCGTCGGCCGAGAACAAGTCAGACACGCCGATAGATTTGCATGACAACGCCATTCGGCGTCCCACTCATTTTGACGAGCTTCAGTTTTTGCAGTTGAGCGCTGTTTTCGAATAGGCGTTTTCCTGAACCCAGAACGATCGGAAAAACCCAAAGCCGGAATTCGTCGATCAGATCATGCGCGAGCAGCGTCTGGATCAGCTGCCAGCTTCCATGAACCTGTATCAGTGGGCCGTTCTCCGATTTCAGACGAGATACCGCTTCGCCGACATCGCCTGTCAGGGGGCGGGAATTGTTCCAGCGCAGCTCATGGGCGTGTGACGTGACGACATGTTTGACCGCTTCGTTCAGCATCGCGCCGGGTTCTTGATCTTGCGGCGCGGTCGACCAGTGGGGCGCAAAAAGCTCGTACGTCTTGCGTCCCAGAAGCAGCTCATAGGGATCGTGCATGGCTTCCACGGCGACCTGCGCCATGACTTCGTCCCAATGACTCTGCGCCCAGCCGCCCTGAGTGAACCCGCCGGAGCGATCTTCGTCCGAGCTGGACGGCGCTTGCATCACGCCGTCCAGAGTCACGAAGGTGAGTATTGCCAGTTTGCGCATAAGTGCCTCCTGCTCACCCGGAATATTGGCCTACATCGGCAATTCCATGTCCGGCGCGACTTCGATAGTGCCGCCGAGGTCGATATGCGGGCAAGCCTTGGCGATTTCGACGGCTGCTTCCATGGAGTCCGCCTCGACGACGGTATAGCCGGCAAGCGGGTTCGGGCCGCCGCCATCGGTCACTCCGTCGGGCGCGACCGTTTTCGACGGTCCAACGGCGATACCGGGGTCGACGGCCTTGTCGCCGAGTCCCGCCATCCAGGCTTTCCATTCTTCCATATGCTTGGGGCCGTCTGCCGGCGGGTTGAAGTCCGGACCGGTATGATAGGCCAATACAAATTTCGACATGATGGTTTCTCCGTTGCGAATGTATGAATCACCGTTGAGGGGGCGTATGGCGACAATCTAAATATGTTAAAGAACATATTTTCACACCTGCTATTGTTGCGTTCGAAGGATGAGCATCATGCCCTATAGTCCAGAGCATAAACGCGAAACGCGGGCGAAGATCGTCGAGGCGGCACGTATCCTGTTCAATCGGCACGGCTTCGAGGATGTGACGATTGACATGGTCATGCGTGCCGCCGGGCTTACGCGTGGCGGTTTCTACAATCATTTCGACAGCAAGGAGGCATTGTACGCCGCGGCTGTATCGAGCTTTCTTATGGGGCGCGGTGCACAGTGGCGCGGGGATGCGGGGGTCGATCCAACCAAACCTGGGCCGGATATGGCGAGGCGGATGATCGCCGGTTATCTCTCCGCCGACCATCTGGGCGATCTCGACGGGCAGTGCCCGATGATCGCGCTGCCATCCGATATCGCGCGGGCCAACCCCCAGGTCCGCACCTCATATCAGGAATTGCTGACCGCGATGGTTGGGCTCTTCGAAGGCGGTGTGCGGCCGTCTTCAGGCAAGGCGCGGGAAGCGGCATTATCGCTTGCGGCATTGTGCATCGGCGGCATGGTACTGGCGCGGACATTGCCCGATTCCGACCTTGCCGAAGAGGTTCGCTTGTCGGCCTATAAAACCGCGATGGCGATGGCCGGTCGCGCAGATGAAGATGTCGGGGGCTAGCGCTTCTTTTGGAGTGCGGAGACTACGCCGCGCATCGCTGAAATGTCGGGTCCCGTCCAGCCGGCCTTGGTGATGACTGTCCGTAAATTGCGCCGGGTTGTCGGCTCGCGGTCCGGCGGGAAGAAATAGCCGGTCGGTTCGAGCGCGGTTTCGAGATGAGCGATGAGGCCCTCCAGTTCGAGCTGGGAAGCTGGCGGCAGGATGTCTGTTTCCGTTGGCACCGCCAGTTCCACGCCTTTGGACCATTCATAGGCCATCAGGATGACCGCTTGGGCAAGGTTGAGCGAGCTGAAGGCTGCATTGACGGGCACGGTGACGATAGTGCCCGCCAGCGCGACATCGTCCGCATCGAGACCGGAACGTTCGGGTCCGAAGAGGATGGCCGAAGGGGCATCAAGTGCATGGATTGTCTCGCTAGCCTCGGCGGGCGTCATTACCGGCTTGGTGACGCCGCGTTTACGCACCGTAGTCGCGTAGACATGGCTGCAATCCGAAACCGCCCCGGCGACGGTATCGAACAGTTGCGCATTTTCGATAACGCTGTCGGCGCCCGATGCGGCGGGGATCGAGCTCTCATTCGGCCAACCATCGCGCGGGGCGACGATCCGCATTTCGGTCAACCCGAAATTGAGCATAGCGCGTGCCGCCTTGCCGATATTCTCTCCAAGCTGCGGGCGGACCAGAACGATTTTCGGGGGCAGGGCGCTAGTGTCGCTCACTCCTCGAACAAGTCCTTTACGGTCCCGGCGAAATCCTCGAAATCCTTGGCTTCGCGAAAATCCTTATAGACGCTGGCGAAACGGATATAAGCGACGCTGTCGAGTTGCTGTAGGCCCTCCATCACCATCCGGCCTATGGTTTTGGACGCAATTTCGGTTTCGCCGCTGGTTTCGAGCTGGCGCTGGATTCCCGAAACAAGCTGGTCGATCTGTTCGGTACCGACGCCCCGTTTTCGGCAGGCGAGCGTTACCGATGTGTGGAGCTTGTCGCGGGAAAAGGGCTCACGCCGGTCCTCGCTCTTAACCACCGTTAACTCGCGGAGCTGAATCCGTTCGAACGTCGTGAAGCGAGCGGCGCAGCTTTCGCACTGGCGCCTCCGCCGGATCGTCGCGCCGTCTTCGGTCGGCCGGCTGTCCTTTACCTGGCTGCTGTCATGCGCACAGAAAGGACAGCGCATCTAAAGTTCCGGGTAGATTGGGAAGCGCGCGCACAGCGCTTCGACACGTTGCTTGACCGCAGCTTCGACGGCCGGATCGCCGCTTTCGCCCTTGTCGCGCAGACCTTCGAGCACATCGGCGACCATATCGCCGATCTCGCGGAATTCGGCTGGGCCGAAGCCGCGCGTTGTGCCGGCCGGCGATCCAACCCGGATGCCGCTGGTCTTCGCCGGGGGCAGGGGATCGAAGGGAATGCCGTTCTTGTTGCAGGTAATGCCGGCGCGTTCGAGCGCTTCATCAGCGTCCCGGCCGGTAACCTCCAGCGGGCGCAGGTCGATCAGAGCCACATGGGTGTCGGTGCCGCCGGCAACCAAGTCGGCGCCGCGCTCCTTGAGCGTGCTCGCCAGTATCTTGGCGTTTTCGACAATCGCGGCGGCATAGGTTTTGAATTCGGGGCGAAGCGCTTCGCCGAAAGCCACGGCCTTGGCCGCGATCACATGCATCAGCGGGCCACCTTGCAGGCCAGGGAAGACGGCCGAGTTGATCTTTTTGGCAATCCCTTCGTCATCGGTCAGCACCATGCCGCCACGCGGTCCGCGCAGCGTTTTGTGCGTTGTCGTGGTCACGACATGCGCGTGACCGAACGGCGTCGGGTGGACGCCCGCTGCGACCAAACCGGCGAAATGCGCCATATCGACCATCAGATAGGCACCGACCATGTCCGCGATCTCGCGGAAGCGGGCGAAATCGATAATCCGCGGATAGGCAGAGCCGCCCGCGATGATGAGTTTGGGCTGGTGTTCCTTGGCTAGCGCCTCAACCTGGTCATAGTCGATCAGGTGGGTGTCTTCCTTCACGCCATATTGAATTGCGTTGAACCATTTGCCCGATTGCGCGGGCCTCGCGCCATGCGTCAGATGGCCGCCGGCATCGAGCGACATGCCGAGAATGGTATCGCCGGGGGTAAGCAGGGCGAGCATCACGGCACCATTGGCCTGTGCTCCCGAATGGGGCTGAACATTGGCAAAGCCGCATCCGAAAAGCTGTTTTGCCCGTTCGATTGCCAGCGTTTCGACGGAATCGGAAGGTGCGCAGCCCTGATAGTAGCGGCGGCCCGGATAGCCTTCCGCATATTTGTTGGTCAGCACCGAGCCCTGCGCCTCAAGCACAGCTTTCGAGACGATATTTTCAGAGGCTATCAGTTCGATCTGTTTCTGTTGGCGGGTGAGCTCTGCCTTCAGCGCATCGGCGACATCGGGGTCGGTCGCGGCGACCCGGTCGGAAAAAAAGCCGTCTGGCTGAACATCGTTGAGATTGGCAGGGTTGGTGCTCATGCGGGTTCCTTTGCGGGAGCTGGATTCGAGAGTTTGTCGACGCGGCGCTGGTGGCGGTCGCCGCCGAAATCTGTGGAGAGAAAAGCGGCAAGGCAATCCTTGGCGGTTTCGATACCGATCAGGCGCGCGCCCATCGCGATAACATTTGCGTCGTTATGCTCGCGCGAAAGCCGGGCGGACAGATTGTCCGAAACAAGGGCGCAGCGGCAGGCCGGGTTGCGATTCACCGCTATGGAAATGCCGATTCCTGATCCGCAAAGCGCCACGCCAAAATCGATATGATCGGAGGCAACCGCTTCGGCCAGCGCATAGCCATAATCGGGATAGTCGACGGAATCAGAGGAGTAAGGCCCAAGATCCTTGATCGCATGGCCCTGCTCTTCGAGCCAGGCGAAGAGAGCGGCCTTCAGGTCCAGTGCGGCATGATCCGATGCGATGGCGATGCTATAGGGCATGATGGCCTCCATGGGCGGTGCGAGGCTTATTTAGGCGGGATGGTATGTTTCCGCCACCACCCATTGTGGTTTTTTCCACATTTCCCGGCCGTCTGTTTTTCTTCTAGTCCTCGAAGCCGACAAACCGGACCGTTTCGTCGAGCGGCTTGCGGTGGGAATAGACGGCATTGGCCGGGAAATCCGGGTCGGGCCAGCCCATCGCCACGCAGATCATGATGACCTGATCGTCGGGAATATTCGCATGTTCGCGTACAACCGGCGATTGCATGATACCCTGGCTGTTGATCACGCAGCCCAGGCCGCGCGACCAGGCGGCATTGACCAGTGCATTTGTGACCGCGCCGCAATCGAACGGGGCTATATCCGATCCCAGAAGCACCTTGTCATAGGTAACAACGATGGAAACGGGCGCATCGAACTGACGAAAGCCGCGCAGCACCCAATCCTGCCGGGCTTCCTTGTCATCGCGTTCGATGCCCATCGCTCCGAATAGCTGTTTGGCAATCTCGATCTGTCGGCCGCGATGCTCGTCCGGGACCGTGGTAAAGGTCCGGAATTCCCGGCTGTCCGGTTTGCCCGCAAGGATGCCTTCGGTGTTGCCTGTGCGGATCGCATTGAGCGGCTCGCCGGTTACAACGGAAAAATTCCAGCACTGGTTGTTGAAGCTGGAGGGCGCACGGCAGGCGAGTTCGATGATTTCCGTGACCAGCTCGCGCGGAACGGGCTTGTCGAGAAAACCCCGGGTACTTTTTCGTTCACGGACAACGGCGTCGTAGGTCATGCGGTTCTTCTCTTGCTGGCGACTGTTTAGGGTTTGATCCATTTTCGCGCTGACTCCCTGCGATGGGGGCATCCCGGCCAGCAGCATGGTCGGCGCTCGCCGGCGCCGATATCCTGTTGGAGGCGGGTAAGGCGCTTGTCGCGTGTTTCTGCCTTCTTTCCAGAAGTCATCCAGCAGATCCACTCGTTACGGGCGAGCGCTGTCAGGCTTTCCCACTTATCGCGCAATGCGCTGTCGCTATCGAGAATCGCCCGAAGATCGGTCGGCGTCTTGTGCCTGAAATCTTTGGATGCGGGGCTCACCACGGCGCTAGGCAGCCAGCCGCAATTCCATCCGATCCCAGATCTCGACCAGGGCGGTGGTCAGCTCGCGCATCATTTCCGGCGTATGGGTAGGGCCCGGTGTGAAGCGCAGCCGCTCCGTTCCGCGCGGCACGGTCGGATAGTTGATGGGCTGCACATAAACGCCATATTCCGCGAGCAGGATATCGCTGATCCTCTTGGCCTTTACGGGATCGCCGACCATCAGCGGCACGATATGGGTCGTCGAATCCATGACCGGCAGACCCGATTCCGCGAACATCGCCTTGAGCCGCGCAGCAGACGCCTGTTGGCCGTGGCGCTCTTCGCTTGATCCTTTGAGATGCCGGACGCTGGCCAGCGCCCCTGCAACGAGGACGGGCGAGAGGCTGGTCGTGAAGATGAACCCCGGCGCATAGCTGCGAATCACATCGACGATCATCTTGTCGGCTGCGATATAGCCGCCCATCACGCCGATTGCCTTGGCCAGCGTGCCTTCGATGATCGTCACGCGCTCGGCCACTTCGTCGCGCTCGGTGATGCCGCCCCCATGCTCGCCGTACATGCCAACCGCATGAACTTCGTCGCAATAGGTGAGGGCGTTATACTTGTCGGCAAGGTCGCAAATTTCGGCGATTGGCGCGACATCGCCATCCATCGAATACACGCTTTCAAAGGCAATCAGTTTCGGCGTTTCCGGGTCGGTCGCCTCCAGCAACTCTTCCAGATGGGCCAGATCATTGTGCCGCCAGACATGCTTTTCGCAGCCAGCATTGCGGATGCCCGCAATCATCGAGGCATGGTTGAGCTCGTCGGAGAAAACCACACAGCCCGGCAGCACCTTGCCGAGCGTCGTCAGCGTCGCTTCGTTGGAAATATAGCCGGACGTGAAGAGCAACGCGCCTTCCTTGCCATGCAGGTCGGCAAGCTCGTTCTCGAGCGCAATATGATAATGGGTGTTGCCGCCGATGTTGCGGGTGCCGCCGGAGCCGGCGCCGACATCGTGCAGCGCCTCTTCCATCGCTTCGATAACCTTGGGGTGCTGGCCCATCGACAGATAGTCGTTCGAACACCAGACGGTAATCGGTTTCGGGCCGTTATGACCGGCAAAGCAGCGGGCATTGGGGAAAGCGCCCTTGTTGCGGAGAATATCGATGAAGACGCGGTAGCGGCCCTCTTCGTGGAGCCGTTCGATGGCTTTCGAAAATACGCGCTGATAGTCCAAGAATCTTCCCCGATATTTGGTCCGGCATTCGGCCCGGTATTTGGATTGAGGTCCATGTAGTTGGTGGAATTGGCCATTTCCAGCGCGAACGACTCGCAATAAGCCTAGAGTGTCTCAAATGTCTCCAGTCCATATTGCTCAAGGCCCGGGCGCAGTCGCTCCGGATCGCTGCCATCCGTGATGAAAATCGCCCTGCCGGGGACGGGGTCTTCCGGCCAGGTTTGCCCTGTCGTCAGATGGGCGACCCGGCGGGCTATGCCATCTCCGCCATGCACGAAGGTTATCGGCCGGTTGGCCGCTTCGGCAAGTTCCTCCTCGACCAGCGGAAAATGCGTGCAGGCCAGAACGATGGTGTCGATCTCGGTTCCGCGCGGCTGGCTGAACAATCCATCGAGGATCGCTTGATAGGCTTCGGCCGGAGACGATTGACCCCGCAGTTTTTTCTCCGCCAGCTCGACCAGGTCATGGGTGCCGAAACGAATGACGGTGCAGTCGCCGGCGAAATCGCGCGACAGATTGTCGACATAGGGCTGCCGCACCGTTCCTGCTGTTCCCAGCACGCCGATCACACGGGATTTCGAAATCGCTGCGGCGGGTTTGATCGCCGGTACGGTTCCGACAATCGGGATGGCGAGCGCAGCGCGTACGGGATCGAGCGCGATTACCGATGCGGTGTTGCACGCAATAACTGCAAGGCGGGCATCGACATGCTCGGCCAGCCGCCCCAGCAGCGCAGGCACACGGGCCGCCAGCTCGGTTTCCGACTTCTTGCCATACGGAAACCCGGCCTGATCGAGAGCATAGGCAATGGGCGCGTTCGGCAGCAATTTCCGGATCGGGCCGAGAATCGAAAGTCCGCCGACTCCGGTGTCGAGAAGCAGCAGGGGGCGCGCGTCATGCATGGGCATGTCCCTTATGGCCTGCGGCGCGCCCTCGCAATGGACCGCCGATGCTGTACGAGCGATTGTCCCGATACGATTGCAGCGCCGGGCAGGGACGCTATTACCGTGAGACAGGAAACAGGAGAGGTTCGCCATTTTCGAAATCCCGCTCTGGTTGGCTCCGGCCCTAGCGCTGTTGCTCGGCTATCTGTTCGGCTCGGTGCCGTTCGGGCTGCTGTTGACCCGCGCGGCGGGAGCCGGGGATCTGCGCGCTATCGGTTCCGGTAATATCGGCGCAACCAATGTGCTGAGAACGGGCCGCAAGAGCCTGGCGGCCGCCACCTTGTTGCTGGATGTGGCCAAGGGGTTTCTCGCGGTGACACTCGCGCCCCGATTGGGCGGCGATCCGGAACAGATGATGCGGCTGGCGGCGCTCGGGGCTTTTGTCGGCCATTGCTATCCCGTCTGGCTGGCATTCCGGGGCGGCAAGGGCGTCGCGACACTGCTGGGCATCGCGCTTGCGTTTGGCTGGACATATCTGCTGGTCTTCGCGCTGGTGTGGCTCGGCATGGTTGCGCTGTTTCGCTACTCGTCGCTTGGCGGGCTGAGCGCGGCGCTGGCCTTGCCGGTTGCGGCTTTCTGGCGCGGCGAAGTCGTGCTGATGTTCCTGTTCGCGGCCGTCGCCCTGCTCGTGACCTGGAAGCATCGCAGCAATATCGGGCGGCTGGTCCGCGGCGAAGAACCCAAAGTGGGTGGTTCGAAAAATGGCTGAAGCGCGCCATCTGGCCAGGCTTCGGCTGGCCCGGTCGCGTAACATAGGTCCGGTCACCTATGCTCAGCTGCTTGCGCGGTTCGGCACGGCGGAGGCGGCGCTGGATGCCATCCCCGACCTCGCGCGGCGTGGCGGGGGCAGGGCGCCGAAGCTGGCCGACCCCCGGACGATAGAGGCCGAGATGGCGGCGGTCGAGCGGTTGGGGGGCAGCTATATCTTCCTGCATGAGCGGCCCTATCCGCCCGCTCTGGCCCAGATACAGACCGCACCCCCTGCATTGATAGTGAGAGGGGATTTGAGCCTGCTGGGCAAGCCGCTGGTTGCGATGGTGGGCGCCCGTAACGCCTCTGCGGCCGCGCGCCGCTTTGCTCGCGAGCTGGCCCATAAGCTGGGCGCGGAAGGCTATGTGGTGGTGTCCGGTCTGGCGCGCGGTATAGACACGGCGGCGCATAAGGGTGCGATCGACAGCGGAACGATTGCTGTGATCGCCGGCGGTATCGATGTCCATTACCCGCCCGAGAACGAAGCCTTGCAACAGGATATCGCCGAACGCGGCCTGCTGATCGCGGAACAGCCGCCCGGCAGCGAACCCAAGGCGCGGCATTTCCCCTATCGGAACCGTATCATTGCCGGGCTCGGCATGGGAACGATCGTGGTCGAGGCCGCGCCGAAATCCGGATCGCTGATTACGGCCCGGCAAGCCAATGAGTTCGGCCGGGAAGTTATGGCTGTCCCCGGATCCCCGCTCGATCCGCGGGCGCAGGGCTGCAATCAGCTGATCCGGGACGGGGCAACGCTGATCCAGAATGCCGAGGATGTGCTGGGCGCATTGCAGCCGTTCGATATTTCCAGGACCCAAGAGCCCGAAACACCCTTCAGGCAGGAGCCCATATCGTCCGATGTGGAGGCAAAGCAGCGCGAAACGGTTACGGAACTGCTCGGGCCGGTTCCGGTTCCCGTGGATGAGCTGATCCGGGAATCGGCTGTCGCATCCGCCACTGTACAGACGATTTTGTTGGAGCTGGAACTGGCCGGAAGGCTGGAACGGCATGCCGGCGGAAAGGTGAGTCTTTCAGATCCCGCTTGACGAACGCGATTTGCATCGCATCCTCGTGCGCGTATGAGAGCCCCGCCTGAACGGAGATAATCGCCAGCCTTATGAAACTTGTAGTTGTTGAGTCGCCAGCCAAGGCGAAGACCATCGAAAAATATCTTGGCGGCGATTACCGCGTCCTTGCATCCTATGGCCATGTTCGCGATCTGCCGCCCAAGGACGGGTCGGTCGATCCTGAAGACGGTTTCGCGATGAAGTGGCAGAACTATGGCGACAAGACCAAACAGCTCAAGGCGATCACGGACGCGGCGAAGGAAGCCGATGAATTGATCCTCGCGACTGACCCTGACCGTGAGGGCGAAGCGATCAGCTGGCATGTTCAGGAGGTTCTCCAGAAGCGCAAGGCGCTCCCGGCCAGGGTCGAACGGGTCGCGTTCAATGCGATCACCAAGGCAGCCGTGTTGGACGCCATCGCCCATCCGCGCGACCTCGATCACGATCTGGTCGACGCCTATCGCGCGCGCCGTGCGCTCGATTATCTCGTCGGTTTCACACTTTCCCCGGTGCTTTGGCGCAAGCTTCCCGGCGCGAAATCCGCTGGTCGGGTGCAGTCTGTCGCGCTCAAGCTGGTTGTCGAGCGAGAGCGTGAGATCGAAGCGTTCAAGCCCCAGGAATATTGGTCGATCGCTGCCCAGATGGAGCAGGACGGCACGGAGTTCACGGCCCGACTCGTGCGCTGGCGCGGGGACAAGATCGAGCGGCTGACGATCGGCAGCGAAGGCGATGCGATGTCGGCCAAGACCGAAGTCGAGACCGGGCTGTTCAAAATCGTGTCGGTCGAAACGAAACCGCTTACCCGCAATCCGCCGCCGCCGTTCACGACGTCGACAATGCAACAGGAGGCAGCGCGCAAGCTCGGTTTTGCGGCGAGCCACACGATGCGGATCGCGCAGCAGCTCTACGAGGACGGCGCGATTACCTATATGCGTACTGACGGTGTGCAGATGGATGGCTCTGCGATTTCGGCGGCACGCGGTGCTATCGCGAACCGTTACGATGCCAGCTATGTCCCGGATCAGCCGCGCATGTACAAAACCAAGGCGAAAAATGCGCAGGAAGCGCATGAGGCGATCCGGCCGACCGATTTTTCGCGCGACAAGGTGGGCGGCGGCGATCATGCGCGGCTGTATGAGCTCGTCTTCAAGCGCGCGCTCGCAAGCCAGATGGCTTCCGCGAGGCTTGAGCGCACAACCGTGGAAATGGAAGAGGGCACCGGCCAGACCGCGCTGAGGGCAACCGGTCAGGTCGTAAAATTCCCCGGCTTCATGGCGCTCTATACCGAAGGTCGTGACGACGATGGCGATGACGAATCCAAGCTGCTGCCGATGATGAGCCAGGGCGACGCCCCGGCGAAAAAGAGCGTCGATGCGGAGCAGCATTTCACCCAGCCGCCGCCGCGCTATTCTGAAGCCAGTCTGGTCAAGAAAATGGAGGAATTGGGCATTGGCCGTCCTTCCACCTATGC
Source organism: Parasphingopyxis lamellibrachiae (assembly GCF_003385775.1). Classification (GTDB taxonomy): domain Bacteria; phylum Pseudomonadota; class Alphaproteobacteria; order Sphingomonadales; family Sphingomonadaceae; genus Parasphingopyxis; species Parasphingopyxis lamellibrachiae. The sequence goes on from NZ_QRDP01000004.1 coordinate 281,488, forward strand.
GTCCATCCTGCAGACGCTGAAGACCCGGGAATATGTGCGTGTCGACAAAAATCGTTTCTTTCCAGAGGAAAGCGGCCGTCTTGTCACATCGTTTCTGGAACGGTTTTTCGAACGCTATGTAAGCTATGACTTCACGGCGGGGCTCGAAGAAGAGCTCGATGACATTTCCGGTGGCCGCGCGCAGTGGCAGGAAATTCTCAAGGCCTTCTGGCAGGATTTCAAACCCAAGACCGATGAGGTGATGGAGCAGAAGCCGTCAGACATCACGGCCGAGCTCGACAAGTTTCTCGAACCCTTGCTCTTCCCCGAAAAGGAAGATGGCACCGATCCGCGCCTCTGCCCGCGCTGCGAAGAAGGCCAGCTTGCACTGCGCGGCGGGCGCTTTGGCGCGTTCATTGCCTGCGCCAACTATCCGGAATGCAAATATACGCGCCAGTTCGGGCAGCGGGGCGGTGATCAGCCCGATCAGGGCGAGGACGAGGTTCTGGGCAAGTATCCAGAAACTGATCAGGATATCGAATTCAAGACGGGCCGTTTCGGCCCCTATGTCGAAATGGGTCAAGGCGAGGGCGAAAAGCCCAAGCGTGCATCGATCCCCAAGGATGTGGCCCGCGCCGATGTCGACCTAGAAATGGCGATCAAACTGTTATCCCTGCCGCGCATTGTTGGCGAACATCCCGAAACGGGCAAGGAAATCGAGGCCGCGATCGGGCGCTATGGCCCCTATCTGCGTCATGACGGCAAATATGCGAAGCTCGATACGACCGAGGAAGTGTTCGAAATCGGTATGAATGCCGCGGTGGTTAAAATCGCCGAAGCGAAAACCAAGGGCGGGCGTGGTCGCGGTGCGCGCGAGCCGCTCAAGATCCTCGGCAAGCATCCGCGCACCGAGGAAGAAATCAAGCTTATGGATGGCCGCTACGGCCCCTATGTCACTGATGGGACGACCAATGCGACGATCCCCAAAACGGTCGACAAGGACGACCTCACACTGGAGGAAGCGGCCCAGCTGATCGACGAACGCGCGGCCAAGGGCCCGGCGAAGAAAAAGCGCAAGGCTCCGGCCAAGAAGAAAAAAGCACCGGCGAAGAAGAAGCCCGCAGCCAAGAAAAGGCCAGCCGCGAATGAAGAATCCTAGGCTGCTAGCCGAGATGGCCCTTTAACAACCAGAGCGTCCAGCCGATGAGCGCGGCGAGGACAATCCATGTGAGGATCACACCCAGCGCACGGGTTAGGGGTGGTCCGCCTTCCTTGGGATTGTAGAGCCCATGGATGTGCAGCATGCGGCCCAGGATAAACACGCCCGAAACGATCATGAGCCCCATATGATTGGCCTGGCTCAGTTCCAGCAGGCCTACCAGGATGATGACGATCGGCGCGTGTTCGGCGAGATTGCCGTGCGAGCGGGAAGCGCTCGTCAGCCTTTGATCCTCGCTAAGACCATGTGCAGTGCTGGTCCGGAAACGCTGCCTTACCGTATCGATTGCGAGCAGCAGAAGGAGCGCGCCCATCGCGGCGGCCAGTGCGGCGGTAACGGGTAATGTCATGGCATATCTCCCCTAAAGCGTGACGAGCCTGTCATCGCCAAGGCGCGTCATCAGTCCGACAAGGCCGCCCGCTTCCACATTCGGGCCGAGCGCGTCGATCACCAATCCTGCCAGCGCCATGCCGCCCTGACAAGCAATCAGCCGGACGCCGAGGTGGGTAGCTTCCTCCCGCATTTCGGCGAGTGTGGGCAGGCCATTGGCATGGCGGTCTCCATCGCCGGGTGCCGGGGAGCGCTCGGCAAGCAAGACAACAGCCCGACCTTCAAGGAATATCTGCGTGCTCGCGCCCGTCGCGGCATGGGCTGCAGCGACCGAGAGAGCCGCATGGAAGCGTTCCGGATCGGTGCCGGTAAGGATGACGGTCAGGCCGCGCATGTCGGGCATCCAGGGTCCTTGGGGAGCGTCAGCGTCCGGCTTCTGAGGCTGAGTGCGTCGAACAGCAGGAGCTTGCCGGCGCTGTCCTCGCCGAAGCCGGTGATCTGGCGAATGGTTTCCATCGCGGCCATGCTGCCCATGATCCCGGCAAGCGCGCCCAATACGCCCTGGTCGGCGCAGCTCGTGTCGGGCTGGTCGGGATCCGCGCCCACGAAACATCGATAACAGGGTTTGCCGTCTTCCCAGCCCCTGAACAGGGCGAGTTGCCCCTCAAACTGTCCGATAGCGGCGGAGACAAGCGGAACATGCCCGTGACAGGCCTCGTCCGCTACGAGCAGCCGCGTGGCGAAGTTATCCGATCCATCGACCACCACATCGACGTTTTCCAGAAAACCATCGATATTGGTCGCACCCAGGCGCTGGTCCAGCGTCTCGACAATCACATCCGGATTCTGGCGCGCAACGGCCCTTGCAGCGCGTTCGACCTTGGATTGGGCGATATCCGCCGTGCCGAACAGTGTCTGGCGCTGAAGGTTGGAAAGCGCGACTTCGTCATCATCGACAATCCGTAAACGCCCCACGCCCGCTGCCGCCAGATACTGGATTAGCGGCGAACCGATGCCGCCTGCACCGACAATGGCGACCGTCGCATCGAGCAGCTTCTTCTGTCCGCTTCCGCCAATCTCCTTGAGGACGATATGGCGCGCATAGCGCTCAAGCTGGCCGTCGGTGAGGGTCACGGGCCCGACATCAGCGCCCGGTGGAACCAAACCCGCCGGAGCCCCGTGCGGTGTCGTCCAGCTCTTCCACCTCGGTCATCGCGGCGCGCTGAACGGCTGCGGGAACGAGCTGGGCGATGCGCTCGCCGCGCAGGGCGGAGAAGGGAACGCTACCGAGATTGGCGAGGATGACCTTCACTTCGCCGCGATAGTCGCTGTCGATGGTCCCGGGCGTGTTGAGACAGGTGACGCCATGTTTGAAAGCGAGGCCGGATCGCGGCCGGACCTGCACTTCATAGCCCTCGGGAATTGCAATGGCGAAGCCGCTGGGCACGGCCATGCGTTCGCCGGGTTCCAGTGTGAAATCTTCCGCCGCCACGATATCCATTCCAGCCGCCCCGGCGCTGGCATAGGCCGGCATTGGCAGGCCATCTCCATGCGGCAGGCGTTTCATGCGGATGGTGATTTCAGACAATTGCATCGACGATTCTTTCTGCGAGCCTGCGGGCGACTTCGCGCTTGGGCATCTGTTCCCAGCTTTCGACTCCGTTGGCGGTGATGAGGTGGATACTGTTTTCGGTGCCGCCCATAACGTCACCCGACACATCGTTGGCAACGATCCAGTCGCAGCCCTTGCGGTCCAGCTTGGCTTTGGCGTGGCCGACAACCTTGTCGGTTTCGGCAGCAAAACCGATCAACAGGGCAGGGCGCTGGTCATGGGTGGCAAGCCCGGCGAGAATGTCCGGGTTCTCGGTGAGATTAAGTTCGGGAGGCCCGCCAGTTTCGCCTTTTTTGATCTTGCGCGGTGAGGCTTCAGCGCGCCAGTCGGCCACTGCGGCAACCAGAATCGCTACATCGGCCGGCAGCGTCCGGTTTACTGCAGCTTCCATTTCGAGTGCGGTTTCGACATCGATCCGTTTGACGCCGCGCGGCGTTTCCAGCGAGACGGGGCCGGAAATCAGCTCCACATCGGCGCCCAGCCTAGCCAGCGCTCCGGCAATCGCATAACCCTGACGTCCCGAAGAGCGGTTGGCGATATAGCGAACCGGATCGATCGGCTCATGGGTCGGGCCAGCCGTGATGACGATCCGTTTGCCCGCCAGCGACTGGCTGCGTTTCGGTGCAGCGCTGCTCAGCCGGTCCTCGATCTCGGCGAAAACGGCATCGGGTTCGGGCAGGCGGCCTTCGCCATATTCTCCGCAGGCCATCGCGCCTTCGTCCGGGTTGAGCACGACGACGCCGTTTTTGCGAATTTGCGCCACATTGCGTTTCGTCGCCTCATGCTCCCACATGCGCACATTCATGGCGGGAACGGCCATCACCTGCGTGTCTGTCGCCAGCAGCATCGTGGTCGCCAGATCATCGGCGATGCCGGCGGCCATTTTCGCGATGAGGTCGGCAGTGGCCGGGCAAATGACGATCAGGTCGGCCTCGCGTGAAAGCTGGATATGCCCCATCTCGGTTTCGTTCTTGAGGTCCCACAGGCTCGTATAAACCTGCGCTTCGGAGAGCGCGGCGAGCGTCATGGGCGTCACGAACTGCGCACCGCCCTCGGTGAGTACGCATGTTACGTCGCCGCCCGCCTTGCGGATCAGTCGGATCAGCTCGCTGGCCTTATAAGCGGCAATTCCGCCGCCGATCACGAGCAAGATGCGCTTCCCGTTCATGGCCGGAAATGTGCGGTTCGGTGAGCGTTTTGTCGAGTCATGCTTTGCCGAGAGTGAGCCAGGGCTGTTTTGAGACCTCTTCGAACTCCAGCGGCTCGGCGAGGTCGTAGTGCATCGTCGCCCGTTTGCGCTCGACGGTTGCGCCATGTTGCTCGGCCAGATCGACAAGCGGCCAGAGAAAATCCTCAACGCCGGTCGGGCCAGCCGATTTGTTGAGCCCGACGAACAGGGTCGCCGGATATTCCATGTGCGTTGCGGTCAGATATTCGAGGAAAGACGCCCATTCGGCGACCGTCCAGCGTTTGCCGCCACTCTTGGGGAAAACGTCGAAAACCTGGCCGTTGATCATGATCAGATCGAAGCGGCCGATGGAGTCGGGCAGCGGCTCGCCGAGCATCACACCGCCTTCGATCCGGGGAATACCGCTGAGCGCGAGCAGGTCGCCATAGACCGCGGGATCGGGCCTGTCGAAAGCGAGCACGTCATGTCCATAGGTTTTGGCGATGGTGAGAAACTGTCCGCCGCCGGCCCCGATATCGAGGATCGAACATTTGGGCCGGGTATCGATATTCAGTATCCGGGCGAGCCGGGAATGGATCATGAACCAGGGCGCAAGATCGAGATATTTGGTGACCGCCAGTTCGTCGGCTGCCTCGATCTCCGAACGGTATTTCTCCTGCAGCGCCGCATAGGCGGAGCGATCGATTGATGCGGCGACCCGATCATACATAGCGCGCTGGCGACCATCCTCGATGACGACGCGCCAGCCCTCGATCCGTTCGTCCAGAGGCCGAAGGGGGCGATAGGTTACGCCGTCGGCGTCGGGGCGTTGCGGTCGATTCGGTTTTTTGCGAAAATGTTCTCGCAGTTTAGCGACTATAGCCAATACCAACTCCCAATTGCTCCAAGGCCAGTGCCCAATAGTGCGACCAGCCAATATTTCCAGCCATTTCCGAATGTTATCAATTCGACATCCGACAAAGGCGGGGCGGGCGGAGCGGCACCCCGGTTGGGAATCTCTGCTTCGAGCCGTCTGACGAGTTCGGGCAGCCGCAGCAATGTGCGGACATCTTCCCTGAGCTTGTCCGCCATCGCGGCTTCCGGACCCAGTTCGCTTCGAAGCCATTCACCGACAAAGGGCTTGGCGGTTTCCCACATGTTGATGTCGGGATCGAGGCTTGTCGCCACGCCTTCGACCATCACCATGGTCTTCTGGAGGAGAAGCAAATGGGGCTGGGTCTGCATGTCGAAATCTCGCGTGATGCCGAAGAGCCCATCCAGCATCTGGCCGATAGAGATGTCTTTCACGGGCAGTCCGCGGATCGGTTCGCCGACCGCGCGCAGCGCGGTGGCAAATTCGGCGACATCATGATGCGGGGGCACATAGCCGGCCTCGAAATGGATCTCCGCGACGCGGCGGTAATTGCCGGTGATAAGCCCGTAGAGAATTTCGGCCAGCCACAACCGGGCCTGGCGATTAACCCGCCCCATGATGCCGAAATCGATTGCGCCGATCTTGCCATCGGGCAGGACGAATAGATTTCCCTGATGCAAGTCAGCATGGAAAAACCCTTCCGAAATCGCCTGGCGAAGAAAGGCGCGGACGAGTGTGGTCGCAAGCGTCTTGCGATCATGGCCGGCTGCATCCAGCGCTTCGCGATCGGAAATTCTGATCCCGTCAAACCATTCAAGGGTCATCACGCGCCCACCGGTGCGCTGCCAGTCGATCTCGGGAACGACGAAATCGGGCTCGGCCTGCATGCCCTCGGCAAGTTCCGAAGCCGATGCCGCCTCGCGCCTGAGATCGAGTTCGCGGGCCGTCCATCGTTTGAACGTCTCGATCGTCAGCCGTGGACGCAGGCGTGCCAGCTCGCCGCCCATCGCCTCGACCTGGGCAGCCGCCCATTCATAGGTTTCGATATCGCGCGAAAATTCTTTTTCGATGCCCGGGCGCAGCACCTTGATCGCCACGGTTTTTCCTTCGCTGGTCACGGCCCTGTGGACCTGCGCGATCGATGCCGCGCCGACGGGCTTCGGATCGATGCTCGAAAACAGCTCGTCCGTCGGTCGGTCGAAAGACTGTGCAATGGCCTCTTCGATCCGCGAAAAGGGAATCGGCGGCAACCGATCCTGCAAGCGCATCAGATCATGCGTCGCCTCGTCACCGACGAGATCGGGGCGCGTTGCCAGCGTCTGGCCAAGTTTGATAGCGGCGGGGCCGATCGCCTGGAAAGCGTCTGCATAGGCCGGTTGTTTGGGGACCCGGGCGCCAAAACGCGCCAGCCGTATCATACGCCGAACCTGCGGCGGCGTGAGAGGATCGCGCTCGATGCCGCTGAGCGCTCCATGCCGCGCCAGCGTTCGGCCCCATTTCAAGAGCCGCCAGATATGCGTTCTGGGGCGGGTCAAATCCGGTAGCCGCTATGGATTGCGACGAGACCGCCCAGCATCGGCTCCACCTTGCATTGCACGAAACCGGCGTCTTCGATCATCGCTTTGAAGGTGGGCATATCGGGGAAGCGCCGAATCGATTCGATAAGGTAGCGATAGCTGTCTTCATCCTTGGCCAGCGCCTGGCCGATCTTCGGCACCAGCTTGTGCGAATAGAGGTCATAGGCTTCGGCAAAGCCGGGCCACAGGGTCGTTGAAAATTCGAGGCAGAAAAAGCGGCCGCCGCGTTTCAGAACGCGGTGCGCTTCTTCGAGCGCCTTCTGGATGTGCGTCACGTTGCGGATACCGAACGCGATCGTATAGGCATCAAAGCTATTGTCTGCGAAGCCCAGCTCCTCAGCATTCTCCTGTGCCCAGACCAGTCCGGCAATCTTGCGTTTTTCCGCGCGCTCCATGCCAACCTGCAGCATTTCAGCATTGATATCGGCGACCGTGATCGCGGCGCCGGATTTCGCCAGGCGAAAGGCGATGTCGCCGGTTCCTCCAGCCATATCCAATATCGCCTCGCTCGCGCGCGGCTTCACCCGCCGGACGAATCGGTCTTTCCATAGCCGGTGCATCCCGCCCGACATTGCATCGTTCATCAGGTCGTAGCTGGATGCCACATTGGAAAAGACGCCGCCGACGCGGGAGGTCTTTTCCTCGGGAGCTATGTCCTCATAGCCAAAAGAGACGTTTTCTTCGTTCATGCCTGTCCGCCAGATGGGAAGGGTTGCTGCTCTAGCCAAGCCTTGCCGTGCCCGCAAACGCATCTTAGCACCAATGTCATGCCGGAACTTCCAGAAGTCGAGACGACCGTGCGCGGTCTGGAGCCCGCCCTGCTTGGCCAGAGGCTGGTATCCGTGGAGCCGAAGCGGCCCGATCTACGGCGCCCCATGCCGCCGGATCTCCGGCAGCGTATGACGGGTGCCGTCATTACCGGGCTTGGGCGGCGTGCAAAATATGGACTTATCGACACCGATCGCGGCGACACGATGATTTTTCATCTCGGCATGTCGGGCCGCTGGCGTCTCGATCCGGATGGGTTCGACAAGCATGACCATCTCATCCTGCAAACGCCGAGTCGAACCGTCGCGCTGAACGATCCAAGGCGGTTCGGGTCTGTCGATTTGGTCGAGACTTCATTGCTGCCCGACTATCCGGTTTTCGCGGCTCTGGGCCCGGAACCGCTGGGCCCCGAGTTCACCGCCGACTATCTGGCCCGGGTTTTTGAGGGGCGATCCGGCCCTGTGAAGGCGTTGCTGCTCGATCAGCGGATCGTGGCGGGTCTCGGCAATATCTATGTTTGCGAAGCTCTGCACCAGGCGCGGATTGCACCAGGGACGAAGGGGAACCGTATTGGCGGCGTCAGACTGGGCCGACTGGTTGCGTCCGTCCGTGAAATCATCGCCGCGGCGATTGAAGCGGGCGGATCAAGCCTGCGCGATTATGCGCAGCCCGATGGAGAGCTTGGCTATTTCTTCAAAAGCTGGCGAGCCTATGGCCGGGAGGGCGAGCTCTGCGGATGCGGCGGGAGAATCCGCCGCCGTGTCGATGGCGGCAGATCCACCTTTTATTGCCCCCAATGCCAGAGGTGAAATCTGCGCTGCGCCCTTGACCTGAGCCGCTGCGATAGCTAGTTGGCATCCGCTTTCGGTGCGGCGGGTGCTGCGCCTTTTTTATTTTGACATGATCGAGGTTTATTATGGCCAACACGCCACAGGCCAAAAAACGTATTCGCCGCAATGACCGGCGCGCAGTTGTGAACACGAATCGGGTGAGCCGGATTCGCAGCTTCATCAAGAAGGTCGAAACAGCTGTCGAAGCTGGCGACAAGAAGGAAGCGACCGATGCGCTTCAGGCCATGCAACCTGAACTGGCCCGCGGTGTTTCCAAGGGAATTTTCCACAAGAATACAGCATCGCGGAAGCTTTCGCGTCTGTCCAAGCGCGTCGCCGCGCTGAAATAAGAGGTCGCTTCGGTACACGAAGCGGCCCTGCGGTCATCCGCTCGAACTCGGAAATATTTTTCAGATTAGTTACACTGGAAATTCAACGAGTCGCATGATGCGCCCCCAAGTTGCCCACAGGCAAACCTAAATATTTACCGTTAAAAATCAATGATTTAACAGTCATTTAGGCAGGATTGGCTACTCTGCGTGTCAACCCCATTTATTTCATTTTTTTGACGGCCAGCCCCCTTGCTTTGGGCGCGTTAACAATTCATCAAACAGTCTCCCGGTCGGTAGCGATTCTTCCCGACCGGTACAGTCGCCAGTGGAAAGTGCGATGCGGAATCCAGTGATTTCGCACAGGGCTTTATATTGTCTGGCGGTCTGGACGGTTCAGGCGCTCAAGATGCTGCGGATCGGGTCTGGTGGGGAAGACATGCATAGGGGAGGGTTGTTGAGTGCAGCATGAATCGGATCTCGAAGAAGCGGACCCCGACAAAGTAGAAGCGCACGAGCCATTCAAGGCTGCATGGGAAGCAATCAGGAACGGCCTTCGCCGCGATCTCGGTGCCCGTACCTTCGATCATTGGTTGAAGCCGATGAAACTGATCGGCTTTGAAGAAGAGGCCGGACAGATCCGGCTTGAGCTTCCTTCGCATTTCATGGCTGACTGGGTCCGCGAACATTATTCGGATCGCCTGCGCTACGCGTGGCGCGCTACTGTGCCCAGCGTCGGCGAAATCGACATCGTTGCTGCCGACGGTGCATCGCGCCCGGCTCTTTTCATCGTCGGCGAAGAAGATGCGTTGCCGCCGACGGAACAGCTCTCCGGAACAAGCGGCGACAGTATCGGGACGCCGCTTGAGAATCGCTATGTCTTTTCGAATTTCGTCACGGGTACGGCCAATGAGGTTGCCTTCAACGCAGCCCGGATGATGGCCGATGCGGGCGTGCCGATGTTCAGCTCGCTCTATATCCATGCTGGAACCGGCCTTGGTAAAACGCACCTTTTGCACGCCATCGGGCATGAGTTTCTGCGCCAGAAGCCACGCTCCAACGTGCTCTATATGTCGGCCGAAAAATTCATGTACGAATTTGTGTCGGCGATGCGCGACCGGGATACGATCGGTTTCAAGCAAAGGCTGCGCTCTGCCGACCTGTTGCTCGTTGACGATGTACAGTTCATCGCGGGCAAGGAAGCGACGCAGGAAGAATTTTTCCATACAATCAATGAGATAATCGCAACCGGACACCGCCTGGTGATAAGCGCGGATCGTCCGCCGCACGAGCTGGGCGCTGTCGACAAGCGGATTGCATCGCGGCTCGCCGGAGGCCTTGTCACCGATCTGCGCCAGCCCGATCTCGATCATCGTCGCCGCATCGTGACGCACAAGCTGGGGCAGATGCCTCAGGCCGGCATGCCTCAGGATGTTGCGGATTTTCTGGCCCAGCGCTTCTCGGCAAGTATCCGGGAGCTCGAAGGGGCGCTGACCCGCGTGGTCGCTTATTCGCTGCTTTCCAAGCGCCCGATCGACTTGGCATTTGCGCAGGAAACGCTGGCCGATCTGTTGCGGCATTCGCAGCGCCGGATCACAATCGACGAAATCCAGCGCAGCGTGTGCGAGCATTATGGCATTCGCCATGCGGAAATGACCTCTGCACGCCGGGCCCGCGAAGTTGCGCGCCCGCGTCAAGTCGCAATGTATCTGGCAAAACGGCTCACGCCGCGCTCGCTGCCGGAGATCGGGCGACGCTTCGGCGGCCGCGATCACACGACGGTGATCCATGCGATCAAGCGGATCAAGGAACTGCGCGCCGCAGACAGCGAGCTCGATTCCGATGTTCGTTCGCTTCTCCGCAAACTCGAAAATTAGGGACGGCGGCCAGTCCTGCGCTCCCGGTTTCGGGTGCGCCGACTATGCTCTAGCCGTCTTCGCGCGGCAGAACGGTTATTCGGATTTCTTCACCCGAATTCCCCGGAAAGCCGGTAAACATTGCTTCTATAAGATTGGGAACAAGCTCGGTCAGCGCATCGTTGCGTGATCGCGCCCGCGCCCTTCCTTCGAAGACCGGTTCGCCATCCGCTGTCCGGGCGATCCTGAGATCGAGTTCACTGGTATACAAGGTATAGCTGCGGACCTGCGGATAATCGAAGAACGGATCGTGCCAGCCGCGATAATAGGAGGAGCGCCACCCGAACCGGTCATAATAGGGGCTGTAGAAGAGCGAACGATGACCCCAATAGCCGCGACGATAACCTGGCGAAGTCACGACGCGCTCCCGGCCGTTATCGACGCTATATTCCATCGTCACGACCAGGGTCGCTTCCTCGGCCGAACCGGAAGCACGGTACCCGTATTGGTTGAGCTCGGCGGCGACCAGATTGGCGTAGGTGGCAAATTCCAGGCCGCCGGATTTTTCGTCATCGGCCGGCTGGATGTAAAAGCTCTGGCCCTGCGGTGCAGGCATCTGCTGGAAACGGGCGACATCGGCCCGGAACGGGGTCGTGCAAGCAGCCGCAGCGAGCAACGCCAAGGGCGCAATGAGTGCGAGAAATCTGCGTGACATTATGACCTCCAAAAGCAATTACAGCTTTATATATAGGGGCTTATTACCCTAGCCCAATATGTCTGAACAGGATTTGAACGTCTGGTGAACAGACAGCCGTCACCGGCCGCTCAGCAATCCGAGCGCGCGATATGCATCAGAAAGTACGGGTGCTGCCGCCGCGGTGGCTTTTTCTGCACCGGCGTCAAGGATGGTATCCAGTGTGGCATTTTCGCTTTTCAACGCATTGAACCGGTCGGAAATGGGCCCAAGAACCGATACTGTGAGATCGGCCAGCGCAGGCTTGAAATCGCCAAATCCCTTGCCGGCATAGTCGGCGAGGACGGCAGATTGTTCGGTCCCGGCCAATGCCGCGTAGATGGTGACAAGATTGCGTGCTTCGGGACGACCCGCCAGTTCCTCGACCGTGTCGGGGAGTGGTTCCGCGTCGGTTTTGGCTTTGCGAATTTTCTTGGCGATCAAATCGGTATCATCCGACAAGTTTATCCGGCTCATGTCCGACGGGTCGGATTTCGACATTTTTTTCGTACCGTCCCGTAGCGACATGATTCGCGCGGCCGTTTCCCCGATATAGGGTTCGGGCAGGACGAAGGTTTCCGTGCCGGTATCATTGTTGAATTTTTCAGCGATATCGCGAGCCAGTTCGAGATGCTGCTTCTGGTCGTCGCCGACAGGGACGTGCGTTGCGCGATACAGAAGAACATCGGCAGCCTGCAACACCGGATAGGCGAAGAGTGCGGCGGATGCGCCTTCGCGATTCTTGCCGGACTTGTCCTTGAACTGCGTCATCCGGTTGAGCCATCCCATACGCGCGGTGCCGTTTAGCAACCAGGCGAGTTCAGGATGGGCGGGGACGCGGGCCTGATTGAACAGCGTTGCGCGCTCGGGGTCGACTCCCGATGCAATCAGCGCTGCGGCCATTTCCCGGGTCGCGCGGCTAAGATCTTCGGCGGCAATCGGCATCGAAATCGCATGAAGGTCGGCGAGAAAGAACAGGCACTCGCTTTCTTCCTGCATCTTCACCCAGTTGACGATTGCGCCGAGATAATTGCCGAGATGGAGATTGCCGGTGGGCTGAATGCCGGAAACGACGCGCATCAGGAGGAGGCCTTTCTTCGGAGGAGCAGGGTGATCTTGGAACGATCAATAGCGCCGGTAAGCGCCGCGGCGGAGAAATAGACGAGCATTCCCGCGCTGACCAGTGCGGCAATGGAAAGGACGCGCTCGATCACGCTGCCGCTGAACCAGGAACTGAGAAAGGGGAGCATATAGTAGAGCAGGGCAGCCATCGCAGCGGTCGCGACCAGTTGACCTGACAGGCGCCGTACAAGGCCCGCATTGACCCGGTAATGGCCGCGTTTCTGCAGAATCGTGTAAAGAATAATGACATTGAACCAGGCGCCGATCGCTGTTGCGGTAGCAATGCCAACAATGCCGAGACGATCAATCATGAGCGCGTTGAACGTGATGAAGAAAAGGAGGACGACGGCCGCTGCATAGACCGGGGTCTTCGTATCCTTGCGGGAGAAAAAGGCCGGAGTGAGAACCTTGATCAGGACATAAGCGGGAAGCCCGGCGACCAGAGCTGCCAGGACGTTACTGGTGATCCGCGCATCTTCCGCGTCGAACGCCCCGCCTTGGAAAAAGGCGCTGACAAAAGCCGGCGCGCAGATCATGAGCGCGGCCGCCGCCGGGAATGTCAGCAGCATGGCCAGTTCGATGGCGTCGGACTGGACCCTGTCGGCCTGTTCCTTGTCGTCCGCTCCGATATGACGCGAAAGGGCAGGGAGGATGGCCGTTCCCAGTGCGATACCGATCACGCCAAGTGGCAGCTGGTTGAGCCGGTCTGCAAAGTTGAGATGGCTGACCGAGCCGCCGGGCAGCTGGGTAGCGAAGAAGAGCTGGACGAGCTGGCTGATCTGATAGACGCCGGCGCCAAATGTTGCGGGCAGGATGATAATGCCCAATTCCCTGACATCTTTTGTAAACCGGGGGCGATGGAAGCGGAGGCGGAAACCGCTTCGCTTCGTCCAGAACCAAAGCCAGAGCAGCTGGGCAACTCCGCCCAGCGCCACACCACCGGCAAGGAAATAGGCGATGACGATTGTTTCGCCTTCCGGGTCGCCGATAGACATGGCGAACTCAGGGGCCATCTGGTTGCCAAGCAACAGCGCGCCGATCAGCACTAGATTGAGCAGGATCGGGAAACTCGCGCCAGCCGCAAAGCGCGACAGGGAATTCAGGATAGCGGCGAGAAGCGCGACCATGCTGATCAGGAAGAGATACGGGAAGGTTATCCGCGCCAGCGCAACGGTCAGTTCGAATTTGCCCGGCACTTCCTGAAAGCCGCTGGCCATCAGCCATATGATCGCCGGCATGGCGACTTCGAACAGGGCGACGAACAGGATAAGCACGGGAACGAACACCGAAACGACTTCGCTGGAAAAGCGCTCGGCCGCCGCCATGTCGCCGTCCTTGCCCAGCTTCCGACTGAACAGGGGCACGAAGGCGGCGGCGAACGCGCCTTCCGCAAACAGGCGTCGGAAGATGTTGGGCAGCTGGAATGCGACGAAAAAGCTGTCAGCCGCCATGCCGGGGCCCAGGATGCGCGCAAGCAACATGTCGCGCGCAAACCCGGCTATGCGGCTGACCATGGTCAGCCCGCCTATCGTGCCGGTTGCCCGGTAGAGGTTCATGGCGCCCGGCCGGTTCCTGCCACTGGCCCCGTCATCCCGGGCTTAGGCCTGACCGATCTGGGAATCGATGTCGACATTGTCGGGGCCGCCCTGCGCCATCTGCGCTTTCTGCTGCATGTAGAGCGCGGCAAAATCGATCGGTTCCAGCATCAGCGGCGGGAAATTGCCGTCGCGCACGGCATCGGCCAGGACACGCCGGGCAAAGGGAAAGAGCAGGCGCGGGGCTTCGACAAGCAGGAAGGCCTCGCGCTGCTCATCGGGAACATTCGAAAGTGCGAAAAGACCGGCATAGGTCAGTTCAACGTGGAAGGCCGTGCCTTTTTCGAGCTTCGCACTGACATCCATTTTCAGGATGACTTCCCACACCCCTTCGCCCGCGGCATCGCTGCCGATATTGAACTGAACGTCGATTTTCGGCGTTTCATTGGCCTGATACACACCCGGCGAATTCGGGTTTTCGAACGACAGATCCTTCACATATTGTGCGATAATGTTCGCGCGCGGGGGCTCACCGGCTGCGGATTGATCGGGAGCAACACCCTGTTCGTCTGCCATAGTCTTAAACCTCAATTACCAGATAGGAAGAATGCGCGCCAAATTGCGCGGTTTCGGGATGCCCGCTAGCAGCAGCGCGCGAACAGGGCAATGTTTGGCCCTGCCTTGTCAGGGGAAAGGCGGCAATGCACTGTACCGGGATGACCTATCGAGCTCTTCTTCTCCTGATCGCCATTTTCGCAACTGCCAGTGCCGGCGAGGCTCAGCAAAGCGAACATTCGCCCCATGAACGGGGTCTTGCCGCCGGCTATAAGGCCGCTTTTCTGTGTAGCGGGATATTCAATGCCGGGCAGACCGAGGCGGAAGCGACTGCCGACGACCTGACCCGAATTTATCCGGGCTATCGCCCGCTGATCGACGATCTTCCAGTGGAAGTCGATCGCGGGAGGCGGCGCGTGCTGGTGCGTTTCGACGATGCGATGCCACCTCGCGTGGCGCAATGGCGTCCCCATCTTGGATGCGTGCAGCTGCCGACGGGTGCCGATCCGGAGGGCGAAACGGGCTTGCCGTACCTTGGCGACGATATCGAAGCGCCGAACCTTGCTGCTACGGACGCGCTGGTCTGGCCACAGGGCGATGCGAATGCCATGCGGACGTTGGCGGGGTCGAGCCGTGCGGCACTGCAAACGGTTATCGGCGCGGCTCTCAATCGTGCAACCTATGGCGCGGGTACGGAAACGACTGCGGTGCTCGTGATCCGCGACGGGCATATCGTTGGCGAGCGCTATCGCAGCGGTTACGATCTGCACCGGCCGCAGCGCACATGGTCGGTCGCCAAGAGCATTGCCGCGACCGTTCTTGGCGCGGCCGTCGAGCAAGATCTGGTCGATCTCGATGAGCCGGCACCGGTTCCCGCCTGGCAGGTGCCCGGCGATCCGCGCGCGGCCATCAACTGGCATAATTTGCTGCATATGAGCAGCGGCCTGTGGAGCCCGTTTGCGGGCAACCGCACCGATGCCATATATTTTGGCGGGCAGGCGGTTACCGATTCGATACCCGGCCTCCCGCTTGAAACAGCTCCGGGCGCGCGATGGCGCTATGCAAACAATGATACGCTGATTGCGATGCGCGCGCTGCGCTCGGTCCTTGGCGATGGCGATCGCGCCCTCGCCTTCCCCTTTACCGACATGCTCTGGCGGATCGGCATGACCCGGACGACTCCCGAGACCGACTGGCAGGGCAATTTCATATTTTCGAGCCAGGTCTGGACAACCGCGCGCGATCTTGGCCGACTTGGCCTGCTCTATCTGAATGACGGCATGTGGCAGGGAGAGCGGATATTGCCGGAAGGTTGGTCCGCCTATGTTGCAACGCCTGCGCCCGCACAGCCCACCGGGCGGGGAGGGGTAGGCTATGGTGCGCAATTCTGGTTGTTCGGTCCCGAACAGGGGCTGCCCGCCGGCACATATGCGGCGATGGGCAATCGCGGCCAATATGTAGTGATCATGCCGGAACGCGATATTGTGATCGTGCGGCGCGGATTCGATGCGGTGGGCGATGGGGAGCGGTTTGATATCGCCCGGTTCAGCCGGAACGTTCTGGCCGCTATCGCTGAATAATTGCCGGCGGCTGCGTCGGTTGCGATTTCCCCATTTGAAACAAGCCCCGCCTACGCCTATGTAGGAGTCTATAGCGTTGTAAGCGGAGGCCCTGTGTCCATAGATATTATCCTTTTGGCGATGGTCGCCGTGTTTGTGGGCTTGCGCCTGTTTAGCGTGCTTGGGCAGCGCTCCGGCCACGAGCAGGAACCGCGCATGCCGCGGCCCGTCGAGTCTCCGCCGAAACTGACCCCTGTTCCGCAGACCGTCCCCGATAGCGCGCCCTCCAGCGAAGCCGAGATTGACGGACTTGTCGCCCCGGCCGCCGCTGCCGGCCTCAGAAAAATTGCCTCTGCCGACTCGTCGTTCGAGATCAATGGATTCCTGAACGGGGCTCAGTCAGCCTATCGCATGATCCTCGAAGCCTTCTGGAAGGGCGACCGGGACGATCTTGCCCATCTGGTCGACGACGATGTGCGCGATTCCTTTTTCGCCGCTATCGACGCGCGGGAGCAAGAAGGCCATGTGCTCGACAACCGGCTGGTCCTGATCGAGCGGACGCAGGTAGAGAATGCGGAATTCCGTTCCGGCATGGCCCGGATCACGCTTCGCTTCGATGCCGACATCGCTGCGGTGACGCATGACAAGGATGGCAATCTGATTGCCGGTTCCCTGTCCGATGCGGTGCAGACCCATGATGTGTGGACGTTCGCCCGCAATGTTCGCGATGCCGATCCCAACTGGCTGCTGGTTGAAACAGACGAGGCTTCGTGACGAAAAATCGGGGCGCAATAGCGCTCCTGTTCGCTCTTTCGGTGACCGCCTGTGCCGGGATCATCCCGGCAGCGCCGGAGCGCGCGTCGACTGCTTCCTCGTCCGAAGAAACGACACTGCCACCTGCGCCGCCGCAGGATTATGAATATGACAGGAACCCTAACTGGAACCTGCAGGAGCCGGTTGCCAGCGGCGACAATGCGCGCGGATCGGGTGTGCGGTCCGGCCCGGACGTAGAATCGCTGAACATTCCGGTATCGGCGGCTTCTCGTGCCATGCATGCTTTCCACATCAGTTGCCCCGCAGTCATCAATCGCGAGGACAGGAGCGGATTGACCGCCCCTCATGATTGGGTCGAAGCGTGCCGCGCTGTGGCGAGCTGGAACAGAGACAATGCCCGCGCATTTTTCGCCGAGCATTTCACTGTCGTTGAAGTGGGAGGGGGGCAGGCCTTTGCGACTGGCTATTACGAACCCGAAATAGCGGCATCGAGAGAAAGGCGCGGAGCGTATCAATATCCGATTTATGCGGTGCCAGATGATCTCGAGACGCCGCCGGAAGTGCGTAACGCCACCGGATCGCTGCCTGTTTTCCGGACGGTCGATGGCCGGGAACTTCCCTATTTCGATCGCGCGGCGATAGAAAACGGAGCACTGGAAGGGCGCGGTCTGGAGATTGCCTGGGCCAGCGATCCGGTGGCTCTCTTCTTCTTCCATGTTCAGGGCGGCGGCCTTTTACGCCTGCCTGATGGGTCGATTATGCGTCTCGCCTATGCCCAGAATAACGGCTTCAACTATACGAGCATCGGAGGCCTGATGCGGGAACGCGGATTGCTCCAACCGGGACAAACGACTTCGCAGGGTATCCAGCAATGGCTGCGCGAAAATCCCGAAGAAGCCCGTAGGATCATGCAGGAAAACCGGCGGTACATTTTCTATGTTGAGGTTGATCGCCCCGCAGCGACCGGCTCACTCGGTCGCTATGTCACAGCGCGCACGACGGTAGCGGCTGATCCAGCCTATGTCCCGCTTGGTGCACCTGTCTATCTCGACGTTGCTCACGATATCGCTGACGGTATCTGGGTTGCGCAGGATACCGGCGGTGCGATTCAGGGTGCCAACCGGTTCGACACATTCTGGGGTGCGGGTGAAGAGGCACACCGGATCGCGGGCGGCATGGCGAGCCGGGGACAGGCTTATATCCTGATTCCGAATGCCGCCGCCGCGCGTCTCTTTTCCAACTAGTGAGCAAGCGTCCCCTGAGCGCGGACGAGAAAGCCCTTTGGGCCAAGGTTATCGAGAGCGTCGAGCCTCTGGACCGCCGGCCCGGCCAGACCCGCTCGCCACCGCAGCGCGGGGCGGACCTTGCCAGCTTTGCGGTTCCCAAACTGGCCGAGAGAAAAGCAGCGCCCGGGCCCGGTACGACACTGGACGGGAGCTGGGACCGTAAGCTCATGCGCGGACGCGCCGAACCCGACTTCACTATCGATCTGCACGGCCATACGCTGAGCTCGGCCTATGACAGGCTGGACCGGGCGCTTGGCCAGGCAATCGCGTCGCATGCACGGATCGTCCTGCTGATTACCGGTCATGCGCCAAAGAGTGAGGGGCCGGTTACCCGCGGTAAGATTCGCGCGGCGGTCGGCGACTGGCTGGCTGCCTCGCGTCACGCCCCGCATATCGCCGCCGTGCGCGGCGCCCATCCCCGGCATGGAGGCAGGGGTGCGCTGTACATTGTTCTGCGGCGGCGGCAGGCCTAGCCCAGCCTGTTCTCCAGCCCGGCATACAGTCTCGCGCCCAGTTCAGGCCCCTGAAGCGGATAGAGGAAAGGTTCGATAAGCTCCAATTCCATTAGCAGCATGTGGCCATCGTCACCGCGGGCCATGTCGACGCGGGCATAGAGAGGGGTTTCGTCCAGGGCTTCGACGATTGCTGCCGCCGCTGCCCGGTCCTTTTGATCCGCGTCATGGCCGCGTTCGCTGCCACCATAGGAGGATTGGATCCGATATTCGCCCGCCGCCGCCGATTTGATCAGGGCGTGGGAAAATGCACCATCGATGATGATCAGGCTCATCTCTCCTTCGCTCTGAATCGACGGTAGGAAAGGCTGGGCCATCATCGGTTCGGGCATGGGCGGCACGGGATCGCCGCGATGTAGGCGACACTGGCCCTCGGCATTGGCGCCGATCTGCCGCTTGAAGACCAGATCGTCATTGTCCAGCCTGTCAAAGGCTTGCTGGACATCCTTTTCTCGCGGCGTATCTAGCCACAGAGTAGGTACAGTCTGAACGCCTTTTGATTCCAGCTCCCGCAAATAGGTTTTTCGGCTGTTCCAGCGGACGGTCGCGCAGGAGTTGAACAGCGCGGTGTGCGCCTCGATGTTTTCGAGCCGGGCCATAAAGGTTTTCAGATTGTCCTGATAATCCCAGGTCGATCCGATCAACGCCGCATCGAAAGCGGACCAGTCGACATTCGCATCGTCCCAGGCAAGCGCGGTGAGCGATCCGCCATTGGCGGCAAAAACCGGCGCCAGGCAATCGATCATCAGGTCGTGCTCGAACGCATCGAATCGGCGATCCGGCGATGCGGGAAGCGTCAGGCGACTGGCAAGATAGGCGACGCGCATCCCGGTCTAGCCCAGTGCCCGACGCAACACGCCTTCATAGATATCCGTAAGCGCCCGCACATCAGAAAGCGCAACGGCTTCGTCCAGCTTGTGCATCGTCGCATTGAGTAAGCCGAATTCGACGATCGGGCAGAGGATGTGCAGGAAACGCGCATCGGATGTGCCGCCGCCGGTGGACAGCTCCGGCGTCAGGCCGGTCACCTGCTGGATGGATGCGCTGACAAGATCGGACAGAGGTCCGGGTTCGGTAAGGAACGCCTCGCCCGAGACCATCGCCTTGAACTGGGCACCGGGAGCTTCCTCATGGACGATCGCTCGGACTTTCTCGACCAGTTCGTCGCCCGTGTGATGCACGTTGAATCGGACATTGAGCCTGAGATGCGCTTCGCCGGGAATGACGTTCGACGCCGGATTGCCGACATCGACCGTTACCACCTCCAGATTGGACGGCTGGAACCATTCGTCGCCATCGTCGAGATCGAGTTCGTGCAGCCGGGTGCCGATGCGGAACAGGCGCGTGATCGGATTGTCGCCTTCGTGCGGATAGGCGACATGCGCCTGTTTGCCGATAATATCGATCCACATATTCACCGATCCGCGCCGGCCGATCTTTATGGTGTCGCCAAGCCGGTTTTGCGATGTGGGTTCGCCGACAAGGATCATGTCGGGGTGAAGGCTGCGCTCTTCCATACGCGTCATCAGCGCCCGGGTGCCATGTACGGCCGGACCTTCCTCGTCGCCGGTGATGATGAAGCTGAGCGTGCCGCCCAGTTCCGGTAGGCGCGCTACAGCCGCGACAAAGGCCGCGATCGAGCCCTTCATGTCGACGGCGCCGCGGCCGTAGAGCAGATCGCCCTGTACCTCCGCGACGAAGGGATCCGAAGCCCATCCCTTGCCCGGGGGGACGACATCGGTGTGCCCGGCATAGGCGAAATGCGGACCGCCGGACCCGCGCGTCGCCAGCAGGTTGTGCACCGGCCCGTGCGGCTCTTCGCCCGACACAAGCTGTTCGACTTCGAAGCCAAGCCCTCTCAGCGTCTCACCCAGCAGGCGCTGCGCGCCGCCTTCCTCCGGGGTCACGCTTGGGCAGGCGACAAGCGCCTTGAGCAGTTCTACGGGGTCGATTGCTTCGGTCATGAAGCCCGGTGTAACCGGGGTGCGAGACATTGCCTAGCCGGAGAAAACCATGCCCAAGCTCGATCTCGATTCGATCCCGCAAACCAATGCGACCGGTTATCCACCCGAATTCGCCGACAAGGTGCAAGAACGCTGGTATCGGGCGCTTGCCCCGGCTGCCGGCCTCAAGGATTTTGGCGTGAGTCATGTCGAACTGAAACCGGGTGCATGGTCCTCCCAGCGGCACTGGCATGAGGGCGAGGATGAATTTGTCGTGCTGGTTGAAGGCGAAGCGGTGTTGGTGGACGATTCGGGGCGCACCGCGCTGCGGCCCGGCGACTGCGCCGCCTTTCCCAAGGGCGATGGAAACGGCCATGTGCTGGTGAACGAGAGCGAAGAGAGCTGTGTCTTTATCGCCGTCGGCAAGCCTGCGGCCAGCGACTGCCACTATTCCGACATCGATATGCACCTGGAAGAAGGGCGCGGATTCCGCCGCAAGGACGGGAGCGGTTTTTAGGCGCCCGGCGCTTCCTCATATTTCTCGATCACCCAAGGCTCTTCCTGGGCGGCCTCGATCCATTCGCGAACCCAGCTGTGGGCGAGGATCGCCTCGACATAGGCCTGTGCGAAGGGCGGCAGCTTGATCGAATAGGTAACGAGACGCGTGCAGACCGGAGCGAACATGATGTCGGCGGCGCAGAAACTGCCGAACAGGAAGGGATCTTCGCCGCCATAGCGCGCCCGGGCCTGCGCCCAGGTTTCGAGTATCCGGCCAAGTTCGCCGCTGACGTCCGCGCTGATCGGCTGGGGCGGGAAAGTCTTGCGGACATTCATGGGGAGGTCGCGGCGGATATTGGGAAAGCTGGAATGCATTTCGGCGGCCATGGAGCGCGCCATGCCGCGCGCGCTTTCTTCTTTCGGCCAGAACCGGTCGCAGCCTACCTTGTCGGCGAGCCAGTCGATGATGGCGAGGCTGTCCCAGACCACGGTGTCGCCATCCCACAGCACTGGAACCTTGCCGGACGATGCGGCGAATTCATTGCCATCGCGTCGTTTTTCCCATTCCTCGCCAAACATCGGAACGGTGACTTCTTCGAAGGAAATCCCGGATTGCTTGAGAGCAAGCCAGCCGCGCATCGACCAGGACGAATAAGCCTTGTTGCCGATGATCAGTTTCATGCGTGGTCCTTCTTGTTTTGGGACGCGTCAGCCGATGGCTTGGATAACGGCTTTGCGCAGTTCGTCTATACCCAGTCCGGATTCGGCCGAGGTCGTAAGGATTTCGGGATGGGCCGCGGCATGGGTCTTGGCCTGCTCGGCCAGTGTTGCCGTGACGTCCGCGAGCGGTTTGTCTTTCAGCTTGTCGGACTTGGTGAGGACGATCCGGTAGCTGACGGCCGCCTCGTCCAGCATCGCCATCAGTTCGCGGTCGATATCTTTCAGCCCGCGCCGTGCATCCACCAGCAGGAGCGTACGCTTGAGGGTAGGGCGGCCGCGCAGAAAATCGTTGATCAGGAAGCGCCAGCGCTTGGCGACCTGGGGCGGGGCCTTGGCAAAGCCATAGCCAGGCATGTCCACGAGCCGGAACTGCGGCGGATTGCCGACCTCGAAGAAGTTCAGCTCCTGCGTGCGGCCCGGCGTGTTCGATGCGCGCGCCAGCCCCTTGCGGTTGGTCAGCGCGTTGAGCAGCGTCGACTTGCCGACATTGGAGCGGCCGGCAAAGGCCACTTCTGGCAGATCAGCGTCGGGCAGAAACTCTAGAGTCGGTGCCGATTTCAGGAAATCGATTGGCCCCGAAAAGGTTTTCCGAGCCATGTCCTCAAGAGCGGTTTGATCCGTCATCCGCCGCCCTTCATTCCTTGGCCATCTTCGCCTGTTCTTTCAGGCGTGGATCGCGGCTGTAGAGCCATTTCTGCTGGGCGATGGTCAGGATGTTCGAGGTCACCCAGTAAAGCTGAAGCCCTGCCGCGAAGGGCGCCATGATGAACATGAAGACCCAGGGCATGATGCCGAAAATTTTCTGCTGCATCGGATCCATCTGGGCCGGGTTCAGCTTAAACTGCAGCCACATGGTGATGCCGAGCAGGATCGGCAGAATGCCGATCGCCAGATATTGCGGCGGCGTGAAGGCAAGCAGCCCGAACAGGTTGACCGGGGTCAGCGGGTCGGGAGCGGACAGATCCTGCAACCACAGCGCAAACGGCTCGTGCCGCATTTCAACCGAAAGCATCAGCACCTTGTAGAGCGCGTAGAAAATCGGGATCTGCAGGAAAATGGGAAGGCAGCCCGCAAGCGGATTCACTTTTTCACGCTTGTAGAGCGCGAGAACCTGTTCCTGCATCTTCGGCTTGTCGTCTTTGTAACGCTCTTGGATTTCCTTCATCTTTGGCTGGACTGCACGCATTCCGGCCATGGACGAGAATTGCTTCTGGGCAATCGGGAACATCAGCCCGCGCACAACGAAGGTCATCAGAATGATCGCGACGCCAAAATTGCCGACGGTCTGGAAAAGCCAGTGCAACAGGTAGAAAATCGGCAGCTCGAACCAGTAGAACCAGCCCCAGTCTATCGCGAGATCGATTTGATTGAGGCCCTGTTCGGCTTCATAGCGCTCAAGCAGCAGCGTCTCTTTCGCGCCGGCGAAGAAATGGGTTGTCGTCGAAACAGCGCGGCCGGCGGGAATGACCGTTTCTGTATTGGTGAAGACTGCCTGATAGCGATCCCCGCTGAGTGGAATGAACGCGGCATCGACGCTGGTTCCTGATGTCGGCACCAGCGCGGTAAGCCAATATTTGTCGTTGAAGCCCAGCCAGCCATTGGCGATGCTGAACCGTTCGCCGGTCGCGCCGGCTTCCCTGACATCGTCGAAATCTATGGGGTTGAGCTCATCATTCCAGAAACCCGCCGGGCCGGTATGGATCAGCCAAGTATCGGGATCGGGAGATTCGCCGGTCCGCGTGACGAGCGCATAGCCGCGCGCGCTGATGACATCACTACCGACATTTGAGATCCGCTGGCCGACCGTGAAGAGGAAATCGGCATCGACTTCGATGGTGATCTCGAACAACTGGCCGGTGCCGTTGCGCCAGCTCAGCGTTAGCGGGCTTTCCGGAGTCAGCCTTTCGCCGTCGGCCTGCCATATCGTGTCGCCGTCCGGGGCTTCGATACCCTGGCTCGCCCAGCCGAAATGCGCATAGTTGGAGGTTTCGGTGCCTTCCGGGCTCAACATTCTGACCGGAGGAGAATCTTCGTCGTTGGTTTCATTATAGTCGAGCAGCACCAGATCATCGATCCGCGCGCCGCGCAGGTTAACCGACCCCCGAACGCGTGGGGTTTCGATAGCGATGCGATTGGCCTGCGAGTCACCCAGCACGGAGGCGACTTCGAGCGCTTCGACAGGGGCCTCGGTTACCGGAACGGTTTCGGAGCCGGGCAGGGTGACATCGTCACCGTCGGAAAGTGCGACCTCGGGCTCGGGCGGGGTGGGCGCGATCTGCTCCGACAGGAAACTCCAGCCTATCAGCACCAGCGCCGAAAGCACGATCGCCAGGATCATGTTGCGCGAACTATCCACCGCAATTCCCCATTCTCTCTAATCTCATATCACGGAACCGGATCATGGCCTGATCCGCCCCAAGGATGACAGCGCAGGATACGCCGAAGCGCAAGCCAGCTGCCTTTGAATGCCCCATAGCGCGACAATGCAGTGATCGCATAGGCCGAACATGACGGTTGATAGCGACAAGTCGGCGGCAATATCATAGACGGGCCGATCTGCCACAGTCGCGCAAGGCCGATGAGCAGCTTCGCAATCATGATCTGATACGATCGAGCGCTTTCGAAAATTCCGACCGCAACGAGTCGAAATTACGCTCCACACCGCCTTTGCGGCCTATCAGCACATGATCGGCTCCGGCTACGCCTTCGCTGGGAAGAATCTCGCGGCCCAGCGCCCGGAACCGTCTTTTCATCCGGTTGCGGACGACAGCGCCGCCGATTTTCTTGGTAACCGTTATGCCAAGACGCTTCGTCTCGTCGCCGTCTTTGCGATCGCGAACCAGCAGGACAAAGCCGGGCATGGCCGCGCGCTTGCTGCTGTTGGCAGCGAGAAAGTCGCGCCGTTTACGGAGTGTTTCCAAACCGGGCGGAAGCGCCGCGGTTAGGCGGACAGCTTCTTGCGGCCCTTGGAACGGCGTGCGCGCAATACATTGCGGCCGCCTACGGTTGCCTTGCGGGCCCGAAAACCATGTCGCCGTTTGCGCACGAGATTGCTCGGCTGAAAGGTGCGCTTCATCGCTCATTTCCTTAAAAACTGGAACAAAAAGGGCCGCGCCTTGCGGGCGGCCTCAAATCTGGTCGCGTAGCTAGTCCAAGCCTCGGTCAAAGTCAATCAGTCCCTTGCTCTTCGCGCTTGCGCCGGCTGCGGCGGAGCGCGCTTTTGCGGCGCATGGCCCAATCGACCCATTCCCCCTTCTTCGGATGCCGTGATTTGAGCCGCGCATAGAATTTGCGGACCAGTGCCGAATTTTTGAGCATCAGGGCGAAACCGACCGCAAATACGAAGATGCCGCCAGGCCCCGGAAGCAGGCCTACAATCGGGGCGGCAATGACCAGCAGGCCACCGACAATCGTTAGGACAAGGCGGACGCCGCCGCGTTTATCGGGCTGTTTTGGAATGGTCTCACCTTTCTGTCTCCAAATTGGGGGCGCGAGTCCTATTGGACAAGAGTTTTGACAGAATGACGTCACCCTCTCGACTCCGGGAGAGGATTCCTGCAAATGAGAACAAACAGGGAATATGGGGAGCGCATATATGGTCGCCCATGTCGCAACGACCGCCTATCTGGGGCTGGAGGCGCGCGCCGTCGAGGCGCAGGTGCAGATCGCACCCGGCGTGCCGGCCTTCAACCTGGTCGGCTTGCCGGACAAGGCGGTGGCAGAGAGCCGGGAACGGGTTCGCGCGGCCATATCCGCCATCGGACTGGCATTGCCGCCCAAGCGAATCACCATCAATCTCTCTCCCGCCGATCTGCCGAAAGAAGGCTCGCATTACGATCTGCCCATCGCGCTCGGCCTGCTCGGCGCGATGGGGGTGATCGATGCGGAAACCCTGGCGGGCTATGTTGTTGTCGGAGAACTCGGGCTTGATGGACGGGTCGCGTCTTCACCCGGCGTCCTCCTTGCCGCGCTCAATGCGTCAGCGCGGGATCTGGGGCTGATCTGTCCCGCCGCACAGGGGCCGGAAGCGGCATGGGCGGGGGATGTGGAAGTGATAGGCGCGCCCGATCTCCTCTCCCTGCTCAACCATTTCAAGGGCACAAGCCAGCTTGCACCGCCATTGCCGGGCGAAGTGGAAGAGCCGGTCGCTGGACCCGACCTCAAACAGGTGAAAGGGCAGGAGACGGCCAAACGCGCGCTGGAGATTGCGGCGGCGGGCGGTCATAACCTGCTGATGTCCGGGCCGCCCGGATCGGGAAAATCACTGATGGCGGCCTGCCTTGCGGGCATCTTGCCTGAACTGACAGCAGCCGAAGCGCTGGAAGTGTCGATGGTGGCGAGTGTCGCGGGCACGCTGGAGGGCGGCAAGCTCGCCCGCAATCGCCCCTATCGCGCGCCGCATCATTCGGCCTCCATGGCGGCGCTGGTTGGCGGTGGCTTCAAGGTGCGGCCCGGCGAGGTGAGCCTTGCCCATCTCGGTGTGCTGTTTCTCGACGAGCTGCCCGAGTTCCAGCGCCCGGTGCTCGATTCGCTGCGTCAGCCGCTCGAAACGGGCACGGTGTCGATTGCCCGGGCCAATGCCCATGTCACCTTTCCGGCGCGGGTTCAGCTGATTGCGGCGATGAACCCGTGCCGCTGCGGTCATCTGGGCGACGCGGCGCTCGCCTGTTCCCGTGCGCCCAAATGCGCGGCCGATTATCAGGCGAAGATTTCCGGGCCGCTGCTCGACCGGATCGACCTGCATGTCGATGTCCAGGCGGTGTCCGCTGCCGACCTTTCCCTGCCGCCACCGGCCGAAGGCTCCGCCGATATCGCCGAAAGGGTCGCCGCCGCGCGTGCGACTCAATCGGAACGCTATGCGGGCGAAACCGTACGCACGAATAGCGAAGCCGATGGCGAACTGCTGGATGCGGTGGCCACGCCGCACGATGCGGGTCGCAAGCTGCTGGGGCAGGCGGCCGAAGCGATGCGACTTACGGCGCGGGGCTATTCCCGCGTGTTGCGGGTGGCGCGCACGATTGCCGATCTGGCGGGCAGCGCGGGGGTTGGCCGCGTGCATATCGCCGAAGCGCTCAGCTATCGCAGGCAACCGCCTCGCAGCTGACCGGCCTTGCTTCCCGGGCGATTTTGTCCGACTTTGCGATTGAATCGGTAAAGGCGGACCGGGGCGCAGACGAATTCTGGGGAGGATGTTCTAATGGAATATATGTTCATGCCGCTGCGGCGCTATGCGGAATTCAGCGGCCGTTCGCGCCGGATGGAATTCTGGATGTTCGCCGTTCTGCAGTTTCTGATCAGTCTGGTCTTTGTGGCGCTGTTCATTCTTCTCGGTGGCGGGCTTTTGGCCCTGTCCAGTTCCGACCCGACCAGCGCACTCGCTGCGGGCGGTGCAGTGGTCGGGCTGGCAATACTCTATATCCTGGTCTCGCTGGCTCTCCTCATTCCCGCACTCGCGGTCTCCGTGCGGCGGCTGCATGACAGCAATCGCAGCGGATGGTGGTTGTGGATTTTCTGGGGGCCGTACCTGCTTTCGCTGGTCACGACCTCGGTCGAATCCGACGCACTGACCGGGATTCTCGGCCTGATCCTGATAGCGGGCTCTATCGTGTTGCTCGTCTTCTACTTCCTTGGCGGCACGCCGGGGCCCAATCGCTATGGCGAGGATCCCAAGGGTCGCGGAACGGCCGATACATTTGCCTGATTGACAGGGAGCCGCTTGCGGAGTGCGAAGCGCTTCGCTAATCGGCTCCCCCTACCCACGGGCCTCTGTGGCGGAATTGGTAGACGCGCTCGACTCAAAATCGAGTTCCTTCGGGAGTGCCGGTTCGACTCCGGCCAGAGGTACCACAGGCCCGTTTTTATTGTCAGACTCAAGCTGACGCTTGAGCGCCGCACCGGCCCGCTCTCCCACCGGACCTCCCAATCAGGGCACACTCGTGGGTGGTCGGGTGGGGGAGCGGGCCGGTACGGCGATATCGCGCTAGCGAAATTCTTAAAAGGAACTCTAAAACCCGAGATCGCGGAACGTCTGCTGGTCGAAGCGCAGGCGGAAGGTGACATAGGGGCCGCTGCGCGTGTAGCGGGCGGCCTCGAAATCGCGGTCTTCGAAACCGGTTATGTTGTAACCGACGGAAATCCATGTGTTTTCGACCGGGCTGATGCCGATATTCGGACCGGCGGACCAGGTCCATGCGCGGCCGCCATTGCCCTCGCGCACGCTGGCGGCGGCACCGATATCGACGGTTTCCGACAGATCGAACCGGGCGTCCGCGCCGACAAGGTTGCTCCAGCCTTCGACATCGGCCGTACCGAAGCGGTCAGACACATAGCGTGTGCCCCAGAAGAAGGTGAACTCGCTGCGGCTCAACCAGTCTTCGCCGCCGAACATGCCGAGGCTCGATCCGGTTGGCGAATAGTTGAGCGAGAAGCTGTTGACGATACGGCGCGATCGCAGATCGCCGGTGACGATCAGCGGCGCGCTGCCGACTGGGCCGGGCTGTCCGGCGACCGCGTTGGTGATAGCATCGCTGCGCAGCTCCAGCTTGTTGAGAAAGGACCAGTCGCTGTCCGCCGGGCGATGGGCGAGCGAGATTTCGAGCGATGTTATTTCACTGGTTGCGCCGCCATCCTGTTCCGCGCGCAGCCAGGAGAAAGCGCCACCAACCGCGCTGCCTTCGCCGATCTGCCGGAGCAACGAGGTGGTAAGGCCGTAACGGTCTTCGCGTTCGCCATCACGGTATTCGGCGCGCCCGGCCCAGCTCCACCGGTCTCCGCGATAGGTCGCACCGGCGGTGACCGCGGTGAAGTCTTCGGTCAGGACCGGACTGGTGCCATTGCCGACAAAGCCGCCGCTGGCAACGGGCTGGGCGGGATTGAGCACGGTGTCGGGATCGATACCGCCACCCAGCGTCTTGTTGCCGTCGAGCGAGAAATCCAGCGACCAGTGTTCACTGAGCACGAGCGACTGCGCGAAACCATAGGCGGCAAAAGTTCGCGGGCCATATTCGCTGATGTCCTGCTGGTTGCCGGCAAGCGAGATCCGCGCGCCCGACCAGGGCTGGAGGTCGAAGCCAACTCGCGCTGTGCGCGCATCCACCGTATCGCCATCGGCAATCTCATAGCCGCCGACCAACGTCAGCCAGCTGGTTGCAGCGTATCTGGCGGTAAACTGGTGCCGGGCGGGGAAGTCGACGCTTTCCGCGTCGTCCAGAGCGAATTCGGTCTGGGCGTCCAGGGTGAGTTTGTCGCTGAACAGCCGCTGCGTCGCCCCAAGCTGGAGAAGTGTCGATTCGAGAGTGGAGCCGTCGCTGAGCTGGTCGTTACTGTAAATAATGCCGACGCGGCTATCTGTGTTGTCGCCATGATATTCGAGCAGCGCCTGTCCGGCGATCCTGCGTGCACCGGTCGACAGGAAGTCCTCGTGCCAGCCGCTGGCGGCGAGCGAAAGGGAGCCGCCGAGGCGAACTCTGCCGTCGAAACCAAACTTGCGCGTACCCCGTTCGGCTCCGCTGAGTTGTCCGACGCCGAAATTCTCTTCCTGTTCGCGCGCATAGGCGAGGATATCGAAATCCGAACTGTGATGCTCGGCTTCGACCAGCCAGGCGGTCGCCGTGCCGGGATTGTCCTCGGTTGCAGTGGCACTGGCGCCCGGATCGCTGTCGCTTGCCGCGAATTCTGCCCGCACTTCGGTCGAATCGCTGGGCCTCCAGCGAATGTCCACCGCGGCCATATTGGTCTCGCGCTGATTGTCGTCATCCCGGATCGCCGTGGCGCCGATTCGCAGCCTTTGGTCGGCGCTGCTCCAAGTGATGCGGGCGCCTGCATTGACGCGGCGTGCGGCCACACCGTCGACTTCATACTCGACCACGATGAATTGCGGGTTGAGGCTGGAATCGCGGCTGAGGATCGGCTCCCGGAAGCGGACGGTGCCGCTGAAATAATCGATATCGTAATCGATATGGCGAACCAGAGTCTGGCTCGACACGATAATATTGGAGCGCAGCTTGTCGCGAACCTCAAGGGTGATCCGCTCGCTGTTGGCAAGCAGTTGTGTGCTGCCGATGGCATAGGGGCCGGTCAGGCCGTTGCCCTGAATCTCGACGCGACGGAAGCGGTGCGGCGTATCCGCCACAAAGGCCGTGGCCGATACCCGCGCATTGCGAAACTCGGCACGCAGACCATTGAAACTGCGATTGTAGCGCGCAAGCTGGGTTTCGCCGAAATTGGTCTCATAATCGCCGAACATCGCATAGAATTGCGGGCGTTCGAGCCTGAGATAGAGACGGCGGACGCTGGCTGCACCGAAGCGGCGCTCGGAGCGATCCGCATAGATGGTGTAATATTGGTTCGGGTCGATCACACCCTGGAAGCGCGTTTCGTCGCGCTCGGAATCGCTGTCATAGGCCAGGGTCATCAGCCAGCGCCCGGTAACCCGGCCGCGCGCATAGAGAGCGATCCGGGCGTCGGTATACCAGCTCTCCTCATTGGCACCGATCTCTTCGAGATTGCGGTCGAGATGATTGAAACCGACCGTGCCAGCGGCGAAACCGACGATGGTCCAGGGTCGGTCGCCCGGTTCCAGCCAGGTTTCTACGCTGTGTTGGCGGGAGACTTCCCCGTCGCGGAAAGGGAAGGTGATCGCCAGCGTACCGCTAACCGTCGTTGGTTCGAGCTCGATATAGGCAATGCCGTCATCGCCCTCCACGCGCCATGCCGGTGCCGCGTGCTCCAGGCCCGAAAGTTGTCTCGCCTGCATCGCATCGGCCTCTACCGCCGGGAAATAGGGGGAGGGGACCGAAAAGTCGCCCGTCAGACCATGATGGACGGGCTGGCCGTCCCGGTCTGTGAGCCGGACCGCAATGATCGGGCGCGATACACCGTCGGCAACCAGTCGCGAACGGTTCGGCAGGAATTCGGCGCGGATCGGCGCATGACCGAAATGTACGCTGCGCGTGAGTGTCTCGACGACCGCGCCATTGGTATCCAGGACTTCCGCGACGAGCCGGTTTTCGCGCGGCTCGATCCCGATGCCGCGCCACTGGCTGATCGCAATGCTGTTCGCAGCATTGGTGCGCACGCCTTCGAACGCGATGGGTGCTGTCGGCGCGCCATTCAGAGACAGGCGCACAGTCTGGCCGGGCAGATGCTTGATCGCGACGCGGATCACACGGGCGCGCGGATTATGTTCAGGTTCCGGGAAGAGCCATGCGATACCGGGCTGCTGACCGGCAAACCAGTCGCGCTCGGTTCCCGCTGCATCGGCGTCCGACAAAGGCGCCGGGCGTTCGGCAATGGCCGCTGTTTCCGGCGCCTCGCGAGGCTCGACCGCACGAACCACGAAATCGGCGCGGTATAGCCCGCCGCCCTGGCCCTCAACGAAGCGGGAAAAGGCGCGGCCGGCCGATCGCGTGTTGCGCGCGCAATCGACAGCCGCCCGATCCAGCGGGAGTGTCGATTCGTCCATCTGGACGACATGCAGGCCCGGCACGACGGCTTCGAAATGATAGCGGCCCTCGTCATCTGTGACCGCATAGCTGCCATCTTCCATTATGACGCGAACACCGGCCACGCCAGCGGCAGTGCGCGGATCGACGCCGCAGCCGCCTTCGGTGATCCGGCCGATGATGGTCATCCGGCTGGCGATGGTGTCGCGCTGAATGCGGATCGTCGCGTCCGCGATGGCGCTGATATGGCCGTGATCGTCGCGGACCCGGGCGCTGTTGGTGGCGTTCCCGGCCGAAGCTTGTGGAAGCACTTCGGTGATATAGGTGAGAACGGCTGACGTTCCGGCGCTCAGGCTTGGAATTGCAACCGCGAAACTGCGGCCGTCAGGCGCAAGCGTCACACCATTGGCAATGGGTTCGCCATCCAGGCGCAGCGAGTCCAGCCGCAGTCGCAGCTGGGACGGAAGCGTGTCCGTAATCACGAGCGGACGTGTTGGTCGGCTCGGATCCGTGCTGCCAACGCGAATGCTGAACAAGATCGGGTCGCCCGGCACGGCCATCTGCCGCGATGCCGCTTTTTCGATCTGTAGCATGGCCGTAGGGCGATCGAGAGGAATATCGATGCGGATCGACCCCACATCGCCCAGCGTGAAGGATTCTCCGAAAGACCCGGTTACGATGTCATAGGAATCGCCGCGGGAATCGACGAAACCCGCCAATTCCTGAGGACTGGCCTGGGAGATGCCGGTATAGGGGGCGGGCGGTTCGACGATCAGCCGGTATCGGCCCGGCGGTACGGCCGGAAAGAAAAAGTCTCCGGTTGCCGGCGTATAGGCGAAACCGCTGCCATCGGTAATCCTCTGTCCAGTGGTTACCGTCGCCGGAAAACTCGAAACGCCGTCACCGCCAAAGACCTCGGCAGGCTGGCCCGTCGTCGCATCGACCAGCGTAACCCGTGCGCCATCTACCGGGGCGCCGGTTTCGCTGTCGAAGACGGTCGAACCGAAATCGTCGAGCACATCGACGGCCAGTTCGCGGAAAGACCGCGAACGGCTGGGGTCGGATGTGGAGATGGTGAGAGCGGAGCCCGGCACGACCGACAGGATGCAATTATACTGGATGGGTGCGGGCGGAATGGCTGCGGTCAGAATGAGGCCGCCGAATATTCCGGTGTCCGGTCCGGTTTCGGTAAGGATCATTTCCTCGGCGTCGCCTTCACGTGTTTCTATAATGATTTCATAGGTTTCCAGTACGGCGGGATCGCGATTGCTCGCTGCATGCTCGACCATGAAGATCAACGGCTCGCCGGCCCGTATCTCCGTTGCGCCACTGATTTCAGCCGGATCGAGCGGCATATCCGCATAGGCTCCGCCCAGACGCGGCGCGGTATAGGGGGCTACGGCGACGCAGCTTGTCGCAGGCAGAACTGCATATGTTCCGCCCCCATTTCCAGAGCCGAAATGGTACAGGCTGATTTCCGGCGGCAAACCGCTCGTATCGACGACAATTTCCACGGCGTTGGAGGGTTCACGCACGCGCTCGCCCAGCTCATCCCATTCGGCATAAGCGATATTGCTGATCGTTTGGGCATGCGCGACCGTACCCGCCGACGACAAAAGCGCGGCGAACAGTGCAAGAAACATTGCACATATCGAAAGGATCGTATGACGCATGGTAGCCGAGCGATGGCCGCCGGATATCCGCCCGGCGGCCATGCCCATTCCGCTTAGTTGATCGTTGCGCGGAAAGTTACGATCTCAGTCGTACCCGCGGCCACGGTGCCGATTGTTGCGGAAACGGTGCCGGCAGCGAACGAACCGCCCGATGAACCGGCGCTGTTGTCACAGCCGGTCAGCACATCGTCGGCCGTGTTGCCCGGCGTTCCATTGTCGTCGATTGTCGCGGTGCCGCCGATTACGATTGAGGATGCGACGAAGGTCGTCGTGGCCGGAATCGTATCGGAAATCGCCACACCTGTGGCATCGGCACCGCCAGAAGCATTGGTTACGGCGATACAATATTCGACCGTGGCTCCCGGAATATTGTAGAATTCCGTGGCTCCCGAGATCGGATAGTTGACGGCAAGCAGAGTGCTGCCCTTGAGTGCGCTCAGGGCAGCCGCCTGCACAGTGAAATCGTCGTCGTCGAAGGCGATGCCGTCGAAAACGCCGTCGGTATCGGCGAAAACGGTATCCACACCGGCTGTGTCGCCGCCGGTCGTTGCCGTGATCGCGGCGCCTACCGCGCCCCCGGTCGTGCCGGCATTGCCTTCACGGGCCGTACCGGTCAGTTCGACATCCGCCACACTGCCGGTCGCCAGGCCGAGCGCAATGTCGGCAACAACGAAAACACGGCGGGTTTCTCCATTGTCCATTTCGTCGAGAAAGGTGACCAGCGTATCACCGGCATCGAAACTGCCATCGCCGTCATCCTCGTAGATGCGAACATTGCTGGCATTGAAGCTGTCGGTGCCGCCATGGGCCGCTGTACCGCCGACAAGCTGCGATACAGCAAGGGCGATATCCACATATCCATTGGTTTCATTGGTCACGTCGAATGTCGTCACAGCATCGTCCTGGCCGGGCGACACTGTGGTTGTGGCATTCCCCAACTCCGCGACGATCACGTTGACCGCACGGTCAACCGTGAAGGTATCCGCCGCCGTGATATCGCTCTGGTCCACGCCGCC
This sequence comes from Parasphingopyxis lamellibrachiae, assembly GCF_003385775.1. GTDB lineage: Bacteria > Pseudomonadota > Alphaproteobacteria > Sphingomonadales > Sphingomonadaceae > Parasphingopyxis > Parasphingopyxis lamellibrachiae. The sequence goes on from NZ_QRDP01000004.1 coordinate 315,399, forward strand.
GACCTGATAGTCGACCGTAACAGTGTTGGTGATGCTTGATCCGGCATCGGTCCCTGCTGCGATTGCAGGGTTAGCGGCCAAAGCCACAAACGCTACACTGCTGACAGAGACGAGATATTTCGTCGTCCTTTTCATTTTCTTTGCCTTAAATCTGTCATTCCAGTGCCCTTCACCCCCCGGTCCGCTGGCACAATTTGGCGGTTACAGTGCGGCTATCTCACGATGCCGCGAAATTTGAGTTGGCCGGATTCGCCAGCCGGGATCGGCTCGGTCAGCGTCCAGCGAATATGCGTTACGTCCGCGGCGTGGGCAGGGCGTTCCACGCCGCTTTCCTCAGCGATTCGAAGCTCGGCGAGCGGCCCGAAAACGGTACCTCCATCGACCGAATATACCGCGCCGCTATCGATCGCTTCGCCGAAGACAACGGCTTCCGGCATCGGATTGGTGACGACGAAATTTTCCGCCGCTTCCGCTCCGGTGTTCTGATAGGTGAGCACGAAGAGCAGATTGTCTCCGGGAACGACGCGTGTCGGTTCCTCCAGGGTAACCGTGACGCTGCCATCGGCCTGTTCCGCGCTGCGTTCCACAAACACTTGGCTGTCGAGCGCGACCTGGTTGCCCAGAACGGCACTCGCCGGCGCGATAAGGGCCAGAAATGCGATAAGAAATTTCATGCTCAGTCTCCGTCAGTCGATCACGACTTGAAATTCGATGATGTTGGTGGTGCCGCCGGCCACGGTTCCCAGCGTCACAGCGATGCCGGAGCCGTCGAACGTACCGGCGTCGGCGTCGGCGGTGTCAGTAAGGCCGGTGCTGTCCAGCGTGATGCTTTCATCGACATAGGTCGTGGCGCCTGGAATGGCGTCAGTGATCACGACATTGTCTATCGAGCCGCTGCCGGTCGTTTCGGCAGTCAGGCGATAGGTGATGACTGAACCGGGAACCTGCGTAGCGCCGCCGAACGGATCCAGGACGGTTGCCGATTTCGTCAGATCGAGCGTCGCGTCGACGACCGCATAAAAACCGCTGTCGTTCGCGGTTGCCCCGGTGGACCCGACAACCGCATCGCCGCCGCCTTCGCCCTGACCTGCAAAGACGGTACCAGGCGTGCCGCTGCCGGTTGCTGCGGTTCCGGTGAGTTCGACTTCGCTGCGTTCGCCATCGGCAGTGGTCGCAGGGATATCGCCAAGCAGGAATACCGTGATGCTGGCATCCGGGTCGAGCGTCGGCGGCGTGGCCAACGTATATAGCGTGTCGGTTCCGACATCGTAGACGCCGTTATCGTCGGTATCGATGAATATGGTGACGGCCGCCGGGTCGAAGTCATCGCTAGCGATATTCGGATCGATGGTCAGCAATACGGGCTCGGGTCCGTTGCCACCATTGGTAACGGTAAATTTCAGCACCGAATCGAGTTCGCCGGGCCGGACCGGAACGTCGCCAGGATCGGCGGAAGTTACGGCGATATCGAGAATCTCATCGACAATCAGCGATACCGTGTTGGAATCGACCGTAATCGTTGTGCCGCCATCGTCATAAGAGGCGGTGGCCGTATTTTCGATGGGCGTACCGGCTAGCGTCCCGGCTGCCTGAGCCTGAGACGCGAGGGAGGCCGGTGAAAGCGCGGCCAGCAATAGCGGCGCGCGCAGCGCGACAGAATGAAGATGTGTGCGTCGACGAAGCGACATTATTCATACCCCCCAGAGGAACGAAACGATCAGTTACGGGAGGGTAGATGGCCCATTAACGCTAATAAGGCGTAAAATTTGGCCGGAAAATTCGTAAAAACGCTATTTTTTGTGGAACTAATCGAGTTTTAGTTCGTTGACTGGGGTCGAAGTTAATAACTTTTATTTCGTTATGGTAAATAAAGAGTAAATATTCCAGCCGGCGCAGCGAAAGCTGAAAAAGGGCTGTGCTACTTTGCTTGACAGGGCTGAGCGCCTCGCCTAGTTCGCGCCTCTTCAACGCCTATGCGGGTGTAGCTCAGTTGGTTAGAGCGCCGGCCTGTCACGCCGGAGGCCGCGGGTTCAAGTCCCGTCACTCGCGCCATTTTCCAGTTTCCATCCACCGTAAAAGTGGCTTTAGCGGCAGGATCCAGACGATCCCTGCCGCGAGATATATGGGCGCTTGGAGTAGGGCGGGAAGGGTGCCGATCGACGCCGATGCGCTGGCGATGATGACGCACCAGACCACGATAATCGTAACAATGAGCAACATTCCGAATGGCTTGCGCCAGCTTGGGGTCATGACGTCACCTTTATGAATCGATCCGGAGTCGCAATAAAATCGAGCGGTTGGTCCCAGGGGTCTGCCGGCAGCTGGTCCGCGATCTGGCACTCCCAGGCAAGGCCGATCGCAACAATCGGCCGCTTTTTCCGCGATTTGGCAAGATAGCGGTCGAAATGGCCCTGTCCCTGTCCGATACGATTGCCGTAACCGTCCGCCGCAACCAGCGGGATCAATATTGTATCGGGCTCGGCCATATCGTTTTCCGGGCTCGGCTGGCTGATCCCGAAAGGCCCGCGTTCGAGCGGTCCGTCCAGCATTTTGAAGGTCATGTCGGCCGAGCGATCGGTGAACCATGGAAGGGCGATGCTATGGCCATTGTCCCGGAAGATGCCGAACATGGGAGCCGGGTCCAGTTCTGACGTCATGGCGGCATAGCCGCCGATCGTACCGGACAGAAGCCGGGCGTCGACAAGCCGGCTTTGCACATTCTGTATCGCAACAGTAATTTGAGAAAAATTCAACGATAAAACAAAATCTTGTCTTGCTTTATTAAAACAAGTTCTGAGTTCGTTTTTGGTCATGATCTCGCTCGTGCGGGTGGCGGGGCCGCCATGGTCGTTTGCCCGAAAATCCTCTGACGCCAGTAACGTCAGGTGGGCGCCATATGCACCGGATCCGGATTCTATTTCAAATCCCGCAACCCGGGCAGGGACAGCTCCCTTGGATGTTGTATCGCCTCAGGGATATTCGTGTAGGCTCGTACCGGGCAGCGCCCGCCGCAACCAATTTAGGAGAGCTGGTGGTCCGAAGCAAGCTTATCGCCGATAGCGGTGAGCTGATCGGCGAGTTTCTCCAGATCGTCGACGGCAGCGTTTGACGGCGCCTGCGCGCGATTCGAACGCAGTTCGTCGGCTTCATCGGCAAGCAGCAGAGAGGCGAAAAGCAGGATTCTCGCTTCTCCTAGATTTCCGCCAACCGCATTTTGGGCATCCACGGTCTTTGCATCGACCATCTGGCCCAGCTTTTCGAGCCGTTCCTCTTCGCCGTCGCGGCAAGCGACAGTGTAGCTGTGGCCAGCAATGTTGAGCGTGACTTCAGCCATTTTTTGCCCTTTCGACCTTGCCGATAATCCCGTCCAAGCCGTTTAGCGTCGATTCAGCCGTTGAACGAAGCTGGTCGTATTTTTGTTGTAGGGCATGGTGCTCTGCTTCCGGAACGGTCAGGACGCCGGTGTTGGGGGCTGCTTGCAATTCCTTCTGCAGCCGCGCGATCTCCTGATCCTTGAGCGCGCTGATATCGGCAATATCGGCGCGCAGCTTCGCAATCGTGCGCTCCCGATCGTCGAGCGCGTCCTGATGCGCCTTTTCCAGCGATTCGAATTCCGCCTTGCGCGCCGTGTCATCGGCCGGTGTGCCGGGAGGCGCGGCGAGCGGGCCGATCTCGGCAAGCTTGGCAACAGCCTGCTCGATCCTTGCAATTGCGCGGGCAAGGCGTTCGTCTTCCATGCGCTTTGCATAGCAGGAAAGCGCTTCCCGGCAAGTCTGTGGGCGTCGCGGTTGACGATAACCCCGTGACATTCCAATTGGTCGCGCGTGCCCGCGACTCGCTGGGCCGTCTTTCGGCCCTTGTGGGGGCCATGGGAGTCCGAACAGGGGATACCGAATGACCGTCAGCCAAACCCAGCTCGCCAATGCAATTCGCGCCCTTTCCATGGACGCGGTGCAGGAAGCCAATTCCGGCCATCCCGGAATGCCGATGGGGATGGCCGATGTCGCCACGGTCCTCTTTACAAAATATCTCAAATATAACCCACAAGCCTCTGAATGGTTTGATAGAGATCGGTTCGTTCTCTCGGCTGGCCATGGGTCCATGCTGATATATTCGCTGCTGCACCTGACCGGCTATGCGCGGCCGACAATGGACGAGATCAAGCATTTCCGGCAGCTGGGAAGCCCCTGTGCCGGCCATCCGGAAAACTTCCTGTTGCCGGGCGTCGAGGCGACGACCGGACCGCTGGGCCAGGGCCTGGCGATGGCCGTCGGCATGGCGATCGCGGAACGACACCTCAATGCGCAGTTCGGCGACGATGTGATCGATCACCGGACATGGGTGATCGCAGGCGACGGTTGCCTGATGGAAGGCATCAATCATGAGACGATCGGTCTGGCCGGGCATTTGCAACTTGGCCGGTTGATAACCTTCTGGGACGACAATGATATCACCATTGATGGCGGCACCGATCTTTCGACGAGCGAGAACGTTCCGGCGCGGTACGAGGCTGCGGGCTGGCACGTCACGAAATGCGACGGACACGATCCCGATGCGATCCGCTTTGCCATCGAAGAGGCGCTGGCTGATCCGCGCCCCTCGCTGATCGCCTGCAAGACGGTGATCGGCTATGGCGCACCCAATAAACAGGGGACTTCCGCTACCCATGGCGCGCCGCTGGGCGATGAGGAAATCGCCGCTGCCCGCAAGGAACTGGGCTGGGATGCGGCGCCTTTCGTGATTCCGCCGGAGATCGGCGAAGCCTGGCAGGCAGCGGGCGCGCGTTCGGCGGAGGTGCACGGCGAATGGCTGGAACGCCTGGCAAACCATCCCGAAAAGGCCGAGCTGGAGCGACGGATCGCGGGCGACCTTCCAGAAGGCCATGCGATGCAGGCCTATCTTGAAACACTGGCTGCCGAGCCGCCCAAAGTGGCAACGCGCAAAGCCTCGGAAATGGCGCTGACGGCGATCAACAAGGCTCTGCCCGATACGCTGGGCGGATCGGCCGATCTGACCGGATCCAACAACACCAAGACGCCCGCTACCGAGCCGCTGACCAAAGACGATTATGGCGGCCGCTATATCTATTACGGCATCCGCGAATTTGGCATGGCCGCCGCGATGAACGGTATGGCGCTGCATGGCGGTGTCATTCCCTATGGTGGGACATTCCTGGTCTTCGCTGATTATTGCCGGCCGGCAATCCGGCTTGCGGCGCTTCAGCGGGTGCGTTCCATCTTTGTCATGACGCACGATTCCATCGGTCTGGGCGAAGATGGGCCAACTCATCAGCCGATTGAGCATCTGGCCAGTTTGCGTGCGATGCCAGGACTTGATGTCTATCGTCCCTGCGATGCCATAGAAACAGCGGAATGCTGGGCTTTGTCGCTGAAGCGCAAGGACGGGCCCTCGCTGCACGCGCTGACGCGTCAGGGGCTGCCGCCCATGCGCAGCGATGTCAGTGAGAATCTCTCGGCCAAGGGCGCCTATCGCCTGCGCAGTGCGGAAAACGCCCGCAAGGTCGTGCTGCTGGCCAGCGGATCGGAGGTGCATCTCGCGGCCGACATTGCCAAGGCGCTGGAAGCCAAGGGCATAGGCGCGGATGTGGTGTCCATGCCGTGCTGGGAGCTGTTCGAAGCCCAGGATGCGGCCTACAAAGCCGATATTCTCGGCAGCCAAGAAAATGTCCTGCGCGTTTCCATCGAGGCGGGGGCGACATTTGGCTGGGAACGCTATACCGGCAGCGATGGAATGAATTTCGGGATCGATCGCTTCGGCGGTTCGGCCCCTGCCGACAAACTGTTTGAATATTTCGGGCTGACTGAAGCGGCGATCACACCGCAAATCCTGTCGGCACTCAAGAACTAAGGAGACATTTCCCATGGCAGTCAAAGTTGCAATCAACGGATTCGGACGCATTGGGCGCCTTGTGGCGCGGGCGATCTTCGAACGAACCGATCACGACATGGAGCTCGTTGCGATCAACGATCTCGCGGACGCGAAGGCCAATGCGCTGCTGTTCCAGTATGATTCGACCCATGGCCGCTTCCCGGGTGAAGTGACGGCAAGCGAAAACAGCATCACCATCAACGGCAAGACCGTTGCCGTGACGTCTGAGCGCGACCCCGGCAATTTACCGCATGGAGAAATGGGCGTCGATCTCGTCCTGGAATGCACGGGCTTCTTCCAGTCGCATGAAGCTGCCGAACCGCATCTGACTGCCGGCGCCAAGCGTGTCCTGATTTCCGCTCCTGCAAAAAATGTAACGAAAACGATCGTTTTCGGCGTGAATCACGGTAGCCTGACCGCAGAAGATCTGATCGTCTCCAACGCCAGCTGCACCACCAACTGCCTGGCCCCGGTGGCCAAGGTGCTCAACGATACGGTCGGCATCGAGCGCGGATTCATGACGACGATCCACAGCTACACCAATGACCAGCGCATGCTGGATCAGATGCATTCGGACATGCGCCGGGCGCGCGGTGGGGCGCAGAACATGATCCCGACGACAACCGGCGCGGCCCGTGCGGTCGGCCTTGTTCTTCCGGAACTCAATGGCAAGCTCGATGGCAGTTCGGTCCGCGTGCCGACGCCGAATGTCTCGCTGGTCGATCTGGTCTTCACGCCGGGCCGCGATACTTCGGCCGAGGAATTGAATTCAGCTTTGAAAGCCGCCGCTGACGGCGCCATGAAAGGCGTTCTTTATTATACCGATCAGCCGCTGGTTTCGTCGGACTTCAATCATTATCCGGCAAGCTCGACCGTCGACAGCCTCGAAACTTCGGTCATGGAGGGCAAACTGGCCCGCGTGGTCAGCTGGTATGACAATGAATGGGGCTTTTCGAACCGCATGATTGATACCGCCAGCGTGATGGCAGGGCTGCTGTAGGGCGCGCGAGAACCGATTGAAGATGCATCATGCCGGACCCGATCCGGCATCCAGGGCAGCAGCCGATTTCGCCCATGGCCCTGGACCCCGGATCAAGTCCGGGGTGACGATATTCTGCGTAGTACAGAGGTGACGTCATGACGGCTTTTAAGACTCTCGACGATCTTGGCGACATTGCCGGGCAGCGCGCTCTGGTGCGGGTCGACCTGAATGTGCCGATGGCGGATGGCGCGGTGACGGACGATACGAGGCTGCGTGCGCATGTCCCGACGATCACCGAATTATCCGACGCCGGAGCCAAGGTGCTGCTGCTGGCGCATTTCGGCCGGCCCAAGGGTGAGTATCGGCCTGAATTCTCGCTGCAGCAGGTTGTGCCTGCGCTGTCCGATATATTGGGACGGGACGTAATCTTCATGGAACGCCCGAGCGGGCAGGCGATTGCCGATCTGCCGAACGGTGCGATTGCCGTGATCGAGAATACCCGGTTTGCAGCGGGCGAAGAGAAGAACGACCCGCAGATGGCAAAGATGATCGCCTCGTTCGGCGATTTTTACGTCAACGACGCCTTTTCCGTGTCGCACCGCGCCCACATGTCGACCGAAGGGCTGACGCATCACCTTCCTGCCTATGCCGGGCGGGCGATGCAGGCCGAACTCGACGCGCTCGAAGCCGCGCTCGGCAATCCCGAACATCCAGTTGCCGCCGTGGTCGGCGGGGCCAAGGTGTCGACCAAGCTCGACGTGCTTGAGCATCTCGTGACCAAGGTCGACCATCTGATTATCGGCGGCGGGATGGCCAACACTTTCCTCGCGGCGCGCGGCGTCGATGTCGGCAAATCCCTGTGCGAACATGATTTGACTGACACGGTCATCGCGATTCTCGAGGCAGCGGACGCGGCGGATTGCACGGTCCATCTGCCCTATGACGTGGTGGTCGCGAAGGAATTTGCCGCCAATCCGCCAACGCGCACGGTGAATGTCCATGAAGTGGCAGCCGACGAGATGATCCTCGATATCGGTCCGGCGGCCGTCGAGGCACTTGCCGACGTTCTCAAGACGTGCAGGACCCTCGTCTGGAACGGCCCGCTGGGCGCCTTTGAAACGCTGCCTTTCGACGCTGCAACCGTGGCACTTGCGCAAACCGCCGCCGCGCTGACCCGCGAAAGCTCGCTGGTATCGGTGGCAGGGGGCGGGGACACCGTTGCCGCGCTCAACCATGCGGGCGCTGCCGATGATTTCACTTTCGTTTCGACCGCGGGCGGCGCCTTTCTCGAATGGATGGAAGGCAAGGAATTGCCGGGCGTGAAGGCACTGACCAAATGAGCGAAAACGAAGCCGTAGGGTCCGAGGGCGGGCTCGTCCTTGTCACCGAAGGCGAATGGGCTGGCTGGTCGAGCTGGCAAAGCGATGCGTTCGAACAGCGCGCTGGCCCGTTTTACGAAAAGGTCGATGAAGACGGAAACGCCGTCTCCGCCTTTCGAGCCGAGCAGCGCCATATGAACGGGGCGGGTTTCATGCATGGCGGCTGTCTGATGACCTTTGTCGACAGCGCGCTCTTTTCGATCTCGCGCGAAGCGCTGGACGGGGGCCATGGCGTTACGCTCAACCTGACAGGCGATTTTCTCGAACCGGCGCAGGTCGGGCAGTTGGTAGAAGCGCGCGGAGAGGTCGTGCGGGTCGGCGGCAAAACGATCTTTACCCAGGGGATCGTCACCGCTGATGGCAAGCCTGTGCTTCGCTTCAACGGAATAATTCGCAAGATCCGTCGCTGACGCGCGGCCGGTTATCGATGCTCCGGATTGGGGGCATCGAAACGGCAGCCCGCATCCCATGCGGTGCGCTGATTGCCATGCGCGGGAACTCCACCCGCATCTTTTAGCATTCGCGCATAGTGCATCAGGTTCCATGTCGCGAAGGTCGTGTTGCGGCGGGTGAAATCATTGTCGATGCCCGCGCGCGTCCCGTCTTCCTGCTTGTCGCCATAAGAGGCGCCGGGCCCCGCTTCGCCGATCCAGCCGGCATCGGCCTGGGGCGGGATCGTGTAGCCGATATGCTGGAGCGCATAGAGAATGCTCATCGCGCAATGCTTGATGCCGTCCTCATTCCCCGTGATGATCGCGCCGCCGACCTTGCCGTAATAGAAATACTGGCCCTTGTCGTTGGTCTCGCCCGAATGGGCATAGAGTCGTTCGATGACTTGCGTGGCGACGGAAGATTTCTCGCCCAGCCAGATCGGTGTGCCGATGATAAGAATGTCGGCGGCGGCGACTTTCGGCCAGATTTCCGGCCATTGGTCCGTGTCCCAGCCATGCTCTGTCATATCGGGATAGACGCCAAAGGCGATATCATAGTCGGCAGGCCGGATATTTTCGCACTGGACGCCATTTTTGCCAAAAATAGTCTCGACCATTTCGAGCAGGGAATCGGTGTGGGAGGGTTCGGGCGATTTCTTGAGCGTGCAGTTGAGAATGAGCGCCTTGAGATCGCTGAAATCGGTTCGGTTGTCGCTGCAAAGCTGTTTCTGGATATCGTTCAACATGAAATGTCCTCCCTTGGCCCGGGTTCGCAATGCTATGCACGGCGGTTACTGGCGCACCGTTGCCCAAGGCCGCGCCCTTTACTATCAGACGCCCGAGATTCGCGCGAACCAAGAGGACAACCCAATCCGATGTCAGATCCAGAAATGATGCAGACGATCACCCAAGGCGAAGGCTTTATCGCCGCGCTCGACCAGAGCGGCGGATCGACGCCCAAGGCGCTCAAGGGATTCGGCATCGGCGAAGACGCCTATGCAAATGAAGACGAGATGTTCGCGCTGATCCACCAGATGCGCCAGCGGGTCATCACCGCGCCGTCCTTCGCGACCGGCAAGGTGATCGGTGCAATCCTGTTTGAAAAAACCATGGACGGCGAGGCCGATGGCAAGCCGGTCCCCACTGCTCTTTGGGAACGTGGCGTCGTACCGTTTCTCAAAGTGGACAAGGGGCTGGAGGATGAGGCCGATGGCGTCCAGATGATGAAACCGATGCCGGGGCTCGATGCGCTGCTGGAACGCGCGGTTGCCAAGGGCATTTTCGGCACCAAGATGCGCTCGGTCATCGCCAAGGCGTCGCCGACCGGAATCGCCGCCAATGTCACGCAGCAGTTCAAGGTTGCGAACCAGATCATCGATCATGGCCTGATGCCGATCGTCGAGCCGGAAGTATCGCTGACCAGCCCGGAACGCGCCGAGGCCGATGCGATCCTCAAGGAGGAACTCATCAAGGCGCTCGATGCGCTGCCCGAAGACCGGCAGGTAATGCTGAAGCTTTCGATTCCGGCCAAAGCGGGACTGTATGACGATATCGTCGGGCACCCGCGCGTTGCCCGGCTTGTCGCGCTTTCAGGCGGCTATTCGCGCGATGATGCATGTGCGGAGCTGGCCAGGAATCACGGCATGATCGCCAGCTTCTCCCGAGCACTGTTGCAGGATCTGCGGCATGGCATGGACGATACCGAATTCGATGCCGCTCTGGGCTCGGCTATCGACCAGATCCATCGGGCGTCGACCGTCAAGGTCTGATCGCAAGGGCCGGTTCAGTATCCGCCGTCGAATGCGAAGGTGAACCGATAGTCGGCGGGGGCGATATCCTGCCCTTCGCCGGCAATCCGGTCCGGCGCGACGGCAACCAGCGTCAGCGCCCCATCGGCCACCTCTTGAGGTTCGCCGAGCGTCAGCTCCATTGTCCGGTTCCCGGCTACCCGGACGCGCAGAACCACCCGGCCCGCCCAGACGCACCGCGCATTGATGGGGCAGCGGCTATCCTCGATCAGCCGAAGCGGCGTGACCAGCGGACCGTCGACATGGGTTGATTCGCCGAGCCCGGCGATCCCGTCCTGTCGGGGCGCGGCCTGCGAAATCGTGGTGCAGCCCGCCAGCACCGCGAGCAGGGCAAGGGAAAATAGCTGTTTCATCGGGATATCCTGCGCGGATTGGCCTGCATGCGCAATGAACGGGAGAAGGCGCTTCCGTTTTGCACCGCAGAGAGGCTAGGGGGAGCGCATGACAACCGATTGCCAACTTTACCTGATCTCTCCTTCCGATCCCGGCCCGGATTTTGCCGATCACCTGACCAGGGCGCTCGATGCCGGGCCGGTCGCCGCGTTCCAGCTCCGCATGAAAGAGGTCGACGATGCGGCGATTGCCGCAATGGCGGAGCAGCTCATGCCGGTCTGCGCCGAGCGGGATTGCGCCTTCATCCTCAACGATCGCGCCGATCTCGCCGCGCAGCTGGGGGCGGACGGCGTCCATCTCGGCCGGTCCGATGGCAGCATCAAGGAGGCGAGGGCGCTGCTCGGCAAGGATGCGCAGATTGGCGCGACATGTCATGACAGCCGCCATTTTGCGATGGAAGCTGGCGAGGCCGGTGCCGACTATGTCGCATTCGGCGCCTTTTACGAGACGCGAACCAAGGAAACAGCCCATCGACCCGAACCGGAGATTCTGACCTGGTGGTCGGCCATGTTCGTACTGCCCTGCGTTGCGATCGGCGGGATTACCGCCGACAATGCCGCGCCGCTTATCGAGGCAGGGGCAGATTTCCTCGCTGTCAGCAGTGCCGTCTGGGACCATCCCGATGGCGAGGCTGCGGGTGTCGGTGCCTTTGCGGCGCTACTCGGCGACTAGATTTCGGAATCGGCGCTGTCAGGTTTGCCGACCGTGAAAGCCACGGCCTTGCGCAGAAGCTCTGCGCGATAGCGATCCGGGTCGGAGATACCGGCCCGGATATCCGGATTTCGCCGAATTCGGCGCGGCAAGCCGGCGATCCGGCCAAAAAGCCCGGCGGCACGCGGAAAAGGGCTATTACGGTACATCATCTGCATAACCTCTGCCTGATGCGCGATTGTGTAAGGGAGGCGGGCAGCTCCGTATTGGACGGAAGCGACAACGGCTCTTCGCTTGTGGCATGGCCCTGCGGCTGGTAGAGGCCGCGCCGGCTCTTTCGAAACAAGTGAGACATTCATGAAGATCAGCGGCGTGGACATCCGTCCCGGCAACATCATCGAATATGAGGGCGGGCTGTGGAAGGCCGTCAAGATTCAGCATACGCAGCCCGGCAAGGGCGGCGCCTATATGCAGGTCGAGCTCAAGAATCTGATCGACGGGCGCAAGAACAATGTGCGCTTCCGTTCCGCAGAAACTGTCGAGAAAGTGCGCCTCGATACGCGAGACTATCAGTTCCTCTTCGCCGACGATGAAATGCTGACCTTCATGGACAAGGAAAATTACGAGCAGATATCCCTGTCCAAGGATATGCTCGGCGATGCTGCGGCTTTCCTGCAGGACGGCATGGATGTCATGCTGGAACTTTATGAGGAAAAGCCGATCTCCGTGCAGCTGCCCGATCACGTAGAGGCCGAGATCGTCGAAGCCGATGCGGTCGTGAAAGGCCAGACAGCGTCTTCTTCATACAAGCCGGCGATCCTCGACAATGGTGTTCGCGTCATGGTGCCGCCGCATATCAGCGCCGGCACGCGCATCATTGTCGATGTCTATGCCCAGGAATATGTGAAGAAGGCCGACTAGCCTTACCCGTAAAGCGCGCAATTCCGAGCGCAGGAAAGAAACTATGCCAGCCCGTTCCGCTATCATCACCGTTATGGACCGCGCCGCCCGCAAGGCCGGTCGCAGCCTGGCGCGCGACTTTTCCGAAGTCGAGCATCTGCAGGTTTCGATGAAGGGGCCGGCCGATTTCGTGTCCAAGGCCGATATGCGCGCCGAGCGCATCCTTTATGATGAGCTGCTGGCGGTTCGCCCCGGCTGGGGTTTCATGCTGGAAGAGGCCGGGATCATCGAAGGTGAGCCAGACAAGCCCCGCTGGATTATTGATCCTCTCGACGGCACCAGTAACTTTCTCCACGGTATCCCGCATTTCGCGATATCGATCGCTGTCCAGGAACGCAGGCCCGATGGCAGCTGGGGAGAGGTCAGCGCGGCGATGGTCTATCAGCCGCTGACCGACGATCTGTTCTGGGCGGAAAAAACCAAGGGCGCGTTTCTTCATGATCGCAGGCTGCAGGTGTCCGGGCGCCGCAATCTCAACGAAGCCCTTATCGCCACGGGAATTCCGTTCAAGGGCCATGGCGATCTGGATCAGTTCAACTCCGTCTTCAACGCCGTGGCGCCTCAGGTGGCGGGTATCCGCCGGTTCGGTGCGGCATCTCTTGATCTCGCCTGGCTTGCCGCTGGGCGCTATGACGGGTTTTGGGAAGCCGGCCTGCAACCCTGGGATGTGGCCGCCGGTGTGCTTCTCGTCCGGGAAGCGCGCGGCTTTGTGACCGATTTCCGCGGGGGCGCCCAGCTTTTCGACCGCAGCGAAATCCTCGCGGCGAACGATGCGATCCATTCCAAACTGCACAAGATTGTGGCAGGCGCTATCCGGTGACGAAACGCATCGTTTCTGTGCTGGCTTTATGCGCCCTATGGTCTGGGGCGGCCAGTGCCGACACGGCCGGTGGAAACTGGCCGGCAATAACCGAAGCGGAAAATGCGACGACCGCCGATCTCCAGCGTATGGCCTCGGAATTTCCGCATAGCGGGCTGATGCAGTTGCGGCTGGCGCAGGACGCCATAGACGCAGACCGGATGGCCCATGCGGAGGCTGCTTTGTGGCGCTATATCGCGATGGGCGGCACGCTGACGGAAGCGGGTCAGGCGGTCTTCATGGCAGCTTTCAGCGATGAGCGCTGGCCGCTTTTTGTTGCGCGCATGACCTATAACGCAGCGCCGCGTACCGCGAGCGTTCCAGCCGCCAGCGTGCCAGCAAATCTCGGACTGGTCGAAGGGATTGTGCATGTGTCGACGATCAACGCCAATCTCGTGTCGAGTGTCACCGCACGCACCGTCTATGAACCATCTGCCGAGGGATGGGCACCATTTTCGGGTGTCGGCGGCGAACCGGATCCCCGGTCTCCCCAGATGGGTAGCCCGATGGGCATGGCGTTCGATGCCGAGCGCGGCTGGTTGTGGGTATCGTCCTCGGCCGTCGACCAGACGACCGAACCGGATACGGCTTTTGTCGGGATGGTGGGGATTTCGCCGGACCGGCAGGAGATTCTCTGGCTGCCGGTCGGCCCGGGCGAACAGCCCGGCGATGTCGCCCTTGGGCCTGATGGCAGCGCCTATCTCAGCGATGGAGCGACGGGCGCAGTCTATGTGCGGCGTGTTGGCGCCGTTGCGCTGGAGCGCCTTGTCGAACCGGGCAGGCTGCGCAGCGCCCAGGGCATGGTGGTGTCTCCCGACGGATCGGCGCTCATCGTCGCCGACTATAGCTATGGCCTGGCCCGTTTCGATTTCGAAACCGGCGCGCTGGACCGGATAACCTATGACGGGCCCCATATGCTCGACGGCATCGATGGGCTCGTTCCGCACGGCAATGCCATATTTGCCATTCGCAATGGCGTTCGTCCCCATGCGATCCTTCGCCTGTCGATCAGCGATTCCGGTGACAGGGTAACGGCCGTGGAAATTGTCGAAAGGGAAAATCCCGATTGGGGAGAACCCACTCTCGGGACGATATCGGGCAGTTCCTTTCGCTATATCGCCGATGCGAGATGGGGCGATTTCGGCGCTGGCGGCGCGCTTAACGAAGGCGCCGAGGCGCGGACGACGGCAATTCGTGCAATCGACCTCTCGCCGTTCGAAAATCAGCCGGATTTCCGCCGCTAACGCCCTTGTCTTGCTGCGAGGCAACGCCTAAAAGCGCCGTCAATTCAACTCCGACCACGAGTCCTGAACCTTGCCCGAAACGATAGCCGTTGATTTAGCTGAATATCTGCCGATCTTGCTGTTTCTCGGAATCGCGCTTTTATTGTCGACAGCCTTTGTCATCCTGCCGATGATTGTCGCCAGATTTACCGGTGCGTCCAAGCCCTATGCCAACAAGCTGACCGAGTATGAGTGCGGCTTTCCGGCGTTCGAGGATTCTCGCGGCCAGTTCGATGTGCGCTTCTATCTGGTGGCCATCCTCTTCATTATCTTTGACCTTGAGGTCGCCTTTTTGTTTCCCTGGGCCGTCACCGTGTTCGATATGGGATGGGTTGCCTGGGGTGCGATGATGGTGTTCCTTGCGGAACTTGCCATCGGCCTTGCCTATGCCTGGAAGGTGGGAGCGCTGGAATGGGAATAGAAGTCAACGCCCCGCCGCCCGCCGGTACGCTGCCCGACCCCGATTTCCTGAAGGACATCAATTCGGAAGTTGCGGACAAAGGCTTCCTCGTCACGTCGACCGAGGATCTTTTCACCTGGGCGCGCACGGGCTCGCTGTGGTGGATGACCTTCGGGCTTGCCTGCTGCGCGGTCGAAATGATTCAGGTCAATATGCCGCGCTACGATATGGAGCGGTTCGGCGCTGCACCGCGGGCCAGCCCGCGGCAGTCGGACGTGATGATCGTCGCCGGCACGCTATGCAACAAGATGGCGCCGGCCTTGCGCCGCGTATACGATCAGATGTCCGAGCCGAAATATGTCATTTCGATGGGCAGCTGCGCCAATGGCGGCGGCTATTATCATTACAGCTATAGCGTGGTGCGCGGCTGCGACCGGATCGTGCCGGTCGACATCTATATTCCCGGATGTCCGCCAACCGCGGAAGCGCTGCTATACGGCGTCATGCAATTGCAGCGGAAAATCCGCCGCGTCGGTACGATAGAGCGATAGGGTTATGGCGTCTCCGGCTCCTGTAATCGCCTCCAATGATGGCGTGATCGATGCGGTGAAAGCCGCGCTGGGCAATGCATTGCTCGATGCCGTCGAAGCGATGGGAGAGATTTCGATCACCGTCGCGCGCGATGCGCTGCACGACGCGATGATCGCGCTGCGGGACGGCAAAGGCTTGCGCTATCAGCAACTGATGGAAATCGCCGGCGTTGACTATCCCGAACGCCCGGAGCGATTCGAGGTCTGCTATCATCTGCTTTCACTGACCCGCAATCACCGGATCCGCGTGAAGGTTGCGACGGACGAGGAAATGCCGGTGCCGTCGATTACTGATATCTGGCCCGTCGCGGGCTGGCTCGAACGCGAGGTGTTCGATTTGTACGGTGTGCTGTTCGAGGGCAATTCCGATCTGCGCCGCATCCTTACCGACTACGGTTTTCGCGGCCATCCGTTCCGCAAGGATTTTCCGCTCTCCGGCTATGTCGAGATGCGCTATTCCGAAGAGCATAAGCGGGTGATCTATGAGCCGGTCGAGCTGGCCCAGGATTTCCGCACCTTCGATTTCATGAGTCCCTGGGAAGGCGCGGAATATATCCTGCCGGGCGATGAAAAGGCCGAAGGCGAGCCGGATGTCGATACGCCGAAAGTCACGGAAAGTCCGAAAGACACGGGCGCTGGTGCCAAAGCCGACGCGAAGGCGGCTGAAAAATCCGACGAACCCGGCAAAGCGGGAGGGGATGCGTAATGGCTGACTATCTCGAAGAGATTCGGGGCCAGACGGACGAGGCCGATCCCACGGTCGGCGACACCCAGATTTCCAACTATACGATCAATTTCGGCCCGCAGCATCCGGCCGCGCACGGTGTGCTGCGCCTGGTGATGGAACTGGACGGCGAAATTGTCGAGCGTGTCGATCCACATGTCGGCCTGCTCCATCGCGGCACCGAGAAGCTGATCGAGCACAAGACCTACCTGCAGGCGCTGCCCTATTTCGACCGGCTCGATTATGTGTCGCCGATGTGCATGGAGCACAGCTATGTGCTGGCGATCGAGAAAATGCTCGATCTCGAAGTGCCGCTGCGCGCGCAATATATTCGCGTCCTCTTTGCCGAGCTGACCCGCATCCTCAACCACTGTCTGAACCTTGGCAGCCATGTGATGGACGTCGGCGCGATGACACCCAATATCTGGCTGTTCGAAATTCGCGAGCAGGCCATGGCCTTTTACGAGCGCGCCTCAGGTGCCCGCATGCATGCGGCCTATTTCCGGCCCGGCGGTGTGCATCAGGATCTGCCGCCCAAGCTGCTCGCCGATATGGCGGACTGGCTCGATACGTTCCCGAAACTCTACGAAGATGCGATGAGCCTTGTCGTCGACAACCGTATCTTCAAGCAGCGCAATGTCGATATCGCCGTCGTCTCCAAGGACGATGCCGTGAAATGGGGTTTTTCGGGGCCGATGCTGCGCGGCTCGGGCATTCCCTGGGATCTGCGCAAGGCGCAGCCTTACGATGTTTACGACCGGATGGAGTTCGACGTCCCCGTCGGCACGAACGGCGATTGCTATGACCGTTTCATGGTCCGCGTCGAGGAAGTTCGCCAGTCCGCGCGGATCATGCGCCAGTGCATAAACGAGATGCCGGAAGGCCCGGTCGCGAGCCTCGACCGCAAGATCGTCCCGCCCAAACGCGGCGAGATGAAGCAGTCGATGGAAGCGCTGATCCATCACTTCAAACTCTATACCGAGGGCTTTCATGTGCCCGCTGGCGAAGTCTATGTCGCGACCGAAAGCCCCAAGGGCGAATTCGGCGTCTATCTGGTGAGTGACGGGACGAACAAACCCTATCGCTGCAAGATCCGCCCGACTGCATTTTCGCACCTCCAGGCCATGGATTTCATGTGCAAGGGCCATATGCTCGCCGATGCGACTGTCATTCTGGGCGCTATCGATGTGGTGTTCGGGGAGTGTGACCGGTGAGGCGTCAGATCATCATAGAGACAGCAATGCCTGTTCTTCTGCTGGTCGCTTTTTGCGGCGTGTATACAATAGTATATCCCATCGTGACTGGCCGATCCCTGCAGTTGGGGCCGCCGTTGTTTTACTTGGTTGGTTTGATTGGTTTTGCGATCGGCAGCTACATTCGAGCCGCTCGTAAGGTATGGAAGGCAAGTCTATGACTGCTGCCAAAACCATCAACTTTGCTGACAAGCTCTCCCAATTTTCGGATCACTGGAATCCGCGGATTGCAGCCAAGTATAACGATAGTGAGGTCCGTCTCGCCAAGCTCAAGGGCGATTTCGACTGGCATAGCCATGCCGAGACCGACGAGCTGTTCCTCGTTCTAGACGGCGCACTGGATATCGAATTTCGCGATGGCGTGCAGCATCTGGGGAAAGGTGAGATGATCGTCGTTCCCAAAGGCGTCGAGCATCGGCCCTTCTGCGAAGAGGAATGCCATGTGATGTTCATGGATCGCGAAGGCGAGCCCAACACGGGCGTCAATCCGTCCGACCGCACCCGCGACACATTGGAGGCGATCTGATGACGATCCTTCCCGACGATAAGCTCTCCCAATCCTCGACGGATACCGCGCTTGAGAATGACGCGATCCGGGAACGCTGGGGTGCTTTCGCCTGGACCGAAGAGAATGCGGCCAAGGCGAAGGAAATTGTCGCGCGCTATCCCGAGGGGCGTCAGGCCTCTGCCGTGATGCCGCTGCTTGATCTCGCCCAGCGTCAGGTTGGCGAGGAGACGAAAACGCAGGGCTGGCTGCCGATGCCGGTGATCGAGTTCGTCGCCGCCCAGCTCGGCATGCCCTATATGCGCGCCTATGAGGTCGCGACCTTCTATACGATGTACAACATCGTGCCGGTTGGCCGTTTCCATGTGCAGCTCTGCGGTACGACGCCCTGTATGCTGCGCGGCTCCGACGATGTCATGGCGGCCTGCAAGAATAAGGGCCTTGTCAAAGGAAAGACGACGCCGGACGGCCTGTTCACGCTAACCGAGGTGGAATGCCTGGGCGCTTGCGCCAATGCGCCGATGGTGCAGATCAACGACGATAATTTCGAAGATCTCGATTATGACAGCATGACCGATATTCTCGAAAAGCTGAGCAATGACGAACCGGTAACGCCGGGTCCGCAGATCGACCGCCAGACTAGCTGCCCTGAAGGCGGCCCGACCACCCTGAAAGAGATGGCTCAAGGGGAAAATGCGTAGTGGCGAGCGGACCCTTCTCCTCGATGACGCTGATGCAGGCGACGATAACCTTTATCGTAGCCTTTTTCGCCGTGAACGTGCTTATCGACGTGGTGATGAACCGTGATATCACATTGGCGCAGCATATCGTGGTCTCGTTGCTCGCGGCTCCGCTCTGGTATTTTTTCATTCGCTGGATGAGGTCGCGCAATGCTTGACGACAAGGATCGCATCTTCACCAATGTCTATGGCTTCCAGCCATGGGGCATCGACGCGGCTATAAAACGCGGCGACTGGGATGGCACGAAAGACCTGATCGCCAAGGGCCAGGACAATATCGTCGAGGAAATTAAGGCGAGCGGGCTGCGCGGGCGCGGTGGTGCGGGCTTCCCGACAGGCCTCAAATGGTCCTTCATGCCGAAGGAATCCAAAGACGGTCGTCCCAGCTTCCTCGTCATCAACGCCGACGAGTCCGAACCGGGCAGCTGCAAGGATCGCGAGATCATGCGGCATGACCCGCAAAAGCTCATCGAAGGGGCGCTGATCGCCGGATATGCGATGCGCGCACGTGCCGCCTATATCTATATTCGCGGCGAATTTATCCGCGAGGCTGAAACTCTCTTCGCTGCGGTACAGCAAGCCTATGACAAGGGCTTTATAGGCAAGAATGCCTGCGGGTCCGGCTATGATTTCGACGTTTTCGTCCATCGCGGCGCGGGTGCCTATATCTGCGGCGAGGAAACGGCCTTGCTGGAGAGCCTCGAAGGCAAAAAAGGCCAGCCGCGCCTAAAACCGCCATTCCCGGCGGGTGCGGGCCTGTATGGCTGCCCGACCACAGTCAACAATGTCGAGTCGATCGCGGTTGTGCCGACGATCCTCCGGCGCGGGCCGAGCTGGTTTGCCGGTATTGGGCGTGAAGGCAATCAGGGCACAAAGCTGTTCCAGATTTCCGGTCATGTTGAGCGTCCCTGCGTCGTCGAAGAGGCGATGAGCATCCCGTTCCGCGAGCTGATCGAGAAACATGCGGGCGGAATCACGGGCGGTTGGGACAATCTGCTCGCGGTGATCCCCGGCGGCTCCTCAGTGCCGCTGGTGCCCGCTGCCGAGATCATGGACGCGCCGATGGATTTCGACGGGCTAAAAGAACTTGGCTCGGGCCTCGGCACGGCGGCGGTGATCGTGATGGACAAATCGACCGATATCGTCCGGGCGATCAGCCGTATTTCTTATTTCTACAAGCATGAAAGCTGCGGCCAGTGCACACCGTGCCGCGAAGGCACCGGCTGGATGTGGCGAATGATGGAGCGACTGCGCGAAGGCAAGGCCGATATCAGTGATATCGATATGCTCCACGAAGTCACCAAACAGGTCGAAGGCCATACCATCTGCGCGCTTGGCGATGCTGCTGCCTGGCCGATCCAGGGCCTGATCCGCCATTTCCGGCCGGAGCTGGAACGGCGCATCCGCGAATATGCGGGTGCGGGCGAAGTTTTGGAGGCGGCGGAATGAAAGACACAGCAAAACCTGTCCGGATCATGAAAACCATCGTTGCCATCATCGCGCTCGCTTGGGCTGCGGTCATGATCGCGCTCTATCTGGCTGTCAGTTCATCCACCGGCTGGTCCGGTGATACGGCGACCGTCTGGGCGCTATTTGCCGGCACAGCTGCGCTGGTCGGCGCGGTCCTGACGTATTTCCGGAAGAAATGGGCGGTCTGGCTTTATCTGGCGGCGACCCTCGCGGTCGCGCTCACGCCCTATATGCAGGGGTCGATCGGTCCCTCTATCGGGTTTGATTGGGGCTATCTGGCGTTGTTCATACTGTATCTGATCGCGGTCGTTCCCGCCTGGAAATATATGGGGGCAGGCAATGCCTAAAGTCACCGTAGACGGTATCGCAACCGAAGTTCCCGACGGCGCGACCGTGCTTCAGGCATGCGAGATTGCCGGCAAGGAAATCCCGCGTTTCTGTTACCATGAACGCCTGAGCATCGCTGGTAACTGCCGGATGTGCCTTGTCGAAGTGAAGCCGGGGCCGCCCAAGCCGCAGGCAAGCTGCGCGCTGCCTGCTGCCGAGGGTCAAGAGATTTTCACGACGACCGAAATGGTCAAAAAAGCGCGTGAAGGTGTGATGGAGTTTCTCCTCATCAACCACCCGCTCGATTGTCCGATTTGCGATCAGGGCGGCGAATGCGATTTGCAGGATCAGGCCATGGCCTATGGCAAGGGCCATACGCGCTATGAGATGAACAAGCGCGCGGTCACCGAAAAATATATGGGACCTGTGGTCAAGACCGAGATGACGCGCTGCATCCACTGCACGCGCTGCGTCCGCTTTGCGCAGGAAGTGGCCGGAGTCGAGGAGATCGGCGCGGTCGGGCGCGGCGAGAATATGGAAATCACGACCTATCTCGAGCATGCGGCGACCAGCGAGCTTTCGGGGAATGTCGTCGATCTCTGCCCGGTAGGCGCGCTGACCGCACGGCCCTATGCCTTCGAGGCGCGGCCATGGGAGCTGCGCAAGACGCCGTCGATCGACGTGATGGACGCGGTCGGAACGAACATCCGGCTCGACAGCCGGGGCAGGGAAGTGCTGCGCGCGCTCCCGCGGATCAACGAGGACGTCAACGAAGAATGGGCGAGCAACAAGACGCGCCATGCTGTGGACGGCCTTTATCGCAACCGCCTCGACAAGGCCTATGTTCGCAAGAATGGCAAGCTTGAAACCGCAAGCTGGGCGGATGCTTTTGCCGCGATTGCTGGTGCTGCGAAGAAAGCGGGCAGCAAGGTTGCTGCCATCGGCGGCGACATGGTGGAAGTCGAAGCGCTGTATGCTGCGCAGAAACTGCTTGAGGGGCTTGGTTCGAAGCAGATTGAAGGCCGTCAGAACGGCATGGATTACGACGCGAGCAATCTCGCGGCGGTGAATTTCAACACGACGATAGCTGGGATTGAAGAGGCCGATGCCATCCTGCTGATCGGTACCAATCCGCGCTGGGAAGCCCCGCTCGTCAACACGCGCATCCGCAGAGCCGCGAAGGCTGGAGCGAAAGTTTTCGTGATCGGGCCTGAGATTGACCTGACCTATCCGGTGACATGGCTGGGCGACGATGCCGCGCTGGCGGCGGACTTGCCGGAAGATGCAGCCGACGCGCTGAAGGCAGCCGAACGTCCAGCGCTGATCATCGGCGGGGGCGGTATCATGGTTCCGGGCCTGCAAGCTGCCTCGCTGGCGCTGGCCGATACCTACAATCTCATCCGGGATGGCTGGAATGGCTATAATGTGTTGCACTTCTCCGCCGCGCGGATGGGCAGCCTGATGCTTGGTTGGGCGCAGCCGGGTGGCACGGCCGATCTGGCCGCGGCCGATCCGGAGTTGCTTTTCCTGCTCGGTGCGGATGGCGTTGATTTCGAAGCATTTTCTGGCGCATTCAAAGTTTATGTCGGCCATCATGGCGAGCAGGGCGCGGCGCAGGCGGATGTTGTCCTACCTGGTGCCTCCTATGCCGAGAAGAGCGGTACCTGGGTCAATCTGGAAGGCCGGGTCCAGCGCGGCAACCGCGCGGTGTTCCCGCCCGGCGATGCGCGCGAGGACTGGACGATTTTCCGCGCGCTTTCCGATGCGCTCGGCAACACGCTGCCCTTCGATACGCTCGACCAGCTGCGAGATGCGATTGCGGCGGAATTCCCGGCGCTCGCCGATGAAGGCCTGGCTGAATATGAATGGGCGCCGCCCAAGCTTTCCGACGGTGCCCCGAGCGGACCGATCGCCTTGCCGATCAAGGATTTCTACCTGACCAACGCCATCTGCCGCGCCAGCGAGACGATGCAGCGCTGCTCGGCCGAACTCATCCATGGCGAAGAATTCGCGGAGGCTGCGGAATGACTGAATTCTTCCAGTCGCTCGGCATGAGCTTTGAATGGGCATGGGGCGTTGCGACCATCGCGGGCATCCTTCTCATCGCCCTGCCGCTTATGCTGGCCGTTGCTATGATCATCTATGCCGATCGCAAGATCTGGGCGGCGATTGCGCTGCGCAAGGGGCCCAATGTCGTTGGGCCGTTTGGATTGCTCCAGAGCTTTGCGGACGGCCTGAAGGTGTTCCTGCAGGAAACCATCATTCCGAGCGCCGCGAATCGTGGCCTTTTTCTGATCGCGCCGATTATAACCTTTACCGTGGCCTTGATCGCCTGGGCGGTGATCCCGTTCGGCGAGGACATGGTGCTCGCCAATATCAATGTCGGCCTGCTCTACGTGCTCGCGGCGAGTTCGCTGGGTGTATACGGGATCGTGATTGCGGGCTGGGCCTCCAACTCCAAATATCCATTCTATTCGGCGCTTCGCGGCGCTGCGCAGATGGTGAGCTATGAGGTCTCTATCGGCTTTGTGTTGCTGTCCGTCGTGATGTTTGCCGGTTCGTTCAACATGCAGACGATCATCACCGCGCAGCAGGGCCATGTCTTCGGCTTCATCAACGGTTTCGCCTTTAACCCGCTGCTGTTCCCGATGGCTGTGGTTTTCTTTATCTCCGCGCTGGCGGAAACCGCGCGCGCTCCGTTCGATCTGACCGAAGCAGAGAGCGAACTCGTTGCCGGCTATCAGACCGAATATAGCTCGATGAGCTTCGCGCTCTACTGGCTCGGCGAATATGCCAATGTCATTCTGATGTGCGCGCTCAATGCCGTGCTCTTCTGGGGTGGATGGCTCCCGCCGGTAGACTGGGCGCCGCTCTATGTGGTCCCGGGCATTTTCTGGCTGTTCCTGAAAATACTGATCTTCTTCTTCATCTTCAGCTGGGTGAAGGCGACCGTGCCGCGTTACCGCTATGATCAGCTTATGCGTCTTGGCTGGAAAGTCTTCCTGCCGCTGTCGCTCTTTTGGGTTGTGCTGGTGTCCGGTTATCTCATGCTGACAAGATATGGAGGCGTGCTGTGAGCCTCGCGCATCTCATAAAAAGCTTCACGCTGTGGGAAATCGTCAAGGCGCATGTCCTGACGCTCAAATATTTCTTCAAGCCAAAGGCGACGATCAACTATCCCTATGAGAAGAACCCGATCTCGCCGCGGTTCCGGGGCGAACATGCGCTGCGCCGCTATCCGAACGGCGAGGAACGCTGCATCGCCTGCAAATTGTGCGAGGCGGTTTGCCCGGCCCAGGCGATCACCATCGAGGCCGAACCGCGCGAAGATGGCAGCCGCCGGACGACGCGTTATGATATCGACATGACGAAATGCATCTATTGCGGATTGTGCCAGGAGGCCTGCCCCGTCGATGCCATCGTCGAGGGTCCGAATTTCGAATATGCAACCGAAACGCGGGAGGAGTTGCTCTACGACAAGGATAAATTGCTGGCCAATGGCGACAAATGGGAGCGCGCAATCGCCGCGAGCCTTGCCGCCGATGCGCCCTACCGTTAAGCCGCAGCCGATTCTTACAGGGGTCCCAAGATAACGTGATTCAGGCCTTCGCCTTCTATCTTTTCGCAACCATCGTGATTGCCTCGGGCGCGCTGACCATCGTGTCACGTAATCCTGTGCATTCGGTGCTCTGGCTTATCCTTGCCTTTTTCAACGCGGCGGGGCTGATGCTGCTGATCGGCGCGGAGTTTATCGCGATGCTGCTTGTCATCGTCTATGTCGGCGCCGTCGCGGTGCTGTTCCTGTTTGTTGTGATGATGCTCGACATCGATTTTGCGGAGCTGCGCGCTGGGTTCACCCGCTATCTGCCCTTTGGGCTGCTGATTGCGGTGGTGCTGCTGTGCGAGATGATTTTCGCGGTCGGCGTCTGGAATTTCGCCGATATCGGCCCGGACACGCGGATGGGCACGATCGATCCCGATATGCCCAATATCGAAGCTATCGGTCGGGCGTTGTATGACCGCTACCTGCTGGTGTTCGAAGGGGCGGGCATTGTTCTCCTTGTTGCGATGGTCGGGGCAATCGTCCTGACCCACCGCGAACGCGGCGGGGTCCGCCCGCAAAATATCAGCAAGCAGATCAAACGCCGTCCCGAAGACGCTACACGCAACACACAGCCTGAAGTGGGCAAGGGGGTCGAACTGTGATCGGAGCTTCCCAATGATCGGCTTGGGCCACTATCTGGTAGTCGGCGCTATCCTGTTTGTGATGGGCGTTCTCGGCATTTTCCTGAACCGGAAGAATATTATCATCATCCTGATGGCGATCGAGCTGATCCTGCTCGCCGTGAACATCAACCTTGTCGCATTCAGCGCCTTTCTCGGTGATATTGTCGGGCAGGTATTCGCGATGTTCGTGCTGACCGTTGCGGCGGGTGAAGCGGCTATCGGTCTTGCCATTCTCGTCATCTATTTCCGTGGTCGCGGCACCATCGCCGTTGACGATGTCAACCGGATGAAGGGCTGACCCTTATGATCCAGCTCATCGTCTTCCTGCCGCTGCTCGCGGCCATCATCGCGGGCCTTGGCAACCGGATGATCGGCAATTTTGCCGCGAAAATCCTGACAACGGGCGCGCTGTTCGTTGCATGCGCTCTTAGCTGGCCGATCTTTCTCGATTTTCTGGTTGGCGGGCAGACGGCCTATGTCGCGCCAATATTCGACTGGATACGTTCTGGCGATCTTGATGTCGCATGGAGCCTGCGCGTCGATACGCTGACCGCCGTAATGCTCGTCGTCGTGACCAGCGTTTCCTCGCTCGTTCACCTCTACAGCTGGGGCTATATGGACGAAGATCCGGATCAGCCCCGCTTCTTCGCCTATCTCTCGCTCTTTACCTTCGCCATGCTGATGCTGGTGACGTCGAACAATCTGGTGCAGATGTTCTTCGGTTGGGAAGGGGTGGGCCTTGCCTCTTACCTCCTCATCGGTTTCTGGTATCACAAGCCCAGTGCCAATGCCGCCGCGATCAAGGCATTCGTGGTGAACAGGGTGGGGGACTTTGGTTTCTCGCTCGGCATTTTCGGAACCTTCATGGTTTTCGGCACCGTCTCGATTCCCGAAATCCTCGAAGCGGCACCGGCCATGGCCGGATCGACCATTGGTTTCCTCGGCTATCGTCTCGACACGATGACGCTGCTCTGCTTGCTGCTCTTCGTGGGCGCGATGGGCAAATCTGCACAGTTCGGCCTGCATACCTGGCTGCCCGACGCGATGGAGGGCCCGACGCCCGTTTCAGCGCTGATCCATGCCGCGACGATGGTCACGGCCGGCGTGTTCATGGTGTGTCGCCTGTCGCCGATGTTCGAAACGAGCGAAACCGCATTGTTGGTGGTGACCTTTTTCGGGCTGCTTACCGCTTTCTTTGCTGCAACGGTCGGCACCACGCAAACCGATATCAAGCGGGTGATCGCCTACTCAACTTGTTCGCAGCTGGGCTATATGTTCGTGGCCGTCGGCGTTGGGGCATATGGCATCGCCATGTTCCACCTCTTCACCCACGCTTTCTTCAAGGCGCTACTGTTCCTCGGCGCGGGTTCGGTGATCCACTCCATGCATCATGAGCAGGACATGCGGCACTATGGCGCGCTGCGTAAAGAAATTCCGATCACCTTCTGGACGATGATGATCGGTACGCTGGCGATTACCGGGGTGGGCGTCGTCTGGCTTCATGCAGGCTTTGCCGGCTTCCATTCGAAAGACGCGATTATCGAAGCGGCTTTTGCGAGCGAAAGCAGCCTTGGCGGCATCGCCTTCTTCACGCTGGTTTTCGCGGCCCTGCTCACCAGCTTCTATAGTTGGCGCCTGATCTTCATGACCTTTTTCGGCAAGGCCCGCTGGGGAACGTCCGAACATGTCCAGCATGCGGTTCATGATCATGGCGGCAAGGATACAGGCGACGGCACGGGCGGCTATCACCCCCATGAAAGCGGTTGGGCGATGCTGGTTCCGCTGCTGTCGCTGTCTGTTGGCGCCGTATTCGCAGGGTATGTCTTCACCCATGAATTTGTCGACAGCGAAGCGTTCTGGGCTGGTAGCGTCGCCTTCAACGAGCATTTGATTCACGAACTTCATGGCGTGCCGATGTGGGTAAAACTGGCGTCTACGGTGGCCATGCTGATTGGCCTCGTCATCGCCTGGCTCGCCTATATTCGCTACACTGACTGGCCAGCGAGATTTGTCGCGCAGTTCCGCGTCCTCCACGCCTTCCTGCTCAACAAATGGTATATCGACGAGCTCTACAACGTTCTGTTCGTCAAGCCGGCCTTCGCGATCGGTCGCTTCTTCTGGAAGCGCGGCGACAAGGGCTTTATCGACCGGTTTGGGCCTGATGGCGTCTCGGCGCTTGTCGCGAGCGGCAGCACCGTCACGCGGCGCTTCCAGTCCGGTTATCTCTACACCTATGCGCTTGTCATGCTGATCGGATTGGCGGCGGGCGCAACCTGGGCGATTACGCGGTGAACCAGCTCGATTTTCCCATCTTGTCGCTGATGATCGGCCTGCCACTGGCGGGCGCATTGCTCTGCCTGATATGGCCGGGTCAGAGCGAAGCGAAAGCGCAGAAGGCGCGGGTGCTCGCGCTTGGCACGACGCTGCTGACCTTCCTGCTCGGCATCGGCCTGTGGCTGACTTACGAGATTGGCGGACCCCAATGGCAGTTTGTCGAGAGCTATCCAGTTTTCGGGCGCTTTGCCTGGGCGTTGGGCATAGACGGCATCTCGCTGATGCTGATCATGCTCTCGGTGTTCCTGATGCCGATTTGCATTTTGGCCAGCTGGAAATCCATCCAGACGCGCGTGCCGGAATATATGGCGGCGTTTCTGCTGATGGAATCGCTGATGATCGGCGTGTTCACTGCGCAGGATCTGTTCCTCTTCTACATCTTCTTCGAGGCCGGCCTGATCCCGATGTACCTGATCATCGGTATCTGGGGCGGTGCCGAGCGGATCTACGCCAGCTATAAATTCTTCCTCTACACGCTTTTGGGGTCAGTGCTGATGCTGATCGCGATGCTGTGGATGGTGCAGCAGGCGGGGACTTCGGACATTCCGACCCTGATGGCCTATGACTTCCCGGCCAATGCGCAAACCTGGCTCTGGCTGGCCTTCTTCGCCAGCTTCGCCGTGAAAATGCCGATGTGGCCGGTGCATACCTGGCTGCCTGACGCCCATGTGCAGGCACCGACAGCGGGCTCGGTCATTCTTGCCGGTGTGCTCCTGAAAATGGGCGGATACGGCTTTATCCGCTTCTCGCTGCCGATGTTCCCGGAAGCGTCTGCCGATCTGGTCTGGATCGTGTTCGGCCTGTCGATGGTTGCGGTGGTCTACACTTCGCTCGTTGCGCTGGTGCAGCAGGACATGAAGAAGCTGATCGCCTATTCGTCGGTCGCCCATATGGCCTTTGTCACGATCGGCCTGTTCGCCTTTAACCGGCAGGGTATCGAAGGCGCGATGATCGTCATGCTCAGCCATGGCCTCGTCTCGGCCGCGCTCTTCCTGTGTGTCGGCGTGATCTATGATCGCCTCCATACGCGCGAGATTGATCGTTATGGCGGGCTTTCGGACAATATGCCGAAATATGCCATCCTCTTCATGCTGTTCACCATGGCTTCGGTCGGCCTACCGGGCACGAGCGGCTTTGTCGGTGAGTTCCTGGCCCTGGTCGGCGCCTATGAAGCGAACAGCTGGGTCGCCTTTGTCGCGACCACGGGTATCATCCTTGGCGCGGCCTATATGCTCTATCTCTACTGGCGGATTTGCTACGGCACGCTTGAAAAGGAAGATGTGAAAGCGATGCCCGATCTCTCGATGCGCGAGATGGCGACGCTGGCACCGATTGCAGCCGTTGTCCTGTGGATGGGCGTCTATCCCGAAAGCTTCCTCGCTCCGATCCGCGATGATGTCGGCGTACTGCTCGAGCGTATCGAACGCGCCAACCCGCCGGGCGATGCACAGCTTATCATGGGCGAAGGCCTGCCCGCCGAAGCCGAGCATGGCGGAAGCGAAAGCCATGAAGCGGAGGGCGCGCACTGATGACCATGCTTGAAAGCCTTCTCGTTGTCCTGCCCGAGCTGATCCTGACGCTCGGCGCGACCGATCTGCTGCTGGTTGCCGCCTTCAGCAACAAGCCCGATCTTGGTCGCCGGGTCAGCATCTATGCGGTGCTGATGCTCATCGCTTGCGGTTTGGCTCTGCTGGGGCCAGCGGGCAACGGCGGCGCAGTATTCGGCGGCCTGTATTATGCCGATGCCTTTTCCACCTTCTCCAAGGTGCTGATTTACGCTTCGGCCGCGATTGCCATTCTCATGGCGCCCCGCTTCTTTGACCGGCGCGGCGAAATGCGGCCTGAATATCCAATCCTGATCCTGCTCTCCGCGCTCGGCATGGGCTTCATGGTTTCGTCCGGCGACCTGATGATGCTCTATATCGGCCTCGAGATGCAGAGCCTTGCCGCCTATGTGCTGGCGAGCTTCATGCGGCAGGATACGCGTTCCGCCGAAGCCGGCCTCAAATATTTCGTGCTCGGTGCGCTTGCCAGCGGCATCCTGCTCTACGGCGTGTCGCTGATTTACGGCTTCACCGGTACGACCAGCTATCAAGGGATCGGCGCCGCCATGGCCTCCGGTCTGTCGATGGGTGAGCTGTTCGGTCTTGTGTTCGTGCTTGCCGGTCTTGCCTTCAAGATAAGCGCCGTGCCGTTCCATATGTGGACACCAGATGTTTACGAAGGCGCGCCGACCCCGGTTACGGCTTTCTTCGCCACTGCGCCCAAGATCGCCGCCGTGGCGCTTGCCATTCGCGTGATGTTCGATGCGCTCGCTCCGGCGACCGATGCCTGGCAG
Organism: Parasphingopyxis lamellibrachiae; assembly: GCF_003385775.1. Taxonomy (GTDB): domain Bacteria; phylum Pseudomonadota; class Alphaproteobacteria; order Sphingomonadales; family Sphingomonadaceae; genus Parasphingopyxis; species Parasphingopyxis lamellibrachiae. Next base: position 344,942 of record NZ_QRDP01000004.1, read on the forward strand.
CAGATTGTTATATTCGTAGCTCTGGCGTCGATTGCGCTGGGCGCGGTTGCGGCTATCGGCCAATCCAACGTTAAACGCCTGCTCGCCTATAGCTCGATCAACAATATCGGATTCGCGCTGATCGGCATTGCCGCCGGAACACAGGCGGGCGTTGCCGCGACCTTGTCCTACATGGCGATTTATGTCGTGATGACCCTGGGCAGCTTCCTCTGCGTGTTGCAGATGCGCGATGCGCAAGGCAGGCCGGTCGAGGATATTGCCAGTCTTGCAGGCCTCTCTAAATCGCAGCCGGCGCTCGCTGCGGCTTTTGCGATATTCATGTTCAGCCTGGCAGGCATTCCGCCGCTTCTTGGCTTCTGGGGCAAGTTCCTGGTGTTCGATGCCGCTGTGGCGGCGGGGCTTTTCCCGCTGGCGGTGATCGGTATCGCTCTCTCGGTGATCGGCGCCTATTATTATCTCCGCATCATCAAGACAATTTACTTCGACGATGCGGCCGCACCCTATGCGCCGGCGAATTCGGTTGTTGAAAATGGTCTGATCGCAGTGACGGCCGCAACGGTTTCACCGCTCGGCTATCTGCTCGTGCCGTTTCTGGCGCTAACGGCGGGCAATGCTGCCCAGGCCCTTTTCTAGGGACGGTTGTTCTGACCGCTCGCATCCAGACGGTTGCCGAGACCGGCTCCACCAATGACGATGTGATGGCGCTGGCCCGCGCGGGCGAGGCCGAAGGTTTCTGGTTGCGTGCGGATCGCCAACTTGCTGGCCGGGGGCGGCAAGGGCGGAACTGGGTTTCTCCCTCCGGCAATCTGTTTGCCAGTACATTGGTGCGGACGGGTGAGGGCGATCCGCCTTCCGCTAGCCTGGCGCTTGTCGCCTCACTTGCCCTGTACGATGCGGTCGCAGCTTTCCTGGGCGAGGAGATGCACAGCGCGCTGACGCTCAAATGGCCGAACGACCTGCTCCTTGATGGCGCCAAACTGTCAGGCATCCTCCTCGAGCGTGAAAATGAGGCAGTTGTTATCGGTATCGGAGTCAATCTTGTCGGGCACCCCGATAATCTTGATCGTCCGGCGACCAGCCTTGCCGCTTATGGAATGGCGCCAATGCCCGATATTTTTCTACGGGAACTGGCCGACAGCTTCGCCAAATGGGTGGCCAAATGGCGGGAGCCGGGGCTTGGAGCAATCCGCGAGCAATGGCTCGCCCGTGCACATCCCAGGGGCGCTGCGCTGACGGTGCATGATCCTTCCGGCCGGAAAATCGACGGCGTGTTCGACGGGATGGACGCAGACGGCGCGCTGCGTCTGCGCTTGGCGGATGGGGCCGTCCATGTCATGCATGCTGGCGATGTTTTCCTGATCTGAGGACCTGCTGATGCTGCTTGCTATCGATGCCGGAAACACCAATGTCGTCTTTGCGCTCGTCAAAGATGGTGAGATCGTCGCCCGTTGGCGGATCGCAACTGACCCCAAACGTACGGGCGATGAATATGCGGTCTGGCTGCATAACCTGATGGCGCTGGAAGAATTCGATCCGAAGACCATCGAGGCCGTCATGATCGCCACGGTCGTACCCCGCGCACTCCATAATCTGGAAGTGCTTGCCACCAAATATTTCGATGCAGAGGTGCTCATTGCCGGGCAGGCTCCTGCCGAATGGGGTATCCGGCTCGATGTGCCCGAACCGCATACGGTGGGCGCGGACCGGGTGATTAACGCGATTGCCGCGCACAGCCTACATCCCGAAGACCTGATTGTGATCGACTTCGGGACGGCGACCACCTTCGATATTGTCGATTATGACGGCAGCTATAAGGGCGGCATAATCGCACCGGGTATCAACCTGTCCCTTGATGCGCTTGTGAGCGCGGCGGCCATGCTGCCGCGGATCGCCATCGAGGCACCGACCGAAACCAAAACCGTGATCGGCACAACAACGGAAGAGCAGATGCATATCGGCGTATTCTGGGGCTATGTCGCGATGATCGAGGGGCTGATTTCGCGGGTAAAGGCGGAAATCGGCCGACCGACCAAGGTCATCTCCACCGGCGGTCTGGCTACGCTGTTTGACGAGCATACCGAGATTTTCGATGTTATCGAACCCGATCTCACTATTCAGGGGCTGGCTATGCTCTACCAAAGGTCTAGATAGGCCAGCATGAACCCCAAAAACGAACTGCTTTTCCTCGCACTTGGCGGGTCGGGCGAGATCGGCATGAATGTCAATCTCTACGGAACCCAGGGCAAATGGGTCATGGTCGATTGCGGCATGACCTTTGGCGATCCCTATTATCCGGGGATCGAGCTGGTCCTGCCCGATCTCGAATTTATCGAGGATCGTGCGGAGGACCTTCTCGGTATCGTGCTGACCCATGGCCATGAAGACCATATCGGTGCGCTGCCTTATCTGGCGGGCGATCTCGGCGTCCCGCTCTATGCGACGCCATTTACGGCGGGTTTGATCCGCCGGAAGCTGGAAGAGGCGGGGCTGCTCGACGAGATCAAACTCAACGTCATCGAAAATGAGGGGGCGTTCGATCTTGGACCGTTCGGTTTCCGCTACGTGCCGGTGGCGCATTCGATCCTCGAAGGCAATGCGCTGGTCATCGATACGCCGCATGGCCGTATCTTCCATACTGGGGACTGGAAGCTGGATGCGGATCCGCAAACCGGCGTGCCTGCCTCCGCCGAGCAGCTGAGCGCGATCGGCGATGACGGTATCCTGGCGATGGTCTGCGATTCGACCAATGTGTTCAACGACAAGGTGTCCGGTAGCGAAGGCGCGGTGAAAGCGGGTCTGTCGGAAGTTATCTCGGCCGGCACGGGACGCGTTCTGGTGACGACCTTTGCCTCCAACGCCGCGCGCCTTCAGACGCTGGGCCGGATCGCGCAGGAAACCGGGCGCAAGGTTTGCGTTGCGGGGCGGTCGCTCAACCGGATTCTCACCGAAGCACGCGCGACCGGCTATCTCAAGGACTTCCCGGAAACGGTGGATTTCGACGAGGCCATGCGCATGCCGCCCCGCGAATTGCTGATCATCGCGACGGGTGGGCAGGGCGAAGCGCGCGCCGCCCTGGCGCGGATCGCCGAAGACAATCACCCGCTGAAACTCGATAGCGGCGATCTGGTGGTGTTCAGCTCCAAGCAGATTCCGGGCAACGAACTGGCTATCGGCCGCGTACAGAATGCGCTGGCCGCACGGAAGATACCGATCATCACCGACCGCCAGGCCGAGGTTCATGTGTCGGGGCATCCCGGCAAACCGGAGCTGGCCAAAATGTACGACTGGATCCGGCCCGAAATGCTTGTTCCGGTTCATGGCGAGTTGCGCCACATGGCGGAACAGGCGCGTTTTGCGAGCGCGCAGGGCATCGCGAAGGTTATTGTCCAGCAAAATGGCGATGTCGTGCGTCTGGCGCCTGACGGCCCGTCGATCATCGGCAATGAGCGCACGGGCCGGCTCGTGCTCGACGGCGATACGATTATCGCGGCCGATGGCGAGGCCATGAACGAACGCCGCCGCATTGCCCAGCGCGGCATCATCGCGATTGCCGTGGCGCTGGACGGCAAGGGCAAGCTTGCCGGCACGCCATCCTTCTCCATGGCGGGCATTCCTATCGAGGCCGAGCGCGAAGAGTTTATCGATGAGTGTGTTGAGGCCGCGGCTGGTGCCGTGCGCAAGGGAGCCCGGGATCCGGAAAAATTGCGCGAGGCTGTTCGTCTTGCCGTGCGCCGGACGGCAACCCATTGGACGGGCAAGAAACCCGTGGTCAATGTGTCGTTGATGGAGGTCTAGCCATGCAGCCGGTGTCGATGATCGCCGTCTATTTTCTATTCTGGTTTCTCTGCCTCTTCGTCGTCCTGCCCTTTGGCATCAAGACCGATCGGGAAATGGGCGTGGAGCCCGAGCCTGGCCATGCCGAAAGCGCGCCGCATCAGTTCCGCGCGATACGTATCATCCTGCGCACGACAATCCTGGCGACCTTCTGTTTCGGGCTGTTTTACGCCAATTACGTCTATGGTTGGGTCGGCATCGATTTTCTTGATTTCCTCAAGCCGGAATCGATCCGCAACACGGGCTGATGCCCGCCCATCCTGCTGTGGTCAGCGCAGGCGTTCTATCGCCTGGGCCAGTGCGACATAGAGTTTGCCATTGTCGGATGAGAGTAATGTCACAGCCAGCGGCGATCCGTCCCGCGTTGTGAGAACGCGGCGCAGCATTGCCTCGAAATCATGTACATAGCGGTTCACATGATCGCGAAATTCGCTGTTGTTCTCGTATTGCGCGACAATCTCCCGGGCTTCGCCGGTATCGAGAAGCCTGACGGCACGCCGTGAAAATATCCCGCGATCGCCTTTGAGATAGGCCGCCCATGCCGTGTCGGTTACTTCGTTGGACAGGATTTTGCTGACATCGATAGCCGTTGAGTTTAGCGATTCGATCAGCAGGGTTACGCGCCGCGCAAAACTGTCCAGACTGGCTTCTTCGGCCTCGTTTTCGCTCTCCTTGAGCTGGCTTTGAAGCGCCGTGCTGCGGTTTTCGATCTCCGCAATTTTCGTGTCGAGATCTGCCATCGCTTCCTGCGCCGCAGTCGCCGCCTTCTCCGAGGCTGCGGTCAGATCGGCGATCCGGCTCTCGACATTTTCGCCCAGCGCTTCGGTCATTGCGAGTTGCGTAGCCTCGCTCAGCGCCGCGGCACTTTGCGGGATGATCTCCCCAAAGGCGGCGCGCGCCTTTTCGGCGGCCTGATCTGCGGTTTCGCGCACCTGCATCAGGGTTTCGATCAGTCGCGGCGCAGCTCCATCGGCGATGCTCTCGGCCTGTTGTGCAGATTGGGTCAGCCCGCTTTCGATGCTACCGATATCGGTGCGCATCGCCGTAATCCGTTCGCCGACTTGGTCGACAAATGCCGTGATGGCGAGGCGCTGTTCTTCCAGGCTTTCGCCGCTCACGCCAATATAGCTTCGCGTATCTTCCGCCAGCTGTTGCAGCGTTTCGAGATCGGGCGTTATGCCGGTTATCGCGGCTTTCAACTGATCGGCCCGGGTTTCGGTATGCGTAAAAGCCTGGGGCAGGGCGTCCTTGAGAGCGTCGGCGCTGAGGTCCAGCGCGGCCTTTACTTCGGCGGCGCGGGAGATCAGGCGTTCGGTGGCCTCGTCATTGCCACCGATATTCTCGCCAAGCGCGGCCATGCCGCTGCTCAGCGTGGTCAGCTCTTCGCCCAGTTTGCGGGCGTGCTCGGCTCCGTCCTGCGAGAGGTTTTCCAGCCGCCCTTCGATATCGCCAAGGCCGCTGTCGAGATCGCCCAATACGGTAACCGTCGCGGCGCGCTGCGCCGACAATTGCGCGTCGAACGCCGTCAACGCTTCGGTGGTGGCGGTGATGCGCTGATCGAGCGTGGCGGCGGCTTCCTCGCCTTCCTGGCTGAAACTGGTTCGCGCATTCTCTATCATGGCCGTCAGCGCGGAACCGATTTCATCGACAATCCGGCGGGTATCCTCGACCGCGGCGCTGGACCGTTCTAGCACGGCATCCACTGCCGTATTGATCTCGTCGCTTGTTGCGTTGAGCCGGTTTGCCGACACTTCGGCCACGCCTTCGATCCGTGCCAGGTTGGCGGCCAGCGATTGCGCCGCCCCGTTCGCGATTTCCTTGGCCTGTTCGCCGCGCGACTTGAGCGTCAATAGCTGCGTATCGAGCGATGCTGCCTGCTCATGCGCGTTTATTCCGGCTTCGCGCAATCCGGTGCTCACGGCGCGCGCCTGTTGCTCCGCACGTGGCAGATCTGCCATCAGGATATCGACATCCTCGCGCGCGGATTTGGTCGCGCGGTCGAGCAGTCCGGATTTCTCTTCAATAGCGGTGCTGGCGTCCCGCATGGTATCGCCAATGACATTCAGCCGTCCGGCCGCTTCGTCGCCGAGCGCCAGAAGCCTGTCGGCTTCGACCGAGACGCCTTCGCGGATTTCGGCCAACTGACTCGCGGCAAGGGCCATCGCGTTGTCGAGCCGTCTGGCTTCGGCGCGCATCGCTTCCGAGGTTCGTCCGAAGCGGATCGCTTCGCGCCTGCTCGTGCGCTGTATCGCTATCCAGGCAATACCCAGAAGGGCAAGCGGAACACAGGCGATCGCGATCCAGTTCGCGACCTGCGTCATGCTGGGCGTTTCAACGGCGATGCTGGAATAAGCGGCCCAGCCGACAAAAACCGACCATGCAATGGCTGACAGGATGATCGCGGCGGCGGGCAGGCGTTCAGCGATGCCGGGGCTTTCCAGCTCGAAGTCCCGCCTGTCCTCGTCGATCCATTCGGCATGGCCGGCGGGTGCGGCGGCTTGCTCTCCCGCAGTGTCCGTCGTGGTTTCGAGCTCGACAATGTCGTTCGCTGGTTCGGCCATCGCAATTCCCCTATATTTTGCGTGTTTACCATGTTTTTAAGGGTTCGAAAGCCTTGCTCGGCAACGGAGCGTTAACGGCGATGCGTTACAGCCACACTATGGCTTATGACCCCGGAGCTTTGGACAAGACACTTGCAGCCGCTGCGGGGGACGATCCGTCGCTTGTTGCAGAGCTGCGTTCGGCGTTTTTCGAGAGCGCGCAACGGCAGGTTTCTGCGCTTCACAACGCAGTCAACGATCAGCAGTGGCAGGTTGCGGCCTGGCGCCTCAAAGGGCTTGCCGCGAGCTTTGGCGTCGTCGATCTCATGGATCTCGCCAACCGGGCCGGAGAGGGCGTTCCGTTCGACAAGGCGCTGCTCCAGCGTATCGACAAGTCGCTGGCCGGGTTTTCGGGCAGTTTCGACTTCGCGCCGGACGACACCCCGCAATAGCCTGATCAAAATACGAGACATCCCCGCTTTTCCGGGCTGAGTGGCTTTGCAACCGACCCATTCTGCGCGTATCGGTTCGAACCCATGGCTTTGGAACGAACCCAGTGGCTTTCGCCGCGCTGATTGCCGCCTATCAGGAGGCGGAGGACGGCGAAGCCGGCCTGCGCGCCATGCTTCCGATGGCCGGCCGAAGCTTGCTGGAAAACCAGGTCCGTCGCGCGATTTCCGCGGGGGCCAGCCATGCTGTCATCCTTGTCGAGCGCGTTCCGGCTGCCATGAGCGCTGCGCTCGATCGGCTGAAGCGTGATGGCATAGCGGTTAAACTGGCCCGCGATCCGATGGATGCCGCAGACCATTTTCACCCGGAAGAAGGTGTATTGCTGGTTGCAGACGGGCTGGTTGCGGCCCCCGATTGTTTCGAAGCAATGGCCGCGCGCGTATCGCCGACGCTGCTTGTTGTGGCCGACACGCCCGAGAATGAGGATTTCGAACGCGTCGATGCCGAGCATCGCTGGGCTGGCCTCGCGCTGACCAATGTCGAAGCTCTCGCGGCGACCGCTGCGATGCTGGGCGACTGGGATCTCCAGTCGACGCTGATGCGGCGCATTGTGCAGGGCGGCGCAGATTTCCTGCCGGTGGACGGAGAGGCGGGCGTGGTGGTCGATGCCGGCGAAGCGGTACTGATGGCCGAGCATAGCGATAAAAGCCGCGGTGCAGGGCGTTCCATGTTGAGGCGCAACAGCCTGCAGGCGGGCAGCTGGCCGGAGCGCTTTGTCTATGCCGTCATTGCTATGCGTGTTGCTCCGGCGCTGCTCGATCGGGGCGTGGAGGCACTGTGGCTGCGGATTGCCGCGATCATGTTCACACTCACCGCGGCCGGGGCATTCTGGTGGGGCTGGCTCTGGACAGGTCTCATATTGGCATTGCTGGCCGGGCCGCTCGACGCGATCGCCGGACGGATCGATCTGGCCCAGCTGCGCGATCATGAGGGTGGATGGGAAATCCGGCTGATCAGGGCGGTCTCTCATGCGCTGGCGATCCTTGCCATGGGCAGGCTCGCCATGAATGAAACCGGCGAAGTTGCATTTCTGATTTTAGCCGCAACGACTTTAGCTCTGCTTTTCCTGACGTATCGTGCAGCGCAAAATCTTCGAAAATTTCCGGCGTCAGAAGTGAGGTATCGGCCGTGGCTGGCCGACGGGAATGCCGCAATTTGGCTGATTATTCCTTTTGCCGCGACCGGCTTTTGGTTCTATTGGCCTCTGGCGACTGCCATATATGCTTATATCTCACTGTTTTTATTGCAGAATATCCAAAAGGAAGTGATGCGGCAGCGCGATTGATTCCGGCAAACAGGATTAGCACGGTCTTAACGACGTTTCCGCTATGTCCCGACCATGTCTGATCCGGCCAATCCTCGCCCGGAAACTGTTGACGAGCGCGCTGCTGCTTTGCTCGCTGACGCTGCGCGTGCATCGCATGAACGATATCCGGGATCCGGGATGTCGCTGCCGGCATTGATGCAACCGCAGAAAATCCGGCTGAACGAGATTGAACGCATCGCTATTCGCCGCCTGTACCAAAATCTTGTCGAGAACATCGAAAGCGAGCTGCGGGCTCGATTGCTGGCCCGGGCGGATTTGCCCGATGTGCCGGAATTTCGCGCGTCGCTGGGTGCTGCCCATGTGGCGATCGCATGGCCTGCCTTTGTGCGGACGGGTTTTCCCGAAGATCCTGAACTGGCCGATATCCTTGTGCACCGGGCCCAGTCCTATGGCGTCATGCGGAACCTGAGGCAGAATGTCGTGATGGCGGAGAATAGCCGGCTCGAGGTGCTGACCGACCATGGCGATCGCGATATCGCCCGCGATGCAATGAGGCTCCTGATTGCCGAAAGCCGGTTTAACGACCGGTTCGACGATCCGAGGCTTGGCCGCGGAGATCTTTCCGAAGCCGCCGATCACAGGTTGGTCTGGACTGTAGCCGCTGCCCTGAGGGATTATGGCCGGCAACAGCATGGCCTGGATGGCTGGAGTCTGGATGAATCGATAATAGGCGTCGCGACCGCGATGTTGGCCGAGCAGGACGATAGCGCGCCCGCGGATGGTATCGCGATGGCGCTCGCAGCCCGGCTTGACCGGGCCGGATTGCTCGACGATGCCCTGCTTGTCGAGGCGCTGAACAGCGCTCGTCTGACGCTCTATGTTGCGATACTTGCGGTCCGCTCCGGTACGGATTTCGATACCGCCTGGGAAATGGCGGCGATGCCCGATGCCCCAAGCCATATGGTCTTGCTGAAATCGATCTCCATGGAGCGTACTGCGGCATCGCATCTGTTGGTAGCGATGGCGCGGGCAATATTGCTGGATGAACGGGAGGCGGACGAAGTCGCGGCGAGGTGGATGGAAGCCTACGATGTCGTGTCGCCGAATGCGGTTGCCGCAGCCATGCGGCCGTGGCGACTTGGACATATCTATCGATCCGCCATCACCCGGTTTGCCGTGAACGCCGATGGTGCTGCGCAATGAGCCGCTCTCATGGCATGACGGATCCGGTTTTCGGTTGGTTGGACGAGAAGGGCTGCCTTGTCGGGGCCGATCCGGCGCTTGAAGACCTGCATGAAAGGGCGGGCGGCGCTCCGGGAGGGCGGCTGGCCATTCCGCAGGTCGCCGCGCTTGCCAAACTCGCGGAACGGTTGGGGATCACGGTCTCGCGATCGGTCATTGCGGCCGATGACGCCCATGATGTCGAACTTCATGTGCAGGCGGAGCCGGACCGCGATGGGGTAAAGCTGGTGGTTTCGGGCTGGGTGATGCGCGATCCGGCGGAAAGCGCCTCAAGCGATGCGGCAATGCGCGAGCATGATTTCCTGCGCGCCGATGCTGACTGGCTGTGGGAGACGGACCACACTTTGCGATTGACGGCCCTTTCTCCCGATGCCGAACAGATGCTGGGTGGAACCGCGCCCTATATCGGGCAGCCGCTGACCGGGCTTTTCCGTTTTGTGGAAGATGAAGGCGGCGGGCTGCCCATTCTGAACGCCCTTGCCGAACATCGCCGTTTCGAGCGGCAGGGGGCGGTTCTTCGCCCCGATGGCGAGCAGCATGTCGAGCTGACGGCGGTACCGCTGGTCGATGGCAATGGCCGTTTTGCTGGATTTCACGGCACCGCGGTCGCAGTCGAGAGCAGGGTGGAGACGTCGGGCCCAGTTGCGGGCGAGGCCGATGTTCCCGATGCTTTCGGTCTCCAGATCAACCGGGCGCTCAGGGCACCGCTCGACCGGATCGTTGCCAGTGCACACAGTATCGAAGCGCAGATAGATGGCCCGATCCGCGGGGATTATGCCGAATATGCAGGCGATATCGCGCGGGCAGGCCGCCACCTGCTGGGTTTGATCGACGATCTTGTCGATCTTCAGGCCGTCGAGCGCGATGATTTCGTGCCGGACGCTCAGGAGGTCGACCTGGCCGGTATCGCGCGCGATGCGGCGGGCCTGTTGTCCGTACGCGCCAGCGAAAAGAATATCCGGATCGACCGCCCTGCCGATGACGAAACGCTTTCGGCCCGGGCCGACTATAAGCGTGTGCTGCAAATACTGGTGAATCTGGTCGGAAACGCCGTGCGGTTTGCGCCGGAAGACAGCCATGTCTGGATCCGCTGCGAAGCGGAGGGAGACCTGGCGGCGGTGATCGTGGCCGATCAGGGACGCGGCATTGCCGCCGACGACCAGCCCCGGATTTTCGAGAAATTCGAACGGCTGTCCGCCAGCGAGCCCGGAACCGGTCTCGGCCTCTATATCGCGCGCCGCCTTGCGCGGGCGATGGGCGGCGACATCGATGTCGACAGTGCGCCGGGGCAGGGGGCTCGTTTCGTGCTTACCCTGCCGACCGGCGCTTAAACCTTAGCGGTCGCCGATTTCCACAAAGGGACGTGCCGCCGGGCCTGTATAAAGCTGGCGCGGGCGGCCGATTGTCTGTGCCGGGTCGGAGATCATTTCATTCCATTGCGAAACCCAGCCCACGGTGCGGGCGAGAGCGAACAACGCGGTGAACATGGTGGTCGGGAAACCGATTGCCGAAAGGATGATGCCCGAATAGAAGTCGACATTCGGGAACAGCTTCTTCTCGACGAAATAGTCGTCGCTGAGAGCCATTTCCTCAAGCTGAAGAGCAACATCGAATACCGGGTCCTGTACATTGAGCGCGCTCAGCACTTCCCGAACCGTTTTACGCATGACCGTCGCCCGCGGGTCGTAATTCTTGTAGACGCGGTGGCCGAAGCCCATCAGCCGGAACGGATCATTCTTGTCTTTCGCCCGCTCGATATATTCGGGAATGCGTTCCGGACGACCGATCTCGTGCAGCATGTTGAGGGCCGCCTCGTTGGCGCCGCCATGGGCCGGGCCCCAGAGACACGCGATACCCGCCGCAATGCAGGCGAACGGATTTGCACCCGACGACCCGGCGAGACGCACGGTCGAGGTCGAGGCATTTTGTTCGTGATCGGCATGCAGGATGAAGATCCGGTCCAGCGCCTGTTCGACAACGGGATCGACCACATATTCTTCAGCCGGAACGCCAAAGGTCATCCGTAGGAAATTGCCGGTGTAGGAAAGGGAATTGTCAGGATAGACGAAGGGCTGACCGATCGAATATTTGTACGCCATGGCCGCAATCGTCGGCATTTTCGCGATCAGGCGATGCGAGGCGATCTTGCGCTGATCGGGATCCGCAATGTCGGTCGAATCATGATAAAAAGCGGATAGCGCGCCCACCACGCCGCACATGATCGCCATCGGGTGCGCATCGCGGCGGAAACCCTTGTACAGCTGGTTCAGCTGTTCGTTGACCATCGTGTGACGGGTGATCGTATAGGTGAAATTGTCGAGTTCTTCCTTGGTCGGAAGCTCGCCATTGAGCAGCAGATACGATGTTTCCATGAACGAAGAGCGTTCGGAAAGCTCTTCGATCGAATAGCCGCGATGCAGCAATATGCCTTCACCGCCGTCGATATAGGTCAGGCCGGACTCGCAGCTCGCGGTCGACTTGAAGCCCGGATCAAACGTGAACAGCCCCGTCTCGGAATAGAGTTTGCGAATGTCGACAACGTCGGGGCCGCAGGAGCCGGACGCCACCGCATAATCATAATCGTTACCGTTGACCGAGAGTTTGGCGCTGTTGTCACCCATATATTTGCTCCTGCTATCCTGCCTGATCGGCAATCCGCGCCAGTGACTCCTCTCGACCGAGGAGTGTTAGCACATCGAATATTCCCGGCGACGTCGCTCGACCTGTAAGTGCTGCGCGTAGGGGTTGTGCGACTTTGCCCAGCTTGAGTTGCTGAGTCTCGGCAAATTCCCTGACAGCGGTGTCGAGCGCTTCTTCCGACCAGTCCGGCAACCCTTCAAGGTACGGTACAAGGCCAGCAAGCAACGCTGGTGTTTCGCCTTGTAACAGCATTTCGGCCTTCTCGTCCAGATTTAGGGGGCGAGTGCGAAATAAAAATCCTGCGCCTTCTGCCAATTCGCCGATAGACTTGGCACGAGGCTTGATGCTTTCCATGCTGCGTTGCAGCAAATCCCGCTCGTTTTCGTTGAGATCGTGGCCCAGTTCCCCGGCGATCAGCGGTGCAGCGAGGGCGGCAAGGCGCGCATTGTCCGCCTCGCGAATGTAGCTGCCATTCAGATTTTCGAGCTTTTTGAAGTCGAAGCGCGCCGCAGACTTGCCGACTCCGTCAAGATCGAACCATTCGATCGCCTGTTCGCGGCTGATGATTTCATCGTCGCCATGGCCCCAGCCGAGCCTCAGCAGATAGTTGATCACCGCCTCGGGAAGCATGCCCATCTCGTCGCGATAGGCTTCGACGCCAAGCGCGCCGTGGCGTTTGGAGAGTTTCGCTCCATCCTGTCCGTGGATCAGCGGAACATGGGCGTAGGTCATCCGGTCCCAGCCCATTGCATCGATCAGAGCGCGCTGGCGGAATGCATTGTTGAGGTGGTCGTCTCCGCGGATACAGTGGGTCACGCCCATATCGTGATCGTCGACAGCCACGGCGAGCATATAGGTGGGCGTACCGTCGCCGCGCAGCATCACAAAATCGTCGATCTCGGCATTCTGGACGACGACCCGGCCCTGCACCGCGTCTTCGATAACGGTTTCGCCATCCTGTGCAGTTTTCAGGCGGACGACGAACGGCGCGCCTTCGGGCGCTTCCGCTGGATCGCGATCCCGCCAGCGGCCATCATAGCGGATAGGCTGTTTTGCGGCGCGCTGCTGCTCGCGCATTTGGGCGAGTTCTTCGGGCGTTGCATAGCAGCGATAGGCCTTGCCCTGTTCGAGAAGCAGGTTCGCCACCTCGGCATGCCGCTCGGCGCGCGCCGACTGGTAGATTTCCTCGCCATCCCAGCCGAGTCCCAGCCAGCGCATGCCGTCGAGGATCTTCTCGATCGCCTCGTCGGTGGAGCGCGCCTTGTCGGTATCCTCGATACGCAGTTTGAATTCGCCGCCATGATGGCGGGCATAAAGCCAATTGAATAAGGCAGTGCGCGCACCGCCTATGTGGAGGAAACCGGTGGGAGACGGTGCGAAACGCGTAACGACGCGCTTGTCACCATCGGCTTTTTCTGTTGCGCCCATGCGCGCTTTCTCCAAGACTGCAAGCTGATGCGGGGAATATCGGAAGCGCGGACTAGCATAGCACCCGGCGGGCGACAATCGGGACTATTGCTCGTGCTCGGTACAATCGAGGCACGACTGGAGAGGGAACGCGATCAGCTGCCGCTCTGGTTGCCGGTTGCTCTTGGACTGGGCGTCGCCAGCTGGTTCATGCTCGCAAGCCGCAACAGCTGGAGCGCCTTCCTGCTCGCGGGATCGGCGCTTGCGCTGGCCTCCCTCGCATTCGGCCGGGCAACGCGGCTGTTTCGAAGCCTTGGCTTTTTTGCGCTTGTCGCCGTTATCGGCGCTTCGTTGATCTGGGTGCGGGCGGAATGGATGGATACCGAAACGCTGCAGCGGCCGGTTGCCAGCCGGTTCGTCGCACAGGTCGTTTCCGTGGAACATCTGCCGGCGCGGGAAACGGTGCGCCTGCTCGTGCGCTCGCCAAGCGATCCCGACCTGCCACACCGGTTTCGCGTCAATATCGATGAGGAAGCCGCTCCGGATGGTGTGCAGGCCGGCGCATGGGTATCGCTCAATGCGCGGTTGATGCCGCCGCCCAGGGCCGCCGTGCCCGGCGCCTATGACTTTTCCCAGCGCGCCTGGTTCGAGGGGATCGGCGCAACGGGCCGGGCCTGGGGCGATGTTGAGATAGTCCGACCGGCGCCGGGAGGAAGCTGGCGTGGATGGCTGGAGACGCGGCGGGCACGGCTTGCGGCGCACGTTGCCGACCGGGTTGGCGCCGGTGAGGGCGCTATCGCCGCGACCCTGGCAACTGGCGATCGTGGCCGTATCGCCGAGGAGGATGCCGAGGCCATGCGGCGCAGCGGCCTTGCTCATCTCCTCGCCATTAGCGGATTGCACGTTACGGCGGTGATCGGCGTTGCGATGTTGCTGATGCTGAAACTTCTGGCGCTCAGCCCGAGGCTAGCTCTCCATGCCCCGTTGATCCTGATCGCAGCGGGAGGAGGGGCGGTTGCCGGGCTCGGCTATACGCTGTTTACCGGGTCGGAAGTGCCCACGGTTCGCGCCTGTGTGGCGGCCATGCTCGTTCTTGTGGGGGTTGCCATGGGGCGCGACGCGATCACGCTGCGCCTGGTGGCGACCGGCGCGCTTGTTGTGCTTATATTCTGGCCGGAAACGCTGGTCGGGCCCAGCTTCCAGCTTAGTTTCGCTGCAGTCACAGCGATTATCGCTTTGCACGAACATCCGCGCACGAAAAAGCTGCTCTCCCGCCGCGACGAACCCTGGGCAAAGAAGGTCGGCCGTTTCGCACTCGGTCTGTTGCTGACGGGACTGGTTGTGGAAATTGCGCTGATGCCGATCGCGCTGTTCCACTTCAACAAGGCCGGGCTTTACGGCGCGCTGGCCAATATCGTTGCGATTCCGCTGACCACGTTCGTCATCATCCCGCTTGAGGCGCTGGCGCTGTTTCTCGATATTTTCGGATTGGGTGCCCCTGTCTGGTGGCTGGTCGGCAAGACCCTGGGATTGCTGCTCAGCCTGGCGCATGGCGTTTCGGGAACGCCCGGAGCGGTGGCGTTGCTGCCCGCCATGCCCATGGCGGCCTATGCGCTGATGATCGGCGGCGGATTATGGTTTTGCCTTTGGAAGGCGCAGTGGCGGTTTTTCGGCTTCGCGCCGATCCTGGCGGGCGCTTTGTGGGCGCTCGTGACACCGGCTGCCGACATCCTGGTTACCGGCGATGGCCAGCATATGGCGGTGCGCGGCGGCGATGGCACGCTGGCGCTGCTCCGCCCGCGGGCGGGCGATTATGTCCGCGATATGTTCAACGAGACTTCGGGCGTCGAGGATGAGGCTGGCGCGCTGGACGATCTCGGATCGGCATGGTGCAGCCATGACAGTTGCCGGGTGACCCTGTGGCGCGGCGGGCGGCAATGGCGAATATTTGCGACGCGCAGCAGCTATTATCTGCCCTATCCGGCGCTGATCGAGGAATGTACCGCCGCCGACATCGTCGTCAGCGACCGGCGTATGCCCGAAGGATGCGCGCCGCGCTGGCTGCTGGCGGATCGCACAACGCTACGCGAAACCGGGGGACTGGCTATCACCCTGTCATCGCCTTCCGTTCGAACCGTATTGGAGCCGGGTGACGACCATCCCTGGCGCCGTTCGGGTCAGTAGCGGCGAAGCAAACCGGCCAGCGTACCCTGGATCGCAACTTGTTCCGGCGCATAACGCTGCGGCTCATAATTGCGATTGGCGGGATCGAGACGAACCATCGAGCCTTCCCGCCGGAAGGTTTTGAGGGTGGCCTCGTTCTGGTCGATCAGCGCGACGACTATTTCGCCCTCCCGCGCGCTTTCAACTTTCCGGATCAGCGCATAATCGCCATCGAGAATGCCTTCTTCGACCATCGAATCGCCGGCCACTTCCAGCGCATAATGTTCGCCGCTACCCAGAAAGGCTGCGGGAACGCTCAGGCTTTCCTGTCCCTCGATCGCCTCGATCGGCTGGCCAGCGGCGATCCGGCCGTGCAGAGGAAGTTCGAGAATATCGTTGGCGGCAACCGGCATAAGCTTGGGCGCTGTGGTTACCGGAGAGGATTTGCCGCCCGCCAGTTCCGGCATGCGGACCACTTCCAGGGCCCGGGCGCGGTTGGGAAGCCGGCGAATGAACTGGCGTTCTTCCAACGCCGAAATCAGCCGATGCACACCCGATTTCGATTTGAGATCCAGCGCTTCCTTCATTTCCTCGAACGAAGGGGAGATGCCGGTATCGGCCAGCCGGTCGTGAATGAACATCAGCAGCTCATGCTGTTTCTTGGTCAGCATTGCTTTCGCCTCCTTATGGCTGTTCCGCTATGGAACGAACGGAGAACGTGTAGGAAACAAAAGATTCGGTGTCAAGCGATGGGCAGTATCTCGATTTCGTCGCCGGTCTGCGCTGGCGCACTGCCCGCCGGGCGGTGGATCAGCAGCTCTGCTTCGGCCAGCGCGCCAAGCGCCGCACTGCTTTGCTGGAGGAGAGGTTCGACTGTTCCGGCCTGCCAACGCCCGCGAAGATATTCGGTGCGCTTGCCGGTCGCCGGCAGCGCCGCCGCGAGCCGGGCGGGCCGGAACCGTGGCGTGGGATCGTGGGCTCCACAGAGATGGGCGATCAGCGGTTCGAGAAACAGCTTGGCCGTTACGAAAGCCGAGGCGGGGTTGCCGGGCAGGCCGATGACGGTTGCCTTGCCGAGCTTTCCCGCCATAAGCGGTTTGCCGGGTTTCATGGCGATCCGCCAGAAATCCATGGTGGCACCTGCCGCTTTCAGCGCCGGTTGGACCAGATCATAATCGCCAACCGAGGCGCCGCCGATCGTGACGATGATATCGACATCCTGCGACGCATCCAGTGCATTGGCAAGCGCTTCAAGGGTATCGGGCACAATGCCCATATCCCTGATTTCGACGGGCAGCGGTGCGAGTTGCGCGGCCAGCATGGGGCCGTTCGACGCCGGCAGCTGGGCGAATCCGGTTTCCTGTCCGGCGGGAACAAGTTCGTCGCCGGTGGAAATCAGGGCGACGCGGATGGTCCGCCGCACGGGCAGGGTTCCGTGCCCTCCGCTGATCGCCAGCGCCAGCGCAGCAGGCGAAATCCTTGCGCCCGCATGCAGCAAGACATCGCCTTCCGAAAAGTCGCGCCCCTTGCGCCGGATATGCGCGCCCGTTTCGCGCGGGCCTTCGCCTTCCAGTGTCAGCGCATCGCCGTTGCGCGCCGTTTCTTCCTGCATGACGACGGTGTCCGCGCCGTTCGGCACAGGGGCACCGGTGAAAATGCGGGCGGCTTCACCCGGCGCCAGATTTTGATCGAACGCAGACCCGGCGGCACTTTCTCCCACGACGGTCCAGGGGCCCGGGCATTCAGCAAAGCGGATGGCATAGCCATCCATTGCAGACAGATTGACGGCGGGCTGGATGCGCCGCGCGGCAACATCTGCCGACAGCCAGCGCCCGGCGACATTGGCAATTGGCAGGGTTTCGGTATCTACCGGTTCCGCCAGCGCCAGCACCCGCGACAGGGCTTCATCGACGGGGAGCAATCCACTCATTCCGCCGCCCAGTCCCCCGCACGGCCGCCGGATTTGGCGCGCAGGCTAACATCGCCGATCACCATCGTACGATCGAGTGCCTTGGCCATGTCGTATACGGTCAGCAGGGCGATGGAGACGGCTGTAAGCGCCTCCATCTCGACCCCGGTTTTGTGGGTTGTGCGCACCGTGGCGGTTGCTGTCACGCCGCTGTCGTCCGCGTCCAGCTCCAGCGTCACACCGGTCAGCGGCAGCGGATGGCACAAGGGGATCAGGTCGCTGGTCTTTTTTGCCGCCATGATCCCGGCAATCCGCGCCGCGCCGAGCACATCGCCCTTTTTCACATTGCCGGCGCGGATGGCAGTCGCAGCTTCGGCGGACATGGCGATCCGGCCCGTGGCGGTCGCTTCACGGGGAGTGTCCGCTTTGCCGGAAACGTCGACCATGCGCGCCGCGCCGCTTTCATCGATATGGGTAAGATCAGCCATGGCCGGTCAATAGCATGCGCGTGGCGCTTTCGACATCCGTTTGCCGCATC
Source organism: Parasphingopyxis lamellibrachiae (assembly GCF_003385775.1). GTDB lineage: Bacteria > Pseudomonadota > Alphaproteobacteria > Sphingomonadales > Sphingomonadaceae > Parasphingopyxis > Parasphingopyxis lamellibrachiae. The sequence goes on from NZ_QRDP01000004.1 coordinate 362,992, forward strand.
AGCGATTCGCCGACCAGAAAGGCGCGCACGCCGCTCTCCGCCAGCCGGTTGCAATCGACGTGGCTGTCGATTCCGCTTTCCGAGACGAGCAGCGCGCCCGGGACGACATGGCGGGCAAGGCGTTCGGTCACGCCGAGATCCGTCGTGAAGGTTTTGAGATCGCGATTGTTGATGCCGATCAGGGGCGATTTGAGCGCTTGGGCGCGCTCCAGTTCGGCCTCGTCATGGACTTCGACGAGCACATCCATGCCATAACTTAACGCTGCAGCCTCGATATCCACCATCGTATCGTCATCAAGTGCGGCGACGATAATGAGGATCGCATCGGCACCCAGCGCGCGGGATTCGGTGACCTGCCAGTGATCGACCATGAAATCCTTGCGCAGGACGGGCAGCGTGCAGGCGGCGCGTGCCGCCACCAGATAGTCGTCTGCACCCTGGAAATAGGGTGTGTCTGTCAGCACGGAGAGGCAGGTTGCACCGCCGGCTTCATAGGCGCTGGCATGAGCTGGTGGATCGAAATCTTCGCGGATCAGTCCCTTGGACGGGCTGGCCTTCTTGATCTCGGCGATGAGGGCATAGCCGGTTTCGGCACTGGTGCGCAGGGCGTCCAGAAAGCCGCGGGGCGGGTTTTGCGCTTCGGCACGAGCCTCAATATCCGCGAAAGGGATCGCGGCCTTGCGCCGGGCAACCTCGTCGCGCTTCGCCGCGCAAATCTCGGCCAGCTTGTCGCTCATCGATAAGCGACCCATCGGGCAAGAAGGTCTTTAGCGGCGCCGTCGTCGATGGCGTTTGCCGCCTGCACGACCCCATGTTCCCAGCCGCCGGCGCGGCCTGCAACGATCAGCGCGCCGGCCGCATTGAGCAGCACGGCGTTGCGATATCCGCCTTCCTCGCCATCGAAGAGGCGGGTCAGCGCGGCCGCATTGAACGCCGGATCGCCGCCGCGAATGTCTTCTATCGGGAAGCTGTCGAGACCGGCATCGTCCGGCGTAACGCGCTCGCCGACATCGACACTGCCAAAACTGCCGATCCGGCTCGATCCGGAGATGCTAAGCTCATCCAGCCCTTCCTCGCCCGAAACCACCATTGCTCCCTCGGCACCCAGCTGCCGCAAGGCTTCGGTATAGACGGGCACATAGTCCGGCCGGGCAATGCCTATCAGCTGGCGCGTGACGCGGGCCGGGTTGGAGATCGGCCCCATCAGGTTGAAGATCGTCCGCTTGCCGATGCGTTTGCGGATCGGCGTGATCCGTTTCATCGCCGGATGGTGGTTGGCGGCATGGAGGAAACAGATACCGAGATCGGCAAGGCTGCGCTCGGCTATCTCGCCGGCATGATCGAGATCGATTCCCAGCGCCTCAAGTGTATCGGACGCGCCGGCCTTGCTGGAGGCTGCGCGATTGCCGTGTTTGGCGACCGGCACGCCCAGCGAGGCGACGACAATCGAAACGGCGGTCGAAACGTTTAGCGTGTGCTGTCCGTCGCCGCCCGTGCCGCAGACATCGATGGCCCTGGCTGGCGCGTCTATGGCAATCAGCCGTTCCCGCATAGCAGAAGCCGCCGCTGCAATCTCGATCGAGGTTTCCTCGCGCTCGGTCAGCGCGGTGAGGAAATGCTCGATAGCCTCTTCGCTCGGCTTCCCGTCGAGCATGTCGGCAAAGGCCTGGTAAGCGGTCGCTTCGTCGAGCGGCGTTGAGGGATCGGGCAGGCTGGTCATGGCGAGGGCTCAAAGCATGGAGGGGCGGGAAATGCCAGAAAGAATTGCTTGGATCGCCGCTCAGGCCAATTCCCGCACTTTCAAACCGGCCAGCCTCATAAAATTCGCGAGCAGGGCATGGCCGTGCTCAGTGGCGATGCTTTCCGGGTGAAACTGGACGCCGTGGATCGGGAGGTTTTCATGGCGGAAACCCATCACCGTTCCGTCCGGGCCGCGTGCGTTGATGACGAGGTTTTCGGGCAGGCCTTCTTCCGGGACGATCAGCGAATGGTATCGGGTTGCGGAGAAGGGGGAGGGGATATCGTGAAAAACTCCCGTTCCGTCATGCTCCACCGGCGATGTTTTGCCGTGCATCAGTCCGCCCCGGACTACCTGTCCGCCGAAATGCTGGCCGATGGCCTGATGGCCCAGACACACGCCGAGCAGCGGCGTTTTGGCTTCGGCGCAGGCGGCGACCAGGTCGAGACTGATTCCTGCCTGATCGGGGGTGCAGGGGCCGGGTGAAACCAGGAAGGCCGACGCGCCCGAAGCCATGGCTTCACTGGCTGTCATCGCGTCATTGCGGACAACCTCCACGTCAGCGCCCAGCTCACGCAGATAGTGGACGAGGTTCCAGGTAAAGCTGTCATAATTGTCGATGACGAGGATCATGGATCGCTGCCTATCCGGTTCGTTGCGTGCCGCCAAGACCTGTCATTTGCCGACGGGCGCAATCACCTTGCAGAACATTGCTGTCGTAGATAGATAAGGCACCTATGAACCGCGCAGCTTTTCTGAGCGCGAAACCCAATTGAACTTCCAGGAGTTTGCCATGACTACACGCCAATTCGCCCTTGCGGCTGCATCGCTGCTCGCGATCGCCGCAACTTCCCCGGCCCTTGCCGATCATCATGAAGAAGCGGCGGAAGCTACGGCCTCTTCGCCCAGTGCCGAAATCGGCAGTTGGGGTGTCGACCTCGATGCGCGCGATCTTTCGGTGAGCCCGGGCGATGATTTCAACGCCTATGCCAACGGCACATGGATCGCGAATACAGAAATTCCGGGGGATCGCCCGCGTTATGGTTCGTTCGATATGCTGCGAGACCGCGCTGAAAATCAGGTTCATGCAATTTTGAACGATCTCGCCGCAGATCCTGCAGCGGCTGGCCCGATGGGCCAGATGGTTGGCGATTTTTACGGTGCCTGGATGGACGTCGATGCCATTGAAGCACGCGGCATTGCGCCGCTGGCTCCTTATCTCGCGCGCATTGATGCGATTGAGGGCCGCGCTGGTTTGCTCGAAGTTTTTGGATCGGTTGGCTATGCCTCACCGGTTGGCGTCGGCACGCTGGAAGACCCCGCTGATCCGACCCGCTATATTGCCTTTGCCAGCCAGGATGGCCTCGGCATGCCCAATCGCGATTATTATCTCGAAGATAGCGAGGAATTCGCCGCATTCCGCACCGCTTATCGTGATTATATCGTTCAACTGCACGAACTCGCCGGTATAGCGGACGGCGCTGCCCGGGCTGATCGTATCATCGCGCTCGAAACGCAATTGGCCGAAAGCCAGTGGGAGCCGGCGCGCCAGCGCGATATCCAGCAGATCTACAACCCGATGAACCGAGAACAACTTGCCGAGCTTGCTCCGCAATTTGACTGGGCAAACTGGTTGGAAGGTGCGGGCCTTGGCAGTGTTGATACCGTGGTTGCCGCCGAAACCACGGCGATCGCGGCTGCCGGCGCGCTGCTCGACAGCGTTCCGCTTGATACCTGGAAGGAATATCTGACCTTCCATTTCATTAGCGAGAATGCATCCTATCTCCCGGCGGCGTTCGACGAAGCGCGGTTCAATTTCTTCAGCCGCACGCTGAACGACGTGCCCGAGCAGCGCGATCGCTGGAAACGCGGTGTGGCGCTGGTCAATAACAATATCGGTGAAGCGATTGGGCAGGTCTATGTCGACCGGCACTATCCGGATGAAAGTCAGCGCCAGATGACCGAGTTGATCGCCAATTTGCGCGCCGCTCTGCGGGAGCGCATCGAGAATAGCGACTGGATGGACGAAGCCACGCGTACCGAAGCTATCGCCAAGCTTACCGCTTTCGAACCGCGTATCGGCTATCCCGAAAACTGGATCGACTATTCGAATCTCGAAGTGGATCGCGGCGACCTGCTCGGCAATGTCATGCGCGCCCGGCAATTTGCGTTCGACCTCGATCTGGCCCGGCTGCCGCATCCGGTCGATCGGTCGCTCTGGGCGATGAACCCGCAAACGGTGAACGCCTATTACAATCCGCTGCTCAACCAGATCACCTTTCCGGCGGCGATCCTGCAGCCGCCATTTTTCGATCCAAATGCCGATCCCGCGGTCAATTACGGGGCGATTGGCGGTGTGATCGGCCATGAAATCGGCCATGGTTTCGACGATCAGGGGCGCCAGTTCGATGGCTCGGGCCGTATCCGTGACTGGTGGACAGAGGAAACTGCAGCCGAGTTCGAGGCACGCACGACCCGTCTCGGCGCGCAATATGATGCCTTCGAACCGATCCCGGATCTCCATGTGAATGGTGAACTGACCATGGGCGAGAATATCGGCGATCTGGGCGGCCTCGAAATGGCTTACTCCGCCTATCGCCGCTATGTCGCCGAACACGGTGAGCCGCCAGTGATCGACGGGCTGACTGGCGATCAGCGTTTCTTCCTCTCATGGGCGCAGGTTTGGCGCGGGCTTATTCGCGAGAATGCCCTGCGCGAGCGAATCCTCACCGATCCGCACAGCCCGCAGCAATATCGCGCCAACGGCCCGGTCCGGAATATCGATGCTTGGTACGAAGCCTTCAATGTCGGCCCTGACAGCGCGATGTATATTCCGCCGGAAGATCGCGTGCGCATTTGGTAAGCGCATCGCGCGTACCAATCTGACCGAAGAACCCCGGGCCGGAAACGGTACCGGGGTTTTTCTTCAGTCGCCGGAGCCGGGCCTCTCGCCGAAACGCGCGAGCCAGGCGAGCAGATCTGCTTCGAATGCGGGCAGAAACACGCTGTCTTCCTGCATCAGGGAATGCCCAACGCCGGGATAGACCCGCCATTCCGGCCGCGAGCTTTCGGGCATGGCATCCAGCCTGGCGATGCTTTCGAGTACCGGAACATTGTCGTCTTCGTCAGTCGCGCCGAAGGCGATGAGAAACGGTCCGCGCCATTCCCGCCAATGCGCAAGCGGGTTGTAACCGGCGTTGGCCAGCCAGAAATTGGGCTGGCGCTGTTTCGCCCGTGTAACGAAGGCGGATGTCAGCACGCCGTGCAGAAAGCCGGGTGCACCGCCAGCACGGACGTCATTGCCGACTTCGCGGCGCAATTGCTCGCCAAGGTCGGTCATCGATGTGCTGAGCGCGACGCCGAAATCCGCACCGGCGATGCGGGCCGCTTCGGGCGTGATCGTGCCGCCCTGGCTTACGCCGACAAAGCCATAGGCGCTGAGCTCCGGCTGGTCGCTTCGGAGCAGGGTCAGCCATGCGGCGCCGTCCCCGGCCAATATTGTCAGCGGGGTTTCGCGCCAGTCTCCGTCCGATCGCCCGGATCCGCGCTTGTCGGGCAGGATCACGACATGGCCGGCGCGGGCGAGGCTGTCGGCGAGCATCACATACCAGCTGTTCGAACGGTCGGAATCACCGGACCCGTGCAGGATCACGATGCCGACTCCCGATCGTTCCGCCGGTTCGAATATCCAGGCTTCGAGCGCGTCCGGCGTCTCCAGCGCAACGTTTCTTAGCGTATAGGGTTGCTCCGGCGACCGGACGAAGGGCCGGGTGGCAACGGCGCTGGCCGCAATGCGTTCCATATCCTCCCGGTTGTCGAGGTTGAACCGGTAAAAGCCGTTGTCCAGCGCGGGCGCGACCAGCCAGCGGCTGTCGTCTGCGCCTGCGTAAAGACCGCTGCGCTCGTCGATCGGTTCCGGGATCGTCGTGATCGGTTCGCGCAGCTGCGGGGCGCCGGGCGTGAAAAAGGCAACCGACCCCAGCGCGATGATCATCACGAGGATAATCGATGCGCCCAGGAGAATGGTTTTGATCATGACGGTTCCCGCAACTGTATTAGATGAGCAATACACAAAGAAGTGGGTAAGTGTAAAGCCTGACTAATACACCCCTCCAGCCGGTACGGAGCGGTTCCGGGAATCGTTGCGGCTGGGGTTGTCCGAGGGGTGGTTTCTAGTCCCGTCGCAGCCGCGAAACAGCGCCGTCCGAGCGCAGGATTTCGAGCGCCGTGACCATGCCTGTTTCGTCGCTGAGAATACGATAGCGCTGCAAAGGATCGGCGGCGCGGCGGAATAGGCCGGGTGCAACCGGCACCAGTCTGCGCACCGGTCTCCGGCCTTGCCGGAGCAGGAGGCCGGTTTCGTCCAGGGTGATTGCGGCCCGGCCATAGTCGCCGACAAAGGTGGACAGGTCCTGATCGATATCGGGTACGGGTTCGAGCGCTGAACGCGCCCATTCCCGATCGAGCCGGAAGGCGGGGTCACCATTTTCTGCAATTGCGTTGAGAGCCGCCAGCTGGCCGCGTCGCAGAGCTTCTTCCGATGGCACGGCAATATCGGGAACGACGCCGCTTCCTTCCCAGTTCGTGCCGGTAATGGCGTTGATCGGCGATCCGGTCGAGATGAACACTTCGAATCCGTTGCCGGCGTCGAATGTCGTGCCCGGATTGGCGCCGCCGGCAGACGCTTCGCCAACAACCGTTGCCCGCCCGGCCGCCTGCAAGGTGTAGGCGAGGGCCTCGGCGGCCGATGCCGTGCGCGCACTAGTCAGGATATAGAGCGGCACATCGAGGCGCGGGGCAGGGTGAAAAACGCCCGGGGCTTCGCTCTCGGTTCCCGATCGCGAATGGAAGATATTGTAGATCGGCGCGTCGGGCGGCGTGAAGGCGCTGATCAGATAGCCGACCATCGCCGGAGATCCTCCGCCATTGTCGCGCAGGTCGATGATGACGGCGTCTGTCGCCGAAACGAGCGCGAGCGCGGCGTTGGCGCTGGCCCAGGCCGGGCCATCGGGGTTGTCGAAATCGAAATGGGCGAAGAAAACCATATCGATATAGCCGATATTGCCCGGCAGGATGCCGGTCTGCCGGAAGCCATAGCCGGACCGGACGATGCGGTCGTCAAAGCCATAGAGCCGGCGTCCCGCGGCCCCGCCGCCGGTATCGCCTTCCGGGCGCGACCAGGTGACCCGGAAATGGCCGTCATGCGGGGCGATAACCTCCGTAAGCGCCGACGCGAGCAAGAGCGGTTCGGAAATGCCGTCCCAGCTGCCGCTGGCGCTGGCAGACCGGATTTCCGCCGCAATCGTTCCGGCGCGCGTTTCGTCGAAGAAATTGTCTTCGATCAGGCTGGCGACATTTTCGGCAACTGTGCGCGGCGCAAGCGGCTGCGCCGGGCTGGACGAGAATGGCAGCACAAATGCCGCAATACAAAAAAGAATGAAACGCATGGCCGGGCCTCCCTTGTCGCAGCGTGTAGAACAGCCGCCTGGTTGCGCCCACGACAATCCGATGAAGGGGCTTTCTATTACGACAAATGTCAGGAACCGGGCCGACTACTGCCCGAAACCCGGCTCGTCCGCCCGTCCCACCGCTTCCTTTGCCGCCGCGAACAGCGCGCCCGCTTTCGCCTCGCACTCGCGCTGCTCATAATCGGGATTGCTGTCGGCGACGATGCCGGCCCCCGCCTGGATATGCATGACGCCGTCTTTGACGACTGCCGTGCGGAGCACGATGCAGCTGTCCATCCCGCCATCGGGGGAGAAATAGCCGACGCCGCCCGCATAGGCGCCGCGCGTTTCGGGTTCGAGTTCGGCGATGATTTCGCAGGCGCGGACCTTGGGCGCGCCCGAAACGGTGCCCGCCGGAAAACCGGCGAACAGGGCGTCGATTGCGTCATGATCGTCCGCGAGTTCGCCCGTGACGTTTGAAACGATATGCATGACATGGCTGTAAAATTCGACACCATAGCTGTCGGTCACGGTCACTGTTCCCGCTTTGGCGACGCGGCCGACATCGTTGCGCCCCAGATCGAGCAGCATCAGATGCTCGGCGCGCTCCTTGGGATCGGCAAGCAGGCTTTCGCGGTTGGCGGAGTCTTCGCTCGCCGTCTTGCCGCGCGGGCGCGTACCGGCAATCGGCCGGATCGTGACTTCGCCGTCGCGTGCCCGGACCAGGATTTCCGGGCTCGAGCCGATCAGCGCAAAGCCCGGTAGGTCGAGATAATAGAGGAAGGGCGAGGGATTGATGCGCCTGAGCGCCCGGTAGAGATCGACCGGCGGCAGCGGAAAGGGCTGGGTGAAGCGCTGGGCGAGGACGACCTGAAAGATGTCACCGGCGGCGATATAGTCCTTCGCCTTGTTGACCATGCGGGCATAATCCGCCGCGTCGAGCACGGATTGCGGGGCGATTTCCGGTAAATCGCTGACTTTCCGGTGCCGCGGCAAATAGGGTGCGGCAAGCCGGGCGGCGGCTGTTTCAATTCTCTCCACAGCTTTATCCACAGCCTTGCCCGCAGTGCTGTCCCTAGTATCCCAGACAGGCGCCACAAGGTGGAGCCGGTCTTCGAGCCGGTCGAATATGAGAATGAGCGTCGGCCGGACGAACAGCATGTCGGGAAGCGCGAGCGGGTTTTCGGGTGGGCGCGGAAGCTCTTCGATCAGCCCGATAGTCTCATAGCCGAAATAGCCGACCAGACAGGCGAGCGACTGGGGCAGGCCTGCGGGCAGCTCCATCCGGCACTCGGCGACAAGGGCGCGCAGGGCGGCCTGAGCATCGGCGGGTTCGTCTTCGAACGCCTCGCGATCGGTGAGCCAGGTGCGGTTGATGGCAGCCCGATCGCCCTGCGCCCGGAAAACGAGATCCGGCGCGAGGCCGATATAGGTGTAGCGACCCCGGACACTTCCGCCTTCCACGGACTCGAGAATGAAATCGCCGCGCCCGGGCTCGATCAGCTTGAGCGCCGCGCCGATCGGCGTGTCGAGATCGGCCAGCTGCTGGCGCCAGATAAGCGCGGGGCGACCGGCCTCCAGCGCCGCGACTGCATCGGCGCGGGTTTCCATTAGTTGCGGCGGCCGGTCGTCAGCCGTTCGCGCAGGGCCTGAATGGCATCCTCGTCACGCGTTACCGGATAGTCGGCCATGACGGCGTTGAGAAATTGCTCGGCATATTCATTGGCGGTAACGGATGCGAACTGGCCGCGCGTTGCCTCGATAAGCTCCGGCGTCACGGCGTCGGGATCGCTTTCGATCGTGTCCAGCACGACAACGAACCAGCCCTGATTTTGGGGCAGGCGTACCAGTTTGGCAGTGTTTGCCGCCATCCGGAACAACAGCCGGAGCGGTGCAGGCACATTCTGGCCGGCCTGCGAGATGGCGCGGCGCGTCGCCCGGGCGGGTTGCGGGGCGGGAAGAGTTACGCCGGCTTCGGCAAGGGCCTGGGACAGGGACATCCCGCCATTCACCTTTGCCGCAACCTCGGTGGCGATGGTACGCGCGCGGCCGGATGCCCGGTCGCGCATGAAATCCTGGCTGACCTGCTGGCGGATCGATGCAAGTGGCTGCGGGGCTGACCGGGCTATCTCCGTTACATCGACCAGGGCGTAGCGCTGATCGACGATGATCGGCGCGAGGACAGCATCTTCGTCGTCATCGAGCGTAAACGCCATCTCCAGGATCGGCATAAGGTCGGCATTGGGTCGGAAATCGGGCTGTTGCCGGGATACGCCGCCAGCGGAAACAAGCGGGGTGGACACGATGGTCAGCCCCTTGTCGTCGACAACTTCCTCGAAGGACGCGCCATCGTCAATGGCGGTTTCGATATCGATATAGAATTGGGCGAGCGCCTGATTGCCTGCCTGCTCGCTGAGCGCCTGGACAATTTCCGGGCGCACATTGCCGAGCGGGGTCGCATTCCGGTTGACGATGTCGGCAACGCGAATGATGTGCCAGCCAAGGCCCGACCGCATCGGCTCCAGCAACGTGCCCTCATCTGCTGTGAAAGCGGCCGCGGCGATGGTTGCCGAGGTGGTCCGCTCAAAGCTCTCCTCGGTCGCCCCGCTGATTTGGATGGCGGGAAGGGAAAAGCCGCGCTCCACAGCTTCCGCGCCAAAGTCTGCGCCGCCATTGACGGCGGCGTAAAAGGCCTGGGCGTCGGCCTGGTCGGCGAGGATGATCTGCTGGAAGGTGCGGGTCTCGCTGCCGCCATAGGTGTCGCTATTGGCTTCGTGATATTCGCGGATTTGCTCTTCCGTGGGTGCGGGCACGGTAATATCCGCAAGAGAGAAAGCTGCGTAGCGCACGGCTCGCCGCTCTGGCAGCGTGTAGTCGCTGATATTGTCGCGATAGAAGCTCTGCAGCTCGTCATCGGTCGGAGGAGTACCCTGCAGCATTGCGCTGGAGGGAATCGCCGCAACCTGACCGCTGCGTTCTTCCAGCAACAGGCTGGTATAGGGCCGGGCGACCGCGGCCGGCACCTGTGCACCAGCGGTAATCGGTCCCAGCATCAGGCCGACCAGCGTCTGGCGCATAAGATCTGAACGGACTTCGTCTTCCGTCAGGCCCTGTTGGATTAGCACCTGCCGGAAGGATGCCTCATCAAAATTGCCCGTTAGGCCCTGAAAGGCAGGAATCTGTGCGATCGCACGATCAATGAGGCGCTTGCTGATCAAAAGGCCGTTGTCGCCGGCAAAAGCGGCAAGTGCTTCGCTTTGCACGAATTGGTCGATGGCCTGGTCAAGCCCGCCATTGGCGATCACCGTCGCCATGTCGATGCCGGGCTGCTCCTCGCGGGCGTTCTGCAACGCACGTGCCATGATCTGCGCAATCTCTTCGTCGGTTACGTTCCTACCGTCGACCGATACAACCGTGTCGCCGCCGCCTAGGAAACTTCCGCTCGGGGCGCTGACATCGGCCAGGGCAAAGGCCGCGCCGATCAGCACGACAAACAGCATGGCGAGTACCACGCCCAGTTTCGACGAAAACAGCCTGCGGAAAAAGGTGATCATGGGATTGGCATCTTTGCGTAAAGAGGGTCCGGTTTGTTGGTGCTTTACGGATGTGGCCGCGCCGCTTCAAGCGTTGTCGCGCGATTGGCAGATGAGGACAGCGCCGCTATCAGGCGGCGCAAACATTCACCACAGGAAAGAACAGGGCCATGGCGCGACGCAAGCTTATTGCCGGAAACTGGAAAATGAACGGCCATCTCGATCATCTGCGCGAACTGCACGGAATCGAAAAAGCGGCAAGGGCCCACCCCCAGGTCGACGTCGCTATCTGCCCGCCCGCGACGCTGATCGCCGCGGCGGTCGCCCGGGTTCCCGGTCTCGCCATGGGCGCGCAGGATTGCCACAGTGCGGACAAGGGCGCGCATACGGGGTGCCTGGCCGCGCCGATGCTTCGCGAAGCTGGCGCGCAATATGTTATTGTCGGCCATAGTGAGCGCCGCGCCGACCAGGGCGAAACCGATGAAGATGTTTGCGGCAAGGCTGAGGCCGCGCATCGGCACGGCCTGATGGCTATTGTCTGTGTCGGCGAGACCGAAGAGGAGCGCGATGAGAGCAGGGCGGAAGCCGTCGTCACTGGACAGATCGCGGGGTCGGTGCCCCGGGATGCCAGCGCGGACTGGCTGGTCGTGGCCTATGAGCCGGTCTGGGCGATCGGTACCGGGCGGGTTCCGACCCTGGATGACGTGTCGGCGATGCATGCGGCGATTCGCTCCAAGCTCGCCGAAACAATTGGTGAGGAGGCGCAAGGCGTGCGCATTCTGTACGGCGGTTCGATGAATGGCGACAATGCCGCCGATCTCCTTGCGGTTCCCAATGTCGACGGTGGGCTGGTGGGCGGAGCAAGTCTCAGCGCCGACAAATTCGTACCGATTGTAGAGGCAGGGGCCACGCTCGCTTGAACCTTGCGCCGGAAGCGCCTATTTCGCCCTGCAACGCAAAGCTGCGCCGCATATCGGCCGGCTCAACAATATAGAGATCCTTCATGTTCACCTTCCTGCTCGTCGTTCAGGCCGTTGTTGCCGCCCTGCTTGTCACTCTTGTCCTGATGCAGCGTTCCGAGGGCGGGGGGCTTGGCGTGGGCGGTTCTTCATCGGGATTGATGACGGCGCGCGGACAGGCAGATTTCCTGACCCGGGCGACGACGTTCACCGCATTCGCTTTTGTCGGACTCAGCATCCTGCTTGCCGGCATTGCGACGCAGCGCCAGTCCGACACGGGCATTGACGACAGCCTTCTCCCGACCGCTGAATCGACGGCTCCGATCGCCCCTGCTGGTGGCGAAGCGCCGGTCACGGATTCTGTCGACAGCGATATTCTGAGTACGATTGCCGGTCAGGCCGAGAGCAGCAGCGCGGATGAGGAAGCGGCTCCTGCCGAATAATCGCCGCTCGATCGGGATTTCCATCGGCTTTACTCACAAAAAATCGCGAAAGACGGAGTCGTGATCTTGCACTTACCCGTCAATCCTGCGTAACCCTTTTCTCCCATGGCGCGGTTTATTTTTGTCACCGGCGGCGTGGTCTCCTCGCTCGGCAAGGGTCTTATGGCGGCAAGCCTTGCCGCGTTGCTTCAGGCACGCGGTTACAAGGTTCGCATTCGCAAGTTCGATCCCTATCTGAATGTCGATCCGGGAACCATGTCGCCCTATCAACACGGCGAAGTTTACGTAACGGACGATGGCGCCGAGACGGACCTCGATCTCGGCCATTATGAGCGCTTTACCGGCGTTTCTGCGCGGCAGTCCGACAATGTGACATCGGGCCGCATCTACCAGACGATCATCACCAAGGAGCGGCGCGGCGATTATCTTGGCGCGACGGTGCAGGTGATTCCGCATGTTACCGATGCGATCAAGGATTTTGCCAAGGCCGATCTTGGCGATCTCGACTTCGTGATTTGTGAGGTTGGCGGCACGGTGGGCGATATTGAGAGCCTGCCCTTCATGGAGGCGATCCGGCAACTCAGGAACGAGCTCGGCCGCGGTCAGTCAGTTTCCATCCATACCACGCTGGTTCCCTATATCGCGGCGGCTGGCGAGCTGAAAACCAAGCCGACCCAGCACAGTGTGCGCGAGCTGACTTCGCTCGGTATCCAGCCTGAAGTGCTTGTCTGCCGGTGCGAGCATCCGTTGCCCGACAGCGAACGGGCCAAGATCGCGGCTTTCTGCAATGTTCGGAAAAGCGCGGTTATCCCGGCGCTCGATGCGCCCAGCATCTATGCCGTACCGCTGACTTATCATGCGGTTGGCCTCGACGACGAAGTGCTGCACGCCTTCGGCATCGAAGACGCGTCAGAACCCGAGCTCTCCAAATGGGTCGATATCAACGACCGGCTGGAAAATCCCGAAGGCGAAGTCACGATCGGCGTGGTCGGCAAATATGTCGGTCTGCAGGACGCCTATAAGTCGCTCAACGAAGCGCTGGTCCATGGCGGGATCGCCAACCGGGTGAAGGTCAATATCCGATGGATCGATGCCGAACTGTTCGAGGAAGAAGAGAGCGACATCGCCGCTCAGCTTGAACCGCTGCATGCGATCCTTGTACCTGGTGCGTTCGGTGAGCGCGGAGCGGAAGGAAAGATTGCCGCCGTTCGTTTCGCGCGCGAACGCAATGTCCCTTATTTCGGCATCTGTTTCGGCATGCAGATGGCTTGCATCGAGGGCGCGCGGAACATTGGCGGCATCGCGCATGCGTCGTCGACGGAATTCGGCGCGACCGACGAACCCGTGGTCGGCCTGATTTCGGAATGGATGTCCGAAGAAGGATTGCAGAAGCGCGAAGTGGGCGGCGATCTTGGCGGAACCATGCGGCTTGGCGCCTATGATGCGAAGCTGGACGGCAACAGCCATGTGGCGGCGATTTACGACGGTGCGAACATGATCAGCGAACGCCATCGGCATCGCTATGAGGTCAACACAAATTATATCGACCCGCTGGAGAAAGGCGGGCTGGTTTTTTCCGGCATGTCGCCCGACGGGGAGTTGCCTGAAATTGTCGAACGCCCCGATCTCGAATGGTTTGTCGGCGTACAGTTCCACCCGGAGCTGAAATCCCGGCCGTTCGATCCGCACCCCCTGTTTGCAAGCTTTATCGAAGCGGCATTGAAACAGTCGCGTCTGGTCTGAGGCGCGCCAATACGGCATACTGGCCGTCCATTTGTTTTTCGCGAGGAGGCGTGAATGGCCGTTGATCGTATGAACGCAAAGGATCTCCTGCAAATCCTGCCGGCAGAATCCCTGCTTGCGGCCTGTGAACCAGGTCAGCTTGAGGACTTGCTCAGCCGCACCAAGGTCGAATTCGCCGCGAAACGCGAAGTGCTCATGCATCAGGGCGATCCCGGGGATTCCGCTGTGATCCTTGTTACCGGCCAGGCTCGGGTGAACATGGTCTCGGCCAATGGTCGCGAAATCGTGCTCGATTATCTCGCTCCCGGTACGGTGATCGGCGAGATCGCTCTGCTCGACGGAGGCGAGCGCACGGCAACGGTTACCATGGTCGAGGATGGGAGTGTGATGAGACTGACGCGCACGCAGTGCGAAGATTTCATCACCAGCAATCCGGGCGTTGCGCTGAGCATGTTGCAGGAAATGGCCCGGCGGCTGCGCCAGATGAACCTGACGGTCGAAAGCGATCGCGCTTTTTCCGCCGGCCCCCGGCTTGCGCGATACCTGCAGCGGCTCACCGACGAAGAAGCGGTAAGCCAGAAACTGAAGATAGATGTCAGTCAGAGCGAACTCGGCCATTTCGTCGGCATCAGCCGGGAAAATATCAATCGCCAGCTTTCCGCCTGGGCCGATTCCGGGCTGATCGAACTGGATCAGGGCAAGATCCGGATCATCGATTGCAACGCTCTGTGGGAAATCGCGGCGATCGGCGATTGATGCCGGCTTTTTAGCAAAGGAATTTCGATGACTGTTTCGACCGACTTTCTCGTCAGCAAGGCAGATATTGCGCAGACGCGGCTTACAGAAACCGAACTTGGCGCACTGGCCGAGGGCCAGATTCTCCTGCGGATCGAAAAATTCGCGCTGACGGCGAACAACATCACCTATGCCGTTGTCGGCGAGCAGATGGCCTATTGGAATTTCTTTCCCGCCGAACAGGGCTGGGGAAGGGTGCCCGTTTGGGGTTTCGCAACGGTTGCCGAATCCCGGCACCCGGAAATTGCGGTCGGCGAGCGCGTCTATGGCTATCTGCCGATGTCGTCCCATCTGGTCGTAGAACCGGGCAAGGTCAGCGACGGCGCCTTTCTCGATATGGCTCCGCACCGCCAGCCGATGAACCGGGTGTACAACAATTACCGCCGCCTGGCCGTCGATCCGGCCCATAATCCGGATCTCGAAGACTATCGGGCGCTGTTCGAGCCGCTGTTCATGACATCCTTCCTGATCGAGGCGTTCATGCGCCACCAGGACTATTTCGGCGCAAAATCGCTGCTCATGACGAGCGCCTCATCGAAAACCGGCATGGCGCTGGCGCAGGTCGCCAAGGCGCGCAGCCCCGGGATCGAGCGCGTCGGGCTGACCAGCGCGGGCAATGTCGGATTTGTCGAGGGCCTTGGCCTGTATGACCGGGTGGTCTCCTATGACGCGATTGGCGATCTCGATGCCGCCGCGCCCGCAGTCGTCGTCGATTTCGCCGGCAACGGCAAAACATTGTCGGCGATTCACAATCATTTTGCGGACAATCTCAAATATAGCTGCCTCGTCGGCGCGACCCATTGGGAAGCGCGCGGACTTGCCGACGATATCGCCGGCCCTACGCCCATTCTCTTCTTCGCGCCCGATCATGTCGTCGCGATGACGGATGAACTTGGCCCGGAAGGCTTCGGGATTGAAGTGGGGAAGGCGTGGGGCAGCTTCATCGGCGAGGCCAGGGGCTGGGTCGATGTGTTGCGCCGTGAAGGCGGCGATGCCGCCGGCGAAACCTATGCGACGGTGCTGGGCGGCAAAGCCAGCCCCCGCGACGGTTTCATTCTCTCGCTTTAACGCGAAGACAGGTCAGGCCAGCAGCGGTTCGCAGCCCGTGCCATCCAGCAGGGCATGGATGCGCGCCCGATCGTCAGCCGAGAGCGACGCAAAACTCTCCCGAATCCAGTGCAGGCATTTGGCCTGATAGGGAAAGGTAGGCTGCGACCAGGGGCGGCCGTCAATCTCGGTCTCGAACCGATCCTCGCCCGCCATGGCCGCCCGGGCATTGGCCAGCAGAAATGGCGCATAGACCCGGCCGATTTCGTCGAGCAACGGTTTCAGGGTTTCTCCGGCGGCGTCGACGGCAAGCCAGTCGCCTCGTTCCGGCCTGACGCCTGACAAGTCTTCGACCCGGTCGACCCATGCCCGGACGCGCTGATAGCGCTCGCTGGCAAGGGCGGCAGAGCTGGGCTCAACGGTCGTCAGCTGGGTCAGCTGGCCATATAGGGCAAAGTCCGCAGAGGAAGGGCGGGCGCCCAGGACATAGCCCTGCCGTGCAATCAGCCCGTCCAGAATACCCAATAGTCGGATATAGCTGGCCTCGATGGTTTCGGCGGTGACGGCGTTCGAACCGACCACATAGAGCCGCTCGATCTGCCGTTTCGAAAACATGTCCGCCATCGCCTCGGCATCGCTTCGCGCCATCGTCGGCATCGACCAGTAGACGAGCAGGGGGGCGGCATGTTCGGCATCGGCTTCATGCGCCCAGCGATAGTGGAACATCGCCTTGGTCACCCATTCATCGGCATAATCCTCGATCAGGTGGTTGAGGAAGCGGAGCACGGGATCGGCTGGAAGTGTAGCGCGTTCTTCATATTCGGTTTCGAGTCGGCGGATGATGGGCGTCGAATCGACCATCGCTTCAATCTCACCATCGGGCCGGTGAAAATAGAAAGTGGGGAGCAATCGCACCTTGGGTTCGGGATAGCCTTCCGGCGCGCCGCGTATTCCGCCCCAATGAAGCGTATAGGATATCCGGCGATATCGGAGATAGGCGATCATCTTGCGGGTATAGGGAGAACCCGGCGCGCCCATAAGTTCGATGCGGGATGAGATATGCGGATCGGCGATGGGGATATCCTTTTCGATTCTGGTTCGGCTGGAGGCGGCTACGTCGCTTTGGCAGCCCGCCGTTCGGCAAGCTGCCGCAAATTGTCTTCATGGCCTTCGCGGTTGATCTTGTAGAAGGAAATGCAGCCAATCATCGACATCCAGAGGAACAGAATGGTCGGAACATAGATGGCGCCGAGATTCCACAGCGCCTCGTCGGACACCTCTCCCTGCGCCGCGCCGGTCGCCAGCCCCGCCGTGGCCAGCACGAAGCCGGCGACGGCGATGCCGAAGCCTTCGCCGAATTTGCGCATGAAGGTTGAAGCGGCGAAGAACAGCCCTTCGCTGCGCCGTCCGGTTTTCAGCTCCGATTGTTCGACAAGATCGGCGACCATCGATGCGGCGAGGATCTGGAAACAGATGATCAGGCCGACATCCAGCGTGTTGGTTACGAGATAGAACCAGAAGATAAAGGGCGATTCATTGCTCGGGAGAAGATCGAGCAGGCGCAGGAAGATCGGCAATGGCGCGCCCAGAAAGGCGATCAGGCCGATGGTGATTGCTCCGCGTTTTTTGCCGAATTTGCGTGTGGCGACCGGGGCCAGGGCCGCGCCGATAATGGCCGAGACGAATACTCCAGCGGTGATCATGCCGAGCTGTACCGGGCTGAAATTCCAGAAATAGGTGCCGAAATAGAAAGCGAGACCGGCGGCGAGCCCGCTTGCGGTGAAGGCCAGCAGGGCAGCAATGAACAGTGCCAGAAACGACCGGCTGGAAAGGGTTTCGAATATCTCCCTGAATATCTTGCCCAGCGTCATGCTGCGCTTTGCCGGCGGCCCTTTGAGATGGGGAATGCGCGAATGCGTGCCGATCGACGACACCATGATCGCCGTGAAAATGAGGAGCGAGGCAATGATGCCATAGGTTGCATAGGCCTCCCGGTTGAACTGACCGTTTGCGATGGTTGCCGTCGCAAACAGGGGAAACAGTATGAAAAAATTCATGACGGTCATCGCGTTGCCGCCGGTCCAGCCGAAATAGTAGCGGAAGCTGAGCAGCGAGCTGCGTTCGTCATAATCCTCGGTCAATTCCGGGGCGAGGGCGGAGCTCGGCGTCTCGTAAAAGGTGATGAAGGTGCGAATGACGATCGCCAGAACGACAATATACCAGAACAGCGCCTGTTCGCTCCAGCCGAGCGGCGGGTTCCAGATGAAGTAGTAGCTGAGCGAGATCGGGATGGCGGCCGCATACATGAAGGGATGGCGCCGGCCCCATTTCGAGCGGAGATTGTCCGACCAATAGCCGACAATGGGATCGCTAAAGGCGTCGGCGACAAGGGCGATCAGGATGGCCAGGCTGACTAGTCGGGCGTCGACGCCGATTACCTGGGCGTAGAAAAGCAGGAGGAAATATTTGAGCCCGCCGTCCTTCACACCATAGGCGACGGAGCCAAAGCCATAGGCCAGTTTCGTCCAGAAGGGGATTCTCTCGCGGGGCGGGGCCGCAGACGTTCCACTCATACAGATCAGCCTCTCGCCAGCTTTTTGTTTCTTATGCAGGCAAGAATGGCGGCTGGCAAACTATGGCCCCGTTGGCGCAGACCCCCGATGCTCCGGCAAATGGGGGTCTGTTCCGGAAACGAAAGTGCCCGGGCCGTGAGGCCCGGGCACAGACGTGACGAACTTAGGTTCGCCCCCAATTTTAGCTCCCTGATCGCGCACAATCCTTCCCCTCAAGGTGTGCAGCGGGGAGCCTCCCTGAACCACGGCCGTAAGGCGCGGGTTCCGTAGGGAAGGGTGCTAAGCTATTCAAACGGGCCTTGTCATTGGGATAGTGGGTTTTGGGTAACAATAAGTTTACGCCTGTGACGATCCGGCAACAGCTTAGATGCTTGCGGCCCGCACCCGGCCCGCCTAGAGACGCGGCTTAACATTGGCCCCTTTCCGGACCCGATAACCATGCGTCTTTCCCGCTATTTCCTCCCCGTCACCAAAGAAACCCCTGCCGATGCCGAAGTCATCAGCCACAAGCTGATGCTCCGCGCCGGGCTTGTCCGCCAGACAGCGGCCGGTATTTATGCTTGGTTGCCGCTCGGGCTTCGCGTCTTGAAGAAGATCGAACAGATCGTTCGCGAGGAGCAGGACAGGGCGGGCGCGGTCGAGCTGCTGATGCCGACGCTGCAGTCCGCCGATCTGTGGCGCGAGAGCGGGCGCTACGATGCCTACGGCCCGGAAATGCTGCGGATAGAAGACAGGCAGGGTCGCGATCTGCTGTACGGCCCGACCAATGAGGAAATGATCACTGCGCTCTTCAGGGACGGTGCGAAAAGCTATCGGGATCTGCCGCGTATGCTTTACCACATCCAGTGGAAGTTCCGTGATGAAACCCGGCCGCGTTTCGGTGTGATGCGGGGCCGCGAGTTCCTGATGAAGGATGCATACAGCTTCGATCTCGACGAGGCTGCGGGCCGCATCAGTTACAACAAGCAGTTCGTTGCCTATTTGCGGACCTTTGCGCGGATGGGCCTGCGCGCCATTCCGATGCAGGCCGATACCGGACCGATCGGGGGCGATCTCAGCCATGAATTCATCATCCTCGCGCCGTCGGGCGAGAGCGAGGTCTTCTTCCACAAGAACTGGGAAGAGGCGCGTTCGGTGGAGGACTACAATGTTGCAACCGACGACACCGAAGCCTTGCAGACGTTCGTCGACAGCATGACCGCAGAATATGCGGCGACCGACGAAAAGCGCGACGAAGCTCGGGAAGCCGAAATGGGCGATGATCTGCTCAGGTCCCGCGGAGTCGAGGTCGGCCATATCTTTTTCTTCGGCGACAAATATTCCAAGGCCATGGGGCTCAGGGTGTCGGGCAATGACGGGTCTATGATCACCCCTGTCATGGGCAGTTACGGCGTCGGCGTTTCGCGGCTTGCCGGTGCGATCATCGAAGCGAGCCATGACGATGACGGCATTGTCTGGCCGGAAGCCGTTGCCCCTTACAAGGTCGGCCTCATCAATATGCGCGCCGACGACGAAGCCTGTGTCGCAGCGGCGGACGATCTCTACGCCCGGCTGGAGGCGGCGGGCGTAGAAGTGCTGTATGACGACCGTGACGAGCGCGGCGGCGCCAAGTTTGCGACGATGGATGTTATCGGTCTGCCCTGGCAGTTGATCGTCGGGCCGCGGGGTCTGAAAAACGGCGTTGTCGAGTTGAAAAACCGGGCGAGCGGAGAGCGTGAAGAATTGAGCGCAGAGGCGGCGCTGGAGAAACTGGCGTGATCCTGTCCCGCCATGAGCGGATGATAGCGAAACGCTATCTGCTGCCCGGCAAGGGCGAGCGCTTCATCTTCGTCGTTGCTGCGATCAGCTTCGTTGCCGTGATGCTGGGCGTCATGGCGCTGGTCGTGGTGATGAGCGTGATGAACGGGTTTCGTGCCGATCTGTTCGACAAGATTGTCGGGCTTAACGGCCATGCAGTGATGCAGGGCTATAGCGGCCGCCTGCCAGACTGGCGCGAGATACTGGAAGAATCGCAGGAGCTGGATGGCGTCGTCTCCGCGACGCCGCTGATCGAACAACCTCTGATGGCAAGCTATAGCGGCCGCGTTGAAGGCGTATTGGCGCGCGGGATGCGGGTCGAGGATATCCGGTCCAATGAGCTTATCAATTCGAATATCGTTGCCGGAGACATGGCGCAGCTGACGCCGGGCAGCAACAATGTGGCGATCGGTTCGCGCCTGGCGACGGCGCTGGGTGCCGTGACCGGCGGCCAGATCAGCCTGATCTCTCCGCAGGGCCGGACAACGCCGTTCGGAACCGTACCACGCATCGTGTCATACGATGTGGCGGCGATTTTCGAGATCGGCATCTATGATTTCGACAAGGCTTTCGTGCTGATGCCTATGGAAGATGCGCAAACCCTGCTGATGCTCGACGATGCCGTTGGCATGATCGAGTTCGATACGGTCGATCCCGAAAATGTCGGCGAGATACTGGAACCGTTGGCCCGCAACTATGCGGGGCAAGGCGTGCTCACTGACTGGCGCGAGATGAACACCCAGCTTTTCGATGCACTGGCGGTGGAGCGGGTGGTGATGTTCTGGGTGCTGTCGCTGATTATCCTGGTGGCCGTGTTCAACATCCTCTCCTCGCTGATCATGCTGGTGCGCGCCAAGACGCGCGACATCGCGATCCTGCGAACAATGGGGGCATCGCGGCGATCGATGATGAAGATCTTCCTGACGATCGGCTTGACGACGAGCGGTCTGGGCACGCTGGCGGGCCTTGTCCTCGGCTTTGTCCTGCTTCGCTATCGCCAGGGCGTCGTGAATGTTGTCCAGACGGTGACCGGGCAGAATCTGTGGGATCCGTCGATCCGTTTCATCACCGAACTGCCGGCCCGCACCGATCCGTTCGAAGTGCTCGGCATCGTTGCGCTGGCCATGGGTTCGGCCTTTCTCTTCACGCTTTACCCCGCCTTCAAGGCGGCGAGCACCGACCCGGTACAGGTGCTGCGCTATGAGTGAGGCCGTCCTCGAAGTCCGCAATCTCGCGCGCAGTTTCGAACAGGGCGGCGTTAAGATCGAGGTGCTGCGCGGCGTCGATATCCGCATCGGCAAGGGCGAGATCGTCTCGCTGCTCGGTCCGTCCGGATCGGGCAAGTCGACCATGCTCCAGGCCGTGGGCCTGCTCGAAGGCGGCTTTTCGGGATCGATCAGCATCGACGGCGAAGAGGTTGCGAGCCTCGAAAATGACGCGCGCACCCGTATCCGGCGCGACCATCTAGGATTTGTGTATCAATTCCATCACCTGCTGCCCGATTTTTCCGCCAAGGAGAATGTCGTCATCCCGCAGCTGATCAAAGGGGCGACGCCGGCGGCGGCGGACAAGCGCGCGGCCGAACTGCTCGCCCGGCTCGGCCTCGGCCACCGGCTCGATCACCGTCCGTCGCAATTGTCGGGCGGCGAGCAGCAGCGTGTCGCCGTTGCCCGCGCGCTGGCCAACCAGCCGTCGCTTGTGCTCGCGGACGAGCCGACCGGCAATCTCGACGAGGCGACGGCGGATCTTGTGCTGGCCGAGTTTCTGACTCTGGTTCGCGAAGAGGGCAGTGCAGCGCTGATCGCAACGCATAACGAGCGGCTGGCGAAAAAGACCGACCGCCTGTTCCGCCTCCATGAAGGCCTGCTCGAAGGAAACAAAACATGAGTGTCCACGTCTATTCCGTCAGCCTGCCCGACGGCGCCGAGCAGAAGCTGGCCGACTATGCCGGCAAGACCGTCCTGATTGTAAATGTCGCATCGAAATGCGGTTTCACCCCGCAATATGCGGGGCTTGAGGAACTGTATCGCAAATACAAGGATCGCGGCTTCGAGATACTCGCCTTTCCCTGCAACCAGTTTGGCGGACAGGAACCGGGCGACGCCGACGAGATCGCCAACTTCTGTACGCTGACCTACGATGTAAGCTTTCCGCTCTTTGCGAAGATCGACGTGAACGGCCCGAATGCCGATCCGCTCTACCAGCATCTGCGCGCGCAGAAACGCGGTCTTGTCGGCGACAGCATCAAATGGAATTTCACGAAATTTCTGGTGAATGCGAATGGCGAAGTCGTGAAGCGCTACGCCCCGACCACCAAGCCATATCAGATCGAAAAAGATATCGCCGCCCTGCTCGGTTAGAGCCCGGCGTCGGCGCGCTATCCACACGCCTTTCCGATATTGTGCTTTGACGAATCGGATCACCTCCCCATAGTCGGGTCATGCGATCTGCGCCCTTTGTCCCTTTGCGAATATTCTCGGCCTATACGATGCTGGAAGGGGCCATCCAGCCCAAGGATATCGCCGCCCGGGCCCGGGAACTTGGATTCCCGGCCGCAGCGCTCGTCGATCGCAACGGCCTTTACGCGGCGATGCCTTTCTGCGCCGCCGCTTTCGGCAAGGGCGTACAGCCGATCATCGGAACATTGCTTGCCGTCGCCCGGCCCGGCCGTACGGATGGCGACGATCCGGTCATCGACTGGTTGCCGCTGCTGGCCCAGGACGAGGCGGGTTATGAAAATCTGTGCGCGCTCGTTTCCGAAGCGCATCTGGACCGACCCCTCGAAGAAGCTCCGCATGTGGCGTTCGAGGCGCTCGACGGACGCACCGCGGGGTTGATTGCCCTGACCGGCGGCGGGGAGGGAGCGCTAGCCCGGCTGTTCGAGGCTGAGCAGACCGATGCGGCGCTGGCCTATGCCGACGCGCTGGCCGCGCTTTTCCCCGGCCGCCTCTATGTCGAGATCAGCCGCCGCGGCGATCCGATAGAAGAGGCGAGCGAAGAGGCGCTGCTCGACCTCGCTTATGCGCGGGACTGGCCCCTGGTCGCCACCAATCCGGCCTATTTCCAGCGGCAGGATTTTCACGCGGCCCATGATGCAATGCTGTGTATCGCAGACTCCAACTATGTCGAAAGCGATGATCGGCGCCACAGCCAGGAAGAGGGCTGGCTGGTTCCGCATGAGGCCATGGAAGAGCGGTTTCGCGATCTTCCCGAAGCATTGGCCAACACGCTGGTCGTCGCCGAACGCTGCGCCTTCGCCGCGCCCGCGCGCGACCCGATCCTGCCCAGTGTCGCAGGCGATCTCGAGGGCGAATCTGCACAGCTGCGGGAAGATTCGCGGACGGGTCTCGAAGCGCGGCTCGCGGCGATCCATGGAGACAAGCTTACCGACGAAATCCGCAAACCCTATGTCGAACGGTTGGAATATGAGCTCGATATCATCATCGAAATGGGCTTTCCCGGCTATTTCCTGATCGTTGCCGATTTCATCAAATGGTCGAAAAGCCAGGGGATACCTGTCGGGCCCGGCCGTGGTTCGGGAGCCGGTTCGGTCGTTGCCTGGGCGCTCACCATCACGGATCTCGATCCGCTCCAGCTCGGTCTGCTGTTCGAACGCTTTCTCAACCCGGAACGTGTGTCGATGCCCGATTTCGACATCGATTTCTGCGAAACGCGGCGCGGCGAAGTGATCCGCTACGTGCAGCAGAAATACGGCCGCGATCAGGTTGCCCAGATCATCACCTTCGGAACGATGAAATCGCGCGCTGTGCTCCGCGATGTCGGCCGGGTTCTGCAGATGCCCTATGGCCAGGTCGACCGGCTGACCAAGATGGTGCCCAACCACCCGACCGACCCCTGGACGCTGGAACGCACGCTCAACGGCGTCGCCGAGTTCGAGAATGAGTATAAGACCGACGCGGACGTAAAGAAGCTGATCGATCTTGCGATGAAGCTCGAAGGTTTGCCGCGCCACAGCTCCACCCATGCCGCCGGCGTGGTGATCGGCGACCGGCGCCTCGACAAGCTCGTGCCGCTCTATCGCGATCCCCGGTCCGACATTCCCGTCACCCAGTTCGACATGAAGAATGTTGAAAAGGCAGGGCTGGTAAAATTCGATTTTCTCGGTCTGAAAACCCTATCCGTCCTAAAAAAGGCGGTCCAGCTCCTCGCGCTGCGCGGGATCACGGTCGATCTGGACCGGCTCGGCTGGGACGATGAGGAAGTGTATGCGCTGCTTCAGAGCGGCGACACGGTCGGTGTGTTCCAGCTGGAATCGGAAGGCATGCGACGGACTCTGGCCGCCGTGAAACCCACTTGTTTCGAGGATATTATCGCGCTCGTCTCGCTCTATCGGCCCGGTCCGATGGACAATATCCCGATGTTCGGCGCCCGCAAAAACGGGCAGGAAGAAATCGAATATCCGCATCCCGATCTTGAGCCGATCCTCAGGGAAACATACGGCATCTTCGTCTATCAGGAACAGGTTATGGAGGCGGCGCGGGTGCTTGCCGGCTATTCGCTTGGCGATGCCGACCTGCTCCGCCGCGCCATGGGCAAGAAAATCCAGGCCGAGATGGATGCCCAGCGCGATCGCTTTGTTTCGGGTTGCGCGCGGAAGAATATCGCATCGGGCAAGGCGAACGAACTGTTCGATTTGATCGCCAAGTTCGCCGGCTACGGGTTCAACAAGAGCCATGCCGCCGCTTATGCCCTGATCGCCTATCAGACGGCCTGGCTCAAAACCCATTATCCGCACGAATTCTTTGCTGCATCCATGTGTTACGACATGGGCAATACCGACAAGCTGGGTATATTTGTCGAGGATATCCGCCGGACCAGGGACAAGATTTCGGGCGGCAAGATCGAATGCCTTGCACCTTGCGTCAATGGCAGCGAAGCGCTCTTCACGGTCGAGCAGCATGGCGAGGGGCATGCCGTTCGCTATGCGCTTGCCGCGCTCAAGGGCGTTGGCCAGAAGGCGATGGAGCAGCTGGCTGTCGAGCGTGAGGCGGAGGGCGAATTTGCGAGCCTCGACGATTTCGCGGCCCGCGTCGATCCGCATCTCCTGAACAAGCGTCAGCTTGAGAGCCTCGGCGGAGCGGGCGCGTTCGATGCGCTCGAAAGCAATCGTCCCGCGGTCTATGCGGCGGCGGAAACGATCCTTGCCATCGCATCGAGCGCCGCCGATGCCCGCGAGACGGGGCAGGGCGGCCTGTTCGCCGGTGGCGACGAAACCGACATTGCCCATATCCGGCTTTCCGAAGGAGTTCACTGGCCCCTGGCGGAACGCATGGCGCAGGAAAAAGAGGCCTTCGGTTTCTATTTCTCCGGCCATCCGGTCGACAATTTCCGGCATCTGGCGGACGCTTTCGGTGCGCAAGGCTATGGCGATCTGTGCGCGATGCCAGCTCCGGCGGCGGGCGGGCGGGTGACGGCCGTGATGGCCGGAATGGCGGAAAATGTCCGCAAGCGCACATCGCGCAAGGGCAACCCCTTTGTGACGGCGACCTTGTCCGACAGTTCGGGACAGTTTTTCGCCAGCGCGTTCGACGAGGGGCCGCGGCTCGAACTCGAAGAAGCGGCCAAGACCGGCAGTTGCGGCCTGTTGCATGTCGAGCTCGATTGGCAGCCGGGTGAAGATACGCCGCGCGTCACCGTGCGTCAGTTCCAGCCGTTCGAGGCGCTCGCCAGCAGCAAGCGGATGATGTTGACGGTTTCGCTCGCCGAACCCGCCATTCTCGAACAGCTCACGGAATTGCTGGGCCCGAATGGCGAAGGGCAGGGCACAGTGCTGCTTGACGCGGCATTGCCGGATGGGGGCTCGGCCCGGGTCGTTCTCGGCCGGCATTTCATTCTCGACGCAGAATTGAGCGAAGCGATTCGGCAGACGCCGGGCGTTATTGCGGCCCGGCTTGCCGCCGATAACGGGTCTGCCGACCGGCAACCGCCAAAACTCGCTCTGGTTTCCTGATTATCCGCGCATTTGGCGTCTCTAGGCACTGGACGATTGGCGTGCCCGGGCTAATGTGAACAAAAAAGAACAATTGAGAGGATGACCATGCTTGGAGGAATGCAGGACGCGCAGCTGCGCATCAGCCGGATTATCGATCATGCCGAACGCGAGCACGGCACGCGCGAGGTTGTCACGCGCTGGGCGGACGGCAGTACGACACGTTCGAACTGGGCGGGTATTGCCGCCGACGCGCGAAAATTTTCGCAGGCTCTTGAAAAACTGGGCATGAATAAAGGGGACCGGATCGCAACACTCGCGATGAATCACGGCCACCATCTTTCCGCGTGGTACGGGATCAGCGGTATGGGCGGCGTGGTTCACACCGTAAACCCGCGGCTTTTTACCGAACAACTCGTCTATATCATCAACCATGCCGAAGACCGGGTCCTGCTGTTCGACAAAGTGTTCGAACCACTTGTCGCGGGTCTCAAAGACCAGCTGAAAACAGTCGAGCGTTATATCCTGTTCGACGGGGAAGGGGACTACCCGACCTTCCGCGAACTCGTCGATGCCGAGAATGGCGATTATGAATGGGTCGAAGGTGATGAGCGCGAACCTTGCGGGCTTTGTTATACCAGCGGCACGACGGGCAATCCGAAAGGGGTGCTCTATGAGCACCGTTCGAATGTGATCCATGCGATTACCGAGGGCCAGCCGGATGCGATGAACCTCTCGCAAAGTTCAGTGATGTTGCCGATCGTTCCAATGTTTCATGCCAATGCCTGGGGCTTGCCTTTCGCCTGCGCTGTAACGGGATCGAAAATGGTGTTTTCGGCGGTGAATGACGGCGAGACATTGTGCGGACTGGTTGTCGACGAAGGCGTTACCCATTCGGCTGGCGTGCCGACGGTCTGGCTTGCCATGTTCGCCCATATGGATGCGACAAAGGTCGATTATGGCAAGCTCGAAATGGTTGTGATTGGCGGTTCTGCCTGCCCGCGAGCCATGATCGAACGGTTCATGCATGCCGGCGTATATGTGCTCCATGCCTGGGGTATGACCGAAACCTCACCGATCGGAACGATCGGAATGCGTCCCCCTAACTGGGGCGAGCTGAGCTTCGATGAGAAAGTCGATATCATCTGCAAGCAGGGCCGCACGCCCTTCGGCGTCGAAATTCGTGTCGTTGATGATGAAGGTAACGAACAGCCGCGCGATGGCGAGAGTTCCGGAAGCCTCCAGGTCCGCGGTCCGTGGATTCTCGACCAGTATTTCCAGGATGAAAGCGGTAAATGCGTGGGCGACGACAACTGGTTCGATACCGGCGATGTTTCCGTCATCCATCCCGATGGTACGATGCAGATCACCGATCGCGCCAAGGATGTCATCAAGTCCGGCGGCGAATGGATAAGCTCGATCGAACTTGAGAATGCCGCCGTCGGCTGCCCCGGCGTGGCGGAAGCTGCGGCGGTTGGCGTCTATCATCCCAAATGGGACGAACGGCCGCTGCTGCTGATCGTCAAGAAAGAGGGCGCGGATTTCAGCGATGAAGACGTGCTCGCCTATCTCGACGGCAAGATCGCCAAATGGTGGATGCCGGACGAGGTAAAGTTCGTCGACGAGCTGCCGCACACCGCGACGGGCAAAATCCTGAAACGTCAGATCCGGGACGAGTATAAGGACTACAAGCTGGCGACGGCCTGATCGCAATGCGGTCTTTAGAGACGGGCGGAACCGAATGACATGGCGGCATGGTACGACACTATCGGGGTTAACTATGCCGACCTGCGCAAACCCGACCCGCGCATCGCCCAGGCGATGGATGATGCGCTCGGGTCGGCGGAAAATGTGCTCAACGTGGGTGCCGGAGCAGGTTCGTACGAACCCGTCGGGCGCAGGGTAACGGCCGTCGAACCTTCGATGGAGATGATCCGCCAACGCAGCCCGTCCCTGGCTGTTGCTGTTCAGGGCTATGCGGAAGACTTGCCTTTCGGCGACGACAGTTTCGATGCGTCCATGGCCGTTCTTACGATCCACCATTGGGCAGACAAGTCGAAGGGGCTTTGCGAGATGCGACGGGTGACGAAGGGCCCGGTTATCCTGCTTACCTTCGATCCCGCGCATCGCGGATGCTGGCTGACCGACTATATTCCCGAACTTGTTGCACTGGACGAAGGGCAGATGCCGAGCATGGCCGACTATGCGGACTGGCTTGGCGCTATCGAGATCGTGCCGGTTTTCATACCGCATGATTGCACTGACGGATTCCTCTATGCCTATTGGCGGCGCCCGGGTGCCTATCTCGATCCGAGAATCAGGACCGGAATGTCCTCTTTCTGGGCAATCGAAAACGTCGAGAAGGGGTTGGAAAAGTTGCAACGCGATCTGGAATCGGGCGAATGGGAGCAACGCTATTCCAATCTGCTCCAACAAGATTCAATCGACGCCGGATATCGGCTTGTCATAGCGCGCTGAATATCGCCGGCCTCCACTTCTCCTGGACTTAAAACAGTTCGCCTTGCGGGCCGACAGGGGGGCAGAACAGGTCGGAACGCAATGCGATCCTTTCCCGATTGAGGCCATGCTTCCGGCACGCCTTAGCAAAGCGGGTCCGTATCAGATCCGCCCATGGGCCAGCGCCGCGCATCCGTGTGAAGAAGCGCGGGTCATTATCCAGGCCCTGCCGGATGGACCGGACGATGTTCATCACCTTCTTCGCACGATCGGGATAATATTCGTCGAGCCAGGCGCAAAACAGCGGCGCAACTTCGTGCGGAAGGCGCAGCGGAATGAAGAATGCAGCCTTCGCCCCCGCTTCGGCAGCAGCTTCGATCAGGTGCTCCACTTCATGGTCCGTTATCGCCGGGATGATCGGCGACATGGAAACATAAGCCGGAATACCGGCTTCGCTGAGCGCGGTAATCGCATCCAGTCGCTTGCGCGCCGTGGGTGCTCTGGGTTCGAGCGTGCGATGGACTGCGGGATCGAGCGAAGTGACGGAAATTGCAACGGCGACAAGATTGTCTTTCGCCATGTCCGCGAGCAGATCGATATCGCGTAAGACCCGGTTTGATTTGGTCGTGATCGTCAGCGGGTGGCGGGTTTCGGCGAGGATCGCGATACAGTCGCGTGTGATCCGGAAACGGCTTTCGATCGGCTGATAGGGATCGGTATTGGTGCCCATGGCAATCGGCGCGGCGCGGTAGCCGTTCTTGCTCAGCGCCGCGTGCAGCAACCTCGGCGCATCCGGCTTGGCGAACAGCTTCGTCTCGAAATCGAGACCAGGCGAGAGATCGTGAAAGGCATGAGTCGGACGAGCAAAACAATAGATGCAGCCATGCTCGCACCCACGATAGGCATTGATGGAGCGATCGAACGGAATGTCGGGCGAACGATTGCGCGAAAGGATCGTCTTGGGTCGTTCGATGGTGACATGGGTGCGCGGCGGTGGAGCAGGGCCGTCAATCTCTTCGCGCGCGTCAAGCCAGTCTCCATCATGTTCCCGTCCAGCTAGGTTGAACCGGTCTGACGGCGCATTGGCTGTCGCGCCTCGCCCTTTGGTTTTCAAAGAGAACATAAGAGGAACAACTTGCCATAGGCAGGGCCATCGCGCAATGTAGAAAACCCAAAGAGCGGAGAGTTTCGATGAAGATCAGTCTTGTTCCGGCCATATTGGCACCCATTGCCCTACTTGCAGCCTGCTCGACGAATAGCGAGCCAGAGCATGCCGCCGAAGGCGATGCCGAGACGAGCGCGCCGGCAGAGGCGACTGTAGGTGATCCTCTTATGCTGGATACCGACGCCGAAGCGGGTACCGCTTTGATCTCGTCGAACGGATCGGCTGTCTCTTTCGACCCGGAATGCGTGATTACGGAAACCGGCATTGCGGGTGTGGAAAACCCAGCAACGCTGCACGATTTCGTGGAGTCTTTTCCCGAAACTGCAGCGCTACGCTTTGAACCCGTTTATATGGTCGATTTCGGAGCGTTGTGCGCCCTTTCCGGCGGGGAGGATGCAATCTGCGTGATTTTCGAAAGCTATGATGTCGAGGAATATGAAGGCGATATCGAAGTCGTGGCGATGGGCGTATATGCCGATCAGTGCCGCACCGCTGAAGGCGTCGGCCCGGGGACCAGTATCACGGATGCGGTGGCGGCCTATGGAGCAGCCCGCTTCGGGTTCAGCTATGACAATGAAGGGCGCGAATATGTGTCATTCGCAGATGCGCCGGACGCCTATAGTTTCCGTGCGGAATCGGTGATTGGCGACGCGATTGAAGGCGAGGGGTTAAGGGCTCCTGGTCCCCATGGCGGCGACTATACGGGCGTTGAGGGCGATGGCTATTTCGAAACCATGGTCGCTCAGCCCGACGCCGAGCTCTGGGAAATCTGGATTTCTACACCTCGTTAAGGCGCGGCATCAACTCGACAAAATTGCAGGGGCTGAATCGACTGTCGAGCTGGGTAGCGAGAATGTCGTCCCAGCCATCTTTCACCGCGCCGTTTGAGCCGGGCAGGGCGAAAATATAGGTGCCGCGCGCAACGCAGCCGCAAGCACGCGATTGTATGGTGGACGTGCCTATCTTTTCATAACTGAGTTGGCGGAACAGTTCGCCAAAACCCGGTATCGGCTTGTCCTGGACGCGTTCCAGCGCTTCGGGAGTGATGTCGCGGCCCGTAAGCCCGGTTCCGCCGGTTGTGATGATACAGTCGATTTCCGGGTCATCGATCCAGGCATGAAGCCGGGAAACAATTTTCGACATTTCATCGCGGACAATCTGGCGGGCGCCAAGGGTATGCCCGGCATCGGTCAGTCGCTGTTCAAGGATATCGCCAGAGCTATCCTGCTCCAGATTGCGGGTGTCCGATACCGTGAGGAGCGCAATCCTGACCGGCCGAAACGTCTTGGATTCGTCAATCGGCAATGCGGGAGCCTCCCTGGCCCGACAGCCGCACGGCAACGGCGCCCGGCGTGCCCGGGAAGCGCGGCCACATGCCCTGGGCGAGGGCGCTCAGGCTCGTCGCCTCTTCACCGGCATTGCGCTGATACATCCAGTAATTGCGCAGGATGATGGGCACATAGCCGCGGGTCTCATAAAATGGAATGCTCTCGATATAGAGCAGCGGATCGCCGCGATCGCGCAGGCGGCCCTCCCAGTTCGCTACTGCGCCGGGCCCGGCATTGTAGGAAGCGATAACCTTTGGAAGCAGGCCCTGCATTCCCGGGAAATCGCGCATCTGCTCCATATAATGCTGGCCATATGCGATATTGACCTCCGGTACGTTCAGCCTCGAGGCGTTGACAGTTTCGCCGCGTTGCCGGGCAATGTCTCGCGCCGTTCCGGGCATGAGCTGAAGCAGGCCGCGTGCGCCGGCCGGGCTTACAACGTCCGGCCTGAAATTCGATTCCTGCAGGGCATGCGCATAGACGAGCGACCGATCGACGCGCCATCCGCCAACCGGCTGATAGTCCGGGGCAGGGAAGCGATCGCGGGCCGAAGGATGGTGCGATATCGGCGCATTGCGGGCGAGCCAGAGCTCCGTGTTCGGAAGTTGCAGCTGGTTGGCGAGATCGAGCCAGGCGTCATGATGATGCGGGTTGCCGATCGTTGCGCCGTGGCGCACATAGGCGCCGGCAAGATCGCGTTCGCCGATCTCGACCAGCGCGATTGCGCGGCGGGCATTGGAATAGGTTGCAACCGAATCCCAGCCGGGAGGCAATATCGCACCCGGGGCGTCTGCATCGGCTGTGCCAAGCGCCTGGGCGGCAAGCAGACCGTAAAACGTCTCGTTCATCCGCGCGGCGGTGCGCAGCAGGTTCTGGACGTTTTCAGGCCGACCGCGCGCCATTTCGGCCCGGGCTGCCCAATAGAGGCCGGCGGTTCTTTTTTCGCTGTCAGGTGCGCGTCGGCCGACCGACGCAAAGGCATCGGCAGCGGCGTCGTAATCGCCAGCGCGCCACGATGCGAGGCCATCGACCCAATCTCCGAATACGGCCCATTCACCTGCGCCGGTACGCGCCTGCCGGGCGAGCCGCTGCGCGTTGCGATCATCGCCTGTCAGATAATAGGACCAGGCAATGCGCTGGCGTACTTCGGTTAATCCTTCGGGGCTGAGATTACCGCCATATTGGTTGAGCAGATTTTCTGCTTCGCGTGGGCTGTCGTCCACGATCAGGGGGCGAACGCGGCTGACAAGCGCCCGCGCGGCGCTGTCGCTTCTAACGGGACGTGCCGTTCCCCGGCGTGACGGGCCGGGCATGCGGCGTAGAGCATGGCCTTGAGGAAGCGCAGGAGCGCGTTCAAGGCCGCGGCCCTGGGCGAGAGTCAGAATGCGCTGGGCATCTGGCAGGTCGGGAAAATCGTTTATCAGGGCGCGAAGCGGCGCCAGTTCGACACGAGGTGAGCCGGCCGCGAGATAGAGTTCGGCGCGTGCAACGGGATGAAGCACGCTGCGGGGCGCCCGTTCCAACCGTTGCGCGGCACTCTCCCAGCGGCGGTTATGGATATCGCTGAAAATTTCGCGATAGGCTTCGCGTTCACTGCGGCTTAGAACGGCATCCATGTCTGTCTGTGCGGCGCTAGTCCCAAGCGCGGGGATACTGGCACTGTCGGAAAGGGCCGGGCTGGCGGCAACGGAAATCAGAGCAGTCGCGGCAAGAAATTTCAGTTTCACGCGGTCATTCCTTCGGTCATCATCTGCAGATCCTTCCAGCTTTGCGCCTTCAGGCGCGGTTGCTGGAGCAGGAACCGCGGATGGAAAGTTGCGGTCACCGACACAGTGCCGCCATCATGGTTAAAATTGTGTTTCGATCCGCGACTTTCATTAAGGCTGGACCCGCAAAAGACACGGCTCGGCGCGTCTCCCATCACGAGGAGCCGTTCAGGCTGCGCCAGCGCCACATGATGCTTTGCTATCCGGCCAAGCATTTCCAAGCTGTTTGCATCGATTGCGCCGCCGGTAATCCGTGCCGGAGAGAGCGCAGCTATATAGGTGGAAGCACGATCTCGCCCGATCGCGGCCAGCATCCTGTCAAACAACAACCCGGTGTCGCTGGAAAGGAGCGTCCCCGCTTCCGTGTCGGCCCTGTCCGGCATGTCGACAAGGATCATCAGCCCGCTTGCCGGATCGCCGATCGTGTCCTGGCGTCCGATCTCCGGAACGCCGATTGAGTCGGTGGAAAGCAGCCAGCTGCGAAGGCCATCCAGATCGGTGGGCAATTTCGCGGGCAAGGTCGGCGCATCGGGCGTCCCGGTGCTCTTTGGCGCAGCTCGCCTGGCACGCGACTTGGGCTCTTCGAGCCAGCTACGCGGTTCGTCGCCAACGATCACGTCGACGCCGGCATCGCGCCACCAGCCAACTGTGTTTTCGATCTCGCTGTTAATCGCCTGTATCCTGCTTCGCTTGACTATCCATAAGGTCCAAGGTTGACGGCGTGGTCAATCGCCGGGCAGTGACTATCTGACAGATTGGTTGCTGGCCGCGACGATATGAGCGAAGAGCGGTCCTTCGAAGGAGAAAATGCGAAAATGTCCGAACGGGAATCCATGCCTTATGACGTCGTTATTGTCGGCGGAGGTCCTGCAGGACTGTCCGCAGCGATCCGGCTCAAACAACTTGCCGACGAAACGGGCAAGGAAATCTCGGTCTGTATTCTCGAAAAGGGCAGTGAAGTCGGCGCGCATATTCTGTCCGGAGCGGTGGTCGATCCACGGGCGCTGGACGAGCTTTTCCCGGATTGGCGGGACTTTGACGACAATCCGCTGACAACTCCGGTTACCGAAAATCACCACTGGGTGCTCAGCAAGACGAAAAAGTGGGAATTCCCGCACATCGCCATGCCGTCCTTCATGAATAACAAGGGCACCTATACGGTTAGCCTTGGAAATTTTTGCCGGTGGCTTGCCGGCCGCGCCGAAGCCATGGGAATCGAGATTTTTCCCGGTTTTGCAGCCGCCGAGATTCTCTACAACCAAGATGGCTCGGTGAAAGGCGTTGCGACCGGCGATATGGGTATTGGCCGGGATGGCGAGAAAAAGCCCGATTACATGCCCGGTATGGAGCTGCACGCCAAATATACCTTCTTCGCCGAAGGCGTACGCGGACATCTTTCCAAACAGCTAATCCGACAGTTCGAACTCGATGCGAACTCCCAGCCACAAGTCTATGGTCTTGGTATAAAAGAGCTGTGGGATATCGATCCCGGCAAGCATGTCCCTGGCCGCGTGATCCATACGCAAGGCTGGCCGCTTGACGACGCCAATGGCGGCGGTTTTCTCTATCATCAGGAGAATGGGCAGGTCGCGCTCGGTTTCGTTACCTGGCTCAACTATTCCAACCCCTGGCTCTCGCCATTCGAGGAAATGCAGCGCTGGAAACAGCATCCGGCAATCCGCGAGACACTGGAGGGTGGAAAGCGCGTTTCCTACGGTGCGCGTGCGATCAACGATGGCGGCTGGCAGTCGGTTCCGAAGCTGGCTTTTCCCGGTGGCGCGCTGATCGGCTGCTCTGCCGGTTTCGTGAACGTTCCCCGGATCAAGGGCAGCCACACGGCGATGAAAACCGGTATGATGGCCGCTGAAGCCGCGTTCGAGGCGGTGCAGGCCGAACGCGCTCATGACGAGCTAACCAGCTACGAACAGGCTTATGAGGATAGCTGGGTCTACAAAGAGCTCCGGAAAGTCCGCAACACGCTGCCTCTGGTCGAGAAATTCGGCAATTTCACAGGGACGCTTCTGGCGGGCATGACGATGTGGGCCGAACATATCGGTATCCGGATGCCGTTCACGATGAAGCACCACCGGGACAATGAGAGCCTGTGGCGCGCGGATCAGGTCAAGAAGATCGACTATCCCAAACCCGATGGTGTCATCAGCTTCGACCGCCTGTCTTCAGTGTTCCTTTCCAACACCAACCACGAAGAAGACCAGCCCGTTCATCTGACGCTCAAGGATCCGGATATACCGATCGAGCACAATCTGCCGCTCTATGCCGAACCGGCGCAGCGTTACTGTCCGGCGGGCGTGTATGAGGTGGTGGAAGAGGACGGTAGCCCAAGGTTCCAGATCAATGCGCAAAACTGCGTTCATTGTAAGACCTGCGACATCAAGGACCCGACCCAGAACATCAACTGGGTGGTTCCGGAAGGCGGCGGAGGACCCAACTATCCCAATATGTAAGCGTTTCGCGGGCCGGACGGCTGCCGTCCTGATATCCGCGCTGCTTTGCCCGGGCGTCGTGCATGCCAGTAATCCGTATACCGAATATGCACGGGCGCGGGTGGCCGACGCCTCCGGCCAGATAGGCGTTGCAGCGCGCGGTTATGCCGCAGCGCTAACCGAAGCCCCGTTTGACGAAACGCTGGCGGCTCGCGCCTATCGCCGGGCTGTTGCCGCCGGGGATCGCGTGCTTGCGCTCCGTGCGGCGCAGACACTGCAAGACGCCGGCGCGCTTCCGCCGGATGGCGCCTTCCTGTTCCTGATTGAGGCGCTGGATGACGGCGATTGGGCCGAAGCCCGCCGCATTGTGGACCGTATTGAGGAAGAGGCGCTTTTTGCTTCTCTTGTGCCGGTCATGCGCGCCTGGATTGCCTTTGGCGCGGGCGATGAAGATCCACTGGTTGCTCTTGCTGCAGGTACCGATGGCGGCATAGCTGCCGCCTATGTCCGCGAACATCGCGCTCTCCTGCTGCTCGCCATGCGACGGTATGAGGAAGGGGTTGCCGCGACGCTCGCGCTGAGCGAGCTTGGCCCGCCGCGCTTTCTGCGTCTCAGACTGGCGGCTGCCGCGCGCCTTGCACAGGGGCGGCAGCGTGACGAAGCGCTGGCCTTGCTGCCCGGAGAGAGCCGCGCGGAAACCGCCGCCCGGGCTGTGATAGAGCGTCGCCGTTCTCTGCCCGGCGCAATCGACAGTGCGTCGGACGGCATCGGCGAAATGTTCGTGCGGCTTGCCGGTGAGATAAACCGGCAAAACGCATCGCAGCTTGCCCTGACTATCAGCCGTTTCGCTACTTTCGTTGCGCCCGACAATTCGGTTGGCTGGTTTGTCACGAGCAGTATCCTCACCCAGTCGGACCAGAACCAGGCGGCGCTCGCCGCGCTAGACGGAGTCGGATCCCGCGATCCTTTTCATGCCGATGTCCAGGATATGCGGGTTCAGCTGCTGGCGGAAACGGGCGAACCGGAGGCGGCTCTGGAACTGGCCCGGTCCCGCGCCGATTCCCGCAACGCAACGGTTGCTGACTGGCAACGCTATGGCGAGCGCTACGCCGCGATGGAAAGCTATGACGAGGCGGCGGAAGCCTATGGCCGGGCGGTTTCCCTGGCAGGGGGCGAGAATGCGCCCTGGACCGCGCTGCTCCTCTACGGCGGCGCGCTGCTTGACGCCGGACGCTGGGAGGAAGCCCGCCCGGTTCTGGAGCGGGCGGTCGAACTGGCGCCGGATCAGGCCGTTGTGCTGAATTACCTCGGGTATGCGCTGCTCGAACGACGACAGGATCTTGACTATGCGCAAGAGCTGATAACCCGCGCCAGTCAGCTCAATCCCAACAGTGCGTCGATCACCGATTCTCTCGGCTGGGTTCATTTTGTACAGGGAGATCTCGAACGCGCTATCCCGATGCTGGAACGGGCGTCGATTGGTCAGCCTGCGGAACCGACGATCAATGAGCATCTGGGCGACGCCTATTGGGTTGCCGGGCGGCGACGTGAAGCCCGGCATGCATGGCATGCAGCGCTGGTTTCGGCGGAAGATGAGGTTGCGGCCCGCATCCGTGCGAAGCTCGATCTCGGTTTGACCGCCGAGACCGCATCGCCCTGATGAAGGGCGGGCCTGGGGCATTGCGCGAAACCGCTTTCGCCAAGATCAATCTCGCGCTTCATGTCCGCGAACGCCTGCCCGATGGCTATCACCGGATCGAAACGCTCTTCGCCTTTTGCAAGGATGGCGATACGCTGGAAGCTGCGCCCGCAGACGATATCAGTCTCACGATAGATGGGGCCTTTGCGGACGGACTTTCGGCTGGTGAGGACAATCTCGTAATACAGGCGGCCACACAATTGCAGGCTGCCAGTTCATTGGCGTCCGGCGCGGCGATGCGGTTGACCAAGGCGCTCCCTGTCGCCTCAGGGATAGGCGGCGGGTCGGCAGATGCGGCGGCGGCACTGCGGTTGCTCGCCCGGCTCTGGAATATCCCTCGCGACAGTCCCGTGATCGGCGAGATTGCGTCCAGCCTCGGCGCGGATGTCCCGGCCTGTTTTCTGTCCGAGACATGTCGCGGAGACGGGAAGGGCGACCGATTGGCCCCGCTATCGTCCGACAATCTACGAGAATGCCCGGTCTTGCTCGTGAATCCGGGCTTTGCCGTTCCTACCGGCCCGGTTTTTGCGGGTTGGGATGGGGCCGACCGGGGAAGTCTGGCACTTTCCGAACCGCTGAAGTGGGATCCCGCATGGCGCAATGACCTGATGGACCCGGCGAAAACCGTTGCGCCCGCGATTGGCGATGTTCTGGCCGCGCTGGAAGCGTGTCCAGGTGCGGTTTTCACCCGCATGTCGGGGTCCGGGGCAACCTGTTTTGCCTTGTTCGATACCGTCGGAGAGTGCGACACTGCGGCCGAAACCCTGATCGCAGAACATGCTGACTGGTGGACGATGCGGTCGCTGCTGCGATGAAGGTTTTTGTGCGTTAACCCTGTTTTTCAGCCCTTTGGTAAGTTTTTTGCGTATTATTGGGGCATGAACGGATCAGGCCTTCGCGGCATCGTCCGCCAATGATCTACACTCCCTCCAGAGTCGTACGTCATTGAAACGGGCAGCGGCGCTTCGGTGCAGCTGCCCGTTTCGTTTCAGGCGCTTGCTGCTGCAACGCGTTCGGCGACCAAACCGAGCGGCATCGCCCCCTGGTTGAGCACCAACGCATTGAAATTGCGGACATCGAAGGCAGAGCCCTGTGCGGAACGCATCTGTTCTCGCAAGGCAATCAGGCGCAACTGGCCCAACTTGTAGCCCAGTGCCTGGCCCGGCCAGGCCATGTAACGCTCGATTTCTGCCGTTATGCGGCTTTCGGCGATCCCGGTGGCGCTTTGCATGAAGGTGATCGCCTGTTCCCTGGGCCAGCGTTTATGGTGCAGGCCGGTATCGACGACGAGCCGAACCGCACGGAACAATTCGTCCTGCAGCCGCCCAAGATCGCCAAAGGGGTCTTCTTCGTAAAAGCCAAGCTCCGCGGCGATGCGCTCAGAATAGAGCGCCCAGCCTTCCTGATAAGCGTTGAAGCTGGCTATCCGGATAATCAGCGGTGCTGCACCCAAACCGCTGGCAATGGCTGTTTGGGTGTGATGGCCGGGCACACCTTCATGATAGCTGAGCGTCGGCAATCGAAAACGGGGCACGGCACGCATATCGCGCAGATTGATCCAATAGGTTCCAGGCCGCGTGCCATCGAGCGAAGGAGCGTCATAATAGCCTCCCGGCGCACCATCTTCCGTGGCTATCGGAACCCGGCGGACGACAAGTTGCTGTTGCGGAATGATATCGGCGGGCAGCATGTCGCCATAATGAACTTCCGCCGTGCGTACGGTCCGGCGAACATAGTCGAGCAGCTCCTCCCGGCCTGTATCGCTGTCTGCAAACAGGAAGCGCTCATCGCCGGCAAGCCGGAGCATCCTCTCGCCAACGCTTCCGCCGGTCTCTCCCTGGGCGGTCAGAAGCAGTTCCATCTCGGCGGTAATCCGGCGCACTTCGTCCAGTCCGATATCGTGGATTTCGTCAGGCGTTTGCTCGGTGTCTCCCAGTGCACGGACATTGGCGGCATAGAGCTCTTCGCCATCGGGCTGTGCCCAGATGCCGGACATTTGCTGGCCTCGCGGCAACATGTCCGCGATTTGCGCACGGAGCTGCGCATAGGCCGGGCGTGCCCGGGTTTCGAGCGCCGCTATGGCGCGCTGCATTGCCGCGTCCCGCATGCTCTGATCGATGACCGCATCCGCCATGCGGGTGCGGAGCGCTTCGATCAGCGGATGGGATTCGGCTGGCCCTTCTAAAAACGCGTCAAGCACCGGCAGCGTTTTTGCAAGCAGTGCCTGAGGGGGGCGGCATCCCGCTGCCTCGTCGCTGCGAATCTTCTCCGAAATACCGGCAAAAGCGGCATCGAATGTCTCGAGTTTTTCCAGCCAGGCGTCGATGGCGGCCGGTGTCCGCAACGATTGTTGCGTCGTCATCACGGCTTGGGAATCGATATGCGGTCCGCTGATCTGGGAGACCAGATAGGGCAGATGATTGACATAACTGAACGGGTTGATGTGCCCATAGGGTATCGAGGCCGAGCGCGTCGCATTGGCGAGAACAGCCTCCGAAACTCTTGCATGCAGGGCTTCGCGGCTGTTCGCAGGGCAATCGAGCGAGGCGATGCGCGCGCGGCTGGAGGCAGTGCCATCGCGCAAAGCGCCCTCGCCAGCCGGAGAATAATCGTTCAGGCTACGCGCGAGCGCTCCGCCATCCAGCGACGCGTCGGCACCGTTGTAAGTGGCCACTTCGGGCAGCAGCGCCAGCAGGTGATTGGCTTCGTTCGCCAGGGCCGGTCCGGCATTACAGCTGTGCGCACTTGACCCGGCAAGCGATGCGCAGCCGCTCGGCCCCAGCATCGTTCCCGCGGCAAGCCCCGCGATCATTTCCCTGCGTGTCAGTTCAAAACCCATTTGCGACCTCCTGATTGTCTTTGGTGGTGACATAGCGAACGCGGGACGGCAACTAGGCGCGATGCAGGATGTTTACCGTGAAATTGCCGGCGACAGCGCCTCCGGCCTGATGTTGATTGCCGACCATGCGTCAAACCGCGTGCCGGAGGATATCGATCTGGGCGTGCACCCCTCCATCCTCGACAAGCATGTTGCGGTGGATATCGGTGTCGACCGGCTTTCGGAATTGGTGACAGAGGCACTAGGCTGTCCGGCGATTATCGCCAATATCTCCCGCCTCGTTGTCGATCTGCACCGGGAGCATGACAATCCGGCGGCAACGCCCGTTCATAGCGACGGGCACCATGTGCCGGCCAACGCCGCGCTTGATGAGGTTACCCGTGCGGCCCGTATGGATCGATTCTGGCATCCCTATCATGGCCGGGCATCGACAATGATTGATATGTTTGCCCCGCAGATGCTGTTCACCCTGCACAGTTTTACACCCCAGCTCGAAACTCGCAACGACGAAGCGCGCCCCTGGCATGCGGGAATTCTCTACAATCAGGATGACCGCGCGCCGCGCATCGCGCTCCCCAAGCTGAAGGCGCTGGGCCTACACGTCGGCGACAATGAACCTTATTCGGGGCGCGAGCTGAACGCGACTATGAACCTGCACGCTGAGGCGCGAGGCCTGCCTTATCTGGCGATAGAGGTGCGTAATGACTTGATCGCGGACGAAGAAGGCGCAAGGAAATGGGCCGAATGGCTCGTTCCAGTGATCGCTGAAACCCGGGATGCGCTGAGTTAGAGAGTTTTTGAGGAATCTTGATGTCCAATCGTTTCGATAAATTGCAATTGCCGAGCCGTCATGTGTCTCTCGGTCCCTCCCGCGCGCCGCATCGCAGCTATTATTATGCGATGGGCATGAGCGAGGAGGAAATCGGGCGGCCATTCGTCGCCGTTGCCAGTGCGGGCAATGACAGCGCCCCCTGCAACACGCGGCTCGACCACCAGGCCGATATCTGTCGCGACGGGGTGATCGAAGGCGGCGGACTGCCGCGCCGGTTTAACACGATCACTGTGACCGACGGCATCGCCATGGGCCATCAGGGGATGAAAAGCTCGCTTGTCAGCCGGGAGGTGATTGCGGATTCTGTCGAGCTGTCCGTGCGCGGCCATTGCTATGACGCGCTGGTGGGTTTTGCCGGTTGCGACAAATCGCTGCCCGGAATGATGATGGCGATGCTGCGGCTCAATGTGCCGTCGATCTTCGTCTATGGCGGGTCTATCCTGCCAGGGCGGTTCCACGATCGGGACGTGACCGTTGTCGACGTGTTCGAGAAGGTGGGCCAATACGAGGCCGATACCTGTCCGCTGCAGGAACTGATCGAGCTGGAAAAGGTTGCCTGTCCCGGTCATGGCGCGTGCGGCGGCCAGTTTACCGCCAACACCATGGCCTGTGTCGGCGAAGCCATCGGCCTGTCGCTGCCCAACAGCAATATGGTTCCCGCGCCCTATCAATCGAATGACGATATCGCGCGATCGGCCGGGGAGCGGGTGATGGATTTGCTTGCGCGCAATATCCGGCCCCGCGATCTTTGCACCAAAGCTGCATTCCAGAATGCGGCGCGGGTCGTCGCTGCAACAGGGGGATCGACCAACGCTGCGCTGCACCTCCCTGCGATGGCGAATGAGGCGGGGATCGATTTCGATCTTTTCGATGTCGCCGAAACCTTCAAATCTACGCCCTATCTTGCCGACCTGAAACCTGGCGGGAAATATGTCGCCAAGGACATGTATGAGGCGGGTGGCGTGTATATGCTGATGAAAACGTTGCTAGCGGATGGTTTGCTCGATGGTGATTGCCTGACGGTCACCGGTAAAACCCTTGGCGAGAATATCGACGAGGTTACGTGGAACCCGGACCAGAAGGTCATCTATGCGGTCGATACGCCGATCACGCCGACAGGCGGGGTTGTGGGCCTGAAAGGCTCGCTTGCGCCTGACGGTGCGATCGTAAAGGTCGCCGGAATGGAACGGCTGCAGTTTACCGGTGCCGCCCGCTGCTTCGACAGCGAAGAAGATTGCTTCCACGCGGTCGAGCAGCGCGACATTGCCGAAGGCTCCGTCATCGTCATCCGCTATGAAGGCCCTAAGGGC
The DNA here is from genome assembly GCF_003385775.1 of Parasphingopyxis lamellibrachiae. Taxonomy (GTDB): domain Bacteria; phylum Pseudomonadota; class Alphaproteobacteria; order Sphingomonadales; family Sphingomonadaceae; genus Parasphingopyxis; species Parasphingopyxis lamellibrachiae. Next base: position 404,857 of record NZ_QRDP01000004.1, read on the forward strand.
GGACCCGGCATGCGCGAGATGCTGTCGACGACGGCGGCGCTCTATGGGCAGGGCATGGGAGAGAAGGTTGCGCTCATCACCGACGGTCGTTTCTCCGGTGCGACGCGGGGCTTCTGCATTGGTCATGTCGGCCCGGAAGCGGCCGATTGCGGGCCGATTGCGCTGGTCGAAGATGGCGACCAGATCAGCATCGATGCCGAAGCCGGGACAATCGATCTCGATGTCGATGCCGCAGTTCTCGAGCAGCGTCGTGCGGCCTGGAAGCCGCGCCAGAATGACTATCAGGCGGGAACGCTGTGGCGCTATGCCCAGAATGTCGGCCCGGCCCGAACCGGTGCGCTGACCCATCCCGGCGCGAAAGCGGAAACCCATGTTTATGCGGATATTTAGCGGCATTACAGTGCTGGCCCTGCTCTCTGCATGCGGCGGCGGGGAAACGGATCGCGCGTCGCCATCCGATTCCGACCCTTTGCTCGAAGCGGAAGCGCAGGCGCGGGCCGAGCTTGCGGAAAGCGGGATGATCTACTGCGCCGTGGATGGTGCATCAGGATTCCGACCGGACTGCCAGATCGAACGAACGCAAGGCGATGAGGGCGTGATCCTGACGATGCGGCATCCCAGTGGCGGCTTTCGGCGATTGCTTGTGACCAGCGACGGGCGCGGTCTGATCGTTGCTGACGGCGCTGAACCGGCGATTGTTACCCCGGTGTCCGAGCGAGAAATCGAGGTCGCCATTGCTTTCGACCGATATCGCCTTCCGGCGACTGTCCGGTGACCTTCCGACCGATCCTGACCGCCGAAGAGATGGTCGCAGCAGAAGGCGCTGCGATGGCGGACGGCGTTTCGGTTGAAGAACTGATGGAACGGGCGGGCAGGGCGGTGGCCGATATTGCCTGGCGCATCGCGGGCAAGAGCGAAGCGCTCATCCTGTGCGGCCCGGGCAATAACGGCGGCGACGGCTATGTCGTTGCGCGTCTGCTGGCCGATCGCGGCTGTAAAGTGCGGGTGGCGGCTCTGGCCGAGCCCAGGACCGATGTCGCCAAAGCCGCCTGCGAACGTTGGGGCGGGCCTGTCGAACCCGTTGCCGATGCAAAAAGCGCACCTCTGCTGATCGATGCGCTGTTCGGTACGGGTTTGATGCGTCCACTCGGCGATACTCTCGCCAAGACATTGGCCGAACATGTCGGAAAGGCGCGCTACAGCATTGCCGTTGATCTGCCGAGCGGGATCGAAACCGATAGCGGCGCGTTGCTGTCGGCCGTGCCTCATTTCGATGTGACGGTTGGACTTGGCGCGCTCAAACCGGCTCATCTCCTCCAGCCTTCCGCGCGCTATCTGGGCCGGGTCATATTGGGTGAAATCGGCGTTGAGGCCTCCAGCAGCCTGGTGGAGCTTGGGCGCCCCGGGATTACAGCGCCAACACCGGGCGATCACAAATATTCCCGGGGTTTCGTACTGGTAGCCAAAGGGGCAATGGCCGGCGCCGCCTGCCTGTGCGCAGGTGCGGCGATGCGGGCAGGGGCGGGTTATGTGATGCTGGCTGGGCCGGATCATGGCGCAGGGCCGCTGGCGCTTGTCCACCGCCCGGCTAGCGATCCGCGCGCGCTTGCCGATTTGCTGGCTGACGAGCGGGTCAATGTCGCGGCTATCGGTCCCGGACTTGGGCTGAACGAAGAAGCCGATGCGCGCCTCGACGAAATATTGACATCTGGACGCCGGCTGGTTCTGGACGCCGATGCGCTGACACTTATGGTAAGGCGCGGCGCGGAGTGTCTGAACGCGCTTGAAACTCCGCCGATCCTGACGCCCCATCATGGCGAATTTGTCAGGCTTTTCGGCGGAGGTGCCGGGAATAAGGTCGAACGAGCACGCGATGCCGCCAGCCGTTCAGGCTCCGTGGTGGTCTATAAGGGCAGCGATACCGTGATTGCCGCCCCCGATGGCCGTGCCGCGATTGCGCCGCCGGCACCAACCTGGCTGGCGAGCGCGGGAACCGGCGATGTCCTCACCGGAATCGTTGCCGCGCGTTATGCGACAAGCGGAGATGCCTTCACCGCAGCTTGTGAAGCCGTGTGGCTGCATGGCGAAGCGGCGAGGCGGGCCGGGCCATTCCTGATTGCCGACGATCTTGTCGGCGCACTACCCGGCACGCTTGCCGCCTGTCTTCAATAGCGCCCTTTAGAAAACGATCAGCGCCGCATTGATCGTGAGCCAGATCAGCACGATGCTCGAAAGTGCGAACAGCATGAAGCGGATCATCACCCGGTTGATCGTCACCTGCACCAGACTGTGCAGAACGCGGATGCCGACATAGACCCAGGCCAATGTAGCGTTCAGCCCCGCGCCTGCACCGATCATCGCGAGGGTCAGGGACACCGCGTAAAAAAGCGTCGGCTCGGTGAGCAGATGATTATAGTTATGGGCTTTCCATTGCACGTTGGCCGGCAGAAGCGCATCGAGATCTGCTCCCTTGCCGCCCACCAGATTGGCTGTGTCGATATTGGCTTTGCCCATCGCGGGAATACGCGTGGCATACATCCAGAGCCATATGATCATTGTCCAGAGGACGAGCGCGACAACGGGCTGGAGAATTGGACTGTGTTCCATGGCTTATTCCTTTTCGTTCAATAGCAGGCGGCGAGCAGTGCATGGATGGCAAGGGCCAGCAAACACAGCGTCGACAGGACGAAGACGGCAAACCGCACGATGACCTTGTTCCACAAAACCTGGATCAGACTGTGGACGATGCGCAGGCCAACATAGGCCCAGGCCAGCCAGACATTGATCCAGGCATCGCCGGAGCCGGTCAGTGCGACTATGAAGACGGTTGCATAGAAGAGCGTGGGTTGTTCGACGAGATGGGTATAGTTATGCGATTTCCAGTTGACCTTGTCGGGTATGGCTCCCTCGAGATCCTGGCCGCGTCCGCCCGGCCTTGCACCCATGTCAATTCCGGCTTTGGCTATGGCCGGAAAGCGGGTCGCCGCCATCCAGAAAAGGATAAAAAGCGTCCAAACGACAAGAACGGCGGCTGGTGCGAGAATTTGACTGTTCATTTTACTTCCCCGTTTCTGATGCGCGAAGACTGGCGCAGTGCCAAAAAGTTGTCAAATGCAACCGACCTGGTTGCAGTGGACCGATAGCCGCGCTAGCCGGAAATCATGCAAAACAGAAAATCACGCACACCGACTTTGGCGGGGGTCAAGGATGCCGCAGAGCGCATCCGCGAGATCGTGCCACCGACGCCGCTGGTCCCGTTTGAAACCGAACATGGCCAAGTCTGGCTGAAATGCGAAAACCTCCAGCCGATTGGAGCATTCAAGCTACGCGGCGGCTATCACCGTCTGGCTGCGTTGAGCGAAGAACAACGAAAAACCGGGGTTGTAGCCTTTTCATCGGGCAATCATGCGCAGGGCGTTGCCTGGGCGGCAAAACGCCTCGGCATGCCTGCATTGATCGTGATGCCGGCCGATGCGCCCCGGGCAAAACTTGATGCGACCAGGGCGCTGGGCGCTGAGATCGTCACCTACGACCGTATGACCGAAGGGCGTGAGGAACTGGCAGCCCGTCTGGGAGAAGAGCGCGGCGCGGTTGTGGTTCCCAGCTTTGACGACCCGTGGGTGGTCGAAGGGCAGGGCACGGCAGCGCTAGAAGCGGTCGATCAGATGACGGCTTTGGCCGGCGGTCCGCCTGACAGTGCAGTTACCTGTTGCGGCGGTGGCGGTTTGTCCGCGGGTACGGCCCTTGTCTTGCCCGATGCGCAGATCACGATCGTCGAGCCGGAAGGTTGGGACGATATGGCGCGCTCACTTGCGACCGGTAAAATCGAACCCGTTGGCTCCAATCCGCCTGACACGCGCTGCGACGCGCTGCAGACGATGCGGGTTGCGCCGATTACCTTCGATATTCTCAAAGCCCATGGTGCTACCGGCGTCGCTGTGAGCGAAGCGGAAGTTGCCCATGCGATGCGGGTCGCCTATTCCCGGCTGCAGCTGGTCGTCGAACCGGGCGGCGCGGTCGCGCTGGCCGCAGTTCTTTCGGGTAAAGTGAAGCCCAAGGGCCGGACGATGGTCACACTTTCGGGTGGCAATGTTGATCCGGCGATTTTCGCCGAGATTATCCTGGGATAGGACAGTCCGATGCTTATTGCCGCCAATATTGCGCTGACGATTGCTATGTTCGCCGTTTTCGCGCTGGGCTCAGGCGGCATATATCTATGGGCGAAGCGTGGCGAAAGGCAGCGGGGGCTGCTGATGCTCGCGGCCGCCTTCGTCATTCTCGTCAATGTCCTGATCTGGACAGTGCCAAACCCTACTTAATCGGGCAGTCCGGATCGAGCCGCATGTCCAGATAATCGTCGACCGATTTCATCAGCGGATTCATTTCGCGTTCGAAGAAATGGTTGGCGCCGGGGATCACGTCATGCTGGATCGTAATGTGCTTTTGTGTCCGCAGCTTGTCGACCAGCTTTTGCGTACCCGACGGTGTCGCAACCTCGTCCTGATCGCCCTGGATAATCACACCTGAAGCAGGGCAGGGCGCAAGGAAGCTGAAATCATACATGTTCGCGGGCGGCGCGATGGTGATGAAGCCACGAATTTCGGGGCGTCGCATCAGAAGCTGCATGCCGATCAGCGAACCGAATGAAAAGCCTGCGACCCATGTCGTTTCCGCTTCGGGATGAAAGGTCTGGATCCAGTCGAGCGCAGCGGCGGCATCGGAAAGTTCGCCCACGCCATTGTCGAATTCGCCCTGGCTCTTGCCGACGCCCCGGAAGTTGAAGCGCAGGGTCGCAAAACCGCGCCGCACGAACGTCTTGTAGAGCGCCTGAACGATGGCATTGTTCATCGTGCCGCCGCCTTGCGGGTGCGGATGGAGTATCATGGCCACTGGCGCGCGTGGACGCGGTGGAGGAGAAAAACGACCTTCAAGGCGGCCGTCGGGGCCGGTGAATACGACTTCAGGCATGGTGTTTGGGTTACCCTTGGCTGGAAACGGGCGGGAATCGCGCTTATGCGGACATAAGCAAAGAGGAAGCTATAGGATAAGAACGCGTCTTTTAGCAACAAAAACCGAGTAAGTATTTGAAAGAACGCCTTTATCTGGATCATGCGGCTACCACGCCGATGCTGCCTGAAGCGCAGGAAGCCATGACGGCGGCATTTGCAAGCTGGGCAAATCCCTCATCGCCGCATGGCGAAGGGCGCGGCGCGCGGTCGGATCTTGAAGAGGCGCGACGGCGAATTGCCGCCGCTCTGGACTGGTCTGGCGAAGTGATTTTCACAAGCGGTGCGAGTGAAGCCATCGCGCTCGCCCTGTCCTGTGTCAAAGCCGAACGGTTGATCGTCAGCGCTGTCGAGCATGATGCAGTGCTTCGCGCGGCTGGCGATGTGGAACGCATTCCCGTCGACGAGCAGGGCCGTGTCGATGGCGGGAAGCTCAACTGGGTGCTTTCCGGGGCAGAGCAGCAGGCGCTGGTCGCGATTCAGGCCGTCAACAGCGAGACGGGTGTCAAACAGGATCTCGACGACCTGCGTGAGCGTATCCATGTCGGCGGCAACATTCTCTTTTCCGATTGCAGCCAGTCCGCCGGAAAACTGCCCTTGCCCGATGCCGACCTGATCGCGATTTCCGCGCACAAGCTGGGCGGTCCGCCGGGGATCGGTGCCCTGTTGGTCAAGGATTTCACGTCCCTCCACGCGCTTGGCGGGCAGGAGCGTGGATACAGACCGGGCACGGAGAATCTTCCCGCAGCCCTGGGTTTTGCCGCCGCCCTCGAAGCGCCGACGGGTTGGCTCGGGCGCGCAGCGGAACTGCGCGAGCATCTCGACAAGGCAATAGAGCAGGAAGGCGGTACGGTTGTTGCCGGCATTGCCGACCGGATGCCGACTATCGCGTCATACCGGATGCCCGGCGTCGCAGCGAATGCGCAGTTGATCCAGTTCGATATGGCGGGGATCGCCGTATCTGCCGGCAGCGCCTGTTCCTCGGGCAGTCTCAAGTCCAGCCATGTGCTGACAGCCATGGGCTGGAGCGCAGAGGAAGCTGGCGAGGTGGTTCGCGTCAGCTTTGGCCCCCAGACCAGCCGGGCCGACATCTATCGCTTCATGGATGTCTGGAAACGGCTGGCGGCAGAGGGTAGGGGTGCAGTGGCATGAGCGCGCCCATCTATCTCGATTATCAGGCGACAACACCGCTGGCGTCCGAAGCGCGAGAGGCCATGCTACCCTTTCTCGAAGACAAATTCGGCAACCCCCATTCGCCCCATAAAATGGGTCGCGAGGCCGCTGCGGCGGTGGAAGTGGCTCGCGAGCAGGTGATGGGCTGTATCGGTGCGGATAGCGGCAATCTCTACTTCACCAGCGGGGCGACCGAGGCGGCGAACTGGGCGATCAAGGGAGCGCTTGCCAATATGCCGGAAAGCCGCAGGCGCATCGTGACCGCCGCGACCGAACATGCTTGTGTGCTCGATACCTGCGCGTTCCTTGAAAGCTGGGGCTGTGAGCTGACGGTGCTTGATGTTTCCGACGAGGGACTTGTCGATCCGATGGCCGTCGAAGCGGCGCTGGATGACGATGTCGCGCTTGTTGCGCTGATGCTGGTCAACAACGAGATCGGCGTGACCCAGCGGATCGCAGAGATCGGACCGCTCGCCGAGAAATGCGGTGCGCTTATGTTCTGCGATGCTGTCCAGGCGCTCGGCCGGGTCGCAATTCCCTGGCGGCAATGCGACATGATCGCGATGTCCTCGCACAAGATTCACGGCCCCAAGGGCATTGGTGCACTTTGGCTCGCTGATGGCGTGAAGCCGGCCCCGCTGCTCCATGGCGGCGGACAGGAAGGCGACTTGCGCTCAGGTACATTGGCGCCGGCTCTGTGTGCGGGCTTCGGCGCTGCAGCAGCCCTGATGGCGGAACGGCATGACGAGGATTATGCACTCGTCGAGAAACTATGGGCCATCGCAATTCACCGGTTCGGCGATCGTTGGACGATCAACGGATCGGATTGCGCCCGTTATCCGGGCAATCTGAACATCCGGCTGGATGGCCTCGACGCATCCCGGCTGATCTCCGACACGCGCGGCGTGGCTTTCTCGGCCGGTTCAGCCTGCGCCAGCGGATCGGGTCGGCCCAGCCGCGTCCTCTCGGCGCTGGGTCTCTCCAAGGCGGCGGCCAACGCCAGTATCAGGCTCGGTTTCGGACGCTATACAAGTGAGGAGGATCTCGAAAAGGCGATCGACCTGATCCTCGAAAGCGCGCACCAACAATTGCCCAATCAACCGGTCGAAGGGGATGAGTCGTACCCCGAAGACGACGTCCAATTGCTGGAAGACGGGGGCGAATGACAAAGGTTCGCTTTGTTTCCGCCGATGGCCGGAGTGTCAGCGAAGCGGAAGGAAGCCCCGGCGAACGGCTTCTTGATATCGCCCAGGCCGATGGCCAGCCGCTTGAAGGAACGTGCGAAGGCCAGATGGCATGTTCGACCTGTCATGTGCATGTCGATCCGGACGATTTTGCCAAGTTGCCGCCTGCGCAGGAGATGGAAGACGATATGCTCGATCTCGCTGCAGACGTGAACCGGTACAGCCGGCTTGCCTGCCAGATATGGCTGAGCGAGGATCTGGAAAGTCTGACCGTCAAAATACCGGGCAGCGTACACAATATGCAGGGGCGATAGGATGTTACGGCGGATATTGGGGCTTTGTGCCGCGACATTGCTTTGGGCCGGATGCACGTCCGGACCGGAATATCCGGAGCGTATCGAGGCCATTTTTGGCGATCCCGTTCTGGAAGGCATCGAGCGGAGAATCGGCGGACGGATGGGTGTCGCCCTTGTCGACGATACTGGCACCCAGTTGCGTTCCTATCGCGGCGATGAGCGATTCGCCATGTGCTCCACCTTCAAGCTCGCGCTGAGTGCGGCGGTGCTTGAAAGGGTAGATGGTGGCGACATGTCGCTCGACGATATGGTCAGTTTCGGCGAAGACGATCTTCTCGATTATGCGCCGGTCGCGCGGATGCATCTTGCGGATGGCGAGATGTCGGTTGGGCAGATGGCGGAAGCGATCAGCACACTCAGTGACAATGTGGCGGCCAATCTGCTGCTGGATGCCATCGGCGGCCCGGAAGCGATGACCGAGTTTTTCCGCCGTCATGGCGATACCGTGTCACGTCTCGACAGGCGGGAACCGGAACTCAATGAAAATGTGCCGGGCGATGAACGCGATACGACGAGCCCTTCAGCGATGGCGGGTCTGGTTACGCGATTAATGTTCGAAGACGCGCTCGGGGAAGCCGGGCGCGAACAGCTCGCGGCCTGGGCAGTTGCCAACCAGACGGGCGACGACCGCATTCGTGCGGGCATGCCTGAAGGCTGGACGGTCGGCGACAAGACGGGCAGCTGCGGAACAGCCTATAATGATATCGGCATCGTTTGGCCGCCCAGCGGGCGCGCCTTCGTCCTGACCGTCTATGTCGACCGGCCGGCCGCCGAAGGGGCCGAGGTCGATGCAGCCATTGCCGAGATTGCAGCCCTTGCCGCATTCTATATGACCGAACGCAATATCAACTGACGTTGCATTTCTGTCCGGACATCGCCATATGCCCCTCGGAAGTCGGGCGGACGTGGCATTCGCCAACCCGGTCAGGTCCGGAAGGAAGCAGCCGTAACGATTTCGTCGCGGGTCGTTCCGGCTTCCACCATTCTCTTCATAACAGCTTCGACATGACGTCCGTCACGGGCTAGTCTCCGCCGATGTCCGATTCCCCCGATATATTGGAACCTGCTGCCGATTCCGGCCCGGGTCTTGGTTTAGGCGAACCACCGCAGCCGGCAGCGCCGGAAAGCGCGCAGCCTTACCGTGTGCTCGCCCGCAAATATCGCCCGCAAAGCTTTGCAGGCCTGATCGGGCAGGACGCGATGGTCCAGACCCTGGGTAACGCGATCAAGCGGGACAGGCTGGCGCATGCCTTCCTGCTTACCGGCGTGCGTGGGGTTGGCAAGACGACCACGGCGCGGTTGATTGCCAAGGCGCTGAACTGCGTGGGGCCGGACGGCGAAGGCGGGCCTACCATCGATCCGTGCGGCACGTGTGAGCCCTGTGTAGCGATTGCCGAAGGTCGTCATATCGATGTCGTTGAGATGGACGCTGCCTCGCACACCGGGGTCGACGATGTCCGCGAGATTATCGAAGCCGTGCGCTATTCCGCCGTGTCCGCGCGTTTCAAAATCTATATCATCGACGAAGTTCACATGCTGTCGAAGAACGCCTTCAACGCGCTTCTGAAGACGCTTGAGGAGCCGCCGCCGCATGTAAAATTCCTGTTCGCGACGACCGAGGTCAACAAGGTGCCGGTGACGGTGCTCTCGCGTTGTCAGCGTTTCGATCTCCGCCGCATTCCTGCTGACAAGCTTGCCGCGCTTTTCCGCTCTATCCTCGAACAGGAAGGCGCGGAGGCCGAAGATGAAGCGCTGGCTTTGATTGCGCGGGCTGCAGAAGGTTCGGCACGGGACGGACTCTCGATTCTCGATCAGGCGATTGCCCATGGTACGGATGGCGTGACCGCTGCGCAGGTGCGCGAGATGATCGGTCTTTCAGATCGCGGCGCAGTGCGGGCATTGTTCGGTCAGCTGCTCGCTGGCGAGGCGCAGGCTGTACTCGCAACCATTCAGGAGCAGCATGACCTTGGCACCGATCCTGCATCGCTGTTTCGCGGACTGCTCGAAACCGCCCATGGAATAGTTCGCGCCAAAGTGGGAGGGGCCGACGATCCGGCCTTGTCTGCCGAAGAACGCGCAGCCTTTGCCGACTGGGCGAGCCGGCTCGGCTTTGCGCCGCTGCACCGTATCTGGCAGCTACTGCTCAAGGGCCTTCACGAGGTGGAGACCGCGCCGATGCCGCTGGAAGCTGCTGAAATGGCATTGCTCAGGATCGTTCATGCGGCTGGATTGCCGGATCCCGGCGAACTGGCCCGAAAATTTGAAAGCGGAGAAATGACTACCGCAGCCGCTCCCGCTCAGACGGGTTCGGAAAAGGGCGGCGGACCGCAAGGTGCCTTTCCGCCGACTTATGCCGCTATGGTCAAGATGGTGGCCGACAGCATGATCGACGACGAAAGCTGGCGCACCGCACAGTTTCTCGAACGCGATGTCCGGCTGGTTCGTTATGAGCCGCCCCATCTCGTCATTCACCCGACCAAGCCGCGCGATGAAGAGTTTTTTCGCGATCTCGGACGATTGCTGCGCGAGGAAACGGGCCAGGCCTGGACTGTTGAGACGAGCGACGAGCGGGGCGAACCCAGCCTGCTTGAGCAGGAACAGGCGGCATTGAACGCCGAACGGGAATCCATATTGCAATCGCCGATGGTCAAGGCTGCGTTCGGAGCCTTTCCGGACGCCGAGCTGATCGATTACAAGCTGGCCAGCGGTGGCGCGGCCTGACCCAATAGGAGCTGAATTCCGTGGAAAATTTCGAAGACATCATGAAAGCTGCGCAGAATGTGCAGGAAGAATTGCAGAAGGCGCAGGCCAGCCTAGAAAATATTGAGGTGGAAGGCGTTTCGGGTGGCGGGCTCGTCAAGGTCCGCGCGAGTGCCAAAGGCATTATCAAGGGCGTCCAGATCGACGATTCTCTGATGACGCCGGATGAGAAGCAGGTTCTTGAGGACCTGATCGCCGCGGCGTTGAACGATGCGCGGGTCAAGGCGGACGCGAAGAGCCAGGAAGAAATGGGCAAGATGACGAGTGGTTTGCCCTTGCCGCCGGGTTTCAAACTGCCCTTTTAGGCCTATTCCAATATTGCCCGGGTGTGCTCTGTTGGAACTTCCCTGAATGAGGATCGTTTGATCCTCACAATAGGGAGGATTTACTATGACCGATGAAAAGCACTCCGAGCATGACGACAGCGCAGCTGGCGATAGCGGCGGCTCTCGCGATAAAACCGTTATTATCGAACGCAAAGGCGGCGGTGCAGGCTGGGCGATTGCCTTCGTTCTGGTCGTCGGGGTTGCCGTCGGCGCCTATTTTCTGAGCCAGAGTAGCGCCCGCGACGCGCTCGAAACCGAGGCGATTACCGATGCTGCCGGAAATGTAGGGGAAGCAGCTCAACAGGTCGGTGACGCTGCGCAGGATGCGGCGGATGCCGTGAGCGGCAACGACTAGGCTTGTCGTCAGATGCTGTGGGCGAGGCCGGTTCTGATCGGCTTCAGATACAGTCGTCGAGAGTGCTGGCTCTGACCTGCTGCATGCGGCCAACAATCCGGCCGGCATAGCGGGCAGTCCAGCCGCCGCTCGGGCTGCGCGTCCGAGGCGAGGGAAACACGGCAATTATCTGCGCGGCTTCAGTGTCCGAAAGCCGATTTGCGCCATGGCCGAAATATCGCTGGGCCCCGGCTTCCACGCCATAGGTGCCGATCCCCGTTTCCGCCACGTTCAGATAGACTTCCATGATGCGGTTTTTGCCCCAAAGCAGCTCTATGAGGACGGTGAAATAGGTTTCCAGGCCCTTGCGAACCCAGCCGCCGTCCTGCCAGAGGAATACGTTTTTCGCGGTCTGCTGGCTGATCGAGGAGCCGCCACGCTGCCTTTGGCCCGATTGGCGCTCCTCCCAGGCCTGTTCGATCGCGGCGAAATCGAAGCCGTTATGTAGGCAGAAATTGCCGTCTTCGGCGGCGATCGCGGCTACGGCCATCGATCGGTCGATATTACCCATGCTCGTCCAGTCGCGCGTTGCGCCTTGTTCGTCCATCAGCATTGTAGCTGTGATGGGCGGAGGTACGAAACGATACAGCAATACCCAGAGGCTGGTGACCAGAAGAAACCAGAGAATCGTCTTGAAAAGAAATATCAGCATTCGGGCAGGCAGGGATCGGGAGCGGATAGCCATGAAGACGGTTTATCCTGCTCAAAGCAAAACGCCATCCCCGATCTGTGCCGGGGATGGCGTTTCTGGTGATCGGTTTTGGCGGTTTACTGGGCCGGAAGCAGCTTATTGTCTTCGGCAATCCGTATCATTGCCTTTTGCAACTTCTCGAAAGCCCGAACCTCGATCTGGCGAATGCGTTCGCGCGATACGCCGTAAACCTGGCTCAGCTCTTCCAGCGTCTGCGGATCGTCGGTCAGCTTGCGCTCGGTGAGGATGTGCTGCTCGCGCTCGTTGAGCTCGCCCATCGCTTCCATCAGCATGCCGCGCCGGACATCGGCTTCCTGTTCGTTGGCGATCGTCTGGTCATGCAGCGGTTCATCGTCGACGAGCCAGTCCTGCCACTGTCCTTCGCCGTCTTCCCGCATCGGCACGTTGAGCGATGTATCGCCACCCATTGCCATGCGGCGGTTCATGCTGACGACCTCATCTTCGGTCACGCCGAGGTCGGTCGCGATCGTTTCAACATCTTCGGGCCGCAGATCGCCATCCTCAAACGCGTTAAGGCGGGATTTCATCTTGCGAAGATTGAAGAACAGTTTTTTCTGCGCCGCTGTCGTGCCCATTTTGACAAGGCTCCACGACCGCAGGATATATTCCTGGATCGATGCGCGAATCCACCACATGGCGTAGGTTGCGAGCCTAAAGCCGCGATCAGCCTCAAACTTTTTCACGCCTTGCATCAGGCCGATATTGCCTTCGGAGATAAGCTCCGTCACGGGCAGCCCATAGCCGCGATAGCCCATCGCGATTTTCGCGACGAGACGCAGATGTGACGTTACAAGTTTTTGCGCCGCTTCGCGGTCGTCATGTTCTTCGAACCGCTTGGCGAGCATATATTCCTCTTCCTGAGACAGGATCGGGAATTTCTTGATTTCTGTCATGTAACGATTGAGGCCGAGTTCGCCCCCAATCGCCGGAATTGTAGCAACGGCTTTAGCCATATCGCTCATTTGCTCCTTGAACCTTATTTGCGCGGATAATCCCCGCAAAACCTTGTAGTATCTATACGTATAATGCCCTTAACAGTTCCTGTATGTCGACAGGGAGTTCGCTTTCAAATGCTAAAGCTTCACTTGTCACGGGATGGGTGAATCCCAGTCTTTTAGCATGTAATGCCTGACGGCGGAAATCCAAATTTTCGAGAATGGGCCGATGTGCTTTGTTTGGGCGGCCATAAAAGGGATCGCCGAGCAGGGCATGACCGGCATGCGCCATGTGTACGCGGACCTGATGGGTGCGCCCGGTTTCCAGTCGACATTCGAGCAATGTCGCATCGTTGAGCGCCTCCAACCGGCGAAAATGCGTTGTCGCATGCTTCCCGCGACCGGCTTCCACAACCTCCATTTTCTGGCGATTACGTGAAGATCGCGCCAGGTTTCCTTCGATTTTTCCTTCAGAATCCATAACAATCTTGTTCACTACAGCATTGTAAACGCGATCAATGCTATGGGCTGCAAACTGTTTGGCAAGCCCGGCATGGGCCTTGTCCGTCTTGGCTGCGACAATCAGCCCCGACGTACCCTTGTCGATTCGGTGTACGATACCGGGGCGGGCAACGCCGCCAATACCCGAAAGTCTGCCGGCACAATGGTGGAGCAGGGCGTTAACCAATGTGCCATCCGCATTTCCGGCCGCCGGATGGACGACCAGTCCGGCAGGCTTGTCGACAACGATCAGATGTTCGTCCTCGAATGTTATCGTGAGGGGAATATCCTGCGCGACGGCTTCCGCGGGTTCAGGCAGCGGTACGGAAACCGTAAAACTCTGATCTTTTTTAACCGCACTTTTGGGATCGCGCGCTTCTTCACCGCCGGCTCTGCGCACATGGCCCGACGAAATCAGTTTTTTCAGCCGTTCACGCGAAAATTGCGGTAAGGTGGCAGCGAGCGCCCGATCGAGCCGCCAGCCATCATTTTCCGCCGAAATGCGCGCTTCCAATGTCGACAAATCCCCCGTCATTACCTATTAATTTGGGGGTGTCTGTCACAATATCAAGAGCCGCACGGAAGCGAATTCTGGCTGAAGCCGCACAGTCGCCCAATGAAGAGGTTTGCGGACTGCTTTTCGGCGGAGAATCGCGCATTGTCAGCGTTCTGCCCACGATCAATATCGCAGACAATCCGGCAAACAGTTTTGAAATCGACCCGGCGGCGCTGTTCGCTGCCATACGGAACCAACGCGGTGGCGGTGAGCGGATTGTGGGCCACTACCATTCCCATCCAGAGGGTCCGGCCCGCCCATCTGTGCGCGATACCGAAATGGCCCTTGATACAGGGCGTCTATGGCTCATCGTCACCGCTGGCGAGATGAGCCTCTGGCGCGCAGGGGCGCCGGGCCAGCTGGAACCTGTGGAGCTAGCCCTTGCAAGCCCCCCGTCCAACCGACAATAGAGGTTGGCGCACAGCAATGGACAGGAATCGTCGAACGATGGACAGCAAGAGCGTTGAATTTGCGAGCCTTTTGGCATCACGCCTGTGTCATGACCTGTTGAGCCCGATAGGCGCGCTTAACAATGGCATCGAACTGCTGGCCGATGAGCATGATCCCGAAATGCGTGAGCGGTGTATGGAACTGCTTGCGGAGAGCGCCCGGACATCGGCGACAAAACTGAAATTTTTCCGTCTGGCGTTTGGCGCCGCAGGCGGGTTTGACGATGAGATCGACAGCCGCGAGGCGAAAACCGCTATCGAAGGCCTGGTTGGCAATACTGGCCGGGTTGATCTTGAGTGGATGGTCGAACAGCCATCCATGTCCAAGGCCAAGATCAAGATTTTGCTCAATCTGGCGCTCATCGCGGCAGATGCGCTTGTTCGCGGAGGTACGCTGCTGGTCGGGGCCGAAGGGGGAGAAATCGTCGTCCGCGCAGAAGGAACCCGCATCGTTCTCGATCCCGAACTGAAGACGGCGCTCCTTGGCAAAACCGATGCCGAAGCGCTGACACCGCGCGCAGCGGCGGCCTGGCTTGTCCATGTGCTGGTTAAAGAAGGCAGCGGCGAAGTGATGGTATCGGAGCCGGAGGATAACGTCCTGCTTTTCGGTGTATCTTTCGCCAGCTGAACGGACGGGTAAACGACATCTTAACCATCAGAGCCCATCAGAACAGTCTGGTGACTTT
The DNA here is from genome assembly GCF_003385775.1 of Parasphingopyxis lamellibrachiae. Lineage (GTDB taxonomy): Bacteria > Pseudomonadota > Alphaproteobacteria > Sphingomonadales > Sphingomonadaceae > Parasphingopyxis > Parasphingopyxis lamellibrachiae. Next base: position 419,895 of record NZ_QRDP01000004.1, read on the forward strand.
TCTGGATGGGCTTGATGGACGACCTACTCGCTGAATTCATTGCCGAAACACGCGAAACGCTGGGCACGATCTCGGGTGAAATTGTTGCATGGGAAGCCAATCCGAAGGATAGTCGGCGACTTAATGACGTTTTTCGCTTCGTCCACACGGTCAAGGGCAGCTGCGGTTTTCTCGACCTGACCCATCTCCAGCGAGTCAGCCATGAAGCTGAAAACGCACTTTCGGACCTGCGCGACGGAAAGCGCGAACCAACAACCGGTCTGGTTAGCGCGATACTCGCTGTCATCGACCGCATCGGCGAGATTGTCGATGCCCTTGAACTGGGCGAAGAGATTGACGAGTCGATTGACGAACCGTTGCTTGCCGCGCTCAACGCCGGGGAAGACGATCCCGAAATTTTTCCCGCCGCCACCCAGCCTGCTTCCGAGCGCCGAAGCCCCGCGCGCAGCATCCGTGTACCGCTGGAACTGCTCGATCGGTTGATGGGCGGCGTGTCCGATCTCGTGCTCTCGCGCAATGAGCTCTCCCGCCAGCTTCGCCGCACGAGCAGCGATGACCAGGTCGAGACGGCTTTCGACAGGATGTCCTCATGCATTGCTGAAATGCGCGACGCTATCACCTGGGCAAGGATGCAGCGGATCGAAAGCCTGTTCGCGGCATTGCCCCGGCTGGTGCGCGACCTTTCGGCTGAGCTCGGCAAATCGGTGATGCTGGAAATAGATGGTGCCGATGTGGAGCTTGATCGCGAGATGATCGAGATGCTGCGCGATCCCCTGACCCATATCGTCCGCAACGCCCTTGATCACGGTATCGAGGATTCCGAGGAACGCCAGAAGAAGGGCAAGTCCCGCGACGGGGTCTTGCGGATCAGCGCGCATCAGTCTGGCAATAAAATCCAGATCGTCATCGCCGATGACGGGCGTGGAATCGACCAGCATAAGCTTGGCGCACGGGCTGTAGAGAATGGAACCCTTTCGGCCGATGCCGTCCGGGATATGGACGACAAGACGTTGCTCGATCTTGTATTCCAGCCTGGCCTGTCCACTGCCGATGCAGTCAGCACCGTGTCGGGCCGGGGTGTCGGCATGGATGTCGTCAGGTCCAATGTCGAACGGATCGGCGGTACGATCGAGATTGAGAGCGTGGTTGGCGAAGGCACCAAACTGGTACTGTTCGTTCCCCTGACGCTAACGATCATACCGGCGCTGATCTTCGGCGCGCGCGATAGTCGTTACGCCATTCCGCGCTCCAATATCGAAGAGATTGTATCCCTCAGCAAAGGCAGGGCTCGTATCGAGAATATCGGCGGCACGGAATTTGCTATTGTCCGCGAAAACCGCATTCCCGTTATCCGGCTCGGGCGACTGCTCGAGGGCCGGGGACAGGATGACGAAGTGTCGGAAAACCGGGATGATCGCCATCTCGTCATCGTCCGCTCCAATCGCCGTGAACGCTATGCGATCATGGTGTCGGCGGTATTCAACCATGAAGAGCTGGTCGTGAAACCCGCCGCTCCGGCCATCATGGGTGCGGGTATCTATGCCGGAACGGCATTGCCGGACAATGGACTGCCCCTGTTGTTGCTGGACATAGCCGGCCTCGCCGCTGCGGCGGGGTTGCGACTGTCGCTCAGCCGCTCCCGGAACGAGAAGCAGGGCGAAGAGCAGGAACCGGCGGCGCCCGACTCGTTGATTTTCCTAGACAGGGATGGCCGGCGCAGGGCGATACGAATGGCGCTCGTCGAGCGCATCATCGATGCGGATGTTGGGCAGATTGCGGAGCGGGCCGGCAGGCTAAGGCTTGTACGAGACGATGAAACGCTACCCGTTGCGACCTGTGCTCCGCTCCCGGAAACCGGCACTGTCCGGCTTCTGCGCCTCAGCGATGGCGACAATATGTTGGCCTACGCCATCGAACGCGGCACGGCCGATCTGGGATCCTTGCCCGAACAGTTCGAACCGGCGGTCGAGCCTGGCCGCATCGCCGGGGTTGCGGTTGTAGATGGCGAACCGATCGAGCTCTTGGATGCACATTACCTCTTTTCCGAATTCTCCGCCGGTCAAAGTGGGGCATCCCACGGTTCGCTCTCGGGAAAATCGCGCTGTCTCGTTGTCGGCGGCGACAGTCTTTGGCGGCATGAGCTGCTTGCCCCGCTGATCGAGCTGGCCGGATACGAAACCACGTTCGACGAGACGGACGATTATGATCTCGTGATCGACGCCAGCGATTCCGACTATGTCGAGGATGTACAGTCGGGAGACGTCCTGCGCCTTTCCGCCGATCCGTCTCCGGGCGAGGACAGGCTCTACCGTTATGACCGGACGGGGATTGTGAATGCGCTGCATGCACGCCTGAAAGCGAAAGGCTAGATTCTATGGAGCAACTCTATCTTGTAGCCGAAGCGGGCGGTGCGCGATTTGCCATGCCCGCCGGTGCGATCGGATCGGTCGTGCCGGCGTCCGATGTTGTTCCCGTTCCCAGAGCCGCTTTCATGGTGGCGGGCGTGGCCGCATTGCGCAGCAATGTGGTTACCGTCATCGATACCATGGCGGCCATTGATGGCCGGCCGGCCTCGGTTTCGGAGGGCCAATCGCTCATCGTCGTGAATGTCGACGGGTTTCTCTATGGACTTGCCGTCGATGAGGTTCATGACGTTTGCGAATGCCCCGAACTTCCCGAAAAACTGGAAGGCGCGTTCGAACCTGGATGGCACCGGATTTCTACCGGGGTGATTGAAATGGAGGGGCGGTCGGTAGTTGTCATCAACCCCGCAGCATTAGTCGTCTTGCCTGAAAGCAAGGCAGCGTAGCCGTGATTATGTCAAGCACCGTTAACGTCAAAATTACCGCAGGCCCCTACGCAGTCCACCGGGGGAATTCGAGGGGAGAGGGCACGTGAAGAAATGTCTTGTTGTGGATGATTCAAAAGTCATTCGAAAAGTTGCCTGTCACATGCTCGAAACGCTGGATTTTTCGGTGGAGGAAGCCGGTGACGGGAGCGAGGCGATTGAGATCCTGAAGCAGGAGGTGCCGGATGTTGTGCTTCTGGACTGGAATATGCCCGTTATGGACGGCATGGAATTCCTGCACGCGCTGAAGGCTCTGGCGCTGGAGAATCTCCCCAAGGTAATCTTCTGCACGACCGAGAATGACGCCGATCAAATTCGGCGCGCGATGGATGCCGGTGCCGACGAATATATCATGAAACCGTTCGACCGCGAGACGCTGCAGAGCAAAGTCGAATTGGTTCAAAACGGCGATCATTGTGGCCAGCAGGCCTAATTTCCCGGTCTCGAATGCCCGGGAGCGTTCGCATCGCCGCAACGTTCTGGTTGTCGACGATTCCGCCGTGGCGCGGCTTATCGTTCAGCGGGTTGTCAACGATACGGACGATTTCGAGATTGTTGGCCATGCCGCAAGCGCAGAAGAGGCGCTTGAAAAACTCAGGACCCTGGCCGTCGATCTTGTGATTCTCGATATCGAAATGCCGGGCATGAACGGAATAGCGGCTATCCCGCATATCCTTCGTTTCGGCCGCAATGCCCCGATACTGATAGTATCATCGCACTGCCGCGCGGATGCCAAAGCCTCGGTTCGCGCTATGGCGATGGGCGCGAGCGACCTCATCTTGAAGCCCAATAGCCCGACGTCAAACGATCAGTTTGCAACTGCGCTCCTTGAGAAAATGACCCGGCTGACGGTACCGACCACCCAGAAGGTGCCTGCCACTCTGCCGAAAAGCGAAGAGACCGATTATTTGGCAAGCGGTGTCCCTGTCCGACGACCGGTAAGGTGTCTGGCAATCGGTGCATCGACTGGCGGAATTCACGCACTTTCGGCGTTCTTTGCGGAATTGCCACGCGATTTCACAATGCCAATATTGGTGACACAGCATTTGCCCGCCGATTTTATCGTCTATTTCGCCAGGCAGCTGCAGGTGGTTTCGGGCCGCAAGGCGATACCAGCCCGTGACGGCCAACGGGTTGAGGCGGGAGAGGTGCTCGTCGCGGCAGGTGACGCCCATCTGACCGTCAGGAAGTGCGACGGGCATGTTCGAGTCTGCTTTGATTATAATCGCACGCAGGATGGATTCTGTCCGTCGGTAGATCCGATGTTGTCCAGCGTTGCCGAGGTTTACGGTAGCGATTCTGTCGGGGTCGTGCTGACCGGTATGGGCCGCGACGGAGCCATGGGCGCGCAGATGCTAGCCAAAGCGGGCGGAGAAATTCTAGTCCAGGATCAGAAAAGTTCCGTCGTCTGGGGCATGCCCGGGGCAGTTGCCCGGTTGGGTATCGCCAATATGATCGCTCCTCCCTTTGATCTGGCAAATCAAGTCAGCCGCCGCGCAAAGGCATTCGGATGCAAGTGAATCCGGCATCCCTGTCTGTGCTCTCGTCCCTGCTTGAGGCGCGGACGGGACAACGGCTGTCGGAAGGGCGGCACTGGCGGGTCGAAATGGTGCTCAAACCGATACTGAAAGCGCATGATATCGCCAGCTGTGACGAGCTGATCGCGCAGCTGGCTGCGCCTGGCAGCGGCCCTTTGTGCAACGAAACCATTGATGCGCTGCTCAACAATGAAACCTACTTCTTCCGTGACAGCGATGCCTTTGCGGATCTGTTTCGGCGTATCGAAAACACTGCGGAACGCCGGCAGGATACCAAAAAAATCAGAATCTGGAGCGCAGGCTGCTCCACCGGTCAGGAAATATTCTCGCTGGCGATGATGTTTCGCGAGAATGCAGAGCGCTGGCGAGACTGGTCGATCGAGCTACTGGGCACGGATATTTCGCACACCGCGGTCAACCGGGCGCGTTTAGGCGATTTCAGCCAGTTCGAGATTCAACGCGGATTGCCAACCCGGCTTATGCTGCGCTGCTTCGATCAATGCGGGACGCGCTGGCAGGTGAAGGAAATGGTCCGCCAGACGGTGCGCTTCAGATGCCATAACGTGTTGGAGGCTCCGCCGCCGGGGCCGTGGGATTTTGTGCTGTGCCGAAATGTTCTGCTGTACTTCCCCGACGTCAATCGTAGCGCCGCGCTCCGGAATATCTCCACCGTATTGGCGCCCGATGGCGGCTTGATACTTGGTGCCGGGGAGACTGTTCTCGGCTATACGGATCGTTTCGAAATCTTGCCTGGCGCGCGATCCCTTTACCGGCTTGTGTCCGGCGAATTGCGGCAGATATCAAGCGCAGCCTAGGCTCCGCTCTTGACCTTGCCGAAGATATTGGGCCGTATCGCCGCGATGTTGTATGATACGCATCTTCAGACAGGTTGTTGCCAGTTTGGCGGAAAGCCGTTCCAATGACGATTGTTGATACGCCATCTCCGAATTTCAATGATCGCAGATTGCCCGTGTCGATGCTGGTCATGCATTATACGGGCATGGTCGACGGCGCTTCGGCTATCCGGCGACTGACCAGTCCGGATGCCGGTGTTTCTGCGCATTATGTCGTAAACGAGGACGGTACGATCCTGCAACTTGTCGATGAAGGCAAGCGCGCATGGCATGCGGGCGCGTCATACTGGCGCGGCATCACCGATGTGAATTCGGCCAGTATCGGGATCGAGATCGTCAATCCCGGGCATGAATTCGGCTATCATCCTTTTCCGGACGATCAGATCGCTGCGGTGCTGCGGCTATCGCATGAAATTCACAAACGACACGATATCCCGCGCGCCAATGTCGTCGGCCATTCGGATGTCGCACCGGCGCGCAAACAGGATCCCGGCGAACTTTTTCCATGGGACAAGCTGGCGCGCCTGAATCTCGCTCTGACGCGGCCAGATGATGCAACCAACGACCCGCAATGGACCGACAGCGCATTCCTGATTGCCCTTGAGCGCTTCGGCTATGATATCGAAGACAAGCTGGCCGCGGTGGTTGCGTTTCAGCGCCGTTTCCGGCCGGAGCTTATTGACGGAATGATCGACGGCCAGTCCCGTGCTATTCTTTTCCGCCTGCTCTTGGATCGCGAGCAAGGCGACGCTAGATAGGCAAGGCCAGAGGGCCGGGCGGCCGCGGGGCATTTATGCCGCGAGGAAAGTCCGGGCTCCATGGACCCACGGTGCCGGATAATGTCCGGCGGGGGCGACCCCAGGGAAAGTGCCACAGAAAGCAGGTTGCCCACGGCTTCGGCCCGGCGATAGTGAAAGGGTGCGGTAAGAGCGCACCGCGCGCGCCAGCAATGGCCGCGGCACGGCAAACCCCACCGGGAGCAAGACCGAATAGGGATGGCATATAGGCCTGGGTCCGGCCTGTCGTCCGGGTTGGTCGCTTGAGGACGGGAGCAATCCCGTTCCTAGAGGAATGGTCGCACAGGCGGAGTGATCCGCTGGACAAAACCCGGCTTACAGGCCCTCTGGCAGTGATCTGCGGCACAGCCGCGCAAAACCGCACCTGCTTTACGAATCGAGCAATTTGGTCCACATATTCACACACTCAAAGAGGGGAACAGCAATGAGCTTGATTGATCGCGCAAAAAACATCCTATTTTCACCGAAAACCGAATGGGCGAAGATCGATGCCGAACAAGGCTCAATCATGGGACTTTTTACCGGATACGCGATGATTTTGGCGGCGCTGCCGGCTATCGGGACGCTAGTGGGCTTTGCGCTTTCGTTCGGCCCTTATCGGTATTTCGGGATGAACTATTTCCTGGTCACGGCGGTCGCCGGCTATGTCATCGGGCTCGGGATTCTCTATTTGATGGGTATCATCGCCAATGCGCTGGCCCCCAGTTTTGATGGCGCAAAGAATGACCTCTCGGCGATGAAAATGGTGGTTTATTCCGCTACGCCCGGCTGGATTGCAGGGTTTTTCGGTTTCATCCCGGGCCTGAATATCCTGCTCTCACTGGCGGCGTTCGGCTATTCGGCATATCTGCTCTATCTGGGCAGCCAGGCTGTAATGAAAGTGCCGGAAAACAAGGCGGTCGGCTATACTGCCGTTACCATCATCATCTGGATCATAGCATCCTTTGTCGTGATGGCGGTGATCATGAGCATCCTTATCTCGTCGATCATCGGTACCGCTGGGCTCGTCGGAGCGGCGGCTTATCGTTGATTGCTGCACCGGGCGATTTCGCCCGGTGCAGGCAAAAATATCGGGGAACGGGTCATAGCCAAACCGGCGGTGGCCCGTTCCTTTATTGGGAGTTAGACTAAGCGGATATGGCAGGCGGACGACGAAGCAGTGACTGGGGCTTTCCCCGCTGGAGGGGATATGAATCCTCGCGGGATACGGTTGAGGTGCGCATCTGCGACCGGCATCTGTGCGAAGAGCCTGGCGACCGTCCCGCGCCCAAATCGCCGAACAGCCCTGAGCGCTGGTATTTCTGCGAGAAACACGCGGCGGAATATAATCGCAACTATAACTATTTCGAAGGTCTGACCAAGGAACAGCGAAAACAGCGCGAACATGACGAACAGCGCGATGCCGGCGGGTTTGGCCAGGCATCGCACTATGGCTGGGGCGGCCCGGGAGACGGCACGCGGAGTTCGGATGAGATGCTTGCGCTCGAAATTCTCGAACTTGAGAGCGATGCGGATATCGCCACTGTGAAAAAGGCGTGGCGCAAGCTGGCGAAGGAAAACCATCCGGACGTTAATCCGGACGATGCAGATGCTGCGAAACGCTTTCAGGCAGCGCAAGCGGCATGGGATGTTCTGCGCACTGCCGAGGAGCGCCGCAGCTGGAAGGGCGCTTAGGTGTCAGGCCAGGCGTTCGGCGGTTTCGCGGATCAGCGCGATCATGTTCGGAATGCCTTGCGTCCGGTTTGAGCTCAGCTGGTTTTTGAGATCGAACGTCTTGAGTTCATCGGAAATATCGGTTGCGAGGATATCTGCCGGCGCGCGATCCTGCACGGCAAGCAGCACCAGCGCGATGATCCCCTTGGTAATCGCCGCGTTGCTATCCGCGAGAAAATGCAGCCGGCTATCGTCCAGTTGTGTCGGGTAAACCCAGACGGAGGCCGAACAGCCACGCACTAGGGTCGCATCGGTTTTCAGGGCTTCGGGCATATCGTCCAGCGTTTGCCCGAGATCGATCAGGAGCCTGTAACGGTCGTCGCTGTCGAGAAAATCATATTCCTCGCGGACATCGTTGAGTGTTGGGAGATTGGTCATGCCGGTCGTTTAGGGGCTGACCGGGTGGCCGTCACCCCGGTACGTCGCCCCGGCGGGAAGCCGGGGCCTTTTCGGAAGGGAGTATTGGGCCAGGCCGAAAAGATTCCGCAGGGCAGGCGGAATGACGAATTTCAGTTTGTTACAGCTCGATACCCGCAGCGATGGCTTCGAGCTTGCGGACACGTTCCTTGAGATCGGCGACTTCAATCCGCGACCCCGTGCTGGGTGCGGGGACATCGCCAGACAGGGCCGCCGTCTGCTGCAGCTCCATCCGCTTCAATTCGAGCCATCCGCGCCAGCCTTTAAGGACGACAAGGCTGGCGATCATCAAGCCAATCAATCCGGCTGCCGTTGTGGCCAGTGTCGGGATCTGATCCTGCATGACTATTCCTTTCTTTCCTGAACCTTTGTTCTTAGCTGTGCGTCTTATCGCGCAGAGCTTCGATTTCATCCTCGAGCCGGTTGCTCTTGTCGGTGGCAATCCGCTCAAGGACGGCGATGCGATCTTTCAACTGTTTGATCTCTTCCCGCATCCGACCGGCATCGGGGTCGACCAGGCGGCGAGGTTCGCCATTCCCGTCTTCGACGATCCCTTGTTCGGCCTTGTATTTTGCTCTCAGAACACCGGCGATTGCGGTGATCAGGACGATGGCGACCACCATCGAAAAAGGATTGTCAAACATCTAGTATCTCCCTGAACCGTGTTCTCTTTTAGTTGAGTGGCTTATCCCGCAGATTCTCGATTTCTTCGCTTAGACCCGTCGAGCGATCTGTAAGGATCCGCTCCAGGGTCGCTACGCGCTGCTCGAGCCGTTCGGATTTCGCTGCATATTGGGCAGCGCTTTCTGCCGTCATCCTGACATTGGCATCGGCTTCCGCCTTGCGAAGTTCGAACCATTTTCCGCCGAAGATCCAGAAGGTGACCGCACAGATCGGAAAAACCACCGTCATCAACAGGATACCCATCAGTTCCAAATCCACGAGCTTTCTCCCTATTCGGCCCTGTCACGCAGGCGTTCGATTTCCTGATCCAGCCCGTAGCCACTGTCGGTAACGATGGTTTCGACATTGGCGAGTCGGTTTTTCAGGCCGGCAAGTTCGTCGCGCAGCTGGCTGTTTTCCTGGTTGAGCAACTTGATCTCTTCGTTTGCTTTGCGATCAACCTGTGGATGGTGCGCTCCACCCATTCCGTCGTCGAGTGGGTAGCCATTCTTTATCCGCAACCATGTCGTGGTCACCCAGGCGGCCATGACGACGATAACCACTACCGCGATTGCCGGGGCCAGATCTGCCAACAAACGTGCTTTTTCGGGGTCCATTCAAATTCTCCCTATTCTGCCGCGTCGCGGAGATTTTCGATCTCGTTCGCGAGCCTTGTACTGCCATCCGTTGCGATCCGTTCGAGCACCGAAATCCGTTCTTCGAGCCGGACGATCTTGTCCTTCAGTTCGCCATTCTCATTCGACATCAATTCGATCTTCCGGTCTGTTTCCGGGTTTTTGGGCAGCGTTGTGCCGCCCCATTCATCTTCCAGCGGATAGCCGTGTTTGGCGCGGATGGCCGTGGTGATGATCCATGCCAGGAAACTCATTCCTATGATGGCCAAAACAAAGGTCGGGCTTCCCCAATTCATGATGATTTTCTCCCTGAACCTGTAAACTTAACGCAGCGCGTCGATTTCCTGGGCGAGCCGCGTATTCTTGCTGGTCACCATCAGTTCCATATCGGCAAGCCGGCGATCGACATCGCGGAATTGTGAGCGGATTGCGTTGACCGAGCGGCGCGGGTTGGCGCGTGTGCCCTGCCAGAATTTCGCCTCTTCCTCATTCTCGTAAAGATCGAGCGGCTTTTTCGGTGCCAGCCATGCGACGATGAAATACACAAGGAAGAGCGGCGGAAAAAAGAACATCGCGGTGCACATGAACCCGATCCGGGTCCAAAGTGTATCGATGCCCGTATAGTCCGCGACACCCGAACAGACGCCCAGAAATTTGCCGTTCTGCTTGTCGAGATAGAATTTTGTGCGGCGATCATGCATTTTCGGTCTCCTGTTCTTTTGTTCGTTACCGTCGGCGTTCGGCGCGGCTTACATCCTGTTCGGCTATCCGGTCCTCGAACCGCTCTTCGATCCGTTCTTCCCGGGGTGCCTCGTGGCGCAGTGCGCGTTCGCGGGCCCATTCAGGGTTATCGGCGGCCATGATTCGTTCGATCGTGTTCATCCGGTCATCCAGTCTGCGCGCCGTGTCATAAAGTTCATCCAGCAAATCCTCGTCTTCCCGGGTCATCGAACCGGCGCGTTTCCATTGCGTGGAATAGTGGAGGATCAACCAGGGAAGCCCGATGAAGAGCATCCCGACGACGCCGATGGGTACGAGGATATCTTCCATTGTTTACGCCTCCTTCGAGTCAGAGCTTTTTTTGCTGGCCTTTTTCATGGCGGCGAGTTCGGCCTCGACCCGATCGCTCGTTTCGAGCTCGTTGATCTCGTCCTCAAGCGTTTTCGGCTGGCTGCCCAGGGCAAGCGCATCGGCGCGGCCTTCGGCCATGTCGACATGCCGCTCTAGCATTTCAAAGCGTGCAAAGGCGTCCTGAACCCGGTCGCCATTGTATAGGTCGCGCAGCTTGATCTGGTTTTCGGCGCTTTCGAGGCGGACCGAGATGTTGCTCTGGCGGCTGCGGGCTTCGCGAAGCTTGCCCTGGAGCTTGGAAATGTCCTGCTCATAGGCGTGAAGCGATTCATCAAGAATGGCGATCTCGCCGTTCAGGCGGTCGGCCATGTCGGCGGCTTTCTGTTTCTCGACAAGCGCCTGCTTGGCCAGGTCTTCACGATCTTTCGAAAGGGCGAGCTCGGCCTTGTCCTTCCAGCTTTCCTGGAGATTTTCGAGCTTGGTGATCGACCGGCGCATTTCCTTCTGGTCGGCAATGGTGCGAGCAGCGGTAGCGCGAACTTCCACCAGCGTTTCTTCCATCTCGAGGATGATCATGCGAACCATTTTGGCCGGATCTTCAGCCTTGTCGAGAATGTCGGTGACATTGGCTGCGATGATATCGCGGGTTCGGGAGAAAATTCCCATGATGACTACTCCTAAACCCCTTGAACTAGAATGGCCGGGGAGGGGAAGGGGCTGCCGCCTCCCCGGCCTGTCTGCTTGGCCTAAGCGATGCGGCCCGTAACGATGATTGCGCCATCTTGATCGGCCTGAAGCTGCACTGGCTGCGCGGTGCCGCCGTCGATCGGGCCAACTGTCCCGAAGACACAGACGCCGGTCACTGCAAGAGCGGCCAAGGCGGAAAGGATGTTTTGGCGAATGCTGGTAATGTTGGTCATGTTTGGTCTCCTGAACCTTGGCCCGAAACGGGAGCCTGAAATTGGGTTACTGTCTTTGTGACTGTTAACGCCCCATTCACTGCAGAGACCGTGCCAGTTTTTTAAAAATCAATAATAACAATGCATTAGGTAGAATTCACGACATTGTAGAGCGGCGCATATTGCTATTATTTGGGAAATAATGCTAAAAGATTGGCATGGAACGCGGTGCGCAATTTGTGGGGGAATCGGGCGCTTTTCTCGATGCTGTCGAGATGGCCAGTCGGGCGGCGGCGCTTGATCGCCCGGTCCTTGTGATCGGCGAGCGGGGCACAGGCAAGGAACTTATAGCCGAGCGTCTACACCGGCTCAGCCAGCGTTGGGAAGGGCCATTGATCACGCTCAATTGCGCCGCGCTTCCCGAAACGCTGATCGAGGCAGAGCTGTTCGGCCATGAAGCCGGAGCCTTTACCGGCGCGACCCGCGCCCGCGCCGGCGCTTTCGAGGAGGCCGATGGCGGTACGCTGTTTCTCGACGAACTGGCCACATTGTCGGCTGCGGCGCAGGAAAGACTTTTGCGGGCGGTCGAATATGGCGAAGTCAGCAGGATCGGATCCAACAAGCCCTTGCGGGTCGACGTCCGGATCGTGGCTGCGACCAACGAAAACCTGCCAAGCCTTGTCGACCGGAACCGGTTTCGGGCGGATTTGCTCGATCGCCTGTCTTTCGAGGTCGTTACGTTGCCGCCGCTCAGGGTGCGCGAAAGCGATATTCTCATACTTGCCGATTATTTCGGGCGGCGCATGGCTGCCGAGCTCGATTGGGCTGAATGGCCGGGTTTCGGAGACAATTCGACCAAGATTCTCATGGCGCATGACTGGCCCGGCAACGTTCGCGAACTGCGCAACGCTGTGGAGCGCGCCGTTTATCGCTGGGATCGTCCATCCGATCCTGTCGATACTATCCAGCTCGATCCGTTCGACTCTCCATGGCAGATGCCGCCGTCAACCGCCGCCAGTGACGAGCAGCCCGCCCAGGCGGCCGTACAGACGGTTCCGCAGACTGCCAAGCCGGTCGTGACCGATTTCAAGGCAGCGGTTGAGGTCTATGAGAAAGAGATACTGGAAAACGCCCTGGAAAGAGCCCGGTACAACCAGCGGCAGACCGCCAAGGCATTGGGACTAAGCTATGATCAGCTCCGCCATGCCCTGAAGCGACACGACATGATCGGCTGATTCGCCAAAATCCCAGAAATCGGGTATATTGAGGCTGCATCACGGGAGAAGTACCATGCGTAGTTCATCCATTGCCGCAGCCCTCGCCATCGCCGGTTTCGCAGCGAGCGGCGTCCATGCGGCCGTTAGCGTTTTCGGAAACAGCACGGCGCGGTCCTGCTATGAATCCGCGCTTTATGAGCGTTCCGGCCCCAGCGATATCCGCACCTGTACGGAAGCGATCGACGATTATCGTCTCAGCGGGCGCGACCGCGTTGCCAGCTATGTCAATCGCGGTATTCTCCATGTTCGCAATGGGAATTTTGCTTTGGCTATCGCCGACTATGACGAGGCGATTACGCTCGATCGCAGCGAGCCGGAAGCCTATCTCAACAAAGCGCTGGCGATGCTGCACCGGCGCGAGAGCATGGCCGAGATTGTCGAACTTCTCACGACAGCGATCGAGAATGGCACGAGAGAGCCTGCGCTGGCCTATTATGGCCGCGGGGTCGCGCATGAGATGAATGGCGATGTATCGGCCGCCTATTACGATATCCGGCGTGCCGCCGACATCGCACCCGAATGGGATCTGCCGGCCCGCGATCTGGGTCGGTTTCGAGTTTCAGGCGAAGAGGGCGATTAAATCCGGTCGCGGGCCTGCTGTTTGTCGCATGAGGCGCGTCGTTGGGCGAATAACATGGTGGGCGCAGCCCGCTTATTAGGCAATATCATCAATTCTGTGCATATTGGCGTCTCCTACAGGAGGAGGATGCTATGAAAACCATGCTCAAACTTGCTGCTGGCGCATTCGTGCTCACGACAGCGGCCAGCGCTGCAAATAGCGCGATCCAGGTTGCTGGTAACAGTTCGGCACAAGCTTGTTACACGGCGGCGGCGCAGCGCTCGGACTCGCGGAGCGATCTCAGGCCATGCAATTTTGCGCTCGATGTCGAGATGCTCAATTCCTACGATCGCGTAGCGACATTCGTAAACCGTGGAATCATCCATTTCCATCGCGGCAATTATGATCGCGCCCTGGTCGATTTCGATCGCGCTCTGGGGCTGGATGCGGAAAATCCCGAAGCAATGCTCAACAAGGCGATCACGTTGATGCGGCGCGACGAACGAGGCGACCAGGCCTTGCCGCTGTTCACCCGTGCGTTGGATCTCGGCACAGACCAGCCGGCGGTCGCGCATTATGGCCGCGGTCTGGCGCACCAGCTGACCGGCGACCTGACATCCGCCTATATGGATATTCTCACGGCCTCCGAGCTGGCGCCGGAATGGGAGGCGCCGCGCAACGACCTGTCGAATTTCATAGTCGAACCGAACAGTTAACGTTCCACGGACCAGTTCTTGGTCCTTACACGAGAATGGACCGGCCACCCCGTCAGGGCGGGCGGTCCTTTTCGATTCCGGGGGATTGGCGATGGCAATTTTTCGTCTTTTCGCGGGACGGAAACTCTTGAAGACCTTGTGCGTAACGGTCATGTATGGCCCAACACAAAGGAGACTTGTCCATGGCGTTCGAACTCCCCGCACTTCCTTATTCCAAAGACGCTTTTGGCGATCTGATTTCGGCGAAAACATTCGAGTACCACCATGGCAAGCATCATCAGGCCTATGTGGACAAAACAAACGCCGCGATCGAAGGCGGCGAGCTGGAAAATGCCAGGTTGTCGGAAGTTATCCTTGCTGCGAAAAACAGCGGAGACCAGGGCTTGTTCAACAATGCCGCGCAGGTCTGGAACCACAGTTTCTACTGGAAGTGCCTGAGCTCCGAAAAGCAGAATCCGTCTGGCGCGCTCGCGGCGCACATCGAAGACAGTTTTGGATCGAAGTCTGCGCTTCTCGAGGCGCTCAAGGCCGAAGCGACCGGCCATTTCGCCAGCGGCTGGGCCTGGCTTATCCTGAACGGAGACGCACTCGAAATCACGTCGCTGCATGACGCGGATACACCGGTCGCCCATGAGGGTATGAAGCCGCTACTGACGATCGATGTGTGGGAACATGCCTATTATCTCGATTATCAGAATGGCCGCGGCGATTATGTCGACGCCATCCTGAACAATGCGGTCAACTGGGAATTCGTCGCCAAGAATCTGGACGGTGACGGGGTGTCGCGCGCCGACCAGGGCTAGGCAGTGGCGGTCGTAAGTCCCGAGGGCTTACTCGTGCGCGTCCGGCATGGGCGGTTCGTCCGCTTTTTCCAGATTGAGGCCGTGTTTCAACAGCATAGGGACATTTGCGAAGGCGAAAATCAGCGTCAGCGGAATCGCGCCCCATAGTTTGAAGCCAACCCAGAAGTCCGTGCTGCTGTTGCGCCATACGGCTTCGTTCAGCACCGCCATGGCGAGAAAAAAGATCGCCCAGTTGCGCGACAGAATATCCCATCCGCGGTCGCTGAGCCCGGGATAGGCGCTCCCGAGAAGGGCCGCCAGGGTTGGCCGTTTCGTAATAAGGCCGCCGATGAGCAGCAGCGCGATGAAGACGTAGTAAATCGTCGGTTTGACCTTGATGAACGTCTCGTCGCGCAGGAAAAGCGTAACCCCGCCGAAAACAAGCACCATCACGCCGGAAAAGAGCAACATCGGCGATATTTTTCCGGCTTTCACCCAGGAAATGACGAGCGCAATCATCATTGCGGCCATGAAGGCGCCGGTGGCGTAGAATATTCCAAGTGGAGGTGGTGCCAAAAAATTGACGACGAAGAACACCAGGACCGGTCCGAAATCGAGCGCCATGCGCATACCGGGAGACAGGTCTTTCTTCGCATCGGATTGCACGTCGCTCATATGTCTACTCTCCGTCAAACTCGTCTGCGCCGGTGATCGCGCGGGCAACGGCCCGGGGATCGAAGGGCCGTAAATCTTCCAATGTTTCGCCGACGCCGATCGCATGGATCGGCAGGCCGAATTTTTCCGCCGCCGCAACTAGCACGCCCCCGCGGGCCGTGCCGTCAAGCTTGGTCATGACAAGGCCTGTGACGTTCGCGACTTCCTTGAATACTTCAATCTGCGAGAGCGCATTCTGACCGGTCGTCGCATCGAGGACGAGGATCACATTGTGTGGCGCTTCCTCGTTGAGTCTTCCCAAGACCCGCCGGATTTTCGAAAGCTCGTCCATCAGGTGGCTCTTGTTCTGGAGCCGCCCCGCCGTGTCGACGATCAGTACGTCCGTGCCATCGTCGGTGCCGCGCTTGACGCCCTCAAAGACAAGGCTGGCGGCGTCGCCGCCTTCCTCTCCGGAGATAATCGGTACGCCCAGCCGTTCCGCCCAGACTTTCAGCTGCCCGATGGCGGCCGCGCGGAATGTGTCTCCCGCGACCAGCATGACATTGTAGTCGTCTTCGAGAAACAGGTGGCCAAGCTTGGCAATCGTTGTCGTTTTTCCGGAGCCGTTGACGCCGATGACCAGCATCACCTGAGGGCGGGGGAATGCATCTATTTCCAGCGGGACGGCCACAGGGCGGAGGATGTCCTCAAGCTCCTCTGCCACGATTTCACGGATATCCAGTTCGGAAAGATGGCGATCATACCGGCCGCTGGCCAGTCGGTCGCGCACCCGTGCGGCGACGGCCGGTCCCAGATCCGAGGCGATGAGCGCTTCCTCGATTTCGTCCAGTGTTTCGTCGTCGAGCTTTTCCTTGGTGATTAGCCCGGTGAGGTTGCCGCCAAGTGCTTCCGATGTTCGCTTGAACCCGAAACGCAGCTTATCACCCCAGCTTTTCTGCTCGCTCACGAAACTTCCCCGATCAATATGCCCTGTTCAATGGCGGACAACCGGGCGTCGACCAGCTGAACGGGCCGTGCTGCCGATCCGTCCCGATGCCGGATTCTCACTTCGGCGAAATTCTCCGCATGACCGACCCCGTCATCGCGTTCGACAAGGACGCGTTGCCTGGTGCCAACGAGACCGCGCAGCCAGTTCGATTTCTGCCGCGCTGCGGCCTCGCGCAGACGCTGCGCGCGGGCTTTGCGATCGGGAACCGGAACCTGCGGCATCTTGGCTGCCGGTGTCCCGCGCCGCGCGGAATAGGGGAAAATATGGCCGAACACGATCTGACAGTCCTCGACAAGGGCCAGGGTGTTGGCGGCCATCTCGTCGGTTTCGGTCGGAAATCCCGCAATGATGTCGGCACCAATGGCGATCTCCGGGCGCTTGTCCTTCAGTTTTGCGACCATCTCGACCGATTGGGTGCGGCTGTGACGGCGTTTCATGCGCTTTAGGATCATGTCGTCGCCCGCCTGGAGTGAGAGGTGCAGATGCGGCATGAAGCGGGGCTCGCCAGTGATGATCTCGAACAGCCTTTCATCGATCTCGATCGAGTCCAGCGAAGAGAGGCGCAGCCGGGGCAGGGCGGGAACGCCCTTGAGAATCCGCTCGACAAGCAGGCCGAGACTGGGGTTGCCGGGAAGGTCAGGTCCATAGCTGGTGACATCGACACCCGTCAGGACGATTTCCTGAAAGCCTTCGTCGACCAGCGCCTTGATCCGTTCGACGACCAGCCCGGCAGGGACCGAGCGGCTGTTTCCACGACCATAGGGGATGACACAGAAGGTGCAGCGATGATCGCACCCATTCTGTACTTCGACAAAGGCGCGGGCGCGGTCCGAAAAACCTGTCACGAGATGCGGCGCGGTTTCCCGGACGGCCATGATGTCGGATACGAGTGAGCGATCAGAGGCAAAGCTCTCGGGCAGCATCTTCTCCCGATTGCCGAGCAACTGGCTGACTTCCGGCATGGCAGCGAAGGTTTCGGGCTGTGTTTGTACAGCGCAGCCAGTGACGACGATTTCGGCATCCGGGCGCGCACGCTTTGCCTTGCGGATTTGCTGGCGGGTCTTGCGCACTGCCTCGGCAGTGACCGCACAGCTGTTGACGATCACCAGATCGTCGCGATCAGCAGTTATTGCCCGCATTGCTTCGCTTTCGGCGAAATTCAGCCGGCATCCGAGGGTGATGAGTTCGGCGCCGCTCACAGAAAATCGTCCAACTCTATCTCGCCGGTGAAGACATGCGCTGCCGGTCCGGTCATCCGTACTTCCTGGCCCGGTTCCCAGGAGATGGCGAGATCGCCGCCAGGCAAGTGAACAGTCGTTTCACGGCCGCTGACGAGCTTGCGCCGGACCGCTGCGACGGTGGTCGCACAGGCTCCGGTGCCGCAGGCGCGGGTAAGGCCGGTGCCGCGCTCCCAGACGCGCAAGGTAATGCTGCCGTCACTTTCGACGGTTGCGACGTTTACGTTAATCCGTTCGGGAAACAGCGGGTCATTTTCGACAATCGGCCCGAGCCGCGCGAGATCGACACTGGCCGTGTCCTCGACGAAGAAAATTACATGAGGATTGCCGATATTGACGGCAATCGGGTTTGTCAGTTCTTCCCAGCGAACTGGCATGTTGGTCGTATCCATCGCATAGGCGAGCGGAATGGTGTCCCAATCGAAGCGGGGTTCGCCCATATCGAGCGTCGCTCCCGTATCGTCTGGCGTACCGGATATTGTTCCGCCCGTGGTTGCGATCTGCGCTTCATGGCCAACCAGTTGGGTCACGCAACGGGCCGCATTCCCGCAGGCTTCGACCTCACTGCCATCGGCATTGAAAATCCGCATTGCGAAATCGGCTTCTTGTGAGGGCTCGAGCTGGATCAGTTGATCGCAACCAATACCTGTCCGCCGGTTCGCAAGTGCGCGCACCAGCTCGTCTGTCATGGTGACGGCATGCTGGCGGGCATCGACAATGACGAAATCATTGCCGAGGCCGTGCATCTTATGAAAAGTCAATTTGCTAGAAGACGGGCGCATGGCGCGCGATTTAGGGTTGGGAAGGGGCGCTGTCCACTTATGCGGCCCATTTGTTTGGGACGCGGCTAACCTCAGCCCGAGCGGCGCAAGCTAGGCATATCGTCCAGCGTCTCTTTCTCGACGCCTTTTTTCGGACCCGATGTCAGCATGTCCTTATCCGCAAGAAGACGCCTCGTCTGGCCTATCGCCATTGGCTTTCCGTAATGCCATCCCTGACCGGCCATTGAGCCGAGATCCTTCAGGCTTGTCGCAATCTGCGCTGTCTCTATGCCTTCCGCGGTCACAGGCAGGCCCAGGCTCGATCCGAGGCGCGTGATCGCGTCGACGATCGCAGCGCTTTCGTTGTCATCGTTGATCGATGTGACGAAACTCCGGTCGATCTTGATCCGGTCGAACGGCAGCGCGCGAAGATGGGCGAGGCTGGAATAACCCGTGCCAAAATCATCGAGCGCAATGCGGATACCCTGATTTTTGAGACTGGAAATGATCGATTGGGCTATGCCGAGATTGTCGAACAAGGCGGTTTCGGTGATTTCGATTTCGAGCCGACTGGCCGGGAAATTCGTCTCGGTCAGCAATTTGATGATTTTTTGGGCCAGCCAGGGATCTTTAAGCTGTGCCGGCGAAATATTGACGGACAGGGTGAGACCCTGATCCCAGTCGCGTGCTTCGGTAAAGGCCTTACGCATCACATATTCCGATAACTCGGATATCAGTCCGCACTCTTCGGCTACAGGAATGAAATCTTCGGGCATGATGAGGCCGCGGGTCGGATGTTCCCAGCGTGCCAGAACCTCGAAGCCGTGTAACTTGCCGGTCAGCAGATCGATCTGCTGCTCATAATAGGGCGCGAACTCGCCGGCGGGGATGCCCCTGCGCATGCCTTGTTCGACGCGGTTCCGTTCTTCGAGCATGCGTTCCATGCTGCCATCGAACCAGACAGCGCGGTTCTTGCCCTGATGCTTGGCCGCGTACATCGCGATATCCGCGCGGCGCAGCAAAGTCTCGACGCCGTTACAATCATGGTCGGAGCGCGTTATGCCTACCGAGGCGCTTGTCTGAACCGATTGCTTCTCGATATCGAAGGGCAGCGAGATACGTTCGACGAGTTCATCGGCCACGGCATCGACCGCAGCGGGGTTGCTGGGGTCGAACTGAAAAGCAGCGGCAAATTCGTCGCCGCCGAGGCGCGCGCCGAGGGCCGAACCGGGCAGGGCGCTCATAATCCGCTTGCCCACTTCCCTAAGCAACACGTCGCCGACATGGTGCCCGTTGAGATCGTTGACATATTTGAAGCTGTCGAGGTCAATGACAAACATGGCGACGACGCGATTGCGCGTGGCGGCCGTCTTGATCATCGCATCTACTTCGCCGGTCAGCGAACGGCGGTTGAGAAATCCGGTCAGCGGATCTCGCAGTGCGAGCGAGCGAGCCTGCTTCGTTGCTTCCTTGTGATTCTGGATCTGGACCGTGACTTCGTTGTGATGGCGCCACCCGATAAGGATGAGCGCGATGTTCAGGATCAGCGCAACGGCAAGTACTGGATCGCGGTCCGATGCGGTGCCTGCAATAATGCTGGCGATGACTTCGCCGCCGATACCGGCGAACATAAGAATTGATAACAGGGCTATGGTTGCAGACACGAAGGCACGAGGATGCTCGAGCTTCTCGGTGTCGGCGGACTCGGCAATTGAAGGAACGTCCTTGCGCTCGCGCATAGTATCAACCTCGGTTCGGGAAGCGCTTTTTTGCACAAATGGAGTGAAGACCGCGTTAATTTACCGGATTCTTCTTCCCCACTTGTAAATGCTCGCTTTGGGCGGTATTTGCTCCATAACAGTTCCGCAAGGGATGCAGACCGACGCGCCGATAAGGCGTACGCTGGCCGGCGAGTTTTCGCCCGCCGGCGTTTTTTGCGTTTTTTGGGGATCGGGAAGGATTTGAGCGATGTTCGACAGTCTTAGCGATCGGCTTGGCGGTGTCTTTGACCGCCTTAAAGGCCGTGGTTCGCTTAACGAAAGCGATGTCCGGGCGGCGATGCGTGAAGTGCGTATTGCGCTGCTCGAAGCCGATGTTGCGCTGCCGGTCGCCCGGGAATTTGTCGACGGCGTCACCGAACAGGCGGTTGGCCAGCAGGTTCTCAAATCGGTTACTCCCGGCCAGCAGGTTGTCAAGATCGTCAATGACGCGCTTGTTGCAATGCTTGGTGCGAATGCCTCCGAGCTGCATGTTGACGGGACACCGCCCAATGTCGTGATGATGGTCGGCCTGCAGGGTTCCGGTAAAACCACGACGACCGCAAAAATTGCCAAACGACTTACTGAAAAGGGCCGCAAAAAGGTGCTGATGGCGTCGCTCGACGTCAATCGTCCGGCTGCACAGGAGCAGCTGGCAGTGCTCGGAACGCAAACCGATGTCGCGACCCTGCCCATCGTTCAGGGCCAGCAACCTACCGATATTGCTAAACGTGCCCTTCAGGCCGCCAAGCTGCAGGGCTTCGATGTCGTGATGCTGGACACCGCAGGCCGGCTCCATGTCGATCAACAGCTTATGGACGAGATGAAGGCAGTTTCCGATGCGACGATCCCGGAGGAAATTCTTCTCGTTGTCGATGCTCTGACTGGCCAGGACGCGGTGAATGTCGCGAAGAGCTTTACCGAGCAGGTGCCATTGACCGGTACCGTACTGACGCGGATGGATGGCGATGCGCGTGGTGGTGCGGCGCTTTCCATGCGCGCGGTGACCGGGACGCCGATCAAATTTGTGGGTGTCGGTGAGAAGCTTGATGCGCTCGAGGAATTCCACCCGGAACGGGTCGCCGGCCGAATTCTTGGCATGGGCGATGTCGTTAGCCTTGTCGAACGCGCTGCCGAAACGGTCGAGAAGGACGAAGCCGAGGCCTTTGCCAAGAAGATGGCCAAGGGCCAGTTCGACATGAACGACCTGCGGACGCAATTGGCGCAGATGCAGCGCATGGGCGGGCTCGGCGCGCTGGCCGGTATGCTCCCGGGTATGAAAAAGGCGCAGGCCGCGATGGCGAACAGCGGGATGGACGACAAGGTGCTCGTCCATATGGACGCGATTATAGGCTCGATGACGAAGAAAGAGCGGGCAAAACCTGCTTTGCTCAACGCCAAGCGCAAGCGGCGCGTGGCGATGGGTTCGGGCCAGACGGTACAGGACGTAAACAAGCTCCTCAAGATGCACAAGGAAATGTCGACCGCGATGAAGCGCATCAAGAAGATGGGCGGCATCAAGGGGCTGATGAAGATGTTTGGCGGCGGAGGCGGCCCGGAAGGCCTTCCCGGCGGCGGTGAAATGCCGTCCGGCGGCATGCCCGGACTTCCCGGCATGCCGGGGCAGGGGATCCCTCCCGACTTGGACAAATTACTGAAACGTTAGAATTTTTTGAATTATATTTGGATTTTTTGAAAGAAGGAAATATCAATGCCAGTAGCAATTAGGCTGTCACGCGGTGGCGCAAAAAAGCGGCCTTACTACAAGATCGTCGTAACCGATTCCCGCAAGGCGCGGGACGGCAAGTTCATCGAGCGTATCGGCAGCTACAACCCGCTGCTCGCCAAGGACAATCCCGATCGCGTGAAGCTCGACGAAGATCGTGCGAAGCATTGGCTTTCGGTCGGTGCGCAGCCGTCTGACCGCGTGATGCGTTTCCTCGATGCCGCTGGCATCATGGAGCGTCAGCCGCGCAACAACCCGCAGAAAGCGGAGCCGGGCGACAAGGCCAAGGAGCGCATCGAAGAGAAAGCTGCTAAGGACGTAGCTGCCAAGGAAGCCGCTGCAGCTGCTGCAGCCGCTCCGGCTGAGGAAGCCCCCGCAGAAGAAACTGAAGCACCTGCTGAAGAAGCTCCCGCTGAGGAAGCCAAAGCTGAAGAGGCTCCGGTCGAAGAAGCTGCTCCTGAGGAAGCTGCTGCAGAAGACGCTCCCGCAGAAGAAGAAGCCAAGAGCTAAATCTTGGCCGACAAGCGCATTACCCTCGCCGTCATTGCCGGAGCACAAGGCATTGGCGGCGAGGTGCGCCTCAAACTGTTCGCCGAAAGCCTGGGCAGTTTGAAACGGCACAAGACATTCGAGGTGGGCGGAAAGACGCTCACGCTCAAATCCGTGCGCCAGACCAGCAAGATGCCGGTCGCCCGCTTCGCTGAAATCACCGATCGCAATGGAGCGGAGGCGTGGCGCGGCGCCAAACTGACGATCCCGCGCGATGCCCTGCCGCCGCTGGAAGAGGGCGAATATTACCATATCGACCTGATCGGCTTGCCTTGCGTCACCGAAAATGGCGACCCGGTCGGCGAAGTCATCGCTGTCGAGAATTTCGGTGCGGGCGATATTCTGGAAATCCGCAAACCGGGCGGTTCGGATTTCATGGTACCGATGAAAGCCGCTACGACATCGGAAACCGAAATTACGCTGGATAGCGACTTTCTCTAATGACCTTCGCCGCCACCATCCTCACTCTCTACCCAGAGATGTTTCCTGGGCCGCTCGGGCATTCTATCGCGGGGCGGGCTGGGGATGAAGGGAAATGGGCGCTCGAAACCCTGCAAATCCGCGATTTTGCGACCGACAAGCATCATACGGTGGACGATACGCCAGCGGGTGGCGGCGCAGGCATGGTGATGAAGGCCGATGTGCTGGGCGCTGCGGTTGACGAGGCGCTCAGGCGCCAGCCGGATGCGCCTGTGCTTGCCATGTCTCCGCGCGGAAAACCGCTGACCCAGGCACGCGTGCGGCAATTGTCCGACGGGCCGGGCGTCACCATCCTCTGCGGCCGGTTCGAGGGTTTCGACGAGCGGATTTTCGAAACCCGGCCGGTCGAAGAAGTCTCGATTGGCGATTATATTCTGTCCGGCGGCGAAATCGGCGCTTTGGCCCTGTTAGACGCTTGCATCAGACTGCTTCCCGGGGTAATGGGCGCGGCTTCAAGCGGCGATGAGGAAAGCTTCGAGCAGGGGCTTCTCGAATATCCGCACTATACCCGGCCTAAAGAATGGGAAGGGCGCACGATCCCTGAAGTGTTGCGATCGGGGGATCATGCGAAGATCGCGGCGTGGCGAAAAGCCCAGGCCGAGATCATTACACGGTCACGGCGGCCGGATCTTTGGGAACGCTATACTGGCGCTCCGGATCAGTCGCCCTCTGGCGCGCAACGCGAAAAGCTAAAGGACGAATGAGATGAATCTCATCGAAACACTCGAGGCGGAAGCCATTGAGAGTATTACGAGCGACAAGAAACTCCCCGATTTCAAGGCGGGCGATACGCTGCGCGTCGGCGTGAAGGTTGTCGAGGGTGATCGCACCCGTATTCAGAATTACGAAGGCGTGTGCATCGCGCGCACCAACCGCGGCATGGGATCGAGCTTCACGGTTCGTAAAATCTCGTTCGGCGAAGGCGTTGAGCGCGTATTTCCTCTGTACAGCCCGAATGTCGACAGCGTGACCGTGCTCAAGCGCGGTATCGTCCGTCGTGCCAAGCTCTACTATCTGCGCGGCCTCACCGGCAAGCGCGCGCGTATTGCCGAGAAGCGCGACGATCGCGAGAAAAACACGATTAAGGCAGAAAAACAGGAAGCCGCAGAGGCTGCCGAGAGCTGAGTTTTGCGATAGAGCAAATTCCAACAAAGCGAAGGCGGCCGGAACCCACGGGTTACCGGCCGTTTTCTTATAATGAAGAAGGTGTGGCAATATGGGGTATCGGGTTGCGGTTGTTGGAGCGACAGGGAATGTCGGGCGTGAAATGCTCGCCTGCCTTGCTGAACGGGAATTTCCTGCCGATGAGGTTGCAGCGGTTGCATCCTCGCGTTCACAGGGCATGGAAGTGGAATTCGGCGAAACGGGTCGGATGCTCAAATGCCAGAACATCGAACATTTCGATTTTGCAGGCTGGGACATGGCCCTTTTTGCCGCCGGTTCCGGACCGGCCAAGGAATATGCGCCCAAAGCCGCCGCAGCGGGCTGCACAGTAATCGACAACAGCTCACTGTATCGCATGGATCCCGATGTGCCGCTCATCGTTCCCGAGGTTAACCCGGAAGCGATCGACGGCTATCTGGCGAAGAATATCATCGCCAACCCGAACTGCTCGACCGCCCAGATGGTCGTCGCACTGAAGCCGCTCCACGATGCTGCTACGATCAAGCGCGTCGTTGTTTCGACCTATCAGTCGGTATCCGGTGCGGGCAAAGAGGGTATGGACGAACTGTTCACCCAGTCGCGCGACATTTTCGTGGGCGATCAGGCAGATGCCAAGAAATTCACTAAGCAGATCGCGTTCAACGTGATTCCGCATATCGATGTGTTCCTCGACGACGGCTCGACCAAGGAAGAATGGAAAATGGTCGTCGAGACGAAGAAGATCCTCGATCCCAAGATCAAACTGACGGCGACCTGCGTTCGGGTTCCTGTTTTCGTCGGTCATTCCGAAGCGATCAATATCGAGTTCGAGAATGAGATTTCCGCGGAAGAAGCACAGAATATACTGCGCGAGGCGCCGGGTATTATGCTCGTCGATAAGCGCGAGGATGGCGGCTATGTGACGCCGGTTGAATGCGTCGGCGATGGCGCGACTTTTATCAGCCGCGTTCGCGAAGATCCGACCGTCGATAACGGCATCGTGCTTTGGTGCGTATCCGACAATCTTCGCAAGGGCGCCGCCCTCAATGCCGTGCAGATTGCAGAGCTGCTGGGCCGCCGGCATCTGAAAAAGGCTGCATAGCTATTCGGCGGAATGCGGTTTGGCGTTCGGCGGCGTTTCGCCCTCGACGCTGGCCGTGCCCGTTACAGGCAGTTTTTTGAGCAGCATCGAAGCCGGAACGGCAATGATGCAGCCCCACATGATCAGCCAGAAATTGTTGATGTAACCGATCATCAGTGCCTGCCGGCTGATTTCATTGTCGAGCAGCGCAGCGACCTGATCGGCTGGCAGGTTCAACCGTTCCAGCCCGAGCGAGGGCACGGTCGAGGGCGTGATATGTTCGCCAAGATCGGCATGGCTGATCTGCAGGTTGCGCGCGACATTGCTGGCGGTGATCGAAATGCCGATCGATGCGCCGACATTGCGCAGCAGGTTCATCAGCGCAGCTCCCTCCGGCCGCAGGCTGACGGGCAGTGTGGCAAAGGCGATGACGTTGAGCGGCACGAAGATGAAGCCGATGCCGAGGCCCTGAATTATGCCCACGGTTATGATCGGGCCGGAATCCATGCCGATCATCCAGTGGGTCATCATGTAGCAGGACCAGGCTGTGATGGCCCATCCGACGGCCAGAATGATCCGCGCATCCATCATGTTCATCAGGCGCGCGGCGATCCCCATGGCGACAATTACACCAAGCCCGCGCGGTGCGAGCAGATAGCCGGCAGTGATCACCGGATAACCGAGTACGCCCTGTAGCAACGGTGCGATCAGTGCGATGATCGCGAAGACGACGACGCCGACAAAGGCAACGAAAATTATCGAGCCGACAAGATTGCGGTCGGTGAAAATGGCGGGTGTGAGCAGCGTGTTCTTGCCGGTCAGCATATGCACGATGAAAACCCAGAAGCCGATGATGATGCAGCCGATGCCGATCCATATCGACGTGCTGTCGAGCCAGTCGAGCTGTTGACCCCGGTCGAGGACTAGCTGCAGCGATGCAAGCCCCAGTGCGAACATGGAGAATCCGAACAGGTCAAAGCCCCGCTTGTCTATGGGGCGGCTCGGCAGCAGGAACCAGAGCATAGCGAGAATAAGAAAACCGAGCGGCAGGTTGACGTAGAATACCCAGCGCCAGTTATAATATTCGGTGATATAGCCACCGATCAGCGGACCGAGGATCGGCCCCATCACCGCGCCCAGGCTCCAGATTGCCATCGCTTGCCCATGTTTGTGGGTTGGGTTGATGTCGAGCATCGCGGTTTGCGAAATCGGCCCGATAAACGCCGCTGCGATACCCTGCATGATGCGAAAGGTGACCATTTGCTCAAGGCTGGTTGCAGCGCCGCACAGCATCGATGTGACGATGAAGAAGGCGACCGACCAGAGGAACAGGTTGCGTGATCCAACACGGTCGGCAAGCCAGCCGGTAATCGGGATCGCAACGGCGGTAGCGACGATATAGCTAGTCAGAACCCAGGCGATTGTGTCGATCGTCGCCCCCAGGCTGGCCTGCATATGCGGGAGGGCGACATTGGCGATCGTTGTGTCGAGGATCTGCATCATCATCGCCATCATGATGGCGAAGGTCAGCAGCCCTTTGTAGCGAACCGGGAGAAGTGCATCGCCGTCTGGCGTAGCGGGACTAGCGCTCGCCATCGTTGCGGATATCGACGCGCACATCGGCGCTCAGGCCGGTAATCATCTGCCGCGATGGTGTGCCTTCGATTTCGATGCGCACCGGAACCCTCTGCGTTACCTTGACCCAGTTTCCGGTCGCGTTCTGCGGCGGGAGGATCGAGAATTCGGCGCCGGTTCCCGCACCGATGCTGCCGACGCGCCCCTGAACGATGAGGTCGGGATAGGCATCAAAGGTAATGCGCGCGGGCTGGCCGACCCGCATTCGGTCCAGGTCGGTTTCCTTGAAATTGGCCTCGATCCAGGTTTCGTTGCGGGCGACGATAGTCACCACCGTCCCCCCCGCACTCGCCATCTGGCCAATCTGCAATCGGTCGACTTCGCTGATTGTGCCGCTGACGGGCGCCCGGACAACGGTACGCTCGAGGTTCAGTTGCGCTTCCTCTCGCCGTGCACGGGCGGCGGCGATCGCCGGATACTCGGAACGCGCGCGGCGGCTGCTGGCACCGCCCACGGCGGCGCGGGCGTCCTGCTGCGCGGCGCGGGCCGCGTTCAGCCGTGCCCGGGCTTCGGACAGCTGGTTTTCGAAAGATTCGACCCGCGCGCGGGTGTTGAAGCCGCGCTCCATCAATTCGCGTTCGCGCGCCAGGTTGCGCCGGGCATATTCGACATTGGCCTGGGCCGTGGAAATATCGACGCCGCTGGTCGAGACGGCTGTTTCCGCGCGGTCGAGCGCCAGTTGGGCATCGCTGATATCGGCTTCGGCCTGCTGGACGGCAATGCGATAGGGTTCGGGGTCGATGCGAAACAAAATGTCTCCAGCCTCGACTTGCTGGTTTTGCTCGACCATCACGGCGACGATACGGCCGCTCACTTCCGGGCTGATCTCGATAATATCCTGCTGCACATAGGCATTGTCGGTCGACACATAGCGACCCGATGTGACGTACCAATAGACGCCGAAACCGATCACGATCAGCGGGACGACCAGCATCAACACCGCGCGCATGGCGGAGCGTTTGCGTGCCGGCTCTTCGGTTTCCGTCCCGGTTGCGGACTCGGAAACTACGGTGTGCCCTTGATCAGCCAATGAACAGCAACTCCCCTCAAGCGAAACCAGATTCGCACAGTGGAATCGTCTTGGCGAGCCAGTTTTGAAAAAAGACGGGAAAAGTGAGTCTTTTGAGTCACAGTGGTTCTGTTATGGTTTTCGGATTATCAGCTGGTTAATGCCCGGCGCTCGTTCGGGGCCTGTTTTGGAGAAATGCCGATATGACCCTGCATGCCGATCTCTATTGGTCTTTTCGCAGCCCCTACAGCTATCTCGCGACAAGCAGGTATCGGAAGATGACCGAGCGTTACGATCTCGAGATCGCGCTGAAGCCGGTTTATCCGCTGGCGATCCGGGAGCCCGATTTCTTCGAACGCAATCATCCCAACTGGCTGGGCTATACCTTTCGGGATATCATGCGGCTGAGCGAATATCTCGACATTCCGATGAAGCCGCCAAAGCCCGATCCGATCGTCCAGGATATCGCGACACGCAAAATCTCAGACGACCAGCCCTATGTGTACCGCCTGCTGCGCTGCGGTCAGGCGGCGGCCCGGTGCGGCAGGGGCTTCGCCTTTGCCGATGAGGTCTCCCAGCTTATCTGGGGCGGCACCGAGGGATGGGACGAGGGCGACCATCTGGCGCAGGCGGCCGAGCGAGCAGGGCTGGATCTTGCCGAACTGGATGCGGAAGCCGTGCGCGATGCCGAAGCGCTGGATGCCGAGCTCGCGGCAAATCAGGATGCCCTGGAAGCGGCAGGGCATTGGGGCGTTCCCACCCTGGTGTTCGAAGGTGAGCCTTTCTTCGGGCAGGATCGGATCGATGTTGCGCTGTGGCGGATGAAGCAGAAGGGGCTGGAAGAACGGTGAGCATGGAAGGCGGATGTCTGTGCGGTGCGGTGCGCTATCGCATCGAAGAAGATGCGCCGCCCTGCTACGCATGCCATTGCACCGATTGTCAGACGCATAGCGGCAGCGCCTTTGCCTTGCAGATGCCCGTCTTCGCATCGAAATTTTCGATCGAGGGGGAGGTGCTGAAAGCGGACAGCGACCTGCCGAGCGGGCAAACCAGCACCATTCATGCCTGCGCAAAATGTCTTGTCAGGCTGTACGCCGCAGTCAGCAACCGGCCCGGGCTGTTCACAGTAAGGGCGGGCACGCTTGATGACAGCGATCGCCTGTCGCCCGTCGCCCATATCTGGGTACGGTCGAAACAGGAATGGGTGGTGCTGCCACAGGACTCCCGGATGTTTGAGGAAATGCCGAGCGAGGCAGACTGGTTCGAGATTTTGGATACGGCAAACCGACTTCAGGCAGGATGAGCGCTTCCTTTGCAGATTAAATGACAGGCAAAATCGATGAATTCTCTGAATGATCTAGCGATCCACATGTTTGACGGCGCGGATGGCGAACAGCTTGCCTGGCGGGAGATGGGCGAGGGCAGGCCCATTGTCCTGCTCCACGGCTTCATCTCGAATGCCGTCACCAACTGGATCAAATTCGGTCATGCGGCGAAAATCGCCGCGCTCGGCTATCGTGTCATCATGCCGGATCTTCGCGCCCATGGGGATAGCGCGAAACCGCACGATCCAGACGCCTATCCCGAAGATATCCTTGCGCGCGACGGGTTGGCGCTGATCGATCATCTCGGGCTCACCGATTATGATCTGGGTGGTTATTCGCTCGGCGCGCGCACCGTCGTTCGAATGCATGTGCTGGGTGCGAGGCCGCAACGGCTGATCATTGCCGGGATGGGCCTGTCCGGGCTCACCAGCCTGGCATCGCGGGCCGATCATTTCCGGCATATCCTGACCAATCTCGGCAACCATCCCAAACACTCACCCGCATGGATGGCCGAGGCTTTCCTCAAAACCACCGGGGGGGATCCCGAAGCGCTGTTGCTGATCCTCAACGTTTTCACCAACACGCCCGAAGACGCGCTCGGCGCCATTACGGTGCCAGCTCTCATCCTTGCTGGCGACGAGGATGAGGACAATGGCAGTCATGCCGATCTGGCGGCGATAATCCCGAACGCCGATCACATCGAAGTACCGGGCGGCCATATGAGTTGTATCGTCAAGCCCGAGTTCGGCGAGGCGATTGCGGATTGGCTGGGCAAACCCGCCTGAGCTTTCGATGAACGGCCCTTGACCATTGATGATCCAATTGGTCAAACATCTCCAACGTAACTGAATGTTGGGGACATATCACATGAAAATCTTTGCAAAATTCGGCGCATCGGCGCTGGCGCTCGGAACCGTCCTTGCCGCCGCTCCGGCGCTTGCCGATCATCACGAAACCGCCGAAGCGGAACGCACACCGGAAGCGGCGCGCTCTTTTCTCGATGAGTCGATGGCAGAGATGCGCGATCTTTTCACCATTTCATCGCGCGCAGCCTGGGTCAACTCCACTTATCTCAATCAGGATACCGACGCGCTAAACACATATTTCGGTACGCTGGTTACGCAGATGCTGGTTCGCCTCGCCAATGAGTCCGCGCAATATGCTGATGTCGAAGGTCTCGACTATGACACCAACCGGCAGCTCGATCAGCTGCGTTCGGGCATCGGCCTGCCGGCGCCCACCCGCGATGGCGCGGCGGCCGAATTGAACGCGATAGCGACCGCGCTCAGCACTGCCTATTCAACCGGTACGGCGACGATGAACGGCGAAACGATCAACGGCAATGAAGCCGAGGCACGTATGGGAACCGTGCGCGATCCGGCGCTGCTCGCCGAAATGTGGACGACGTGGCATTCAAACGGGGCCGCCATGCGCGACAATTATTCGCGCATTGTCACCATTGCCAATGAAGGCGCGACCGAGCTCGGCTACGACAATGTCGGTGATCTGTGGCGTTCCGGCTATGATATGACGCCGGACGAGTTTGCCGCGATGACGGAACGACTCTGGACTGAGACGCGCCCGCTTTACGAGCAGCTTCATTGTTATGTGCGGGCCGAGCTCAACGAGGAATATGGTAGCGAAGTTCAGCCTGAAACCGGCCCGATCCGCGCCGATCTTCTCGGCAATATGTGGGCACAGGAATGGGGCAATATCTACGATATCGTCGCGCCCGAAGGCGCTGGCGATGTCGGCTATGATCTTACCGAGCTGCTGGTCAACGCCGAATATACGCCGGAGCGTATCGTGCGCACGGGTGAGGCTTTCTTCAGCTCGCTGGGCTTCGACGCGCTGCCCGAGACCTTCTGGACCCGTTCGCAGATTACCGAGCCGCGCGACCGCAATGTCGTGTGCCATGCCAGCGCCTGGAACGTCGACAGTGTCGATGACCTGCGGATCAAGATGTGTACGCGGGTGAATGCGGACGATTTCACCACCGTCCATCACGAGCTGGGCCATAACTATTATCAACGCGCCTATAATCAGCAGCCGCTGATCTATCAGAACAGTGCCAATGACGGGTTCCACGAAGCGATCGGCGATATGATCGCACTTTCCATCACCCCTGAATATCTGGTGCAGCTCGGCTTGCTCGACGAAGCCAATGTGCCGGGTGCGGATCGTGACACCGGGCTCCTGTTGCGTCAGGCTATGGACAAGGTCGCCTTCCTTCCGTTCGGCTTGCTGATCGACCGGTGGCGCTGGGGTGTCTATGACGGCTCAATTACGCCGGACAATTACAACGCCGCCTGGAACGAGATGCGCCTCAACTATCAGGGCATCACCCCGCCGGTAGAGCGGACCGAGGCGGATTTCGACCCAGGCACGAAATATCATGTGCCGAACAATGTGTCCTACACACGCTACTTCCTCGCGCGGATTCTGCAGTTCCAGTTCTACCAGGCCGCGTGCGAGCAGGCTGGCTGGGAAGGTCCGCTCCATCGATGCTCGTTCTACGGCAATGAGGAGGTCGGCGCGCGCCTGAATGCGATGCTTGAAATGGGATCTTCGCGGCCCTGGCCCGAAGCACTGGAAGCCTTTACGGGCACCCGTGAAATGTCGGCCGAGCCGATGCTTGCCTATTTCCGGCCTCTCCAGACCTGGCTCGAAGAGCAGAATGAAGGCCGGGAATGCGGCTGGTCCGTCGAATAGGCGGTAGCCGGCTCCAAACATAAAAGGGGGCGGTCGCCATCTGGCGACCGTCCCCTTTATTGCTGTGTATCGACGGACTAATCGGCTGAAGGCTTGACCTTCGGCGTCGTGGGCGTGTTCGACTTGCGCTTGTCGTACATTTTCTTGCCGACGACCGCTCCGGCTGCCGCGGCGGCGACACCGCCCACGGCGGCCGCTGTTTTGATCGGATGAGCCTTTACGGTTTCGCTGGCCTTTTTCGCGCCAGTGCCAACAGCGTCGGCGGCGTTTTTGGCCGTTTCGCTCGCCTTGCTTGATACGGATCGCGCTGTTTCGCTCATTTTTTCACCGATTGTGGGTTTCGTGGTGGATTTGGGCGGTTTGCTTGCCATGTCACAGGGCTCCTCTTGCTGAAGTTCGACTATACCATAACCAATTCGCGAAACGGGATTCCGTTCCATCGGCACAGATATTGAATAGGGCGTGATACCTGTAACGACCCTGAACAGACCGTCGCAACGCCGGACCTAGCGAAAGGGCGGCTCGTCGAATGCGCGTAATTTTCGGCTGTGAAGCCGGGGACCGAAAGCGCGAAGCTCGGCAACGGCGGCGATGCCGATCTCGATATGCTCGCGCACAGCGCGGTCGTAAAAAAGATTGGCCTGCCCGGGCAGTTTGAGTTCCCCATGCAGAGGCTTGTCCGAGACGCAGAGCAAAGTCCCGTACGGCACACGGTAGCGATAGCCCTGAGCGGCGATGGTCGCCGATTCCATATCGATGGCGACAGCGCGCGAGAGCGAGAAGCGAAGGGCCGACTGGCTGTATCTGAGTTCCCAGTTGCGATCGTCGGTCGTGACGAGCGTGCCGGTCCGCATCCGCTGTTTGAGCGCATCGGCTTCTTCGCCGGTTACTTCCCGCGCCGCGGTTTCGAGAGCCTGCTGTACTTCGGCGATCGGCGGGATCGGAATTTCCGGCGGGAGGACGGCATTGAGGACATTATCGTCGCGCAGATAGGCATGGGCGAGTACATAGTCGCCGATCCGCTGGCTGGGCCTGAGGCCGCCACAATGACCAATCATCAGCCAGGCCTCGGGCCGCAGTACGGCAAGATGGTCGGTGATGGTTTTCGCGTTGGAGGGGCCGACACCGATATTGACGATCGTGATTCCCGCCCGTCCCTCCGCCGTCAGGTGATAGGCCGGCATCTGGTGTTTGCGCGCAGCTGTGGCTGCTTCCAGCGCGACCGGGTCGGCATTGTCGCAGGTAAGCTCGATACCGCCTGCGCCGGAGAGCGATTGATACCGGTCGCCGCTTTTCAGCTGTTCGCAGCCCCAGCGGATAAACTCGTCGACATAGCGCTGATAATTGGTGAACAGGATGTAGCGCTGAACATGTTCGGGCGGGGTGCCCGTATAGTGACGCAGGCGGGCGAGGCTGAAATCGGTGCGCAGCGCATCGAAGAGGGCGAGCGGCCGATATTCGGCGCGGCTATCGTCCCACAGACCGTCGGCAAGTTCATCGCCGATCCGTGCCAGCTCGGTAGCGGGGAAATAACGGGCCAGCTCCTCGGCGCGCAATTCGCCCAATTCTATTCCGCTGCCGTCCAATACATAGGGGAAGGGGATTTCCTGATGGCTGGATCCGACTTCCACGTCGACGCCGTAGTCGGAAATCAGGATCCCGAGCTGTTCGGTCAGATAGTCGTGGTACAATTCCGGCCGGGTGACGGTAATCGCGTAGTCGCCGGCCTCACCAAGTCGCCCATAGGAGCGCGGCCGCCTGTCTTCGGCCGGGCCTTCTCCGCCATAGGTCAGCCGTATTTCGGGATAGGCGAAGCCACCCGAAGCCCTGAGTTCGGGATCGGGTGGCGTTCCGGTATCGATATAGGCGCGTAACGCTTCGCGCAGCCGGTCGGTGCTGGCGCGATACTGCTGGCACAGCGTCTCGACGACGGCCGCAGCGTTTGGGTCGGTGGCCGATTTAACCAAGCTGGCCAAGCATATATTCGGCGGAGCTGACCTTGTATTCGCCGGGCGCCTCGACGTTGAGCTTTTCCACCACGCCGTCATTGACGATCATCGAGAAGCGCTGGCCGCGCTTGCCCATGCCAAAACCGGTGCCATCCATCGTCAGGCCGACGGTCTCGACAAATTCGCCATTGCCATCGGCAAGCGGCGTGACTTGCGCCGCATCCTTGGTCCATTCGCCCATAACAAAAGCATCGTTCACGGCTGTCGTTGCGATTTCGTCTACGCCCTTGGCTTTCAGCTCGTCGGCTTTTTCGACATAGCTTGGCAGATGCTTGGCCGAGCAGGTCGGCGTAAAGGCGCCCGGGACAGAAAAGAGCGCAATCTTGCGACCGCCGAAAAAGGCGTCGTGGTCGACAGGTTCCGGACCGTTATCCGTCATCGTCACGAAACTGGTCTTCGGGAGGGTGTCGCCTTCGCTGATTGTCATGATATGCTCCTGTCGGTTCTTCTGATTGGTATAGCTGTTGCCGATCAACCATGAAACCATGCGGACGTCCAGCGCTATTCTCCGGAAAAAGCCCATCGTTGCAAGCGACCTGCTATGCTCGCTATGACGTAGGGCAGACGGAGCGAACTGCAAGCCAACGGACCCGAACCGGAGTGTGTTTATGCGTATCTTGATCGTAACCCTGATGGCGCTGCTGTTGAGCGGATGCATCGCGAGAACCGCAGCCAGCGTTGTGACCGCGCCCTTCAAGGTGGTCGGTCAGGCCGCGGACTGGGCTACCACCAGCCAGGATGAGGCCGATCGGAACAGGGGTCGTGAGTTGCGCAGGGAAGAGGAACGGCGTGGCCGCGAATATCGGGAATGCCTCGACGATTATGATCGGGCCTATTGCGATGAGGTATATGGTTCGCCCTACGGCTCTGACGACGAAGAGCGCTGAGGCTGCCTGATGGCGACGATATTTGGTTTCGCCGAACCGTTTCCCATTTCCTGAAACTTGACTTTGATTGCCGGGTTCGGGCTGAGTGTTTGTCTCCAGGGCGAATATCGGGGACAATAGATGCGAAATTCGGGACGGCTCTTGATCGTTGTGGCACTCGCCGTGGCCGGAATGTCTGCTTTCTGGGGCGATGTCATTGCAGCGGTTCCTGCGGCTAGTCCCTATAGGCTTCTGGTTGTTGCGATCGGAGTTATTTCCTTTTTCGGCGGCCTTGGGCTGATACTGTTTTCGTATTTCGGTCAAATCGCGGAATATGTGAAAGAACGCCTTTTCGGCCACTGGGTGTATGACTGTCGCAAGGCCAGCGCAGCCGACGCAAAATATATCGACGATCTTTCTACGAGAAGGATTGGCCCGGAAACCTCGAATGTCGACGCCATCCGGCGCCTGATCGAGCTTGATATCAGAACCGTATTTCTCGTTTATTGTTCGGCCCGCATCGCGAACGCCCGAAAGGAATTGCGAGCTGGCTACTTCATTGTTTATCCGCTTTCGAGCGATGGTGTCGCTGCGCTTCTCGATGGGACGTTCATGGCGCCCAATCCGGACCGGAAACATCTCACCCTCCGACCCGAATGTTCGGCCATCTATATCGGCGGTATCGCATCCGAGAAAGGTAAAGCGCAGAACAGGTGCATGTCGCTGATGCTCGGTGTCCTGCGGAGCGACGATTTCGCGTCGGCAGAAATAGTATATGCAAGGGCTGGCACCGAGGTTGGAAAAAAGCATCTGGAAATTCGGGATTTCGTATCGACCGATCCGAACAAGGAAGGGGTCGGTGCCTTGTATCAGCGAGCGATCCGGCCCTAACCGCCGGTCCGTTCAGGACTGCAGCCGATATTGGCGCAAGCCCGATCGATTTCCCCCTTTGCCCATTCTCGGGCTGGACCGTCGCCATTCCCCCGCTAAGGTTGGCGGATGGAATCACCACCATTCTATTCCGGTCAGTTCCTGCTTGCGCTTCCGGGCATGGGGGATCCGCGTTTTGATCGCGCCGTGATCGCCATGTGTGCCCATGACGAGCAGGGCGCGCTCGGTATTGGTATCGGCACCACGATTGCCAATGTCGGCTTTCACACGCTGCTGCAGCAGCTCGATATCGAACCTGGCGAAGCGCCTGATGCCCCTGTCCATCTTGGCGGGCCCGTGGAGCCGCAGCGCGGCTTCATCCTTCACAGTCTGGACTGGGGCGGCGACGACAGTGTTCAGGTTGGCGACAAATGGGCCCTGACCGGGACGCTCGATATCCTGCGCGCGATAGCGGCCGGCAAGGGACCGGAACAGTGGCTTTCAGCACTGGGCTATGCCGGCTGGTCAGCCGGACAGCTCGACGAGGAAATGACCCGGCATGGCTGGTTCACGGCCGAGGGCGACAATGCAATATTGTTCGAAACCGAGGCTGAGGACCGCTGGGCCGAAAGCTATCGCAAGGCGGGGGTAGACCCGGCACTGCTGGCACATGACGCGGGACATGCCTAAGCCCGATATGCTATTCGCGCTCCAGAGTAGAGAAAGGCCCGAGCAAGGAAAGGAATGCGCATGCCGGCCCATGTCGATTTCCAGAAACGGCCGCGCTCCATAGAAACCCGGCTGGATGACGGCACGACCATTTGCTTCCGCCCCATCCGCCCGTCGGACGAGCAGGCAATAGAGCGCGGCATTCGGGAGCTTTCCGATCATTCCCGCTATCTTCGGTTCTTCTCGTCTTTCAAAAGTGCGCCGCCCTCCGTTATCGAGCGTTTGTCCGCCGTGGACGGGTTCGATCATATCGCCTGGGGCGCGGTGATGACCGGGGAAGAGGGCAGCCCGCCAAGTGCCGCGGCCCATGCAATTCGCGACGGCGACAATTCCAATGTGGCTGACCTCGCTATTGCCGTGCTCGACCAGTATCATGACCGCGGTATTGCACGGTTGCTGCTCGCAGCGCTGATCCTGGATTGCCGGACTGCCGGTTTTACGCAGCTGAAATTCGATATTCTGCATCGCAACAAGCCGGCTATCGTGCTGGTGAAATCCCTTGGTGCTAGTACCTATTCTGCCGCTGGAATTGCCATGACCTACAGCCTTGATGTGGGGGAGACCCTGTCGCGTCTGCAAGCCATGACCGAACCACGCGGTCTTGCGGATGTTTTTGCAGCCTTCGGCTCGGCCTAACCGCCGCCCCGAAGCCCTGTTGTCCTGCCCGGACGGGCCGTTTAAACCGCATTTCCATAAGGGGGCAGCGATGGAACTCAGGATGGAATTCGGAATATTCGGTCTGTTTTCGCGGCTGTCGTTGCGGTTGGCCAGCCTTGCCTTCGCCTTCTTCTGTTTCCTCATCCTCGCACCGCTAGAGGCGCAGACTGGAGAAGCGCGCGCAGAGGCGCTGCTTATCCGCGATGTCCGCACTGTCGATTTCACGGGAGCCGAGCCTGAAGCCGCCGACCATGTTTCCGTGCTGGTCCGCGACGGGATCATTGTAGCGACAGGGCCTGTTGCAGAGGCGGAAGCTCCCGCCGGTGCACGCATCGTGGAAGGCAAAGGCCGAACGATGATCCCCGGCCTTTACGACATGCACGTCCATATCTGGGATGAGGACGAGCTTGGTTCCTATCTCGCCCATGGCGTGACGACGGTGCGCAACCTTTCCGGCATGCCCTTCCTGCTGCCGATGCGGGATCGGGTCGAGGCGGGCGAGCTCGCCGGGCCGCGTATCCTGACATCGGGGCCGATCCTCAATGGCTCTGGTCCCAATGCGCAACCCAACCACCAGATCGTTGATACGCCGGAAGCTGCGAGGGCGGCCGTACGGGCGCATTTTGAAACGGGTTATCGCCGGATAAAAGTGTATTCGAACTTGTCGCGCGCCAGCTACGAGGCCGTCCGCGATGAGGCCGCCGCACTCGGCATGCGGATTACAGGTCATACGCCAGAAGGTGTGCGAGAACCCGGTATGCCCCGGGAACGGCCCTTCAATATCGTTTTCGATGAACTGCTTGATGATGGTTTCGAGACGATCGAGCATGTCGAATCCATCGTCTGGCATGGCCTGCGCGATCGGCACGACGAAACCGAAGCGCGAGCATTGGCGCAGCGGATCGCCGCGGCCTCTGTTCCGGTCGACGCTACGCTGGTTGCGTTTGCAAATCTCTACCGGGTGGCGGCAAGCGAAGGTGCCTATCTTTCCCGCCTCGGCACCGATCGGTTGAATCCGTTCATTTCCGAAATGGAGGCACCCCAATATGCACGCTGGTCCGCCGAAGATGCGGAACGGGCCGCCCGTCAGCTTGGTTTCTACCAGACGGTTACCCGCATTTTCCATGAAGAGGGCGTACAGATCGTCGCCGGTTCGGACTCCGGTATCTTCACCAACATTGCCGGTATTTCCCTGCATGATGAGCTGGCGCTGTTGGTCGAAGCCGGGCTGACACCCTATCAGGCGTTGCAGACCGCCACGGTCAATGCAGCCGCGGCGCTTGGTGAAGCGGACAGGGTAGGGCGTATCGCCCCGGGTTACCGCGCCGATCTGATCCTCGTCGAGGACGATCCGCTGGCCGATATCGCCGTACTGCGAGAGCCGACTGCGATTGTCGCCAATGGCCGGTTTATCGACGCGCAAGAGCGGACGGTGCTGATCGAAACCGCGGTGCAGACCCCCTATGACAGATCAGCGGCGAATGTGCTGGAAGCGCTGGCTGCGCAGGGAACGCCGCTGCCCGGGCAATAGGTTTGAAACTTACATATAAAGAAACCTTTATATCCGACTTGCAATCATGGCCTCCCCCCGGTAAATGGGGCGCATAATGGCCGCACGCTTTTACGCGCGGCCTTTCTTTATTGTCCAAGCCCCAACAGGAGCCCTTAATGGCCGACCAGGATTATATTGTAGCCGACATTTCGCTTGCCGATTATGGGCGGCGCGAACTCGACATTGCTGAAACCGAAATGCCCGGCCTGATGTCGACGCGCGAGGAGTTCGGCGCTTCCCAACCGCTCAAGGGCGCGCGTATCGCAGGCTGCCTGCACATGACGATCCAGACGGCTGCGCTCATCGAGACGCTGACTGCGCTGGGTGCCGAAGTCCGCTGGGCTTCGTGCAACATCTATTCGACGCAGGACCATGCCGCAGCCGTGATCGCCGCTTCGGGTGTGCCGGTGTTCGCCAAGAAAGGTGAAACGCTTGCCGAATACTGGGAATATGTCGATCATATCTTCCAGTGGGGCGACGATCCCTGCAATCTGATCCTCGACGATGGCGGCGATGCCACGATGTACATCATCTGGGGCGCTCGCGTTGAGGCCGGCGAAGAAATGCCGGCTCCTTCCAACGAGGAAGAAGAGGAAATGCAGAAGGTGCTCAAGAAGCGCCTTGCCGCAAGCCCGGGGTTCTTCACCAAGACACGCGACGCGATCAAAGGTGTGTCGGAAGAAACGACCACCGGCGTTCACCGCCTCTATGAGCTCGCCAAGGAGGGCAAGCTGCCTTTCCCGGCGATCAATGTGAACGACAGTGTCACCAAGTCGAAATTCGACAACAAGTACGGCTGTAAAGAGTCGCTGGTCGACGGCATTCGCCGCGGTACCGACGTCATGATGGCCGGCAAGCTCGCTGTCGTCGCCGGCTATGGCGATGTCGGCAAGGGTTCGGCGGCGTCGCTGCGCGGTGCCGGTGCGCGCGTCATCGTTACGGAGATTGATCCCATCTGCGCGCTTCAGGCGGCGATGGACGGCTTCGCGGTCATGACGATGGAAAAGGCGGCACCGGTCGCCGACATCTTCGTGACGACGACCGGCAACAAGGACGTCATCACCATCGATCATATGCGGGCGATGAAGGATATGGCGATCGTCGGCAATATCGGCCATTTCGATAATGAAATTCAGGTCGGCTCGCTGGCCAATCTCGAACATGTCGAGGTCAAGCCGCAAGTCGACATGTACACCTTCCCGGATGGCAAGAGGATGCTTCTCCTCTCGCAGGGGCGTCTGCTGAACCTCGGCAACGCAACCGGCCATCCCAGCTTCGTGATGTCGGCCAGCTTCACCAACCAGGTGCTTGCGCAGATGGAGCTTTGGACGAACACATCCAAATATGACAATGACGTCTATGTCCTGCCCAAGCATCTCGACGAGAAGGTTGCCATGCTGCATCTTGCCAAGCTCAATGTGGAGCTGAGCGAGCTCTCAGATGAGCAGGCCAAATATATCGGTGTGCCGCAGTCCGGCCCGTTTAAGAGCGATCAATATCGCTACTAGAGCAAATCACTACGAGAATTTGCGGGGCGCTCATTCGAAAGGATGGGCGCCCGTTCTTTTGGAAGTCGGTGGGGAAGGCTAGAAATTCGAGGGGAGGAGCCGTTCGCGCGACGAGCTGCCTGCCTCGTTCGATGAACTGCATTAAAGTATAATTGATATGTTGTCACATCACGTTTAGGTGAGCGGCATGAAAAACGCATTCACCCCGACCCTTAAGACATTGCTCGCAGCTGGCGTGGCAATCGTTTCCGTACCAGCCTATGCGCAGGATTCCTCCGAACAACGCTCCGGTGATGATTTTCACGGGGATGCGAGCGCCGAAATCGTCGTTACGGCATCTTTTATCGACGAGCTTGATCTGCTCGCCGGAACGTCGACGCTGTCCGGAACCGAACTCGACCAGAGCATTCGCGCGCAGATCGGCGATGTGTTAACAGCGCTGCCGGGCGTTTCGGCGACGTCTTTCACGCCCGGCGCATCGCGCCCGGTGCTACGCGGTTTCCAGGGGGAGCGCGTACGCGTGCTGACCGACGGGATCGGGGCCATCGATGCCTCCAATACTTCCGCAGACCATGCCGTTACTATCGATCCGATCACGGCCTATCGCATAGAGGTGCTGCGCGGGCCGGCCGCCCTTTTGTTCGGCAGTCAGGCGATCGGCGGGGCCGTGAATGTGTTCGACCGGCGTATTCCACGCGAAGTGCC
Source organism: Parasphingopyxis lamellibrachiae (assembly GCF_003385775.1). Taxonomy (GTDB): domain Bacteria; phylum Pseudomonadota; class Alphaproteobacteria; order Sphingomonadales; family Sphingomonadaceae; genus Parasphingopyxis; species Parasphingopyxis lamellibrachiae. The sequence goes on from NZ_QRDP01000004.1 coordinate 460,639, forward strand.
GGCCGAGATCGTGCATGTCGATGCCGTCGCTTCCTATGGAACAGCCGCCGATGAGCGCAGTATCGCGGGCGGGATCGACGTTCCGCTGACCGGCAATCTCGTCGTCCATGTCGATGGCAGTTACCGCGAGAGCGACGATCTTGACATTGCCGGCTTCACCCTGGCCCCGGCACTGCGCGCGGAACAGCTCGCCATTGCGGCGGAAGAGGCGGAGGAAGGCCATCTCGAAGAAGCCGCAGAGGCGCTTGAGAATGCCAATCTGCGCGGCACAGTTCCCAATTCAGCAACGGAGACGCTGACAGCCGGGGCGGGCATCGCCCTTATCGAGGAATGGGGCAATATCGGTTTCTCGGTCAGCTATTTCGACAGCAATTATGGCATTCCCTCACGTCCGGGCGCCGAACATGCGCATGAAGAGGATGGAGACGAAGATCACGAGGAGGATCACGAAGAAGAGCATGGAGAAGCCCCCGTCACCATCGATCTGGAACAGATCCGCGCCGATCTGCGCGGCGAAGTCGACATCGGCTCGGGCTTTTTCGAGAATATCCGCATTCGCCTCGGCTATTCCGATTATACGCATACCGAGTTCGAGGGCGATGAAGTTGGCACGGTGTTCCTTGTCGAGGGACTCGAGGGCCGTCTGGAGCTCGTCCAGCGCGCGCAAGGAAGCTGGCGCGGCGTAATCGGCGGGCAGCTCTATGTCCGCGATTTCGACGCTATCGGCGCCGAAGCGTTCGTGCCGAGAAACAACACCGAGCAGGTCGGGCTTTTCACCCTGCAGGAATTCGATCTTGGGGCCGCCCATGTTGAAGTTGCGGCGCGCTATGAGCATACGAGCGTCAGTTCCGGCCCGATTGGCGTAGATCGGAGCTTCGATGCGTTTTCGGGCGCGATCGGAGCCAATTTCGAAATTGCGCCGGGCGTCAAGATCGGCGGCAACGCCTCGCGTGCTGAGCGGGCGCCGTCTGCCGAAGAGCTGTTTTCCAATGGCCCGCACATCGCGACACAGGCATTCGAGATCGGTAATCCCAATTTCGATACGGAAACCAGCCTGGGTCTGGAAGCTTATTTGCGTGGCGGTGTCGGGAACGTGAATTTCGCACTGACAGGCTATGCAAGCTGGTTCAGCAATTTCATCTATGATGCCGACACAGGCCTGGAAGAAGACGGCTTGCCGGTGTTCCAGTATTTCCAGCGCGATGCACGTTATATCGGATTTGAGGCAGAAATTTCCGCACGGATCGCGGAAGTCGGCGCCTTTCGCATCAACACTGATTTCGTCGGCGACTATGTTCGCGCGACGATCAGTGACGGCGGTGGGCCACTTCCGCGCATTCCGCCGCTTCGTCTGCTTGGTGGGCTGGAAGCGCAATCCGATGTTTTCGATGCGCGCGCCGAGGTGGAATGGGTGGCCGATCAGGATCGCACCGCCAGCTTTGAAACGCGGACCGAGAGTTTCACACTCGTCAACGCTTCGATTGCCTGGCGGCCCTGGGGTCGGAGCAACGGCAGTACGCTGTTCGCTTCTGCCAACAACATCTTCGATGTGAATGTACGGCGCCATGCGTCCTTCACCAAGGATTTCGTGCCCTTGTCGGGCCGCGATTTCCGCGTAGGCGCACGATTCAGCTTTTAGGAGGGTTGTGACCTGAAAATCGTGCGATCGCTCCCAACAGAAACGAGATCGCATCTTCCCGAACGCCCCTGACAGCGTCTAGAAGCGCAGCATGACACGGGGCTGCATCGCGCGATGATCACGATTTCCACTTTCGCTGCCGTCATTATCGGTATGATGCTGGCCGCGTGGATGGGCGTTGCCGTTTGGGCGACGTTGACCGGTATGCGACGGAAAGCGGCCGGCGAACAGGCGGCGGCAGCCGCGCGGCGCGGTGGCCTTCTGCTCCAGAGCGCACCGACCGTTTTCATGGTTGTTGACGGCAAGGGCCGGATCGATGCCGGCCCGGGACTGGCCGAGTGGTTGGGATATTCCAATCCGCCCAAGCGGATGAACGATCTCAAGGATGTCATGACCGAGGAACGCTTCGCGGCTTTTTCGGAAACGGTGAAAACCGCGCGGCGCACGGCCAAGCCTTTCGGCATGGAGCTGCGCATCAAGGAATCCGAGCGTATCCTGTTCGCCCAGGGCGGCCCGGCGCCCGACGAATTGGGCGGCAACCAGTCCGCGATGATCTGGATCTTCGATGCAACCCAGATTCGCAGTGACATCGCCGCGCTGACCAGCCGCGCAGATCGAGCCAGCGAGGCGCTGAATGCGCTATCGGGCTTGATTGAGGCAGCCCCTTTCCCAATGTGGCATCGTGGCCCCGATTTACGGCTGACCCTCGTCAACCAGGCCTATGTTCGTGCCGTGGAGGCGGAAAATGCCGCGGAGGCGATTGCGCGGGGGCTCGAGCTTGTCGAGATGTCCGGCCCGGATAGCCCACAGGCCGTGGCCGGGCGCGTGCGCGAGGACGACGAAGCCCATATCCGCACGGTTCCGGCGACTCTGGGCGGCGAGCGCCGGATGATGCAGATCGTCGACGTGCCTCTCGGTGAGGCGGGTATTGCCGGCTATGCGGTTGATGTCGAGCAGCTGGAGCAGGCCCGCAGCGAGCTTGGCCGGTTCGTCCGGGCGCAGCGCGACATGCTCGATCTTCTTTCCGCGGGCGTTGCGCAATTCGGTCCGGATCGCGCGCTTATTTTTTCCAACCAGCCGTTCCAGCGCATTTTTGCGATGAAGAATGAATGGCTGACGGACCGTCCTGAATTCGATCGGGTTCTCGACCGGATGCGCGAAGCGGACAGGGTGCCCGAAGCGCGCGATTTTCCGGAGTGGAAGGCTGAGCGTCGTGAATGGTTTCGCTCGGGCGACGAGCCCGTCGAGGAAAATTGGCTGCTTACGGACGGCACGCATCTGCGCGTCGTCGCCCAACCGATGCCCGATGGCGGATTGCTGCTGATCTTCGAGGATCGCACAGAGCAGGCGCAACTTGCCAGCGCGCGCGACATCCTGTTGCGGGTTCGCACAGCCACCTTCGACAACCTTTCCGAGGCGATCGGCGTATTCGCCGCGGATGGCCGTCTGCACCTGTGGAACCGTCGTTTCAGCGAAATCTGGGCGCTGGATGAAACGGCCCTTTCCGGGCATCCCCGTGTCGACGCCCTGACGGAGGCGCTCGCCGGCCAGTTCCTGAGCCCGGCAAGCGGAGAGGCGATCCAGTCCGCAATCCGCGTCGCTACCGGGGAACGCCAGCAGCAGAGCGGGCGGCTTGCACTGCGCGATGGCCGCTATTTCGATTTCGCCGCCGTCCCGCTGCCCGATGGCAATGCGCTTTTCACGCTGCTCGATATAACGGACAGCAAGAAGATCGAGGCCGCCCTGCTCGAGCGCAACGAGGCATTGGAGGCCGCCGATCGCCTGAAAACCGCCTTTGTCTCCAATATGAGTTACGAACTGCGCACGCCGCTCACCTCTATCGCCGGGTTCGCGGAAATGCTCGACGGCGGATATGCGGGCGAGCTGCCGGGTCAGGCGGGCGACTATGTGAAGGCGATCCTAGATTCTGTCGCCACTTTGCGCGTTCAGATCGACGAGGTCCTCGATTTGGCGCAGGGCGAGGCGGAAGACCTGCCGATGGAGCGCGAAGAGGTGGACCTGCAACTGCTCTGCGAGGAAGCCGCCGCGGATGCCCGTGAACGGGCTGGGGCGCGGGGCCATGAATTTGTCGCCGAGATCGACTGGTCAGTCGGCAGCGTCACCGGCGATGCCCGCCGCCTGCGCCAGTCGCTCGATCACCTGCTGCGCAACGCGATCCGCTACACCCCCGAAGGCGGCCGCATCCTCCTCCGTGCCGAAGGCACTACCGGCGAAGCGCGCATCGTCATTTCCGACAATGGCGTTGGGATCGGCGAAGACGAAAAAGCGCGCGTGTTCGATCGCTTCCACCGCGGCGCCGGCGAACAGCAATCCCGCGCGCTGGGCCTTGGCCTGCCGCTGACCAAGCAGTTTGTGGAAGGCCATGGCGGAAGCCTGACGCTGGAAAGCGAGCTGGGCGAGGGGACGTTTGTAACGGTGCTGTTGCCAAGGGGCGGGACGGAATAGTTGTGCCGAGTGATTATGTTCTTGCGAACGAAGATGAGACTCTCGCTCTCGGCACCCGTATCGCATCCATCCTCCGCCCCGGCGACTGTGTCGCGCTCTATGGCGATCTCGGCGCGGGCAAGACGACATTGGCGCGCGGTATCCTGCAGGCACTCGGGCTGGAAGAAGAAGCACCGAGCCCGACCTTTGCCATTGTCCAGCCCTATGAGCCGCCCGAGACGCGCATTCCGGTCTGGCATATCGATCTCTACCGGCTCGAGGATCCGGCCGAGGCGGACGAGCTGGGGCTGGACGAGGCGCGGCGCGATACGGCGATGCTGATCGAATGGCCGGAGCGGCTCGGGCCAGGGTTGTGGCCGGATGCGCTGAAGCTCCGTCTGACCGTCTTGCCCCAGCCTGTTGGGGATACTGTGGGGCAATCCGCCGCACGCCGCTTGACAGCAACCGTCCCGCAAGCTTGGGAGGAACGATGGCCACCAGCATGAAAAACCCCGAATCCGCGCCCGAATTTCTCAACGCCAATGGTTGGGGAGATGGCGCGCTGCTGCCGCTTGCCGGCGACGCTTCCTTCCGCCGCTATTTTCGCGTCGTCGCGCCCGGACGGACGGCCGTTCTGATGCACGCACCGGCGGACAAGGAGGACAGCCAGCCCTTTATCGATGTAGCGGGTCATCTGAACCGGCTTGGTTTTGCGGCGCCCAAGATCATGGCCAGCGATATGGAAGAGGGCCTGATCCTGCTGGAGGATTTCGGCGATGCGCGAATGCGCGAAGTCGTCGATGCAGCGCCGGAAAGTGAAGCGCGGATCTATCGCGACGCGGTAACCCTGCTCGGCGTGCTGCACCGGTCCGGAGCGGGCGATCTTCCGGCTTATACGATGTCCGAATATATGCGCGAGGCGAGACTGTTCACTGAATGGTATGCGCCCGCTCTCAATCTCAATGTCGATGAAACCGGTTTCGATGCGGCCTGGGAGAAAGTACTTGAACCGCTCGTGGACCTCGACGAACCGGTGACCGTGCTGCGCGATTATCACGCGGAAAACCTGATGCTGCTGGAGGGGCGACACGGTATCGGATCGCTCGGTCTTCTCGATTTCCAGGATGCGCTCGCCGGTCACCCGGCTTATGATCTTGTCTCGCTGCTTCAGGATGCCCGCCGCGATGTGCCGCGCGAGCTGGAAGAAAATATGCTGACCCATTACCGGGTTACCAACCCCGTGGTATGCGGTCCGGAATTCGACGCCGCCTATGCGATACTGGGGGCGCAGCGAAACGTGAAAATCCTCGGCATATTCACCCGGTTGTGGAAGCGCGACGGCAAATCGCGCTACCTGTCCTATCAGGCGCGGGTCTGGCGTTATCTGGAGCGGGACCTCCGCCATCCGGCACTGGCACCGGTCGCGGCATGGTTCTCGGCCAATGTTGCCAACGGCAAACGCGCTGAAGCTTGGCAGGGAGGCTCTCCGCGATGAGCAAATTTACAGCTCCGCTCGCGATCCGACCATCTGCCGAAGGCCCGTCGGTCGATACCGCGATGATCATGGCTGCCGGACTTGGTAAGCGTATGCGACCATTGACGGCAACGACGCCAAAGCCACTCATTCAGGTGCAGGGTAAAGCGTTGCTTGATCATGTGCTGGACCGGCTGCGCGATGCGGGCGTCACCAAGGCTGTTGTCAATGTTCACTATCTGGCTGATGCGCTTGAGGCGCATGTTGCGCGGCGCGCAGGTGATGTGAACATTACCGTGTCGGATGAACGCTCCGAACTGCTGGAAACCGGCGGCGGCGTCACAAAGGCCTTGCCGCTGATCGATGCCGATCCGTTTTTCGTACTCAACTCGGATGTGATGTGGATTGACGGACCGAGCGATACCTTGCAGCTGATGGCGGCGAGTTGGGTCCCGGAAAAGATGGATGTCCTCTTACTTCTGGTTCCCCAGGCCCGCGCGCATTGCCACGGGGGCGGCGGCGATTTCCATATGGACAGCCTGGGCAGTTTGAAACGGCGCGGGCGCGGCAAAATTGCGCCCTTCGTCTATTCGGGCATTCAACTCGTTTCGAAACGCCTTTTTGCGGATGCACCATCCGGACCTTTCTCAACCAACATCCTCTGGGACCGCGCGATCGAGCAGGGCCGCGCTTTCGGCGTAGCGCATCAGGGGCAATGGTTTGATATCGGTACGCCGCCTGCGATCAAGAAAGCAGAGGCCATGCTGCTGGATGGCTGAAGCCGTCCACCCCAGCGTCTATACCATCCCGCCACACCGGGCTTTTGCCGACGCGCTCGCCGCCGGGCTCCTCAAAATGCATGGAAAAGATGGTCTTGGCCTTGCCCGCGGGATTATCCTTGTTCCGACGAACCGGACCGCGCGGGCGATCCAGGATGCTTTTGTTCGCCGTGCCGAACCTGGCTTGCTGCTGCCCCGCCTGGTTCCGATTGGCGATCCTGAAATTGCTGAAACTTTGGGAAGCGCACTAGATCCGATGGGCGACGGCGAGACTGCCCCCCCGGCTATTGCGCCGCTCGAACGCACGATGCGCCTGGCGACCCTCGTGCAGCAGGTGCGCGAGCGGATGGGCGATCCCGTCGATGCTGGCGAAGCGGTCCGGCTTGCCCGCGATCTTGGAGCGACGCTTGATCAATTGCTGATCGAAAAGGCCGATCCGAAACAACTGGCCGATAGCGTCGAGGCGGATCTTTCCCATCACTGGCAGGTTTCCCTCGATCAACTTGCGGTGATCCTCGACCTGTGGCCGAAAGAGCTGGAACGCCTCGGCAAGATCGACATGGCCGAGCGCCGCAATCTTTTGCTCGACCGGATCTCCCTGCGCTGGCGTGAAACCCCGCCCCCGGGCTTTGTGGTCGCTGCCGGTATCGCCTCGACATCGCCCGCCGTTGCCGGAGTACTGCGCACGGTTTCGCGGATGGCGAACGGCATGGTTGTGCTACCGGCGCTTGATATCACCATGCCCGATGAGGAATGGGAGGCGCTCGGTCCGCATGAACCCGATCCGCAAACTGGCTTTCGCCAACGGTCGATCGAAACCCATCCGCAATTCGCGCTGAAACTGCTGCTCGACCGGATGGGCGTTGCGCACGGCGAAGTGGACCGCTGGCGCTGGGGTGGAGGGCGCGATTCTCCCGCAGTGCGGACACGGGCGATCGGCAATGCGATGGCGCCGGCCAACTTTACCGGCAAGTGGAACGACCTTCCTCCGCGTGAAAGGCGCTTGTCCGGTGTGCGGGGGCTCGAGCTGGCCACACCCGCGGAAGAGGCGCAGGTCATCGCCATCGCCATGCGCGAGGCGATCGAGGAACCGGGACGCACGGCCGCTCTTGTCACGCCGGACCGCGCGCTTGCCCGCCGGGTATCTGCACACCTGAAACGCTGGGGAATCAATGCCGACGATTCTGCAGGCCGCCCGCTTGCCGAAGAACCATCGGGGACTTTGCTCATCGCGCTGGCCGAAACCGCCGCGGAGGGATTTTCACCCGTTCCGCTCCTGGCGTTGCTCAAGCATCCGCTCGTCCGTTTCGGTGGGGCGCGCGGTACATGGCTGTCTGAGGTGCGCCGTTTCGATATTCTGATGCGGGGGCCGCGCCCAAGGCCGGGCCTCGATGCGGTAACCGCGCATCTGCGCGCTGCAATGGCTGACGCTCCAGAGCGCAGGAAGCCGGGCATAGCCGCCAGCCTGGCATGGTGGGAGGAAACGGCCGCCCTGCTTGCTCCGCTTGAACAGGTGGCGCGCGCGACCCGGGATTTGCCGGGCCTTGTTACAGCCGTTCGTGAAACCGCGACCCGGCTTGCGGGCGATGCTGTCTGGTCCGGGCCGTCCGGACGCGAAGCGGCGCGCTTCATTGCCGATTGCGAGGCTCAGGCGGCGCTGGGGCCGGCCGACGCGCAAATCGCCGATCTCGCGCCCCTGTTAAGTCACTTGATGACCGATATCGCTATCCGGCCCCCACAGGGCGGCCATCCCAGGCTTTTCATATGGGGCGTGCTTGAGGCCCGACTCCAGCAGGCCGATGTGATGATCCTGGGCGGGCTCAATGAAGGCGTCTGGCCGAATCTGCCGAAGCCCGATCCGTGGCTCGCGCCGCGTCTTCGCACCGAACTGGGGCTGCCGGGGCTGGAACGCAGGATCGGCCTTGCGGCTCACGATTTCGCCAGTGCGCTTGGCGGGCGCCAGGTGCTTGTAACGCGCGCGCGGCGCGATGCGAGCGCCCCTGCGATTGCCAGCCGCTTCTGGCTCCGTCTCGAAGCCATGACCGGTGGGCTGACACGTGCGCCGCGGCTCAAGGCGTGGGCGCAATCGATAGACCGTAGCCGGGACAGGGCTTTGCCCGCGGAACGCCCGGAGCCAAGGCCGCCGCTTGCCGATCGCCCCAGGCAGATATCGGTCACCAAGGTGGACAGGCTCAAGGCCGATCCCTTCGCCTTTTACGCCCAGGCCATGCTCGGGCTTTCCCGGCTCGATCCAGTGGATGCCGAACCCAGCCCGGCCTTTCGTGGTTCGGCTGTGCACGAAATTCTCGAAGACTGGTTCCGCGAAGATGAGTGCGATCCGGATAAGCTTGTCGCGCGGGCGGAAAAACTGCTCGACGCCAGCGACGCCCATCCGCTGATGCGAGCATTGTGGAAGCCGCGACTGATAGAGCCGATCCAGTGGATAGCGGAACGGGTACGCGCGCAGCTGGCGCAGGGCCGCAGTCCGATCGCTGCCGAGGTGGACGGACAGACGGATATTTCGGGCGTCACGCTCACCGGCAAGGTGGATCGTATCGATCGGCTGGCCGATGGTCGCCTTGCTATTGTCGATTACAAGACCGGCCAGCCGCCGAGCCCGGCGGCCGTCGAAGCGGGGTTCGCCATGCAGTTGGGGCTGCTTGGTCTGCTTGCGGATCGCGGGGCCTTTAAGGGCGTGGAGGGTGACGCGGCGGCGTTCGAATATTGGTCGCTTGCCAAGGATGGCGACGGATTCGGCTTTGTCAAAGAGCCGTTCCGCAAACGCGGCGATGTAGAAATCGACGCGGAGAATTTTGTCGCCCACGCCGCTTCAGTATTTGCCACTGCTGCCGAACAATGGCTGATCGGAGACGAACCATTCACAGCGAAACTCCACCCCGAATATGCACCTTATGGCGAATATGACCAGCTGATGCGGCTCCAGGAATGGTATGGGCGCGGCGATGGGTAAGCGGCTCAATCCCCTTTACGCCCTTACCGGCGAACAGCGGGAAGCCTCCGATCCGGGCGCGCTTGCCTGGCTGTCGGCATCAGCCGGAACCGGCAAAACACAGGTGCTGACGGCACGGGTGATGCGGTTGCTGCTCTCGGGTGTCGATCCGGCGTCGATTCTATGCCTTACCTTCACCAAGGCCGGCGCTGCGGAGATGGCGGACCGTATTCATGCACGGCTCGCCTATTGGGTGCGGCTGAAGGGTCCATTGTTGGCCGCGGAGCTTATGGCGCTTGGCGAAGCGCATGATCCTGCTGCGCTGGCCGAGGCGCGCAAGCTGTTCGCGCGTGTTCTCGACGCCACGGGCGGCGGCCTTCGTATCCAGACCATCCACGCTTTCGCCCAAAGCCTGCTCGCGGCCTTTCCCGCTGAAGCGCGCATCGTTCCCGGTTTTCGGCCCATTGAGGGGCGGGAACAGTCTCTGCTTCTGCGCGAAACACTGGCGGCGATGCTGGTCGCTGCCGAAGATCGCCATGACAATGCGATGATCGCGGATGTCCAGCAGCTGAGCCGGAGATTGGGCGAGGAAGGCGCAGAGGGCTTTCTCCAGCGCTGTGCACATAGCCTGGAGGCGATGGTCGGGCTCGGGCCGCCCGAGCTGTTCGGAGACGCGCTCAAACGCGCTCTCGATGTGCCGTTGGGCGATGTCGACGCGGCGATTGTCGAGGCTTGCAGCGATGAGGCATTCGATATGGCCGGGCTGCGCCGGGTTGCCCAAGCCAATATCGCCTGGGCGGCGAAGACCGGGCTCGCGCATGCGGATCTGATCGCGGAATGGACAGCCGCCGACCCCGGGAGTCGGGCCGAGCGATTGGCCGATCTGCAAGGCGTCTGGGCAACAAAAGCGGGCGATTTGCGCAAGTTCAGCGCAAAATTGCTTGATGCAGAGCCCAGTTATGCGGAAATTTGCGCTGAGTTGGATATCTATGTCGCGCGGCTGCTAGCGCTTCGGATAAAGGCGGATTTCGCCGAATTTTCCGCCGCCGCTTTGCGCGCCGGTCGGCATTTCGCCGAGGACTATGCGATTGCCAAGCGCCGCGTCGGTGCGCTGGATTTCAACGACATGATCCGCCTCACGCGCGCTCTTCTGGAGCAAGAGGGTATTGGCGATTGGGTTCGCTACAAGTTGGATCAGTCGATCGATCACATATTGGTCGATGAGGCGCAGGATACCAATGTCGCGCAATGGTCGATCATCGAAGCGTTGAGCGGAGAGTTTTTCGAAACGGATCCCGACAGCGCCGACGCCGTCCATCGGACGATTTTCGCCGTGGGAGATTTCAAACAGGCGATTTTTGGATTTCAGGGAACCAATCCGCAGGCTTTTGAGGACGCGAAACAGGCTTTCTCCCGGCATATTGCCGCGCGAGAGCGCGAATTGCGCGATCTTAGCCTCGATCAGAGCTACCGATCTTCGCCGCCGATATTGGAGCTGGTCGATGCCGTGATGGAAGGAATCGGCGGAGAGGCAATAGGCCTGCCGGCCGGACTGCGGCGGCACAGCAGCGCGTATGACGGGCGTCCGGGCTGTGTAACCCTGCTGAAGCCGGTGCGCGGGGAACGGGGCGAGAAAACCGATCTTGGCGAAGAGGCCTGGCTTGCCGACGCGAAGCTCGCCCTGGCGCGCAAGTTAGCGAAACAGGTCAAGACATGGATCGCCGACGGGCCGGATCAGCTGTGGGTCGCGAGCAAGGGCAGGGCGCTGCGCCCCGAAGATGTGCTCATCCTCGTGCGGAGCCGCGGAGAACTGGCGTCGCTGCTCGTCGCCCGCCTGCATGAAGAGGGGGTTCCCGTGGCCGGTGTCGACCGGCTGATGCTCACCGATCCGCTGGCGATACAGGACCTGCTTGCCGCCCTGCGTTTCGCACTCCAGCCCGATGACGATCTCAATTTCGCCAACCTGCTGGTTTCGCCGCTGTTCGATTGGTCGCAGGATCGGTTATACGCCCTTGCGCGGGGACGAAAATCCAGTCTTTGGAGTGTATTGCAAGACGAAGCTAAGACAGGGGGCGGGGATTCGGCCGACGCCATTGCGGGTCTGAAGGCGATTCTCGATCAGGCCGATTTCGTTACGCCGTTCCAGCTTCTGGAATCCATCCTTTCCGGGGCGCTCCAGGGCCGCAGGAAGCTGCTCGCCCGGCTTGGCGAAGAGGCCCGCGATCCGATTGAGGAACTGCTCAACGCAGCACTGCTTTTCGAAACCGAAAATCCGCCGTCTCTCCAGCATTTTCTGGACTGGTTCGATCGCGGCGATGCCGAAATCAAGCGCGATCCTGCCGCTCCGCTGGATGCCGTGCGCGTGATGACGGTCCATGGCGCGAAAGGTTTGCAAGCACCGCTGGTCATTCTCGCCGATGCGACCTTCGACCCCGATCTTGCGCGCAGCAAGAGTATCGATTTCAGCATCGATGTGGCGAGGCCGGATATTCCGCTGCCCTATCCACGCAAGAATGAGCAGGTCGATGCGCTCGGGGACGCTGTGGAACGACAGAAACGCGCGGATCGGGAGGAGCATTGGCGGCTGCTCTATGTGGCGCTGACGCGCGCCGAGGAGCATCTGGTCGTCGGCGGTTCCCTGGGCCCGCGCAACAAGGATGGAGCACCCCAGAAAAGCTGGTACAGCGCCGTTGAAAGGGCGGCCGAAGCATTCGGTGGGGACTGGCGCGATGACGACCTCTGGTCGGCCAGATGGAGTTTCGAGGGCCGCGAGCCGGTAAAGGCAAAGCAGCGGACTGCCGCCAAAGCCAAGACTCCGGCTCCCATACTTGAAAAGCCCGCATGGCTGGATCGAAGCGCGCCCAGGGAAGAAAGGCCGCCGCGCCCGCTCGCCCCGTCGTCGCTTGGTGCGGATATGGTTGCCGACCCGCCGCCGGATTCCTCGATGCAAGCGGCGGCAGAACGCGGTCTGCTGCTGCACAGCCTGTTCGAACGCTTGCCAGGTGTGCCGCCGGAGAAGCGGCGGGCTGCTGCCGTGTCATGGCTCGGGAGATCGGCAGGAATCGATGACGCCGCACGGCGCGCCGCATTGGCCGACGATGCGCTGGCTATTATCGGGAATGCAGCCTTTGCCGAAATCTTCGGGCCGGATGCGCTTGCTGAAGCGCCGATCGCCGCTGTTGTCGATACCGTCGTTGTGTCCGGAACCGTCGATCGCCTGCTGGTCGACGAAGAACTGGTTCGCGTTATCGATTTCAAAACAGGTCTCAGGGCTCCGGATGGTCCGGAAACCGTGCCGGAAGCGCATGTCAGGCAAATGGCCGCCTATGCCGCGGCGCTGACCGCGATCTTCCCGGGCCGGAGGATCGAAGCCTCTCTGCTCTACACCGCCGGGCCGAATCTCATAAGCCTGTCGGACGATCAGCTCGCGGCAAACAAGCCCGGCTTGTCAGATGCAGAGCAAAGTTTGTTGTCAGAAGCTTGAGCCGGGACGGGGGGCTCTCTACATGAGCTCTAACCGATAAGGAGATAATATCATGGCAACCAAGCCAGTTACCGATGGAAGCTTTGAACAAGATGTGCTCTCGGCGGAAGGCCCCGTCCTCGTCGATTTCTGGGCAGAGTGGTGCGGCCCGTGCAAGATGATTGGCCCGGCTCTTGAAGAACTGTCCGACGAAATGGCGGGGCAGGTGACCATCGCCAAGGTCAACATAGACGAAAACCCGGAAGCGGCCGCTAAATATGGCGTACGCAGCATTCCCACAATGCTGATCTTCAAGGGCGGCCAGAAACATGCCGAGAAGATTGGCGCGGCGCCTAAAATGCAATTGAAGCAGTGGATCGAAAGCGCCGTTGCGTAAACTATCCGAACAGAGTTTTCGCAGCTTGATCCCATAGCTGCGGTGTGGCGGCCGAGAGCAATCCCGGCCGCCGATCACCCGGTCGATAGGGTTCGCCGTCGGGGCGGGCCGTCCTGCCGCCAGCTTCAGCAAGCAACAGAGACCCGGGCGCATGGTCCCAGGGCAATGTGCGTTCGAAAAGCGATATATCGTTCACGCCGGTTACCAGACGGGGATATTGTTCGCCCGCACAGCGTGGAATGGGCACGACGCTAAACTGGCCATTTGACCGGACTTCGATGCGTTCGCGCTTCTCCGGCGTCATGAAATGCATGCCGAATGCAGCAACCGGCAGCTCTGCGCCGCTCGGTTTCGCCATTACCTTCTCACCATCGATATAAGCACCATGGCCGCGATGGGCATGGCAGAGTCGGCCGTTCACAGGATCCAGCAACCAGCTCGCTAGCGGGTCGCCATCTCCCAGCAGAGCGATCATGACGGCAAAGGGCGTTTTCCCTTCGGAAAAATTGGTCGTCCCGTCGACCGGGTCGATCAGCCAGACGTTTCCGTTATTGACGGCATCGAGAAGGGCGGGATCGGTTTCGGAGGCCTCTTCACCCACGATCCGGGCTTCGGGTAGCAGCGCGGCGAGACCTTCGCTGAGCCGGTCTTCGCTCTCCTGGTCAGCAATCGTGACGATTTCACCGGGGGATTTTTCCTTTATTTCGTGCGTCGCGAGAGACTGGAAGCGCGGCATGATGATATCGGCAGCGACGCTGCGCATCAGCGTCTCAACCGCATTGGACAGCGGATGAAATGTCATGAGCGATAATCGGCGTTGATCGAGATATAGCCATGGGTGAGATCGCAGGTCCAAACCGTGGCCCGGCCGTCACCAATGCCGAGATCGATACCGATTTCGATGGCATCGCCCTTGAGATGAGCCGCAACGGGCGCTTCGTCATAGTCTTCAACCGCCACGCCATTCCGGGCGACCTGGGTCGCACCGAACCGGATGGACAGCCGGTCGCGATCCGCCGGTTCCCCGGCCTTGCCGACCGCCATTACGATCCGGCCCCAATTTGCATCTTCACCTGCAATGGCGGTTTTAACGAGTGGGGAATTGGCGATCGAAAGGCCCACGCGCCTTGCGCTCTCGTCGTCTTCCGCGCCCTCGACGGCGATTTCGATAAATTTGGACGCGCCCTCGCCATCGCGGACGACAAGATGCGCCAAGTCCAGACAGACCTGCTCCAGCGCCGCTGCGAACGCATTGGCGCCGGCATCGTCGAAGGAAGCGAGCGGCGCGTTGCCCGCTTTCCCCGTTGCGAACACCAGCACGGTGTCTGACGTCGACGTGTCACTATCCACGGTGATGCAATTGAAGCTTTTGGCGGTGGCCCGGTTCAGCAGGTCTTGGAGGAATTTCGCGTCGATCGCGCCATCGGTAAAGACAAAGCCAAGCATGGTCGCCATATCCGGCGCGATCATGCCCGATCCTTTAACGATCCCGCTGATCTGCACGGCCGTATCGCCAATCATCGCGCGCGCCGATGCGCCTTTTGGAAACGTGTCCGTCGTGCCGATGGCATGGGCTGCCTCTTCCCAGCGCGCTTCGGGTGCCGAGAAAGCGGCTTCCAGCCCGGCCTCCGCCTTGTCGATCGGCAGCGGTTCCCCGATGACACCAGTCGAGCAGATGAAAATTTCGGACTGTTCGCAGCTCAGATGCCCGGAAACCTTGGTCGCAATGGCCTCCACAGCGGCGCGCCCCCGATTGCCCGTAAAAGCGTTGGCATTGCCAGCATTGACGATAAGTGCCCGGGCCTTGCCATGCGTCAATGCATCGCGGCACCATTCGACTTCAGGAGAGGGGCATTGCGAACGTGTCGTAACACCGGCGACAGTCGTTCCTTCGCCAAGTTCGACAAAAGTCAGGTCGCAGCGGTCCCATTGCTTGTATTGGGCGCGCGAAACTCTTGGCTGTGCTCCGCCAATGGTCTTCAAGGAGGCAAATTCGCTAGGTGCAAGCGGAGATTTTTCGATGGTCATTGTCAATAATCCATAATTCTCGCCCGCCTTAACGGCTCATCCTCCAATTGACTATCCACCTCCTCATCCCTACATCGCGCGCCTAGGAATTTCAGGGGTTTTGGGCCATTTTCGATGGCCTTCCCAACACAATAAACGTCAGGAACGCCCATGTTTGGCGGCATTGCCAAATCGATATTCGGATCAAGCAACGATCGTTATCTCAAAAAGCTCGACAAGATTGTTCAGCAGATCAGCGCGCTGGAGCCTGAAATTCAGGCGCTGAGCGACGATCAACTCAAGGCGCAGACACCCAAGTTACGGGAACGGCTGAGCGGTAGCGAGACGCTGGACGATATTCTGCCTGAGGCTTTTGCAACAGTGCGCGAAGCGGCGATGCGAACGCTGGGTCAGCGTCATTATGATGTGCAGATGCTCGGCGGAATTGTGCTTCACCGCGGCGAAATTGCCGAAATGGCAACGGGTGAGGGCAAGACGCTTGTCGCGACCCTGCCGGTTTATCTGAACGCGCTGGAGGGCAAAGGCGTCCATGTCGTGACGGTCAATGACTATCTGGCCAGCCGCGATGCCGAATGGATGGGCCAGGTCTATCGCTTCCTCGGGATGGAAGTCGGCGTCATCGTACCGAACCTGCCCGAAGACCAGCGCCGCGCCGCTTATGCCGCAGACATAACCTACGGCACGAACAATGAGTTCGGTTTCGATTATCTTCGCGACAATATGAAATATTCGCGGGCGCAAATGGTCCACCGGCCGTTCAATTTCGCGATAGTCGACGAGGTGGATTCGATCCTGATCGACGAAGCCAGGACCCCGCTTATTATTTCCGGTCCGACCGAAGACAAATCGGAACTCTACATAGGCGTTGATGCGGTCGTGAAGCAGCTGACCGAAGAGGATTACGAGCTTGACGAGAAGCAGCGCTCCGTCACGCTAACGGAGGATGGCACCGAACGGGCGGAGCGCCTGCTGGAAGAAGCCGGACTGCTCGAGGGCGCCAACCTTTACGACTATGAAAATACCCAGGTCGTACACCACCTCCAACAGGCATTGCGCGCGAATACACTGCAGCGCCGTGACAAGGAATATCTCGTCAAGAATGACGAAGTGGTGATCATCGACGAATTTACCGGGCGCATGATGGACGGCCGCCGATGGTCGGACGGGTTACATCAGGCCGTCGAGGCGAAGGAAGGAGTTCCGATCAAGCCGGAAAACCAGACCCTCGCATCGATCACCTTCCAGAATTATTTCCGCATGTATCCGAAACTTGCAGGCATGACGGGAACGGCGCTGACCGAAGCGCCCGAATTTTACGACATCTACAAGATGAACGTAACGACAATTACGACCAACAAGCCGATCCAGCGGATCGACGAGGTCGATGAGTTTTATAAAGACGAAATGGACAAGTTCGCGGCTATCGCCAAGGCTATCCGCGAAGCCAGCGAACGAGGGCAACCCGTGCTTGTCGGCACCGTTTCGATCGAAAAATCCGAACTTCTCTCCGAATTCCTGAACAAGGAAAAGGTCGAGCATGCGGTACTCAATGCGCGCCATCATGAGCGCGAAGCGCATATCGTGGCGCAAGCCGGCCGATTGGGCGCGGTGACGATCGCCACCAACATGGCGGGTCGCGGTACCGATATCCAGCTTGGCGGCAATCTGGAATCCCGGATCGAATCCGAACTTGGGGGTTTGGAAGAAGGCCCCGAGCGCGATAAGGAAATTGCGCGGATCACGGCCGAAGTTGCGGAAGAAAAGGAAAAGGTGAAGGCTGCGGGCGGCCTGTTCGTTCTCGCTACCGAACGCCATGAAAGCCGCCGGATCGACAACCAGCTGCGCGGCCGTTCCGGTCGCCAGGGCGATCCGGGCCTTAGCCGCTTCTATCTCTCGCTCGACGACGATCTGCTGCGCATATTCGGACCACAGACCATGTTCGCCAAAATGGTCCGCAGCAACCTGGAAGAGGGCGAAGCTATCGTTAGCCCCTGGGTGGCCAAGGCTATCGAAACGGCGCAGAAAAAGGTCGAGGCGCGCAATTACGATATCCGCAAACAGGTCGTCGAATATGACGATGTGATGAATGACCAGCGCAAGGTCATTTACGAGCAGCGCGGCGACATCATGGACGCCGAACAGGTCGACGATATCGTCGTCGACATGCGGCAGGAAACCGTCAATGGTGTTGTCGCCGATCATTGTCCGCACGGAACCTATCCCGAGCAATGGGATATCGACGGGCTCAAGCGCGAAGTGGACGCGCTGTTCGGTCTCCAGCCACCGATTGACGACTGGATGAAGGAAGACGAAGTCGCGCCCGATCTGATAGAGGGCCGGCTGCTTGAACTTGCCGATCGGCAGGTTGCGGAAAAATCCAAGGATATTCCGGCCGAGGACTGGGTGGGCGTTGAAAAGAGCATCCTGCTCCAGAATCTCGATGTGCAGTGGAAGGAACATCTCTCCACGCTCGATGCGCTCCGTCAGGTCGTCAATCTGCGGTCCTATGCGCAGAAGAAGCCGATCGACGAATATAAGCGCGAAGCCTTTTCCATGTTCCAGCAGATGCTCGTGAATATTCGTGAGGAAGTTACCAAGACACTGGCGTTTGCAACGTTCACGCGCGCTGCGCCTCCGCCTCTGCCGGACCTTCCGGATTTCATCACCACGCATATTGATCCGCTGACCGGCGAAGACGACAGTGCGGATATCGATGCGGGCGATCTTGGCCTGGTATCCGCGAAACTTCCGCCGCGTCAGACGGGCGCACCGCGTCTTGACGAGTTGCTCGCCGGAGACCCGAAAGACTGGGAGGGCAATGTCAGCCGCAACGCGCCTTGCCCGTGCGGATCGGGCCGGAAGTACAAACATTGTCACGGGGCGCTGAAATAAGCGCCGCAACCGCCCTGTTGTCTATACCGCTGGCTCGCTGGCGGCCCCGGTGATCGCAACACCCGATCCTGTCGTTTTGGCCGACGACGCTCTCTCGCGGGGCGACAATCTCGAAGCCTATGATATTGCCATGTCGGCGAGAGAAGAGGGGATAGAAACTCCCCGTCTTGCCTATATCGCGACGCTGGCGCTCGCCCGCATGGGCGATACCGGGATGGCGCTCGATCACTATGAAAAGGCCGGGCTGGGTGCGATCGACGATGACGACATATTGGCGCTCTGGGGCCGGTTGAAAAAGGACTTGGCGGAAAAGGCGAAGCCGGCAGAGCGCGCGGCACTATTTGCTGAGGCCAGCAAGGCCTACCGCGAAGTCTATGAGAACCGGCCCAGCTATTATACCGGGATCAATGCAGCGACGACGGCGCTGCTCGCGGGGGATCGCGAGGCAGCCGAAGAGCTTGCCCGGAAAATACTGGAAGACCCGGAAGTCGCGAAACCCAAGGGGTTTTACGCCACCGCCACGGCCGCCGAAGCCAATGTGCTGCTGGGTCGTTCGAGTGACGCCTTTGCAGCGATTTCGGCCGCGATAAGCTGGTCGGACGCCAGTGTCGGCTCGAAAGCCTCCACATTCCGCCAGATGATGCTGATCGCCAAGGTCGTGCCGGACATGGCCGAGGCGATCGCGCCTCTCCTGGAGCTGCTCCGCCCGTCGCCCGTCCTTGTCTATACCGGGCATATGTTCGTGGCGGACGCCAAGGTAGAGGATGTTCTGTCAGCGCGGATAGAGACCGCTCTCGACGATCTCACGCCCGATACGGCCTATGGCGCGCTGGCATGCGGATCGGATATCCTGATCGCCGAGGCCATCCTGCGGCGCGGGCTCGAACTGCATGTCGTGCTGCCGTTTGAGCGCGGAGACTTCATCGAGCAATCCGTCCGTCCGGGTGGAGAGGCTTGGATCGCGCGGTTCGAACATTGCCTCGACCGGGCAACCAGCGTCAGTTTTGCGACCGATATGGGCTATATTGGCGATCCGAACATGTTCAATTACGGATCGGCGGTCGCCATGGGCCTTGCGCGGATGCGGGCACGCCATTTGCGGACCAGCGCCGTCCAGCTCGCCGTTGCCAAGACTCAAAGCGGGGTGAATGTTGCCGGAACCAACAGCGATGTCGCGATCTGGCAGAAGCTCGGCCATCACAGCCATATTATCGATCCCGGCGACATTGATCGCGACCTTGATCGGCCGCCTCAAATAGCCATGCCCGAAGACGTGACCCGGGTGGCCCATTCGATGATTTTCGGTGATTTTGCGGGGTTTTCGAAACTGACGGAAGAGGCGCTGCCGGTTTTCGCGACCGAGATATTGGGCAAGGCCGGCGCAGTTCTGGATCAGTTCGGCGACAAGATTCTGTACCGCAACAGCTGGGGCGATGCGATCTATGCCGTGATCTCGACGCCGACGGATGCGGCGGAGATCGTAACGCAGCTCCAGCGGCAGCTTAACGATGTACCGGATATCTTGAGCGAAGCCGCCGGAGCCCATTGCGGGATGCGGATAGGCCTGCATCACGGCCCGATCTATCGCGGCTATGACGCCGTCATGATGCGCACGACCTTTTTCGGGACCGAGGTAACGCGCACCGCCCGGATCGAACCCGTCACCCCGACCGGCGAGGTGTATGCGACGGAAGCCTTTGCAGCCGTCCTCGCGCTGGAGCCGGAGCAGCGCTTCTGGACGCACTATGTCGGCCGTGTGCAGCTGGCGAAAAATTACGGTGAGCTTGCCATGTACAAGCTCAGCCCGCGCACGCCGCATGATGAGGAAGAGGCGGCCTGAATCGCGGCAAATGGCGCTCGGCAATCCCGCGCTATTACGTCGGCGGCGAGCCCCTGAAGAAAATGGTGGTTGGCAAGTGGCTCCCCGGGTCTGATTCGAACAGACGACCGATCGGTTAACAGCCGATTGCTCTACCACTGAGCTACCGGGGAATGCCCTTGAGGTCTGCCGAACGGTACAAGTATCGATCAGCAGCCGCGCGCCTATAGCAACGCTTGGTGGGGCGATGCAAGCGTCTCAGACGATGAATTGTTCACGGTAGATGCGTTCGTCCAGTGCATGCTCGGGATCGAACATAAGGGAGAGCGTCTGGCTGGTGTCCAGACAGACGTTGACGGTCGCGACATCGCGGACCTCGCGCTGGTCCGCAACCGCGCTGACCGGCCGTTTCTTGGGCTCCAGGACCCGGAAGGCAATCTCAGTGCTGTCGGGCAGAATTGCGCCCCGCCAACGCCGCGGCCGGAACGGGCTGATCGGCGTGAGGGCCAGCATTTTCGATCCCATGGGCAGGATCGGGCCGCGTGCGGAAAGATTGTAGGCGGTCGAGCCGGCAGGCGTTGCGACGATCACGCCGTCGCACACCAGCTCCTCGATCACGATATTGCCGCCTGCGTGGACTTCCAGCTTGGCTGTTTGGCGCGTCTCGCGGAGCAGGGAGACTTCGTTGATCGCCGGGCTGGAGATCCGGTCGCCATCGACCGTCACCGCATCCATCCGCAGGGGCGCGACCGTGAATGTCTTCGCCTTGCCCAACCTCTGGCCGAGACCTTCGACGCGCCATTCATTCATCAGAAAACCGACGGTGCCCAGATTCATGCCGAAAACCGGTTTTATCTGGCGATCGGCCAGCATCTGGTGCAACATTTGCAGCATGAAGCCGTCGCCCCCGAGCACGATCACGGCTTCCGCCTCTTTCAAATCGACGAAATCATGCTGCTCGCGCAGTACCTCTGCCGCTGCCTGCGCTTCATCCGTCGGTGAGGCGACGATTGCGTATTTGCCGTCAATATTCATCCGCCCGTAACGCTCATGTGCCGGGCGACGGAAGGTGTGTCGGAATCGCCGGAAATCGAGAAGTCATGCTGTTTCGGTTTGAGGGTCATCGCGCGGTCGAGCACCCGGTCCAGCGCTTCGGTTCCGCCTTTTCGCAGGGCGGTCTTCAGATCCAGATGATCGTCATGGCCAAGGCACATGTAGATTTGCCCCGACACCGTGATTCGCACTCGATTGCAGCCATCGCAGAAATTGTTGGTGAGCGGCGTTATCAGGCCAAGCTTGAGGCCGAGCTCTTCGACCTTCCAGTAGCGCGCCGGGCCTCCGGTACGCTCGGCAAGCGGCACGAGCTGGAATTGTTCCTCCAGATCGCGCTGCACGGCGTCGAGCGGCAGATAGCGATCGTGCCGG
Source organism: Parasphingopyxis lamellibrachiae (assembly GCF_003385775.1). GTDB lineage: Bacteria > Pseudomonadota > Alphaproteobacteria > Sphingomonadales > Sphingomonadaceae > Parasphingopyxis > Parasphingopyxis lamellibrachiae. Next base: position 481,950 of record NZ_QRDP01000004.1, read on the forward strand.
TCGTCATCGATCCGGCCGAGCGGCATGGTCTCGATCAGGGTCAGGCCATGGCCCTCGCTCGCGCACCAGCGCATCATCGGCACTATCTGGTCGTCGTTCAGCCCCTTGAGGGCCACCATGTTGATCTTGACCTCCAGCCCGGCGGCCTTGGCCGCGGCGATGCCCTCCAGTGTCTTCTCCAATTCCCCCCAACGGGTGATATAGCGAAATGTTTCCGGGTCGCGCGTGTCGAGGCTAACATTGATCCGGCCGATGCCGGCGTCGACAAGTGCCTCCGCATGCCTGGCGAGCCGCGTCGCATTGCTCGTCATGGTCAATTCGTCGAGATCGCCGCTCTCCAGGTGTCGGCCAAGCCTGTGCGCCAGGTCGACAACGCCCTTGCGGACAAGGGGTTCGCCGCCCGAGAGCCGGATCCTGCGGACTCCGCGCGCGACAAAGGCGCTGGCGATCATGTCGATCTCTTCGAACGAGAGTATGTCTCGCCGCGGCAGGAACTGCATCTTCTCGGACATGCAGTAGCGGCATCTGAGATCGCAGCGATCCGTAACAGAAATCCGCAAATAGCTTATCCGGCGGCCATATCCGTCGGTCAGGGGCCGTGCCGGCGCGGTGGGGGTAGGGGCCATGGACATGCCCTAAAACGGGCCCGTGGCGGGAGCAAGTGTGGATCGGAACATTGCACAGCGGCCGATGCGCTCTAGAGTATCCCAAGATCGCGGTGCATCGTTCGTTTCTGGGACCAATAGTCATATCCACTTTCGCATCTTCAACCGGTAATCCGCTCTTTCTGCTGTCGTTCCGGCAACGCAATGAGCTGGCGACCGTTGTCGAGCGCGCGGGCTGGGCTCCGATCGCCGCACGCCGCATGGACAAGGCGGAACGACGTTTCATCCTGTCCGGCGCGAGAATAGCCGTGGTCGACAGCAGGGGGGCGTTTGACGATGGGCTGGCGGCAATCAGGATACTGGCCGACCCGGTGGAAGCGAATGCTGCGGCCTTGCTGGTTCTGGTTTCCAAGACAGATGTGGCGCGGATCGATCAAGTGCTGGCGGCGGGCGCGACCCACTATCTCGCGAGCCCATTTGGCGATCAGGAGCTGATCCAGACGCTGCGCTTCGTCGACCGCTATACCGTGAGGGTCGGCGGCCGGTATCAGCATGCCGCAGCACGAGTCGCTCCGGAAACGGTCAGGCAGACATGGAAACTGGACCGCGGGGCGGGGCAGGTGGCGCTCAATCCTTCGCTCACCGCTTTGCTGGATGTGTCCTTGGTAGAGGAAGGTTCTATTCTCTGGCCCGATTTTTTGCAGCTGTTGGGAGAGAAGGCCGGAGAGGAAGCAGGGCGCGCCCTCGACAAACTAACTGGAAACGGCCAGCCCACCGCCTTTGCGCACGACCTGCCAGGCGCATCGCACGAACGCATGGTCCATCATCTCACCCTGGATGAAGACGGGAAAACTGTTCGAGCCTGGGTGGAACTTCCCGACGAAGAAACGGACCATCGGAATATATCGGAAAGCGATTATCTGACTGGTGTCGGCGATGTGCACAGCGCTCATCAATGGATCGATACGCAACTCGGCGCAGAGCGCGGGGATGGGCCGAAACTGGCGCTGCTGCTGATTTCCCTGCACCGGTTCGAACGTATCAATCAGGCTTATGGCAGCGCTACTGGCGATGCGGTGCTGCAGGGCATGGCACGCCGGATCGAGCGCCTGATATTCGCCATGCCGATGCGGGCTAAACTTGTCGCCAGGCTGGCTGGTGCCGAGTTCGCCATTGGTCTGGCGCCGTCCGTATCGCTCGAAGAGGCGGAATTTGCCGCGAGGCAGCTTGTCGGTGTGCTTGAGAAGCCCTTCATTACCGACGATCAGGTCATCCGGCTGAAAACACGATGCGGTATTGTAACGAGCGAGGATGGAGACGAAAACGCGGCGGCGGTAATGCGGCGAGCGAGCGTCGCCCTGGCAGAAGCGCGAGACGGAGAGACACATCCCATCCGGGTGTTCGGGAAGGATGAAGAAGGGCAGGCCGAGCGCGACAGCCAGTTGGAGATAGATCTGCGGCACGCATTGGACCGGGACGAGATCGAAATACTGTACCAGCCGCAGGTGTCGATTACGTCCGGAAAGATTGTTGGGGTTGAAGCGCTGGCGCGCTGGCAACATCCGGTATTCGGGGAACTGGGTGCAATCGCCCTGTTCGCGGCGGCCGAGCGTTCGGACTATCTGATCGAATTGTCGCAGCATGTGCAAAAAAAGGCCGTCGAAACCGCAATGGGCTGGCCCTCTGCACTGGCCGGACTGCGGCTTTCCGTGAATGTTACGGCTGCTGACATGGCAGAGGAAGATTTTGTCGATCGCTTTTCCGAGATGGTGGATGATGCGGGTTTCGATCATGCGACACTCACCGTCGAAGTCACCGAGAGTGGTTTGATCGAAGATCTCGGGATTGCCGCCGAATGTCTTGCTGAGTTGCGTGCCAGTAAATTCCGCGTGGCGATTGACGATTTCGGGACGGGGTATTCAAGTCTGGCCTATCTCAAGACCCTGCCGCTCGATTACCTCAAAATCGATCAGCGACTGAGCCAGGACATTACAGGGAGCGCGCGGGACCGGATCGTCGTCACCGGGGTGATTGAGATGGCGCGGTCGCTGGGCCTGTCGGTCATCGCCGAAGGGGTCGAGACTGAAGAACAGCTGTCACTGCTCGCCGAGCAGGGTTGCGAACTCTATCAGGGTTATCTCTGCGCGCCGCCTGTCGATATCCCAGCGCTCGAAGCACTGGTGGCCGGGCACAACTAAGACGCCGCTTTTGCCAGTCCCTTGGAAAGCTGCAGCGCGCCGTTGAGCCGCGCCTGCGGATCGCCCCAGTTGCGGGTGATAACCAGCTTGTGATCAGGGCGCAGTTTTGCAGTTCCCTTAAGCCGCTCGACATAGTCGATAAGCCCGGCGGGATTGGGGAAGCTGTCCTGAAAGAAGCTGACAAGGGCGCCGCGCGGTCCGACATCGATTTTCGAGACATGCGCCTTTTTGGCGTTGAGCTTGGTTTCAATCACCTTGAGCAGATTGGCGGTGGGGGACGGAATATCGCCAAACCGGTCGATAAGCTCGGCCGCGAAGGCTTCCACCTCTTGCCGGTTTTCCAGATCGTTCATTCTCCGATAGAGCCCCATACGCAGATCGAGATCAGGCACATAATGATCGGGAATCATGATCGGCGCGTCGACGGTGATCTGCGGTGAGAAATCTTCTGTCGGCGCTTCCAGCCCGGCACTGCCAGCCTTGGCCGCGATAATCGCGTCCTCAAGCATCGACTGGTAGAGTTCGAAGCCGACCTCCTTGATGTGGCCGGACTGTTCGTCGCCAAGCAGATTGCCCGCGCCGCGCTGATCGAGATCATGACTGGCAAGCTGGAAACCAGCGCCAAGCGTTTCGAGATCGGAGAGGACGCCGAGGCGTTTCTCGGCCGCTTCCGTCACGATCCGGTTTGCCGGGGTCGTCAGATAGGCATAAGCGCGCTCTTTCGAACGGCCGACGCGCCCGCGCAGCTGATAGAGCTGGGACAGGCCAAACTGGTTAGCGCGGTGAATGATCAGCGTGTTCGCCGAGGCAATATCCAGTCCGCTTTCAATGATCGTTGTCGATAGCAGCACATCATAGCGCTTGTCGTAAAAGGCCGACATGCGTTCCTCAACCACGGTTGGCGACATCTGGCCATGGGCGGTAACGAAGCTGATTTCGGGCACCTCCTCGCGCAGGAACTGCTCTATATCGGGAAGGTCGGAAATACGCGGCGCGACGAAAAAGCTCTGCCCGCCGCGATAATGTTCGCGCAGCAGGGCTTCGCGTAGCACGACCGGATCCCAGGGCATGACATAGGTGCGCACGGCAAGGCGGTCGATCGGCGGGGTCTGGATGACCGAAAGCTCGCGCAAGCCCGACATCGCCATTTGGAGCGTGCGCGGGATCGGGGTCGCGGTCAGCGTCAGCACATGGACATCGGCTTTCAGCGATTTGAGCCGCTCCTTGTGGACCACGCCGAAATGCTGCTCCTCATCGACAATCACCAGGCCAATCCGTTTGAAGTCGATGGATTTGGCGAGCAGCGCATGGGTGCCGATCACGATATCGACCGAGCCATCGGCAAGGCCTTCGCGCGTCGCCTTGGCTTCGGCGGTCGGCACGAGGCGCGACAGCCGTCCGATCTTCATCGGGAAACCGGCGAAGCGCTCACTGAAATTGGTGTAATGCTGCCGTGCGAGCAGGGTCGTCGGACAGATTAGCGCGACCTGCATGCCCGCCATCGCCGCGACATAGGCGGCGCGCAGGGCAACTTCGGTTTTTCCGAAGCCCACATCGCCGCACACCAGCCGGTCCATCGGTGTGCCTTTGCCCAGATCGGCGATCACCTGCTGGATAGCGCGGTCCTGATCTTCGGTTTCGGCATAGGGGAAGCGATCGACAAAGCTCGCATAGCTGGAATCCGGCTCGGCAATATCGGCGGTGCGCAGCGCGCGGGCGGCTGCCGTCGCGATCAGATCCCCGGCTATCGCCTGGATCCGGTCTTTCATTTTCGCTTTACGGCGCTGCCAGCCTTCGCCGCCCAGCTTGTCCAGCGCTACGCCGTCACCCTGCGAGCCATAGCGCGAGAGCACATCGAGATTCTCGACCGGAACATAAAGCTTGTCGCCGCCCGCATATTCAAGCGCCACGCAATCATGGGGGGCATTGCCGACCGGGATCGACGTCAGCCCCTCATAGCGGCCAATGCCATGCTCGCTATGTACGACGAGATCGCCGGGCGTGAGCGTTGCCAGCTCATTGAAAAATGCGTCGGCATCCTTCTTGCGCCGGGTTTTGCGGCGCAGCCTGTCTCCCAGCATGTCCTGTTCGGAAAGCAGCGCGACATCGGGGGATGTGAAGCCATGATCGAGCGGGATAACGGCCAACGAGATTGTGCCGCCAAGCGCCGACTGCCAATCGTCAGCAAGAGCGGTATTGGCAAGCCCATGCTCTTCCAGCAGGCCGCCAAGCCTTTCCCGCGCACCGATACTATAGCTGGCAAGCACGACCTTTTTGTCCTCAGCCCGTAGCGCGATGATGTGCGCGACAACCGCTTCATAGACATTCGCGTTCGCCTTGCGCTCTGGCGCAAAATTTCGGGCGCTGGCGACATCGAGATCGACAATCGCCGGGCCTTCGGGTTCGCGAAAGGCGCTGGTCAGGTGCAGCGGCGTCTCTGCAACCACGGCATCCCATTGGGGGTTCGTCAGATAGAGCGTATCAGGGGCAAGAGGGCGGTAGCTGCCCGGATCGGAAGAGCGGACCTCTTCGCGGTTTTTGTAGTAGTCGGCGATCGCCTCGAACCGGGCTTCTGATGCCGCCGCCGTGCCGCCATCGCGAACGAATACAGTGCCTTCGTCCAGATAGTCGAAAAACGTCGCGAGTTTTTCTTCGAACAGCGGCAGCCAATGCTCCATTCCGGCAAGGCGGCGGCCTTCACTGATCGCCTGGTATAGCGGATCGCCGGTTGCCGTTGCGCCAAACAGTTCGCGATATCCGCTACGGAAGCGTTTTACGTTATCCTCGTCGAGCAGCGCTTCCGACGCGGGGAGGAGGGTGAAGCTCTCGGCGCGACCGGTTGTGCGTTGGTCGGCGGGATCGAAGCGCCGGATGCTCTCAATCTCATCACCGAAGAAATCCAGCCGAAGCGCTTCCTTCTCGCCTGATGGAAACAGATCCAGCAACCCGCCGCGCACCGCATATTCCCCGGCATCGGCCACGCTCTCGACGCGGATATAGCCATTGGCCTGTAGCCGCGCGGTCAGAACGTCCCGGTCGATGCGCTCGCCGGGCGCCAAATGCGCGACAAGCTGGCGGATGCGAAACGGCGTCAATGTCCGCTGAGTCACGGCGTTGGTCGTCGTTGCGATTAGGCGGGGCTTTTTCTGCTCGCGCTGGAGCGCGTTGAGTGCGGCAAGGCGTTCGGCCGCAATCCGCAGGCTCGGACTGGCGCGGTCATAGGGTAGGCAGTCCCATGCCGGAAAGCTGACAATCTCGATCTCGGGCGCGAAATAGGCGGCGGCTTCAGCCAGCCCGCGCATCGCCGCGTCATCGGGCGCGATATAGACGGCAGGCAGCCCCTTGAACGCCGCCGCACGCGCAAGGTCCGCCATCAGGGAGGGCAGGAAGCCCGTCGGCGCACTGGCAAGCGTCAGCGGCGTGCTGGCTTCGAGAATTTTCTGAATCTCGGTCATTTGGCGATGGGGATGTAATCCAGAACCTGCATGCGGCGCATCATGGGGCCATCGATTTCGGCAGGTGGCTCTTGGGTTCCGATGGCCCAGGCCATGATCGTGACATCGTCGATTGCGAGCAGGTTTTCAAACCAGTCCGCTTCTTCCGCTGACCATTCTGCCGAATAGCGATCGAAAAAGCCGCCAATCAGCAGGTCAGCCTCTTTGGTTCCGCGGTGCCATGCGCGAAACTTCAGGCGTTTCAGGTGATCGGCGTGATCCATGTGAACTCCAACAGCAAAAGGCCGACAGGCGCTGGTATGGCTTGTCGGCTTCGGTATAGAAGTCTCTAATCATGCGCCCCGAGATACTCAATCCGCTGTTTGCCGAAATCGTAGCCCTGAAGGGTGTCGGCAAGGGTCTCGCCAAGCCGCTGGGGCGGCTGAAGCTCGAACAGATTGTCGATGTGCTCTTCCATCTGCCGACAGGCTGTATCGACCGGAAACGTGTGGAAACGCTCGATATGGCTGACGCGGGCCGGATAGTGACGGTGATTGTGACACCCATCGACTATAAGGCTGGCGGCCCGCGCAGCCCTTTGCGTATTCAGGCGGTGGACGGGGAGGGGAATATTGTCAGCCTTGTCTATTTCAACAACCCGGGATGGGCGAGAAAGCTGCTTCCGCTGGGCGAGCTGCGCGCGATTTCGGGCCGTATGGAGATGTATGGTCAGGAATTGCAGATCGTGCATCCCGACATGGTCGTCAAACCCGATGAGATTGAAGAAATTCCCCAGCGCGAATCCGTCTATGCACTATCCGAAGGGCTGACCAACAAGCGGCTTAGCCAGCTTGCGGCCCAGGCGCTGGAGCGCGCGCCCGAGCTTCCCGAATGGATCGAACCGGGGCTGAAGGCACGTGAGGAATGGCCAGCCTGGCGCAAAGCTATCGGTGCTATCCATGCGGACCCGACCAACGATAAGGCGCGGCGGCGGCTCGCCTATGACGAGATTTTCGCCAACCAGCTGGCGCTCGCCCTTGTCCGGCAATCGGCCCGCAGCCGCCGCGGGGAGCGGTTAAACCCAGATGGCAGGCTGCGCGACATGCTGAATCTTCCCTATGAGGCGACGGGTGCGCAGACGCGGAGCATTGCCGAAATCGAAGCCGATGTGCAGCAGGACAAGCCGATGCTGCGTTTGCTGCAGGGCGATGTCGGTTCGGGGAAAACTCTCGTCGCGGTGATGGCCTTGCTGATGGCGGTGGAATCGGGTGCGCAGGGCTCGCTTCTCGCGCCGACGGAAATTCTCGCGCGCCAGCATTTCGATACGATTTCGGCCATGCTTGCGGGCCTGCCGATCAATGTTGCGGTGCTGACCGGGCGGGACAAGGGCAAGGTGCGGGAATCCACGCTGATGGGGCTTGCCGATGGCTCAGTGGATATCCTGATCGGTACCCACGCGATTTTTCAGGAGGCGGTGCGCTACAAGAAGCTCGGCCTTGCGGTCGTGGACGAGCAACACCGCTTTGGCGTGGCGCAGCGCATGATGCTGTCGCAAAAGGCGGAGAAGCCGCCGCATCTGCTGGTGATGACCGCGACGCCCATCCCGCGCACGCTCACGCTGACCCATTACGGCGAGATGGATGTTTCCCGGCTCGATGAAATGCCGCCGGGGCGCCAGCCCATCGAAACCCGGGTGCTGAATGCGGGCCGCCTCGACGAGATCATTGAAGGTCTGGGCCGCCATGTTGCGGGCGGCGGGCAATCATATTGGGTCTGTCCGCTGGTCGAGGAAAGCGCACTTTCCGATCAGGCTGCCGCGGAAGACCGGGCGCAATTGCTCAAGGCGCGTTTTGGCGAGGAACGGGTGGGTCTAGTCCATGGCCGGATGAAGGGGCCGGAAAAAGATGCGGTGATGGACCGTTTCCAGCGCGGCGATCTCGCTGTGCTTGTCGCGACGACGGTGATCGAGGTGGGCGTTGATGTGCCCAATGCGACGCTGATGATTGTGGAGGGCGCTGACCGGTTCGGGCTGGCCCAGCTCCATCAGCTGCGTGGCCGGGTCGGGCGCGGTGATGCCCAGTCGATGTGCCTGCTTCTGCGCGGCGATACGCTGAGTGAAACGGCGCGGGCGCGGCTTAAACTTTTGCGCGAAACCAATGACGGCTTTCGTATAGCGGAAGAGGATTTGCGATTGCGTGGCGCGGGAGAACTGCTGGGCACGCGCCAGTCTGGCGATGTTGGTTTCCGGATTGCACCGCCTGAACTGGTTGCCGAACTTGCGCCGATCGCCAATGACGATGCGCGCCTGCTGATCGAGAATGAGGGCGGCCTGGACAGCGCACGCGGGGAGGCTGCCCGGATTGCACTTTACCTGTTCAAGCGCGATACTGCGGTTCCGTTGCTGCGCAGCGGCTAAGGCCATTCGCGGCCATCGCAACAGGGGAAAGAAATGCCTATTGCACGTCAAGCATCAGTCGTTCTTGCTGCCTTTCTGCTATCGGGCTGTTTTGCCGAAGCTTCAAACAGCAATCCTGCCGAACCCGAATTCGCTGCATCGGAAACAACGCCCGATGCCGATCTAGAATCGGCCCGCACTTTCGTCGAATCTGTTTACCAGAGCTATATCGACGGCAATGGCATCGAAGCCTTCTCCGCCGTCATTGCCCCGGAACTTCTGGCGTTGATGGGCGATGAATATGGTGCGGACCCGCTTTGCGCGTGCCAGGACTTTGGTGATTTCAGCTATGCGATAGAGCGTATGGAAGCGGTGGATGACGATGTTATCGCGGAGGTGAGCTTCAGCAATTTCGGAAGTGGCCAGACCGTCGCCTTGCGGCTCTCCCGGACCGATGGCGAGTGGCGTGTGGCCGATATCGGCTATCCGGATATGCCCAGTCTTGCCGACGCGCTGCGGGACGGCTCCTAAAGCCGGAATTGTACCGGGCGTACGGCCGACTCTCAGCCGTCGTCGTTATGCGCCTTTTTTGGGGTGGAATCGAGTTTCTGGCGATAGCCGCTCGCGTCGAACGGGCGGATGAATTCGGCACCGATACGATCGCTCAGCGACCATACGATACGGGCGTTCACTTCGCCGATAAGCGGCAGGTTCAGCCTAACCAGCGTCCCTTCCCGATAAGCTTTCGGGGAAATCGCCATGAAACCGAAGGGTGAGAGATTCCCCACCAGGATTTCGTGACCGTCTTCGCCGGGTTCATGCAGTTCGGCGCGAATAGACACAGCATCGCGCGCAGCACGACGTTTTTCGACATCGAAAATATGCTGAGCGAGAGGTTGCGCGTTCATCCTGGTTTCTCCTAATCCGCCGGAATTACCCGATCTTACTCGCAGAAACTCTTTAATTGCGACCAAAGCAACGCGGATAACGGGCGGTTTACCATCAGTTTTTTGATGGGAAGCCTGGAGCTTCGACGAACAGCACTTGTCTCCGGCACGGGGCTGCGCGAAGCCAAGCCGATGGCGGACAGGCGCGATCTTACCCGGGGCTCGGTGTGCATCCAGCTCGTCCGGCTTGCGAGCCCGCTATCGATCGGCATCATTGCCATGTTTTCGGCGACCCTGGTCGACGCCTATTTTCTGGGGCAGCTGGGCACCCAGCCGCTGGCGGCGATCAGCTACGCCTTTCCGGTGGCATTTGCGATCATGAGCCTCGCCATCGGCCTGGCCGCCGGAACGGGCTCGCTATTGTCGCGGGCAATCGGCAAGGGGGATCGCAGCCGGATCGTCAGCCTGACCACGCATAGCCTAGTACTGGCGGCGATCACGGGTGTGGTTGTCGCCTGTATCGGAACCATGACGATACGGCCCCTTTTCCTTTTGATCGGCGCGGAAGGCGGCGTGCTGGACGATATCGTCGCCTATATGCGCATCTGGTATTGTGCATTGCCGCTGCTTGTCCTGTCGCAGGTCGGGGCAAGTATCCTGCGCGCCAATGGCGATTCCCTCGTCCCCAGCGCGCTGATGGTAGCGACGGCAGTCGTGGGGATCGCTCTAGACCCGATATTGATCTTTGGCGGGTTCGGCATCGAAGCCATGGGCATGGAAGGCGCGGCATGGGCCAATTTCTGTGCGCGGACCGTTATGCCGCTCGTGATCATACCGGTTCTCCTGTTTCGTGACCGCCTGATCAATCTCAAACGCACGAGTTGGGATGAGGTGCTGAGCAGTTGGCGGGAAATTGGCCGGATCGGGATCGCGGCGGCGCTGGGCAATGCCGTCAATCCTGCGGCTATCGGCGTCGCTACCGCAATCGTCGCCGTTTACGGCGATCAGGTTGTGGCAGGCTTCGGCGTTGCCGGCCGTCTGGAGAGCTTCGCGGTTGTCCCGATGCTGGCGCTGTCCGGGTCCATAGGGCCACTCGCCGGTCAGAATTGGGGCGCTAAGAAGTATGAACGTATCCGTTCGGCGATCCGCTTCAGTTTTCTGGCCTGTTTCGCCTGGAGCGCCATTGTTGCAATCGGATTCTGGGTGGGTGCCGGCTGGCTGGCCGGACAGTTCAGCGATTCGCCGATCGTGGTGGAGGAGGTATCCTGGTATCTCTGGATCGTCCCGATAACCTTTGCAGGTTATGGCGTGACCATCGTCGCCGCCGGCGCGTTCAACGCCCTCGGGAGGCCGATGCTCGGCCTGGGCCTGTATCTGGTGCGCTCGCTGCTGTTCTACATTCCGATCACTCTTGTCGCGACGCAGTTTTTTGACACGACGGGCGTTTATGCGGGCATCGCGATTGCCAATCTGTTGGCCGGTCTGGTGATCCTGTGGCTCAGCTTGCGCTGGCTGAACGGGATGATCGAACGCGAGCGACAGCTTGGCTAGCCGTTTGACAGCACGCCATGCTTTTTCTTGCCTGCCGAAATGCGCACCGGGGCGGTTCCGACCGAGATTACCGTTCCGAGATCGCTGACCTGTTCGCCGTCGATCCTGGCCCCGCCGCCTTTAACGAGGCGCTTTGCCTCTCCCTTCGATGCAACCAGCTCCAGGCCGACCAGCGCTTCGACAAGGCCGATATCGCCAGTCACGGCGAGTGTCGGAAGATCGTCTCCGGTCGCACCTTGTTCAAAGGTTTTCTGAGCCGTTTCGGCGGCGTCGCGCGCGGCCTCTTCCCCGTGGGCCATTGCCGTGGCCGCATCGGCGAGAACTTTTTTCGCATCGTTGATTTCCGCGCCGTCCAGCGCCGCGAGCCGGCTGATTTCACCAAGGTCGATATCGGTAAACAGGCGCAGGAATTTGCCGACATCGGCGTCCTGTGTGTTGCGCCAGAATTGCCAATAGTCATAGGGGCTGAGTCGGTCTGCATTGAGCCAGACCGCACCGCTCGTGGTCTTGCCCATTTTTCCACCATCGGCCGTAGTGATCAGCGGAGTGGTGATGCCGTACAGCTGCTTGCCGTCAATCCGCCGGGCCAGTTCAATCCCGTTGACGATATTACCCCATTGATCGGAGCCGCCGAGCTGTAACAGGCAATCCGCACGCCGCGACAGTTCCAGGAAATCATACGCCTGGAGGATCATATAATTGAATTCGAGAAAGCTCAGCGATTGTTCGCGATCCAGCCGCAGCCTAACCGAATCGAAGCTCAGCATCCGGTTGACGGAGAAATGCTGTCCGATCTCTCGCAGGAACGGAATATATTCGAGCGCATCCAGCCAGTTGGCATTGTCTACCATGATCGCATCGGTAGGGCCGTCGCCAAATGTCAGGAACCGGTCAAACACCCGTTTGATCGAGGAGATATTGTCGGCGATGGTATCCGCAGAAATCAGCTTGCGGGCCTCGTCCTTGAAACTCGGGTCGCCAATCTTGCTCGTCCCGCCGCCCATGAGCACGATCGGCTTGTGCCCGGCCTGTTGCAGGCGGCGCAGCATCATGATCTGGACGAGGCTGCCGACATGCAGTGAATCCGCCGTCGCATCGAACCCGATATAGCCGGGCACGACGTGCTTGGCCGCAAGCGAGTCCAGCCCTTCCGCATCGGTGAGCTGGTGGATATAGTCGCGCGCTTCAAGCAGGCGCAGCAGGTCGGATTGATATTCGGTCATGGCGGGGCCGTTAGCATGGAGAAACGGTCTTGGGGAGAGCATTAGACATGCATGCGCTGGTTGCGCATCCCGATACGCCGGCAAAGGCTGTCGAGAGCGTTGGTGTGCAGCTGGCACGGGGAGGCCCACGCGAGCTCTGGCTGGAGTTTCATGTTCGGTCCAGTGGAGCGTTGCTGTTGCCCGAGGAGAAAGCTCCGGTCCGGGCGGGCGGTTTGTGGCAAACGACCTGTTTCGAACTGTTCGTTCAGCCGGAAGGAGCGGAGCAGTATTGGGAGTTGAATTTCTCGCCCTCTTTTGAATGGGCCGCCTATCGGTTCGATCGATATCGGGAAGGTATGCGCGCGCTGCCGTTTCGCGATCCCGAGATATGGATTTCGTCGGCGGACAAACATTTTTTCCTGTCCATAGAGGCATTGCCCGAACTTCCGGCTTCCAACCTGCGACTGGGCGCGTCCGCCGTAATCGAAGAAAATGACGGCACAAAATCCTTTTGGGCGCTTGGTCATCCGCCCGGAAAACCCGATTTTCACCATAAGGATTGCTTTGCGCTCCAACTCCCGGCAGCTGAGCTGTCATGAAATTCGGAATCGATCGCCTCATAAAAGACAAATGCCTTCGTGCACCGCTGGAAGGGAAGCGCGTAGCGTTGCTCGCGCATCCGGCCTCCGTCACCGAAGACCTTACCCATTCGCTGGATGCGCTCGTCGTTGCTGACGGTATCGATGTGACCGCCGCCTTTGGACCGCAGCACGGGCTGCGCGGCGACAAGCAGGACAATATGATCGAATCGCCGGACTATACCGATCCAGCGCACGGCATTCCGGTGTTCAGCCTGTACGGCGAAGTCCGCCGACCGACCGGCCAGTCGATGGGGACTTTCGACACGGTGCTGATCGATCTGCAGGACCTGGGCTGTCGCATCTACACCTTCATCACGACGCTGCGCTACATGCTCGAAGCAGCGGCGGAGCATGGCAAAGCGGTGTGGGTGCTGGACCGGCCCAATCCGGCGGGCCGCCCGGTTGAGGGACTGACCCTGCGTGAACGCTGGGAGAGTTTTGTCGGGGCGGGGCCGATGCCGATGCGGCACGGGCTAACGCTGGGCGAGATGGGGCATTGGTTTGTCGACACGCTCAAGCTCGATGTCGACTACCGGGTCATCGAGATGGAGGGCTGGCAGCCGGGTACCGGACCCGGCTTTGGCTGGCCGCTGAACGAACGTCTCTGGGTTAACCCCAGCCCCAATGCCCCGAACCTTTCCATGGCGCGCTCCTACGCGGGAACGGTGATGCTGGAGGGCACAACCCTGAGCGAAGGCAGGGGGACGACACGACCGCTGGAAATTTTCGGCGCGCCCGATATCGATGCACGCGCCGTGCTGACCGAGATGGAGCGCCTCGCGCCCGATTGGCTGAGCGGCTGCGCATTGCGCGAAATCTGGTTCGAACCGACCTTTCACAAGCATGCAGGTACGCTCTGTCACGGCGTTCATATCCATCCCGAAGGCCGTTTTTACGATCATGAGGCGTTCAGGCCCTGGCGGCTCCAGGCGCTGGGTTTCAAGGCAATCCGGCAGCTTTATCCGGATTATGAACTGTGGCGGGGCAAGGATTTCGCCTATGAATATACCGAGGATGTGCTCGCCATAGACGTGATCAACGGCAGCCCGCTGCTGCGCGAATGGGTTGACGATCGAGTGGCCGAGCCGGGCGATCTCGATGCGCTGACCATGCCTGACGAAGCCGCATGGGTGGAGCAGCGTATCTCCTGCTTGTGCTAATGACGAATGCCTGCCGGTTCAGGTTCGAGCAATTGCGGTCCGTGCAGGCTGGGCCGATGGTAAACGCAAAGCCCGCCATCATCGTATCGGCCCTCATCCTGGCAGTCGCGCCGAATACTGCATTTGCCGATACTCGGGAGAGTGAAGACGCCGGGGCCGTTCACCGCCTGTCTCCGGAAGAAATGGCGGAGATCACTGCGTCGAGCGCAGAACCGCGCATCGATGCGGAGGCATTGCTGGAGAACGATTCGGACGCTGAGTCGACTGGCCGTATCCAGAGTGTAATCGGTTTTGGAATCGGCACGAACGGTTATCGCGAACTGAGCGCATCGACCCTAATTCCGATCGGAAAAGAAGGTTTCCTTTCACTTGGCTTTGGCCATTTCGAAGACAATCTGCAGCGTCGCTACCGTTATCGACGCGGCTACCATTTCTAGGTCCGCTGAAACGGGATCATCGTTAGACTACTGCGCCCACTAACGACCCAATTCCAGCCGTCGCCGCCATTGCGAGCGCTCCCCAGAACAGAACACGGACCGTAGCCGGCCAGAGCGCCGCGCCTCCCGCCCGTGCTCCCGTTGCGCCGAGCATGGCCAGTGCAATGAGCGAGGCGAGTGCGACCAGCCAGATCATCGAGGATATCGGCGCGAGAAGGGCTGTGATAACGGGGACGGCAGCGCCTGCCGTGAATGCCGCCGCAGAGGTCAGCGCCGCCTGGATCGGCCGCGCCTGCGTGATTTCCGAGATACCGAGTTCGTCTCTCGCATGCGCACCGAGAGCATCCTTTTCCATCAGCTGGGTCGCAACGATGTCTGCCGTGGCCTTGTCGAGACCACGTTGTCGGTAGATCGCGGCGAGCTCGGCATGTTCGGCAAGCGGAGCGGTTTCGAGTTCCCATTTCTCGCGCGCAAGATCTGCGCGCTCGGCATCGGATTGCGAACTGACGGAAACATATTCGCCTGCCGCCATCGACATAGCACCGGCAACCAGCCCAGCCAGCCCGGCAACCAAAATCTCTTCGCGTCCGGCAGAGGCCGCCGCGACGCCGATAACCAGACTTGCCGTCGAGACGATGCCGTCATTGGCTCCCAGTACGGCGGCGCGCAGCCAGCCGATCCGTGCGACCACATGACGTTCGAAATGGAGACGGGTCATGTTTACGCTTTCCGCGTCAGTTCGCGCATTGCGTCATCCAGCCCGTCCAGCGTCAGGCCGTACATCCGGTCGTTCATCAGTTCGCGGATCACCTTGGTACTCTGGGAATAGCCCCATTGCGCTTCCGGTACGGGGTTGAGCCAGGCCGCGGCGGGATAGGTATTGGTCAGCCGGTGCATCCAGACCGCACCCGCTTCCTCGTTGAAATGCTCGACCGAACCGCCCGGATGGGTGATCTCATAGGGGCTCATTGATGCATCGCCGATAAAGATCAGTTTATAGTCATGCCCGAACTTGTGAAGCACGTCCCAGGTCGGTGTGCGTTCAGAGAATCTCCGGCGGTTGTCCTTCCAGAGACCTTCGTACGGGCAGTTATGGAAATAGAAGAATTCGAGATTCTTGAACTCGCTGGTCGCCGCGCTGAACAGTTCTTCGCACAGCTTGATATGAGGATCCATTGACCCGCCGACATCGAGGAACAGCAGCACTTTGATCGCGTTGCGGCGCTCGGCGCGCATATGAATGTCGAGCCAGCCCTTGCGCGCCGTGCCGTCGATGGTCGAGCGGATATCGAGCTCATCCTGCGCGCCGTCCCGCGCGAATTTGCGCAGGCGCCGGAGTGCGACCTTGATGTTTCGCGTCCCCAGTTCCTTCGTGTGATCCAGATTCTGGAATTCACGTTTTTCCCAGACTTTGACAGCCTTACCATGTTTGCCCTTGCCGCCGATCCGTACGCCTTCGGGGTTATAACCGCTATGGCCATAGGGAGAGGTTCCGCCAGTGCCGATCCATTTGTTGCCGCCCTCATGGCGTTCCTTCTGCTCCTCAAGCCGTTCCTTCAACGTCTCCATAATCTCTTCCCAGGAACCCATTTTCTCGATGGCCGCCATCTCTTCCTCGGAGAGATATTTTTCGGCAACCGCGCGCAGCCAGTCTTCGGGAAGCTCGACGGCTTCGTCTCCATAGGTTGTTTCAATGCCTTTGAAGACCTTGGCGAACACCTGGTCGAACCGGTCGAGCAGGCCTTCGTCTTTCACAAAGGTCGCGCGGGCGAGGAAATAGAATTCCTCGGGCGTCTTCCGGATTACGTCCTTGTCGAGCGCGTCGAGCAGCGTGAGATGCTCTTTCAGGCTGGCCTGGATACCGGCGGAACGGAGTTCGTCGACAAAGGAGAAAAACATGGGGCTATCGGTGCTCCGTACGATTATGCTTTACGTTAACGGCAATCATGGCAGATTGTTGGCTTCGATGAAACAGGACATTTGGACAGGAGAGCGGCAGGATGACCGATTTTGCGGAAAAGCATGTGCTGGTGACGGGTGGAAGCCAGGGAATCGGGCTGGCGACGGCTCATGCCTTCGTTGAAGCCGGAGCAATCGTGACGATAACCGGCACCCGCGAATCCCCGTCCGACTATGATGATGACCTGTCCGCCTTCGCCTATATCCAGTGCCAGATGAGCGAACCGGCCCAGCGAGCGGCGTTATGCGATGGTATCAGGGCGCTTGATGTGCTCGTCAACAATGCCGGCCAGTCCGGTGGGCCAGATGAATTCGAACTGTCGACATTCATGAGGACGGTCGAGATCAACATGATTGCCGTGCATGACCTGTCCGAACGCTTGCTGCCGCTGCTGAGCGCGGGGCAGGGCGGTGCGGTGGTCAATATCGGCTCCTGCGCGTCATTCCTCAGCTATCCCAAGGCCCCCGCCTATACCGCCAGCAAGGCAGGGCTTCTGGGCCTTACGCGCGCGCAGGGCGATGCCTGGGCTGCGCAGGGCGTGCGCTCCAACATGGTCGCGCCGGGATTTGTCAGTACGCGGCTGACTGCCGGTGTTGAGCAGAATGAAAGTCTCAAGGGTAAGCTTCTGCGCACGGTTCCGATGCGCCGCTTCGCCGAGCCGTCCGAAATCGCCTCCGTGATCCTGTTCTTGGCGTCAGACGCGGCCAGCTATGTGACGGGCCAGTCGCTGATCGTCGATGGCGGGCTGGTGCTGCACTAGGATTGCTCCGGTTTCTCGGCGCGATTGACCAGCGCAACCAGCACAAAAGAAATAATCATCAACAGATACCAACTGCCTAACTTGGCAAAGCTGACCATTTCCCAGCCATCCTGTTGCCCCGGATAGGTCCATGCCCGCGCGAAGGTGCCGAGATTTTCAGCGAACCAGATGAAGAGCGCGACCAGCAGCCAGCCGAAAAGGAGGGGCATGCGCCGCCTGACTTTCCAGGGTCTGAAAAACACCCGGCAACGCCAGAAGAGCATGGCCGTTATGCCGAACAACAGCCAGCGAATGTCGGCCAACCAATGATGGGCGAAGAAATTCACGTAAATCGCTGTGGCCAGTCCGTAGCTTGCCCAATGTGACGGGTAGTGGCTGAAACGGAAATCGAATATCCGCCAGATACGGGCGATATAGCTACCGACGGCGGCATACATGAAGCCGGAAAAGAGAGGGACATCGCCTATCCTGAGCAGGCTGCTTTCAGGATATATCCAGGAGCCATTGGCCGTCTTGAACAGTTCCATGATCGTTCCCACGACATGGAAAGCGAGAATGACCTTGGCCTCGCCCAGGGTTTCCAGTCGAAAGGCGAGCATTGCGATCTGGATCGCCAAGGCCGCCAGCGTCAGAAAATCATAGCGGGCGAGGGCGGCGTCCAGCGGATAGAAAAGATAGGTGCCAACGAGCAGCGCCAGCATCAGTCCGCCGAACAGGCAGGCCCAGGCCTGTTTCAGCCCGAACAACAGGAATTCGTAGATCCAGCGCTGCCATGGCCGGGCGAAGTCGACCGTTTCGAGCCGGGCCCTGATGCGCGCGAAGCGGGTGCGGTCGGTTTGGAAGCGTGGCACCGGAATCGCCTACACCAATCGGCCATTCGCGCGAAGGCGGGAATCCAGAGTCAGATTTGGTGCCGCCGACCGTCCGGGACTCCCGCCTTCGCGGGCATGGCGAAGGGCCTAGGCTCCCTCGCGCCGGCTCATAAAGGCGAGGCGTTCAAAGAGCATCACATCCTGCTCGTTCTTGAGCAGCGCACCGTGGAGCGGCGGGATGAGTTTCTTGGGATCGCGCGAAGTCAGCACGTCGAGCGGCATATCCTCGTGCAGGAGCAGCTTGAGCCAGTCGAGCAGTTCGCTCGTGCTCGGCTTCTTCTTGAGGCCCGGCACGTCGCGAACTTCGTAGAAGATATCCATCGCCTTGGAGACGAGCATCTTCTGGATATCCGGGAAGTGCACATCGATGATTTCCTGCATCGTCTCGCGATCGGGGAATTTGATATAATGGAAGAAGCAGCGGCGCAGGAATGCGTCCGGCAGCTCTTTCTCGTTGTTGGATGTGATGACGACGATCGGGCGCTCTCTGGCGACGATCTGTTCCTTCGTCTCATAAACAAAGAACTCCATGCGATCGAGTTCCTGGAGAAGATCGTTCGGGAATTCGATGTCCGCCTTGTCGATCTCGTCGATCAACAGCACGGGAAGCTGTTCGCTGGTGAAGGCCTCCCAAAGCTTACCCTTGCGGATATAGTTGGAGATATCATGGACCCGCTCGTCGCCAAGCTGGCCATCGCGCAGCCGCGCAACCGCATCATATTCGTACAGGCCCTGCTGCGCCTTGGTGGTCGATTTGACGTTCCATTCGATCAGCGGAGCCTCGATCGCCTTGGCGATTTCATGGGCCAAGACCGTTTTGCCGGTTCCGGGTTCGCCCTTGACGAGCAGCGGGCGGCGCAGCGTGACAGCCGCGTTGACGGCCACCTTCAAATCGTCGGTGGCAACATAATCCTTGGTTCCGTCAAAACGCACGTGCGGTCCTTCCTTCATGTTTGCATAAAAGGCCCGACAAGGGGCCTTTCCGTAAACGTCAAGTTGTTACCGATAAGCGGATGGATTGTGCGTTGCAACCTTAGCCTGTGCCGCATCTCGAATTTTGCGCAGGTTTTGGAGTTGGCCTACCACATGTCTCGGGCGGCAACGCGGGCTTCAAGCAGATTCCACAACCCGCGATGCTGGGCAAGGATCTGTTCCGCGCCAAACGCGACGGCGCGCTGGATTGCCGGATTTTCGCCGAACGTGTCGGCCAGTGCCAGCGTGTCGCTGGCGACGGGCAGGGCGGAGCGCGGGGCTTCGATATCGAGCTTTTCGGCAGCAGCAAGGAGGACAGCGCGGATTTCCTGCCAGTCGAGGACCAGCGCCATGGCGGCACCAAGCGCGCATCCGGTCCTTTCCGATCGGGCTAGCGTTTCGATGGCGTGGCGCTGGCTGAGCACGGCGGCCTCGCTTTTGTCGTGGCCAGGCGTGCTCGGAAGCGGGCCTGCTGCGACGGTGAGTTGGGAAAGGAATAGGCGCTCGCGGCCAAAGCCCTGCTCGGCCTGCTCCAGCCAGGTGCGGGCTTCCGGCAGCGCGGTCTTTAGCGAGGCCAGTTCGACAACACCCGGATTATGACCATGCAATATGCCGAGATAATGGACTGCATCGGCAAGATTGCGTGCGGCGTCGACATCGCTGTTGAGCTGAGCGCTCGATACATAGCGGTGGCCGGCCGACCCATCGCGTTCGATCAGCGCGGGCAGGCTCTCAACGAGGCTGTTGTGTCCAGCGGTTTTCGCCACGCCGTGCATCATTTCATTCTTCCCTTTGACCCGCGACAAACAGAGTTGCCGCTCTATGCAGGCCCCTGTCATAGGCAGTGCGCGTAAAGACCGGGTTTAAATGGCGTTAGGGTAGAATTGACGGAGGTTAAGACGCAGACATCGCTGTGTCCCTAAGCGGGAAACCGGGCAGCAATACACCGCCCGGTTATTCTCAGACTCTTCCTATTGATCCAGGAAGCTGCGCATTTTCCGGCTGCGGCTCGGATGCTTGAGCTTGCGAAGCGCTTTTGCTTCGATCTGCCGGATACGTTCGCGGGTCACGCTGAACTGCTGGCCGACTTCCTCGAGCGTGTGATCGGTGTTCATGCCGATGCCGAAGCGCATGCGAAGCACGCGTTCTTCACGCGGGGTGAGGCTGGCAAGTACCCGCGTCACGGTTTCCTTGAGGTTTGACTGGATCGCGGCGTCGACCGGGATGATCGCATTCTTGTCCTCGATGAAATCGCCGAGATGCGAATCTTCCTCGTCGCCGATCGGCGTTTCAAGGGAGATCGGTTCCTTGGCGATCTTCATCACCTTGCGCACTTTTTCGAGCGGCATGGAGAGGCGTTCGGCCATCTCTTCCGGCGTTGCTTCGCGGCCTTGCTCGTGCAGGAACTGGCGGCTCGTGCGGACCAGCTTGTTGATCGTCTCGATCATGTGGACCGGAATGCGGATGGTGCGCGCCTGATCGGCGATCGAGCGGGTGATCGCCTGGCGGATCCACCAAGTCGCATAGGTGCTGAATTTGTACCCGCGGCGATATTCGAATTTGTCGACGGCCTTCATCAGGCCGATATTGCCCTCCTGGATGAGGTCCAGGAATTGCAGCCCGCGGTTCGTATATTTCTTGGCGATGGAGATGACGAGGCGCAGATTCGCTTCTACCATTTCCTTCTTGGCGATCCGCGCTTCGCGCTCAGCCTTCTGCACCATGTTGACGATGCGCCGGAACTCGGTGAGCGAGGTGCCTGTTGCCTGGCTGATATCGGAAATTTCGGTGCGGATACGATCGACGGCTTCGGCTTCATTGTCCGCGAACTTCTTCCATTTCGCGTCGATCTTGGAGACTTTTTTGAGCCAGCCATCTTCAAGCTCGCGGCCGATATATTCTTCGAGGAACGACCGGCGCGGCACTTTGTGCCGTTCGGCGAGACGCAGCATTTGCCCACCAAGAGCGGTGAGACGGCGATTATAGCTGTAAAGCTGGTCGACCAGATATTCGATCTTCGTAGCGTGGAACTGTACGCTTTCAACTTCCGCCGTCAGCTCCTCGCGCAAATTCTGGTACCGGGTCTCCTGCGCCTTGGCGAACTCTTCGCCGCCGCCCAATGCGTCGAGCCGGCGTTCCTGCAGCTTCGAAAAGGTGCGATAGAGTTTCGTGATCTTGGCAAAGCGTTCGAGCGCGTCAGGCTTGAGCGCTTCTTCCATCTGGGCGAGCGAAAGCTGGTTGTCGTCTTCTTCTTCCTCGGCCTCGCGGCGGCGCTTGGCAGCGGCATCTTCGGTGCCGTCGGTTGCGGCATCGTCTTCATCGCCGTCGCCGCTATCGTCGTCGTCGAAATCTTCGTCGTCATCTTCCTTGATCGAAACGCCGGCCGTCTTTTCCGAAATTTCGCCGGAGTCGTCGTCATTTTCGACGTCTTCGAGCGACGGACCTTTGGTCAGCATCGCCTCAAGGTCGAGGATCTCGCGCAGCTGCATTTCTTCGTTATTCAATGCGTCCGACCATTCGATGATCGCGTTGAAAGTGATCGGGCTTTCGCACAGGCCCATGATCATCATGTCGCGTCCAGCTTCGATCCGCTTGGCGATGGCGATTTCGCCTTCGCGGCTGAGCAGTTCCACGGCGCCCATCTCGCGCAGATACATGCGCACGGGATCGTCGGTACGATCGCCGGTGGTCTTGGCTTTGACAGGCGTTTCGAGCGTTTTCTTCTCGTCGCCGTCAACGGCTTTGGGCGCGGCTTTGGCTTCCGCCGCCTCTTCTTCGCCGACATCTTCATTTTCGACGATATTGACGCCCATTTCGGACAGTGCGGACATCACGTCTTCGATCTGCTCGGAGGCCATCTTGTCCTGCGGAAGAGCCTCATTCAGCTCGTCATAGGTCAGATATCCGCGCTTCTTCGCTTTGGTGATCAGCTTTTTGATCGAAGCCTGGTTGAGATCGATAACCGGTGCGTCGCTATCGTCCTTGGTCACCGTTTTTGCTTTAGCCATGTAAACCCTTGCGTTCTTTGCCGCTATGCAGCGGCTTCCCCTAACAATTCCAACTCATCGTGCAAGCGTTGCTTTTCTTCCATCAGCCGCTTGCGCCGTTCGGATTCCCTGTTCCAGACTCCTTCGAAATCTTCGGAGTCCGCTGCCTGTTCCAGATTGGCTCGGACATGTTCCAGATTTTCGTCAAGTTCCTGACTGCGGGCGATAGTATCGATGGCGGCTTCCAAATCTCGTACCGCGATATCCGGGTCGGTCTTGCGATAGAAGAATGAAAAGCCAAGATCGCGCCAAGAATGTCTCTTTTCCGCCGATTCCAACTCCGCATCCGCCAATATGGTCTCGATCATGTCTTCATCAAGGTCTGGGCGCTCAAAAGCCGCGGTGACCAACAGATCGCGCCAGCGAGAGAGCAAGCCTTCGCCGATATGGAGGGACTGGATCTGATCGGCGCGCGATTGCACCACTGCCGGATAGCGCGACAGGCCGAGTAGAATGGCGCGGATATAGAGATCGAGACCTTGAAGCGCATTGCGCGCGCCGGTCGCGGCCAGCGCATCGCGGACAAAATCGACCTCTTTTTTCTTCCAGCCAAACGTATCCCAGAAACGGTCGCGGAATTCACGGCCAAATTCTTCACGCATCGCGGGATCACCGATTGCGCCGGCAAGTTCGTTCAGGCGTCGCTTGAGCTTGGCACGGGCCGTCGGGCTTCTGGCATCGATCTGGCCGGATTCGTAGTGCCACATAAAGGTGTCGAGGCTGAGCGGGTCGGCGAACTGCTTGCGTAAATCCCCTGTGCCGCCG
The DNA here is from genome assembly GCF_003385775.1 of Parasphingopyxis lamellibrachiae. Taxonomy (GTDB): domain Bacteria; phylum Pseudomonadota; class Alphaproteobacteria; order Sphingomonadales; family Sphingomonadaceae; genus Parasphingopyxis; species Parasphingopyxis lamellibrachiae. The sequence continues at coordinate 504,836 of NZ_QRDP01000004.1, forward strand.
GAACGGATGATATCGTCCGGATCCTGCCCGGGGGGCAAGTGGACGAAAGCGAGAGAGCGTTCGGGCTGAACAGCAGGCATTGCCCTTTCGACCGCCCGCATCGCCGCTTTCTGCCCGGCGGAATCTCCGTCGAAACACAGGATCGGCGCTTCGTCGATCCGCCAGAGCATCGCGAGCTGATGCTCGGTCAGCGCCGTACCGAGGGGCGCGACGGCTTCCTTGAAGCCAGCCTGATCGAGCGCGATGACATCCATCTGGCCTTCGACAACGATGATCCGCTTGGTATCACGGGCGGCGGGTGAAGCGCGATCGAAATTGTAGATCGTCCGGCCCTTGTCGAACAACGGCGTATCGGGCGAGTTCAGATATTTGGGTTTGCCGTCACCGATGATCCGCCCGCTAAAGGCAATCACACGCCCGCGCTGATCGCGGATCGGAAACATCAGCCGGCTGCGAAACCGGTCATAGGGGGAGCGTCCGGTTTCTTCCGGCACAGCAATAAGCCCAGCCTCGACCAGCTTGTCGCGGCCGAATTCCTTAAGCGCATCTTCGAGTTTCCCACGGGCATCCGGTGCATAACCCAGGCCAAAAGCTTGTTGGGTTTCTGCGCTGATACCACGCTGTTCAAGATAGGCACGCGTTTCCGCTCCGGCCGGGCTTTTCAGCTGATCGATATACCAGGTGGCCGCCGCTTCCATCACGTCGCGCAGCGAAGCCGACTTTTCCTGCCGTTCGCGCATCCGGGGGTCGGGCGCGGGAACCTGCATGCCTGCGCCATCGGCCAGTTCTTTTACCGCATCGATAAAGGGCAGGCCACGGGTTTCGGTGAGAAAGCGAATGGCATCGCCATGCGCGCCGCAGCCGAAACAGTGGTAGAAACCCTTTTCGTCGTTAACAGTGAAGGAGGGGGTCTTTTCCTTGTGGAAGGGGCAACAGGCTTTCCATTCCCGGCCGGCCTTCTGGAGTTTGGTGTGTTTACCGATGACGCTGGACAGCGTCGTACGCATGCGTAGCTCATCAAGAAAGGCAGGCGATAGAGACATGACCCTATTATAATCGGCCTAACCTATATGCGCCGAAAACTCAATCGCCGTGCCGGCGATTATTCACACACAGCCGCGATCTCTCCGCCTTCGCTGGGCATGGGGCCGGGGCCGGTTGCTTCCAGCCCGTCTGCGACGAAGCGATATTCACCTTCGGGACCGGTTGGCGGCTGTGTGGATTGCCAGAAAAACGTGATGGTTTCGCCCGTGCTCCAGCCGGATTCCTCAGGGAAGCTCCATGTGATCCGTCCATCCGCGCAGCTAATCGACGCGTTGAAACCGTCGGCAAGCACATCCTCGGCATCATAAACCGAATAGCCAGCAACCCCGGTAAATCCATGTGCAGGGAAGGAGAGGCCGAAGCTTGATGCGCTTTCCACAGGCTGCACCTGTTCGGGCATCGGGAAGGGCGGATCGTTGGGCCCGTCAAAGCCGGGCCGCACTTCGTGGATATAGGTGTAGATCGTGCCTTCTTCGGCGGTTTCCGGGTCGCATGGATCGACGCCATCGGGGCATTGGACGCGGCTTGCGATATCGCCAAGCGCCGTTTCATCGACAATCAGCGAAGCTTCCACTTCCGGGCCCAGCGGACCCTGAACTGTTCCGCCGAACGTCAGCGACGCGAAATCGGTCGGCGTTATGATGTGACTTGGCTCGGCAAGGGTCGCATCTTCCACAGGATCGACAGCCTCTTCGACCGGGCCGCCCGAACAGGCCGCGAGCATGAGGGGAAAAAGCAGAAAAGAAGCGGGGCGCATCAAATATCCTGAATTTGGGCATGTCATGTCGGGAAACGAGTGCAATATGTCGGCACCCGATTCCCTGACGTCAACCCGCAAACGTAATCCTAACGGCCGATCAAGCGCGCCTTAACCAGTCCGCTGGCCTTGCCCATGTCGATCTCGCCGGCATGACGCGCCTTGAGCTGCCCCATGACTTTGCCCATGTCCTGAGGGCCTTGCGCTCCGGTTTCGGTGATCAGGGCATCGATAATCGCGCCAGTTTCCTCGTCGCTCATCATGGCGGGCAGAAATTCCTCGATAACAGCAACTTCGGCCTTTTCCGCGTCAGCCAGTTCCTGCCGACCGCCATTCTCATACATGGTAATCGATTCGCGGCGCTGCTTGACCATTTTTTGCAGCACCTCGACCACCATCGCATCATCGTCCTTCGCGCCGCCATCCGTGCGCAGCTCGATATCGCGATCTTTGATCTTGGAGAGAATTAGGCGGACGGCAGCTGTGCGAGGCTTGTCTCCGGCCTTCATGGCGGTGACCTGGGCGGCCTTGATATCGTCGCGGATCATGGGGCTTTTCCTTTGCAAATTTGCGCATCGGTCTAGCTGGGGATAAAGCGATTGAACAGGCATTGACCCAGGGGGCGCTGCCCCCTAGCTGACAGCCGTTTGCGCGCCCGGCAAACTTTATACATTGGGACTGATCATCATGGCTGACGCCAAAACATCCAGCACGCCCGCAACAGCAACGGGCGTATTGGTTCTGGCGGATGGCGCCTGCGTCTGGGGCCGCGGCTTCGGGGCGGAAGGCGATGCGGTCGGCGAAGTCTGCTTTAACACGGCAATGACCGGCTATCAGGAAAGTATGACCGACCCAAGCTATGCCGGGCAGATCATCACCTTCACATTCCCCCATATCGGCAATGTCGGCGCGAATGCAGAGGATATGGAAAGCATCAACCCGCATGCGCTGGGCTGTATTGTTCGCGAGGATGTAACCGACCCCAGCAATTTCCGGTCGAGCCAGCATTACGATCAGTGGCTGAAGGTCAATGGACGGATCGGCCTGTCTGGCATCGATACCCGCGCGTTGACTCGGCTTATCCGCATGCAGGGCGCGCCCAATGGGGTGATCGCGCACAGTGCAGACGGCAATTTCGATATCGACGCGCTGAAAGCCAAGGCGGCGGAGTGGCCGGGACTGAAAGGCATGGACCTCGCCAGGACAGTCAGCACGACCCAGCAATATAATTGGGACGAAGGCGTGTGGAAGCTCGGCCAAGGCTTCGGGAAATCACCCGAAGGCGAGGGAGTCGACCGGCCTCATGTTATCGCCATCGATTATGGCGCGAAACGCAATATCCTGCGCCATCTCGTCAACGCCGGTGCGCGGGTGACGGTGGTGCCGGGCGAGGCAAGCTTCGAAGACGTGATGCGCCATGAACCCGATGGCGTGTTCCTCGCCAACGGCCCCGGCGACCCGGCGGCTACAGGCGAATATGCGGTGCCCGTGATTCGGCAACTGCTCGAAACCGGAAAGCCCATATTCGGCATCTGTCTCGGCCATCAGATGCTCGGCATCGCGGCCGGTGCAAAGACGATCAAGATGCATCAGGGCCATCGCGGCGCCAACCATCCCGTCAAGCGGCTGGGCGATGGCCGGGTCGAGATCACCAGCATGAACCATGGTTTTGCGGTCGATATCGACAGCCTGCCCGAAGGGGTGGCTGCGACCCATGTGAGCCTGTTCGACGGCAGCCTGTGCGGGCTCGAACTGTCGGACAGGCCCGCGTTCAGCGTGCAGTATCATCCGGAAGCCAGCCCGGGTCCGCAGGACAGCGCCTATCTGTTCGCGAAGTTCGTCGGCCAGTTGAGCGCTGGCAAATGATCGGCGAACTGTACGCTTTCGCTGTGTGCATGATTTTTCCGCGCAAATCTGGCGATTGGGCAAGAATCATGCGAACGTGATTACGGGTGCGCTAAATCGACGGGGAATAGTCCGCGTCACTCAATTTGAAGGGGTAGTTTTATGAAATATCTTGTTGTTCTGGCGGCTACGGTCGCGCTGGCCGGTTGTGGCGGTTCGGTTCGCGAGCAGGCCGAGGCGCAGTGCGCGCAGCAGACCGAGGCCATGGGTGCGCAGCTGACAGCAGCGGGCGTCGATCCGGCCGAATTCTGCACCTGCATTCTGGCGGATATCGACGACAGCAGCTCGGTCGCCGACGCCAATGACGCGATCACCGGCCGCACGCAGCAATGCGTTGCCGAAGCTCTGCAGAGCGCAACGGCCAGCTAAACCTCTACCGGGCCGGCGCGTGCAATTGGGCACGCGCCGGCCTGTTTTTGACGAACAACTCTGATTGGCAAGGAACACGGCCTCGTGCCTAAACGCACCGACATATCTTCCATCCTGATTATTGGCGCTGGTCCGATCATCATCGGCCAGGCCTGCGAGTTCGATTATTCGGGGACACAGGCGGTCAAAGCGCTCAGGGAAGAGGGCTATCGGATCATCCTCGTCAACTCGAATCCGGCGACGATCATGACCGATCCGGAGCTGGCTGACGCGACCTATGTCGAGCCGATCACGCCGGACATTGTAGCCAAGATTATCGCCAAGGAGCGCGCTGAGCGACCGGACGATGTGCTGGCCCTGCTGCCGACCATGGGCGGGCAGACAGCGCTCAATACGGCGCTGGCGCTGCATGAAGACGGCACGCTTGAGAAATATGGCGTCGAGATGATCGGTGCGGACGCCGATGCCATCGACAAGGCCGAGGACCGCCTCCGTTTCCGCGATGCGATGTCGAAGATCGGTCTTGAAAGTCCGCGCTCTCTCATCGCACACAATATGGACGAAGCGCTGAAGGGGCTGGAGTTTGTGGGCTTGCCGACAATCATCCGGCCGAGCTTTACCATGGGCGGAACGGGCGGCGGTATCGCCTATAATCGCGAGGAATTCGAGGAAATCGTCCGCGGCGGCCTTTCCGCCAGCCCGACCACCGAAGTGCTGATCGAGGAATCCGTACTCGGCTGGAAAGAATATGAGATGGAAGTCGTTCGCGACAGGAACGACAATTGCATCATCATCTGTTCCATCGAGAATGTCGATCCGATGGGCGTGCATACGGGCGACAGCATCACCATTGCACCTGCGCTGACGCTGACGGACAAAGAATATCAGATCATGCGCAACGCGTCGATCGCCTGTCTGCGCGAAATCGGCGTGGAGACGGGCGGCTCGAACGTTCAGTTTGCGGTAAACCCGGCGGACGGCCGGCTGGTCGTGATCGAGATGAACCCTCGTGTATCGCGCAGCTCTGCGTTGGCATCGAAAGCCACCGGTTTTCCGATAGCGAAAGTCGCCGCGAAACTGGCGGTTGGCTATACGCTCGACGAAATCGACAATGATATTACCGGCGTTACGCCTGCGAGTTTTGAGCCGACAATCGACTATATCGTGACCAAGATCCCGCGCTTTGCCTTCGAGAAATTCAAGGGTGCGGAATCCGTGCTGGGTACGGCGATGAAGTCGGTCGGCGAAGTGATGGCCATCGGCCGCAGTTTCCATGAAAGCCTGCAAAAAGCCCTGCGCGGGCTGGAAACCGGGCTGGTCGGGCTGAACTGGGTCGACGATCTGGTCGGTGCGCCCAAGGCCCGGATAGAGGCGGCGCTTTCCGATGTTTCGCCCGGTCGGTTGCTGGTGACGGCGCAGGCGCTGCGCGAAGGGCTGAGCGTCGAAGATGTGCATGCGATCACCAAATATGATCCATGGTTCCTGGAGCGACTATCCGAGATAGTTGAGGCCGAGAAAGGCATAATCGAAAACGGTTTGCCCAACGATGCCGAAGGACTGCGCAAGCTGAAAGCGATGGGTTTTTCCGACAATCGGCTGGCCCGGCTGGCACTGGTTTCCGTCCATATCCGCGAGGGCATGGAAAAAGCTGCGTATAGCCCCGGTCTGATCGGCGAGGCGCTACAGGCGATGGCGGGTGCCGTAACCGAGAGCCAAGTGCGCGAGCTGCGCCACAAGCTGGGCGTGCGACCGGTCTTCAAGCGGATCGACACTTGCGCGGCCGAGTTCGAGGCGAAGACACCCTATATGTATTCGACCTATGAGGCGCCGAGCTTTGGCGAACCGGAATGCGAGGCGATGCCTTCCGACCGCAAAAAGGTCGTTATCCTGGGCGGCGGACCGAACCGGATCGGGCAGGGGATCGAGTTCGACTATTGCTGCTGCCATGCCTGTTTCGCCCTTGAGGAGCAGGGCTACGAAACCATCATGATCAACTGCAACCCGGAAACGGTGTCGACCGATTATGACACGTCCGACCGGCTCTATTTTGAACCGCTGACTGCCGAAGATGTGCTGGAAATCCTGCATGTCGAACAGCAGAAGGGCGAACTTGCCGGTGTCATCGTGCAGTTTGGCGGGCAAACACCGCTTAACCTCGCAAAGGCACTTGAAGATGCGGGTATTCCAATTCTCGGAACGTCGCCCGACGCAATCGATCTCGCGGAGGATCGCGAACGCTTTGCCGACCTCGTTTCGCAGCTCGATTTGAAACAGCCGGAAAACGGCATCGCGCGCAGCGGCGAAGAGGCGCTTACGGTGGCTCGGCGGATTGGATATCCGGTGCTTATGCGGCCGAGCTATGTGCTCGGAGGCCGCGCCATGGAAATCGTCGACAGCGACGCGCAGCTTGAAGACTATATCCAGACGGCTGTGCAGGTGTCGGGCGATAGCCCGGTCCTGATCGACCAGTATTTGCGCGATGCCATCGAAGTGGATGTCGACGCCATTGCCGATGGCGATGACGTGGTCGTCGCCGGCGTACTTCAGCATATCGAGGAAGCCGGCGTCCATTCGGGCGACAGCGCCTGCACATTGCCGCCCTACAGCCTGCCCGGGGATATCATCGCCGAGATTGAGCGGCAGACCGGGGCTCTGGCCGTGGCGCTCAAGGTGCGCGGCCTGATGAATATCCAGTTCGCGGTCAAGAATGGCGAAGTCTATCTGATCGAGGTCAATCCGCGGGCCAGCCGCACCGTGCCGTTCGTGGCCAAGGCGATCGGCCATCCGGTTGCGAAGATTGCTGCACGCGTGATGGCCGGAGAAAAACTGGCGGACCTGCCGAAGATCGACCGGGCGATCGCGCATATTGCCGTGAAAGAAGCTGTTTTCCCCTTTGCGCGCTTTCAGGGTACTGATCCCGTTCTGTCGCCCGAGATGAAATCGACCGGCGAAGTCATGGGGATCGACAGCGATTTCGCGATAGCCTTCGCCAAATCGCAACTCGCCGGGGGGACCACGCTGCCGCAGGCGGGAACGGTGTTCGTATCGGTCAAAGAGAGCGACAAGCCGCATATCCTGCAGGCGATAAAGGATATCAGCAATTACGGATTTGCGATCATCGCGACGGCCGGGACGGCGAAATTCCTGCAGGACAATGGCGTGGAAGCGCAGCGGATCAACAAGGTTGCGCAGGGCAGGCCGCATATTGTGGATGCCATTGTCGATGGCGACATCGACCTGATCTTCAACACCACTGAAGGCTGGCAGTCGCTCAAAGACAGCGCATCGATCAGGAAATCGGCGGTTTCCAGCCAGATTCCCTATTTTACGACCACGCCTGCAAGCGTCGCTGCCGTAAGGGCAATCGGTGCGCTGCGCACGACAGAGCTTGAAGTAAGACCATTACAGTCTTATTATTCGGTCGCCGATCGCTGATCCCGACAATTTGCGCGGAAAAAGCAGGCGGACCCGGAAGGGCCGCTGAACGGCAAGGTTTTGACGAAAGGTAAGGCAATGGCGACGATTGAAAAGATGCCGATGTTGGTTGAAGGCTATGACCGGCTGAACGCGGAAGTGAAGCGTCTGAAAGAGATTGATCGTATCGAAGTTATCGATGCGATCGAGGAAGCGCGTGCACATGGCGATCTCTCGGAAAATGCCGAATATCATGCTGCAAAAGAACGACAGGGCCAGATTGAGGCGACGATCGGGGACTATGAGGACCGGTTGACCCGGGCCCAGGTTATCGACCCCAAGGATCTGTCGGGCGACAAGGTCGTCTTTGGCGCGACGGTTCATCTGCTCGACGAGGACGACAAGCCGTCGAAATACCAGATCGTCGGCGAGATCGAGGCGGATGCAAATTCTGGTCGCATTTCCTACAATTCGCCCTTGGCCCGCGCGCTGATCGGCCGCAACAAGGGGGATGAGGTCGAATTCACCGTCCCGGCCGGCGACAAATATTACCTGATCGAGAAGATCGAATTCATTTGAGGCCGGGCACCCGGCGATAGAGCGAGGTAGTGGTTTCATGGATTGGCAGGCCCGCCTCGTCCGTTCGTCTCTGACAGCCCGGATCATCATGGTCACCGGCATTTGCTGGGGGCTGGTTGCAGCGCTGGGGCTGGAGCGCTGGGCTTATGGCTTTGGCGGCTTCATCCCGCTCCGCTTCGACGAGGGATTTACGATTCCCGGTGCCGTACCGGCGATTTTGACACCGCTTTCGGCGACGTTTCTGCATGCCGATGCGATGCATATCATTTTCAATATGCTCCTTCTCTTCATATGCGGAAGGGGTGTGGAGGCGGCGCTGGGCGGACGCGGACTGATAGCGCTCTATATAATCGGCGCTTATGCCGCCGCGCTCGGCCACTATCTGTTCAATGCCGGGAGCGCGGGCCCGATGATCGGCGCCAGCGGCGCGGTTTCGGCAATTATCGGGGCCTATGCGCTGCTGTATTCAAAACCTCGAAACGGCGTCGGCGGGTGGCGACACGTTGCCGCGCTGGCCGGCGCCTGGATCGTGATCCAGTTGCTGATCGGCCTGAGCACCTACGGGTCGGCATCCCCGGTTGCCATCATGGCGCATATTTTCGGTTTTGCAGCGGGACTGGCGCTGGCCCGGCCGCTGTTGCTCTGGCGCTACCGTGACGCTTAGTCAGGTGCCGGATTTACACCGTCCCGAAATGGTCGGGCCGACCAAGGCCGTCTGAACCCTAATTCTTGTCGGGTACGATGATTTCCGGTTCGAACAGCCGGTGCAGATGGACGACAACATATTTCATTTCCGCATCGTCGACCGTGCGCTGGGCATTGGCGCGCCAGGCCTCTTCGGCTTCCTCGTAACTGGGGAAAATGCCCACCAGATCGAGGGAATCGAAATCGTTGAAATCCAGCGTGCGCGGATCGGATACCTTGCCGCCAAAGACGAGATGGAGTTTGTTTTCGCTCATGGCCGCGCCCCATAATCGAAAGGCGGCGATATTGCTACCGCCGCCTTTCATTGTCCGAAAAATTCCGGGGACGGTTTAGGCGCCGCGGCTCGCCATGAACCGGACCAGCCGGTCGAACCCGTTGCGCTGGACATAGCTGTCGAAATCCTGTGCCTGGTTGAGGGTAAGATTAATGCCGGCAACCCGCATATTATAGACTTTATAGCTGCCACCGGAGCGCGTCAGATACCAGACTGCGGTAACCGGCCGCGAACCCGGATTGGTGATTCGCGTCTGGACAAGATAGGTGCTTCCGCGCTGGGTTGCGTTGGTTACTTCGACGTCAGCCCGGGCATAAGCCGAAAGCCGGTCGGCATAGGTGCCGAGGATGAAGCCGGGAAGCGCCCTTTGATAGGCGCTGTACTGGTTCGCGCTGATATCGTTGCGCCAGCGCTGGATCAGCCGGTCGCCAATCCGGTTGATCGCGAAATGCTGGCCGAGGAGCGACCGGAAACGGGAGCGCCGTTCAGAGGCACTGCCGGTACGGAGCACGCCCAGTCCATCTGCCGCCAGGGATTCGACAAAAGCCGAAGGGCTGGCTTGACTGACCGCTGCTTGCGCAGGCGCTATGGCGGCGGGGGTCGCAAAAACCGCCGTCGAAAAGGCGCTGGCCAGAAGAAGCTTTGTGAAACGTGTCATAATCGGTCCAAAACCTTGTTATTTCAGCTGATTACGAGGTTTACTCTATCCCGGCTGAACCGGAATTGAACTGATCTGTCGTGAGGCAGACAGTTAGTCCTCGCCGCGTACCTTGCTGGCCGCTGCGGCGCTTGCTTCGCTGGCCGCCGCTTTTGCCCCGTCCATGACCTTTTGTGCCGTTTCGCGGGCAGTCTCCTTGACGAAACCGAGCTCGTCCAGTTTTTCTTGGCCCACTGCCCGCACAGCATCGGCGGCATCGCGGGCGCGTCCCGTGATTTCGCTTCCATAGGAGCCCAGCAGTTCGGTTTCGCGGCGCGTTCGCGGTAACAAGGCGCCGATCAGCATGCCGATTCCGAGTCCTCCGACGACGGCGGCGAGCGGATTGCCCTGCACGGTATCCGCCGTGCGACGGCCTGCAATCGCCGCCTGTTCGCGGGCGCTGGCGTAAAGTGCGCCACTTCGCGCAGCTGCTGTTTCATATGCGTCTCCCGCGCGTGCGCGGGTGGCGCGATAGGATTCGCGGACCGTATCCCCGGCTTTGCTGGCGCTGTCTTTGATCGTCATGGTCAAACCTCCTCGGTCAGTGCTGATTTTGGTGTCGGATCTGCAATAGGCCCCTGGCCCGATTGTCTTTCCTTCGTGAGCGACCGGATACCGGCCTTCGCCTTTTTCCGCCGGTCGATCCGGGTCCGAACTGCTGCGGCGATGGGCTTGCGGAATAGGAACAGCCCGATGGCTGCACCAACCGCTGCGATCGTGCCTGGCCGTTTGCGTACCGCACCGGATAGTTTGTCTGCCGCTTCGCCGGCACTTTCCCTGACCTGTTCCATGGCATCTTTTGCGATGGCGTCCGGCGCAAACCGCGCCTGCGCGGTGCTGAGAGTTCCCAGCCACCGGGCCCGCGCCTCGCGTTCGGCGCGCCTTGCCTCATGAAGCCTGTCCGCAGCACTCTTCACAAGCTGGATCCTTGATCTGTCTCGCGCATGGCATGTTCTTCGTAGTCCGCCTGCATCGGCGCGACGTCGAATTCATCGTCTTCGAACAGCTTTTCGTCGAGATCGGGGAATGTCTTGATGCCCCAATAGGCAAGAAGGCCTGCAATGATGAGCCCGACACCGGAAACGATGATGCCCGCCCACAATGGGCCGACACTTTGCGACAGCGCAAAGACCAGCGCCATCAACAGCGCAACCAGCGCTGCAGCGGTGATCAGAATCGCGGTAACGATAAGCAGAGCGGCCTTTCGCGCCTGCGAGACGCGATAGAAGACGATGGCCCGGTACAGTTTTATCCGGGATTTCGCGAATTGCTCGCCATCCTCCAGAAGTCCGGCAACTATCTGCCGATAGGACGCATCATTGTCGCGCGGGTCGCTCATGCGTCGTCCCGTTCGCCCAGTCCAGATTTGACGAGGCGGGCGATGGCGAATCCCGCCACCGCCGCGATACCGATTGCAATCACCGGGCTGCGCCGGACAAAGGCTTCCGCGTCGCGAAGCATATCGTCGACTTCCTTGCCTTCGATCTTGTCGGCCAGGCTTGCGACCGCACCGGCGGCCTTTCGCGCATATTCGCCGTAATTCTCGCCGAGGCGTTCATCTACCGATTTGGCGGCGTCGTCCATTGCCGCCGAAACATCCTTGATCGCGCCCGTGGCCTTGTCCTTGCCCTGCGTCGCATAGTCGCGCGCATGTTCGGTTGCCTGTGTTCTGAGGTTGGTCGCTTCGTCCCTGATCCGTTCCTTGGCCTTGGCGACTGTGCTCAATTCGGCTTCTTCCGCGAGGGTTTCGACCGCCGCTCCGACGGCTTCAGAAGCGTCCTTTTTCTTGGCTGCCATTTTTCTTTCTCCGTAGCGAATATTCTATGTGTGTATTAAGCGCATAAAACGCAATCCGGTTCCGGATTTTTTACACTCTACTCTATTTGCTTCGCGGGCGCAGCATAGATACACCCCAAAGATGAATCCGACATTTCTGAAAAGGCTTATCCAATGACCGCTATTGCCGACATCCGTGCCCGTGAAATTCTTGATAGTCGCGGAAACCCTACCGTTGAAGTTGATGTGGCGCTCGAAGATGGCAGCTTTGGTCGCGCCGCCGTTCCATCCGGCGCATCAACCGGTGCCTATGAAGCCAATGAAATGCGCGATGGCGACAAGGATCGCTATCTCGGGAAGGGTGTTTTGAAAGCGGTTGAGGCGGTAAATGGCGAAATCGCCGATATGCTGCGCGATGCGGATGCCGAAGAGCAGCTCGCGATCGACCATGCGATGATCGATCTCGACGGCACGCCGAACAAGGCGCGGCTGGGTGCGAATGCGATTCTGGGAGTCAGTCTCGCCGTCTCCAAAGCTGCGGCGGAGGCGCGGGGGCTGCCGCTTTATCGCTATGTTGGCGGTACATCGGCAGCCACACTGCCGGTGCCGATGATGAATATCATCAATGGCGGCGAGCATGCCGACAATCCGATCGATTTCCAGGAATTCATGGTTATGCCAGTCGGTGCGGAAACCCTGGCCGAGGCGGTGCGCTGGGGCGCAGAGATCTTTCACACGCTCAAGAAAGAGCTGCATGATGCCGGGCACAATACGGCAGTGGGAGACGAAGGCGGTTTCGCGCCCAATATCGGATCGACAACCGATGCGCTCGATTTCATCCTGAGCTCAATCGAAAAGGCCGGTTACAAACCCGGCGAGAATGTGATGCTGGCGCTCGATTGTGCGGCGACCGAGTTTTTCAGGGACGGCAATTATGTGATGTCCGGTGAGGGGGTTACCCTCTCGCCGGTAGAGATGGCCGCCTATCTTGGCGATCTGTGCCGCAAATATCCGATCCTTTCGGTCGAAGATGGCATGGCCGAAGACGATTTCGAGGGCTGGAAAGCGCTGACGGATGCGGTCGGCGACAAAGTCCAGCTGGTCGGCGATGATCTGTTCGTCACAAATCCCGAAAGGTTGGCGATGGGCATCGAGAAAGGCCTGGCCAATTCGCTGCTCGTCAAAGTCAACCAGATCGGCACGTTGACGGAAACGCTTGAAGCGGTCGATATGGCGCACCGGGCAAACTACACGACCGTAATGTCGCACCGCTCGGGCGAAACCGAAGACGCCACCATCGCCGACCTCGCCGTTGCCACCAATTGCGGCCAGATCAAAACCGGCAGCCTTGCGAGATCTGACCGTCTTGCCAAATACAACCAGCTGATCCGCATCGAGGAAGAGCTGGGCAGCGTCGCTCATTATGCAGGGCGGGAGATTTTGCGCGGCTAACCACCCATCGCTCGCCAGATTCCATTCGTCGCAAAAACGCAACAATGAACGAATGCCCCTTGAATCCACGAGTCGCTTGTGATTCAAGATAGGCATGACCCGCACACGATCCCTCGCTAACATTCTGCGCTCCGCCGCAGCGCCGGCATTGGGGATTCTCGTGATCGCGAATTTTGCCGGTTATGCGCTGCTTGGGCCGAACGGGCTGTTTGCCTGGGGCGATTATGCGCGGTTGCACGATCAACGGGAGGTTGAACTCACCCAGCTCAACGAGGAACGTGATCGGCTTGCCAATCGCGTAGAGCTGCTCAACCCGAACAGCGTCGATCCGGATTTTGCCGATGAACTCGTGCGCCGGAATACGGGGCAGGTTCGCGAAGATGAGCATATTGTCGTTATTGACTGACTTTCCCTTCCGGTGACGTTGCGGAATCGGTAACGCTCGGCCATATCCAAAATCACAATCAGCAACAGGAAAGGCCGTACTCTTGGCCAAGGCACCGGCGTCACCGAAACGCGCTCCGCGCAAATCCCCCGCGAAAAAGCCGCCCGCCAAATCGGCGGCACGCAAATCCGCGGCACCGGCGGCTCCCAATAGGGAGCGCCCCGCTGAACCTGACCGCTACACGGCGTCGAAAGATGAGCTTCTCGAATATTATCGTCAGATGCTGCTTATTCGGCGCTTTGAAGAAAAGGCTGGCCAGCTCTACGGGCTCGGCCTGATCGGCGGCTTCTGCCATCTTTATATCGGCCAGGAAGCGGTCGCTGTCGGCCTGCAGTCTGCGCTCGACAATGACAAGGACAGTGTGATTACCGGTTATCGCGATCATGGCCATATGCTGGCCTATGGGCTCGATCCGAAGGTCATCATGGCTGAACTGACCGGGCGTGCCGCCGGCATTGCGCAGGGCAAGGGCGGTTCGATGCACATGTTCTCCGTCGAGAAACGTTTCTATGGCGGGCACGGCATTGTCGGCGCGCAGGTGCCGCTGGGCTCGGGCCTCGCCTTCGCGCATAAATATCGGGGCGATGGCGGTGTATGCCTGGCCTATTTCGGCGACGGCGCCGCGAACCAGGGCCAGGTGTATGAAGCCTTCAACATGGCGGAGCTGTGGAAGCTACCGATCATCTTCGTGATCGAGAACAACCAATATGCAATGGGGACGAGCGTCAACCGCTCCTCCGCCGAAGATCAGCTGTACCGCCGCGGCGAGAGCTTCCGCATTCCCGGCCTGCAGATCAACGGCATGGATGTTCTGGAAGTGCGCGGCGCAGCAGAAGTTGCGCTGGACTGGGTACGGAGCGGCAAGGGGCCGATCCTGCTGGAACTCAAGACGTATCGCTATCGCGGCCATTCCATGTCCGACCCCGCGAAATACCGGTCGCGCGAAGAGGTGCAGTCGGTGCGCGAAAAATCCGATCCCATCGAAGCGATCAAGAAAGAACTGGAGGCCGCTGGCGTAAGCGCAGAAGACATGAAAGCGACCGACAAGGAGATTAAGGCAATCGTGGCCGAGGCCGCGGATTTTGCCGAAAGTTCGCCTGAGCCGCATCCGGACGAGCTCTACACGGACGTTCTGGTGGAGCAGTATTGATGGCTATCGAATTGAAAATGCCAGCCCTGTCTCCCACCATGGAAGAGGGCACACTGGCCAAATGGCTGGTCAAGGAAGGCGATGAGATCAGTGCCGGCGACATCATGGCCGAGATCGAAACCGACAAGGCGACGATGGAATTCGAAGCCGTGGATGAAGGTGTGCTGGCCAGGATCGTCGTGCCCGAAGGCACGGATGAAGTGGCTGTTGGTGCTGTAATCGCAATACTCGCTGAAGAAGGCGAAGATGCCGATAGCGTCGAAGCGGCACCTGCAAGCGAACCCGCACCTCAACCCGCTTCGGCGGAAACTGCCGAACCGGAGGCGGATGACCCGCCACTGACGAAACCCGAAACGGTCGCCCGGGCTGCAGATCCCGATATTCCCGAAGGCACGGCGATGGTCACGCTGACTCTGCGCGAAGCATTGCGCGATGCGATGGCGGAAGAAATGCGCGCCGACGAGCGGGTCTTTGTGATGGGCGAAGAAGTCGCCCAATATCAGGGCGCGTACAAGGTCACCCAGGGCCTGCTCGACGAATTCGGCGACAAGCGGGTTATTGATACGCCGATTACCGAATATGGTTTTGCCGGTATCGGAACGGGCGCGGCGATGGGCGGACTGCGGCCTATCGTCGAATTCATGACCTTCAACTTCGCGATGCAGGCGATCGATCACATCATCAATTCCGCGGGCAAGACCAATTACATGTCCGGCGGCCAGATGCGCTGCCCGATCGTGTTTCGCGGCCCCAATGGCGCGGCGAGCCGTGTCGGTGCACAGCACAGTCAGAATTACGGCCCCTGGTATGCCGCGGTTCCCGGCCTGATCGTGATTGCGCCTTATTCAGCGGCGGACGCCAAGGGGCTGCTCAAATCGGCGATCCGCACAACAGACCCGGTTGTCTTCCTTGAAAATGAGCTCCTCTATGGCCAGAGCTTCGAAGTGCCCGATCTCGATGACTATGCGCTTCCCATCGGCAAGGCGCGCACCGTGCGGTCTGGCAACGACGTGTCGATCGTCTCCTATTCGATTGGCGTCGGTATTGCGCTCGAAGCGGCTCAGAAACTCGCTGAGGAAGGCATCGAAGCCGATATCGTCGATCTCAGGACTCTCAGGCCGCTCGACAAGGCTGCCGTGCTGGAAAGCCTCTCGCGGACCAACCGGATGGTCGTGGTCGAGGAAGGTTGGCCGGCCTGTTCGATAGCTTCCGAAATTGCGGCTATTTGCATGGAAGAGGGGTTTGACGATCTCGACGCGCCCGTGATGCGCGTAACCAATGAGGACGTGCCCATGCCTTATGCGGCCAATCTCGAAACGCTGGCGCTTGTCGATGCCGACAAGGTGGTCGCTGCCGCGAAGGCCGTGTCCTACCGCTGATCTCTGTCCGCCAGAGCTGTCTTGGTCCGGCCTTTGCTAACAGCTGGCGACAGTGAGACCCTGCGTGTTCGTGATGTCCTGGTTCGTCCGGTCGCGGACGTTGAAGGCGCTTTCGTAACGGATCTGACGGGTGCCTAGGATGCCCATGGTTGGTATCAAGGGCTGATAGTCATAGGTTACCTCGACAAACATCACGGCGGTGCCTTCGGCTGAAACGATCTTGTTGCCCGCCGGGCCCATCCCGTCTTCCAGTGAATCATTGTAGCGGCCGTCATCTTCCTCGCCATAGGCGGGGTCAACGCTGGTCAACTGACCCATGCAGCGCTGCCAGTTGATCATCTGCCCTTCCTGCGATCCCGAACGGTTGTTGGGTTGCAGCGAAGATAGCACGACACGGCCATTTGCTTCGAAATCGATGGCCTCGCCGACAAGGTCTGCGCCGGCGAAAACTTCCCGGATATTGGCTTCGTCGATGGTCGTGTCGACGCGGCCTGCATTATCGGCGACGGTCATGGCGATCTGGCTGACGCGGAGATGCGCGAGTGCAAAGTTCGCAGTTTCCAGCCCGCCGAAAATCAGGGCAAGCAGGATAGGCAGCGAGAATGCGAACTCGATCAGGGCAACGCCCTCGCTGTCCTTTTTCAACCTGCGGAAAGCTGCAAATCGCCTGAGATGTTTTCTGCTCGTCATTATGCACACACCGTTGGAGGAATGGCCTGGTCGGCGAAAGGCTGGTTACGGACCGCGGTTCGTGCGGTGATCGTGTAGTTTTGAGGTACGCCTATCAACGTCGCCACCGGCACAAGGCGCGGCATGGTGATTGTCACTTCATAATAGACGACATCGTCGGCGCCGCCCCGTCCGGCATCGCCCGCATCGGTATCGAAAGCGCCGTTATTGTTTATGTCTTCGAAGCAATCTCCAGTGTCATAGGCGCCATTGCCGTTATAGTCGGTCAGCAGCTTTTCAGCGTTGCCGACGCCTGAAAACTCATAGAAACTGGATTGCTCGACCGTATAGGTCGCACGGCGGGCGATGTTGTTCACCCGCTCCTTGATTGCATTCTCGATCCGATCCTCAATCGAAGCTCCGGTATAACCGCTGAAATTGGGGTTTTCGACGGTCGCCGTCCTGGCAACATCGTTCAACACGCCCTGAAGCTGGGCACGGACATAGCTCTGATAGCCGAGATCGAGCGCACCGAGCAGGACGATCATCAGCGGCACCACGATGATACCGAACTCGACGGCTGCGATACCACGATCGTCGCGGGCAAGCCCGCGAATAGTGAAAGCAGGCCTTCTCATTGAGTCAGCCTCAACCGACCGATACCGGCACCGATACGTTCGAATACCTCTTCGAGATCGGAGCCGTCGCTAACGAAAAAATGTCCGCTACTGGTTGCGCATGGCTCGATTTCGTCGGTGTCGCTAATATCCAGCGCGATGACCCAGATCGTCATGCCCATGGATTTCGCAGCGTTACAGGAAGAAAGGAAATGCGCGATATGGCGATTTTCCTGGCTGCCGCTTCCCGTCAATCGACGATCAAAATTATAGTTGCCATAGCTTGAATAGTTGCTGCTTGTAGGAACCAGATCGCCATCGGTCAGAAACACGATATGCTTGGCGACGGGAACGCCGTTAAACTCTTCCGGGTTGCGCGATGCATTCATGCCGGTCGAGGAAAGCAGCCGAGCAGCCCACATTAGGCCCAGATCATGATAAGTGTTGCCGCTTACAATCGCCGTCGCGTTGTTGACTGCGTTTTGGTAGCCAGTTTCATTCCCATAGGTACGCAGACGAGTTGCCGGCGAAGGGCAAACGCCATCATCGTCATAGTCATTCTCGTCCGGGTCCCAGCGGCCCCATTGCCGATCGGTGTCATTGTTGTTTCGCGCAATGAGATCGATATCATCCCTGGTGACGGTGAGGTCGATATCGAAATCGCCGTCATTGAAGTCGTTGCCAATCGTCGGGCGCTCCTCAACGCATGCGCTGCCATTCCTACGCCAGTCGCGAATACTGCGGTTTTGGTTGGAGCCGTTGGCCCATTCCGTATCAAGGATATTTACGGCTTCGAGCTCGTACTGATATGAGCCGCTGCGACATGATCCGTTGGACCAGTAGCGCGTACAGACATAGTTGCGTTTCGGATAGTAGGTATCCCGCAGAATATCGCGATTCCGCAAAAGGTTGCCGACATTCACGTTCATTGAATAGGGCACAAAACCAAAGCGCGTACGTGTGTTCGATGCGCCTTCAAGCGCGCGATACAGGCCCATGGCGCCTGTCCGCAAACGGCTGATTTTCGATGCGCCGCCGCCGCTTGGTGATCGGCTCATCGATCCGGTGACGTCGAGCACGACCATGATGTCGTTGTTGCCGTAATCCTGATTGGCGTCGCATTCGACGCTGATCGCGATTGTGTCGCGGCCGAAGAGCGACATCACCGTCGTCGGCACGTCGGCGCTGGCCGTCACATTGACGGTCGCACCGTCCGTTGTGCTTTGGGCAACCGTGCGCGTCACATTCTGCGAATTCATCGTTCCGGACGGGAAGTTGAAATCGAAGAAGCGTTCGCCTTCCGCACGGGCGCTGGTTGTCCAGGTTTCCCCTGACATGTCCCGGCGGGCGGCGAGAGCGGCGGCGTCGCACGCATTCTGGAGCTTGGCTTGCGCCATATAGGCCCGGCTCATATCGAGCCCCGAACCGATCATGCCGGCAATCGGGACAAGCGCGGCACCAGCCATGGCAAGTGTGTTGCCACGGCTGTCATGCAGCAGGCGCGTCAGGAAAGTGCCGGGTTTGGCGGCTTGCCCTGATGCTTTCTTCTTCGGCCAGATATGCATTATTCACCCCTACCGTTGCGGCACAGTTCACGGACATTTGAGATCGTTATGAACGGACAAACTTAAACAGAGGTCTCGCATGAAGGTTAACGGGATGTTTGCCATGTTGGCCCGCTTAGGTAGGACGTTTCCAATGACCGAACCTCTCTCCGACCCCGAGCGCGAACTTGCATTAAGCTACGCAGCAGCGCCGATACGCCCTCATTTGCGGACACTTTGGAGGCTGGATGAGAGATTCGGGGCGATTGTCGCCGGAACGACCGAGACGACGATTGGCGAAATGCGGTTATTATGGTGGAGAGAGGCAATTGCGATCTCGGATGAGGGCGCGAAAGCCGAGCCGTTGCTGGAGCAGGTGGCCGGGGCGATCGAAGCAACGCGAAGTGACGCCGCTGAATGGGGAGCGATGGCCGAGGGCTGGCACGCACTGTTGCAGGAGCCGCTCGAGGCCCAGGAGCTGGATCGCTTTGCAAATGAGCGGGGCGGTCGGTTGTTTACGCTTTCGGCCGAAATTCTCTCCGGCAGTGCTGAACCCTTTGTTACCGCCGCAGGGCGGGGTTGGGCACTCGCCGACCTTTCCAGTCGGATCAGCGATGCGGATGCCCGATCCGAGGCGCGAGCCATGGCCAGGAAAATGTTCGACGACGCCGGAAAAACTCGTTGGCCTCGTTCGCTGCGGCCGCTGGGCGCACTTGCCATGCTCGCGCGCCGGGATGCCGTTAGCCGCCGCCCGCGCCGGCAGGGATCGCCGGTCAGGGTTGCGCGCATGGCATGGCACGGTTTGACCGGACGTTAGGGAATTTTGTCCGGCGCGGTTTACGCGCTAACATCGGCGAGAAAGGAGGTCTGGTCATGGGCCGTTATTTCGCCGGAGTGCTCTCTGCGATGCTGTTGATCGCTGCAGGCCTGTTCATTTGGGAAACCGTGGCCCGGCAGGACGAGGCGCCGCCACCCGCCGCACCGCCGCCGGAAACAGAAAGGCCGGATCCCATGACGGCCGGCGAACCGGAGGGGACGGGGCCTCCACCGCCCGAAGCCACGGAGCTGACCCGCGAACAGAGGCGCTTTGGCCGTTATGACCGAGACAGAGATGGCGCAATTACCCGGACCGAGATGATGAGCAGCCGTACGAACAGTTTTCGTCAGCTCGACACCAATGGCGATAATTATCTGACGTTCGAGGAATGGGCGGTGCGAACCAGCGACCGATTTGCCGGTGCGGATGGGGATGGGTCCGGCGCGCTGACACCGGAAGAATTTGCAACGACACGGCAACGACGATCGCCGACGAGCCGTTCGCGATGCAATTGTTGAGTTGACGGGAGCATTCTGGCGCGAAACAGTTGCGCTATGAAAACATGCTTTATTGCCTGCGCCGGCCTTCTCGCGCTCCCGCTCACACCGCTTTCCGCGTTTCAGGACGAGGCGGCTCCGATAATGGCGACCTATCAGTCCCAGATTGCGAATCTTCGCGAAGATGCCCGGATGGCGGCCGCCTTTGTTCATATTGCGGCAGGCCATGATGAGCATCTGCAGAATCTGATAACGCTGACAGAGGTGCCGGCTCCGCCTTTTGGTGAAGGGGCTCGTGCCGCCGTGTTTGCGGATATGATGCGCGCAACCGGGTTCGGCGAAGTCACTATAGATGATGCTGGCAATGTCGTGGCCCATCGTCCCGGCGCTGCCGCAACCCATAGTGTGATGATGGTGGCGCATCTCGATACGGTGTTTCCCGCGGAAACCGACGTAACGGTTCAGGTCGAAGGCAATCGCTACACAGCACCCGGGATCGGGGACAATACGCGCGGGGCCGTCATGCTGCTCCAGATCGCTTCGGCGATTGCGGCGGCGGACATCCGGACGCAGGGCGACATCATTCTTGTCGGTAATGTCGGCGAAGAAGGCCTTGGCGATCTGCGGGGCGTCCGCCATCTTTTCCGGGATGCCGCCAACCGGCCCGATAGTTTCATCGCGATCGACGGAGGCGATGATGCAAGGCTGGTAACCAGAGCCGTGGGGTCAACCCGCTTTCGGGTAACCCTTAACGGGCCAGGCGGCCATAGCTGGGGCGATTTTGGCGATGCCAACCCGCACCATGCGTCCGCCCGGGCGATAACGCGCTTCGTCAATGCTGCGCGCCCGATCACGCAGGACGGACCGCGCGCCAGCTACAATATCGGCCGTACCGGTGGCGGTACGTCGGTTAACTCGATTCCGTTCGAGAGCTGGTTCGAGGTCGATATGCGGTCTGGCGATCCGGCCAGGCTTGAGGCGCTTGTAGCGGTGTTCCAGCAAGCAATGGCCGAAGGCCTGGAGGCCGAAAACGCCGTTCGCGGCGATAGCGACCCCCTGACCATGACCATCGAACCGATAGGAAGCCGCCCGGCCGGCGAAAGCGATCCGGCGTTGCCGCTCGTCCAGCGGGCCCGGGCATTGCTCGAGGCCGATGGGATCACTCCGGTGCTTACGGCTTCTTCGACCGATTCCAACATTCCGATTTCGCTCGGTATCCCGGCGATCACCATCAGCCGCTGCGGAACGAGCGCGCGGGCCCATTCGCTCGATGAATACTGGGAAGATGATGGCACTGTGCCCGCATGTACGATGCGCGGGCTGGCTCTGCTGATCGCCGAAGCCGAGCTCGCCGGGGATTAGGAAGCGGCTTTTCGGTCGATCTCGGCGAGCCATGCGGCCATTGCGCTGCGCGCGCGCGCCGTCATGGCTTCCTTGCGCTGTTTCTTGTGAACCTTTTCCGCAAAGGGCGGGAACAGCCCGAAATTGATATTCATCGGCTGATAGTCCCGGGCGTCGGCACCGCCCGTAATATGACTGAGCAGTGCTCCCAGTGCAGTTTCCGCCGGCGGCGTAGGCAATGGTTCTCCGCGCAGTTCCGCCGCTGCATAGCGCCCCACCATCAGGCCAACCGCTGAGCTTTCGACATAACCTTCACATCCCGTGATCTGCCCGGCGAAACGGATATGCGGCGCGCTTTCCAGGCGCATCTCGCTATCGAGAAGCTTGGGCGAATTGATGAAGGTGTTGCGATGGAGCCCGCCCAGCCGAGCGAATTCAGCCTTTTCGAGACCCGGGATTGTACGGAACAGCTCGACCTGTGCACCATGCTTCATCTTGGTCTGGAAACCGACCATGTTCCAGAGCGTCCCGAGCGCATTGTCCTGCCGAAGCTGGACGACCGCATGGGCCCAGCGGCCCTCTGGAAATTCAGGCGTGGCGCCGTGCGGATTGTCGAGGCCAACGGGTTTCATCGGGCCGTAGCGCAGCGTATCGATGCCGCGCGCCGCCATAACCTCGATCGGCATACAACCTTCGAAATAAGGCGTGTCCTTTTCCCAATCCTTGAACTCGGTTTTCTCGCTGTCGAGCAAACCCTGATGGAATGCGAGATATTGTTCCTTGTCCATCGGGCAGTTGATGTAATCGTCGCCGCCCTTGCCCCAGCGCGCGGCCTTCCAGCAGATATCCATATCGATGCTGTCCCTATGGACGATGGGCGCGATGGCGTCGAAAAAGGCGAGGGCGTCTGCCCCTGTCGCAGCGCCGATGCTTTCAGCGAGCGAAAGCGCCGTAAGCGGGCCGGTCGCGACGATGGTGAGGCCGCTTTCAGGCAGTCTGTCGATCCGCTCGCGGACAATCTCGATATTCGGGTGCTCCGAGAGGGTTCGGGTTACGGCGTCCGAGAAATGATCGCGGTCCATGGCCAGCGCCGATCCGGCCGGTACTTTATGTTCGTCCGCGCAGCGCATGATGATCGAATTCAGGTCCCGCATTTCCTGATGCAGCAGGCCAACCGCATTGCGCTCTGCATCGTCGGACCGGAAACTGTTCGAACAGACGAGTTCCGCCAATCCGTCCGTCTGGTGCGCGGGTGTCATATCGCCGCCGCCCCGCATTTCCGACAGGCGCACCTTCACGCCCTGTTCGGCAAGTTGCCATGCGGCTTCGGATCCGGCCAGGCCGCCACCGATAATATGGATCTGATGATCGCTCATGATTCAATATCTCAAAACTAACCGGTAAACCTGGATGCGTTGCCTTGCCCGGTCCGCTTGGTACAAGGCGTTCAAGCAACAGGGGCCTGTAGGACAGCATGACCGAAGAATCATCAACAAAAGCCGGTGGCCTTGTGTCGCTCGTCCTGATTGCGGCGCTGCTTGCCGGTATCAGCTATTATCTGGCATCGCGCATGATGGAGCCATCGGCTCTGCTGACGGTCTGGAAGGGAACGGGGGTCGGCCTGCTGGCTGTCTGGGCGGCGATGCAGGCGCGCTCGTTCGATGGCGCGCTGCTTGCGCTGGTGATGGCGCTTGGCGCGACCGGCGATGTGGTGCTGGAAACTACAGGTACAGTCGAGGGTGGAATGGCCTTCATGGCCGGGCACGTGATCGCGATTACTCTCTATTTCCGGAACCGCAGGTTGCAGACGAGCTTCAGCCAGAAATTGCTCGCGATACTGCTGGTGCCGATCGTGATCTGGCTTTCCTGGTCCCTGCCAGCGGATCGCAGCAGTGCGGCCGGCATCGCTTTATATGCCGCGCCGCTGGCGCTGATGGCAGCGCTCGCATGGACCAGCCGTTTCTCTCGCTTCACTGTCGGGATTGGCGCCATATTCTTTGTGATCTCCGACCTGTTCATTTTTGCGCGCATGGGGCCGCTCGCAAGCTCCATGCTTCCCGGCCTGCTGATCTGGCCGCTCTATTTCTCAGGGCAGGCGATGATCGCGATGGGCGTGGTGCGGACGCTGGCCACTGATACGCAGGCCTAGGTCGCCGGTTCCTCAGCGCAGTCGCCGGTCTCACAGGCGAGCAGGGCAACGAATTTTTCGGCGTTGATCGCAACATCGTCTTCGCCGATCTGGTCGAACGGATCTTCCAGATGCTCCTGGATATTGGAAAGCCCGACAAGGATGATCGAGAAGAGTATCGGCATCACATAGACCAGGGCCATGGAATATTCTTCGGCCTCATGCGCAAAATAGGGGCCGTACAGCACCGGCAGGACGACGATGAAAAAGTCGCTAAAGGCGTTGAGCGTGCGTGGCGTGCGATACTGGTAGATATGTTTGATCTGCTCGAACGAGACGATCATCTTGCTGATATACTGGTTGCACCGCGAACATTCGCCCGATGCCAGGCCTTCATTGCGCATCCGTTTTACAAAGTCGGACAGCTCTGAAAATGCTACATAGATCTGGCGCTCATGCACCGGCATTTCGCTCAGCGGACTTTTGAACATGTCGCGGCACCCGGTGAGAAGATGGCCCAGAATGACTTCAATCCTGCGCAACCGTGCGTCATCGCGTTCAGGCAGCCAGTCCCGCGCAGCGAAATATATCGCCCGGCCATGGGCCTTTATGATCCCATAATCGTCGAGCGCATTTTCGCGGCGTTTGAATGCGTGACCGATGGCGAACACGATCGGAAAGACGATGGCCGTGGCTATCAGCGTAAGGGGGAAATTCGCCGTGACTCCATAGCGCAAACAGGCCCATGTCGAGGCAATGGCAAGACCGCTGACGAGAAGGCTTTTGGCATCAATGACTTTCCGAATTGCCAGCATATTGCGCATGAAGCCCGCCCATTCAGTTATTGGTCGGGTAAGGATAGCGGGCGATTACCGCGCTTGGCGATACGCGCCTATCGTGGTCCTGTGGAGGATTCGGTCATGGCCTTCATAGCCGCCGGTTGCGCGGTGGAGCACTGAGCGGTTGTCCCACATGACGAGCATGTTGGGTTCCCAATTGTGCCGATAGACGAATTCGTCGCGGGTCTGCCACTGGTAGAGTTCCATGAGCAGGGGCAGGGCCTCTTCCTGCGCCATGCCCTCGATCCCCGCGATATAGCCGATGCAGCTGAACAGGCCTTTACGACCGGTTTCCGGATGATCGCGGATGATCGGGTGGAGCTGTGTCGCTTCGGCTTTGCTCGAAGGGCGGATATCCATGGAGCGGCCCTTGGCCTTGTCGGCATCGCCATAAGTACCGTCGGGCGCATAGGCATTTTGTGCCGAATGGATGGCTTGAAGGCCATCGATCCGGGTGCGCAAGTCGGCGGGCATTGCGTCGAGAGCGGCATGCTGGTTCGCATAGAGCGTATCGCCGCCCATCGGCGGGATCGTGATCCCGTAGAGACAGGTTCCGGCCGGAGGGTGTTCCTGAAAGCTCCAGTCGGTGTGCCAGTTTTCGGCAAAGAGCGGCGCAGTTTCGTTCGCACCGCGCTGCACGGCGATAATATGTTTACGCTCCGGCAGTGGGGCGATAAACGGATCCTCGCCGAACGGACCGAAATACAGCGTATAGCGCTCGAGATCGTCGTCGGTGAGCGTCTGATCCGGAAAAGACAGGACATGATGTTCGAGCCAGGCGGATCGGATCTCGGCAATCGCCGCGTCGGAAAGTGGCCGCGAAAGATCGATACCGGTGACGGTAGCGCCGCAGGCCTGGCCCGAAGGGGTGACCTTAATCGTCACTGGTTTCCGTCTGTTCGCCCTCGGCTATCTCCGCCGCTACGGCTTCTTCCGCTGCGTCTTCGGGCTCATCCTCTTCGTCGATCAGCGCAACGCCAACCACGGTTTCGCCCTTGGCGACATCGAGTAACGTCACACCCGCCGTGCTGCGCCCCATGACGCGGACATCGCCGACGCGCATGCGGATCAGCTTGCCCTGATCGGTGATCAGCATGACCTGATCGCCGTCGCCTGCCGGGAAGCTGGCCACGACTTTGCCGTTGCGTTTGATATTGTCGATATTGACCACGCCCTGGCCGCCGCGTTTCGTGACACGGTACTCATAGGCGCTGGAGCGCTTGCCATAGCCATTGGCGCAAACCGTGAGGATGAACTGCTCGGCCTCCGTCATTTCCGTCATCCGCTCCTCGGATAGCTCAGGCGCGTTGTCATTATCCTTCCAGGGCGCAGCCTTCAGATAGGCATCGCGTTCCTCGATCACCGTTCCGGTCGCGCCGGTAACCGAAAGCGAGATCACCTCGTCATCATCCTTCAGGGTTACGCCGCGGACGCCGGTTGCAGTCCGACTGGCAAAGGCGCGTACATCGGTTGCGGCAAAGCGGATCGCCTTGCCGTTGCGCGTGGCGAGGAGAACATCGTCGCTTTCATTGAGCAGGGCGACGCCGATCAGCTTGTCGTCGCTGTCTTCGGCAAAGCGCATGGCGATCTTGCCGTTCGACGGGATGTTTTCGAACGCATCCATCGAGTTGCGCCTGACACTGCCCTGCGCCGTGGCGAACATCACATGCAGTTTTTCCCATTCCGCTTCATCTTCGGGAAGCGGCAGCACGGTCCGGATGAATTCGTCCTCGGCCAGCGGCAGGAGATTCTGCATCGGCCGGCCCTTGGTTTGCGGTCCGCCTTCGGGCAGCTTCCAGACCTTCATCCGATATACCTGGCCCTTGTTCGAGAAGAAGAGCACCGGTGTGTGCGTCGAGGTGACGAAGAGCCGGGTCACGACATCCTCATCCTTGGTTGCCATGCCGGACCGGCCTTTGCCGCCGCGGCGCTGCGCACGGAAGGTGTCGAGCGGGGTACGTTTGATATAACCGGAATGTGTGACGGTAACGACCATCTCTTCCCGGGCGATAAGATCCTCATCTTCGATATCGAAATCGCCGGCGGTGATTTCCGAAACGCGCGGCGTAGCGAACTGCTCGGAAATTTCGTCAAATTCTTCGAGCATGACGGCATAGAGTTTCGCCCGATCGCCAAGGATATCGAGCAATTCGGCAATCTTGATTGACAGTTCTTTGAGCTCGGCGCCGATCTCGTCCCGGCCGAGGGCGGTAAGACGGTGCAGGCGCAGTTCGAGAATGGCCCGGACCTGCTCCTCGGAGAGCTTGTAGACATCGCCTTCGACCGCAGTTTCGACGGCTTCGATCAGCTGGATATAGGGACGGATTTCCCCGATCGGCCATTCGCGGGCGAGCAGGGCCGCGCGGGCTTCGGCGGGGTTTGACGAACCCCGGATGATCCGGACGACCTCGTCGAGATTGGTGACGGCGACGACCAGGCCGAGCAACAGATGCGCACGCTCACGCGCCTTGAACAGCTCGAACTTGGCGCGCCGGGTGATGACCTCTTCGCGGAACTGGACGAAAGCCTGGATAAAATCACGCAGCATCAGCGTTTCAGGTCGGCCGCCGCGGATGGCGAGCATATTGGCCGGGAAGCTCGATTGCGCAGGCGTATGCCGCCAGAGCTGGTTCAACGTCACTTCGGGTGTGGCTGCACGCTTCAGCTCGATTACGACGCGAACGCCTTCGCGGCTCGATTCGTCGCGAATATCGGCAACGCCCTCGATCCGGTCATCCTTGGCGGCTTCCGCGATCTTCTCGACCAGACCCGATTTGCCGACCTGGAAAGGGATGGACGTTAAAACGATGGAACGTTTGTCGCCAGCCTTTTCCTCAATCGTATGGCGTGCGCGCATGATGACCGAGCCACGGCCCGTTTCGTATGCAGAGCGCGCGCCGCCACGCCCGAGAATAAGCGGTGCGGTCGGGAAATCCGGGGCAGGGACGATTTCGATCAGTTCGGCATTGGTTATCGCAGGATTGGCGATATAGGCCCTGCAGGCATCGAGTACTTCGCCCAGATTATGGGGCGGGATATTGGTGGCCATGCCGACGGCAATGCCGCCCGCGCCATTGACGAGAATATTGGGGAAGCGGGCGGGCAGGACCTGCGGTTCGCTTGTCGATCCATCGTAATTGGGTGTGAAATCGACAGTGTCCTTATCGAGATCGTTGAGCAGGGTCATCGCGACCTTGTTCAGCCGCGCTTCGGTATAGCGCATCGAGGCGGCGGGATCGGGGTCCATCGAGCCGAAATTGCCCTGACCATCGATCAGAGGCACACGCAGCGACCAGTCCTGCGTCATGCGGGCAAGGGCGTCGTATATCGCGCTGTCGCCATGCGGGTGATAATTACCCATCACATCGCCGACGATCTTGGCCGATTTGCGGTAGGGCCGGCCGGGAACGAATCCGCCCTCTTGGCAGGCGTAGAGTATCCGTCTGTGAACGGGTTTCAGCCCGTCGCGAACGTCCGGCAGGGCGCGCGACACGATCACGCTCATCGCGTAGTCGAGATAACTTGTCTTCATCTCATCAACGATGTTGATGGGGCTGATGTCCGATGGACTGGCCAACACGGTCTGGTCGTCGCTCAAAGCGTTACTTTCCAATATGAAATAGTCGAGAAAACCCTAGCAAAACTGCAGGAAATTAGCGAGCAGAAAGCCGGATTTATCCACAGATGTTCGTGTGTCGCGTCCGTTGCGAAATACGCCGAGAATGCGGTTTTGTGACCGACCTCCGCTAACTGCGGACGAAGCGCCAGTTATCGTCGTCGGAGCCATCCTCAACGTAATGATAGCCATCGCTGTCGAAGGATTTGATCGCCTCGGGCTCGGCAAGTGCGTGCTCACAGATATACCGGGCCATCATGCCTCGCGCCCGCTTGGCTTCGAAACTGTTGAAACGCAGGCCCTGGGGACCCTCTTCACGGAAATCAATGGTGATAACGCGCTTGTCCTCAAGGGTGTCGGCGCCGTTCACGGCAGCCCAATATTCCTGGCTCGCAAGGTTGATAATGGTGTCCGAACTGTTTGCCTCCAGATCCGCAGCCACGACAGCGGCAATCTTGTCGCCCCAGAAATCGGTCAGCTTCTTGTATCGCGGCGCCCATCTTGTTCCCATTTCCAGCCGGTAGGGGCGAATCGCATCCAGCGGGCGCAGGAGCCCGTAAAGGCCCGACAGGATGCGCAGATGGCTTTGTGCAAAGCGGATGGCCTCATTACCGAGCGTTTTCGCTTCGAAACCCGTATAGACATCGCCTGAAAAGGCATAGATCGCCGCGCGCTCGGGTTGATCCCAGAAATCACGATACCGGCCGTGGTTGAGTGCGATCAGCTTGTCTGAAACAGGCATTATCTGTTGCAGCTTTTTCTTCGAGAGATTCGATGCAGCCGAAACGAGACGCTGCGTTTCTTCCGGGAAACGGGCCGTTGTCGCTGCGACCGAACCAATTTCGCTGTCGAAATCAAGCGATTTTGCGGGGGAAATCAGTATGAGCATGGCGACCGGTTAGCGGCTTCCCCTGGCGGCGTCAAAAACCCATTTGTCTGTTTGAAACGAGCGGTTCAAGAAGGGTTCAGTGGCGATCCTCCACATATATCGGGACAGATCGCAACTTGTTCTCTGTCCCATCCGTTAGTAGCATGGGGCAAACAGTTCATGACGCAGGTTGTATGCGATATTTTGGGAGAAGATTTTACATGAAACGGGTTTCCACGACGAGCCTCGCTGCCGCACTGATATTTGGCGGTTCGACTGTAATTGCGGTGGCACCAGTAGCCGCCTTGCAGGAAGCAGAGGTAGCTGAAGAGTTTAATGCCGGAGAATTGTCCGATGGCGTCCGCGCCGCTGTTGTAGCCGCGCAGACTGCGCTTGAAGCCGATGCAGCCGAGGCCGGTCCGGCTGATACGGCGGCTATTCAGGCGCAGCTCGAGGCCGCGATTCCGTTGATCCAGAATGAAGATGACCGTTTTATCATTGGCCAGGTGATGTTGCAGAATGCAGCCAGGATACAGCAGCAGGGCGGTACGCCCGAGAGCATTCAGGCCGTGCAGCTTCAGGCGCTGGAACTGTCGCTGGCCAGTAATCGCGTACCGATTGCGAGCCGCGCCAGCTTCTGGCTGGCAATTGCCAATGCCTCAGCCAGTAGCGGCGACGATGCGAGGGCGGCCACCGCCTTCCAGAATGTGCTGCGCTACGACCCGAGCAACGGCGATGCGCTGATCCGGCTTGCCGACTCACAGTTCGGCGCCAATGATCATGCTACCGGATATGCGACAGCCTCAAGGGCTTTCCAGTCGCTGACAGAGGCTGGCGTGGAGATCCCGTCGAGCTGGCATGCAGTGCCGTTCCGGGCGGCCTATCAGACCAATGATGTCCCCCGGGTCGTAGAATTCGGCGTGGCCTTCCTGCGTTCGCATCCGACCGCCCAGAACTGGAATGAGGTGTTACGTGTGTTCCAGACCGCCGGGCGGCTTGAAGATCAAGCCAATCTGGATCTGCTGCGCCTGATGCGTGCAACCAATGGCCTCGATGTGAACAGCATCAATGAATATGTGCGCTTGGCAGCTTTGCGCGGGTTTCCGCGTGAAGCCCAGGTTATTTACGAGGGCAGCGTTGCTGGCGGCGCAATTCCGGCAAACCAGGAAATCGCATCGGAGATAGCCGAGAATATCGCCGGGGATCGATCGGGCCTTGCAGAATCTGAAACGGCAGCGCGCAGCTCCGCCAATGGCCGCGTGGCCCTGAATACGGCGGATGCCTATGCGTCATATGGCGAAACGGCCAAAGCACTTGAGCTATATCAGCTTGCTCTGGACAAGGGCGGCGTTGACGCTGGCGTGGTGAACCTGCGCAGAGGTGCGACATATTATGCCGCGGGCCAGACCGACCAGGCTCGGGCCGCATTCGAAGCGGTGACGGGCGATCGTGCGCCGCATGCCGCTTTCTGGCTGCAATGGCTGGACGAACAGGCCGGTGCCAGTTCCGCTCCTGCCACTGCCGAGCCAGCAAGCGCCGAATAGACCGGGGCGCAGGACAAGCGGAAGAATATTGGGGGCGGCGCGATAGTATCGCCGTCCCCATTTCTTTATGCGCAGTATGACGATCGAAAAGGATTGAGGACGGAGATGCTGAAAAAGTTCAAGGGGTTGGCAATAGCAGGTGTGATCGCAACGGCGGCGATCGCCGTCGCTGGACCGATCTTCGCTCAGGACGCCACGCTGCAATATTCTCTTTCCCGCGACGTCCGTGAGGCGGCCGAGCAGGCGCAGGCGGCAATTGCGCAGAGCAATTTTCCGGCCGCAACCAATTTTCTCAACCAGGCCGCCACTGCCGCCCAAACAGATGGCGACCGTTACGTTCTGGCAACCATGCAGCTTGATGTAGCGAACCGGACGTTCAACACCGCCGCGCAGGTGACGGCGATCAACGCGCTGCTTGCCAGTCCGTTGATCGGCGTGGAGCAGCGCGCGAACCTCTATTATCATCGTGCCCGCATTTCCTATCACGCGCAAAACAGCGATGCGGCCCGTACTGATCTGCAGGCCGCGATCAATGCAGGAACCAGCAACCCCCGGATATATGTCGCGATGGCAAGCCTGGTGGATGAAGCCGGCGACCATGCGGGTGCTCTGACTCTGGTCGACCGGGCGTTTGAAATTCACCGTACAGCCGGATTGGCGACGCCGGTCGACTGGTATCGCCGGGCCATCTCGATGGCCCAGGGTTTGAATGATGTCGGTCGGATCAGCGCCTATGGCCAATCCATGCTTGCCGAACATCCGGCCCAGCGAAACTGGCGAGACGTGCTTATCCAGCACCGGACGGCCTATGCGGCAGACCCCGAGGCCGCGATCGATTTATGGCGATTGCAGGATGCCGCCGGTGCATTGACCGGCGAGTTTGATTACCGCGACTATGCACGGGTGGCGAATGGTCGCCGGCTGCCCGCCGAAATAGAACGCATTGTGCAGGCGGGCCGCGCCAACAATATGCTCGACGGAGGCAATTCCGAAATTGCGACGCTTGATCGCGGGACAACCGCTGCAGCGCAGCGCCTTAGTAGTGCCCTGCCGGGGCGTGCCCAGGCTGCCGCAGCGGCTGCAACAGGGGCGAATGCCATGTCGGCAGCAGACGACTATGTCTCGCTGGGCGATTATGCCGCCGCGATCCCGCTCTATCGCGCGGCGATCGAGAAAGGTTCGATAGATACCGAACTGGCCAACATCAGACTGGGTATGGCGCTAGCCCGTACAGGCGATGCTGCTGGCGCTCGAGCTGCGCTCGATCAGGTCGTCGGTCCGCGCGCGTCAATCGCCCGTTTGTGGCGAATATATGTCGATATGCCGCGTGCCACTTCGGCACCGGTGGCTCAGGAGGCCGCTGCCAGCGAGTAATATTTGTTCGCGAACCCTCTGCTGGAAGAAGATTCTAGGTATCGATGTCGACAGGTACGCCGGGAAGCGATTTGGAAGTGCGGATCGTGAGCGACGTTTTCACGCTTTCCACATTCGGGATTGTGGTGAGGCCGGAGGTCAGAAAGCCCTGAAAATGCTGAAGATCCCGGGCAACAATTTTTAGAATGAAATCGATCTCGCCGTTCAGCATATGGCATTCTCGCACCAGCGGCAGGGTCGCAACATGATCTTCGAATGCGCGCAAATCATCTTCGGCCTGACTCTTGAGGCTGACCATCGCGAAAACGGTAATTCCGTAGCCCAGTGTCCGGGGATCAAGTTTGGCATGATAGCTTTCGATCGCGCCATCATCCTCAAGCGCACGCACCCTGCGCAGACAGGGCGGCGCGGTAAGCCCGGCAAGACGGGCCAGTTCAACATTCGTGATACGGCCCTGATCCTGCAGCGTTGCCAGTATCAAGCGGTCAATATCGTCAAGCGAGGCCGACGCGGATTTCATAGACTAATCCTTCAGAAAACTGACCGCTATTATAATTATGTGTCTCGCAAAAGCAATTGTCCCAGTATTGCACGGGTCGAAAAGGCAGCTTTCGTTAACCATTTGCAAAAGCTATCTGAGATGCCGGTGTTCGCGAGGGTAGCTGTCACCCGAAATGGGGATTTCGATGCGATTTGACGATATGTTGACAACGGTGATGGCGCAGCCGCGCGACACGGTTGACGCACGCATATCGGCCTGGCGCCAACTGGTGGACGTTTTCGCCCAGCGCGAGGATGTCGCTCTCGATCCGAATCACATCCACGCCTTCGCCTTGCTCGATGAATGGCAACGCGATGTTCCGGCAGCCATACGGGCGGAAGCGGCGCGCTCCCTTGCCGGACGGCATATCCCGGGATGGCTGTGTGCGCATTTCGCCGAAGACACGCCAGAGATAGCGCGTCCCGTTCTGATGGGGTCGTTTCTGGATTCCGAAGACTGGATCGACCTTCTGCCGAAAATGCGGCCAAGCTCCAGAGCGCTGCTCAGGCACCGTTCGGACCTGGAACCGAAGGTGCGCGAAGCACTGGACCAGTATGGCGCGGCGGATATGATCCTCGAAGACCGGGCGGCTGAACCTGGCGCGGGAACCGCCGATGTCCTCGAACTTGGCACGGCGGACGCGATTCCGGACTTGCCCGGGCAGAATGACGAGCGCGGGAACTTCGAGCAGATCAGGACGCTTGTCGAGCGGATTGAGGCTTTTCGTACTGCGCGGGACAGCGGCAGGGCTCCGGCTGTCGACGCACCGCCAGTTACCGAATTCCGGTTCGAGGCCGGACCCGACGGCGTAGTCAGATGGGTTGAGGGCGCGCCGCGCGGGCCGTTGATCGGTCAGACGATTGCCTTCAGCGCGGACGCGCTCGATTTCGGCGTCGATGGCCATGCTGCCGGAGCCTTCCGCCAGCGGGCACCGTTTCGCGACGCCCGGTTGATCGTTGCGGGCGAGGGGCCGGCATCCGGGGCCTGGCGGATTTCGGCAGTGCCGTTTTTCGGCGATGAGGATGGCCGTTTTGCCGGCTATCGCGGCATGGCCCGCCGTCCTCGCCGTGACGAAGACGCAAAGACCGGTGTCGCGCCGCCAGAGGGATTGTTCGGTTCGAGCCTGGAGCCGGACTCCCTGCGTCAGCTCATTCATGAGCTGCGGACGCCGCTCAATGCGATTGTCGGCTTCTCCGAGATGATCGAGGGCCAGCTGCTCGGGCCGGTCTCCACGCTGTACCGGGAACGCGCCACGGCCATTGCCGGAGAAGCCACCCGCCTGCTGCAGTCGATCGAAGATATCGATACGGCCGCACGGGCCGAAACGGATCGTTTGAGCTTTGACAGCGAAACGGTCGAGATTGTCGGGATTTTGCAAAGGTTGCACGATGTCTATGCCGCACAGGCCCAGGCGCGGGGCGTAACGCTGGCCATCCGCATCGAGGAAGACCTGCCGGTACTGTCGGCGGACTCGATCGCCGTCGAGCGCATGGTGGAGCGTCTATTGTCTTCTACGGTAGGACTAGCTGTCGCAGGAGAGACGATCGCGGTCGGTTGCAAAACGGATGGGCGGCGAGGGGCGGTCATCGTCACATTCGAGCGGCCGGCATTGTTGCGCGGTCAGTCCGAAGCGGCTCTGCTCGACCCCGGTTATTCTCCCGATGGCGATTGGCCCGATGCGCCGGCCCTCGGTCTCGGCTTCGCGCTCAGGCTCGTTCGCAATATCGCGCAAGAGGTTGAGGGAGCTCTCGATATCGAACCGGAAAATTTTGTTCTGCGATTGCCGGCAAAAGATGCTAGCGCCTTGCCGGGTGAACGGGGCAGATAATCAAGACCGGGGTAATGTGAACGCATCCTATGAAGGCGCCGAACGGCGCGTGGGCCGTATAGACCGGCCGGCAGACAGCCGTGCGCATGCCCGATTTCCCGAAGATTTTGGACAGCATTTCGTCATTTTCGTCGATACCGAGGAAGAATTCGACTGGGAACAGCCGTTAAGCCGGGACAATGTATCCGTTACGGCGATGGAAGGCCTTCCGGAAGCCCAGCGCTTCTTTCGCGAGGCCGGGGCACTTCCTGCCTATATGGTCGACTATCCGATCGTCGATAACGATCGCAGCGCGGCCATTATCCGCGAAATGCATGAGCAGGACGGTTGCGAGATCGGCACGCAGTTGCATCCCTGGGTCAATCCACCGTTCCAGGAAGGTCCGGACGACGGCTATACAAGCTTTACCGGAAACCTTCCGCTGGACCTGCAACGCGCCAAGCTGGAGCGATTGACCGCGCGAATCGAGGAGCAGGTCGGCCAGCGACCCACCCTGTACCGCGCCGGTCGATATGGCATCGGCCAACATAGTGCGCGGCTGCTCGAAGCAGCCGGGTATCGGATGGACAGTTCGGCGCGCGCTCTCTTTGATTATTCGGGCGAGGGCGGTCCCGATTTCTCGAAGTTCCTCACTGAGCCTTTTTGGGCGGGGACGTCCCGGAGCCTGCTTGAACTGCCCCTGACATCGACATTTGTCGGCCCGCTTCGAAAATTCGGCATGGGGCTGTTTTCGCTGGGGGATACAATTCCCCTGTGGCGGACATTCCTTGCGCGGACGCGCCTGCTGCAACGCGTTTCGCTGACGCCGGAGGATTATCCTCTCAACCTGGCCCTAGAGGCGATCAGACGGCTGATCGACGATGGCATGCCGGTCATCGGCCTGTCCTATCATTCTCCCTCTGTGGTGCCGGGCCATACGCCCTACGTCCGCGATGCCGCAGACCTTAGGGCCTTTTATGCCTGGTGGGACGGTGTGTTTGAACTCTTTGCGCGCCATGGCGTAACGGCTGTTCGCGCCGCCGAGATTGTTGCCGCGGCCGATCGGGCGCGATCCGGGAGCTGATCTATTCGATCTGTGCAAGATTAGCGGCTTGCCTTGGGCGATTGCCTTTGGCAGTGCGAAGCCGCTGAAACGGTGGGGCCTGTAGCTCAATGGTAGAGCCGGCCGCTCATAACGGCTTGGTTGGGGGTTCGAGTCCCTCCGGGCCCACCAATTCTTTGATTGCTCTTATGCCGTACACGGCCTAAGGGCGCTCTTCCGGTCGGGGAGTGGCGCAGCCTGGTAGCGCATCTGTTTTGGGAACAGAGGGTCGCAGGTTCGAATCCTGTCTCCCCGACCAACTTCAAACATGATCAGAATACGCGCTGAAATCAGGGCGCGCAGAAGTTAACCGGGTACGGCTAGCGATCGTCCGGCCGTTGACCGTTCAGGCAATCGACCAGACATCATTCAGCGTGAATCCGGGCGGATAGCAGGATCCTGAATCTTCTGATTCCCGGTCGAGGAGAGAAAAACGCCGAACGGCGACCAAGCACCGCATCTGAAGCGGTACAAAAAAAGGGCGCCACCCATGGGGTAGCGCCCTTTCTTATTTGTTGGTCAGCTCGAAGGCCAACCGCCAAATTACATTGCGTCTTCAGCGGCTTCTTCGCCTTCAGCAACGGCTTCTTCGCCGGCTTCCATGGCTTCTTCGCCTTCAGCCATTGCTTCTTCGCCTTCAGCCATGGCTTCTTCGCCAGCGGCCATCGCGTCTTCAGCTACTTCTTCCGTTGCTTCAACGGCTTCAGCGCCTTCATCGGCGGTTTCAGTTGCGGTTTCGCCGCATGCGGCCAGCGCGAAAAGGCTGACAGACGCAAGCGCAAAGCTAAGTTTCTTCATTATATGTGCTCCCATAGCATTTAACCAGGGCCTGGCTCTGCGCCAATCCCAGCGCGTCGACATAGCGCCCATTCACGGAACGTCAACTTGTAATTGTGCATGCGTACCGAAATGAGCCGATGCCGATATTGCGGTGCGGAGCGGATTTCTGCCGATTATTCGGTTGTTTGCGGGATTCCCAGGTCGGCCTGACTATTCGACATCACCGATAACATCACTGTCCATGCAGCGACATTCTGTCGCATCTGGGCAGGGTCGATCTTGTCGAGCGTATCGTCTGGCGTGTGGTGCAGATCGAAATAGCGTGTGCCATCCTGTTGCAAATCGATTGCCCATACACCGCCGGCGACCAGCGGACTGGTATCGGCGCCGCCGGTGGCGGGTATCGGGCTGCGGGGAATGCCAAGCGGAGCCAGAAGGCTGGTGATACGGTCTGCATCGCCTGATGCACTGTCCGGCAAATTGAATTCTACGCGCCAAACCCGGTCTGCCCCGAAATCGGATTCGGAAGCGACGGCGTGTTCCGCCGCGGGATGGCGCTCCGCATAGGCACGGGCACCGAACAGCCCGACTTCCTCGGCGCCGGCCCATAACAGCCGGATCGTCCGCCGGGGCTGCGCGCCGCTTTCAAGGATGCGATGTGCGGCGGCGGTAATGATTCCGCACCCTGCGGCATCGTCGAACGCGCCGGTGGCAAGATCCCAGCTGTCGAGATGGCAGGCCGCGATGATCATTGGAGCATCGGGATCGCTGCCGGGTATATCGGCGATGACATTGCCGGATTCCCGATCGCCGAGCCATTGCGGCGTCAGGGTAAGGTGCATGGTGACCGGGCGGCCCAGTGCAACCATCCGTTCGAGATTGTCGGCGTCCGGATTGGAGAGGGCCCCTGCGGGGATCGGAGAAACGCCCTCGGCCCAGTTCGTGCCGCCAGTGTGCGGATTGCGATGATTGTCCGTGCCGACCGAGCGAATCACGATAGCCGCCGCGCCGCGCTCCGACGCCAGCGATGCGGCGAACCAGCGCGCTGGCCCGGCAAAGCCATAGCCGGACCCGTCCTGCGTGCGCATCATATGATGGCCGACATAGACGATCTTTCCATCAAGGCTGCTCATCGGGGCAGCGCGCAGTTGTTCGACGGTCTCGAAAGCAACGATCTCCGCACGAATTCCGGAATCACCTGTCGAAGCGCTGCGGCCGAGCGCTGTTACATGCATGGCCTGGGGGTAGGGCGATACGATTTCGGCCGTTTCTGCGCCGCGTATCCAGGTCGGCATCTGATAGGTTTCGATCGCCACGTTGGAAAAGCCGAGGGCGGTCAGTCGCGCGACGCCCCAGGCACGGGCCCGAGCCTCGGCTTCGGTCCCGGCAAGCCGCGGGCCGATTTCCGTCGTCAGGCCTTCGGTGATTGCATAGGCGAGCGTGTCGCTCTCCATGGCTGCATCGCGCATTGCCGCAATCGCGTCATTGCCGGTTGCATGTGAATTCGTCCGAGACGACACGCTCGTCGCATTTGATTGTGCGAAGGCGGTTGAAGGGAGGGAGGCGAGGGCGCAGAGCGCGGGGAGGATCAGCTTTTTCATGGCTACCGCTTAACGCGGGCTTCCGCGTTTGCCAATTCGTGTCGGCGTCCCTACATCGCGGGCAGATTCCCAATACCCATAATCGGAGCGAAAACGACCCATGGCCGCGCAATATGCCTTCGTCATGAAGGACATGACCAAAACCTTTACCGGCGCGCCGAAGCCGGTGCTGAGCAACATCAACCTGCAATTCTATCAGGGGGCCAAGATCGGTATCGTCGGCCCCAACGGCGCTGGCAAGTCGACCCTGATGAAGATCATGGCCGGTATCGACACCGATTTTTCGGGCGAGGCCTGGCCGGGCGAGAACATCACCGTGGGTTATCTGCCGCAGGAGCCGGAACTCGATCCGGACAAGACTGTACTCGAAAACGTCAAGGATGGCGCTCGCAAAACCGCCGACATGGTGGAGCGCTTCAACCAGATCGGCATGGAAATGGCCGAGGAAGACGCCGATTTCGACGCGCTGAGCACCGAAATGGCCGAATTGCAGGACAAGATCGACGCGGTTGACGGGTGGACGCTCGACAACCAGCTGGAGATCGCGATGGACGCGCTGCGCTGCCCGCCCGGCGACGCCGGCGTGGAAAATCTCTCGGGCGGCGAAAAGCGGCGTATCGCGCTCACGCGCCTGCTGATCGAGAAGCCCAAGATCCTGCTGCTCGATGAACCGACCAACCATCTGGACGCCGAAAGCGTCGCCTGGCTCGAAAACCACCTCAAGGAGTATGAGGGCGCCGTGCTGATGATCACGCACGATCGCTACTTCCTCGACAATGTCGTGGGCTGGATCCTCGAGCTCGATCGCGGCTCCTATTATCCGTACGAAGGCAATTATTCGACCTATCTGGAGAAGAAGGCGAAGCGCATGGCGCAGGAGGACCGCGAGGAAAGCGGCCGCCAGAAGGCGCTGTCCCGCGAGCTCGAATGGATCCGGCAGACGCCCGCCGCCCGCCAGACGAAGTCGAAGGCTCGCATCCGCAAATTCGAACAGCTCCAGGACGAGCAACTCGACCGCAAACCCGGCAAGGCGCAGATCGTGATCCAGGTGCCCGAGCGCCTCGGCGGCAAGGTGATCGAGGCCAAAGGGCTGACCAAGGCCTATGGCGACAAGCTGCTCTTCGAGGATCTCGATTTCATGCTGCCGCCTGGCGGCATCGTTGGCGTGATCGGCCCGAACGGCGCCGGTAAATCCACGCTGTTCAAGATCATCACCGGCCAGGAAGAGCCTGATTCCGGCAAGCTGGAGATCGGCGATACCGTGCGCCTCGGCTATGTCGACCAGAGCCGCGCCGATCTCGACGGTTCCCACAATGTCTGGGAAGAGATTTCCGACGGCCTCGATTACATGAAGGTCAACGGCCACGATGTTTCGACGCGCGCCTATGTCGGCGCGTTCAATTTCAAGGGCCAGGACCAGCAGAAGAATGTCGGCAAGCTATCGGGCGGCGAACGCAACCGCGTCCACATGGCCAAGATGCTGAAAGAGGGCGGCAACGTGCTGCTGCTCGACGAACCGACCAACGATCTCGACGTCGAGACGCTGGGTGCGCTGGAAGAGGCGATCGAGAATTTCCCCGGCTGCGCCGTGGTGATCTCGCACGACCGCTTCTTCCTCGACCGCCTGGCAACGCATATCCTGGCCTTCGAGGGCGACAGCCATGTCGAATGGTTCGAGGGAAACTTCGAGGCCTATGAGGAGGACAAGCGCCAGCGGCTCGGCGACGAGGCGGATAGGCCGCACCGGATGAGCTACAAGAAACTGACGCGGTAGTCCGGCTCACCTCCGTCTTTGCGGCAACATTTCCACAAGTTGCTCGAGGGCAACCGATCCGTCGCCGTCTACGTCCAGCAGGCCATAACGGATATCGGCTGCAATCTGGAATTCTTCGCCGGTCACCCGTCGATCGATATTGCGATCAGCCTGCATTATCGGGTGATGGATTGGAAGCAAACCGAAGCGGGCTGCACCGCCTATCCGGCCTTGCGTTTGAGGCCTGGAGGGGCCGCCGGTTTCGTTCTGCCCGCCGGCGCTTCCTCTCTGGCCGCCGCCGCGTCCTCCTCGTCTGCCTCCTTGGCCGGAACGGCCTGCGCCGCCCGCGCCTTCGCCTCTGCCGCCCTGTCGGCCGCGTGTTCGGTTTCCGCGCCCTGACCAGCGGCTGACAATCTCGGGAAATACTTCCTGTTCGTAATGAGTCACTTCGGGGCCTTGGATATCGCCGTCGCCGTCGCGGTCGAATTCCGCGAAAGCGGCTGCGAAATCGGCCCGAAATTCATCAGCCCGAAGCACGCCGTCACCGTCTGCGTCAGCCTGTCCGAACCATTGCGCGATCGGCGTTGTTGCGGCCTGGGTGTTCCGGAAAGGTTTCCCGGCCGGGCTTACGAATAGCATTGCTCTTTGCGGCAGTCGCTCCGGGTCGAGCCGCGCGTGCTCCGGATGCCCGCTCGAACATGCGGCGACGGTCAGTGCAAACGACGCACCGCCTGCCATAATCGACATTTTCTTCAACATGATAACGCTCCCTCAACATTGTTTGAGGCGGCGGGAGTGCGGGGCGGCAGGTGAACCGCGGATTTATTCTGACCCGAATAATTGTCGCAAATTGTAAGAGGCAGGATGATCTCCCGGATCGCCACTCGCCCATGGCAAACCAGTCGCCATCCTCTGTTTGGTTGGCGACAGTCGGCACATTCACCGCAACCGCTTGACCCAGACCTGTCCATTTGCGCGTTTTTCGGTCTGAAAATTCGGGATCGTCTCGATCAGGTCGCTGAGCCGCGCATAGCCGTAATTGCGGACATCGAAGCTGGAGCGGTTGCCGGCCCGCTGGCCGACTGCGCTTAGCGAGGCATAGCCGTTTTCGTCCCGCTTGGCCGCATCATAGGCGTCGATGAGCAGGGCGACGACTTCTTCGTCCACCGCGCCTTTCTCGCCGTTTGCGCCGCCGCTCTTGCGGTTTTCCGCTTTGATCAGCGCATCGACGTCGATGAAGCGCGTACAGGCCTGTTTGAAGGCGTCGGGCGTCTTGGCGCTGCCGAAGCCGTAGACGGGGAGGCCGTCCTGCCGGATGCGCATCGCCATCGGCATGAAATCGCTATCCGACGACATGATCCCGAACCCGTCTACCCGTTCCGAATACAGCAAATCCATCGCGTCGATCGTCATCTTCATGTCGGTGGCGTTCTTGCCCTTGGTGAGGTCGAACTGCTGCTGCGGTTCGATGCCGTAGCGGTGCAGCTTGTCGACCCAGTTCTTCAGCGCCTGTTTGCGCCAGTTGCCATAAGCACGCCGGATATTGACCGTGCCGAGTTCGGCGAGCACCGTCAGCACCGGATCGATACCCTGGTGCGAGGCGTTGTCGGCATCGATCAACAGCGCGATGTTGGAACTGTAGCGGCTGTGCTCGTCGGGCATGGTTTTTGATCCTTGGTCAGGCGGTTCGCGCAGCACGAGCGCGTTCGAAGGTTTGCGTGATGGTGTCGGCGGGCTGGCGTCCGAACAGGCTGACGAGGATCGCCACGAGGCCACAGACGATGAAGCCGGGGACGATCTCGTAGATC
This sequence comes from Parasphingopyxis lamellibrachiae, assembly GCF_003385775.1. Classification (GTDB taxonomy): domain Bacteria; phylum Pseudomonadota; class Alphaproteobacteria; order Sphingomonadales; family Sphingomonadaceae; genus Parasphingopyxis; species Parasphingopyxis lamellibrachiae. Next base: position 546,028 of record NZ_QRDP01000004.1, read on the forward strand.
AGCGACGATAACGTAGCACCATTGGCGAGCACGGGCGTGTAGATCCAGAACAGCACGGTGGCCGCGCCGGCGATCATGCCGAATAGCGCGCCGTTGCGCGTCATCCGGTTCCAGGTAAGGCTGAGCAGGATGATCGGGCCGAACGCCGCGCCGAATCCGGCCCAGGCGTTGCTGACCAGGCCGAGGACATTGCTGTTGGGGTTATAGGCGAGCGCGATGGCGACCAGGCTCACCGCGACCACGGAGAGCCGGCCGATAAGTACCAGTTCCTTCTGGCTCGCCTCCTTGCGCAGGAAGATGCCGTAGAAATCCTCGGTCAGCGAACTCGACGAGACGAGCAGCTGCGAGGAAATGGTGCTCATGATCGCGGCGAGGATGGCGGCGAGCAGGAAGCCAGCGATCAGCGGGTGGAACAGGATCTGCGAGAGAATGATGAAGATCGTCTCCGGATCGTCCACGGCCAGCCCGTTTTGCGTGGCATAGGCCAGGCCGATCAGGCCCGTGGCGAGTGCGCCGACGATTGTGACGCCCATCCAGGTCATGCCGATATTGCGCGCCCGAGGCACATCCTGGACGCTGCGGATCGCCATGAAACGGACGATGATATGGGGCTGGCCGAAATAGCCAAGGCCCCACGCCATGGCGGAGATGATGCCGACAAGCGTTACGCCGCCGAACAGGTCGGTGAGGTTGGGATCGATCGCGTTGAGGGTCGTTCCGAGTCCTTCCATGCCGCCAACATCGGTCAGGGCAACGACAGGCACCAGCACAAGCGCGACGAACATGATGCAGCCTTGGACAAAATCGGTCATGCTGACCGCGAGGAACCCGCCGAACAGCGTATAGACGACGACCACGCCCGCCGTGATCCAGAGGCCCAGCGCATAATCCGCCCCGAAGGCGCTTTCGAACAGCTTCCCGCCCGCAACGACGCCGCTTGACGTGTAGAGCGTGAAGAAAATGACGATGACGATGGAGGAGATGATGCGCAGCAGCCGGGTTTTATCCTCGAAGCGTTTCTCGAAATAATCGGGAATGGTGATGGCGTCATCGGCGATCTCGGTATGAACACGGAGGCGCGGCGCAACGATCACCCAGTTCAGAAATGCACCGATAAACAGGCCGATCGCGATCCAGCTCGCGCTGAGGCCGGAGACATACATTGCGCCCGGCAGCCCGAGCAGCATCCAGCCGGACATATCGGAGGCGCCCGCTGACAGGGAGGCAACTGCGGGACTGAGCTTGCGCCCGCCCAGCATATAACCGGAAACATCGTCCGTGGTCGTCCGCCACGCGTAAAACCCGATACCGAGCATGAGGATGAAATAGAGGGCGAGGGAGATCAGTTGTCCGGTTTGCATCGCGACCGTTTAGCAGCTGATTACGCCGCTGCTAACCACCAGTCTGTGGACGAACCGGATTTGCCTGTGGCCCGGTGCGTCAAGCGGGCTGGAAATCGCCGTTCGTCTCGTCGAGCAGGTGCAGCTTTCCGCTGCTGATGGCGAACCAGGAGCCGCGCAAGGCCAGCCGGTTGTCGGCTTCCCTTTCGGCGACGAAGGGGAAACTGCGCAAGTTGGAAAGGCTGGTCTTCACCGCCTCATGCTCCATTGCGTGAAGCGCCTCTTCGCCTTCGGTACCATGGTTGTGCACCACTGCTTCGCGGGCCTTGTCGAGCAGGCCGATCCAGTCGGCAATGAAACCGCCATGGCCGGGTTGCGTCCCTGCGAAACTGGCGCTTAGTGCTGCCTGGCAGCCACCGCACAGGCCATGGCCCATTACAACGACTTCTTCGACTTCGAGCTGGGTAACGGCAAATTCGAGTGCGGCGGAAACGCCGTGATACCCGCCGCCTGTCTCATAGGGCGGGACGAGAGCGGCTACATTGCGCACCACGAAGATTTCGCCCGGCGAAACGTCGAAAATCTGCGCCGGGTCCACCCGGCTGTCCGAACAGGCAATGATCATCACTTTGGGGCTCTGGCCGTGCGACAGTTCGGCCCAGCGTTCGCGCTGCGCGGTCCAGCCATTTTTGCGAAAGCGGTGGTAGCCGCGGACGAGATCTGCAAATCGGGTCATGGCCGCATGATTGGCAGAGCCGGAAAGGGGTAGCAAGCCCGCTTGTCCATCGCTATCTGGAGCCCATGACCGAGCCGCTACCGATCGCCAAGCCCGAACGCCGCCGCAAGCCGGACTGGATCCGCGTCAAGGCGCCGATGGGCGAGACATTCAACGAGACGCGCAAGCTGATGCGCGAGCTTAACCTCAACACTGTGTGCGAAGAGGCCGCCTGCCCGAATATCGGCGAATGCTGGTCGAAAAAACATGCCACGGTGATGATTCTCGGCGACGTCTGCACACGGGCATGCGCCTTCTGCAATGTGAAAACCGGAATGCCGGCGATGGTCGACGCCCAGGAACCGCAGCATACGGCCGATGCGGCGGCGGCGCTGGGTCTGGAACACATTGTTGTGACCTCGGTCGATCGAGACGATCTGCCGGATGGCGGGGCAAGCCAGTTCGTGAAGGTGATAGAGGCGCTGCGCCGGACCACACCGAAAACGACAATCGAGATTTTGACGCCCGATTTTCGCAACAAATCCGAAGCTGCGGTCGAAGCGATCGTTGCCGCCCGGCCCGATGTCTACAACCATAATCTGGAGACGGTGCCGCGGCTTTATCCGACGATCCGCCCCGGGGCCCGCTATTATGCGTCGCTCAGGCTGCTCGAACAGGTCAAACGCCACGATCCCTCGATCTTCACGAAATCGGGCGTGATGCTCGGCCTCGGCGAAGAGCGGATGGAAGTGCATCAGGTGATGGACGATATGCGCTCTGCCGGCGTCGATTTCCTGACCATGGGCCAGTATCTCCAGCCGACTCCCAAACATACCAAAGTTATCGATTTCGTCAGCCCGCAGGCTTTTGATTCCTATGCCGCAATAGCGCGGGCCAAGGGTTTCCTGCTCGTGGCCTCTAGCCCGCTCACCCGGTCAAGCTATCATGCCGGCGACGATTTCGAGAAACTGCGCGCCGCCCGCGAAGCGCAACTGGCAAAGGCCTGAGACGAGCATTCATGCCGCGCCATAACGAAACCCGGCACGTTCCCTACACAGCCGAACAGATGTTCGATCTGGTGGCCGATGTAGGGCGTTATTCGGAATTTCTGCCCTGGGTTGTCGCTACGCGCATCCGCACGAATAGCGAGGCGGAAATGGTGGCCGATCTTGTGGTCGGATTCAAATCCTTGCGGGAAACATTTACGTCCAAGGTAAACAAGAACCGCCCCGGCCGGATCGCGGTCGACTATCTCGATGGGCCGCTCAAATATCTGCACAATGAATGGCATTTTCGCAATGACGGGAAAGGCGGTTGTGAGATCGACTTTTCTGTCGATTTCTCCTTTCGCAGCCGCGTGTTCGAAAGCCTTGCCGGCCAGGTGTTCGACCGGGCGCTTAGGAAAATGACCGACAGTTTCGAGGCGCGGGCCGATGCCCTTTACGGTGCGGGGGAGGCGGGTGTTTCCGGCAGCAGCAGTTCGAGCGCCCACAACGCAGCCTGAAGGCGAATGCCTGCGCGGCCGCGATTGGCGAAAAGTTTCTGGTCAGCATCGAGCTCATCGGGGTCAACGCCGCGCTCGGCTCTTGCGAATACCACGGTGCCGACCGGCTTTAACTCCGACCCGCCGCCTGGCCCCGCAATTCCGGTAATTGCGACAACGACATCGGCATTGCTGTGTTTGAGCGCGCCCAGCGCCATCGCCCAGGCGACGGCGGGCGAAACGGCGCCGAACGTGTCGATGATGCCTTCATGAACGCCCAACAGGCTCATTTTGGCCTCGTCCGCATAGGTCACGAAACTCGCTTCGAAAACGTCGGACGAGCCGGGAATTTCGGTCAGGGCTGCCGCCACGATTCCGCCGGTGCAGCTTTCCGCAATGGCGATACGTCGCCCCGCAGCACGATTGGCTTCGATTACCGCACGCGCTTTTTCGGCCAGTTCTACTGGCAGAAGCGTTGCCATGTCCGTCATTGTCGTCCCTAAGCTGCGCTGCAGATGGAAAATGGCCGTGGGCTGCCCTCGTCATCGTCCGGGCCGCCCAGCTCGATTAGCAAAACGAGCAGACTCGAGAAATTACGCGGGGGCAGGGGCTCCAACACTGTGAAGACCCGGTTCGCGATGGGGCAGCTTGAGGCGTCCATTGCCTCGGCCATCGCGACGGCAATGCCCATCTCGAAGATGCCCAGCACGAGTTCACCACCTGAATCGCTATCAAGCGCGCCAGCTGACTCTCCATCGTCCAATATACGCAGGGCTATACCGGCTGCCTGTGGACGGGCAGCATCGGCGGCCGAAGTATATCGCTCGCTGAGCAACTGGCTGCGCGCAATGAGGTCTGCATTGGCAGGCAGGAAAGAGCCGCATTGTTCACTGACATTGGTGATGAGGCTCGGCAATATGGCCTGTACCATCGTCTCGGCTTCGGCGTTGGTCAGGCAGGCTTGCTGGGCGGCGGCCTGTGTCGACAGCCCCAGCAGCGCTACGCTCGCAACAAATTTCTTAAACCGCATGTTATTCCTCCATTGTGCCGAGAGTGGCTATGGCCTGCGCGGCGATGCCTTCTCCGCGCCCGGCAAAGCCGAGCTTCTCCGTCGTGGTCGCTTTCACGCTGACAGATTTTTCCGGAATCGCAAGGATGTCGGCAATCCGGGTGCGCATGGCGGCGCGATGCGGACCGATTTTCGGCGCCTCGCAGATAAGGGTGACATCGACATGGTGGATCACGGCCTTTTGTGCGGAGGCCAGATCGCGCGCATGCATCAGAAAACGATCAGAGGGAGCGCCTTTCCATTGTGCATCGCTTGGCGGGAAATGATCGCCAATATCGCCTTCACTCAGCGCGCCGAGGATCGCATCGGTCAGCGCATGCAGCCCGACATCGGCATCCGAGTGCCCGGCAAGGGCGCGGTCATGCGGAATCCGCACACCGCACAGCCAGACATGATCGCCCTCGGTAAAAGCATGAACATCATAACCAAGGCCGGTGCGGGCGATGATAGGGGCGGGCATCGCGAAATCCTCTGCAAAGGTGATTTTCTTGAGCGCGGGATCGCCTTCGACAAGATCGACCTTGTGGCCGACTGCGCGGGCGATGGCGGCATCGTCTGTTGCCGGCTCTGTCTCTGCCCATGCGCGATGGGCGGAGAGAATGATGTCAAAGTGAAAGGCCTGCGGTGTCTGGATCGCCACAAACTCAGATCGGTCGACGGTGGTCCCGTCGGTCCGGGCGATGCTGTCGACTACGGGAAGAGCGGGCACCGCGCCGCTTGCTGATCCGAGTGCATCGATCAGGCGATCGATCACGGCCATTGGCGTAAAGGGCCGGGCGGCGTCGTGGATCAGCACGATATCGGCGCCGTCCGTTGCTGCAATTTCTTCCAGGCCTTTGCGCACGGATTCTTGCCGGGTCGCTCCGCCTGTTACCGGTGGATCCAGTTCACGTTCTCCAATCGCGTCCCGATAGGTGGCTTCCTGTCCTTCGCCGATAACGACACGAATGCTGCTTATTGCGGCATGGTTCGCAAAAGCATCGATGGCGTGGGCGAGCACTGCCTTGCCGCGGAGGGGGCGATATTGTTTCGGGTGCTCACCGCCCGCGCGCTGGCCTGTTCCGGCGGCGACGATCAGGGTGACTATGCGAGATTGGTCGGGCATCGGAACCGCCTTAGCCGAGCCCCGACTTGCCCGCCAACGCCTTTATCCCTAGATGCGCGCCAGATATCAAAAATGTAGCGAAAAACGTAACGCAAAGGCCGAATGACGCAACTTGCCCCGATCTCTGTTGGTCCGCTGACCATTGAAACGCCAGTCATCCTGGCGCCGATGACGGGCGTGACCGACCGGCCGTTTCGGCGGCTTGTACGTCGTTATGGTTCCGGCCTGAACGTTACCGAGATGATCGCCAGCCATGCGATGATCCGCGAAACCCGCCAGTCGCTGCAAAAGGCCTCCTGGGATCCGATCGAGGAACCGGTATCGATGCAGCTTGCCGGGTGCGAGCCGGATGTGATGGCGGATGCCGCGCGTCTGAACGAAGATCGCGGTGCGGCGATTATCGATATCAATATGGGTTGCCCGGTGAAGAAGGTCGTCAATGGCGATGCGGGATCGGCACTGATGCGCGATTTGCCGCTCGCGGCCTCCCTGATCGAAGCCACCGTGAAGGCCGTGAAAGTCCCGGTGACGGTGAAGATGCGGACGGGTTGGGACGATTCCAGCCGCAATGCGGCTGAGCTCGCCCATATCGCCGAAGATCTGGGGGCGCAGCTGATCACGGTCCATGGACGCACCCGGTGCCAGATGTATCGGGGCCATGCCGACTGGGCCTTTGTTGCCGAGGTGAAGCAGGCCGTATCGCTGCCGGTGATCGTCAATGGCGATATATGTTCAATCGAAGACGCGGAAGAGGCGTTACGCCTGTCCGGCGCGGACGGTGTGATGGTGGGGCGCGGTGCCTATGGAAAACCGTGGCTTCTCAGCCAGATGATGCATTGGTTCAAAACCGGGGAACGCAGCGCCGATCCGTCGCTCGATGAGCAGTATCGCGTGATCGCCGGCCATTACCGGGATATGCTCGATCTTTATGGTGCCGATGTCGGCGTCAAGGTCGCGCGCAAGCATATTGGCTGGTATACGAAAGGCCTTCCCGGGTCGGCCGAATTCCGCAACCGGGCCAATCAGGAAAACGACCCCGAGCAGGTGCTTCAGATGCTGGCCGATTTCTTCGGTCCCGCCATATCGCAAGCCGCAGCCTGAGAATCCCCGGCTAAAGGTCCCCGGTACGATAATTATCGAATTTGCGACAGACCGCCCGCTGGCAGCGCCATTAGGCGGCCATAGTATGGGAAAACTGTGTTTTCTATGCAACGCAACTGTGTTAGCCGTGCAACTATGGCGACCAATGCTGTTTCAGACGATCTGATGGACGAAGAGGGCGGTCTGGACGGCCTGCGCCGTAAGAGCTGGTTCATGCCGTCGATCGAGCTGGTTACGCTCGGCACCTTCCTCGCCATGGTCGCGCTCAGCTATTTCATCCTGACGCGGCAGGGCTCTGACGATCTGTTCCTCACCCCGTTTCTGACCGCGCTTTTGCTCGTATCCCTTCTGGTGCCGGCGATGTTCCTGATGGTTCTGGTCGCTCGCCGGATAGCCCAGCGCCGGGCCGCGCTTTCTCCCATAGGGGGCAAGGGCAAGCTGCATGTCCGTCTCGTGGCGCTTTTTTCCGGCATTGCGGCGGTACCGACCCTGCTGGTTGTGATCTTCGCTTCGCTGTTGTTCCAATATGGTGTCGAATTCTGGTTCTCCGAACGGGCGCGCGATACGCTGGAAAATGCCGGCAGTCTTGCGCAGGATTTCTATCTGGAAAGCCTGGAAGAGGTTGAAGCCGAAACCCGCACGATGGCGGCCGATCTCGCGCCGCTGGTCGAGGGTTCCGCATTCGAAACGGCGGAATTCGTCGAGAATTTCGCTTTCCAGGTTTATGCCCGCGAACTGTCCGATGCGGCGATTTTCACGGTCGGCGAGAATGGCGATGTGCGCACCGTCGCCCTTGTCAATCCGGACGACAGTTCGATGGAAACCCGCCTGACGGCATCGCTGTTGGCGACGCTGGACGTGGAACGCCAATCGGCTGTCAACGATGCCGGGGATCGGTTCGAGGCACTGGCCCGCTTTGGCGAAGGGTCCCCCTATCTCATATACGCATCCCGGGCATCCGATCCGCAAATGCAGCGCCAGACGGAACGCGCCCAGGCGATTCTCAACGATTATGACGAGTTGATAGATCGCGGCAAAGCCATGCAATTGCGCTTCAACGCCGCACTGCTGCTGATTTCGTTGCTGATTGTCGCTGCCGCGATCTGGATCGCGCTTACGGTTGCGGACCGGCTTGTCCGCCCGGTGGGGGCGTTGGTCGACGCCGCACGCAAAATTGCGGACGGCGATCTTTCGACACGGGTTGCCGAACCGGAAGCCCGCGACGAGATCGGCACCCTGGCAAGCGCTTTCAATGGCATGACCAGCCGGCTTGAGGAGCAGACGGGAGCCCTGGTGCTTGCCAACGACCAGCTCGACAGCCGCCGGGCCTTCACGGAAGCTGTCCTGTCCAGCGTCACGGCCGGCGTCGTTTCCGTGGATAGCGATCGCCGCGTTCGATTGATAAACCGCTCAGCGGCGGAACTGATGGAAGCGGATCAGCAGGCGGTGATGGGGCAGTGCCTGCGCGACATTGCGCCCGAGCTCGACCGGCTGATCGACGACGGGCCGAGCACGAGAGAGATCCAGATGACCAGCGGTGGAGAGCCGCGCACCCTGGCCGTGACCCTGGTGGAAGACCAAGGCGGCCATGTGCTGACCTTCGACGATATTACCCAGCAATTGCTGGATCAGCGCCGGGCCGCATGGTCGGACGTTGCAAGGCGGATCGCCCATGAAATCAAAAACCCGCTGACCCCGATCCAGCTGGCCGCCGAGCGGTTGCAGAGGCGTTTCGGCGCGGCGGCCGACCCCGATAGCGGTGTGTTCTCCAAACTGACCGAAACGATTGTCCGGCAGGTCGGCGATCTGCGGCGCATGGTCGACGAATTTTCGTCTTTCGCCCGGATGCCCAAGCCAATTTTCCGGGATGAATCCATCGTCGATATCTGCCGCCAGGCAATTTTCCTGCATGAGGTTGCGCATCCCGAGATCGCATTCACTCAGGCGGCCGAGGCCGATCTGCCTCCGCTCGTTTGTGACCGTCGCCAACTGGGCCAGGCGCTGACCAATGTTGTTAAAAATGCCGTCGAAGCGGTCGAACAAAAACACGGGGAGGGCGAAGAAGGCGGTATCGTGAAGCTTTCGATAGCGCGAAATGGCGGCCGGATTATCGTCGATGTGGAAGATAATGGCGTTGGTCTGCCTGCGGAACGGGAGCGGCTGACCGAACCCTATATGACAACCCGTGAGCGCGGCACGGGCCTGGGCCTCGCCATTGTAAAGAAGATTGTCGAGGAGCATTTCGGCACGATTGCATTTTCCGACAGGAAAGAGGGCGGAACCCGCGTCCGCGTCACGCTTGATATGGAAGCGCTCGCTCCGCTCAAGGATACGACGCCGAGCGCTCCCGATGAAGGGGACCGCTTGTTCCAACTAACGCGTAACGATGAGGAGACACGCTGATGTCACTCGATATTCTGGTGGTCGATGACGAAGCAGATATTTGCGATCTTGTCGCCGGAGTCCTTGAAGATGAAGGCTATGAAGCGCGTACGGCGCGCAGCAGCGATGCCGCGCTTGCCGCGCTTGAGGAGCGACGTCCGTCGCTTGTCCTGCTTGATGTCTGGCTCCAGGGCTCCAAACTCGATGGACTGGAGCTTCTGGACGAAATCAAGCAACGGGATCCCAGCATTCCCGTGCTGATGATTTCAGGCCATGGCAATATCGATACTGCCGTAGCCGCCATCCGCCGGGGCGCTGTCGATTTTATTGAAAAACCTTTCGAGGCTGAACGATTGCTGCATCTGGTGGCACGGGCGACGGAGACGGACCGGCTGCGCCGCGAAAATGAATCGCTGAAGGCCAGAATAGGGGAAGAAGACGAGCTCAACGGCAATTCAAGCGCAATCAACAGTGTACGGGCCACATTGAAGCGTGTTGCCGGCACCGGGAGCCGGGTGCTCATCACGGGCCCGGCAGGGGTAGGAAAAGAAGTTGCTGCGCGGTTGCTCCACAGCTGGAGTGGGCGCGCCAAAGCGCCTTTCGTCGTGGTCAGCGCAGCCCGCATGACGACCGAGCGCGTCGAAGAAGAATTATTCGGGACCGAAGATGAAAACGGCCCACGCCCCGGCCTTCTCGAACAGGCACATGGCGGTACGCTGTTTCTCGATGAGATCGGCGACATGCCGCTTACGGCGCAGGGTCGTATCTTGCGCGTTCTGACCGACCAGCGTTTCAACCGGATCGGCGGCCAGCGGCTTGTAAATGTGGATGTGCGGGTAATTTCGGCGACGGCGCGCGATCTGGAGACGGAAATCGCCGAAGGTCGGTTCCGCGAAGACCTGTTTTACAGGCTCAATGTCGTGCCGGTTCACCTTCCGCCGCTTGCGGAACGTCGGGAGGATATCCCGCCTCTGGTCGAACATTTTGCGGCGCGTTATGCAGCAGAGCGGCGTGTTGCCAATCCCGGGATTTCAGACGAGGCGATTGCGGCGATGCAGGCCTATGAATGGCCGGGCAATGTTCGCCAGTTGCGCAACATTGTCGAGCGCACAATCATCCTTGCGCCCGGCGACCGCATCGAGCGCATCGATGTCGATATGCTGCCATCGGAGATCCTGGAGGACCAGATGCAGATCGCGCCGGACAAGGGCGCCCGGGCGATCATGGGAACGCCGCTGCGTGAGGCGCGCGAAACCTTCGAGCGCGAATATTTACGTGTGCAGATCCGGCGGTTTTCGGGAAATATTTCCCGCACGGCCACCTTCATCGGCATGGAACGCTCGGCATTGCATCGCAAGCTCAAGACATTGGGCCTCAACGAAAATAAGAAGAACAACAACTGATTGAAGTAGAGTGGCTTCCAACCTACATTTGCAAGAGAGGCGGGTCGCCGCCTTGTCGAGCAGACGTCGATCAACGATGCCCAGCGGGCCACGACCCGCCAAGAACCGGAGGCCGCAAGATGGCTGAAAAGGTCAATATACTTCAGGATTTGTTTCTCAATACACTGCGCAAAGACAAAACGCCCGTCACGATGTTCCTCGTTAAGGGCGTGAAGCTGCAGGGCGTGATTACCTGGTTCGATAATTTCTCGGTCCTGCTGCGCCGCGATGGTCAGTCACAGCTAGTATATAAACACGCGATTTCGACGATCATGCCCGGCGGCCCCATGGACATGGAAGAAATTGAAGCTGCATTTGCCGAAGACAAGCGCGGGAAACTGCTGCAGGAAATCTTCCTCAATGCCGTGAAGCGCGAACGCGATCCGGTGACGATGTTTCTCGTCAATGGCGTAATGCTGCAGGGAGAAGTTGCGGCGTTCGATCTGTTCTGCCTGATGCTCAATCGGGATGGGCAGTCCCAGCTCGTCTACAAGCATGCGATCTCGACGATCCAGCCGGCCAACGCCATTGATCTTGGCAGCGCAAATCCTGACGCCCAGCCTTGAGCGTTTTCGACCGCGAAGAAACTGACGGATTTGCGCGCGGCGATCGCGCGCTCATCGTGTCTCCCGACTTTGGACGGGACGAGAGTCGCGATAGCGATGCCCGGCTCGAAGAGGCGGCCGGTCTTGCGGAAGCGATAGGGATCGAGGTTGTCGAAAAACGCGCCGTGAAAATGCGTCAGGTGCGCCCGGCGACACTGTTCGGAAAGGGGCAGGTCGGGCAGCTGGCAACCGAGACGCGGCTTGCAAAGGCCGATCTGGCTATCGTCGATGCTGCTTTGACGCCGATTCAGCAAAAGAACCTTGAAGATGAACTCAAGATCAAGGTTATTGATCGTACCGGGCTGATCCTGGAGATTTTCGGCGAACGCGCGGCGACCGCGGAAGGGCGGTTGCAGGTGGAGCTTGCCCATCTCGACTATCAGGCCGGACGGCTCGTGCGCAGCTGGACCCATCTCGAGCGACAGCGGGGCGGTTTCGGATTCCTTGGCGGTCCCGGCGAAACCCAGATCGAGGCCGACAGGCGAATGATCCGGGATCGGATGGCAAGACTGCGCAAGGAACTCGAGCAGGTGCGGCGAACCCGCAGTTTGCATCGTGCACGGCGGCAAAAGGCGCCATGGCCGGTTATCGCGCTTGTTGGCTATACGAATGCCGGAAAATCCACACTTTTCAACAAGATGACCGGTGGTGACGTCATGGCGGCAGATTTGCTGTTTGCCACGCTCGACCCGACCATGCGGGAAATTACGCTGCCCGGACTCGACAAGGCGATCCTGTCCGACACAGTGGGCTTCGTATCCGATTTGCCGACCCAGCTCGTGGCGGCATTCCGGGCGACTCTGGAAGAGGTGAACGCGGCCGATCTGATCGTCCATGTCCGCGATATTTCCCATGACGACAGCGATGCGCAATGCTCCGATGTCGAAATAGTGCTCAGGGAAATCGGTGCGCGCGACGGGGAGGGGAGTGCCCCGCTGATCGAGGCCTGGAACAAGATCGATGCTCTCGATGAGGCCGCGCGTGAGCAATTATGTAATGCGGCAGAGAGGCGGGACGATGTGGTTGCCGTTTCGGCGTTGACGGGCGAGGGGCTCGAAGAGCTTCGTTTGCTGATCGCCGAGCAGCTGGATCGCGGGAGCAGCGTTCACGATGTAGAGCTGAAGCTCTCCGATGGTGAAAATCTGGCTTGGCTGCATCGTAACGGAAGCGTTTTGAATCAGGAGGTTGATGGCGATGTCATGCAGGTTTCTGTCAAATTGTCCGCAATAGACTGGGATCGTTTCCAGGATCGCCTGAGCATCGGTTAGGTCTCATCCTGCTTGGCCGCAGTCCACAGATCTTCCATGGCGTCGAGCGAAAGCGCGGGAAATTCGGCGCCGGCCCGATCTTCCATGAAGCGAAAACGCCGTTCGAACTTGGTATTGGCTGCCCGAAGCGCGGCTTCCGGGTCGATTTTCAAGTGCCGTGCCCAGTTAACGACCGCGAACAGTAAATCTCCAATCTCTTCAATACGTTCAGAATCGTTCTTCGCAAGATCGACTTCGCCGATTTCCTCTACGATTTTCCCTTTCGGGCCTTGTGAATCGGGCCAGTCGAACCCCGTACGCGACGCACGTTTCTGCAGTTTTTCCGCGCGGAGCAGGGCGGGAAGGGCCGTCGCTACGCCGTCCAGGGCGCTGTTGCCGCCCTTTTCCGCCCTTTCCGCCGCCTTGATAGCCTCCCAGCCGGGCCCGGCCTCGCCATTCTCGGCATCCGGACCGAAAACATGCGGGTGGCGGCGGACCATTTTGTCGGAAATGCCGTCGAAAATGTCGGCCAGCGTGAAATGTCCCAGTTCCTCGGCCATCCGCGCATGAAAGACGACCTGGAGTTGCAGATCGCCAAGCTCGTCCTTGAGCGCATCCATATCGCCGCGTTCGATCGCGTCGGCGACCTCATAGGCTTCCTCGATCGTGTATGGCGCGATCGACGCAAAATTCTGCTGTACATCCCATGGACAGCCCGTCTCCGGGTCGCGCAACCGCTGCATGATCGCCGCCAGGCGTGAAATCCGGTCGCCGAGGCCATCCTCGGGTCGAGAGGGGCATTTTAGATCCATGGATGCTTTATCCCGATAATATACATTATGTTAAATTATATGGGCTTCGCGGCCTCGAGTCCCCGTCAATTCCATGGCCTGCTGTTCAGTGGTTCGCGATCTCACGGCTCAAGGACCAGCCAATCGCCTTCCACGCTCCAGCTCGACAGCGATGACAGGAAGTTCATGCCCAGCACATTGGTACCGCCAAACTCTTCGGCGATGACAACCGGCATGTTCTCACGCCGGATCGTGCCCACGATAAGTGTACGGGCTTCCGCGCGGTCCGCTGAAATCGCTCCATTGGCGGTGTTCAGGATCATTGGATAGCCGTAACCGGGCTCGACGTCCGATCGCAGCGCAGCGCCGACCGACAATGCGGTTACCGTCGCGCCGCTGTCGATCAGGAACCGTTCCTCATTGCCATTGATGCTGACATCGACCCAGAAATGCCCGTCTGGCGATTTGCGGATGTGCAACGCCTCGCCCTCGGCCACGGTTTCCGGCGGGCTGATTTCATACCAGACTCGCTGGCCGAAAGCTTTGATATCATTACGAAATGCGTAGATTGTAAGGCCGATGGCGAAGATCGCGACCCAGGCCAGCGCCATTTTGGCGGCCTGCCCCATCGGAATCCGTCGGCTGAGCAGCGCACTAACGACGACGACCAGCATGACAACCGCCCAGATCAGATCGATGCCCTGGCCTTCGGTCATCCCAGATCGACTTCCAGGCCATCATAGGCCGGCTCCACATTGGGCGGCAGCTCGTCGCAAAGCGTCTGATAGTCCATGCTGTGATCCATATGGGTGAGTATAGCCCGTTTCGGCCGGGCTTTGGCAATCCATTCGAGCGTCTGGGCCAGATGCGGATGTGTTGGATGCTCGCGGCGCCGCAGGGCGTCGACAACCCAGACGTCCACCCTTTCCACGCATTTGAAGGCCATTGCCGGCAGCGCGGTGAAATCGGTCGTATAGGCGATGCTCTTGCCGCCATGTTCGAAGCGCAGAGCCGCAGAGCTGATCGTCCCGTGCGGCATATCGGCTGCACTCACCGTCACACCGCTCAGCATCACCCTGTCGGTCAGCGCCATGCCTTGCGCGTAGGACGGATACGGACCGACACCCTTGAAGGCAAAATCGAACCGCTGCTGCAATTCGCGGAGCGTCCTTGGCCGGGCAAGGCATGGGATCGGGCCGCCCAGCGCAAAATAGAGCTGCCTAAGGTCGTCGATGCCGTGGCAATGATCGGCATGTTCATGCGTCCAGATCACATGATCGATTTTCTTCACATTCGCATCGAGCAATTGCTGGCGGATGTCCGGCCCGGTGTCGACAAGGATGTTCGCGGCATTGGACGAGATCATGATCGAGGATCGCATGCGCCGGTTTTTCGGGTTGCCGGGATCGCAGGCGCCCCAGTCATTGCCGATGCGCGGAACGCCCGACGACGTGCCGCATCCAAGAATACGCAGCTTCACGCGGCGGTCTTGTCAAACAGGGTATGGAAATTGCGTGTCGTATAGGCACCGAGCTCTTCAACCGTTTCACCGCGCAGATCGGCCAGAAAGGTTGCTGTATCGACGACGAAAGCCGGTTCGCAGGGCTTTCCGCGATTGGGCACCGGAGCGAGAAAGGGAGAATCAGTTTCGATCAACAGCCGGTCTTTCGGCAGGGCCGCGGCCGTCGCCTGCAGGTCCCTGGCATTTTTGAACGTCACGATACCGGAAATCGAGATGTAGAAGCCGAGATCCAGCGCGGTATCGGCAAAGTCCTGACTGGCGGTGAAGCAGTGGATCACGCCTTTGTACGGCCCCTTCCCCATCTCGTCGGCCAGGATTTCGGCAGTGTCTTCTTCGGCATCGCGCGTATGGACAATCAGCGGCAATCCGGTTTCCCGGCAGGCGGCAATATGCGTGCGAAAGCTACTTTTCTGCCGCTCGCGGTCGGAATGTTCATAATAATAGTCGAGACCGGTTTCGCCGATCGCGACGACCCTGGGATGGCCGGATTTCGCGATCAGCTTCGCCGTATCGATATCGGGATGGGCGTCTGCTTCATGCGGATGAATGCCGACCGACGCCCATATATCGGGCGCGCTTTCCGCTGTCGCGATAATGGCATCCCATTCGTTTTTGCGGGTCGAGATATTGAGCATGGTCGAAACGCCGCGCGCGCGGGCCGCTTCGATTACCGTGCTCTGGCGTTCGACCAGGCCTTCATAGTTCAGGTGGCAATGACTATCGACAAACATTGCGCCGAGATAAGGGCTCGGATGCTAGCTGTCACCCTGCTCTTCGGGCAATTCCAGCCGCGGAAATGCACCCTGGGGTGCCGGCAGCGCCAATCCGGGCTCCAGCGGCGTTGCAAGCGCCGCAAAATCGCGGGCCTCATCGGCCTGGCCGAGTTGGTCCAAAAGCGCATCCGCCGATGCCGGAATGGCCCAGCGCGCAAGAATTGCCATCTGGCGTACGGCTTCCGCGCAGCGATACAGGATCGTACCCGCGCGTTCCGGGTCGGTTTTGCGGACCGTCCATGGCTGTTCGTCGGAAATGTAGAGGTTCGCCTCGCCCGCGCCCCGCCAGATTGCCTCCAATGCCTGGTGGATTGCGAAATCCGCCATGGCGGCATCGGCCTGCTCTGGAATAGCTTCGAAAACGGCCATCAGCGCCGCATCGGCTTCTGTTGGCTCACCCGGTTCGGGAACTTTCCCGTCGAAATTCTTGGCTATCATAGACAGCGTCCGCTGGGCCAGATTGCCGAGATCGTTGGCAAGGTCGGCATTGCAGCGATTGACGATGGCTTCCGCCGAATAGCTGCCATCGCTGCCGAAACTGATCTCGCGCAGCAGGAAATAGCGGACGGAATCGACACCGAACGTTTCTGCCAGCGCCACAGGATCGGTCACATTGCCCAGGGATTTCGATTCTTTCTGGCCGCGATTGAGCAGAAAACCATGGCCGAAAACGCGCGATGGCAGCGGCAGGTCTGCACTCATGAGAAAAGCCGGCCAGTAAACCGTGTGAAAGCGGACAATATCCTTGCCGATTATATGGACGCTCTCTGCATTCTCACCCCAATAACGGGCGTAAAGCCCCTCCTCGTCCGGAAAATCGAGCCCTGTCAGATAGTTGGTCAGTGCATCGAGCCAGACATACATGACATGATCGTCATGGCCGGGTACCTTGACGCCCCAATCGAAGCTGGTGCGCGAAACGCTCAGGTCTCGAAGCCCGCCTTCGACGAAATTGGCAATCTCGTTGCGGCGGCTGTCCGGCTTCAGGAATTCAGGATGATTTTCGTATAATTCTAACAGCTTATCCTGATAATTTGAGAGTTTGAAGAACCAGCTTTCTTCCACGGTCCATTCGACCGCGGTGCCCTGGGGTGAGAGTTTTTCATCCCCTTCCCCGTCGATCAGCTCCTTTTCGTCATAATAGGCTTCGTCACGAACCGAGTACCAGCCTTCATAACGATCGAGATACAGATCGCCCCTGGCTTCCATCCGTTTCCAGATTTCCTGTACAGCGCGGTGATTGGCCTCTTCGGTAGTCCGTACAAATCGATCATATTCGATATTAAGAGCAGCACACATATCAATGAAATATTGGGTCATTTCATTGGCAAACTCACCAACGGCCATATTTCGTTCACGCGCGGTCTTGACCATTTTCAGGCCATGTTCGTCGACCCCCGTCTGAAAACGGACATCCCGCCCCAAAAGCCGGTAAAAGCGCGCAATCGCGTCGGTCGCAACGGCTTCATAGGCATGGCCGATATGCGGCCGACCATTGGGGTAGCTGATCGCGGTGGTGATATAGAATGGCTTGGAGTCAGGCGTCATGCCGAGGCTCATGCAGCGAAGCGAGCAGTCCGGCAAGCGCGAAAACGGTCGTTTGCGGATCAAGCGACAATCTTTGTGCGCCTCCCGCCAGAGAACGGGCATTTTCCCAGGCCGAAAGAGCCGTCTCGAGAGGCTTTCCGCTCAGATTGCGGGCATGGGCTGCAATAGCCGCCGGGGCCCGTTCGAGAAACGCCTCGTAGCGCGGTTGCGCCTTTTTCAGCGCTAGGCTCTGTGCGAGTGTTGCGCGGACGGAGCTGTCCCTGTCGCCCTTGGCAATTAGCGCGCTTATCGTTGCATCCAGTGCGGCTATGTCGAGGCCGGCATAGTGCAGGGCCTGGCCTGGGGCGCCATTGCCGATGCGCACCAGCGCTGCACGTTCTTCCGGGTCGAGGTCCGGCGCAGCCTGAGCAATAGCTGCCGTCATGGCGTCATCGGAAAGCCTTGAAAATCTTATCATTCTACAACGCGAACGAATTGTGGGAAGAATGCGTCCCGGACTATGGCAGACGAGAAGGAAGACACATTTGGCGGGCGGTTCTTCCAGGTTTTTGAGCAGGGCATTAGCCGCCGGCCGTTCCAGATCGTCGATTGCATCGATAACCACGGCCCGCCAGTCGGACATGGAGGGCGTCGTCGCGAACAGGGACTGGATACCGCGAATCTGGTCGACCGAGATGTTGCGCGCCAGCTCATCCGGTTTCCGGTCCCTTGGAAGGCGTGAAAGGCGGCGCAGGTCGGGGTGACTCCCGGCATCGATCAAATGCGCCGTGGCATGCGTTTCCGGGACGGTCAGCCCCTCTCCCAGTCCTTCAGGCTGGGCAGCCTGGGCGAGCACGCGACGGGCGGCCAGATCGGCGAACAACGCCTTGCCGACGCCGCGCGGGCCGGCCAACAGCCAGGCGTGATGCAATTTCCCGCTGTCCAGAGCGTCTCTAAAGGCCCGGATAGGCTTGTCCTGCCCGAACAGGGTCATGGCAGCTGTGCCTCGACAGCCGATCGTATGGCCCTGGCAACCGCCTCGATACTCTGTTCGGCGTCGATAACGGCAAAGCGGCCGGGGTCTTCCTGTGCAAAGCTGTCAAAGGCGCGCGCCACCATGGTGTGGAATTCGGCGTCCCTCATGCTGAAGCGATCGGTTTCGTCGCCATCGCGCACCCGTGCGCGCCGGGCTCCCGTATCCACATTGGTGCGGAGCAATATGGTCAGATCGGGCATGGTGTCGCCGATCGCGGTTTCGTTGATCGTGCGGACGATATCGACGCCGAGCTTTCCCGCAGCGCCCTGATAGGCGAGCGTCGAATCGATGAAGCGATCGCAAATGATCCATTTCCCGGCCGCAAGCGCTGGCCGGATAAGCGACTCCACATGGTCTGCGCGGGCTGCGGCGAACAGATGGGCCTCGGCCGTGGCCGTGAATGGGATATTGCCGTCAAGGAGTAGCGCCCGGACCGCATCGGCACCCGGAGTTCCACCGGGTTCGCGTGTTTGAATGGCATCGATGCCGCGATCGTGAAGCCATGACGTCAACAGGCCGGCTTGCGTCGATTTCCCAGCCCCCTCGCCGCCCTCAAGCGTTATGAATTTCCCGCGCACCGGCCCCTTATCCGAGGCCGATCAGAGATTTCAGACCGGCCCATACGCGTCCGAAGAAACCGCGTTCTCCTACGGCCGTTTCGGCTACCAGCGGCAGGCGCTGGTCAGGCATGTCAGGCGTTTCGATGACCAGATCGGCAATATGCTGGCCTTCGGCTATCGGAGCCCGGACGGGGCCCTGATATACGATCCTCACCTGCCGTTCCGAAGCCAGACCTGCCGGAACGGTCATCGCCAGATTGCGCGGCGCCACAAGGCCGACTTCGCCGGAACTGCCGCCCTGTACGCGCGCAGAGCCGACCCGCGCGCCGCTCGTCAACAGCTGCAGCGATTGCCAGGCGTTGAAGCCCCATTCCATGAAGCGCGTCGATTGCTCGATGCGCTGGCTGTAGGAATCGAGGCCCGCCAGGACCATCACGATACGCCGCCCGTCCTGGACGGCAGATCCGGTGAAACCATAGCCGGCTTCCTGTGTATGACCGGTTTTCAGGCCGTCCGCGCCATCGACATTGCCCATCAGCGGGTTGCGATTGGGCTGGGTGATGGGCTGGCCGCCCATAGTCTCGCCCCAGGTGAATTCCCGGCGGCCGTAAAACTGGCTGTAATATTCAGGATAATGCTGGATTGTCGATATCGCGAGGCGCGCAAGGTCCCGGGCGGTCACATAGGTGCGGCCTTCGTCCGGCCAGCCATTGCTGTTGCCGAAATGACTGTTCTCAAGGCCAAGTTCCTCGGCCTTCCTGTTCATCAAGGCCGTAAAGGCGGATTCGGTGCCGGATATGCACTCCGCCAGAACGACGCTGGCGTCGTTGCCCGATACCGTCACGACGCCGTAGAGAAGATTCTCGATGCTGACCTGTTCGCCGGGCGAGAGAAACATCGTCGAACCTGCTTCCGGGCCGTGCCATTGCCGCCAGGTTTCGGGGCGAACCGTGCATTCCTGATCGAGCGTGATCGTGCCTTCCTGCAGCAGGTCAAACGCGACATGGGCGGTCATCATTTTGGCCATGGAAGCGGGCGGAATTCTGCGATTTCCATCGCGCGCAAACAGTATCGCGCCGGAACTCATATCCACCATATAGGCGATCGGCACATCGCCATCATAACGCGGGCGTTCCGCATGTCCGGGAGCCACCAGGGCTCCCGCCGTCAATGCAAGAAGAACAGTCGCCTTTTTCATAACCCTCTTTCTCAGTTCTGCTAGCGCCCGCTATCCCGGAATATGCGTGCATCGCCAAAACCCGCTGCACGAGCGCGAGATTGCGCCCGGCTTGCCTCGGCCTGGCTGGAATAAGGCCCAAGGCGTACGCGGCGGATATTGCCCGCCGAAATGACACGGACCGATCCCAGCCTTTGCGCGCGACTGGCCATACGCTGGGCGTTGGTGGCATTGGAAAACGCACCGAGTTGCACATAGTAGCTGCCCGTAGCCGTGGGAGCCGAGCGCAGAGCCGGATCTGCAGTCTGGGGCTCATTTTCAACCTGCCAGTCTACACCTGCGCGTCCCGTCGTATCTGGCGCATCGGGCGATGGCGTTGCCGGCGGAATAACGCCGCCGCCGCGCTCGAATTGCGCCCGCAGCGCAGTGAGCAGCTGCGGTGAGGTCTGAAGCCGCGGTTGAGCGGGTTGCCCGGAACGCAACCGCGCCCGGTCGCTATCTATTGGTTGGACACGTCGCACGCGTACCGGCGAGACTCCCTGTTCGACGATGCCAAGCTGGCGCGCTGCCCCGATCGAAAGATCGATAATCCGGTCGCCGGCAAAAGGACCGCGGTCATTGATGCGCACCAGAATAGTCCGGCCGGTTTCCAGCGCCGTTACCTCGACATAGGAGGGCAGCGGCAATGTCCGGTGCGCGGCACTGATACCGGAAGGCCGGAAAAGTTCGCCATTGGCCGTCGGGCGCCCGGCAAGTTCGTTGCCATAGAAAGAAGCCAGCCCGACCTCGTCATAATGCGAAGGATCGGAAGGCGTGTAGGTCCGGCCGTTGATCGTATAGGGTTGGCCGACCAGAACCGGCGTATCGGAGACCCCGGCACCGTAGCCGGGTCCCTGGCTGCCTGCCGATGCCGGCGGCAATTCTCCGCCGCTGCTACAGCCCGCAACTACGGCAAAAGAAATCCCGGCGATCCATATTTTTGTCTTATCTAACAACTTCATCAGCCAATAACCCCACGGACAATGCATAGAAATTCGAGCAGTTATAGTCGAGGATCACGCGATAATTGTTGGTGAGAAGATAGGCCGTGTTCCCTGGGCCGTCAGGCTCGAGCAGTGTCGCCATGATCTGGTCGTCAGGCCATGTTCCTGTTCGCGTCCGGATGCCCAGTTCGCGCCATTCGGCCATCGACAGCCAGCGGCTGTGGCGTTCGAAGACGCGCGGACAGCGGGTCGGCGTGGTGCGGTTGGCAATGGCGCTGCGATTGAGTGAGGATGGTACGTTTACGGCCACGCCCCATGGCTCTCCCGCGCGCCAGCCGGCATTGTGCAGATAATTGCCGATGGACGCCAATGCGTCCGCCTCGCTGCGCCAGATCTCGGCCCGCCCGTCTCCGTCTCCATCAATCGCCAGACGCAGATACACGCTTGGCAGGAATTGGGGATAGCCAAAGGCACCGGCCCAGCTGCCCTGCAAACGGTCCCGCGGTACACCGCGATCGATCATCTTCATCGCTGCGATAAATTCACCGGCGAATAGCTGCCGCCGGCGACCCTCATAGGCAAGCGTCGCCAGAGAACGCGGGAGATCGAAATCGCCTGTGATCCGGCCATAGCCGGTTTCATGGCCATAAATGGCGATGGCAATCTTGCCCGGAACCCCGGTGCGGCGTTCGATATCGAAGAGCTGGGAGCGGACTCGCCGATAGGTGGCTCGGCCGCCATTGATCCGGGTCTGATTGACGTGCCGCGCCTGATAGGGCGCGAACGGCGGAATCGGGGAATTGAAGCTACCTCCCGGTTGGTTGCGATCCAGGGCGATCACGCGCGGATTATAACTAAGTGTCGGGATAACCCGATCCAGCGTTTCCGGTCTCACGCCCTCGGCAATCGCTTCTGCGCGAAGCTGTTGCATATAGGCGGCAAAGCCCGCGTTGGTCTGTGCAAGCGCGGGATTCGCGGCGCCAATTCCGATGATGGCGGTGATCAGCGTCAAATATTTTGTGAGATGGCGCATTTAGTCCCCTTTCCCCACCTTCCTGCCATAGAGGGAAGGTCAAGGGAACGGCATTTCGTCGCACGGGTTGCACATAAGGGCGTTTGCAGGATAAGCGCGCTAGCGAAGCGGACAGGTGGCCGAGTGGTTTAAGGCACTGGTCTTGAAAACCAGCGTGGGTGCAAGCTCACCGTGGGTTCGAATCCCACCCTGTCCGCCAATTATCCGCAGTGCAGTCTAGCTCTTTTCCGCCTGATCGGCATTCGCCAGCAAGTCTGCGGCGAATTTCCGGGCCATGTCCGGTGTGAGGGTAACCTGGAAACCTTCGGGCGTATTTTCGGGAAGGGTCGATTTTTCGCTGAAATAGAGCATCCTCAGCAGGACATGCCCGGGCGCCGTCGCCGACTCATAGCCGCGGAAAACATGCACTTTGAGGTTGCCCTCTTCGTCGGTATCCCAGTTTTCCATGTCTCTCTCCTATGAATGGCGAACGCCGCTATTGCCCTTTTCGGTCCGAATAGGGAGGCTGTCATCACCGATGCTGGAAAAAGCGCGAAGCGCTTAGTCTTTCTTGAGCGTAAGCCCGCCGAAACGCTTGTTGAAGCGATCAATCCGTCCGCCGGTGTCGATGAGATTGCGCGTGCCGCCGGTCCAGGCAGGATGCGATTTCGGATCCACATCGAGGCTGAGCGTGTCGCCCTCTTTGCCATAAGTTGACCGCGTCTGAAATTCGGTTCCATCGGTCATCTTGACGGTGATCATGTGGTAATCGGGGTGGATATCAGTTTTCATTGTTTCGGGCTTTCCATGAGGCTGGTTACCGACCAGCCGGTTCAAGCGAAGGCGCGCGTTTAGCCATTGTGCTGCCGCTTGACAAGGGCTTGCAGCCGGGCGTAGCCGCAGGCCTGTGCAAAGGTGCTGCTCTCTTGGGAGCGGTGAAAAGGGAAGTCGGTGTGAATCCGGCGCTGTACCCGCAACTGTAAGCGGCAAGCCCCTCCCCTTCGGCCACTGGACGCATGTCCGGGAAGGCGGGGATCGGAGCATGAGAGCTGCAAGTCAGGAGACCTGCCTTTGTGTCGTCCGTGTCCGGCCGGGATCAGCCGCAAGCACGGGAAGCGTGTTGCTTCCTTCGTGACGATGCCGATCATGAAGGGAGGGCGCGACAGTTGCCAGATTGCCGAAGTTTACCGTGAAGACGCGGAATCGCATATTGCCGTGCGTGAAGGCTGCTATGACGGCACTGGGCGCAGCCTACCTTGCGTCCTCGGCTTCGGCTGTGCCGGAGCGGGTCGTATCCCTGAACATGTGCACGGATGAGCTTGTTCTCCTTCTCGCAGCGCCGGAACAGGTCTTTTCGGTTACCCATCTTTCGCAAGACCGGCATGAATTCCCCTTCTGGAGAACCGCGCGGCGGTACAGGGCCAATGATGGGAGCATTGCATCGGTTGCGGGGATGCGGCCCGATCTCATTATCACAATGGGCGGAATCGCCCGCGACCAGGGACGGCTCGCGGCGCGGATTGGGTCGGAAATCGTGATCCTGCCCTACCCGCAAACCCTCGAAGATATTGAATCCGCAACCCTGCAGGTTGCCACCGCGCTGGGTCGGGAAGAACGCGCGCGCGGCTTTATCTCGGCACTGCGGCATCTTGAAGCGACCCGCCCGGCGACGTCGACCGAAGCGATGTTTCTCAGCGATGGCGGTCTAAGCGTTGCCTCGGCCAGTCTTGATGCCCAGTGGCTCTCGCTGGCAGGCGTTGCTGTTCCAGACAATCAGGGCGGCCGGGTAACGGCAGAACAGATGCTGGTCGACCCGCCGACAGCTGTAGTCCGCAGCGACTATCGGGAAGAACAGGCTTCGCGCGGGCAATTCTGGCCCGGTTTTCGCTTTCTGGAACGATCTGTGCAAACCCGGATTGTTTCTACCGATGGCCGTCGCTGGACCTGCTCCGGATTGTCGCTATTGCCCGAAATCATGCGGTTGCGCAGGGCATTCGGACAATGATCAAAGCGCTTTATATCACGATCGGCCTTTCGGTGCTGATTCTCACAGGCATTTCGATCGCCATCCCGCTGCAATCCCTTCCCGCGTTATTCGAAACCGATCCGGATCTCGGCCTAATCGTCATCAGCGAGCTGCGCCTGCCACGGGCATTGCTGGCCCTTGTCTACGGAGCCATCCTCGGCGCGAGCGGTGCGGCTATCCAGGCGCTTTTCGCCAATCCGCTGGCCTCTCCGGACATTACCGGCGCCACGGGCGGTGCTGCGTTGGGTGCCGTCACCATGGCCTATCTGATCGGTTTTGCCAGTCCGCTCGGCATTGCAATCGGTGGGGTGTCAGGGGCCGGGATTGCCCTGGCGTTGTTGTTGCTTCTCGCCGGGCCGCGTGCGGAAACGGCCACCCTGTTGCTGGCCGGCATCGCGATAAGCACGATCACCGGGGCGGGAACCGCGCTCGCTCTGGCCCTCGCCCCCTCTCCTTTCGCCTTTTACGACGCATATGACTGGCTGATGGGCTCGCTCGTCGATCGCAGCCTGACGCAACTTGCATTCGCGGGGATCCCCGCTCTTGCCGTGCTCTTCTATCTTACACGATGTGCACCCGCTCTCGACAGACTGGTGCTGGGCGAGGATGTTGCCGAGGCCATGGGGCACGATATCGGCGCAATGCGCCGCAACATCATTGCCGCGACGGCCATCGGTGTCGGAGCGGCAGTATCCGTATGCGGAGCAGTTGGGTTTATCGGTCTCGTCGGACCGGTGTTGGCGCGCAAGCTGACCGGAGGCCATCCGGGGCGCGCTATTCTGCCCGCCGCCTTGATCGGGGCGATACTCTTGTTATCCGCCGATATTGCGGTCCGTTTCGCTCCTCCGGACAGGTCTCTACCCATCGGCGTTCTGACTGCGATACTCGGCGCGCCCTTTTTTCTGTCGCTGGTTGCGCGAATGCGCTGGAGTGCACGGCCATGACCAGTCGGCTAACGGCCCATGCACTGAGCATATCGGGCAGGTTGACGCCGTGCGACCTGACCTTTTCTGCCGGCAGCGTGACCATGCTTGTCGGCCCAAATGGTGCCGGCAAGACCAGCCTGTTGCATGCGCTTGCGGGTCTTCCCGAAAGTTGTGGCAAGGTCTTGGTTGATGGCGATGATATTCATGCGTTGGCGCCGGTTCGGCGCGTGCGGCATGTGGCTTTTCTTGGGGCTTCGCGCGATGTGCGCTGGCCGTTATCTGTGCGCGACTTCATAGCATTGGGTTTGCCAGACCAGTCACAGCCTGGTCACATAGAGGAAGTTCTGGATTCTCTGGAGGCTGGGGAATTGGCTGGCCGCCGTCTCGATCATCTCTCGACGGGTGAACGGTCACGCGTGATGATTGCTCGGGCCCTGGTATCGCGATCCAGCGTCCTGTTACTCGACGAGCCTATCGCCAATCTCGATCCGAAATGGCAACTTACCATATTGGCCCGGCTTCGCAGCGAGGCCGACAGGGGCACGGCCGTTATCCTGTCTATCCATGACCTTGATCTGGCCCGGCAGCATGGCGACCGGGTTATCGTTATCGACAAGGGCGAGATCGTTGCCGACAGCACGCCATCGCAAGCACTGTCTGAAGCGGTTATAGCCGAAATATTCGGCGTTAGCCGCAGCGGCGGCCGCTGGGTCAGGGCCTGAGCGGAAACTCAGTCCTCGGGCGGATCCGCTATCATCGCGGTAAATTCGACTTCTGCGACAAGCTTGTCTTCAACCAGGGCTTTGCCGCTGAACTTGCAGACCGGAAAGCGTTTCTTCGCATATTCCACGTTGAGGGTCAGCAAACAGCCAGGCTCAACCGGAGCCCGGAACTTGGCGCCGTCGATCGCCATGAAATAGACGAGCTTTCCGCTTTCCAGGAGGTCGAGTTCCTCTACCGCCATGATTGCCGCGGCCTGTGCGAGCGCTTCGATGATCAGCACGCCGGGCATGATGGGACGCCCTGGAAAATGGCCCTGGAAAAACTCCTCGTTCATCGAAACGGCTTTGATCGCCGAAATCGACTCCCCGGGAACGATTTTTGCGACCCGGTCTACCAGCAGGAAAGGATAGCGATGCGGAATGGCCGCCATCACCCGCTTGATGTCAAGCGGGCCGATGGCGGCCTTTTCCTGCGATTCTGACTCGCTCACCGGCCTTCAGGCTGGCTCGTTGCGGGCTGTGCAGCAGCCTGAGCTGCGCGCAGCGTGTCGCCGGGCGTCCAGCCAGCAGGCGGGATGGCCTGGACGCTGGGTACGCGTGTGTTGAGCTGAGTTGTCACAGCGGCCGTGATATTGGCTGTCGAGTTCTGTGCAATCGTTGCCACCGCGTTCGGTTCGAGTACCAAGTCGACATTTGTGGCTGCCATAGCGGCCGTTAGCGCGTCGTTGAAATGTACGCCAATCTGCTCACGAACATATTGGGTAGCGAGAATGACAGGACGGCGGATCGTCGCGAGTTCCTGCTGAGCGGCCTGCTGCCGGGTCGTAAAGGCCTGAATAGCCGGGCCAGCGCTTTCCTGTGTTGCGCCGGGAGCGGACTGGGCAGCCTGGGCGGCCTGTTGCAGCGGGAGCAATTCGGCTTCCAGAGCGGTTGCGCGGGCCTGGGCCTGGGCAATCTGCGCTGCATAGGTGGACTGAACCTGCGCGCCAGCCGTCTGATAGGCGGTCGTGGCCTGAATAGCGCCGTCTACGCTGACAACGCCCACACCACGCGCCTGCGCATAAGCCGGGCTTGCAGCCACCATCGGAAGCGCGAGGAAAAGTCCTGCGAAGAGAGTTTTGGTTTTTGAAAACATCAGAATTGTGTTCCTATGTTGAATGAGAAGATTTTGTCCTCGTCGCCTTCTTCCTGGAGAAGGGCATAGGCGAGATCGATACGGAACGGCCCAAATGGCGAGTTCCAGGATACACCTGCGCCAATTGTAACACGAGGCGATGGAGAATCGCCAACGAAGCGCTCGAGAAACGGTGCAATCGAGCGATTTGCTTCTGTGTTCGGGTTGCCGCCCGTCGTTGCATCGGTGGTCAATACTCCAGACGTATTGTCGATAAACAACGGCGCTCCGTTGGAATCAAGCAGGCGGGTTACGATCGGACCAGGAGTAGTTCCTCCCGTACAAGGCGTCTGCCCCACCTCGTTGCCATTTGCATCGAGGCACGGGAAAGTCTGCAATGTCGGGTTGGTGACCCCGAAGACAGCGCCAGCATCGACGAAAATCGACGGTCGGAAGCCGAGCTCGCGTGCCCCGGAACCCAGAGGGATTTCAAGCTCCGCGCGCCCAAGATAATAAGCGCGACCGCCAATGGCATCGTCTGTCACGAACCGGGGGTCCGTAATCAAATCGTTGGTGCCCGGGCTATAGGAGAAACGTTGAACCCGGGGCCCCACACCGCGAATGTCGAAACCGCGAATTTGCGGTTCGCCGAGGAAGAAGCGGTCCGTCAGGCGGACGTCGTCGATGCCCGCGCCACCACGATTTTCAAAGGAATGGATATACCCAGCTTCGGCACTAAGTCCGAAGATGAAACCGGAGCCGATATTGAAATACTGGTCGAAATCCGCGCGTGTCCGCAGATAGCGAACATCGCCGAAGAGGCCGGCAAAATCCTGGCTCAGAATCAGGCGACGCCCGCTGGACGGCCGGATATTGTTGTCGAGATTATTGTACACCAGCGAGTAACCAATGCTCGAAATCAGCCTCTTTCCTGTGGTGTCGCAGAGGAAACGCCCTGCCAGCAGCGGGCTACATTGCCCATTGAGGAAAAATGTATTCTCATCGAGCGTGATGTCTTCCTGACTAAGCCCATAGCGCAGTGCAAGCGTCCAATATTCGGTCAGCGGCACACCTGCACGTACCTGAAAACCCGTGCTTACCTGCTGATAGGTCGTATTGCGGTCGTTGCCGATAAAGTTGAAGGAATCGAAGTCCCTGCGGAACAAGTCGACGCCAACCGCGATATTGCGGTCGAACAGATACGGTTCTGTAAACCCAAGCTCGATCGAATTGGAGTAGCTCGAATAGTTGACCCCTGCCCGCAGCTCCTGGCCTTTGCCGAGGAAGTTGCGTTGGCGCACGGAGAAGTTGAGAATGAAGCGTTCGAGGCTGGAGAAGCCGGCTGAAACCTGCAATTCGCCTGTCGCATTCTCTTCGACATTGGCGGTCAGGACGATGCGATCGGGCGCCGAACCCGGCGACTGCGCAATTTCGAGACTTTCCTGGAAGAAGCCCAGCGACTGGATACGGGCCTGAGATCTGCGGACCAGGAAGCTATTAAAGGCATCGCCTTCCTGCAAGCGGAACTCCCGCCGGATCACTTTGTCCCGCGTCAACGTGTTGCCGTTGATGTCGATGCGTTCGACATAAACGCGCGGCGTTTCCTCGATCCGGAAACGGACGGACATTGTCCGGTCTTCCCGATCGATATTGAACTCGGGCCGGGCTTCGGCAAACGCATAGCCGAGCAGGCCGGCTGTTTCGTTCAGCCGGTCGATAGTGTCTTCGATCTGTTGCGCGTTATACCAGTCGCCTGTTTGCATCGGGATGAAACTGGTGAATTGTTCGGAGCTGAAGTCGCGCAAATCGCTGTCGAGCTCAAGCTCTCCGAACTGGTACCGTTCGCCCTCTTCCACCACATAGGTGATGATGAAGTCGCTGCGATCTGGAGTTAGCTCTGCAACCGCCGATATCACACGGAAATCGGCATAGCCTTCGGTCAGATAGAACTGACGAAGTCGTTGCTGATCGAAAGCAAGGCGGTCGGGATCGAAAGTATCGCTGGACGAAAAGAAGCGAAAGAAGCGCGATTGCTTCGTGGCCATTTCGGATCGCAGATCGCTGTCGGAATAGACGTCATTCCCGATGACATTGATCTGCTGAACGCGTGAGCGGGGTCCTTCGCTGATCTCAAAAACAATATCGACGCGGTTCTGGTCAAGCTCAACCATTTGCGGTTCGATTGACGCGGCGAAGCGCCCCCGGCGGCGATACAGTTCGATGATCCGTGCGACATCGGCACGCGCCCGAGACCGGGTGAAAATCTGGCGCGGCGCCAGGCGGATCTCGCCGCGAATGTCATCATCGTCGAGCCGGCGATTTCCCTCGAGCAGTATCCGGTTGATGACCGGGTTTTCCTGCACGACGATCGTCAGTTCGCCTTCATTGTCGCGAATTTCGACATCGGCAAACAATTCGGTCTGGAAAAGATCGCGCAAAGCTTCGTCGAGCATTTCACGGGTATAGGTCGCGCCGGGTTGCAGCTGGACGTATGAACGGACGGTATCCGGCTCGATACGCTGGGAGCCCTCGACCAGGACCGCGCGAATGACTTGTCCTTCAGGAAGGGTGTTTTCCGCGGCCACCGGTTCGGCTTCAGCATTGAACTGCGCCAAAGGGGTCTGGGAATCTGTCTGGGCATGGGCTGGCAAGGCCAACCCGCTCAGCATCGTGCCCAACATCAGCCCAGAAAGCCGCGCTCGCTTTGATATTCTTCGGTTACTCAGATGCACGCAAACCGCCCTTATTATTTTATACCGGCAGGAGAATCCCGCCCTGCCTTATCGAAGTCAGCTGATCAACCCGCTCAATCGCTCCCAAAGACCGAATGAACCGAGATCTATAACAGTCACCATCAACATGAAACTGAGCAAGACGGCAAGTCCCATACGAAAAGCCCATTCTTGTGCCTCTGGCTTAATCGGTCTCCTGCGGATAGCTTCGGCCGCATAGAACACCAGGTGACCCCCGTCGAGCATAGGGATTGGCAACAGGTTGATGAATCCCAGATTAATCGAGATGGCCGCCATGAAGAATAAAAAGGCATAAAGGCCAAGACTTGCTGTTTGGCCGGAGAATTGAGCGATCCGGAGAGGGCCGCCAAGTTCCTCGATCGAGCGCCGACCGGATATAATCTGGCCAAGGCCGACCGTTATCATTTCCAGACTAGAGAGTGTTTGAGTCAATGCGGCTCCGGGAAGCTGCAACGCGCCAAGCGTCTCCATTTCCAGAACAGCGGATTGAACGCCCAATCGCCCGATCCGCGCTTCATTCCCGAACCGGTCTTCTACGGTTACATCGGCGGTTACCGCAGTGATCGAGAGCTCCCGGCCGTCGCGCAGGATATCAAACTGCATTTGCTGGCCGGGACGAAGCCTGACGATATCGGCAAGCTCATCGAAACGATCAATGGCGCGGCCGTCGACGGCGCTGATCTCATCGCCAAGTTCAAACCCGGCCTGATCGGCGACGGAACCCTCCATGATTGCGGAGACGACGGGCGCGTTCTGCGCCTGCCCATACGTGGCGAAAATTCCCATGAAGAGGATGATTGCAAAAAGAAAATTAATCATCGGACCGGCAAGGATGATCAGAAAGCGCTGGCCCACTGGCTTGAACTGGAAAAGCGCGGCGCGTTCCTCAGCGGATGCGTCGCCGGCATTGGGATCGGGCTGGCTGGCAGCGTTGAGATCTCCGGCAAATTGCACATAGCCGCCCAGCGGCATCCAGCCGATCTTCCACCGGGTCCCGCGCTTGTCAGTCCAGCCGGCAATTTCGCGGCCGAAGCCGATCGAAAATTTCTCGACCTTGGTGCCGAACCAGCGGGCGACAAGATAATGACCCATCTCATGGACGAAGACGAGCGGCCCAATGACGAGCAGGAACGCGCCTATGGAGTAGAGAATTCCCGGGCTTTCTATCATGCGGCGTAGCTGTCCATCTGCTCCTGGGCCTTGATACGTGCCGCCTTGTCGATAGCAAAAACATCGTCAAGACATATCGGCGCGTCCGGCGCATAGCTGCCCAGCACGTCCGCGACAATCGCTGCGATATCGAGAAATCCGATCCGGCCACCCAGAAATGCAGCAACGGCCTCTTCATTCGCGGCGTTCAGGATCGCCGGACGGGCCCCGCCCGCCTCCATTGCCGACCGCGCAAGTTTCAGGGCGGGAAAACGTTCGGTATCGGGCTCTTCAAAATCCAGCCGGGCGACCTGGGCCAGGTCGAGCCGTTCGCAGGGCGTGTCCATGCGCTGCGGCCAGGCAAGGACATGCGCAATCGGCACGCGCATGTCCGGCGCACCGAGCTGGGCGAGCACTGACCCGTCCCGATATTCGACGAGCGAGTGGATGACGGACTGGGGATGCACGATGATCCGGCAATCGTCGGGCGGCAGATCGAACAGGTACCGGGCCTCGATCAGTTCCAGCCCCTTGTTCATCAGCGTCGCTGAATCGATCGATATCTTGGCGCCCATCGACCAATTGGGATGTTGGACGGCGCGTTCGGGCGTAACGTTGCGCATTTCCTCGCGCGACCATTGCCTGAACGGCCCACCGGATGCGGTCAGGATGATGCTGGAAATTCCCTCGGGCCGATCATGATCGAAACACTGGAAGATCGCATTGTGCTCCGAATCCACAGGCAGGATCGTGACGCCGCGCTTGCGGGCCGCTTCAAGCATTAGCGAACCGGCGGACACGAGCGATTCCTTGTTGGCGAGGCCGATAGTATTGCCCGCCTCGATCGCTGCCATGGCCGAGGGGATGCCTGCGGCCCCGACAATGGCCGCCATGACGAGATCGGTATCCATCGCCGCCGCATCGCAAATCGCATCGGCACCGGCGGCGGTTTCAATGCCGCTTCCGGCAAGCGCCTCCGCCAGTTCACTAGCAAGGGACGGGTTTCCTATGACAGCCAATTTCGCGCCGCTTTCACGCGCAATCCTTGCCAGCCCGCCCACATCTTCATTGGCGGTCAGGGCGATGACCTCATAGTCGTCGCGATCCCGGTTGATCAGGTCGAGCGTGGATTGTCCCACGGATCCCGTCGCGCCGAGAATGGTGATGCGTTTTGCCGCTGCCATCAGAGCAGCCCTGCCCAGTTGAGCGCTGCGGCCCCAATCGCGACCGGGAGAAGCCCGTCCAGCCGGTCGAGCGCCCCGCCATGGCCGGGAAACAGATTGGAGCTGTCTTTCACATTCGCACGCCGTTTCAGCCAGCTTTCGAAAAGGTCGCCCATCTGCGCGACAATAGCAAAGAGTGCAGCGAGCGGAACGATCAGCAAGGGAAGTGTTGTCTGGAAGGCGAATATCAGGCTGACGAGAGCCGCGCAGATTATCCCGCCGACAAGCCCCGCCCAGGTCTTGTTAGGGCTGAATTTGGGGGCCAGTTTTGGCCCGCCGATCGTCTTGCCGGAAAAATAGGCGCCGATATCTGTCGCCCAGACTGTGGCGAGCATCCAAAGCGTGAGTATCAGTCCACCCTGTTCCCTTAGAAAGATTATCGCGAGCGATGCGAGCCCTATGTAGAAAAATCCGAAACCGAGACGAAGTGACACGGTAATTGCGGAACAAAACGCCGTTCCAAACAACAATGCTACAATCGCAATCGGAAAACTCGTGAAGGGAAATGGCATTAGTGCGCCGGTGACCGAAGTCATGAGGCAGATGGCGAATAGCATCTTCCACATTGAGGCTTGCATAAGCCGAGACCATTCGAACATCATTGCGATAGCAAGGAACTCCACAAGCAGCCAAAAAGGCCACTGCCCCGCGAAAAGGGTGCCAAGCGCGACGGCAACGAGGACGATACCGGTAATCGCCCGTTTCCAGAGATTGCTATACCCGCCCGGGGCTGTTCCGCTCGTCATAGACCACCGTAGCGCCGGTCACGCTGGGTGAACTCTTCAATGGCTTGTCTCAACGAGTCTTCGCCGAAATCCGGCCAGAGCGTGTCGGTGAAGAGCAGTTCGGCATAGGCTGCCTGCCAGAGCAGGAAATTGGAAAGGCGTTTTTCGCCGGACGTGCGGATCAGGAGATCAAGAGGTGGCAGATCGTGGGTGCTCAGTCGCGCATCAATCGCTTCGTTGGTGATATCGCCAACAGCCAGTGCCCCGCTCTGCACATCTGCAGCGATCTGACGTGTCGCATCAGTGATTTCGGATTGTGAGCCATAATTAAGTGCTACGACCAGCGTGGCCTTGCGGTTATTGGCGGTTCGCGCAATCGCGCTATCGATCAGTTCAACGACATCGTTTTCGAAAGCCTGATAGTTGCCGATGACACGGATACGAATGCCCTCTCCCGCCAGCGCCTCGAGCTCTTTTCGAATGAAGCGGCGCAGCAGATTCATGAGATCGGCGATCTCGGAAGCTGGACGGCTCCAATTTTCTGATGAGAATGCGTAAAGCGTGAGCACTTCAATGCCTAGTGCGCCGGCCGTTTTGACAACTGCGCGTGCAGCTTCAATGCCTTTGCGGTGCCCGGCTATCCGGGGCAAGCCCCGGCGCTGGGCCCAGCGTCCATTGCCGTCCATGATGATAGCGACATGGCGAGGTATATCCCCGCCGCTGCCTGTGCCAGCCGCCGCGTCATCCACGGATCGAGCCGGTTTGGCAGTCACAGTTCGAGAATTTCCGATTCTTTCTCGCTGGCGATAGCATCGATCTCAGCGATCTTTTCGTCGGTCAATTTCTGGACGTCGCCTTCATGGCGCTTCTTCTCGTCTTCTCCGATCTCTTTCTTGTTCTCATCGGCCTTGAGCGCATCCATGCCATCGCGGCGTACATTGCGAACCGCAATCTTGGCTTTTTCGGCATATTGTCCGGCCAGTTTCGCCAGCTCTTTGCGGCGTTCCTCGGTCAGGTCAGGGATAGGAAGGCGGATCGTTGTGCCATCAACTTGCGGATTGAGGCCTAAACCAGCGCCCCGGATTGCCTTTTCGACCGGTTGGACATTTGATCCATCCCACACCTGCACCGTCAGCATGCGAGGTTCGGGAACGCTAACCGTACCAACCTGGTTCAGCGGCATGTTACTGCCATAAACTTCAACCTGCACGGGATCGAGCAAAGATGCCGATGCGCGGCCGGTCCGCAACCCACCCAAATCACCACGCAGTGATTCCAGAGCGCCACTCATCCGGCGTTCAAGATCACCCTTGTCATATTGCGCCATCAGGCCTCTCCTTCTTGTTTGACGGTCGTCGCGGTTCCGCTTCCCGCAAGCACTGTGGCCAGATTGCCCTGCTCCCGGATGTTGAATACGATGATCGGAATTGCATTGTCGCGGCACAGAGCCACGGCAGAAGCATCCATGACTTTCAGATTGTCTGATAGGACGCGGTTATAGCTGAGGGTTTCATAGCGGGTCGCGCCCGCGACCTTGTTCGGATCGGCATCATAGACACCATCAACACTGGTGCCCTTGAACAGTGCATCGCAGCCCATCTCGGCAGCGCGCAGCGCGGCAGCTGTGTCGGTTGTGAAATAGGGATTGCCCGTGCCCGCTGCGAAAATCACAATCCGGCCACGCTCCATATGACGTACGGCGCGGCGGCGAATATAGGGTTCGCACACAGTGTCCATCGGAATGGCTGATAGTACGCGAGTATCCTGGCCGATCTGCTCTAGCGCGTTTTGCACCGCGAGCGCGTTCATTACCGTCGCAAGCATGCCCATATAGTCGGCGCTGGTGCGGTCAAAGCCCTTCGCTGCGGCTGCGAGCCCACGAAAAATATTGCCGCCGCCAACAACGAGGCACAGCTCATGACCGGCTTCTTTGGCTGCAGCAACTTCCCTGGCGAGCCGTGCTGTCGTCTGCGGGTCAATACCAAACTGGCCGTCGCCCATCAGAGCTTCGCCGGAGAGTTTGAGGAGGATGCGGTTATAATGCGGGCGGGGCATCGCCGGATTTATCTTTCAAAAGGATAATGTGTAAGCGGCGCGCACCCTAGTGGGGGTGCACGCCGCTGCCAAGCATTGGATTGCCCGGATGTGGATTAGCAAACTGCGCTATGCGCCGACCGCAGCGGCCACTTCCTCGGCAAAATTCTCTTCTTTTTTCTCGATGCCTTCGCCAAGCTGGAAGCGGATGAAATCCTTCAGAAGAATTTCGGTTCCCGCATCCTTGCCCGCCCGGGCAACGACATCTTCGATTTTCGACTTGTTATCCATGACGAAAATCTGGCTCATCAGCGCATTTTCCTTGCGGTATTTTGCGATCGAGCCTTCGACCATCTTCTCGACGATATTGGCGGGCTTGCCGGACTCGGCAGCCTTTTCCGTCGCGATCGCGCGTTCGCGCTCGATCGTGTCGGCATCCAGGCCTTCCCCCGTCAGCGCCAGCGGCGAAGCGGCGGCGATATGCATGGCGAGCTGTTTGCCAAGCGGTTCGAGCACATCGGCACCTGCATCGCTTTCCAGCGCGACGAGCACGCCGATCTTGCCCATGCCCGGTTTCGCTGCGTTGTGAACGTAGGAAACGACAACGCCTTTTTCGACGCTCGTTTTGGCAACGCGGCGCAGGCTCTGATTTTCGCCGATCGTCGAAATGTTCGCTGTAAGTTTCTCTTCGACCGTTCCACCGCCCGGATATTCGGACGCTTTGAGTGCTTCAAGATCGGCATCCGTTCCGAGCGCGATTTTGGTCACTTCGGCGACGAAATCCTGGAACTGATCGTTCTTGGCAACGAAATCGGTTTCCGAATTGACCTCTACGGCTGCACCGCTCGTGCCGGATACAGCAACGCCGACCAGTCCTTCTGCGGCCGTGCGGCCGGCCTTTTTGGCGGCGGCGGCGAGCCCCTTGGTACGGAGCCAGTCAATCGCGGCTTCCATGTCGCCATTATTTTCCTGCAGCGCTTTTTTGGAATCCATCATGCCGGCGCCGGTGCGCTCGCGCAGTTCTTTTACGTCCTTGGCTGAAAATTCGGCCATCTGTCCGTCCTTATCCTTTGCAATTGTCATATATCGCGGCGCCGGGCTGCGGACCGGGCGCGCGATGTTCCGGCTGGCGTCAGTTACGCCTGAGCGGCGGTGACGGCCGGCTCCACGGGAGGCTCGACAGCCGCGCCGATATCTTCGCCCGAAGCCGCAGCAGCGGCCTGCGATCCTGCGCCGGCGGCCGAGGCGATCGCTTCGCAGTAAAGGCGAATGGCGCGCGCTGCGTCGTCATTCGCCGGAACCGGGAAAGCGATGCCGTCCGGGCTCACATTCGAGTCCAGAATGGCGACGACGGGAATGCCGAGAACATTGGCTTCCTTGATGGCGAGTTCTTCCTTGTTGGCGTCGATGATGAACATAACGTCCGGCAGGCCGCCCATATCGCGGATGCCGCCAAGCGAGAGTTCCAGCTTGTCGCGTTCACGCGTCAGTTGAAGAACTTCCTTCTTGGTGAAGCCGGAACCGTCTCCGCCAAGCTGCTCTTCGAGATTCTTGAAGCGTTTGATCGAGTTGGAAATCGTCTTCCAGTTGGTCAGCATGCCGCCGAGCCAGCGATGGTTGACGAAATGCTGGCCGCATGAGCGCGCTGCATCGGCAATCGGTTGCTGTGCTTGGCGCTTGGTGCCGACGAACAGGATCTTACCGCCGCTCGCGACCGACTGGCCGACAAAGTCGAGCGCCCGCTGGAACAGTGGAACGGTCTGCGAGAGATCGATGATATGAACGCCGTTGCGATCGCCGAAAATATACGGCTTCATCTTCGGGTTCCAACGATGGGTCTGGTGGCCGAAATGCGCCCCGACCTCGAGCAATTGCTGCATTGAGACGGAAATGTCCGCCATAGTCTTTCTCCTTCCGGTTATACCTCTGGAAAGCAAGAATCAGAGCCGCGGCTCCGACACCGGTATGTGCGCCTTCCATGTGGAATGGCGCGCAGATAGGCGGTCGGCGAAAAAAATGCAAGCCCGGACTTGACCGGAACAATAGAGGAACATAGTAAGCGGAACACAAGAGGAACATTATTGAATTGAGATAGACCGACTGGCGATCTGGCCTTTCGCTTCGATGAGAGAAAAAGGAATTTCCCATGTTTCAGCTGCTGGCTGCGTTGTTTTTCACCCTGGCGCTTATCGCGCCGCTGGCGGTCATCGTGCTGACATTGCATCAGAACTGGGCGGCGATCGCGGCGGCGTTGCGGGGAACTCCCTCCCCCGCGCCGATTATCGTCACGGGGACGAGGCGGCCTCGTGCCGCCGCGCGGATCAGTTCTCGCCCTGTCCGTGCGGTTCTTCCGCCAGTGCGCGCCGCCGCCTGACCTTCGCATAGCTGGCGATGCTGACCGGAATGCTGGCAATATAGGCAACCGCCAGCGTTGCGAATGTGACCCAGGGAATATTTACCAGCAGGACGATCAGGGCGGCAATCCCGACCAGGGCGCTGAAACGCAGGCCCCGGCGCAGCCGGATCGAAGACCAGCTGAACGTTGCGACATCCGAGACCATCAGGAAAGCAATCAGAGCGCTCCATGGCGCCACAACATAGAATTCGCGAAACAGCGGCTGCTCGGTCACGAACGTCAGAAACAGCGGCAACATGAGCAGGCCCGCCGCCGTCGGGGACGGAATGCCGGTGAGGAAACCGGCCGATTTATGGGGCTGGTCGTCGACATCGATGCTCGCATTGAAGCGGGCCAGCCGCAACGCGCAACAGGCAGCATAAGCGAGTGCAAAAATCCAGCCATAGCGCGGCATGGATTCGAGCGACCAGAGATAGACGACCATGGCCGGGGCGACACCGAAGGCGATGACGTCGGACAGCGAATCAAGTTCGGCCCCGAAACGCGTCTGGCCATTCAGCAGGCGCGCCACGCGCCCGTCGAAGCCGTCGAGCACACCGGCGATCACGATAAAGGTTAGCGCGGTTTCCCACTTTTGATCGAGCGCGTAGCGAACGCTGCTCAGCCCCATGCACAGGGCAAGGACCGTGATCGCGTTCGGGATGATCGCCCGCAACGGCAGACCGCGCATCGGATGGGTCAGCCGGCTCGGTTTCACTGCGATACGCCGAATGCGCGTGTGTCATCGCCGATTTTCGCGATAATCGTCTCGCCTGCGACCGTTTTCTGTCCGAGCGCTACGCTGGGAGCCGTGCCGGCAGGCAGATAAACGTCGACCCTGCTGCCGAACCGGATGAGACCGATGCGCTGGCCGGCGACAACCATATCGCCCGGTTTCACGAACGGCACGATTCGCCGGGCGACCAGTCCCGCGATCTGGGTAAAGCCGATGCGCGTCCCGCTCCGCGTTTCGAGCAGGATATGCTGGCGCTCATTGTCCTCGCTCGCCTTGTCCAGATCGGCATTTACGAACTTGCCGGAGATATAGATGACTTCCCGGATCGTTCCGCCCATCGGCGCGCGGTTGATATGGACATCGAAGACACTCATGAAAATCGATACGCGGCACATCAGTTCGTCGCCCAGCCCGTCCGGCCCGGCCATCTCGACCGGTGGAGGTACATCGCGGATCAGCGTCACCAGCCCATCTGCCGGTGCAATGATCAAATCGTCATCGGTGGGCGTGACACGCGCCGGATCGCGAAAAAAAGCGGCGATCCAGATCGTCAGGCCGATAATGGGCCAGGCAATGATATCCCAGCCAAGCCAGAGGAATAAAATGGCCGCCGCCGAAGATATCGCGAGATATTTATAGGCCTCGGGGTGAATGGCCGGCCACTGCCAGCGCACATTGCGGTCATCCCCCGGAGGCTTTTGAAGCTCTGTCATGCGCGCTTGATACAGTTGGCCATCCGGGGTGACAATCGCTGCATTTTTACGCGCCCTCACCGGTTGATTGCGCGGGCTTTGCGCCCTAGACCAGCCCAAATTCTCAAAAACTCCCCATCTGGAAAGCGAAACTACGCATGGCAACGAAGATAAAGGTCAAGAATCCGGTCATCGAAATCGACGGCGATGAGATGACGCGGATTATCTGGGAATGGATCCGCGAACGGCTGATCAAACCCTATCTCGATATTGACCTGCATTATTACGATCTTTCGATCCAGAAACGCGACGAGACCGATGACCGGATCACTGTCGATGCGGCCAACGCGATCAAGGAACATGGGGTCGGCGTAAAATGCGCGACCATCACGCCCGACGAAGACCGGGTTGAAGAATTCGATCTCAAGCGGATGTGGAAATCGCCGAACGGCACGATTCGGAACATTCTGGGCGGCGTTGTTTTCCGCGAACCGATTGTGATCGACAATGTCCCGCGGCTCGTGCCGGGCTGGACGGATCCGATCGTTATCGGGCGCCATGCCTTTGGCGATCAGTATCGCGCAACCGATATGCTGGTCCCGGGCCCCGGCAAATTGCGCCTCGTGTTCGAGGGCGACGACGGTACAGTGATGGACGAAGAAGTCTTCAACTTCCCTTCACCCGGCGTTGCGATGGCGATGTATAATCTCGACGACAGCATTCGCGATTTCGCGCGCGCCAGCATGAATTACGGGCTGCAGCGCAAATGGCCGGTTTATCTCTCGACCAAGAACACCATCATGAAAAAATATGATGGCCGCTTCAAAGATCTGTTCGAAGAGGTATTCCAGCAGGAATTCAAGGCGCAGTTCGACGAGGCGGGCATTGAATATCAGCACCGACTGATCGATGACATGGTCGCCTCGGCGCTCAAATGGTCGGGCAAGTTCGTATGGGCCTGCAAGAATTACGACGGCGATGTGCAATCGGATACCGTTGCCCAGGGCTTCGGTTCGCTGGGCCTGATGACCTCGGTACTGATGACGCCGGACGGCAAGACGGTCGAGGCGGAAGCCGCGCACGGAACGGTCACACGGCACTATCGGATGCATGAACAGGGCAAGGCGACATCGACGAACCCGATCGCATCGATTTTCGCCTGGACACGCGGCCTGATCTATCGCGGCAAATTCGACGAAACGCCGGAAGTAACGCGCTTCGCCGAAACGCTGGAGCGCGTTTGCATCGAAACGGTTGAGCAGGGACAGATGACGAAGGATCTCGCCATCCTTATCGGCCCGGACCAGGCATGGATGACCAGCGAACAGTTTTTCGAGGCGATTCGGGTCAATCTCGAAGCCGCGATGGATGAATGGTAGGGCCGGTTAACCGGTAAATACGTCCGGCGTTTCAATTTTTTCCCGCCTGAAGCCCAGGCCGACAATATGTGCCGGAATACGCTGCAAAAGCGGGATGCGATTGACTATTCGCAGGGCCAGCGGCGGTTTGCCGATATCGCTCTGGCCTGACAATGTCGGCGCTATCAGAGCATTTTGCGCAATCTTCTGGAGCCACTGAACACGGGCGGTTGGTGCCCAGCGACGCTTCTGAACGGAAGCAAGCAAGGGGTCCACAGCCTCGCCGCGGGCGATGGGACATGCAAGGATATTCGCGGCCGCCACGGCGTCCTGGACGGCAAGATTGATCCCGACACCGCCAATTGGTGACATCGCGTGGGCGGCATCGCCAATGGCAAGCAGGCCGGGCCGATGCCACCGGGTCAGCCGATCCAGCGATACCGACAGCAACTTGATGTCGTCCCAACTCCGGATAGCGGCAAGGCCATGTTCCAATCTGGGCAGGTAAGCGGTCAGCTCGGTCTTGAATTTGTCGAGTGGGCGCGCCTTGATCGTATCGCCGCCGCCCTTTTCGAGAGCATAGGCGCATTGCCAGTAATCGCCGCGATCGATGAGGATGAAGATATGGCCGCGTTCGAACACGCCGAACGTTTCGCCTGAATCGCCGGGCTCTCTCTCCACGCGAAACCAGAACACGTCCATCGGCGCGCCAAGTGTCTCAAGCGGGAGCCCGTTCTCCGTACGCAGGGCTGAGCCACGGCCGTCGGCGGCTATCACAAGGCTGGCGCCGACCGTGCCGCCGTCTACGAGCTCCACGCCGGATACCCGCCCTCCCGTATCTTTCATTGTGCAGGAAACCTCCCGGTTCATCTCGAGCCGAAAGCAGGGATAGGTTCGAGCCTTGCGGGCAATGAAATCGAGCAGGTCCCATTGCGGCATCATTGCGATGAAGGGGGCTGGAACCGACAGGTGACGGAAATCGGCGATCTGTACGAATTCCCCGCCGATCCGGGCTTTGAGTTGCTCCACCCTGACATGAGGCAGTTCAAGGAGTTCGTCGAGCCATCCCAACTGGTCGAACAGTTCGAGCGTTGACGGGTGGATGGTATCGCCGCGAAAATCGCGAAAAAAATCTGCATGCTTCTCCAGTACAAGCGTCTCGACGCCCGCCCGCGCGAAGAGCAAGCCGGCCATCAACCCCGCCGGGCCGCCACCGGCAATACAGATTTGGGTCCGAATATTGCTATTCACCCCTGCCATTTACGCGCTTTGTCCCTAGAAGCGAAGCATGAACCATGGGATCGAATCGTCGGCACTGAGCGATGCGCTCGTCATTCTCGGCGCCGCGGGCATCGTCATACCGCTGTTTGCCCGCTTCCGGATCACCCCGGTGATCGGGTTCATTCTGGTTGGTGTGCTGGTCGGACCTTCGGGGCTTGGCGCGCTCACCGAGCGCGTTCCCTGGCTTGTCCATGTCACCATTTCCGATCGCGAGGCGATAGAGCCCTTTGCCGAATTCGGGATTGTTTTGCTCCTGTTTTCCATCGGTTTGGAGCTCTCCTTCAAGCGCCTCTGGGCAATGCGCGGCATGGTATTTGGTGTCGGCGCGGCTGAGCTGATCGGCTGTGGACTGCTGATCGGTGGCGCATTGCTGGCGCTCGGCCAGAGCCCGATCGGGGCGCTGGGCATGGGGCTGGCTCTCGCACTTTCCTCGACCGCTTTAGTCTTGCCTATGTCGGGCACGAAAACACCCGTCGGCAAAGCGGCGCTCGGTATCCTGCTGTTCCAGGATGTGGCGATCGTCCCGATAATCTTCTTCATCGGCGCGATGGGACCGATGGCGCAGGATGCCGGGCTTTCGGCGCTGGGATGGACCCTGCTTCTAAGTTTGGTCACCGTGGCCGGACTGCTCGTTGGCGGCCGATTGATTCTGCCCCGCCTCTTTGCTCAGGCCGCGCGTACGAAAAGCCCAGAAGTTTTCCTGGCGGCCTGTCTGCTGGTGATTATCCTGGCCAGCCTGTCGACCAGCGCCGTCGGCCTGTCGCCCATCGTTGGCGCGCTGGTTGCCGGTCTGGTGATCGCCGAAACCGAATATCACCGTGAAGTCGAAGTGATTACGGAACCGTTCAAAGGTCTCGCGCTTGGCGTTTTCCTGATTACCGTAGGCATGAGCCTCGATCTTCCGGTGGTGATGGATAACTGGACCTCGCTGTTGCTGGCTGTTGTCGGCGTAGTGCTCGTGAAGACGGTAGTGATCAGCCTGCTGCTCCGCTTTGCCGGCGCCCGGCGTGCGACGTCGGCGGAGGCCGGCTTGCTGATGTCCTCGCCGTCTGAAACCACGTTGATCGTTCTTACCGCAGCTCTCCAGGCAGCGTTGATCCAGCCTTCAACCGCCGCTTTCTGGCAAACCGTTACGGCGATCGGCCTGACCATCACTCCCCTGTTGGCGCGCGCTGGCCGCATCGCGGCGCGCAGGGTTGAAATGCGTGAAACCCATGTCGATTTGTCTGGCGAGAATGGAGAAGCGGACGAGCGCGCCATCATTGTGGGTTTCGGCCGGGTTGGGCGGTTGATCGCAGAGATGCTGCTTGAGCATGATCAGGCGTTTGTTGCTGTCGACTCAAATATCGACACGGTCGCCCGGGGGCGGCGCGACGGTTTTCCCACCATATTTGGTGACGTTTCGCGCCCACAACTCTTGGAAAACCTGGACCTTGAGCGGGTTAGCGCGCTGATCCTGACCATGGACGATCCGGTCAGCGTCGTGCAGCTTACCGCGCGTGTTCGGGAAGCGCACCCGGATCTCACTATCGTCGCGCGAGCCCGCGATCCCGAGCATGCTGCCGCGCTATACCGGGCCGGCGCCACGGACGCCGTGCCGGAAACGGTGGAGTCCTCCCTCCAACTGTCCGAAGCAGTGCTTGTCGATATCGGCGTCCCGATGGGGCCGGTCATCGCTTCTGTCCATGAAAAGCGCGCGGACCTGCGAGAGGCGATCATGCAGCTTGGCGAACTCGACCGTCTTCCCGAATTGCCGCGCGAGAAATTGCGCAAATCCTGATCAGTATCAGGCCGCCGCCAGCGCGTCCCTGATTGCCTCAAGCGCCGCTTCGGCCTGGGCGCCATCCGGCCCGCCGCCCTGCGCCATATCGGGCCGCCCGCCGCCGCCCTTGCCGCCCAGCGCCTCGACCGCAGCGCGAACCAAAGTAACCGCATCATGATCGGACGTAAGATCATCGGTCATGCCGACGGCAACGCTCGCCCTGCCCTCATTGACGGCGACGATTGCGGCGATACCGGATCCCATGCCGGCTTTCGCCTCGTCAATCAGACCGCGCAGGGATTTGGGGTCGAGGCCTTCGACAACCTGTCCCTGGAATTTCACATTGCCGATGGTTTCGGCCTTGGCGCCATTCGCGCCCCCACCGCCCATCGCCAGCGTTTTCTTCGCTTCGCCCAGTTCTTTTTCAAGACGCTTGCGCTCGTCGAGCAGGGCCGCAACCCGGACGGGGAGCTCGTCGGCGCTGGTTTTCAGCGTTTCGGCGGCACTGAGCAGCTTGGCTTCCCGATCCCTATACCAAAGCCGGGCGGCCTCGCCCGTCAGCGCTTCGATCCTGCGGACGCCCGCGGAAACCGCGCTTTCCGAAATGATGGCGAACAGGCCGATATCGCCCAGCGCGGAGACATGGGTTCCGCCGCAAAGTTCAACGGAATAGTCCGCTGGTCCATTGAGTCCCATGGAGAGGACGCGAACCTCGTCGCCATATTTTTCGCCGAACAGCGCGAGCGCGCCGGCTTCTACAGCCTCGTCCGGTGTCATGAGCCGTGTGACGACATTGGCATTGCCGCGGATCTGGGCATTTACATCGGCGTCGATGGCCGCGATTTCCTCTGGCTCCAGCGCCTTGGGATG
Source organism: Parasphingopyxis lamellibrachiae (assembly GCF_003385775.1). GTDB lineage: Bacteria > Pseudomonadota > Alphaproteobacteria > Sphingomonadales > Sphingomonadaceae > Parasphingopyxis > Parasphingopyxis lamellibrachiae. The sequence continues at coordinate 589,664 of NZ_QRDP01000004.1, forward strand.
CGAAAAATCGAAACGCAGCCGGTCTTCCGCGACAAGGCTGCCCTTTTGCGTGACATGGTCACCCAGGCGATTGCGCAGGGCGGCGTGCATCAGATGTGTAGCGCTGTGGTTGGCACGCAGCCGGGCGCGCCGCTCTGCATCGATGGCGAGCGTAACCACCTGCCCGATGACGATCTCGCCGGCCTCGATGGTCAAATGATGGGCGTGCAGTCGGCCCAGCGGTTTCGATGTGTCGGTGACGGTCGCCGACAGACCAGCCGCATCGCAAAGGGTGCCGGTATCGCCTGCCTGGCCACCGCTTTCGGCGTAGAAAGGCGTCTGGTTGGTGACGAGCAATACGTCGTCTCCCTTGCTGGCACGCTCGACCCGCGCGCCGTCTTTCACAATGGCAACGACCTGCCCGTCGGCTTCGTCCGTAGAATAGCCCACAAATTCCGTGCCACCATGTTGCTCGGCAATATCGAACCAGACCGTTTCCGACGCAGCATCCCCCGACCCTTTCCAGGCTGCGCGTGCGGCGGCTTTCTGCTCGGCCATGGCCACGTCGAATCCCTCCCGGTCTATGCCGAGGCCGCGGGCGCGCAGCGCATCTTCGGTAAGATCATAGGGAAAGCCATAGGTGTCATAGAGCTTGAAGGCCGTTTCGCCGGCCAGCGTTTCGCCTTCCGTCATGCCCGATACTGCGCCGTCGAGCAGTTTGAGGCCGTTGGACAATGTACGACGAAAACGGATTTCCTCATGATGCAGCGTTTCTTCGACCAGTGGCTGGGCGCGCACGAGCTCCGGAAACGCTCCGCCCATTTCGGCGACCAGTTCCGGCACCAGCCGGTGCATCAAAGGGTCTTTCGCACCCAATATATGGGCGTGGCGCATGGCCCGCCGCATGATCCGTCTGAGCACATAGCCGCGCCCTTCATTGGCCGGCAGAACGCCGTCGGCAATCAGGAAACTGGCGCTGCGGAGATGGTCCGATATCACGCGGTGCGAGGCCGCCGCTTCGCCGTCGGGAGCGGTGCCGGTAAGCTCTGCGCTTTCGGCGATCAGGGCCTTGAACAGATCGATTTCATAATTGTCATGCGTCCCCTGCAGGACGGCGGCGATCCGCTCCAGCCCCATACCCGTATCAATCGAAGGGCGCGGCAGCTCGGTTTTCTCGCCATCACGCTGGTCGAACTGCATGAAAACCAGATTCCAGATTTCAACGAAGCGATCGCCATCCTCGTCCGGAGATCCCGGGGGTCCGCCCGGAATATGATCGCCATGGTCGTAGAAAATCTCACTGCACGGTCCGCATGGGCCCGTATCTCCCATCGACCAGAAATTGTCGGCCGTCGGGATGCGGATGATCCGGTTTTCCGGGAGGCCGGAAATCTTCCGCCAGAGATCGAAAGCCTGATCGTCGTCATGATAAACGGTTGCCGTCAGGCGGTCAGGATTGATGCCCCATTCCCTCGTGATCAACTGCCAGGCAAGTTCGATCGCGCGCTCCTTGAAATAGTCGCCGAACGAGAAATTGCCGAGCATCTCGAAAAAAGTGTGGTGACGCGCGGTATAACCGACATTGTCGAGATCGTTATGCTTGCCGCCCGCCCGGACGCATTTCTGCGAGCTGGTCGCCGTGGAATAGTCCCGCGTCTCGAGGCCGGTGAACACATTCTTGAACGGCACCATGCCTGCATTGACGAACATGAGGGTGGGATCGTTATGCGGAACCAGCGGCGACGACGGCACTGGAGCATGTCCCTCCCCTTCGAAAAAATCGAGGAAAGAACGGCGGATATCGTTGGTTGAAGTCATGCGCGGCATGTAAGCAAGCGGAACGGTCCGGGCAAGCAGCCTTTGTGCGGCTAACGGCTATGCATAGGCATAGTCGCCGCCACGCTGAAGCGCCCTTTGGTAGGCAGGCCGTTCGTGGATACTGTCGAGCCATGTCAGCAGGTTCGGATAGCGTTCGTCCAGTCCGGCACGTTGCCGGGCGGCCTCGAGTGGAAAGCTCATCATGACATCGGCGGCTGTAAAGCTGTTCCCGGCAAACCAGTTGCGATCCTGCAACTCGCTTTCGAGCCAGCGCAGATGGCTCTCGAACATGGCGAGGATGGGCTTGCGCGCAGGTCGGCCAAGAATACCGAGACGATTGATGACCAGGATCGTCAGCAGCGGCGGCATCATCGATCCTTCGGCGTAATGGAGGAATTGCCGATAGCGCAGCGATTCTTCGATATGCGCAGGGGCGCCAAGAATCTCTCCGGCTGTCGCGACAAGATACTCAACAATTGCGCCGGTTTCGATCACAACCCTGTCATCGACGGAAATGACCGGCGATTTGCCGAGCGGATGGATGCGCTTGAGCGTAGGCGGTGCGAGCATCGTCTTGGCATCGCGTGCATAGCGAACGACCTCATATTCGAGCTCAAGTTCCTCAAGCAGCCATAAAATTCTCTGCGAGCGGGAATTCTCAAGGTGATGGACGATTATAGTCATGCTGCGATGGCCCCTTTTCAATCGCGGTGGATGCGTGGCTAGGCAATCGGGCGGTCAAAAGCAAAAGGCCCGCCCCGCGAGGGACAAGCCTTTCACTATTTCTCGCAACGAGAGTTCGATCCAGGATTGAAGGCGCGCGCCTATTCGTCGGTCGCCTCGTCACCATCCGGGCCGGTCATCATTTCCTCGGCAACGGCCTCTTCCTTGCCGCGAATGGCATTTTCAAGTTGCTGGCTGATTTCCGGGTTTTCGAGGAGGAAGCTCTTCGAATTCTCCCGGCCCTGGCCGATGCGTGTCGAATCATAGGAGAACCAGGAGCCCGATTTCTCGACAATTCCAGCCTTGACACCAAGATCGAGTATCTCGCCCATTTTCGAGATGCCCTTGCCGTACATGATGTCGAACTCGACCTGCTTGAACGGTGGCGCGACCTTGTTTTTGACGACCTTCACCCGCGTCGTGTTGCCGACAATCTCGTCACGATCCTTGATTTGCCCGATCCGGCGAATGTCGAGCCGGACACTGGCGTAGAATTTCAGGGCATTGCCGCCCGATGTCGTTTCGGGGCTGCCGTACATCACACCGATCTTCATGCGGATCTGGTTGATGAAAACGACCATGCACTTCGAACGGTTGATCGAACCGGTCAGCTTGCGGAGCGCCTGGCTCATGAGACGGGCCTGGAGCCCGACATGGCTATCGCCCATTTCGCCCTCGATCTCGGCACGCGGCACCAGAGCGGCGACCGAGTCGACGACAAGAATGTCGATGGCATTGGAGCGCACCAGCGTATCGGCGATTTCAAGCGCCTGTTCGCCCGTATCGGGCTGAGAAACGATCAGCTCGTCAATATCGACGCCGAGTTTTTTCGCGTAACCGGGGTCAAGCGCATGTTCGGCGTCGATAAAGGCCGCGGTTCCGCCGGCCTTCTGGGCTTCTGCAATCGTGTGCAGCGCCAGGGTTGTCTTGCCCGAGCTTTCCGGGCCGTAAATTTCGATGATCCTGCCGCGGGGAAGACCGCCAATACCGAGTGCGATGTCGAGGCCGAGCGATCCCGTGGAAACGGCGTCGATCTCGATCGCTTCGCGCGACCCCAATTTCATGGCGGACCCTTTGCCAAAGGCCCGGTCAATCTGCGCAAGTGCGGCGTCCAGCGCCTTTTCTCTGTCCATATTGTTCTTTTTTCCGTCGGAATCGATGACTTTGAGATGGGCTGCCATTGCCTTTTTCCCTCCTAGAAGCTCTGCGTCGATCGTTCAACGCTGAGTTCTTTGTATATGGTTTGTTCCAAAAGAACAAGGGGGGAACATTGAGTCAGCCGGCCAGTATCTTCTTCAGGGCATCGTCAATGCCATGCAGGGTAAAGGGTTTGGCGAGCAGAACACGGCTCTGGTGGCGCTCCGGCGGTTTTTCGAGATCGGCACCGCTGGTGAAGAAAAAGGGAATTCCCTGATCGTCCAAGGCGTCGGCGATCGGCCAGCTGGCTTTCCGGTCGCGCAGATTGACATCCAGAACAGCTACGTCGAACCCGCCTTCCTCGACTGCCGACAGGCCGGATTCCAGCGATTCTACGATATCGGCAATTTCGTAATCGAGAGTTTCGATAAAATCTTCAAGCATCATCGATATGAGCGCTTCGTCTTCGACGATCAAAATTCGTGCCCGGGCCATTTCGTCTGCTTATCGACTTATGATGGCGGGATAAAGATTGGTTGAAGATCGCCTGTCAGCATTCCGCACTATTTCGCCTTGTTAAGGATAGCGCCCACCGCCTCGGCGAGCTGCTGCACCGAAAAGGGTTTGGGAAGGAAATGCACTTGCTCGATATTGATCGACTTGCGCAATTGTTCCTCAGCATAACCGGACATGAAGAGGATCGGGATATGAGGCAGGGTTTCGCGCAATTCGCGGGCCATGGCCGGGCCATCCATCCCCGGCATGACGACATCGGACAGGATCAGATCGAAATCCTTGCATTCTGCCACGATGTCCAGCGCTATCTCGCCATCCTCGGCGGTGACGACGCTGTATCCCTGACGGGTCAGTGCGCGTTCGGCGACCGTCCTGACCATGTCCTCGTCCTCGACGACCAGGATTGTTCCGCTACCCCAGGGTTCGGCGGCAGGCGGCGGTGGTGAAGGCTGAAGCGGCGCCTCGGGTTTCTCTCGGCTCGCCATCTGGCCGCTGGCCAACTCCGCCTTCTCGTCGACATCGCCGCGATGAACGGGCAGGTAAATGGTGAACGTGGTTCCCTTTCCCACTTCGGAATCCGCGAAAATATATCCGCCGGACTGTTTGACGATGCCATAAACGGTGGAAAGCCCGAGGCCTGTCCCCTTCCCGACTTCCTTGGTCGTGTAGAAGGGTTCGAAGATCTTGGTCAGCGAATCCGGTTCGATGCCGGTGCCGGTGTCCGTCAACCGGAACGCGGTATATTCGGTCGAGGGCATGATTTCATGCCCCATCAAATCCACTTCGGCACCGGACACAGAGAAAGTTTCCAGAGTCAGGGTGCCGCGTCCGTCGTCTTTTTCGGACGACTGGATTGCATCCCGCGCATTCACGGCAAGATTGACGATCACCTGCTCAAGCTGACCGGGGTCGGCGCGGATGGGGCCGAGGTTGCGGCCATGATGGATTTCCAGTGTGACCGTTTCACCCAGCAATCGCTTGAGAAGATTCGACACTTCCGAGACGACATCGGGCAGTTGCAGGATCTGGGGCCGCAATGTCTGCTGCCGGGAAAAGGCTAGCAACTGCCGCGTCAAACCCGCTGCACGGTTGGAATTGGATTTGACCTGCTGAATATCGTCATAGTCGCTGTCGCCGGGCGTGTGGCGCAGCAACATGAGATCGCAATGGCCGATAATGGCTGTCAGGATATTGTTGAAGTCATGAGCCACGCCGCCCGCAAGCTGACCGACCGCTTGCATCTTGGTTGCCTGCGCGACCTGGCGCTTCAGCTTTTCATCCTCGCTATTGTCCTTGAGGCTCAGCAAGACGGCGGCGTCCCCGAGCCCGGAAGCACTGGCGACCGTCATTGCAACAGTTTCGTCTGGCTGGCTTTTCAGGCGCAAGGCGATATCGGCCGATATCGACGTGCTGTTCGAGAAACGCCGGACGGCATTGGCGACGGCCGTCTTGTCTTCATCGACCACCAGATCACCCGGGTAAACGGGGCGTGATTCGTCGTCCAGGCCCGCGGCACGGCGGAATGCCTCGTTCATGTAGAGGAAGCGGCCATCACGCTCGGCAAGAGCAAGGCCGAGAGGCAACATGCCCAGAAGGGCGTGGATATTTTCGCGTTCGGCAGGCGCGCCCGAGCCCGGAACCTCATCGAGCAGGAAAAACAACAGGGGAGCGTTACCTTGCGATCCGCTCGACAGTGGCACTTGCACGAGCCTCAACGGCGCGCCGCCGTCTCCTTCCCGGGCGAGCCGCAACAGCTGGTCTTCGCCGGTCTCTAGAATATCAGTGAATTCGCGGCCACGCAGCCGTTCCTGCGTCGATCCCAGTGCGCGCCTCCGGAAAACCTGGTTCGCCGCCAATAGCGCTCCCTTGCCGTCGACGAGCGCGGCCATCACGCCAGCCATGCCGAGCGCTGTGCCGGCGGAGCTTTCAATCAGGCGGCGCGCTTCGGCGATCAGATCGGTTTCGATTGCCGGTGCAAATCGCCAGATCAGGAAATCGCCTTTTTCGCCGCCGCGTTCGACGATCGCGTCATAGCTGCCATGCGGTGTCCTGAGGGCGGGAGCGTTGCCCCGTCCGTCGCGCCAGGCCGTGCGGCCAGCATGAGTCAGCCGTTCGACTCCGTCATCGGCAAAAGGCAACGCCGGTGGCGTGGGCGGGCCTCTGAAATCCCTCTCAAAACCGCTGTTTGCGGCAACCAATATTCCCTGTCTGTCGGTCACGACCACTGGCATTCCCGCGCCTTCGATAGCAGCCCTGATCAGCGCCCGATCGGGGCCCGCTGTCGCCTCCGCCGCCAAGGGCCGTCGCCGGGTGGCGACCATGGCGACGCCGAATGCGGACAGGAACAGCGCCATGAAACCCGCGGCGAATAGCGGGCTTTCCAGAAGGAACATCATCAACACCGCCGAACCTATGCCGGCAAGAACAACCAGTCCGATCAGGGAGCGGTCGGCAAACTGGCTCGCCTTGGGATGTCTGTCCCGGTTTTCCGGAGCGACGGTTGCCATCAGTTTAACCGCCCTTCTTCATTGTTCAGATTGCGCCGCCGCCATCTGCGGCCGACCCTGTATCGCCAGAACCAGTCGGCGGCCAGATAGGCGATCACAGCCGATACGATAGCGATGACAAGCAGGCCGCCAAGAAGCGCCGGGGCCGCATCCGTGGCCAGCCATGCCAGCCATTCCGACGGCCCGGCCTTCTGCTCATACAGCATCAGGGCATGGCTGGCATCCGCGTCGAGCCGGAATATCTGGTTTCCTGCGATCAGTGCCCCGCCCAGGATGAACGGCGTGGTGATGGGATTGCTTGTGAAAGTCGCTGCCGCGGCGACCGGAATGTTCGCGCGAAAAGGCAAAGCCAGCAGCGCCGAAACGATAATCTGGAGCCCCGGGATCATGACGAAGATGCCGACGATCATTCCCAGCGCCGCGCCGCGGGGCACTGATCGCCGGTTGAACCGCCACAGATAGCTGTGCATCACCCGCCCGGCAAAGGGCTTTATAAATCGGTTTTGGGCCAGTTCCTCGCGGCTTGGCGAATGCCGGCGGACCCAGCGCATAAAAGGCCCGGATTCGCGCTTCGATCTAGCCACGTTCGCGCATCAGGCGGCCCTGTTCCCTTTTCCAGTCCCGCGCCTTCTCGGTGGCGCGCTTGTCATGTTGTTTCTTGCCCTTGGCGAGCGCCAGTTCGACCTTCGCCTTGCCGCGTGAATTGAAATAGATGGAAAGCGGCACAAGTGTCATGCCCTTGCGCTCCACTGCACCGCGTATCTTGTTGATTTCGCGGGCGTTCAGAAGCAGTTTGCGTGGGCGCTTGGCTTCGTGGTTATACCTGTTTCCGTGGCTGAATTCGGGAATATTGGCGTTGATCAGCCAGACTTCGCCATCTTGCGCTTCGGCATAGCTTTCCGCGATCGCCCCTTCGCCGAACCGCAGGGATTTCACCTCGGTTCCGGTCAATGCGATCCCGGCTTCGAATTTTTCATCTATTGAAAAGTCGTAGCGCGCACGCCGGTTCTCGGCGACTGTCTTCACCTTGTCGAATTCTACGGGGTGCGGGCGAGCCATCGATCAGTCCCTGAGCAACGACGCATGACTCAAGGCTGAATCAACTTGTGCCTGGGCCGCTTCGCAGGGCCATGTCATCGGCAGGCGGATTTCTCCGGGAAATCCAGGGAACACCTTGGTCAGCGCATATTTTGCCGGGCCCGGCGATGCGTCTGCAAACATCGCTCCGTGCAGGGGATAAAGCCGATCGTTGATCGCAAGGGCTTCAGCGGTATCGCCCCTCGCCCATGCGGCCTGAAATTCAGCGCAAAGCCGGGGCGCCACATTGGCCGTCACGGAAATGCACCCCGTACCGCCCATCGCCAGATAGCCCAAAGTGAGATAGTCATTACCCGAAAGCTGGCAGAAATCCTCGCCGCAGGCCGCTCGCTGGGCACTCACGCGGTCCATATCGGCGGTTGCATCCTTGATCCCTATGACGGACGGAAATTTGCGCAGGCGCTGCATCGTCTCGACCGAAATGTCAGAGGCCGTCCGGGAGGGAACATTGTACAATACAATGGGTAGATCACATTCGCCGATCATTGCTTCGAAATGACGGTAAATCCCTTCCTGACTGGGCTTGTTGTAATAAGGCGGCACGACAAGGCCTGCAGTGGCACCCATTTCCTTTGCTGTTTTTAGGTTCTTGATAGCCGATTGCGTGTCGTTGGAGCCGCAGCCCGCAATCACCGGCACCCGTCCGGCAGCCTGGTCCACACAAACCCCGACAACCTCGAAATGTTCCTCGAACGACTGAGTCGCCGCTTCGCCCGTCGTCCCGCATGGCACGAGAGCACTGCTGCCTTCCTCGATTTGCCAATCGATAAAGCTCCGATATGCAGCTTCATCGAACGATCCGTCGCGAAAGGGCGTCACCAGAGCCGGAATCGACCCGCTGAACATATATTTCTCCTTCACCTCAGCGTGTTTGCGCTGCATATCAACGTCAAATCAACGGGGCCTGTTCACCGCCAGATAAGGATTGTGCGAGCACTATGTCCAGCATGATAAAACACACAGCTACCTTCCTTGCGCTTGGCGCTACCGCTTTGATCGGATCGGTCGCCGCTTCCGCCCAATCGCTGAACTCCGAACAGCGCGCCTGGTATGCAAGCCGACTGGGCGTTTCCGGCGCAGGATCCGTAGGGTCCGTACCGCGAGCCAATCCGCTTGGCGAAGCCGTGTTGCAGTGGAACCGCCTGCAACAGAGCGACGCCCTGCCCTTCAACGACTATGCGAGTTTTCTCGTTTCACATCCCGGCTGGCCTGGCGAAGCGCGAATGCAGCGCGTTGCCGAACAGCAAATTCCGGCAACCGGGACATCGCCGCGTTCGCTGATTGCGTATTTCGAACGGTTCGAGCCGGTCACTGCATCGGGCGCATTGCGCTATGCCGAAGCGCTGGCAGCCATGGGCCGTAATGACGAAGCCAGTCGCTTTGCCCGCCAGGCTTGGCGGCTCGGCGCGTTTAACCGGCTGTCCGCAACGTCCGACGAAGCAGTGATTCTCACGCGCTTTGCCGGGGCGCTGCGGCCTGAAGATCATGATGCGCGTTTCGATTACCTGCTCTGGCAGGACGATACATCCGCCGCCGCCCGCGTATTGTCGCTGACCTCCAGCTCGCGCCGCGATGCCCATTCGGCACGATTGCGCCTGGCAACCGGTGCCGGCGCGGAAGCGGGCCAGTCTGCCCTGGGCGATCCCGGCTATGTCGCGGAACGGGCAATGTGGCTTCGCAACAATGGCCGCTCGGTCGAAGCCCGCAGATTGCTCGCCAATCGCCCCGCCCTGCGATTTCGTCCCACAGACGCGGAAGAATGGTTCGAAGTCCTGCTCACCAATGCCCGCGCCGCTGCCAATGACCGCCAGTGGTCAACCGCTTTTTCGATTGCCAGTAAAGTGGATGATGCGTTCGAACCGGGAACAGATGTGTCCGGCGAAGCGCTTGGCGTGCGTGATGATTATACCAGCCTGACATGGCTCGCCGGGACGACGGCACTCTGGCATCAAAACCGGCCGGCCGATGCCATAGGCATGTTTGAGCGCTATGGCCGTGCCGCCCGGACGCCGCAAACGCGCTCCAAGGGATTCTACTGGGCCGGGCGCGCTGCGGAAGCCGCGGGGCGCAGGGATGAAGCCAATCGCTTTTACGAAGAAGCTGCTGTGTTCTACGACTATTTCTACGGGCAGCTGGCGACCGAAAGGCTCGGGCGGAGGCTTAGCATTCCACAGGTCGCTCAATCCGCTCCCGACCAGGCCAGCCAGCGCAGCTTTATGGCTCGCGAAATTGTGCAGGCAACGCGCCTTTTGGGCGAGCTGGGCGCCTGGGATACGCAATCGACCTTTCTGCGTGCCCTTTCATCACAGGCGCGCAGCGACGAAGATCACCGTCTGACGGCCATGCTGTCATCACAAATCGGGCGTCAGGATCTCGCGGTGATGACCCATCGCAGCGCGCGTGTGAACGGTTTTGATGCAACTGCTTATGGCTATCCGACAGTTCCCATGCCTTCCAGTTCGCGGCGCTATTTCACACTGGTTCACGCGATTGCCCGCCAGGAAAGTCAGTTCGATACCCGAGCGGTGAGCCATGCCGGCGCGCGCGGCCTGATGCAGTTCATGCCGGCAACGGCGCGGGAAGTGTCGCGTTGGATTGGCCGCTCCTACAACCGATCGGCGCTCACCGCCGATCCCCAATACAGCATATCGCTGGCTACGGCCTATTATGAGTCGCTCTACAACCGATGGAACAATCACGCACTTTCTGCGGGATCCTACAATGCGGGGCCAGGCAATGTGAATCGCTGGATCAGGGCCAATGGCGACCCGCGGACGCCGGGTGTCGATATTGTCCGCTGGATCGAGGAAATCCCGATCTATGAAACCAAAAATTACATCCAGCGCGTGATGGAGAATGCGGTGATGTACGACCTTCTTCATCCGGACCGCGCCTATATGCCGCCCAATAACGCCCCGCTTTCCCGCTATCTCGGAAAAGCCACACCGGGATAATGGCCGGCAAAGTCAATTACATTACACCGGCCGGTTACGATGCTCTCAAGGCCGAGTATGAGACTCTGTTCGCCAAGGAACGCCCGGCGCTGGTCGAGGTCATAAGCTGGGCGGCGGGCAATGGCGATCGCAGTGAAAATGGCGATTACATCTACGGCCGGAAAAAGCTGCGTGAGATTGATCGGCGGCTTACATTTCTCTCGCGCAGGATGAAGGCCGCGAAAATTGTCGATCCTGCCAGTCAGAAAGACCGGAACCGCGTCTATTTTGGTGCCACGGTAACGCTGGTCGACGAAGACGATAGCGAGCGGATAGTCACGCTTGTAGGCGAGGATGAGGCGGATGCCTCATCGGGCAGGATAAGCTGGAAATCGCCGATGGCGAATGCGTTGAAGTAAGCGGTTGTCGGCGATTGTCGCACGGTTCGCCTGCCGGTCGGGCCAAAGGACTATGACATTGTCGGGATCAGCTATCCCGAGACGGCAGCTCGTTAGCTGCCATAGCGATAGCGGTTGCGCGTATGGACGAGCGCAGTCCTGATCTCGGCATCGGTCAGCTGATAATCGCGATTAGTGTCGGCCCAGCGCCGGAAGAACTGGTTGACGCTCGCGGCGACCCCATTGCTGATCTCGCCTGAACGGCCGATTTCATAATTGTCTCGTACGAATTGCTGGCCTTCGCGGGTTTCCGCAAGCCAGGGGTCTAGTTTGTCCGCACCGGGGCCGGTAAAATTGCTCGCGTAGCGATCTGCATATCCATGATTGCCACGATAGCCGTTGCCGTCGCGATAATCGCGTCCGTAGGAACCGTGATAATCGGCTCCGCGGTTATATCCCCCGTGGCCATAGCCTTGATGGGCGCAGCCTGAGGCAAGTATCCCCGTCCCGATCAGTGCAGCAATTGCATATTTTGCGCTCGACATGTTCGACTCCCGTTTGGGCGAACATCGCATATTTCGACCGAATATCGCAATTGGGACGGGTCAGTCGTCCGATGCTGTCCCCAAATGGGACGCCGCCAGATCGACAATTTCCTGGTCGGGTTTAGGGGCCTCCATCGACACCTGGCTTTCAAGTTGATCGGCAACATAGGCTAGAGCGGCAATGCGTGCGGCGCGCTTGTTATTGCCATCGATGACTTGCCAGGGGGCCCAGCGCGTGTCGGTCCGGGCAAACATGTCGTTGATCGCCTCCAGATAGTCCCCGCGTCGTTCGCGATTGCGGAAATCGTCGGTGGTCAGTTTCCACTGCTTCCACGGATTGTCGAGGCGCTTACGGAAGCGCTCGTCCTGTTCCTCCTGGGTGACATGCATGAAGAGTTTGATGATCGGGGTGCCGCTGTCTCGCTGCTGCGCCTCGAATTCGTTGATTTCGTCATATCCGCGCCGCCAGTCGGTTTCGGAACAATAGCCCTCGACCCGCTCGACAAGCACGCGGCCATACCAGGTGCGGTCGAATATGTTGATTTCGCGATTGCCGGGTAGTTTGTTCCAGAAGCGCCATAGGAAATGGCGGGCTTTTGCCTCGGCGGTCGGTGCACCAATGGGCCAGACCTCGAAGTACCGCGGATCCCAGCGGCTTGTCATCCTGCGGATCGTTCCGCCCTTTCCGGATGCATCCCAGCCTTCGATCGCTATCACCGCGCGTTTGGCGTTGGCGATATACGCCGCCTGAATGCGCCCGAGCCGCTCCTGCAGGTCGACAAGCGCTTCGTCATAATCGCCGTCGAGCTTTGCGCCATCTTCGAAGTCAGAGAGATTTATCGTCATGCAGCAACTCTAAGCTGCGGCAGTCCGCACATCCAGTCGGTTAACCCTCTATCCTGTTAGGAGACTATGTCCTGGTCCAGGATATGTTTCGCGATACGGCCGGGATCCTGCATCGGCATGAAATGGGTGAGATCCGGGATATATTCTTCACGGGCATTGGGGAGAGCATCGACCAGCCCCGGCCAGGTCGGAGACAGCGTGAAATCCAGCGCGCCCTCCCGCGATCCCGAGGGAGCTCGGAGAATCGTTACCGGTACTCCGATGCCCGACACCATCGGATACGGGTCTGAACGCAGCGAGCCGAGATATACCGATGCCTCCAGCGCGGGCGGACAGGCCAGTTCGAGCCCTTTCCCATCGGGCATGGGCAACAATCCGTGGCGGCAATAGTCCATCAGGATGTCGGGATGCCAGATTGCATAGGAGGGATGCCCTCTGAGGCGGTCGGCCATCTGTTCCGGAGAATCCCAGTTTGCACGCCGCCGTGCCACCGGATGCTCGGCCGGATCGATAGGTCCGGAGCCGTCCGAATTGCGATAATAGGCAGGATCCATGATAACCGGGTCGATCAGGACAAGCCGCTCGAAGCGGTCGCCGATCTCCGCCGCCATCTGGAGCAGACAATGCCCGCCCATAGAATGCCCGACACCGATGACTTTTTCGAGATCGAGACCTTCCACAAGTTCGACCAGGGGTGCGGCAGTTTTGCTCCAGTCGCCAAGAGAGTCAGGCTTGGCGCTTCGTCCATGGCCGAGATGATCGACGGCGATAACCCGGAATTCGGCGGGTATGGCGTCGACGACCCTGTCCCAGCATCGCGCATGGAAACCGGTTGCGTGAAGCAACAGGATTACCTGCCCGTCCGGCTCTCCCCATTCGAAATAGCAGAGCCGGGATTCGCCTTCTCCGAAATAGTTCTCGGAAGGCTCCCTCATCCCTCTTTTGGAGGCTCTACCACGCGCAGGTTCAGCTCGCGAAGCTGCTTCATGCTCACTTCGCTCGGCGCGCTCATCATGAGATCCTCGGCACGCTGATTCATCGGGAAGAGCACGACTTCGCGGATATTGGGCTCGCCCGCGAGCAGCATCACGATACGATCAATGCCCGGAGCTGAGCCACCATGCGGCGGCGCGCCGAATTTGAAGGCGTTGATCATGCCAGAGAAATTCTCGTCGACATCGGCCTTGCTATAGCCGGCGATTTCGAACGCCTTGTACATGATGTCAGGCCGGTGGTTCCTGATGGCGCCGGAAGAGAGCTCTACGCCATTGCAGACAATATCATACTGCCAGGCAAGAATGTCGAGCGGGTCCATAGTTTCCAGCGCTTCCATCTCGCCCTGCGGCATAGAGAAAGGGTTATGGCTGAAATCGATCTTCTTCTGCTCTTCGTCATATTCGTACATCGGGAAATCGACGATCCAGCAGAATTTGAAGGCGTTTTCGTCGATCAGGCCCAGCTCTTCGCCAAGCCGGGTCCGTGCACCGCCTGCAAGGCGGACGGCCTCCCCTTCCTTGCCGGCCGCAAAGAACACGCTGTCCTCTTCGCCAAGGCCGAGTTCTTCAAGCAGCTTCGCCGTCCCCTCCTCGCCATGGTTCTTGGCGATCGGGCCGGAAGGCGCGCCTTCCTTGCGGTTGATATAGCCGAGGCCGGCAAAGCCTTCGCCCCGCGCCCAGTCATTCATCCCATCGAACCAGCGTCGGCCGCGATCGCCCGTTTTGGGTGCCGGAATGGCGCGCACCACGCCGCCGGAGCCCACGATATTGGCAAACAGCCCGAAGCCGGAATCCTTGAAGTGATCGGAAACGTCGACAATTTCGATCGGGTTGCGCAGATCGGGCTTGTCCGAACCATATTTGAGCATGGCATCGGCATAGGGAATGCGCACGAAATTGGGATCGACCTCGCGGCCCTTCCCGTCCCAGTCGGCAAATTCCTGGAACACGCCGCACAGCACGGGCTCGATGGCCTGGAAAACGTCTTCCTGGGTGACGAAACTCATTTCGAAATCGAGCTGGTAGAATTCACCGGGCGACCGGTCTGCGCGGGCATCCTCGTCCCGGAAACAGGGTGCAATCTGGAAATAGCGGTCGAAACCGGCAACCATGATCAGCTGTTTGAACATCTGGGGCGCCTGCGGCAGCGCGTAGAATTTGCCCGGATGCACGCGGCTGGGCACCAGATAGTCGCGGGCCCCCTCAGGAGAAGAGGCGGTCAGAATGGGGGTTTGAAACTCGGTGAAATTCTGTTCGATCATGCGCTTGCGGATCGAGGCGATGACCTCTGATCGTAGCAGGATATTCTTGTGCATGCTCTCACGTCGCAGATCGAGATAGCGATATTTGAGGCGGATATCCTCGGGATAGTCGGCTTCACCGGCAACCGGCATCGGCAGTTCTTCCGACGCCGACTGCACGTCGACAGAAGTTGCCCGGATTTCGATCTCGCCGGTGTCGAGCTTCGTATTTATCAGATCGGTGGACCGCGCCACGACCTTGCCGGTCACGGTGATCACGGATTCGGTGCGCAGCTTTTCCAGCGTAGCGAAGGCGGGGCCGTCAACTTCCGTGACGATCTGGGTAATTCCGAAATTGTCGCGCAAATCGACGAAAACGAGATCGCCATGATCCCGCTTGCGGTGGACCCAGCCGGAAAGGCGGACTTCCTCGCCGACATGATGGCTGCGGAGTTCGGAACAATTATGGGTGCGATATATGTGCATGGTCATGCGCGGCTCCATAGCGGATTGGTTTGGACGGGCAAGCGGCGAAATACCGCCGTGACATTTGACTCCGCCACGATGCACGGCGAGAATTGGCAGTCTCGGTCGCGTTTTTGGCAACTTTCAGGAGAATATCATGAAGATGCTTGGTTTATCCGCTTGTGCGATCGGGGCGCTCCTGCTTGTCGGCTGTTCCGACGATCCGACGGCGGAAGAAGAGGTCGCGCAGATCGAGGCCGGTCGGGAAGCCGCACAAGCTGCTGAAGATACGCCTTCTGTGCAATCTCAGTATGATGCTGCTGTGGGATGCGCGGCTACCGCGGTGAATGTCGCCAATGTTTTCAACGTTATTGCCTCTACCGATGAAGACAGTAATCCGGAGCAGGCCGCCCAAGCGCGCGGCAATGCGGAACAGAATATGACGGAGGCCCGTGCTTTCGCTCAGCAGGCCGAGCAGATCGCAAGGGATCCACAAATCGGAAAAACACGAGACGAAGTCATGGCCGATATCGACGGGATAGATCGAGTGATCCGTGAGCGGGGGCGGAATGCCGACGATTTCATGGCTTTCGCAACGGAGCTGGCCCGCGAGTCGGATCAATGTGACACAATTCAAAATCCCGCAGGATAGGCAAAAACACGCAGCTTTCCACAAGATTGCAGTTCTTCCCTGTGGCGTGGTTCGCCGGTGAGCCTATGGTTTCCGCATGAGAATTCATCCGCTGATCGAAGATAGCGCGGCGCTTGCCGATCTGTGCGCACGCCTTGCGCAATCGAGTTTCGTCGCCGTCGATACCGAATTCATGCGAGAAAGCACTTATTGGCCCGACCTGTGCCTGATCCAGATCGGTAACACCGAGGAAGCCGCCGCTGTCGATCCCAAAGCAGACGGCATCGACATGTCGCCCCTGCTCGACCTCCTGGTCGATAATGAAGATGTGCTGAAAGTCTTTCATGCCGGCGGTCAGGATGTCGAAATCGTCTACAATATGACGGGTAAGACACCGCACCCGATTTTCGATACCCAGATCGCTGCGATGGCGCTCGGGCTGGGAGAGCAAATCGGCTATTCCAATCTTGTCGACGCCCTGCTCGGTCATTCGCTGGACAAGGGCGCACGGTTTACCGACTGGGCCCGGCGTCCGCTCGATAAGCGCCAGCTCGACTATGCAGTTGGAGACGTCACCCATCTGGCGGAACTGTTCCCGAAAATGCTCGAGCGCCTCCGCGATACCGGCCGCGGTGCATGGATCAATGCCGAGATGGAACGGCTGGCCGATCCGGCGAACTACGAAAATGTTCCGGAACTCTCCTGGAAACGTATTCGCATCCAGAGCCGAAAAGCGGATGTCCTGGGGCGTCTGAAAGCGATTGCGGCCTGGCGGGAGCGCGAAGCGCAGGACAAGAACCTGCCGCGCGGCCGTTTGCTGCGCGATGAAACCCTGGCCGATATCGCTTCCCATCCTCCAAAAAACCAGCAATCCCTCGGAAAAATTCGCGGGCTTCCCTCAAGCTGGGCTGGAAACGATATCGGAGCGCGCCTCATGGATGTGATCGACGAGGCGGAAGCGTTGCCCGAGAATGAACTGCCTGCGCGCAAGAGTCGCAAGCCGGGACTTGGCAAAGAAGGCGCGCTTGTCGCCGATCTGCTCAAGCTTCTGCTCAAAATACGCGCACGAGAAATCGGTGTGGCGTCTCGCCTGGTTGCCAAAGCTGACGAGCTTGAGAGATTGGCTGCAGGCGAACGGGAAGAACTGGGTATATTGGCGGGCTGGCGTTTCGAAGAATTTGGCCAGGATGCGCTGAATCTTGTCGAAGGGCGCGTTGCCTTTGCCGTTCGGGATGGCAGGCTGAAAGTCACCCATACCGAAGTTACCGTAACGGAGGACAGCGATGAATAGATACTTTCTCATAGGCACCATTGGCTTTGCTGTTGCCGTTACAGGGTGCGCGACATCGCCAGGCGAACCCCCAATGGCTGAAGCTGGCGCGTGCGATGCGACTGCCGCCCAGCACCTTGTGGGTGAAACCGCTACGCAAAGCCTTGCAGCCAGCGCCGTACAATTGACGGGTGCGCGGGAGCTTCGCTGGATACCGGAAAACAGCGCTGTAACCATGGACTATCGCACTACACGGCTCAATATCGAATTCGATGCCAACAGGGTCGTTACCGCTATTCGCTGCGGCTAGGATCGCTCACAGCAGCCGCATCTCGGCATCTTTGGCAAAGGCATCGGCAAGTTGCCTGTGCCGTTTCGCAACCGGCTGGCTGTAAAGTTCGGCATCGCCCTTATCGAGCGAGAGGATGAGTTTATCGTCTTCGACCGCAACCTTGCTCAGTTCGAGCGGTCCAGCCACCCCGCCGCTCAAACGCTGTCCAAAACGCATGGCCAGGCCCCATCGGGATGCCTGTCTGAGCTCTTCCTCGCTGCACAGGTTGACCAGCTCGTCGACCACGCCAACGCCGCCGCCGAAATTGGTGAACAGCGCCTGAGCCATCTTGCCGCGGCCGTTGCTTTCGATACCGACCCAATTTCCATGCAGCGCCATTTCGAGACCGCGTTCGGCGCGAAATTCGGGATGAGCCCGCCAACCGGTATCGGCCAGCAGGCAGGCAGCGAGCCGGATCCGTTTGTCCGTCTTAGACTCTTCTGCAAATAGCGGCGCGATCCAGCGGTTGAGCAAATCGCCATGCTCGGGAAACCGGCCTTGTCGTTCACCCTCTTCCCGTGTCGCGGCGATCAAGGGATCAAGCTTGCGGGTTTCCGTGTCCAGGCGTTCGTAAAGCAACCCTTCCCTCAGCCCGTAGGCAGATACCACCAGATCACCGAGATTGGCCTGTTTCACCAGCTGAGACAGGATTGCCGCGCCGTCCGGCAGGTTTGGAATACGCTGCGAGGCGATTGACGGAACGACCGACAGTTTCGACATGTCGATGCGAGCGAGCAGCCGGACCAAAGCTGCGGGACGGTCCGGCTTCATCACATAATGATGGACGATCGGCAGCGGAAACTTGGTGCGGTGCATATCGACCCGCGCAAGGGCGCGCCAGGACCCACCCACAAGATAGAAAGGCTGGCCTTCGCATTGCCGGATCCAGTCTGCAGATTTCAGGGCTTTCGCGATGGCCCTTTTTACAGCGCCCTTCTTTCCCGACTTGCGCAATTCGGCAATTCGCAGCACGCCAAGCGGAAACGATACGCATTCCTTGACCTGCCCATCCGCTATCCGCGCCAGTTCCAGGCTGCCGCCCCCCAGGTCGCCGACCAGGCCTTCGGCTTCTGGGATGGCGGAAAGAACGCCCATCGCAGCAAGTTTGGCTTCGTCCTCGCCCGACAGAAGGCGGACAGGGAGGCCGATCTCTTGCAGTTGGGCGATCAGCTCTGCCCCGTTGCGCGCTTCGCGCACTGCGGCGGTCGCGACGGTGCGAAGATCGGTTACGTCCATCGCGCTGCACAGGGAGCGAAAGCGGCACAGAATTTCAACGGCATCGGCAATCGCATCTTCGTGCAGCGCGCCATCTTCATCGCGGCGCCCGCCTAGCCCGACCATCACCTTTTCATTGAAGAGAAACGCTGGAAGCCTGCCATGTCCGTCGAAAACGACAAGGCGCACAGAATTGGAACCGATATCGATAACGGCCGTGCGCCCGTCCTGCGGATCGGGGGCATCCTCTTCCGAGCGGAAAAGTGAAAGCACAGCCATCGACTCAAACTCCTAGCCCCTTCGCCGGGGCCGGGAAAGCTGCTTATCCACGCCGTTTGACATGCAGTTTCTTGGGCATGGATCCCTGCTCGCTCAGCGCGGCTCCACGTCCTGACAGAGACGGGTTGGTCATGAAATAGCGATGCAGGTTGAACGGGCGGCCTTCGGGTTTAACCCTGTCATAGCTGCCATCGGGATTGAGAACCCAGCTCTGCTCATTGTCGATCAGATTGGCGACCATGACCTGGTCGAGGATCTGGGCGTGGACGGTCGGATTCTGGATCGGCATCATATATTCGACGCGGCGATCGAAGTTGCGCGGCATCCAGTCGGCCGAACTGATGAGAACATGGGCTTTCTTGTTGGGGAGCGCTGCCCCGTTTCCGAAACAGGCAATGCGGCTATGCTCGAGAAAACGGCCGATGACGGAGCGTACGCGGATATTCTCCGACATTCCCGGAATGCCCGGTTTGAGGCAGCAAATCCCGCGAATAACCATGTCGATCTCGACCCCGGCATTGCTCGCTTCATAGAGTTTTTCGATAATCGCAGGATCGACCAACGAATTCATCTTCGTCCAGATGGCTCCGTCCTTGCCGGCTCTCACATTGGCGATTTCGGCATCGACCAGTGCGACCAGATCATTGCGCATATCGCGCGGCGACATGGAAATCAGTTCCAGGTTTTTGGGCTGAACATAGCCCGTGATGTAATTGAAAAGCTGGGCGGCATCGCGGCCTGCCCGCGGGTCAGCGGTGAAAAAGCTCAGGTCGGTGTATATCTTTGCAGTGACGGGATGATAATTGCCTGTTCCGAAGTGGCAGTAGCTGCGATAGCCATCCTCTTCCTTCCGAACGACCATCGTCACTTTAGCGTGGGTTTTCCATTCGATGAAGCCATAGACGACCTGAACGCCAGCGCGCTCCAGCGCGTTCGCCCAGAGCAGATTCTGTTCCTCGTCAAACCGCGCCTTGAGCTCGACAACGGCAGTGACCGACTTACCTGCTTCCGCCGCATCGATAAGGGCGCGGATAACGGCCGATTGCTTGCCGGCGCGGTAAAGAGTCTGCTTGATCGCCACGACATCGGGATCATCGGCCGCCTGTTTCAGCAGGGCGACGACGACATCGAACGATTCATAAGGGTGATGGACGACGATATCCTTGGTCTTGATCGCGGCGAAGCAATCGCCACCATGTTCGCGGATACGTTCGGGAAAGCGCGGGCTGAACGGCGGGAATTTCAGATCTGGACGGTCTTCGTCCACCAGTTGCTCCAGATCGGAAACACCTAGAAAACCGCTGCTTTCGACCACAAGGCCGTCATCGCCACCCATTTCGCGGCGGATCACCTCTTCCATATCGTCGGGTATGTCCGCCTCAAGCTTCAACCGGATAACCCGCCCCCTGCGGCGGCGTTTGATCGCGCTGCGGAAATAGCGAACCAGATCTTCGGCTTCTTCTTCAACCTCGATATCGCTGTCCCGGATAATGCGGAACGCGCCCCGCCCTTTCACGCTATATCCGGGGAACATGATATTGGTGAAACGCCGGACAATCGTTTCCATCGAAACAAAGCGGGCCACTTCGCCTGGCAGACGCACGAAACGCGGCAGCGTGGTCGGGACCATCAGCAGTTCGCGGATCGGCGCGCCATCGCTTTCCCGTTCAAGATCGAACACGAGACTGAAGCCCTTGTTCGGGATGAAGGGAAACGGGTGCGCCGGATCAAGCGCCTGCGGTGTCAGCACCGGGAAGATATGGCTGTGAAAATGCTCCGAGAGCCAGGTTTCAGTTTCTCCGGTGATTTCATCGTCCGACAGCACGTAAATTTCGGCGTCCGCCAGGGCCGTCCGCAATTCCGTCCAGACTTCCTGCTGTTCCACCATCAGCGCGTTGGCGCGCTCTGAAACGGCGGCCAGTTGCTGGCTTGGCGTCATACCGTCGGCCGATCGCATTTCGACGCCCAAAAGCTGCTGCCCTTTCAGCCCGGCGACGCGAACCATGAAGAATTCGTCCAGGTTGTTGCCCGAAATCGAGAGGAAGCGGAGGCGCTCGAGCAGTGGGTGGGCTTCGTTTCTCGCTTCTTCCAGCACGCGTTCGTTGAATCCGAGCCAGCTTAGCTCCCGGTTGAAATAGCGGTGCTCCGTTCCGGGCTCGACTTCGACTTCATGCGAAAAGTCTTCGGTTATATGGTCAGGGTTATACTCGTCCATGACGCTCTTTTAGACCTTCTTATGTTACAGGTCGATGAAGCCACGCTCCGCCATTGCGTCGCGAACCAGGCCAAGCGTCAGGCGGCTTCTGCGTTCGAAGGCGAGCCGGTCGAGCGTTTCAATAAGATGATGAAGCGCATAATGGCTGCGGTCCATGCGTTTGAGCAGATAATTCACGGCATTTTGCGGAACGGCCAGGCTCCGCGCTGCGAAATGATGATGCAGCCGCGCCTCGATCAGTTGGTCGCTCGGTTCGTCGATGCGCACTTTCGGTGTCGCCGCTATCCTCGATCGTAAGTCGGGCAACGCGATTTCCCATCGAGGCGGCGGTTCGTCGGCAATGATCAACAGAGGCCTCTGGCCGGCTTGCGCCGCATTCCACGCATGAAACAGGGCTTCCTCTTCGGAAAGATCCGCGTCGTCGATGACATCCCCCCCGCTCTTGCCGACGAACAATCGGCCAAGGGTGGAGCGTCCGGATTTGCGAGGGCCGGTAAGGAGGCTGGTGCGAACCGGCCATAGCGACCAGTGTTCGAGGTGCCTGACGGCTTCGCTGTTGGACGCGTCGACGATGAATGTGCCGTCATCGGCGGGGTTCGGCCAATCGAGCGGAAGGGTAATCTGACTCATTGGCCTTCTGGCGTGTCAGACCCCTGAGGAGCAACTCGACTGATCTGCAACGTCCCCGTGCCACGCTGGACCTGGAAACCGCGGGCCGCGAGCGCAGATGCAAGGGTGTCCAGATCGCCGATATAGCTGACTTCCATCAGGGACACGCCGCCAATGGCGAGACTGGACGTTGTTGCTCCGCGAACGCCCGGCGTACCCCGAACAGCAGCTTCGCTGGACCGGACGGAATTGGCATCAGGCGTCACAACCCGAATGGTGTAACGGCCGGTAGAGGTTGCCTCCTCGGTATTGACCGACACTTCGGCGGGGCGCCGATCAACGGCCACGCTTTCCTGCAATTCGTCCAAAGCCTCCTCGAGTGCCTGTTCGTCGATACCGAACTCGAAATTCAACGAGGGGTCGGGACGCAACCGGCCATCTTCAAGCGCCTGCGCATAAGCGGCGTCGATTCGTCGCGCACCCTCATCGAGCAGTTGATCGAGACTCGCAGAGTTGCGGACGCGCAGCGAGAATTGAGTGATCTTCCGCCGATCCGGCCCATGATAGGCGACAAAGCGCCCGTAGACCGGGCCACCCGGATAGGAATACTGAAGGTGCACCACCGGGATCACGACATCGGCTGCACCATAGGAATCGAGCAGGAAGCGCCACCAGCCGCGCCCGGGCCGCCCCGTCTGGCCTACCGTTAGCAGCATCGAAGTGGGCCCTGTTCCACTCGCCCGAACATAATCAATCGGGCTCTCGCTGGAACGAAAACGCAGCCATGCCCGTGCCCAGGGCGTGCGGTCTTCAAAGCTCATCGGTGTGCTGCCAATCCATTGGATCGGCAGGATCAGCATGGGCGGAGAACGCCGGATTACGCCGGATACGCCCAGATAACGGCTGACCCGGGCCCGATCGAACATTACGCCCAGCCGCGCGACATAGCGGGTCGGGCCTATCTGCTCCTCTTCGACGATGATTCCAGTGACGACTGCGCTCAGCGACGAATCGCTGAGATTGGGCGCGCGAGCGGCGGATCCGCCATTGACCCGGGCATAGAGCATTCTCCAGCCTTCGCGCTGGGCTCGTTCCCAGGCGACGCGCCGGGCATCCTCTGCATCCTCGCCCGACGCATCGACAAAAATTCCCGTGACTTCATAACTGGCCGTTGCATCGAATCCGAAGTCGCGCGGATTCTGCGGCCGCTCCTGCTGCGCAAGCACGACGCCTGCGGCGCCGACAGCCAGCAGCGCGAGCGCGATAAACGTTTTCAGATTACGGATTACTAACTGCATTGTGGGCCTTTTGGCGACTTGGCCGTGGAAATCCAAGAGCGATGTGGCTAGTCGCTATAAATATGAACGCCAAGCACAATTCGACAGAACCGTACAGCTATGAAAAGGCGGGGGTCTCAATTGCCGCCGGTAACGCCCTTGTCAAAGCGATAGCGCCCCTCGCACGGGCGACTGCCCGACCGGGCGCAGACGCAGATCTTGGCGGCTTTGGAGGCTTTTTCGACCTTAAGGCAGCCGGCTATTCCGATCCCTTGCTCGTTGCCGCGAATGACGGTGTCGGCACCAAGGTTAAATTGGCTATCGATCACGATCGGCATGACAGAATCGGCATCGATCTTGTCGCAATGTGCGTCAATGACCTGATCGTTCAGGGTGCAGAACCGCTTTTCTTCCTCGATTATTTCGCAACGGGCAAACTCGACAATGGTGTTGCCGAACGGGTCGTCGCGGGAATTGCGGAAGGCTGCAAGCTGGCAGGCTGCGCGCTGATCGGTGGCGAGACTGCCGAAATGCCAGGTATGTACGCGGCAGGAGATTATGATCTGGCGGGTTTTTGCGTCGGCGCAGTCGAACGCGGCGAAGCTCTTACGGGAGCCGATGTCACCGCGGGCAATATCATTCTGGGTCTTGCTTCGTCCGGCGTCCATTCCAACGGCTATTCGCTGGTCCGCAAGCTCGCGGAAGACAAAGGCTGGAAGCTGGATCGCCCTGCCCCTTTCGATCAGGATCGCCTCCTCATCGATGCATTGATCGAGCCGACGAAAATCTATGTGAAATCCCTCCTCCCGCTTGTCCGGTCCGGCAACATTAAAGCGATGGCGCACATTACCGGCGGCGGCTTGCTGGAGAATATCCCGCGCGTGCTCGGAAAAACGCATCACGCCCATGTAGATGCATCCGCCTGGGAGCAGCCGCAGCTGATGGCGTTCCTCCAGGCCCAGGGCAATATCGAGCCGGTTGAAATGGCGCGCACCTTCAATTGCGGGATCGGCATGGCGTTGATCGTTGCGGAAGACAGAGAGGACGATGTAACGGCCGCTCTTCGCGATGCGGGCGAAACCGTCCACCGGATCGGCCATCTCGAGTCCGGTGAACGCGGGTGTACGGTGACTGGACACTCCAGCGACTGGTCGGCAATCGCTGACTGGAGCGCCACACATAATGGCTAGGCGGGCGCGTATCGCCGTCCTGATCTCCGGTCGCGGGACCAATATGGCCGCGCTGCTCTATGCCGCCAAACGCGAAGACTGTCCTTATGAAATCGTGCTGGTCGCGTCGAACGATCCCGAAGCGCGCGGCCTGGAACTGGCCGAAGCCGAAGGCATCCCGACATTCGCACAGACCCACAGGGGTATGGAACGCGCCGCTTTCGATGCGATCATCAATGGCAAAATTGCCGAAGCGCGCGCCGACTATGTCGTCCTTGCGGGCTATATGCGCATTCTATCGCCGGAATTTGTAGGAAAATGGGAAGGCCGGATGCTCAATATCCATCCTTCGCTGCTACCCAAATATAAGGGGCTCGACACCCATCAGCGGGCGCTGGACGCCGGAGATGCTGTTTCGGGCTGTACCGTCCATCTGGTCACGGCAGCATTGGACGCTGGTCCGATCCTCGGCCAGACCGAAGTGGCGATCCTCCCCGATGACACAGCTGAGCGACTGGCGGCGCGGGTTCGCCTGGCCGAGCACCAGCTTTATCCGCAAGTGCTGGAAACGTTTGTTGCACAGGAACTCGACCCGGACTGGCTGGTTGCGAAGGTTGGCGAACTGGCGCTTGCGCTGCCTGAGACCCATGCCAAAACGTCGCATGGCGCGCCCGGCTGGCGGGTCGGGACGGAGAAAACCGGCAAATTTTTCGCCTATGTTTCGATCCATCACCATGGCGAGGAGGCCGTGGCACTGCTGGTTAAAACCAGCGGTGCCGACGAACAGGCGGCGTTGATCGGCGCGGAACCCGGTCTCTACTACCGGCCGGCCTATTATGGCGCATCAGGCTGGATCGCGATCAGGCTCGATACCGGCAATGTCGACTGGGATCATATCGCAAGCTGGCTGAGAAAGAGCTGGAGCTTCGTCGCGCCGAAAAAGCTCCAGCCTCTCGTCGAATTTCTAAGCTGAGTGCCTAGCCGACAATCTCGTCTTCATTAAAGAAGTAGGCGATTTCGATGGCGGCGTTTTCGTCGCTGTCCGAGCCATGGGCGCTATTTGCCTCAATGGATTCGGCATAAGTGCGGCGGATCGTACCTTCATCGGCTTCCTTGGGGTTGGTCGCGCCCATGATCTTGCGATTGCGGAGCACGGCATCTTCGCCTTCGAGAACCTGAACCACGACCGGGCCGGACGTCATGAAAGCGACGAGATCGTTGAAGAAAGGGCGCTCTGCATGAACGGCATAAAAACCCTCGGCCTGTTCCTTGGTCATCTGGATGCGCTTGGAAGCGATGACGCGAAGGTCGGCTTCTTCCAGCATTTTTGTGACCGCGCCGGTCAGATTGCGGCGGGTGGCGTCGGGTTTGATAATCGAGAATGTGCGTGTCACGGCCATGATGGGCTGAGCTCCGATGAAAGTTGGGGAATTTCCGGCTCGCTTAGTGCGAAGCGGTCAAAGGCGCAAGCTTAGTGTGGGAAACGGGCGGCTGCTTCACGGTCCCTGGCGCCAGCGACCATTATCCTGTTTCCAGTAGCGCGGCTCGACTGCGTCCATAACCGCCAAGCTTCGCCATGCATTTCTGGCTTCGTCCAGCCTGTCGGCGTCGAACAGATAGAAAGCCCGGTCGAAATTCAGCGCGGCATCCCGCCATTCGCCATCCGCCAGCATGATGAACTTCGCGGCGTTCGCCGAATCGGTCTCGGCGGACAGCAGGGCCGGTTGGTCTGCCCCCGTTTCGTCGCCGGACTGCCCATGGGGCAGGAATGATGCCGGATCATAGGTCCACAGCGCTTCATCCAGCAAAGCGCGCAACTTCGCATCGCTTGCCACTATCAACAGCCTTTCGCCGCTCTCCAGTGTTTTCGCAGCGAGTTGCGGCACCACGGCTTCGATCGGCGTGCCGGCCAACTGATAGAAATCGACCTGCACGCCTGCCGCTACCCCTCGTAATTGTCGGCGATGAAGCGATCGAGCAAACGCACACCATAGCCGGTCGCCCCCTTGTCAGCGAGATTGGAGGTGGTTTTCCTCCAGGCCGTGCCCGCAATGTCCAGATGCGCCCATTTTACACCATCCTTGACGAACCGCTGCAGGAACTGGGCGGCGGTGATCGATCCGGCTTCGCGCGGGCCGGTATTCTTGATGTCGGCAATCGGCGAATCGATGAGCTTGTCATAGGCCTTGCCAAGCGGCAGGCGCCAAAGCTTGTCGCCGGACGCGGTTCCGGCGTTGAGCAACTGATCGGCGAGCCCGTCATCATTGGAAAAACAACCGGCCTGTTCGAAACCGAGCGCGATCAGCATGGCTCCGGTCAGCGTTGCAAGGTCGACCATCAC
This sequence comes from Parasphingopyxis lamellibrachiae, assembly GCF_003385775.1. Lineage (GTDB taxonomy): Bacteria > Pseudomonadota > Alphaproteobacteria > Sphingomonadales > Sphingomonadaceae > Parasphingopyxis > Parasphingopyxis lamellibrachiae. The sequence goes on from NZ_QRDP01000004.1 coordinate 616,202, forward strand.
GTCCGGCGAATATTCTTCCTGCACCCAGTGCATCGCATCGCAGAGAACCAGCCTGCCTTCGGCGTCGGTGTTCAGCACTTCTACGGTCTGTCCCGACATGGTGGTCACGATATCGCTAGGCCGCTGGGCATTGCTCGATGGCATATTTTCAACCAGCCCGCACACGCCAACGACATGGGCCTTGGCCTTGCGCCCGGCCAGGGCCCGCATCGCTCCGGCCACGGCCGCTGCGCCGCCCATGTCGAATTTCATGTCTTCCATGCCCGGTCCCGGCTTCAGCGAAATGCCACCGGTGTCGAAGGTCACGCCCTTGCCGACAAAGGCGACCGGTTTTTTCTGAGCGCCGTCGGTTCCGTCCCACCGCATGATCAGCATATGCGGATCCTGGGCGGAGCCCTGAGCGACGCCAAGGAGCGCACCCATGCCGAGCGCGGTCATCTGGGCCTTGTCGAGTGTTTCAATAGTTACGCCAAGGTCTGCCAGTGGTTTGCAGCGTCCCACAAACCCGGCCGGATGGATCACATTGGGCGGTTCCGTCACCAGCTCGCGCGCCAGGGCAATGCCAGCATAGACGGACTGATAACGATCCCACCCGGCCGCTTCATCTTCAGGCGCGACAACGGTTACCTCTTTCACGCTCGGCTTGGTTTTGGCGGGCGCTTTCGTGCGATAGCTGTCGAGCCGCCAGCTGCGTTGCAGGGCTCCAAATGCCATGCGCGATCCCGCACTGTCTGCGCTATGCGACCGTGCATCGAACGTAAGTGCGGTTTCACCTGACGTGAGAAGTTTGGCCATTGCCGCGCCACCGGCCTTTTCAAGCGATTCCCCGTCATCGCCATTCCCGGTGCCAACGACGAGTATCCGGCGTGCGCCCTTGTCCGTTTCGGCGAAAATTTCGACGATCGATGCCAACGCGCCATCGAATCGGCTCGCTTTTGCTGCGCGTTTGAGCGCCGCTCCGGTTTCGGTGGAAAGATCGCTGGTGACGAGGTCGATCGACTGGCTCTTGCCGAGCGGCAGGATAAGGGCGGAACTGTCTTCGGGGCTGGACGCGGTAAAGGTGACGGTAATGGAAATTTTTATTCTCCTGCCGTTAGGAACGGTGTTTGGTGATTTTTTCTTTCGATAGACGAGCGACCCGGCTCTGGCAAAGGCGATTGCAGCATTGCGCGCAGGGTGCGATAGGCGCGGCGGAAAGGCCGAATATTACAACCGGTGAAAAATGTGACGCGTAACCCTATCCTCCGCCTGACTGCGCTGCCGATGGTGATGCTTGCGACCGCCGCACCGGCAAATGCGCAGGGCGACGCGTCCCATGGCATTCCTGATATGATCTCGCCGGTGGAGCTTTCGGACGTCGAAATTCCGCCTTTGACCTCACCCTTAAACCCGGATGAGATCGCCTTCAGCGCCCAAATGGTCGAATATGACGGCTCCGGCGATATCGTGATCGCGTTCGGCGATGTCCAGATGGTGCGCGAAGGTGCGCGGCTGCACGCTGATCGTGTGTCATGGGATCGCAGAACCGGTGCCGTGGAGGCGACTGGCAATGTCGCGATCCGTACGCCGCAGGGAGAGACGGCCTATGCGGATACAGCCACGCTGACGGACACGTTGCGCGACGGCATGGTCGAAAATCTGCTTATCGTGCTGGAGAATGGCGGGCGGCTCGCTGCGCGCCAAGGCGCGCGGGTCGACACCGTTTCAACGCTCGAGAATGCGGCATATACGCCCTATCGGGCTCGCGGATATGACGGCGAGCCGCGCGAACCGAGCTGGCGGATAACAGCTGCGCGGATCGTGCACGACCCGGCAACCAACCGGATTCGGTATAGCAACGCACGGTTCGAACTTTTCGGCGTCACCGTCATGGCGCTGCCCGCTTTTTCGCACCCCGACGGCACTGCCGGAGGGGCAAGCGGTTTCCTCGTCCCGGATCTGCGGTTAAGCCGCACCAACGGTCTCGAGGTGGGAATTCCCTATTATGTGCAGATAGCGCCCAATCGGGACCTGACCATCACGCCGCGCTTTTACACGGAGGTGCTGCCTTCGATTTCCGCGACCTACAGAAATCTCGCCGCCGAGGGCGCGTTCCAGATCGGTGGCATGATAACTTACGGAACACGGCGCGACCTGGATCCCGTGCTAGGCTTCACATCGAGCGGAAATAAGGATGTTCGCGGATATATCGAGGCGAATGGCCGGTTTCAGTTCACCCCCTATTGGAGCGTCAGCGGTTCGGGGCGATTGACGACCGATGACACATTTCTACGTCGCTACGACATATCCCGCGACGACAGGCTGCGCTCGACCGTCGCCGTCGAGCGGGTCGGGATCGAGAGCTATTTTTCGTTGGCCGGATGGGCCGTGCAGGATCTTCGCCTGACTTCCGATTCCGGCCAACAGCCCCTTGCTATTCCCGTTCTCGACTATCGGATGCGGATGCGCGAAAACCTGATTGGCGGGACGATCAAGCTGCAGGCCAATACATTGGGTGTCGTTCGCACCGCCGGGCAAGATACGCAGCGCGCCTTTGCCAGCGCAGAATGGAATTTGAGTCGGATAACGTCGTTGGGGCAGCAGGTAACACTGACAGCACTACTGCGGGGCGATGCCTATCATTCGGACGAAAACGCCGACACGGCAACAGATTTCTACCGCGGCGAAGATGGATGGCAATTCCGTGGTATCGGGGCGATCTCTGCGGACATCGCATGGCCCTTTGTCGGGGAATTTATGGGCGGCGTTCAACGTTTCACGCCGCGCGTCCAGTTTGTTGCCACGCCGCCACTTTCAAATCTTGAAGTTCCGAACGAGGATTCACGCTCGATCGAACTGGAAACGGCAAATGTTTTCTCGCTCAACCGATTTCCCGGATATGACCGGTTCGAAGACGGCGCCCGGATGACCTATGGTGCCGAATACGCCCTCGATCTGCCGCGCTTTTCTTTGCGGAGCAGCCTTGCGCAAAGCTATCGATTGAGCCGGGAACCTGCCCTGTTTCCGGCCGGTACGGGGTTAGCTTCGCGATTCTCCGACTTCGTCGGTAGAACCGAGATTCGCTACGGTCGCTTTTTGGCGCTCACCCACAGGTTCCGGGTCGACAAGGACAATTTGGAGCTTCGGCGTAACGAGGTAGATTTCACGGTAGGGTCCCGCACTACCTATGCCCAAATCGGCTATTTGCGGCTCAACCGTGACATCACCTTCAACGTGGAAGACCTCAGGGACAGAGAGGAACTGCGCAGCTCCGCCCGCGTCGCCGTCGGCAACTATTGGTCGGTGTTCGGATCGGCCGTGATCGATCTCACGAGTCAGAGGGAGGATCCGCTTTCCATGGCCGACGGCTTTGAACCGGTACGGACGCGGCTTGGTTTCGGCTATGAAGATGAAGGGCTAGAATTCGGCTTCACCTGGCGGCGAGATTATGACGACACCGGCGATGCGCGACGCGGGAACACATTTCTGCTGCGCTTTGCCTTAACCAATTTGGGCCGCTAAGCTGTCATTCAGGAACATTCGTTCTATTAGGCACAAAATGATGCTGGCCATGTGCCTCTGCAAAAATGGGATTCTTAAACGTAATGCGTGAAAAAAATCGGAAGTGCACAATGCGCCGAACCTTCAAGATATTCGCTGTGGCCGGGCTTGCCGCCCTCGTGACCACGCATGGTGCGGCTCAGCAGACGCAGGAAGATATTATCGCCAACACCGCGGCTCAGCTGGGCCTGCCGTCGACATTTACGGTTTTCGGCAACCGCGATCCCAATATCCGGACGCCGACCGCAATCGTTAATGGTGAGATTATCACGCGAACCGATGTCGACCAGCGGCTTAATCTCTTCCTTGCGGCGAACGCCAACGCCCGAATCAGCGAGGAAGAACGGACACGACTGCGGATGCAGATAGTCCGCAACCTGATCGATGAAATGCTGCAAATTCAGGAAGCCCGTGCCAACGATATTGTTATTACGCCAGCCGAGATCAATCAGACCTTCACGCAGGTAGCCGAACGCAATGGTTCGACGATGGAGGATTTTGACGAATTTCTCGAAGCGCAGGGAAGTTCCGCGCGAACCATGCGAAAGCAGATTGAAGGCGAACTTGCGTGGCGCAGGCTTTTGCGCCGCTATGTAAATCCGACTGTTGGCGTTAGCGATGCCGAGGTTCAGGCGATTGTCGACCGCCTCGAAGCCTCGCGCGGCCAGACCGAATACCGCGTTGCAGAAATTTACCTGCCTGCCCGGCCCGACAATCAGGAAGAGATGCGGCAAGGCGCGATGCGGCTCCTGCAGCAAATTCAGTCTGGCGGATCTTTCCAGGCCTATGCCCGTCAGTTTTCGCAGGCATCTACGGCGGCTGTAGGCGGTGACCTTGGCTGGTTGCGGCCCGGCCAATTGCCGGCAGAACTTGCGGCTGTGGTTACGCAGATGCCGGTCGGCGGCGTGAGCCAGCCCATTCCCATTCCCGGCGGTTTTTCGATTATTGCGCTGATCGACCAGCGTCAGGTTCTGGTTGGAAACCCGCGCGATGCCGTTTTGAGCCTCACCCAGATTACGCTGAGTTTCGAGCCGGGCACAGCGCGTGAGGTTGCCGAACCTCGGATAGAAGCCTTTGCTGCGGCGACGCAGGCCGGAGGCGGTTGCGGCGCATCGTCAGCGATTGCCAGCGAATTTGGCGGTGAAGTTGTGCAGAATGACGGCATTCGTCTTGGCGACCTGCCGGAAGTGTTGCAGCAGAACATCTCGAACCTGCAGGTCGGCCAGGCCACGGCGCCTTTCGGTTCGCTTGACGATGGGGTTCGGGTGCTGATCCTGTGCGGTCGGGACGATCCGCCTGCTTCGGCCGAACCCGATGCCGAGGTAATCTTGAACCGGCTTGAGCAGGAGCGCGCCGATCGCCGTGCGCGCCGCTATTTGCGCGATTTACGCCGCGATGCTGTCATCGAATATCGTTGATACGGAGGCAAGATGGCGCCGATAGCAGTTTCTCTGGGAGATCCGGCGGGCATCGGCCCCGAAATAACGGGAAAGACCTGGGCTGGGCGGTATGACTACGGACTCAATCCATTCTTCGCCGTAGGCGATCCCGGCTCTATTCGCGCTATATGGGACGGGCCGGTCGAAAAAATCGAGTCGCCTGACGAAGCCGAATCCGTATTTTCCCGCGCCCTGCCGTTGTTGCCGGTCGAAAGCGGCGAAGCAGTAACGCCGGGCCAGCCAACGCCCGAAGGCGCGCGCTGCGCTCTGGATTCTCTTGAACTCGCCGTTGGCCTCGCGCGATCCGGCGCGGCGCTGGCAGTCGTCACCGGCCCTGTTTCCAAGAGCAGGCTTTACGACATCGGCTTTTCGCATCCCGGACAGACTGAATTTGTCGCGGAACGCTGTGGCGTATCGCGGGACAATATCGCCATGATGCTTGCCGGGCCCAGCCTGCGCACTATTCCGATCACGACGCATATTCCGTTACGCGACGTGCCGGATATCATTTCGATCGAGATGATCGCCAACAAGGCGCGGGCGGCAGCGCGCGGCCTGATACGCAACTTCGGCATTGCCAGTCCGCGCCTGGCATTTGCCGGGCTCAATCCTCATGCTGGCGAATTCGGGGCACTGGGGCGCGAAGAGATCGATATCCTTGAACCGGCGATCGCCCAGCTTCGGGAAGAAGGCATAGACGCGCAAGGGCCATTCGCCGCTGACACGATGTTTCATCCAGCAGCGCGCGAGAAATATGATGTGGCGCTCTGCCTGTATCACGACCAGGCGCTTATTCCGCTCAAAACACTGCATTTCGACGAGGGTGTGAACCTCACTTTGGGGCTGCCGATCGTACGCACATCCCCCGATCATGGCACGGCTTTCGAGATTGCCGGAAGCAATACTGCCAATCCGGGGGCAACCATCGCCGCGATCAGCCTTGCCGCTTACTGCGCTGAACAACGTATTTTGCATGAAGGTAGCATCGCTGCGTGAGCTCCTTGCCCCCGCTTCGCGATGTTATTGCCCGGCACGGGCTTCGCGCTAACAAGGCTCTTGGCCAGAATTTTCTACTCGACGGGCAGTTGCTGGCCCGGATCGCGGCCATTCCCGGCGATTTGGACGGGCAAAATGTTTATGAAGTCGGTCCCGGCCCGGGCGGGCTGACACGGGCCCTGCTGGGCGCAGGCGCATACGTGGTTGCGGTGGAACGCGACGATCGCTGCATCGCTGCGCTGGAAGAACTTTCGGCTCTTTTTCCCGGTAAGCTGACGATAGTTCCGGGCGATGCTCTGGCAATCGATGAAACCGAAATCGCTGCCGATGGCACGCATATCGTTGCCAACTTGCCCTATAATATCGGTACCGCGCTGCTCGTGCGCTGGCTGACCGAAGAAAAATGGCAACCCTGGTGGCGCTCGCTGACCTTGATGTTTCAGGAAGAAGTGGCGCGCAGGATCGTCGCCCGGCCCGGAAGCCCAGCTTATGGCCGGTTATCGGTTCTTGCCCAATGGCGGTCCGCGGCCGCTATCGCGCTCAAAGTGCACCGCTCGGCCTTTGTGCCACCGCCCAAAGTGATGTCGGCCATAGTGCATGTTACGCCAAAACAGGCACCTGATGGCGTTGATGTCCAAACGATAGGAAATCTCACTCAGGCGGCCTTTGGCCAGCGCCGCAAAATGTTGCGACAAAGTCTAAAAAACCTTCCCGGAGCCCTTGAAAGTCTTGATACTCTGGGAATCGATGAAACGCGGCGTGCGGAAACACTATCCGTCGACGAATATGTCGATCTGGCCCGCGCTATAGGCGCTACTGCGCGGTAACCGGTTCCTCGGCTTCTGTAGCGGGGGCAAGAACATCACGCGCGGCCAGCTGCGCTGCAGGCGGGGCCGCTTCTATCACCGCGGCAAGCGATACCGCTTCCGGGCAATCCCCTTCGCACAACGCTTCGATCCGCACGAGGTTACGCCGTGCGCGCTCGATGGCGCCGCGGCTGACAAGCACCCTGCCCTGCCCTTCAAGCGCGGCCAGGTCGTTGGGATCGATCGTCAGGGCTTCCCGGTAGTAACGGATCGCCTTTCCCGGAAGCTCGCGCTCCTCGGCGATTTCAGCCAGCGCGATAAATCCATCCCGGTTGCGGGGGTCCACGGCGAGCGCGCTTTCTACCAGATCGGCGGCACGATCATTGTCGCCTTCCGCCAGGGCCGCGCGGCCAGCTTCAACAAGGGCTGTCGACCGGGCATCGATATCGTCATCGACCCGCTGTCCATGAACGCTGCTCGATACGGTGGCGAGGGTCAGCGAAAGGGCAATGGCAAGCGGCGAAAGGCGCATAATGAGCTCCGTTACAGTTTCTTCGCGGGCTTCTAGCATGACCGCTGGAGCCTTGCGAAGAAAAACCCGTCGGTTCCATGGCGCGCCGGGGTGAGAACGAAGCCCTCGCCGGACGCCAAGGCTTGCTCATTAGCAGCCTTTACCTTGCTGAAGTCCGAACGGGTTTTCAAAAAATCGGCGATCTGCCCTTCCCCTTCCCGCGCCAGCAGAGAGCAAACGATATAAACCAGATATCCGCCCGGTTTAATAAGGGGCGCGGCGATATCTAGCAGCCGTGCCTGGGATTCTGCATAGCGCGCGATTGCAGACTGGTTGAGCCGCCACCGGGCCTCCGGATTGCGCCGCCACGTGCCCGTTCCGCTGCATGGGGCGTCAATGAGCACGATATCCGCCGCGTCCTCGATATCGGCGAGCATGGTGCTTTCCTGCCGCGGGTTGAGCAAGCGCGCCTCTATACCCGACATTCCGGACCGAGCAGCGCGGGGCGCAAGGTTGGACAGCCGCCTGCGATCAATGTCGCAGGCGATCAGGCGGCCCTCACCGCCGATACGGTCATGCAGGGCGAGCGTTTTGCCACCGGCGCCCGCGCACAGGTCGACAATCGTCATGCCCGGTTCGGCTGCACACCGATCAACTATGTACTGGCTGCCTTCATCCTGGATATCGACAAGACCGTCTCTCCACAGCTCATGCTGTTCGATAGGATAGCCTCGTGGCAGCCGTATCGAAGAAGTGCTCAGCGCACCTGGTTCCGCCCCATCGATGGCACCCAGTACATCCTCGCGAGACGTGCGGCCGAGATTGACACGGATATCCAGAGGCGCACGCCCGGTCAGGCTTTCTATGTCCTGTTCGTCGATGGCTTCCGCAAACTCCTGCCGCAGCCATTCCGGCAGCCCGCCCGGTATTGCGCCAGTTTCATTGGCAGCCAGTGTAGCCGGGCCATGTTCGGAGCCATCGAACAGCGACTGCAGATCTTGTTGATCCTGCGCCAGGCCGACCATCGCCGCGCGGCCATCAAGCGGGGCGGTTCCATATCGGCGAATTGCGGCATAAACCAGTTCGCGAACCGCGCGCCGGTCTTTCGAACCCGCATAGCGCCGGGTCTTGAAATAGCGTTTGATGACCGTGTCTGCCGCCGCTCCGTTGCCACGCGTAGCCTCGATAATCTCGTCCAGCAACTCTATTGCCGCTTGCAGACGGGCGGCCGGCCTCATCGTTTAACGGGTCGGATAGTTGGGCGCTTCGCGGGTGATCGACACATCATGGACATGGCTTTCGCGAAGGCCGGCATTGGTTATCCGAAGGAACGAAGCGCGTATCTGCAGCTCCTCTATGGTGGCTGAACCGGTATAGCCCATTGCCGCCTTAACGCCGCCGACAAGTTGGTGGATAACGTCTTTGGCAGGCCCTTTGAACGGCACCTGCCCCTCTATGCCTTCCGGCACCAGTTTCAGCTGCTCGGTGACATCCTGCTGGAAATAGCGATCAGCGGAACCGCGCGCCATGGCGCCAACCGAGCCCATGCCGCGATAGCTCTTGTACGAGCGCCCCTGATAGAGAAATGTCTCGCCCGGTGCTTCCGTCGTCCCCGCAAGCAGCGAACCTATCATCACGGTGGATGCACCGGCGGCCAGTGCCTTGGCGACATCGCCTGATGTTCGAAGACCGCCATCGGCAATCACCGGGACTCCGGATTTCGATGCCTCTTCAGCCGACTCCATAACGGCGGTGAGCTGGGGCACACCTACGCCCGCGACGACCCGCGTGGTGCAGATCGACCCCGGTCCTATCCCGATCTTAACACCATCCGCACCCGATCCGATCAGGGATCGCGCACCTTCCGCCGTCGCCACATTGCCAGCGACGACCTGGACCGAGTTGGAGAGCTTTTTCACCCGCTCGACAGCTTCGCCGACCATGGCGTTATGGCCATGGGCGGTGTCGATCACGATCAGGTCGCACTCGGCGTCAATCAGCGCTTCGGTGCGTTCGAAACCCTTGTCGCCTACGGTTGTTGCGCCAGCAACGCGCAACCGCGCGGAATCGTCCTTCGTCGCATGCGGATAGGTGACGGCTTTTTCGATATCCTTCACCGTTATGAGCCCGACGCAGCGATAATTTTCATCGACCACGATCAGTTTCTCGATCCGGCGCTGGTGCAGCGTACGGCGGGCTTCCTCCGTCGTTACGCCCTGCCCCACCGTTGCCAAATTCTCCCGGGTCATCAGCTCTGAAACGGGCTGATCGGGATTTTCGGCAAAACGGACATCGCGGTGGGTGAGAATGCCGACCAGCTTGCTATTCTTCTCGGTAACGGGAATCCCCGATATCTTGTTGCGCGCCATCAGGTCGAGAGCATCAGCAAGCGTCTGGTGCGGGGCCATGGTGATCGGATTGACTACCATGCCCGATTCGAAGCGTTTGACTGCGCGCACAGCGCCAGCCTGTTCTTCAACGGAGAGGTTGCGGTGGAGTACCCCGATTCCGCCAAGCTGTGCCATGACGATCGCCATATCGGCCTCTGTCACAGTATCCATGGCAGAGGAGAGGATCGGAATGTTGAGGTCGATTCCGCGGGTCAGGCGTGTTCGCGTATCAGCCGCGCTGGGCAGGATGTCGGATTCTGCCGGGCGTAAAAGGACATCGTCAAACGTCAGTCCTTCGTTGATTTTCATGACGGCGTTCACCTCGCTCCAGATTCGCTGTCGCGCGTCTATAGGAGGGAAGCGCGCAGGTTGCTAGCGCCGAGGTCCCGGATAGCGTGAAGGATCGCCAAAAGCTCGCCCGAGAGCAATATGAAGCAGGGTATCTTCCAGCGCACCGCCTAGTTCGATGCCCGTCATGTCGTCGTCATAGCGATGATATCGGCTGCGCAGGAACCCGGTCAGCAGTTCTGAATCGGTAAAGGAGCCGCCGACCATGACCGCTGGTACGCCATATTGGTAGAAGGCCCAGCCATCGTGCCGCTGCACGAACGCGTTGACATCAAGGCCCCGATAGGTCGCGCGCGATTGCTCTCCAGCGACGCGGTCGATCAGGCTATCCAGGGGCGTCATACCCCGTCCGATTATGCCGACGGGTGCACCTGCTGGCGCGATAGCAATAGTGTCGAGGTTGAACGCGGCAACGATCCTGTCGAGCGGCACCGGCACGGACTGCACGAAGGCCTGCGCGCCGAGCAGTCCGTCTTCTTCCGCCGTGGTCGTCACAAACAGCATGTCGCGCGGGGGGCGGGGGCCGGCGGCCAAAGCTCTGGCAGTCTCTATCAGGGCGGCCGTTCCGCTCGCATTGTCGACCGCGCCGTTACAGATACGGTCTTCGGTGCTGTCCGGGCGACAGATGCCGAAATGGTCGTGATGGGCGGAAAAGAGGACCGTCTCGCCGCTTCCGTCCAGGCCAGGCAGCCGCGCAACAACATTGATGCCGTCATAGCGGTCGAACGCCGTCGACACCCGCGCATTCAGGCCGAGGCCCAGTGACACCGGCGCGAAGTCCTCCGCTGCGGCGGCTGCGGCCATATCCGGCAGGGAAAGTCCGGCAGAATCCAGAAGGGCCGCCGCCGCATGCCAGGACATGACACCCTCGACGTTCGCAAGGGGATGGGAAGCGAGAAAAGTCTGCCGAAACCGCATCCCCATCATCGCGGCTTCCCAGGGAATGTCGGGATCGGCGATCCCGATAATCGCACTGGCGCCGCGCTCCCGGAAATGCGCGATCAGCATATCGAAAGTCGGTCCGTCCTCCCGTCCTTCCGGCTGATCGCGGAACATGAGTACGGCCTGTCCGTCATAGCGCCGATCATCGCCCGTTCCGTCGTCGCTGTTGCGAACGTCCAGCGCATGGCCGACGAATATGAGAGGCAAGTCGTTCAGCACCACCTCTTCCCGATCGCCCAGTGCAAGGATCTCTCCGCTGAACTGCTGACTGCCATTGGCGCCCTCAACGCGGAATGTCGCATGGTCGTCCGCCCGGCTTACAAGGGCTACGGGCTGGAAATAGTTGCCCCGAAAACCGGGCAGGAGCCCGGCTTGGGAAAATTGGGTCGCGATATAGCTGACGGCCAGCGCTTCGCCTGCGGTTCCCGGTTCACGGCCTTCAAATTCGTCGCTCGCCAATATCTCTATATGACGGCGCAAATCGGCCTCGGCGGGCAGGGATTGGGCGAAAGACGCCGATACGGAAAAAAGGGCCGCAAGCGCGGCGATTACGCGAACTATCATGACTGATGCATCGCATTTAGGTTTGAGTCGAGCAAGCCGCGAACTGGCCGTGTTCGACGAACTGCCGGATCGATCTGTCAAAGGCGTTTCGCATTTATCATTAAGCCTTGGCAGCCCGCGCGTTTGCGCTCAATATGGCCTTTACAGACAGATATTTGGAGGGAGCGGATTGATGGAAGGGTTTTTCGGAGTCGTCATGTTTCTGGCGCTGCTGGCGATCATTTTCGTTGTGATGGGCATCAAGATCGTTCGTCAGGGATATAATTACACTATCGAATATTTCGGCCGGTTTACGACGACGGCGAAGCCCGGCTTCAACTTTTTCATGCCTTTTTTCTATCGCGTCGGCCGCAAGGTGAACATGATGGAACAGGTGCTCGACATTCCTGGTCAGGAAATCATCACCAAGGATAATGCGATGATTTCGACCGATGGCGTTGTTTTTTTCCAGGTCCTGGATGCTTCCAAAGCCGCTTATGAAGTTTCCGATCTCTACAATGCCATCCTCAACCTCGTGACGACCAATCTGCGTACCGTGATGGGATCGATGGACCTCGACGAGACATTGTCGAAACGCGATGAGATCAATGCCCGCCTTCTCATGGTAGTGGACGGCGCCACGACACCATGGGGCGTGAAGATCACGCGTGTCGAGGTTAAGGATATCCGGCCGCCAATCGATATCGTTGACGCCATGGCGCGACAGATGAAGGCTGAGCGCGAAAAACGCGCGACCATCCTTGAAGCGGAAGGCGCGCGCGCTTCGGAAATCCTGCGATCCGAAGGCGAAAAACAGGCCAATATCCTTGAGGCAGAGGGCCGCCGCGAAGCAGCATTCCGCGACGCAGAAGCGCGTGAACGGGAGGCCGAAGCCGAAGCGAAGGCAACCCAGATGGTCTCGGATGCCATCGCCGGGGGCAATTCGCAGGCCATCAACTATTTCATCGCGCAGGATTATGTGAAGACTGTCGCCGCCTTTGCGGAATCGCCCAATGCCAAAACGATCCTGTTCCCGGTCGAGGCGACCCAGCTGATCGGCACATTGGGCGGCATCGCGGAACTCACAAAGGATGCCTTTGGCGAAGGCAAGTCCGGCACAACGGTCGTGCCGGGCCGGCCCCCGCGCAGCAGCCAATAGAATCAGGAGGTCGGGCGATGAATATCGGCGGCATGGAAATTAGCAGCGAAATGCTGTGGATTACCTTGGGGATTATCCTGTTGATAACAGAAATGATCGCACCGGGAGCTTATCTCATGTTCCTTGGCGCAGCGGCTGTATTTACAGGATTGCTGGGGTTCGCCCTGCCTCTCTCCCTGCCGCTCCAACTGCTCATCTTCGCACTGAGTTCTATCGCGTCTGTCTATATCGCGAAGCGCTGGTTCGACGTCTATCCGATCCTGTCCAGCGCCCCGCTTCTCAACGCCCGGATCGCCCAGATGATCGGACAGACAGTAGAAGTTGTCGTACCTATCGAAGGCGGCGTGGGCCGCGTCAAAGTCGGTGACAGCGTCTGGGCGGCGTCAGGGCCGGATGCCGGCGTGGGTACGCGCGTGAGGATCGTCAGCGCGGAGGGAAACCAGCTCGCGGTAGTGCCGCTCGAGGCCTTGCCAGGCGGATCGGAATCGGAGCCTAACTCCGGTTAAACAGGCCCTTGGCCATATCGGCGATATCGTCGAGCGGATTGCCGTCGCCGTCCCGGTCCAGCATGCCCGCAAAGTTCGAGAGGGAGCCCTCACCGCCAATCTGGCTGACGATCTGGCTCAGCACACCCGTATCGAGACCCGTGCGTTCCGCCGCGAGTTCAACCGTGTCGCCCTCTTCCTGATGCGTCATACCCAATGCGGCAATCGCGCGTTCCGCCATGGCCGGGTCGATGCCGACCCTCTCCGCTAGATTAGCGACATCATCGGGTGCGCCGCCAAGGCCCTGCAGGATCGAATTGATATTCATCGTCATTCTCCCTCTTCGGTTGACGGGGTCAGGCTGGCGTAGGCGCCGCCTCGATCACGCCCTGATCGACATGCTGTTCGAATTCGGTGAAATTCTCGATAAACAGGCTGACCAGTTTGGCCGCCATCTCGTCATAGGCTTCCGGATCTGCCCAAGTGCTGCGTGGATCGAGTATGGCGTCGTCTACACCGTCGACCGAGACAGGTACTTCGAAGCCGAAGTTGGGATCGATGCGGAACTCAGCATTGTTCAGGCTGCCGTCGAGCGCCGCATTGAGCAGCGCGCGCGTTTCCTTGATCGGCATACGGTTGCCTTCGCCATATTTGCCGCCGGTCCAGCCAGTGTTGACGAGCCAGCATTTGACGCCGCCCTTGGCTATTCGCGATTTCAGCAGGTTGCCGTAAACGCTGGGATGGCGCGGCATGAAGGGCGCGCCAAAACAGGTTGAAAAGGTCGCCTGCGGTTCGGTCACGCCAATTTCCGTTCCAGCGACTTTGGCGGTGTAGCCCGAGAGAAAGTGATACATGGCCTGGTCGGGCGTCAACCGCGATATCGGCGGCAGCACACCGAATGCATCGGCGGTCAGCATGATGACATTTTTCGGAACGGGCCCGAGATTTTCTTCCGAGCTGTTGGGAATGAAATCGATCGGATATGCGCCGCGACTGTTCTCCGCAAGGCTCGAATCGTCGAAATCGAGTTCCCGGCTTTCCTCGTCCATCACGACATTTTCGAGGACCGTGCCGAAGCGCCGGGTCGTCGCGAAGATTTCCGGTTCGGCTTCTTCGGAAAGGCGGATCATCTTAGCGTAACAACCACCCTCGAAATTGAAGACAGCCGTGTCGGACCAGCCATGCTCGTCATCACCGATCAGCGTTCGGCTTGCGTCAGCCGACAGCGTCGTCTTGCCGGTGCCCGACAGGCCGAAGAAAATGGCCGTGTCGCCTTCCGGGCTGATATTGGCCGAGCAATGCATCGGCATGATGCCGTCGGCGGGAAGCTTGTAGTTGAGAATTCCGAAAACCGATTTTTTCATCTCGCCTGCATATTTCGTGCCGCCAATCAGGATCAGCTTTTCAGAGAGATTGACGGCCACAACCGTTCCCGAGCGCGTTCCATGGCGTTCCGGGTCCGCCTGGAAGCTCGGAAGGTCGATGATCGTATATTCGGGCTCGAAACCGGCCAGTTCCTCATCTTCCGGTCGGCACAGCAAAGTGCGAATGAAAAGATTGTGCCAGGCCAGCTCGTTGATAACACGAACGCGCACCCGGTGGTCCGGCTGCGAGCCCCCGAAAAGATCCTGTACGAAAAGCGTATCCTTCTTCGCCACTTCAGCGAGGAAATCTTCCTTGAGTGCGGCAAAATGCTCCGGCGTCATCGGAACATTCACCTTGCCCCACCAAACCGTATCTTCGGTTTCGCCGTCGCGAACGATGAATTTGTCGTTGGCCGAGCGGCCCGTATGCTTGCCGGTTTCCACAACAAGCGGGCCGTGTTTCGCTAGACGTCCTTCGCCGCGCTGGACGGATGTTTCAACCAGGGGCGATGTTGTCATATTCCAGTGCAGGTTAGCGGCACCGGTATCGATTCCCTGTTTGGCCAAATCGAAAGCGGGGATGCGAGAGGACAATTCTGGTCTCCTAATCAAAACTGGGAAGAACGCGGCGGCCACTAAAGCGCCATCGTCATTTGCTTACGGCCTAAGCAGTTGGCGTGAGAAAAATCAACGGACGGGACTCAAATATCGGGATAGTTCCGACCATTGCCGGAGCGTGCGGAGGCCGCTACTCAGACCTGGAAGGCCTTGGAAAATGGTAGCTGAATGACTGCAACGATCGCGTTAGTCGATGACGACAAGAATATTTTGACTTCGGTTTCGATTGCTTTGCAGTCTGAAGGCTTTGCAACGCGCATCTATACCGACGGAGAAACGGCGCTAAAATCGCTGATCGAAAACCCGCCTGACCTGGCTGTACTCGACATCAAGATGCCGAGCATGGACGGCATGGAGTTGCTCCGGCGCCTTCGGGAAAAAAGCGCGATACCGGTCATTTTCCTGACCTCCAAAGATGACGAACTCGATGAGGCACTCGGCCTTGCGATGGGGGCGGACGATTATATCTCCAAACCCTTTTCGCAGCGATTGCTGATAGCCCGTATCCGCGCAATCCTCCGGCGTACCGAGCTTGCCGTGCAGAGCGATGACAACGATCATTCGAACGAGACATTACCCGAGCGCATCGTTCGCGGGCGCCTGGAGATGGATCCGGCTCGCCACCGGGTCAGTTGGGCCGGCGAAAATGTAACCCTGACGGTGACGGAGTTCATGATCCTGGAATCGCTGGCTCAGCGCCCCGGTATCGTGAAATCGCGCGATCAGCTTATGGATGCGGCCTATACTGACGATGTCTATGTCGACGACCGGACAATCGATAGCCATATCAAGCGGCTGAGGCGGAAATTCCGGCAGGCCGATGGCGAGTTCGACGCAATCGAAACGCTCTATGGGGTCGGCTATCGTTTCGCCGAAGAATAAGTGACCCAAGGCGAAGATCTCGATTTGAAATGGTCTGCGCGCTGGTCGCTGACCAACCGGATTCTGGCGGTCAATATCTTCGCCATAGCCTTGTTGGCCGGCAGCTTTTTCTGGCTCGACAACTACCGCGTCCGATTGCTGGACGAGAGAACCAGGCAAACGGAAACCCAGGCAGAGCTGATCGCCAATGTCATCGAACAGACCAGCCCTGAAGACCTGGATTCCGTCGTTGCGGCTGTCGGCACCCGGACCGGCCATCGAATCCGCATATACGATCCGCAAGGCATCGCGCAGATGGACAGCTGGGAGTTGGCCGCACCCACCTATGTGAACCGCGATCCCGCAACGGAGCCGTGGCGGCGCAGCGTAGCCCGCTGGATGGACCGCAGCATTGAGGCTGTGGTCAACGCGGATATGCTTCCAAGCTTTGAAGAACCCGAGAGCGACCGATTCTCCGCCTGGAATTTTTCCGACGAGCAGCCGGGCATCAATGAGACGATCACCCAACTGGCTCTGGCACCGGACCGCACGCCGATGGTTTCCGTTGCCGTACCGCTCCGTAACCGGCCCGGTGAAACCGTACTGGTGACCGCCAATGCGCGTGACATCCGCGGCGACGTCCGCAGCGCGCGCCTGACACTGGGGATCATCATTCTTGCCGCGTCCCTGGTTTCCGTTCTGCTCTCGCTCTTTCTGGCGCGAACGATTGTTCTGCCACTGCGCCGACTGTCACTTGCGGCCCGCCGCGTCAGGCTGGGGCGCGCGCGCGAGGTCGTCCTCCCGCGTCTGCCCTCGCGTCGGGACGAGATTGGCCTTCTGGCTCGCTCGCTCTCGGATATGAGCCAGGCGCTCCGACAGAGAATCGATGCCACGGAAGCATTCGCTGCCGATGTGGCCCACGAACTCAAAAACCCCCTCGCCTCGCTCAGTTCGGCGGTGGACACGCTTCGCAAAGTGAAGGAGCCGGAATATCAGGCGCAGCTGCTCGATGTCGTGCAGGACGATGTCCGGCGGCTTGATCGCCTGATTACCGAAATCTCTACCGCTTCGAGGATCGACGCGGAATTGTCTCGCGCCAGTTTCGAGAAGGTCGATATCGGCGATCTTGTCGGTTCGATTGTCGCCTCCCGCGACGCCCGGAATCTGAACAACAGGATACGTATTGCGTTTGGGAGGCCCCGCACCGGCAGCGCCGTTGTAATGGGAGACGCTTCGCAATTGGCCCGCGCGCTGGCAAACTTGCTCGACAATGCCGTTTCTTTTTCACCCGAAAATGGAACGGTCCGGATCGCGGCAACCGGCGACGGGGAGCGCGTTTATATCAATGTAGAGGACGAAGGCCCTGGTATTCCGGAGGACCAGCACGAGGCCATATTTCACCGCTTTCACAGCATTCGGCCTGCCAGTGAGGATTTCGGGAAGCATTCGGGGCTCGGCCTCGCCATCGCCAAGGCTATCGTCGACGGCCATGGCGGAACAATCCGGGCGCAAAATCGTGACGATTCGGCAAGCGGCGCGCGCTTCACTATAAGCTTACCCATGGCCACCAATGTCTGAAAACGGCCCAGCCCATCGGCGCATATTGCTTGTGACCGGCATGTCCGGCGCGGGCAAATCAACTGCGCTCCGGACGTTTGAGGATATGGGCTGGGAAACGGTCGACAATCTTCCGCTGAGCCTGTTCGAAAAACTGTTCGAGGCACCGATGTCACTGGATCCGGCGAATGCCGAGAGGTCGATTGCCATCGGAATCGATAGCCGGACCCGCGGGTTCGACGCGAATGCCATAGTCGAACGAATCAAGATTTTGGCGGAAAGCCAAGCACTCGATATCGACACCCTGTTCCTTGATTGTGGGGGTGCGGAGCTGGAGAGGCGTTTTTCCGAGACCCGCAGGCGCCATCCGCTTGCTCTGGACCGGCCAGCGGCAAGCGGTATCGGGCTCGAACGAGAAGTCATGATGCCCCTGCGACGCTGGGCCGTCCATGTAATCGATACGACGGACGGTTCGACCAACGACCTGCAAAAAGAATTGAGGGCACGTTTCGGCTCGAAACGGACGGACGAGCTGACAATTACCGTCACGTCTTTCGGTTTTGCCCGGGGCATATTACGAAATGCCGACCTGGTTTTCGATATGCGGTTCCTGCGCAATCCCCATTGGAACCGGGATTTACGGCCACAAACCGGCCTTGATGCTGCAGTTGGTGCCTATATTGCCGATGATCCTGCCTATGATGACGTTCTGCGCCGCATAGAGGATCTCGCGATACTATTGCTCCCTCGCTACCAGGCCGAGGGAAAATCCTATGTGACAATTGCTTTCGGGTGCACGGGCGGGCGGCACAGGTCGGTACATGTGGCCGAACGCGTCGGCGAACGGTTGCGTAAGGCGGGTTTTTCCCCCACGGTCGCGCACCGCGATTTGGCCTTCCCGTCCCTCGATTCTGTCGAGCGGGTGGCCGCAGGTGAAAATGGCAATGCAGGTGAGTGAATGATCGGACTGGTTCTGGTGACGCATGGCAATCTCGCACGCGAGTTTGTTGTCGCAATGGAGCATGTCGTGGGAGCGCAGGAGCTTATCGAGGCGGTTTGCATCGGCCCGGATGACGATATGGAAGAACGGCGTACGGAGATTGATGCTGCCGTCAAGAAAGTGGACAATGGCAAGGGAGTGATCGTGCTGACCGACCTGTTCGGCGGGACGCCTTCCAACCTTTCTATATCGCTGATGCGCCCGGAAAAAGTGGAAGTGATCGCAGGTATGAACCTGCCGATGCTGATCCGGCTTGCCAGCGCACGCCAGTCGATGAGCGTGACTGAGGCCGTTGCCGCTGCGCGCGATGCGGGCAAAAAGTACATTTCAGTGGCCTCGGAAATACTGGGACAAGCGGCTTGAGCGGGGTGGAACGCACCGTCACAATTGCAAATCAACGTGGACTGCATGCTCGCGCCAGCAGCAAATTCGTTACGCTGGTGAGCGAGCTCGGCGTTGAGATTAAAGTGTCACGGGATGACCAGTGGGTCGCCGGATCTTCGATACTGGACCTGATGATGCTGGGTGCGGCGATGGGCGATGACATAACCATTCGCGCGGACGGCGACGGCGCCGAAGATGCCGTCAGCAAACTGGCGGAACTGGTCGAGTCCAAGTTCGGGGAGGATTGACCCCTGCCCCGCGAAATTACGGCTTCTTCCAACCCGCTTATCAAGCGGGCCCGTTCCTTGCGCGACAAGAAGCATCGACGGATGGAACGCCTGTTCCTGGCAGAGGGACTGCGTATCCTGAGTGAGGCCGAGGAAAGCGGTACACTGCCGGCCGAGATCCTTTTTACCGAAAATTCCGAAGATCATCCGCGCGCCAGAACGCTGATTGCGGCGACCGAAGCCGCGGGCGGCGAAGCAGTCCGGACGACGCGGGCTATTCTCTCGAAACTGTCGGGCAAAGACAATCCGCAGGCTATTGTGGGAATCTACCCGGAACTGGAGACGGATCTGGCCAAAGTCGACCGGTCGCAGGCGGATATCTGGCTTGTCGCCCAGGCCCTGCGCGATCCGGGCAATCTAGGCACGATGCTGCGCACGGGCGATGCGGTCGGCGCGGGCGGGTTGATCCTGATCGACGACTGCGCGGATCCGTTTTCAGTCGAGGCGGTGCGCGCGTCCATGGGCGCAATCTTCACCCAGACCATCGCAACGGCGCGCTGGCCCGATTTCCTCGACTGGCTTCGCGGGGGTGACGGCATGCTGGTCGGCACCAGTCTCGATGCCGATCTAGATTATCAGCAGCCCGACTATACAGCCCCCACCTTCATCCTGACCGGCAATGAATCGGCCGGGCTTCCGACTGACTATGCAACCGCCTGCGATCTGCTCGTCAAAATGCCGATGCGTGGCAAGGCGGACAGTCTCAACGCCGCCGTCGCGACCGCGGTGATGGCCTATGAAGTACTCAACCAGTTCCGACGATGAGCGAGGTCCGCCGCCGCCTTGTCCTGTATCTGAGCGGGTTCGACCCGCGGGGCGTCCGCTATTACCACCAGCTGTACCGGGCCGAAGCGACGAAACAGGCTGAAGTGTCCGGTTATGAAGTGGAAGTCGGCCGGCGCGAACGCCTCGGCGACCACCTGTATCGCTGGAAAGTACGGCAGGAGCAGGCAGACCAGAAGGTTGAAAGCGAATATATCTATTGCGAATGGGACGATGTTGTTCGTCAGTTCTGGGTCAAGCAGCCGGCAAGGCTGGCCTGGGTTACCCTGACCGCGTCCTGGCGCGCTTTGCGTTCGGGTGTTTTCGGCAAGACGTTTCAATGGAGTTGGCCGGCGGGCGTCACCGCGACGATGCCCGCAATATTGATTCTCGCCCTGCTATTGATCAGCATCGGATTCGGCGGCATCGGATTCTGGTTCTGGCGATGGTCCGGCGCTGCCCTGGGCCTGGGTGCCGGAGCAGGCCTTTTGTGGGGTGCCTATCAGCTGGAGCAGAAGTTCAACCTGACCTGGGTGGGGCGTATCCTCAGCTTTCACGAGCGCGAAGAGCAGAGCCGGACCCATGTGCTGGACCGGCGCCGCGATGCCTTTGGGGCCTATCTGGCTGCCAAGCTCAGCGACACGGAATATGAAGAGATCCTTGTTGTCGGCCACAGCTATGGCGCGGCGCTTGCGATCGCGGTTGTCGCGCGAGCGCTGGGCTCGACTTGCCCGGATGGCCCAAAACTATCCCTGCTCACGCTCGGTCAGACGGTCATGTGGCTCGCCTGGTTGCCCGAAGCGCAGGCCATGCGCGATGAGATTGCTGCGGTGGCCGAAAGCGATGCGGTGGATTGGCTGGACATTTCCGCGCCGCCGGACGGCGCCTGTTTCGCGCTTGTCGACCCTTATACCGCGATCGGCGACCGCAATGCGGAGCGAAGCAATCCCAAACTGCTCAATGCGAAATTCCACGAAATCATGCCCAAGGCGGAGTTCGACCGGCAGTCGCGCAACTGGATGCGGCTTCATTTCCAGTACATCATGGCCACCGCGCGCCCCGCGGATTACGACTTTTTCGCGATTACCGCCGGTCCCGAAACCCTGGCACAGCGCTTTGCGCACCGGCCTTCGGTGCGGGACTTCACACGGCTGCGGCGCGGGCGCATGAAAGCGGTGCGATGACCGGTCTCGTCCCTCCCAAGCCCGCGGGCAATCCCAAAAAGCTGGGGCCTGTCGCACGCCTCGTCAAAAGCTTTCATTCCTCCACAGCCCCGCTCTACGCCAAAAGCTATTCGATGAAGCTTGGCGAAGTGCGTCTTCCGCGCAGAACAATGTATTTCGTCAATCAGCCCGATCTGGTGCAGAAGATACTGCTTGGCGATGTCGACCGCTATCCCAAGTCGGACCTGATGGCGACTATGCTGGAACTGTTGCTCGGCGAAAGCATCTTCGTGTCGAACGGCGATCTCTGGAGGCAACAGCGCCGGATGATGGACCCGGCCTTCGAAGGGACCCGGATCAAGGCGATCTTCCCGTTGATGCGCGAAGCGGCCGACGCCATGGCGGCCCGTTTTGCGGAAGGCGCAGTCGGCCCCGATACGCAGATCGATCTCGAAATGACGCATGTGACGGCCGACGTGATATTCCGCACCATTTATTCGCGACCCTTCACGCGCGAAGAAGCCGAGATCATCTTTGAGAATTTCGAGCGTTTCCAGCATCTCGCCTGGCAGCATGGCGTCTGGACGCTTGCCGGCGTGCCGCAATGGCTGTCGATCGGCCGGATCCGGGCCCGCCGTTCCGCGGCAACCATCCGCGAACTGCTCCACCGGCCCGTGCGTGAACGGCTCACCGCAATCGATCGAGGCGAAGAGATTCCCGAACGCGATATGCTCACCAGCTTCATCCGCGCGGAAGATCCGGAAACAGGCAAACGCTTCAACGAACGCGAGCTTGTCGACCAGATCGGTATCATGTTTCTTGCCGGTCACGAGACATCCGCCTCCGCACTGGCCTGGGCCCTTTACCTGATCGCGCAATGTCCCGACGTTCAGGCCCGGATGCAGGCGGAAGCCGATACGGTATTCGCCGATGGGCCGCTGGCGTTCGAGAAGATGCGCCGCCTCCCCTTCACCCGCGATGTGTTTCGCGAGACATTGCGCCTCTATCCGCCGGTCGCCTTCATCCCGCGCAACGCCACTGAGGCCGAGAAAATGCGCGGCAAACAGATATTGCCGGGCGCCATCCTCTTCGTGTCGCCCCTCCTCGAACATCGCCATACCGAACATTGGGACGATCCCGATGTTTTCGATCCCGACCGATTCAGCAGGGCGGAGACGAAGGCGTCCGAGCAAAAAGCCTATCTGCCTTTCTCCAAGGGCCCGCGCGTATGCCTTGGGGCGGCCTTCGCCTTGCAGGAAGCGGTGATCATATTGGCAACGATGATGCGCGACTGGACGGTCTCTCCCGTCGAGGGCCATGTGCCCCAACCAGTTGCGAGGCTGACCTTGCGCTCGGAAAATGGTATCAGGCTCAATCTGGAACGACGCAGGAGAGACGACTGATGCGCCTTCTTGGCTTTGCACTGCTTCTTGCACTGGCTTCCTGTGCGACCACCTATGCGGGCGGCGAACCCCTTTATGACGACGAGGTATATTGATGCGCAAACCAGTTTTAGCCGCGCTGTTCCCGGCCGGGCTCCTCGCGCTTGCGGGATGCGATGAAGAAATCGACCTCGGGGTTCAGGAATCGCCCAGCATCGTTGCGGAAGAGGAAAGCGCAGGGGCGGAGGAAACGCCGATATTCCGGGGTGTCGGACAGGAGCCGGGCTGGCTGGTCCGCATCTATGACGATGTTATCATGTATGATGCCGACTATGGCGAACGGCGGGTAACCGCGCGTACGCCCGAGGTCGAGGAGTTTGACGGCGGCCGCCGCTATGAAAACGATTCGATAATCGTCGAGATTCTCGATCAGCCCTGCACCGATACGATGAGCGGCGCCGCCTATCCCGCGAAGGTCACCATAACCGAAACCGGCCTCTCGCCGGTTCAGGGATGCGGCGGAACGCCCTGACAGCTATTCGGCGGCCTCTTCGCTGTCATTGCCGGCTTCCAGTGCGGGCGATGCATCGGTGGCCGATTGCCGGGGCAGCGCCTCTATCGGCGGCACATCTTCCAGCTCCCGTTTGCCCGTCTCGATATTGAGTTCCTGAAAGCGGCGCGCGGTGGACATCACATTGCGATCGAAGCTGCCGACGAACTTGTTATAATTGTTGACTGCCGTGCTGAGGCCGCTGCCCACGGTCTTGAGGTGACCGGCGGCAACCGCGAGTCTGTCATACATATCCTTGCCGAGTTGTCCGATCTGCTTGGCTTCTCGCGCCAATCCTTCCTGACGCCATACCGCCGATACCGTACGGGCAATGGCGATCAGATTGGTTGGCGTAGCGAGGAGCACGCGCTTTTCGAAGGCGTGATCCCAGAGGCTGGCATCATGCTCCAGCGCTGCCGTGAGGAAATGCTCGCCGGGAACAAACATGATCACATAATCGGGGGCATCCTCAAACTGATCCCAATAGGCCTTTCGTGACAGGCCATCGATATGGGTTTTCATAGACAGGCTATGCCGCGCCAGCGCCGTTTCGCGCTCCCCGTCATCCTCGGCCCCGAAGGCGTCCTGATAGGCGTTGAGCGACACCTTGGCGTCAATCACCAGCGACCGACCGCCGGGAACGGTGATGATCGCATCGGGCCGCAGCCGCCCTTCTTCGCTGTCGATACTGACCTCGGTCTGGAAATCGGTATGTTCGGCAAGCCCGCAGCTTTCGAGCACATTGCGCAGCTGCTGCTCGCCCCAGCGCCCGCGCGCCTTGGGCGCGTTGCGCAGAGAATTGACAAGGCGGGCGGCTTCGGTCTGCACCCTCTCCTGCCCGGCGCGCATCTGCTCCATCATGCCTTTCAGGTCGCCATAGGCTTCGGTGCGATCCTTCTCGACCTTGCCGACTTGGTCTTCGTATGCCTTGAGCCGTTCGCCGACCGGATTGAGCAGCTGTTTCAGCCGTTCTTCGCTTTTCTCGCCCGCCTGGTTGAACCGCGCATCGGCCCGCTCGAGAAACTGTTTCTGGGCTTCTCCTAGCATTTTCGCGCCAACTTCGCTGAACTGTGCCGTCAGCGCCTCCTTGGCTTCGCGCAATTCGGTCATCCGAACCTCAAAGGCCCGGTCGCGTTCCTCGGCTGACGCCTTGAGGCCGGCAAGCTCTTGCTGGGCAGCGTCCCGCTCGTCGCGCACACCGTCCAGTGCAGCGCGCAAATCTCTTGCCGTATTTTCACTGTCACTGCGCAACCGCGCATTTTCTTCGCGCAATGGAGCCACCGTCCGTCCGCTCGCGAACCATCCCAACACCGCGCCGACAACCAGTGCGGAGATAACAAAGACAATGATGAGGACCGGGTCCATAGCTTCCTACCGATGAGAACGAAGCAGGAACCTACGCCCCGCACGTCACGCATACAAGATGCTAACCGCCATTGCGGGGATAGATCGGATTACGCAGCCTTCAGCTTGCGGGATTTTTCGAGCTTTTTGAGCACCATCTGGCGTTTGAGGCGGGAGAGATGGTCGATGAAAAGGATGCCTTCCAGATGATCCATCTCGTGCTGGAGACAGGTCGCGAGCATGCCTTCGATCCGCTCTTCATGCTGCTTGCCATTTTCGTCGAGCCAGCGCGCGGTCACGCTGTCCGGCCGTTCGACATCGGCGAACTGATCGGGCACCGAAAGGCAGCCCTCTTCGTACAAGCGCATGCTGTCCGACGGATCGAGAATTTCCGGATTGATGAAGACGCGCGGATCGCGGATCACTTCATGTTCATGGTCGCAATCTTCGCCATGTTCATGGTCATGCTCCGCCGGCTCCTGCAGGTCGATCACGAGGATACGCTTCGGCACGCCCACCTGGATTGCGGCAAGGCCGATGCCCGGCGCATCGTACATCGTATCGAACATGTCGGCGATCAGCGTGCGCGTTTCGTCCGTCACCTCTTCGACAGGGGTGGAAACGGTTTTCAGACGGGGGTCCGGAACCTCGACAATGGGAAGAATAGCCATGGCGATTAGGTAGGAATTGCCTCGATTGAGGTCAAGCTACCGGCCGCCTTGCGCGCAGCGCCTGAGCCAGCGTTCCCTCGTCCAGATAGTCGAGCTCCCCGCCGACCGGCAGACCGTGCGCGAGCTGGGTAATGCGCACCGGGAAGGATTCGAGCCGTTCGGACAGATAGTGCGCGGTCGTCTGCCCCTCAAGCGTGGCGTTCATCGCCAGAACCACTTCGTCGACTTCGCCGCCGGCAACCCTGCCGATCAGCGTGTCGATGCCCAGATCCTCCGGCCGAACCCCGTCCAGCGCGGAAAGCCTGCCGCCCAGCACATGAAAGCGTCCGGGAAACAGTCGGGAACGGTCCAGCGCCCAGAGGTCGGACACTTCTTCGACCACGCATAAGGAACGCGCATCGCGCTTCACGTCCGTACAGACGCCGCAGGGATCGCTGGTGTCGACATTGCCGCAGATGCTGCAGGTGGCGAGCTTGGCGTCCACGGTTTCCAGCGCGCGGAGCAGCGGGACGAGCGTCCCTTCCCGCTTTTTGAGCAGGTGAAGCACGGCGCGGCGGGCGGAACGCGGCCCCAGCCCGGGCAACCGGGCCAGCGCATTGGTCAACTGATCGATCTCTACGGATGCCATGAAACTTCATTATGGGGTTGCACTCCCCTTTGCCAAGCGGTTCAAGCATTGCCATGCGGATCATTTTCATGGGAACGCCCGATTTTGCGGTGCCGGCGCTGAAAGCGCTCAGCGATTTCGGGCACGATATCGTCGCGGTTTACAGTCAGCCGCCACGCCCTGCGGGCCGGGGCAAGAAACCGCGCGCCTCAGCAGTGCATGAGGAAGCCGAACGTTTGGGGCTTGAGGTTCGAACGCCCGCCAGCCTCAAATCGGACGAGGAGAAAGCGGCATTTTCCGATCTCGATGCAGATGTTGCGGTGGTCGCGGCCTACGGACTGATTCTCAACCAGGCGATTCTCGATGCCCCGGAAATGGGCTGCATCAACATCCATGGTTCGCTCCTTCCGCGCTGGCGCGGTGCTGCCCCTGTCCAGCGGGCGATACTGGCCGGGGACGCCACCACCGGCATCACGATCATGCAGATGGAGCGCGGTCTGGATACAGGTCCAATGCTGGCGAAAGCGACAACGCCGGTCGATGGTAAAACCGCAGGCGATCTGACGGATGAGCTGGCACGAATCGGAGCTACTCTGATCTGCGAAACTTTGTCAGCGCTCGATACGCTTGAGGCGAAACCACAGGACGATGCGCTGGCGATCTATGCGGAAAAGATCAGGAAGGCCGAAGCGCGACTCGATTTTGGGCAATCGGCCGAGGCCGTTGAACGGGCTGTTCGCGCCTTCAACCCGATCCCCGGCGCGTTCGTTGAGTATGAGGGCGAACGGATCAAGATTTTGGCGGCAGACATCGTCGAGGGCGTCGGTACACCCGGAATGGTGCTGGACGGCAAGCTGACAATCGCCTGCCAAAGTGGCGCAATTCGCCCGACCCTCGCTCAGCGCGCCGGCAAAGGCGCGATGGCGATCAGCGATCTTTTGCGGGGCTTCTCGATCCCGGCAGGCTCATCGCTCGCATGACCCGCTTTCGCCTGACCATCGAATATGACGGCAGGCCCTATATGGGCTGGCAACGCCAGCCCCATGGCCCCAGCGTACAGCAGGCGATCGAGGACGCCTGCCAGGGGATAACAGGGGAAGAGGTTCTCGTTTACGGAGCCGGGCGCACCGATTCCGGCGTCCATGCCCTCGCGATGACGGCCCATGTCGATGTGGAAAAGGATATCGACGCGTTTCGCCTGGGCGAAGGCCTGAATGCAAAACTCCGCAGCGAGCCGATCGCGATACTCGATTGTGAAGAGGTCGACAGCGATTGGCATGCGCGTTTCGATTGCCTGGGCCGCCGCTATCTCTACCGGATCGTCAATCGGCGCTCCCCGCTCGCCCTGGAAGCTGGCCGTGCCTGGCGTATCCCGCAGCCGCTGGACGAGCAGGCGATGCACAGGGGCGCTCAACTGCTCGTTGGAAAACATGATTTCACAACCTTCCGTTCCGCGCATTGCCAGTCGGAAAGTCCGCTCAAAACGCTTGGGTCGCTCGCCGTAAGCCGCGAAGACGACGCCATAGTCGTGCAGGCCGCCGCGCGCTCTTTCCTCCATCACCAGGTCCGGTCGATGGTGGGTTGTCTAGCGCTGGTGGGTATCGGGCGCTGGTCGGAAGGTGATTTGCGCGATGCACTGGAAGCGGCTGATCGCCAGCGGCTCGGGTTGAATGCGCCGCCCGACGGACTCTATTTTGTGGGTGCGGATTATGCGGGCTAACGCCCGGCGCCGAACACATGCTGTAAAGACCGGTCCAGCATCATGAGCTGCCAGATCAGGCGGCCATGTTCCTCGCGGCCGCTTTTATGGGCATCGACAATGCGCTTGATCGCCTGCCTGTCGAACCACTCGGTCTCGGCCAAGGCGGTGCTGCTGACAAGCCGGTCCGCTTCCCCGGCGAGCGGCCCGCGAAACCAGGCACTGATCGGCGTTACGAAACCCATCTTGCGGCGAAAGAGAATATCTTCGGGAAGGTAGCGGCGCATCGCCTGCTTCATCAGCCATTTTCCTGTCCCGCCGCGTACGCGCTGCTTGAGCGGCAAGGTCGCGGCAAATTCGACAAGCCGGTGATCCAGTAGCGGTTCGCGGGCTT
The DNA here is from genome assembly GCF_003385775.1 of Parasphingopyxis lamellibrachiae. Taxonomy (GTDB): domain Bacteria; phylum Pseudomonadota; class Alphaproteobacteria; order Sphingomonadales; family Sphingomonadaceae; genus Parasphingopyxis; species Parasphingopyxis lamellibrachiae. The sequence continues at coordinate 644,004 of NZ_QRDP01000004.1, forward strand.
CCAGGCTGACCGCCATGCTCATCCGATCGACCTTGGTCAGGATGTCGCCGGGGAGCCAGATCTTCAGATCGGCATATTGAGCCGCCGCAAGGCCATCCTCCGCCGGCGCGCTTTCCATCATACGGATATAGCGATCCTCTGCGCGGTGCCCCTGCAGCGCCGCCCGCATCGTGTCGCTGTAGAGCGATTGCCGCAATGCCGATCCGGTTACGCCAACGGAATCCGCATAGGCTTCCGCGCCAGTCCGCCCAAGGCTCTGAAAAGTCGATTTGGCGCGCAGAAATTGCGGTGCCCAGTCCAGTTTGGGATAAAGCGAACCCAGCGTGCCGAATACCGGTTGACGGACGGCCGCCGGCAGCAAGGTCCGCGCGCGTTCTTCTCCGGCATGGAACACATGACGGCGATAGCCGGCGAAAATCTCGTCCGCGCCGTCTCCCGACAGGGACACTGTTACCTTCTCCCGGGCCAGTTCGCATACCCGGTAGGTTGGCAAGGCGCTGGCATCGGCGAAAGGTTCGTCGAACCCGCTAACCAGGGTATCGATCAAGGCAAAATCATCGGCAGCGACAATCCGCTTGCGATGGTTGGTGGCGAAGCGTTCGGCGATCTGGTCCGCATAGGCCGTCTCGTCGAGATCGGCCTGGTCGAAGCCGATGGAACAGGTTTCCACGGCGCCGCGACTGGCTTCCGCCATGAACGCAACGACGGACGAGCTGTCGACACCCCCGGACAGGAAAGCGCCGAGCGGCACATCGGCAATCATCCGGCTGCGCACGGCATCGCCCATAAGCGACGCAAGTTCCTCTTCGGCCGCCTCCGCCTTGCGGCGTTTGGGTGCGAAAGCGACGTCCCAGTAACTGCGCGGCTCGGCCAACGGTAGCCCGCGGCGCGTCATCAGATAATGGCCGGCCGGAAGTTTTTTGATGCCTGCGACAAAACAGGCATCGTCCGGAACATAACCGAACGCGAGAAAATCCTCGACCGCCTGCTCACTCGGGCGTCGGCGCAGCAGCGGATGCGCGAGCAGCCCTTTCAATTCCGAAGCGAAAATCAGGCTCCCGTCGGAGACTTCGGCATAATAAAGAGGCTTCACGCCCAGACGATCACGTCCGAGGTAGAGCGTCTTCGCGTCATCATCGTAGAGAGCGAAGGCAAACATGCCGTCAAAATGCTCAATGCAGAGCGGCCCCCATTGCCGCCAGCCATGGAGAATAACCTCTGTATCGCTGTCGGTCTGGAACACATGGCCTTGCGCCTGCAATTCCAGTCGCAACGCCCTGTAATTGTATATTTCGCCGTTGAAGACGGTAACGAGCTTGCCATCGGGCGTTGCCATGGGCTGCGCGCCGGTCTCTAGATCGATGATCGACAGCCGCCGGTGCCCGAGCCCTACGCCCTGCGCCGTCCAAACGCCGGACCCGTCTGGTCCGCGATGAGCCAGTGTGTCGGTCATCAGTCGTATGCGGTCGGGGTCGACCGGTTTCGCCGTTTCCAGATGAAAGATGCCCGCTATTCCGCACATGGCGGATCAGTCGGCCAAGCCGGTCACGCGGTCAACCAATGTTTCGATCCCGCCGCTATCGGCGAGAAAGGACTCAATGATGTCGCGCGCATCCCGGCCCTCTGCTGACAGAACGATGCCAATGGCGCTCTGGTCGCCGCCCAAAAGGCGGGCCCGCATGGTTTCGATTTTCGCACGGCTCTCGCTGCCCGTCGTCAGCGTTCCGATCCGCATATATTCGAAAACTTCCCGGAATTCGGGGCCCGGCGCTGTAATGCGGTAGGCATGGCCGGACGGCGGCGCATCGGTATCTTCCACCCGTGACCATTCGGTGTCCACAGGGAGGCCGCCCTGGCCGAAGCTCACGAGTTCGCGGCCTTCGGTCTGGTTAGCGAAATAGGCGATCGCGATATCGACAACGCGCCCGTTGGCGTCGCTGTATCGGCCTTCGACGATCCTGTCGGCACCGGCATATGTCGCTTGCCAGGGATAGCCCATCTGCGCATCGGTCCGGGTCCAGCCTTCAACCCGCGGTATCGTGAAAGACGCAGGCACGGATCCGCTTCCGGTAATTGCGCTGGTCGACAGCCAGAGCATCGGCGCGGCGGCCAGCGTCAACAGGGCAAGCGCAAATGCGCCGAGGCGGACCGGGCTGGCCGCTGCTCCGCTATCGGCGATAGCGCCGGGATCGAAAGCAGGGTCGTCGATCTCGCGATCGAAGAATTTCCACCCCAGGGCAAGGACCGCGATGATGACGAAAGCGAAGAAAAACCAGCCATAAACGACATGATCGAACCCTTCGGCAAATTCGATGCCGTTCCTGTCGGCGATATAGATCGTGCCGAAGGCGCGTATGCCGTTGGCCATGATCGGCACGGCCACGCAGATGCCGAGGAAGGCGGCGCGTTTCCACCAACTTTTGAAACACAGATTTGCGGCCAGCGCCCCGAGCGCCACCATCGCGATAAGAAACTTCACACCGGAACAGGCCTCCGCAACCTCGAAATATCCCGATGGCGTTGTGATGAAGACGCCCTCGATATGGGCCGGCAACCCGAACAATCCCAGCAACAGCATGCTCAGTTCAGCCGTTATCGATTGGAGAAAAGGCACGAATTCCTCACCAAACGGCACCAGGAACAGGGCAAAGGCCAGCGGGAAAAGAAGACCGCGCGTTACAGCAATTCCCAGGATCGTCACCACGCTGCCCTGCAGCATGAGAACGACCCCGAAATGCCTGGCAAGCGATACTCCCGCCGCTTCACCGAGCAGCCAGCCAACAGCACCGCCAGCGACGATCAAATATCCGAGGGGTGAAACCGACGGCGTAAGCTGCGCCAGTTCGTTCCTGCGATTCCAGACCAGCCAGCCAATGATAGGAAGGATCACCAGGCAGTGGTTGAAGGTCGAACTGGTCCACCAGATCGAGACCATGTCCAAGACATCGCGATGAAATATCAGGAGCATCGCCAAAGCCGCGAATGCCAGAAAACTGAGATGCCTTCGCCACGGTCCGGCCGCAGCGGTCGTTTCTGGACGATAAAGCGCTTCGGCGGCTGACATCAGCTTGCCTCGGTCAGGGCTTTTTGCCGCAATTCGACCGGTTCGCGGCCTATCAACCGGCCGAGCGGCGCCAGCGTCTGGTCCCAGACATAGCGTTCCAGCATCCGGTCGCGAGCGGCGCAGCCCATCATGTCGGCCTTTGCCGGGTTCGCCAGGAGCTCGAGTATCAGATGCGCTTCGTCGGCAATGGTATCGGCAACCATCAAATGCCGTCCCCGTTCTGCGTCTATTCCCTCATAGGCAGGGACGGAGGCGACGACGGGCCGGGCCATCGCCATGGCCTCGAGTACCTTGTTCTGAATCCCGCGCGCCATGCGCAGCGGCGCCGCGACAATATCGGCAGCGGCCAGCCAGCTTCGGATATCGTCGACACCGCCGGTCACGATCACGCCTTCGCGACTGGCGAGCCGCTGAACTTCGCCGGTCGGGTTTCTGCCGACAATCGCGAAATTGACATGGGGATTCTGTTGCCGGACAACCGGCAGCACATCGTCTGCAAAGCTGACCACGGCCTCGATATTCGGGCGGTAATCCATCTGCCCGGTGAAGATAACGAGCGATCCTTCCGGTTTCTCGATACGAGCGAAGTCGGCGCGAGGATCGAAGAAGCGACAGTCTATCCCGTTTTCGAGCGCCCGGACGCGCTCCGCATCGAGCCCCGTTTCGGCCCGGAATAGCGCGGCTTCCGCCTCGGTGACGAAGGTGGAACAGTCGGCACGGTGCGCGACTGCCTTTTCAAAGGCCGCCAGTTTGACCGCCTCACGTGCGTGGACATGTCGCATCGGCCAGGAGCTCGACCGCGCATAGGAGGCGAATTTTGCTGAATCGACATCGCCAAAGTCCATGATGAACCGTGAGCCCGTCAGATCTTCGGGCACAAATTGCGCCATCTGGCCGGAAAATACGAAAACGGCATCTATCGGTTTCTGCGTCGTGATATTCGCGACGAACTTTCGGATGCCCGCACTGTCGAACAGGGTTAGCGATATCGGTTTGCCGGACAGGATGGCTTTTGCCGCACCAACCGGTTTGGACACGGCCCGCTTCTCGATATGCACCGAGCCGAGCATCGGTCGAAGCATGTCTGCATGCCCAAGATCTTCGTCATCATCGGCGAAAGTCGCGACATGGACCGTGCCCAGTTGGCACAACCGTTTCAGGATATTGAATGAGCGGATTTTGTCACCGCGATTTGGCGGATAGGGAATCCGGTGAGCCAGAAAGAGGATATCGCCCATTATCCCAGGCCCCGTGCAATCCAGGGGCCAAGGCGATTGGCGATCGGCAGCGGCAATTTGCGCCACAGGGCTACCTGCAAACGGTATTTCGGGCTATTGGGATTCATATCTCTGGCCTCTGCGCCATCCGCCGTTCTTCCGGCATAGGTCAGCGGTTCAGGGGAAAAACCCCAATTTTTCTTCCAATGATACGGCCCCGTTCCAATTTTGGAGCGGCCAAAATCAAATGTGTGGCAACCCCTATCCCGGGCATGGTTCATCATTGAATAGTAGAGAAACTCATTGGACCGCAGCGCACGTGCCGCAAAGGTTCCGCCGCCCCAATAGACCATGGCGCGACCGTTGAAATAGAGGGTCAGGACCGAACTGATCGCTTCGCCTTCATGGCTTACCACGGCAATATCCGCATCGTCGCCAAAGCCATCGAGAACCTCTTCAAACAAAGCCCTGGGGAATACCGGCGTGCCGAGGTTCCGGACGCTGGTCGCATATATGCGATAATGGCGATCGCGGTCATGGTCGGAAGTTCCTGTCTCAAAGGAAAGGCCGTTTTTCAGGCTTTTGCGTACTTCGGCGCGATGCCTGCGCTTGATGGATTCCAATTGGGTCTCAGCATCTTTTTCCAGTGCCTTGGAAAAATTGGCGTAGAGGCCTTCGTGCACTTGCCAGTTTTGTGGTAGCGATCCGCCCCGCAATTCCACTTCCGGGCAGCTTAAGCGTTCGGCCAGAGCCCAGCCTGCATCGGCCAACGCTTCGGTTGCAGCAGCCGTTTCGCTGAGAATGCCACCGGCAACGGCAAAACCGCTCGACGTCAGCGCACGGCCGACAATCGGCGAGTGCATCTCCGTTAATGGCAGAATTCCAGCGATTACACCGCCGCGCTCAGCGAGAAGCATATGGGCGCGCTGTCCGCAGCCACGCTCGATCGCGGTTAGCCAGCGTGGGAGGTGAAAGGGTGTGCCGCCGTCTGCATCATGGACAAAAGCATCAATTCGCGCATTTTCGTGCGGATCTCGCAAATCGGCGTGCCTGACAATAATTTTGCTCATCGGCATCGGTGCATTCATTGGATCGTCGCCTTTTGCTCTGCGGCCACTTGATCGACCCGGCCCCATTCAAAAGCACCCAGCAGCTTTTCAAGCTTGCCTTCCATCGCCGAAAGTCGGCTGTAATGGCGAACCTTCGAGCGCAGCGGCGCGTGTTCGACGCGAGGCTGCCCGGGGTCGATTTCCCAGGGATGAAAATAGAATATCGCTGGTCGCCCTTCCCTGCCATTGACCTGGCCAATGGCCCAATGGGAAAATCGATAGGGGAGCAACCGGAAAAACCCGCCACCGCCGGCAGCTATAGTCCGGCCGCCAAGCCGGGCCGTTGTGACCGGAAGCTCGATAATCTCCGCACCTGACAATGGCGCAAAGGCAAAACGGGGCGCTTCTGGCCAACCGTAATGATCGTGCACAACCGGCGCGACGCTGGACGAATAGGCATAACCTTCTTCCGCCAATACCCCATGCGCCCAGGGCGTACGCGCATCAATCGAAAAGCTGGGCGCCCGGTAACCGGAAACCCGCCCGCCGGCGGCATCCTCGATTGCAGTTCGTGCCTTTTTCAAATCGGCGCGAAATTCTTCGGGCTGCATCGTGAACACCCGCTGGTGATCCCAGCCGTGACTGGCGATTTCGTGACCCGCCTCGACTATACGGCGTATCAGCGCGGGATAGCGCGCCGCTACCCAGCCCAGCGTAAAGAAAGTTCCCTTGACACCTGCGCGTTCAAACAAAGCCAGCACGGCATCGCTGTTGCGCTCTACGCGCTGTGCGAGTCCGTCCCAGTCATCCCGCGCGATAACCGTCTCAAACGCGCCGACCTGAAACCAGTCTTCGATATCGACTGAAAGCGCATTGAGCATCGCGCGCCATATCCTTCCTACTTGGGGTTAGGCAGCATCGCCGCGAACGACGCCAAAGCTGGGCTGTGTTTCTTCTTCCTCGACCCATTGAACCAGCAAGGTCAAGACACGGCGCAGAGCGGCTTCCTGTTCTTCAAGACGGGTTTCGAGGGCGGCAATGCGGCTATCGATCTCGATATCCGGCCCGTTTTCCTCGGCGATTGCCGGATCGGCCGGCTCCGCATGCCCGGAAAATGGCATCGGGTCTTCGGTTTCTTCGTCGAGCGCTGGTGTCTCCTGGAGCTCAGCCGCCGCAAGCGCCGCATAGATGTCGGCATCGGCGATGTCCTGAGTGACTTCGGCCTCGACACCTTCGTCCACGGGCAGCTCTTCGATGGTCTCCGGTTCCACGGTCTCATCAAATTCGACCGTCATGGCGTCACCTTCGGTTTCGTCGCCAGCAAGGTCGGTCAACACGGCATTGATGGCTGCCGCATCGATTGTCTCGAGATCTTCGACAGCGCCGAACAGCATGACCCGCCCCATGAGCGTGTTGAGGCGGCGTGGAACGCCATCCGTCGCCTCGTAGAGCGCCGCATAGGCATCCGCCGCAAATTGCGGGGCTCCCTGCCAACCGGCGATCGAGAGCCGGTGAACGATATAAGGTTCGATCTCATTCGCCTGCATTGCATCGAGATGATGGGTCGCGATGACCCGTTGGCGAAGCTGTTCGAGATTGGGCGCTTTTTTGACCCGATCCCTGAATTCTGGCTGACCAAGCAGGAATATCTGCAAAAGAGCCCGCCCGGCAGACTGGAAATTGGAAAGCATCCGTAGCTCTTCGAGCGCCGAAACCGAGAGATTTTGGGCTTCGTCGACAATCAGCAGCGTCCGCTTGCCCTCGCGCGCCTGGCCGTGGAGGAACCGTTCGACCCGGTCGATCAGTTCGGCTTTCTGGAAACCATGAACCTCAAGGCCAAGCTGCTGCGAAACGAGCCGCAGCATGTCGTCTCCTTCCACTTGGGTCGAAACGACCTGTACGGCAGTGAGGCGCGACGTATCGATACTTGCCATCAGATGGCCGACCAGCGTCGTCTTGCCGGCCCCGATATCGCCGGTGATGACGATAAAGCCTTCACCCTGGGCCAGGCCATAGCCCAGATAGGCCATCGCCTTTTTGTGCGTTTCGCTTTCAAACCAGAAACGGTGATCCGGCGTTAGCTGAAACGGATTGCCCGTCAGGCCATAATGTTCACTGTACATGTTTCTTTCCTTCACGCGCTTACGCGCATTCTCTCTAAAATCCGTAGCGAACACCGAAGAGCAAAGTGCCCAGCCAGTCGGTTTCCTCGCCATCGACATCGTTGGCGAAGAGCCCGGCCGAAGCCTGCGCACTGAGCCCGCTATACAAAGCGATACTGTAGGTTGCCGAACCGCCGCTGCTGAACACATCGGCCTCGCCCGGAATGCCGCTCTGGAACCATGTCGCATACAGGTTCCCGTCGAGGCTGGAATTCGGCGTCATCTGATGGCCGAGATTGGCCTGCAGCGAATAGGCTTCGTCGGTTACCCGATCGAGCGAGAAATTGGCGCTCGTCGTCGGGGCGAGATAGCGGCGGTTCTGATACCCGGCACCGACGCCATAGCTCCAGGGGCCCCTGCCCCCGGTCCAAACAAGGCTGCCGCCACGGCTGCGGAAATTCGAAGCGTTGAGTGACTGGAAATCGTTGTCGAAACAGCCACCAGCATTGCTGCCCTCGCCAAAGGCGCAGCCGCTGAACTGGCCGAACCCGTTGCGGCTAACCGTGAAACTGGTCGGTAGTCCGGCAAGCGTATTGGTCGTTCCCCGGCCAAAGCTGCTGATTTCGTTATATACTGCGGCCTGGAGAGTGCTAGACTGGCTTGCCTGATAGGTCAGATAGCCGTTGTAGATTGTCGTGTCGTAGCGATGGCCGACACGCGCTGCGAGTTCGAGCCGCGCGTTGGGGCGCCACAGGATACCCGCATCGTAGATCAGTTCTTCGACTGAATAGGCAAGAAGCCGCGGCGCGCTCGTATCCGACTGGAAGCGGCCATTATTGTCGAGCACCGGATTGCCGTTTGCATCGACAAGAACGTCGCGCTGGCTGATTTCGACATTTTCATAACCAACGCCACCCAGCAGCGCGAGAGTCGGCGTTACCGGAATAGTGACGTCGACCCGGCCGTAATAGGCCTCGTAACGCTGATCGAGCTGGCTGGCGTCCTCACGCTCATAACTGCCCGAGGCAACCCAGCCAAAAGGCAGCATATCGCCGGGCGACATGCCGACGCTGGCCGTCGCCTGATGATAGGTCGAGTGATCGACATAATCGACCGGAGCCTGGTTCGGATCGCTGTTGGCCGCGAAATTGTCTTCAACATGGGTGTAGCCGAGCTGATAGGCGGCGCCGATTTCAAGCGGGCCGGCGCGTGTTGCAAAGGTCGGCCCGGCATAGACCGAATAGACCTGTGTGCTGTTGTCATTGTCTCCGGTCAGCGAACCGAGCCCGGCACCGCCGATTTCCGTCCGCGAACGGGCCGCGAGAGCGCCAGCTTCCAGACTGAGGCCGCGAGCAACGTTCGCGCGGGCCCGGACAAGGCCACTATGCACGTCATCATCGGCAATATCGTCGTTCCAGTCGATGCGGCGTTCATAGCGGTAACTGGCACCGACTTCGATCCGCCGCGTCGCGATCGACGCATCAACGCCGGCGGCGACGCTGGTATAGGTAACGACGTCGTCACCCAGTGCGTCATTATTGCTAAGATCGAAATCCAGAATTTGCTGAACCTCGATATAGGGCGAAATCTGGCTGCGCGCCTGAGCGGGAGACGCCAGACAGGCAAGCGCGGCGGCGCTTAGCCCGGTAGCGGCGATCATCCTGTATCGCGTTGAGAAACTACCCATTTCTATTCCCCATATCCGTAGTAGGTGCTGAACCGCTTGCCGTTCGGCGTGAAAGTCACACCGTTCAAAAGCAGCTGAATATCGTCGCAGCCGTCGAGCAGGCCCAGCGCTTCGCGCAGTTCTGCCTCGCTTGTGGTGTCGGCCTTCACGACCATCACCGTCTGGCCAGCAAGCATCGCAAGCACGGATGCCGGCGATGCCGACAGGGCCGGCGGGGAATCGAAGATAACGATCCGAGTGGGGCTGTGGCTGAGCAGCCCCTCAATCTTTGCGCTTGTTCGCTGTGACGCAAGCAATTCGGTGGCGTCATCGGTGCGTCGGCCGGAACGAAGGATAGACAGGTTGGGGATATCGGTCGGCGTCACGCAGGACTCGATGTCGATTGCCGGATCGGAAAGCGCATCGATCAGCCCCGGGCCGTCTCCGATACCCATCAATTTTGCAATTTCCGGGTTGTTCAGGTCGCTATCTACAAGAACGATATCGAGATCGGTTTCCCGCGACATGGAAAGCGCGAGATTGACCGAGCAGAATGTCTTGCCTTCATCGGGATTGGCCGAGCAAACGAGGATCATCCTGCCATTCTTGAGCGGCGTTCCGCCCTCGCCCGCTGCACGCAGCAGGAGCTGGCGTTTTACAATCCGGAATTCCTCGGCGAGCGGTCCCGGACGCTGATCCGGTAAAATGAAGCCAGCCTCGGCGAGTGCGACCCGATCGACTGCAACCGTTTCGCCCCGTACAATTGGCGCCTTTGGTGTGTCCGTATCCCGAACGGGTTGGGAGTTATCAGGAGCCGGAACCGCCTCTGCTTCGGGAAATTCGGTTGCCGCACCGCGCAAGGCCGCAGCAAAGTCGAATTTTTCCGCAGCACGTTCGAGGAGCGATCCGGACGATCCGATAGAGCTATATTTGTTCATTCTCTCTGCTCCCTCAGGCCGCCAGGCCGCGTTGAACGAATTCAACCACCATCAGCAGGACAAACACCCCAAACAGGGCCGCTGTACCGGCGGCAAACCGACGGAAATTCTGGTGGCGAACTTCCTTTTGGGTCGGGCTTATGATCTCGCTGATCGCTCCCAGAACCGGCAAGCCGGTACCATTTCCGAGACGCCGTGCCGTCGGATAGCTCGTTTTGAGCTGGCTCTGGGCAAAAGCAGCCCCGATTCCAGCGGCGATGGCCGCCATCAGCACGAGGATCAGCAACAACGGCCGGTTCGGAGCCGTTGGGGCGCTCGGCATGCTCGGCGGATTGATAACGCGGAACGTGTTGCTGTCCGTTTCGGTTACGACTTCACCGCGCAGACGCAGGCGTTCGCGATCGGCGACGAGCTGGTTATATTGCGTTTGCAGGGCCAGATAATCGCGATCAAGCTGCTGCTGTTCGGCAAGCGCGCCCGGGTTGGTCCGGCGCTGGCGCTCGATCTGATCGAGGCCGGCGCGAAGCTGGTCGCGGCGCGCCGTAAGGGCAGCAACCGTTGCCTGACGATCTGCGAGCATTGAGCGCAGTGACGTATACAGCGGGTTTGCTGAAGTTGAACCACCGACCTGGCGTCCACCGCCGCCACCGCCGCCCTGAGCACGGGCACGGGCAATCTGCGAGCGCAGGGCAACTACGTCGGGATGCTGGTCCGTCCAGCCCCGGGCCTGCGCATCCGCCAGTTGCGACTGAAGCGCATTGAGGCGCGCATTGCCGCCACCGGGTACGAAAGTTCCGGGCACGCTGGTCGTTGCCGGCGTTCCGGCCAATTGGGCCTGAACAATATTGAGTGAGCTTTGCGCGGCAGCAAGGTCGTTCTCGATATTCTGCATCTCGGAACGGGCCTGGTCCATGCGCTGGGAAATCGTACCGACACCAGGCAGCGATCCGCTGAATTCATTTTCGAAATTCGCCCGGCGTTCTTCAATTTGCTGGAGGCGCGTTTCCCGTTCCGCGATCTGCCGATCCAGGAATGCGACCGATTGGGTCGCCTCCTGGCGCGTACCCGCCAGGCTTTCCTCGATGAATACATCGATCAGCTTCTGGTTGATCTGCTGGGCCAGGCTGGGCCCGCTCCAGCTTGCACTGATTTCGAACACATTGCTGGGCCGGCCGATATTGTTCGGGTCCTGCTGCGCGGCCACCGTGATATTTTGGCGCAATTGCGATGCAAGCGACCGAACCTGCGCATCGGTCGTGGCCTGCTGTGCCAGATCGGTCTCGCGAACAACCTGTTCGAGATTACCGGTCGAGGCCAGCGTCTGACGGATACGTTCCATCATCGCCCGCTGTTCGCGATCGGTAACGCCGACCTGATTGGAAAGCACGGTTTCCTGCTGGATGTAAATTCGTGCCTGCGAGGTGTAGCTCGCGGGAATCAGCGCGATAACGAGCCAGCCAAGAACGGCCACGCCCCAGGCAACGGCAAGAGCCAGCCAGCGGCGCTGCCAGATCGCATGCAGTGCAATCCTGATTTCTTCGTAAATGCCGTTCATGTCGTGGTCGCTGCCTTTCGGGAATATGTCGCTTCTGAATCTGCGATCAGAACATGCTTTCCGGGATGATGATCACATCGCCGGGCTGCAGATCGACATTGGCGCTGGTGTCACCGCGCCGCAGGAGGCTGGAAATGCGCAGGCCATATTCGCGCTGCTCGCCCGTCCCACGGTCATGGCGGATCAGGCGTGCGCGATTGCCTGCGGCGAACTCTGAAAGACCGCCGACCGCGATCATCGCGTCCAGCAAAGTCATATTGGCGCGATACGGGATCGAGGCGGGTTCTTCGGTGGCACCGATCACCCGGATCCTCTGGGCATAAGTACCGGAAAATTCGTTCACGATTACGGATACGCGCGGCTCGGTAATATATTCGGCCAGCATGACAGAAATATCATCGGCGAGCATCGCAGGCGTTTTGCCCACGGCTACCATATCCTGGATCAGCGGGGTCGTGATCCGGCCGTCGGGGCGGACCTGCACTTCGGCGCCAAGCTCCGGATTGCGCCAGACAAAAACCGTCAGCTGATCAAGCGGTCCGATTACATATTGTTCACCCGGGCCCTGGTTGGTGCTGACAAAGGACGCCCGCGGCAGTTCTTGTCCTGAGCCGCCGGCACAACCGGCAAGTGCGAAAGCACAAACGCCCATGCAGAAGGCGGTTTTCATGGAATTGATGCGCATCATCGAGCCCTTCTTTTTCAGGGCCGATGACGTCATCCGTGCAGTACGCACACGAAATCCGGCCCTTTCTCAAGCGCTACATGCACTGGAAAGGGTTAAATTCGCGTTGAGCTAAATGGTTATTTTTCCGCCTTTAACCACAATTTCCGATGCCATGGGATGGCTCAGAAAGTGCACGGGGCTGGCGCTTAAACCATAAGCGCCAGATGCGAATACGGCTACATAGTCGCCAATCTGCGCCTCTGGCACAGCCATATCGGCCGCAAGCTTGTCGAGCGGTGTGCACAGCGGGCCTACAATTGTCGCGCTCCCGACCGTTTCGGCACCCATATGGGACGCTATGGCGACAGGATAGTTGCGCTTCATGACCATTCCGAAATTGCCGGAAGCGGCAAGATGATGGTGCATTCCACCGTCGGTTACGAAAAACAGTTCGCCCTTGCTTTCCTTGCGATCGAGGATCTTCGCGACATACACGCCTGCCTCACCGATCAGCCAGCGGCCGAGCTCGATCATGAATTGCGTATCTTGGAGAATGGCATCTCTGGCCGACAAGGCCTGCGACAGGCGGCTACCAACGCTCTCAACGTCGAGCGGCACATCGTTGGCAGTATAGGGAATACCGAATCCGCCGCCCAGATTTACGCTTTTCGGGGTTTCTCCGATAGCATGGGCAAGGTCCGCAGCCAGGGCGATGCTGGCACGCTGACATTCGGCAATCGCATCGACATCCAGCGATTGCGATCCCGAATAGATGTGAAAACCGCGCCAGTCCGCGCCGGCCGCTATCAGTTTTCTGACGAGTGCCGGTACCCGCTCCTGATCGATACCGAAGGGTTTTGCGCCGCCGCCCATGCTCATTCCCGAGCCTTTCAGCTCGAAATCGGGATTTACGCGTACCGCCAGACGGGGTGTGACGCCAAGCCGTTCGGCGATAGCAAGCGCGCGCACCGCCTCGTTCTCCGACTCAAGGTTGAGCGTCGCGCCTAGCGAGATCGCCAATTCGAGTTCCGGATCGCGCTTGCCTGGCCCGGCAAAGCTGACATGTTCCATGGCCGCACCGCAATCGCGCACCCGTTCCAACTCTCCGCCAGAAGCCATATCGAGGCCATCTGTCAGGCTCATTAAATGTTTAATTACAGCGGGGTGAGGGTTTGCTTTTACAGCATAATGCAAGTGTATTTCGTTCGGCATTGCTGCGCGAAATCGCTCGACCTGGGCCGTTGCGAGATCAAGATCATAAACGAAGAACGGGGTTTGCCCGGTCCTGACCGCCAGATCGGAAACGCCACAGCCGCCGATCATCAGTTCCCCTTGCTGGGTCGCAAAGGCCGCGGGTATCGGTCCGATTGGTTTCATTGTCCCCATTTCCGTTCTATTTCAGTGCGATCGAGTTTTTCGTTCGGGTTTCGTGGTAGCTCATTCTGCCAGATAATTTCGCGTGGCTGCATGAAGTTTGGCAGCTCGGCCTTGAGAAAACGTTTCAAGGCCTGATCCGCCTCCCCGCCCTCACCGCGGACTACCAGCATTATAGCCTGTCCGAGCCGATCGTCGGGAACGCCAAAAGCGCATGCTTCTGCGGTTAAACCGCTTCCTATCGCCGCATCTTCCAGCTCGCTGGGCGATATGCGATTGCCGGCGCTCTTTATCATGGCGTCATCGCGACCAACAAAGCGCAAATATCCTTCCGTATCGCGCATCACCGTATCGCCCGACCAAACCGCCATACCGCCATAGTGCGAAAAATCCGGCGCCGGTTTGAACCGCAATGCCGTTCTTTCGGGATCCTGCCAGTATCCAAGGGCTACAAGGGGGCCTGCATGGACGAGTTCGCCCGCTTGTTCAGGCGCGGCATCCGTTCCTTCGGGCGTCACGACCATGATTTCGGCGAACGGAATCGCCTGGCCAATGCTTTCCGGCATCGTATCGATAAGCGCCGGATCGAGCGTTGTGGAACGAAAGGCCTCGGTAAGCCCGTACATGGAATGCAGGCCCGCTTTGGGAAAAGCCGTGCGCAAGGCAGACACCAGTGGTACCGGCATCTTGCCACCGCTATTGGTCAAAACCCTCAAATTTCCAGCGATTTCCGCAGGCCATTCGATCTCTGTCAATTGCACCCAGAGGGGTGGAACACCTGCCAATATTGTGACGTCATGACGCCCGACCGCCTTTGTGACGTCACGCGCCAACAGATAGTCTAACGGGATGGCGGATGCGCCCGCAAACCAGCTGGAAAGCAGCTGATTCTGGCCATAGTCAAAGCTGAATGGCAGCAGGCACAAGGTCCGGTCCGACGGCCGGATATCCAGATAATGCGCGACACTGACCGCACCGAGCCACATATTGGCATGGCTGAGCATCACCCCTTTGGGGCTGCCAGTCGACCCGGACGTGTAAAGGATGGCGGCAAGATCGTCCGGATCGCCATTGGATGGCGGCAAGCCGCTTCCCTCGAGCGAAGCCTGGTTCTCGTCGACCGCCGGGCACCCGGAAGGCAGGTCGCCTTCCGCGAGCGATCCAAGACGTGCCTTCCCGGCGATCAGCAGGCTCGCGCCGCTGTCGGCGAGGATATGGCCGACCTGCGCGCGTTTGAGCAGCGGATTGACCGGTACATGAACCAATCCGGCCCGCGCAGTCGCCAGAGGCATCAAACAGGCTAAACGGGTCTTGTTGAGCCAGCTGGCCACACGATCGCCCCGATGCAGGCCCTGATCCATAAGCCAAGCCGCAAGCGCGCCTACAGCCGCTTCCAGCCCGGCAAAATCGAGTTCGCCCTGCCTGTCTATCAGGGCGACACTGTCCGCCGCCCCACATAATGTAAGGTGATCGAGCGGTTTTGGGTCGGGATTTAAGGCTTTCGTCATGGCTTCCGAGTAGATGATGGCGTCACGAGCCGCGTCGCGGCGATCACCGGGATAGCGTCATGACAGTTAACGTAAAGCTATTCGATAGCCTCGCCGATGTTGCCAGTGATGCAGGCAACGCTCTGGGCCGCGCTCAGCAGCCCAGCCTGTATAACAGAATCGAATGGTTTGAGAGGACCGCACGGCATTGCGGAGCGGCAGGCAAGACACCGTTAATTGCCCGCGCTCGATGTGGCAACGACGCAGCCTGGCTGTTCCTTTACCGGACGAGCCAGCGCCACGCCGAAGCGCTGGCAAGCTGGTACACGCTGGACTTCGATATAGTCCGCACCGGTGATAATAGCGCATTGCTCGCCTCGATTGCCGGGAAACTGAAGCAGTTCGCATCGATCACGATAGCACCGCTCGCCGATCCCGGGCCGGTGGAACAGGCGTTCGGCGATGCTGGCTGGAAAGTGATCCGAACCGTTGCAACGGAGAATTGGAAGCTGCGCCCGCCCGAGGATTTCGAAACCTTCTGGAGCGCGCGCCCTGGTAAATTGCGCAGCACGGTGAAACGCAAAGGCAAGAAAGCCAATCTCGAGATAGCGATTCACAACAATTTCAATGAGCAGGCCTGGGAAGACTATAAGGCCATCTATGCCCAAAGCTGGAAGCCGGATGAAGGATCGTGGGATTTCATGCGAGAATTTGCCGAGCATGAAGGCGAAGCCGGAACGCTCAGACTGGGGGTTGCGTACAAAGAGGGAGAACCCGTTGCGGCGCAACTCTGGCATGTCGAAAACGGCCATGCGACCATCCACAAGCTTGCCTATACGGAAAACTCCAAATCCTATTCGCCAGGCTCGATCCTGAGCGAGGCCATGTTCCGGCATGTGATCGAACGGGATGCTCCCGCGGTCATTGATTATGGGACGGGTAGCGAACCCTATAAAGCGGACTGGATGGACGCACCGAGACCGCTTTACCGATTGCAGCTCTATAACCCGCGTCGGCCCGCAGCCTGGCTGTCCTTGCTCCGGCACAAACTTTCTGGCCTTGTCGGTCGCTCAACAAGCCATTAGGCGGGCGCAATCGCAATGCAGGGGAATGTACATATGGCATCTGATAGCGCCGAAATGGTCGAGACGACGCTGCGGGCAGTGCTGGTCGATATTTTGGGCCTTGCGGAAGCGCAGGTGGCCGATTTTGATGACAGCACCGAATTATTCGGCGCGATCCCCGAACTCGATTCCATGGCGGTGGCGGGCTTGCTGACCGAGATCGAGGACCGGCTCGGCATCTGGATCGAGGATGACGAGTTCGAAACCGAAATGCTTGAAACCTTTGGCAATCTCCTTGCCTTCGCCAGGACCAAGGCGCTTCAGTGACCGTTCCTGCCCCGCGATTTTGGCACTATGAATCGCTGGGCGTTGCTCAACCGATTATGAGTTTTGGCCCGGATAGCGGCCCGCAACTGCTTATCGTTCCGCCCCTGTTCGAGGAGCTGAACAGAACGCGAAAGCTGATCTCGGATACGATGCGCGCTTTGTCCGCAAAGGGGATAAGTTCGCACCTGCCCGATCTTCCGGGTACCGGGGAGAGCGAAACCGATCTGGTTGAGGCCGAATGGCCCGCATGGCGTCAAGCAGTTACTGACGCCGCCAGTTCATGCAAACCGTCAGCCAAATTGGCAATCCGGGGCGGATGCCTGCTCGATGACGCAGCTGTTGCCGTTCCGCTGATGCGCTTTTCGCCTTTTGAAGGAAAACGCTTGATCCGCGATCTGGTTCGCTCACGCAGTCTCAACGATCCCGATTTCGACAGCGACGCCCAAAAGGCGGTGTTTACCAACGGACCGTCCATGCTGGGCGGCTATGCGATCACCTCTACTCTCGCCCGCGCGGTCCGTGATGCCGATATTGCGGACGTGGACAATGCAAAAATCCTCCGTCTTGATACCGAACATGGCGAAGCCGACGCCAAACTGCCGGGCCCACCTCTCTGGCGCCGGGCCGAACCCAGTGGATCACCTGAACTTACAGAGGCGCTGGTCGATGCCATCGCGGAGTGGATGGTCTGATGCGGACGCAATTCGCCTTTGACTGCAAAGGGGATATCCTTGCAGGCGCGCTGGATGCCGCAGATGGCGCGGTTGGTGTGCTCGTCGTCACTGGCGGCGGCCAGACCCGTTTTGGCGCGCATCGCGGTTTTGCGCAGCTTGCGACGTTCCTGGCCGAGGCCGGCTATCCGGTATTGCGCTACGACCGCCGCGGCGTTGGCGACAGTTCCGGCGAAGATCCCGGATTCGAAGCAAGTGCACCCGATTTGTCAGCTGCGGTCACTGCCTTTCGCAAGGAAGTTCCCGGCCTGACCCATATCGTTGGCTTCGGGCTTTGCGACGGCGCCACAACTTTATGCCTCCATCATCGGGAGTGCGACATCGATGCCATGCTGCTCGCCAACCCCTGGGTTGTGGAAGCGGCGGCGAACGAGCCGCCGCCCGCAGCGATTAAAAGCCATTATCGCGATCAGCTGCTGAGTTTTGCCGGATGGAAGCGCTTGCTCACCGGCGGGATCAACTATCGCAAGGCGATTTCCGGCATCCTGAAACTGGCCAAACCGCGCAAGGTGGAAGGCAGTTTGGGTCAGCGCGTGGCAACCGCCTTGGGCGCGTCCGACGCGCCTGCGCATATCGTCCTGGCAAAGGATGACGCCACGGCGATCGGTTTTGATGACGAATGGCGCAACGGCGCTTTGGCGGCACTTTCAGGCGAATCCCGGTTCAGCTGCGATATGATCGAGACGGACGCCCACAGCTTTGCGCGCGACGGCGATTTCGAGCGCTATTCGAACAGTTGCCTGCGCGCCCTGAAGCGCTTTGAAGCTGGGCTTTAGCCCTGTTCGAATTCGGTTTCGGCGAAGAATTTCTCGGCGTCGAGCGCAGCCATGCAGCCGGTGCCGGCAGCCGTGACCGCCTGGCGGTAGATTTTATCCATCACATCGCCGCACGCGAACACGCCGGGAACGCTGGTACGCGTGCTGCCGGGTTCCACCTTGATATAATTGTCGCTGTCGAGCTCGAGATGGCCTTTGAACAGGGCCGTAGCCGGATCATGACCGATGGCGACAAAGCCGCCTTCCGCCGGGATTTGGGTGATTTCTCCGGTTTTCGTGTCCTTCAAGTCGATCGCGACCAGCCCTTCCGGATCCCCTTCACCCACAAACTTGTCCACAGTCTTGTCCCATAGAACCGTGATGTTGGGGTGGGCGAACAGCCGTTCCTGCAGGATTTTCTCCGCGCGCAGCTCATCCCGCCGGTGAATGAGGGTAACGTCGTCGCTATGGTTGGTCAGGTATAGCGCCTCTTCGACCGCCGTATTGCCGCCGCCGATCACCGCGACTTTCTTGCCGCGGAAGAAAAAGCCGTCGCAGGTCGCACAGGCCGAAAGGCCTTTGCCGCGCAGCGCGGTTTCGCTTTCGATTCCCAGCCAGCGGGCCTGGGCGCCTGTCGCGATGACCAGCACATCGCCGACATATTCATCGCCGCTATCGCCTTTCATGCGGAACGGGCGCTGGGAGAGGTCCACTTCGGAAATATGGTCCCAGATCATCTTCGCGCCGCAATTTTCGGCCTGCTTCTGCATCTGTTCCATCAGCCACGGGCCCTGGATCAGTTCGGCGAATCCCGGATAATTTTCGACTTCGGTCGTGGTGGTGAGCTGGCCGCCCGGCTCCATCCCCTGCACGACAATCGGCTCCATGCCGGCGCGCGCAGCATAGATGGCAGCTGAGAGCCCGGCAGGTCCCGATCCGAGGATGAGCATTTTCGTGCGATGGGTTTCGGCCATGACTTTTCCTGTTCCGTTTGAAGGCACGAGATAGGTGCCCTGCCTCCCCTCGCGCAACCGCGCAATAAGAAGGCATTGCTTGAATGGGGAAAAGAGAAATTTGGTAGCGGAGGAGGGATTTGAACCCCCGACACATGGATTATGATTCCACTGCTCTAACCAACTGAGCTACTCCGCCCCGATGCTACTAGGCGAGCGCCGCAAACGGGCGCTCGGGGCCTATAGGCATGGCGCGGAATAGGGTCAACTGGTTTGGTTCTTCCGCAAGACCGGGATAAGCTATCAGGCCTGCAGCGGACACGCTCGCCAGTGAAAGGGAATGTACATGGAGCTCGAAACACCACTGGACATGATTTGCCGGATCATCGTCCGCGCCCGGGAATGGGATGCGCAGGTGCCATCCAACGAACCGGATGAAGTCGACGAAGACGGTCCGGTATCGACGGATGACGATTATAACGTGCTGATCGACGAAAAGAATGATTCGGTGGAAAAAGAGATTGCCGCAGCGTTGGACGATCATGCCGAGGACCAGCGGGCCGAATTGCTGGCCCTGGCGTGGATCGGTAACGGAACGTTCGACGCGGGCGACTGGGACGAAGCGATATCCGAAGCCTCCGATCCGGAAGGCGATTCTGTCGCCGACCAGCTGATGGATATGCCGATGCTTGCAGCCTATCTCGAAGCGGGCCTTGAAGCGTTCGATCTCAGTTGTGATGACATCGGCCAGATCGACTGATATCCGGTGTGTCTAGTCGCCTTTGCGAAGAAGCGATTTACCGAAAAACAGATCAAGATATTCAGACGATTCCGGCGAAATACGGGTCACGAAATCTTTAGCCGACTCAAAGTTGTCAGAATCCATCAAATCTATCAGATCTCGGAATTTATCGCGTGGAATTTCAACATCGAGATGCAGCCGAAGATATGATTTGCCCGTGGCATAATCCGTAAAAGGTTCGATGTCAGGATTACTTGCTGTCGCGCCCATTTTGTATCCTCCCAATTGTTATTATGAACTTTCGTACATTGGCTATTTCAGTAAGGGAGAGAACATACATTTGACGCATCTTTTATCAAGGCATGACAAAACTGTACTTAGCAAGGAGCTCCCACTGCCCGCCGCGATAATACCAGCTGGAAAGCCCCGCGATTCTCAACGGCCGCGGTTCGAAATCGACGGACAGGGCTTCCAACAACGCTTTGGCTTCGGACGATGCAACCTTATTCTGGATGGTGATATGGGGACGCCATGGCTGCCTGTCTTGCGGCATTAACAGGCCGGCAAAAGCGTCGGCCAGCTGATCCCTAATCTCCATCAGGTCTGGACTTTCAACACCCAAGGCCACGCCCTGCCCCAGTGACATCACCCTGCTCAACCTTGCCCGAGGCGCTTTCGCGCCACGCGTCTCTGCATTCAATCGGAATTTCAGCTCGTCGCCAACGCTTGGTGGAAGATGGTGGAACAGCGTTAGATGAGCCTGAACCCTATTGCGATCGGCCGGATAATATCGCTTTCGCAACGCATCAAGATGGGCGAAATCGTCTTTCCCGAACACAGCCGTGACAATGATGGGCGCCGGGCTTGTCGTCATCGTCGCGAACCGATCCGCTGGAGGTCTCCCGGACGGTCGATATCCAATACCGTATGTCGCCCCTCGTTGACATGGAGGACTTCATCGCGGCCAAATGGCGGCATTCCCGTTTCCAGCCTCTTGCAAACCCAATCGACATCCCGAATGAGGACAGGATGGCCGGGGGTATCCTGATAAGACGGCCTGACTGCCTTGTATCCCGCAGCTGTAAGCCGCGTAAGCCTGCGCGCGGTCGCCGGTGTCAAATCCGGCATGTCGCCCAGGAAGACAAGTGCTTCACGCTCCCTGCGACGAAGCGCGTTGAGGCCATGGAGCAGGCTGGCATGATGTCCGTCCCGATGGTCCCGCGCGAACAAAACTGATACGCGGCTATTGCTTGTAGTGAGAACCGCGCCGCGCAATCTGGCATCGTCCACGCTCGTCACCACAATCACCCGGCAAACCGGCGCGCTCAAAGCGATTTGTACGGCTGATTGCAGAAGCGTTTTACCATGGCGGCGGACAAGCAGCTTGTTCGCGATCCCAAAGCGCCTTGAGCGCCCGGCAGCAAGGATGATGGCCGCACGCAATCCGGAGCCCTAGATCTCTATCTGGCTGCCCAGTTCCACCACGCGATTTGGTGGCAGCCGGAAGAATTGCATTGCCGTTTCCGCGTTGCGCAACATCCAGGCGAAGAGCTTTTCACGCCATGGTGCCATTTTCGGCTTGTCCGAACTGAGCAAAGTCTGGCGAGCGAGGAAGAAGCTTGTCTCGATCATCCTGAAGGCGGGGCCGCAGGTCGTGATTTTCTCGAGCGCTTCGGGGACATTGGTGTCCTGCATGAATCCGTAGCGCAGGATAATGCGGTAGAACCCCGATCCCAGCGCTTCGCAATGGACGCGATCTTCGGGGCTGACATGCGGCCGGTCGAGAATGGAAACGGTGAGCAGGACGATCCGTTCATGCAACACCTTGTTATGCTTCAGATTGTGCAGAAGCGCGTGCGGCACACCTTCGGGCGAGGTCGTCATGAACACCGCCGTTCCGGGAACGCGGGTCGCCGATCCGGCGGCGGATTTGACGAACACCTGAACGGGCATGGCCGTTTCACGCATTTGCGCAATGATCAGCGAGCGCCCTTTGGCCCAACTGGTTAGCAGGAGGAAGGCAACGCCGCTGATCGCGAGCGGCACCCATCCGCCATCGGGAATTTTTGTAAGGTTGGCCGCGAAGAACAAGCCGTCCACGACGAAGAACAATGCCACCAGAAGTCCGGCCCAGAACTTGTTCCACCTCCAGAAGCTGAACAGCAATACGCTGAGCAGGCAGGTATCGAGAAGCATCGCCCCGGTGACCGAGACGCCATAGGCGGCCGTCAGGTTGGAGACGTTTTGGAATGTCAGGACCAGCAGGATGACCATGATCATGAGCGCCCAGTTGACCAGCGGGATGTAGATTTGCCCGATCGTATGCGCATTGGTGTGATTGATCCGCAGGCGCGGCATGAAGCCGAGCTGGATCGCCTGCTGGGTAACCGAGAAGGCACCGGTGATGACAGCCTGACAGGCGATAACCGCCGCCAGCGTCGCGATGATGAGGAGTGGAAGCTGGAACCATTCCGGCGCAAGGTTGAAAAAGGGATTGTTGAAAATCGCCTCGCCGTCGCGCAGGGCCAGAGCCCCCTGCCCCATATAGTTGAGGATCAGTGCCGGCAGGACGAAGACAAGCCATGACAGGCCGATGGGCTTGCGCCCGAAATGCCCCATATCGGCATAAAGCGCTTCGGCGCCGGTGACCGCCAGGACAACCGCGCCCAGCGCGAGGAATGCCTTGAGGGGCTCCGCCATAAAGAACTGTGCTGCATAATGCGGACTGAACGCCCACAGAATCTCGGGATTCTGGCTAATGCTGATGATTCCGAGGATCGAAATCGTCAGGAAATAGAACAGCATTATCGGGCCGAAAAAGGCGCCAACCCGGGCTGTTCCCGATCGCTGGATCAGGAACAGGAAAATCAGAATGAACACGGCAATGGGGATGATCCACCCCCGTAGCGACGGATTGACGACTGCCAGCCCCTCGACCGCGCCAAGCACGGAGACGGCAGGCGTAATCATTGCGTCGCCGTAAAAGAGCGCGGTGGCCATGATGCCCAGCATCACAATGCCCATGCTCCATTTCTTGCCGCTGTTGCGACCGCCCATCAGCGCGAGCAGCGCAAGACTTCCCCCTTCTCCGCGGTTATCGGCACGCATGATGATCGATACATATTTGATCGTGACGACGAGCATCATCGCCCAGAATATCAGGCTGAGCACACCGTAGAGATGCAGGGTGTTCAGGGCGAGCGGATGATGCCCGGCAAAAGCCTCGCGAAAGGCATATAAGGGACTCGTACCGATATCGCCGAACACGATACCGATAGCACCGGCGGCGAGCTTGACGATTGCCTGATCCCGCGAAGGCGGGCCGACTGGGGACTGGACGGGCTTGGTGTCACTCATTTTGGACGGTTCGGCTCCCTGATGCCGCGTAATGCGAACGCCGTGCAGGCCGCTACAGACCCCGCATTTTCGCTTGGGGGGCGGCAAAGCGCGCGGACTATCACGAGAAATGACGGTCCGCAATGGAGGACAAGCTTAGCGCAGGTCGTTATAGCCCGGCCATCATCAATCTCAGGAGGCGTCAATGCGCGTCGGAATCCCCAAGGAAATAAAGAACCACGAATATCGCGTCGGGCTCACACCGGCATCTGTCTTCGACGTCGTCCAGGCAGGCCATGAAGTGATCGTCGAAACACAGGCTGGTTGCGGCATCGATTTCGACGATGACGACTATCGGGCCGTCGGCGCATCCATAGTCGACACGGCTGCCGATGTGTTTGCCGGGGCCGACATGATCGTGAAGGTGAAGGAACCCCAGGCGCAGGAGGTCGCGATGCTCGAAGCCCGGCATATCCTGTTCACCTATCTCCACCTTGCCGCGGACAAGCCGCAAACGGAGGGTCTGATGGCATCGGGCGCGACCTGCATTGCCTATGAAACGGTAACTTCGCCCAATCGATCGCTTCCTCTCCTCAAACCGATGAGCGAAGTTGCTGGCCGCATGTCAATCCAGGCTGGCGCCCATTATCTGGAGAAGGAGCAAGGCGGACGCGGGATATTGCTTGGTGGCGTTCCCGGCGTTGCTCCGGCGAACGTCGTCATTATCGGCGGCGGTGTCGCAGGCCTGAATGCAGCACAGATGGCAGTCGGTCTGCGGGCCGATGTCACCATTTACGACATCAGCAATGATCGGCTGGCCGAACTTTCCACCAATTTCGGCGCGACCATAAAGACCGGCTATGCGTCGAAAGCCGCAATCGCTGCCGCTGTGCAGGATGCGCATCTTGTCGTGGGCGCGGTGCTGGTTCCCGGAGGTGCCGCACCTAAACTGATCACCCGCGAAATGCTGAAAACCATGAAGCGCGGTTCGGTGATCGTCGATATCGCCATTGATCAGGGTGGCTGTTTCGAAACGTCGCGCGCCACGACTCATGACAATCCGGTCTATGAGGAAGAAGGCATCATCCATTATTGCGTTGCGAACATGCCCGGTGCCGTGGCCCGGACTTCGACTTTTGCGCTCAATAATGCGACTTTGCCCTATGTCATCCAACTTGCCAACAAAGGCCCGGAAAAGGCGATGGCGGACAATCCCCATCTTGCCGCCGGGTTGAATGTGTCTGATGGAAAAATCCGTTACGAAGCGGTGGCCGAAGCGCTCGATTTGCCGTTCAACTAACAACCGGGCCCGGTGGGGGAGTCTCCGGCCGGGCCTTATTCCCCCCGGGCTGTTTCGGACGAATCTGAATCCGATTGGGATGCGCCCGGCAGCTCGACGGGACGGCCCTGCGCCCGCATCACGCTGGACAGCCGGCTTTCCAGATCCGCGCGATAAGGCGCGTCTTCCGGCGTGCGGGCGAGCAATGCAGTCCAGGTCGCCTCCGCATCGTCCAACTGTCCGGCCTGCGCCAACGCAAGGCCAAGGAAGAAAGGCGGCCCGGGATGGTCGGGATCCAATTGCGCGGCGCGTTCGAAAGCCAGCTGGGCGGCGGGGTTCATCTGCCCTTCGCCGTGCAGCAACAGCGCATTGCCAAGCGCGACCCAGAGGTCGGCATTCTCGGGATCTGCATCGATCGCATTCTGGATAGCATGCGCGGCATTCATATGATCGCCAACGCGATTGCGGGCCTCCGCGAACATGATCCAGCGTTCTGATGTCGCATCGCGATTGTCGAGCAGTTCGTCATTGATGTCCGTGCTGCCTTCGGCCGGACGATCACGCCGGCTTTCGGTCGGCTGTCCCTCCAGCGCAGGGCTGCCTTGCCAGGCATAGCCGGCCAACCCGACGAGCAGTGCTGCACCGAGCCATTCCAACCGGCGACCACGAAATTCCGCCAATCGCCAGAGCCAGAACAGAATGAGCGCGATCAGGAATATCGCCGCGAACCAGGCCATCAGCTTTCTCTCTTCCGGCTGCGGAAACGACCGCGCGCAAGCCAGACCCCGAATCCAACAAACAGAAGCGGCAACAACCATAATGGCCAAGTCACGGCGTCCATGGGCGGATCATAGGTAATCCAGCGACCATATCGCTCCACGAGCCATGCGCGAATATCTTCGGGTTCTTCCCCAGCGGCAATCCGGCGGCGCACGAGCGCACGCATGTCGGAAGCCATATCCGCATCGCTGTCGGCGATCGACTGGCCCTGGCACACCAGGCAGCGAAGGGATTCCATCAGGGCCTTAGCCTCGGCCTCGTCCGCGGGATCGGGCAATTGTTGATTGGCCCATTCCGCCTCCGCCATACGCGATTGCCCATGGACCGGGCCGGTGAGGAACGCAGCAAGGAACAGTAGCACCAATCCGCGGATCATCGTGCTCCCTCCAGTGCGGCGAGCAGCTCCGGCACATGTTCGGGCCGGATATCGCCGATATGCTGGCGAACGATCACGCCATCGCCGTCGACAACGAATGTCTCCGGGACGCCCGACGACCCGAGGGCAAGCTGCGCTTCACTCTGGGTGTCCGCGCCGATCCGTTCATAAGGATCTCCCCAGCGCTGGAGAAAGGCGAAAACATCCTCGGGCCGGTCACGCACAGCAATAGCATCAATGGCGACGCCGGCCTCGCGCAACTGCATCAGCTGGGGCGCCTCGGCTATGCAGGGCACACACCAGCTGGCGAAGAAGTTCACGAGACGCGGTTCGCCTGTTGCCAGATCGGCGCTGCTCAAGCCGGGACGACCGGGCAGAGAGGGCTGGAGCGAAAATTCCGGCATCGGCTGGCCGACAAGCTGGGACTCGATTGCGCGTTGTTGAGGTGACGTGTTTCCAAAGAACAGCGCATAGGAGAAAAAGCCGAAAAAGACCGCTGCGATAACGAGCGGAACCCACAGCACGAATCGCTTCATAGCCAAGGTCTGCGCATCCATATCCGGCTTGTCGCTCATGCCCAGCTTTCCCGTTCCATGCTTTTGCGTTCGCGGCGCACCCGGCCGACCAGCGAGAGCAAGCCGCCAAAGGCGATAAGAATGCCGCCAAACCAGATAAGTGTAACAAAGGGCTTCCACCAGAGCCTGAGCTGCCAGCGCCCCGATCCGTCACCATTGCCGAGCACCGTATAAAGCTGCCCATTCCATGCCGTTCGGATGGCGGCCTCGCTCGTCTCGGTCTGCGGTGAAGAGAACATGCGCGCTTGCGGAGCGAGGCTGGAAGGCTCCCCCTCGCCGCGGCGGACCGTCAACCCGGCTTCCACGGCTGTCCAGTTCGGCCCCGCAACGGGCCTCGTACTGTCAAAAGTAACGGTATACGGGCCGACCTGATGGGTGTCTCCAGGCCTGACAGCTACCAGCACTTCTTCGCTAAACGCGCTTTCGAACGCCATGCCCGCCATACTGACGGCAATGCCCAGATGCGCGATCACCATGCCATAGGTGAAGAGCGGCGTGCGGCGCAGATTACGCTTCCAAAGCGGGGCGAGGCTGGCAGCACCAACGCCCGCAGCCAGAATAAGGCCAAGCATCGGCAATATGCCAATCGGCGAGGCAAACATCACCAGGGCAAACAGGGCCAGCGATGAAATCAGCGCGGGCAACGAGATGCGTCCCAAAACGTTGCGCCACTCGTCCCGTCGCCAGCGCAGCAATGGGCCAACCGCCATGGCTGCAACCAGCAACAGGGCCAGCGGCCCGGCTGTTGCGTTGAAATAGGGAGGTCCAACCGACAGCTGCTCACCCGTCACGGCCTCAACCCCAAGCGGATAGAGTGTACCGATCAGGACGATGCCGAGAATCGCCGACAACAGGACATTGTTAACGACCAGCGCGCCTTCCCTGCTCATGAATTCGAACCGGGATCCTTCGCGAACAGTGCCGACACGCAAGGCATAAAGCGCAAGCGCGCCGCCAATATAGAGGATCAACAGTGCAAGGATAAACGTCCCGCGCCTTGGATCGACGGCAAAGGCGTGAACGCTTGTCAGCACACCAGAACGGACAAGGAAGGTGCCGACCATAGACATCGAGAAAGCGACAACGGCGAGCATGATCGTCCAGGCGCGCAAGGCATCGCGCGTTGCCAGAACGGTCACGGAGTGAAGCAGCGCTGTTGCGGCGAGCCAGGGCATCAGCGACGCATTTTCCACCGGGTCCCAGAACCACCAGCCACCCCAGCCAAGTTCATAGTAGGCCCAGTAGCTGCCAGCCGCGATACCCAGTGTGAGGAATATCCAGGATGCAAGTATCCAGGGCCGCATTGCGCGCGCGAATACCGGCCCAACATCGCGCGTGATCAATGCACCAACTGCAAAAGAAAAGGCGATCGAAATTCCGACATAGCCAAAATAAAGTGTCGGCGGGTGAAACGCCAAACCAGGATCCTGAAGCAGAGGATTTAGCCCCCTACCCTCCGTTGCGGCCGGAGACAGCCGGGCAAAGGGATTCGAAGCGAACAGCAGAAAAGCATAAAATCCGAGGCCGATCGCCGACTGCGCCGCCAACGTCGCGATCAGCGTCTTCTCTTTCAGCCGCCGCTCGAAAATCGCTACGAGAGAACCGGAAGCCGCAAGGATTGCCACCCAGAGCAGCATCGACCCCTCGTGATTTCCCCAGGTTCCAGCAAATTTGTACAGCCAAGGCTTGGCCGAATGGCTGTTCGCGGCGACCAGCTCGACCGACAAATCGGTACGCAGGAAAAGCCAGATCAGCATTGCAAAGGCCAAAGCCGTCAGGATACCCTGCACGACGGCCACGGGCCGGATAGCCGTTGCCACGCCGCTATCGTCGGATCGCAGCGCCATCACGCCGAAGACCAATTGCAGGCCGCACAGGGCCGCTGCCAGCCATAGGGCTGCCAGTCCGGTTTCTGCGATCATTGGCTGATATCCCTGCCCATATCGACGTCCGCGAGTTCTGGCGGCATGTAATTCTCGTCATGCTTTGCGAGAATGGTCTCGGCCACGAACACGCCGTCAGTGTCCAGAGATCCTTCGGCAACGACGCCCGAATTTTCGGCGAAAAGGTCTGGCGTTATGCCGGCATAGAGAACGGGGACCTGCGCCTCCGCATCCTGGACCATAAAGCGGATGGTGATGCCGTCAGCCTGTTCTTCGATGGAGCCCTCGGCAACCATTCCACCAAGGCGAAAAGCCTGCCCAACGGGAACCGGTTCCGCCGCGATATCCGCCGGTGTGCGAAAGAGCGCGGCATTGTCTCTCAGTCCGTAAACGGCAAGAATGCCGGCACCGAACACTGCCACGACGGCAATGATCGCGAGGGTCAGCCGCTGATGCTTGGCCTTCATGATCCCTTATCCTCTCGCAGCGTGGCAACGCGCGCTTCTGACGCGCGCATCCGCATATAACTCCAACCGGCCAAAACCAGCGTTCCCGTAATCGTGCAGGCATAGGCTGCGATAATGAAAGGCCATTGCGCCATGATGCTATCCTTGGGCCATCCGGCGTAGCCGCGCCTCGATCCGGATGTCCGCGATTATAGCGCGCATCCTCAGCAGGACGATCCCGCCGAACAGCAGGGTGAAACCAAGCGTCGAAAGGCCCAGAGGCCACAGCATCGCGCTATCGATAGCCGAACCGCTCAGAGTGATGCTTTGCGGCTGGTGGAGCGAATTCCACCAGGTGACAGAATAGTGGATGATTGGCAGGTTGACCGCACCGACAACGCCGAAAACCGCTGCGATCCTGCCAATGCTGGCGCGTTCATCGCTTGCTGCGGCCAGCGCCATGAAGCCGAGATAGAGAAACAGCAGGACCAGCATCGAGGTCAGTCGCCCGTCCCATATCCACCAGGTGCCCCATGCCGGGCGCCCCCAGATAGACCCCGTCACCAGACAAAGCGCGGTGAACAAAGCGCCGGGGGCAGCGATGGCGCGCGCCGCGATGCCAGCCAGCGGATGGCGCCATACCAGCTGCATCACACTCGCGATGAGGATACCCGTCCAGCCCCCCATGCCGAGCCAGGCTGTAGGCACATGGACATACATGATCCGCACCAAATCGCCCTGCAGATAGTCTTCAGGCGACCGGAAGAGACCGGTCAGCATCCCTGCTGCGGTCAACAAAAGCCCACCCCAGAACAGCCATGGCGTCAGCGGCCGGGCGATGGTGAGAAAACGGGTCGGGTTGGCAAAAACATGCATGGAAGCGGCCTCTTAGCGTAGCATCTCCCCGGGGAAAAGCATAAGACGGCCTGTCATCCGTTTATTGTCCCCTTTCTTTGCCGCCCAAGGTTCCAGACACTCTTGACCGAGCTTGCCCCGCCTGAACAACGCCCCGTTACGGGCATTATGTTGCGTATAGCGGCGGCCACGGTTTTTTCCCTTATGGCGGCCATGGTCAAGATCGGATCGGACTACGGCCTGCATACGATCGAGATGATCTTCTGGCGGTTCGCCTTTGCCCTTCCGCCAATCCTTGTGTGGATCGCGCTACGCCCCGGGTTTTCGATCATCAAGACCAAAAGGCCTCGCGCCCACCTCTGGCGCGCGCTGATCGGTCTGGTCGCCATGGGGTGCAGCTACTATTCCATAACGCTGCTGCCGCTTGCGGAAGCCACGACGATCAGCTTCGCTGCACCTGTGTTCGCGACGCTGCTTTCCGCCGTTTTCCTCATGGAAACTGTTGGTTGGCACCGCTGGGGAGCCGTCGTGGCCGGCTTTGTCGGTGTGCTGGTGGTGATGCAGCCGCAGAACGCCACCTTGCCACTCAATGGACTGATAGTGGCGCTTGTTGCCGCTTTCGGCGTCGCCTGCGTCATCGTAACAATCCGCCAGATCAGCAAGACAGAACGCGCCATGACCACGGTGTTCTGGTTCACCCTGATCGCCGCGCTGGTCACGGGGTTCATCGTGCCTTTTTATGGAACCAATCATGACTGGCTGGGCTGGGCGATCATGTTCGCGATCGCGGTTCTGGGCGGTACGGCGCAACTGCTTCTAACGGCGTCGCTGCGAGTGGCACCGGTCGTGGTCGTGGCGCCCTTTGACTATATCCAGCTGCTCTGGGCGGTCGGGCTCGGCTGGCTGATCTGGTCCGATGTCCCCACGATCATGACCGGGTGCGGCGCCGCGATCATTATCGCCAGCGGACTCTACACTCTTTTCCGGGAACGCAGACGTAGCAAACAGCCCGTCCGGCCGGTTATCGTCTAGATTCTGCCGATCAACCGGCGCGCGATGCGATCGGACACATCGGCAGCGGGATCGCCGGTTTCTTCGCTTTCCTGCCAAACCTGCTCAAGGCGTTCGGGAATTTTCGCGATCCGCGTCTCGACTTCCTCCTGGTCGCCCTGCCCCAGATATTCGAGGCCGACATTGATGATGCCGCCCGCGTTGATGACATAGTCTGGCGCAAACAGGATACCGCGGTCATGGATACGCTTGCCGTCGGCCGGCGTGGCCAGCTGGTTGTTGGCGCCACCGGCAACAGCCTTGCATCGAAGCGCGGCAATGCTCTTTTCGTCGAGAATGGCGCCCAGCGCGCAAGGGCTCACAATATCGGCTTCTACTGCAAGAATCTGATCGGCTGCCACGGCCTCGCCGCCATATTCGGTGGCAAGCGCGGTTGCGCGATCGACATTCACATCGGCCAGCGTGAGCCGCGCGCCTTCTCCGGCAAGCAGTTTTGCAAGCCCGCCGCCAACGCTGCCAATGCCCTGGACGGCGATATGAACATCCTTGACGCTGTCCGTCCCAAGCGCACGTTTCGCCGCAGCCCTCACACCGAGGAAAACACCGAGCGCGGTATAGGGACCGGGATCCCCGCCCGCAGCGCCACTCTCGACCGGAAGGCCGGAAACATGATCGGTTTCACCGCGGATGACGACCATATCGTCGTCCGTCATGCCGACATCTTCGGCCGTCACATACCGTCCGCCGAGGCTATCGATAATCCGCCCGAAGGCGCGCAGCATCTCCGGTGTTTTCGTGCGCGCTTCATCGGCGAGGATTACGGCTTTGCCGCCACCCATCGGCAGGCCGGCCATGGCGTTCTTGAAACTCATCCCGCGGGAAAGGCGCAGGGCATCGGTTATCGCCTGCGTCGAATCGGCATAGTGCCAGAAACGAACGCCCCCGGCTGCCGGCCCCAGATGGGTGGAATGTACGGCGATAATCGCGCTCAACCCGCTTTCGGCATCGCGAAACAGATGCACCGCCTCATGATCGTCAAAGTCGGGAAGGTCCCAGGTCGCGGACATTGCAAATTCCTGCGTAGCGGGTGATCAGATCAGCCGAAAATGGGGCGATCGACGGGACTTGAACCCGCAACCTCCGGCATCACAAGCCGGCGTTCTAACCAATTGAACTACGATCGCCATAAGCGGCGTAAAAGCCAGCCGCGCACATAGGGTCGCCAACGCCCTACCGTCAATGGTTTGTAATAAAATTACGGATGCTTTTCTTAAGGCTGCACCGGCAATTCAATAAGAATATGGTGGGTGCGGCTGGGATTGAACCAGCGACCCCTGCCGTGTGAAGGCAGTGCTCTCCCACTGAGCTACGCACCCCCGTTTGAATCAGCCGCCCGATCGGTCGGCTGTTTAAAAGAAAAGTGGCGGGCACCATGACAGTGCCCGCCTGTTTTCGCAGCTCTCAATATCAAGCTACCGGCAAGCCCAGCCTGAACAGACCGGGCGAACAGAATACAGTCTAGTTGACGGCATCCTTGAGGCCTTTGCCGGCCTTGAACTTCGGCTGGGTCGAAGCAGGAATCTGCATCGGTTCGCCAGTGCGCGGATTGCGACCCGTCGAAGCTTTGCGTTCTGTCGTCGAGAAAGTTCCGAAACCAACCAGGCGAACTTCGCCGCCATTGCTGAGTGAGCTGGTGATCGTGTCGAACACTGCTTCACACGCTTTACCGGCATCAGCCTTGCTCAGGCCTGATGCATCCGCGACGGAAGAAATTAGTTCTTGCTTGTTCATGCTCTCCGCACCCCTTGTGTATGTATTAGGTAGAAATTTGACTCACGGCATCGCCGAGAGACGCATCTAAGTCCAATTCACCTATGGCTGTAAAGCCCTAAACCCAACAAAAACGGGAAAAAACCGAGCTTTTCCGAATATCCTCGCAAATTTGTGGTGATTCAGTGCCGAACCGTGGGCTCTCCGTCGCCCGGTACGCCGGTTGCAATTTGGGGACTCGGGTCAGTGGCTATCTCGTCCGCATCACTCCATTCGATCGGGATCACAGGACTGATCAGAGCAAGCGCGAGCACTTCATCGACATGCGCGACCGGAATGATTTCCAGGCCGTCGCGAATATTTGCCGGGATCTCCGCAAGGTCTTTTTCATTTTCCTCCGGAATGGCGACAGTTTTGATTCCTCCGCGCAGCGCAGCCAGCAATTTTTCCTTCAGACCGCCGATCGGCAGCACACGACCGCGCAAGGTTACCTCGCCCGTCATCGCAATTTCCCGGTTTACGGGAATGCCGGTCAGGGTCGAAATCATCGCGGTGACCATACCAATGCCGGCGGACGGGCCATCCTTCGGCACCGCGCCTTCGGGAAGATGAACGTGGATGTCCTTCTTGCTGAATATGCTCGGTTTGATGCCATAGCTTGGCGCCCGCGCCTTGACGAAACTCATCGCAGCCTGGATCGACTCCTGCATTACGTCGCCGAGTTTGCCGGTCGTCTTGATCACGCCCTTGCCAGGTACAGTCACGGCTTCGATGGTCAGCAGTTCGCCGCCCACTTCTGTCCAGGCCAGCCCGGTGACTGCGCCTACCTGATCTTCTTCCTCGCCCATCCCGTAGCGGAATTTCGTCACACCGAGATAATCCGAAAGATTGTCCTTGGTGATCGTTACCGACTCGGTTTTGCCTTCGAGAATCTCCCGCAGCGCCTTGCGCGCCAATTTGGCGATTTCGCGTTCCAGCGTCCGGACGCCCGCTTCGCGGGTGTAATTGCGGATCATGGCGCGCAGGCCATCTTCCTCAAGAACGAATTCGCCCTCTTTCAGGCCATGGGCTTCGATCTGCTTCTCCAGCAGATGGCGCTTCGCAATCTCGACCTTCTCGTCTTCGGTATAGCCGGACAAGCGGATAATCTCCATCCGGTCGAGCAAGGGCTGCGGCAGATTCAGAGAGTTTGCCGTCGTCACGAACATAACATCCGAAAGATCGAGATCGATCTCCAGATAGTGATCCTGGAACTTGTCATTTTGTTCCGGGTCAAGAACTTCGAGGAGGGCCGAAGCGGGATCGCCGCGGAAATCCTGACCCAGCTTGTCGATCTCATCCAGCAGGAATAGCGGGTTCGATGTCCCTGCCTTTTTCAGGTTGCTGGCAATCTTGCCCGGCAGCGATCCTATATAGGTGCGGCGATGGCCGCGAATCTCGGCCTCGTCGCGCACGCCGCCAAGCGACTGGCGCACGAAATCGCGCCCCGTCGCGCGTGCAATAGACTTGCCGAGCGAAGTCTTGCCGACACCGGGAGGGCCAACCAGGCACAGGATCGGACCCTTGAGCTTGTTGGTGCGCGCCTGGACCGCAAGATACTCGACGATCCGATCCTTGACCTTCTCCAGCGCGTAATGATCCTCGTCGAGAACCTTCTGCGCCTCGCCGATATCCTTTTTCAGTTTCGCTTTCTTGCCCCAGGGCAGGCCAAGCAGCGTATCGAGATAGTTGCGAACGACCGTTGCCTCGGCGGACATCGGCGCCATGGCCTTCAGCTTTTTCAGCTCGGATTGCGCCTTGGTTCGCGCTTCTTTGGAGAGCTTGGTTTCCTTGATCTTCTTGGAGAGTTCGGCGAGTTCATCGCCCTCGTCCTCGTCATCATTGCCAAGTTCGCGCTGGATCGCCTTCATCTGCTCGTTCAGATAATATTCGCGCTGGGTCTTCTCCATCTGGCGTTTGACGCGGCTCCGGATTTTTTTCTCGACCTGCAGCACGCCGAGTTCGCCTTCCATGAAGGCAAAGGCCATTTCGAGCCGCTTGGACGGATCGCGTTCTACCAGCATCGTCTGTTTGTCGGAAACCTTGGCACCGATATTCGCCGCAACCGCGTCGGAAAGCTGTGAAGCTTCTTCGATCTGGCCCAGCTGGACGGCAGTTTCTTCGGGAATCTTCTTGTTGAGTTTCGCGTAGTTCTCGAACTGTTCGACAGTCGAGCGCATGAGTGCGGTAACTTCGGGACCCTCGCTGGGCTCTTCCTCGATTGTCGCAATATCGGCGATCAGATGTTCGTCGCGAAAATGAATATCCTCAAGCGTCGCACGCTGCTGCCCCTCGACGAGCACGCGAACGGTGCCGTCCGGCAGCTTCAATAGCTGCAGGACGGTTGCCGTAACGCCGATGTCGTACAGCGCGTCGCGATCGGGATCGTCCTCGGACGGATCCAGCTGCGCAACGAGGAAAATCGTCTTGTCGGCGGCCATTGCACGTTCAAGCGAAACGACGGATTTATCGCGTCCGACGAACAGCGGAACGATCATATGCGGAAAAACAACGATGTCGCGCAAAGGCAGGACAGGAAGGGACTGGGTGGTCATTCAAAACTCCAACTTCGGGCAAGGCCCGTTTTCCTGCGTTATATGGTGTTCCTGTCGCGCGTATCAATGTGAGGCGGCTGCGAAGATGTGCATGATGCTCCGCCGCGGCCAAAAGGCCTTTGCCTCCCAACGCCGCGCAGCTAAACCCCTGAACCACGGGTCGGATCATTTTTCCGGCTGAAAACTACGTCAGGGGAATGATGATCAACCGGGTTTTGATACTATTTTGCGCGGTCGTTGCTCTTGTTGGAACGGCCCAGGCCGCAAATGAACCGATATTCGAACCCGCCCCCGATTGGGTCGAACATATTGCAATCCCGGCTCCCGACCCCGCGCGGCCCGAGCAGGCCGTGCAAATTCTGCTCAACAGCAATCAAAATCGTTTTGGCATCGATACCGACGAATTCTACTTTGAAACCGCGACGCTTGTGCAGACTCCGCAGGGGTTGGGCGCAATCGGCACGATTTCCATTCCCTGGCAACCAGAACTGCGTACGCTCGTCATCCACAAGGTGCACCTGATCCGCAATGGTGAAGTCATCGACCTGATGGGCAATGGGCAGGAATTCATCGTCTTGCGCCGGGAAAACAATCTGGAACAGGCGATGCTGGACGGTGTGCTGACCGCTGTTCTCCAGCCCGAAGGTTTGGAAGTCGGCGACATTCTCAATCTCGCCTACACGATCCGCACCCTGCCCTCCGACATCGCCTTCGGTTCCGAAGATTTCATGGTGCTGACCGACGGCCTTGCGATCCGCCAGCTTCATATGCGGCAGATCTGGCCGCGCGAAATGGAGGTGCAGTGGCAGTCGAGCGATGCCCTGGGCGAGCCCGTTGTCCGGAGCACGCGCGAAGGTTCCGAACTGACCCTGATTCTCGAGGATGCAAAAGGTGACGAGATCATCGAAGATGCCCCGGCCCGCTTCCAATATCCTGCAACGTTCCAGATTTCGAGCTATCCGGACTGGGCTGCGGTTAGCACGCTGTTTGCTCCGCTTTATGCCGAGGCGCAGCGGCTGGAGCCCGACTCGGTCCTGCTTGAAGAAATCGCAACCATCGCCGCCGCAAGCGACGATCCCCGCCAGCGCGCCATGGCCGCGCTCAGGCTGGTGCAGGACCGGGTTCGTTATGTTGCCCTGGCGATGGGCGACGGTGGCTATGTTCCCGCTTCGGCCGGCCAAACCTGGTCCCGGCGGTTCGGTGACTGCAAGGGCAAGACGGCACTGCTTCTCGCGCTGCTTCACGGCCTGGGGATCGAGGCGGAACCCGCCCTCGTCTCAACCAGCTGGGGCGATATTCTCACCAATTCCCTGCCGCAAACGACCCTGTTCGATCATGTCATCGTCAGAGCCGTGATCGATGGCCGGACATTGTGGCTGGATGGCACTCGTCAGGGCGACCGGTTGGTGGAAGATGTCGTGTTTTCGCCTTATCGCTGGGCGCTCCCCGTCCGCGTGCAGGGCGCAAGTCTTGAAGAATTGCCACCGATACCGCCAGCGCGGCCGCTCATGGAAATCCGTGCAACGGCAGATGCATCGCGCGGCTTCAACGACAATGTTCCCGTAAGCGGCCAGATTATCTTCCGGGGCGAAACAGCATTGATGATGCAACTGGCTGCAAATGAATCCGGCAGTGAGGAAATGGCCCGGCTTATCCAGGAATCGATGATCGAATCGCTCGATGTCGAGGCAGTTGCGAATCTCGAGATCGCAAATGATGACGAGACCGGCGAGTTCTCGATCAGTTTTTCTGGAGAGATGCCGCTGCCCTGGGCACGCGAGACGACCAACGGTCCGATGCGCTATACTCTGGACAACGATATCATCGACTGGAATTTCGCCTTCGAACGCGATGAGGAAAGCGATGCTCCTCCGCCGATCACTTTGCCCTTCCCCGCATATTTCGAAATGCATGAGACAGTTATCCTGCCAGACGATGGCGAGGGGTTTTCGATCGAAGGCGACGATATCGACGAAGTTCTGGCCGGGACGCAATTGGCGCGAACGCTGACCCTGGAAGACGGCCGAGCGGTCTCACGCCTGATATTCCGCAGGCTGCAATTTGAAATTAGTGCCGAACAGGCACGGGCAGATCTCGCGCGGATCGAAGAAATCGGCGACGATCAGGCCTATATCGTGGCGCCCCAGGATTACAGTATGTCCAGTGCTGAACGGACGGCCCTGATCGAAACGGAACCGACCACGGCTGCAGACTATATCCGCCGTGGATTTCTGTTCATCACGGAAGGTCAGTTTGAACAGGCCGCCACCGATTTCGGCGAAGCTGCCAATCTCGAGCCGGAAAACGCCGAAGCACTGGCGCATTACGGGCTCGCCCTTGTCTACCGCAACCGGCTCGATGAGGCACAAGTTGCCCTGGACCGCGCGGTGGCTCTCGATCCCGAAAATTTCGTCGTCCACCAGTCCTTCGGTTTGCTACACATGGCGAACAATCGGCCCGAAGCCGCGATAGAAGCCTATGGGCGCTCGCTTGAAATCAGCGCGGAAAATTTCTTCACGCGCAACGCACGGGCTCAGGCTCATGCGTATATGGCCGATTATGGCGCCGCGCTGGCCGATTATGAAAGCCTGTACGAGGTCGATCCTTCAGCCTTTTATCTGCTGAACTCGATTGCCGAGATTCATGCGGCCCAGGGCGATGAAGATGCCGCTCTGGCAAGCGCCCGGGAGTTTGCCGATAGGTCGGACAGCAATTCTCTCTACATCCGGCTGTTGCGGCGCTTTGGCCGTGAAGACGATGCGATGCGCTCATATACCGAGGCCAGGGCCTCGCTCGATGCAGACATTGCTGACACGGCCGAGCCGGACGTCGGTTTACTAGCAAGGCGCGCCCATTTACTCGCAAATTTTGGCGACTATCCGGCTGCTATTGAACAACTCACCGTTCTCGTCGACCGAGAAGACGTTGAGAATAACTATCTGAACGACCGCTGCTGGATGCGGATGCAGGGAAATTATCAACTTTCCGAGGCGCTGTCCGATTGCCAGCGCGCGCTGGATCAGGATTCTGAAAATGCGGGGATAATGGATAGCCTGGCATGGGTTCAGTTGCGCATGGGACGGATCGAACAGGCTGCCGAAACATTCGATCGGACGCTTGAACTGCAACCGCTTCTGCCCAGTGCGCTTTACGGGCGGAGCCTGGTGCATGCGATGCAGGGCAACCGGGAAGCTGCAAACAGGGACCTCGCTGCAGCGCGGCGGGGATCCTGGACCATCGTAGCGGAATATGGAGACTGGCTGGGCGACATGACGCCGCCCGAAACCGAGCCCGCTGAAACCCAGCCCTAAGCCGCGTCGTCGGCAGTCTTTTCTTCGGCCTTGGCGAATACCCGAACCGGTTCCTTGCGGCCTTCGACAACATCCTTGTCGATCACTACTTCGGTAACATTTTCAAGGGTTGGCAGATCGAACATCGAATCCAGCAAGATGCCTTCGAGGATCGACCGAAGGCCGCGGGCACCGGTTTTGCGTTCAATCGCCTTTTTGGCGATGGCAACCAGCGCGTCATCGGTAAATTCGAGCTTCACATCTTCCATGTCGAAGAGTTTCGCATATTGCTTGACCAGCGCATTTTTCGGTTCGCTCAGAATCTTGATCAGCGCATCTTCATCGAGATCGTCGAGCGTTGCGATAACCGGCAAACGGCCGACAAATTCGGGGATCAGGCCATATTTGAGCAGATCTTCCGGCTCAACATGGCGCAGCACTTCGCCAACCTTACGTTCTTCCGGCGCTTCGACATGGGCACCAAAGCCCATCGATTTACCCTGCATGCGGTCTGCGATCACCTTGTCGAGTCCCGAAAAAGCGCCGCCGCAGACGAACAGGATGTTGGTCGTATCGACCTGGAGGAATTCCTGCTGCGGATGCTTGCGGCCGCCCTGTGGCGGAACGCTTGCCGTCGTACCTTCCATCAGCTTGAGCAGAGCCTGCTGCACGCCCTCGCCAGAAACGTCGCGCGTGATTGAGGGATTGTCGGACTTACGGCTGATCTTGTCGATCTCGTCGATATAGACGATGCCGCGCTGGGCGCGCTCGACATTGTAATCGGACGCCTGAAGCAGTTTCAGGATGATATTCTCAACATCTTCGCCGACATAGCCCGCTTCGGTGAGCGTGGTCGCATCGGCCATCGTGAAGGGCACGTCGAGAATGCGTGCGAGGGTCTGTGCGAGCAAGGTCTTGCCGCAGCCCGTGGGGCCGACGAGCATGATGTTCGATTTGGCAAGTTCGACATCGCCGCCCGTGGAACCGTGGTTAAGCCGCTTGTAATGGTTATGGACGGCAACCGAGAGGACTCTCTTCGCCCTGCCCTGACCGATTACATAATCATCGAGAACTTCGCAGATTTCCTGCGGTGACGGCACTCCGCCTTCGCGCTTGGAGGCGATTGCGCCCTTCGTTTCTTCGCGAATGATGTCGTTGCACAGCTCGACGCATTCATCGCAGATGAACACGGTCGGCCCGGCAATCAGCTTACGCACCTCATGCTGCGATTTTCCGCAGAAAGAGCAATAAAGCGTGCTCTTCGAATCACCGCCGCTAAGCTTCGTCATATAAATTTCCTCCGGCCGCCATTGCGCAGCCGTCAACAGTTTAGCCCGTCAGAGCATGTCTCGACAATGACTTATTACACAAGAAAGTGGCTATCGGCTTAATCGCCCTAGCTATCGGATTTGGCTTCGTTTTCCGGACGTTTCTCATACACTTCGTCGATAAGGCCGAAAGCCTTGGCCTCGTCCGCATCGAAAAACTTGTCGCGATCGACATTCTTTTCGATCTCTTCGACCGGTTGACCGGAATATTTGGCCATCAGCTCATTCATCTTGGCCCGCGTCTTGATCAGCTCTTTGGCGTGGATCTCGACATCGGCGGCCGTGCCCTGCATCCCGCTCGATGGCTGGTGGATCATTACCTTGGCGTTGGCCAGCGCAACCCGCATGCCCGGCTCGCCGGCCGTCAGCAGAAACGCACCCATCGATGCCGCAAAACCGACGCACACCGTACCGACGCGCGGGCGGATATATTGCATGGTATCATGGATAGCCATGCCGGCCGTAACCGATCCGCCGGGCGAATTGATGTACATGTAAATGTCTTTTTTCGGATTTTCCGATTCAAGGAACAGAAGCTGCGCTGTGATCAGCGACGCCATATTGTCCTCTACAGGTCCGGTGAGGAATATGATCCGGTCGCGCAAAAGTCGCGAAAAAATGTCGAAACTCCGCTCGCCGCGATTGGATTGTTCGATAACGATGGGGACGAGCGAGTCTTGAATGGGATCGTACATGTTGGACCTTTCCGGGAAATCAGTTTCGCCAACATTGCGACTTTGGCGCTTCGCTTCAAGGGGGCTTAGCGATTGAAGGGCAGTCCCGGCGCAGAAAAACCGAGATAGGCGAGCCTGCGCAGTTCCCGCCGACCACGAACAACCGTGTCCAGGATCATGCCGGCGAACAGGTTGAGGGACGCAAGCAGCATAAGGCCGGTCGCCAGAATGGCGGTCGGGAAACGGGGTACAAGCCCGGTCTGGGCATAGGTGATCGCCAGCGGCACGGCCAATATGATCGCCGCAAGCGCCAGGAATCCGGCAATCGCACCGAAGAAGAGGACCGGGCGCTCCATGCGGAACAGGGTCGCCATGGTTCGCAGAATACGGAAACCGTCGCGATAGGTGGATAGCTTTGATTCCGATCCTTCGGGTCGTGCGCTATATTCGGTCACTTCCTCGGCGACCGGCATCTTCAGCTCCAGCGCATGCACGCTGATCTCAGTCTCAATTTCGAAACCCTGCGAAAGCACCGGAAAACTCTTTACGAACCGGCGCGAGAAGACGCGATAACCGGAAAGAATGTCGTTGAAACTGCGCCCGAACAATTTGGCGAGAATGCCGGTCAGCACGGCGTTTCCAAGGCGATGTCCGCTGCGATAGGCGGCCTCGACTTCAGTTTTGCGGGCACCGACGACCATGTCGAGCTGTTCTTCGACCAGACGGCGAACCAGACGCGGTGCGGCCGCGGCCTCATAAGTCGCGTCGCCATCGGCCATGATATAGATATCCGCTTCGACATCCGCGAACATCCGGCGGACAACATGGCCCTTCCCCTGCATGGTCTCGCAGCGGACGATGGCTCCCGCCGCCCCAGCAACTTCGGCGGTGCGGTCTGAACTGTTATTGTCGTAAACGTAGATATCGGCCTGGGGCAGCGCGGCCTTGAAATCGGCGACGGTCTGCGCGATCGCCGCTTCCTCGTTATAGCAAGGAAGGATCACCGCTATCGTCGGCGATCCGGCAGGGCGAAACGCAATCTCGCTTTCCGCCACGAATTCCCTGATTTGTTCCATTACCCACCCTTGGCTGTACCTTTGTCGGCACAGCTTTTAGGCGGGTAATGGTTAACGAAGAGTTCGGAAATTCGCCTTTTCGGCGCAAAATCAGCTTTCCGAAGCCGGTGTTTTCTTCGCAGCGGGCTTTTTGGCGGCGGGCTTCTTGGTAGCCGTTTTCTTTGCCGGTGCTTTCTTGGCTGCAGCCGGCTTCTTGGCGGCAGGTTTCTTTGCCGCAGCCTTTTTTGCGGCGGGCTTCTTCGTGGCTGCTTTCTTGGCAGCCGGCTTCTTTTTCGCGGGTTTTGCGGTTTCTTCTTCGTCCGCCTCGATTGCCGCTTCCAGTTCCTCGCGAGTTACCGCACGGTCCGTGATCTTGGCGTTCTCGAAAAGATAGTCGACAACCTTGTCTTCATACAGCGGAGCGCGAAGCTGAGCGGCGGCCATTGGGTCCTGCTGGACATATTGGATGAAGCGTTCGCGATCTTCCGGCCCATATTGCTGGGCGGCCTGAGCGATCAGTTGGCTCATCTCGCTCTGGTTGATCTCGACACCGTTTTTCTGGCCGATTTCGGACAGCAGAAGACCAAGGCGAACGCGGCGTTCCGCGATGTCGCGATACTCGTCCTTCTCGTTTTCCATTTCCTTGCGTGCGGCTTCAGGATCCGGCTCGTGCGACGCTTCATGCTCAAGCTGCTTCCAGATCTGCTCGAACTCGGAGTCCACCATTGTCGGCGGAACCGGGAAATCGTGGTTTGCGGCCAGATAATCGAGCAATCTGCGTTTCATGTGCGTCCGTGTCAGGCCATTGAGCTCCTGCTCGACCTGCCCCTTCATCAGCTCGCGCAGCTTGTCGATACCTTCGAGACCCAGCGATTTCGCGAAATCATCGTCCGCCTTGGCTTCCACCGGTTTCTGGACTTCGCCGACGACGATATCGAAAACGGCCTTTTTGCCCTTCAGATAATCGACATTGTAATCGTCCGGGAAAGTGACTTTCACTTCCTTGGCATCATTGGCCTTCACGCCGACGAGCTGATCTTCGAAACCGGGAATGAGCTGTCCGGAGCCGATCGTGACCGACATGCCTTCGCCCTTGCCGCCGTCGAACGGCTCGCCATCGACCTTGCCTTCGAAGTCCATGACGACAAGATCGCCTTCTTTGGCCTTGTAGGTTTTTGCAGCCGCTTCATAGCTCTTCTGATTCTCGGCAAGCGTCAGGATGGCGGCATCGACGGCCTTGTCGTCCGCTTCGACCGTCAGGCGTTCGAGTGCGATATCGTCGATCTTGGTCTCGGGAATTTCCGGCAGAACTTCGACTTTCATCGAAATCTCGATATCCTTGCCGCGTTCCCAGTCCGGGTCGAGTTCGACTTCCGGCTGCATGGCGGGGCGGATGTCCTGCTCCTTCATCGCATCCTGGATTCCGGACTGGATCGCCTTGTTGACGACATCCTGTTCAATCGACTCGCCATGCATTTTGCGAACGAGGTTTGTCGGCACCTTGCCCGGGCGGAAACCAGGCATCCGGACCTGCGGCGTGATTTCTTTCAGCTGCTGGTCCACCTGCTTTTCGATGTCCGAAAAGGGGATGGTGAGGGTATAGGCGCGTTTCAGGCCTTCATTGAGCGTTTCAACGGTCTGCATGGGTCTAACAATAAGCCTTCGTAAAAAAGGAAAAATCTGCCGGCGGTTGGCCCCGGGACAGTGGCAAGCCTGGTGCGGGCGAAGGGACTCGAACCCCCACATCTTTCGATACTTGGACCTAAACCAAGCGCGTCTACCAGTTCCGCC
Organism: Parasphingopyxis lamellibrachiae; assembly: GCF_003385775.1. Taxonomy (GTDB): domain Bacteria; phylum Pseudomonadota; class Alphaproteobacteria; order Sphingomonadales; family Sphingomonadaceae; genus Parasphingopyxis; species Parasphingopyxis lamellibrachiae. The sequence goes on from NZ_QRDP01000004.1 coordinate 686,738, forward strand.
ACGCCCGCTAGAGGACCGCCGATCGGCGGGGTCTATAGCAATAAAGCGCGGAAGGGCAAGCAATGATCCTGATTGGCACAGAGTATCGTGCCCGAGACGGGTCTATACTGCGGCGATATCGGATTGCATGGAATTCGCCGACCGCCTTCTGGCCAATGCTCCTTTCGCACACTAATAAGGAGACCAACCTGAAAACTGGATCGCAATGAACTTTTTGAAAACACTGTTCTGGATCGTACTGTCAGCTGTGGTCGTCCTGTTCTCGATCAACAACTGGCTGCCCGTCACCGTAAGCCTGTGGGGCGGTCTGGAAGCCGATGTGAAGAAACCGATCTTCGCGCTCTTCTTCTTCCTGCTCGGCTTCGTTCCGACGATCGTCTACTACCGCACCAAGGCATGGCGGCTGAGCAAGCGGCTCAACACCGTGGCGCGCGAGCTGGCGGACGAACGCGGCATGAAAAAATTCCGCGCGCCGGAACCGGCCGGTGGCGAGCCTGCCCCGACCGGCGATGAATTGACGCTGGATACGCCCGCACCGGACGGACAGCGTCCATGAGAAGCCCGGTTTTCATTGCGCTCGACACTCCCGATATCGAGCGCGCCAAAACTATCGCGTCTGCCGTGCGCAACCATGTGGGCGGCATCAAGCTGGGGCTTGAATTCTTTGCCGCCAACGGTCCCGACGGCGTGAAAGAAATGGCGGCGCTCGAACTGCCGATTTTTCTCGATCTCAAGCTGCACGACATCCCCAACACCGTTGCCAAGGCGGTGCAGGCGCTGCGCCCGATCCGGCCAGCTATCCTCACCGTACATGCAGGAGGAGGCCGGGCGATGATGGAGGATGCGAAAGCTGCCGCACCCATCGATACCAAGGTGGTCGCCGTTACCCTGCTCACCAGCCTCGACGGCGAAGACCTCCACGATATGGGTGTTGCCAGCGATCCGCATGACCAGGTTGTCCGGCTGACCGAGTTGGCGAAACTGTCGGGCCTGGACGGCGTTGTCTGTTCCGGACGCGAGGTGAAAGCCGCGAAAACCATCTGGCCTGACGGTTTCTTCGTCGTACCGGGAGTGCGACCGGCCAGCGGCAAGACCGCCGATCAGAAACGCACGGTCACACCGGCAGATGCAATGCATGCGGGTGCATCGATCATCGTTATCGGTCGCCCCATCACCGGTGCAGACGAGCCAGACATCGCAGCAAGGGCCATAGAAGCAACGCTCTGAATCATGGCAGACATCGATGTGAAGATATGCGGCCTGACGTCAGTCGAGGCCATCGAGGCTGCGGCCGAAGCCGGTGCTGCCTATGCCGGATTCGTGTTTTTCGAGAAGAGCCCGCGCAATGTGGTTCCGCGCGAAGCCCCTGCGCTCGTCAAACATGTTCCCAAGACCATGAAACGGGTCGGCGTGTTCGTCGAGCCGAGCGATTCTCTGCTTGAACGCGCCATCGTGGCCGGGCGGCTCGACATCATCCAGCTGCACGGAGACGAACGCCCCGAGCGACTGAAATCACTGAAGGCGCGGCATAAAGTTGAAATATGGAAAGCGATCCCTGTGAGCACGGCGAGCGATCTGGAGCGCGCCAAGCGCTACCGGGATGATGCCAATCTCATTCTGTTCGACGCACGCACACCCAAGGCATCTCGCCTGCCCGGCGGCATGGGAATCGCGTTTGACTGGAAGCTGCTCAACAAGTTCAAACACAAGGCGCCCTGGGGATTATCGGGTGGGTTGAACGCCGATAATGTTGCTGAGGCCCTTGCGATCACCGGTGCAACCATGCTGGATGTCTCCTCCGGTGTCGAAAGCGAACCGGGTATCAAGAATCCCGACAAGATTTCCGCCTTTATGGAAGCTGTGAAAGCCGTATGACAGACCAAGTACCGCCACCGAACAGCTATCGCTCCCTGCCCGACGAACGGGGCCATTTCGGCGAATTTGGCGGGCGCTATGTCGCCGAAACGCTGATGCCGCTGATCCTCGACCTGGAAAAGGAATATCGGGCGGCCAAGGTCGACCCGGCCTTCCAGGCTGAGTTTGACGACCTGCTCGAACATTATGTCGGGCGCCCGTCTCCGCTCTATTATGCAGAGCGGTTGACCGAAGAGGTCCGCAAGGATGCGCCGCAGGACAAAGGCGCGCAGATCTGGTTCAAGCGCGACGAACTCAATCATACCGGTGCGCACAAGATCAACAATTGCATCGGCCAGATCCTGCTCGCCAAGCGCATGGGAAAAACGCGGATAATCGCCGAAACCGGTGCTGGACAGCATGGCGTGGCGACGGCGACCGTTGCAGCGCGTTTTGGCCTGCCCTGCGTTATCTACATGGGTGCGCGCGATATTGAACGGCAACAGCCCAATGTGTTCCGCATGAAACTACTCGGGGCCGAAGTCGTACCCGTCACAAGCGGTGCGAAAACGCTCAAAGATGCCATGAATGAAGGGCTGCGCGACTGGGTCGCAAACGTCCATGATACTTTCTACATCATCGGCACGGCCGCTGGACCCCATCCCTATCCAGAACTGGTTCGCGACTTCCAGAGCGTGATCGGAACCGAAGCGCGTGCGCAACTGCTAGATCGTGTCGGCAGGTTACCCGACCTTCTCGTTGCCGCGATTGGCGGGGGTTCCAACGCCATCGGCCTGTTCCATCCGTTTCTCGACGATCCGGATGTGAAGATGCTGGGTGTGGAAGCGGCGGGCGAAGGCCTGGGCAAACGCCACGCAGCCAGCCTTGCCGGCGGCAATCCCGGCGTGCTGCACGGCAACAAGACCTATCTTCTGCAGGATGAGGACGGCCAGATTGCCGAGGCCCATTCGATCAGCGCCGGCCTCGATTACCCGGGCATCGGCCCTGAACATGCCTGGCTCAAGGAAAGCGGCCGCGTCGATTATTCGAGCGTGACCGATACCGAGGCGCTCGACGCCTTCCAATTGCTCTGCCGCACCGAAGGAATCATTCCCGCACTCGAACCCAGCCACGCGATTTCCGCCGTGACCAGGCGCGCCGTGGACATGGACCGCGACCAGATCATTCTCGCCAATCTCTGCGGCCGGGGGGACAAAGACATCTTCACGGTCGCCGAAGCGCTGGGAGTCGAGATGTGAACCGACTGAGCGCTACGTTCGAAGCTTGCCGGACCCAGGGCCGCGCCACCCTTGTCGCCTTTGTCACCGGCGGAGATCCTTCGCCTGCAAATACTGGCGATATTCTCGACGCATTGGTCGAAGGCGGAGCCGACGTTATCGAGCTCGGCATGCCTTTCACCGATCCAATGGCGGACGGCCCATCCATCCAGGAGGCCAATCTGCGTTCGCTGGGCGCGGGAACCACCACCGCCGACCTTTTCGACATCGCTGGGGATTTTCGTGAACGCCATCCAAGCATAGCGCTCGTACTGATGGGCTATGCAAATCCGATGATCCGGCGCGGACCCCAATGGTTTGCCGAACGCTGTGTCGAAGCGGGCGTCGACGGTGTCATCTGCGTCGATATTCCTGCCGAGGAAGACGAAGCGCTCGGCCCGGCCCTGCGCGAGCAGGATGTCGCCATGATCAGGCTTGCCACGCCGACGACCAACGCCGACCGCCTTCCCGCTGTGCTCGATGGTGCTTCAGGCTTTCTCTATTATGTCTCGGTTGCCGGAATTACCGGCAAGCAACAGGCAGCACAGGACAGTATCGAAGCGGCCGTCGCGCGGCTGAAAGCACAGACGAACCTTCCCGTTGCGGTCGGCTTCGGCGTTCGCACGCCGGAACAGGCGGCCGATATCGCCCGTGTCGCGGACGGCGTTGTCGTTGGTTCTGCGATTGTCGAGCTGATCGGCGAACATGGCAAGGATGCTCCCGGCCCGGTTCGCGACTATATCGGAACGCTGTCAGACGCTATAAGCACTGCCCGAACGGCCAAAGGATAATATCATGAACTGGTTCAACAATGTCCGGAACCGCATTCCCTTCATCTCGAAGAGGTCGACCGAAGACACGCTCTGGCATAAATGCCGGGACTGCAACCAGATGGTGTTCACCAAAGAATATGAGGAGAATCTCTCCGTGTGCCCGGAATGCGGATTCCACGGACGCATTGGCCCCTCGGCGCGATTTCTCCAGCTGTTCGACGATATGAGCTGGGAAGAATTGCCGGCGCCCAAGGTGAAAGAAGACCCTCTCAAATTCCGCGACCAGAAAAAATATGTCGATCGCCTGAAAGCAGCGCGCTCGGCGACCGGCGAGAGCGACGCTTTCGTCAACGCCAGGGGCCAGATCAAAGGGCAGGACGCGGTAATCGGCGTTCAGGATTTCGCGTTCATGGGCGGCTCCATGGGCCTCGCCGTGGGTGAAACGTTCGTGCGCGGCGCGCGCGCGGCGATCGAAGCGCAGTGCCCCTATATCGTTTTCACCGCCTCTGGCGGCGCACGTATGCAGGAAGGCGGACTCTCGCTTATGCAGATGCCCAAGATGACGGTTGCCGTCGAAGAATTGCGTGAGGCCGGTCTACCCTACATTGTCGTTCTGACCGATCCGACATCGGGCGGCGTGATGGCCAGCTATGCGATGCTCGGCGACATCCAGATTTCCGAACCCAAGGCGCTGCTCGCCTTTACCGGTCGCCGGGTGATCGAAAACACCATCCGCGAGAAACTGCCCGACAATTTCCAGAGCGCCGAATATCTTCTGGAGCATGGTATGCTCGACATGATCGTCGAACGGAGCGCCCTGCGCGATACGCTGGCTCAGCTGATCGCGTTCCTCGCGCCCTCAAAGCAGGCGGCCTAGCAGCGCCCGGCCATGGTTGACCATGCACGTTCGGACGATCCGGCCGTCCAGCTTCAACTCGATCGGCTAACCGCTCTTTCACCGGGGCGGGACACATTGGGGCTGGAACGGATCACAGAGCTGCTCGACAGGCTCGGTAATCCGCACCGCTCCCTGCCGCCGGTCTTCCATGTCGCCGGCACCAACGGCAAAGGCTCGACCTGCGCCTTTCTGCGCGCAGCCATCGAAGCCGCCGGGCTCACCGCCCATGTCTATACCAGCCCACACCTTGTGCGCTTTAACGAGCGTATTCGTCTGGCCGGCAAGCTTGTCAGCGATGAGAGGCTGGCCACATTACTCGCCGAAACGCTCGATTGCGCGGAAGGGATCAACCCCAGCTTTTTCGAAGCGACGACGGCCGCTGCTTTTCTCGCCTTTTCGCGAACACCCGCGGATGCCTGTGTTATCGAGGTCGGTCTGGGCGGACGGCTCGACGCCACCAACGTTATCGAACGCCCGTTGGTCGCTGGAATCGCGCATCTCGGCATCGATCATGAAGGATTTCTCGGTTCAGACATCGCCGTCATTGCCAGTGAGAAAGCGGGCATAGCCAAACGGGGACGCGCCCTGGTGACGCAGGAATATCCTGAACCACTGGCGGGCCCCATCGAACGAACCGCGCAGGACAATGGCGCGGAATGGATCGCACGGGGAAGAGATTGGATGGGCGCGGCCTATCGCGGGATATTGCACTATCGCGACAGCGAAAATCGCTATCGCCTGCCTCTTCCCGGCCTCGCCGGAGCGCATCAGGCCGACAATGCCCTGCTTGCCATTGCCATGCTCAGCCACCAGCGGGAAATCATCGTGCCCGAAGGCGCGCTAAAGGCGGCAATGGGCTGGGCCGACTGGCCTGCCCGATTACAGCAATTGGGATCTGGCCCGTTAACATCCCTGTTACCCTCCGATGGTTCACTATGGCTCGACGGCGGTCACAATGTTCTGGCGGCCAATGTTCTGGCAGAGCATTTCTCCGAGACGCCGTCGCTCCATCTCGTAATGGGCATGCTGGCGAACAAGGATCCCGCCGGCTTCCTGACGCCACTGGCTGGCATCGCGAAATCGGCGACGTTCGTGCCGGTAGACGGCCATGCGTGCCATTCGCCCGAAACGCTGGCCCGTATCGCCGCGGATTTGGGAATTCGCGGGGATACCGCTTCCGGTCTGGAAATCGCTGTTGCAAAGTTCGGGTCCGGAAGCGCAGGCGACCGAGAAACCATCGCAATTATCGGCTCGCTCTACCTCGCTGGAGAAGCTCTTCGGTTGAATGGATATATTCCTGAATAGCCTCTTATTGCGATTGACTTGCAATAGCGTGTGCCGTCATATGCCATCCTTATCGAAAGGATGTTCATGGACGATTCCAGCAAGCTCGACACTATTTTGCCCCACACAGCGCCAGTTTGCGGCGACGCTCGCATCCTGTTGTTCACCATTCGGCGCATGGCCATCCATGGGCTGCACGATGCCTTTGCGGCCAATGCGATGCTTGCGGGTTACGGCATGCGATATCGCAAGCCGCTGGTTCTGTTGCGGGCGCTGCTAGTCGATATCGCACGCACGGCGCGCGGCAACATCATCGTCGCACCCTGCTGCACGCCGCGCATGACGGCCCATGAATTTGCCTTGCTTTCAGCGATTTGCGATCCGGAGATCGGCAAGGATCTTATACATCCCCTGCTCAAACCGCATCGGGCCACATCGGCAGTACCAACGATAACTGCGCTCAACGAAACGCTTGGTGAGATGGGCCGGCCGCTGGCTATTTAGCCGGGTTATCCATTTCTGGATCCTCCGATCCCGCCGTTCCCAATGACCTGTCCACCAGTCCGCTCCGGATCATCCACCAGAACAGGATGACACCGGGGAATGCCGCGGCTGTCGTCAGCAGGTAGAAATTGACATAGCCCATATCCTCGATCAGCGTTCCCGCCGTCGTGCCTGTCAGAAAGCGCCCGAGAATACTTGCTGCCGCCGAAAGCAGCGCAAAATGCGTCGCGGTGAATTTGAGGTTACAAAGCGCCGACAGATAGGCGACGACGCAGACTCCGCCGATGCCACTGGCGAAGTTCTCGAAGCCGATTGCACCTGCCATACCCCAATTACTGTGGCCGACTGCAGCGAGTCCAGCGAAGCTGAAATTGGAAACCGCCATCAGCACGAGGCTGAGCAGTACAGATTTCTTCATCCCCAGACGGGCGTAGAGTACGCCGCCAACGAAGACGCCCACAAGGAGCGCCCAGAATCCGAGTCCGACATCGTAGATCGCAATCTCGTCATTCGTATAGCCGAGATCCTCGAACAATAGTCGGAAGGTCAGATTGGCAAGCGTATCGCCAATCTTGTGAAGCAGGACGAAGATCAGCACGATAAATGCCCCTTCGCGGCTGAAGAATTCAACCAACGGGCCAACTACAGTTGATTCGGTCGACCCCGCAGTGCGTGTTGGCGTAACACAGAGCCAAGCGAGGATTGTGCCACCGAGCACGAGCAGCGGATAGAGAATAAGCGCGGCGCTACCTAAAGCCCCGGTCACGGTCGGCCAGTCCCAGATCAATATTGCCAGCAAAGCGACAAGCGGCGGCAGCAGCACCCAATTGACATGGCCGGACCAGCCAATGTCGCGCGCGCGCCGTGCGGTCAGATCGAACAGCGGAAAAATATAGCCTACGATAACCATCAGGCTCAGAATTTCGACACCAAGCCAGCGATCGAGCATCACCGCACCGCCATAGGCAAGCGGAAAGCTGAGAATGAAGATTGCATACGGAGTGCGTCTCATGAAACGCGGCCAGTCGCGGATGACTTTGCGCGTCGGTTCGCCCATGACGAAGCCGGTAATCACTGCGGGTAACGCGAGAAAAGCACAGGCCATATAGGCCGCGCCCCATCCCATACGGGCCGCAACGACAAGCGCCAGAGATCCCGCCACAGCAGCGCCGATCCGCCAGCCATATTGGCTCATACCCGAGCCGACGCCGAGTTCGTGCGGCTCGAGCAGTTCGATCCGGTAACCATCGATAACGATATCGAATGTCGCCCCCATCATACCGACGAGAATTGCCGCCAGCGCCACATAAGCCAGCGAGCTTTCGGGATCGATATTGCCGAGCAGCGATACGGCGCCCATCACGGCAAGGCCGATGACGAGCAGCCAGGACCGGCGTTGGCCGATCCGCCCCAACACCGGAATACGAATCTTGTCGACGATCGGTGCCCAGGCCCATTTGAGGTTGTAAGACAGGAAAGTCAGCGCGAAGGCGGTGACCGCCGATTTTTCAATGCCGTCCTGCGCTAGCCGCGTCGTCAGCGTTGCGCCGATCATGGCGAAGGGAAAGCCTGACGATATCCCGAGAAAAAGCGCGGCAAGCGGTGCCGGCTCGAAATAGGGACGCACGCCCTGCGGCAGTAAATCTCGCCATGACCCCGTTGTCGCGCTCATATCGTCGTTTTCGGCCATCATGTGCTCCCCGCCCGTGTTGGCAGGGAAACTAGCGACAAAATATGCTTTGGATAGCCCTGTTGTCCACGACTTGCCTTCAGCCAGCGCCGGAAAGCACCGCTTTGACCAAGGAATATTCGCATTCTCCGGAAAAACGGCTACAGCGGCCCGATGCCAAAACCTCCCCCAAAACGCGATGAACAGCGTATCGCAAAGCTGCTTGCCCGGGCCGGCGTGGCTTCCCGGCGCGAAGTGGAGCGAATGATCGAAGCGGGACGGATTGCAATCGACGGCAAAACGCTCGACACGCCCGCTACGCTGCTGAAGTCGCTCCACGGCGTGACGGTCGATGGGGAGGCCGTCGGCCAACCCATCCCGGCAAAGCTCTACAGCTTTCACAAGCCCGCCGGCCTGCTGACGGCCGAACGCGACCCAAAGGGTCGCCCGACCATCTATGACAAGCTGCCCAAGGGTTTGCCGCGCCTGATGCCTATCGGCCGGCTCGATCTCAACACCGAGGGGCTGTTGTTGATGACCAATGACGGCGGCCTCAAGCGCCAGATGGAACTGCCCTCCTCCGGCGTCGAGCGGATTTACCGCGCGCGCGCCTTTGGACCGATCACACAGGATCAGCTCGAACGGCTGATCGACGGCATCACCATCGATGGCGTGCGTTACGGCCCGATCGACGCGAATCTGGAACGCCGTACCGGGCGCAACCAGTGGATCGAGCTGAAACTCGCCGAGGGCAAGAACCGCGAGGTGCGGCGCGTGCTCGAACATTTTGGCCTTCAGGTCAGCCGTCTGATCCGCACCGCCTATGGCCCCTTCTATCTGGGCGACATCCCGAAAGGCGGGGTCGAACAGATACGTCAGCATGATCTCGTCAAATTCCGGAAGACGCTCAAATGAGAATCATCGCCGGTCAGTGGCGCGGCCGGAAAATCGAAGCGCCCCCAGGCGACATAACGCGTCCTACCACCGACCGCGTCCGTGAAGCCCTGTTCTCTATGCTGGCTAGCCGGCTGGGCACGTTCGAAGGCCTGCGGATTGCCGATCTGTTTGCCGGCAGCGGCGCACTCGGCCTCGAAGCGCTGTCGCGCCGCGCCGCGCATTGTACCTTCGTCGAGCGAGACAGGACGGCGATAAAATCTCTTGAAAAGAACATTGCCGCCCTGGACGCCGCGGCCGATATCTGGCGCGGGTCGGCGGGAAACCTGGGGCCGGCGTCTCAGCCTTACGATCTGATTGCGATGGATCCGCCTTATGGCTCAGGGCTGGCGGACAAGATCATCGCGAATCTCTCCCGGCAGGGCTGGATCGGGCCAAGCAGCTGGATAAGCGTCGAAACAGAGCGAAACGCCACCGTCGCGGGCGATGGACTGACGGTCGAAGCCGTACGCCAATTCGGCAAGGCGCAAATAACGTTGCTGCGAAAAAACCCCACACCTTAGTCACATTCTGTGCCCCGTATCACAGCCGGGCCATTCCGATCCTGACATAGTCCACGCGGTGGTCGGGCCTTTTGCCTGATCGCGAAGGACCACAGGACATGAAACAGCGCGAAAACCTTACGATGGACAATGAGCAACTGGCACGGGCGCTGGCCGCGACGGCCGGTATCGAATGGGCCAGTCTCAGGGACTATCCGGGCTATGGCAAGAATTACTGGCGCGAAAAGGCCCGCAACTTTTTCAAGCTCGGCGCGCACGCGGCATAGTCGGCTGAGCCGGGTGGATTGCAGCACCCTTGTATGGGCAAGACACGCTTGCGCCACCACTTCATGTTCCCTAACTGTTCGCGGGTGACCGACCCCGCGATACAACCACCCGAACCGCCCTATTTGCGCCCGCTCAACGATCCGCAGCGTGAGGCCGTGCTGACCACGGAAGGGCCATTGCTTGTCCTGGCAGGTGCCGGAACTGGCAAGACCGCCTGCCTCACCGCGCGGCTCGCCCATCTGATCTGGACCCGCAAAGCCTGGCCCTCCGAAATACTCGCGGTGACGTTCACCAACAAAGCCGCACGCGAGATGAAGGAGCGCGTTGCCCGAGCACTCGGCCAGGATGTCGAAGGCATGCCATGGCTGGGAACCTTCCACGCAATCGGTGCAAAAATGCTCCGCCGTCATGCCGAACTGGCGGGTCTCGAGAGCAATTACACGATCCTCGATACCGACGATCAGCTGCGTCTCTTGAAGCAGCTGATCCAGGCCGCCGAGATCGACGAGAAACGCTGGCCGGCCCGGATGCTGGGAGGGCTCATCGATCGCTGGAAAAACCGCGGCTGGATGCCCGCCGACGTAACGGCGGAAGAGAGCGAAGCCTATGACAATGGCAAGGGCCAGCAGCTTTACCAGGCCTATCAGGACCGGCTGAAAGCGCTCAACGCGTGCGATTTCGGCGATCTTCTGCTGCACATGCTGGTGATCCTGAAGACCCATCGCGACGTACTCGAAATGTATCAGCAGCGGTTCAAATACATATTGGTCGACGAGTATCAGGACACCAACAGCTCGCAATATCTCTGGCTCAGACTCCTTGCCCAGGAGCGCAAAAATATCTGCGTGGTCGGCGATGACGACCAGTCGATCTACAGCTGGCGCGGCGCAGAAGTCGCCAATATCCTGAAGTTCGAAAAGGACTTTCCCGGCGCCAAAGTCGTCAGACTCGAACAAAATTATCGCTCGACGCCGCATATCCTCGCCGCCGCATCGGGCGTGATCGCGCATAATGGCGGACGGCTCGGAAAGTCTCTGTGGACCGACGAAGACGAGGGCGAGAAGGTCAAAATTATCGGCGTGTGGGACGGCCCGGAAGAGGCCCGCCGCGTCGGTGAAGAAATCGAGGCGCATCAGTCCAGGGGCGGAACCCTCGACGATATTGCGATCCTGGTTCGCGCCCAGTTCCAGACCCGCGAATTCGAAGACCGCTTTATCCAGATCGGTGTGCCCTATCGCATCATCGGCGGCTTCCGCTTTTACGAACGTGCCGAAATCCGCGATGCGCTGGCCTATCTTCGCGTCATCATACAGCCTGCGGATGACCTGGCATTCGAACGTATCGTCAACACGCCGAAACGCGGACTGGGAGACAAGGCAGTCGGGACGATCCACGGCTATGCCCGCCGCGAAAACATTCCGGTCAGTCTCGCCGCCGCCCGTATTCTCGATACCGACGAACTGACGCCGCGAGCGAAAAAGCCGCTGGGCGACCTTATGCGCAACTTTGCGCGCTGGCGGGACATGGCGAACGACCTGCCTCATCCCGAACTCGCCCGGCTCGTGCTCGACGAATCCGGCTATACGGCGATGTGGCAGAATGACCGGTCCGCCGAAGCCGCCGGCCGACTGGAGAATCTTACCGAGCTGACCCGGGCGATGGAGGAATTCGATACGCTCGGCTCCTTCCTCGAACATGTCAGCCTGGTCATGGACAATGACGCAGACCGGGACTCCGAGAAGGTCACAATCATGACTATTCATGCCGCCAAGGGACTGGAATTCGACACGGTATTCCTTGCGGGCTGGGAAGAAGGCGTTTTCCCGTCCCAGCGTTCGCTCGACGAAGGCGGCAACAAGAGCCTGGAGGAAGAACGCCGCCTCGCCTATGTCGCGATTACCCGTGCCCGGCGGCTCTGCCATATCGTGCACACGGCAAATCGCCGGATTTATGGACAATGGACAAGCTCGATCCCCTCCCGTTTCATCGGCGAGCTGCCGGACGAGCATATCGAGAGCGAAACCAGCATGACGGGCGGAGAATCCCTGTGGCGCGCCAACTGGTCCGAACAGGGCGACCCCTTCTCCAATGTCACGCGCGCCGACAAACGCGGTCCCGGCTGGAAGCGCGCTGCTGCGGCTGGGGCGCTCCCCAAGGCAGGAAAAGTTATGGAAGCCAAGGCAAGCGCCGTGAGTTTCGGCGCAAAACCCCGCTCCGACATCGCGATCGGCCAGCGCGTCTTCCACCAGAAATTCGGCTATGGCGCGGTAGAGGAAATCGAAGGCAACAAGCTCGAGATTGAATTTGAGCAAGCCGGGCGCAAACGAGTGCTCGACAGCTTTGTCGAGCTTGCCTAGCCCGATATCCGTCCCATCATGGCACAGTAACCTTTACCCGTAACTTCGCGCGCCAACCGAAGCGCAATATCATGGTAAACAGGCGTCATAAGGCCTTGCTCACCATCAGGTTAAAGTGGTTCAAACCTGCAGGCCAAGTGGGAGTTGCCGTGATGTCGTCCAACAGCAAATTTGCGCTGAGTTTCAAGCTGCTCCTGGCCGCCGGCCTGGTCGCAGGCGCGACGCAACTGGTTTCGACAGGTTTCGTCTCCACGACAATCGCGCCGGAGTCCCCCGTCGTCGCATCGGTAGCGCTGCCGGAAGCTCAGCCCGCGTCCGAGCTTATCCAGGCATCCTTCGAGGAGCCCACAGCCGAGGAGGAAGCGGGATTTCGGATTACCGATCCACTGACCGTCGACGGCGAAATGGCCTTTGGCGAATATGCCTGGAACGAAGAGGGCGTACCCGCTGGCGAGATCCGCGTGATCGTCGATCTCGAAGCGGAACGGCTCTACGCCTATCGCGGCGGATCGGAAATCGGGCGCACGGTCATCCTCTATGGTCATGACGACAGCCCGACCCCGACCGGCAGCTTCACTATTACCGAGAAGGACGAGGATCATATCTCGAACCTGTATTTCGTGCCTATGCCCTACATGATGCGACTGACCAATGACGGCATCGCCATCCATGGCAGCATGGTCGAAGAAGGCTTTGCCTCGCGCGGCTGCATCGGCGTGCCCGACGATTTCGCTGAACTGCTGTTCAACCAGGTCGAGCTTGGTACCCGCGTACTGATCACCCGCGGCTCGCCCGTTACGGACGGCAATCTGGTCGCCGGGATCTAGTCGGCAAGCCCTTTTTAAAGGCAGCCTTCCACATATTGGATACTGGGGCCGCCGGCATGGATCAGCTCGATCACGCCTTCCGCGTTAGTCTCGTACCGAATACCGCGCGCATTCTCGTCCGACGTCCCGTTTTCGGTAATTTCCCCAGTGCTCCAAACGGTGAGATATTCGGCCGGTAAACCGATATAATTATGAGGCAGCACATCGAGCCGGTCGCCATAGGCCGCACGTACCGCGTCAGCGCTGTCGCCAACGGAAAGCCCTTCGGATGTCTGAAGGGTGGAGCCTGCACTCAGAGAAATGCTGGTCAACACTCCGCTTTCGATCATCACGAACATTCCGGTGGGCGCCTGAGCCGGCGGAAACTGGTCGCAAAATTCGGGTTCCGGGCTCCCCATCGCCTCGGGATCTGCAGGGCCGCCCACGGCCGCAACCACCTCATCGCGCGACATGCCGATGCGCAGCGGCCCCCAGCCCCCAGCCGACAGCACATCGCCCACTGTCGCGGCGTCAGCTTCCTGGGCGTCGTCTGTAGCGCCGGAGTCCGCTGCCGGTTCGTCGGTTTCCACACAACCGGAAAACAAAATTAGCGCGGCCGTCATTCCAACAAGCTTCTTCATATCCACTCTCCCCAGATCGCAATGTCGTGCGCCCCTGCCGAGTAGATCAACAATCGCCCGCCCGATCAACCATAAACGGCAGGCCAAGCTTTGCTTTTGACCCTGAAACGCTGCTTCTCTTGCCGACGCGCCACCGCTGCGACTAGACGGCTCTGATGGCCCACGAACCGCATCCGTTCCAGATAGTAAACTTCCGGGCCTATTGGGCTTCGCGGCTGTCGATGACACTTGGCCAATATGCGATGATGCTGATCATCGGCTGGCAGGCCTATAATATCGCCCGCGATGGCGGAATGAGCGTGGGCGGTGCGGCTGGACAGCTGGCGATTATCGGCCTGCTGCAATTCGTGCCGCTGTTCCTGCTGACGCCCTTTGCAGGGCTCGCGGCCGACCGGTTCGATCGCAAGACAGTCGCCCGCATCATGGTAGCACTGCAGATGCTGTGCGCTGCCGCGCTGAGTTTCGCGACATGGTCGGACATGATGACGCTGCCGACATTGTTCGGCATCGCGGTTATTCTCGGAATAGCGCGCGCCTTTGCCGGGCCGGCGCTCAGCGCGCTCGCGCCCAATCTCGTTCCCAAAGCGGTGCTGCCCAATGCCATCGCGCTGAGCTCGATCGCCTGGCAAACCGGCATGATCGTCGGCCCGGCAATCGGTGGCTATCTTTATGTCATCAATCCCGCCCTGCCCTATGCGGCGACCTGCGGGCTGCTTAGCATTTCCTTTATTGCGCTAAGCCTGATTGGTGCGGTGCCCCGGCCCGCGATCAGGGGTACACAACACCCGGTTTCGCAGGTTGTCGACGGATTGCGCTATGTCCGTCGCAACAAGATGGTGCTGGGCGCGATCACGCTTGATCTGTTCGCTGTGTTTCTGGCCGGCGCAACCGCGCTCTTCCCGGTCTATGCACGCGACATATTGGAAGTCGGCGCAACCGGGCTCAGCCAGCTTGCCGCCGCGCCTGCTGTCGGGGCCGCGCTCACCGCACTCTGGTTTTCCTTCCGCCCACTCAAGAACAATGTCGGGCCGAAAATGCTATGGGCGGTAGGCTTTTTCGGGCTGGCCACCATCGTCTTCGGCTTTTCGACATCGATGCCGCTTTCCCTTGCCGCGCTTTTTGTCGTTGGCGCGGCCGACATGTTCTCCGTCTATATCCGCCAGTCGCTGATCCAGCTTCATACGCCCGATGACAAGCGCGGACGGGTATCGTCCGTTTCGCTGTTGACCATCTCGGCTTCCAACGAATTCGGCGACTTTTTCAGCGGTACGCTGGCCTGGATTATCGGCCCCGTCGCGGCCGTGGTCACAGGCGGTTTCGGAGCTATCGCGACGGTGCTATTGTGGACCGCATGGTTCCCGGCGCTACGAACAACCAAGACATTCGAGCCGCCTGACGATCTCGACAATGACGATGATGAAGCCGGGCGGACAGAACAGACCTTGCAGGAGAAGACGACATGAAAGCCGCAAATATCCTCGAAACGATCGGCAACACCCCGCACATCCGTGTGCAGAGGCTATTTGGGGATGCTGAGGTGTGGATCAAGTCGGAGCGCGGCAATCCGGGCGGATCGATCAAAGACCGTATCGCCCTCGCCATGATCGAAGATGCCGAACAGTCCGGCGCATTAAAGCCCGGCGGCAGGATCATCGAGCCCACGTCCGGCAACACCGGTATCGGGCTTGCCATGGTCGCCGCTGTGAAAGGCTATGAGCTCGTGCTCGTGATGCCCGAAAGCATGTCCGTCGAACGGCGAAGGCTGATGCTTTCCTATGGCGCAACCTTCGATCTCACGCCCAAGGAAAAAGGCATGAAAGGCGCGATCGAGCGCGCGCAGGAACTGGTGGCGGCGGATGCCAACGCCTGGATGCCGCAACAGTTCGACAACCCGGCCAATGTCGCCGTTCATGTCGAGACGACGGCAAAGGAAATTCTCGCCGACTTTGCCGACGCGCCCATCGACATCCTGATTACCGGCGTCGGCACCGGCGGACATATTACCGGGTGCGCGGAAGTGCTCAAGAAACACTGGCCCGCCATGAAAGCCTATGCCGTCGAGCCGGTAGGTTCGCCGGTCATCTCGGGCGGCCAGCCCGGCCCTCATCCTATCCAGGGTATCGGCGCAGGGTTCATCCCGAGCAATCTCCACACCCAGGCCATCGACGGAGCGATCCAGGTCGATCCGGACGATGCCAAGGAAATGGCGCGTCGTGCAGCACGGGAGGAAGGTACGCTTGTGGGCATCAGCTCCGGCGCTACCCTGCAGGCCATCAAACAGAAGTTGACGGAAGTCGACGATGGTGTCCGCGTTCTCGGCTTCAACTACGATACCGGCGAGCGTTACCTGTCGGTTCCCGATTTCCTCCCGGAAGAATAGGAGAATGGCTCCGGCCTGATCCATGTGCGTTCTGGCTTTTGCATGGGCTGCGCATCCGCGCTGGCAGCTGGTCATGATCGGCAATCGCGATGAGCTTCACGCCCGGCCTGCGGCGGCGCTCGAACGCTGGGGCGATCACCCGCACGTTATCGCAGGCCGCGATCTCGAAGCTGGAGGAACCTGGCTGGGCGTATCGGAAGAAGGGCGCTTTGCGGTTGTCACCAATGTTGCAAACCTCGCTGGCCCGCAGCCGGACAAAGCATCGCGCGGCGCGCTTATCGCTGACATACTGATCGGCCGCGGTCGCTATGCCGCTCCGGAAAGTGGCGACCTGGACGATTTCAACCCGTTCAACATTATTGCGGTCGATAGCGGAAAGGCCCAGCTGCTCAGCAATCGGCCCGGTGCCGTAAAACGCACTCTTGGCCCCGGCATTTACGGCCTGTCCAATAGCATGTTCGAAGATAACTGGGCGAAGACGGATCGCATTAAAGCGTTGTTGGGCGACTGGCTCGATGCGGACAGCGAGAGCGATGGCCACCTGTTCGACGCGCTGCGGGCGGACGATGCACCGCAAGTTCCGCCAATCCGCGCCCAGCACAGCCCGATATTCATCCGCAACCCGCGTTATGGAACGCGCTGCAGCACCATGGTCGCCATAGACCATGCCGGTTGTGGCTGGATCTCGGAACGCCGCTACAATGCGGAGGGAGGCAAGACCGGCCAGACGCGCATGGCCATCGACTGGAGCGCATCAGCCACAGGCTGAGAAGCTATTTGCCCTGATCTTCCTGCATGACCGGTGGCAACAGCTCTTCCGGCGGCCGGACATCGTCACCCTCAAAGTCGGGATCCTCGGCAACAGGCTCGTCATCGCCAGGTGCGAACTCATCCTTCCCCTCCTCATTGATCCCGCCTTCGGCCTCGTCCTTGTCGGCAGGATCCGAGCGCCGGGTTACCAGATCGGCATCGGCCAGCCGGTCGATCAGGTCGTCGGCCCCGTTCATCCGGTGCACACGCCCGCGCCCGTCGGCAGTCGGTTCCGCGATATATTCAAGGCTGGCGTTCAAGCGACGGCTATAGTTAAATGCCGGTTCGGTCCCGCGCGGCAGTTCCAATATAAGCCTGCCCTCGCACCGTGCCTGTTCGAGACCCTCATCGAAATCGATCAGCCGCGGTTCTTCCATACGTGCGAGCGTTCCGCCCTCAAGCCGGCTCAATAATGCGCCGTCATCGTTGCTGGCTGTGCGCGCCCGGGCAAATATCCGTTGGCGAATGGAATCGATTGTCGATTGCGCAGCGCAAAGGCGTTCCCCGGAGCTCATTTCGGCGAGATCGCCCTCGGCGGATTCCGAATCCGACGCGGATTCATAGCGATAGTCAGCCAGGCCGAGCTGCATCGACCCGACATAAGCCAGCCCGGCAACGGCGACGACGCCCAATATTCCTATGATCCATTTCAGGCGTGTCGGCACAGGCTCTTCCTCTTCACGTGATCCCGCTATTTAGGATGAGACGAGCGATGACGTCCAGCGTGTCCGGTGGCCACCGGACACGTCAAACGCCATTCTGCCACTCCTGATCCGGTTTTAGGGCCTAGGCTGAGATGAACATCTCAGGCTCAAGCGCCATCAGGCTGTCCGAACCGCCCTCAATCTTTGCTCGCAGACCGGCCGCATCGGGCATGATTTTCTCCGCATAGAAACGCGCCGTTACCAGTTTGGCTTCGTGGAAGGCTTTGTCTTCCGTGCCGGCTTCGATGGCAGCGGCGCTGGCCTTCGCCATGCGCAGCCACATCAGGCCGAGCGTGGTGACGCCCATAAGCTGCATATAGTTGTAAGCGGCGGCACCGGCATTGTTGAGATTGGTAAATGCGTTCTGCATCAACCACATCGTGGCACCACGCAGCTCGCCATTTGCTTTTTCGAGCCCGGTTGCCACGGCATTGACGGCTTCGTTCTCCTGCAATTCGGCAACTTCTTCACCAACCATGGCCAGAAATGCCTGAATTGCCCGGCCGCCGTCCTTGGCGAGCTTGCGTCCGACAAGGTCCATCGCCTGAACCCCGTTTGTGCCCTCGTAGATCTGCGCGATCCGCGCATCGCGGACATATTGTTCCATACCCCATTCGCGGATGTAGCCATGGCCGCCAAAAACCTGCTGCGACTGGGTTGCGATCTGGTAGCCGAGATCCGTCACAAAACCCTTGATGACAGGCGTCAGCAGCGAGATCATATCGTCGGCAACCTGCCGTTCTTCTTCAGTCTGCGCCTTGTGGGCAAGATCGACCTGCAGGCCGCCCCAGATGCACAGCGCGCGGCTGGCTTCCAGATAGGCTTTCGATTCCATCAGCATCCGGCGAACATCCGGATGGACAAAAAGCGTATCGGCTTTTTCTTCCGGTTCCGCCGGACCCGTCAGCGCCCTGCCCTGCCGGCGATCCTGCGCATAGGCGACCGCATTCTGGAACGCGACTTCGCCAATCCCGAGACCCTGCGCCCCGACGCCCAGGCGCGCGGCGTTCATCATGATGAACATCGCGGCAAGGCCCTTATTCTCTTCCCCGACGAGCCAGCCCGATGCACCGTCGTAATTCATGACGCAGGTCGAATTGCCGTGGATACCCATTTTCTCTTCGATCGAGCCGCAGGAAGCCGCGTTACGCTCGCCGAGCGAGCCGTCGTCATTGACGAGAAATTTGGGTACGATGAACAGCGAGATTCCCTTCACGCTGTCAGGCGCATCCGGCGTCTTGGCGAGCACCAGATGGATGATATTTTCCGTCAGGTCATGCTCGCCCGACGAGATGAATATCTTTGTACCGGAAACCTTGAAACTGCCATCGGCCTGCGGTTCCGCCTTCGTGCGGATCAGGCCGAGATCCGTGCCGCAGTGGGGTTCCGTAAGGTTCATCGTGCCGCCCCATTCGCCAGACACCATTTTGGGCACATATTTTTCTTTTTGCGCCTGCGAGCCTTTCGCCATGATCGCAGCGGTCGCGCCCATCGTCAGTCCGTTATACATCGCAAACGCCATGTTGGAGCTGATCATATATTCTTCGATCGCGGTGCCGAGAACATGCGGCAGGCCCTGTCCGCCAAATTCCTCCGGGCCGGTCAAGGTGGTCCAGCCACCCTCAACAAGCTGGCGATAGGCTTCCTTGAACCCGTCGGGCGTCGATACCGAGCCATCCTCATGCCGGGTGCAGCCCTGCTCGTCCCCAACTTGATTGAGCGGAAACAGCACTTCCGAACAAAACCGTCCGCCTTCGGTCAATATGGCATCGGCCATATCCATCGTCGCATTCTCGAATCCGAGAAGGTTCGCATAACGATCCAGGCCGACAATATGATTCAGTACATATTGGGTATCGCGAACGGGTGCCGTGTATGTGGGCATGGTAATGGACTCCAATGTGGGAGCGCGATTTCCGCGGTCCCTGAATATCAAAATTTGGGCGCGAAATGATCGCGGACTATTTGTCGATTTTTTCGACCAGCTCGATGAAATTCTCAAGCTCGATGATCGAAGAATCGATATCCTCGCGCTGGCGCTTCAGAATTTCGATGCGCTCCCGGCACTTTACGAGAGTGACCTTGCGCTGCTTCACACGACCATCGCCAAGATCATACAGATCGATCATCTCGCGGATATCCGCGAGGCTGAAGCCGGTCCGCTTGGCACGCAAAATCCAGGCAAGTCTCGCCCTGTCCCGCTGCGCATAAACCCTGGTAAGACCGTGCCGTTCCGGCGAGATCAGTCCCTCGTCTTCGTAAAAGCGCAAAGCGCGCGGCGTCACTCCGAATTCCTCGGAAAGATCGGAGATCGTATAGGTTTCGCGGTTTTTTTCATCGGGTGTATCGATGCCCGCATGCTGTAGTGTTTCTGCCATGTCGCCTCAATAAAAGCGGTTCACGTTAACGTCAATCGGTGACGCTACGTCACTGGGAATATTTATGTCGGAATTGTGAGATATCTAGGTAATACGGGTCAGGGCTTCGCCTTCGATGCGCCGATAGAAGCAGCTGGTTTCGCCAGTATGGCAAGCCGGACCCGCCGGGTCCGCAACCAGCCAGACGGCATCCTGATCGCAATCGATCCGCATGTCGGCAATACGCAGGATGTTGCCGGAGGTTTCCCCCTTCTTCCACAGCGATTTCCGGCTGCGCGACCAGAAATGAGCAACCCCGGTTTCGATTGTGAGGTTCAGGGCTTCCCGGTTCATATGCGCGACCATCAGAACATCGCCGCTCTCACGTGCCGTAATCACCGCCGTCAGCAGTCCCGTTGCGTCGTACTTCGGATCAAGGGTCAGCGCGGTTTCGCGATCATCGGCCATTTGGAGCTGCTTTCTTCGGAGAGAATCTCTGAAATCCTCATCGCATTATGACAAAGACAAGACAAACGCGATTCCCCCCCCTATATGCTCGCACGTGACCGACCATTGCGCCGGAGTCGCTATGCTGACCACCGATCCATATGATGATGACAAGCTGCGGGAGGAATGCGGCGTATTTGGCATCTGGGGTGCCGATACTGCTGCTGCTGTAGTCGCCCTTGGCCTGCATGCGCTTCAGCATCGCGGACAGGAAGCCGCCGGCATCACCAGTTACGACCGCAACTGGTTTCACAGTCATCGCGCCGTTGGCCATGTCGCCGGCAACTTCGATGAAGATCATATCATCCGCCAGCTGCCCGGCGATGCCGCCTGTGGCCATGTTCGCTATTCTACAACCGGAGAAAGTGGACTGCGCAACGTGCAGCCGCTCTATGCCGAGCTCTCGTCCGGCGGATTTGCTGTGGCGCATAACGGCAATATCTCCAATGCCAGAACCCTGCGGCAGGAGCTGGTTCAGCATGGCTCCATCTTCCAGTCGACGTCCGACACCGAAACGATCATCCATCTGGTGGCGACCTCATCATTCAAGACCCTGCTCGACAGTTTCATCGATGCGCTGAAACAACTCGAAGGAGCCTATTCGCTGGTCTGCATCACACCCGAGGGCATGATAGGCTGCCGCGATCCACTGGGTATCCGTCCCCTCGTAATGGGCAAACTCGGCGATGCGGTTATCTTCGCATCGGAAAGCGTGGCGTTCGACGTGGTCGGAGCCGAATTTATCCGCGAAGTCGAGCCGGGCGAACTGATTGTCGTCAATGACAAAGGCATCAGGTCTCTGCATCCCTTTGCCAAGATTGCTCCGCGCCCCTGCATCTTCGAGCATGTCTACTTCTCGCGTCCAGATTCGATCGTCGATGGCCAGTCCGTCTATTCGGTACGCAAACAGATCGGCGCAGAGTTAGCCATCGAGAATCCCGTCGAAGCCGATCTCGTCATTCCGGTGCCCGATTCCGGAACGCCGGCGGCCATTGGATACGCCCAGCAGTCCGGCATTCCGTTCGAGCTCGGGATCATCCGGTCACATTATGTCGGCCGCACCTTCATTCAGCCCGGCGACAAGGTCCGCCACCTGGGCGTCAAGCTCAAGCATAATGCCAATCAGGCGCTGATCGAGGGCAAGCGCGTCATACTGGTGGACGATTCGATCGTCCGCGGAACCACGAGCACCAAGATTGTCGAGATGATGCGCGATGCCGGTGCGACGGAAGTCCATATGCGGATCGCCAGTCCGCCGACCCGCAACAGCTGCTTCTATGGCGTCGACACGCCGAAACGCGAAAAGCTGCTCGCCGCGCAATACGACGTCACCGGGATGCAGGACTATATCAAGGCAGACAGTCTCGCCTTTATCTCGATCGACGGACTGTACCGTGCCCTAGGCGAAACCGGGCGGAGCAATGATCATCCACAGCGCTGCGATGCATGTTTCACGGGCGATTATCCGACCACGCTGACCGATCAGGACGGCCTGGCCAATGTCACCCAGTTCCCCCTCCTGGCGGAACGCGTGACATGATCCTCGGCAAGCCATGGGAAGAGCAAATATAAATGACCAAGACGCTGGACGGAAAACTGGCCCTTGTAACCGGTGCCAGTCGCGGGATCGGTGCGGCCACGGCAAAAGCGCTGGCGGCTGAGGGTGCGCATGTCATCCTCGTGGCCCGGACAGTAGGCGGCCTCGAAGAGGTCGAGGATGCAATTCATGATGCCGGCGGCAGTGCGACCATCGCGCCTCTGGACCTCGTCGACGGCGACAGCATCCGGCGGCTTGCCGCTGCAATCAGCGAACGATGGGACGCACTCGATATCCTCGTCCTCAACGCGGCAATGCTGGGCTCGCTGATGCCCGTGCACCAGATCGACGCCAAGGAACTGTCCGACGTCATGACGCTCAACTTCACGGCGCAGCAGGCGATGATCGCGGCCTTCGACCCGATGCTCCGCAAGAGCCAGCAGGGCCGGCTGATCGCCATCACCTCCAGCGTCGGCGCCAATCCGCGTGCATTCTGGGGGGCTTACGGCGCCTCCAAGGCTGCGCTCGATACGCTGGTCACCGCCTATGGCGAAGAGGTCAAGAACCTCACACCCCTGCGCGTTGCCATTATCGATCCGGGGGCTACCGCAACCAAGATGCGTCAGCTTGCCTATCCGGGCGAGGACCAGGCAACGCTCAAGGGCCCCGACACGGTAGCGGATGCGATCGTCGAACTGGCGACCGGCGATTTCGAGACCGGATACCGGGTAAAGGTCGAAAACCGGGGCACCTAGCCTATCACGCCCGGTCGGGGTAAGAACGTCCCGACAATGTCCGTTTCCGTCACAATCATCAGTGATACCCATGCGATGCACGGATCGCTGTCACTGCCGGGCGGCGATATCCTGATCCATTGCGGCGACATGCTCGATCTTTTCGATCGCGACGCGGCGGCGTTGACGGAACTCGACGACTGGTTCGGCCGACAAAACTACCCGAAGATCCTTGTCACCGGCGGCAATCACGACCTTGCACTCGAGGCCGCGCTGGCGCGAACGCAACAGCCGTTTCGCAATGCGCGCTATATCCAGGACGAACGGCTCACCGTCGAAGGGTTGGACATCTACGCTGCGCCCTGGGTACCAGAACTGGCAAGCCATGCTTTCTACCTAGACGAGGGCGCGCTGCGCGAAAAATGGGCGGCAATCCCTTCGGGCCTCGATATCCTGATCACCCATGTCCCGCCCGCCGGGATATTGGACCATTCGCGCCGCGGTCATTCGCATGGCTGTCCGCACTTGGCTGCCGAGATCGCGCGGATCGCGCCGCGGCTCCATTGTTTCGGCCATGTGCATGCCAGCGCAGGCGAGTCCCACATTGGCGATACACTGTTCGTCAATGCGAGCTCGGCGATCAGCGGTGAACGCGCTGTGAGAGCGCCCTTCGTGCTGGAGGTTGAGCCGGATCGCCCGGCATAGGTCCTTCTTCGCTGTTCGGAGATATTGGGGTTTCATCGCCGCCCGCCATTTCCTAAGCTTGCCTCGGGGGGGACGGTATCATGATACGCATCATAAAAATCCTGCTCATAGTGAGCGTCGCATCTTGGGCGCTGCTGGGCGCGGTCGAGAATGTTGTCGACTGGGGCGGCACAACCGGAGCGGTAGCCGCGACCGTTTCCATGTCGACCTTTGAAGGCGGCGCGGAAAGCTGGAAGGCAACCTCGAGCGTTGCAGTTGTAACGACTGGCGCGCTGTTGATCCTGTTGGGCAAGCTCATCGCCGGGCTGTTCTGCCTGGCCGGGGCATGGCGGATGTGGTCGGCGCGCGCCAGCGATGCGGTGGCCTTCCAGAACGCGAAAGTCCTGGCTCTGGCCGGCTGCGGGACCGCTGTCCTCCTGCTTTTCGCGGGATGGATCGTGATCGCCGAAACATGGTTCGAATTGTGGCGATCGGAGATGATGCGAGATTTGGCGCTCCAGTCAGCCTTCCGCTATGGCGCGATGATCGGGGTAATCGCCCTGATTGTAGGTGCTCGCGACGACTAGCCCTGGCGGACGGTAAGGAGACGCAGACAATGCTGTTTTCCCGACTCAAGAAGCGACGTGATGCGAAAAAGCTCGTCTTGTCGAACCGGGTCAAAGAGTCTTTTCAGCGACTGGCAGGCCTTACCGGAGACGTTCACCGGGCCGTTGCGGCCTATCATGCAGCCGTCTTCCGCCGCTCCCCGCAGGCGCACACGCCGTCCCGAAGCGACGCTCTTGGCGATCTACTCACTGATCTTGAAGAAGCAGCCGACGACCAGGGAACCTGGTCTCGCGTGTTCGACGATCTTACGCTGACGCATTGCAACCGGGTGCGCCAGATAATGCGCGCGCGGGAAGAGCTGGAAAGCACCGCACCGCCAAGCAGGCATCTGGTCCGCCGCATCGAATGGCTGACCGAGCGAACGGAAAAGATCGGCCGGGACGTACAGCGCCTCGAACAGGACTATCGGAAGGCTGCCGAAACGGATGAATGATCTGCCTTCTCGCGCGCATGCCGGATATTGACGCAAGTGTATTAGTTATATAATACGCTTACACCCAACAGGAGCGGCAAGAGCCACCGCAATCGCACAGGTAGGATCGATCAATGCAGTCTCCCCAAAGCTGGAATCCCCAAATATTGGGTCGGTCCGTCGGATGGACACTGATCGGCACCATCGTCATCGGCATTTTGTCGGCGCTGTTCGTCGTCCAGGGAATCGATATCAACCTGTCGGCAAATGTTGCCGCGGTTGCCGAAGCGATGCAGGACGCGGAGCTGCGGTTGCGGGCAAAGGCCTATGTCGCGCTGCTGTTGTTCAGCATGGAAATCTTCATCCTTGCCGGACTTTTCCTTTTGCTTCGCAAGGCGGGTGAGTTGTTAGCGAGCTGGAGCCTGTTCGTAGGGCTCACGGGATCCATTCTCTCCCTGCTCGGTGCGGTCCTGGCCCTGAACGGTGCCGAGATTTCGAGCGACCCCGCCTATACCAGCCTGGCCAGCGATACACAGCTCACACTATTGGGCCTGCAGGCAACGACCGACTATACGTCATTCCATCTCGGCCTTGTCCTTTCGAGCATCTCGAAGGCGGGCTTTTTTGCGCTGTTCCTCCGGTCCGGCCTGATTCCCCGGATCATCGCGGCATGGGGCCTGTTTGCCTCGGCATTCGTCGCCAGCACGATCGTCGCGCGCGATTTTATCCCGTTGCTCGGCAACGGCTCCATCACGGCTGCCTTCATGCTCTCCAACCTGATCGCACTGGTTTCGCTCGGGCTTTATCTGGGCATTCGCGGGGTTCGCGCCGCGTAATCTGGAGGGTCCGCAAACCGGCGCGGACAAGAGATCGCCAACTTACTAGCCCGGATGCGGCTTCATTTTGTTGACGCCGCGCCACAGCTGTTCGTAGACAAGCGGCTATGGCCAAAACGCACCTTCTTTTCTCCCTGCCCCTGCTCCTTGCCAGCTGCGCCTCGATGGACGGGACGCAGGCCGTTGGCAGTGAATCTCCGGACCAGCCTGTCATACAGGCAGACACGTCACCGGCCGCAATGCGGGGAGCAGCTTTCGCGCAATCGCATTGTTCGCAATGCCATTCCATTGAAGACGGCTTTTCCCCCAGGCCCGAATCTCCGTCGTTTGCACAGATCGTCAATACGCCCGGCCTCACCGATGAAACCCTGAATTATTGGCTGGAGAATTCGCACAATTTTCCTGAAATAATGGACTTCACAATTGCGCCCGAACAGATCGACGATCTTGCGCAGTACATGCTGACGCTCAAAGACGAGGACTATCAACCACCCGTCCAATAGACGTGAACCTCGGTATGTCTGAGATACCGGCCAGATGCGGATTGCAGCCAAATCGCACCCGGATAGATTCAGGCGGTCGGTATCACTCGCCCCCAATATCCGATTGACGGACCTTGCCGTTATTCGCCTGCCGGATGCTCGGCGGCTGCCTCTGTATCGATCGCCGCCTGCACAGCCCGGTAAAAGGCATTGCGACGCTCCCTTGGCTCCGGTCCCGACGCAATTGGCCAATTGCCATTGCTCGCGATCACCAGTCCACGCGCCGGATCGATAAAGATGCCCTGCCCGAAAATACCCTGGGCGGCGAAGCTGCCGTCGTCGAAGGTCCACCATTGATAACCATAGCCGCGGCCCGGCACGCCGAAATCGGCCTGGCGAGTACCGGCAGCGTCGAACCAGCCTTCCGGCACAACATGCTCATCGCCGATCATCCCGCCGCCCAGCACGAATAGCCCGAAGCGCGCATAGTCGCGCACGGTGGCCGAGATGCAGCAACCCGCAATCTCCGCGCCGCCAGCATTGACGATCCACTCCGCATCCTGCGCCATACCGAACCGCGACCAGATTTCCTGCGACAGATAGTCTGCGAGCGGCATACCGACCGCATTGGCCACAACCACCCCGATAAGGTTGGTTTCACCCGTATTATACTGCCAGCGCGTGCCAGGCTCAGCTTCGCTTTCCAGCGTGCGCATATAGGTGACAATGGGGTCCACGCCCGGTTCGGGGGTCACCTGGTTGAATAGCGAAACATCCGATTGCGGATCGGTATAGTCCTCGTTCCAGCGCACGCCCGAGGTCATGGTCAGCAGGTGGCGGACCGTCACCCCGTCATAGCCGCTCCCCGCAAGCTCCGGGATATAGTCGGTCACGAGAGAATCCAGCGACTGGATATGGCCGTCGACGATCGCCGCGCCGACCAGGCTCGATGTCAGCGATTTGGCGACCGAGAAGCTGGTCCAGCGCGTATCGACATCGGCGCCCATCCTGTACCGTTCGGCCCGGACCCGACCATTGTGCAGGATCACGATTCCGGCCGCGCGCTGATCGGCCAGATAGTCGTCTAGCGTCCATTGTTCGCCGTTCCTCTCCCATGAGAGGTCGAGCTCGGGGCCGCGCGGCAGTTCCAGAAAATTCTCGCCGTTTGCGATCGTCCGGACCGGCGCCAGCTCCTCCATACGCGAAAAACCGTAGTCGCGCTGCGGCAGTGTCCACATCAGGATGTTGATATCGGTCGGAACGACGCTGTCCGCCGGCGCCGCCTCCTGCGCT
This sequence comes from Parasphingopyxis lamellibrachiae, assembly GCF_003385775.1. Classification (GTDB taxonomy): domain Bacteria; phylum Pseudomonadota; class Alphaproteobacteria; order Sphingomonadales; family Sphingomonadaceae; genus Parasphingopyxis; species Parasphingopyxis lamellibrachiae. Next base: position 713,888 of record NZ_QRDP01000004.1, read on the forward strand.
GTCGCGGGGGCCGACAGCATCAGGCCCAATGTTGCGGCCGCAGCCAGAATCCGTCTTTTCATTGTCATCCCTTTTCTTCGGTTGCCCAATTCGTCATCCGGCGCCGGGTTCAGCCCGGGGCGGCGTTTCCCGGTTCCTCTTTCACCAGCGTCACCTGCGCGACATCGATGCCGCCCGCGCGGAAACCGCCCTCGCAATACATCAGATAGAAGCGCCACAAGGTGTGGAAGCGCTCGTCGAACCCGTCCGGAAGCGTTCCGGCCGCAACCGCCGCGTCGTAATTTTCGCGCCAGCGCCTGAGCGTTTCCGCATAATGGAGGTGGTACCCCTTGCGCTCGGTCCATTGCAGCCCGGCATCCCGGGCCATGCGCGCAAAGCGCGTTTCTTCGATCAGCATCCCGCCCGGAAACACATAGGTCTGGATGAAGTCGGCGCTCGCCGCATAGGCGTCGAACCCCTCTTCTTCGAGCGAAATCAGTTGCAGCGCCGCCTTGCCGCCGGGCTTCAGCCTGTCCGCAATGGTTTGCAGATAGGCTGGCCAATATTCCTGGCCCACAGCCTCTACCATTTCGACACTGGCAATCGCGTCGAATGTTCCCTCGACATCGCGGTAATCGACCAGTTCGACCTTCGCCGTGCGCTCGACCCCTGCTTTGGCAAGCCGCTTTTCGGCATACGCCTTTTGCTCGGTGGAAAGCGTTATGCCGGTGACGGTGACGCCATACTCCGGAGCCGCAACCTCCATGAGGCCGCCCCAGCCACAACCGATTTCGAGCAGCGTATCGCCGGGCTTCAGATCGAGCCGGTCGAGCAGTTTGCGGACCTTGCGGTGCTGAGCTTCGGCCAGCGACTCCTCGGCTGAGAGCGGGTCGATATAGATCGCGCTCGAATAGGCCATCGTTTCATCGAGCCAGGCGGCGTAAAAATCGTTGCCGAGATCGTAATGCGCTTCGATATTCTTGCGGGCATTGCTGCGGGTATTCTTCCGCTGGGTGTGCGCAAGCAGGTTGCGCATGCGGGCGGCCCCCTTGGCGCGCGCCACATTGCCCAGCGTCTTCCGGTTGGCGACGAACAGCTCGAACAGTTTCTCCGGTGCCGCGCTGTCCCACTCGCCTTCGGCATAGCCGCGATACCAGCCCACGGATCCCGACGTCATGAGGCGGATAAGCGGGCGCCAGCTTTTCAGTTCGATGTGCGCCGATACGCCTGGTTCGCGATTTCCCAGCATGCGCGTCTTGCCATCGGGGAGTTTCGCCTCGAGCGAGCCAGCCATGAGGCCGGCGTCGATGCGGTTCAGCAATTTATGAAAACCCGGTGCGGACAGGCGCGTAAACCAGGACGATCCGGTAGAAAAACCGCGATCGGCTTTTAGCAAATGTTCGCCCCGTGATGACGGACTGCTCGCCATATCCCCTCCTGCGCTGTCTTATGGCCCAGATTCATTGTTTATTGCAACGGTTTCAGATCGCCGTAACGGCCTAGTTTTTCACCTCTCGATAGGCGTCCAGCGCCCGCTCGCGCGCTGCCCTGTGGCCGATGATCTTGGCGGGATAATCCTTCGGCTTGCAGCCGTGCGCTTCCGGGTCGTGAACATAAGGGTCGTCGAGATCGGCAAGCTCGGGAACCCAGCGGCGGATATAGTCGCCCGCTCCGAATTTTTCCGACTGGCTGAGCGGCGCCATGATCCGAACGAACATGTTGGAATCGACGCCCGTGCCGGCGGTCCATTGCCAGTTGGTCGCGTTCGATCCGTAATCGGCATCGACCAGCGTGTCCCAGAACCAGCGCTCGCCCTCGCGCCAGTCGATGAGAAGGTGCTTCACGAGAAAGCTCGCCGCAATCATCCGCACCCGGTTGTGCATCCAGCCCGTCGCCCAGAGCTCCCGCATCCCGGCATCGACAATCGGGTAGCCGGTGCGCCCCTCGCACCAGCGATCGAAATCGTCGCGTACCGCAGATGAACGAAAGTCGCGCCAGGGAAATGCATCAAACTGGTCGCGATAGCCCGTGCGCCCATAGTCGGGGAACTGGCGGATGACATTCTGCGCATAATCCCGCCATGCCAGCTCTTTCTGAAAGATTGTGACGTCACGGCCCCGCCCCGATACCCGGTGCCAGACATAAGTGGGCGATACTTCGCCAAAATGAAGGTGGGGAGAGAGCCGCGAAGTCCCGGCTTCCGAAGGCAGGTTGCGACGATCGTCATAGCTTGTCGCCCGGTCGATAAAGGCATCGACGTTGCGCCGCGCGCCCTCCTCGCCCGGTGTCCAGTGATCGGCAAAACCGACTGCCCAGTCGGGGTTGGAGGGCGTCAGCTCCCAATCGTCCAGAGTGTCGCTCTCCGGCCATTGGTCCGGCGCGTCGATCGTCTGCGGCGTCCGTACGGGCTCGCCCGGCGGCATGTGCTCGCGCAGTGCCTTCCAGAAGGGCGTGTAGATCTTGTAGGGGGTGCCGCTACCGGTCGTGACCGAGCCCGGCGGCATCAGATAGTTGCCGTCATGAAGGCACAGACCGACGCCGTCCGGTAATCTTGTCTTCAAGTCTCGCTCTGCGTTACGCCACCACGGTTCGTAATGGCGGAGCGCGTGAATTTGGGACGCCCCTGTAGAATCCGCTATCTCAGCCAGAATGTCAGCACTCACACCGCGCCGCAGGATCAATCGCGACCCCTTGTCCCGCAAACTCGCATCGAGCGAAACCAGCGAATGATGGAGCCACCAGCGAGAGGCCGCGCCCATTTTGCGGTGTTTCGGCGTTTCGTCATCAAGGATATAGGCCGGGATAACCGGCCCGCGCGACGCCGCTTCGGCAAGCGCCGCCTGATCTGACAAGCGCAAGCCGCGCCGAAACCAGACGATCGCGGGTGATGTCATGTCACCACATTGTCCGACAGGCAGAAACCCCGGCTATTTGCCTACTTTCCAGGTCTGTCCATGCTCGATCAGCGCCTGGAGGTCGTCCGACTTGCCTTCCGAGGCTGCCGCATTCTGCTCCATCACCGCGCCATCGAAAGTCGGGCGAGGATCGTCGTAGATCACGCCCAGCGCCATCGGATAGTCTCCGAACGGCATTTCGACGAGCATATTGGCAAGCGCGCGGTTGGTCTGGTCGTGACGCAGCACACCGGCGGCTTCCCAGTCGCCGTCGGCCACATCGACTACCCGGGCGCCGAACAGCGCGGGATCCATCGCAATGCCCTTGGTGCCATTGGCGAAAAGCAGCGGTTCGCCATGCTCTACCCAAAGCTGCGTATCGGGCGCTGTCTTCTTGTCCGTAAAGTCCGAGAACACATCTTCATTATAGACGATACAGTTTTGAAATATTTCGACAAAAGCTGTGCCTTCATGGGCGTATGCCGCCTTGAACGCGTCCGTCAGCTTCTTGTTGACATCGATGCCGCGCGCAACGAAACGCGCGCCGGATCCAAGCGCGAACGCACAGGGATTTACCGGGCGGTCGACCGAGCCGAATGGCGTGGAGGGACTGCGCGTGCCGGGCCGTGATGTCGGCGAATATTGGCCCTTGGTCAGCCCGTAAATCTCATTGTTGAACAGCAGCACCTGGCAATCGAGGTTGCGGCGCAACAGATGGAGCATATGGTTGCCGCCGATCGACAGGCCGTCGCCATCGCCGGTCACCAGCCAGACATCCAGCTCGGGGTTGGCCAGCTTGACGCCAGTCGCCACGGTCGGCGCACGTCCATGGATCGTGTGGAACCCGTATGTTTCCATATAATAGGGAAAGCGCGAGGAGCAGCCGATGCCGGAAACGAACACGGTATTGGCCGGGTCTGCGCCAAGCTGCGGCATGGTCCGCTGTACGGCTTTCAGGATGGCATAGTCGCCGCAACCGGGGCACCAGCGCACTTCCTGATCGGTTTCCCAGTCCTTGAGCGTCGTTGTGACGGGGGTCATGTCGTTCATCGGATTTCCCTCAGCTCCACAGCATGTAAATTACGGCGAGGATCACAATCAGCATCCCGACCAGAGGCAATACGCTTTTCGGCTTGTCATCCATCGAGTTGCGCCTCGATTGCGGCCTCGATTTCGGCAATCCGGAACGGCTGCCCCGAAACCTTGTTCAGCGGCCTTGCATCGACCAGATACTGATCGCGCAACACAGTTTTCAGCTGCCCCTTGTTCATTTCGGGCACCAGTATCTTGTCAAAGCTTTTCAGCAGCTCGCCAAGATTGCGCGGCAAGGGCCAGATGTTCCTCAGATGAATCTGCGCGACGCTCCGCCCCTTGGCCCGCGCCCGTGTCACGGCTTGCTGGATCGGGCCATAGGTCGAGCCCCAACCGACGACCGCCAGCGTTTCGCCCGCTTCGCCCAGCTCGACTGCCTGTTCGGGAACATCGTCCGCGACATTCAGAACCTTCTGCGCGCGCAGGTCTGTCATTTCCTGGTGGTTGCTCGCCGAGTAATCGATATTGCCGCTGCCCGATCCTTTTTCGATCCCGCCAATGCGGTGCATGAGGCCGGGCGTACCGGGTTTCACCCATGGCCGCGCAAGCTTTTCATCACGCTGGTACGGGTTGAAATGGCCGCCTTTTTCCGGCGCTTCGTCATGGTAAGAAACGGGGAATGGTTCGAAAGAGGAAACGTCCGGCATTTTCCATGGCTCAGCCGCATTGGCTATATAGCCATCGGTGAGCAGCATCACCGGAGTCATGAAGCGGGTAGCAATCCGAACCGCTTCGATCGCACATTCAAATGCATCGGACGGCGAGCGGACGGCGATAACCGGCATCGGCGCATCGCCATTGCGGCCATAAACTGCCTGATAGAGATCGGATTGTTCGGTTTTGGTCGGCAGGCCGGTCGAAGGTCCGCCGCGCTGTGAGTTCACAATCACCAGCGGCAGTTCGGTCATGATCGCCAGTCCCAGTGCTTCGCCTTTGAGCGCGATACCCGGGCCCGAAGAGGATGTTACGCCGAGCGATCCAGCATAGCTGGCGCCGATCGCCGCACCGATGGCTGCGATTTCATCCTCGGCCTGGAAGGTGGTGACGCCAAATTGCTTGAGCCGGGACAGATGGTGAAGGATCGCGGAAGCCGGAGTGATCGGATAGCCGCCGAAAAACATCGGCAGGCCCGCCAGCTTGGCCCCGGCAACCAGACCCAAGGAAATCGCCTCGGCACCGGTAACCGTGCGGTACAATCCCGGTTCGGCCGGAGCGGCGTCGACATGGCGCGGCTGGAATGCATAGCCAAGTTCGGCCGTTTCGCCATAAGCATGGCCGGCATTGAGCGCTGCGATATTGGCTTCGGCAATTTCGGGCTTCTTAGCGAATTTGGCGTTGAGCCAGTCAACAATGGGTTGGCGATCTCGGTCGAACATCCAGAGCGCAAGACCCAGCGTCCACATATTCTTGGATCGCAGCGCTTCCTTGTTGCCCAACCCGAACGGCTTGACCGATTCCAGGGTCATTTCGGACATGTCGAGCGACAGTAATTGCCATTTCGCCAGCGATCCGTCTTCCAGTGGATTTTCTTCGTAGCCCGCCTTGGAAAGGTTGCGAGCGGAAAAGGCGCCGCTATCGGCAATAATGAGGCCGCCTTCACGCAAATCATCGACATTGGTTTTCAGCGCTGCCGGGTTCATGGCCACCAGCACATCGGGCGCATCGCCCGCCGTCCGAATGGCATGGCTGCCAAAGTGGATCTGGAATGCGGAGACGCCAAATAGCGTACCCTGCGGCGCGCGGATTTCGGCCGGGAAATCCGGGAATGTCGCAAGATCGTTGCCCGCCAGGGCCGTGGACAGGGTAAACTGCCCGCCGGTTAACTGCATCCCGTCTCCGCTGTCGCCCGCAAAGCGGACAACCACTGAAGCTGCATCTTCGGGTGCCTTGTGTTTCTTCGTTTCTGCCGCGCTGGCCATCACTTCACTCGCATTGTTCCTGTTTGCCCCTCCTATGCACAGCTCACCGCCGGAACAAAACAGAAAATATGACAGGTGCGCTAGCCCTGCTTCGTCGCTTCGTCGGCCAGGGCAAGGATACTGCGAACATGGCGCGCAGCGACTTCCCCATGATCGTCACCATAGCCGCCGCCCAACACGCTGGCGAGGGCGATGCCGCGGCGGCGCGCCTCGCGCATGACAAACCGGTCGCGCGCGTCGAGCCCGGCATCGGTCAGGCCCAGCCTCCCAAGCCGGTCATTATGGTGCGGATCGACGCCCGCCTGATACAATATGATTTCCGGCCTGAAATCGTCGAGGATCGGCGGCAGCGTCCGCCGGAGGATTTCCTCATAGTTCGCGTCGTCCAGTCCATCCGCCATGCCGACATCCAGCGACGACCGGGCCTTGCGGACCGGAAAGTTTTTCTCGGCATGGAAAGAAAGGGTGAAGACATCCGCCCTGTCCGCCAGCAATACAGCCGTTCCATCGCCTTGATGGACGTCGCAATCGAGCACCAGAACCCGACTCGCGCGGCACTCGGCAATCAACCGGTTGGCGGCGACAGCAAGATCATTGAGGACACAATATCCAGCACCGGTATCGGGCAGCGCATGATGGCTGCCGCCCGCCCCGTTCGCGGCATAGTCGTGATCGAGCGCAAGCAGGGCGGCCAGCCATGTTCCCCCTTGGGCGAGCAGGGATCGCTCCCGGATATCCGTCGTCACGGAAAAGCCGATCCGCCTTTCTTTCGCCTTCGGTACCGCAGCCGCCATGACTTCATCGACATAGTCCGCATCATGGACCGCCTCGATCCATCTACGCGGCATTGCGCGGGGTGTATGGACCGTCATCGCCCGGCCGCTTTGCACCAGCGCTTCGTGCACCAGCCCATATTTGTTGAAGCGAAAGGCGCTGCCCCTTGGCGGCGCTGCGACATAACCGGGATGGTGCACGAAATGGAGCATCGCGAATGCATATAGGCGGAACTCGCGCGAACGCCTATCACCGACTGAAATGAGCCATGCCCTCCCCTCGCACGACCCGCGCGCCATCTGGACCATCGCCATCCCGGCCATGGCCACCAATGTGGCGACCGCTCTTATGGGAATCGCGGATATCTGGATTATCGGCCAGCTGGGCGACGCCGCCGCCCAGGGGGCCGTCGAAATCGGCGCGCGGCTGCTGATGAGCCTGCTGGTCGTCTTCAACTTTCTGAAAACAGCGACGACGGGGCTTACAGCTCAGGCTGTCGGCCAGCGCAACGAGATCGAGAAAATGGCTGCGCTGTTGCGCGCATCGGCCATCGCGCTGGTCATAGGATTGCTGTTGCTTGCCACAAAATGGCTCACTGTGCCCGTCGGCCTGGACCTGCTCGAAGCTTCGGGCGGGGTTCGCGACGATGCTGCCCGTTATATCGATATCCGCTTCTGGGCGGCTCCCGCATGGCTCCTCAATGCAGCACTGGTCGGCTGGCTGATCGGCTTGCGGCGCGTTCGGGCCGTGCTTGCCATAGAGGTTGCCATCAACCTTCTTCATGTCGGACTTGGCGTGCTTTTCGTGCTTGGTTGGGGCTGGGGTATTGTCGGCATCGCCTTTGCGACACTGATCTCGGAAACCGGCAAGCTTGCCCTGCTGCTCCTTGCCTTGCTGCCAAGCGCAAAGCCGGACGCACTGTTCGCCGCCGCCCGGCACCGGGGCCTGTGGCAAACCGGGCCGATGGGATCGCTTTTCCGCGTCAACAGGGACTTGTTCCTCCGTACCTTGTTGCTGACCTTTGCAATCCTGCTTGTCACACGGCAGGGTGCCGTTCAGGGGTCGGTGATCCTCGCCGCGAATGCCATCCTCTTCCAGATGTTCATGCTGACAGCATTGCTGCTCGACGGTTTCGAGAATGCCGCCCAGGTCCTGTGTGGCGAGACCATCGGGGCACAGGATCGCAGCGGTTTCGACAAGACGGTCAGAGGCATTTTGCTGCGCGGAATCGGCACTGCGCTTGTCCTGACAGCTATATTCGCCCTGGCATCGGGGCCCATTGTCGGCAGCTTCTCCACCGACCCCGAGGTCGTTGCCACGGTCCGGCGATATGACATCTGGTTGCTCGCCCTGCCGCTCGCCGGCGTTGCTTCCTTCGTGATGGACGGCGTGTTCGTCGGCGCGACCTGGACACGGGCGATGCTGGTCACCATGGCCGCAGCCTTTGTCGCCTATGGTGCCATGCTGTGGTTGACGGTATCGCTGGGCAATCACGGGCTGTGGCTGAGTTTCACCATCTTCCTTCTCATACGGGCGGCCGGGCAATTTCTGCTTACACCCCGCCTTGCCGCGCGCACTTTTGCGCCTATAACTGGCGAAAAATAAGATCAAAACCGGAGACACACCCGATGCCTTATGTTCGCCCCGATGTTCAGATGATGCTCGACCTGCTGGCAGCGCAGGAAGGCCCGAAAACCCATGAAACGGACCCCGCGACCGCGCGCGCGATGATGGATATGATATTCACCATGGCCGAGCGTCCGGCCGGCGAACTGGCTATCAAACGGGACTTCTCCATTCCCGGTCCGGCCGGCGACATTTCGGCTCGGCTCTACGACCCGCGCGACAATCGCGGGCCCAGCCCGGTCGTTGTCTTCTTCCACGGCGGCGGTTTCGTGATCGGCAATATCGAAACCCATGACGGGCTGTGTGCCGAAACCGCCCGCACACTCGACCTGCCGGTCGTCTCGGTCGATTATCGCCTCGCGCCCGAATATCCTTTCCCGGCTGCACCCGAAGATTGCATCGCCGCCGCGCGCTGGATTGCATCGAGCCCGCAGGAACTGGGCCTCGAAGTGACGGGCCTCATCCCGGCCGGCGACAGCGCGGGCGGTAATCTGGCCGCCGTTACCTCTATCGCCCTGCGCGACGATCCGGCGGATGTGCCCGTGATCGCCCAATGGCTGATCTACCCGGCCACCGATATGAGCGCCGACGGCGGATCGATGCGCGATTTCGGCGAAGGCTTTCTGCTTGAGGCCAAAACGATGGAATGGTTCAGCAACCATTATGCCGGAGACGAAACGGACTGGCGGCTCAATCCCGTGCTCAAGGATACCGAAGGCCTGCCGCCGACCGTGCTCGTGACCGCCGGGCTCGATCCCCTGCGCGACCAGGGCCGCGCCTATGCCGGCAAGCTGATCGCTTCGGGCGTCCACACCGTCTATCGCGAAGCCAGCGGAAATATTCACGGCTTCGCGAACCTCAGAAAGATCATTCCCTCCGCGCATGACGATGTCGTCGCCTGCCTCGCCGCGCTGAACATGGTTCTCGCGGAAATCGAAAGTGATGCGGTTCCCGAACAAGCCGCCGCCGCCGAATGAGTAAAGCCACCGATTTGCCATACCGGCCATGTGCCGGTGTGATGCTGCTTAATTCCCAAAGACGCGTGTTCGTTGGCCAGCGCATGGATTCCAGCAGCGAGGCCTGGCAGATGCCTCAGGGCGGGATCGACAAGGGCGAGGACGCGGAAACCGCTGCATTCCGGGAGCTTGAAGAAGAAACCGGCATAGCCAGTAGCAAGGCAAGCCTTGTCGCCAAAGCCTCACGCGAACTGGTTTACGACCTTCCGGATGAACTGGTTGGAAAAATCTGGAAGGGCAGATATCGGGGGCAGCGGCAAAGCTGGTTCCTGATGCGCTTCGATGGCAGCGACAGTGACGTGAACATCGCGACCCAGCATCAGGAATTTCGCGCCTGGAAATGGGCACAGCCAGCGACACTCCCCGACCTTATCGTCCCGTTCAAAAAGCGGCTTTATGAGGAGCTGCTGCTTGAATTCGGCAGTCATTTGAAACTCTAGTACTGACTCAAACCGAATAACGTCATTCCGGACCAATTTCGGAATATCGCATTCGGGTGTTTGCTAGCTGCCCTTCACCTTGCGGCGATATTCGTGAAGCAGCGGTTCGGTATAGCCGCTCGGCTGCGTCACGCCTTCGAAGACCAGCGCCCGGGCCGCCTGAAAGGCGATGCTGTCGGGATTGCCCGCCATCGGCGTATAAAGCGGATCGCCGGCATTCTGTTCATCGACCTTGGCCGCCATGCGCTGCAGCGCCGCGTCGACTTCGTCCGCGCTACACACGCCGTGCAGGAGCCAGTTCGCCATATGCTGGGAACTGATCCGCAGGGTCGCACGGTCTTCCATCAGACCGACATCGTGAATGTCCAGCACCTTGGAGCAACCAACGCCCTGATCGATCCAGCGCACGACATATCCGAGCAGGCCCTGCGCATTGTTGTCGAGCTCTTCGCGGATTTCCTCGGGCGACCAGTTGGCGCCGCCCGCAAGCGGGATGGTCAGCAGCTTTTCAAGCGCCGGTATCGGCTCTTCCATCAGCGCTTTTTGCCGATCGAACACGTCAACCCGGTGATAGTGCAGCGCATGCAGCGTCGCGCCCGTGGGGCTGGGCACCCAGGCCGTGTTGGCACCGCTCATTGGGTGGCCGATCTTCGCCTTCATCATATCTGCCATCAAATCCGGCGCGGGCCACATGCCCTTGCCGATCTGCGCCTTGCCGGAAAAGCCCGCAGCCAACCCGATCTGCACATTGCGTGCTTCATAGGCAGTGATCCAGTCGACTTCCTTCATCGCCGCCTTGCGCATCATCGCACCGGCCTGCATCGAGGTGTGGATCTCGTCGCCAGTCCTGTCGAGGAAGCCGGTATTGATGAACACGATCCGGTCTTTCACGGCATGGATACAGGCGGCAAGATTGGCGGATGTCCGACGCTCTTCGTCCATTACGCCCACTTTGAGCGTATGGCGATCCAGCCCCAGCATATCTTCAACCGCATCGAAAAGGCGATTGGTGAAGGCCGCTTCGTCCGGCCCGTGCATTTTGGGTTTCACGATATAGACCGACCCAGCCCGGCTGTTGCTGTGGCGGCCAAGGCCCTTGAGATCATGCATCGCGATCATGCTGGTCATGATGGCGTCGAGAATGCCCTCCGGGGCCTCGCTGCCGTCGGCGAGCAGCACCGAGGGATTCGTCATCAGATGGCCGACATTGCGCACGAACAACAGGCTACGTCCGGGAAGGGTTAAATCCTCGCCATTGAGGCCTGTATAGCTGCGGTCGGCGTTGAGCGCCCGGCTCACCGTCTTTCCACCCTTGGCGAATGAGGCTTCCAGATCGCCGCGCATCAGGCCGAGCCAGTGGCGATAGGCGAGTATCTTGTCTTCGGCATCGACGGCCGCAACCGAATCTTCCAGATCGACTATGGTGGTAAGCGCCGCTTCGACAATCACATCGGCGATGCCGGCCTTGTCCGTGCTCCCGATGGGGTGGTCGCGATCGACAACCACTTCGAGGTGCAGACCATTGTGCCGGAACAGCAGGGATTCGCCATTCTTCCCGAGAAGTTGGCCGGGGTCGGCGAGCGCCGGGGTTCCGCCCGCGAAATCCGCCCAGCTTCCCTCGGCCAGCGGCAGGAACTCGTCGAGAATATCGCGCGCAGCAGCGATCACCTGCGCGCCGCGCTCCGCGTCATAACCGCCCGGCTTCGCGCTGCCGGGAAGCACATCCGTTCCGTAGAGCGCGTCATACAGGCTGCCCCAACGCGCATTGGCGGCGTTGAGCAGGAAACGGTCGTTGAGCACCGGAACGACAAGCTGCGGCCCGGCGATACGGGCCACTTCGTCATCGACATTTTCGGTGCCGATGGAAAAGCTCTCCGGCTCGGGCACGAGATAGCCGATGTCGGTGAGGAAGGCCTGATATTCGGCCCGGTCGACTGGCTGACCCCTGCGCGCTTCATGCCAAGAATCGATCGCAGACTGGAGGCGCTCGCGTTCTTCCAACAATGCGCGATTCTCCGGCGCGAAATCGCGATAGATGGCGGCCATGCCCTGCCAGAAGTCTTGCGCCGCAATGGGAAGGCCGCTGAGCGCCTCCTTCTCGACAAATTCTACAAGGCGGGGAGCAACGCGCAAACCGGCGCAATCGACATAATCAGACATGGAGTCTCCTTGTTCGCTAGGCGTAAGCACGCCTTTCACCATTACTATAGGGGAGGAGAAGAGCGCCCTATGCCGCGAGACAATTGGGGATGCAAGGCGGTGACGCAAGGCGCAACTGCGGCTAAGGCATTCACAATGACACAGATGACAGATGACGAACGCGCAGTACTCGATCTGGCAGCCGCCGGGCCGATTCTCGAACAGACGGAACGCTGGGCGCTGATCAACAGTGGATCGGCCAATCTCGCTGGCCTGGAACAGGTAGCCGGTGAGCTGGCGGATGCCTTTTCCGCCTTACCCGGAACGCTGACGCTGGAAGATCCCGTGGCTGGTGAAATCGTCGAGTCCGACGGCGCCATAACCGAGCGCCGCACCGGGCAGAACCTGCACCTTGTTGTGCGTCCCGATGCACCGACACAGGTCTTACTGACCGGCCATATGGACACGGTATTCAGCGAAACCCATCCGTTCCAGGCGCTCACCTGGCTTGATGACAACACGCTCAACGGCCCGGGCGTTACCGACATGAAGGGCTGCATCGCGCTGATGCTATCCGCCCTGAAAGCCCTGGAAACATCCGCACTCGCCCCACGCATCGGCTATGAAGTGGTCATCAATTCGGACGAGGAAATCGGCTCGCCGGGATCGGCGGCTCTGCTTGCCCGGGCCGCGAAAGGCAAACTCGCCGCGCTGACATACGAGCCTGCTTTGCCCGACGGGACATTGGCGGGCGCCCGCGGCGGCAGCGGAAACTGGTCTATCATCGTCACCGGGAAGAGCGCCCATGCCGGCCGCAATCCTGAAGAAGGCCGTAGCGCCCTGCTCGCCGCTGCTGAACTGGCGCTCAGGCTGGAAGCTGCGATTGGCCCCGGCCTCAAGGTCAACCCGGCGAAGATCGAAGGCGGCGGCGCCAACAATGTCGTGCCCGACCATGCTCTGCTGCGCCTCAATATGCGGCCCGAAACGCTGGAAGATCAACAGCGCGCAGAAACTCTACTGGCCGAAGCGGTTGCCGACATTGAGACCCGCCGCGAGGTGAACATCCATGTTCATGGCGGTTTTGGCAGGCCTCCCAAGCCCATCGACGCCGAGGCCGAAAAGCTGTTCGGGCTGGTCCGGGAATGCGGCGCGGATCTGGGTCTCGATATCGCGTGGAAATCCACGGGTGGTGTGTGCGACGGCAACAATATCGCGGCATGCGGCGTACCCGTTGTCGATACGATGGGCGTACGCGGCGGCGCGATCCATTCGCCGGACGAATTTTTGTTGGTCGATAGCCTGGCGGAACGGGCGCAGCTTTCTGCGCTGGTGCTGCTCAGGCTTGCCGGGAGGGGTAGAATATGAATTTTGTGGTTCGCGCGGCACGCCGCGACGATGTCGATCAGCTATACGAAATGGCCAAACTGACGGGTGGCGGTTTTACCAACCTGCCGCCAGATCGCGGGGCGCTGGACGAAAAACTGGCACGGTCCGAAGAGGCTTTTGCCAAGACGGAGGGAGAATCGGCCAACGATCTGTTTCTGCTGGCGCTCGAAAATACCGAGACGGGGCACGTCCGGGGAACGGCGCAGATTTTCGCCGCCGTCGGCAAGCGCTGGCCCTTTTACAGCTATCGGATCAATACATTCACGCAGCACAGCAAGGAATTGGAGCGGACCTTCACTTCGCAAATCCTATCGCTGACCACCGACTATGAAGGCGCATCCGAAGTTGGCGGCCTGTTCCTCCATCCCAATGAACGGGCGGGCGGGCTCGGCATGCTGCTCGCGCGCAGCCGCTATCTCTTTATTGCGAAACACCGTGCCCGCTTCGGCGACAAGGTGATTGCCGAACTGCGCGGCGTTATTGACGAAGCCGGCGGTTCGGCTTTCTGGGATGCACTGGCCGGCAAATTTTTCGGCATGTCCTTTCAGGAAGCGGACGAATTCAACGCGCGCAACGGCCATCAGTTCATCGCCGACCTGATGCCCAAGCACCCGATCTACCTGAACATGCTTCCCGAAAGCGCGCGATCGGTTATCGGCAAGCCGCACCCATCCGGGCGCGCTGCCATGCGCATGCTGGAAAAAGAGAATTTCAAATATACCGGCTATATCGATATTTTCGACGGCGGCCCGACGATGGAAGCCGATATCGACAGCGTGCGAAGCGTTGCAAACTCTCACGAGTCGACGATCGCCTCGATCACCGAGACGGGCGACACTCACTCCCTTGCCGCAACCGGAACGCTCGAGAGCTTCCGCTGCTGCTACGCACAGATCGAAGCGCGGCAAGACGGCGAAGTCGGGATAGACGAAAACGCTGCGGCGATTCTCGAAGCGCAGGTCGGTACGGCCGTGCGGCACGTACCGCGCTAGGCACTCCAACACAGGAACGGACACAGTCATGCCCCTGGTCGAAATCAACTTTGACGGCGTTATCGGCCCCTCTCACAACTATGCTGGGCTGAGCCTCGGCAATCTGGCGTCGGCAAAAAATGCAGGCAAGATATCGCAGCCGCGCGCGGCTGCGTTACAGGGACTGGAGAAGATGCGGGCAAATATCCGGCTCGGGCTGGTCCAGGGTGCCTTCCTGCCGCAGCGGCGGCCCAATATGGCCTGGCTTGAGCAGCTGGCAGCCGATCCCGGTCATGCCGACCCCGCCCTGCTCGCCAATGCCATGTCCGCCTCGTCCATGTGGACGGCCAATGCCGCGACAATATCTCCCGCTCCCGATACGGACGATGGCCTTTGCCACCTGACCCCGGCCAATCTCGTCACCATGCCGCATCGCAGCCATGAATGGCCCGAAACACTGGCCCAGCTCAGGGTGGCATTCGGCAACGCGGATCATTTTGCTATTCACGATCCTGTTCCAGCACCATTTGGCGATGAGGGCGCGGCCAATTTCATGCGCGTCGCACCCAGCCATGGCGAGCCGGGTGTGGAGATTTTCGTCTACGGTAAAAGCGGCGGCCCCTTCCCCGCGCGCCAGCATTTGGCCGCTTCGCAAGCTGTAGCACGCAAACATCGGCTCGATCCGGCCAGGACCGTATTCACGGAACAATCATCCGACGCGATCGCAGCCGGCGCCTTCCACAATGATGTTGTCGCCGTGGCCAACGAGACCGTTCTTTTCTGCCATGAACAGGCGTTCGTCGACCCGACCGCCCTTTATGCCGAACTGCGCGCGATCATGCCCGAGACGGTGATTGTCGAGGTGCCCGCCGACCGCGTTTCGCTCGAAGAGGCAATCCGCACCTATCTGTTCAACGCGCAACTCGTAACCTTGCCAGAAGGTGGAATGGCTCTGATCCTGCCGACTGAATCGCAGGATAGCGAGGCCGTCTGGTCCTGGCTCCAGGAGATGATCGCCACCAACGGGCCGATCCGTAAACTGATCCCTGTCGATGTCCGTCAGTCCATGGCCAATGGCGGCGGGCCCGCGTGCCTGCGCCTTCGAGTTCTTGCCGACCCTGCAACCGTCGATCCGCGTTTCCTGATGGATGAGGCCAAGATCGACCGGGCGGCAGACATAGTTGCAACGACCTGGCCCGAAACCATAGACGCGGATGCGCTTGCCGACGCTGCCCTGTGGAACAGGATCGCGGCGGCCCGCACGGCGCTTTGTGAGGCGCTCGATCTGCAGGAACTGCTCTGACGATAGTGTCGGGTTAACTTACAGTTTACCATATTTTCAACAGCGAAATCCCGGAATTCCGGGATTGGCATGGCAATTGCTTAATAATTCCTTATGTGGAAGCGCGTAGGCCGGCTGTTCGTTATCAAAAATCGCTTCGAGGCGTATCTGATCATTTACGCGCTCGCGGTCGGCGCAACGGCCCGGGCCCAATTATATTTGGTCCAGTACCCCGGATATGCCGGCGAACTGCTTGCGCTATGCTGCACAGGCGCGGTCTTTCTCGGCGGCGCGAAGATACTGGATGCCACGCCCAAAAAACGGTCCCGACATCGCCAGCGCCTGCTGGTCGACCGCTGGCGTACCAGGTCTTAGCGCTTCAGTTCCGCCATCAGCGAAAACAGCGCGACAATATTGGGCGGCGACGTATCGCCCCGATATTCACGGTATAGCGTATCGACATTGACGGCGATCCGCTCGGAATCTATCCAGCTCGCATAGTCGCCAAGCGCAATGTCATGCGCTGCATCGCGCACCGACAATCCGGCCTCGAACCGCTTGCGCGCCTCATGATCGATATAGCGCAGATAGGTCTGGACCTTGCGAACTCCCGCCTTGTCGGTGATCGGCCCATGGCCGGGCACGATCGCCTCGACATCCATGGCCAGAATTTTGTCGCATGCGGCAATCCAGTTGCCGACCGGACCGGCCCACATGATCGGCGTGCCGTCGATAAACAGGATATCGCCGGTATAGACGATCCGATCCTCGGGGAGGTGCACCAGGACATCGCCCGCCGTATGCGCCGGCCCAACTTCGATCAGCGAAACCGGCTTGTCGCCGATCCGCAGGCCCAGTTCGCCGGTAAAGGTCCGGGTCGGCGCCCGCTCGGCAACATTGGCAAAATCGAAGTTGCCGAAAATATCGAGCAGATATTTGCCCGACGGTCCCAGATTGGGCGCTGCCGTCATCATCGTGTGCAGCATGGCGGCATCGACCTCGGCCATTTCCTTCGCACTGGCTTCGCTGGCGATGATCTCGGCATGGCGGCACAGGCCGTTGCCATGGGTATGATCGCCATTGGCATGGGTGTTGACGACCGTGCCGATATCGTCGCCCGACAATCCGGTGGCGTCGCTCATTGCATCGAGCATGGCGGCGGTAAGCCGGGCATCGAACAGCGTATCGACAAGCAGCGACTGATCGCCATCGACGATCAGTCCCGCATTCGACCAGCCCCACCCGCCATCGGGCTGCAACCAGGCCCAGCTGCCATGGCCAAGATCGTGCAGGCCTTTGGCATAAGTCCAGGATTGTGATGTCATGGGAGAGGTCCGTCTGTCAGGAAATCCCGGCATAACGGAAAATTGGCGCGCCCGGAAGGATTCGAACCTCCGACCCCCTGATTCGTAGTCAGGTACTCTATCCAGCTGAGCTACGGGCGCGCGGGAACGGGCCATGTAGTCGGACTGGATCATGCGCGCAACCCCGTTGCGGGCAAAAGCGTGTCAGCCTAGAGCGGGAACATGAGAATATGCGCTTCGCTCCTTCCGCTTCCGATTCTGCTGCTCGCCTGCGCCGGCCCGGAAGGCGAAGCCCCGTCACTTGCTCCACGCCCGATCGAAAACATACTGGATGAGCCCGTACACGCCATTGAGCCGGTGGAATCGAGCAGCGATGCTGCGCTTGCCGCCGAGATCGACACACTGGTCCGGCAGGCGGAAGCCGGTCACAACGCTTTTGCGGAGAACTTCCCCGCCACTCGGGACGCCGTCACAGCGGCCGCTGGCAGATCCCTGGAGAGCGAATCCTGGATCGAGGCGCAGCTCGCTCTCTCAGCGCTCGATTCAGCGCGCTCGTCGACAGTAGAGGCGCTGGGGCTGCTTGACGGAATCCTGGCCGGACAGGCCCTGACCGGTGCGCCGTCAGAGACGCAGAGGCTGCTTGCGGCGCGGGAGCGGGTGGCCGCTCTCTATGACGAACAAAACGCGCTATACGATCCGCTGAACGCGATGCTCAGGACGCGCTGACCGCTTCATCGTGCAGAGGCGCGAGTTGCGCGTAATGCATCGTTCCCAAATTGTTGATCGCCTGCTGCTGCTCGGTCAGGTCGCGCATTTTCCTAGCCGGTCGCCCGCCCCACATCTCGCCCGCTTTGATGATCTTACCCGGCGTCAGCATACCGCCCGCCGCGATCATCCCGCCGCTTTCAATCTCGCAACCATCCATGACGATCGCACCCAGCCCGACAAAGCTCTTGTCGTACAGTTTCGTCCCATGGATCATCGCCATATGGCCGATCAGGACATCGTCGCCGATGATTGTCGGGATACCGGGATGTTCGGGCCCGTGATCGCCGTCGCAATGGACGACAGTGCCGTCCTGGATGTTCGAGCGTTCCCCGATCTCGATATAGTTCACATCCGCGCGCAGCACGCAATTATACCAGATGCTCGACCCCGCGCCGATCCGCACATCGCCGATAAGGCGGCAGCCGGGTGCGACAAAGGCGCTCTCGTGAATCTGCGGCGTCTTGCCGTTGAACGGAATGATCGAGACATCTTTCATGCTTGGGATTTCCTCTGTTCAAATTCACCGTGTTTGCCGGCCCAGTCCTCGCGGGTGATGCGATAGACGATACCGTTGCCGAGGTCTGGACCCCATTCATCATACCAATGATCGAGATCCTCGCGGCGTACCATGCCGAGCCGCTTCATCAGGCCCCACGAGCCTGCATTGCCCTTGACGGTAAAGGCGGACACGAAATCGGGATCGAATGTATCGAATGCGTAGCTCATGCTCGCCGCCGCCGCTTCGCGCGCATAGCCCCTGCCCCAGGCATCTTCGCGTAGGCGCCATCCGATCTCCATCGTACCGGGATCGGGCAGCACTCCATCGTCGTTGATACGCTTCAGCCCGCAGAAGCCGAGCAATTCGCCATCGTCCTTCCGTTCGACGGCCCAGAATGTGTGACCATATTCACCCTGCCAGCGAATGAACTTGTCGATCATTTTGTCGGTCTTCACGCGTGTCTGCACACCAAGGAGAAAGCGCATGACATTGGGTTGCGAATTGCAGTGGCGAAACATCGGTTCGCGGTCCGCGTCGCGCCAGTCGCGCAGGATCAGACGATCTGTTTCGATGATGGCGGACATGCGGCTATAGGTCGCCGATCAACCGTGCGGCGTCGAGCGCATGATAGGTCAGGACGCCGGACGTTCCCGCCCGTTTGAAAGCGAGCAGCGTTTCCAGCATCAATGCGTCGCGATCGCCGGCTCCGGCCGCCGCAGCCGCCTCGATCATCGCATATTCTCCGGACACCTGATACGCGAAGACCGGCACTTCGAACCGCGCTTTCACCTTCGTAACGATGTCTAGATAGGCAAGCCCCGGCTTCACCATGACGCTGTCCGCGCCCTCTGCTAAATCAAGCGCCACTTCGCGCAGAGCCTCTTCGCCGTTCGCCGGGTCCATCTGATAGGTTTTCTTGTCGCCTTTTAGCAGCCCGCCCGAGCCCACGGCATCGCGGAACGGCCCGTAAAAGGCACTCGCATATTTGGCGGCATAGGCCATGATCTGGACATTGGTGTAGCCGTCACCCTCGAGCGCGGCGCGGATTGCAACGACGCGTCCGTCCATCATGTCCGAGGGGGCAATGATATCCGCGCCCGCGTGCGCCTGATTGAGCGCCTGTTCGACGAGGACCGAGACCGTATCGTCATTGAGCACCTGGCCATCCCCGGAGACCAGCCCGTCCTGCCCGTGCGCCGTATAGGGATCGAGCGCGACATCGGTGAGGATGCCGATATCCGATCCGCAAGCCTCCTTGATCGCGCCGATTGCCCGGCACATCAGATTGTTCGGATTGAGTGCCTCGGTGCCATCGTCCGAGCGCAGATCGGGCTGGGTGTTGGGGAACAGGGCAATACAGGGGATGCCGACGTCACGCGCTTCGGCAGCACGTTCGGCAATCTGCGCGACCGGCCAACGCGATACGCCGGGCATGGTGGCGATCGGCTGTTCCTCATCGGCGTCTGTCACGAACAGCGGCCAGATCAGATCGGTGGGATGCAGGCGGTTCTCGGCGACCATGGCGCGTGACCAGGACGTGGCGCGCGTGCGACGCATGCGGAGAGCGGGATAGGCAGGGTTCGTCATGATAGGGGTTTAGCGGGGATTATTACGAGGTGCTAGCGGCAACACCCTTCTCCCTTGATAGGAGAAGGAGATCACCCCAAACGCTCCAGCGCCGCCCGCAACCGTTCGGCCTCGGCCGTCTTTTCCGCATGATCGGCACGCGCCTTGTCCACTGCTTCCGGCTTCGCCTTCTCAACAAATTGCGGATTGGAGAGCCGTTTGTCGAGCGATGCGACTTCCTTTTCGGCAGCTTCGAGGGCCTTGGCAAGCCGCGCTTTTTCAGCATCGAGATCGATCACGCCTTCCAGCGGCAACACATAAGTCGCCTCATCGACCGGGATCTGCGCTGCGCTGCCTTCGGGCGGGACATCGGTGCTGACGTTTTCGATACGGCCGACACGCGCCAGCGCAGCCGATTGCCGCTCCAGCCGTTCCAGTGTCCCATCCGAAGCGTCTCGAACATGAACCGTGAGCTTTGCGCCCGGCGGAATATTGAGTTCGGCCCGCGCAGTCCGGGTATCGCCGATCAGCTTGATCAGCCAGCCAATCTCGCTAGCGGCTTCCGCATCGACGTCCGCGCGCGGGTTGGGCCATTTGGCGACAATTATGTCGTATGAGCGTTCGCCCATCGCGTGCCACAACTCTTCAGTGATGAACGGCATGAACGGGTGGAGCATGACGAGAATCTGGTCGAGTACCCATCCGGCAACTTGCCGGCATTCTTCTGCCCCGTCGCCGTCCATCTCCGGCTTGATCAGCTCCAGATACCAGTCGCAGAATTTGTCCCAGACGAAATGGTAGACCGCATCCGCCGCACCGTCGAAGCGCAGATCGTCGAGTGCCTTGTTGAGGGCGTTCAGCGTTGTCACCGTCTCTGAGATGATCCAGCGGTTGACCGGCAGGGTTGCCTTGGGTGCGGCCAGCGTTGTGCTCGCACCGATCCCGTTGGACTGGCAGAAGCGCGCGGCGTTCCAGAGTTTGGTCGCAAAGTTGCGATAGCCTTCGACGCGCTTCTCATCCATCTTGATGTCGCGGCCCTGGCTTTCCATCGCCGCCATGAAGAAGCGCAGCGCGTCAGCGCCATACTGATCGATCAACCCGAGCGGATCGACGGTATTGCCCTTGGATTTGGACATTTTCTGCCCGTCCGCCGCGCGCACCAACCCGTGCAGATACAACGTGTGAAACGGCACCTCGCCCATCAGATGCAAGCCCTGCATCATCATCCGCGCATCCCAGAAGAACAGGATATCGAAGCCCGAGATCAGGACATTGTTGGGGTAATGACGTTTCAGGTCGTCAGTCTCTTCGGGCCAGCCCAAAGTCGCGAACGGCCAGAGGCCCGACGAGAACCAGGTGTCGAGAACGTCTTCGTCCTGCGTCAGTGAAACGCCCTCGCCCGCCTTGGCCTGCGCTTCGACTTCGTCGGCGGCGACATAGACTTCACCATTATCGCCATACCAGGCCGGAATCCGGTGCCCCCACCACAGTTGGCGCGAGACGCACCAGGGCTGGATATTCTCCATCCAGTTGAAGAAGGTCTTTTCCCAGCTCTTGGGCACGATATCGATCTCGCCGGACCGAACCTTGGCCATCGGCTCGACAGCCAGTTTCTCGGCATCGACATACCATTGATCGGTCAGCCACGGCTCGATCACGACATTGGAGCGATCGCCATAGGGCGTGACGATCACGCGATCCTCGACCTGTTCGAGCAGACCCGCCGCATCGATCAGCTCGACAACTTTCTTACGCGCATCGAAGCGGTCCATGCCGATCAGTTCGTCCGGGATCAATCCGTCCGTGGTCTGGCAGACCTTAGCGTCCGCATCGAGCATGTTGAGCATCTCGGCCGGCTTGAACCCGGCCCGCTTGCCGACATCGAAATCGTTGAAGTCATGACCCGGCGTGATCTTCACCGCGCCGCTGCCCAGTTCGGGATCGGCATGGTCGTCGGTTATGATCGGAACGAGGCGACCCGTGATCGGCAAGCGGACATTCTTGCCGACCATATCGGCATAGCGCTCGTCGCTCGGATGCACGGCGACGGCCATATCGGCAAGCATGGTTTCGGGGCGCGTCGTCGCAACGCTGATCGCGCCGCTGCCATCCTCCAACGGGTAGGAAAAATGCCAGAAATGGCCGTTGGTCTCGCTATTCTCGACTTCAAGATCCGAAATCGCGGTCTTGAGACCGGGATCCCAGTTTACAAGGCGTTTATCTCGATAAATGAGCCCGTCATTGTAAAGGTCGACGAACACCTTGGTGACGGCTTTGGTAAAGCCTTCGTCCATCGTGAAGCGCTCATTGCTCCAGTCCATCGAGCAACCGAGGCGGCGGAGCTGGCCGGTGATCTCACCGCCGCTCTCTTCCTTCCACTGCCAGACCTTTTCGATGAATTCCTCGCGCGAGAAATCGGTGCGTTTCTGCTGCTGTTCGTTAAGCTGCCGCTCGACGACCATCTGCGTCGCAATTCCGGCGTGATCGGTGCCGACCACCCACAGCGCGTCCTTGCCCAGCATCCGCTGATGGCGGACCAGAATGTCCTGCAACGTGTTGTCCAGCGCATGACCGATATGGAGGCTGCCCGTCACATTGGGTGGCGGGTTCACAATGGTGAAGGGCTCGCAGTCGTCTCGCTCAGGGCGAAACAATCCCTCCTCTTCCCAATGGCCATACCAGCGCGTCTCGATGGCCGCGGGATCGAAATGTTTGGGTAGTTCGGTCATAGCGATCAGCCGTTAGCAAGGCAGGTCGCACCGCGCTACAGGCATTTCATCGCTCAGGCGCGAAGGCTATGCCCTCGCGAGCGTGTTCTGGATCTGCTCGTCCAGTTCCTCGATCAGGAACGGCTTCAAAACGACATCATATTTGCCCAGGCTTTCCTGGGTTATCCGGTGATGTGGATATCCGCTGACCAATATCGTCGGAATGCCCGCCATCTCCTTTGCGAATTCGGCGATGTCGGCACCGCCGAGCTCACCCGGCATCACGACATCGGAAACGACAATATCGATTTCGGGATTGGTTGCGAGAACATCGAGCGCGGAGGTCGCATTCGAAGTGGCGATCACGGTGTAACCGGATTCCTGCAACAACTCCTGCATCACCTCGGCAACTTCGGCCTGATCGTCCACCAGCAGCACGGTGACTTGCATCGCGCGGGACTTCGCCTGGTCCACGCCGGCCAGTTTTTGGAGGAGTTTCGTAAAAGCCATATCCCCCAAACGAAATAGGGGACGACAAGTTCCGCCGAATCGTCAGCCGTCAGGAGGTCGTCGGCGGTATTTGCGCCGCCAACTGGTAGTCAGCAATTCCGTCTTATATTAAAATTATATATTTCAGTATTTTACGAGGCATCAAAAGCAGCGCAATGCGGCCGTTTATGGTTTCCGAACGGTTAGCGCCAGAGCATCTATTTTTTTGCCAAGCAGCGCTTGCACCATCATGCATCCAGAGCCGCCCGAATACGCGCGCCTAGCTCATCCATGCCGAAGGGCTTCAGGATGACGTTAAAGCGACCGAATTGATCGGAGGGGATCGCTTTGTCCGCATAGCCCGTCACAAGAACCGCTTTCAGGCCCATTTCCGTCTTGACCCGTTCGGCAAGTGCGGCCCCGTTCAGCGGGCCGGGCATGACGATATCGGTCAGCAGAAGATCGATATCTTTGTTTTCGCCAAGGATATCGAGCGCGCGCTGGGCGCTGTTTGCGAAAACGACGGAATAACCGAGTTCCTCAAGCATGGCCTGAGCCACCTGCGCGACTTCCTCCTGATCCTCCACCAGAAGTATCGTCTCGCTGCCGCCCTGTGTTTCGTTACCCGTCACAATCACCTCATTGTCAGCTTCATACTATCAACCACGGGTTAACCAATTGGTTCCTTTGTCACGTACCTTATTCCCCGTCTTCAGGCCCTTCGGATGCCGTCCATCGCGCCACCCAGTCATATACCGTCCGGTGCCATTGCAAGCTGTTGCGCGGCGCAAGAACCCAGTGGTTCTCATCCGGAAACACAAGCAGTTCCGACGCTATTCCCTGCCTCTGAAGGGCTGTAAAAGCCGCAAGGCTCTGGCTGTAGGGAATTCTGAAATCCCGTTCCCCGTGGACAACCAGCATCGGTGTCTGCCAGTTTTCGACATGATGAACCGGATTCCAGCGTTCATAGGCCGTTTCGCGTTCATGGTAGGGCCCGCCGAAATCCTGTTCGGGAAACCATAGTTCTTCGGTCGAATAATAGAATTGCCTGAGGTCGAAAATTCCGGCGTGATTGACGAGACAATCGAACCGGTCGGCCCAGTTGCCGGCAATCCAGTTCATCATATAGCCGCCATATGAGGCGCCCAGCGCGCATACGCGCTCACCGTCCATCCACGGATTCGCTGCGAGCACGGCTTCCAGGCCCAGCTGGAGATCGCGCAGCGGCTTTCCTCCCCAGTCATTGTTGATGCTGTCGGTAAAGGCTTGCCCATATCCGGTGCTGCCGTGGAAATCGATCGTCACCGCAGCATAGCCCTGCGCCGCCATTGCCGCGGGATTCCAGCGATAGGACCAGCTGTTGCTGAATGACCCCTGGGGTCCGCCATGCACAAACAAGGCCACAGGAACCCGTTCGCCCTCCGCCAGTCCCGCCGGCCTGAATATCTGGCCCCGGACTGTATCTCCCTGGGCGCCCCGGAACGAAAACTCCTCGCGAACCGGCATTTCAATTTCGGCAAGTCGTGCGCCATTTACATTGGTCAGTTGATCCATCGTACCGTCCGGCGTCAGGCGATACAGATCGGAGGGCGCAAGCGCGCTTGCCATGGTAACGACTAGCGATCCGTCCGACTGCGGCGATAGCGAGCTTATGCTGCCCGCGCCCGACACCCGTTCGATGGCGCCCCGGGCCAGCACATAGCGGAACACCGCCGTATCCAACCCCTCCTTGGCCACCATCCAGATGGACTGGCCATCCGGGGCCCAGGCAATCCCCTGCACGCTGCGGTCCCAATTCTGCGTCAGCGCGCGCGTCTCCCCAGTTACCAGGTCGCGCAGGTGCAGCACGGTGCGATCCGACTCATAGCCGGGCCGGGCCATTGCAACATAGGCCAGGTACCGTCCATCCGGCGACGGTGTCGGCAGGGAATCGAGCGCATCATTCTCCGCCGTTAGCAGTTCGGGCGCGCTCGATCCGTCCGCCGATACACGGTAGATGTCGAGATCGGTGGAAATGGGCTCGGTCGGTCCCGCCTCGCGCAACCCGAAGAACAGCGATGCGCCGGACGGATGCCAGGCAATTTCCTCGCCGCCGCCAAAGGGACGGCTTGGCGTATTGCCGTTCAGCGGGCGGGAAACAACCACGCCCTCCCCGGCCGCCACGCCCTCCGTCAGGGTGAAAGTTACGAGACGGGATTGGGTGTCGTCGTTCCAGCTGCCCCAGTGACGGACGAATATTTCATCGTAAATCCGGCCGCTTCCCGCATGGTCAGCATCCGGCGCGTCGGGGCAACTTGTTTGCCCGCAATCACGCGCTTCATCGAACCAGAGTGCAATCCGTTCGCCGCCGGGCGCAATACTGAAACCGGCGACATCCGCCTCGACATCGGTCACCTGGAGCGCATCGCCCTCTCCCAGTGGCGCGCGCCAGACCTGACTGGTACCGCTGCGGTCGGACAGAAAATAGACGGTCGCTCCATCGGCTGAGAAAACCGGTGCGCTTTCATTCGATGCAGCCGACGGCCGCCAGCGTTCAGGGGCAGCGGCGGGTTCGCGCAAATCCAGTACCCACAGGTCACGATGCCGTCCGTTCGCGTCCAGGTCGGTCTCGCTCAGGGAAAAGAGAAGCGTTGCTCCGTCCGCTGAGACGGTGCTGCCGCCAAGCCTGTTCAGCTGCACCAGATCTTCAGGCGTAAAGTTGCGCGCGTTGGCCGGAGCGAAAATGAGCAAAGCGGCCGACAGAAGACCAAGTCTGGTGAATCGGTTCATGGACCAAGTGATAGCGCAGTCACCGGCTTGCGCAACCGTACTTACCCCCGGTTTGCAGCAATCCTGGCAATTTCGCGGGCGACCATTTCTTCAACCAGGCCGGGAAGATTTTCGTCGATCCAGTCCTTGAGCAACGGGCGCAGCATTTCGCGGACCAGGCCCTCAAGCGGATGGGCGTCATCGCCGCCGCCTGCATCGTTCACCGGATTGGCAATAGCTGAAAGAGCCGCCAGGGCAGCCTGGCTCGCCTTGACCGTTTCGTCCGCGGCCAGCGGCTCTGCATCGCACCCGCTGTCACCGCACGGTTCGGGTTCCGGTTCGCACTGGTCTGTCAGTTCGAGGATATCGGCGGCGGCGTGCACGGAACGCTGCTCGGGGTCGGCGGGTTCCGCCTGCCGTCTCCGGGAGCGTGCATCGTGCTCGGAAACGGCTGTCTCGCCATCTTCCGCGATGATCTTTTTGATGGAAGCCAGTATCTCTTCCATCGTCGGTTCATGGTTAACGTCGCCCATCAGCGCGACATGCCTCAATTTTCCGGGGTTGTCACCACTCGTTCGGCATTATCGACGGTGCGTGTCGATTGAGTCACAGGGCGCGGATCGTCGTTCCAGTCGAACCACTGATTGTCGACGCGGCGGTAATTGACCGCCGGATCGTAAAACGCGCCACCGTCCAGCCCGAGGTCCTGCGCCTCAGCCTTGCCCATCGCCGCCAGCAGGTTGAAGCCGGCCACATAGGCGTTGCGCCGCGCCGTCACGAGATCGACCTGGCTGTTCAACAGTTCCTGTTCGGCATTAAGAATGTCCAATATCGTCCTCAAACCGACTGAATTTTCGGCCCGGACACCTTCAAGCGCCAGCTCATTGGCCTCGACTGCCGTTTCGGTCGCCTCGATCACCTGTAAAGACGCCCGATAACGGGAAAAGGCGGCGCGAACATCGGCAACCACCGCGCGCTCGGTAGCGATCACGGTTTCCATCGCCTGAACGCGCTGCGCCTGTGTCTGGCGCACCCGCGCCGCAGGCCGGCCGCCCTGATAGATGGGCAGGGTCGCCCGCAGCCCCACTGTTGCGGTGGTTTCTTCCTGAACGAACTGGTTGCCGATCGGTCCACCCAGCGTGTTCAAATAGTTGTTGTAATTGCCGCGCGCAAAGGCTTCGAGCTGGGGCAGCCGCGCGCCGCGCGCCGCTGCTATGTCGCGCCGTGCCGCTTCAGCATTGCGCTGGGCCGAAATCAGATCGGGATTGTGTACGATGGCGATGTCTTCGGCCGCATTCGGCGAATTCGGCAACGCAGGCAAAGGCGGCGGCGGGTCCAAGTTTTCCGGCCATTCACCGACGAGCCGCAGATAATTTTCTTCGGCGGCCGCCAGTTCCGCTTGCGCCGTTTCCAGATTGCCGCGCGCAGTCGACAGCCGCGCTTCGGCCTGGGCGACGTCCGTGCGCGTAAGATCGCCGATCTCGAAACGGTCGCTGGTTGCCTGCAGATTGGTGTCGAGCACGCGCACCTGGTTCGCATTGAGTTCGACGATATTCCGGTTGCTGATCACATCGAGATAGGCGCCAACGACCTGGGCAAACAGATTGGCCTCGGTCGAGCGCAGATCGGCCTGCCCGGCTTCTACCCGCTGGCGCGCCGCCTGGATTCGATTCCTCACCGCGCCGCCCTGATAGATCGGTAATGTCGCATCGGCCTGGGCGCCGGTGATCCGGCTCGGCGCGGTAAAGCTGTTCGCCGAAGTGCGGACATTCTCATTGTAAAAACCCGACACGCTGACCGAAGGTCGACCGTCGGCCAGGGTTAGCGGGACATTCTCGTCATTGGCCCGCTGCCCTGCCCTGGCGGCATTGAGGGTCGGGTTGGTCTGATAGGCTTGCATCAATGCGTCACGCAGGGTTTCGGCCGATGCCGGCGCAGACAGCATGAAGGCGGCCGAAGCTGCGCCGATAAAAAGGATGTTCGCTTTGGCCGCCATGGTCATTTTCCTAAAAAACAAATTCTGCCGGGCGTTCGAAACCCGGAAGTGAAGCCGATTGTGCATCGGTAAAGGCTGCGGTTCCGAACGCGCTGCCATGCTTGCGCCCATAGACGAGCCGGGTGATGCCATCTTCGATCAGACCGGCCACAAGCCGGCCGTCGTCCGCGAGCTGGTCGATTATCGCTTCGGGCAGATGCTCGATCGCTCCGTCGAGCAGAATGGCGTCATAGGGCCCACCCTCAAGCCAGCCATCGGCCAGCGCGCCCTGCACCTGTTCGACATTGGTATAGGCGGCCAGAGCTTCGGCACCGAGCGCAGCGAGCGCGGTTTCTTCTTCAAGCGCGACCACTGATTTGGCGAGCTCTGCACACAGCGCTGCCGTATAGCCGCCACCCGAACCGATCACGAGCACATGGTCTTCCGGAGTCAGGGCAAGCTCTGTCAGCAACCGTCCGGTCGCCATCGGCAGGTTCATCCGCCTGCCATTCCCGATCGGCACAAGCATATCGGCATAGGCAAGTGTCGCCTTGTCTTCCGGCACGAAGCGCTCGCGCGCGACCGCCGCCATCGCCCGTACGACAAGGGGATCGTCAACCGCCGTCGTGCGCAGCTGGCTTTCCACCATCGCCAATCGCATCGCTTCGAAATCGTGACTCATAATCGGTGTGACCTTGCTGATTGCCTTTAACCTGTCCGCTGCTGTCTTATATGTGCAATACAGCTGCGTCAACGCTGCCTTCTATAGCCAATGGCTATTAAGGCCAACCATCCTGTTACAAGCTTTCGACGAAACTGCCGTTGTGCTTGACAGATTGCCGCAGCTTGCCCATTTGCGCGCGTCTCGATTGTCTCCCCGGGGCCCGATGGCGGAGTGGTGACGCAGCGGATTGCAAATCCGTGTACGCCGGTTCGATTCCGGCTCGGGCCTCCACCTTTTCTACGGAACGACGGTTCCGAGCCCTGTCAGGCCTTGGCAAACCAGATAATGTGATGGGCGCCGCGCCCGCCGCCACGGGCCCTGACACGCACTTCCTCTACAATGAACCCGGTATCGCGCAGCCGTTTCGCAAAGCGCGGATGCGGTGCTGCCGACCAGATAGACAACAGGCCGCCGGGGCGCAGCGCAGCCTTGGCGGCCTGCAACCCTTTCCGGTCGTAAAGGCCCTCATTGCATTCATGGGTCAGACCATCCGGGCCATTGTCCACGTCGAGCAGGATCGCATGATAGGCGCCGCGATTGGCCCGAATCATATCGCCAACATCGGCGATACGGATATCGACGCGGAAATCATCGAGCGAACCGCCCGAAATCTCCCCCATCGGGCCTCGTGCCCAATCTACCACCTCTGGAACGAGTTCGGCGACTGTCACCTGCGCATCCGGCCCAAGGCTCGCCAGAGCGGCCCGGAGCGTAAATCCCATTCCGAGCCCGCCGATCAGCAGATGTGGCTCAGAAACACCTGACAGGCGGTCTAAGCTCATTGTTGCAAGCGCCTCTTCGGATCCGCTGAGACGGCTGTTCATTAACTCGTTCGCGCCGAGCATGATCGAGAATTCATCGCCTCGCTGCATTAACCGCAATACCCCGCCACCCGGGATTTCGGCAGTGTCGATAAGGGTACGGGTCAGCATGGGCTGGCGTCAGTCGCGCTTGGGCGGCAGTGGAAAGAAGCTGCTCGTGCGGCGGACATAATCCTCATATTCGGGCTTGGAGCGTTTGAGGCGACGTTCAAGCAAGGCCGCACCGCTCCATTTGACGAGCAGATAGGTCATCACCGCCGGGCCGATGAAACTGGCCAGCCCGAGCGTCGTCTCGGCTGCAATGAGGAAAAGCCCCCACCAGACACAGGTGTCGCCGAAATAGTTGGGATGGCGGGTGTAGCGCCACAGACCTTTGTCCATAACACCGCCGGCTCCCTGTGCCTTGAAGCGCGCAAGTTGCCAGTCGCCTATCGTCTCGAACAGGATGCCGATGATCGCGAGTCCCGCACCGATCCACCCAACCACGCCAATCGATGCCGGTTCCGAGGGGATCGAGCCGAGCTGAATCGGCAGAGATACGATCAGCAACAAAGCGCCTTGCAGCAGGAACACCATGCGCAAACTGAACCGGTGCGGATAGGGTTCAGCCTTACCGAGCATGGCTAGATACCTGCCATCCGGGCCCTCTTTTCTCCAACGCCAGAAGAGATAGGCCGCAAGCCGCGTCCCCCAGATAGCGGTCAACACCAGGATCAGCAGCCGCCGTTCGTCCGAACCGCCTTCGGTCATGCAATAGGTAACGCCGGCGATAATGACGAAACTGAAGCCCCAGAAACTGTCGATGAAGCTAACATCCTTGATCGCGATGCTGATCAGCCAGAGCAGTATCAACACAGTGAATATGACGGCGGCATTGACCGCGAATAGCGATACTATGGAATCCATGATTATTGCGTCCCCAGCTCCAGTCCAGTCGCGATGATATGCTGTTTCGATCCGTGCTTGGCCAGTGCGATGTTCACCGGCCCTGGAACGGGAACGCGCGTTTGAAGATCAAGACGAACGAGGTGTAGGATTGCACTTCCGCAAGGCGGCCGCCAGCTTCAACGTCGGCAGCGGACAGGTTTAAAAGGCGGGCTATGGCCGATTGTGTTTCGGCTTGCCCTTATTCTTTCCTTTGCGCTTGTTCTTGCCTTTATACGACTTGGGTTTGTGATGCCCGGTTTTCGGCCCGCCGCTGCGATGATTCCGCCTGTTTCCGCGATCGGGCGGAGGGCCGGCGGAGGGAATGATCGCGATATTATCTTCTTCGCCGTGCTCACCCTCTTCCTTTGCTACGGTGCGCTTCAGCGCTGCGGCGAACTTCTCTGCCGATTCCTGCTTGATCTCGAAAAAGGTTTCCCCGGGCAGGATTCGGATCGCGCCGACTTCATCCTTGGTTACATGGCCTCGGCGGCAGAGCAGCGGGAGCAGCCAGCGGGGTTCGGCATTGTGTTTTCGCCCCACGCTCATCCGGAACCAGACGGTATTCTCGAATCCCGGACGCGGGGTGTCACGGCGCGAGTCCGGATTTTTGGACTTGCCCAGCATCTCTTCTGCAACCGGCATTTTCGACCGGTGTGCCTGAACCAGAGCTATGGCAATATCTTCGGGGCTGCGCTCGGCCAGAAGCCGCTCGGCAAGCGCCCGATCCTCGTCATCGCCGTTCACCGGTTCCAGCAATTGCGTCACCAGCCTTTCGCGATCGTTGGCGCGAATGGTTTCGGGGGTTGGCGGATCGATCCAGTCGACAGGGATCTTCGCCCCGCGCAGCATCGATTCAACGCGCTTGCGCCGTTGATAGGGCACGATCAGGACGGCTGTCCCCTTCTTGCCTGCCCGGCCCGTGCGACCGGAGCGATGCTGGAGCGTCTGCGCATCGCGCGGCGTTTCGACATGAATGACGAGGCTGAGTGTCGGCAGATCGAGTCCGCGTGCGGCCACATCGGTTGCCACACAGACCCGGGCGCGCTTGTCCCGCAAGGCCTGCATCGCCTGATTGCGCTCGCTCTGGCTGTGTTCACCAGACAAGGCGACGGCAGAGAAGCCGCGCTCGATCAGGCTGGAATGCAGGTGCCGGACGCTGTCCCGTGTGCCGCAGAACAGCATTGCCGATTCCGCTTCATGAAAACGCAGCAGGTTAACGGCGGCATTTTCGATATCGGCCGGGGCAACGACCATCGCCTGATAGCTGATATCGCCATGGCCCCGATCTTCGCCGACCGTGGAGATGCGCAAGGCATCACGCTGATAGCGTTTGGCGAGATTGATGATCGGCTTGGGAATCGTTGCAGAGAAGAGCAAGGTGCGGCGCTCGGGCGGCGTTGCATCGAGGATTTCCTCAAGGTCCTCACGAAAGCCCATATCGAGCATTTCATCGGCCTCATCGAGGACAACCGCGCACAGCCCGGAAAGGTTGAGCGCACCGCGTTCCAGATGATCGCGCAGCCGGCCCGGCGTTCCCACGACGATATGCGCGCCTTGGTTGAGCGCACGACGTTCCTTGGACGGGTCCATGCCGCCGACACAGGTCGCAATCCGCGCACCGGCCTTGCCATAAAGCCACATCAGCTCCCGGCTGACCTGCAGGGCCAGTTCGCGGGTCGGCGCAATCGCTAGCGCCAGCGGCAGACGCGTTTGCGCGGCCCTGCCATCCTCACCGAGCAGCAGCGGTGCCATAGCGAGGCCGAAAGCGACAGTCTTGCCCGAGCCGGTCTGCGCGGAAACGATCAGATCGCGCCCTTCCGCTTCGGATTCGAGGACGGCGGCCTGAACCGGCGTGGGTGTGACATAGTCGCGCGCAGCCAAGGCTTCGGCGAGCAAAGGGGGCAATTTTGAAAAGGGCATGGCGCCCCCTTGGCCTGTTGGCCGCCGGGAGCAAGCTTTATTTGCATGAAGCAGGTTCGGGATTTGCGTGAAAGCGATGTGGCCAGGCGCCGATTTTCCGTATAGGCGGCGCCGCGATGATCAATTTCAGCAACATCAAAGTGCGCCTTGGCGGTACCGTGATTCTCGACAGCGCGACCGCTGCGCTGCCGCCCGGCGCGAAGATAGGGCTGATCGGACGCAACGGCGCCGGCAAATCGACGCTGATGCGCGCGCTGACCGGCCAGCTTGAGCATGACGACGGCTCGATCGACATGCCGAAAGACACGCGGATCGGCTATCTGGCGCAGGAAGCTCCTGCCGGTCGGCAATCTCCGCTGGAAACCGTACTCGCCGCCAATGAAGAGCGTGAGGCCCTTCTCGCTGAAGCCGAAGCAGCGACCGATCCGCAAAGGATCAGCGATATCCATGAGCGGCTGAACGCGATGGACGCCCATGCCGAGCCTGCGCGCGCAGCCCGGATCCTCAGCGGCCTCGGCTTCGATGAAGAAATGCAGGCGCAGCCGCTGGAGAGTTTTTCAGGTGGATGGCGGATGCGCGTCGCCCTCGCCGCGCTGCTTTTTGTCGAGCCCGATATGCTAATGCTCGACGAGCCGTCGAACCATCTCGATCTCGAGGCAACGCTCTGGCTGGAGAATTTCCTGCGCGACTATCGCGGCACGATGCTTGTCATCAGCCATGAACGCGATCTCCTTAACAAAGTCGTCGACCATATCCTGCATCTCCAGGGTGGTAAGACCAGGCTCTACCCGGGCAGCTATGATGCGTTCGAGCGGCAAAGCGCCGAACAGGCAGCTCAAGCCGCCGGCATTCGCGCCAAGCAACAGGCGGAACGGGACAAGCTACAGGCCTTTGTCGATCGCTGGCGCGCCAAGGCGCATGCCGCAAAACAGGCACAGAGCCGGATGAAGGCGCTCGCTCGTATGGCCCCGGTCGAAGCCGCCGTTGAGGATCCGACACTGGTGTTCGGTTTTCCCAGTCCCGGCGAGATGAAACCGCCGATGATCCTGCTTGAGGATGCATCGGTCGGTTACGAGGAAGGCAAGCCGATCCTCTCGCACCTTTCCCTGCGGATCGATCCGGAAGACCGGGTCGCGTTTCTCGGACGGAACGGCAATGGCAAGACGACGCTGGCGCGCCTGATTGCCGGACAACTCGATCCGATGGATGGCGAGATCGCCGTTTCGGGCAAGACCCGCGTCGGCTATTTCACCCAGTATCAGGTCGAAGAACTCGACGGTGCCGACACTCCGCTCGATCATATGACGCGAGTTATGCCAGATGCGAAGCCCGGGGCTGTGCGAGCCCAGCTCGGCCGGTTCGGCTTTTCGGGCGATAAGGCGATCATGGAAGTGCGCAAGCTATCGGGCGGCGAGCGCGCGCGGCTGGCATTGGCACTGATCACGCGAGACGCCCCTCACCTGCTGATCCTCGATGAGCCAACAAACCATCTGGACGTCGACGCCCGCGAGGCGCTGGTGCAAGCGCTCAACGACTATTCCGGCGCCGTCGTCATCGTCAGCCATGACCGACACATGCTGGAGCTGACGGCCGATCGGCTCGTTCTTATCGACGATGGTACCGCCACGGAATATGACGGCTCGATCGACGATTATACCGATTTCGTTCTTCGCAAGAACGAACCGGCTCCCGAGGCGAAATCCGGCGCGCGGAAAAACGCCAAACAGGCGCGCAAGGAAGCCGCCGAAGCCCGCAAGAAAACGCAGGATCTCCGAAAGACAGCCAAAGACGCTGAAACGCTGATCGCGAAACTCGAAAAGGAGCGTTCGGCCATCGACCATGCGATGTTCGCTCCTGACGAAGCAAAGGGCGATCTTGCAAAACTGACGATGACCGAACTCATGGTGAAGCGCGCAGCGCTGGACGAGAAGATTGTCGAACAGGAAGACGCATGGGCAGCGGCGCAGGAAACGCTGGAAGCGGCAACGGCAAGCTAGTGGGTTAGGCCATCAGTGCCAGTACCGCAAAGCTCGCCAGCCAGTGTTCGCCCATATAATCACCCTCGACATGCGGCAGGCTGACCGCAAGATGCCGTTCGGCCAGTTCGTGCGCCTGCGCCGCCCCTTCTGCCGGCAACGCATCCGCAATGCTTCGCCAACACCAGGCCCGGCTTAGATTGCAGCCGTCAAGATGCGCGATCTTGCCATCGCTGCGGTCGGAAGGTGCAGCCGGGGTGAACAGGCTTGTCGGTTGGCCAATATCAAGGCGCGGCAGGAATGCTGCGAACCACTCGCCGAAATCCGCCTTGCCCAGAACGGTGCGCATGCAAAGTGCCTCGATCATCGCGGAGGAGAGAAACTCGTCACCACCCGGTTCCCAGGCCTGGCAGTCCCGGTCCATGCCATAATAGAATCCGGCCCGTTCATGGATCAATCCGAGCAGGTCAGGGTCGTTTTCCTCGGCCCAACCATGGGCGAGCACGAGCGCGAAGGCCGTGTTGTAATGAGTGCCTGTACGGATCGGATAGCCCTGTTTGGGCAGGAACAGTTTGAGCCGCTCGCCAAATTCGCGGGCCAGTGGCTCAAGGTTTGCAACCCAGTCGCGATCCGTGTGCAGGGCTGCTTCGCGGTGCAAAGCCAGCAGCCAGGCCCACCCATAAGGCCGCTCGAATCCACCCGAATATTCGCGCTCGAGATAGGCCAGCTCCACCGCGACCTTATCTTCGGTCAGCATCGTATCGGCCAGTTTCTCGACATCCGCCGCAAAAGATTCTTCGGGATGAAGCCGCCGCAGGGTCAGCAGCATCCAATAGCCATGGACGCAGCTGTGCCAGTCGAAACTGCCATAGAAGATGGGATGCAGCGCCTTGGGCGTTTGCGCGTCCTCCGGGCCGTTCAGCACATGATCGAGTTTGTGCGGATATTGCTGCGTGACATGGCCAAGCGCGATGCCGGCAAATTTTACGGCGAGGTCAGCTGTCAGTCGGGGTGTGAGATCGTGTTCCATCAGAAGGCCAGAAAGTAGATGAGAAGGATGTTGCAGGCCAGCAGTGGTATCGCCGTCCAGACTTGCATGCGGATCACGCCATACTGATCCTTGAGCTCAAGCAGCGCCGCCGGGACGATATTGAAGTTCGCCGCCATCGGCGTCATCAGCGTCCCGCAGAAGCCCGCAAGCATACCGATCGCCCCGATCACCGGCGCATAGCCGCCATAATCCTGAACCAGGATCGGAATGCCAATCGCCGCTGCCATGACCGGGAAAGCGGCAAAAGCATTGCCCATCACCATGGTAAAGAGTGCCATGCCGAGAGCGTAGATCAGGACGGCGATAAAGATGCTTCCATCGGGGATGATCCCGCCAGCTATCTGCCCGATCACAT
This sequence comes from Parasphingopyxis lamellibrachiae, assembly GCF_003385775.1. Classification (GTDB taxonomy): domain Bacteria; phylum Pseudomonadota; class Alphaproteobacteria; order Sphingomonadales; family Sphingomonadaceae; genus Parasphingopyxis; species Parasphingopyxis lamellibrachiae. The sequence goes on from NZ_QRDP01000004.1 coordinate 749,237, forward strand.
CGCCCACCCCGGCCAGCGCGAAAACGGCACCGAGCGCAGCCAGCATCTGCGGCAACACGGCGGCCCAGCCAATCGAATCCATCAACCGCCTGCCCTCGTCGATAGGCGCAAGAAGCGGCGGACGGAGCCAGGCCATGCAGACGGCAAGGGCGATCAATACACCCAGCCCCAGCAGGATCAGCGTTACCCAGCGGGCCTCGAACAGCCCGGACTCGCCGAGCGGTGTGTAATTATAGAGGATCGTACCGGCAAAAGCGGTGACCGGAATAATCAGCGCCGGCAGAAAGAGCTTGTTGCCGAGTTTTTCGGAAAGACCGAACCTTTCTTCGAGTGATGTGGTCGGCGGATCGCCCCGGCCCAACGCACCAATGCCCGCCAGTCCGACCAGCAAGAGCACAAGAATACCGTTGAGAAAATCACCGAGATAGCCGCCAAAAAAGAAGCTGATTGCGAGCAATCCCCAGAAAGCCGCATTGCCGAAACGCTTGCCATTGTTCCGATCGACCGCGCTGAGCAGCGCAAACAACGTGAAGGCGATCCCGGCAAGGATGTAGAGCCAGTCGAGCGTAATCATTTGCCGTGCCTACCGATCGAGCGATCGAACATCAGCAAGCGCGTGCCATGAATGATGAAGGCGCAGATTGCGGTCGGGATCGCCCAGACCGATAGCTGGAGCGGCGTCAGCTCAATACCGTAAGTCTGGAATATTCCCTGGATCAGCAGGATCGACGCAATGGCGACGAAGATGTCTTCGCCAAAAAACAGGCCGACATTGTCGGTCGCTGCGGACATGCCGAGTACTTTTTCACGCGTCTTCTCATCCAGCTTGCCATGCGTTTTTTCCGCTGCGGCCTCGGCCATCGGCGCAACGAGCGGGCGGACGGTTTGGGCCGGACCGGCGACCGATGTCAGGCCCAGCGCCGCCGTTGCCTGACGGAAGAAAAGATAAAGCAGGAGGAGCCGTCCCATCGTCGCCCCGCGCATCTTCTCGATCACCGCGCGGGCACGCTGTTGCAGGCCATAACGCTCGAGCAGGCCAATCACCGGCAACACGATCCAGACGACGCTGATATAGCGGTTGTCATTGAACGCCGCGCCAAAGGCAGAGATGACTTCGCCCAATCCGAGCCCGCCGAGCAGCCCTGTCGCCAGCGCAGCTATCGTTACAACAAGCAGAGGGTTGAGTTTCAGCGCGAAGCCGATGACCACGACGAGAATGCCGGATAGGACCAGATACTCACTCATTCACTTTCCCCATATCCGCCGCCACCCGGTGTTTCGATCACATAGACATCGCCCGGCGCCATCGCCGTCGACGCGGTTGCCGGCAACTCTTCCCGGCTGCCATCCACGCGCACCACATAGTTGCGGCCCGCCTTTGCATTGCCGCCGCCCGCGATGCCCTGTGGTGGAATGCTGCGTCGGTTGGCGAGCATGTTTGCCTGCATGGCTTCGAGGAACCGCACGCGGCGGATCGTGCCATCCCCGCCCCGGTGCCTCCCCTCGCCTCCCGAGCCGGGCCGGACTGCAAAATTTTCCAGGAGTACCGGCAACCGGGCTTCGAAAATCTCCGGATCAGTCAGACGGCTGTTGGTCATATGCGTCTGGACAGCGCTGGTACCGTCATGGTCGAGGCCTGCGCCGGACCCACCGGCGATGGTCTCGTAATATTGATAGGTGCCGTTGCCGAAGGTGAAATTGTTCATCGTGCCCTGCGAAGGCGCGAGCCGGCCAGTCGCTGCAAACAGGGCGTCGGTGACGACCTGGCTCGTTTCGACATTGCCCGCAACAACCGCCGCCGGATACTGCGGATGGAGCATCGAACCTTTAGGAACGATCAGCTCGATCGGCCTGAGACAGCCGTCGTTCATAGGAATCGCATCGTCGATCAGGGTGCGCAGGACATAGAGGGTCGCGGCGCGCGTAATCGAGTAGGGCGCGTTGAAATTGTCAGGCTGCTGCTCGCTCGTGCCGGTAAAATCGATGGTCGCCGCGCGGGCTTCATGATCGACGGAGATGGCGACGGACACATGCGCGCCATTGTCCATCTCATAGGTGAAGGCGCCGTCGCTCAGCTTTTCGATCAGTCGCCGCACGGCCTCTTCGGCATTGGCGAGGACGTGATCCATATAGGCGGCCACGACATCACGGCCATATTCGCCCGCGATACGCACCAGCTCTTCCGCTCCGCGCGTGCAGGCGGCGAGCTGCGCCTTGAGATCGGAAATATTGCGATCCAGGTTGCGCGCCGGCCAGTCGCCAGCGCCGAGAATAGCGCGCATTTGGGCCTCGAGAAACCGCCCCTCGTCAACCATCAGGACATTGTCGAGCAATACACCTTCTTCGGTAATGGAGCGGCTGTTCGACGGCATCGAGCCCGGTGCAATTCCGCCGATATCGGCATGGTGCCCGCGCGCCGCGACAAAGGCGGCTGGCCTATCGTCGCCCGGATGAAAAACCGGAATGATAACCGTAATGTCAGGCAGATGCGTGCCCCCGCGATAGGGCGCGTTGAGCACATAGGCATCGCCGCGCCGGATACCGCGACCGTCCGCCGCTTCCCCATTCTCCCCCGGGCCGCGCGCCTCGATAATCGTCCGGATACTGTCGCCCATGGATCCGAGATGGACGGGAATGTGCGGGGCGTTGGCGATCAGCGCGCCGTTCGCATCGAACAGCGCACAGGAAAAATCGAGACGCTCCTTGATGTTCACCGAACTGGCCGTGCTTTGCAGCGCAACCCCCATCTCCTCGGCAATCGCCATAAAGAGATTGTTGAAGATTTCGAGCATCACCGGATCGACATCGGTGCCTATCGCATGGGCGTCATCCCGCGCGACTGCTCGGGTCAGGATCAGATTGCCATGCGCATCCGCTTCGGCCTGCCATCCCGGTTCGACAAAAGTAGTCGCCGTATCCTCAACGATCGTCGCGGGCCCCGGCACGGCCTTTCCCGGTGCAATCGCGCCGCGGGAGACAACCGGCGGTGTACCCGGTTCTCCATCCTCGGGCTCGGGGTGTTGCAGGTTGGCGGCTGTTTGCGCGGCCGCGAACCCTTTGTCGGTATGACCAACCGCTTCGGCAACAAGCGTTTCGACGATCACATCGGCCTTGCTATCGACATAGCCATATCGCGTTTTGTGAAGGGCCTCGAACGCGGTGCGCATCTGCTCAGGCTTGGCAAGCGGGATATCTAGCGTGCTGTCGCTTCCGGAATAGCGCAGCGCCACACGCCGTGTGAGCGCAATGTCCTCCCGGTCAACGCCCTGCTCATGCACGGCCGTTTCGGCCTCGTCGGAGAGCGCGGCCATAGCCTCTTCGAAATCCGCCCCAAGCGGCTGGCCGAATGTCACCTCGCGGAGCACCGTGACATCGGCCAAACCGATACCATAGGCGGACAGCACTCCTGCAAGCGGATGTATCTGAACGCGCTCAATGCCGAGCCTGTCCGCAACAAGGCAGGCATGTTGCCCGCCAGCCCCGCCAAAACATTGCAGCGTATAGTTGGTGACGTCATGGCCGCGCGCTATCGAGATTTTCTTGATCGCATTAGCCATATTGTCGACCGCGATACGGATGAACCCACTGGCAATTTCATCCGCCGTCATGCGTTGACCCGTCGCCGCCTCGACTTTTGCCGCAACTTCGGCAAGCCGCTCGGCGACCATGGCCGGGTCGATCGGTTCATTGCCATTGGGTCCGAAGACATGTGGAAAGGCTTTGGGATTGATCTTGCCCAGCGCCACATTGCAGTCGGTGACCGTCAACGGGCCGCCGCGCCGATAACAGGCCGGGCCAGGAACAGCGCCGGCGCTGTCCGGACCGACCCGGAACCGGCCCCCGTCGAAATCGCAGATCGACCCGCCACCTGCAGCTACGGTGTGGATCTGCAGCATGGGCGCCCGGATTCGGACACCCGCGACGACAGTTTCGTTGGTTCGCTCATACTGTCCGGAAAAATGGGATACGTCGGTGGAGGTTCCGCCCATGTCGAACCCGATGATATGGTCGTATCCGGCCTGTGCCGCCGTTTTCGCCATACCGACGATGCCGCCCGCCGGGCCCGAAAGAATCGCATCCTTGCCGCGAAATGCATGGGCATCGGCGAGCCCGCCGCTCGACTGCATGAACTGGAGCCGGGGGCCATCCCCAATTCCATCCACAACCGTATCCACATAACGGCGGAGCACCGGCGAAAGATAGGCATCCACCACGGTCGTATCGCCGCGCCCGACCAGCTTGATCAGCGGCGCGACTTCATGGCTCACGGATATCTGCGTGAAACCGACATCGCGCGCGATCTCCGCCAACTTCGCTTCATGATCCTGATATTTCCAGCCATGCATAAGCAGGATCGCGATGGCCCGATAGCCATCCGAGTAAGCCGCTTTGAAACCGGCCCGCGCGGCAGCCTCATCCAGCGCGGTTTCGATGGTCCCGTCAACGCGGATGCGTTCGTCGACCTCGATCACATGATCGTAGAGCTGGCTGGGCAGCACAATATGGCGCGCGAAAATCTTCGGCCGAGCCTGGTAACCGATCCGCAGGGCATCGCCGAAGCCGCGCGTGACGGCCAGCGCAACCCGCTCGCCCTTGCGTTCGAGGAGCGCATTGGTCGCAACCGTTGTCCCCATTTTCACGCTCGCGATCGGGTCGTCCTCATGCCGCTCGCGCAGCCGCTCGATCGCCGCAACGGCTGCATCTTCATATTGTTCGGGATTTTCCGAGAGCAGCTTTTCGACGTGCAGGCGGCCGTCCGGCGCCAGGGCTATTACATCGGTAAATGTTCCACCGCGATCAATCGCGAAACGCCACGCCCTCTCCATCTGCGCCTTCAAACAGGCTGACGCGGGGAATACAAGCCGTCAGATTGCATAGAGGCGGGACAGACCGGTAAAAAAGGCAGTCGACGAGAAACGCGTCTGCGCCTGTTCGGATGATTTTCGCGCGACTTGCGCCATCCAGGCATCGTCAGCGAGCATAGCTCTGCTCCTCACGACAAGCGCGTCGACATCGTCCGGCGGAACCAGCGCACCGGTTTCGCCGTCGCGAAAAGTTTCGCCCACGCCGCCCACATCGAAAGCGGCGATCGGCACGCCTGAAAACTGCGCTTCGATCAGCACATTGGGCAAGCCTTCGGTTTTCGAAGTCATCCAGAGCAGGTCCATCGCCGCCAGATAGTCGGGCACATTCTCGACCTGCCCCGGCATATGGAGCGATGCGGAAAGCCCGGCATCGGCAAAGCGCGCCGTAACCGCTTCGCGCAGCGGTCCATCGCCTACCATCAGGAATTGCGCCCGCGGTTCCTGCCGGGCAAGCGCGATAGCCGCCTCTGCCCAGAGCAGCGGCTGCTTCACCGCTGCAAAGCGCATCACGGCTCCGACAACCAGAGCATCCGCCGCGAGCCCCAGCCGGTTTTTGGCGGCCACCTTGTCGGGTGTCGGCGATACCCAGTCGAACCCGTTATAAAGGACGGCAAAACGCTCATCCTGAGGCACGCGCCACCATTTTACATAGCCTTTGGCGGCAGCCTCGGCGCAGAATATTGTTGTCACGTCCGATCGCGTCCTGAGCTTCCGGTACGCGGCGGGATAGGCGGCTATGGGCTCCGCGCGGCCGGATCGCGGCACCTCCGGCGCATGATGGAAATGGACGATGATCTTTGGGCAACCGGCAACCAGGCCCGCATAAGCCGCCAGCAAACCGGTCAGGTCGTTCCACGCATGGATCACGCTGGGCCGGGTTTCACGGATGTGATCGTGGAGTTTCTGCGCGCGCGCTTTCCAGCTTCCCGGCAGGAGCGAAAAGGGCATTTCCGCTGTACCCTCGCGATCCAGCCGAAGGACATTATCAGCCGTCACGCCTGCCTCTTCAGCATAAAAGGCCGACGGCGCACCATCGGCATAATCGAGCAGCGCAAGATCCACCCGGTCGAACGCACCGCTGTCCGAAAAATGCCGATAGGCCCGGGCAAGCATCCGCTCCATCCCGCCGCAACCCAATGTATTGCCGACCATCAGCAGCCGGTTTTCAGGCGCATAGAGGTGGCGATCGGCGGGCCCCCGCTCGAGCAGCCAGTCAAACGCATTTTCCAGCGGCTCCCTGGCGGCGGCCTCTCCTGCAAGTTGGCGCAGTGCTTCGCGCTCCGCCGAAGGCGCGCCGAAATCGGCGGCCGACAGAATGGCAGCGTCGTCCAGCCAGCGATCGCGCTCGGCCGCAAGACGGGCAAGCCGACGGCGGATTTTCGCCCGTTCCTTTGCCCGGCCCGAGCGCGCATGGGCTTCCAGCAGCAGCAATCGAGCAAGAGCCGGGTAACCAAGTCCGCGATACAGCCGGGCATCGGCAAGCGCCCTTTCCTGTCCCGGTAGAGCGCTAGCAGTGAATTTCTGGATCGCATCGCGAAACAGGGCGTCGTTTCGATCGAGACCGGCTTTCAGAAGGCCGAGAATGGCCCAGTGCAATGCCGCCGGCGACGATTTTCGGTCTATCAGGTGCTGCACATAACCGCGGAGCAACGCCATGTCCTTCGCGTCGAGCATGGCGGCGATCTGTTGTGACACCCGTGTCGGTTTCGGCGTACCGAGCCTCGCGAATACCGAAGGCCGCCCAGACTGTGTCGGCGATGAGAAATCGATGGGAGGCAGCAGTTCGGCAAGCGGGTGCATATCGCGGAAAGCGGCAACAGCGTCCTCTACAGCGGAAAAGTCGAACAGGGGCTCGACCGGGTCTTCATCGATATCGCCGCCGTTCACCAAAGCTATCAGAAACTCGGGTATTTCCGTCATTTGCCCGAGCATATGATCGGCAATACCCCGACGACCAAGATGCAACCCAGCCTCGGCAATGCAAGCCGCCGCTAGCCGGTCATGCTCTCCGCTGCGGAAAACATCACGCCACAGCGCTATCGCATCGGACCAGCGGCGCAACTGGCTCGCCATGGCAGCTGCGGCGAACGCTCCATCTTGCGGCAATGGCCGGCGGCCTGTCATCGGCGACCGACTAGCCGGGCAAAACGAGATCGCCACCGAGCCGCCCAGCCCGCAGTGCGATATAGCCGGTCGATCTCCCGGCTGCTGCGCTCTGCCTGCCGCTCTAGGTCCCGCTCATGTCGGGCTTTCAGGGCAGCCTCGCGCCCGGCCCGTATCCGTTTTTCGCTCTTCAGCCGGTCGATTTCGGACCAGGCTTTCGCCGTCTTCGCCCGCCAGCACGCGGCTTCCCGCTCGGTTGCACCGAGTGCAGGTTGTTCGGACGGGGAGAGATAATAGGCGCCGGTAACCAGTGGCAGCGCCTCGCACATCGCCGATTCAAGCGCCGCGGTAATCTGGGCGCGAAGGTCGGAGACTGTTTGGATGTCGGCGCCCGTAAGCGCCGCATTTAGATAGCCCGCCTCTATCCAGTAAAATTCAGCGATCGGCGTCTCGTCGCTCGCCGCTTCGTTCACACCAAAAACGGACACCGGCAGCATGACCGTTCGCATGGCCTGCACCTGCAACACCGCGAGCCTATCGTGCACCAGTTCCAGCGCAGGCGCAAAATCCTCAATTCCATGAAAGGCAAGCTGCAGATAGCGCGCCCGCTCGCGGCTCATTTCCGCTCGAAAAACCTCCACGATATGCTGTGCGTTGCGCCCATCGACGATATGGAGATTTTTGTTCGCGCCGAGCCTCTCCATCGCCTCATGAGCAACTGTATCGAGACAAAAAACGGTCGTCGGCAGCCCGCCATCGCCCCAGTCGGGCGCATCTTCCGCATCGCGTATCGCCGCCAGCGCTTCCGCATCGGCAAACCAGTATCGCCGGGCAATCGGTGTGGTCGCATTCGTCATTCGCCCTCACCCAGCAAGGCCCGGTGATAGAGCGCACCATTGGCATCAGCATCGAAATGCGCCGCCGCATGGCTCAGCGCTTGCTCCCGCGACGCGGTAAAAAGCGCCGGATCGTCATGCCAACGGATAATCGCTTCCGCTATGCCCCGTGGATCAAGATCGACGAGTTCCACGCCATCCTCAGTTCCGAAATCCCGGGCAAACAGGCCTTGCGACAGGATCGCCGGAAGCCCGCACGTCATCGCTTCCATCACAACCTGCGGGAAACCTTCGGATCGTGCAGGCAACAACAGTGCGTCGTGATCGCGATAAAGGCCGGGAAGCGCGGCATAATCGTGAAACCCCAGATAGCGCCGGTTGCCCTCTTCGCGCGCGGCGAAATCGCCGGCGATTGTGAATGTCAGGTCCGGCCGTTCCTCGGCGAGGATCGCGGCTGCGGCTTCGATCAGATCGATACCCTTTTCTTCACTGTCCCGGCCGACGAAGAGGATATGGTCGCAGCGTTCCGGCGCCCCGGCGCGCGGAGAAAAATGCGCACGATCCACGCCCCGGCGGCAAATTCGAATTTTGGAAGAGTCGGAAACGAGCGTTTCCGCCCGCGCACGCTCCGTCCCGCCCATCACGATCACCGTTCGCGCCGCTTCCGCGGCATAGCGCTCCTGCGCCATGAGAGTGCCGTGAAAAGCGGTAGCGGCAACCGGCCTTCCCTGGGCCTCCTGCACCGCCATTTGCGTGGCGATATCGTTCCCGGCAATCCGATAGACGAAATCCACGCCTGCCGCCCGGGCAGCCCTAGCGAGAGCAAAATTATAGCCGATCATCCGTCCGTTGAGGGTGCTCACAATGTCCGGCGCATGTTCGGCAATTGCTGCACCATAATCGGCCGCAAGCATGTCGGCCGCATGCTCGCCGGCATCATCCAGCGCATCGATCCGCACGAAGCGCGCACCATGTTCCGTTTCCAGACGCCGGCGATAAATATCGTCTTCGGGCGGAAGATCGCGCATCAGCAGCGTGACGGCCGCCTGTTCGTGCAGATTGCCTAGCAGGCTGGGATATTTGTAACTGCCGCGGATTTCCCAGTCGCGCAGGTTGTGCGCGGCATAGGCCGGTTCGAAAAAGGCGATGTTCGTCACGATACGGGGACTGTGCGCAAAAGCGGCGGCGGAAACAAGCTAGAGCGCAAGGCGTTCGCGATTGTCGACGAACCAGCGCCAGCTTTCCTCCAATCCGTCGCGCACGGCAATCTGCGGGTCATAGCCAAGCGTTTCCCTTGCATGGCCGATATCGCACCAGGTGTGGACAATCTCGCCATCGCGATATGGCTGATAATCGACGGCAAAATCCCGTCCGCTGATTTCGCGCAGCATGGCGATGATGGCGTTGAGCGGCGTTCCGATACCCGTACCAAGCTGGATCGGGCCGGTTGCCTCCGATTTCAGCGCCGCGACGATGCCATCGGAAAGATCCTGCGCGTGCACATAATCGCGCGTCTGTTCGCCATCGCCATAAACGATCAATGTCTCGCCTTTCAGGATCTGCTTGATGAAATGGGCCACCACGCTCCCCTTGTGCCAGGAGCGGGGCCCGTAAACGTTGGAAAAGCGCAGCGAAGCGGCCTTTATGCCGTAACTGGCGGAATAGGCGGAACAATAGCCCTCCACGGCCAGTTTCGACGCGCCATAGGGCGATGCGGGCGAAGGAATCATGCCCTCATGCACGGGGGGAACGGCTTCGCCGATGATCGCGCCGCCGGTCGATGCGTTGACGATCCGGTTCACACCTAGCCGCCGCATCGCCTCAAGCACCACAAGGCTGCCGCCAACATTCACATCGAAATTGAACTTCGGTTCGGAAATTGATGGAATAACACGTGTATCTGCTGCCAGATGAACAACGGCATCGACGCCGTCGAGCGCCCGTTCGACGGCGTCGGAATCGCGAATATCGCCCTTGATAAAGGCGACATCGCAATCGGCAATCGCTTCGCGTGAACCCAGCACTTCGCTGTCGAGCACGACAATGTCGTGTCCGCCCAGCGCATTCAGCCGGGCGATCAGATTGCTGCCAACGAATCCGGCACCGCCGGTCACGAGAATCTTCATGAATAGGCTCACTTCTTGTGCTGCGTGTCCGCTATCGATTGTTGGGCGCGATTGCTAGTGCCCCATCGGCAGAGCCGTATGCCGGTCTCGCAGTGAATGCAGCATTTTACGCGGCCTCACTCGTGCGGATCCGCGATATTTCGGGGTGGGAAAATTCCTCACACGCGGTAAGGACGGAATATGCAGCGCGATCAGTTCACCGTCGGTACCTTTCCGTCGCTCGATTCCTTTCAGAGCGCCGACGGGGGCAAGCTCCGTGTCCTGATTGCTACCGAAGAGATTGTCGGTCCCGTCCGCAATGGCGGAATCGCCTCAACCTATTATCATCTCGCACGCGGCCTGGCCGCAGAAGGCCATGACGTCACCGTCTGCTATCTCAAGGGCTGCGAGGTCGAGAATGAGACGGCTGAACACTGGATCGAGCATTATGCACAATTTGGGATAACCTTCGTCCCCCTGCCTGGTCTCGGCGAACCTCTCGCCGGGGCGAGCGCCAAATGGCAGGCGCGCTGGCTATCCTTTTACCGCTGGCTCAGAGACAGCGAACGCTTCGATATCGTGCACAGCTCCGAATGGCGGGGCGGCGCATTTTACGCGCTCCAGGCGAAGCGCCTCGGCCTCGCCTTCCAGGACACGCTGTTCGTGACCAAGACATCGTCTCCCTATATCTGGAACCGCCACTATCAGATGCAACCGATCGACAATGTCGACCTGCTGATAGCCAGCTTTGCCGAACAGAAATGCGTCGAATGGGCGGATATCGTGGTCGGCGGCAGCGCGCACCTGCTCAGCTTCATGGACCATATCGGCTATGCGCTGCCCGAGGGCCGCACCTATGTGCAGCCCAATATCGTCGATTTTTCAGAAGTTGTCGTCGAAGACCAGCGCGTCGAAAGGAGATTCGGCGATCTCGTAAAGGCGCGCGAACTCGTCTTTTTCGGTCGGCTGGAGCCGCGCAAAGGGCTCGATCTGTTCGTATTGGCCATCGATATGCTCGTTGCGCAGGGCATTGCGATCGACCGCATCACTTTTCTCGGCAAACCCGGCGAACCGCTGGCAACCCAGCAGGGCATGCAGCCGCTGGATTTTATTCGCGAGCGCGCCGAACACTGGCCTTTTCCGATCGATATCGTCACCGACAGAAACCAGCCGGAAGCGCTGTCGCTGATGTGCTCGCGCGACATGATCGCCGTCATGCCTTCGCTGATCGAGAATTCGACAATGGCGGTCTATGAGGCACTGGTTCACAAAATTCCCTTCATTGCGACCGAAGTTGGCGGCACCGCCGAGCTGATCGATCCGGCGGATCATGGTGCAGCGCTCGTCCCGCCCGACACCGAGGCGCTGGCGCTGCGCATCGGAAATGCGCTCGAAACCGGGCAGCCGCTGGCCCATCCCGCGTTCGACAATGACGCCAACCTTGCCACCTGGTATGGCTTCCATCGCTATGTCGCCGCCCAAGGCATGGCCGCGCTGGCACCGGATATCACAGTTGCCGAAGCCCACGAAACTGTCGCGCTGATCGTCTATGCCGCAACCTCGAAGGAGGTCGACGACGCCGTTCGCCAGGCGTTGGAAACCGAAGATATCGACAGGATCGAGCTGTATGCGGCGGCCCCGGTCAGCGCCTCGGCGCGCGGGGCTATCGACCAGTTCCCGGCAGGAAAGCTCGCCCTGCACGATGTGATCGGCACATCGGCCGGAGCCTGTTTCAACACCGCGCTCGCCACCGTCGAGGCCGATATCTTCACCTTCCAGGCGGCCCATGATGCTGGATATACACCTGAATTGGCCGCAATGCTCCGTGCGGCCAGCGCCGCGCAGCCTGGATCCCTGTTCACGAGCTTGTTCGCCTTTTCGGCCGATGCCGAAGGCGGCGATCCGGACACGGTCTTCGCGCCGCTTGGCGGAGATCCGGCCAGCCAGACGCTAACCGGAGCGGCTTATGGCCTCGAACTGGTTGCCGGTCGCGCTTCGACCTTTCGCGATCTGGGGCCTTTCGAAGCCTATCGCGTGCCCAGGGGCATGGTGCATGAATATATCACCCGCGCCGCCCAGCACCGCCGCGACCTTTTCGTCATACCGGAGACACTTGTCACGCATGGTGGCGACTATGCGGGGATTGTAGATCAGAGCGGCCATGGTGCCTATCTGGCACAAAAGGCGATGATCGACACCGCCGCCCTCCCTACCCGGAAACTACTGCTTCACAAACCTGCCGCCGCGCGCGCGCAGGGCAATAGCGGGCGCATCATTCTTGGCCGCGCGCACAAGAATGACGGCGAAACGGCCTGGCTCACCAATGTAGAAAAGATGGGCAAGCTTTCCTCCGCCCCGCCCAATCGTCATCATGTGCTGCTCGGATTCGATTGCGACGCAGCGCGCCTCGATTTCGCCGTCCTGCACCAAGGTGCCCTGGTCATCCGCGCCAATGGCGAGGCCGTTCGGGAAGAGCGTAATTTCGGGAGCCGCGACAGGTTTACGCAGGACAGTATCGATCTGCTGCCGTTCCTCGACGACAGCGACCGGTTGCGGCTTCGCATTGAGTTCACCCGCAGCAATATACAGCGTTTTGCCTCGATCCTGGCCCAGCGCATTGAGGACGGCATCTATTTCCTGAGCGCTCGCAGCCCGATTTACTGGGACGGAGATTTTGCCGAAGCCCTGTCCCTGATCGGAGGAGACAGGCCATCCGCCAAGCTCCCTCCGTTACGGCGTCTGGCGGGGAAAAAACCCTCGCTCGCCAGCCGGCTGCGGGAAGCTTTGCGTTAGCCAACGCCGTTTCGACGCATGAGGGTCGACAGGGTTAACTGCCTCACATTCTACCCTTACCGAGAAGCAGCGCTGGATTCCTTAGCCCTGCGGGGTATAGATGGCGCACGGTCGCATGATCTGGAATTGCGAACCGGCCAGTGCGTCGGGTGCGCGATGACATCGGTGTTCGAGGGGGATTGCATGCGTTGGTTAGTCAGTTTTGTAGGGATGACAGCCCTTTTTGCGACCATGGTGCCTGCGCCGGCATCCGCCCAAAGCACTCAACCAAGCCTTGAAGACAGCTTTCGCCTCGGGTCAGGCTCGGGCCTTTTGTGCCAGGTGCAATCGCGCCTTACCGATCCCGCACTCGGAACGATGTTCGACCGGGCCTATTCCATCGTCTGCCGCGACGCCGCCGAACCGGTCGGACAGATATATGCCCTGCGCAGTAACGGCGTGCCGGATCCGGTCGCCCGCCTGACGCAGCTGCGCGCGCCCAACGTAGGTTGCGACGGAGCCGAAACGGCGACGGATCTGGAAACGATCGGCAATACGCAAAGGCTGGACTGCAGGCTGAACTCCGCGCCGGTCGGCTATACCGTCTACCGGCATCAGCGCGACGACACCGTCTATATCGCGGAAGGACTTGCGGGCTATGATAGCGCGCTGAGGCTGGGATTGCGAACAATCGTCACCGATCAGATCCTGCCGGGAACCCTGGCCATCGCAACAACCGGAATGGGTGATGCTGCCGCCTTTGCGCGAGTCCAGGCGGGCACGCTGGACAGCGATCAGGCGCTTGCCGAAGGGTATCGCCGGAACAATAGCGGCGATTATGCCGAAGCAGCCGAATTCTTCGAGACCTTGTTCCGGCGCAACGCTGCGGAGACCGATCCGGAAGCCACCGAACGCGCCGGGGAGTATCTGATCAACCAGGCGCTTCAACAGTCCAATCTCGGGGCCTTCGAAACGGCCGATGCCACCTATGCCCGCGCGCTCGCCATCCCGAGCGCCAGCCCGACCCAATTGCGCCTCCGCCGGAATTTCCGGGCGCTGCACCTTCTGAACCAGCAGCGAACGGATGAAGCGCTGGCAATTCTGGACCAAGGCCTTGCAGCGCTGATGACACCAGCCACGGGCGGAGAGCAGGCCGCGATCACCGACGCCACATCGCAACAGATCAACAGCGGCGCCGAATTTGCCCGTCAGCTGGGTGGTGAGGAAAGCGAACGGCTTACGGTTACCGAGCGCGCCATCATTCTCGATGCACAGGCCCAGCAATTGCGTGGATCGATCTTGCGCATGCAAGGCCATGAGGACAGGGCTATCGCGGCCCTTGCCGAAGCGCTGGAGTCAATGGAAACAGTGCGCGACGGACGGGTCCGGTCGACGGCTCGGCTCCGTGCCCAGGCCCTGACGGAACTGGCGGGTATCGATGAAACGCGCGGCAATATGGGATCGGCCGAGGCGCGCCTGCGCCAGGCCCTCAATCTGCTGGATGTACAATACCCGCTGACCATCGCCACCAGTGCGGCCAAGGCCCGGCTTGCCGCTTTTTTCGCACGGCGCGGAGAGACGGACACTGCACTCGCGCTCTTCTCCGAAGTCGTTTCCGAAAATAGCGGCCGGGCAACACCGCGCACCAGCCTGGAAAATCAGCTGCTGCCTTATTTCGAACTCCTCCTCGGCCAGATGGATGCCAATCCCGCACTTGTCGGCGATTTCTTTCTCGCGAGCGAAACGCTCGTCCGACCCGGCGTCGCCAATACGCAGGCCGTACTCGCGCGCGAGCTGAGCAACGGGAATGATGAAGCCGCCCGGCTGTTTCGACAGTCGGTCACGCTGACCCGGGCGATTGAAGCCGCGCGCACCGAACTGGGACGCCTGCGCACCCGTGAACAGCAGGATCATGCGACCGTCGCGCAGATCGGGGCGCTTCAGGGCGAACTGGACGGATTGACGGCCGAGCAGGCTGCCACACAGGCCGAGCTCGGACGCTATCCCCGATATCAGGCCGTTTCGACGGAAGCGCTCGATATTGGCGATCTGCAGGCAAGCCTGCAGCCGGGCGAAGCCTATTTGAAACTGAACGAGGTGGCCGGTCAGGTCTATGCCATATTCGTGACCAACGAGACGGCCCTGGCATATCGCGCCGGTATCGATGCTGACACGCTTGACCAGCGGGTCACCGCGCTGCGCGAGACCATTTCGACGATCGAGGACGGGGTGCGGCTTACCTACCCCTTCAATGTTCGCCTTGCGCATCAGCTGTTCGGCGAACTGATTGGCCCGGCATCGGCGAGGCTCGCGGGGATCGAACATTTGATCTTCGAACCCGATGGGGCGATGCTTCGTCTGCCTGCGAACCTCCTGGTCACGGACGAGGCTGGCGTAACAGCCTATGAACAGCGCGTGGCCAGTGCGGGCGGCGACTTGTTCGACTTTTCCGGCGTCGCCTGGCTGGGGCGCGAACGGGCGATCAGCACGGCGCTCTCCGCGCGCGGCTTTCGCGATGTCCGCAACCTGCCGCCATCGAGCGCATCCCGGCAGTATCTGGGGCTGGGAGAAAATGCCCCGCCAAGGGCGCGTATCCGCCCCGCGAGCCTTGACCGGGGCCAGAGCGATCCGCGCTGTGGCTGGCCGCTCAGTTTCTGGAACGCCCCCATCTCGGCGCGCGAATTGCGGACCGCGCTGCGCCTTGTAGGCGATGAAGGTTCGGCGATCATAACCGGAGGGGATTTCACCGATAGCGCAATCAGCGAGCAGCCCAATCTCAACGATTACCGCATCCTGCATTTCGCCACCCATGGCCTGGTCACGCAGGCCCGGCCGGACTGCCCGCCCCTGCCCGCACTGCTGACCTCGTTCGCCGATGGCGATTCGTCGGACGGCCTGCTGGAATTCGGTGAGATATTCGACCTCAAACTTGATGCCGATCTCGTTATCCTCTCCGCTTGCGATACGGCCAGCGCGGCCGGGGTGGCAGCTTCGGAAGCCGCTGGCGTTACCGGCGGAACATCGGCGCTGGACGGGCTTGTCCGCGCATTTGTCGGCGCGGGCAGCCGAACCGTGATTGCCAGCCACTGGCCGGCGCCCGACGATTTCGGCGCCACGGAGAGATTGATAACCGGCCTGTTCGAGGTAGGGCCGAATGTTGCGCTCGGCGCAAGCATGCGATCCGCTCAACAGCAGCTAATGGACGATCCGGATACCTCGCACCCCTATTACTGGGCTGGCTTTGCGATCATCGGCGATGCCACCCAGCCTCTGGTTCACGCCAACTGATGCCCGATCAACACAATCAGAACGGCACATCCTGTCATGAGTAAAGCGGCCGAAGACAGCCCGTTCTGGACGCGCATGCGCCGCGCCAGACGCGAGATCGGCCCCCTCAGGATGGTCGCCAGCCTTACCCTGCTCATCCTTGCCCTGTTCATCGCGCGGTACAGTTGGGCCATGCCCTTCACCGACGAGATCGAACGGGTACTGTTCGATGTCCGCGCCAGCTATGCAATGGAGCAGGTCGAGGAAGACGACCGCATTGTCATCATCGTTTATGATGAGAACACGCTATTCGATACCGGTGTCCGCTCACCGCTCGACCGCGATATTCTTGCCCGGGCGCTGACCAACATCGATGCCCTGTCGCCCCGCTCGATCGGTGTCGACATCCTGATCGACCAGCCCACCCCCAATGACGAGATTCTGGCCGAGGCGCTGCGGGGCATGACCACGCCCACCTATCTGGCGTTCGTCAGCATGGAAAATAATCCCCTGGAGATCCAACCGCGCCAGGAGGATTTCAGGCAGGCTTTTTTCGACAGCGTGGACACGGAGGCCATCGATACCGCCAGCGTGTTCCTGCTGACCGATCAGGACAATGTGAACCGCAGCTGGCCTGACCAGCCGCGCAACATTCCGCCCCTTCTCGCCAATGCGCTCGCGCCCGGCAATGACGCGTATCGCGACCATCGCGGCAGCATCGTCTATCGTCGGCCGCTCTATGAGGGCGGCGCAGTCTTCACGATGCTGCCCATAGACTTTTTCGCCGACCCCGAAACCGCGGCCGGCATGGCCGACTTTGTCGCCGGTCGCTACGTGCTGATCGGCACCGACCTGCAGGACAGGGACCGGTTTGAAACGCCATTGTCGCGCATTACCGGCTCGGTCACGGGAGAACAGGCAGCCGAGGGGGAATCGGCGCTGACGACGCTCCCCGGGGTCGAGGTGCACGCCCATCTCCTCGCCCAGATGCTGGATGGAATCATCATGACACCGATCCCGGGCTGGGCGCTCTGGGCGATGGCTATCCTCGTCGTAGCCTGCGGTGCCCTGACCAGCCTTAGCGACTTCCGGCTGTGGAAACTGGCGCTGCTGATCTTCGTCCAGGCAGCCTGCCTGATCGTCATCCCCTTCACGCTCCACCGGACGGGAATGGATACGCAGAACCTGCCGGTGTTCGGCGGTATCGCCGGCTGGATCATCGCCTTCACTACGATCGGGGCGGCGGCCCGTTCGGTAGGTGCCGAACAGCGCCAATATGTGCAGGGGGCGCTCAACAAATATCTGCCCGCCGATGTCGCCACGCAGATCGTCGCGGACCCCGAACGCCTCTCGCTGCGCGGGGAGAAACGCGCCATCTATGCCGTTTTCACGGACCTTGAAGGCTTTACGAAGCTCAGCCACGCGATCGAACCGGAAATGGTCGCCACGCTGCTCAACAACTATCTCGACAAGATGAGCGAGATCGTCCTCGAATATGGCGGCACGATCGACAAATTCGTCGGCGATGCCGTGGTCGCTTTCTGGGGCGCTCCCATCGCCCGGCCCGACGATGCCGAGCGCGCCGCGCAATGCGGGATCGCGATGTGGCGCTTTGGCGAAGAATTTCGCAACACTGTGCCCGAAGGTGTGCCACCGATCGGCTGTACGCGCGTGGGCCTCCATTATGGCGAGGCGATTGTCGGCAATTTCGGCGGCGAGGAGCGCATACAATATACAGCCCTCGGCGATGCCATGAATACGGCGGCCCGGCTCGAAAGCGCCAACAAACAGACCAAGACGGTGATGCTTGCCAGCTATGAGGCGATCGAGACGGTCACGAAGGCGAATTTCCGCTGTTTGGGCCGCGTCACCCTTTCCGGCCGGGCGACGCCGGTCAAAATTTACGAACCTGTGCTCGAAATCACGGAAGGTTCAGCTTCAATGCTCGATACGCTGTATCAGGAATTTGAGAAAGGGAATGAACAGGCCCGCGAGAAAATTGCTGAGCTGGCGGCTGAAAATCCCGCCGACAAAGCGTTGCAAAATTTCGCGGAACGCCTGATCAATACGGAACCAGGAGGCAGTTATGTTTTTCAAAGCAAATAGATCGACGCTTTATGCGATTATGGGCCTTGCGCTTGCATCGACGGGCAGCGCGGCGCTGGCCGACGTTCTCGTTACCCGTTCGTCCGGCACCATTGCCCGCGAAATACCGCGCGGAACGCGGCTCAGCGATACCCAAGCCCTGCGCCTGAGCGCCGGCGACCGGGTAACCGTGCTGACCAGCAGCGGGACCCGCCAGTTCAACGGTCCCGGCCGCTTTCGCATCAACGGACCCGTCCGCGTCGCATCCGGCGGCGTAACGACCCGTGGCAATAACGGCACGGCACGAACCGGGGTAAGCCGTGGCACAGATATCGTGATACGCACCCCGTGGCAGGTCAACATTATAGAAGGGGGGCCTTTTTGTGTCGTCGACAGCCAGCCCCTGGAACTTTGGCGCGGCAATGCCTCTATCGATGCGGAAGTCACCGTTACCCGCGTTGCAGACGGAGAAAGCATGACCGTCTCGATGGCCGAAGGCGAACATACCCAAAGCTGGCCCGCAGGCCTGGCTGTAACCGGTGGCACATACACGGTGGCGATCCAGGGCAGCACAGCCCATGCACAAATGGAATTCGTGCCACTGAGCGTTGATGCCGACGATTCCGTGGCGGTCGGCCAGGCGTTGCTGTCCAACGAGTGCGACGGCCAGCTGGATGCCATGACGGTCAGGCCGCAAGTAGCGCTGACATCCGGCAACTGAGGCGGAAAGGCCGGTTGCAGCTGTTTTGACTGCTTGCTAGTCCGGCCGGATGCCGAAGTTCGGACCGCTGCACAGCAACCCACCTTGTTTGGTCGCAAAGGTGGTTAACAGCGGTCTGAATATAGGAATGGGGCGATATGTGCCCCATGGGAAAGAAAAAGCGACCACCAGATATTCCTGAACCTGGAATAGAAACGGAGGCGCTGGTCTGCGGGGGGAGTGCAGCGTGTCACTGCGAGTATTCGGATTTATAGCACTGGCGGCAATAGTAGCGGCCGAACCCGGCGTCGCCGTTGCACAGTCGGGGCCGGCACCAACCCGCGAAGAAATCCAGCCGGACCGGCTGACGCCCGGCACCGGTCAACCGGCAGACAGGCTGGAGGTTGAAGGCGGGATCGAACGCGCGCCCTGCCCCCTTGCCCAACCCCAGTTCGCCGCTATTCGATTCCGGTTGAGCGACGCGGTTTTCGCCAATCTGAGGGGCATTTCCGCCGACAGAATACGCCCGGCCTTTGCCGATTATCTCGGGCAGGAAGTGCCCATCTCGATCGTTTGCGAGATACGCGATCGAGCGGCTTCGATCCTGCGTTCGGAAGGTTATCTCGCGGCGGTGCAGGTTCCGCCGCAACAGATAGGCGATGACGGTATCGTCCGCTTCGATGTGCTGATGGCGTCGATGTCGCGGATTCAGGTCCGCGGCGATGCCGGCAATTCTGAAAACCTGATCGCGCGCTATTTGCGGCCGCTTGGCGAGATGGAGGTGTTCAACCAGCGCGAAGCCGAACGCAGCCTCTTGCTGGCCCGCAACCTGCCAGGCTTCGAAACCCGCCTGACGCTGCGGCCGGCCGAAGGCGTGCCGGGCGAAGTGATTGGCGATGTCCGGGTCGAGCGGACGCCCTTCATCCTTGAGGGCAATATCCAGAATTACGCGTCGCGCTCGACCGGCCGTTTCGGGGGACAGATTCGCGCCCAGATCAACGATGTCACCGGGCTCGGCGACAGCACCACTCTTGCGGTCTTCTCAAGCGCCGATTTCAACGAACAACTGGTGCTCAATGCCAGTCACAGCTTCGCGATCGGCGATAGCGGCTTGCGGCTTGGCGGAACGTTCACCTATGCTTGGAACGACCCGACTGTCGGCGGCGTCAGTCCGTTCGACACTCAGACGCTGGTGACGGGTTTCGACCTCAGTTACCCCTTCATACTGGATCAGGCGACCAGCCTGGTTGGCACGGCCGGTTTCGATTTCATCGACCAGGATGTGCGTTTCGGCGGCGCGGCGCTGAACCGGGACAAACTGCGCGTCGCCTATGCAAGGGCCGCCCTCTATACTTCGGATCGGCGCAGCATCGATGGCGTTGGCGGTTATAGCGCAGCAGAACCGCGCTGGCGGTTCGGCATTGCCGGAGAAGTGCGACAGGGCCTCGATATCTTCGACGCGACGGAGCCCGGTTTTCCGGTAAATGGCGTGCCGCAAACCCGCGCCGCAGGCAAAGCAGACGCCACGGTTTTGCGCATTGACGGCCTTGCAGAGCTCAGACCGACTCCGGATATCGCCTTCGTTATCGAACCCCGGCTGCAATGGACCAGCGATCCGCTGCTCTCTTACGAGGAATTCTCCGGCGGCAACTATACTGTCGGGCGCGGTTTCGATCCCGGTTCGGTGATCGGCGATCGCGGCATCGGCTTCCGGTACGAATTCCGCTATGGAAGTGCACTGCCCCGGACGCGCGAAAGCTGGGCGTTTCAGCCTTACGGCTTTTTCGATGCAGCATGGGTTGGCAATGAAGACCCTGCGGCGCTGGGCGGTACAGGCAGTGACGAACTCTATTCAACAGGCGTAGGCCTGCGCGCCAATTACGGAGACCGGGTGCGGCTGGATACGACCTTCGCCATCCCGCTGAACCGCACGAATTTCCAGGCGAACAGGCCGAGTCCGCGCCTGCTCCTTTCGCTTCTGCTGCGGTTTGCACACTGACATGCAAACCGAAAAAGGAACCCCGAGGACACAGAATATGATCGATACCGGATCAACCGCACAGCGATCGAAACGTTCCGCCAAGGCCATGTTCCGCGGCGGATGCGCGATCGCAGCGCTGATCGGTTCGATCGGCGCCATGGCTCCGGCCCATGCCCAGATCGACGGACGCCCCGGCGGCATGATCGTCGAGAATATTCCGCATGCGCCGCCTGCGACTATGATTGTCGAGAATATTCCGCATGTCCGCGCGCCCGGTTTTGCGCCCGTAAACACCCCATTCGCCACGACCATGACTCCCGGAGAGAGCGTCCTCGCCACAGCCCGCTATGATAACACCCAGATCAGTTTCACACCCGGCGCGGCCGAAGATCTGGTTACCGTTACCAGCAGTGAAGCGATCATTGACTGGACGACCTCTACATTGGGCTCTGTCGGGTCCGAAGTCACTTTTTTGGGGGATGGAAGCAATTTACGTTTCAGCAGCGACGGATCGTCTTTCACAGTTCTCAACCGTATTTCAACGGGTGCAATCGACAGTCCAGTCCGTTTCGATGGCACAGTAACCAGTCAGATAAGTGGTGTGACTGGCGGCAATATCTGGTTCTACAGCGCTGGCGGCATCGTCATCGGCGGCACAGGCTCGTTCGATGTCGGCAGCCTGGTGCTCACAACCGATAATATCGATACGAGCGGAGGACTATTAGGCACTGACGGCGAAATCCGCTTCCGGGGCACTGCGGACAGCAGCGCCGCCGTCGTCATCGAATCCGGCGCGCTGATCGATGCGCTGAACGAAGACAGCTATGTCGCGCTGGTGGCACCGCGCGTCGTCCAGGGCGGCGATGTTACTGTCAATGGATCGACCGCCTATGTCGCCGCCGAACAGGCCGATCTGACAATCAACGAAGGCCTGTTCGATATCGTCGTCACTATGGGCACGACCGATGCCAACGGCGTTGTTCATACGGGCACCACAACCGGGCCCGCCGAAGTACCGACGCCGGCCGGAGTGGGTGGAACGCCCCCTGCCGTACCCGATCCGCACGCCATCTATCTCATGGCGGTTGCAAAGAACGATGCTGTCACGATGCTCGTTTCGGGTAATCTCGGCTACACCGCCGCCGTCGGCGCAACCCAGGAAGATGGCGAAATCATCCTCAGCGGCGGCTATAATGTCTTTTCGGGTGGATCGTCCGATGCCCCGGCGGTCGTATTTGCGGGCGATCCGGTCAACGGCAATGCCGTGAACATCGAATTCGGAAGCGCCGACCTCACCCTGACAAACGACATGACCGGGCAGACGACGGGCACCATCGACCTGACGTTCAGCGGAGCCACCTTCGAAGCGCAGCAGGGCCTGACGCTGCGGTCCGACGAAGCCATTGGCCTTACGCTCGCCAATGGAGGGCTTTCCGTCGGCGGCAATCTTGTCCTCGATGTCAGTGCAACCGGCGCGACCGACCTTACGCCGGGATCGGACGGGGAGGATGCGAACGGCGGAACCATTTCGCTCGATATCGACAATGGCGGGGTGCTCAGCGCCGGTAATATCAGTTTGCTGGCCAATGCCACGGCCGGCCTTGGAACCAACAGCGCGGGCACGGCAACGGGCGGGGCTATCGATATTTCCCTGTCGGGCACCGGCGCGATCACCACGGGCATCATGCTGGCGACCGCCATCGCGATCGATGCCACCGATTCCAGCAACCTGCAGCCCACGATCGGCGGCGATTCGATCGGTGGCACGATAACCCTGAATGCATCCGGAGGAATACTGACCGCCGCCCAACTCGCGCTCGATACCTCTGCAACGGCGGCCTCGAGCGGTTCCAGTTCCCAAACCAGCAATGACGCGACCGCAGGGACGATTTCAGCGAATTTCACCGGCGGCACACATGCCATCGATTTCCTGACGCTGCAGACAAGGGCCCAGGCAGCCACGTCTTTCGATGCCACCGGAAACGCGCAAGACGGCCTCGCGGCAGGCGGCTCGGCATCGCTGCTCGTCGATGGCGCCACGCTCACCATTGCCAATAGCCTTCGCGTCGACGCCCAGACCAATGGCCAGACATCGCTGGCAACGGCCGGCAGTACCAGCCTGACTGTACGCAACAGCGCAACGCTGGATATTGGCGACTCTCTCGACATTTCGACCTCCGCATCAGGCGGCAATCTCGGTGTCGAGAACCAGGCGGGAACGATCGACATCCTCGCCGATGGCGCCAGCCTGACCTTTGACGACCTGTCCCTGGACGCCTTCTCCCAGCTCGGCGATTTTGGCGGGTCAAACCCTGCAGATGCCGCAGCCGGCGGGTCGATCGCGATCACGTCGACCGGCGGCGGCCAGATCGTGGGAGACGGCTTTGCGACGATAAACGTCAACGCCAATGCGACCACTGCCAGCGACGGTGCTACCGGCCGGGGTGGATCCATAGTGTTCGACGCCAATGGTGGAACAATCCAGATAGGCGGCTCAAGCTTCGTCGATGCCAGCGGTGTCGGCAATTCCAATTCCGATCCCGCCGATCTGGCCAATCGCGGCCTGGGCACGGGGGGCACGATCACCTATCGGGTCCGCAATGCCGGAACTATGAGTTTCGCCAATGTTTTCGCCAATTCCGACGGCTCCGTGCAGTTCGACGTCGAAGGCGGCGGGGCAGAGCCGGTTGGCGAAGGCGGCCTCGGCTTCGGCGGCCAGGTGATTTTCGACCTGATCGACGGGACCTTCACTGCAAACACCTTCAACATCGGCGCGAATGGCTCGGGCGGACCGGGCGGCGGCGATGTCATCGCCGTTCCCGCCCTCGCGACCCCTGCCCCGTTCGAGCTGGATTATAGCGCCCGCCCCGCGGGCTTCGGCCCGGTTGGCGTCACACCGTTCGCCCTGCCCGTCGACCCGGCGGCAAATGGCGGAAACGGCACCGGCGGCACGGTCACTTTCAATCTCAACGGCGGCACGGCGACGGTCGCCAACCTGACAGTATCGGCCAATGGGTTTGGCGGAGCCGGCGGCACCGGCGACGGCGATCTGGGGATCGGCGCGGGCAATGGCGGCAACGGGATCGGCGGTGCGGCAACGTTCAACGCCATCAACGGATCGCTCACTATCACCGGAACACTCACCGTCGCCTCGAACGGCACCGGTGGCAATGGCGGGTTCGGGGATGGCGCCGATGCCGGCAGCGGCGGTAACGGCCTCGGCGGAACCGCAACGTTCGACCTGGATGGCAGTGCGACCATCGATTCCTCCATCGTGCTTGTCGCAACCGACGGGTTCGGCGGCGATGGCGGTAGCGCAGGGCAATCGTTCGGCGGGCTGGACGGTGGCCCCGGCGGCGATGGCGGCAGCGGCACGGGCGGCGATGCGACCTTCAACAACACGGCCGGCACAATCAGCTTTGGCACATTGACCGCGCAGTCGATCGGAACAGGCGGCAGCGGCGGCGACAATTTCGGCATATCGGTCGGCGATGCCGTCGACGATGGCGGCGCAGGTGGCGACGGCATCGGCGGCAATGCGAACATCAATCTCAATCAAGACGATCTTACAGGCCCGTCTTATACTGTCGAAGCCAATGGCGTGGGCGGAGTGGGCGGCAGCGGTCTCGATGCGGGCGATGGCGGCAACGCATTCGGCGGTACTGCAGCGCTGAATATAAACAATGCCCAGGTCCAGCTGGACGATCCGACCGTGCGGGCCATCGCAACCGGCGGCAATGGCAGTTTCTCGGACGGAATCGGCGGCGATGGCGGCGATGGCGGCTCTGCAACGGGCGGCGTGGCCCGGATAGAGGTTAGCGGCGCGAACGGCTCCATTCCGATCACTTTCATCATTCTCGAATCCGACGGAACCGGTGGTAGTGGAGGCGATGGCGGCGCCACGGCGTTCGGCAGCGGCGGAACGGCCGGCAATGGCGGCAGCGGCGGCGACGCTACAGGCGGCAGTTCCGAACTGGTCGCGCGAACCGGCGGAACCATGACGATCGTCAACGCCGGTTTTGTCGTTTCCAGCACAGGCACCGGCGGAGCCGGCGGCACGGGCGGCAATATCGACATGATCGGCGGCGGTGTTGCCGGCGATGGCGGCGACGGCGGCAACGGCACCGGCGGTTCGCCCACCCTGCTTGCCCAGGGCGGAACGATCGCGGCCAGCGATATCTCCCTGACTGGTGCCGGTACCGGCGGCGATGGGGGCGCGGGCGGCACCGATCTGGTCGTCCAGATCGGCGCGGACGGCAATGGCGGCGATGGCATAGGCGGCAACCCCGTCATCGAAGTCCAGGAAGGCAGCCCCGGCATCATAACGCTCGGCGCAACATCGATGCTGGCCAACGGAACCGGCGGCACGGGCACGCTCGGCGGTTCCAGCTTTGGCGGCCGTATAGACATAATCGATACGTCGACCGATCCGGCTGGTCTCATCACGATGGACTCGCTTACCGCGAGCGCGCTGACGAGTTCAAGCGGAGCAACCAGCGGCTTCTTTATGTCCGCAAATAGCGGCCCGATTTCCGTTGCGGGTGACGTTACCATCAATGTCGGCGGCAATGCCGAATTCGCGTTCGACGGAACCGGCCAGATGACGGCCGGCGGCAATATGAGCGTCACCAGCGGCGCTTCCATTCTGGTCAGCCATACGAACAATGGCGTGCCGACCGATTCCCTCGATATCGTCGGCACATTCACTGCAAGCGCACAGGCCGACTTCAACGCCATGGCCGGATCGCGGATCGCCTCTGGTGACGTGACCGATATTCGAGCGGAAGGAGATGCTTCGGCAGCGGACCTTACAGCCTTTGGCCGGATCGACCTTTCCGCAGGCCAGAACGCGACGCTGGGCAATGGCGCTGTAACAGGCGGGTCGCTGGCGGTTGTCCGGATCGATGCCGGGTCGGACGACGATCCCACCAATCCGCTTTATGACCCGCAATATAATGCGGCGATCACCGGCACGGTCAGTTCAACCGGCAATGTGCGGGTTTTTGCCGGAGGTAACGCAATATTCCGGAACGGCTCGACGACCAGCGCCGACAATCGCGTCGACGTGCAAACCGGTGATGACATCATTGTCGAGAGTGGTGCAACTGTCAGCGCCGGCCTCAACCCAGGCACAGCGCCAGATCCTTCCGATCCCTTCAATGACCAGGCTATTGTGAATCTGAACGCAGGCGGCCTCAGTCCCAGCCTCCTATCGCCGATTTTGACGCCGATCTCATCGATCATTGTCGCGGGCACACTGGAAGCCACCAATACAGCGGTTGTGCTCAACGCCGATGCGATCGACGGGCTCGGCGGCGCCATAAACGCCAGCTCGATCAGCGCTGATGTCAACAACGCGCCGCCCAACGGCGTGGCTCAGTCCGACGACACCGGGTTGCTCAGCGCCAACTGCCTGGAAGGCAATATCTGCCTTGGAACGCTTGGCGCGGACAATCGGGTTGAAATCGGCCAGTCCGGCGTACCGATCAGCGCGACCATCGAGGGCGGCTCCGTCGGAGCGGATACCATCCTGATCACGACGCGCCGCGATCTTGTTATCGGCACAGACGGTATCGTCTCGACCTTTGACGGACCATCGGGAATTCTGTTCGAATCGACAGAAGGCAATGTCGAACTGCGCTCCGTCGTGATCAGCAGCGATCCGCTGCAAATTTCCGCAGCCAACGGCAGCCTGCTCGGCACGGGAATCCTGAGAAGCTCCAACGATATCGGCATCACGGTAGCCGGGGATATTGTTGCCGCAGGCATATTCGCCGGCAGGGAATTAACGACCGTCGCGAATATCGGCGGCGGGCTGGAAGGCACCTATTCCGTTCCAGGCAGCATCGATGTCGGAACGTTCAGCCAGGGCGTGGGCGATGCAAATATAGATGCCGGAGGGAATATTGCTTTCGGCCAGGTCGACGTATCTGCGGGCAACGACATCATCTTGCTAGCGCCGAGCGGCAATGTATTCCTGGGCGCCACGTCAGGTGCGGCCAACATCTCCATCTTCGGCGTAAATGTCGAAATCGGGAGCATCGATGCGGATGATCTGATCGATATCGGTGCCAGTACCGACATTTTTGGAAACGATGCCGTAGCGGGCGGCGATATCGATCTCACAGCCGGTGGATCGGTCGACCTCGCTTCGCTGGATGCTGGAGGCACGCTCACCGCAGATGCCGGCGGCAGCATTTCGCTGACGGATGGTAGCGCGGGGAGCGATATCCAGTTTTCCGCAAGTGACATCGGCGCTGACGCGCTTTCCGCAGGCAACATGATCGACCTGCAAAGCGGTGGCGGTGTGAGCCTGGGCGCTGCGGACGCGGGATCGGATATCCTGATCGATGCGGGCGCCAGCGTGACGGCAGGCGCGATCGACGCGGCCGGCGATGTGAACATCGTGGCCGGCGGCGCGGTGAGCGTTACATCGCTTGACGGTGCCTTTGTCGATCTCGACTCCGGTGCGGTGCTCACCGTCGAAGCCGTGAACGCCTTGCGGCTCGATGCAACGGCCAGCGTCCTCGATTTCGGCACCATCGCACTCGCTTCCAATGGCTTGGCGACAAGCGGTTCGGCCGATCTGACGGCAACAGCCGGGGCAATTGTCATCGATACTCTGGATGCAGCCCGAAATGTCGCGCTCAGCGCAACCGGAGATATCGGTTTCACTACCCTGTCGGCGGGTGGGACCGTAACGGCCGATTCCGGCGGCAGTCTGAGATTCACGACCGTGAGCGGTGAAGCTATCGACCTTACCGCAAGCGTCATGATTGCGGGAACCACGGCGATCACCCCGACGGATACCGGGATCGCCAACGATATCGCGATGGATGCTGGCGGCATTATTGATATCAGCACCGTTTCGGCCAATGGCGACGTAGTCCTCAACGCGGACGGAACGGTTTCGATCGATACGCTCTCCGGCCAGTTCCTAGCGGTTACGTCTGACCAGGCGATCAATCTGGGCTCGATTGCCGGGGTGTCGCTCAATGCCAATGGGTCGTCAGTCGATTTCGGCGACGCAGTCATCACGAACAGCGCGCGCGCAGGCAGCGGGACTGTGGATCTGGTTGCCGCTTCGGGAAATATCAATTTTACGCAGATCGATGCAGCCGGCGACATCGGCATGAATGCCGCGGGGGCGATTATCGGTGCCACGATCGTTGGCGGCGGCGACATGCTGCTCGCCGGCGCCGACGGCATCAACCTCCAGCTTTTGCACTCGGACGGCCAAGTGGAATTGCGTTCGACAAACGGCGCTGTCGTCGTGAGTTCCGACATCCGCGTCGCTGGCACATTGACCGCCAGCGGCGGAGCGATCTTGCTGAATGCGCTGGGCGAACTGGCGGTAACCGATGCGCGCGCGACGAATGGCGATATCGACATCATCACCGGAGGCGACCTGAAAGTCGATCAGGCCCTGTCGACCGGGAACATCGCCCTTACAAGCACTGGAGGATTTGTTGCAGCAGGCAATCTGCGGGCCGGGCAGGCAAGCGTCAGCCCGGCAAGCGCAAACGCTGGCGGAAACCAGACACCGTTTGGAAGCGTCGTCGGCTCGCCTGGTGCCGGCGATATCACGATCACCGCCGCGACCGACGCCATCATTACCAGTGATGTCGTTGCCGCCAACGGCCTGTTTATTTCGGCAGGCGGATTGATCGACATCCAAGCCCTCGCCACAGGGGTTTTCGTCGAAACGTCCAGCGCCGATCTCGATATCGGAACCTCAGGCCAGCTCGGAACGTCGAACCTCACGCAGGATATACTGATTGTCAGCGCCGGCGCGAACGCGATGATATTGGGCGGTCCGGCAGTTACTGGCGCCTTCAACATCGATGCTTCGGAATTCGAACGTATTCATTCAGGCGGGGACCTGACCATCTTTGCCGCTGCCATCAACAGTGGCGGGCCATCACTGATCGTGGAAGATTTGACTGCACAGGTCGCGACCGGCGCAGGCGGAACGCAGGACGGCAATATCGGGACAGCAGGCACACTCAGCATTTCCACGGAAGGCGATATCCGCGTTAACGGTGCGCTCGCTCTCACCGGAGCCACGACGAACACCATACTCGAAATGATGGCCGATCAGGAAATCCGGGTTAACGCCAATGGCGGAAATATCGCCGTTACCGATGCCAATGGCGGGCTTGCCGGCCAGCTCAATCTTTCGGCCCAAACCATTCTCGCGGCAACCGATGCCGCTGCCGACGATATCGCCGGTGCGTCGGTTGCCGACGCGGATATCCGCCTTGCCAACAGCGACGGTATCGACCGGGATGACGGCTTCTTCCAGGCAGGCGGCATTACTTTCACCGCAGATAGCGGCGTCTTTATCCAGAATAGCGTGGCAGGAACCGATTTTGATGATCGCCGCGGGTTCGTTGTTGGAGATGGCGGCATCACCATTGCCAGCGCTTCAACTGGAAACATGATCGACATCGCCGTCAACGGCATTCAACGGCAAAGCAATGGCACAATCGTGACCGGCATTGCCATGATCGCACAAACCACCCTCAGCACGGGCTTCTCGTCCGCCTCGACGATAAATGGCTGCCTGATTGCGGCACCGACCACGTGCGGAGCGCCACCTCCTCCGCCGGATACGCCCGAGCTTCTCGACGATCCCGTGCAGGATCTTGTCGAGGAAGAGATCGAGGAAAAACCGGAAGTGCAGCAGCCAACGACGCCGCTGATCGAAACGGTTGAGATCAACCCCAATCGCGAAGGCCCGCTGATCGACGATCCGGTGACGGGATCCGGCAATGACGATCTCTGGATCCGAGGTCCTGTCAGCGCCGGGAATGACGATTAGGGTCAGGATAAGTGACGGCCATGCGTGAAACATTTGACCTCGCCGCGCGAGGTCGGCATCGCTGCCATCCATGACCGAGAGCCACTCCGCCCCGCTCACCCTGTTCAACAGCCTGACACGCCAGGCCGAACCTTTTGTGCCCGTCCATCCGGGCGAAGCGCGCGTCTATACCTGCGGGCCGACCGTCTACAACTTCCAGCATATCGGAAATATGCGCGCCTATATTTTCGCCGATACGCTGGGTCGCGTGCTTTCGTGGAAGGGTTACAAGCTCACCCATATCATCAACATCACCGATGTCGGCCACCTGACATCCGATGCCGATGCCGGCGACGACAAGATGGAAAAGGCGGCGAGCGCGGCGGGCAAATCGGCCTGGGACATCGCCAAATTCTACACCGATGCCTATTGGCGCGACATCGAGCGGCTCAACATCCGCCAGCCCGCCAAATGGTCGATCGCCACCGAACATGTCGAAGCGATGATCGATTTCGCGAAAAGCATCGCGGACAAACATTGTTACGAGCTCGAGAGCGGCCTCTATTTCGATACATCGACCGTGCCCGGTTATGGCAGTCTGGCGCGCGCAAACACGGACGATGGCGAAAGCCGGATCGATCCGGTCGAAGGCAAGCGGCACGCCACGGATTTCGCCATATGGCGGAAAACGCCTGCGGGCGAAACACGGCAGATGGAATGGGATTCGCCCTGGGGAAAGGGAGCGCCGGGCTGGCATCTGGAATGCTCCGTCATGAGCAAGATGTATCTCGGCGAGACATTCGACATCCATACCGGCGGGATCGATCACCGCGAGATCCATCATCCGAACGAAATAGCGCAAAACCAGGCGCACAGCTGCTCGGCCGATACCGGCGCGAACATCTGGATGCACAATAATTTCCTGGTGGATCGCGGCGGCAAGATGTCGAAATCCGCAGGCGAGTTTCTGACTCTGCAATGGCTGGTCGACAGGGGCGTCCATCCCCTCGCCTATCGCCTGATGTGCCTGCAGGCCCATTATCGCAGCGAGCTGGAATTCACGTTCGACAATCTGCTGGCCGCGCTCACGCGGATCAAACGGATGGTCATGGCGGTCGAACAGTTGAAGGCTCAAACCGAACCGGCCGACCGGTGCACGCATCCGCGACTGCGCGAAAGGCTCGATGCGTTCGATGCGGCGGTATCCGACGATCTGAACACGCCGAAGGCGCTGACCCATCTCGATGAAATTCTGGCGCACAAGAAGATCGACCGGGGCGAGAAACTGGCTGCGGTCAGCGAGGCCGACGCGGTTCTCGGGCTCAACCTGTTAACGCTTAACCGCACCGACCTTCGTATCCGTCCGACAGATGCCGAAATCGACGAAACAGAAATCGAGCGTCAGCTCGATCTGCGCCGGGATGCCAAAGCCAGCAAGAATTTCCCTGCCGCCGATGCCATCCGCGACGATCTCGCCGCACGGGGCGTCGAGATCATGGATGGCGATCCGCTGCGCTGGGACTGGAGGATTACCGCATGACCGCTTTGTTGAAAGCCGCCCTGCCCGGGCTCGTCCGGCCGATGGTGGAACCGCATATCGAGGGGCTCGACGTGACATGGTTCATGTCGACAGAAGAGGCGGAGCAGGCCGCCAAGACGGCCGAAATCGGCTGGTTCGATATGTACGACAAGCTCCGGATGCGCGCGATTATCGAGAGCGCTGAAAATCTCAAATGGCTGAACACCATTTATGCAGGGCTCGATCATTTCCCGCTCGAAACCCTGCGCAGCCGCGGGACGACGCTCACCAACGGGGCAGGCATCAATGCCATTCCGATTGCCGAGTTCGTTGTCATGGGCATGCTCGCCGCAGCCAAGCGGCTGGACACTATCCTGGAAGCGCAAGCCGACAAGACGACGCTCAACGGACCGCCCGGAACGGTCGAACTGTTCGAAGGCAAGGCGCTGATTATCGGCTATGGCGCCATCGGACAGCAAATCGCGAAAACGCTATCCGGCTTTAACATGGATGTCACGGCCGTGCGCCGGACGCCGGACAGCGATCCGGTAATCATCGGCGCCGACGAATGGCGCGCCAGGCTGGCCGAGTTCGACTGGGTGATCCTTGCCGCGCCCGCTACCGACGAAACCCGGCACATGATTGGCGCGGAAGAGCTGGCGGCGATGAAAAATTCCGCCTGGCTGATCAATGTCGCGCGCGGCACGCTGGTCGATCAAATCGCGCTCGCCAGCGCCCTGACAAGCAAGACCATTGGCGGTGCCATTCTCGACACCGTAGAGCCCGAGCCCCTGCCCGCCGACGACGCGCTCTGGGATACACCCAACACATTTCTCACCATGCATCTTTCCGGCAATGCGACGAGCCGCATGTTCGAGCGGGCCGCCAAGCGCTTCGTCGAAAATTTTGCCTTGTATCGCAACGGTGAAACCATGGTCGCAGAGGCAAATCTCGATTTGGGTTATTGACGGGTGACGCATGGGAAATGCGCGTGTAACGTCTCGACGGGTCAGCCGAACATAGTGTGCAACAGGGGGTAATCACGATGACCAAGGCGTCCGATCTATTCATACAGTGCCTTGAAGAGGAAGGGGTCGAATATGTGTTCGGCGTCCCCGGTGAGGAAAATCTCGATTTTCTGGAAAGCCTCTCTCATTCCAAGATCCAGTTGATCCTGACACGGCACGAACAAGGCGCCGGTTTCATGGCCGCCACCTATGCGCGGCACACCGGCAAGGTCGGCGTTTGCCTCGCGACCCTCGGCCCGGGCGCGACGAATCTCGTTACCGCAGCCGCCTATGCGCAGCTTGGCGGAATGCCGGTCCTGATGATCACCGGGCAAAAGCCGATCAAGAGTTCCAAACAGGGCCGGTTCCAGATCCTCGACGTTGTCGACATGATGGGGCCGATCAGCAAATTTACCCACCAGCTCGCCTCTGCCGACAATATTCCGTCGCGGGTCCGCGAAGCTTTCCGCATCGCGACCACCGAAAAGCCCGGTGCAACGCATCTCGAATTCCCTGAGGATATCGCCGAAGAGCAGAGTGAGTCCCGGCCGATCCCGCCAAGCCTCAGCCGCAGGCCGATTGCCGAGGCCAAGGCCATCCGCGCGGCTACCAAACGCCTAGAAGCGGCAAAATCCCCGGTGCTGGTAATCGGCGGCGGCGCCAACCGGACCATGTCTAGCCGGATGCTGACCCAGTTTGTCGAGAAAACCGGTATTCCCTTCGTCACGACCCAGCTCGGAAAGGGTGTAATCGACGAAACCAGCGACAAATATCTGGGCTGCGCGGCTCTTTCGGCCGGAGATTTCGTGCACCGGGCCATCGAGACTGCCGATCTTATCGTCAATGTTGGCCATGATGTGATTGAAAAACCACCGTTTTTCATGACGCAGGACAGCGCGGACGTGATCCATGTCAGCTGCAACACCGCCGAAGTTGATCCGGTGTACTTCCCGCAGGTCGAGGTGATCGGCGATATCGCCAACGCCATCTGGCAGATCAAGGAAGACATTCTTCCCCAGGGCCACTGGAATTTCGACAAGATGCTGACGGCGCGAGCCGCCGAGGTTGAGCATACGGCCAGCCTTGACGATGACATGCGCCATCCCATCTATCCGCCGCATCTGGTGAAAGCAGTGCGCGAGGCAATGCCGGCCGACGGGATCATCGCGCTCGACAACGGCGTCTACAAGATCTGGTTTGCGCGCAATTACAATGCTCGCCAGCCCAACACGGTGCTGCTCGACAATGCGCTGGCGACGATGGGTGCAGGCCTGCCGTCTGCCATGGGATCGGCAATGGTCTATCCTGATCGCAAGGTCATGGCTATTTGCGGCGATGGCGGCTTCATGATGAACAGCCAGGAAATGGAAACCGCGGTGCGCCTCGGGCTCAACATTACCGTGCTTATCCTGCGCGACGATGCCTATGGCATGATCCGCTGGAAACAGGCCAATATGGGTTTCAAGGATTACGGCCTGACCTTCGGCAATCCGGACTTTGTGAAATATGCCGAAAGTTATGGCGCCAATGGCCATCGGGTGGAGAGCGCAAACCATCTGAAAGAACTGCTCGACAGCTGCCTGGGCAGCGAAGGCGTCCATCTGATCGATTGCCCGGTCGACTATTCCGACAATGATCGCATTCTCAATCACGAGATCAAGGAATTAAGTGCGAAATTAGAGCTGTAGAGGCAAATTCATGCTGTTCAGCGCTTGCCAGCACGGGCTGGAACGAACATAAGTTTTCCTGGACGGGGGTCGCAAATTTCGATCGGAAGCTTCGGCTTCCAAGCTTTGCTGAGCACCATGCCAAGGGGAGGCATATGGCGCGGAAAACGAACTGGGCGATCGGACTGGCGGCACTCGCTGCGGCCATCGGCTTTTCCGTAGGGATCGGCCAGTCCAACGACGCGTCTGCTACGGCCGCTCAAATCAGCGCAAACACGCATGTCGGCGTCGCAAGTTGCGGCGGCACGACCTGTCACGGTCGGCAAGAGGCCGATGGCGCCGTTGTCCGGCAAGACGAACTGATGCGGTGGCAGGAACCATCCAGCGCAACCGGCTCGCATAGCCGGGCCTATGCCATACTCACCAATCCACGCTCGCAGCGTATCGCCAATGAGCTTGGTATAGGCAATCCGACCAGCGCGACCATGTGCCTGGGCTGTCACAGCGATTATGTGCCCGCAGCACGGCGCGGGCCGCGCTTCCAGCTTTCAGACGGAGTAAGCTGCGAATCCTGCCATGGCGGCGCTGGCGGCGGCGATGCCGGTTGGCTCGCCAGCCACTATGCCGTCGGCAATACGCACAGCGCCAATGTCGCGCGCGGCCTCTATCCGCTCGACAATGCGCGGGCGCGGGCCTCGCTCTGCCTGAACTGCCATTTCGGCAGCACTGGCGAAGGCCAGTTCGTCAATCACCGGATCATGGCCGCCGGCCATCCGCGCCTTGTCTTCGAGCTCGATCTCTTCTCGACGCTGCAGCAGCACCATGACGAGGACGGTGACTATGCCCGCCGCAAGGGCCGGACCAACCATGTGCAGATGTGGGCGGTAGGCCAGGCGACGGCGCTCGAACGATCGCTGACCCTGTTCCAGAACCAGCGCCTGGGCACGGAAGGCATATTCCCCGAATTCGTCTTTTTCGACTGCCACACCTGCCATCGCCGAATCTATGACGATCCCAATGCCCGTCCTACCGGCGTTGCCAATCCGGCGCGACCGATCCCCAACGGATTTCCCGCCTATCAGGACGAAAACATGATCATGCTATCGGCTGCGGCGCGCGTAGTCGCACCGGGCGCTGCAGATCGCTTCGACCGAGACAGCCGCGCTTTCCATGGCGCGCTCGCCGAAGGACGCAGCGCAGGGATGGCGGCCGCTGCCAGGCTGAGAGATAGCGCCCGGCAACTTGCCAACGCCTTCGCCTCCGCCAGTTTCACCCGGCAACAGAATTTCGCGATCATCAACGCCGTGTCGTCCGAAGCGATCCGGTCGCGCTACACCGATTATGAGGGCAGCGTACAGGCAGTGATGGCCACCGATACGCTGCTCAACGCGATGGTGAGCCAGGGCACTATCGATGAAAGCCAGGTCGGCGGCATCCGCGCGGATATCAACGCCGCCTATGCTGCGGTGCGCGAACCCAATGCGTATCGCCCGCTGGAATTCAGGCAGGCTCTGGGAAGGGCCTCTGCGGCAATCGGACGGTTGCGGTGAAGATGGGCTCGAAGCTGACGGCGCTACTTACGGCCAGCGCCTTTGTTCTCGCATCCTGCGGCGGTGGAGGTGGTGGCGGAACGCCCGGCAACACCCAGGGAAACCCCGCGCCGCCGCCACCCCCGCCTCCTCCGCCAGCGACAACGCAATATTCGGTTCCCGCCCAGCTATCGCTCTCCACCGCGGATGTGCAGCAGATCATCGCGCAGGCCGCCGGCGAAGCGAATGCGCGCGGCCTGCCCGTCGCTATCGCCGTGGTCGACCGGGTGGGCAATGTGCTCGCCGTCTACGCGATGACCGGCGCCGACCTTTCACTGACCGTCCCGGCTCCATCCGGCACCAATTTCGACTTGCAGGGCACGGCCCTTCCCGCGCCCGCTGCGGCAGCCGGCGCAATCGCCAAGGCGATCACCGGGGCTTATCTCTCCTCCGGCGGCAATGCGTTCTCGACACGGACGGCGAGCGAGATCGTGCAGCAGCATTTTCCTCCCGCGCCGACCACAGTCGGCCTTGAAAGCGGACCGCTGTTCGGCGTGCAGTTCAGCGCGCTGCCCTGTTCCGATCTTGTCTCCCGCTTTACCGGCGTTGCGGGTCCCAATGCGCTGATCGGGCCGAAACGCTCGCCGCTGGGGCTGTCCGCCGATCCCGGCGGTTTCCCGCTGTACCGGAATGGCGTCGTCATTGGCGGCGTCGGGGTGATGGGCGACGGGATTTACGGGTTCGATCCCAACCGGCTCGACAATGACAATAGCGACGAGGAGGCGATCGGGCTTGCGGCAACGGTCGGCTTCGAACCGCCCGCATCGATCCGCGCCAACCGCATTCCGGTGGACGGCACGACGCTCAAATTTTCCGATGCCGATACCGGCGATTTCCGGAGCAACCCGGCAGCGCCGCCAGCTTTCGCATCGATTGCCGGGGGGCTGGCCGATGTGCCCGGCTATTTCGTCGCCGCTGGCGGCATTCTCGCCGGATCGGCCTATGGCAGCGAAGCTTCGGGCATCCGCGCCTCGACCGCCGGCGAATTCAGCATTCGCGACGCCTTTATCCTGTCCGACGGTTCGGGCGCAAACCGCTTCCCGATCCGCGCCGCGACCGACGCCGCCGATGTCACCACCCCGCTGACCGCCGGCGAAGTGACCGCACTGCTCGAAGAAGCCTTTATCATCATGCGCCGCGCCCGGGCGCAGATCCGCCGGCCGCTGGACAGTCGGGCACAGGTAACGATCTCAATTGTCGATACGCATGGCGAGATACTGGGCATTGTCCGTTCGCCCGACGCCCCGATTTTCGGCATCGACGTGTCGCTCCAGAAAGCACGGACCGCCGCCTTTTTTTCCGGCGCGCAGGCCGGCCTGCTTTTGCAGGGCAATACCAGCGGTATCCCGTCGAACCGGGCCGACATCAGGAGCTTCACCCAGGCGACGCGCGATTTCCTTGGCGATCCCAATGCTCTGACCGGTACCTTCGCCTTTGCCGATCGTTCGGGCGGCAATCTCTCGCGTCCCTTTTTCCCGGACGGCGAGGTGGGCCGGCCCCAGGGGCCGCTCTCCCGGCCGATCGCCAGTTTCAATCCTTTCTCGACCGGTCTGCAATCGGCGCTGGTGCTCGAGAATATCCTGGACCATGTCGGCTTCATTCTGGGTGGAGGGGTAGGCCCCGACACGCCGGCACGCTGCACGGCAACGCCTGATGTTGCGCCGGGCCAGAATCCGCTCGAAAACGGCATACAGATCTTCCCCGGTTCGGTTCCCATTTATCGCGGCAACGCGCTGGTTGGCGGGATCGGTGTGTCGGGCGACGGCATCGATCAGGATGACATGATCAGCTTCCTCGGCACGCATAATGCCTCGCTCCGGGTCGGCGGCATCAACAATGCGCCCCCCGCCATCCGCGCGGACCGGATAGTCGTCAATGTTGGCGGCAACGATGTCCGGCTGCGCTATGTCAGCTGCCCTTTCGCTCCGTTCCTCGACACGGACGAAAACAATGTCTGCCAGGGCTTATAGGCATGTCGGCCATTGCCCCTCTGATCTGCATCGCGGTGGCCGCGCAGGGGCCGGGCGCCTATGGGCCTCCGACTCCGTTTTCCTCGACGCTCGCTTTTTCCATGGCGGCGGCCGAACCGGGCGGCAGCGCAATGCGCCGCCGGATACCGGGCGAAGATGAAACCGGCCTCAACGAAATCCAGATCGAAGACGGGACGGAACCGGGCGATGCCGACGAAACCATCATCGACGGCCGCCGCCGGCCCGGCGTGCCGCAGTCCAATCTTCCCGACCCGGTAACCCAGGAAAATATCGGTGCCGTACGCGCACCGCCACCCCAGGCCTTTCCCGGTGACGAGTTTCCAGTCCCCGATCGCTGGCGGATCGTCGAATCCATCGGCGTTAACGAGAATTTCCTCGACCCCTATAACCAGAACACGTTGAAGGGCGACCGACCGATCCCGCTCGGCGACCTGCCGGACTGGCTGCCGATCAATGGCGACGACTGGTTCTTCATCGTCAACGCGGTGTCCGACACGGTGATCGAACCGCGCAGCTTCCCGACACCCGTCGGCGTCCAGACCACAACGGAACCCGACAGCCTCGACGTGTTCGGCCAGGCCGACAGCCTTGTGCTGGCGCAAACCTTCATCACCGGGGTCGCCCTGCTCAAAGGGTCGACCGCCTATCGGCCGCCCGATGTCGAATACCGGGTCACGCTGGCGACCCAGTTCAACTATGTCGACGTCAACGAGCGCCGGATCCTGTTCGTCGAACCGAGCCGCCCCAGCCATCGTTTCGACTGGTTTACCGGGGTCCAGGAACTCTTCATCGACTATCACTTCCGCAACACGTCGCGGCGCTATGACTTCGATTCCATCCGGGTCGGAGTGCAGCCGTTCAACGCCGATTTCCGGGGCTTCCTGTTTCAGGACAACCAGCTTGGCGTTCGCTTTTTCGGCACGAGAGACAATAACCGGCTGCAATATAATCTCGCTGCTTTCATGCGGCTCGAAAAGGACACCAATTCGGGGCTGAACGATCTCTTTGCGACGCCGCGTTCGGACTATGTCTTTCACGCCAATCTGTTTCGGCAGGATCTGCCGGTCGCCGGCCTCACCAGCCAGTTCAGCGTCACCTATAATATGAACCGCGAACGCACCGATGTGGAAATCGACGACAACGGTTTCCCTGTACGACCGGCACTGCTCGGCACGTTGCGCGGCCGCAACTATGACGTGCTCTATCTCGGTTATAATGCGGACGGGCGCATCGGCCGGATCAATGTGTCCGGCTCCACCTATCTCGCGCTCGGCGAGGATCGGAGCAGCTTCTTTACCGACGAGCCGGCGGATATCTTCGCCTATTTCGGAGCGGCCGAGCTCAGCTACGATGTCGACTGGATGCGCTTTCGCCTCTCGGGCCTCTATGCGAGCGGCGACGGCGATCCCTATGACAATACCGAGCGCGGCTTCGATGCGATTTTCGAAAACCCGATCTTTGCCGGCGCGGACACCAGTTACTGGATCCGGCAGGTCATTCCTTTTGCCGGCGGCGGGCGTGCGATCGGTGTGAACGGACGCAACGGCATATTGAATTCGCTGCGCTCGTCCAAGGAGCAGGGTCAGTCCAATTTCAACAATCCTGGAACGATATTGCTCGGCGTCGGTGCGGATTTCGATATCGCCCCTTCCCTGCGCCTGTCGGCCAATGCGAACCATCTCTGGTTCGAGGATACGGCCAGCCTGCAAGCGTTGCGCAATGAAGGCAGCATTCCGTCATCAATCGGCTATGACCTGTCGGCTGCTGCAATATGGCGCCCGCTGTCCACGCAGAATATCGTGCTTCGACTGTCGGGCGCCGTTTTCGAAGCTAGCGATGGCTTTTCCGACCTGTTTGCACAGGATAGGCGCTCGGGCACCTATTACTCCGTCCTCTTCAACGCGATACTTACCTACTGATGACAAGCTGGCTTTCCCTTCCGCGTATCGCGATGCTGCTGGCCGCGGCAACCATCCTGTTCGCCATTGTTGCAAGCCCCGGCGGCGCTGCGGGCGGCGAGACCGCTGTAGTGCGGGACTATGTGGCGGCGGGCGTTCTGGCAGATCCCGCACCGCGCAATCAAGACGAAGCTGCCGTACTGGAAAAAAGCTCTGGCTGCCTCACCTGCCATGCCTATCGGAACGAAGATGGCACGCTGATCGAAGACCATGAATCGCGCGCGACTGCGGAATATATCGATCGCATGTCGATGCATTCCACGCCTGCCGTCAATCTGGGTTGCACCGACTGCCATGGCGGGAACTGGCGCGAAGCGCGCCCCGATACCGTGCCCGACGACCCCGAAAACCCGGAGTATCTTGCGGTTCAGTATCGCGCGCACGTGCTACCGCTTTACCCGGACAGCTGGCACTTCCCGTCGAGCGCCAATCCGAACCGTTCCTACACATTGCTGTCCCGCGAAAGCCCGGAATATATCCGCTTCGTCAATCCGTCCGACTATCGCGTGGTGCGCGAGGCGTGCGGTGCCTGCCATATCGAGGTGATTGAGGCGG
This sequence comes from Parasphingopyxis lamellibrachiae, assembly GCF_003385775.1. Lineage (GTDB taxonomy): Bacteria > Pseudomonadota > Alphaproteobacteria > Sphingomonadales > Sphingomonadaceae > Parasphingopyxis > Parasphingopyxis lamellibrachiae. The sequence continues at coordinate 789,040 of NZ_QRDP01000004.1, forward strand.
CCGAGCGGTCACTGATGGCAACCGGCGCGATGCTTTGGGGCGGAGCATCCTATAATAACGGCATCCTTCCCTACCGGAACTATATCCTGGGCAGCGCCTATACGCGCGATGGCGAACCGGCGAGTGTCGTCTCCCCCAGAACCGCCCATGGAGCGGACGACGAAGCCATCAATCCACTCGACAGCAGTCGCATCACTGCCGCGGACCGAGCACGCGGCGTATTGCCCGGTTTTGTCCCACTCCCGACCTGGCACGTTGTTCCGCCCGGCGATATTTTCCGCGTGTTCGAACGCGGCGGCCGCAACATCGCAACACAGTTTCCCGAGATCGGCATTCCCAATATCGGCGGCAATATCCAGCGGCTTGAGGAACCCGGCCGACCGGACTTGCGCCAGTCCAATCGCGGCCCCGGCACCGGCCTGCGCGTTTCGATCCCGGTTCTCAACATCCACAAGACCCGCCTCAACGATCCGTTCACATGGTTCATGGGCACGAACGACCAGCCCGGCGATTATCGCCATTCGGGCTGTGCGTCCTGCCATGTCGTCTATGCCAATGACCGCGAACCGCGCCATTCGCTGACCTATTCGCAATTTGGCAGGGACGGACAGTCGGCCACGGCCGATCCCACGATCAACCGGCTACGCGAAGGCCAGCATCGTTCCGACGCACATGAAGAGCCGGAAGTCGATGTCTCGATGGAGCCCGGGCAGTGCGGTGCAGCCTTTGACAGGGTTGCCGCGAGCATCCGCGCGCAGCGCAGCGGAAGCGAGCATCACGACGAGGAAAGTCCAGAAGGCGAAACGCATGACGGCGTCGGCGGCCCCGGGGAAGCCGGTCATGCTTCAGCCCCGGCCCCCTTTGCCGAACGTGAGCGCGGTCATCCGATCCAGCATGCCTTCACCCGTTCGATCCCGACTTCGCAGTGCATGAACTGCCACATGCATCAGCCGAACATGTTCCTGAACAGCTTCCTCGGTTATACGATGTGGGACTATGAGAGCGATGCGCCGCTGATGTGGCCGCAAGACCAGATCTACCGCACCGCCGAACAGATGTTCGCGATCCTCGACCGTAATCCCGAAATGGCTGCTGTTCGCGGGTGCTGGGGCGATATCGACTTTGTCCGCAACGTTACCGATCTGATCAATCCCGAGGCACGGACGACGCAATTTGCCGATTATCACGGCCATGGCTGGAATTTCCGGGCGATCTTCCGCCGCGACCGGGACGGCAATATGCTGGACGAAGACGGCAATATTCTCGACCCGGACGACCCCGAACTGTTCCGGCGCGAAGGCGAAGGCCAGTTTGTCGAGGTCGGCACCAATCCGGGCCGTTCCGTGCATATGATGGATATCCATGCCGAGATCGGCATGCAGTGCGCGGACTGCCATTTCGCGCAAGACAGCCATGGCAACGGGCTGATCTATGGCGAAGTGGCGAGCGCGGTCGAGATTGGCTGTGCGGATTGCCACGGCACTGCCGACGAATATCCGACGCTGCGGACATCCGGGCCGGCCGCGCCTCCGTCCGGCACCAACCTGACCCTGTTGCGCAACCCGGACGGCCAGCGCCGTTTCGAATGGATGCGCGACAATGAAGGTCGCCGGATACTCGTCCAGAGATCAATCATCGATCCCGAACTGGAATGGGAAGTGAGCCTTGTCCGCGACACGGTCGACCGGACTCATCCCGATTTCAACGAAGCCTCCGCGCGATCGAAGCTGATGGGACGGGGCGGCGCCGAAAGCGGCGTGTTCGAGTTCGGCCCTGGCATCCTGCGCGAAGACCGCGCGCACCGTGACGACGAAATGGCCTGCTTCACCTGTCATCTGAGCTGGACGACATCGTGCGGCGGTTGCCATCTGCCGATCGAGGCCAATGCGCTGACCTCCAGCCATCATTATGACGGTCTGCAGTCCCGCAATTTCGCGACCTACAACCCGCAGGTCGCCCGCGACCAGATGTTCCAGCTTGGCCGTCATCAGGATACGCGCGGCAATATCATCGCGCCCGTCCGCTCCAGTTCGGCGCTGGTGCTGAGCTCGACCAATATCAACCGCGAGCGCATCTATGTACAACAGCCGCCGATATCGGCCTCGGGCTATTCGAGCCAGGCTTTTGCGCCGCATTTCCCGCACACCGTCCGCCGAACGGAAACCAAGCAATGCACCGATTGCCACCTGTCCGAAGCAAACGACAATAATGCGATCATGGCGCAGCTGCTGCTGCAGGGAACCAATTTCGTCAATTTCGTCGGACTCAACGCATGGGTTGGCAACGAACGAGGATTCCAGGCCATCCGCGTAACCGAATGGGACGAACCCCAGGCCGTGTTCGGTTCCTATCTCCATCGCTTCGCCTATCCCGATTACTGGCGCATTCATGTCGAGGATCATGACCGGGAGCTGCGCGAGTTCCGGCGGGGACGGATATTCGATGCCGACCTGTCGGGAGAAACCCGGGCGTTGGAAGAAATCGAACATATCACGCAGGGCACGAACGGCGCAGCCCAGTGCCTCCAGCTGCGCGGCGAATATATGTTTGTCGCCGAAGGACGGGGCGGCTTCCAAGTTTATGATGTCGCCAGCATTGCGAACAAGGGCTTTTCAGAGCGGATCATTACCGCGCCCTTCTCTCCGCTGGGCCATGACACGCGCGTGGATTCGGAGAACGCCACCTGCATGGCGCTGCCGACCAACCAGAATATCGCGCCGACCCGCCAGGAACGCATGGCCAGCATCATGGTCACCGAGGCCGACGGCACGGAACGCAGCCTGCTCGACATCAACCGGGAGCAGCGCTTCCATCCCATCTATAACTATGCCGTGGTCACGGACAGCGTGGAGGGCATGTTCCTCGTCAATGTGAACACGATGGCCGATGGCGAGCTGCGCAACAACTTCCTCGATCGCGCGGTGACGTGGAACGAGAATGGTGTGCTGAACGGCGCCCGTCATATCGTTCTTGGCGGCCATTATGCCTATATCGCGGCGGATGCCGGAATGGTTGTCGTCGATCTCGATAATCCGCTCGAACCGCGTCATGTGACCACCATTCCGCTCAACGACGCACGGGCCTCGGCCCTGCAGTTCCGTTATCTCTGGGTCACGACGGCGGAAGGTGTACAGCTTATCGACGTGACCAGTCTCGAAGAACCGCGCCTGATTCCGGAAGCCACCTTCCCGCTCGCCGATGCGCGGCGGCTTTATGTTGCGCGGACCTATGCCTATGTGGCGGCCGGACACGACGGGCTCGTTATCCTCAACGTCACCAATCCCGAAGCACCGGTGGAACACAGCCGGTTCGCCCGGGAAGGCGAAACGCCGGACACCAATGACGTGATTGTTGGCACAACCAATGCCTCGCTCTTCGCCTATATCGCAGATGGAGTGAACGGGATGAAGGTGTTGCAGCTGACAAGCCCGTCGAGCCAGCCCAATTTCTATGGCTTCTCGCCCGCGCCGGTGCCGGAAATGATCGCCTGGGTACGGACATCCTCGCCCGCCCTCGCCCTTTCCAAAGGGCTGGACCGGGATCGCGGTGTCGATGAAACTGGCGGCCAGATGGCTATTTTCGGCCGGCAAGGATCCCGGCCCTTTACCCGCAGCGAAATGGAACGGCTGTTCCTCAACAGCCGCCGGGTGCCCTACCGGGTCAGCGACGAAGTCAATATGGACAATTGGGTGACGGCGGCTTTCGCCCGGCGCTGACCGCTATTTGCGGTCGTTCGCATGTTCTTCGAGAAGATATCTCACCAGCGGCTGCATCGTCTCGTCATAGCGGGCGAGTTGGACATGGTCGTCCGCGTTGCAAAGATGCGAGATCAGGGCGGCACCATTCCAATAATGGAGCGCATAGGCGGCCGGATCGGCGACGATCATCGGGCGATTGTCCGGTTTCGCCGGATCGATCGGCCTGAGGTCGAGCGCCACTTGCGGCGCGGTTGACGGTGTAACCGCGAGCGGAAGCCCGGCCCAACCTGTCACGATTGGCCGGTGGATATGGCCGGCAATCAGGCCGATAACATTGTTTGCGGGGGCCAGAGCGTCGCGCAAATTGGTCACCCATTGTGCTTCGGGCTCGCTCGTCATCCAGGGGATTCCCGTTTCGATCGGCGGGTGGTGCAGCACGATCAGCGTTGGTTTGTCGCGTTCCTCTGCAAGCCGCTCGCTGAGCCATGATGCGCGCGTGTCACAAAATGCGCCGCCATGCCGGCCCGGCTCCAGCGTATCGAGAACAATCATCCGGATCGGCCAGCGATCTTCGTCGATTACATATTGAACAAAGCCGTCGGACTTGGGCACTTCGGGAAAGAGCTTCGCAAAGCCGTCGCGATCGTCATGGTTACCCATACAGGGCCAGACGGGAAAGGGGCAGCGGCCAAAGGCCGATTTCAGCCGCCGATAGCTGTCGGTATCGCCCTTGTCGGTAAGATCGCCGGTCGCGAGCAACAGATCGGGAAGTGGCTCCATCTCACAGAGCCGTTCCAGCACCTGATCGAGCCGGCGACGGTTGAATTCCGCCGGGTCGTCCGGATCGAAACCCAGATGAATGTCGGTTATCTGTGCAATCAGCATGGAGCTGGGGTTTCCCTATCTGCCATGCGCCCTCCCTGTTCCGACTCTCTATTGCTCAGCGGTCTCCACGGGGGTTGATCGCCAACCCTCCATAATCCCGAACGCTGCGCGGCCTTTGACCGCGATTATTCCGTGCGCGGACAAGATAAGGTGCCGCATCGTCTGCATGATAGCTGTGACACATAGCACAGGTAGAGACGATTTCGTTGCCGCCCGCCACGGCCCCGGCATGGCAATCCCTGCATGTTTCGATTCCCGGCAACAGCACGTCGCTGGCTTCCTCGGATTCCGACGCGACATGGCAGGTCGAACAATCCTCCGTTTCATGCGCCGCATGATCGAACCACCCATCATGCATATAGCGCGAAATCTGGCGAACCGGGACAATGTCGAAAGCGAGCGAGGCGCGCGTCGGCGGACGTTCCACCTCATGGCAATCGAAGCAGGCGCCGTCGCGTGAGAATACCGCGCGGATAGCTGAGTCCGCCTGGGCGTACCGCGTACGCGCAGCGAACTGATACCGGCCAACGGTTCGCGCACGGCTGTCATCGCCCGGCCGGCGACGCTCCATGCCGGAAAGATCGATCGGGCGGCGGGGCGAAGTTCCGCGATAAAAGGCCCGGATGTCGGCGATGACCATTTCCGGCTCGCCATGGCGCAAAGTGCGGACCGTTCCGCCGATGCGATCGAAGGCAAGGCTGTGGCACATCTGGCAATTGGCTTCCATCGAGATCGGTTCAAAGCGCGTTCCGTCCGGTGTCGCGACATGGCAGTCCGCACAATCGAGCGCTTCACCGAAGCCATATTCATCGCTCAACCGTTGCGCCATCCGCGCCACGCCGTTGGTGTCCGAAAGATGCAGCTCATGCGGAAATTTGAGGCCGGTATTTTCCTGCGGTTCATCGTCGATGCTGACCCGGCGATAGCGCGCCATGCCATTCTCGTCAGCCGGCCTCGTCATGATGCGGGGGCGGAACTCGGGATGATCGCTGCCGAAATCATGCGCATTTAGCAGACTGGTTTCGGTGAGCCGGGTATCGAGATCAGTGTGGCAATCGGCACAGAATTGCTGCGGAGCCGCCGCCATCCGGCCTGCACCTTCATGTTCGACATGGCATGATGCGCAGCTGCGCTCGGGCCGGTTGAACGCCGTTGCAACTGTTCGCAGGAAGCTACGACCGAAGCCAAGTTCCGGTTCCGCCGTCGCCATCAGATCGGCCTCGGCATGATCGGGTATGTCGGTATGGCATTCCACACAGGCGCTGTCGCGGACCGAGACAAAGGCCTCGACATGGCAGGACTGGCAGTCGTTGGCGAGATTGGCATGCCCGTCGGACATCGCCCCGCTCACCCAGAGTGTATCGGCGTGAAAGCCGTCCGCGCGCTGCTCGACACCCTTGCTCGAATAATAGGAATAGATGGGAAAGGCGAGGCAGGAGAGGAGGATCAGCGCGACGAAAACCCAGGAAGTGATCCGCTTGCCAGGGACCACGCCGGCCAGCGAGAACATCCGGTGCGCTTTGACTTTGTCCGCACTTTCTTCGCGATCGACGGTGATGGCGATTCGGCCCTCTTCGCCCTCACCATCGCCGATCCCGATGCTCAGCCGGTGCGGTCCGATACGCACCGTTCCGCCGCGCACCGCGCTGATATCCGCCCGCGTCGTCGACCGGCCATTGACGGTAACCGGCAGATTTTCCTCGGTAACGATGGTGACCTGGCTTTTGCCCGAAAGCTGGATTGTTGCATGATGCAGTGTCACACCGAGATCGCTCAGAACGATATCGCACTCGGCGCTGCGGCCGATTTTCAGCGTATCGGAATCAACGGTCTTCGCCCGGATGATCTCCCGACCCCCCGACGTGCGCGAACGATATTTGACGACAAAGCTCATCGCACCCCTACCAGTAGAAAAATACGCTGACGATATGCGCAGACAGTGCCGCAAGCAGCGCAAAGGTCATCGGAACATGGATATACAGCCAGATCTGAAGCAGAGCCTTGATCCGCAAATGCCTGCGGATGCGCGAAAGCGCCGCCTGTTTGCGCGCCAAAAGTGCCTCGAGCCGATCGTAAAGTTCGTCAAGCGACCGGTCTCCGTGCGAAGAGCGCGCCCGGAAATCGGCCAGACCGCGCGCCGTTCCCCCGCCGCGATATTTGCCGCTCAGCCTTTGCCCGATCCCGCCATCGAACGGCGTTTCGTCGATCGCCTCCTGGATGACAGCCGCGCCGTCCGCATCGAGCGGCTGCGCGGTATCGAACAGCTGACGATCGATATCGGTTACCGTTTCCAGCATCTGTGCTTCGGTCGTCTCATCGCGATTACTGCTGAGCTGACGCGGCAGAATACCATAAACCGTTATCCCGAAAATGCCGGTGACGATAACGATCATCATCAGCACCCAGGCCAGGGTATGGACGTTCCATCCTAACTGGAAGCCGGTGTGCAACGTCCCGATCACGACAAGCGACAGGCCGAGATAGACATGCGCCGATGTCCACCCCTTGAGCGACCAGCGACCGGGCGTCATCGCACGCTTGCGGACCCCGAGCATCGTCAGCCACAGGATGAGACCGCCACCCGCCGTTCCCAGGGTGTAGCCGAGCCAGCTGCCGCCATTGTGCCGCGGCTCTACATCGATCAGCACATAAGCGATGATCAGGGTGACCGAAATGCCGAGCGCCATTTTCCCCCAATAGCTACCGCGATATCGCCATACGCCCTCATGCCGGGCTCCTGTCGAGACCGTGCTCCGCTCGACCTCGTCGGTTTCGGCCAAATCCGTGCCCACGTCTGCTCTCCGGGTCGCCATGCTCAGCCTTGCTCCGTTTCAAGCCGGGCAACCGACAGGAATTCTTCCGGCGCAACCCGAATGGCGGCGCCCGTCGGGCAGGCCCGCACACAAGCCGGCCCCCCCTTGATGCCTGCACACATGTCGCATTTGATCGCCTGTTTGGGCGTGTCTTCGGCCACTCTCTCCTCAATCCAGTCATGTTCCGGTTCGCCCGGTCCCGGCCCTGAACCGAAAAACAGCCAGCTCAGCAATGACGGTTTGGGTGGCGGCACTTTTTCCATGCGGATCACGCCATACGGGCAGTTTCTCTGGCAGTTGCCGCAACCGATGCAGGTATCGTCGATAAACACCTCGCCATCATCACCGCGATGGATCGCGTTGGGCGGGCAATCGGCCATGCAGTGCGGGTGCTCGCAATGGCGGCAGCTGGTCGGAACATGGAGATGCGCATAGGTCCGCCCCGCCTCGCGGTTGAGCCGCGACAGTCCCTCATGGCTATCGGCACAGGCCTTCTCGCAATTGTCGCAGCCGACGCACAGATTTTCATCGATCAGCAGGACATCCGTCGCTTCGCCAATGCCGTTCTCGACCAGGAAGGAGGATATCGAACTGTACATGTCGACAACGCCGGAGAAGCTGTCCTTTTTCGCCTCGACGAAATTGTTCACATTTTCGCGCGCTTCGACATCGCTTCGGGCGCGTGCAAGCAGCTCGGGATTCTTCTCAAGCAATGCTCGGAAGGCATGGCCATCGACCTTGATGACTTCCGATTTGATCGCCGCGCGCACCGTTGCCGTGCGCGGCGTATCGTCGAGCACCGCCATTTCACCGACATAGGAGCCGGCCGGCAGGTAGGAGAGGAATACCGGTTTGCGCCCGACCATCTTCTCGACGACCATTGAGCCTGAACGGATCACATAGAGATCGATACCGGTATCGCCCTCTTCGATGATCGCCTCGCCGGCCTTGATCGTCATGATCTCGGCGCTGTCTACGATTTCGGCAATGTCTTCCTTGGTCAGCCCGGAACCGAACATCTGCAACAATTGCCGTTCGGTCGCAATCCGCGTGATGGCATCCCGTGCGGGCGGAACCTGACTTTGCAGCTTGAGCGCGGCCATGCGCGGAATTTCGACACAAATGGAATCTTCCGCCGCAACAACCGTCGAGCCGCGGCGACGCCCCGAAACCAGGCCCACCTCGCCGACGATTGAGCCGCATTCGATGCCGACCGTTTTCGACGGATCATCGGCATCGACCTGCACCAGCACCGATCCGCTGGCTATTGCGAAGAGTGAAGATCCGGGATCGGCACGGTCGAACAAAGTCTCGCCGCGTCGATAAGCCCTGACTTCACTGTCGAGCATGAATTCGCGCATCTGAAGCGGCGTCATGGGTTCCAGGATCGTGACGCTACTGCGCAGGAATTCGAGCCATTCGTCGACGCTTTTGCGGCCGGGCAAATTCTTGAACTTGGCTTCGAGGATCGGTTCGTCGGCGGGTTTGAGCGTCGTGTTGCCATTGATGAACTCGACCACGTCATGGCCCTGGTTCATGCAATGCTTGATCAGCGGATAACCGGCCAGCGCGCCGATCACATACACGCCCTTCTTGCTGCTTTCGAAGGTCGGCGAAAGCACCGGGAAGGCATTGCGGTCCGGGCCCGAAAATTCGGCGCCGCAGGCCTCCACAAAAGCCCGCGGCGGGGCCGAGCCCATCCGCGCGATGACACGATCGCATCGTATCTTGGTTTCCCCGTCGCGCGTATCGAAGGTTATCTCCCCCGTGCCGATATGCGAGGCCGTGGTTTCGGTGAGTATGGAAATGCGTCCGGCATCGCCCGCCGCCAGCAGCGCTTTGACATTGGCCCCCTTGGCCGTCGCGAATTCGGGGCCCCGGTTGACGAGAGTAACGCTGTTATTCTGTTCGGGGTCAGCCGCAAGCCCCAGAGCATTCTCGATACCGGCATCGCCACCACCGATAATCGTGATATGCTCGTCTACATATTCGCCGGGATCATCGAGCGTATACTGAACGACCGCACCGTCATCGACGGGGCAGCGCACCAGATTAGGATTGCCCTGAGTGCCGATGGCCAGAATGATATTTTCAGCCGAAACCGTCTCGCCATCGGCAAAGGTGATCCGAAAGTTGCCGGCATCTCCCTCGACAGCTTTTACTTCCGAATTGAGCCTGACATTGACATCATGACCGGCGGTTTGCTCGTCCCATGTGCCGAGCACGACCTCGCGCTTTCCGGCTTCGAAATCCATGTCCGAGCGCAGCACAAGCTGGCTCGGCGTGGCCATCACATGCTTGCCCTTCTGATATTTGTAAATCGTATCGGAAAGGTGGTCGGTCTTCTCGATCAGGATGTGCGATACGCCAAGCTGCGCGGCACGGGCTGCGGCGCTCAGGCCCGCCGGCCCCGACCCGACAATAGCGATACGATATGCGTCCGCCAATAAAACCCCCTGCCGTCCAACTGCCCCATAGATGGCCGGGTTTACCCCATGCTCATCCCGTAAACTGTGCGCCCGGGCACACCCTAACATCTTTGCCCGGACAAGCTAGAGCTATTGGAGGAAAGTCTTGCTTAATGCGAACCGGTTAGCGGAAAAGCTGACACTATCCGATGGGCGTCGCGGCGCAAATCGATGCCGTGCGACGATTCGACGAGGCCGCATGGCTACCGCGACGGATATAGCTTCCCCGCCTCGATCGGCCGACTGCAATAGCCGCGGTAAATTCCTGCTGGACATGAATCCCCGATTTGTAGACATCATCCTGCATGACATCAGACAAAGACACAGCAAAATCCACGAGCGGCAATATGGCCCGCTACGCCCTGATTGCGGCGGCGGCCGTTGCGACCTTCTCTATCGGCTTCGCGATTGCCCGGGGAGATGACAGGGGCGCGGCCGTAAGCGGCGCGCCCGAAGGCACGGACCAGGCGGCGGCTATGGGCAACGCCGAACTCGCCCAAGCTATCCCGCAGCTCGAGGCGCGGCTCGAAGCCAACCCCGAGGATGAGGAAGGCTGGGCGCTACTCGGCCTCTCCTATTTCCAGACCGGTCGGTATCCGGAAGCGGCCCGCGCCTATGGTCAGGCGAGCGAGCTGAACCCGACACTGGCGCGCTATCATGCGGCCCGCGGCGAAGCGCTGGCCCTAGCGGCGGACGAAGGATTCCCGGAAGAAGCACAGCAAGCCTTCGCCCGCGCCCTGGAACTCGATCCAGCCGATCCCCGCGCGCGCTATTTCGAAGGCGTTCGCAAAGACATTGCTGGCGATCATGCAGGCGCGATCGATGACTGGATTGCATTGCTTGGCGATACGCCGGCAGGCGCCCCGTGGGAGCCCGATCTGCGCCGCCTGATTGCAGAAGTTTCGGCCGAACACGACATCGATGTCGAAGGCCGCGTGCCGCCGCCGGGAACTCGCGCGCAAACCAATGTTCCCGCCGCGGCCACCCAGGCTATTCCGGGCCCGAGTCCAGCGGAAATGCGGGCGGCAAGTAACTTGCCGCAGGGCCAGCAGGACATGATGATCGAAGATATGGTCAATGGCCTCGATCAGCGCCTGACCGCCAATCCGAACGACCCGGACGGCTGGATCATGCTGATGCGGTCCCGCATGCAGTTGGGCCAGTCAGCGCAAGCCGGGGGCGCGTGGCGCCGGGCGCGAGAGGCCGTTGCGGGGAATTCCGCACAGCTCGAACGGATCAATGCGGCGGCGCGCGCACTCGGCGTGCCCGAAGCCTAGTCCTGTACGCGGCGCCAGTTGCCAAACTGGTCGACAGCCGCGTTGATAAGGTCAGGATCGTTGGGAATCTGGCCGCCAAGGACGAGTTGCGCCAGACCGTGAACCAGCGCCATCGCCTGTATTGCGACGACATCCTGCGCCCGCTTGCTCGCCCCATCGGGCAGCAACGAGGCGATATTCTCCCTTAGCGACACCCCCGGCCTGGCCTGTGCCGCCCGGGCGCGCGCCTCTTCACCGGGCGCATCGGACATATATTTGGTCATCACACCGAACAGCGCCGGGTTGGCGACGGCAAAATGAACATAGGCCTGTCCGGTAGCGCGAAACGATTCTTCCCTCGACGATTTGGCCGCCGCCGCAGCCTCCTGCGCATCGAACAGCTTTTCATACCCGGCAAGGGCAAGCGCGCGCATAAGCGCATCCTTGTCCGGGAAGTGTCGATAGACGGCCGTTGCGCTCACGCCGGTTTCGCGCGCCACTTCCCGCAGGCCGATATCGCCATGCGCTTTCGTTTTCAGCAAGTGCAGCCCCGTCTCGATGAGTGCGCTGCGCAAGTCGCCATGATGATAGGCTTGTCGGTTTGCCAATTCTTCCATGTTGACACTGTTACCATTGCTGAGTTAACAGTGTCAACATAACGAATCGCCCATCTGCTCACGCAAGGAATTCCGCCATGGCCAGCGCAATCGAAAAGACTATCCGCAAGACCGTAACGTCCGGTATCATGGGCGTCTCAAAAGTCAGCGCTGCCCTGAAGACCCGCAGCGACGACCATCCCTATCTCACCGGCGTCCACAAACCGATGGAAGCCGAACTCACATTGACCGAACTGGAGGTCGACGGCGCAATTCCGGCGGAACTGGACGGGCGCTATCTCCGTATTGGCCCCAATCCGGTAACCCCGCCAAACGCCGCCACCTATCACTGGTTTCTCGGCGACGGCATGGCGCATGGCCTCAGAATCCGGAACGGCAAGGCCGAATGGTATCGCAACCGCTGGATCCGTTCCGAAGCCGTGAGCCGGGCCCTGGGCGAACCGATGGTGCCCTGCCCCGAAGATCGCGAACGCGGCAGCGCCAACACCAATATCGTGGGTCAGAACGGCCGCACCTGGGCCATCGTTGAAGCCGGCAACAGCCCGGTCGAGCTCAGCGAAGAACTGGAAACGCTCGCCATCAACCCGTTTGACGGCACGCTCAAAGGCCCCTTCTCCGCCCATCCGCATCTCGATCCGGAATCCGGCGAGATGCACTCCATCTGTTACAAGGGCGATGTTGCGGACACTGTATGGCACACGGTGGTCGGGCCGGATGGCAAGGTCGTGCGCGAAGAACCGATTTCCGTCGAGCATGGACCGAGCATCCATGACTGCGCGATAACGAAGAACTACGTGATCGTCCTCGACCTGCCCGTCACTTTCTCGATGAAAACGCTGATCAGCGGACATGGCTTTCCCTATCGCTGGAACCCGGATCATAAGGCCCGGGTCGGCCTGATGCCGCGCAGCGGAAGCAACGCCGATGTCATCTGGCACGATGTCGCCCCCTGCTATGCATTCCATCCCTGCAACGCCTTCGAGAATGCGGACGGCAGCATAACCATGGATATCGTGACGCATGACCGGATGTTCGCAGAAGGATATGACGGCCCGGATGGCTCGCAAAGCGCGTTCGAACGCTGGACGATTGATGCCAAGGGCGGAGTCGTCGAGCGCAGCGTTATCGACGACACTAACCAGGAATTCCCGCGCTTCGATGAAAGGTTGACCGGCAAGCCATATCGCTACGCCTATTGCATGGCCAGCGAAGACAGCGAGAGCGTTCCGGGCCTGATCAACGATACGCGCCTGTTCAAATATGATCTCGAAGCGGGAACCCGCGAAACGCATGATTTCGGTGCGCACCGCCATCCCGGCGAATTCGTCTTCGTTCCGCGCGGCGCAGGCGAGCAAGAGGGCTGGCTGGTCGGCCTGGTGGTCGACATGAACACGGATAGTACGGACTTCGCGATCCTCGACGCCGCGAACTTTACCGGCGATCCGGTGGCGCGGGTCCGCCTGCCCCACCGCATTCCGCCAGGGTTCCACGGTAACTGGGTGGATGCTGCCTGAGCCCGGCCTGACAGCCGCCGCTCCCTGTATCGGCGCGAGTTGGCCAAAACCCGTGCTTTTCCGCAAACAAGCAAAAGCCCGTTGCAATCGCAGATGGGCTCCGTCATGGATTTGCCCGCAATCACCCTGTGGATAATGTTATGACGAAGCAATGGACCCCGAATAGCTGGCGCGATGCCAATGGCATCCAGATGCCGAGCTATACCGACGCGAAAGCTCTGGCCGGTGTGGAAGACAGCCTCGCCAGCTGTCCGCCGCTGATCTTTGCCGGTGAAGCACGCCAATTGCGCAACGATCTATCGGAAGTGGCCGAAGGGAAAGCCTTCCTGCTGCAGGGCGGCGACTGCGCCGAGAGCTTTGCCGAGTTCAACCCGACCAATATCCGCGACACGTTTCGCGTCATCCTGCAGATGGCGGTTGTCCTCACCTATGCTTCGAAAGTACCGGTCGTGAAGGTCGGCCGGATGGCCGGGCAATTTGCCAAACCGCGCTCGTCCGATGTCGAGGAGCAGGACGGCGTCACCCTGCCCTCCTATCGCGGCGACATCGTCAACGATATCGGCTTCAGCGAGGAATCGCGCATACCCGATCCGCAGCGCATGATCCGCGCTTACTCGCAGGCTTCGGCCACGCTCAATCTGCTGCGCGCCTATGCCAGCGGCGGTTATGCGAACCTCCACCAGGTGCATAGCTGGACGCTCGATTTCATGGGCAAAAGCCCTTGGGCCGCCCGGTTCGAGGAACTGGCCGGCCGCATCGGCGATGCGCTTCAGTTCATGGACGCATGCGGCATCGACGCCGACCGCGTACCGCAGCTTAACGGCACGCAATTCTATGTGTCGCACGAAGCCCTGCTGCTCCCCTATGAGGAAGCGCTGACCCGCCGCGACAGCCAGAGCGGCGACTGGTACGACACGTCCGCCCATTTCCTGTGGATCGGCGACCGGACACGGTTCGAGGACAGCGCCCATGTCGAATATTTCCGCGGCATCGCGAATCCGATCGGCATGAAGTGCGGGCCAAGCCTCGATCCCGACGATCTGCTGAAACTGCTCGACACGCTCGATCCGGAGCGCTCACCCGGTCGCATCACCCTGATCAGCCGCTTCGGCCATGACAAGGTCGAGGAAGGCCTCGCCCCGCTCGTCCGCGCGGTGAAAGCCGAAGGCCATCCGGTCATCTGGTCCTGCGATCCGATGCACGGCAACACTATCAAGGCGGACAGCGGGTACAAGACCCGGCCGTTCGAACGCATCCTTGCCGAGGTGAAGGACTTCTTCGCCGTTCACCGCGCCGAGGGCACCTATGGCGGCGGCATCCATTGCGAGATGACCGGCCAGAATGTCACCGAATGCACGGGCGGAGCGATCGACGTCACCGATCAGGATCTCGGCGACCGCTACCACACCCATTGCGATCCGCGCCTCAACGCAGGGCAAAGCATCGAACTGGCCTTCCTGCTGGCCGAAATGCTGAATGAAGAGGGTATGCGGCGCGACAAGGAAGCCGAAGCGGCCTAAGGCTGGGCCAGTTTCTGGCGGCTCAACACTGCTGACAGAAATCCCGCATCTTGGCTTAAACAACCTCGGGCATCACCGCTTCTTCGCGCGCAATTTCGCTGGCGATATGGCGAAAGGCTTTCTCGAAAATCGCGGGCGGCTGGCCGCCATTGATCACATATTCGCCGTTGACGATAATCGTCGGGACGGACTGGACGCCGCGCCCGCGTTGATGGGATTGGGACTGGCGGACATGCCCGGCATAGTCGTCACCAGCCACGATCTCGCACGCCCGCCCGCGGTCCAGCCCGACAGATTCAGCGATTCCAGCGAGCGTCTCATGGTCGCCCATATTCTTGCCATCGGTAAAATAGGCCTCGAACAGCGCATGTTTGAGCGCCCGCTGTTTGCCCTCTTCCATCGCCCATTCGAGCAGACGGTGCGCATCGAAGGTGTTGTAAACGCGAAAGCCTTCGCCCGTGTTCATCGTGAAACCCGCCTCTTCGGCCCGCGCCCGAATCTCGCCGCCCCGGTTCTTCGCCTCTTCGGTTGAAATTCCGTATTTGGTCGCGAAATAGGCCGCCCGATCCATACCCTCGGGCGGCATGTCCGGATTGAGCTCGAACGGTTCGAAGCGGACATAGGCCTCGATATCATCGCCGATATTGGCGAGTGCAGCTTCCATATTGCGTAGCCCCACAACGCACCAGGGGCAGGATATATCGGATATGAAATCGATCTTGAGTTGCGTAGCCATGCTGCCTTCCTCTCTTGTGCCTGCAATGCGGGGGCCGGTGCTGGGACTCACCGGGAAGCCCGATCATAGCATATTCCCGGCGATGAGTTGACCTCTCCCTGCCCACCCCCTAAATCGACCCGCCCGCAAGCACTGCTTGCCAAGGCCCCTTCGTCTAGCGGTTAGGACGCGGCCCTCTCACGGCTGAAACACGGGTTCGATTCCCGTAGGGGTCACCATCCTCATCGCCACATGCGCCGCAGCAGGCCATCGCGTTTGACAAAATGATGATGCAGGGCAGCACCGGCGTGAAAAACGAACAGCGCGATGAACAGGCGTGCGCCGACCCCATGGGGAATGCGCGGTCCAAAGTCCCGGAAATCAGGCAGTGTTTCACCCGTTCCACCGAAAATTATCAGGCCGGCGCCGGAAAGCACCATCATCGCGATACCGCTGGCCCCCATTCCGAAAATCACGACGTAGAACAGGAAATGCACGCCGCGAGAAACGCGATCCTGCCAATCCGGCATGGGTACGGGATCCGGTTTTCTGTCGGCAAGCAACCACCAGCCAGCGCGCGCGGCGGTGAGCAGGAGAATAACGATACCACACGGCACATGGGCGCGCAGAACAGCGGCCTTAGCGGCAGTATCTTCCATCCCTGCCGCCAGAAAACCCGAGCCAGCCAGCGCTATGATGAAAAGAACGCTAAGCCAGTGGATAGTCACGGCCACGGCACCATAAGCTGATTGCGTACTTTTGAGCGGCATAGAGATGTCCTTTCGTGGCGCTAAGCGACACAATGCCCCGGCACGCCAAGCTTCTTGAAGAGATGAGGCGAAGCGATTGCGCTTGCGGGATAATCGGCGATGCGCTTTTGAAATTCAGGATTGGTGAAGGCATTGCGGAAGCACTCCACACTCTCCCAGACGGCATAATTGACGAAGGTCCCGCTGCCGCCGATCGCTTTATGCAGCTGGGTCGAGATATAGCCGGGCTGCGCCCGCATAAACTCGGCATCGTGGGTCCAGGCCGCGAGCAGCTCGTTTTCGTCGGCGGGGTCGACGGTGAAAACGTTGATCAGAACGATCGATCCATCTTCTTTTGTCTGCATCTGATCGGCGAGACTGAAATTTTCGTTGAGCTCTTTAAAACTTGGCACAATGTATCTCCTATTCGGGTTTGTGGATTTCCGAGCGATCGCGGATGGTGCGCAATGTCTGCAGCGCCTGTTCGAGCTCCCCTTCACCGAGTGTTCTCGAGATCCGGTTGACCCATTGCGCTTGAGCCTTGTCGATCTTGGCCATCACCTTCTCTCCGGCCTTGCTGATCGAAAAGAGCGGTGCGCGTTTGTGATCGAGATTGCGTTCGGCGATCACCAGTTCCATTTTTTCCAGGTCATTGACGATCCGCTGGACGCCTTGACGGGCGAGCCCCATCCGGCGGGCGATCTGCGATACAGTCAGCGCCTGTCCCGCCAGCTCCACAGCCCCCATCACCTGCCAACGTGCGCTGGTCAGCCCATGCGGCCTGGTGAGATCGTTGCCGATATCCAGCATCTCGCCATTGACCCTGAATATCTCCAGAATCAGCTCTGTCAGTATTTCGCCCCGGCGTGTTCGTTTTTCCATAAGGCGCATGTTGTCGTATTGACAATATGTTGTCAATAGGTTTCTTATGCCTATTTTAGAATAGTTTACAGAATTTATCTTCTACCTGGCGGAAAAAGCTGACGAAATTTCCGGCACGGGTTTGTAACCAGGAGGAGATGGCTTCCACCGACTGTTGCCATCGCGGCCCGCTCACCGGTCGACGGCACGCCGGATATTCAGGAGCCCGCCCGCGTTTCGCGCGTTTACATCCGGCTCCGGGCCGTCACGCTGTTCGGTCAGGCCGGCGGGGGCCAATCTCGACATCCGGAACGTCCCGAAACAGGATGTTCGGACTTCTATCGAGCGCCTGACGGCTCGGCGATCGACGTGCTCTGCGATGAGCGCGGTCGGCGCTTCTCTTTCAGGCCGAGGACGACTTTCCGGACATCATGTTAAGGGCCGGCGCGGCTTCCAGGCCGCATCCGATCCCGCAAACGCGTCAATAGCCGAGGGCCTGGCCGTCCTTGCGCATTTCGGTCGCGCCCGAATAGACGCCGGTTTCCGGATCGCGAATGATCGCCTGATAGCCGCCGAACATCACGCCATTCTCGACGACTTCGACATTGTGGCCCATTGCGCGCAGTCGCTCGATCGTCTCTTCCGAAATGCCCGGTTCGACATGAAGCGTTCCGAGCAGCTCGGCGCCCGTGCCTTCAAGGTCCTGGGTCGGCTGGCGGCCGCCATCATGGTTGAGCCTCGCGGCATCGCCCGCCTCCTGCACATTCATACCGTAATCGACCATGTTGATGAGGACCTGGACATGGCCCTGAGGCTGCATTCCGCCACCCATCAGCCCGAAGCTCATATGCGGCGCGCCATTGCGCATCACAAAGGCCGGGATGATCGTGTGGAAAGGTCGTTTGCCCGGTGCATAGACATTGGGATGATCGGGATCGAGCGAGAAGAGCTCGCCGCGATCCTGGAACATGAAGCCCAGCCCGTCAGCCACAAGGCCCGATCCCATGCCGCGATAGTTGGACTGGATCAGCGAGACCATCATGCCGCTGGAATCGGCGACGGTCAGATAGGTGGTATCGCCCTCCCCTTCGAGCCGCGGATCGCCGGGCTGGAACGCCGGATTGGCGCGCGTCGCATCGATCTCGGCAAAGCGGCGGCGGCCATATTCCTCCGACAACAGACCCTCGACCGGGATATCGGCAAAGGCGGGATCGGCATAGAATCGCGCCAGATCCTCGAAGGCCAGGCGCTTCGCTTCGGTGATGTAATGCAGCACCTCCGCCGAGCCGCGCGGCCATTGGGTCAGGTCCACATTGCGCAGGATGTTGACCATCTGGAGCGCGGCAAAGCCCTGCCCGTTCGGCGGCAATTCGCACAGCTCGTAACCGTCGCGATATTCGACGCAGCCCGGCGCCACCCATTCGCTGCGATGCGCCGCGAAATCCTCAAGCCGCAGATCGCCGCCGATCCGCCGCATATAGGCATCGATCGTCCGGGCTATCTCGCCTTCGTAAAAGGCATTGCGCCCGCCCTCCGCAATCATGCGAAGCGTGTTGGCGAGATCGGGATTGCGGAACATCTCTCCGGCCTCGGGCGCGCCATCGGCAAAATAGGTAGCGCGCGCATTGTCGAACTCGCCGATCATGTCGAGCCGCTCCTCGAACCGGGCGAGGTTGCGCTCCAGATAATAGGCGATCACCGGCGAAACGGGATGGCCGTTTTCCGCATAGTCAATTGCCGGTGCGAGAATGTCCGCCATCGGTAGCCTGCCGAACCGGCCATGCAGCTCGAACCAGCCATCGACCGTGCCCGGCACGCTGACCGGCAGATGGCCGAAGGGCGGAATGGAATCGGCATCGCCCAGCGCCGAGCGTAAATCGGCATAGCTGCGCCCCATCGGGCTGCGCCCGGACGCGTTGAGCCCGTAGAGTTGCTGCGTTTCGGGATCCCAGACGATGGCGAAAAGATCGCCGCCGATACCGTTTCCGGTCGGCTCCATCAGCCCCAGCGCCGCATTGGCGGCAATGGCCGCATCAACCGCGCTTCCGCCCCGTTGCAGGACATCGACCGCGACCTGGCTCGCGAGCGGATGGGCCGTCGCGGCCATGCCATGCTCAGCATAAACCGGGCTGCGCGACCAGGCCTGGCCAACCGGTCGGCCACCAGCGCCCATTTCGAGAGCCGACGTCTCCGCCCGCTCCTGCGCGAGTGAGGGCGTGAGACCCAGTGACAGTATGG
This sequence comes from Parasphingopyxis lamellibrachiae, assembly GCF_003385775.1. Classification (GTDB taxonomy): domain Bacteria; phylum Pseudomonadota; class Alphaproteobacteria; order Sphingomonadales; family Sphingomonadaceae; genus Parasphingopyxis; species Parasphingopyxis lamellibrachiae. The sequence continues at coordinate 808,374 of NZ_QRDP01000004.1, forward strand.
CGGCGAGCGCCGCCAACCGCGTGAATGTCGAAGCCATTTTCATCTCTCCCAATCCATTGCCGCGTGCCTTTGCCAGGCCCGCGCCTTAACCTGGAATATCGATCACAATCTTCCCAAAATGCTTTTGCGCCGCCTGATGCCTGAACGCGTCCGCCAATCCTTCCAGCGGGAAGTGGCTGTCGATTACCGGCTTGATGCCGTTCGCATCGATCGCGGCGATCATGTCGCGCTGATCGGCATGGCTGCCAACGGTGATGCCTGTCATCACAAGATTTTTCTGGAAGAAAAGCGCCGTCGGAATTTCTCCCGAGAGCCCCGTCAGCACGCCGATAAGGCCGATATGGCCACCTGTGCGGCAAGCGTAAATGGACTGGGTCAGGGTTCCGGGGCCGCCGATTTCAACCACGCAATCCACACCGCGTCCGCCGGTAAGAGTCAGCGCCGCTTTGCCCCATTCGGGCTCTTCCTTGTAGTTGATCAGATGATCCGCACCGAGATCGCGAAGCCTGTCCAGCTTCTCGCCGGAAGACGAGGTCGCAATCACTGTTGCGCCCGCCGCCTTGGCGAATTGCAGGGCAAAAATGGAAACGCCGCCCGATCCCTGCACCAGTACGATGTCTCCGGGTTTGGTGTGGGCGGCGACCATGAGGGACCGCCATGCGGTTACAGCTGCACATGGCAAGGTTGCGGCCTCGGCAAAGCTGTAATCCTTCGGCGCCTTTGTGAAGGCCTGTGCAGGGGCGGCGACATATTCGGCGGCAAAGCCATCGGCATGATCGCCGGGCACGCCAAGCCGCTTCTCGTTCTCGCCCACACCATCGGCCCAGCCCGGAAAGAAGACGGACAGGGCATAGTCGCCGATTTTCCAGCCGGACACGCCTTCGCCCACGGCCACGACTTCGCCCGCGCCGTCGGACATCAAGATCCGGCCATCAACCGTCGGGATACCGCCCAGTGCGACAACATAATCGTGATAGTTGAGCGAGTTCGCACTGACCTTGACCAGTATCTGGCCCGGGCCTGCATCCGGCTGCTCCCGATCCGCGATTGCGATATTGTCGAGCCCGCCGGGTTTATTGAGCGTTGCGGCTTTCATCTATGCTGCATCCGTAAAATTGCCGGGGCGCTTTGCCATGCCGGACATGACCGCCTCGATCTGGTTGGGTTTGCCGATCACGCTGGCCTGTTCGCGCGATTCCGCAAGCAGTATTTCCGGTGCATGCTGGTCAACCGACATATTCAGCAGCCGCTTGTTGGCGCGCACCGCATCGGGGCTTTTCGCTGCGATCTCATGCGCCAGCGTCATCGCGTCGGCATGGGGATCGTCGGACAGTCGCGTCGCAAAACCATATTCCAGCGCTTCGGTGCCGCTGAAGATGCGCGCCGTATAGCACAGTTCCCGCACAACATCGTCGCGCGCCAGATTTCGCACGATGGGGATACCCGCCATATCCGGCACCAGCCCCCATTTCATTTCCATGATCGCGTGGCGCGTGTCGGGTGCGGTCATCCGGATATCGGCGCCGCACGCGATCTGGAAACCGCCGCCGAATGCCACGCCATGAACCGCCGCGATCACCGGCACGGGAAGCACATGCCAGCCCCATGCAACCTGCTGGAAACGGTTCGCATCGCCATGAGTCCGCGTTTCGAGGCCGCCGGATTTGGGCGCGTCATCGCCCTTCTTTTCGCTATTCTCAACCATTCCGGCAAAGCTGCCCATATCGAGCCCGGCGCAAAAGGCCCGGCCCTCGCCCGAGAGCACGACGGCGCGCAAACCCGTTTCGCCGCCAAGCCGGTCGATCGCATCGATGATCCCGTCGAACATCGCCGGATCGAGAGCATTCATCTTGTCGGGCCGGTTCAGCCGCACATCGGCAACGCCCTTGTCATCTATGGCAATGGTCACGCGATCGGTCATCAGCTTCTCCTTTACGTCAACTCTCGCACAGTCGCGCGCGGACGCGCAACAGGCGCTTGCGCTTTCCTCATCCCGCAGCGCAAAGAGGTATCATGAAAGGCGAGATGGACCGATTGATCGCGCGCCAGCGGGAATGGCGGGGAGACCGCCTTGCCGTAGCGACCGTCCTCAGAACATGGAATTCCGCGCCGCGCCCTGTCGGCAGCCACATGCTGGTTCATGAAGATGGCCGGTTCGAGGGATCCGTATCCGGAGGCTGTGTAGAAGGAGAAATATTGCTGGCCGCCGCTCAGGTTATCTCCGAGAATCGATTCCGGATTCTGGACTATGGCGTAGAGAATGAAACCGCATGGGAGATTGGCCTGCCCTGCGGCGGCCAGCTCCGGGTCATGATCCAGCCGGTCGGCATGACTGGATTTCCGGAAGCGCTCTTTGCCGAGATTGCAGCGGCGCGCGCAGCCGGCGAGACGCTCTCCACGGCCACCGATCTGGAAACTGGAATGACGAGGTTGGCGGAGCCTGCGAACGATGATCTCTGGATCGCCCATTATGCCCCGCGCCGCCGTTTGCTCATTATTGGTGCGGTTCAGATCGCCCAGTCGCTGGCCCGCATAGCGCGCGAACTCGACATCGAACCGGTCATCATCGATCCGCGAGAGAGATTTCTGACAGCAGAGCGTTTTCCCGGCATGACCCGCGACGACCGCTGGCCCGATGACGCGATAGCGGAACACCGCCCCGACCGCCGGACTGCAATTGCCGCGCTCAGCCACGATCCCAAAATCGATGACCCGGCGCTGGTCGCCGCTCTGGCTACGCCCGCCGCCTATATCGCCGCGCTTGGTTCACGACAAAGTCACGCGGCGCGGCTGAACCGGTTGCGCGCTCAGGGAATTGGCGACGAGATGCTGCAGCGGATCGATGGCCCCGCAGGGCTCGATATCGGTAGCACCGGCCCCGCCGAGATCGCCCTGTCCATCGCCGCGGCGATGGTGAAGGCCTTCGCTCAGAGTTCGCCCTGAACCGCCAGCGCATAGCCATTGGCGCCAGGCACGAAACCGGCAAGCGCCAGTCGTTCGCGCGCCGCATCGTCGACCGCCATCATCCGTAGCTCCGCAGCATAGGCACCGGTCGCATCGATCCTGATCTCGAGCTGTTCCATCCCCGACTGGCTGATCAGCGGCAGCAACAATGCACCCTCATCGCATTGTGCATTGCCCATCAGCATATCGGGAAGCGAAACGCCGCCAAGATTTCCGCCAAGCCGCGCGCGCACCAGCCCTTCGGCCTCCGAGCACAGGCCATGGTCGAAATGAACGGTCACATCTTCCAGTTCGATCCCCGCTACAGGCAGCGGCGCGAACAGCAACGCGGCTGGCAGGGAAGCCTGCATGTCATCCAACCCGAACTCGGCGCCCGAGACGCTCATTGCACCGCGAAAATCGCCAACGGCTCCGGCATCGCTGCCGCTGCGCGCCATGGCTATGCGAGCTCTGCCCACCAGCAACGGGAAAAAGCCAAGACGGGCATCGACATCCCCGACCGCCGCATCGCCAAACTGCGCTTCGACAAGCCGCCCGTTCCAGATACTGCCCCTGGTTTCGCGCGCCGCAATGCCGCGTTCGTCCATGCCCAACCAGCCAAGGCCATGCTGCATCGGAATGAGCACCAGCATCGCAAGCAGGAAGATGCAGACGAAAAGCACCGCGCGGCTCATTGGCAAGGCAATCCGCATCAGCCCTGCCCCCTGCGGAATGTGACATCCACGGACAGCGTCTCGTCCGCATTTGGCCGGGCCGTCAGTGCGTCGACATCGAGCCCGAGCCGATTTTCGAGATCCGCAACCCAGGCGAAGAAGGTCTGGGGGCGAACGGCCCCGATGAGTACCCGCACACCATCTGTTCCGGCTGGCTCGGTTTGCGCGGTGTTGAAACCGACGCGCACCGCTTCGGCCATCACGACATCGCTGATCCGTCCTTCGACAGTTGCGGATGGATTGGCGGCAAACTCCTCGATCTCGGCGAGCCGCGCTTCGACCCGGCCCAGCGCAATAACCGCATGGTCATGCCGGGCCTTGGCGGATTCACGCAGAAGGTCGATCGGCCGGACGATCAGAAGCCAGGCCAGAACCAGTACGGCCAGCCCGGCGGCGACGCCTAACAGCCAACGCTCGCGCACCGTGCGGGTTTCCCACCATCTGTTAAATTGATCGATCATGGCGCATTCACCGTAAATTCGCCGATCTGCAGGCCGCCCGCGTCACGCACGGCGCCGGGTGTGACCAACAACCCTGCCGCTATCATGCGCTGCTGCAATGCCTGTAATTCGGCCTGTCCCGGCGCGGCGGCTGTCAGCTGCAGAGTGTTATCGGCATCGTAGATCATCGCCTGCAGCTCGACCCCTGCGGTATCCCGGATGGCCGCAAAAGCGGCACTGGCCTGTTCGCCATAGCCCGGTCCCCCGCCCAGTCCGGCAAGCTGCGCCCGGAGTTGGGTTTCGGGATTTACAATCTCGACAGTGCCTGGGATCGCATCGCGCGCGCGCTCCATCGCTTCGCGCTCCAACGCGTCGGCGGCGAAGCTGTACCGCGCAATCATCGTCAGCTGGATCAGCAGGGTTACCAGGAGGATCGTCGCCGCGAGCAGCGCAACCCGGCGGACATAGGCATTGTCGAGCTTCCATTGCCGGCGTTTGGCATAGTCGCCCTGCCTCAGATTGAGCGGGGCATCGGCCAGCATTGCGCCGACTTCCCCCTCGAAATCCTCCGCGCCCAGCGCTTCGCTCGGCTCGTCTCCGATCAGCAACGCAGCGATTTCCGGTTCGGCGGCAAAGGCGCGGGTCTGCCCGCGCACCGAGCAGAGCCCTGCCCTACGAAAGACATGCACCCCTGTTTCAGGCGGCGCCATCAGCACCGGTTCGGGGACGATGCCGTCAGGATCGATCCCGAGTGCGGCAGCCGCGCCGAGCCAGCTGTCCATCTTCGCCCGGGCCGTGACGGCAAGCCAGCGATGGCCCTCCTCATCGGCCTGTCCAAAGGCAATATGCGTCGCTTCAAGAGGCTCGGCGCTAACCTCGTCCGCCATGATCCGGGCTGCGGCCATGGTTTGCGCCGGGGCCAGTCCGGCGGGAATATCCGCCCAGTGCAACGCGACATCGCTGCCGGGCACCACAAGGATTACCATTTCCGGATCGTCCGTATCGGGATCGAAAGCGAGCGTATCGAAGCCGGGTTTGCGGGCAACGCAACGCCCACCTGCAAGCCGCATCCAGCCGGGTTCCTCGCCGAGAAAAAGCAGAAGGAAGCGTTCCTCGCTCATTCGTCGCGCCCCCAGCGGCGCGACACAATTCGCGCTGGCGCAACGCTCGCATCGATCAGCGCAGACTGCTGCATCGCGACCTCGCCAAGCCGCACATCGAGTGCCAGCCGGAAATAACGGGTTCGGATCTGCGGCTGGCCGATCACTTCGCTCATCGGTTCCTGATTGGCGAGCACCGGCTGGCTCCAGAAATCGGCGATCGAGTTCCAGCCACCCTCGGGGCGCGCGGCTATCACCTGGCTGGCGCCATTGGCATCGAGACGGTTGGGCAGAAGCATGGCGATAAGCGGGGCCTGTTCAGGAAGCAGGGTATTCACATTGATCGGCGACAACTCGGTGGTCGGCAGCGCGCAGAGCCAAGGGCGCATTCGCTCATAATAGGCGGGGGTGACGCCCGCAACCGCGCGCAGTTCGCTCACTTCGGCAAGCATCGTGTTTCCCGTGCGGTAGGCGGTATCGGACTGGCCGTAACTGCGATCCTCATGGCCCTGACGTGCCGGAACGGAATCTGCATCGATCCAGTCTGCCAGCGACCAGGCGATCCGCTCGGCATCGCCGCGCGGAATCCTGAGCGCCGTCATCAGTGCCGAAAACTGGATGACCCCGACCTGATCCGTGGTCAGCGCAGCCGGATCGTCGCCGCGCGCCACACTATTCAGATTGAAACAGTTGCTGCCGTCCCAGAGCCGCGCCAGCGCCACGCCGCCATCAGGCAAGGGGAGCGCTGTTTCCCGGCCGAGCCAGTCACCGGCCAGCGTTGTCTTGCCGCGGTCGCGCGCGAGCAGGTCGTTGACCCTGAGCACCGCCAGCGATTCCGCGCCGGTCGCAAAAGCGCGCGACTGGTCCAGCGCCGCGATGTTCCCGGCAAGCCGCGTCGCCCGTTGTAGTCGTTCAAGCGATGCGGCGGCCAACGCCGCCATGATGGCCACGAGGAGCAGCACGGCGAGCAGTGCCGCGCCCTCTTCGGAAGGTTTGCCCGGCCTCACGCTGTCGCCCCTGTCTGAAAAAGCTGGCGCACGGGCCCAAGCCCTTCAATCTCTACGATCAACTCCACCGCATCGGGCAGCTCAGTGGCCAGGGTCGGGTCCCAGCGATCCCGCCATTCCCCGTCGCTGCGATAGCGCAGGGCAATGCTCTCGATACCCGATACCAGCTGCGCCGCAGGCAGCGGTTCCGCGCCGTCGACATAGGGATAGGCCTGCCGTTCCAGCACGCCCCCGACCAGCCGGTAATCGACTTTCTGGAGCGAGGCCCGTGGCTCTCCGTCATGGTTGGACCAGCCGCGCCGAACAAAGCTGATCAGCAGGTCGCCATCGGCCCCGCCACCGCCGAAAAAGGCATTTTGCCGCGCGCCGGCCTGGTCGCGCGCGGGACGCGGGGCAATCTGGCCAAGGTCATTGGTCAGCGACGCGTTCATGCGCCGGATGGAGCTCATATCGGCCAGGGCTTCGCGCGATGCCGCTTGCGAATCCACGCTAAAACCCAGCAGCGCCACCCCGGCGGCCGACACTATGCCGAAGATGAACAGCGCCACCATCAGTTCGACGAGCGTAAAGCCCGCCTGGGAGTGGCCGGATCGCATCATTGCGCGGCAAACCGGAAAATGGTGAGGTCGGCAGCGTGCGCTCCCGCTTCGTCGATCACCGCAATCTCGATCTGTAGGATCCGTTCCTCGGGCGATGCCCCCGTCACGCGCGTCCATTGCCAGTTGCGACCACCATTGGCTTCCTCGCCCGAAGCCGTCCCAATGGAAGGCGGCGCGGGATCGGTCAGCGTTTCCACCGCCACATTGTGCGCAACAATCTGGCCGAATGTGCGGTCTGCAATATGGTTGGTGTTGGTCACCGTCACTGTCTCAAGATTGAGAAGCGCCAGCGCGGCAATGCTGAACACGGCAAGCGCCACGAGCATTTCGAGCAGGGTGAAGCCTGCTTGAAGGGACGGCCGGCTAGCCCGCGACATTGATCGTCCCGTCCGCGCCGATGGCGACGCTTACGCTGTTGTCTCCGCGTGCCAATGTGACATCGAGTGGCCCATTCAGTCCGGTGGCGTCGAATATAATCCGCGTCCGCTCGCCATCTTGCTGGGCAATCGAAACGGCAGTGTCTTCCGGCCACTGCCTGTCCTGAAACGGCGGTATCGTCATCGGAGACCATTCGTCACCGTCATAGCGTTCGAATCCATAACCGGCTGGCGACACCCAGAGAGCGGTATCCCGCATCTCGACGATGGCAATTTCCTGCGCGGCATTGGCGCGCGCTGCAAACGCCTCCCCTTCGTCGATCAGCCGGCCGCGCGGATCGGGCATCACTAAGACGATCGCCGCCGACAACACCCCCAGGATCACCAGCACGACCATCAGCTCGGTCAGCGTGAATCCCTGCTCGTTGGCACAGCCACGCCGCTCAGGCCTGTTCCGGCGAAGGGTGAACGGGCTTTTCATTTATTGCCAGTTGCCGATATCTGCATTTTCGCCTTCGCCGCCGGGTTGGCCGTCTGCGCCATAGGTAAAGATATCATAGGGGCCGCCGCCCTGCGTTCCGGGCATCGCGTACTGATAGGGATTGCCCCAGGGATCGTCGGGCAGGCGGCGGATATAGCCGCCCTGGCGATAGCGCTGCGGCTGGGCGAGATCGGACGGCGGCGTCGTCAGCGCGGCCAACCCCTGCTCGGTGCGCGGATAGGCCATATTGTCGAGCCGGTACTGGTCGAGCGCCGAGCCCAATGTGTCGATATCGGCGGCCACCTTGGTCGAATTGGCCTGACCGAGAAGCGGCATGACGTTGAGGATAACGACGGTCGACAACAGCCCCAGGATCACGAGCACGACCATGAGTTCGGTCAGCGTGAATCCGTTTTCCTTCTTTGCGTCATTGACGAGCTGGCGGCGGAGAAATGAAACAAGCGACATAGTGAAACCCTATCAAACGGCTAATGTGTTGAGCTGGAGAATGGGCAGCAGGATGGCCAGCACGATCAGTGTGACGACGACGCCCATGACGATGATGATCGCCGGTTCGAGCAGCGAAAGCATGGCGGAGGTGAAGGTGTCGAATTCGCGTTCGAGATAGTCGGCTGCCCGTTCGAGCATGATGTCGAGCTGCCCCGACGCCTCCCCGCTCGACGCCATATAGACAAGCAATGGCGGGAAAATATCGGCCTTGCGCAAGGCGGCGGACAGGCTTCCGCCCTGACGCACGGCTTCGGCGACGTCTTCGGATGCCTGGCGCTGCGCCGCGTTGCGAACCGTTTTCGCCGTCAGGGTCAGCCCTTCGAGCACCGGTAACCGGCTGCCGATCATCGTCGAGAGGGTTCGTGCCATACGCGCGGCATGGAGATCGCGGGCGAGGCGCCCGAGCACCGGCAACCGGAGAACACGCCTATCAAAACGCAATTTGAACTCCGGGTTCTGGAGTGCGCGCCACAGACCGAAACTGGTCAGCCCGATGACCAGCAGCAAGGCCCACCACCAATTGGATAGAAAACTCGAAAGCCCGATCACGATCCTGGTCAACAGCGGCAGTTCCTGACCCACACTGTCAAATTGCTCAACCACCTGCGGCACGACGAAAATCATGAGCGCGAACACCACAGCAATGGCGACGACCGTCAGCATGATCGGATAGGCAAGCGCGGTCAGTACCTTGCCGCGCACCTCGGCCTGACGTTCCTGCAGATCGGCAAGCCGGGCCAGGATGTTGGGCAGCGCGCCCGACCCCTCGCCGGCCGATATCATCGCGCGGTAGAGCGGCGGAAAACTCTTTTTCTCGCGCTCCATCGCACGGGCCAGACGCTGCCCTTCGACCACGCCCGCATGCACATTTTCAAGGACGCGGCGCACTCTGGGCTTTTCCGCCTGCAGGGCAATCGTCCTAAGCGCCTCTTCGAGCGGACTGACATCGATCAGCGTCGAAAGCTGGCGGGTGAAGAGCGTCAGCTCTTTCGCCGACAGATTGGGGTTGAGCGTGATCGAGCGGCTCAGCAGCGGCCCGGTATCGTTTGCGGCAGCCTTGGCCGGGCCGCCCGTGCCCGGTGCGATCTGCACCACATAAAGCCGCCGCGCATCGAGCCGCGCCCGCGCTGCTTCCAGAGTCTCGCCATCGACCGAACCGCGCTTTTCGCGGCCCGCCGTGTCGAGGGCAAGATAGTCAAAACTAGGCATCAACAGACCCGGCGACAGGCTCTGGTTCCTCAAGTCGCGAAATCCGCACGGCTTCTTCGGCCGTCGTCACACCGTCACGAACCAGCGCGCGCGCCGCCGACCCGAGATTGGGTGCATGAAGATAGGCATGGCGGGCAATCTGCGATTCATCACCGCCCGCATTGATCATCCGCCGGATATCGTCATCAATCCGGATAATCTCGAATACGCCGATCCGGCCCTTATAGCCGCTATGATTGCATTCATCGCAGCCGCGCGCTTCGAATATCGGCGTCCCCGCATCAAAGCCAAGCAACGCCGCGACGGCATTAGAAGACTGCACCTGCTCACGGCAGTTGGTGCACAGCTTGCGGACAAGACGCTGGGCAACAACGGCGCGCAGGGTCGATGCCAGCAGGAACGGCTCGATCCGCATATCGCGCATCCGGGTGATCGCGCCGACGGCATCGTTGGTGTGGACCGTGGAAAGCACCAGATGACCCGTCAGCGAGGCCTGTACGGCGATCTCCGCCGTTTCCCGGTCGCGAATCTCGCCGACCATCACGACATCGGGATCCTGCCGCAGGATGGCCCGCAACCCGGTCGCAAAATCGAGGCCGACCTTCGGATTGACCTGGGTCTGCCCTACACCCTCGATCGCATATTCGACCGGGTCCTCGACGGTCAGGATATTGCGCGAGCCATCGTTGAGAAGGCGCAGCCCGCCATAAAGCGACGTCGTCTTGCCCGAACCGGTCGGCCCGGTGACGAGGATGATGCCATTGGGCTCTGCCAGTGCCTGGCGGAACACGGCATCGACGCGCTCGGGCATACCGAGCTGTTCGAGGTCGATCCCGGCATTGTCCTTGTCGAGAATGCGGAGCACCACCCGTTCCCCCGCCCGGCTGGGCAGGGTCGACACGCGCACATCCAGCAACTTTCCGCCCAGTGTCAGCGCAATGCGCCCATCCTGCGGAATCCGGCGCTCGGCGATATCGAGCCGCGCCATCACCTTGATCCGGCTAACAATGGTCGAGGCGGCATGGGGCGGCATGCGCAGTGTTTCGCGCAACACTCCGTCCATCCGCATGCGAATGACAAGCCCGGTATCATAGGGTTCGATATGGATATCGGAGACGCCCTGCCGCGCAGCATCGGCGATGATGCCGTTGATCAGGCGGATGGCGGGCGCATCATCGGCGCTGTCGAGCAGATCTTCGGCCGTCGGGATATCGCTGGCGAGCATGTCGAGATCGCCGATCCCGCTCGCCGCATCCGCCGCCGCCTGACCGTCCACGGCATAGCGTTCGGAGAGGATCGAATCGAACCGCTCCGGCGGCACCAATTCGACATCGAAGGGACGGCTGAGAAAGCGGCGCACCTCGAGCAGGGCCTGCGGATCGTCTCCTTCACGCAGCGCCACCCTGAAGCGGGGGTCTTCGGCCGCCTGTTCGAGAAGGGCCACGCCGAATTTCCGGGCAAAGCCATAGGGGATGTTCGCCGCAAGTTCCTGTATCGGCATCGGATCGGAGCCGTCGTCCAGCGTCACGGCCGGCGCACCCGCCAGATCATCCGGCGGCACTTCGTCGCCACGCCGAATGCTGACCATTATTGCGGCTCCTCGGCAGCTGGAACCTGCACCGGCCTGATGGTGGAGCTGCTCGTACTGACCTCGGGCACAATGATGTCCGGATCGACAGCAGGCGGATTGGACGGAGGGCGGCCGGGAGGCGCTACACCGAGATACTGGCGGACCAGCGTGTCGATACCGGGTTCGCGATCGGGGTCGGCAAGGAACTGCCGCGCACGAATATAGCCATAGCGCCGCTCCATCACTTCGCGCCGGTCTTCGGCGCTGCTCAGGATCGTCGGCCGGATAAAGACCATCAGGTTGGTCTTGGTCCGGGTGCGCGCCCGCGAGCGAAACAGTTCGCCGATAATCGGGATGTCGCCCAGGATCGGAATCCGCTGGATCGTTCGACGCTCATTATCGTCGAGCAGGCCGCCGAGAGCGATAATCTCGCCATCATTAACGGTCACCGTCGTCTCGATCTCGCGCTTGTTGATGATGAGTTCGTTGAAGTCCTCCGACACCGGCCCGGCAATAGAGCTGACTTCCTGCCGGATATCGAGGCGGATCGCCCCGCCGGCGTTGATCTGCGGCCTGACTTCCAGTTCGATACCGACATTTTCGCGCTGGATTGTGCGGAAGGCATTGTCGAAATTGTTCGACAGAGCCTCGCCGGTCGAGATCGGAATTTCCTGACCGACGAGAATGCTCGCTTCCTGATTGTCCAGCGTCGTGATCGAGGGCGTGGAGAGGATGTTGGAATCGGTATCTTCCTGCACGGCGTTCAGGATCGCGCCGAAGATGAAGTCCGAACCCAGTTGCGAGGCGAAACCAAGAAAACCGCCACGCGCACCGAGAATGGATCGCGCCGCATTTTCGCGCAGCAGATCGCCTACTGACGAATTGTTGCTCGTGGTGACCACATTGCCGTTGATGACGGTCGTCGACTGATCGAGGTCATCCGCCAGCACGCCGCCCGCAATATCGAGAATGCGCGGCGAGACATTCGAATAGTTGGTGACGCCGAAGGGCGCATCCTCGCCGCCGAACAGGAACTGCACACCCAGTTCGCGCGCCGCGGCATCCGAAATCTCGACAATGATCGCCTCGACCAGGACCTGGTCCCGGCGCGTGTCGAGCTGGCGTACCAGTTCACCGAGCGTGCGCTGCATCTCCGGCGGCGCGGAGATGATGATCGCGTTCGCTCCCTCATAGCCGGTCACGATAACCCGCTGGCCCGGGCGGCCACCGGCTGCTTCGGCGGTCCCTGCCCCGTTGGTACCACTGCCCGCCCCGCTATCCGCACCGGCCGTACTGGGACTTGAGGACGAGACGGCACCGGCCTGCCCCGTCACGCGTTCGAGCACCGGTAGGATCTGACCCGCATCGGCAAATTCCAGGAATATGACACGGATTTCGGTGCCGCTCGCCGCCCGGGCATCAAGCTCGCGCGCCAGCGCCGATATCCGCGCCACCGTTGCCGGCTCGCCGCGAATGATCAGGGAGTTGGAACTGTCGACCGGCACAACCGCGGCAGGAGCCGGCCCCTCTCCGCCCGTTACCAGTCCTTGCAGCGATGCTGCGATTTCCCGCGCGCCGGCATTGTTGAGCGCGATGATCTCGCTGGCGCTGGAATCCACATCGACTCGCCCGATCAGGGCCCGCATCCGGCGCACATTGTCGGCAAAATCGGCAATGACGAGAGAATTGCCCGCCGTGTTTGCGGTGATCGATCCTTCCGGGCTTACCAGCGGTCGCAAGGTTTCGATCGCAGATGCAGCAGGGATATTGCTCAGCCGGAAAATTTCCGTGACGAAGGCGTTGTTGCCGGCACGCGCCGTGCCGACGCTCCCTGGCTGGGAGGCTGCACTCGCCGTCGACTGGATGCGCAGCGCGCCGCCCGCCGTCGGAACCGCAACCAGGCCATTGGCGCGCAGGGTGGAGAGGAACACCTCGAAATATTCGGACTGGGACAAAGGCCGGTCGGTCACGACCGTCACCGTGCCGCTCACTGAAGGGTCGATAACGAAGGTCCGCCCCGTTACGCGCGAAGCGTCCTGGATAAAGGCCCGGACATCGGCGTTGCGCAGGTTGAGCACATGCTGGGCGCTGAGCGGCGCCATGGGCGTCATCAGCAACGCCGTCATGGCCAAAATCGATGCTATCTTTTTCATTCGCCTACCCTTGCGCGAAACGAGACGGTTTCGCCATTGCGTTCGACTTGTACGAAACCGTCGCCGGTTCCCAGACTGTTGGCGAAGCGAACCGCCTGCCCCATATCCTGTATCCGCTCGCCATTGATCGAGATGATGACATCGCCCGGCTCGAAACCGGCTGCACGCAGGGCCGCGTCGTCGGCGCCGCTCGGCTGGAGCACGATACCGGTCAGCCGGGTGCCTTCGCGCCGCGGCGAAATCTGGGTGCCGGAGGCGAGCTGGCCCGGCGAAATCCTTTCGGGCGCCGGGCGTCCGGCCGAGGCTCTTCGGGAGGGCGCGGCCGGCGTTTGACGCGCTACGGCCTGCGGCGGCGGCGATGCCGTCGGCGCACTCGACTGATCGAGAAATATCTGTTCGCGCGATCCGTTGCGGGAAATCGTCACGAAATCGAAATCGACCGCCTCCAGCGTCACGCCGGGCATGATCTCGTCGCCCACCGAATAGCTGTCCTGTTCGCCACTGGGCAGCGCGATGATCGCCGATCCGCGGCCGCTCGCCTGATCCTGCCGTACGCCGAAGAGGCGGACATCGAGATCCGTCACAACAACACGCCCATTGCCTTCAAGGCGAAAAAAGGGATCGAAAGTTTCGAACAGCGTCATATCCGGTGCGGCGAGCGCCGGCATGCCGGCATCGCTGCGCCAGTCCCCGACTGGCCCGACCGGCGTTACAACCGCCCAGACCAGCCGCGCGCACTGCACGGCAAGCAAGGAAATCAGGATGATTTCCAGCACGGAAAACCAGGTTGTTCGCGGCAGCCGTCTCAACAGTCGTTGAGCACGGGCATCGAGCGATAAGCGCATGAATACTCCCCCGAGACACGCCCGCTAGGCGCTGAGTGTTACACCGCGATGACGGGTTTTATGGCATTTCCGTGAAAGGTGCGACTCACAAAGCATGGAAATAATTTTGCAGTGCATCGCGGCCCAGCCAGAGCGGCCAGGCTGCAACCGCCAGAAATGCACCGAAAGGCAAGCGATCGCCGGCCTTCGTCGCGCGTCCCCGCAGCGCGCCGTACAGCACCGCCAGAAGGCCCGTCCCGCTCGCCAGCAAAAGAATGAAGGGCAGCATCTGCCATCCGAGCCATGCGCCGATCGCGGCGAGCATCTTCGAGTCGCCGCTGCCCAGTCCGTCGCGGCCACGCAGCGCGCGATAGGCGCTGTTGATGACAAACAGCAGCCCGAAACCGGCCAGCGCGCCAATCAGCGCGTTGACCAGGCTCGGCATACCGATCAGCCATGAGGCACCGATACCGAGAGCAGCCAGTGGCAGGGTCAGCCGGTCGGGCAGCCAGAAGTGGCGGATGTCGAGTATCGCCAGAACCAGCAGGATCCAGCCGAAAATTGCGCCGGTCAGCCCTTCGAAGCCGGGATGCAGCGCGAGGGACAAGGCGCCGATCAGCGCCGCTGCCAGTTCGGCGACCGGATGGACGGGGTCTATCCGCGCACCGCAATGTCCGCACCGGCCGCGCCGCATGGCATAGCTCAGCAGCGGGATCAGCTCGCGCCAGCCGAGCGCCCTGCCGCAGCCATTGCAGCGGGACCGGCCCTGCGACGCGCCCTCGCCCGAAGGCCAGCGCAACGCCAGCGTGGCCAGATAACTGCCGATGATCAGACCGAGCAGCGCCCCGAATCCGGCGCGCCATTCAGGCGGCAAATTTTCGAAATTCGTGAAGAGCGCGGTCACTTAGTGGCAGGGCCTAGTCGACACGCTCATTTTCCTCGACGCCGAAAAGGTGGGCGATCCGGACAAAACCGCTGCGCCCGCGCACATCGATCTCGCACCATCCGCGCCGGCAGCTCCTGATCCGTCCGACGACGCCGGGCTCTGCCTGATAGCGAATTCGCGCGCCGACCTGCGGCGCTTCGCGCATCGGCCGAATATCGCCGACGATCATGGCCGTCCGGTCGGCGCTCAGGAGATTGACGAGCATCCATCCCTGGGTGCCGTCCGGGTCCTCGATCTTGCGCCAGTTTTCATACACTTCGACAACGCGCACGGGCAGGTCCGCCCGCTGGTACAGCCAGCTGATCGGGAAGTTGCGCCCCGGCCCCGTCCTCATCCGCGCCTGCCCGGCTGAAACCGAAGCCCAATAGGGTGTTTCCCTGTTCTGGGCCGCCGCTCCATCCGGCACCGACATCAATGCCGCGCCACACACTAGAATCACCAATCGCAAAATCGTGCGCATTTGTCGCATCGCCCCCGTTTCGATCGCCTGCTCCCGTCTCTAAGCCAAGCGTGCGTCGCCCTTCAACCCGCGATCCGCTTGACGCGTCGCGAAACAGGCTGCAATTCACATCGCGATGCCACAGATCGAACGCCCCAAAACCATCGTCACGCGCAAGCTGCCCGCTCAGGTGGAAGCGCGCATGGCCGAATTGTTCGATGCCGAATTCAATGCCGATGATACGCCGATGAGCGAAGACGCGCTCAAGAACGCAGTCGCGCGGGCCGACGTTCTGGTGCCGACCCTTACCGACGATATCTCTAAGGATGTGCTGGCGAGCGCCGGTCCCCAGCTCAGGCTGATCGCGAATTTCGGCGTCGGCGTCGATCATATCGATCTTGCCGCGGCGCGCGCGCGCGACATTCCCGTCACCAACACGCCAGGCGTGCTGACCGAAGACACGGCCGATATGGTGATGGGGCTCATCATCTCCGTGCCGCGCCGACTGGCGGAGGGCGAAAAGTTCGTCCGGGCCGGAAAGTGGCGCGGCTGGGCCCCGACAGGCATGCTCGGCCACCGGGTCAACGGCAAGAAACTGGGCATTGTCGGGATGGGCCGGATCGGCCAGGCCATTGCCCGCCGCGCAAGCGGTTTCGGAATCGCGATAGACTATCACAACAGGCACCGGCTGCCGGAAGCGGTCGAACAGACATTGGGTGCCACCTGGCGCGAAAATCTGGACGATATGCTCGCCGATATCGATATTCTCTCGATCAACTGCCCCTACACGGCCGAAACCCACCATCTTCTCAACGAAAAGCGGCTCGGCCTGTTGGGTCGGGATGTCTATGTGATCAACGCTGCGCGCGGCGAGATCATCAACGAAGAAGCGCTGACGGACGCCCTCGAAAAGGGTGCGATCGCCGGCGCCGGGCTCGATGTATATGAAAATGAGCCGGATATCGGCGAACGGCTTCTCGCGCTCGAGAATGTCGTTCTGCTGCCGCATCTCGGTTCGGCGACTTTCGAGGGGCGAGAAGCGATGGGCGACAAGGTCATCGCCAATATCCGCATCTGGGCGGACGGCCACCGGCCGCCGGACCAGGTGCTCGAAGGCTGGGCTTAACGGACGCTCATTATAATGATGTCCGCTCGGGCTGAGCTTGTCGAAGCCCTGCACTTTCTTCTAATCAGTTACAGATAAGAACAGCCCTTCGACTATGGGCAAACGGGGAGTGGATTTGATGGGCAAAGTTATGAAATACGGTGCTTCAGCCGTTGCCGCAGCGATATTCGGCGGCGTTGCCCATGCCCAGCCCGGCTTCCCGCCAGCCCCCATCGTGGTCAATTCCGGCGACACCGCGTGGATATTGACCGCCAGTGCGCTCGTCCTGCTGATGACCCTGCCCGGCCTCGTGCTGTTCTACGGCGGCCTCGTCCGCACAAAGAATTTCCTTTCCGTCGGCATGCAGATTTTTGGAATTTGCTGCATCACGTCCCTGATCTGGGTGGCGATCGGATACAGCCTGGTGTTCAGCGAGGGCGGCAATTTCATCGGCGGCACCGGGCTGGCGATGCTTTCCGGCCTCGGCGAAGTCTTCCCCGGCACAACCATTCCCGAATCCAGCTTCGTGCTGTTCCAGATGACCTTCGCGATTATCACGCCCGCACTGATGGTCGGCGCCTGGGTCGAACGGGCCCGGTTCGGCTGGGTCATGGTGTTTTCCGCGCTCTGGCTGCTCCTCGTTTATGTTCCGGTTGCCCATTGGATGTGGGGCGGCGGCTGGCTTGCGCAGCGTGGCGCACTCGATTTCGCGGGTGGCATCGTTGTTCACACCACCGCCGGTATTTCCGCGCTGGTGATCGCCATATTGCTGGGCCGCCGCGAGGGTTTCCCGAAAAAGATGATCCCGCCGCACGGCGCAGCCCTCACCATGACGGGCGCGGCCCTGCTCTGGGTCGGCTGGTTCGGCTTCAACGGCGGATCGGGCTTGACCGCGAATTTCGGCGCCGGCGCGGCCATTCTCAACACCCATCTGGCGGCCAGCGCCGCCGCGCTGACCTGGGCAGCGATCGAGAAGCTGCGCTTCGGCAAATCCACCGGCATCGGCATCGCCACCGGCGTCATCGCCGGGCTCGCGACGATCACCCCCGCCGCCAATGTCGTCGGCCCCGGCAGCGCGATGCTTCTGGGCCTCATGGCGGCGATCGTCTGTTTTGCTGCGGTCGGCCTGATCAAGCGGCGGTTCGCGATTGACGATTCGCTCGATGTGTTCGCGGTTCATGGCGTCGGCGGGATGCTCGGCGCGGCAATGCTCGCCATATTGATGGCTCCGAGCCTCGGCGGGACGGGCTTTGCGCCCGGCGTTACAATGGCGAGCCAGCTAATGTCCCAGCTCACCGCGATCGGCGTGGTTGCGCTCTGGTCGCTAGTGGCGACGGCGGGACTGGCCTGGATTGTCGGCATCGTCTTCCCGATGCGCGCGACGAAAGATCAGGAACAGGAAGGTCTCGACCTGTCGCAGCATGGTGAAAAGGCCTGGGACTGGGAATAGGCCCTTTCAGGTGCTGAAAAAGGCCCGCCAGCCCGCAAAGAGCAGGACCGGCAGGCCGATCAGGTCAATGAGCGCGATGGTTCGCAGAGATGCCGGCTGGCCGGCGCACCAGTAGATCCCGAGAAAACTGAGCATCGAAACCGCCGTGGCGATCGTCGCAAGCTGACGGACGCCCGGATCGAACGCCGCCCAGATGCAGATCAGCAGCACCACACCGAACAGGGCGGCGCGATGATGGAGCAACGGGAACAGGGGCGACTCCGCCGCCACGCCGTAAAGCCGCGACACCAGCGATGGCGCGAAAAAGGCGATACCCGGCACCAGGTGCACAAGCGCCAATATCGTCCAGGCAATGCGGTCCGCCATAATCGCTCCCTCTGCGGCGGAAAGACTGCCAGAGCGCCGGGAAAGCGGCAATTACCCGAGAAGTAAGCGTAAGGCCTAGTCCCCGGTCGCGATCCGGTCGACCAGCTGCTTCACCGTGGGCACGAATCCGTTCGAATAGAAAGGATCGGTCTTGAAGTTGAAGGCGTTATGGCCGGCGAACATCAAATTGTGATCCATCGGTCCGCCATGGACAATATCCTGCAACGTTTTCTGGATGCAGAAGGAACGCGGATCGGCAAGGCGCCCGGTCGTGTGATTGTCCTTGTCTTTCCAGGACGAGAATTGGCACTGGCTGAGGCAGCCCATGCAATCGGCCTGGTCCTTGCGGATCAGCGCCGCTTCCTCCGGTGTAACGAAAACCAGCGTGTTGTCTGGCGTTTTCAGCGCCATGGCGAAGCCCAGCGCATCCCATTCGCGCGCGCGCAGCAGGTCGCCGCGCGTCACCCAGAAATTCTTGCCTTTCACACCGACATCGAGCTGATATTGGTGATCGCCGGCTGCTTCGAGCGAAAAGGCGATCTGCCGTTCAGACCGCGCCTCAAGATTCTTCAGAAAGTCATTGCGAACAGCAGAAGAATAAAACCCTGTCGGCGAAAATTTGTGGAGCAGGATATCACCCTCTTCGAGCGTGGTCAGCCGGTCTTTCCAGGCCTGGGGAATCGGGCTTTCCTGCGTCAGCAGCGGCCGTGTGCCATATTGGAAGGTGATCTGGCCAAGTTCCGGATTGTTGATCCAGTGATCCCAGTCCCTGAGATACCAGACGCCGCCGGCCATTACGATCGGCACATCGTCAGAAATACCCTCGGCCCGCATAACATCGCGTAGTTCCTTGACGCGCGGATAGGGATCTTCGGGTTTGAGCGGATCTTCGGCATTGGACAGGCCGTTATGCCCGCCCGCCTTCCACGGATCCTCATAGACCACCGCACCGAGCCATTCGGCAGCTTTGGAATAGGCCCGCTTCCAGAGCGCCCGGAACGCCCGGGCCGAGCTGATAATCGGCAGATAATGGACCTGGTAGGACGCCGCGATCTCGGAAAGCTTGTACGGCATGCCCGCGCCGCACGTAACACCGGCGACAAGACCCTTGGTCTTTTCGAGTACGCCATGCAGCACGTCCTGCGCGCCGCCCATTTCCCACAATACGTTGATGTTGATCGCGCCCCTGCCGCTGGCGATCTCGAATGCGCGGCGGACCTGCTCGACGGCGCCGTCGATCGCATATTGGATCAGCTCTTCATGCCGGTCGACGCGCCGCTTGCCATGATAGATTTGCGGAACAATCCGGCCATCAGCGTCATAACTGTCCGCGTTTACCGCCGACACCGTGCCGATGCCGCCTGCAGCCGCCCATGCACCCGAACTCATTCCGTTGGTTGCGGCCACGCCCTTGCCGCCTTCGATCAGAGGCAGGACTTCGCGCCCGCCATAGTTGATCGTATCTAAACCCTTGAACATATTTACTCCGACCCTCTTCAAGCCGCCATATAGGAGCTTTTGCTGCGCGATGCGACCACTTTACTCAGGCTGTGAATAAGCCCGGTCGGCCAAGCGCTCCCTCATAAAGCCCGGCATATTCCCCGATCATTCGGCCTTCGTCGTAGTGGCTGGCTGCTTTCTCGCGATTGGCCGCCCCGATCGCGGCGCGCAGCCCTTCGTCCCCGGCAAGTTCTTTCAGCGCGCCCGCCAGATCCACCTCCCCAAGCGCGACAAGAGGCCGGTTCTCCGCACTTACCATGGATTCGACATCGCCAACGCTGGGCGACGCCACCGGCAGGCCCGCCGCCATCGCCTCGACCACGGAAATCGGGAATTGTTCGCTCCGCGACGACAGCGCGAATATGTCGAAATGCCCGACATAGCGCGAGGGCCGGTCGAGAAACCCGGCCAGCGAAACGCGTCCGGAAATTCCGCACCGCCGCGCTTCGGCCTCTATCGCTTCCCGCTCCGGCCCCTCGCCCGCGATGACGAGCCGGACATTGTCGGGCAATTCGGCCACCGCACGCACGAGGCGCGGCAGATCCTTCACCTCCCGCAACCCGGCGATCGTCCCGACAACCACATCGCCCGGCTGACGCTCAAAGCCGGGAATCGCACCGAACTCTGGCGGTTCGGCATAGCGCTCAACGGGAATGCCGTTGGAAATCTGCCGCACTCGTCCCTCGGGCTGTTTCCACACCGTGCGCGCTATTCTGCGCAGTTGGAGGGACGGGACAACCAGCGCATGCAGCGTCGGAAAGGCCAGGCGGCGATAGATGTTGCGCTTGCTCTTCAGCCGGTCGGCCTCGTCCGCGTTGAACCCGTCTTCATGGTGAATGATCGGCGGCAATCCGGAACCGAACAGCCGATGCGTCATGACGCCGTCCATCGATCCCCAATTATAGCTCAGGACGAGATCGAATTGCCGCATGTAGCGGGCCAGTGCGCGGTATCGCCGGACACCGGGCTTGCCAATCAGCGACGGGGCGTCCTGGGGGAAATCGGCTGCGATGGCGGGGTCGATCGCATCGCGCGCGCCCAGCGCCTCGGGCATGGCGCTGAGGATAGTGTGGCTGGCACGCTTCCCGAAGACATTCATCAGCCGAACCGCCCGCGCTTCTTTCCCGCCGAGCGAGAAGGTCGAATGGAGGTGCAGGATTTTTGCCGGCTCGTTCACGCCCGGACACGCTCCAGAAGAGAGTCTATCGCGGCCTCGGCCTCCGGCTCGTCCAGCACCGGTGCGTGGCCGACATCGGGAACCGTGGCGATCTCCAGATCGGGCTTGCGCCGCTTCATCTCC
Organism: Parasphingopyxis lamellibrachiae; assembly: GCF_003385775.1. Lineage (GTDB taxonomy): Bacteria > Pseudomonadota > Alphaproteobacteria > Sphingomonadales > Sphingomonadaceae > Parasphingopyxis > Parasphingopyxis lamellibrachiae. Next base: position 829,427 of record NZ_QRDP01000004.1, read on the forward strand.
AGCGCGGTCGTTTCGGAGAGAATTTCGGAATGGCCGCCGCGCACGAGAATGGTCGGGATTTCCTTCAGCCCGGCAAAGGCGGCCCACATGTCGAATCCCGATTCTCCACCCGGCACCCGGAAGGGTTCGGCTATCCGCATATCGTAATCATAACCGATGCGCCCCGAGGGCAGCAGCTTGCAGAGCCGTTTTGCCATAGCCAGCCAGTCGGCCAATTCCCATTTTGGATAAATATCGCCAAACCCCGTCTGCAACCCGCGCGCTGCGTGAAGCCAGGTCGGGAAATTGCCGCCCTTGCCGACATAGCCGCGGATACGCTCCACGCCGTCTTCCTCTATCACCGGTCCGACATCGTTGAGCATCACCGCCGCCAGCCGTTCGGGGCGGGTCGCCGCCTGCAACATGGTGATGATTCCGCCAAGCGACGTGCCGAATGCGACATAACGATCGATATTCCGGTCTTTCAGAAAAGCCTCGACATCCTGGACATAGGTCAGCGGCACATAGGTCATCGGGTCCGGCGCATAGGCGCTCTCGCCCCGGCCGCGCATCTCGAGCACATATATCTGCCAGTCACCTGTCAGCCTTTCGGCAACCGGCTCCCAATCCCGCGCATTGCGGGTCAATCCGTGCAGACACAGGATCGGCGGCTTGTCCGATGGCCCGGCATAGCTGCGGTAATGCAGCCGCAAACCGTCATTCGACCACCAGACCCCGTCACTATAGTCCGCCACGCTTGCGCTCTCCTGTTGCTTCCCCCCATATCGGGCCATGACGATTTTGCCGCAAGCTTCAACTTACACGCCCGAAACCGCGATCCACGAACTGGGTGGCGATTTCTACGATCCGGTAGAGGCGGCTGACTTCCCGGAAACCCGGCTCAAGTTCCGCAATGACCGATGGGCCGAGACTGTGGGCCTTGCAGAATTGAGCGATGACGAATGGATCGACCATTTCGGCCGCTTCGCTCCGCTTAAAGGCTCGCTCCCTTCACCGCTCGCGCTGCGCTATCACGGTCACCAGTTCCGCAGCTACAATCCGGAAATCGGCGATGGACGGGGATTTCTGTTCGCACAGATGCGGGACGCGGCCGGCCGGCTCATGGACCTTGGCACAAAGGGATCCGGCCAGACGCCCTATAGCCGGTTCGGCGACGGGCGGCTGACACTCAAGGGCGGTGCGCGCGAGATTCTGGCCACCGAAATGCTGGAAGCGCTGGACGTCGAAACCTCGAAAACCTTTTCCCTGATCGAGACCGGCGAAGCGTTGGAACGCAATGACGAACCCTCGCCCACCCGCTCCGCCGTCATGGTCCGGCTCAGCCACGGCCATATCCGGATCGGTACCTTCCAGCGGCTCGCGGCGCTGCGCGAGCCTGACAACATGAACAAGCTGATCGCCTATTGTCTCAGACACTATTTCGGCGAGGAAGGCGGAAAGGACGCGCCCGAACGCCTGCTCGCCCATGTCGTTGCGGGCGGGGCAAAACTCGCGGCTTCCTATATGGCGGCCGGTTTCGTGCACGGCGTGCTCAACAGCGACAATATCGCGATTACGACCGAAAGCTTCGACTATGGCCCCTGGCGCTTCACCCCGAAATGGGAGCCGGGGTTCACCGCCGCCTATTTCGACCAGACGGGCCTTTACGCCTTTGCCCGTCAGGCCGAGGCTATCCATTGGGATATTGCCCAGCTCGCCGTCTCCCTGCGTCTGATCGAGGAAGCCGAGCCGCTGATCCCGGTCATCGAAGGCTTCGGCCCGCTCTATCAGGACGCGTTTCGCGAAAAGATGCTGGCGCGGCTTGGGGTTTCCTCGCGCGGGGCGAAAGACGATATCGCGCTGCTAACGCTGGTCGAACAGGCATTGAGCAATAGCGACGTCACGATCGATCGCTTTTTCTTTGACTGGCGCGGCGGCCAGCGGCGGGGTTCCTCTCCCGCTGACCCCATCTATGAGAACGAACATTTCGCGAAACTGGAGCCGGCCATGGCCGCCTATGCGTCGCAGCCGCCCGATCATCCCTATTGGTCGGATGCCGGGCCCTGTTCGATGCATATCGACGAGGTGGAGGCGATCTGGGCGCGGATCGACGAGGCCGACGACTGGGAACCGCTCACGGCCAAAGTCGCGGCGATACGCCGGATGGGCGAGGCGCTGCGGTAATATCTGGCGTTCTTGCGTCTTGTCTGGCATCTCCCGTCAGGACAAATGGCTCGCGCTTTGAATAGAGAATCCTGTGACAGACATGCTTATTTCCAACAATCCGGCAACTGGCGAAGCGATCTGGGAGGCCCCGGTCGGCGATGCCGATGCGGAGGTTTCGGCAGCCCGTGGCGGATGGGCGGAATGGGCCGCGCGATCCAGTACCTACCGGATCGAAGCGTTGCGCCGCTTTGCCAATATCGTGCGCGGAAAGAAGGATGAATTCGCCGCCCTGATCTCCAGCGAGACAGGCAAGCCGCTCTGGGAAACGGCGACCGAGATCGACGCGGTCATGAACAAGGTCGATATTTCGGCCGATGCCTATTTCGAACGGACGCCTTCCCGCAACAAACAGGGCGCGCTGAACGAGCAGAATGCATTGCGGCACAAGCCGCATGGCGTGCTCGCCGTACTCGGGCCGTTCAACTTTCCCGCACATTTGCCGAACGGCCATATCGTCCCGGCCCTGATCGCGGGTAACGCGATTGTCTTCAAACCGTCGGAAAAAACGCCGGCAACCGGCGCATTCCTGGTCAAATGCTATCATGAGGCCGGCGTACCTGAAAATGTCGTCAGGCTGCTCGTCGGCGGGCCCGAACAGGGCAAGGAATTGGCTGGGCATGATGGAATAGACGGCCTGCTCTTCACCGGCTCCGTGCGTGGCGGCGTTGCGCTCCACAAGCAATTCGGGCCGCGACCGGACAAGATTCTCGCACTCGAATTGGGCGGCAACAACCCGTTGATTGTCTGGGATTCGCCCGATGTATATGCATCGGCGACGATCGCCGTGCAGTCTGCCTATATGACGGCCGGCCAGCGCTGCACCGCCGCGCGCCGCCTGATCGTCGAAGACGGCAAGCATGAAGAGCTGATCGACGCCATTCGCAAGATCGTTGAGCGCATCATTGTCGGACCGCCCGACGCGACTCCCGCACCCTTTATGGGATGCGTGATCGACAATCAGTCGGCCGAAGCGGTGACGGACGGTTTCCTCGATCTGATAATGAAGGGCGGAAACCCGATTTCCCATCTCCGGCGCATCGAGGACGACAAGCCGTTTCTCACGCCGGGCCTCATTGATGTCACCGGAGTCGAGAACCGGCCCGACGAAGAAATTTTCGGTCCGTTGCTCCAGATCATCCGGGTGCCCGATTTCTCCAGCGCCATTGCCGAGGCGAACAACACGCGCTTTGGCCTGTCGGCCTCGCTGCTCAGTGGCTCGCCCGAGCTTTATAACCGCTTCTGGGGCAATATCCGCGCCGGCATCGTGAACTGGAACAAGCCCACCAATGGCGCATCATCGGCCGCGCCATTTGGCGGGATCGGCCTGTCCGGCAATCATCGGCCCAGCGCTTATTATGCCGCCGACTATTGCGCTTATCCCGTGGCCTCTGCCGAGGCTCCGGCGGTTCGCGCGTCCATCGGAGTGGGGTTGAAAGACCCGCAAAGCTGATCTCTTCGCAGGTGCGAAAGCTGAGCTAAACCGGGGACAAGCAACCATGCTTTGTTCGCGGCGCCCGATTTGACCATGTTGCAGCCATGGAAAGTTCGACCACCAGATCAGGGCGTGTATTGCTCGTCGGCGCAGGACCCGGAGACCCGGACCTGCTTACGCTGCGCGCAGCCAGAGCCATAGAAACAGCCGATATCGTCGTGCATGACGGCCTCGTCGATGCACGCATCCTGGCCATGATCCCCGCCGATACGCCGCGGATTTCCGTAGCCAAGAAACGCAGCCGCCACACCGTGCCGCAGCCCGGCATCAATGCGCTGCTGGTCGAAAAGGCCTCAGAGGGCCTGACCGTGCTGCGCCTGAAAGGCGGAGACCCCTTCATTTTCGGACGTGGCGGCGAAGAAGCCGAAACGCTCCGCAAAGCCGGAATCGACGTAGAAATCGTGCCCGGCATATCTGCCGCACTTGGCGCTGCCGCGGAGGCTGCGCTCCCCCTCACCCATCGCGAGGCGTCGAGTGCGGTTACTTTTGTGGCGGGCCAGTGCAAAGGGCTGTCGGACCAGAACTGGTCGGGACTAGCCGGTAAGGGCCGGACGCTCGTCATCTATATGGGCGTCGCGACGGCTGCGGATATCGCCGACAAGCTGATCGAAGACGGCGTTTCGCCGGCGATGCCCGTGGCGATTGTCGAGCGCGCGACGCTGCCCGGCGCCCGCGCGATGCGCAGCCTGCTTGCCGATCTGGGCGATCTGGTCGCCCGCGAACGGATCGAGAGCCCGGCGGTTATCATCGTCGGCGATGTCGTCGACCGGTCCCTTGCGGAAGACCGGCTGGTCGCCCTGGCCGAAACCGCGGCGACAGACACAGTGGAGCAAGGCGCATGAAGATACTCACCGGCAACGAGCTGAAAAGCGGCGATGTCGTCTGGTGGACCGGCTATAACTGGTCGCGCCATGTTTCCGATGCGATCGAGGTCGGCGATACCGTGGACCAGATCATCGCCCGCGAGATAGCGGCTCGCACCGTCAGCGACTGTTACACTGTCGATGCCGAACGCACCGATGCCGGCATTTTGCCGCTCCATATCAAGGAAAAGATCCGCGCAACCGGGCCCACCGTTCGCCCTGATCTCAAAATTGCACCGCCGGACCCCGCCGCCGGAAACTGGGTAATCTGACATGTATAAATATGATTCTTTCGACCAGCAGATGGTCGACACGCGCGTCGAGGAATTCCGCGACCAGGTAGAGCGTCGCCTCGCCGGGAAAATAACGGAAGACCAGTTCAAGCCACTCCGCCTGAAAAACGGACTGTATCTCCAGCTGCACGCCTATATGCTGCGCGTCGCGGTGCCCTATGGCACGCTGAACAGCGAACAGATGCGGATGCTTGCCCATATCGCGCGCAAATATGACCGCGGTTACGGGCATTTCACGACGCGGCAGAATATCCAGTATAACTGGATCAAGCTGGAGGACGCACCCGATATCCTGGCCGATCTCGCCACGGTCGAGATGCACGCCATCCAGACCAGCGGCAATTGCATCCGCAACATCAGTTCGGACCAATATGCCGGTGCGGCGGCGGACGAAGTCGCCGACCCGCGCCCCTATGCCGAACTGCTGCGCCAATGGTCGAGCTTCCACCCGGAATTCAACTATCTGCCGCGCAAGTTCAAATTCGCCGTGATCGCGGCGGATGAGGATCGCGCGGCCATGCGCCTCCACGATATCGGTATCCAGATCGTCCGCAACGATGCGGGCGAGATCGGCGCCCGCTATTATGCCGGCGGCGGCATGGGGCGCACCCCGATGATCGCACCGCTGATCCGCGAATTCGTGCCGATCGGCGAGCTGGTGAGCTATGCCGAGGCGATCTTGCGCGTCTACAACCGCTACGGCCGGCGCGACAATAAATACAAGGCCCGGATCAAGATCCTCGTCCATGAAATGGGCGCGGAAAAGTTCATCGAGGAAGTCGAAGCCGAATTCGTCCATCTCCAGGGGCAGAATATCGATGCGCCGGCGGCCGAGCTTGAACGCATCATCGCCCATTTCGAGGAACCCGCCTTCGAAAGCGGCCTTAGCGAAGACATTGACCGCACCGACCCCGATTTCGCGGTGTGGCTCGACCAGAATGTCGACGCCCATAAACGACCCGGATATGCGATCGCCACGATCAGCCTGAAGCCGGCCGGCGGCATTCCGGGCGATGCGAGTTCGGCGCAGATGGACCTGATGGCCGATCTTGCCGAACAGTTCAGTTTCGACGAATGCCGGGTCACCCATTCGCAGAACATCGTGCTGCCCCATGTCCGCAAAGCCGATCTCTACGCGCTCTGGCAGAAACTGGATGAGGCGGGTCTCGCCTCGCCCAATCTCGATCTGATCAGCGATATCATCGCCTGCCCCGGCCTCGATTATTGCAGCCTTGCCAATGCCCGCTCGATCCCGGTCGCACAGAAGATCGCCAAACGCTTCGCCGATATCGACCGGCAGAAGGAACTGGGCGAGCTGAAGCTGAAAATATCCGGCTGCATCAATGCCTGCGGCCATCACCATGCCGGCCATATAGGCATTCTCGGCGTCGACCGGAAAGGCACGGAGAATTACCAGTTGCTGCTCGGCGGCTCAGGCGCGGAGGATGTAAGCCTCGCGAAAATCACCGGCCCCGGCTTCGACGAAGACGGGATTGTCGACGCGATCGAGACGGTGACCGACGTTTATGTTGCCCAGCGGGAGGATGACGAACGCTTCGTCGACACCTATCGCCGGCTCGGCATGGCGCCGTTCAAGGAGGCGCTCTATGGATAATGTGCTGCGTTTCCGCGACGACGAGGTGCATGAAGAACCCGCCGTCACCCTGGACAGCTTTTTCGGCCAGTCCAACGCAACCGCGGTGCGGCTGGAGGATGGCGAAGACGCGCGCCAGCTCATCCCTTATCTGGATCGTCTGGCCCTGATCGAAATCGGTTTTTCGAATTTTGGCGATGGCCGAGGCTATTCCGCGGCGCGGATCCTGCGCGAGCATGGTTATACCGGCGAACTGCGCGCCCAGGGCGATGTTCTCGTCGACCAGCTGGCTTTTATGCAGCGCTGCGGTTTCGACAGTTTCGCGCCGGAGAAGCCGATCGACGCCGCCGATGCTCAAACCGCGCTTTCCCGGTGGGACAATGTTTATCAAAAGGCAGCCGATGACCGAACCCCGATCTGGAGCAAACGACATGGCTAGCTCCGCCGCCCGTGCGCTCGACACGATCGATGCCCGTCCGCGCTATACGCAGGCCGATGCCGACGCGCTGAACGCCCGTTTCGAAGGGGTCGATGCGCAGACCATGCTGCGCGCCCTGTTCGCCGAGGACGAGCTGGGAGAAATCGCCGTGGTGTCCTCCTTCGGCACGGAAAGCGCGGTGCTGCTCCATCTCGTCGCCAGGGCCGATCCGGCCATTCCGGTCGTGTTCGTCGATACGCTGCGCATGTTTTCCGAAACGCTTGCCTATCGCGAAACGCTGATCAAGGCGTTCGGGATCAGGAATGCCACGGTCGTCACGCCCGATCCTAAGGTGCTTGCCGAGAAGGACGAGAATGAGCTGCGCTGGTCGTTCGATCCGGACGGCTGCTGCGCGATCCGCAAGGTCGAACCTCTGGCGCGCGCCAAGGACGGGCTCGACGCCTGGATTTCGGGGCGCAAGGCGTTCCAGTCCCACACCCGCGAAAATATCGCCCGTTTCGAAGTCGAAGACGGCCGGCTCAAGCTCAACCCGCTCGGCGACTGGATCAAGGCCGATCTCGATGCTTATTTCGACGCGCATGACCTGCCCCGCCACCCGCTCGAGGCCGAGGGCTATCTTTCCGTCGGCTGCGCGCCCTGCACGAGCAAGGTCAAGCCCGGCGAAGACGCCCGCGCCGGCCGCTGGCGCGGCTGGGACAAGACGGAATGCGGCATCCACACGCCCAGCGATGGCGAGGACGGCACAGACGAGGCCAACCAGCCGGTATTCTAGAGGATCGTTGCCCCGGGCATGACCCGGGGACCGGGTCAGAATGCGATATCGCCTCTGGCACTGGATTCCGGATCAAGTCCGGAATGACGAAATTGCCTAGCCCAACGCCTTCCTGAGCAACTCGTTGACCACTTTCGGATTGGCCTTGCCCTGCATCGCCTTCATCGTCTGGCCGACGAAAAAGCCGAACAGCTTGTCCTTGCCGCCGCGATATTCCTCTACCTTGTCGCTGTTCGCAGCGAGGATATCGGCGATCACGGCCTCGATTGCACCAGTGTCGGAGGTTTGTTTCAGCCCCTTTTCCTCGACGATCTTTTCCGGATCGTCGCCGGTTTCGAGCATGATCTCGAACACCTGTTTGGCGAGCGGGCCGGAAAGCGTGCCATCGGCGACCAGTGCGAGCAGTTCAGCGCCCTGCGCCGCGCTTACCGGCGAAGAGTCCAGATCGACGCCGAGCTTGTTCAATCCGCCGAACAGATCGGAGATCAGCCAGTTCGCCGCGGCCTTGGCAACATCGGATTCGGGCTTTCCCTGCTTCTTGGCGCTTTCGGCCGCCAGCTTCTCAAACCAGCGCGCGGTTTCCGCCTCGGCGGTCAGCACCGCAGCGTTATAGGCGCTGAGGCCGAGTGCGTTCTCGTAGCGATGGCGCTTGGCGTCCGGCAGTTCGGGCAGGCTCGCCCTGGCTTCGGCGACGAATTCTTCGGAGAGCTCAATCGGCAGCAGATCGGGATCGGGGAAATAGCGGTAGTCATGCGCATCTTCCTTGGAGCGCATAGAGCGCGTCTCGCCCTTGTCCGGATCGAACAGCCGGGTTTCCTGCACGACAGTTCCGCCATCCTCGATCAGGTCGACCTGGCGGCGGGCTTCGGTCTCGACGACCTGCTGGATGAAGCGGATCGAATTGACGTTCTTGGTCTCGGTCCGCGTGCCCAGTTCCTCGCCCGGCTTGCGCACGGAAACGTTCACATCGGCGCGCATCGAGCCCTGTTCCATATTGCCGTCGCACGATCCGACATAGCGCAGGATCGAGCGCAGCTTGCGGACATAGGCCCCCGCCTCGAGCGGTGAACCCATATCGGGCCGCGACACGATTTCCATCAGCGCCACGCCGCAGCGGTTGAGATCGACATAGCTCATCGTCGGATGCTGGTCGTGCATCAGCTTGCCGGCATCCTGCTCGACATGGATGCGTTCGATACCGATCGTCTTGACCGTGCCTTCGGGATCCTTTTCGTCGAGCGAAACCTCGATCTCGCCCTCGCCGACAATCGGGTGGAAGAGCTGCGAAATCTGATAGCCCTGCGGCAGATCGGCGTAGAAATAATTCTTCCGGTCGAAGCGCGACCAGCGGTTGATCTGGGCATTGAGCGCGAGCCCCGTGCGCACGGCCTGGCGCAGGCATTCGCCATTCACGACCGGGAGCATCCCGGGCATCGCAGCATCGACGAGCGACACATTGCAGTTCGGTTCCTGCCCGAATTCGGTCGACGCGCCCGAAAACAGCTTGGAGTGAGACGTGATCTGCGCATGAACCTCAAGGCCGATCACGACCTCCCATTCGCCCGTTGCGCCCTGGATACGATAATTGCTCACCACCATTTCTCCGCACGCGCAGTAAAGCCGGCGCGCTCTTCCATCGCCAGCCCCGCATTCATCACACCCTGCTCATCCAGCGCTTTGCCAATAACCTGCAGGCCAAGGGGAAGGCCCTGATGATCAAGGCCGCCCGGCACGGCAATCGCAGGCAATCCAGCCAGCGAACTCGGCACGGTGAAAACATCATTCAGATACATGGCAATCGGATCATCGCTGAGATCGCCAAGGCCGAAGGCGGCGCTCGGCGCAGTAGGCGTCAGCAGATAGTCGCAGCTTTCCCACGCAGAATCGAAATCGCGCGCAATCAGCGTGCGGACTTTCGTGGCCTGGGTGAAATAGGCGTCGTAGAATCCGGCCGAGAGGACGTATGTGCCGATCATGACGCGGCGTTTGACCTCGTCGCCAAACCCGGCGGCGCGGGTCGCTGCGTACATATCCTGCAGGTTTGCGCCATCCGGCGTTTCGCGCAGGCCGTACCGCACGCCGTCATAGCGCGAGAGATTGGCCGACGCCTCGGCAGGTGCGATGATGTAGTATGCCGGCAGCGCATATTTGGTGTGCGGCAGCGAGACATCGACAATCTCCGCGCCCGCATCGCGCATCCACTCGACACCCTGCTTCCACAGCGCATCGATTTCCTCTGGCATATTGTCGACGCGATACTCCTTGGGGATCCCGATTGTCTTGCCCTTGAGATCGCCGTTCAGGCCCGCTTCCCAATTGGGGACCGGCTCTTTCAGCGATGTCGTATCCTTGGCGTCATGGCCGGCCATCGCTTCGAGCAGGATCGCGCAATCCTTTACGCTGCGCGCCATCGGCCCGGCCTGGTCCAGCGAACTCGCAAACGCCACCATGCCATAGCGCGAACAGCGGCCATAGGTCGGCTTCATGCCGCAAATGCCGGTAAAGGCGGCGGGCTGGCGGATCGAACCGCCGGTATCGGTGCCGGTCGCTGCTGGCACGATATGCGCGGCAATGGCGGACGATGTGCCGCCTGAGCTGCCGCCCGGTGACATCGGCGTATTGCCACCATCATTGCGCCGCCAGGGCGAAACCACATTGCCGAAATGGCTCGTCTCGTTGGACGACCCCATCGCGAACTGATCCATATTGAGCTTGCCGAGCATGCCCGCACCGGCCTCCAGCAGATTGCCGGACACGGTCGATTCATACGGCGGCACAAAGCCCTCTAGGATATGGCTCGCCGCGGTCGACTGGACGCCTTTCGTGCAGAACAGGTCCTTGATGCCCAGCGGCACACCGGAAAGCGGTTTGGCGTCCCCCGCCGCCAGCGCGCGATCGGCTTCGTCCGCTGCTTCGAGCGCCTTTTCGGGCGTCTTCACGATGAAGCAGTTCAGCGCGTCGGAACCCGCCACCGCGTCGTTGAACGCATCGGCCACCTCGCGCGCGGAAAACGCCCCGCCACGAAACCCGTCGCGGATATCCGCAACGCCAAGATCGGTAATATCGGTCACTATTCGATCACCTTCGGAACGGCGAAAAAGCCATGTTCGGCCACCGGCGCATTGGCGAGGATATCCTCGCGCTTGTCGCCATCGGTCACGACATCGTCGCGCATCCGGGTGTGGTTGGCGATAACAGCGGCGAGCGGCTCGACACCGGACGTATCGACTTCGCCCAGTTGTTCGACCCATCCCAGGATATTGTTGAGTTCGGGCTTGAGGCGCTCGGCCTCTTCTTCGCTCATCGCGATGCGCGCCAGAGACGCGATGCGGAGCACGGTTTGTGTATCGACGGACATGGCCGCGCGGCTAGCATCGCCCCGCCCTTGCTGCAAGCGCGTAAAACGTATGGCGGGTACCGTTGGCGTTGGCCTTTAGCGCGCCTTGGACTATGGCGCCCGCCAGACCGTATAAGAGTGACACCATGGCCGCCCGTATCTTTCTCTATCTGATTGCCACCGCGATCTTCCTCGTCCTGCTTGCCGGAGTTGCCTGGACGCTGTTTCAGGACGAACTGCTGGAGATGGCGCTGGTGCCCGGTGAAGCCATCGAGATGCTCGAAGAAGTGCCGGATCAGGCCTATGCCAACCGGGCGATGTGGCTGATCCGTCCGGATATCGAGAACCCGGCCAGCGACTGGCTCCCCGAAGGCTTTGGCGAAGAAGAAGAGGTCACAGACGCAGAGGAAACAGGAATCACACCCGCCCCCGCCCCTGTGGCCACCGACGATGACCAGCCCCGCATCCCGGTTTTCTATGTCCTGCCCACAACCTATCTCGACCGGGATCGCTGGAATGCGCCGCTCAATAGTCCGGCGGCCCGCCCCCGCCAGGAACTGTTCGCCGCCAGCCAGGCCAGCGTGTTCAACGAAATCGGGGAAGTCTGGGCACCGCTCTACCGCCAGGCCGTGATCGGTGCCTTCCTGACCGATCATCGCAATGCCGAAGTCGCGCTGCGTTTTGCCTATCAGGATGTCGAGGCGGCTTTCGACTATTTCCTGACGCAGATCGATGATGACCAGCCCTTCATTCTGGCTGGCCACAGCCAGGGCGGTCTGCATCTGGCAACCCTGCTCCACGAACGCATCGCCGGAACCCCCGCCGCCGACCGGATCGTCGCGGCCTATGTGATCGGCTGGCCGATTTCCGTCGAGGCGGATCTGCCCGCCCTGCCCCTCAATGCCTGTGCAGAGCCGGAGTCCAGCAACTGCATCATCGCGTTCCAGAGCTTTGCCGAACCCGCCGATCCCCACCAGATCACCCGCATATATGACGAGAGCACCGGTTATACGGGGGCATCACGCCGCGACACGGCCATGCTGTGCGTCAATCCGTTGACCGGCAGCCGGAACGGCGAAGCGGCGGCGGACGCCAATCTCGGCGCGGTCGTGCCCAATGAGGATATGAACAATGCCAGCCTGACACGCGGCCTGATCCCGGCCCGCTGCAACGATCAGGGACTGCTGCTGGTCGGCCAGCCGCCCGAAGCGTTCGGACGTTATGTGTTGCCGGGCAACAATTATCATGTTTTCGATTTCCTGCTCTTCTGGAGCAATTTGCGCGACGACGCGGCGCGGCGGGTCAGCGCGTATCAGGTGGCCGTCCAGTGATCACCGAAGCCGCCACCGAATTTCGAGAGGCGCTGCCCCAAGGCGGGCGGCTTGCCGGGCTCGATGTCGGCAGCAAGACGGTCGGCGTCGCCCTGTGCGATGCCGGTTGGACCTTCGCCACGGCAGCGGAAACGGTCAAACGCACCAAATTCTCGAAAGATCTGGAGCGGCTCAAAACCATCTTCGCCGAGCAGCATATTGCCGGGCTGATCATCGGCCTGCCGCTCAATCTCGACGGTACGGACAGTCCGCAGACACAGTCCACCCGGGCTTTCGCCCGCAATGTCGATCAGGCGCTCGACCTGCCGATCCTGCTCCGCGACGAACGCTGGTCAACACAGGCGGTGGAACGCGCAATGATCGAACAGGACGTCACCCGCAAGAAACGCGCGGCCCGGGTCGATGCGGCGGCGGCGGCGTTCATCCTGCAGGGCGCGATCGATGCGTTGGTGGGACTGTAGCCAAACACAAAACGGGCCGGACAGCGGCAAGCCGCCCCCACCCGTTTTGGTTGGTTTCTCTGGAACGGGCCTCGCGGCCCCTGCCCTCAAGCTTGCTTAGCCAGCCGGTTCCGCCTCGGCGGTTTCTTCCATGCGCGTAACCGTTGCGCTGCGCCCGGCGTCGCTGGTCGATACCCAACTGCCATCGTCATTGGCTTCGCCATTGGTCCAGCACTCGGTGTCGTCACTGCCTTCAGCGGTGTAGCAAAATGCACCGCCGTCACCCAGGGTGATCGCGCCTGTCACAGTCTCTTCGCCGCTCGTCCCGCTATAAGCGCCATCGGCAGCGATGGTCAGTGTGGCTTCCGTCCCGTCATCATAGACCAGCGCGTATTCACCAACCCATGCCGACATATCCACGCCGGCATCCTCGGTCGCTTCCACTTCGGTTGCGGGATCGGCTTCGGGTGCTGTTTCCGCGCACGCGCCAAGGGCCAGAACACTTGCAAGTACAAGAACTTTTCTCATCGTCGTTCCCCTCTTAGACAATCTAAGATCGGGAATTAGACGCCTATTACAGCCGCAAAGCAAGTTTGGCGCTTCTGCGTAACAGCCCTTCAACGCGAGTCAGACGTACCAATCTGTATTGCTCCCTTAACCTCTCGCGTCTAAGAGACCCCTTTAATGTCACAGGCGATTCCTATTTCTGCGGCCACTCCCGAAGGCGCGCACCCCTTTCCGCACAGGCATTTAACCGGCATTTTCGGGCTCCAGCCCTGGGAGATCACCTTCCTGCTCGACGAAGCCGAGCAATGGGTCGAGCTGAACCGCCAATCCTCCAAGCATGACGACCGGCTTGCCGGTCTCACCCAGATCAACGCTTTCTTCGAAGCTTCGACGCGCACATTGCTTTCGTTCGAGATTGCCGGGAAACGACTCGGGGCGGACGTCGTCAACATGCACGCTGCGCAATCGAGCGTGAAAAAGGGCGAAACGCTGATCGATACGGCGGTAACGCTCAACGCGATGCGCGCCGATGTCATTGTCATACGCCATCAGGCCTCGGGCGCGGTGCAGCTGATCGCCGACAAGGTGGACTGCCCGGTGCTCAATGCCGGCGATGGCTGGCACGAACATCCGACCCAGGCGCTGCTCGACGCGCTTACGATCCGCCGCCGCAAGGGCGCGCTGGAAAAACAGCGGGTCGCGATCTGCGGCGACATCCTGCACAGCCGGGTGGCCCGCTCCAACATCCTGGCGCTGACGGCGCTGGGCGCGGAAGTGCGCGTGATTGCGCCGCCGACCCTGATGCCAGCGGCAATCGAGCGTCTTGGCGTCACCCCTTTTACCGATTTCGATGCAGGGTTGGATGGCGCCGACGTTGTCATGATGCTGCGTGTCCAGAATGAGCGGATGCAGGGCGGCTTCATTCCCTCATCGCGCGAATATTTTGCCCTGTACGGGCTGACCCGGGAACGGCTCGAACGGGCCGCGCCAGACGCACTGGTCATGCATCCTGGGCCGATGAACCGAGGAGTGGAAATTGCCAGCGACATTGCCGACGATCTGGAACGCTCGGCCATCACCGAACAGGTCGAAATGGGTGTCGCCGTCCGTATGGCCTGTCTCGACGTGCTAACCCGCAAGCAACGCGGCATTGAGGGCTGGGCATGACCGCGCTTACGATCACAGGCGGAACGCTGGTCGATCCCGTCGCGGGCACTGTCTCGCAGGGTAATGTCGCCTGCGCGAATGGCGTAATCGCCGAAGCAGCGTCCGATACCGCCCAAACAATCAACGCCGGCGGGCTCCATGTCGCACCGGGGATTGTCGACCTTGGCGCGTTTTCTATCGATATTCCGGCTTTCACCGCCGGCGGGATCACGCGCGTCGCGCTGATGCCGGACCAGTCGCCCGCCATCGACGAACCGGCCATGGTTCAGCATGCCGCAGCGGCCGGCAAGCCAGCCGTCTGGATTCATCCCATCGCCGCCGCGACACAGGGGCTGAACGGCGAGGATCTGACCGAGATCGGCCTGATGCAGCGCGCCGGCGCGGTCGCCATATCGACCGGACGCATCCGCATCGCCGATTCCGGCCTGATGCACCGGCTGCTCCGCTACGCCGCCGCGCTCGACCTGATGGTCATCGCCCATGCCGAGGATGAAGGCCTGTCACGCCATGCCGTCGCCACCAACGGCGAGACGGCAACGCGACTCGGCCTGCCCAGCGCGCCCGCCATTTCCGAAGCGATGGCGATCGCGCGGGACATCATGCTCGCCGAGGAAACCGGCGCCCATATCCATTTCCGCATCGTGTCCACAGCGCGCGGTTTCGACCTGATCCGCGAAGCAAAGGCGCGCGGCGTCCATGTCAGCTGCGGCATAACGCCCGGGCACCTGCTGCTCTGCGATGTCGATATCGGCACCTATCGTACCTTCGCCAAACTCTCTCCGCCGCTGCGCAGCGCCGAGGATCGCGATGCGGCGCTGGCCGCGCTAGCCGATGGCACGATCGACGTGATATGCTCGGGCCATGATCCGCAGGGACCGGAAGCGAAACGCCTGCCCTATGCCGATGCCGAGCCGGGCATGTCGGGCGCGGAAACGCTGCTCGCCCTGTCGCTCAACCTTGTCCGCGAAGGCCATATCGATATGGCGCGGCTGTTTGCCCTGCTCTCCCGCAACCCGGCGACACTGCTCGGCGTGGACGGCGGTTCTCTCAGCGCAGAATCCACGGCTGATCTGGTGATATTCGATGCGGATGCGCCATGGCGCGTGGACACGATGGCCATGGCCTCAAGCGCAGGCAACACACCGTTTGACGAGCTGCCGGTCCAGGGCAAGGTGATCCATACGATAAAGGGCGGCCAATCCGTGGATCGACCGCCCTCCAGATAGTCTGGCATATTATCGTCTAGCGCAGTGCCGCCATCCCGGCGCCGGCCCGGGCGGCCATTTGCAGCGGCGCATCGCCGGCACGGGTCCGCACGAAGCATTCCTGGCCGCGCGAACGCAGCGTCCGACACATGCGGGCCGCCTCGCGGCTGGTTGCGAAACCGCCGAAAGACAGGCGATACAGCGTCCGGCCGCGGTCGAAAGTCGCATGGGACGGCGTATAGGAGGAAAGGCGCGAATAGCGGCGTACAGCCCGGTTCCAGGCAACGCGAACATTGGCCTCGGAAGAGAATGCGCCGAGCTGAATCACATAGCGGCCGTTGGTAGCCGGTGCAGCCGGTGGAGCCTGAACTGCTGGTGCGACTGGCTGGGCAACCGGAGCGGCAGCCACGACCGGACGATCCGGCCTGCGAGCTGCACGCAGAACTGCAAGCCAGCTTTCTTCGGCGGGCGCAGCCTGCGAAGCCATGGCGACGACTGGCGCTGTCAACGCTACGACGGGTCGCGCAGCGGGCTCGGCCGCGACCGCGATAGCATCGGTGGCATCGGCTTCCTCGAAATTGTCTTCATCCTCGACGACAAAGGCGTCGACGGCCGGCGCGGAATAGTCTTCCGCTTCAACCGCGGCGACCCGCATCGGTTCCGGGTCCGCAGCAATGACCGGCGGAACCTCCACTTCGGTGACTGCGGGCGCGGTGAAGGCGACGACCGGATTCTGCACGGCCTGATCCGCGGCGGCAGGCGCCTCGGCCATCATCACCGTGCTGTCCTGCTGCACAAGGGCGAGCCGAACCGGCTGGCCCGGATCGTTTCGCTCGGCCTCAACGCCCAGCAGGCTCGCCACCTGATCCCAGTCATGTTCCGGCGCGCTGAACTGTGTCCAGTCGCGCATTCGGCTGTCGAGATCGGCGAGGCTGATATCCTGGGCCGCCGTTATCCGGGCTTCCGCCCAGCGGCCGGCCATCGCATAGGTCAATGCAAGATTCTGCCGGGCACGCGGATCGCCGCCATTGGCGCGGGCCGCTTGCTGGAGGATTTCGATGGCACGGTCATGATTGCCGGCCAGCGCCATGGCGAGGCCGAGATCGGACGCGCCAAG
Organism: Parasphingopyxis lamellibrachiae; assembly: GCF_003385775.1. Lineage (GTDB taxonomy): Bacteria > Pseudomonadota > Alphaproteobacteria > Sphingomonadales > Sphingomonadaceae > Parasphingopyxis > Parasphingopyxis lamellibrachiae. The sequence continues at coordinate 846,189 of NZ_QRDP01000004.1, forward strand.
GCGGCCTTCAAGAGCGTTCAGTTCGGCAAGCGCATCGGCCCGTTGCCCCTGGGCAATCTGGGTCAGCGCAAGATTGAAAGCCGTCCGGTTCAGATCCGGGTTGAGCGTGAGCGCATCCTGGAAGCTGGTTTCGGCGGAGGCAAAGCGGCCGGCCGCCAAATAGGCACGGCCGAGCAGATGCCGGTATTCAGCGCTGTTCGGCATCCGGTCCACCGCCAGTTCGGCGTGGCGGATGGCAGCCATGCTGTCATTTTCAGCAAGCGCGCTACGCGCCGACGATGCGGAGCTCGCGGCCTGCTGCGAGGCACGGCTGTCGGTTTCCGTCGCGCCTGTTGAAAAGGCGCTGTTTGCCAGCGGCGAAAATCCTACGATCGATGCGCCGACGGCAAGCGTCGATGCTGCGATTTTGATGATGCTAGGCTTCATTATACCCCTCCTCAATCAGTGCTTGTTGGCTGCGGACAGTGGTCCGGTCAGCGCCTGCACATCGGGATGCTGTTCCAGGAACTGGTCGAGCGCTTCCGTCACCAGGCGCTGGGCGGACTGGTTCAGCACCGCCGATGCCAGGCGCAATTTCAGATGACGCTCCTTGTCGAGCCGCAATGTGAAGGCGACCTTCTGGCGCGCCGGCACATCCTGTTCCTTCGGCTCGTGCGATTCCGCGGTCTCGTTCTGTTCAACCGGCTCGATCCGGTCGGCCTTCTTGACCGACAGCGGAGATTCGCCATGGGCACGCAAGCCGTGCTCGGCCTCGACAGCCGGTGCCGGCTCTTCGATCTGCTCGTCGATTTCCGCAACGGGCTCCGGCTCGGCGTCGCTCGGTTCCATCGGGCTTAGCCCGCCATGGCCATTCGTCGTATGCGTAGGCTCGTCCTGCGGTTCCGGCTCTTCCCCGGGCACCGCAAAGGTCTGCGCTTCGGCCGGTTCGAACGGCGTATAATCGGCGTCCCCCAGACCCTCGGCCAGCTGTTCCTGTTGCTTGCGGACCTCGGGAAGCGGCGCTTCACCGTGATAGTCACCATCGCCATTGACCGGATGCGGCGTTTCCAGCCCCATATCGTTCCAGCCGAGATCGTCGGTTACGTTGCCCTCGGGATTAATGAACCCCTGGCGTCGCATGGCGGGTTTTGCTGCACCTTTGCGTGCAAGCAGGCCCGAGGAAAGCGACGCGAATTTTTCTTCGCCCATCATGTCGCTCCTACTGACCTGTCACCCGGCGACCGAAGCCGCCTGCCGCCGGTCGATGGACGGCGCCAGGCTGGGCCGCGAATTTGGGCCCACTGAACACGGTCCGGCGGAAATTCTTTTCGAGCCGGTCGGAAATATAGCCCCACAGCTCATGCACTTCATTTGCCGATTTACCGTTGGGATCGACTTCCATGACCGTGCGGCCATCGATCATCGAGGCCGCGAAATCGGTGCGATGGTGCAGCGTTACCGGTGCAACCGTGCCGTGCTGGGAGAGCGCGACCGCGGCTTCATAAGTGATCTTGGCCTTGGGCGTTGCCGCATTGACTACGAAGATCAGCGGTTTGCCGGCCCGTTCGCACAGATCGACGGTGGCACCCACGGCGCGCAGGTCATGCGGGCTGGGGCGGGTCGGAATGACGATAAGCTCGGCAACCTGGATAACGCTCTGGATGGCCATCGTAATGGCGGGCGGCGTATCGAGCACGGCGAGCTTGAAGCCCTGTTGCCGCAACACTTCGAGATCGGATGCGAGCCGCGCGACGGTCGTCTGCGCAAAGGCAGGCATATCGTCTTCACGCTCGTTCCACCAGTCGGCGAGCGAACCCTGGGGATCGATGTCGATCAGAACCACAGGTCCTGCGCCGCTGCGCTGCGCTTCTACTGCAAGGTGCCCGGAAAGCGTTGTTTTTCCAGAGCCGCCTTTTTGCGATGCTAATGCCAAGACCCGCATGATATCCCCTTTGATGGCGGTATTTCATGACCGGCATTGCCACTCAGGTGACTAAAATCTGGTTAACGCTCGACGTTAAATTTTGATTGATGTCCCGGAAATGGACGGTTCAGCTTTGCTAATCCGGCTTTAACCCTGCTAATATCCTCAGTAAGTAAAGCGCGTAAAAACATGGAGAACTGCATATGGCGATGGGGCACAGAGCGGCAATTGGCGTCGCGTTGGCGCTGATAGCGATGCCCGTGGGGGTTAATGCGGGTGTGCAAGAAGGCGTCGAAGCCTGGCGCGGCGGCGATTATGCCCGCGCCATTGCCGAATGGCAGCCCCTGTCCGAAGCCGGCGATCCCGATGCGCAGTTCAATCTGGGCCAGGCCTATAAGCTCGGCCGCGGCGTACCGCAGGATATGGAGCGGGCGCGCGATCTGTTTGGTCGCGCCGCTCGGCAGGGCCATTTGCAGGCCGAAGCCAATTACGGGCTGATCCTGTTCCAGGACGGCAACCGCGAAGATGCGATGCCCTATATCATCCGTGCCGCCAATCGCGGCGAGCCGCGCGCGCAATATATTTACGGTACGGCCCTGTTTAACGGCGATCTCGCACCGCGGGACTGGCCCCGCGCTTATGCCCTGATGACCAATGCCAGCGCCGCCGGGTTGCTGCAGGCTTCCGCCAGCCTCGAACAGATGGACGGCTATATCCCGCTTGAGCAGCGCCAGGAAGGCACGGCAATGGCCGCGCAGATGCAGCAGGAAAGCCAGACGACAGAGATTGCCAGCGCGCCGCCACCTGCAAATGTGCCGGCCCCTGCCCCTACTCCGACCTTCACACCGGTTCCGGTGCCCGCACCCGCAGCTCAGCCGCCGGCCTCTGTCCCACCGCCTGCGGCGCCCCCCGCCGAATACCGACCACCCGCGGCCGCCACGCCGGCTCCTCCGGCAGCGTCGCCCACGCCTCCCCCGGCTGTGCGAACCGGTGACTGGCGGATCCAGCTTGGTTCCTTCCGCGAGCGCCCAAGGGCAGAAGCGCTTTGGCGCCGGGTCGTCGCGCGAAGTTCGTCGCTCGCCGACCTGCAGCCCTTTCTGGTGCGCGCAGGGCCCTATACGCGGCTGCAAGCCGGGCCTTTCCAGACCCGGGCTCAGGCCCGACAGGCTTGTGCCGCCGCCGTTCGCGCCGGATCGGAGTGCATTACCGTCCGTCGCCGATAGGGCAGCTTAACCGAATTTTCGTGGATCGGCGTTACTCGCTTCCTGAACAGGGGAAGTGTGGATGTCGCGACAGTACAGAATGCAGGGCGGATCAATGGCAACGCCATGGCGCAGGCGGCGCATGTGCGTTATCCATGCCGATGGCCCCGCTCCGGCTGCCCTTGAGCGCGTTTCGGGCCGCGGCGCCACCATCCGCAGCAACACAAACCCGGAATGCGGTGCAAAGATCAGGCTGGTTCATCCCGCAGCCGGTGAAATCATCGCCGAGGTCCATGCCATTTCGGAAGCCGGAATCGAGCTGAGTTTCGCCGGTGACGAGGATTCGGTGGCTTTTGCGCTCAGCGCCGTCGCCGCAGACATGACACAGGCCAATTAGAGCTTGGGCGGTTAGCCTTCGACCCAGTCGTTTCGCGCATAGCCCTGCGCATAGAGCAACACCGACAAATTCCCATGGTCGATCCGCCCATCCGCAGCATCGCGCAATTTGGGTTTGCCGTGATAGGCAATGCCGAGACCGGCCTGTTCGACCATCGCCAGATCGTTCGCGCCATCGCCGATCGCCAGCGTATCTTCGCGCGCCAAACCCAGCCTTTCGGTTTCCTCTTGCAGGACCTGGCATTTTTTTACGCTGTCAACGATCGGCCGGAGCACGCGGCCCGTCAGGCTGCCCGCCGATATTTCGAGCTGGTTGGCAATGGCCCTGTCGAAGCCGATTTCGGCCGCCACGCGCTCGGCAAACAGGGTGAAGCCGCCCGATATCAGGACCGTGTGGGCGCCATGCGCCTTCATTGTCCTGACGAGCGCCACCGCGCCCGGGGAGAGGGCCACGCGTTCGGCATGGCAGCGCGTAACGATCTCCGCATCCATGCCTTCAAGCAGCGCCACGCGCTCGTCGAGCGCCGCCACGAAATCCAGTTCGCCGCGCATCGCCCGTTCGGTGATCGCCGAAACCTGCGGTTTGAACCCGGCATAATCGGCCAGCTCGTCAAGACATTCGACGGTGATCATCGTCGAATCCATATCGGCGATGAACAGTTTTTTGGCGCGCCCGGCCGCTTCCTGCACAATGGTATCCACGCGCCCTTCCCAAGCCGCGAGTGCGGCGCGGGCGCCGGGCAAGTCGCCGACAAAGCGGATATCGGCGGCCGTTTCCGGTTCGATCCAGTCCGTGCCCAGGATTTCCGCGCCGGCCTCGGCAAGCAAATCGCTCGCCTGCGAAATATCGCCTGCGGAAAGCCGATCTGCTGCTATGAGCGTTGCTATGAACATGTGCGGAAACTCCAACCAGAACGCCACCGAGAAGTTCGCCGGCGCCAGGGTCGCGCTTATTGCCGGGCCAACCGCCAGCGGCAAGTCGTCTCTTGCGATGGCGGTTGCGGATCGGGTCGGCGGCGTTATCGTCAACGCCGACAGCGCCCAGGTCTATCGCGACCTCAGGACTGTGACGGCACGCCCAGACAAGGCCGAGGAAGCGGCGTTCCCCCACCGCCTGTTCGGCTATATCGACGGCAGCGAGGCCTGTTCGGCCGTGCGCTGGGCCGACGATGCCAAGGCGGAAATTGCTGCGGCACATCAAGGTGGCAAGCCGGCAATCCTTGTCGGCGGGACGGGATTGTATCACCGGACCCTGCTTGAGGGCCTTGCTCCAATTCCCGAAATCGACGCCGATATTCGCGCGGCGATACGCGCCCTGCCCGTTGCCGATGCCTATGCCGCACTCGAAAATGAGGATCCGGCATCCGCAGCGCGCCTCAACCGGGCCGATTCAAGCCGAATCGCCCGCGCGCTCGAAGTGGTTCGCTCCACCGGGCGGCCTGTCGACGCATGGCAACGGGAGAAAAGCGGCGGCATTGCTGGCGATATCGCCCTTGCACCGCTGATCCTGCTGCCCGATCGCGACTGGTTGTACGAACGCTGCGACCGGCGCTTTGCTGCCATGTTCGAAAGTGGAGCCGTGGAAGAGGTGGAAGCGTTGCTCCATCGGCGGCTGGACCCTGCATTGCCGATCATGCGCGCCATCGGAGTCCCGGAAATCGCGGCTTTCCTCCATGGCGAAATGGACCGGGACGCAGCCGTCGCAGCCGCCGCCCAGGCTACGCGCCGCTACGCAAAGCGCCAGTACACCTGGTTCGCCAACCAGCCTCCCGGGAACTGGCCGCGCATATCAGAATCAGATTATGACGATATCGATAGCTATATTGTAACTAAATTACTCTAATAGTGGTTGACAGACAATTATTGCCTGTCTAGCAGCCCGGTTTCGACGCTGCTATTGCAGTGCAAAATCAGACAGTGGACGAAGAACATGGCAGCCGAAAAAGCTGGAGCGGATATATTGGTCGAAGCGCTGCTGGATTGCGGCGTGGAAGTCATTTTCGGCTATCCGGGCGGCGCGGTTCTGCCAATCTATGACGCGCTGTTCGAGCAGAAGCGCATTCGCCACGTCCTGTGCCGCCACGAGCAGGGCGCGGCCCATGCGGCCGAGGGCTATGCCCGCGCGACCGGCAAGCCCGGCGTTGTCCTCGTCACCTCTGGCCCGGGCGCGACCAATGCAGTCACCGGTATCGCCGATGCGCTGATGGACTCCATTCCGATGGTCGTCATCACGGGCCAGGTCCCCTCCACCCTGATCGGCACAGATGCCTTCCAGGAAGCAGACACGGTCGGCATTACGCGGCACTGCACAAAGCATAATTATCTGGTCAAGGATCCCGACAAGCTGGGCAATATCGTCCAGGAGGCCTTTTTCATCGCCACGACGGGCCGCCCCGGGCCGGTTGTCGTCGATATTCCCAAGGATGTGCAGGTCGCGACCGGCATCTATCGCAAATCGGGGCCGATCGCGCACAAGGCCTATGTGCCGCGCGACAAACCCGATCCCGCGCGGATCGAAACCGCAGTCGAGATGATCGCGGCCGCCAAGCGCCCGGTATTCTACACCGGCGGCGGCATCATCAATGCCGGGCCGGGTGCCAGCCAGATGCTGCGCGAACTCGCCCGGATCACCGGTGCGCCGGTTACCTCTACCCTGATGGGTCTGGGCGCCCTGCCCGCCTCGTCCGATCAGTGGCTGGGCATGCTTGGCATGCATGGCACGTTTGAAGCCAATATGGCGATGAACAAGGCGGATCTGGTCATTGCGATCGGCGCCCGCTTCGATGACCGTGTCACCGGCCGGCTCGACGCTTTTTCGCCGGATTCCAAGAAAATCCATATCGATATCGACCGTAGTTCGATCAACAAGATCGTCCCCGTCGACCTCGGCATCAACGCCGATGCCGGGCGCGCGATGGAGGATATCGCCAAAATCTGGAAAGCGCGCCAACATAAAAAGGCCGACCTGCAGGACTGGTGGGCGCGCATCGATGGCTGGCGCGCGACCAAATGCCTGGCCTTTCCGCAAGCCAAAGACGAAATCATGCCGCAGGCCGCCATTCAGGCGCTGTGGAAAGCCACCCACAAGCATAACCCGATCATTACGACGGAGGTCGGCCAGCACCAGATGTGGGCCGCCCAGCATTTCGGGTTCGAGAAGCCGAACAAATGGCTGACATCCGGCGGCCTTGGCACGATGGGCTATGGCCTGCCCGCAGCTATAGGCGCGCAGATTGGCAATCCGAACGCGCTGGTTATCGATATCGCCGGTGAAGCTTCGATCCAGATGTGCGTTCAGGAACTGGGCACTGCCAGCCAGTATCGCCTGCCGGTGAAGGTTTTCGTCCTGAACAACGAATATATGGGCATGGTCCGTCAATGGCAGGAACTGACCTATTCTGGCCGTTATTCAGAAAGTTACAGCGATTCTCTTCCAGATTTTGTAAAGCTGGCGGAAGCCTATGGCTGGAAAGGCATCCGCATCGAGGCTGAGGCCGATCTTGAATCCGGCATCGCCGAAATGCTGGCTCATGACGGCCCGGTATTCGTCGATTGCTGTGTTGCCAAAATGGCCAATTGCTTCCCGATGATCCCGTCGGGCGCCGCGCATACCGAAATGATCCTCCAGTCCGATACCGTTTCGGGTGTTATGGAAGACGAAGCAAAGGCGCTGGTCTGATGAAAATACATACCGAAGCCGCCGAGCGCCACACGCTTTCCATCCTGGTCGACAATGAGCCGGGCATCCTCGCTCGGATCGCGGGCATGTTCACGGCGCGCGGCTATAATATCGAAAGCCTGACGGTGACCGGCGTCAGCGAAGACGAAACGATCAGCCGGATCACGATCGTGACCAAGGGCTCGCCCCATGTGATCGAACAGATCATCGCGCAGACCGAGCGGATGCCGCCCGTTTACAAGGTTGTCGACCTGACCGAGATCGGGCCGCATGTCGAACGGGATCTGGCGCTGGTCAAGGTGGCCGGAGCCGGGGACAACCGGATCGAGGCACTGCGCCTTGCCGATGTTTTCCGCGCAAGGGTTGTCGATTCGACGACCCAGAGCTTCGTTTTCGAAGTTACCGGCAACAGCGACAAGGTGGACAGCTTCATCGAGCTGATGCGCGAGGTCGGCCTGGTCGAGGTGGCGCGCACCGGCGTGGTCGCCATTGGCCGCGGCAAGGACGCGAGTTAGGCACGGCTTCCATGCGCGAAATCATCAGCATTTCGGCGATTATCCTCGCCTTCATCTACTTTCTGATCTTTGGTTCGGCGGTGTTTCTTGCGCTCGAGAACGAAATGCACTGGGTGCTGGCCCTGTTCGCCATGAGCTGGGTCATCATCCTCAGGCTCTGGCCGCTGCTGCCCATTCTGGCAGTGATCGGCGCCGTCAATATCTGGGGATGGGACTGGTATCGCGGCATCGCGCTTGCCCTGCCCGTCTCCATCTATGTCGTTTCTCATTATTGGACGCGGATCACCGATTATCTCCGTCGTCCCAATCAAAAACAGGGAGTTTAGACTATGCGCGTCTTTTATGATGCAGATGCCGATCTCGGCCTGATCACCGGCAAGAAGATCGCCATCATCGGCTATGGCAGCCAGGGCCACGCCCATGCGCAGAATTTGCGCGACAGCGGCGTGAGCGAGGTTGCCATCGCGCTGCGCGAAGGCTCCTCCACCCGCGCCAAGGCGGAAGGCGCCGGTTTCAAGGTCATGACCAATGCCGAAGCCGCAGCGTGGGCCGATATCGTGATGATGCTCGCGCCCGATGAGCATCAGGCCGCCATCTATGCCGAAGACCTGCACGACAATCTGAAAGAGGGTGCCGCCCTTGCCTTTGCCCACGGGCTCAACGTGCATTTCGGCCTAATCGAACCCCGCGCCGATCTCGACGTCATCATGATCGCGCCAAAGGGCCCGGGCCATACGGTGCGCAGCGAATATGTGCGCGGCGGCGGCGTCCCCTGCCTTATCGCCGTGCATCAGGATTCGAGCGGCAACGCCCATGATGTCGGCCTTGCCTATGCGAGCGGTGTCGGCGGCGGCCGCTCCGGCATCATCGAAACCAATTTCCGCGAGGAATGCGAAACCGACCTGTTCGGCGAGCAGGCCGTGCTTTGCGGCGGCCTCAGCCATCTGATCCAGGCCGGCTTCGAAACGCTGACCGAGGCCGGTTATGCACCGGAAATGGCCTATTTCGAATGTCTGCACGAGGTGAAGCTGATCGTCGACCTGATGTATGAGGGCGGCATCGCCAATATGCGCTATTCGATCTCGAACACGGCGGAATATGGAGACATCACCACCGGCCCGCGGATCATCACCGATGAAACCAAGGCCGAGATGAAGCGCGTTCTCGAAGACATCCAGGGCGGCCGTTTCGTCAAGAATTTCGTCCTCGACAACCGCGCCGGGCAGCCCGAACTCAAGGCCGCCCGCAAACAGGCCGCCGCCCATCCGATCGAGAAAACGGGCGCAGAGCTGCGCGCGATGATGCCCTGGATCGGCGCCAACCAGCTGGTCGACAAAGAGAAAAACTAGCGCCTTCACCGACACTCCGGGGTCTGCCCGGAGTGTCGGATACAGGGTCTGGACTTGTTAACCAATTGCCGCCAATAGTGAGGCCATGACAGCGCATCGCGCCCTGCTAATTCTTCGACTTACACGCCCTTAGGCGTGCCTTTGGTGCTGCATGCAGCACACACGGCCTAAGGGCTCCTTCACAAAATCCTGAAAACCGAAGAAGAAACAGGCTAGTCTCATGCCCATGCTCAACGATCCTTCTGTAAAATACCGGCCCTTTCCGCAGATCGACCTGCCGGACCGGCAATGGCCGTCTAAAACCATCACCGCCCCGCCGCGCTGGCTGTCCACCGATCTGCGCGACGGCAACCAGGCGCTGATCGATCCGATGGACGGCGAGAAGAAGCGCCGCTTTTTCGATCTGCTCGTCAAGATCGGGGTGAAAGAGATCGAGGTCGGCTTTCCGGCCTCCGGCGCCACCGATTTCGATTTCATCCGCGGTCTCGTCGATGGCGGCAAAATTCCCGATGACGTGGTGATCCAGGCCCTCACACAGGCCCGCCGCGACCTGATCGAAACGACCTTCGCCAGCATGGCTGGAGCGCCGCGCGCGATCGTCCATCTCTACAACGCCATCTCCCCCGCCTGGCGCAAGATCGTGTTCCAGATGGACGAGGCCGGCGTGATCGATATCGCCAAACAGGGCGCCGACATGCTGATGGAACAGGCCGCCAAATATCCGGAAACCGACTGGCAATTCGAATATTCGCCGGAAACCTTCAGCACCGCCGAGATCGATCTCAGCATTGCAACCTGCGAAGCGGTGATCGCCATCGTCGGGCCGACTCCGGAAAAGCCGCTGATCCTCAACCTTCCGGCGACGGTGGAGGCGGCAACGCCCAACATCTATGCCGACCAGATCGAATATTTCTGCCGGCATATTTCCTGTCGCGACAGTGTCGTCATATCGCTCCACACCCATAATGATCGCGGGACCGGCGTAGCGGCGAGCGAACTGGGCCTGCTCGCGGGCGCCGACCGGGTCGAGGGCTGCCTGTTCGGCAATGGCGAGCGCACCGGCAATGTCGATCTCGTGACGCTGGGCCTCAACATGTACACCCAGGGTGTGCATCCCGGCCTCGATTTTTCCGATATCGAACAGATCAAGTCGACGGTGGAATATTGCAACGACCTGCCCGTCCATCCGCGTCACCCCTATGCCGGCGAGCTGGTCTTCACCGCCTTTTCCGGATCGCACCAGGACGCGATCAAGAAGGGATTCGCCGCGCAGGATGTGCGCAATGACGAGCTGTGGGAGGTGCCTTATCTCCCGCTCGACCCCAACGATATCGGCACGTCCTACGAGGCTGTAATCCGGGTAAACTCGCAGTCCGGAAAGGGCGGCGTCGCCTGGGTGCTGGAACAGGATCAGGGCCTGAAACTGCCCAAGCGCCTGCAGGCGCATTTCAGCCTGGTCGTGCAGGAACTGGCCGACGAAACCAGCCGCGAACTCGATGCCGACGACATCTGGCACGCTTTCCAGAAACGCTATGGCCTGACCGGCGAGCAGCGTTTCGAACTCGTGGATTATGAGGAAACGCGCGTCGGCGCCGACCGCATCTTCACCGGCACCATCGTCCATAAGGGCGAGGAGCGCTCTGTATCCGGGCGCGGCAACGGGCTGATCTCTAGCGTACTTGCCGCGCTGCGCGACGAATGGGGCATCCAGCTCGACGTGGTGAACTATAACGAACACGCCATCGGCCACGGTTCGGACGCCCAGGCCGCCGCCTATCTCGAATGCACCGACGCAAGCGGCGCCACGGTGTTCGGGGTCGGCGTCAGCCGCGACGTGGCGACGGCAAGCGTGCGCGCCGTGCTGAGCGCGGCCGCCGAAGCCGGGTGACCGGGCGGCCCTGGCGCGCAGGCGGCCGGGGCCTGCTGGTTGCCGTCAAGGCGACGCCGCGCGCCAACCGGACCGAAGCGACGGGAATCGAATCCGATGCCCATGGCCGCCCCGTGCTGCGCCTGCGCGTGAAAGCGCCGCCCGTCGATGGCGCGGCCAACACGGCCATCCTGCGCTGGTTCTCCGATACGCTGGGAGTCTCGAAATCATCGGTGACGATAGCGTCCGGCGAAACCGCGCGGATCAAGCAGGTCGAAGTGGCGGGCGATGCCGGCGCGCTGGCGGGAAAACTGGAAGCGCTGCTCGGCTCGATCGGCGCCCCCTGATCCGCTTCCCGCGAAGCCGGCAGGATTACACCGGCTGCAACGCGCGCCGCTCGCCCTCCGGCAGATGCACGACGATCTCGTCGCCTGGCCGCACTTCGCCGTCCCTCAGCACGATCGCCATGATCCCGGCCCTGCGAACGAGCGTGCCGTCCGCAGCCCTGTCCAGCACCGCATCCATCAGCCCCGGCGCATGGCCTTCGAGCTGCTTGCACGGATTGCGCAGGCCCGTGACCCGCACCCGTGCAGCCGCGCCCAGCGCAAGCTCCGCGCCCTCGGGCAGGGCGAGCAAATCCACGCCCCGCGTCGTGATATTCTCGCCCATATCGCCTGGTACGACTGAGAAGCCCCGCCCGGCCAGCTCGTCGAACAGCTCGGCCTGAATCAGATGCACCTGCCGCAAGTTGGGCTGATCCGGGTTCTGCGCAACGCGCGAGCGATGCTGCACCGTCACGCCACAATGCGCATCGCCCTCCACGCCATGACCGGCGATGAGGCGGATCGCATCGGCTTTGGGTTTCGCGATGCCGTGCGAGGGTTTTCTGGCGACTGCCAGGACCTTGCCCATCATTTCCGCCCGAACAGTTTTTCGATATCGCCATGGCCGAGCTTCACCCAGGTCGGGCGACCGTGATTGCATTGCCCGCTATGTGGGGTCACTTCCATTTCACGCAGCAGGGCGTTCATTTCGGCGACGGCGAGCACCCTGCCCGCACGCACGGACCCATGACAGGCCATGGTGGCGGCGACATGATCGAGCTTTTCTTTCAGGGAAAGATGCTGGTCATAGGCGGCGATTTCGTCGGCGAGATCCCGAACCAGCCCTTTGGTGTCGCCCGCACCGAGCATCGCGGGGGTGGCGCGGACCAGCATCGCCTTGGGGCCGAAACGTTCCAGCTCCAGCCCCAGCTCGGCCAGTTCGCCGATCCGCTCTTCCAGCGCATCACAGGCGCTTTCATCGAGATCTACAACCTCGGGCACGAGCAGGCCCTGTGACGCCACACCGCCTTCGGCCACTGCCCGATTCATGCGTTCCAGCACCAGCCGTTCATGCGCGGCATGTTGATCCACGATTACCAGCCCGTCCTCGGCCTCGGCCACGATATAGGTTTCTGACACCTGCCCGCGCGCAATGCCCAGCGGATGCGTTGCCGCATCGGGAACCGGCGCTTCGGCTGCTTCCGCCTTGCCTTCGGGCGCTGGCTGATATTCGGGGGCGCCATCCCAGACACTGGCCTGATCCGAACCCGGCGGCGGGGTGAAAAAGGCGGCGCGCTGTTGAAAACCCTGTGGATGGCCCTGTTGATGTGGCTGTGGGTGTTCGGATGAATAACCCTGTGGATAAGCTGTGGATGACTGACCCACTCCGCCCTCGACCGGTTCTGCCTGCCAGTTGCCCAGCGCCGCGGCGGAGGGTCTTTGCACGCTGCGAAACCCGGCCTCGTCGAGCGCATGGCGCAGGCCGCCGACAATCAGCCCGCGAATATTGGCCGGTTCACGGAACCGCACTTCGGTTTTCGCGGGATGCACATTCACATCCACCTCGCCTGCCGGAACGGTGAGGAACAGTGCGAGCACGGGGTGCCGGTCCCGCGCCAGCAGGTCCTGATAGGCGCCGCGCACGGCCCCGATCAGCAGCCGGTCTTTCACCGGACGGCCATTGACGAAGAGGTATTGATGATCGGCGACGCCCCGATTGAAGGTCGGCAGGCTCGCCACACCTTCCAGCTTTGCCGTGCCGCGATCATAGTCGACCGCCACGCTGTTTTCGATCAGTTGCCGATCGGTCAGCGCGGCCACCCGTTCCGGGCGCGTCTCGCCTGGCTGCACCGCTATGTTGCGCCGCCCGTCATGCTCCAGCGTAAAGCCGATATCGGACCGCGCCATGGCCAACCGCCGGATGGTGTCCGCCGCGGCCGCATATTCGGAACGCGGCGTGCGCAGGAACTTGCGGCGTGCGGGTACCTTGGCGAACAGATTTTCCACCAGCACGCGCGTGCCGGGCGGCAGCGCCGCCGGACCTTCTTCCTCCAGATCGCCATTGTCGACAATCCGCGACCAGCCTTCCGCACCCCTGACCCGGCTTTCCAGCGTCAGCCGTGAAACGCTGGCGATGGAGGGCAGCGCTTCGCCGCGAAAACCGAGCGTTTCGACGCCTTCGATATCGTCGTCCGGCAGCTTGGATGTGGCATGGCGCTCCAGTGCCAGCGCCATCTCTTCGGCACTCATCCCGCACCCGTCATCGATCACTTCGACCCGGTCGATACCGCCGGACGAAAGCCGCACGGTGATCCGTGTAGCCCCCGCATCCACGGCATTTTCCACCAGTTCCTTCAGCGCGCTTGCCGGGCGTTCGACGACCTCGCCGGCAGCGATACGGTTGACGAGATGTTCGGGCAGGCGGCGAATTGGCATATAAATCCTTTACCGCATGTCCCGCAACCGCACGAGCGGTTGATCCACAGCGATTCGCACAAAATGTTAGTGCAAATGCGCGGATAACCGCTATGTGAGTGTCAAGGCCTATTAAGCGCTGATTCCCGAAGCTTCACAACCCCCTGTACGAGACTATTCCAACCATGTGGTTCCAACGTTTTTTCAAGATCATGTCCCACGACATGGCTATCGATCTGGGTACAGCCAACACCGTCGTCTATGTTCGCGGCCGCGGCGTCGTGCTCAACGAGCCTTCGGTGGTCGCCATCGAAACGCTCAATGGTATCCAGCGCGTTAAAGCAGTCGGCGAAGACGCCAAGGTGATGATGGGCAAGACGCCCGATGCGATCGAGGCCATCCGCCCGCTTCGAGACGGCGTTATCGCCGACATCGATGTCGCCGAGCAGATGATCAAGCATTTCATCCAGAAGGTTCACGGCCCCCGCCGTTTCCCGCGCTGGCCGGAAATCGTGATCTGCGTCCCTTCCGGCTCGACCAAGGTTGAACGGCGCGCCATCCGCGACGCAGCCTCCAATGCCGGGGCCAGCCAGGTGTTCCTGATCGAAGAACCGATGGCGGCTGCTATCGGTGCCGATATGCCGGTGACCGAACCGATCGGCTCGATGGTTGTCGATATCGGCGGCGGCACGACCGAAGTCGCGGTGCTTTCGCTGCGCGGCCTTGCCTATACGACCTCGGTTCGCACGGGCGGCGACAAGATGGACGAGGCGATCAGCTCCTATGTCCGCCGCAACCATAACCTGCTGATCGGCGAGGCCACGGCGGAACGGATCAAGAAGGAAGTTGGCGTGGCGCTGATGCCGGCGGACGGCAAGGGCCAGACGATCCACATAAAGGGCCGCGATCTCGTCAACGGCGTGCCCAAGGAAATTTCGATCAACCAGGGCCAGCTCGCCGAAGCGCTTTCCGAACCCGTCGGGACCATTGTCGAGGGCGTGCGGATCGCGCTCGAGAACACCGCGCCGGAGCTTGCCGCCGACATCGTCGACCAGGGAATCGTCCTGACCGGCGGCGGCGCCCTGCTCGAAGGCATTGACGAAGTGCTCCGCCGCGAGACCGGCCTGCCTGTAACGGTGGCCGAGGATCCGTTGACCTGCGTAGCGCTTGGCACGGGCCGGGCGCTCGAAGAAGAAGTGTTCCGCGGCGTGCTCAGCACCGGATAATCCGGCCATATAAGCCAAGGGAGAAGGCCAAATGGCCTCAGAAGGATCGAAGCGCCCCGGATTTTCCCGCCGCGCGCGTTTCGGCCTGTTCGCCGGATATGTGGTCGCGATCACGGGGGCACTGGTCGGCGCCGGTCTCGTCATCATCGCGATTTTCGATCCGCAGGGCTTCTCCTCCATTCGCGGGGGCATGAGTGACATTACGGCGCCAATATCCTCTACCGGACGCGGCGCCGTGCAAAGCGGCGGGCGGATCGACGACTATATCGCCAACTGGTGGAATGCAGGGCGGCAGAATGCCGATCTGCGCGCCGAGCTCGATATCGCGCGCCGCCGGCTTATCGAAGCCCGGGCGACCGATCTGGAAAACCGCCGGCTGCGCGAACTGGTCAACCTTATCGAGGGCGAGACAGAAACGCTGGCCACAGCTCGGCTCGTCAATTCCAGCCTCACCAGCACCCGCCGCACGGCCACGCTGTTCGCGGGTCGCAACCAGGGCGTCATGTCCGGCCAGCCCGTCCGCGCCGCAGACGGCCTTGTCGGCCGCATTATTGACAGTGGGCGCACCGCCTCGCGCGTCCTGCTCCTTACCGACCGGTCCAACATCGTGCCGGTGCGCCTGACGCGGGACGGCACACCTGCCTTCACCACCGGGCGCGGCGACGGCAGCGTCGAAGTGCGCTCGCTCGAAGCCGGGCGCAATTCCTTCGAAGAAGGCGATGTCCTCGTCACCAGCGGCACCGGCGGCATCTATCCGCCCAATGTTCCGGTCGCCGTCATCATACAGGTGTTCGGGGATACCGCGCTGGCGACCCCGCTCGCCAATCCGGCAGCGCTGGACTTCGCCATCGTCCAGCCCGCCTATGAGCCGCCAGTGGAAGAAACCGAATCCCCGGAAGATGTCGCGCCGGACGATAGCGAACCCGCACCGGGATTGTCGGAAACCCCATGAGCCGGTTGCATGCGGCGGACGAAAACCTGGCGCTGGTCCGCGCGCAGCTCAGCCTGATCCCCTCTGCGAGCGTGATCGCGGGATCGCTTCTGTGCCTGATGCCGCTGATCGCCCAGGCCCCTCTTCTCCCGCCGATCGCGCTGATGATCTTTCTAGCCTGGCGTTTCCTGCGCCCCGAAATCTGGCCGATCTGGGCGGGCCTTCCCTTCGGCCTGTTCGACGACCTGATCACCGGCAGCCCGATCGGCAGCGGCATGCTGTTATGGACGATCATCCTGCTGACGCTCGACTATGCGGTAAACCGGGCAATGTGGCGGGATTACTGGATTGACTGGCTGGCCGCGACAGCAGCGCTCACTTTCTATATCATGGCCGACATGGTGTTGACTGTGCTTACCGGTGGAGGATGGGTTTTTGCCCCGCTGCTGCCCCAGATTGCCGCCGCCATCCTCCTGTTTCCGCTTTGCCTGCGTCTGTGCGCGCGCCTCGACCGGCGGAGGCTTACCCTGTGAGGCGCAGACGATCGCTTTCGATCAACGACAATATGCGCAAGACCATGTATTCGCGCCGATCGATGCTGCTGGGCGGCGCGCAACTTGGCGTGGCCGGGTTGCTCGGCGCGCGCATGGCATGGATATCGATTGCGGAGAATGAGCGCTGGCAACTGCTGTCCGAGAGCAATCGCGTACAGCTGAGCCTCATTCCCCCGCGCCGCGGCTGGATCGTCGACCGCGGCGGCCAACCCATCGCGATGAACCGTTCGGACTTTCGCGTCGACCTGATTCCGGACAGGCTGCAAAATCCGGGCCGCGTGATTGCATCGCTGGTGGAACTGCTGGATCTACCGGACGAAGAGGTCGCCAGGATCCTCGCCGATCTGGAGGACGCCGCCGGATATCAGCCGGTGCAGGTCGCCGATGGACTGGAATGGGAGCAGTTTGCCGCCGTCAATGTACGCCTTCCCGACCTGCCGGGCGTCGCGCCGCTTCAGGGCTATTCCCGCTACTACCCCGCCGGGCCGGCGGTCGCCCATCTGGTTGGCTATGTCGGTGCGCCGAGCCGCGAGGATTATGAAGAGACCCGCGATCCGATCCTGATGGTGCCAGGATTCAAGATCGGCAAGGACATGCTCGAACAGACGATGGAGGATAGCCTGCGCGGCGAACCCGGTGCCCGGCGCGCCGAGGTTACCGCGCGCGGCGAACTTGTTCGCGAGCTGGAAACCCGGCCCGATGTGAGCGGCGACGTGCTCCGGCTGACGGTCGATGCGGGGCTGCAGGAATATGCGGCACGCAGGCTGGGCACGGAATCGGGATCGGTCGTCGTTATCGACACACTGACCGGCGGCACCCTCTGCATGACCTCCATGCCCGCATACGACCCCAACAGCTTTTCCGACGGTATCAGCCATCTTGAATGGAACATGCTTTCCGAAGACGATCATGTACCGCTGCGCAACAAGACGCTGCAGGGTCTCTACCCGCCCGGCTCGACGGTAAAGCCAATGAACGCGCTGGCGCTGCTCGGCCAGGGCATCGATCCCGAGGAAACGGTGACCTGTTCCGGACGGACGCGCATTGCCGGCGGCAATTTCCACTGCTGGCGGCGTGGAGGCCATGGCGCGGTCAACATGAACCGCGCGGTCGCCCAGAGCTGCGACATCTATTTCTACCAGATGGGCGTGCGGATCGGCATGGATCCGATAGCGCAAACCGCCCGCACCCTCGGTCTGGGACAACGCTTCCCCGGCCTGCCCGTACCCTATCAGTATTTCGGCACCGTGCCCGATCCTGCATGGAAACAGCGGCGTTTTGGCGAAGCGTGGCAGACATACGACACGGTGAACGCCACGATCGGCCAGGGCTACATGCTGACCAACCCTCTGCAACTCGCCATCATGGCGGCACGGATCGGGTCGGGCCGCAACCTTACGCCCCATCTCATCGCCGACAATGCCGGTCCCCGGGCCGCGCCGCTCAATTTCAGCGCCGAGCATTTCGATATCGTCCGCCAGGGCATGAGCGATGTCGTCAACGGAGCGGGCACGGCAGGCCGTGCGCGCCTGCCGATCGAGGGCGTCCAGCTGGCCGGGAAGACGGGCACGGCGCAGGTTCGCCGGATCACCATGGCCGAACGCGCGGGCGGCGTGCGCTCCAATGCCAGCCTGCCCTGGGAATTGCGCGATCATGGCCTGTTCGTATGCTACGCCCCGACCGACAATCCGCGCTATGCGGCCGCCGTTGTGATCGAGCATGGCGGCGGATCCGGATCGGCCTATCCGGTCGCCCGGGATGTGCTCACCTATCTCTACGACCAGGACCGGGCGATGGAGGCGCTCGAACGCTACGAAGCGGGCTGGGGCGGCGATATCGCGACGCGCATGGCGCGGCAAGAAGCCGAATACCGCGCGCGGCAGGCCGCCGCCGAAGCCGGCACGCTGCGCGACCCGCTGGCCGATCGCGCATCGCGCGACCCGGAGACAGGCGAATGAACGGCGCGCGCCAGGACTCGCTGGTTCCCGAACAGATAGCCCAGCTGCCGTGGCGGTTGATCCTGCTGGTTCTCGCCATTTCCGGGTTCGGACTGGCGATTCTCTATTCCGCGGCCGGCGGCCAGCTCCAGCCCTGGGCGGCCTCTCAGGCCGTCCGCTTCATGGTCTTCTTCGCCATGGCCATCATGCTGTCGCGCTTTCGCGAAGAGCATTGGAAATTCTTCGCCTATCCGGTTTATGCGTTGACCCTGCTCGCTCTGCTCGGCGTCGAAATCATCGGGCAAGTCGGCGGCGGCAGCCAGCGCTGGCTCAATCTCGGCTTCATGACGATCCAACCGTCCGAAATCATGAAACCGGTGCTTATTCTCGCGCTGGCCAAATTCTACGATACATTGCCGTCCGGCGAATTGCGGCGGCTGGTGGCGATCTGGCCCGCCCTGTTGCTGATCGGCCTGCCGGCGGCGCTGGTCGTGATCCAGCCGGATCTGGGAACGACGGTGGTGCTTGTCGCGGCCGGGGTCGCCATCATGTTCCTCGCCGGCCTGCCCTTGCGGCTTTTCATCGGCGGGGCCGTGGCAATGGCGGCCCTGGTTCCCCTCGCCTTCATGTTCCTGCTCGAAGGCTATCAGCGCAACCGCGTGCTGACCTTCCTGAACCCGGAGAATGATCCGCTCGGTACCGGCTATCACATCACCCAGTCCAAGATCGCGATCGGATCGGGCGGCCTGTTCGGCAAGGGCTTCCTCAACGGCACCCAGAGCCACCTCTCCTATCTTCCCGAAGGCCATACCGATTTCGTGTTCGCGACCATGGCCGAAGAGTTCGGCCTGCTTGGCGGTCTGCTGCTGATTCTCGGTTTCGCCCTGCTGATCCGCTGGGGCATCCGCGTTGGCCAGAACGCACAGAGCACTTTTTCGAAGCTTACCGCCGCGGGGCTTTCGACGACCATCTTCTTCTATTTCGCGATCAACCTGATGATGGTGATGGGTCTTGCGCCGGTGGTCGGCATCCCGCTGCCACTGGTATCCTATGGCGGGTCGGCCATGCTCACCGTGCTGATCTGCATCGGCATATTGATGTCGATAGATCGCGAAAACCGGATGCGGCGCTGATCGCCCGAACGCAAACCCAAATTTTGTTGCGTCGCACAACTCACCATGCTAACCGCGCCGCCTCTTTCGAGAGACAGTGGACGCATAGCTCAGTTGGTAGAGCAGCTGACTCTTAATCAGCGGGTCCCAGGTTCGAGCCCTGGTGCGTTCACCATTTTTCCCGGCATGCCCGATCGGGTGCCTCCACGCCGCTTCCACCATCTCCGGTAAATTGCCCTTGCGGCCCATTCGGTGCAGAATGCACTTCTTCAGGGGAACAAGGGGCAATGACATGACATTTGGCATCATGATGCGCACAGCGCTGGTGGCGGCTTCGGTAACGCTGGCATCGGCAGCTTCGGCGCAGGTCGGGGAATATGGCGCCTGGACGGTGGAAAGCACCAACCAGAACAATATCGCGCTGGCCAGCACGACCAACGACACCGGCTCCAGTTTCGGAGTGTTATGCTCGGACGATTGCCTCGTCGTGATCCAGTTCGAAACCACATGCGACGATGGCATGACGGTGCCGATGCTCGTCAATACCGGCAACGACGTCTTCGCACCGGAATTCGTATGTATCGAAAATGATGACGATCCGATCTGGGCGACCGAATATAGCGAGGCGATGGTGGGGATGTTCGAGCAGGACAGCATCGTCAGCTTCGCCAACGGGCTGACCGACGGCGAATATTATATCTCCCGCTTCCTGCTCGATGGCAGTGCGGAGGCGGTTGCCGCCGCCATGACCATGACCGGCGTCGCGAAATAGTAACCCGCCGCCCGGGGCTTCTGCCTGTCAGCGCCGCGCAGGGCGCAGCATCGGCGTAACCACGGGCGAGGAACCGTGCCGGATTTCGCCCAGTATCTCGAATCCGTGCCGCAAATAGAGCGAGATATTGCGGGGGTTGGACGATTCCAGATAGGCGGGAAGCCCATCCTCATCGACCCGCCGCAGGGCATGTTTCATCAATGCCCCGCCCAGTCCCTGCCCCAGCCAGGCCGGGTCGGCGGCGATCATGGAAAGAAACCAGCAGGGCGCATAGCGGGAGTGATAGGCATCCATGTCCGCGAACATGGTTTTCGCAGCGTCCTTGATTTCCGGCCGTACATTGGCGCTCAGGATCTTGCCGATCTCATTGTCATCATGTTCCAGGCCAGGTGGAATCCACAGCGCCGCCGCCTTTCCTTCCCCGGCGATATAAGCCGATCCGGCGTCAATCGCTCCGCCGCCAAACGCCTCCGTCATCTGCGGGGCAATGGCGAGATAGGCCGAGGACACAGGCAGCAGCCAGCGGATGAACGGGTCGCTGGCAAAACCGAGCGTCAATGTATCGATCACCGTCGCCCGATCGCCTTCGGTAGCAACTCGGATTTGGGGCATGGGCATACGAGTTTCCCTATCGCGCTAGATATTCGGGTTGAACACGAACAGATCGAGAAGCATCGCCAGAAAGACGATCGGAAAGACAATCTTGTGAAACAGACGATTCCTGACGAACGCCAGGGTTAGACAGGCGAGAAGCAAAAAAACCGATGCGGCATTGTCTGGGTCGATGAGCGCCATTCCAAATCCGATCGGACGAAACAGCGTGGATACAATAACGACGGAGGCTCCGAGCAGCCAAAAGGCCTTGGCATTGTCAAAATAATACCCCTCGAGATCACTGTCCTCTATCCTCTGCGGAAACAACAAGTGCGAGGCGACATAGAGACCCACCGGCCCCGCCAACATCAAGAGCATCGTGCCAAAATTCCAATGATCGACCGTTTGCAGACCCCAGCTTTCCCACCATTGCTGCAGCAGCGCAACAAACACGAAGAGGACAAGGCTCGATTGCAGCCAGGAGAATGTCACAGTTGCCCGGAGCTTTATCTGCCGTGAAATATTCGACAACAGATCGGTTACCCCGAGGCCGATAATGATCGACAGCAGCACCATGACGAATTGAAACTGGCTCATTCTGGTCTCTCCCTGCCGAATAATCCGCCTTCCTCAGCGGGCCCGGGCTGAGGCGATCTCATACAAATCGCGGCGCGGGCCGCCGCCATCGGCCAGCGTAATCATCTGGCGATGGATATCGATCTGCAGGCGAACATTGCGCGAGGCATCGAACATATAGACCGACCAGTCATCGCGGTTTGTTTCGCGAAACCGGAACGTACGGGCATCGTCCGTCACTTCGATCCATTCATCGCCGCCCATCAACTGAAACAGGCCGCCATCATAATTGGCGCGGATTACATTAAACCCGTTGATTCCTTGTGCCGCCAGCGGGTTGCCGTTCGCCGGACCGATATTGGACCCTGCGGCGGAACTGGTGATCCGGTATAGGTCCGTGCGCTGTCCGTTGCCCTGCGCAAAGCTGATCCAGTCCCGGAAAATATCGATCTGTATCGAGATGTCGCGGGACACGTCATGCAGATAGACAGACCAGTCATCGCGATTGCGTTCCTCGAAGTAAAAATTCTGGCCACCATTGCCGAATTCCGTCCATTGGCCCGGCGATGTCTGCTGGAATACGCCGCCATCGAAGGTCGCGCGGATCACGTTCCAGCCATTGACGCCCTGTGCATTCACCTGCGCGTTAGCCGGTTGTGCATACCCGGGAGAGATCTGCCCAAAGGCCAAGCCGAACGCCGCGATTCCAGCTAGTGCGAAGCGCGCAAGGCGCGTCAGATAATACATGATTTCCCCTTCATCAGCGCACCGACTATGTACGACACGCTCCCCGCCTATGTTATGAGCCCATACCAGCGCCACAGCAACCGCAGCGCGACATAGAGGATCAGCGCCGCCGTCAGCCTTTTGACCAGCAGCGGCGGAATATGCGCACTGCCCAGCCGCGATCCGATCTGCCCGGCGATCAGCACCGCGGGAAAGAGCAGCCAGTAATCGCGCAGCAGGTCAGTCGCGCTTGCCACGCCATGCTCGGCCTCCAGCTTCATCAACTGACCGGCCAGCCCGGCCAGCGAGTTGACGAGGATGAAGATGCTCGCCGTTCCGGCTATTTCGCGCGGTCCGCCCCAGCGCAGCAGGTAAAGCACCGGCGCAAGGAATATTCCGCCGCCGATCCCGACCATGCCGGAAAGAAAACCGATCCCCCCGCCCACCGCATAGCTGACCGGACGGGAAACATGGCGCACTGCGCCTTCTTCCGCCACCTGCCTGCGCTCGAGAACAAGCTGCAATCCGGCGATCAGGAGGGAGATGCCGAGCACACCAATAAATACGACTTCCGAAATCACCATCCGTCCGCCAAGCCATGCCGCCGGCACGGACAGCACTATCCAGGGCAGTATCCGCGCAAGCTGGAGATGCCCGGCCTGCCAGAATCGCCAGCTCCCGCCCGTAACGACGATGATATTGCAGATCAGCGCGATCGCCGGGAGGATCCGGTAATCGGTGCCGTTCAGCACAAGCAGCGCATTATAGGTCGATCCGCCGCCAAAGCCGACCATGGCGTAGAGCAACGCTGTCAGCGCAAACAGGGCGGCAAGTTGCGGCATTGCAGCGGCTATGCCGGAGAATGCGGAACCGGAAAAGCCACACGGCAAAAATTGACATTGCGACCGTCTGGTAGGACGCTCCGGCGCGACACAAGGGGGATGGGCGAGATGGCCAGTTACGGACAGTCAGCAGTTTTTCGGCGGGCGACTTTGGCGCTCGGGGCGGCAGCCCTTATCGCCTTGCCCGTCCAGGCTTTTCAGGACCCGGCCCCAAGCGAAACCGTCGCGCCTTTGATCGAGCAGGCGCGGATGCTGAGCAATGAAGATCCCGACGAGGCGGAAGCGCTTTACCTCCATATCCTCGAGCTGCGCGAAACCAGCCTTGGCGCTGACGACCCTTCGACGCTGATGGCCATGCTGGAACTGGCGCGTTTCTATCGCGACAGCTGGCGCCGGGCCGATGCCGTGCCGCTATACCGCCGCGCGATATTCGGCCTGTCCGGCATCCTGGAAGCCGATGACGAAGCGATGCGCAGTGCGGAACGGGAACTGACCAACCTGACCATCGGGACAGCGCCGGACCCCGCCGATACCAGTGTCGTCATCCGTTCCGCCGGGCCTTCGGCCGCTCGCTATCCCCGCGGTATGGAGCTGGACGGGGAGAGCAGGATCGCCCTGCAGCAGGGTGACACGGTCACGGTTCTTTCCGCCAATGGCACGCGCAACTTCACGGGCCCCGGTAGCTTCAGCGTGGAAGAGCAGGTGATCATCCGCAGCTTTGCCATCCGGAATGACGATTGGTCGGGCAACTCGGAATCGGAAAACGCGCCCCCTCCCCCTCCACCGCCGCCTCCACCGCCTCCACCGCCTCCTCCTGTGCCCGCCCCGGCTCCCCCGCCCCCTGCGCCTGCTCCGGTGATCGCTTCGCCCTCGGCCCCTGCCCCGGCTCGCGCGGGTATTCCGGTCTATCCGGTATGGCCGCCGGAATCGCCGACCTGGCAGTTCAGCCTCGATCGCTATATCGGCTCGCGCGACGGGATGACGCTCAGCACGGCCGGCAGCCGGTTGCAGGCCGCATTCGAGAGCGCCGGCTATCTGGAGCACAGCTATTATGCGGTGCCCGGCGGCTTCGCGATCGTTACCCGGATCGAGCAGATGGACAGCGCCGGCAATCGGCTGCGCGGGTCGGCACGCTATGAGCTGCCCGGCCAGCGGACCCGGGATTCGCTGACCAACATTCTCTACAGCCTCTTCGTCAACGCGCCGCCCGGCTATTATCGCTATATCGTGGTGGTCGTCTCCGTGCGGCCCTTCGCAACCCGCAACAGGCTGCTCGACGATGACGAGGCGTTACGGCGGCTGCGCGGCGGCGCGAACCGGCTCTCATCCGTTTATCGCCGGGTTCCCTTTACCGATGACTATAATGTCGATGCGCTGATCTACGAATTCCGCTGGGACGGCGGCGACAGCCCGGTGCGGATGCTGGAGCCCGGGCGCGTATCGCCGCAGGATCATCTCACCCGGACCGGCCTTGCCAGAGCCGTGCGCCGCGGCTTCCGCTAGATGCGCATTTTCATCAGCTATCGGCGGGAGGACAGCAAGCACAGCGCCGGGCGGCTTGCCGATGCATTGGGCGATGTGCCGCATATCAAATCGGCCTTTCTCGACATTGACGATATTGCGGCCGGGGAATCCTTCCCGGAACGGCTGGAGGCGTCCCTCGGTCAGGCCGATGTCTGCCTTGTACTGATGGGCGATCGCTGGGTTGGCCCGGTGGATGACGGCGAACCCCGGATCAACCGATCCGGCGATTTTGTCCGTATGGAAGTCGCCAGCGCGCTGGCCAGTGACATGCGGGTCATCCCGCTGATCCTCGACGACGCTCCGATGCCGGACAGAGAGATGCTGCCCGAGGATGTCCAGCCGCTATTGGAGCGCAACGCCCTTTTCCTGCGCCACCATTCCTTCAGCCAGGATGTCGATTTCCTCGTCGACGCCCTGCAGGGCCGCACCGGGCCAAGGCGCCGCCGCCGTCCGGTCCTGCGCGCCATAGTGCGCAGCCTTGGCGGCGTTGCACTGGGCCTGCTGCACTTCCTCGGCGTGGCGATCCTGAACCGGGCGGTCACCGGCCAGAATCTGGAAACCTCGCTGGGCGGCCTCCCCATGCTCGCGCTGCTCGGGTCGATCTGCCTGGCGGTCGGACTGGCCATAAGCTTCGGCGCGATCCGAAAGCTGCGCGGCGGATAGAAGCGGAGACGCGGCGCTCTGGCGGTCCTGTTCTCGAAGAGATCGCACCAGTCGGCCTTTAGTGGGATTCACTCATCCAGTGCGGCAATCAGTGCAGCCAACTGTTCTTGTCCTTGTCCGGGAATGAGGCGATCAGGAACCAGCGGGGCTCGGCCGGCTTCGCCCGACGGTCGCGTGAAAATGTAAAGCGGCGCCTGAACCACAAGACCGGTTTCAGGGAGCGTGAAACGCTGCACCTGGCCGGTCTGATTGGCAGGCCCCTCTGTGGGCGTGCCCGCGATTTCAGCGATTTCGAAATCCTGTACCGTCACCGCAAAGGCGATGGTTTGCGAATAGCTCGTCGGCCCGATCAGAATGACCGTCGTACCCTCAAATCGATGATCCAACTCGACCGGCGGTTCAGCCCACTGGGCGAAGGGCATATCGATGACTTGCCCAATCTGCGATCCGGGAATAAGCGCTTGGTTTTCTGCAACAATACGCGCTTTAACAGCAGATATAGGTGTGTAACGAGCAGTGGTGATATATGCCATCAGGCGATCGGAAAGCTGACGGGCGCCGCCGCCATTGCCCCGCAGGTCGACAATCAGTCGGTCGATATTTCCAGCATCGATCCGGGCAAATGCGTCCGATAGAAAAGTGGCAAATTCTTCTTCTCGCGGTGCCTCAAAACTGTCGACGCGCATGACAGCTACGGGCCCCCGAATGTCGAGTGCATAGACGCCACTATCGGACACTGCGATGTCGCGAGTTGGATCAAGCCCAATCGTCTCGGGACCATCATCACGTTCAACTGTCACGTTATGAAACTGCCGATCACCCTGCAAAGCCCAAAGAGCTATCGGAAACCTCAATGACAAAACGCGCTCACGCAGCCCGCTGCTTTCCCCACGCATCCTGGGCTCCAATTCGGTGACCAGAGTAGCGGCAGGCTGACCATTGACTGCAAGAATTTCCTCGTCAGGATTGAGTGGGCTCGAGGGTTGAATATTCCCGGCTACAAAGAGCCGCCCATCGGTTACGCGAACGGGAAGCGTAAAAGCGGCAGCACCCCGCTCAATCGCGGCTTCGTATGCGGTGTCGGGCAATCGAATTCCGCTATGTGCGTCGTTAAGGAGCGGATTGATGGTGGCCAGTGCATACCAGGCTGTGCGACTGTCATATTCGCCCTGAAAGCCCTGTTCCAGCGATTCAAAGGCGGCATCGAGTAGCTGTGCATCTGCAGAGTGAGAAAGGTCCGGATGCGTAGATCCCATCCAGTGGCGCCATGCTTCGACATCCGTCTGCAAGTGATGCGCGTCAATCTGTGCCAGCGCCGCCTCGCCAAAAAACATCGATGCCATCACGATCAAGGCGATTGATCGGAAACGAGACTTCATCATTGCAAACAGCTCCACTTTATGTAACCAGTTACGTATAATTAGCATGGCCGAAGGAGAGGCACAATGATCCAGGACAAAAAATCTGAAAATGCCCGCATTGAGCCCCCTGTACAGGCTTATGCACCGGCCTTTTTCGCCTTTCTGGCGATTCAGCTCACTGATCGCCTTTCGAGCGAGGGAGCGCGCTTTTCAAATGCCATGGGCATCGAAATTCCGGTCAACACAATGTCCACGGTCATGGCTCTCAAACATGGGCCGGCTAGCGTGACCGAGATCGCCAGCGCGCTTAATGTCAGCCATGTCGCAGCGATCAAAACCACCCGCATATTGATCGGCAAGGGCCTTGTGGAGCGGAGCCACGATCCCAGCGATGGCCGCCGCAAACCGCTCTCTCTCTCTGGCAAGGGTATGCGAGTTGCTGCGGATGTCAGCACCGTAATCGAAAAGGCCCAAACTGTTTACGGAGAGCTGTTTGAAGAGATCGGCGTTGACCTCCATGATGCGCTCCTGAAAATGGATGCTGCGCTAGACCGGGTCAGCTTTGACACACGCCTAGCCAAAGCCTGAAGATCACTAGGGTATTGGCGTTGAGCCGTCCGGCTGGCAGGCGCATAAACCCCTGTCCTACACACACCCAACTCCGTCATATTCGGGCAATGCCCCGATCACCCTCACCTCCTGCGTCTCCAGAAGTCACTGCCCCCTTCTTCCCCGAATTCGCGCCCGTGCCGATGCTGCGGCGCCGCGCAAATGGCTGGACGCAGGAGCACCAGCGGATGTTTATTGCGCTGCTCGCCCAGACGGGGTCGGTGCGGGAAGCCGCGTGCGGTGTCGGGATGTCGGCGCGGTCGGCCTATCGGCTGCGGGAAAAGCCCGGCGCGGGCGAGTTCGATCTGGCATGGCAGGCGGCCCTTGATGTGCGACGTGAGCGGATTAGCACGGCGCTGGCCGAGCGCTGGCGCGGCACTGCGGACTGGGTAGGCGAAGACAGGCGCGCCGAGGAGCGCGCGTTGATTTTGGTGCTGCGGCTGATGCCGAAGCCGCGCGATACGGCGCAGGTCGTCGCGGCGCTGCGGGATCGCGCGCGATGGCGCGATAGTCAGGCGGAGGAGCGCACGGCCCGTCGCGCCGAAGCGGCCCGGACCCGCAAGCAGGTTGCCAGCGATGCCCGGTGGTTTGCCGACAGGGCCGCCCTCGCCTGCCGTTCCGCTGGTCCGCATGTGAAGCCCCTGTGATGCGCTGTGCTGGCCCCGATTCTGCTCCAGATGCTGCCCCAAATGCTACTCATGCCGCACCGGAAGTTGGCATAATGGGACACGCAATTGTTACGCAATCCAGCTTTTCCGCCATTTCCGTCCCGCGAAGCGAAAAAAGTGCGACCTTAAGTGCGATTCCGTTCCGACCTTCCCGCTTTCCGTTCAGCTTTGGCAAATGCAGGAAACAGTGGCTGGACACGGGAATAAGTTTCGTTAGGAAACCCGAATGACTTTACCCAGCCCTCTTTTCGATCCGCTGCGCCTGCCCCTGGTCGGTGCACCCCTGTTCATCATTTCCGGCCCGGAACTCGTTATCGCCCAGTGCAAGGCGGGGATTGTCGGCTCCTTCCCGGCGCTGAACGCCCGGCCGCAGGCGATGCTCGACGAATGGCTGCACCAGATCACCGAGGAACTGGCCAAGCATAACCGCGACAATCCGGACCGCCCGGCCGCGCCCTTCGCGGTCAACCAGATCGTCCATAAATCGAACAACCGGCTCGAAGAGGATCTGGCGACCTGCGAGAAATGGCAGGTGCCAATCACGATTACTTCGCTCGGCGCGCGGACCGAGCTCAACGACGCGGTGCATGGCTGGGGCGGCATCACGCTGCACGACATCATCAACGATCGTTTCGCCCGCAAGGCGGTCGAAAAAGGAGCGGACGGGATTATCGCCGTGGCGGCCGGTGCGGGCGGCCATGCCGGAGTGACATCGCCGTTCGCGCTGGTCGGCGAAATCCGCGAATGGTGGGACGGGCCGCTGCTCTTATCGGGCTCAATTTCGACCGGCGCAGCGATTCTGGGCGCGCAAGCCATGGGCGCCGATCTCGCCTATATCGGCACCGCCTTTATCGCGACCGAAGAGGCCAATGCGGTCGAGGGCTATAAGCAGGGCATCGTCGAAGGACAGGCCGCCGACATCGTCTATTCGGACCTGTTTACGGGTGTGAAGGGCAATTATCTGCGCGGCTCGATCGAGCGGGCCGGCCTCGATCCCGACAACCTCCCCGAGGGCGACTACAAGACAATGGATTTCGGCTCGGGAGGCAATCAGGACAAGAAAGCCTGGAAGGATATCTGGGGCGCCGGCCAGGGCGTCGGGGCGGTCGAAAAGGTCGAAAGCGTCGCGGAACGGGTGGACCGGCTGGAGGCGGAATACCGGGCGGCAAAGGAGAGTCTGCTCGCGCGGATGGCCTAGTTTGTCGGGCTCACCCTCTCGGTTGACTCTGACCGCCTAAAAAGCGCGCTCAAGCTTGCCCAGCAAACTCCGCGCGGGGCTTGCCGGCGGCTCCGCGGGCGGTGCGAGCAGGTCACGCTCAAGGCGGTTGACGCGCTTGTAGAGGTCCTCGCTCGCTGCGATCAGTTTCTGCGCGCCATCCGGCAGCTGCACGACGACACTCTCGTCGCTCCTGCCGGTCAGGCCGAGGCGGCGGTCTGGATGGCTGGCCATCGCGGCATCGATCTCGCCCCGGGCTTCGCCGCGCCAGGTGAGCAGCCAGGCGATGACGTGCATCAGCCGCGTCGTAACCTTCAGCGATTCCACCGCATACCCAACCCGCAGCGAGGGCGAGAGCCGGTCGCGCGCGGCCACGCCGTGATCCTCGAAATAGGCGCGCGCTTCATCGGCCAGCACCATGGCCTCGACATAAAGCGAGTCCACGAGTTTGCGGGTCAGCTGGGCCTGGGGAATTGCGTTCGACATGAAAGGGCCTCTTGCCACAGGCGGCCCGCACACTCCAAGCGCAAACAGGGTGAGAATGTCTGGTTAACCGATATTGTCCCGAAGCGGGGCGGCATCGACCTCTTGAAAACGATCCAAGAAAACCCATTTCACAGATGTCGGAACCGTTGCCGGATTCGGGGCGGGAAAGACAGGCTGCACGGACGACCCGTGGGCCGAAAACTCTTTAAATCGCTTTGAAAGGATTTTTGGAAATGCGTAGTTTTGATTTTACCCCCCTCCTCCGTTCTTCGGTCGGATTCGAGAATCTGAATCGTCTCGTCGATGCTGCAACCCGCGGTGAAGGCAATGCCTACCCGCCCTATAATATCGAGAAGCTGGGCGACGACGCCTATCAGATTTCGATGGCGGTCGCCGGATTTGCCGAGGAAGAGCTCGATGTGACCGTGCACGAGAATGTGCTGATCGTTACCGGCCGGGTCGCCGAACGCGAAGAAGACGCCTCGCGCGAATTTCTCCATCGCGGCATCGGCACGCGCGCGTTCGAGCGCCGCTTCGAGCTCGCCGACACGATCAAGGTGACCGGCGCGGGATATGCTAATGGCCTGCTCAATATCGAGCTGACCCGCGAAATCCCCGAAGAGAAGAAGCCGCGCAAGATCGCTATCGGCAGCAACCCTGCTCCCAAGGCAATCGATGCGCATAATGACGATGACCGCGAAGCTGCCTGAGCGGCAAGGCGACTTGTCTGTCATTAACGTTTGAACGAGGGTCGGCCTGGATTTCCGGGCCGGCCCCTTTTTATTGCGTCCGCCTGATCCGGGTCAGGCAATGATATCCGGCAGCAGCCGGTCTTCGATTTCCGAGATTTCGTCCTTTAGGCGCAACTTGCGCTTCTTGAGGCGGGCAAGCTGAAGCTGGTCCTTGCCCGGTGCTTCGAGCAACATCTCTATGGCATCGTCGAGGTCCCGATGCTCCGATTTCAAGGTTGCCAGTTTCACCCGTAAGATCGCGTCTTCCATGACGGCAGGCGATGTCATCTACGCCCCATAGTTGCAAGACCACGGCCCGTCGCGCGCAATAAAATAAGGGCAGACAAAGCCATGTGAAATGGGTTAGCTTCCGTTCCCCAAGCATAAGGAGACAGTGATGGATAACGCTCATGAATCCGCCCTTGAAGCCAAGCATGCAGGCCTGGACGCCAAGATAGAGATGGAATTGCAGCGCCCCTCACCCGATCAAATCAAGCTCGCGGAACTCAAGAAGCAAAAACTCAGGATCAAGGAACAACTGGTTACCCACTAGACGGGGTAGACGGCGCCGCGTTGTAAGAGGCGTTATTCGTCCCGGGTCGTGCGCTCGTTGCGCTCGTGCCGCTCCTGGGCCTCGACCGTCATCGTCGCGATCGGCCGCGCATCAAGACGCGCCAGCGAAATCGGCTCACCGGTGACCATGCAATAGCCGAACTCGCCCTTTTCGAGACGATCCAGCGCTGCATCGATTTTCGCGATGAGCTTGCGCTGGCGGTCCCGGCGACGCAATTCGATGGACCAGTCCGTTTCGCTCGACGCACGGTCGGTGGCATCCGGTTCTCTTATCGGGCCTTCGCGCAATTGCTCACGTGTACCGTCCACGTCGCGAACGATTCCGGCTTTCCATTCGGTCAATTTCTGGAAGAAATATTCCCGGTGTGCCTTGCCCATAAAGGGGACGTCATAATCCAGAACTGCGTCGGTTTTCGGCGGTTTGCTCGAATCTCCAGCGACGCTCTTTTTGGATGGTTGCACCGCAGTTGCCATTATTATGTTCCCTCAGCGCTTACCGAAACAGACAGATCGCGGCGCGAAACGCTCTGAGACTCAAGGATGAATCGGCGTTTCTCCATGGCGCGGGCCTATACGCATCCCATGCGCGACACACAAGCGACGAATCGTTGAAACCGCTTTCCAGCGCGAATGGCGGGCTAGATCAGAGGAACCGGCAAGCCTGGGAAATCCATATTCGGACATGCAAAACTGCCCCTCAATGGGACATTAACTATCAATATTGAAAAGGGTTACCCGCAAATCTCTGATTAACCGTCGAAATCATGGTTAACGATATTGCGATTAATCTTCTCTTGCTGCCTTGTGCCAATGCCGAGCACCGGGTTTTGCACGCTATCGCTGCAATGGTTGGATGCTCAGAACTATTAGGAAGAGAAAGCCCATGTCTGTCAGAATGGCTCTTGCAAAATTATGCGCCTGCGCTTGCGGCGGCGCCATCGTCGGTGGTGGTGCGGTGCACGTATCGGACGCCCCAGCCGGCGGCCCGGCTGAAATCCGCGTCGCCCAACCGCGTGTTGCCCAACAGCGTGTCGCCGCACGCAGCATCGGCAACCGGCCGCGCGCACACCGGAAAATTCGCCGGGTACGTACGACGACGACAACGACCAGTTGCGCGCCCGCTCCTACCGTAGTGAGCGTGACCAACCAGGTCGCTGCGCCCGCTCCGGCTATGTATGAGGTTCCCCCGGCGGCACCCTATATCACCGAAATTCCGAGCTTCGGCGGCGGCGGTGAGGTTGGAATCATCGGCGGCAGCGGCGGTTTCGTCGGCGGTGGCGGCGGCTTCTTCGGCGGCTTTGGCGGCGGCGGCGGATCGTCTGGCGGCGGCGGAGGCTTCTTCGTCCGCGAAGGGGATATCGTCATCAAGAACGAAAATAGCAGCTCGACCTCGAGCGGCGGTTCGGGCGGCAGCTCGACCTCCACCTCGACCGGCGGCAGCTCGACATCCACGGGCGGCAGCTCGACCTCGACAGGTGGCAGTTCCACCTCGACAGGCGGCGTGAGCAGCACGAGCTCGACTTCGTCCGGCAATGTCAGCTCGACTTCGTCGACCGGCGGCAGCTCCAGCAGCACCAGTTCGGGCAATGTCAGCTCCACGAGCAGCAGCTCGGGCAATGTCAGCAGCTCCTCGTCGACCAGTTCGTCAACGAGCAGCTCATCCTCGTCCAGCTCTTCGACGAGTTCCTCGACCAGCAGCGGCGCAACCGGCGGGTCGAGCAGCTTCGGTTCGAGCAGTCATGGGTCGAGCAGTCATGGGTCAAGCAGCCATGGGTCGAGCAGTCACGGATCTTCGAGCGGTACGGATGTTCCGGCTCCGCCGATGCTCCTGCTCTTCGGCGGCGGTGCAGCTGCACTGGTTGCCCGGCGGCGCTGGAAGAAAAAGAAGCAGTCAGCCGCCTGACACCTGCTTCGTCTGACAGACGAAAAACGGCGCGACCCCGGACCGGGATCGCGCCGTTTTTTATGGGGGCCCGCCTTGCTACTCGGCGGCTGCGACGATCTTTTCAATGTCGCTGACAGTGTGTCCCGTCAGGTCCTTGTCGATCTCTCCGATCAGCCGCTCCCTGACCGTCTGATGATAGTTTTTCCGAAGCTCGCCAAGTGACTGTGGAGGAGCGACGACGATCAGTTTTTCGAAATCATTGTCGTGCGCCCGCTTGTAGAGGATGTCGGCCATTTCTGCGGCAAAACGATCTTCCTCCAGCTGGTGAAAATCGGTTTCCTGCATCTTGCTGCGATGAGCACCGCCGCTGGCGAAGCTCCGCCCGGCGTCGCTCGCCTTCTGAACGCGATTGGGGGGATTTTCCTGTTCGTGTTTCCCCTCGAGTTCCAGTTGCGGATGTTCGGCTCCGCCTTCGTTCCTGAAAAACAGGGTCTTTCGGCCATCGGCGACGACAATGAGAACGTCTTTGGGCATTTGCATGGGTGTTTTCCTCCGTATCTTCTCGCATCCCATTTTCTATCAAACGCATGAAACGGCTTGAGGGTTGCACCAGGGGATTGTGCCAGTCATATCGCCCGGCATGCATGATCTGAAACAAATACGGGAAAATCCCGCCGCATTTGATGCCGCGATGGCGAAACGTGGCGGTGAGCCGGTTGCCGACAGTTTGTTGGCCCTGGACGAGCGCAATCGCGCCCTGCTGACCGAAGTTCAGACCGGCCAGGCCCGGCGCAACGAAGCTTCGAAAATGATCGGCCAGGCCAAGGGTCAGGGCGACGAGGAAAAGGCGGCGGCGCTGATGGCCGAAGTCGGTGAACTCAAAAAGCGCCTGCCCCTTCTGGAAGAAGAACAAAAAACACTCGCTGCAGAAATTCAGTCGCGGCTTGCTTCGCTTCCGAATCCGCCCGCCGACGATGTCCCGATGGGCCAAAGCGAAGACGACAATGTCGAGCTGAAACGGGTCGGGGCGCCGCCCGAGTTCGATTTCGATGTGAAGGATCATGCCGATCTCGGCCCACCGCTCGGGCTGGATTTTGAAACCGGTACAAAGATTTCCGGCGCGCGATTCACGCTGGTGCGCGGCGCGGTCGCCAAACTCCATCGCGCCCTTGGCCAGTTCGGCCTCGACGCGCTGACGGGCAATCACGGATTCGAAGAGGTTTACCCTCCCCTGCTCGTCAACGATGAAACCATGTATGGCGCGGATAAACTCCCCAAATTTGCCGAAGATCTTTTCCGGACAACCGACGGTCGCTGGCTCATCCCCACGGCCGAGGTCAGCCTGGCCAATATTGTGCGCGACGAAATCCTTACGGAGGAAACGCTGCCGCTGCGCTTTGTGGCGCTGACCTCCTGTTTCCGGTCCGAAGCAGGGTCGGCGGGCCGCGATACCCGGGGCTATATCCGCCAGCACCAGTTCGAAAAGGTAGAGATGGTTTCGATCACGACACCGGAAGCTTCCGAAGCCGAGCATGAGCGGATGACCGCCTGCGCAGAGGACATCCTCACCCGGCTCGATCTGCCATTCCGGCGGATGAACCTTTCGACAGGCGACCTTGGCTTTGGCGCCGCTCGCACGTTCGATCTCGAGGTCTGGCTTCCGGGCCAGGACAGCTATCGCGAGATTTCAAGCTGCTCGACCTGCCGCGACTTCCAGGCACGCCGCATGAATGCACGGTATCGCCCCGAGGGCGAAACCAAGGGCACCCGTTTCGTTCACACCCTGAACGGATCCGGACTGGTTGTCGGACGGATGCTCGTCGCCATTCTGGAAAACTATCAGCAAGCCGACGGATCGGTTGTCGTGCCGAAGGTCTTGCAGCCTTATATGGGCGGGACGGAATTGTTGGAGCCGGTTCAATGAAACGGGATATCGACCTGATACGCAGACTTATGCTCATCGTAGACGCCAAGCAGGGCAGCCATGGCCTTAAGGCCGACGACCTGGAGGTGGACGATTTTTCGCTCGAAGCGATCACGTACCACCTCTACATGATGGCGGAAGCCGGCATGCTCGTTTCAGAACCCTTCCACAGCGTCCAGCATCCCGAACACCGCTTCGATGTGATCGTGTACGAGCTGAGCTGGCAGGGTCATGAATATCTGGATCTGATCCGCGACATGGCCCTTTGGACGGACATCCGCCAAAAGATGGCACATACAGGCACCCATGGGTTCGCGCTGGCGATCGAACTGGCGCGCACGGAATTGCGCAAGCGGCTTGAAGCCGGATAGAGGCCCGACCATGCGCATTCTCCTGACAAATGACGACGGCATAAACGCGCCGGGCTTCGCCGTGCTCGAGGAGATAGCGGCGACATTGAGCGACGATGTCTGGGTGGTTGCGCCGGCGGAAGAACAATCGGGAGCCGGCCATTCGCTCACGCTCACGGTTCCGCTGCGGATGCGCCAGCTCGGCGAGCGCCGCTATTCTGTTGTCGGCACGCCGACCGATGCGGTGATGATGGGCATCAACAAGGTGATGAAGGACAATCCTCCCGATCTTCTGTTGTCCGGAGTAAATCGCGGGGCAAACCTTGCTGAGGACGTCACCCATTCCGGAACGGTCTGCGCTGCGATGGAGGGAGCCCTCGCCGGAGTGCCGTCAATCGCGCTAAGCCAATGCTATGGGTCTCACGGCATGGGCGAT
The DNA here is from genome assembly GCF_003385775.1 of Parasphingopyxis lamellibrachiae. Lineage (GTDB taxonomy): Bacteria > Pseudomonadota > Alphaproteobacteria > Sphingomonadales > Sphingomonadaceae > Parasphingopyxis > Parasphingopyxis lamellibrachiae. The sequence goes on from NZ_QRDP01000004.1 coordinate 881,534, forward strand.
GACGTGCCTTTTTCCGCGGCGCGCAGCTGGGGCCCGCAAGTGCTTGAAAAACTGGCCAACTATGAATTCCCGGCGAAAACGCTGCTCAATGTCAATTTTCCGGCCTGCGCGCCTGAGGATGTCCGGGGAATTCGCACTGTCACCCAGGGCATGCGCGATTATGGCCGGCTACAGATTCTGGAGAATAAGGACCCGCGCGGCTATCCCTATTACTGGCTCGGCCTTGGCCCGATGGTTGGCACGCCGGGGCATTCAACGGATCTGGAGGCCGTGGCGGATGGTTTTGTCTCAGTGTCGCCGCTGCATCTGGATATGACGCATCACCGGTCACTGGCGGCGCTCGGTGCAATTTTCGAGTAAATTGCGATCCGCAGTTGTTCGATCCTAACCGGCTATCTGCGCTGGAAACCCAAGAATTTCGTGGTATGACCGCATCATGCGAGCACGATGCCCATGGATGTTGCCCCTGGCTTCGGCGCTAATGTTGAGCGCGTGCATTCCCGCGCCGTCCGGTCCGCGCACCGCTTCGCGTCCACCTGCCGCCCGCCCTGCACCTCCACCGGCGCCGCTTACCAGCTGGCAGCCGAGCGCGGTCGCTGCCAATGCCGCCGAAATCGACGCCACCCGCTATATCGTGCGCCCGGGCGACACTTTGAGCGGCATTGCGCGCAACACAGGCGCAAGCATCAGCGCCATTGCCGACGCAAACAATATCGCCCCACCCTATATCATCCGGCCGGGTCAGGTTCTGGATATCCCGGCCGGGCGTTATCACGAAGTCCAGCGCGGAGAGACGGGAATCGCGATAGCCCGCACTTACGGCGTCGACTGGTCGGAAGTCGCAACGCTCAATCGGCTGGAAGAACCCTTCATCCTGAGGGCCGGCCAGCGGATATTGCTGCCAAGCACAAGGGCCGTTGCCTCGATGACCCGCGAACAGCGCGCCGCCGCGTTCGATCTCGACATCGACGATATCGTCACGGGGGGCGAACCCGCACTCGCCGAAAACGAACAGGCGACGCCGCCGATACGAACCGCTCAGCAGGTGCTTCCGGCCGACGCCGCCGTCCGCTCTCCCGCGAATTTTGCCGGCCAGTTCGGTTGGCCGCTCACCGGTCGGATACTCTCGCCATTTGGCCGCGGCGCCGAAGGTCAGCGCAACAATGGCCTTAACATCGGTGCGGTACGCGGGACGCCCGTCCTCGCTTCGGCCGACGGCGTCGTGCTGTATGCGGGCGACGAGATCCAGGTGCATGGCGGGCTCATCCTCCTGAACCATGGCGATGGCTGGATCACGGCCTATGCCAATATGGAAGATTTGCAGGTCGCCAGGGGTCAGCGTGTCGAACGCGGCCAGGTCATCGCCCGTGCCAGCGATACCGGACAGGTCGACCAGCCGCAGCTCCATTTCGAGATTCGCCGCAATCGCCAACCGGTCGACCCCGCTCTTCACCTGCCGGACCTTTCCTGATGATGGGACCGAGTCGACCGCCCCCCGACCGCATGGGGGAACTGAGACGCAAAACCGGATTGTCGCGCTGGAGCTCGCTCACCATGCGCGCGGCCTTCGTGTTCTTCCTCGTCGGAATCGCCATCAGCGTCCATTGGTTCGATCGCGAAGGCTATGTCGATCACGCCGACGGCAATATCAATTTTTCCGACGTTCTGTACTTCACAATGGTCACGATCACGACCGTCGGCTATGGTGATATCGTGCCGGTTACCGACCGCGCCCGGTTGTTCGAAGCCATACTCGTCACACCGATCCGCCTGTTCATCTGGCTGATCTTTTTGGGGACGGCCTATGATTTTCTGTTACAAAAGAGCTGGAGTCGCTGGCGCATGAGCATCATCCAGAAGAATCTTCACAACCATATCGTGGTTGCCGGTTTCGGGATCAGCGGATCGGAGGCCGTGGACGAGCTTCTCGAACGCGGGATCGACCCTTCCGAAATTGTCGTTATCGATCAGGATCATGGCCGTCTCGAAGCCGCTGAAAAACGCGGTTGCAACGTGATGGAGGGGGATGCTTCGCGCGACAAGACCCTTAACCAGGTTCGCGTCTCCCGGGCCCGTTCGATGATCGTTTCCGCAGGCCGGGACGACACCTCGATACTGGTCGTGCTCACGGCGCGCGCGCTGGCACCCAAACTCTCGATCAGCGTGCTCGTGCGCGCTTCGGACAATGAACAACTCGCCCGCCAGGCCGGTGCATCAAATGTCATCAACCCGGTGAGCTTCGCCGGGCTCCTGCTCGCCGGTTCCTGCCACGGCCCGCATATTTCGGACTATATGGCCGACCTTGCCTCGGCGACGGGCCGCGTTGCGCTCCGCGAGCGCATGGCAACCCATATGGAGGAAGGCCTACCGCTGGGCGCCCTCCAGACCGGGCTCGGCGTTCGCATCTACCGCAACGGTAAGCCCTTTGGCTTCTGGGAAGAAGAAGCCAAGCAGATCCTGGAAGGCGATCTCATCGTCGAGATTGTCGGCAAGCCCGACAACGACTGACCTTAGAGCAGGGCGTGAACAACGCCCATCGCCGCATAGAAGAGCAGCCAATAGGTCGCATCGATCAGAAACAGCGTCCGGCTTTTCTGCGAAAACAGGTAATTGGTGCCGATCGCCGGAACAAGAAAACCGAGTGCAATCCCGACCGAAACCATCAGGATGGTCCCCAGATCGGCGGCCGGGAAATAGGTCAGGACATGCGCCAGAGTTGTCGATGCGACAAGGCTGAGGACGAAGGTCGTTCCGTATATCATACCCATATTGCCGGACTGGATATCCTCTTCGGTCAGACCGACCGCCCCCATCCATTTCTTGCCCATCACCGGGCCATACCAGATACCACCGACAACAAAGCCGGCGGCCGCGGCCGCGATTATCGCGATCCAGTTTTCTGCATAAAATTCCATTCTTCCCCTCCCTCAAAGCGATTATGGAGAGGGACTATAGCGCAAATTCGGTCGAATTGCTGCGAAAACGGTGACAGCGTGGCAATTCGGGACTATGGCGCACCGCATCATGGCAACTCAACTCCCATCCCCGCCGAAAGTCGGCATGGTTTCGCTCGGCTGTCCCAAGGCGCTGGTGGACAGCGAACGCATCCTCACCAAGCTGCGTTCGGACGGCTATGGCCTGTCGCCCGATTTCGACGGGGCGGACGTGGTTCTCGTCAACACCTGCGGTTTTCTGGACAGCGCCAAGGAGGAGAGTCTCGAAGCGATCGGCGAAGCGATCGCAGAGAATGGGCGGGTGATAGTCACCGGCTGCATGGGCAATGAAGCGGCTCTGATCCGGGATCGTTTTCCCGATGTGCTCGCCATATCGGGGCCCCAGCAATATGAAGAGGTCGTCCACGCGGTCCACGATGCCGCGCCCATGCCGCCCTCTCCCTATGTCAATCTGGTGCCCGAAACCGGGCTCAAGCTGACGCCGCGCCACTACAGCTATCTGAAGATTTCCGAGGGCTGCAATCATCGCTGCGCCTTTTGCATCATCCCGTCGATCCGCGGCGATCTTGTCAGCCGCCGACCCGACGCCGTGCTGCGCGAAGCCGAAAAGCTGGTCGCGGCGGGCACGAAAGAGCTGCTGGTCATCAGCCAGGACACATCGGCCTATGGCGTCGACCTGCGCCATGCGGAATGGCCCTGGAAAGGCGAAGAGGTCCGCGCGCATATGACCGATCTTGCCCGCGAACTCGGGAAATTGGGGGCATGGGTCAGGCTCCATTATGTCTATCCCTATCCACATGTCGATCAGGTCATCCCGTTGATGGCGGACGGCCTGATCACCCCCTATCTCGACATCCCGTTCCAGCACGCCTCCCCGCAAGTCCTGAAGGCCATGAAACGCCCGGCCAATGAAGCAAAAGTGCTGGAGCGCATTGCGAAGTGGCGCGCCATCTGCCCGGATATCACGATCCGCTCGACCTTCATCACCGGTTTTCCGGGCGAAACCGAGGAGGATTTCCAGTATCTGCTCGACTGGCTCGACGAAGCGCAGCTCGACCGGGTCGGCGCGTTTCGCTTCGAACCGGTCGAAGGCGCGCGCGCCAACGCCCTGCCCGATCCGGTCGCCGAAGAGGTGAAGGAGGAGCGTTACGCGAGGCTGATGGAAAAATGCGCCGCAATTTCCGCCGCCAAACTGCAGGCCAAGATCGGCTCGACCCAGAAGGTCATTATCGATCTTGTCGACGAAGATGGCGGCGCGACGGGTCGATCACAGGCCGATGCGCCGGAAATCGACGGCGAAGTCCATCTGCGCGACACATCGGGCCTTGAACCCGGCGATATCGTTTCGGTCACGATAGAAGACGCCGATGCGCACGACCTGTTCGGCGTACCCGTTACCGCGACCTAGCTGATACCCGCGCGCTCCCGCTTGTTGCGGTTTGAGCGGCGGACGAGAAACACGATCAGCGCGATGATTCCGGCAAAGAATATCAGCGCGACAATGCCCGCCCACATGAACACCTTGCCCACGGTTTCCATCGTTTCCAGATCGGCCGGCGGTTCGCTCGAACTTTCGACATTCCAGGCTGTGATGCGCTGCGGGCCGCCATCCTGAAGGGTCGAAATCGTGGTTGTCGTCCACCGTGTTTCGTCAGTCGTGACGAGCGTAAACTCTTTCTCCGTTCGCGCACCGGCATCGAGGCCGCTCGAGTGCATGCTATAAGCAATGATCCGCGTTTCGCTGTCGCCATCCGGGAACATGGCCGCTGCCTGCTCGAACTGGCTGGCGCTTTCCTTCCAGATTTCCGGATCGACCATCGCCTCCAGGGCTGCGCTGTCGCGCGCCTGGATATTGTCGACAAAGGCCTGCACCATCGCGCGATCCTCTTCCGAGGTCATGGTTTCGATCATTCCCTGCATCGAGCAGGCTGCGAGTAGCCCGGCAAACAGCAGAATGAAGGCGTTTCTTATGGTCGTTATGGACATGGTCTCTCCCCCCGAATGCAGACAAACGGCCTTGGCGTTTTACGCCTCTTCTGTCTAAGGCGTGAATATGACCGATTATGCTTCCATGCTCCAGCCCGACAAGGGACAATCCGCCCACACCATTCATCTCGTCAATCCTGATGGCTTCGACGAATGGCTCAAGGCGTTGCCCGATCGCGAACGCCAATCCGTCACCGCCCAGGGATTCACGGGGAAAGAGGCCGAGCTTGCCATTCTGGCCGGCAAGGAGGCCGATGCATGGTCTGCCGTAATCGGCGTCGCCAACCCGGAAAAACTCTCCAGCTGGTGCCTGGCCAAGGCCGCAGAAAACCTGCCCGCCGGCGAATATCGCCTGGTTGAAGGCGAACCGGGGCAAGCGGCCTTTGGCTGGCTATGCGCGCAATACCGGTTCGATCGCTACAAACAGGACCCGGAAGCGGTCGGCACGAAAACGCTCCTGACGTCCAAGCCAGCCATAATCGACGAGATGGTCGCGCTTGCAGAAGCGACGGATCTCGTTCGCACACTCGTCAATATACCGGCCAGCGATCTCGGCCCCGCCGAGCTGCAGGACGCGGCCGAAACCATTGCAACCAACCATGGTGCGGAAATGTCGGTGATTTCGGGCACCGACCTGACCGAAGGCTATCCGATGATCGACGCCGTAGGCCGAGCCGCGGCGACCGATCGCGCGCCGCGCCTGATAGAGCTTCAATGGGGCAAGACCGACGATCCCAGAATTGCCATTGTCGGCAAGGGCGTGTGTTTCGATTCCGGTGGCCTCAACATCAAGGGCGCCGCGGGCATGCGCTGGATGAAGAAGGATATGGGCGGCGCCGCGCATGCACTGGCGCTGGCCGGACTAATCATGGCCAGAAAACTACCGGTTCGGCTGCACCTCCTCATCCCGGCGGTCGAGAACGCGATCGCCGGCAACGCCTTCCGGCCCGGCGACATCATCCCGAGCCGCAAGGGGCTGAGCGTGGAAATCGGCAACACCGATGCCGAAGGCCGGCTCATTCTTGGCGATGCGCTGAGCAAGGCCTGCGAGGACGAACCGGAACTGCTGATCGACTTTGCAACCCTGACGGGCGCAGCCCGCGGCGCATTGGGGCCGGACCTGCCCGCCCTGTTCACGGACGATGCGGAACTGGCTGACGATATCATTGCGGCAGGCATTGCCGGCGACGACCCCATCTGGCAGCTGCCGCTGTGGAACGGCTATGACGAATGGCTCAAATCGCCGACAGCCGATATCAGCAGCACATCGTCCGTTCCCATGGCCGGTGCTTCGACAGCGGCACTGTTTCTCCGGAAATTTGTCGAGAATGGAACGAAATGGTCCCATCTCGATACATTCGCCTGGCGCAACGCCGCCAAACCCGGCCGCCCCAAAGGCGGCGAAGCACTGGGAATAAGAGCTCATTGGGGCATGCTGAAAAAACGCTATCTCCCAGAATAAAGCCGTTTACCGGCAATGGTATAGAGAATTTGCAGACCGCACGCGGGAAATAGGTATTCAGACGCCTGACCCCTGGCCATCCGATCGCAGTGCACACCTGAAAGATACAGCTTTCCAGAGCCCTTGCGCCTCGCGCCTTGAATACTCTCTGTGCACTCGGCTATCTGCGACGCAAGCGCGATATATGCGACCCTCGCATAATCCTCATCGCACAGGCACCAAATGAGGCTCCTTCCTTGAACGGTACGAAAAACTCTTCGACCAAGACCGGCCAACCGGCTGCCAGATCCGCCTCTATGGAGCAAAGCCGGCAGAGCTTTACTCTCAAGCCGCTGGCTGCCGCCCTCGACCCGCGCATTCACGCCTATCGGGACGATATCGCCGATATCGCGCTGGCGGACCGGATCGCCCTGCCCCATTATGTCAAACCGGCGATGCGCCAGATTGGCCAGCCGATCGCCAATCTTCACGCAGAGCCCTCTGAAACGAGCGAACTTGGTTCCCAACTGCTGTTCGGCGAGGGTTTCGCGCTTCTGGACATTGATGACGGCTGGGCCTGGGGTTATGGGCTGCACGATCATTTTGTCGGCTTCGTCCGCAAGGAGGCGTTGGTTGCGCCAAGCGAAGCAACGCACATCGTCAAGGCTCTTGCGACACCGGCAGACCCGGCGGCACAGCTCTACATGGGGAGCCGGCTTACCGGAACGGTCGATGGCGATCGCTTCGTTATGGATAGCGGTTCGGTTTCCGTAAAAGACATCCGGCCGGTCGATGAAACCGTTTCCGATCCCGTTGCCGTTGCCGAAGCCTTTGTCGGCACGCCCTATCTCCTGGGAGGCAGAAGCGTCGAGGGGATCGATTGTTCGGGTCTGGTGCAGCAGTCTCTCGCAATGGCCGGGCATCGGGTGCAACGCGACAGCGATCTGCAGCAGGCGACTATCGGCGCAACGCTGGCCGACGGCGCGGAACTCCGGCGCGGAGACCTTGTATTCTTCCCCGAGCATGTCGGTCTGATGGTGGATGGCGAAACGCTGATCCATGCCAGCGGACACAATGGCAAAGTGTGTACGGAAGCTCTGGCAGACGTCGTCGCGCGGATCGGCAAGGACCATGATCAGCCGGTTCTGGTCAGGCGGAGGATCGCCGGGTGACGATTTCCGTATTTATCGATGGCGGCCACGGGACAACCGGGCTCGAGATTCGCGAAAGACTGGCCGAGCGGGCGGAAATCGCTCTGATTGCGCTCGATGACGACCGGCGCAAAGACGCCAATGCCCGGCTCGACGCCCTGAACGGGGCGGATATCGCAATCCTCTGCCTGCCTGATGATGCGGCGCGGGACGCAGTTGCGATGGTCGGCAATGGTGACACCAAAATCATCGATGCATCGACCGCGCACCGGACAACCGCGGGCTGGACATACGGCTTTCCCGAATGGGAGACAGGCCACAGAAATGCGATTGCATCGAGCAGACGGGTGGGAAATCCTGGCTGCTATGCACAGACCTTTATAGCCCTCACCCATCCCCTGATCCTGGCAGGCATCCTGCCGGGTAACACATGTGTCAGTGTGAATGCCGTATCGGGCTATTCCGGCGGCGGCCGCGCGATGATCGAGGAGTTCGGGGGCGGAGCAAGCCCCACGGCGTTTCGCAACTATGCCCTGCCCCTGCGGCACAAGCACCTTCCCGAAATGCAACAGCATAGCGGGCTGGACAATCCGCCCCTGTTTTCACCGTCCGTTGCCAATCTCTATCAGGGCATGCTCGTCGAAATCCCGCTGCATCTCAGCCAGATGAGGGCCGGAACGACGGACAGCGACATACGCACGGCGCTGCAAGAACGCTATGCCGACAGTCGGCTGATCGCCGTTCTCGACGAAGAAGACAGCGCGGCTCTCGATGCCGTTACCATCGAGCGCTGCGCGGGGACGGACCGGATGGATATCATGGTTTTTGCCAACAGTGATTCCGGCCAGATCAGGCTGTGTGCAGTGCTCGACAATCTGGGCAAGGGAGCAGCCGGCGCAGCGGTTCAAAACCTCAATCTCATGGGTGGTTTCGACGAATATGCCGGCCTGAGGTTTTAACCCCTTCGCTTATCCACCGCTTTATTCACATTTAGCGGATAATCGGGTAGAAGCTCAGTATAAAAACTGAGAGGTCGCCGTGAACAACGTTCTGAGCAGAAAGCCACCCGGTTCTTTTTGGGCAATATCGATACTCGCGCTACTCTGGAACGGCATCGGCTGCTTCCAGTATTTTGCGCTGACAACCGCAACCGACGAACAGCTTGCAACGATGTTTTCCGCCGCGGAAAGGACCATTTTTCAATCAACGCCTGCCTGGGTAACCGGTGCGTTCGCCATTGCGGTGTTCGGCGGGCTGATCGGGGCTCTGGCCCTGCTTGCCCGCAAGGCCTGGGCGCGGATCCTCTTTATCCTTTCGCTGATCGCAGTGGTCGTGCAGCATTCCTGGACGTTCGTGTTCAGCGGCTATCTCGATATCATGCCGGCGACCGCGGCTATTGGCCCCGTCCTCGTGGTTATCGTCGGCATTTTCGAGATCTGGTATGCGGGCAACGCCGTCAAACGCGGCTGGCTGCGCTGATTGCCTAGTCCATCTCGCCGCGTTGGCGGCGCAGTTCGTACCAGCGTTCCACATTGTCGCGATGCTCGCCATAGGTTTCGGCGAACACATGCGTTCCCGATCCGTCCGAATTCGCTACAAAAAAGAGCGCATCGGTCTCTGCCGGATTGAGAACGGCGGCGATCGCGTCGCGCCCGACATTGGCAATCGGACCGCGCGGCAGGCCCGCCATGGCATATGTGTTGTAATCGTTGCGCTGATCGATCTCCGAACGCCGGATACGCCGGCCCAGTGCCCGCCCCTGCGTGATCGGGTAGATGATCGTCGGATCGGCCTGGAGGCGCATCCCGATGCGCAGCCGGTTGGAATAGACGCCCGCAATGATCGGGCGTTCCGAGGGCTCAGCCGTTTCCTTCTCGACGATCGATGCCAGAATAACCGCTTCCCGGGGCGTCTCAACCGCGATATCGTCGCTACGCACGGCCCATAACGCGGCCAGTTCCTCGTCGAGCGCCAGTTGCATGCGCGAGAGCAGATCCGCACGGCTTTCCCCGCGTTCGTAGGAATAGCTGTCGGCCAGCACCGATCCTTCTTCAGGCACCGGTATTTCACCCGTCAGCAGTTCCGTCGCCATCAGTCTTTCATGGACCAGTACCGCTGGCATGCCCTCGGGAATCGTCACGAAACGCTGTATGGCCGGGGCTTCCTGCAATATGCGCAGCGCGCCGGATTGGCTGACCCGTGCCGGCATTTCATATTCGCCTGCCCGGATCGGTGCATTGCTGCCCAGGAAACGCGCAAACAGCAGGAACCGGCTCTGCGAACGGATGACGCCGGCTTCCTCAAGGGTAAGCGCTGCATCCGTGAGCGTTGCGCCATCGGCAATGGTAACAGCAACCGGTTCATCCAACGGACCGGCACCACTCCAGCTGCGCAGGGCCGCGACAAGCCCGACTACCAGCAACCCTGCAACAATGAGCCCCAGACAACCAAGCCTGCGCATGACGATTATTCCCTATACGGCTCGCATGATGACGCTGGCGTTGGTTCCACCGAAACCGAAACTATTGTTCAGTACGGCCTTCACTTCGCGCTGTTTCGCTTCGTGCGGAACAAGATCCATGCCCGCCGTCCCCTCTTCCGGATTGTCGAGGTTCAGCGTCGGCGGAACCAGCTGGTCGCGAAGCGCCAGAATGCAGAAGATCGATTCTACCGCTCCCGCACCGCCCAGAAGATGGCCGATCGCCGATTTGGTCGAGCTCATGGATAATGAATTGGCGGCGTCGCCGAACAGCCGCTTCACCGCATCCAGCTCGATAAGATCGGCCATTGTCGACGTGCCATGTGCATTCACATAGTCAATTTCGCTTGCGTCAAGACCAGCCTTACGCAGCGCCATTTCCATCGAACGATAAGCGCCGATACCGTCGGGATGCGGCGCGGTGACGTGATAGGCATCGCCCGAAAGTCCATAGCCGACAACCTCGGCATAGATATTCGCGCCGCGGGCCTTGGCCCGCTCATATTCCTCGAGCACCACTACGCCGGCGCCCTCCCCCATAACGAAACCGCTGCGATCGCGATCATAGGGTCGGCTCGCCTTTTCCGGTTCCTCGTTGCGATTGGTGCAAAGCGCCTTGGCTTGCGCGAATCCGGCGATGCCGATCGGGCAGATGGCCCCTTCGGAGCCGCCCGCCAGCATGACATCGGCATCGTCGAGCGCGATCATCCGCGCCGCGTCGCCAATCGAATGTGCCCCTGTCGAACAAGCGGTTACCACAGCGTGATTGGGTCCCATCAGGCCGTATTTTATGCTGACCTGGCCGGAAATAAGGTTGATGAGCCGGCCATGCACAAAGTGCGGGCTGACCCGGCCCGGCCCCCGCTCGGCCAGGACCAACGATTCGCTTTCAATTCCAGGAAGTCCGCCAATGCCCGACCCTATAGAGCAGCCGGCGCGGAATTTTTCCTCCTCGGTCATTTCGGTAAGGCCAGCATCTTCGAGAGCCTGCCCCGCTGCATCGATACCGAAAATGATGAACGGGTCGACCTGCCGCTGGACCTTGTGATCGACGCGCAATGACGGATCGAAACCGTAGGGATGGTCAGCCGGTTTAACTTCGCAGGCGATTGTGCATTTTTGGTCGGAGGGGTCGAACCGGGTTATCTGCCCGGCGCCGGACTTCCCGGCAGTCAGATTCTTCCATGTGGTTTCAACGTCTCCGCCCAATGGCGTGACCAATCCCAGTCCAGTGACAACTACACGGCGCATTTTCATGCCTCCCTATTGCATGGCCCCTTCGCAGGCCTCGTTATAACGGCAAAACGGCTCCCCGGGTTCTGGACCGGGGAGCCGCATTAATCCATTTGGCTCGGTCTGGCGACCGGGCTCCCTCATCGCCTAAGCGATTAGGCGTTCTGTTTGTCGATATAGGTGATCGCATCCTTGACGGTCGCGATATCCTCGGCAGCATCGTCCGGAATTTCGACACCGAATTCTTCTTCGAATGCCATTACCAGCTCAACGATATCGAGGCTGTCTGCGCCAAGATCATCGATGAAGGCGGCATCTTCAGTGACCTTGTCGGCTTCAACGCCGAGATGCTCAGTGACGATCTTTTTGACCCGATCAGCAGTATCGCTCATGGAATATCCTTTACTTTAATGATTCCCGGTTTTCCTAAAGGGCAGCGCGTTTTGGCGCAAGCCCCGTTCATCTTAAGGCAAGCTATAACATCGCCATTCCACCGTTCACATGCAAGGTCTCGCCCGTAATATAGGCAGCTTCGTCCGATGCCAGATAGGCGACGGCGGCGGCGATATCATCGCCCTCACCCAGCTTTCCGGCCGGAATCCGGGTCATCAGCGCCTCTTTCTGCGCTTCGGGCAGCTCATCGGTCATTGCCGAGCGGATAAAGCCCGGCGCCACGCAGTTTACCGTGATCCCGCGGCTCGCCACTTCCTGCGCCAGCGCCTTGGACATGCCGATCAGACCGGCCTTGGACGCCGCATAATTGGCCTGGCCGGGATTTCCGGTTGCGCCGACCACGGAGGTGATCGAGATGATCCGTCCACCCCGCGCCTTCATCATTGGCCTAAGAGAGGCCCGCGCCAGCCGGAAAGCCGCCTCCAGATTGATCCGGATAACGTCATTCCATTCCTCGTCCTTCATCCGCATCGCGAGATTATCGCGCGTCACGCCGGCATTGTTGACGAGAATATCGAGTTTCCCCAGCGCCTCGATAGCCGAGGGAACCAGTGCATCCACAGCATCGGGATCGGAAAGATTGCAAGGCAGGATAACAGGATCGCCGCCAATATCCGCAGCAACCGCCTGCAAGGCCTCTTCGCGCGTGCCCGAAAGCGCAACGCGTGCGCCCTGCGCCGCCAGCGCTTTCGCAATCGCAGAGCCGATGCCGCCCGATGCGCCGGTCACCAGCGCCGTTTTGCCTGTAAGATCGAACATCAATATTCCTATTTAGTGAAAACCGAAGACAGAATGGCCCCATTCTCGAGCGAAATTTCTTTCAGATAGCAACCCCAGGTATTTCCGAAGAGCCGGCCATTGTTGATGCGAACGGCAACGTAATGATCGTCTTCAGATGGTTTGACCGGAGATTGCCAGAGAAGGGACCCGTTTTGGTCATAGCAGTAAAGGTTGCTCTCATTTGATGGTGTCGAATAATAGTCTTTAAGAACAAGACGCCGACCATTCGGCAAAACAAGCTCCCCATTGTTGCGTAAATTGCAGTTCACAACGAAGCCAGTACGGCCTCGATATCGTCCATCGAAACCACGCTTTTCTGGCTCGTATCCCGCGCGATCCGCTTGACCATCGGGGCGACGACCTTACCGCCGAACTCGATGAATTCGGTCACGCCCTCTCCGGCCATCGCTGCAATGCTTTCACGCCAGCGCACCATTGCCGTTACCTGTTCGACGAGTAGCCCGCGAATAGCCTCATGCTCGCCAACCGCCGAGGCAGTGACATTGGCATAGAGCATAGCCGACAGCGGATGGATCTCCACACCGGCCAGCGCCTCTTCCATCGCATCAGCCGCCGGCTTCATCAACGGACAGTGAAACGGCGCGGAAACCGCCAGCGGCATTGCGCGGCGCGCACCTTTTTCCTTGGCCAGTTCGCAGGCGCGCTCGACGGCGCCCTTATGCCCGGAGATGACGATCTGGCCCGGCGCATTGTCATTGGCAATTACACAGACTTCGCCTTCTGCTGACGCATCCGCAACTTCCTGCGCCGGATCGAATTCAAGACCGAGGAACACCGCCATCGCTCCTTCGCCGACCGGTACGGCGGCCTGCATGGCCTGCCCCCGACGCTTGAGAAGCCGTGCGGTGGTCGCAAGATCGAAACCGCCCGCAGCACATAAAGCGGTATATTCTCCCAAGCTGTGCCCGGCGACAAAATCGGCCTTGTCGGCCAGCGTGATGCCGCCTTCCTGCTCCAGCACCCGCAGGGTGGCGATGGCATTGGCCATGATCGCAGGCTGGGCGTTCTCGGTAAGTGTCAGCTCATCCTCCGGCCCTTCGCGCATCAACGCGGACAGATTTTGCCCGAGCGCATCGTCGACTTCCTGAAAGGTTTCGCGCGCTACCGCGCTTGCCTCGGCCAGCACCGAACCCATTCCGACCGCCTGACTGCCCTGTCCCGGAAAAATAAATGCCCGCATAGTAAACCCCTGTTGTTTGCCCTCCGACTAGGCAGCGCGGGAACGCGATGCAAGCATTGAACACCCGCCTGGTTGCCGCTAGCGTCAACCTATGTCCGGTGATTCGTTAGAATACGAACTAAATCGTTTTTGCGCCCGCATGTTCGGCGAGAGCGGGGAAATTGCCCATCTGAGACGGCTGACAGGCGGCGCCAATATGGAAAGCTGGGCGTTCGATTATGGCGATCGCAGACTCGTGCTCCGCCGCACTCCGGGCAATGGCGAACGCAATGAAGATCTGTCTCGGATAACTATGGAGAGCGAGGCACGGCTCATCGCTCTCGCATGTGAGCAGGGCGTCTCCGCCCCGCCGGTAATGGGCATTCTCAAGCCGGAGGACGATCTCGGCCAGGGCTATGTGATGGAACGGATTGCCGGAGAAACGCTCCCGCACAAGATCCTCGACAATCCCGATTTCGCGAAAGCTGAACAACAGCTGGCCGGGCAGTGTGCAGGCGAATTGGCCAAGATTCACGCAATTCCGCTTGATCGCCTGCCCGCGGATATGCCCCGCGATGAGGCCAAGACGCTGCTCGCCGGCCTTGCCGAACGGTATCGCGAATATGGCGCTCATGTCCCCGTTTTCGATTATGCGCTGCGCTGGCTTGAGGATCACCTGCCCGAGCCGGCCCAGCCCTGCCTGCTGCATGGCGATTTCCGGATGGGCAATCTGATGATCGATGGCGACGGTATCGCGGCGATCCTCGACTGGGAACTCGCCCATATCGGCGACCCGGCCCAGGATCTCGCCTATCTGTGCACACCAAGCTGGCGATTTACGCGGCATGACAAGCCGGTGGGCGGTTTTGCCGGGATAGATGAATTTCTGAATGCCTATGAAGCAGCCAGCGGCGCAGCCGTCGAGCGCACACGTTTCGATTTCTGGCTCGTCTATTCCACCCTCTGGTGGGGCGTGTGCTGCCTTGGCATGACCAGTATCTGGCGCACGGGCCAGGACCGGACCCTTGAGCGTGCTGTCATTGGGCGGCGAGTGAGCGAGGTCGAGGTGGACCTGCTCCTGCTGTTCGATCCGATGCTCGACGAGAGCGCCGACCGGAAGATCGACTGGGCATTGCCCGCAGCGCCCAGCCATAAGGGCCAAACCCATAGCGCGGAATTGCTGGAAGCGTTGATCGGTTGGGACAGCGACGATGTCATTCCCCATGCCAGGAGCCGAGACCTTTTTCAGGCTCGCGTTGCCAAAAATGCCATGGGGATGTTGCAGCGGGAAGCCGTGCTGGGGCCTGTATTTGATTCCCGGCAACGGGAGCGTCTCAAGGCGCTCGGCCTTACCGCCGACGAACTGCGCATGAGGCTTGCCGAGGGCACGCTCTCGCCAGCCGACCCGGCCCTGCTTGCGCATCTGCGCCTCACGGCCCTCGAACGCCTGTCCGTCGACCAACCCAGATATCCCGGCCTTGCGGCCGCCCTCAAGCAATGGACCATGTCATGAGCTTTGAAATCCCGCAGGACATTGAAGACTATCTCGCCGAACTTGACGCGTTCATCGATGCCGAGATCAAACCGCTGGAACAGCGCGACGACAATATTCGGTTTTTCGATCATCGTCGCGAACATGCGCGCACCGATTGGGACAATGAGGGCCTGCCGCGGGAAGACTGGGAAGAGCTGCTCCGCGAAATGCGCCAAAAAGCCGATGCAGCGGGGCATTATCGCTACGCGCTGCCGGAGGAATTCGGCGGCAAGAACGGCTCCAATCTCGCCATGGCGCGGATCCGCGAGCATCTCGCCGCCAAGGGTCTGGGGCTCCATAACGACCTTCAGAATGAAAGCTCGATCGTCGGCAATCTGGTTCTGCCGCTCGTCGTCCGCGATTTCGGGACAGAAGAGCAGAAGCAGAAATTCATTCCGTCGCTGCTCGATGGCACGATGCGCTGGACATTCGGCCTAACGGAAGAGGCCCATGGCTCGGATGCCACCCATATGGAAACGCGCGCTGTCCGCGAAACGCGGGACGGCGTGGATGGCTGGCTGATCAATGGCGAGAAGATGTGGACGACCGGCAGCCATGTCGCGACCCACTGCATGCTGTTCGCGCGCACCGAAGGCCCTGACGGTGCGGCCAAGGGCATCACCTGCTTCATCGTCCCGCAGGACAGCCCCGGATTCGAGATCGGCGAATATATGTGGACGTTCAACATGCCGACGGATCACCCCAAAGTGTCGCTGACCGATGTCTGGGTTCCGGGCGATGCGATTCTCGGCGATCCCGAATGGGGGCTCGCCTGCGCCCAGCATTTTGTCCATGAGAACCGCATCCGCCAGGCCGCATCCTCGCTCGGCGCAGCGCAATATTGCATCGACGAAGCGGTGAAATATGCCGGCGAGCGCAAACCGTTCGGCAAGCCGCTTTCCGCCAATCAGGCGATCCAGTTCCCGCTTGTCGAGCTGCAGACGGACGCCGAAATGCTCCGCTTGCTGATCTACAAGACGGCCTGGCAGATGGACCAGATGCCGAAAACCGAAGTCGCCAAGCAGCTCTCCGACAAGGTCAGCATGTGCAACTACCGGGCCAACCGGCTGGTCTGCGAAGCCGCCGACCGCGCGATGCAGGTGCATGGCGGCATCGGCTATTCCCGGCACAAGCCGTTCGAGCATATCTACCGCCATCACCGGCGGTACCGCATCACCGAAGGCGCAGAAGAGATCCAGATGCGCAAGGTGGGCGGCGTGCTGTTCGGCTATATTTGAGCAGTCTGCGCACACCCGCACTCTCCTGACACAATGCTGTCAGTAGAGGTGTGGCAGGAAAGGCGTGCTCCCGAAACAACAAGGAACACGCCAATGACCGACTCTCCCTCCAACCGCCTCGTCTGGGCGGAAATCCCCGTCACCGATCTCGATCGCGCGGCCGCTTTCTATGAAAAAATTCTCGGCGAACCGCTGAAGCGCGACAATACCGGCCCGAACCCGATGGCGATGCTGCCCTGCTCGGACCCAACCAACGGCGTAGCGGGCCATCTGTATCCGGGCACGCCCGCGAAAAAGGGCGAAGGCGTGACCGCCCATCTGGCGACGCCTTTCGAACTGGATGATGCCATGGCCAGGGTTGGCGAAGCCGGCGGCGAAATCGTCTCGGATGTCATCACCATCCCGGCCGGCTCGTTTTTCTACGCCATCGACACCGAGGGCAATTCTCTCGGCATCTTCAAAGCCTAGCCGCTATACACTGCCCATGCGACGCGCCGACCGCCTTTTTCAGATCGTGCAATATCTGCGCGGCGGTCGGCTCGTTACCGCCGCGATGCTCGCCGAACGGCTCGAGGTTTCCGAGCGTACGATCTACCGCGACATCGCAGACCTTCAGTCGACCGGCGTGCCGGTCGATGGCGAAGCGGGGGTTGGCTACGTCATGCGCAGCGGGTTCGACCTCCCTCCCCTGATGTTCTCCCATGACGAAATTGTCGCGCTGGTCGCCGGTGCCAGGATCGTCCGGTCCTGGGGCGGCGTGGCGATGGCGCGTGCTGCAGAAGAAGCTCTGGTCAAGATCGAAGCCGTGCTGCCGGACAAGGAACGGATGCGCGCCGCCAACACCCAGATTTTTGCGCCGGAAATGGGGATGACCGATCAAACGCGGCAGCTGATCGACGTCTGCGAAGCCGCCGTCGATGCCCGAGCGATCCTGTCTTTCGGCTATCGCGACGAAGCCGGCCAAGCGACGAGCCGATCGGTGCAACCTCTCGGACTCTGGTTCTGGGGCAAAGTATGGACGCTGCTGGCCTGGTGCGAATTGCGCGAGGATTTCAGAATGTTCCGGATCGACCGCATGGCCGATGTCAGCCCGACAGGCGCGACATACAGGCCGGCCCCGGAGCGCTCCCTCGCCGAATGCTTGCGGCAGATGGAGGCGCAATACGGGCCGCAGCGCTAGCGTTCCGGGATTTCGTGGTCCGGGCTATTGCGATTTCCGGACATCGGCGCGCAGACCGCGCATATAATCCGCATGATCCGGCATCTCCTCGATCGCCCGATCGAAATCATCGATCATCTTCCTGAGTATCGGCGGCAGCCTTTTCATATCCAGATAGGCGGTTCGCGGATCATAGCGTTCCGGCGTTGCTCCGAAGCCGATCATCGTCTCGATCCAGCTTTGCTGTTCGAACAGTTCATGGTCGAACTCCACGAAACGGCCGCGGCTGAGAAATTGCTCGAGGCGGATCTGGAGTTGTTCGGGGCGCCGGGCTTCGCGAATACTGGCCCATAAAGGCTCCTTTCGTCCGTTCAGGACGAAGGGCAGCGCGAGAAAATCGCAAATCTGCCGGGCCGAACCAAGCTGGTTCCGGTTGAACTCGGTCGCTTCGATTTCCATGGCGCGGCTGGCGGGAAGCGCGCGCGTCAGATGCCGGGCCTGCTCCAGCAGCAGCATCGTATCGGCCGACAGACAGGGCCCCAATTGCGCGGCGGCGGAACCCAAACGCACCAGATTTGCGGTCCAGGGGGTCTCGCAATAGCGGGGTTCGAAGGGAAACGAAGCGCCCTCGGCCTCAATCTCGGCCGAGGAGAAGAGCATTTCGCACGCGACACCGTCCCGCAATGGCGTTTCGATAACCAAGCCGCCCGGCTTTGCGCGGGCGACCGTGTGGAGATGGCCGACGGGTGGATTGCTGGCGTCGACACTGCGGATGGCCCAGTCGAAGGGCAATATATCGGCAAGCGAATGCGCAAGCGGCTGTTCACCATTGCGCTCAAGCAGGGAGATCGCCCCTGACACATCCACGAACAGGTCGGCCGCAATTTCGCGCCCGTCGTCAAGGCCGATCGACAGAATATCGCCGTCCGGCTTCATAGCGGCATCGACCGGCTTGCCCGCCAGTATCTCCGCACTGCCCTTCGGAAAGCGGGTCTTCAACTGCACGCCGAGATCGGCCCGGTCGAACTGGACCGTCGGACCCAGCATCCGCAGCGGCGATCCCGGATCGTCGGAGCGGTCCGCGAACTTGCCGGCCAGCGCAACCCGGGCCGCGAAGCGCAGCGGCTGAAACAGATGGGCCAGGCGTTCCGGGCCCTCGTGCATCATCGCTGCGCGCAGCATGATGTGATGCAGCGCGATATCGTTGATCGCCGGCAAAGTTCCCGAGGGCGCAACGAAAAAGCGGCTTCCCTCGCCCTGCCAGCCAAGGCAGTCGGTACCCAGGCCGAGCGTGGCGTTGCCGCCTGTCACCAACTCTCTGGCCTCCAGGCCGGCCAGCTCAAAAAAGGGATTGTCGCAGGCCAGTGTCGCGGCGCCGGACGGAATCGTAGCGCTCTCATCTTCCACGAGAATAAGCGCTATGTATTCTGGGAGAGCCTTCTCCAGCAGCGTTGCAACCGGCCAGAGCGCGTCGCCTTGTCCAAAGACCGCAATGCTAGTCAAAGGCCCCTTCTCTCCGCTCACGAGGCGCTCTCTCCGGCAAAAGTTGCGCCATAGTTTTCAAGGAAATCGTCGTGCCGGCTGGTCTGCACGACGGCAGCGGCGATTCTGCTCCTTACCCGTTCCAGATTGGCGGCCAGCTCTTGTTCCGACATCAAATCAACGCGCGGATCATACGCCTCCGGCACAATATTCTGCCCGATGAAAACGGAGAGCCAGCTCGGCGGCAGGAAAAGGCCGTGCGTATATTCGGGCACGATACCACGGCGGCGAAAGGCATCGATCTTGTATTTGAGACTGTCCGGCCATTCCATGTTGCGCATATCGCGCCACAGGGCAGCGTCATCGCGCTGGGTGGCAACATAGTGCAGCATCAGGAAATCGCGAACCCGCTCAAACTCCAGATCCATCAGGCGGTTATACTCGTCGCGATCGGCGGCGTCGCAGTCGCGTTCAGGGAACAGGGCCAGGAGATTGACGATCCCGCTCTGGATGAGATCGATGCTCGTCGATTCCAGCGGTTCCAGGAACCCGCCGGACAGACCGATCGCGACAACATTGCGGTTCCAGAGTTTCCGTCGCTTGCCGGTCTTGAAAAAAAGCTGTTTCGGATCGGCCAGTGGCTCGCCCTCAAGCGTCGTCATCAACTGGTCGAGGGCCTCCTGGTCGCTGATATAGCGGTCGCAATAGACATGGCCATTGCCGATCCGGTGCTGGAGCGGAATCCGCCATTGCCAACCCCCTTTGCGCGCCGTTGCGCGGGTATAGGGGCCTACCGTATCCGTAATCGCGCAGGGGACAGCATAGGCCCGGTTGCACGGTAGATATTCGCTCCAGTCTTCATATCCGGTTTCCAGCTCCTGCTCGATCAGCAAGCCGCGAAAGCCGGAACAATCGACAAACAGGTCGCCAGCAATTTCCCGGCCGGATTCCAACGCGATCCCCGCAACGAAGCCGGTTTCGCCATCCGTCTGAACCGAAACGACCTTCCCCTCCACCCGCTTTGCGCCCTTCTGCTTCGCGAAGTCGGAAAGAAAGACGCCGTAGAGGCTCGCATCGAACTGGAAGGCATAGGAAAAGGCGTCGAGGGGTGAGGCCGGGTCCTCATCGGGCAGGGCAAAACGGTCATTGCGCGCCGCGACGATGGGGTAGCAATACTCGCCAAAGTCATGGGCATCGCCACCAGTATTCTGGCGCACCCAATAATGGTGGAAATCGGCCGGGCCGATAGTCTCTCCATAGGCACCGAAGGGATGGGTGTACCGATCCCCTGCCTTGCCCCAGTCGCAAAACTCAATGCCAAGTTTAATGGTCGCGCTGGTCCGCGCCATCATTTCGCGTTCATCGATACCGAGCGAGCGGTTGAAATAGCGGATCTGCGGCAAAGTCGCCTCACCGACGCCGACGATCCCGATCTCCGCCGATTCGACCAGGGTTATGGACGTTTCCGTCCCGCCAAATCTGTGGGCCAGCGCGGCAGCGGCCATCCATCCCGCCGTCCCACCGCCGATAATGACGATATCGCGAACAGGCCGGCCGACAGGATCGCTCAAACCGCGACTCCCCGCTCTCCGCTCCGCATGAGCGAGGCGGACTTGAAAGGTTTGGTGTTTTGCCGTGCCATCGAAAGAGAAATCTAGTCGCTAACGCCACCAAAGCACAACGGCAATCGCGCGAGCCTCGTCATCGGACGAGCAGTCAGGCTCTTCGTCGAATGCCGATTCCACAAACGAACGTAACCTTTCAGTCAAATGCGCCGAACCGGATTTCTCACGACTAGCAAGCAAGGGCCTCACACATGAATTCAACGATACGCCAAGCGGGCACATTGATTGCCGCGGCACTGATCATCTCGATCATCACGCAGATCTTTTACATGGTCACGCTCGGTGGGCCCCAGCCCTCCGACCCGGCAGTGGGGATAACGAATGCCGATGTGGTTGCCTATTTTACCGATCGTTGGTCGGAAGTTGCCACTGTCTGGACGATCGAACTCGCGGCCTTTGCCGTCATCGCAGTTGCCGCGCTCACGGCATTGACTCGGGGCGCCGCCGCACCAGTTGCCTGGGCCGCCCTGTTTTTGGCGGCCACCTTCAACATTCTCCAGGTCGGTATCGGCCTTTCGATGTTCAGACCTGCGGCGCTTGCCGGCGAAGCGCTGGCACCCGTTTTCCTGACTGTCGTCGCCGGGGCTTTTCTCTTCTACTTCTTCGCCAAGGCGCTGATCGCGCTCGCTGGGATAGGCTTGGGTATCGTGTTGCTTTCCAGCGCCAGCACGGCTGCAAAGGTGGCTGGCATCCTGAGCATCGCTGTCGGTCTGATCGCAGCTGCGCTGAACATTTACGCCATTCCGCAAGGCATGGGTTTTGTGTTTCCAGCCGGGGCGGCTGGCACTGCCGCAGCGCTTACAACCGGCATCGCGGCGTGGATGGCGACCCGGCGGACGGAGTAGAGATCAACCGCGGCCGGACCGGAAACGTGGATGGGCATCTCGCATGATGACGGAAAGCGCGATAAAGCAGCACCGAACATTAGGCGAAAAGGAACTTCATCCATGTCTGCCGGATTTTATGGACGGGTCGATGACACGCTGCGGGAAATCGAAGCACAGGGACTGACCAAACCGGAACGGATACTCTGCTCCCCGCAAAACGCCGAGATCGAGGTTGTCGATGGCGACAGGCAACGCAGCGTCCTGAATTTCTGCGCGAACAATTATCTCGGCCTCGCGGATGATCCTGAGCTGATCCAGGCTGCGACCAGAGCCATGGCAACCCACGGGTTCGGCATGGCCTCGGTCCGTTTCATATGCGGAACGCAGGATATGCACCGCGAGCTGGAGCAGCGGATCGCCCGGTTTTTCGGCTATGACGATGCGGTGACCTTTGCCGCCTGTTTCGATGCCAACGGGGCGGTGTTCGAACCCCTGCTCGGCGCGGAAGACGCGATCATCTCGGACAGCCTGAACCATGCGTCGATCATCGATGGCGTGCGCCTGTGCAAGGCCAAACGCTATCGTTTTACCAATAACGATATGGCAGATCTCCGTGCCCAGCTCGAACAGGCGCATGCGGACGGCTCGAAAACCATATTGATCGTTACCGACGGTGTGTTTTCGATGGACGGAACCATCGCGGACCTGCCCGGGCTTTGCGATCTTGCGGATGAATATGATGCGCTCACCATGGTCGACGATTGCCATGCCAGCGGCTTTCTGGGCGAGCATGGCCGCGGAACGGCAGAGTACCGAGGGGTCGAAGGCCGGATCGATATTCTGACCGGCACGCTCGGCAAGGCGCTGGGTGGCGGAATGGGCGGCTTTATCTGCGCGCGGCAAAATGTGATCGACCTGCTCAAGCAGCGCGCACGGCCCTATCTGTTCTCCAATGCCCTGGCCCCACCACTGGTGGCGGCCTCAATCAAGGTGTTCGACCTGGTCGAGCAAGGCGATGGCCTGCGCGCAAGGGTGAAACGGAATTCGCAGCGTTTTCGCGCCGGCATGGAAGCCGCCGGTTTCACCCTGTTGCCCGGCGAACATCCGATCATTCCGGTTATGCTCGGCGACGCCCAGCTCGCGCAGGACATGGCGGCCCGGCTGCTGGATGAAGGCATTTACGTGATCGGGTTTTCCTTTCCCGTCGTCGCCAAGGGACAGGCGCGTATTCGCACCCAAATGTCGGCGGCCCATAGCGACGAGCAGATCGACCTCGCAATTGCCGCCTTTACCAAAATCGGCGCGGAACTGGGTATCGTGCCGGGAGAGGCAGCCTCGTGAAATCTCTCGTCAAAGCGAAATCCGAACCGGGGCTCTGGCTTGAAGACAGCCCCATGCCGGCGATCGGCCATAACGATGTCCTGATCCGGGTAAAAAAAACCGCGATCTGCGGTACGGACATGCACATCTATAATTGGGATGACTGGGCCCAGCGCACCATCCCCGTGCCGATGATCGTTGGTCATGAGTTCATGGGCGAGATCGTGGAACTGGGCTCCGAAGTCAGCGGGTTCGCCGTTGGCGACCGTGTTTCAGCCGAAGGGCATATCACCTGCGGTAGCTGCCGGAACTGCCGTGCGGGGAACCGTCACCTCTGCCGGAAAACGCAAGGCATCGGCGTAAACCGCACCGGCGCATTTGCCGAATATATCTCCGTTCCCGCCTTCAACGTCTACAAATTTCCAGACGAAATACCCGACGATATCGCCGCTCTCTACGATCCCTTTGGCAATGCGGTCCACACCGCTCTTGCGCAGGATATGGTGGGCGAGGACATCCTCATCACCGGCGCCGGCCCGATCGGCGCGATGGCGGCGGGAATTGCCAAGCATGTCGGCGCCCAGAATGTCGTCGTCACGGACGTCAATGATTTCCGGTTGAATCTCGCAAAGACGCTGGGCGCAACCCGCACCGTCAATGTCTCCCGTGAAGAATTGCGCGACGTAATGGCCGAACTCAACATGACGGAGGGGTTCGATGTCGGCCTCGAAATGTCCGGTGCTCCATCCGGTTTCCGGCAGATGCTGGACGTCATGAACCATGGTGGTCGTATCGCGCTTCTCGGCCTGCTTCCCGACGGCACCGGGATCAACTGGGATCATGTGATCTTCAAAGGCCTTGAAATTCGGGGCATTTACGGCCGGCGCATGTTCGAGACCTGGTATAAGATGAGCGCCATGATCAAGAGTGGGCTCGACATCGATCCCATCATAACCCACCGGATGAGCGCCGAAAATTTCGCGGAAGGGTTTGAAACGATCAACTCCGGGCAATCGGGAAAAGTGATTCTGGACTGGAGCGCAGCGAGCTAACGCCCGGTCGGTGCATTCATCGCAAAAAAACCATGCATATCAGCGATTTCAACTCCGAAGCCTTTCTGCGCGACTATTGGCAGAAAAAGCCGCTGCTGATCAAAAATCCGTGGGACAATTGGGAAAACCCGCTCGAACCGAATGAGCTTGCGGGTCTTGCCTGCGAAGCGGAAGTTGAGTCGCGCCTGATTGAGCAGACAGATGCGAGTTGGGCCGTTGAACACGGCCCCCTCCCCGAAGCGCGATTTGCCACGCTGGGCCCGAGTCACTGGACCTTGCTCGTCCAGGCCGTCGATCACTATGTGCAGGAAGTCGCCGCGCTCATCGAGCCGTTTCGCTTCATACCGAGTTGGCGGATCGACGATGTGATGGTGAGCTGCGCCGCTGATCAGGGCGGCGTCGGCCCGCATTTCGACCAGTATGACGTGTTTCTGATCCAGGGCTCGGGCCGGCGTCGATGGCGGATCGGCGGGCGATGCGACGAGACGAGCGCGCTGTTGCCGCACGACGATCTTCGCCTGCTCGCGGCGTTCGAGGCAAAAGACGAATGGATATTGGAACCGGGCGATATCCTCTACGTGCCGCCGGGGATCGCCCATGACGGCGTTGCCATCGGCGACAATTGCATGACCTACTCTATCGGTTTCCGGGCCCCTTCCCGCAGCGAGCTTATCGGCGACTGGTGCGACGACCTGCTCGGCGAAATGGCGACAGACGACCGGTACAGCGATCCCGATCTGCCCCTGCAAGCCAACCCGGGCGAAATTTCCGAAGCGGCGATCGAACAGCTCCACGCGATGGTTGCCGAAACCCTCTATGACCGCGACAGGTTCGCGCGCTGGCTGGGGCGCTACGTCAGCACACCCAAATATCCCGATATGGACTGGCGCCCGGACGCACCGATTGCACCCGGGGAGTTGCGCACCCGCTGCGCAGCAGGCGATGCCCTATGCCGCAATCCGGCCAGTCGCTTTTCCTATATCGGAGGCAGCGGCGATACCGTGTCGCTTTTCGTCGACGGAAAGGTTTTTGCCTGCAGAGCGGAAACCGCCGCGTTTGCGCAGCAGCTGTGCACGCAGTCGCAGTTCACGCTCGATACGGGTCAGTTGGAGTCGGCTGGATTGCTGGCGTTGGTCGCCGCGTTGTTCAATCAGGGCAGCCTTGCCTTCGGATAGAAAACGAATGCTCGGCGATCCTCAGTCCATCATCAGCAAAATGGCCCAGGCCAACGCCGTTCCCGCGAGGAATAACGGCCATGACCAGTGAAAGTCATAACCGGCCAGCGTGACCTGATGAACATTGAGAAAGCCGCCGCGCGACCCGCCCGAACCGACGAACAGGGACACTGCCAGGGACAATATAGCTCCGGGTATCAGAGCTTTGACAAGCGCAATCATAAGCCACGCCTCCTCCCCTCATCATGGATGGGAAATGTGAAGAAATTGTCACACGGACAACTTTAACACATTTTCCTGCTAAATCAAAGATTTGGACAGGAGAAACCCGCATTTCGCCGACAGAAAAGCAAATTTGCCGTCCATTCAACGCCAACTGATACCGCCTTCCGCCTTCCGCCATTCTCCGGGTTGCAAGCCCGCCACCGCCCAGTCTCCGACACTCCATCGGACCAACCGCAGCGTCGGATAGCCGACGGCTGCTGTCATCCGCCGCACCTGCCGGTTGCGCCCCTCCCGGATCGTCAGTTCAAGCCAGCAATCGGGCACGGTTTTGCGAACGCGAATCGGAGGATCGCGGGGCCAGAGAGCGGGATCGGGGATCCGCTCGACCCGGGCGGGGCGGGTCATGCCGTCTTTCAGTTCAACGCCGCGCCTAAGCCGATCCAGACTGGCCTCGTCCGCTTCTCCCTCGATCTGCACCAGATAGGTTTTCGGCAGTTTGAACTTCGGATCGGCGATCCGCGCCTGCAGCCTGCCATCGTCGGTCAGCAGCAACAGGCCCTCGCTATCCCGGTCCAGCCGCCCGGCGGGATAGACGCCAGGCACATCGATATGCTTCGAAAGCGTCGGCCGTTTCGTTTCCGTTCCCTTGTCGGTGAACTGGGAAAGCACGCCATAGGGCTTGTTGAACAGGATCAGCATGATCCCTCCCCTCGCCGTCCGTCAGCCTTGCAGAACGTAGCGGCTCTCGCCCGGCGCACGGCACATCCTGCGCGTAGCGCGCTCTTCCTCGCCGCCAATGATGATAACGTCCGTAATATCGAGGCAGGTAGCACCCGAAGGTTCCGAATTCATGGCCGTGACGGTCGAGGAGCCTGAGACTTCTTCCCGCGAAGGGCTGACCCATGCAGCCGTCGCGCCGACCTCTTCCCGGGCGATAACCTCGTCGCTCGCTGCAGCGGCGGCCTGGCGTTCTTCAGGCTCCAGCCGACATGCAAAACCTATCAGCGCACCGGTAAAATTCGTGCCGGTATCGATCTGCCGCGCCCGGTTTACCAGCAGGCCGATCAGGCCTTCCAGATAGATCGTGTCTCCCGGCTCGCCGCATTGCTGCATACCGTCCGCCAGGTCGCGCTCGCCGCTGAGCGCGGTCGGTTCATAGTCTTCGCACTCGGCATAGCGGCAATAGCGTTCGCTCAGATATTCGCGGTCGTCCCGGTAGCGGGCTTCG
This sequence comes from Parasphingopyxis lamellibrachiae, assembly GCF_003385775.1. Taxonomy (GTDB): domain Bacteria; phylum Pseudomonadota; class Alphaproteobacteria; order Sphingomonadales; family Sphingomonadaceae; genus Parasphingopyxis; species Parasphingopyxis lamellibrachiae. The sequence goes on from NZ_QRDP01000004.1 coordinate 908,056, forward strand.
ACGGCGCGATAGGCGGCGTCATCCTCCTCCGCCGTCTGGCCATCGGCTTCCAGCCCCAGGGCGAATGGCGTCACGACGTCGGTATAATATCGGTCGATCCGCTCGATACAGGCTGCGATATCCTCAACCCGGGATCGCGCCAGATTGCGTTCGCGATATTCATAGCGGCAGTCGGGATAAGCCTGTCCGTCGATAACCGGCGCGGTCGGCAGCTCCATCGGCTCCGGCCCCTGAGCCGGGGCGGCGGCCGAAAAAAAGCAGACCGCCAGCAGCGCCGCGGCCCATCCATACCATATCCGTGCCATTGCCAATTCCCCTCACCGCCAATCCTATGTGAGACTGGCTGCCTCAAGGCAAGCGAGGTGGGCGAGCCGACGTTCAGCCGGCCCGGCTACTCGCTGCGTTCGACATGCCGGAAATCGCGGACGAACCGGTCGAGCAGGCGAACCGCAAAACCGGCCGAGCCGTCCGGTTTCCAGTCATTGGCGCCCGACCATGCCATATTGGCGATGTCGAGATGGGCCCAGGGCAAATCCCGGCTCAAAAACTCGCCAAGGAAAAAGGCGGCCGTTCCGGCACCGCCTCCACTCCCCGAACTGGTGTTGCGAAGATCAGCGATCGTCGAACGCATATCATCGGCGTAACTCTCATGGATGGGCAAACGCCAAAGCGGTTCACCGACGATTTCGCCTGCCGCAGCCAATTGCCCGGCAAGCGCATCGTGCCGCGAAAACAGCCCGGCATAATCATCCGAAAGCGCGCCTCTTACAGACCCTGTCAGCGTCGCGACATCGACCACCGCCGCCGGATCGAGATTGCGCTCGACCCATGAAAAGGCGTCGGCAAGAACCAGTCGGCCTTCGGCGTCCGTGCTGATCACCTGAATTGTCCTGCCGTTCATGGCCTGCAGGACGTCGCCGGGGCGAATGGCCCGGCCGCCGGGCATATTCTCCGCCAGTGCCGCGACTGCCACAACGTTCACCGGAGCCCGCGACCGGGCCAGCGCCAATACGGTACCGACAACGCTCGCCGCGCCGGACATGTCCATGCGCATATTTTCCATATTGTCGCGCGATTTGATGGAAATACCGCCAGTATCGAAGGTGATCCCCTTGCCGACGAGCACAATGGGGTTTTCGGCAGCAGAACCGGTGCCGCGGTAGCGCACGATCATCATGCGCGGCGGCCGCTCCGATCCCCGGCCGACCCCCAGAATCGCGCCCATACCAAGCTCGCCCATCATTTCTTCATCGAGCACTTCGATGCCGACGCCGGACAGTCCGGAAAAAGCCGAGCGGGCGCGGTCCACAAAGGATTCCGGATAGACGGCATTACCCGGTTCGTTCGAGATATCGCGCGTCCAGTTCATGGCCGCAATCATGGCGGCACCGCGGTTTTCATAGCTGGAGCGCGCGGCCGATGCGGCATCGGAAACGACCGTCACCCCGCCGCGTTCGCCTTCCTGTTCCGCGCGCGCGCTGTAGAGATCGGAGCGATAGTCGCCGAGTCCCATTCCGGTCGCGAGAGCCGCTGCCGCCTCGCCTGTCATCCCGCTTGCGATAACGGTTATGGCGTCAGCTTCTTCAAGCAGTGCACGGCCGGTTACGGCGCCGATCATCTGATAATCGGCCAGCCCCGGATCATCGCCAAGCCCGACGACGATAATTTGCCGCCATTCCCCGATTCCGCGCAGAGACAGCCGTTGCCCTTCCGCGAATGTGAATTCCGACGTTTCGAGGGCGCGCGAAATCGGCTGCCGTTCCGCTGCTGTCAGCTCGGCAGTGCGCGCCGGAAGTTCGTCGATGCTCGCCAACGGCACCACAAGAACTCCCCGTTGTGCAGCAATCGAAGGGGAAAACTGAACCGCGCGAACCTCCTGGGACGCTGCCTGCGCCATCGCGGCGGGCTGGGCTACCGCTGGAACGGCCAGAGCTGAACAAGCAGCAGCGGATACCAGGGATAGGCTGAGGCGGGCGAGTGCAGATGGGCTCATGGATTCCTCATTTTTTGCGAAATTTGAAGAGACTGAGAATGCTCAATGTAAACTAGATTGCGCGATTCAGCTTATTATTGCGAAGCCGGTTTGTCACTTCGCCTTCATGAACCATTCTGTCTCGGTTGATTGCGCGGCACGAGTCCAGGATGCTGCCAATGCCCAGCTGGTTCCCAACAGGACGTTGATTTGCGCCGCCTATCCCCGGCCTGCTTCAGCCAATGTCAACTTGGACAGAAGTTTCCGGCAGCCCGGCATATTTGCTTGCCAAAGCCACGCGAAAGCCCTAATTGGCCCGCTTCCGGGGTGAAGCGCCTGCGCTTTGCCCTGCGATTTTTGAAGAAAGCCGGAGGGGCGTTCGCATGGTGCGGCGTCAGCGATCGGCCAGAAAGGTAAAAGAAGCATGGCTCTTTACGAGCATGTCTTTCTCGCGCGTCAGGACCTGGCACAAGCCCAGGTCGATACGCTTGCCGAGGAAGCCACCAAGATCATCGAAAACCACGACGGCAAGGTAACGCGCACCGAGACCTGGGGTCTCAAATCGCTCGCCTACCCGATCCAGAAAAATCGCAAGGCGCATTTCGTGATGCTCCATGTCGATGGCCCGGGCAATGTCGTCGAGGAACTTGAGCGCCAGACGCGCATCAACGAAGACGTCATTCGCTATATGACGATCCGTGTCGACGAGCATGAAGACGGCCCGTCGGTAATGATGCGCAAGAATGAGCGCGACACCAAGCGTCGCGGCCGCGACGACGACCGCTAGACCGGCGAAGAAGGAGATATAGAATATGGCACGCCCATTTTTCCGCCGCCGCAAAAGCTGCCCCTTTTCGGGCAATGATGCGCCGGTCATCGATTACAAGGACGTCAAACTGCTTCAGGGTTTTCTCTCTGAGCGCGGCAAGATCGTTCCGTCCCGCATCACCGCCGTCTCGGCGAAAAAGCAGCGCGAGCTGGCCCGTGCGATCAAGCGCGCGCGCCATATCGGCTTGCTGCCCTACATCGTTAAATAGGAGCGGATACCATGGATATCATTCTGCTCGAACGCGTCGGCAATCTCGGCACCATTGGTGACGTCGTAACCGTGAAAGACGGTTTCGCACGCAACTTCCTGCTGCCGAACAAGAAAGCCCTGCGCGCCAACAAGGCGAACAAGGCGATTTTCGAAGCCAATCGCGAACAGCTTGAAAAAGAAAATGAAGAACGCCGTGCGGTGGCCGAGACCGAAGGTGCCAAAATCGACGGCATGACCATCGAGCTCATCCGCCAGGCATCCAACACCGGCCAGCTTTACGGTTCGGTTTCGGTACGCGACATTATCGTCGAGCTCGAAGCCAAAGGCGAAGCGGTCAGCAAGAAGCAGGTCGTTCTCGAACGGCCGATCAAGGCGGTTGGCGTGCATGAAGTGCGCATCGCGCTGCACGCCGAGGTCGATGCAACGATCAAGGTCAATGTTGCTCGCTCGCCGGAAGAAGCTGAACTGCAGGCACAGGGCGTCGATGTTCTGGAGCAGATGTTCGAGAAAGACGAACAGGGCTTCACCGAAGAATTCGATCCCAATGCAGAGCCCGGCGAAATTGCCGCTGTCGGCGAAGAAGAGGATTTCGTGGAACCGGTTCCGGCTCCCGAAGCTTCCGACGATACCGCAGCTGAAGACGCCGATGAGGCCGACGCAGAAGCTGCTGCTGAAGAGGATGGCGACGAGAAAAGCGCCTGAATTTTCGCGAAACGCAAACAAGAGCGGGCGCGGCACCATGTCTTACAGGACTGGCGCTGCGCCCGCTTCTTTTTTAGGGATGGTCGGCCAATGACAAGACCGCCCTCCCAATCCCCCCTGACCCAGGCTTTTGCCCAGGGCCCCACCTGGTTTCCACAACAGATGGACGCGGCGACCGACCGCGTCCTGCTCGTGCGGATGGCAGAAGAAGATTACCGGCAAGCCAGTTTTCTCGACCAGCGGATGCTGAACCAGAAAAACCAGCCGCAATGGGCCGAATGGGCAGAGCTGGAAGCCGCCGATCAGGCCGGACGGGCGGACGCCTATTTCATCTTCCATATAGGCCATGTTGGCTCGACGCTGATCGCCCGGCTGCTTGGCGAGCTGGACGGCGTTTTCGCGCTCCGCGAACCGCAGATTCTGCGCAACTTTGCCGATCTTGCGGCGCAGAATGGCGCACCCCATGCACTATGGTCGCCCAGGCGTTTCGATGCACGGCTCGAAACGGCGATCGGCTGGCTGTCCCGTACCTTTGCACAGAGCGACCGCGCGCTGATCAAGGCCAGCAGCTTTGTCAGCGAGATCGCGGCGCCGATGCTGGGCGAGACGCGCAAGGCGCTGTTCCTCAGACTATCGCCGGAACGCTATATCGAAACGATCCTTGCCGGCGACAATTCACGGCAGGAACTGGCCATGCTCGCCTCTCCCCGCTTGCAGCGGCTCCACAAAAGACTGGGGTCGGACAACTGGAAGTTATGGGAACTGCCCGAGCCCGTGCGCGCGGCGATGAGCTGGCTGAGCGAGATGATGGCGCTCGACGCGACGGCTCAAACCGCGCCGACCGGGAATATCCATTGGCTCGACTTTGACGATTTCCTGCAAGACCCGGTTTCCCGGCTTGGCGAAATTGCCGCTTTCTATGGTTTGGACAGCGGCAAGGACAGGCTTTCGGCGATCGCCAATGGCCCGTTGATGACGCAATACTCAAAGGCGCCCGAACATGACTATAGTCCGGATATCAGGGAGAAGCTGCTTGCCGAGGCCCGGGCGACCCATCAAGAGGGCATTGCCAAAGGTTTGACCTGGCTCAAAGACGCGGCCGCGCAGCATGAGACAATAGCACGGCTAATGACGGAACATGCGAGGGCATAACGATGTTCAAGATGATTTACGGCCTCCTCAACGGCCAGGATATCAAGGAACTGCGCGAGATCATCGAGACCGCGACATTTGTCGACGGCAAGATCAGCAATCCGCATTCCCTGGTGAAGGACAATCTGCACCTGAACGATGAAGAGGCCTATGAGCGCTCATCGACGATCATGACGAATGCCTTGCTGCGCAGCGAGGAATTCCGGGCTTTCGCATTTCCCCGCAAGATCGCACCGCCGCTGGTCACGCGCTACAACAAGGGTATGCGTTACGGCCTGCATCCGGACATGGCGTTCATGCAATCGGTCGACGGCCCCGTTCGTTCCGATATCAGCTGCACCTTCTTCCTGCAGGATCCCAGCAAGTATGAGGGCGGCGCGCTGCATATCAAGCAAGCCGACGGGCATATGCGCTTCAAGGGTGAGCTGGGCTCGGCGATCGTCTACCCGTCGACTACCCTGCACGAGGTGGAAGAGGTTACGAAAGGCGAACGTATAGTCGGCATCACCTTTATCGAGAGCCAGGTTGCCGACCCGGCCAAACGCGAACTGCTATACGAGCTGAACGAGGTCGCGGCGCTCGAAGGCGCGAACATGTCGGCGGAGAATTTCACCCGTATTCAAACGGTTCAGCAGAATCTGTTCCGTCGCTGGGGTGAATGCTAGGAAGCCGCCGTCAGGCGCGCTCCTCCAGCCCTATCCGCCTTACGACCCGCAGTGCCATTCGGCGCGCATTTCCGTCTCGCCGTCCTGCCCCTCTTCCCGGATCACGACGGTGGCGGGCTTCACCCGAACCTCTTCGATCTGTTCGCCCTCGCCTTCGCCCGGCGTGACGGTGATTGAGAATACGCCGGCCGTGAACGTGCCGCCATCCCACATCGCATCGAGGTCGCCGTCAAATTCGAAATGCCGTAATGTGCCATTGGGCAAGGCAATCGCATCGCCTTCCACGGCCACGAGAAGCGCCTTGCCATCATCTTCGACGCTGCAACCCGCGCCTGCTTCAAGTTCGGCCTCGATATCCGCATAGGAGATCGGCGCCAGTTCGGGGGCGGCGACTTCCGGCACGGTATCGACCGGAGTCAGCAGCTGCGGCGCTTCGGCCGTATCTTCCGCCATGCCATTGGTCGTCACTTCGGTTTCGCTCAGTTGGCCGTCCCCGCACGCACCGAGCGCCAATGCGCCTGCTGCGATCATCCAGTTCCGGGCCGTGACATGCCTGTTATCGTTCATAATTCCGGTCTTTATCCTAATAGCCCATCAGAGACAGGACTTCCTTGCGGCTCCTGTCATCGTCGAGGAAACAGCCCAGCAAACGCGATGTCATCATCCGCACACCCGGTGTGCGCACGCCCCGCGCCGTCATGCAGCTATGGCTTGCGCAGATGACAACCGCAACGCCGCTCGGCTGGAGATGGTCCCAGATGCACTGGGCAATCTCGGCCGTCATCCGTTCCTGCACCTGCAGCCGCCGCGCATAGCCGTTCAACACCCGCGCCAGCTTCGAAATGCCGACAACCCGCTCCTTCGGCATATAGGCAATCGACGCCGTGCCGATGATCGGCGCCATATGATGTTCGCAGTGCGACTGGAACGGAATGTCCTTCAGCAGCACGAGCTCGTCATAGCCCCCAACTTCCTCGAACGTGCGCGAAAGATGAACCGACGGATCTTCTTCATAGCCCTGGCAATATTCCTTCCAGGCGCGACCGACACGCTGCGGCGTATCGATCAGCCCTTCGCGCGTCGGATCGTCTCCGCTCCAGCGGATCAGCGTCCTGATCGCCTCCTGCACGTCATCGGGAACCGCAATCTTGCCGGGCAAAGGGTCCAAATCGCCATCGATCGCATGGTCAAAATCGCTCATGATTGGCCTTTTTTCCTCATAATGGCGGGATAGTCCACTAGCTAGGTACTTCGGGCCGGTTCGTAAAGCTGGTGGACGACCGAAATCCGGCGAGCGCCACATAATCCTGCGTTGCGCCCTCATACAGCCTCCGCCCGCGCTGTCGCCAAGGCTGACGAACCGGCACTTTAAGCGCCATCCTCATGGATCACAATTTCGCCGACCGCAGTCGCAGCGCGTTGCCGATCACCGAAACCGAACTCAGGCTCATTGCGGCAGCGGCGACCATCGGGCTGAGCAGCAGGCCAAAAACCGGGTACAATATGCCGGCGGCAAGCGGCACGCCCAGGCTGTTGTAGACGAAGGCGAAAAACAGGTTCTGGCGGATATTGCGCATCGTCATCGCGCTCAACCGCCGCGCCCTGGCAATGCCCGTAAGATCGCCTTTCACCAGCGTGATCCCGGCGCTTTCCATCGCAACATCTGTGCCCGTGCCCATCGCCACGCCGATATCGGCGGCGGCGAGCGCGGGGGCATCGTTAATCCCGTCGCCGGCCATCGCAACGATCCGGCCCTCCGCCTTGAGTTCGCCGACGATCCGGTGCTTATCCTCGGGCGAGACATTGGCCCGGACATCGTCGATACCGACCTGCCGGGCAACGGCCTGCGCCGTGCCTTCAGTATCTCCCGTCAGCATGACGACGCGGATGCCCATGCGATGGAGGCTGTCAATCGCACCGGCACTGCTTTCCTTGATCGGGTCCGCCACGGCGAAAATTCCCGCGGGCCTGCCATCGAGCGCGACAAACATTACCGTACGACCAAGCTCGCGGACTTCCCGCGCGCGCGCCAGAAGGTCCTTGTCCAGCGCATCCACCCGCTCCATCATTTTCTCATTGCCGATGGCGACAGTGCGGCCTTCGACACTGGCCTCCACGCCCGCCCCGGTTATCGAAGAAAAGGCGCTGGCCTCGCCCGGCTCCGGTCCGCGTTCCCGCGCACCCTGAACGATAGCGTTGGCGAGCGGGTGCTCGCTGGCGCGCTCGACCGCGGCGACAAGCCGGAGCATCTCGTCCTCGTCCACGCCCGGCACGGTTTCGGTCGCAACAAGCTTCGGCCTGCCCTCGGTCAGCGTACCCGTCTTGTCGACCACCACCGTGTCGACCTTTTCGAAAGTTTCGAGCGCTTCGGCATTCTTGATCAGAATGCCATTCTGCGCCCCCTTGCCCGTGCCAACCATGATCGACATCGGCGTGGCGAGCCCCAGCGCGCAGGGACAGGCGATGATCAGCACGGCAATCGCGTTGACCAGACCGAAGGCCATCGCTGGCGCCGGTCCCCAGATCGACCAGACCCCGAACGTCAACAGGGCAATGCCGACGACGGCGGGCACGAACCAGCCGGCAACGATGTCGGCAAGCCTCTGGATCGGCGCGCGGCTTCTCTGCGCGTCCGCCACCATCTGCACGATCTTGGCGAGCAGCGTATCCTTGCCGACGCGCTGCGCTTCCATCGTGAAACTGCCCGTCTGGTTCACCGTGCCGCCGGTGGCATCGTCGCCTTTTTCCTTGCGCACCGGCACCGGTTCGCCGGTTACCATCGCCTCGTCGATCGTGCTCGCGCCGCTCAGCACGATACCGTCGACGGGAATTTTCTCGCCGGGCCGGACGCGCAACCGGTCGCCGGTTTGCACCTCGTCCAGCGAAATCTCGCTCTCCGTGCCGTCTTCGGCAATGCGGGTGGCAACCGGGGGCGCCAGTTCAAGCAGCGCGCGCAAGGCGCTCGATGTCTGTCCGCGTACTTTCAGTTCCAGCACCTGCCCCAGAAGCACGAGTGTCGTGATGACCGCCGCAGCCTCGAAATAGACACCGACCCGCCCGTTCGTATCGCGGAAAGCGTCCGGAAAAATATCCGGGCCGATGGTCGCGACCAGGCTGAACGCATAAGCGACCAGCACACCCAGGCCGATCAGCGTGAACATGTTGAGGTTCATCGAACGGACCGACTGGGCGCCGCGCACAAAGAACGGCCAGGCTCCCCACAGGACAACCGGAGTCGCCAGAGCGAATTCGATCCACTGCGCGACATCGGGCGCGACAAACCCCTCGAATGGCTTGCCCGGGAGCATCGCGCCCATGACATAGATCACCAGCGGGAGTGTGAAGGCCGCGCTGCCCCAGAAACGGCGGCGCATGTCGATATATTCGGGATCGGGACCGCTATCGAGCGAAACCTCCTCCGGTTCCAGCGCCATGCCGCAGATCGGGCAGGAACCGGGGCCGACCTGGCGAACCTCGGGATGCATCGGACAAGTGTAGACCGTGCCCTCCGGCATCTGCGGTTCGGGCTTGGCCGCGTAGCCGTGTCGATAGGATTCGGGCTCGGCGAGGAATTTTTCGCGACAACGTGCCGAACAGAAATGAAAGGCAACCCCTTCATGTTCAGCGCGATGCTCCGCGGTCTCCGGATCGACCGTCATCCCGCAAACGGGATCGACTAGCTTCTTTTCCTGATCGCAACACGCATCGCCCATGACCAATTCCTGATATACCCCGGAGTGGTAATCTCCATCGCCGAGCCGGCGTCCTTCTGCGCCCCGCGCGTCATCGCGCCGGCTCCGCTGCGCCGAACGACCGGCACAGACTCGGAAAGACAATAATACCTATAGGGGGTATATTCAAGATGACCGGATTCGGTTGTTACATCCGGTCGTACCTTACGGGGCGAGCGGGCCGTATCTTGCCTACTATACCCGGCAAGGGTATACTATGGTCACGCTTGATGCGATAGGGAATGTATGTCCGAGAAATTCTCCAAGGAAATTGCGCGGATGCGCCGGATCGAAGGCCAAGCGCGCGGTATTGCCAAGATGATGGAAGACGACCGCTACTGTATCGATATCATCAACCAGATGTCGGCAATGGAAGCGGCGCTCCGCTCGGCCAAATCGAAAGTGCTTTCCATCCATGCCGGCCATTGCATCGAAGATGCCGTGCAAAGCGGCAATGCGGCCGACCAGCGCGAAAAGTTCGATGAGCTGATCGATCTGTTCGGAAAGGTCGGACGCTAGGATGATGCGGATCGCGACCCTTGGCGCCGGGCCATCCCGGTTCCGGTTGGGCCGTGACGGGCGCCGAACGCCGGTGATCGCGCTTCTCGTTGCCCTGGCGCTTCTTGTGTCGCCGCTCGGTATGCTCGGCATGGCCGACGCACATGCTGCGGCAATGAACGGCATGGATATGGCGGCGATGGAACATTGCTCCTCTCCTGACGAGCAGACGGACCGGGACGGTTCCGACCGCACGGTCGATTGCCTCAAGGCTTGCGCGGCGCTTGCCGTTCAGGTGCCGGTTTTCCAGTTGCAGCTCGGCAGTACGGTCGAAGCGCCGCTCCCCAATGTCGCCGCCTCGCCCCACGCACAGACGCGTGACGCAGACCCCCCTCCTCCTCGAAACGCCTGAGAACTCGAACCTTTTCGACATTCTTACGGAGTTTACGATCATGAAATATCTATCCGCTGCGATCGCTCTGGCGATCGCCGTCCCCGCTGCCGCGTACGACAATCACCAAATGCAGGGCCATGAGATGCGCGGCGAAGACGCACAACCGATGATGTGCTGCCACGGCAGTGCCGAGGAACGTGAGGCCTGCCGCGAACGGCATCGGGCCATGGGCCATGATATGGGCGATTGCGACGCCGAACGGATGCACGGCGATGGCGCGCATGACGGCCACGGCGAGAGCGGTGAAGACGATCGCAGCGCTCATTCGGATAATCCGGCAGACGATCAATAAGCGGTGGAGGCGGCGTCACGCCGCCTCACCCAATATCCAGGAAATGGAGCGCCGGGACGCAAGTGCCGTGCGAAAACTGATATGACTATACAATCCATCGACCGGCGAACCATACTCAGAAGCGGAGCAATGGGCGTCGCCGGGCTTGGTCTTTCCGGCCTCTTCCCCGCCTGGGCGCAAAGCGGCACGCCGGGCATCCGCCCCGAGCTGTCCGGCGAGACCATCGCCCTCGAGATCGGCCGAACGCCGTTCACGGTAGGCGGGCGCACCGGGCATGCCGTGACCATGAACGGCACCCTGCCCGCGCCTCTGATCCGGCTTCGCGAGGGCCAGGATGCCCGGATCGCGGTGACCAACACCCTGGACGAGGACAGCTCGGTCCATTGGCATGGCCTGCTGCTGCCTTTCCAGATGGACGGCGTGCCCGGCATCTCCTTTCCCGGCATCCGCCCGGGCGAAACCTTTACCTATGAATTTCCGGTGATCCAGGCCGGAACCTATTGGTATCACAGCCATTCTGGCCTGCAGGAAGCCATGGGCCATTTCGGGCCGATCGTTATCGACCCTGCCCGGCCCGATCCCGTTCACCATGACCGCGAACATGTGATCGTCTTCTCGGACTGGAGTTTCATGCATCCCCACCGGATCATGCAGCGGCTAAAGCAGAGTCCCGACTATTTCAACCGGCAGCAACAGACGCTGGCCGGCCTGCTCGCCGGCGAAGGCCAGACCCTCCAACAGCGGCTGACATGGGCCGGAATGCGGATGATGCCGTCCGACATCGCCGACGTGACCGGCGCTACCTACACCTATCTGATCAACGGCCATGGCCCGCAGGAAAACTGGACCGGCCTGTTCCGCCCCGGCGAACGCGTTCGCCTCAGGATGATCAACGCCTCGGCCATGTCGATCATGAATGTGCGCATTCCCGGCCTGCCGATGACGGTGGTCAACGCCGATGGCGAGAATGTCCGCCCGGTTACGGTGGACGAATTGCAGATCTCGGTTGCCGAAACCTATGATGTGATCGTCACGCCCGCCGAAGATCGGGCCTATACGCTGGTCGGCGAGAGTATCGACCGGTCCGGCATGGCGCGGGCGACCCTTGCGCCGCGGCCGGACATGGAAGCACCCGTCCCGTCGCTCCGCGAACGCCCGACGCTGACGATGCGGGACATGGGTATGGCCGATGACGGCGCCATGGATCATGCCGCCATGGGACACGATATGTCCGGCGATGGCGCGATGGAGCATGGCATGCGCGACGGCGAACGCGCACCGGGAGTGGCCCTTACGCCCGGTGTCGAGATGGTCGTGCCGATGCCGCAGGACAGGACCGGAGATCCCGGCCTCGGTCTCGACGCTGTCGGCCACCGCGTCCTGACCTATACCGATCTCGTCGCGCTCGCGCCCAATCCCGATCCGCGGCCGCCGTCGCGCGAGCTGGAAATCCATCTGACCGGCAATATGGAGCGTTATATGTGGTCGTTCGACGGCCGCCGCTTCTCCGAACAGATCGAACCCTTCCGCTTCGCCCGGAACGAGCGCGTCCGCGTCAAGCTCGTCAACGACACGATGATGACCCACCCGATCCATCTGCACGGCCATTTTTTCGAGGTCGTCAACGGCCATCCCGGCCGCCATCCGCGCAAACATACCGTCAATGTTCTGCCGGGCGGTTTCGTCCGGTTCGATTTCACCGCCGATGCGCCCGGCGACTGGGCTTTCCACTGCCATCTGATGATGCATATGCATGCCGGGATGTTCAACATCGTCACCGTGCGCCCGCTTGATGGAGACGGCGCGTGAAGACGCTCATTCTCCTCGCCGCGGCACTTGCAGCCACCCCTGCCCTCGCCCAGCATCAGGGGCACGACCGACCGGTGCCCACCGAGCAGAGCGAACATGGCGCATCGCCCGCCGACACGCATACCGGTCATCACATGCAGAATGAGGCCGCGGCAGAGCCCGACCACAGCATGCACCGAACCGCCCCCGATGATCCGCCTGTGGATCATTCGGGCCATACCGGCCATCAGATGGACGCCGCACAATCGCCCGGCACGCATCAGGATCACGATATGGGCGGCCAGGAAGCGGCAATCCCGCAATCCGGCCCGCCGCCCGAAGCCTTTACGGGCCCCGAGCACGCTGCCGACACGCTGTTTGCGCCGGAGATCATGGCGGAAGCCCGCGCGGCGCTGTTGCCCGAACTGGGCGGAGCCATGCACCGGCTCTTGAGTGTCGATCGTTTCGAAGCGCAGCTTGCGGACGGCGAAGACGGTTATGTCTGGGAACTCAACGCCTGGTATGGCGGCGATATCGACAGGCTGTGGATCAAGAGCGAGGGCGAAGGCGAATTTGGAGGTTCTCTGGAGGAAGCCGAAATCCAGGCGCTCTGGAGTCACGCCATCGGGCCCTATTTCGATGTCCAGGCCGGTATCCGTTACGATATCCGACCGAATTCGGCTCAAAATGGGGCCGACCGGGCGCACGCGGTCCTCGGTATACAGGGACTCGCACCCTATTTCTTCGAGATCGACGTGGCGGGTTTCCTGTCCGATGCGGGCGACCTGACGGCGCGGATCGAGGCCGAATATGATCAGCGGATCACGCAGAGACTGATCCTCCAGCCGCGGATCGAACTCGACCTGGCTGCGCAGGATATTCCCGAGATCGGCATCGGATCGGGCCTGTCCGATCTCGCGGCAGGCCTCAGGCTGCGTTACGAAATCGTTCCCGAATTTGCGCCCTATATCGGCGCCGAGTGGCAGCGCCAGTTCGGCGACACCGCCGATTTCACGCGCATCGCGGGCGGCGATCCCGATCGGATCGTCTTTCTGGCTGGACTGAAAATCTGGTTTTGAACACGTCGCCTCATCATCATCTCATAGGAGAAACATCATGATCACACTGAACCGCCGGAATTTCCTCGTCACCATACCGATCGCGCTTACCGCCTGTTCGGCCGGTGCGGACGAGCTCTTGTCGCGGGAGGCCGAAAACCCGGCTTCGTCCTCCGCATTGCCGCTCATGGTCGTCTACAAGACGCCGACCTGCGGCTGTTGCGGGGACTGGATCGACCATCTGCGCGGCGAAGGGTTCGGGGTCCGCGTCCATGATGTCGCGGACACGACCCCCATGGCGCAGCGGCTCGGCGTGCCTAACACAATGCGTTCCTGTCATACGGCCGAGATTGACGGCTATGCGATAGAAGGCCATGTCCCCGCCCGAGAAATCCACAGACTTCTTACCGAACGACCCGAAGCGGCCGGCCTGGCCGTCCCCGGAATGCCGCTCGGTTCGCCCGGCATGGAAATGGGCGACCGCCGGGACGCCTATGCCGTATTGCTGTTCGATCGCTCCGGGCGGATAGAAAACTACGCCCAATATCCGGCCAGCTGAGCGGCCCGGCAATCGCCGTCCATAGCCGGCCAGACAGGTCTGGATGTGGTGCGCCCGACAGGATTCGAACCTGTGGCCCCCAGATTAGGAATCTGGTGCTCTATCCTACTGAGCTACGGGCGCTCCCAGCCGCTCGTTAAGCGCCTGCATGGAGACGGTCAATTGTCGGTTTTTGGCGGGCGGATCGGCAGGGGTAGCGGCGCGACGGGAACACCGTCTTCCACCAGCGCCTTGGCTTCATCCAGCGAGGTCTGGCCGTGGATCGGGCGGTCGTCGATCTCGCCATCATGCATGGCGCGCGCCTCGCTGGCGAAATCTTTTCCGACATAATCGGATTTTTCGAGGGCTTTGGCCTGTTCCCGGGCGAGCGTTTCGAGCATCGCCTTCATCTGCGCCGGCTCCGGCATGTCGTTGGAGACGGCCAGCTCCTTGCCCTCACTGCCTTGCCTGTTGCCTTTGGCGCCAACCGCAGGAGCCATGATCGCCTTTCTGACCTTATCGGACCCGCAGAGCGGACAGGCGACGAGCCCCCTCTCCCGCTGATCTTCAAAATCCGCGCTGGAGCCGAACCAGGCTTCGAAAACATGGCCGGCCCCTTCGCACTGAAGATCGAAAACAATCATGCTGATGGTTCCGTTGGTATGAAAATACGGCGATGCGCTATCACGGGAATGCGGCGGCGGACCTCATCAACACGCGCCATATCGATTTCGGCAAAGCCGAGCCCGGCCTCATCCTCCATATCGAGCAGGATTTCGCCCCAGGGATCGACCACAAGGCTATGGCCATAGGTTTCGCGGCCATCCTCATGGCGACCGACCTGCGCGGCGGCCACGACAAAGGCGGCGGACTCAATCGCCCGGGCGCGCATCAGCACATGCCAGTGCGCCTTGCCTGTGGGCACGGTGAAAGCGGCGGGAATCGCCATAACCTTGGCTCCGGTATCGCTGAGCGAGCGATAGAGATCGGCAAAGCGCAGATCGTAACAAACCGACAGGCCGAGTTTTCCGAGCGGCGTTTCAGCAATCACAGCGGCATCGCCCGCATCATAAATCGAGGATTCGCGCCAGCTTTCTCCGGTATCGAGATCGACGTCGAACAGGTGGATCTTGTCATAGCGGGCGCGGATGGTGCCGCTGCCATCGATCACGAACCCACGATTGACGAGGCGCCCACTGTCCGGATCGACGTCTGACCGGAGCGCCAGCGACCCGATATGGACCCAGAGCCCCAGTTCGGCCGCTGCCCGGCACACCGATGCGAGAACCGCGTCCTCGTTTTCCGGCAACAGTTGGGCCGCCGCGCGTTTGCGGTTGCTGTCCAGCAATCCGCTCATCTCGGGCGTGAACAGCATTTCGGCTCCGCCGGCCTTCGCCTCGCGCATTCCCTCAACGATGGCCTGGCCATTCTGTACGGGATCGATCCCGCTGTTCATCTGAAGAAGGGCTATGCGCACGGGCTGCGTTCAGGAGGCCAGCATGGCGTCCAGCTGATCGGACGCCTCCAGCGCGGCAAGGTCGTCCGACCCACCGACATGGCGGCCATCGATGAATATCTGCGGCACCGTGAACTGGCCATTGCTGCGGCTGAGCATTTCATCCCGCTTGACGGCATCCATGGTGATGTCGATTTCCTCGATCTCCACGCCTTTCGCTGCGAGCAGGTTTTTCGCGCGGACGCAGAAGCCGCACAGAAATTTCGTATAGATTTCGACTTTTGCCATGATGCCAATGTGTGAAGCGCTGTGTTCCCAGTCAATAGCCGTCGTTTCGATAGCTGCCGTTTCAATAAACGTCGTCATCGGCCAGTGCAACGCGGGCCCAGCAGCGCACATGAACTTCCGTTGCCCCGCCGCGCTTAAGGACTTTCGCACAGGCTTTGGCCGTCGCACCGCTGGTATAGACATCATCGATCAGGATGACCCGGCGATCGCGGATTGCCGCACCGTGCTTCTCGCCAATGGCAAAGGCTCCGCGCACCGTCTTCGCCCGTTCTTTCGCACTCATCGCCCGCAGATAGGGGGTTGCGCGGGTCCGGATCAGGGTTTCAAGGGCCAGCCGCTCGCGATTCTCACCCGCCAGAGCCCGCGCGATGAGGGCGGCCTGATTATAGCCGCGCCGCCACACCCTGCTGCGATGCAGGGGCACGGGAACGATCAGGGCGTCGCCCAGCCCGGTCATGTGGCGCTGCATGGCGGCCGCGACCGTCCGTGCGAGGCCCACCCGGCCACCATATTTGAGGCGCAGCGCTATCGTCCGCGCGACATCCCCATAGCGCACCGCCGCCCGCATCGTGTCAAAGGCGGGCGGATCCGAAAGACAGGCCCCGCACAGCGAATTGCTGTCCGCAAGCGCAATCGCCGGATCGCCGCATTGCATGCATCCCTGGTCGAGATGCTGGAGTTGCTCCCAGCAGCCAAGGCAGAAACGGTCGTCGCCGTCGACAATCTCCCCGCAGGCCGGGCACCGCGCAGGCAGAGCAAAGTCGACGATCGGCTTGGCGATACGGATGAGGATATTGGACGACCCGGCCATTCCCGATCTTGTCCCGCAACGCGCAGCCGGGCACAAGCCCGCTCATGGAAACCGTACCTGACGTCCAGGACACGCCGTTCAACCGCGCGCGCCGAAGGCTTCGGAGAGACCGGGCCTCGCAGGGCTGGGCGGCGCATGGCTTTCTGCAGGCGCATATGGCCGCCGAACTGGTCGAGCGGCTGCACGGCGTGCAGCGGGAATTTTCCCGCGCGCTCATCCTTGGCTTTGCCGGCGATGCCCTCCCTACCGCGCTGCAGGCAATGCAGATCGATGTCGTGACGGCCGATCCCGGCTTCGCGCTGGCCCGCGCCGCTGGCGGCGTTCAGTGCGACGAAGACCGACTGCCCTTTGCCGATGCCAGTTTCGATCTCGTGATTGCAGTGGGCACGCTCGATACCGTCAACGATCTTCCCGGCGCACTTCGGCTGGTCCGGCAGTCGCTGAAACCCGATGGCCTGTTTCTTGGCGCTTTTCTCGGGTCGGGCAGCCTGCCGGTCCTGCGCAAGGCGATGTACCTGGCGGATCAGACGATGGGGGCCGCCGCGCCGCGCCTTCATCCGCAGATCGATATCCGCGCCGCCGGCGACCTTCTCGGCCGGGCGGGTTTCGCCCTGCAGGTAGCCGACGGCGAGTCGCTACAGGTCCGTTATCCTGGCCTTTCGGGGCTCGTTGCCGATCTGCGCGGATCGGCCAATGCCAGCCTTTTGGGTGCGCCCGCGCTCTCGCGAGCGGCTCTGACAGCGGCCCATGCCGCCTTCGATGCGGAGTGGATCGACGGGAAAACGGCAGAGAGCTTTGAAATCGTCTATCTGACGGGCTGGGCCCCGGCGCCGGACCAACCCAGGCCGGCGGCCCGTGGCAGCGGCACCGTATCGCTCGCGGACGCGCTGAAGCCGCCCAGCTAATGTCAAAACCTAGATCAGGGCTTCGAGCAATCCGATCAGCGGCCTGTCTGCGGGCGGCATGTCCAGCGCATAGAGTTCGCGCGGATACACCCATCTGAGTTCGGGCGCTTCAAGCGGTTGCACAACCCCTTTCCATTTGCGGCAAACATAAAGCAGCAACAGCAGATGCACATCGCCCAGCGGCTCACTGGCGAAGCAGGCCGGCGCCAGGCAGGACTCGTGCGTTTCAATACCCAATTCTTCCTTGAGCTCCCGGATCAAGGCGGCTTCCGGCGTCTCCCCCGCTTCGCACTTGCCGCCGGGGAACTCCCACAACCCGGCCATCGCGCGCTCCACGGGGCGTTTTTGGACAAGCAGCCGGCCATCCCGATCGACAAGCGCAGCGGCAGAAACAGTCAGAAATGATGTATTCATGGGCAAGGTTATCACTTTCTTAAACCGAAAATGCGAGTGGCTTCCGGGGGTATGGAAATTTGGGATATGCTGCCATGAAAAACTTGATTAGAAACATTTTACACGATGAACGCGGCGCAACGGCGGTCGAATATGGCCTGATCGTTTCGCTGATCGTTATCTCCATGGTTGGCGCCTTGGCCGTTCTGGGCAATTCGACCACCACTATGTGGAACGATGTTTCGAACGAGGTTTCGGCCAGCAATAGCCGCTAGACAGCGTGCCAAGCCTGCAAGTTGGTAAATTTTGCCGCAAGCCTTGGCTTTAAGAGTTTCGCAAGATCTGCCGTTTACAAGCCCTAATCGTCAATTCGGTAAACTTTGGATTGGCGGGGTATTTGGAACCTTAAGGAGACCAGAAATGAAGAATTTTGTAAAAATGCTGAAAGACAGCAAGGGCGCCACTGCAATTGAGTATGGCCTTATCGCCGCTCTTATTGCTGTTGCAGCCATCACTGCAATGAGCACGCTGGGCAACACGCTTGGCAACACGTTCAACAACGTTTCGGATGAAATGAGCTAAGTCTCACTTCACGGAAATTGGGAAACGGGCGGCGAAGCAATTCGCCGCCCGTTTTCTTTTGGGCATCGCAGACGCCGCTACCGGCCATATACTACGATCTTGACCCGCTGCCCGGCACGCAAGGCGTTGCCCGATCCCAGAGCATTCAACACGCGAAACCGCTCCTCCCGATAGTCGCGATAAGCCATTCTCGACGCCAATCCGCTGATGGTGTCGCCGGAGCGCACCGTCACCACATCGATAACGCGTGGGCGAATCGCCGCGGCCTCCGCGCTAGAAAGCCGCGATACGGAGTTCAGCATCGAACCGAACGGGCCGATTCCCTGGCCTGCGCGCGTCACCGTGAGGAAATGATATTTCCGGTTCCCGCCAAAATCATAGGCCGTAACCGTGACATCAACCTGGTTCGATCCGCTGGCAACGCGTGCCGTAGCCTGACCCACAGGCAGGCCGTTGATCCGCGCAGTCCTGACATTGCCATAGTTGATCTGCTGATTGTTGCCGGCAAGCCGGCGGAATACGCCGTCGATATAAGTTGCGAGATTACCTGAATCCGTCCCGCCGCTGAATTGCGCCTGGCCGTTGGAACCGGTTACGACAACGGCGGTCGATCCGTTCTGCATCGTGTAGCCCTGCGGCACCGTGAACTGCAGGCGCAGATCCGGGTGACGGAAGGTGTTGCCATCGACAATGCCCTGGCTCGGATCGTCATCGTAGAGCATACCGTCAATCGCATTCAGGAAGGCATCGCGATCGCGGGTTCCCGCCCCGGGAACGGCGCCGCGCTCCGTGGCCTCGGCACGGGCTCGCGCAACACGCTGGGCCGGATCGGGATGGGTGCTCGCCCATTCTGGCAGCGATCGCGCATTGCGCCCTGAGGCACTGGCATCAAGACGGGTCTGTGCGGCAAGCGAGCTCAGCATGTCGGCCGCTGCAAAGGGATCGTAACCCGCCCTGGTGAGATAGGTAATGCCAAGTTCGTCCGCCTGATATTCCTGTTGCCTGGAATAGCGCAATGTATAAAGCTGGGCGGCCTGCCCAGCGAGATTCGCGATATCGCCGCTGCCGGTCAAAAGGCCGAGGCCCAGCGCCAATAGCTGGCCAATCGTGTTCCGGCTGCTGCGCTGCGAGGAATGGCGCGCCGCGACATGGCCGACCTCATGCCCCATAACCGAAGCAAGCTCGGCCTCGCTGTTCATTAGCCCAACCAGATTGCGGGTTATGTAAACATAGCCGCCGGGCAGCGCGAAGGCGTTGTTAACCGGGGAATTCAAGAGGCTGATGGTAAAATCATTCTGGGCATCGGAAAGCCCGGACTGGATGGAAATCCGTTGTCCGACCCGGACGACATAGTCCGACTGGCGGCCCGAATAGACATCGCCGAATTGCTGCAGAAGCTGGGCATGGGCCTGCGCGCCCTGTTGCCGTTCCTGCTGCGAAATCGCTTCGCCGGGTGCGGGGCCAGAGCCCGGCAAGGGCAAGCCTGCACAGCTGCTCGTTACGGCAACGGTTGAGAGTAAAAGCGCAATTCGAAGTTTCACCATCAGGCCCTCCATCAGAACGGATATTGGGGAAACAACTACGGAACCGGGCGGTTCGTTCCGTTGATATCCGAAAGCGCCCTCTATTTCCCCATATCGAGAAATTTGGCGCGGCGTTTCAGCCGGATTTTTTCGCCCGAAACACCGGCAAGTTTCCCCAGTTCATCGCTAATCGCCTTTCCCAGCGCTGCGATCGCCGCATCGGGCTCCCGATGAGCACCGCCAACCGGTTCGGCCACGACCCTGTCGATCACGCCCAGCTTTTTCAGCTCGGGCGCACTGATCCTCATCGCTTCGGCCGCATCGGCCGCCTTGTCCGCCGTGCGCCACAGGATGGATGCACAGCCTTCCGGCGAAATAACCGAGTAAATGGCATGTTCGAACATCAGCACGGTATTTGCGCTCGAAAGCGCAATCGCACCGCCCGAACCTCCCTCGCCCACGATCGCCGCAACAATCGGCACCTTGAGCTGCAGACAGGTTTCGGTGGACCGGGCGATCGCTTCGGCCTGGGCGCGTTCTTCGGCTTGAATTCCCGGAAAAGCCCCCGGTGTATCGACCAGCGTAACGACCGGCAGGCCGAACCGGTCGGCCAGCTTCATCAGGCGGATCGCCTTGCGATAGCCTTCGGGCTTGGCCATGCCGAAATTATGTCTGAGGCGGCTTTCCGTATTGTCGCCCTTTTCATGCCCCATCACCAGAACGCGGCGGCCGTGGATGCGCCCGAATCCGCCAATAATCGCAAGGTCGTCGGAAAAGCCCCTGTCACCGGCTAACGGCATGAAATCCTCGACGAAACCGGCGACATAGTCCTTGAAATG
Organism: Parasphingopyxis lamellibrachiae; assembly: GCF_003385775.1. Taxonomy (GTDB): domain Bacteria; phylum Pseudomonadota; class Alphaproteobacteria; order Sphingomonadales; family Sphingomonadaceae; genus Parasphingopyxis; species Parasphingopyxis lamellibrachiae. The sequence goes on from NZ_QRDP01000004.1 coordinate 928,742, forward strand.
TGGCCGATCTGGATGCCTTGCGACCTGGGTTTTTTGCCAGGGGGTCAACCGCTCATAGGTGTCGCGTAACATCTTTTCCGATTTCGCCTCGAGGCGCTTCACTTCGCCATCGATATTGAGCGAACCGGAATCGGCCGTCGTCCGCAGTTCGGCCACGCGGGCCTGCAAGTCGGCAATGGGTTTTTCGAAATCAAGATAATGCTGCATGGTCGCGCGGTTAAGCCTCCCGGTTGGCCGCGTCAACGAGGGGATGACGGGCATTGACGAGCGCAACGAGCCGCGCACTGTCGACATGAGTGTATATCTGCGTGGTCGCAATATCAGCATGACCGAGCAGGGTTTGCAATGTCCTGAGATCCGCGCCGCCTTCCAGCAGATGCGTGGCGAAAGCATGACGCAGGACATGCGGGCTGACCCGACCGGGCGGAACGCCTGCCTTTGCAGCCAGCTCCTTAACCAGCTGGTAGAGCCGAATTCGGCTCAGATGCGATTTACGGGACGGGAAGAGCCAGCGGGTATCGTCCGGAATATGGTCGCGCCAGCGGTCGACGGCATCCTGTGCGCGATCCGATATCGGCACGAGCCGTTCGCGCCCGCCTTTACCCGTCAAAATCAAAAAAGGAGCCCCGCGCCGGATCGATGCCTTGGGGAGCGCAACCAGCTCGCTGGCCCGCATACCCGACCCGTAAAGCAGCTCGACAAGCGCCGCCATCCGAAAAGCCAGCGGCTTTTGCGTCGCGACCTCCCGATCAAGCGTCTCGAATATCCGCCCGATATCGGCATGGCTCAGCGTTTTGGGGAGAGAACGACCGCTCCCCGGCCGCGGCAAGGCCGCAGAGGGATCATCTTCCCGCAGGCCTTCATCGGCCAGAAATCCGAAAAAACGGCGCAGTGCAGCGGATTTGCGTGCAACGGTCGAGCGCGCCAGCGCCCGCCATTCCGCCCCCACTTTCTCCAGGTCAGCGCGCTGGGCGGTCGCAAGTTTTCCTTCGAGCACCGACGATGCTCCGCGCAAATCGGCCTCATAGGCGCTCAGCGTGTTGCGCGCCGCTCCGGCATCGGCAGCGAGCATTTCCAGGAAGCGGGCAATCAGGCGGGCATCTTCTCCGGATGGCTGGGCGATGCGATCTCCGGCCACCGGTTCAGGCGCGCGTAACGGCTTCGGCGGCAATCATCCTGGCTTCGGGTTCCCGTCCGGCCAGCCGGTAAGCCCGCACGATATGATAGAGATGGCGCGGCGGAATACCGGACCAGCTGTCGGCTTGCATGCCGATCGCCGAGATCAGCGCGACGAGACCGACGCGCTGCCCCCGTGCCACGCGCTCGAGCTGGCGGGACCAGATATCCTCTTCGTCGATATTCAGGCCGAATGCGCGATCCGCGTCGCCGATCTCATCGGCATTGAGCAGCCCGAGTCCGGCCAGCGCAGCAGCCAGCAACCGGGCGCGGTGGCGGCCGGCCGCCCCTGCTTCTCCGGCATAATCTTCCAGGCGGGCAAACGAGATCCCGACAACCGGTTGCGGCGCGCCCACGGCGAGCAGAGCCCAGGCATCGCCGCTCTCGTCGTCATCGACAACCGATGCCCAGCGCGCGGCCTGCAAATCGAGGCCAATCGCCATCATCGCAGCGATCAGATCTTGCGCGGCGCCGGCATGATCTCCCACCGGCCGAATTCGCGCCGCCGCCCGGGCAGTCAGGATCAGGCCCGCATAACGGCCATCGACACCATCTTCTTCGGTCCAGAGCGTTTGCATGGCAGCGATGCGTTCGCCCTCGTCCGGCTCGACATAAGCCGTTCGGAGAATATCGGTGGTGGAGCCCGGAATGGCCGTCGGATCGAGCTGCGCCAACAGGGCGCTGTACATCGAAACAAGCGCCTGATTGGAAAGCACGCCCATCACAGTCGCGGTACGTGCCGGCGCTATTCGGGCCGCCAGATCGATGGTAGGCGTCCGCGCCCGCCATGCCGCTACCTGCCGGCCTGCGGTCGCATAGACGGTATCGGGGATTTCCGCGCCAGTGGCGTTGGCGATACCGAATCGCCACGCATTGAGTTGTTCGACGCCCGCCCAGTCGATCGGGATCGCGCTCGAACTGCCGCCGGCATTCACCGCCCGATCTCCGAGCCGCACGTCGAAACCGTTGGTCAGCCCCGCATCGCGGATCCCGGCCATTTGCGTTGTCGCACGTGCGCTTTCGCCGCCGAGCCCGGCGCAAATCGCGTCCGCCATTATCCAAGCCGGAGATTCCGCGCTGCGCCTGGCTCCCGTAACCAGCGGACAGAATCCCGCCGGATCGACAGCAGCGAGGCTGGTCTGCATTGCAACCGCGTACAGCTTCGGCGTGTGGCGATCACTATCGACGCGCTGCACGAGCATGCGCGCTCCATCGACCTCCCCCATCCTGAGCAGCAGCCAGGCCCGTTCGGCTATCCAGTCCGGCGCCACAACCCCATTGGGTGTCGGCACATGGCTGAGTAGCGCCCGGCGCAGGCTGATATGCATCCATCGCGAGGGGCCCGGCGCATCCAGTTCGCGCATCAGGCGCGAAATATACCGGCCGTCGGCTCCGGCAAATGCCTCTTCGCCATAACCGCCATTGCCCGGCGTCAGCGGCCCGACCAGCGCAAGCGAGCGGCGCGCCTGAGGCGGCAGTTCATATTCGGGCGGGATATCCTCGAATTCCAGGCTGCCGATATCGAACTCGTCAATATCGCCTTCACCCTGCAGGACGGCTTCGCGGTCGGGCGACGGCGAGACCGGGGCCGACGGCGTGGGACCTGCCGGCGCCGATGGTGTCGGAGCAGGGGGCGGAGGCGGCGGGGCCGGCGTGGGCGCGACCGGATCGCCGAACCCCTCCGGCAAAAGGGATTCAGGCGCATCCTGGCCAAAGGCCGGCACGATCAGCGCATAGACGCTGACGCCGACACCCAATGCCATCAGCGATTTAGTTTTCCAGAACTTCATCGGCCACCGGTTCTTCGACAAGCTGGGGTTCGACCTCGGTGTCGATTGTGGAGAGATAATAGACGAAGATCATCAAACCCAGCAAAAATAGGAGAAAAATCCAAAGCGAGCGCGACATATCCGTGAGTTACCTTATGATGACCAGCTCTTTTTTGAGCTTTTGATACGACCAAGCAGACAGTTTATACCCCTATTCCCATGACGCCTAGCCCATCCCCGAATTCGTCGCCTACAGCGATAAAATCCCATATCGACAAGCCCATAGTGCTTGTCGGCCTGATGGGTGTCGGCAAATCGACGATCGGCCGGCGGCTGGCAAGCAGGCTTGGCATGCCATTCGTCGATTCGGATGACGAGATCGAAGCCGCCGCGGGGATGAAGGTTGGCGAGCTGTTCGAACATTATGGCGAGGATTATTTCCGCGACGGCGAGCGCCGGGTTATCGCCCGCCTGATAGAAGGGCCGCCGAAGGTCATCGCCACCGGCGGCGGCGCTTTCGTTCAGGAAGAAACGCGCGAGCTGGTCCTCAAAGTCGCGACAGCTGTGTGGCTCAACGCCGACATAGATGTTCTGGCGGAACGGGTGTCACGGCGCGATACCCGCCCCCTTGTTCGGGATTTAGACCCCAAGATGGTGCTGACCGAACTCGCCGAAAAGCGTAATCCTTTCTATTCACAGGCCCCGATCCATGTACAGAGCGGAGACGGCGCGCATGATGAAACCGTCGACCGCATATTGGAGGCCTTGGCTAAATGACCACCGTCCCTGTCGAGCTGGGCACACGCAGCTATGACATCGAGATTGCAGACGGGCTTCTGGACCGTGCAATGAATGTTCTTGCGCCATTTGTGACACGCGAACGCATGGTTGTCGTTACCGACGAGGCTGTCGCCAAGCGCCAGCTGCCTCGCCTCAAAGCCAGCGTGGACGCCGCCGGGATCACCATTCACCCTATCGTTCTGCCTGCGGGCGAAGGAACGAAAAGCTGGGCCCAGCTCGAAATGCTGACGGACCAGCTCCTGCAACTCGGTATAGAGCGCGGTGATCATGTCGTGGCGCTGGGTGGCGGCGTCATCGGCGATCTCACGGGTTTCGCTGCAGCTATCCTCAAACGCGGCTGCGGGTTTGTCCAGATACCCACCACTTTGCTGGCGCAGGTCGACAGCTCGGTCGGCGGAAAAACCGCTATCAACAGCAGGGCCGGCAAGAATCTGGTCGGCGCCTTTCATCAACCATCCCTTGTCCTGATTGATCCGTCCGTTCTCGATACCCTGCCGCCACGCGAATTGCGCGCGGGCTATGCGGAAACGGTCAAATACGGCCTGATCGACGATGCTGATTTTTTCCGTTGGTGTGAAACCCATGGCGCTGATGTGCTCGCCGGCGAGCGCGCGGCACAGATCGAGGCGATAGAGCGTAGCGTTTCTGCCAAGGCACGCATTGTCGGAGAGGATGAAACGGAGCGCAGCGGCCGGCGCGCCCTGCTCAATCTTGGGCATACATTCGGCCATGCTCTTGAAGCCGAAACCGGATTTTCCGATGCCCTCCTGCATGGCGAGGCCGTCGCTGCCGGAATCGTTCTCGCTTTCCGCTACTCCGCGCATAAGGGGCTATGCAGCGAGGACGATGCGCAGCGTGTATCCACGCATTTCGAAGCTGCCGGGCTGCCTCACGGCCTGTCCAGTGCCGGTGTTCGCGCCGATGGCAAGCGGCTCGGCGCCCATATGATGCATGACAAGAAGATGGAGGGCGGCACCCTTCCCTTCCTTCTGGCGCGCGGGATCGGCGAGACCTTTCTCGCCCGCGATGTCGATCTGGAAGATGTAGCCGCGTTCCTGAACAGCGCCGACTAAGCCCTAGTCGCCCGGCTTGTCCGCGCCGTCGAAATCGAGCGAGTCCGCAGCGCCAAAGCTCATTTCCGATCCCGCATGCAGGCTCCCTTCGGCGCTTTGCATGGCCAGGCGGGTGCAATCGCGTTTGCGATACTCTTCCTCGACCCGATCGATCAGGCTCTCGTCCAGATCGACAAGCTCCATCGCCTTGCGCGCCATGGCAATCGCCGATTCAAGAACTTCCCTGAAAACTCCGTCGAGCTGGCCTTGTTCCAGACCGAGAAGATGGCGACGATCGAAAACCCGCGCGAGGATTTTGACGTTCGGAAAGGCCATCCGGACCGCGTCCAGCCTGTGGTTGTCCAGGTCCGTGCCGTCGTTGCAGAACAGGATTGCGCTGGCATGTTCGGCACCTGCCTCGCGCAACAGATCGACGCGCAGTCCGTCCCCGAAATAGACTTTGCGTCCAAATTCACCTGACAGGTCGATCTGGTCGGGCTTGGAATCGATCAGGGTCACGGGGATATTGGCCCCTGTCAGCATCTGCGCGACCGTCTGGCCGAAACGCCCATGTCCCACAACAATTGCCCCGGGTGTCGGAGCATCTTCGGGGCCTTCCATGTCATCGCGGGCGGATGCCCGAACACCGCCGAAACGCTTGGCAAGGGCCATGAGGAAAGGTGTCGTGGCCATGGACAGGGTGACGACAGCACCGAACAGGCTCGACGCGGCATCGGTCACCAGCAGCGCGCGTTCGGCTTCGGTAAACAGGACAAAGGCAAACTCACCGCCCTGACTGAGCAGCAGGCCGAGCACGAAAGCCGCCCGTGCCCTGACACCGAAAGCCATCGCCAGACCGAAAATGATTGCGACTTTTGTGACAACCAGCGCTGCCGCCATCCCGATCACGAATAGCGGCTGTGCAAGCACGACATCGACATCGAGCATCATGCCGACAGCCAGGAAGAACAGACCCAGCAGGATGGATCGGAACGGATCGACATCCGCTTCGAGTTCGTGGCGATAGGGCGAGTCCGCGAGCATGACGCCGGCGACAAAGGCGCCGAGCGCCATGGACAGGCCAAGCGAATCCATGAGTGCGGCGGCGGCGAAGACGGTGAACAGGCCGGTTACGATGAACAGTTCGCGCTCTGCAAAGCGGCCGACCAGCGCCAATAGGGGATTGAGAATGTAACGCCCCGCAACGACGAGCCCGACAATCGCCGCAACCGCATAGATGGCGAGGAGCCAGCCTGGCGGCGCACCGGGATCGGCAGGTGCGCGAGACAGAACCGCCACCACGGTCAGCAGCGGCACGATCGACAGATCCTGAAACAGCAGGACCGAAAAGGCGCGCTCACCCAGCGGCGTATTGAGCCGGCCTTCAGACTGGAGCAGCGGCAGGACCTGTGCCGTCGATGAAAGGCCGAGCGGCAACCCGATGGCGAGAGCGGCGGCGATGGTGAGGTTCGTCCCCAGCAGGACCAGTCCGGTCACAGCCAACCCGCACAGGACAACCTGGGAAAGACCCAGCCCGAATATGTCGCGCCGCAGCCTCCAGAGCCGGGCCGGTGCAAGCTCGAGCCCGACAAGGAACAGGAGGAGCACGATTCCGATCTCGGCCACCGAGAGTATTGATTCGCCGCGACCCACCAGCGCCAGGCCGAACGGACCGATCGCAATCCCGGCGATCAGATAGCCGAGAACCGCGCCGAGACCGAGGCGTCGGAACAGCAGGACAAAGCCGAGCGATGCCCCCAGGAGGATGAAACCGTCGAACATCAGTTCGCCGGTGATGCCATGGCCGCCGCCAAGTTCTTCGGCGGCTTTTTCGGCCGCCATCAGACTGAAACCCGGGCTTGCGCGGCCGCCTCGGCCACTGCCTCGAAGGCCAGCCGGATTGAAGCGTGGCGTGCCTTGTGCGGAATGGCGGGAGCGAAAATTTCCAGCCCCGGCCAGCCGCCCGGATCGCTGCGCCGGCTTGCGAGAAAATCGGTCAGAGCATCGCGTGCATCGGATAGTTCGGCAAGCGTCCGACCGATCGCATGGCGAGCCATCAGGGAGGCGGAAGCCTGTCCGAGAGCACAGGCGCGTACCTCCTGCCCCAGTACTGCGACCCGCCCGTCCGGCCCCATTTCGAGATCCACAGTCACGCGGCTGCCGCAGACAGGCGAACGCTTTTCGACGCTGGCATGGGGCGACGGGAGCCGCACCTGATGCGGAATCTCTACCGCGAGGCGCAGGATCTCAGCGTTGTAGAGTGCTGCGGACATGAGCCTGATTTAATCGGTTCGGGAATAAATACCAGTGAAGCGGTTATTTGCGAACGAACTGGAAGATTCACTCTGCCGCTGCCGGTTCGCCGGCGTCCCCCGCTTCGCGCCGCATCTCGACGAAATCGATAATTGCCCGGCCGCTGGCGTTGAGCAGCGGGAAAGTCCGCGAGTCCAACATCCAGTCCGGTCGCTCGGCATCTCCTCCATAGGCGATATCGGTCGCCAGATTGGCGAGCAGGAAGAGCAAGGTGATCGCGATCAGCCCTTTGACGGCTCCGAACCCGAAGCCGAGGATCCTGTCGAACGACCCGACCAGCGATTCGCGGACGCCGATGCCCAGTTTACGCCCAATGAAGCGGCTGACGAAAAACACGCCGCCAAAGAGCAGCGCGAAGGCGAGGATCGGCGCCGCGCCGTCGTCCCCGACTATGCCCGCGAGGAACTCTGTAACCGAGCCGTGAAAAACGCGCAGCGCGATAACGCCGAATACCCAGGAAAGCAGCGTCAGCACTTCATAGGTGAAACCGCGCATACCGCCGCGGATCGCGCCGCCGACCACAAGAATCAGAACAATAGCATCAAGCGCAGTCATGCCAGCGCGCTAAGCGCGGCCCAGCAAATGGTCAACCAGTGCGCGCAGGGCGGAAAAGCCCTCGAGCGCCATACCGCTTTCCCGGCTCTCGACGGAAGCCGGCAGCAACGCTTTGGAAAAGCCGAGTTTCGATGCTTCCCGGAGTCTCAGCCCGGCATGCGAGACGGTGCGCACTTCGCCCGACAGGGATATTTCTCCGAACGCCACGGTGTCGGCGGCAATCGGTTGTTCGGACAGGGCCGAAATGAGCGCAGCGGCAACCGCAACATCGGCCGCCGGATCGACGACCCGGTAGCCGCCGGCAACGTTCAGATAGACCTCCGATGTCGCGAAACTCAGCCCGCACCGCGCCTCCAGCACCGCAAGGATCATCGCGAGACGCCCTGAATCCCAGCCGACGACCGCACGGCGCGGTGTCGCGCCGCTGGCGAGGCGCACCACCAGCGCCTGTATCTCCACCAGTACCGGCCTTGTGCCTTCCAGCGCCGGGAAGACCACCGCACCGCTGACATCCTCCTTGCGGCTTGTCAGGAACAGGCTGGAGGGATTGGCGACCTCTTCCAGTCCTTGCTCAGCCATCGCGAACACGCCGATCTCGTCGGTACCGCCGAACCGGTTCTTGATCGCCCGCAAAATCCGGTATTGGTGGCTGCGCTCGCCTTCGAAGCTGAGCACGGTATCGACCATGTGCTCGAGCACGCGCGGCCCCGCGATCGCGCCGTCCTTGGTGACATGGCCGACAAGCACCACCGCCGTTCCCCGCTCTTTGGCAAAACGGATCAGCTCCTGTGCGGATGCCCGCACCTGACTCACTGTGCCCGGCGCACCCTCGATCAGGTCGCTGTGCATCGTCTGGATTGAATCGATAATCAGCAGAGCGGGCGGTTTGTCGGCGCCGAGCGTCGTCAGGATATCGCGCACAGAGGTTGCTGCGGCGAGCTTCATCGGCGCATCGCCAAGCCCCAATCGCCGGGCACGCAGGCGGATCTGGTCGGCCGCCTCCTCGCCCGAGATATAGGTGACGTCATGGCCCGTTTTCGCGACAATCGCGCAGGCCTGGAGCAGCAGCGTCGACTTGCCGATGCCCGGATCGCCGCCGAGCAAAGTAGCAGAGCCTTCCACAAGTCCGCCGCCCAGGGCCCGGTCGAGTTCCGCAATGCCCGTTTGAATACGATCCGGCAGCGCAATATCGGCATCCAGCTCGACAAGCGAAACCGCTTTCCCGCCGGATTGCAGGTTATGCTTGGCCTGAAATGGCGTCACGACGCCACCCATATCCTCGACCAGCGTGTTCCATTCCTTGCAGTCCGCGCACTGGCCCTGCCATTTCGAGGCAACCGACCCGCAGGATTGGCAGACATATCGTTTCTGGGGCTTTGCCATGGCGCATCCTAACGAGAACAAAAGGGGAATACTAGTCTGTTCGCTGCTGTTCGATACGGTCGAGAATTTCTGCAGCAAATGTCGAAAGCGTGTCGTCGCGCGCGCCCATGATCAGGATGCGGTCGCCAGGCTGAGCGAGTGTGGCAAGCCGGGCACCGCACGCATCGCGATCGGGGATATGCTCGGCCTGCCGGCCCGCCGCGACCACACCATCGATGATCGATCCGCTGCCAACGTTGCGATTCGTCGTTCCACCAAAATAGACAGGATCGCAAAGAATTAGGCGATCTTCCTCCGTCAGATTGCCAGCAAAGCAATCGACCAGCTCCGCACCCATTTTCCTGAGCGGTCCGTAGCCATGAGGCTGGAAAAACACCAAAAGCCGCCCGGGAAAAGCGTGCAACGTCCTCAGCGTCGCGGCGATCTTGTCGGGGTTATGCCCGAAATCGTCGATAACCGTCGCCCCGCCGGCCGTGCCGACAATCTCGAAGCGACGCCGCAGGCCCTGAAAACAGCCGATAGAGGCCGCAGCCTTGTCCAGGGGAATATCGCAAGCCCTTGCTGCCGCCAGCGCAGCCAGGGCGTTCGCCGCATTATGCCGACCCGGCACGGCCAGCTCGACGCGGTAGTTTTCCTCCCGCTCACGAACATCGAAAGCCACGGACAGCGGTGCTTCGACGATATTGCTGCCGTAAATATCCGCATCGGAATCGCCGAAACCAAAGGTACAGCGCCGCCCGGGCGCCAGCCCTTCGGCCAGCCGCGCGCTTTCGGAGTCGTCGATATTGACGATTGCCTTTCCGGCTCGCCCCAGGAACGCGCCAAAAAGCTCCCGCAGCTCTTCCATCGACTTATGGTCGAGCGACACGTTGTTGAGGATCGCGATGTCCGGCTCGTAGAGCGCAATCGAGCCGTCGCTTTCGTCGACCTCGCTCACAAAATCATCGCCTTGCCCCACCAAGGCACTGGCGAACGGCGTCTCATCGGAAATGAAATTCTTCATCACCGCGCCGTTCATCACCGTCGGGTCAAGCCCGCAATCATGCAGGATCCAGCCGATCATCCCGGTCACCGTCGATTTGCCGCTGGTGCCTGCAACCCCGATGCTCCGGCGAGCCGCATTGAACAGGCTCGCCAGCAGCTCGGGCCGCGTCATCCGTTCCAGCCCGAGGCGTTGTGACGCCATGACGTCAGGGACCGTGTCCTCCACCGCTGCGGACGCCACAAGTATCTGAGTTTTATCGGTTACCCCACTGCCATCCTGCGGGAATATGGCAATGCCCTGACCGCGCAGCCATTCGAACTTGTCCGCCGTGCGTCCCTGATCGAGCGCGCGATCGGAGCCAGCCACCGTAAAGCCGCGCCCGCGCAATATGCTGGCCAGCGGCAACATTCCGCTCCCGCCGATGCCGCAGAAGAAATAGGATTTGTCGTTTGTCATCCCGCCTCGCTATGGGGAGCGGGGCGGTTTTTCAATTTCGGAAAGGCATCGGGTGTTAAAAAAAGCGATGCGGATCGGCATAGTTGCAGCAAGTTCGCCCTTCACACGGGAAACGGCGGAGCGCGTCATCGCGCAGGCAAACGCGCTTTTCCCGGACGATCCGCCCGAGCTTTATGTCCATCCCAACAGTTTTTTGGCACATGGTCATTTTGCCGGGAATGATGCCGAACGGGCCGAAGCCTTTCTCGACATCGCCAACGACCCGGCGTTCGACGCGCTCTGGTTTGCCCGCGGTGGCTATGGCGCATGCAGGATCGCCCAAAGGGTTCTGGATCGACTGGAGCCTGAGGCGCGGAAAAAACAGTATCTTGGCTATAGCGACGCCGGAGTGCTGCTCGCGGGGCTTCACAAAGCCGGCTGCACTGTCGCGCACGGACCCATGTGCCAGGACATAGTGCGGGACGGTGGCGAAGCAGCCATCGACCGGGCGCTGCGCTGGCTGGTCGATCGCGCCCCCGATACCCTGGAACCGTCACTGGCGGACGGTCGCCCGGCCGCCGCCTTTAACATGATTACATTCAGCCAGATACTCGGTACCGCACTCCAGCCAGACTTAACAAACTACATTCTAATACTTGAAGAAGTATCTGAATATTTGTATAAAATTGATCGAACCATGCATCACATTACGGCCAATCCCGACGTCCGCAAGGTCGCCGGCATTCGGCTGGGCCGATGCAGCGATATCACGAGCAACGATACGGATTTCGGCATGACCGGCGAAGAAATTGTCCGGCACTGGTCTTCGGTGACGAATATCCCCTTTCTCGGCGCAGCCAATATCGGGCATGATACTGAAAACCGGATTGTCCCGTTCGGAAGTGTATAAAAATACCGCGAAAAATGGTTCGCGTTTACGCATAGTTAACCATCTTCGGTGAGAACCCTGTCGGAGGCGCGAAATTTCCACGGCGCAGGGGGCAAGGATACCGATCATGGCCGATATCAGTCACGAACAATCGCTCGACGAGAGCCGGTACAAGGCGCTCCGGAAATCCCTTGCCGAAGCACAGACGCTGATCCTGTCTTTCACAGCCGAAGGAAAATTTGAAGGGGCACAACCGGACTGGACTGTGATGACGGGTCAGACGCGTGCCGACTACGAAGGCGATGGCTGGAAAAAAACGATTCATCCAGACGATCTCGCAACAACTGAAAACGAATGGAGCATCGCCAGCAAGAAAGGTGCGCAGTTTGTCCGTGTACACAGGATCCGCGATCGCAACGGCACATGGAAACGCGTTGCATGGAATGCCGTTCCGCAATTCGATCAGGCCACCCAAATCCGCTCATGGACGGTCCTTCACGCAGATATCACCGATCTGCGCCCCAACAGCCGCGAAAAAGTCGTTCCAATATCGGGCTCAATGCTACGCCCGCTGGAATATTCCTCGATCATGGATCAGATCGGCGAAGGCATCATCGTTACCGATACACTCGGGCAGATCATCTTCGTCAACGACGCGGCCGTCAAACTGCACGGCGTGCACAATCTTGATGTCGATCCGAAAGACTATGCCGAATCCTATCGGCTGTTCACGGTCGATGGCGAGCCCTATCCTGCGCTCGAACTTCCACTCGCCCGCGCCGTTCTCCAGGGACAAACGGTCGAGGATGCGCGTTGGCGAATAAGGCGGCCGGACGGTTCGGAAATTCTGGCGATAGGCACGGCCCGGCCATTGTTCGATTCTGACGGCAACCAGGCTGGCGCAGTGCTGGCCATGCGCGATGACACAGCGCGCCACGCGGCGGAAGAACAGCTGGCCTTGCTCAACGAAACCCTCGAGACCCGCATCGAGGAAGCCCTGGACGAGCGAGCAGCCGCGGAGGAAGCTCTGATGCAGGCCCAGAAAATGGAAGCTGTAGGCCAGCTAACCGGCGGTATCGCCCATGATTTCAACAATCTGCTGACGGTAGTCTCGGGAAGCGTAGAGCTGCTCGGACTGCGCCTGGCCGCCATTGATGACGCCAAAGTGCATCGGAACCTTGCGAGCATAGGAGCGGCAGCCAAGCGTGCCGCCGCATTGACGCAGCGACTTCTGGCATTTTCCCGGCGCCAATCACTGGCTCCGGCCCCCACAGACCTCAACCAGCTGATCGGCGATGTCGGCGATATGATCCAGCGCACGATTGGCGAGAACATAATCTTCGCAGCCGATCTCGCGCCGAATATGCAACATATCCGCATCGACAGCCACCAGCTCGAGAATGTCCTGTTGAACCTTGCCCTCAACGCCCGGGATGCGATGCCCGAAGGTGGCCAGCTTTGGTTCAAAACCGAAGCCACCGAAATTGGAAATGGCCATTCGGAACTGATGCCGGGAGACTATGCGACCATCTCCGTCATCGACACCGGTTCTGGCATGGCCCCAGAAACTATCGCACGAGCGTTCGAACCGTTTTACACAACCAAGGAAGTGGGCAAAGGCACCGGCCTCGGCCTTTCCATGATCTATGGGTTTGCCAAACAATCCGGCGGCCATGTCGACATCGCCTCGGTGCTGGGCGTCGGCACGACTGTCAGACTCTTTCTGCCTGTCCATCGCGACGACACGGAGGACAGCGCGCAAACTGAGCATTAAGTCGCGCCGCAAACGCTCGACAACAGCACTCACACCTGCCAGAATCTTGGTATGCGAGAGAAAGAGTTGCGCCTGGCCCTTGTCTGTTATGGCGGCATCAGTCTCGCAATCTACATGCATGGGATCACCAAGGAAATCTGGCGGCTGACCCGGGCCAGCCGCGCCTTTCATGACGATCTTGTACCTACAGACACTTCGCAACGCGTGTACCGCGAACTGCTCGACACGATCGAACAGCGCAGCGGCATCAAATTGCGCGCGCTGGTCGACATCGTCGCTGGGGCCAGCGCAGGCGGCATCAACGGCGTGTTTCTCGCGGAAGCCATCGCTTCGGGAAAATCGCTCGATCCCCTGACCGACCTCTGGCTCGACAAGGCCGATGTCGACATCCTGATCGCACCGGACAAACGCCCGATTTCCCGCTTTACCAAATTCTGGGCCGTTCCAATCGCCTGGGCCGTGGCACGCCGCCGGGGCGGCACCATTGAGGCTACAGTCGATCCGGCAGCCTGGGATGAGGTCAGCGCCAAGCTCTCCCGCTTTGTCCGGGCCAAATGGTTTCAGCCCCCTTTTGGAGGCAAGGGGTTTACCAATCTTATCATCGATGCGTTCGAAGCAATGGACACGATGCCAGCCACCAAGCCGCTGCTGCCGGAAGGCCAGCCACTCGACCTGTTCGTGACGGTGACAGACTTTCATGGCCATCCGCAGAAACTGCATCTGAACTCGCCGCCCGAAATCATCGAAACGGAGCATCGGTTGACCCTTCCCTTCACCGATCACGGGATGGCGCCCCGGAATCTGGGAAGCATTCCCGAACTGACCTTTGCAGCCCGGGCAACGGCCAGTTTTCCCGGCGCCTTTCCACCGTTTACAGTCAAGGAACTCGACGCCGTGCTGGCGGACCGCGGGATCGACTGGCCCGGTCGCACCGCTTTTCTCCAGCGGGTCTTGCCACGTCACTTCGCAGCCGGGACCGCCGAATCGACACCGCTCATCGACGGTTCGGTGTTGGCCAATGCGCCCTTCGGCCCGGCTATCGACGCCTTGCGGGACCGCCCCGCCCACCGGGAGGTCGACCGGCGTTTCGTCTATATCGATCCCAAGCCCGGCGTCCGCAGCATCGAAATGGGCGATGGCGACGGCGGAAGCCCCGGTTTTTTTCGGGCAATTTTCGGAGCGCTTTCCGATATCCCGCGCGAGCAGCCCATTCGCGACAATCTGGAAGCGATTGAGGAGCATTCGCAGCGGATTTTGCGGATGCGGCGGATCGTCGAGGCAATCCGTCCCGAGGTCGAGAACGCGATCGAGATTGATTTTGGCCGGACGCTGTTCCTCAATCGCCCGACCCCGCAACGCCTCGCAGCATGGCGCGCAAAAGCCCAGAATTTCGCCGCCAAGGAAGCGGGCTATGCCTATGTCTCCTACGGCCAGCTCAAACTGTCTGGCATCATCGACGAGATTGTCGGCATGCTCAGCAGCATTGCCGACAATGGCAGTATGGAAGACCGGTCCCTGCATCGCGCCATCTGGAGCGCGGTCGGCGCAATGGGGCTTGGCGACTCCGAAGCGCTTTCCAATTCGGGTGCCAATGAAAGCGCCATAGCATTTTTCCGGCAGCATGACCTTTTGTTCCGGACGCGCCGGCTGCGATTCATGCTGCGCAGCGTCGCCCAGATCGAGGAAAGCGGCCAATGCGATCCCGATGCATTGAACGTCCTGCGCGACGCCATTTACGAAACACTGGGCCTCTATCTCGAGCGCGAAAGGCTGGAATTTTACGATAACGATATGGTGGAAGCCGCCCTCAACGCGGCGACAGCGCCCGAAGCGGCGCTCGAAATGCTGGCCAAAACCCGCAATCTGAAGACCGTCGATATGCAGGGAGAAGAGTTACTGGCAACCGGGCTGGCCGCCCTGCCAAAGCCGAAAAGGCGAACGATGTTGTTCGCCTATCTGGGCTTCCCATTTTACGACATTGCCACACTTCCCCTGCTGCAGGGCGAAGGGCTGGACGAGTTCGACCCGGTGAAGGTTGATCGCATCGCTCCGGAAGACGCCCAATCGATCCGCGAAGGCGGTGCTGAAGCGACCCTCAGGGGGATCGAGTTCAACAGCTTTGGCGCGTTCTTCAGCCGCGCCTATCGCGAGAATGACTTTCTCTGGGGCCGGCTGCACGGCGCGGACAGGCTGATCGACATTCTTCTGTCCACGGTTCCGGAAGACAAGGGTCTGTCGGGAGACGAGGTCATGGCGGTCAAGAAACGGGCATTCCGGGCGGTTCTCGAAGAAGAACGCCCTCGCCTCACGCATATTGCGGCCCTGTTCGGGGAGCTGGACGAGGAAATCGGCTAGCGAGTGGCGCTAGCGCGAGAAACGGCGGACCCATTTGCGCAGACCCAGCCGCTTGGCAAAATCCACGCCGCGGTCGAAAGCCGCCAAAGCGCCGGCCAATAGATAATTGCCAGCCGTCTTGCGGAGCAGCAACAGGTCGACACACGCAATCCCGTCCGTCGCGAACAGCCTTTTATGCTGCCCGTCGCCCTCGGTAAAATCGAAACGGCGAAACCGTCCTTCCTCGATAATCTGCTTCATGGCTTCTATCTGCAGCACGGTTCCGGGCGAGTGCCGGGCCCATTCGGGGTCATAGCCAAGATAGGCATAGATCAACGTGTCGCCATCGGCAGGCGCATAGAGATAACTGACGGGTTTATTCTGGACGAACAACAGCCAGGCGCGGGCCTCTCCCCGGGCCGCAGCGCGCATCATCTGGGCTTTGTATTCCGGATCGTCGGGCAATCCGGCATCGAGCAGCTTCTCCTGATAGGTTTTAGCGGAAACGCACCGAGCGAGCGTCTGGAATTCGGCCATTTCCTCCGGACTTTGATAGATACGGATATCGAGTTCTCCGCCCGAAATTTTCGCAAACTTCCGCACCTTTCGACGAAGCGTCGAACGGCTCTTGCCCGAAAAGGTCGCAAGATACGCATCGTAGCTCCCCGACATATCCGCATAGCGCCGGGAATAGCGCTGGCGGACAAGCGCCAGCATGCCCGGATGCTGCGCCGTGATCGCCGCCAGCCGGTCTTCGCGAAGCGAGGTGATCAGATAACCATGGTCGGCCGGGTTAAGTCTTGGGGTCTCGAAACTCTCTCCACGCATCGCCTCCCCCAGGGAAAGGCCGGTACGCACAAGCCGTCGCCTGACGGACAACACCGTGCGGGCGCCGACCTGAAAGCGCAGAGGAAGAGATATGGCCGATGTCACGCGGCGCGCTTCTCGATAAGGTTCGACCAGAGCTGCCCGGCCATTCGCCCGGCCACCAGTGTCAGAGATGCTGGTACCGGCTCCAGTGCCCCGCCAAGCGGCAAGGTATCGAGATCGGCAAAATGCATGGTCGGTGCCCGGTCGGCGCGATCCGCAAGCATGGCGCACAGCCCGTCGAACCGTTTCCTGACCACCGGATTGGGGCGGAGCCCGTCGCGGGTGGCCAGTTCAAAACTATGGCCAACGGGAACGAATGTTGGATGCCCATTGGCAACGGCATGATCCAGCGCATGCGCCATTTCCGCCAGCGAAACGGCGCAAATCTGCATATGCCGCAACCCGCCGCTTCCGGTCCGCATCTGAGATACCGGGATCTCGATCACACCCTGATGCTCCACCGGTGCGGTCTGATCGAGCGGCAATGACAAGGCGCTCGGCCAAGGCCCCTCGCAGCCATTGTGGCTGCTGTCGTAGCGAATGCCCAACGCGGCCAGGACACGCAGACTATCCTCATTCACAGCATAGCTGCCGGATCGAAAGGCGATGGGATCGGCGGCACCGGCTTCGACAAGAAGAGCCCGCGCTTCGGCAATCAGGGCGCGCTGCTTGTCAAACGGGTGATCGATCAGCTCGAACACCGTTCCTTCCGCCACTGTGCCATCCGTCCGCGCCTGTTCCCACATCGGATGGATATGCAGCTGCACCTCCTGCCCGGCGCTGGTAATGGTCTCAACCATCCGGCGCACGGGATCGATCCCGAACACCAGCGCCGGCATCGGATCCACAAAAAAACAGGCCTTGAGCCCGTGGTGGGCCAGCTGGGCCAGTTGATAGCTAAGGCCGACGCCCGCAGGCTCGACGCTGCGCGCATAATTCTCTTCCCAGCCCGATCCGGCGATGTGATGGCGCCAGGTCAGCTCAGTATCGATGGTCAAAATGGTCCGCGTTCCCATGCCTTCGCCATAAGCCCAAGGCTGAAAATATTCGTAAACATCCGCAAATTTCCGCGCGTCATGCAGCGGATAAACGCGATCTTAAGCATGCACGCCTAGACAATGGACATGTTTCAGCGTGACGAGGGAGCGGCTCAGCCTGAATATTCTCGCAGCCATTGATAGCGAACTGCCGGCAATTGATGTCGTCCCGTTCGCCGCATCCGATCTCGATGCGGTGACGGCCGCCGCGCATCCAGCACAGTCCTTTCTCACATCAGGCTGGTTTGGCGCGACCGAACAGTCCCATAAAATCGCAGGCGTTCGCCGCCCGGATGGAACGCCGATTGTGGCAATTCCGCTTACCGCGCGCTCTATAGGGCCGTTTCGGATCAGTGAAATACCGGGCAGCTACTGGCCGTTTCGTAGCTTTCCTGTTGCCAGCAACATGAGCGATGCGGAGTTGGGCCTGGCGCTCGGTGGCAATGCGATGCAGCGCGCGATCGGCCGGATATTCCGCTTCGGGCCCGTCTATTCGGACGATCCGGTACGCTCGCGCCTTGTCCCGCTTGCCCGCGCAAATGGCTGGCAAGTCATCGAAAAACCGCTGGCCACCTGCTATGAACTCGATCTCGCTGCCCTTCACGCAGCAGGGCCATGGCCCAAAGGTTCTACGGCCCGCAAGAACCGTGCGCGCGAACGCAAACTCTCGGCCGATGGAGAGTTGAACTATCATTTCCTGATTGGTCCGGAGATCGACAAGGCGCGCATGGATGCCATGGCCGAAGTCGAAGCCGGGAGCTGGCTCGCCAAACTCGATGGCGGCGGCGATACCAAATTTCTCGACCCCAAAAACCGGGCCGTCTGGGAAAAAATGATCGCCGATCCAATACTATCGCAACGCCTGTTCGCGTGCCTCATGACGGTCGGCGACAAACCTATCGCCTTCAGTTTCGGGCTCGAGATCGATAATTGCCGCTATTACATCGCCAATAACTACGACGATGGCTTTTCGAAGTTCGGGCCGGGCAAGTTGCTGCTTTACAAGGATTTCGCATTCGCAACCGGCCGCGGCGTCGATACCGTCAGCTGGGGTGCCGGAGATGCCGGCTACAAGACCGAAATGGGCGCCGAACCGGGCCCTGAAATCCAGGACCTGCTGTTCGTGCGCGGCCGGATTTTGGCAACGCTGCTCCGTCCCCTTTTCCTTCGCAAAGGGTAGGAAGCCCGGATAGGCCTTCATTTAGGGCATTTTTACCATCCGTAGCTATTCTCGGCCGATGCTCGACACCAAACCAGACGCCACATCCAAGCACATGGCAATACTTGTGGCTGCCTCGGCGGCCCTGATTGGCATGGGCGCCATCTCGATCTGTGAGATGAGCGCTTTTGGCTGGCACCCGGCACGGGAAGAGCCGGCCGATTTTTCGGCATATCATTTCGCGAGAATGCTGTTCTCGATGCTGCTGTCTGCTTTTCTGGCCGCTGTGCTGGCCCGGCCCTGGCTTCACCGCGTCGCCGATGACGTGACGGCCCTCGATCCGACAGAAATCCGCAACGGCACGCTAACCGCAGCCGTAGCCGCCATTTCAGTAGCGATACTGGCCTGGAATCCGCCGTTGTTCCACTGGTTTGCACGCGAAGACAATATTCTCGAATGGGTATCGGCACTATTCGTTCTGGTCGGAGCAGCCTTCCTTGCGCTCGCGGTTCTACGCCGCGCACGGAAGCCGTTCGACGGTTTTGGTGCGATCCTTGTCGGCCTTCTCATCCCCGTCGGATTCGCCGGACTGTATTTCCTGATTGGCATGGAGGAGATTTCCTGGGGCCAGCGCATTTTCGGTTTCGAGACGCCAGACGGCATTGCCGCCCGCAACTGGCAAAGCGAGTTTAATTTCCACAATATCCATACCGATATTTCGGAGCTCGCCTACTATTTCGGTACCGGGTTGTTCCTGATCGTCCTGCCGCTGGCCAGGCCAGCACTGCGCCACTGGAAAATCGCTTCCACTTTTTCGGATTTCTTTCCCAACCGCGCGGTCGCTGCGCTCAGCGCGCCAATGGTTATCTTCAGCTACGGTCACTGGAGCCTCGTGCCGATCCAGATGCTGACCTTCACTGCTCTGTTTGCCATGCTGACATTTGCGCTGAGCGCGCGCCGGCGCGGCGAAAGAGCCGAAGCCATGCTGTTTGCCGGCATCGCGGTACTGATTGCCGTCGGCCAGATCCTTGTCCTCTATTTCGGACCGCACATGCTCGACCTGCCGGACGCCACGGAGTTTCGCGAACTCTTCATATCGATCGGCCTGTTCGCCTTTGCCGCCTATTATTATTTCGGCACCGCTCCGGACGGCCCGACTCCAGAACGGGCCTGAACCCGAAGCTTATCCCCCTGCATGAAAATGGTCGTAAATTGCCTGGGCCATCGCTTTTGAAACACCCGGCACACGCATGATGTCCTCCAGCCCCGCCGATTTCACGGCGCGCGCCGTACCGAAATGAAGGAGTAAGGCCCGTTTGCGCGCCGGACCGATACCGGGAACTTGATCGAGGGGACTCGTGCCCATCGCCTTGGCCCGTTTCTGCCGGTGTGCACCGATGGCAAAACGATGGGCTTCGTCACGCAGGCGCTGGAGGTAGAACATCAGGGCGCTGTTCGGCGGCAGCAATTCTTCCCTCCCGTCGGGAAAGTGGAAATGCTCGCGCCCCGCATTGCGATCCGGCCCCTTGGAGATACCGATCAGCGCAACATCGCCGATCCCCATTTCCTCAAGCGTGTTTGCCGCCGCGCTCACCTGTCCCTTGCCGCCATCGATCAGCACGAGATCGGGCCATTCGCCCTTGCGCCGCTCGGGATCTTCCTTCTCGGCCCGGGCAAAGCGCCGTTCGAACACTTCGCGCATCATCGCGAAATCATCGCCGGGCGCGGTTTCAGGCCGTTTGATGTTGAATTTGCGATAGCTGGATTTGCGATACCCTTCCGGCCCTGCGACCACCATCGCGCCCACAGCATTGGTGCCCGAAACATGGCTGTTATCGTAAATCTCGATCCGGTCGGGAAGATCGTCCAGTTCGAACAGTTCCGTCAATTCGCGCATCACCTTCGCCTGACTCGAGGATTCCGCCAACCGGCGCTCGAGCGCCTCGGCCGCATTGCGCGTCGCCTGCTCTAGCAATTTGCGCTGATCGCCGCGCTGCGGAATCTTGAGCCTGACCTTCCGGCCCGCGCGCTCGGCCAGAGCTTCCGCCAGAAGAGCAGCATCCGGCAATTCGCGGTCGATCAAGACAAGCTTGGGTGGCGGGACCTCTTCGTAGAATTGCATGAGGAAGGCCTGCAAAGCTTCCTCCTCGGGAACGTCCTTGGTGTGCGCGGGAAAGAAGCTGCGATGGCCCCAATTCTGGCCGCCGCGAATGAAAAACGCCTGGATACCAACCGTTCCCGCCTTGCTCGCCAGAGCGAAAACATCGGCGTCCGACACCCCCTGCGCCGTGATCGCCTGACTGCCCTGGATGAAGGTCAGCGCCTTTAGCCTGTCGCGGTAAACCGCCGCCATCTCGAAATCGAGATTTGTCGAGGCTTTCTCCATCTGTACGCCAAGCTTCTTCTGCACAGCGGTGCTCTTGCCAGAGAGGAAGCTTTTCGCATCTTCAACGAGCTCGCCATAATCCTGGTCGCTGATCCGCCCGACACAGGGCGCCGAACAGCGGCGGATTTGATAAAGCAGGCATGGCCTGTCCCGATTGCTGAAAAAACTGTCTGTGCAGTTTCTGAGCAGGAACATCTTCTGCAGGGCATTGATCGTCTGGTTTACCGAACCGGCGCTGGCGAACGGCCCGAAATACTGCCCCTTGGCGCGACGCGCACCGCGATGCTTCATGATCCGCGGAAAATCATGGTCCTCGCGGAGCAGGATGAACGGAAAGCTCTTATCGTCGCGCAGCAGGACGTTATAGGGCGGCCGATAGCGTTTGATCAGCTGCGCCTCGAGCAGCAGCGCTTCGGCCTCGGTCTCGGTCGTTACGATCGTCATCGCCCGGGTCTGGGCGACCATGCGCTGAAGCCGCTTGGGCAATTGCTGGATTTGCGCATAATTAGGCACGCGCGATTTCAGGCTCGCCGCCTTGCCGACATAAAGCACATCGCTGCGCGCATCGAGCATCCGGTAGACGCCGGGCCGTGCGGGCAGCGTTTTCACGACATCGCGGATTGCCGCTACACCCGCGTCGAGATCGGGCATATCGCTGCCCTTGACCGTGAAGGTGGCCTTGTCTTCATTGAACCGGTCCGGGGCGTTGGGTTGATCGTTCACAGGAGGGATTTAGGAGTTTGGCGACCCGGCCGCAAACGGCAATCCAAATTCCCGCAGCGCCCGTTTTGCAGTCAACCGCATTGTCCGCGACACCACGAACTTCTACCAGCGAGAACTTTCCCGGAGGAACGAACCACATGCCTGCATATCCGAACGCAAAGACGATATCTTTTGCGCCGCTTTTCCTCGTCGCATTCGGCTGTGCGGTTTCGCTTGCCGCGCAAACCACCGAAGAATTGCCAACCGCGTTCGATGCGGGCTGGCAGGGCGAAGAAGTGTGCGAGCTGCTATACGAGAATGACGATATGCGCGTCGGGCGCTGTACATTTCCGCCCGAAATCGGCCATGAGCGCCATTTCCACCCCCCGCATTGGGGCTATATCCTGGAAGGCAGCACCATGCGGATTACCGATGCCGATGGCACGGAAGAGCGCAGGCTGGAAAGCGGTGTATCCTGGTGGAGTGACGGCGTCGACTGGCATGAAGCGGTCAATATCGGTACGGAAACGGGCGTCTACCTGATTGTCGAACCGAAATCCTGACGATTGCGAGATCGTTCCGTTTCCAAACGATCCGCCCCGGCGATCAAAACTTTCGGGCAATCGAGCAGCCTAGTTGAGGCGCACATCCATGCCGGAAATCGTGCTGTCGATCAGCGCCTTGTCCGCATCGGCATC
Source organism: Parasphingopyxis lamellibrachiae (assembly GCF_003385775.1). GTDB lineage: Bacteria > Pseudomonadota > Alphaproteobacteria > Sphingomonadales > Sphingomonadaceae > Parasphingopyxis > Parasphingopyxis lamellibrachiae. The sequence goes on from NZ_QRDP01000004.1 coordinate 951,060, forward strand.
ATGCTTCTGCTGGATCAGCGCTGCGGCGGCAGCGGTCGCAGCGCTTGCAGCCTTGGCACGGACTTCGGCAATTGCACTGCGCTCGGCAGCTGCGATCTTGTCTTCCGCAAGGCGGCTGCGACGTTCGATAAGCGCATCGGCATCGGTGTGCGCCTGAGCGACAATGCTATCAGCTTCTTCGCGGGCCCGGTCGAGCATCGCGGCGGCTTCCTTGTCGGCATTGGCGGTCTTGGCTTCATATTCGGCCTTGATCGCTTCGGCTTCGGAACGCAGCTTCGAGGCTTCGTCAATCTCGGCGCGAATAGCGGCAATGCGCTTGTCCATCGCGGCGCCGATGATCGACGGGACTTTCTTCCACAGCATCACGGCAATGACGAATATCATCGCCATCGCAACCCAGCCATTGGCATCGAGGAACAGGGCCGTCGGCTCGGCGTGCGCAGCCTCCTCGGTATGGGCCTCCGTAACGGGAAGCCCCAAATCGTCATGAACTTCGTTCGAAAGTTCCTGTTCCAGTTCCGGGTTACCTTCAGCCATTGGCCATCACCTCTTTTACGGCCTTGCTGGCATCCGCCTTGGCAACCTTACCGCCGGAAACTTTGGCCACGATGTCCTGTGTCGCCTCCACAGCGACATTTTCAATCTCGGTCAGCGCGGCAGCGCGCGCCGTGGCCAGTGCAACTTCGGCTTCGGCGAGCTTGGCATCAAGCTTTTCATCGGCCGCCGCGACGCGCTTGTCATTTTCGGCAGCAGCGTTTGCCTTTGCCTCGGTCGTAACGCCATTGGCGTCCGACCGCGCGTCGTTCATCTGGTTGCGATAGGTTTCCTCAATCTCGTCCGCCCGCTGATGCGCTGCCTCTGCAGCTGCAAGATCGTCCGTCACGCGCTTGGCGCGCGCGTCGATCGTATTTTGCACTTTGGGCAGCATCGCCTTGGCGATACCGAAATAGATAATGGCGAGCACGACGAGCAGCGACACAATCTGTGACGCGTAGCTGATCATGACCTGATCTATTTGTGGCATGAGACCGAAATCCTATCGCTTGTCTTCAACTCTAAACCGAACAGGCGCTGCCCGAAGGCAGCGCCAGATCAGACTAGAATACGAAGAGGATCAGGATGGCTACGGTGAAGGCGATCAGGCCGAGCAGCTCGGCAGCAGCGAAGCCAATGAACAGACGGCCCTGTTCGGCATCGGCGGCAGCCGGATTGCGCAGTGCGCCTTCAAGGAACGATCCGAAAACGTTGCCCACACCGGTGGCGGCAGCGCCAACACCGATTGCAGCAAGACCGGCACCGATCATTTTTGCAGCTTCAAGTTCCATGGAATTAACTCCTTTTGTCGTATCTGAATAATGGTTGGAATAAGGATCAATGCAGGTTTTCTGCATCGTTGATGTAGAGAGTCGTCAGCAGTGCAAATACATAGGCCTGAATGGCGCAAACCAGCAGCTCGAGCGCGCTGATGAACACGATCAGGAGGAAGCTCGGCAGGCTGACCAGCAGGCCATATTCCGCACCGGCATTCATGCCCTGGACGATGAAGCTGCCAAATACTTTGAGAAGGATATGGCCGGCTGTCATTGCGATAAACAGTCGCAGCGCAAGGCTGAACGGACGAACCATGAAAGAGATCAGCTCAATCATGAAGATCAGCGGAACCATCGGCAACGGCGTACCGTGCGGGATGAACAGCGTGAAAAACTTCAGCTTATGTTTCCAGAAACCTACCGCGAGCACGATCGAGAAGCTCATCACCGCCATCGTACCGGTGATCACGAAATGGCTCGTTACCGTGAAGGGATGACCACCCACTACGCCAATCGGCACCAGGCCCAGCATATTGGCGAACAGGATGAACATGAAGATCGTGAACACGAAGGGAATATATTTCTTACCCTTCGGCCCGATGCTGGTTGAAACCATATTGTTTATAAAGCCGGTCAGGCCTTCCACGGCGAGCTGCCAACGGCCAGGGACCAGTTCGCGCTTCATGCCGCCCCACATGAACAGCCAGATCGCGGCCAGCGCAATCAGCATCCACATGGTGGAGTTGGTGAACACGATGCTTCCGCCAGCTGGATCCCAGGCGCCGACAAGCGGCTCCACCTGAAACTGGTGCATCGGATCGATTTCGCCGCCTTCAGCCACGCTCAAACATCCCGTTCATTCTGTCAAAAAGCGCCCAAGATCATACAGCACGATCATTCCGGGCGCTCTTTGGCAATTCGAAACACATTCCTGATGCCGACAGCGAACCCGAGGAACATCATCGCCAGCATCAGCCATGGGAAGGTGTTGAACCACAGGTCTAGCAACCAGCCGATCACACCCCCACCAACAGGACCCCCGATCATTTCGGCAAGCACACGGTTCCCTTGAGAATAACCCTTGGCGGGAACCTTGTTGCGCTTGCCAGACCGTATCTCTTCTGCGCGTTGGGCGGCCTGCAATCGCTCTTCAAGCGACTCAAGCCGCGAATCTTCCGCGACGAAGGGATCCTGTGCGGTTTCTTTCTCCGCCATGCTTGCTCCTATTGGCCAAATAACGCCGGACGCGCGCATGGAGGCGATCGACCCCGCCAAGGCACGGCCCGTTTAGTGAGCGGCCCTATTCAAGTCAACCGCATATGATGCAGTGCGGCATGGCATTTGGGGATTGTTTGCGCAGGCGAAATCGACGACTGTCGATGGTATCGAAAATTGACCCGGGAGTTAGGATATGAAGGCGCAAAACAACCGCTTGCGAGGTGCTCTTCTCGGCATGTTGGCTATTGGCCTGACTATAGCTGCCGCCTTCCCTGCCGCACCCGGCTCTGCCCAGCAGACGGAAGCGGAAGATGGCGGCTTCACCTTCACGATTCCGACGCTGCCCGATTCCGCGCCACTATTGCAGAACCAACTCGAATCGCTGCGCGATCGCGCGCGGTCGGACTATGACCGGGGACGCGCCGAACTGGCGGAATTGCAATCCGCTGCCGCGAGCGCCTACCAGCATAGCCAGCAGTGGACGGTTACGGGACGCACCGACGCGCTTATCGGTCTGGACAGCGAAACCTTCAGCTATACCGGTGGTGCGCACGGCAATACCGCGTTCGACGCCCTGATCTGGGATGTGGCCGGCGATCGGCCGATCGGTATCCTCGGCCTGTTCGCCAACCGCTATCACGGACTCTCGATGATCGACCAACCCTTCTGTACCGCGCTGCGCGATCAGCAGAGAGAACGAATGGGCGATATTGCAGAGGATGATCTCTGGGCCGATTGCCCCTCGCTCGATCAGGTCGCAATTGCGCCGACGGGCGGAGACGGTGTGTCCTTCACGGGATTTCGGGTGCGTGTGCCGCCCTATATCGCGGGCCCCTATTCAGCCGGCTCGTTCGATGTCGACGTGCCGGTAACCGCGGAAATGATCGACGCCCTCAAGCCTGCATATCGCGAGAGCTTCGCCCTGCCCGGCGGCTAGGCCAGCCTAGCAATAATCGGGCGTCGGGATCGGCGCGGAGCCGCGGGTCCGCCAGACACCGTCACGCAGCTGATAAGCCTGGCCCGGACTGACACTAGACAGACGATTGCATGCGGTTTCTTCGGCAACCTGCTGGCGCGTCGTCCCGCGCTGCTGGGCAAGATCGGAAAAGGCCGAGCGGCGCCCAAGGTTGATGGCATCGACCTGGGCGCGCAGTTCCGCCGATGGGGTCTGCGCAAAACCGAGATAGCCCGAGGCTGTTTCGCCCACGATTCCTTGCGAAATCGCCTGGCTCACAGCACTGTTCTGGGCTGGGGCCATGGTTGCGAGACCACCGACAATCGCGGCAGTGGCAAAAATGGCGGCGAGGCTTTTGTTACGCTTGGTCATTCTGGAAACAACTCCGGGTTATTTTCGATCAGATTCTCGACATCTTCCTGCAAGTTCACGTCGACAGTCTGTTGCACACTGATATTCAATTCGATCACAATGGGTTCCACTGGGGCCGACACCTGAACGCAGCCGCTTGTAAACACAGCGCAAGCTGCTGCGATTAAAAGAGGCGGCAATTTCATCCATCCATGGGTCGCATTGCGCTCCTTCAACGTCAATATGGCAGTCTTCATGGCAAATCTTCGCTTTCGGTGGCCTGAACATCACGTTCGGCCTGTATTCGGTTTATGCGGGCACGAATTGCCTGATTGACGAGAAAACCGGGGTCGTCGAGCAGGCGGAAGGAATAGAGCATCTGGTTGAACGGCGCGTTCATCCGGATATTGAAACGGATGGGAATTTCGGCCAGTTCCCGCGTAAAGCCGCCGACGATGAAGCCCTGGCCCTCCCGATCCAGATTCGGCGAAACGCCGGTAAAACTGATATTGGTGACCATCTCGCCGTCGATCGCGCCGTCGAAATCGATCCTCAGTTCCGAATAGCGGATCAGCTCCAGCGCGTTGAACGCCAGCGAGCCGAAAAGCCCCAGATTCACGTCGCTAATCTCGCCGACATAGGAAAATGTGCCGCCGCCGGCCCGGGAAACCAGATATCCGTCCTCAATCCGCCCGCCATTGATATCGAAGACCATCGGCAATTCGCCGTCGAACAGGCCCGTCGCGACGATATTTTCGAAATCGCGCGATTCGAGGAACTGGAACCCGTCAACCCCCTCGACCCGGAAAACGAGCTCGCGCGCCTGATCAACACGGAAATCGAGAATCGTGGGATCGAGGATCAGCGCACCGCCGGCAAAAGGCCAGCGCGCACCCTCTACCCGCACCCGGTTCGCCGAAAGCAGCTCAAAGCGCACACGACCGTCCTCGACCAGCACACCGGGATTGATTTCGCGAATCGTCGCCACCTGCCCGGGCTCCGTATTCATGCCGAGCAGATCGGTGAAGCGAACCTCGCTGTTGAGACCCCGCACCGGGCCAAACGGTGCGGCAAGGTCAACATCCGTCAGCTGGTAAACGCCGTCGCTGGTCACGCCGGCTGCATCCCAGTGGATCGTTCCGATGCCACTCACCAGCCCTTCCACCTCGGCCACGATCCCGAGCAAGAGATTGGTCAGGTCCGTGGGCTGGAGCCGGTCGTTAAACGCCAGGTCGTCAGTCTCCAGAACCGCCTCGCCGCTCCCGTCGCGAAGATCATGGTTCAGGGAAACATTAGCAATCAGCAAATCCTGTTCCGGCGTACGCAGACCGCCGGACATGGTGATCAGGCTGCTTTCCATTCGCAGCGCCATGTCGCGCACGACCAAGGGCTCGAAAAGCGTGTCCGGATCGTCATTGGTTACGCCGGCAACCCCATTTAGCTGCAGGATGCCGCCAACAAAGCGCCAGTCGCCGGAGCTGTCCTCCAGCCGGATCGGCACATTGGCGATCTCCCCTGCGGCGGCGGAGAACTCGCCATCGACGCCGCCGGTGACGAAACGCGCCGCCAAGCGACCGATATCCAGCTCGGATTGTGCGCCCGCCGGGCCAAGCCTTACCGATACGCCGTTTGCGGCAAAGGCGGGCCGGCCAAGGGGCAGACGAAAATCCTGCGCGCTGATTGACAGCGGCGAGCCGCCCAGCGTTCCCCGTAATCGGGGGCGGATCAGCCTGCCCCCGCCGCTCATGCCCACACCCGGCGCATACCGCACCAGCGTGCCGCCTTCGACCGGGCAGAAGGGCAACCGGGTAGGCCCGACAGTCACCCCCGCCACGGAAAGGCGATCCCAGCGAACCGGGACGCAGCCTTCGCCGAATGCGAGGCGTCCGCCCCGCCCCATCGTTCCGGCGACCGGCATGCGCAGCCGCTCGACCCGGCCATCGGCGAGCGGACCGGTCATCTCGATCTGGGTGACGATCCGCGTGTTTCCATCGGCTGCCGCGGTGAACCGCACCGGAGCGAGGTTGAGGACGGCATTGCCGGTACGGATCGGCGCAATCTCGGCATAGCCTTCCAGCGGAGCGCCCGCCGCCGCCTGATCCAGCGTCACGAAGCTTTGCGGGAAGCCGCCGCCCGCCAGCCGCATCGCTCCGTCGAAACGCAACCCACGATCGGGCCAGGCGTAGCGCAGCCCCTCTCCCCGTTCGAGCGCGACCCGGGCGCCGCTCTCGCTTGTCCCGCGTATTTCGGCAAAACGCACCGCGCCGCCGCCTTCCCCATAGGCTCCGGTAATCGCGAACTGCGCATCGAAATTGCGTCCCGCCGCCTGTAAGGCACGGGCGAGACCGGTCCCCACCGGGCCCAACGGCGTTCCTTCCGCGCCTCTCAGGGCGGCAACCAGCCCATCCAGAACAGGGTCTCCCGCCTGCGCACCGACGAGCTCGACATCGCCGTCAAAACCGATTGATCCTCCGCCATTCCTGATCCGGTAATGGCCGCGCAATGCGGTTCGCGCCGCCCGAATATCCTGTCCGCTCGCACCGGCTGCGCTTAGCCGCATGGTGCCGGTCGTCTGGCTTCCCGTCTCGCCATCGAAGGACACTGCAAGTCGCGTGGCGGACGCGCGCGCCTGTGCATGCACGATTGACGCGGCCAAAAGCTCGGCTTCCCCCCCCCAGCGGCGAAAGCTCTCAGAGAAAATGGCATCGAGCGCCAGTTGCGGCTGGACCATCGCAAAGCCGGTATCAGTGCAAGACAGTTCCCCGGCGCGGGCCGGCCCTTCAATGGCGGGGCGGCGATCATTGACAGCAACCGCGAAATCCGTCCGCACAGCCGATATCTCGCATCCCCGATATTTCAGGCCCGGGCTTGCCGCTGCAAGTCGGCCCCGAAAGCCGTTCTGGAGAGCTCCGGACCCGAATGCGGCAAGCGCCACCGGTCCATAAGGCGTCTGCAGGCGCATGATCGCATCCGTCAGCTCCAGCTCCATATCGGGAAGGCTGAACGGCTCCCCGGTCGGTTCCGGCAAAAGGCCGTTGAGCTGGCCGAAATCGAAAGAGCCATCGACCAGCCGGCCGTTTATCCTGACGCCGCGCGCCACAACCCGCCGGATTTCCGGATATCCCAAGCCATAGCGCAGATAGATAAATGCCGAATCCACAGTAAGATCCGGATTGTTGGGATCGCCAATGACAAGATTATCGATTCGCTGCCGGCCGAATCCGATCTCCTGAATCTCATAGCCGCCCTCAATCTCCGCCTCGGCGAGAATGTCATCGATATAGCTGGCCGCAATCGTCTCGCGCTTTAGCCAGGCGATGCCGGCAGCTATCGCCAGCAACAGAATGAAACCGCCAAGGCCATATCGCCATCGCCCGCGCGTATCCTTCTGACGAGGCTCGTCTTCTTCCATGATGCTGAATTAGCGCGATTGCACGCAGGCCGCCATCCCGATAGCGTTGCACCATGGCAGATGCACCGACAGATGGCACAGGCCACCGCGCCCGGCTGAGGAAACGGCTGATCGAGGGCGGTCATGGCGCGCTGCTCGATCATGAGCTGGTCGAATATCTGCTGACACTCGCCATACCGCGCCGCGACACCAAACCTCTGGCCAAACAGCTAATCGCGGAATTTGGCGGGCTGGGCCCGCTCCTGTCGGCCGAGCCCGAAGCACTGTCGCGGATCGGCGGTCTCAGCGAAGGGGCGGTTGCCGCGCTGATGATCGCCAAGGCGTCCGCGCTGCGCCTGCTGGCCGACGATATCCGCGAAAAACCGATACTCGCCAACTGGCAGGCGCTGATCGATTATCTGCATGCCGACATGGCGCACGAACCGATTGAGCGGGTGCGGGTGCTCCATCTTGACAGCAAGAATATCCTCATCCGCGATGAAGTAGTAACCGAAGGATCGATCGACCAGGCCGCCGTCTATGTGCGTGAGATCATCCGCCGCGCCATCGATCTGCATGCGAGCGGGCTTATCCTCGTGCACAACCATCCCAGCGGCGATCCGGCCCCCAGCAAGGCCGATATCCAGCTCACCCGCGAAGTTGCAGAGGCCGCCCGGCCGCTCGGCATCGCCGTGCACGATCATCTGATTGTCGGCACCCAGGGCCAGACCAGCATGCGAAGCCAGGGACTGATATAGAATGGTGTATCCGGCAATGATGCGGACGTTGCAGGTCGTCAGCCTAACGCCCGATTTCAAAGGCTGCGCCGTTGCGGAGGTTTCGGTTCCCCGACCCGGCCCCGGCCAGGCATTGCTCCGGGTCAAGGCAGCTGCGCTAGGTTTTCCCGATCTCCTGATGACCGAAGGCAAATATCAGCATCGGCCCGAACTGCCTTTTACGCCCGGCAACGATATCGCGGGAGAGATTGTCGCGTTCGGCGGCGATGATGCCGATTTCGCGGTTGGCGACGCGGTCGTGGCGACTTTGGGTGTCGGCGGTTTCGGCGAATATGCGCTCTGCCCGATCGCCGCGCTCAGGCGCAAACCGGAAGCCATGACGTTCGAGGCGGCCGCCGCCTTTGGTGTTGCCTATCTGACTGCCTATGTGTCGCTGGTCCGGTGCGGAGCGCTGCAGCCGGATGAATGGTTATTGGTCCATGGCGCGGCGGGCGGCGTGGGGCTTGCGGCAGTAGATCTCGGCCGGGCGCTCGGCGCCCGGGTGATTGCCGCCTCTGCTTCGGACGAGAAACTCGCGACAATCGCGCGGGAATATCAGCCCGATGCCGCAATCAATGTGACAGGCGGATTTCGCGAGGCGGTGAAGGAGATCACCGGTGGCGGCGCAGATGTGATTTACGATCCCGTCGGCGGCGATATTTTCGACGAAAGCACACGGTGCATCGCGTTCGGAGGCCGCTTGCTGGTTATCGGCTTTGCTTCCGGCCGGATCGCGACCGTCCCGACCAATATCCCGCTCATCAAGGGCTTTTCGGTCGTCGGTGTGCGGGCCGGAGAATATGGGCGCCGCTATCCGGAGCGCGGCGTGGAGAATTTCGATGCGATCTGGACGCTGGCCGAAGCGGGTCGACTAAAGCCACACGTCCACACTGCTGTTCCGCTCAGCGGGTGGCGCGAGGCGTTTGGAATGATGCGAACCCGTCAAGTGGTAGGGCGCGTCATCATCAAGCCGGGTGAATAACGCAAATCGATTGCCCTTGGCGTTTGTCCCCCGCGCCCGCCCCTGCTAAGCGGCGCGCTTAATTCAACCATCACCGATTCCAAAGGACCCGCCCGCAATGATCCCGCGCTATTCACGGCCCGAAATGGCCGCCATCTGGGAACCGGAGTCGAAATTCCGGATCTGGTTCGAGATCGAGGCACATGCCACCGATGCGCTCGCAAAACTGGGCGTTGTTCCGGAATCGGCGGCAAAGGCACTGTGGGACTGGTGGGCGACCGAGCCCGAGATCGACGTTCCCGCCATCGATGCCATCGAAGCGGTAACCAAGCATGACGTTATCGCTTTCCTGACATGGGTAGCGGAAAATGTTGGCGAGGAAGCGCGCTTCATGCATCAGGGGATGACCAGCTCTGACGTGCTCGACACCTGCCTCGCCGTGCAGCTGACCCGGGCCTCCGACATTCTGCTTGCCGACCTGGATGCGTTGCTGGACGCGTTGAAACGCCGCGCGATGGAACATAAACTGACGCCGACCATCGGCCGCAGCCACGGCATTCAGGGCGAGCCGGTAACCTTTGGCCTGAAACTGGCCCAGGCCTATGCCGAATTTGAACGCTGCAAGGCGCGCCTCATTCTCGCACGTGAAGAAATCGCCACCTGCGCGATTTCCGGTGCGATGGGGACCTTCGCCAATATCGATCCCTCCGTCGAAGCCCATGTCGCCAAACAACTGGGGCTGGCCGTGGAGCCGATCTCGACCCAGGTTATCCCGCGCGATCGCCACGCCATGTTCTTCGCGACACTCGGCGTGATCGCCTCTTCGGCCGAACGACTGGCCGTCGAAATTCGCCATCTTCAGCGGACCGAAGTTCTGGAAGCCGAGGAGTATTTCTCGCCCGGGCAGAAAGGTTCGTCGGCGATGCCGCACAAGCGCAACCCGATCCTCACGGAAAATCTTACCGGGCTGGCCCGCATGGTGCGCGGCTATGCACTTCCCGCGATGGAGAATGTCGCGCTGTGGCATGAGCGGGACATCAGCCATTCCTCTGTCGAACGCTATATCGGTCCCGACGCGACCATCACCCTCGATTTCGGGCTCGCGCGCCTCACCGGCGTAATCGACAAGCTGCTCGTCTATCCGGAACGCATGCAGAAGAATTTGGACAAGATGGGCGGGCTTGTGCACTCGCAACGTGTGCTGCTTGCCCTGACACAGGCGGGCGTAAGCCGTGAGGATGCGTATCGGCTCGTCCAGCGCAATGCGATGAAGGTTTGGGATTCCGACGGCGCATTATCGCTGATGGAACTGCTCAAGGCCGATTCGGATGTCACTGCCGCGCTCAGCGATGCCGAGATCGAGGAGAAGTTCGATCTTGGCTATCATTTCAAGCATGTGGATACGGTTTTCGAACGGGTATTCGACTAGGGCCTGCCTTCCGGTCCGGGCGCGACATCGAATGCGACGGACAGCCTTTCGCCATCCGCGAACGGCCGGGTTCCGTGATAAAGATAGCTCGGGAAGAGGATGAGCCGCCCGGGCTTCGGTTCGAAAGTGCGGAGTGGTTCAAGATCGAGCTGGAGATCCGCGGGTGGGCGGCCAAGCTCTATCCATCCTTCCTGACGCGCGGCGTCCAGACTGCCGGGTATCGCCACATAAAAGGCCGAGCTCAACGCGCCGCCGGGATGCACATGGCTGACATGAAAGCCGCCGCCGCCAATCCGGACCGACCATCCGGTGACCAGGCTTGGCGCCGCGCCGCGCCAGCGCAGCAAGGGATGCGCGGGATCTTGGCCTGGAAGGGCGTTCCAGAATGTACGCGCCGCCTGTTCCAGCCGTGACCGCAGATCGCCGATGATCGGCTCCGCCCGTTCGAAGATATCTCCGCGCGTCTGCGTCCCGCTGCGTACGCTCTGGCCGACTGGCCGGGCATTGGCGCTGTGCAATATGCGCAACAGCCGGGCCAGGGCAGCCATCTGCGCTGTCGGCATGTCGACCTCGATCGCGCCGGTTAACGCCCCCTGCCCGACGAGCCAGTCATGGCGCGGATCCCCGGCCAGTCGCCAGGCGATTTCCGTCAGCGCCCAGACGGACACATCCTCGGGATGTCGCCGCCGGGCTTCGTCGAGAAGCTCGATCGCCTCATCGGTCTCGCCGGTGCGCAGCCGATGACGTGCGAGCTGGAACGGCAGGTCGGGCAGATCGGCCGGCAGGTCGGCAAGCAAAGCCCCGGCGCGCTCCAGATCGCCGGCGGTGCCGCTATGCATGGCTTCGATCAACCGCAGCATCGGCAGGTCGAAGCCCTGCTCCCGCGCCGTGGAGGCGGCATCGGCCGCGTCGTCATGGCGCCCGGTTCCCGCGAGCAGCTGGATATAGGCTTTCCAAAGGCCCGAATGGCGCGGCATCCTTCCGAGTGCCTCTTCGATTGCAGCCAGATAGCGAGCTTCATCGCCGCCTTCCCAACGCAGATTGGCGAGCGCCATCTGCCCGTCCACCCAGTCCGGTACGCGGGCGACAATCGATTCCAGGCGGGAAAGCGCTTCCGGATCTCCGGCCGACACACGCAGGGTGGCTTCGCCGATCAGCAACCCGCCATCGCCGGGCGCAGCCTTCAGCGCCCGCGCGACGAGATCGAGCGCGTCACCGTCACCCCGCCGATAGGCGGCCATAGCGGCATTGCGTTGGGCCTGCGCGTCGGTTGAGCCTGGCCCCGCCATCGCTGCCTATTCGCTGAACATCGTTTTCAGCTTGTCGAAAAAGCCCGCGCTTTCGGGGCTTTCTTCGCCGGTTTCGGTTTCGCGAAACTCCTGCAGCAATTCCTTTTGCCGCGCCGATAGCTTGCTTGGCGTTTCGACATCGAACTGGGCGACCAGATCGCCATATCCCCTGCCCTGCAATACGGGCATGCCGGCGCCGCGTTTGCGCAGCTGCTTGCCGGACTGCATGCCCGCCGGAATCTGGAAGCCATGTACTTCACCATCCAGTCCGGGCACCTCGATTGTCCCGCCTAGAGCTGCCGTAGTGAAAGAAATCGGGCAGCGCGCGAACAGCGTTGTGCCTTCTCGCTGAAACAGCTCATGGCGGCTGAGATGCACGAAAATATATAGATCGCCGGCGGGACCGCCGCGCGCGCCCGCCTCGCCCTCGCCGGAAACGCGGATCCGCGTACCATCGTCCACGCCGGGCGGGACCTTCACATCGATGGTCTTGGTCGTATCGACGCGGCCCTCGCCTCTGCAATCCTCGCACGGATCGGCAATCACCTGGCCCAGTCCATGACAGTTCGGACAGGTCCGTTCGACAAGGAACAGGCCTTGCTGCGCACGCACCTTGCCATGTCCCTGGCAGGTGCCGCAGGTCTGGGCCGATGTTCCGGGCTTGGCGCCCGACCCGTCACAGGTTTCGCATGACGCGGTCACGTCGAGCGTCAACTCGGCATTCTTACCGTGAAACGCGTCTTCAAGCGTGATTTCGTAATCATAACGCAGATCGGCGCCGCGCCGGACATCGCGGCCACGGCCGCGGCCGCCGCCACCCATGAAATCCTCGCCGAAGATATTCTCGAAAATATCGGAAAATCCGCCGAAACCCTGCTGCTGATGGCCACCGCCACCACCGCCATTCTGGAACGCCGAATGGCCAAACCGGTCATAGGCCGCGCGCTTTTGCGGGTCCTTCAGGCATTCATAGGCTTCGTTGATGGATTTGAATTTCGCCTCGCACTCGGTATCTCCCGGATTGCGATCCGGATGATATTCCATGGCGAGCTTGCGATAGGCGGATTTCAGCGTGGCGCCATCCGCGCCCCGGTCCACCTGCAAAAGTTCGTAAAAATCGACTTCGGTCATACGACCCGTGCCCCCGACAAATCGTGCTCAGGCTGTGCCTGTCGACACCCCCCGCCACACCGACCCTTTGACAAGCTCAGGGCAAGCGCAGCAGGGGGCATTGGATTAAGCCTTGCTCTCTTCGTCCGCTCCGGCGTCTTCGTCGACCTCGGAGAATTCGGCATCGACTACATCTTCGCTGTCTGTCGAACCACCATCGGCAGCGGCCTCGCCTTCGGCAGCGCCGCCTTCGGCCTGCTGGGCTTCATAGATTTTCTGGCCCATCTGCATCGCCGCCTGTGCCAGCTCTTCAGACTTGGTTTTCATCGCTGCACCGTCATCGGCCTCGATCGCCGACTTGGTTTCGGCAATCTTGGTTTCGATTTCCTGCTTCAGATCGCCATCGATCTTGTCGCCATGCTCGTTGAGCTGCTGTTCGGTCGAGTGAACAAGGCTTTCAGCCTGGTTCTTCGACTCGGCGGCCTCGCGGCGGGCCTTGTCTTCCTCCGCAAACTGTTCGGCTTCCTGGACCATCTTCTCGATATCGGAATCCTCGAGACCGCCAGATGCCTGGATCTTGATCTGCTGTTCCTTGCCGGTGCCCTTATCCTTGGCGGACACGTTCACGATGCCGTTGGCGTCGATATCGAACGTCACCTCGATCTGCGGAACGCCGCGCGGCGCGGGCGGAATGCCGACCAGGTCAAACTGACCGAGCATCTTGTTGTCCGCCGCCATTTCACGCTCGCCCTGGAAAACGCGGATCGTCACGGCATTCTGATTGTCGTCGGCCGTCGAATAGGTTTGCGTCTTCTTGGTCGGGATCGTCGTGTTCCGGTCGATCATCCGGGTGAAGACTCCGCCCAGCGTCTCGATGCCGAGCGACAGCGGCGTTACGTCGAGCAGCAGAACGTCTTTGACATCGCCCTGCAGAACGCCAGCCTGGATGGCCGCGCCCATGGCAACGACTTCGTCAGGATTCACGCCGGTATGCGGTTCTTTGCCGAAGAAATCCTGCACAACGCTGCGCACCTTGGGCATGCGCGTCATGCCGCCGACCAGGATAACCTCGTCGATATCGGCGGATTTAACACCGGCATCCTCAATCGCTTTTTTGCAGGGATCGAGTGTGCGCTTGATCAGATCGCCGACCAGCTGCTCCAAATCCGAGCGCGTGATCGTCTTCACGAGATGCTTGGGCCCATTCTGGTCGGCCGTGATGAACGGCAGGTTGACTTCGGTCGACTGTGCCGAGCTGAGTTCGATCTTGGCCTTTTCAGCGGCTTCCTTGAGCCGCTGCAGCGCGAGCTTGTCGCTGCGCAGATCGATGCCTTCGTCCTTCTTGAATCCCTCAGCGAGAAATTCGACAACCTTGCTGTCGAAATCTTCACCGCCAAGGAAGGTGTCGCCATTGGTGGATTTCACCTCGAACACGCCATCGCCGATTTCGAGAACGGAAATGTCGAATGTACCGCCGCCGAGATCGTATACGGCAATCGTCTTGCCGTCATTTTTCTCAAGCCCGTAAGCGAGCGCAGCCGCCGTCGGCTCGTTGATAATGCGCAGCACTTCAAGGCCGGCAATCTTGCCGGCATCTTTCGTTGCCTGACGCTGAGCGTCGTTGAAATAGGCTGGAACCGTGATCACCGCCTGGGTAACCGTTTCACCGAGATAGCTTTCGGCCGTTTCTTTCATCTTCTGCAGGATGAAGGCGGAAATCTGGGACGGGCTGTATTCTTCCCCACCAGCCTTGACCCATGCATCGCCATTGCCGCCTTTGACGATGGTATACGGAACCAGTTCCATATCTTTCTTCGTCAGCGGATCATCAAAGCGGCGGCCAATAAGGCGCTTCACTGCAAAAACCGTGCTGTCAGGATTGGTGACGGCCTGGCGCTTGGCAGGCTGGCCGATCAGGCGCTCGCCGTCCTTGGTGAAAGCGACCATCGACGCGGTCGTCCGTTCGCCTTCCGAATTTTCGATAACCTTGGGCTTGCCGCCTTCCATGACAGCAACGCACGAATTCGTGGTGCCCAGATCGATACCAATAACTTTAGCCATTTTATTCCTCTTTATTTCCCCAATATTCGGCGGAGCCGATGGCTCCCCTCACGATGAAGCAAGAACCGTCGGCGCGGCATTACAGGGGCGATATAGGTGGGCTTTTTCTTGCTGCAAGCGTCGGACAGCACTAAAGGAAACCATCTGTTCAGATATGGGATTTTTCATGCGCTTTCCAATTACCGCTGCCATCGCCTCAATCGCCCTGTTTGCCTGCAGTTCCGCCGAAGAAGCGGCGCCGTTAGAGACAGTCGAAAATGCGTGGGTTCGGCTCCCGGCAGTCGACGGCAGACCGGCCGCCGCCTATTTCATGCTGAATGGCGGCGAAGCCGGCGATACGCTGCTTGCGGTGGACAGCGAGCGCGTTGCAACCATCGAGCTGCATGAAACTACCATGGAGGACGGGGTGATGCGGATGCGCCCGATCATGTCCGCCGATGTCCCCGCGGGCGAAACCGTGGCATTCGAACCCGGCGGACGCCACGCGATGCTGTTCGGCATCGATCCGGAAATAACGCCTGGCACGTCCGTGTCCCTCAATTTTCGTTTCGACAGCGGCCGCGATGTCAGCGTCGACGCCGTAACGATCGCTGCCGGGGGCGATGCGCCGTTCGAAGCCGCCCAGCCTGAATAGACAATTTTGATCTCGATCATGTTCGATTGACGCTTTGCCCCCTATATTCGAGAGCGGATCGCACGGCTGCATGGTCGGCCTTGCCAATTCGTTCACCAGTCGCCCGGTGGCGACGATTGAAATGGGGAAATCAATCATGCTCATGAAAAACATGGCTGCTGCAGCGGCATTGTCCACGGTGGCGATTGCGACGGCACCCGCGCAGGCACAGAATTACAACCTGGACCCGAACTACGGCACGATCCAGCTCAATGCCGGTTTTGCGGACGATCCCCGGCTCATCGAATTGTCTTCGGGCGGCAATATCGACGCCTCGTCGGTCGGCGGCGGATGCCGCGGTTATGTGAGCAACGCACCCGATGTACGCGTCGTCTATTCGAGCGGCAGTCTGCCGCTGATGTTTTCCGTCGCGTCAGACGCCGATACCACGCTTGTCGTGAACGCCCCCGATGGCCGCTGGTATTGCGACGATGACGGGGGCAGCGGCCTCAACCCGGCGCTGCGCTTCGACCGCCCTCTTTCGGGGCGCTACGAGGTCTGGGTCGGCACCTATGGCAGCACGAGCCTACAATCAGCCATACTCGGCATTTCCGAGCTCTATAACGATATTTCCGACCGGCCTGCAGGCAATGTCGGCGGCGCACCCGACTTCTCGCTCGATCCCAATTACGGTTCAGTGTCTCTCAACGCAGGCTTCACGCCCGATCCCCACCGGATCCGTCTGCAGTCGGGAGGGCCGATCGATGCCTCGACGCTCGGCAGCTCGTGTCGCGGCTATGTCTCCCGCGCGCCAGACTATCGCGTCCGCTATTCCAGCGGGCGGTTTCCGCTGATCATCTCGGCAGAGTCCAGCGCCGATACGACACTCGTTATCAACGGGCCGGACGGCAGTTGGTATTGCGACGACGATGGCGGCATTGGCCTCAACCCGTCGATCCGCTTCAATACACCGGGTTCGGGGCAATATGATATCTGGGTCGGCACCTATGGCGATACCCAGCTTGAATCGGCCATTCTCGACATATCCGAACTCTACAGCAACTGATCGCCGCGCCGCGAGGCCGGTCCATCATGAAACCTGGCCCCTGCGTCTGGTTCGGCGCCGGCTCGCTGGCCATGTGAGCCAATCTGAACAGATGGTGTAGCAGGGGATCATCGCCGGTTAAGTTTCCGCGCGCTAGCGGTGAAATCGGGTCGTGAAACGGGTTAGCTCGCCATGCCCGGTGTGCTGGCAACGCCGCCCCATGGCGGCGCTTCAACAGAGGAACTTTGAATTATGCTCGTGAAAAACCTGGCTGCGGCCCTGGCCTTGTCCGTTACGGCTGTTTCGGTCGGACCGGCAACGGCGCAAAACATCAACGCCGACCCGAATTATGAGACGGTCCAGCTCAGCACCGGTTTCACGCCGGATCCCCATTATATCAGGCTCCAGTCCGGCGGCAGCATCGATGCGCAGACGATCAGCAACAGCTGCCGGGGCTTCATTTCCGATGCGCCGGATGTCCGCCTCCATTTCGAAGCGGGGCAGCTGCCCCTCCTGATTTCCGCACTGTCGGACTCCGATACAACCCTGGTGATCAACGCGCCGAACGGCCGCTGGTATTGCGACGACGATAGCGGCGACGGCCTGAACCCGTCGGTGCGTTTCGATCCCGCCATGAGCGGGCGATACGAAATTTGGGTGGGAACCTATGGCGGTCGCTCGCTAGAAGAGACGCGCCTGTCGATTTCCGAGCTTTACAGCCAGTAATATTCCGGGGGCGCGGCGAAAGGCTAACCGCCCCGCCCCCTATCCCCTTGAATAGTTGGACGCGCTCGGCTCAAATGATGCCATGGCGCAAACATCCCCAAGCCGTCCGCTGACGGAGGCCGAACGCACGCTTTCCGCCAGCATGTTCGGCAAGGCGATCGAATATGACGCGGTGAAGCTGCACCGGAAAAAATGGTTTCCGTTCCAGCCGGTCAACAGCCTGATGGCGCCGACTGGCGGTATCTGGTTTCACCCCAAAGGCCCCTATTGGCATGAGGATTTCGGCCAGGCGCCGCTTAAGCTCCAGGCGCTTTTCCTGCACGAGATGACCCATGTCTGGCAGTATCAGTCGGGCATCTTCCTCCCGCTGCGCCGCCATCCCTTTTGTCGCTATCACTACAGCCTGAAGCCGGGATGGCCGCTCAAACGCTACGGGATAGAGCAACAGGCTGAAATCGTGCGGCATATATTCCTTCTGCGCAAAGGCCTGCCCGTTCCCGGCGCGCCCGCCCTGGGCAGCTATGAGGCCATCCTGCCCTTCTCATCGCCCTGATCTGCAGAAACCCGATTCACGATCCCGATCATTGCCCGCCTCGTCATAGAACGCTACAGAATCCCAAACATGTGGAGGGTGGAAATGTCTGGCGGCGTAAAACAACTGATGGCGGCAGCGATTGCCTTGACGGCGCTGATCGCAATTCCCTTTACGGCACCGGCACAACGCGCTGCGCCGCCACCGCTGCCCGAGATGCCGGCGCGCCCGGTCATGAGCCAGGCCGCCTATCCCGATTGCATCCATGATTTTAGGGCCGAGCGCGACGAATATGCCCGGGCCGATGCGACGACCGCCTGTATCCAGGAGCTGGACGCCTATCAGGCCATCGCGCTTGCCGATTTTCCGCAGAGGATGGTCGAACATCAGCAGCGCGTTCGAGATATCTACGAAGCCCAGGTGATGAACAATTTCGATTATCCTCAGGATCAGGCGGACCGGTTCTTCGCCCGCACCCTGCAGGAAATGGAAGACTCCAATGCGGATGGCCCGAACATGGCCACCTATCGGGAAATGCTGGCGCGCTGGCAGGAAGACCGGGCCTATCTGCAGGAACGTTTCTGCCGTTATTCGGGTGTCTGTTCGGGCTATGCGCAAACCGCCGAGTCCCGGGCGCGCGACCTTGAAGACGGCACTGTGCGCCCAACCCGGCGCGAAGACCGCGCTGAGAGCAACAGCTGCAACACGGAGCGCGCCGGCGGCGGCATATTGGGCGGCATACTTGGCGGCGTGGTCGGGGAAGCGACCGGCGTAGGCGCCTTGGGCGGCTTTATAGTCGGCCAGTTCGCCGGCGTACTCGTCGCCGAAATCGCCTGCCAGCTTGAGCCCGAAGAGCAGGAGCGCATGGCCGAAGCGACCGAGGAAGTAACCACCCAGGAAGAGGTTGGCGCGACTGCAAGCTGGGTCAGCCCGACCCGCGCCGATGTTTCGGGTTCCTCCACGGTAACCGCCTTGAATTCGCGGCCCAATGGCGCACGCTGCATGGACGTGACGGATGTTGTGATCGTCAGCGGCGAAGAGACGCGCATATCCAAACGCATGTGCCGCGGCCCGGGCGAATCCCGGTACACATTGGCGGCCTAGGGCCGGCCCGCGACGCGATGCTTGTCCGCCCGTTCGAGACATCGGACAGAAAGGCATTTGCCGACCTCAATCTCGCCTGGATCGAAGAGGGATTCACGGTCGAACAGTCCGACCGCGAACAGCTGAACGATCCGGAAAAATCGATTATCGCCCTGGGCGGCCGGATCATCATCGCCGAAATTGACGGCGAGGTTTGTGGATGCGGCGCCGTTCTGCCCGCCCATATCCAGCCCTTTGCGGGCAAATATTATGTCGAGATCGTCAAAATGGCGGCAAAAGCCGGAATGCGCGGCCATGGCATTGGCGGCGCGATCATGGCGCGGCTCATCGATGAGGCGCGCGCCATGAAGGCCGACGGCATCTGGATCGAAACGGCCGAAAAACTGACCGCCGCCAACCGCTTGTACCGATCGTCCGGCTTTCGAGAACTCGCCAGCGAAGAATTCTGGCCGACGCCCTATAGCCGCTGCAACACGCAGCTGCTGCTGGAATTCTAGTCCGGCTTTTTCGCCACACCGACCAGGGCCGGGCGAAGCAGTCGATCCTTGATCATATAGCCGCGCTGCATCTGCTGGACGATCACCCCGGGTTCCGCCTCGACGCTCGGAATCTCTACCATGGCCTGATGCCTGTTCGGGTCCAGCTCCTCGCCAACCGCCTCGATCGGGGCGATGCCGTGCTTGCCGAAAACCGTTTCCAGTTCGCGGCCAGTGGCCTCCAGCCCGGCAACCAGGCCTTTGAATTTCTCATCGTCACGCAATTCCTGCGGGATCGCGTCGAGCGCACGCTCGAGATTGTCCGCTACCGACAGGATGTCGCGGGAAAAGCCGGTCGCGGCATAGGTGCTGGCATTCTGCTTTTCCTGCTCAAGCCGCCGGCGTGTGTTCTGTTCCTCGGCTTTGGCGTACAGAATATCCTGCTTTGCCGCGGCAAGCTCTTTTTCCAGCGCGGCTATCCGGTCGGCATCCGAAACCTGCTCGCTGTCCTCATCGTCCAGCATGCTCTCCGGAACGCCGGCCAGTTCAGCCTCGGCCTCTTCAGACAGGTTTTCATTATCCATGTTGTCGCTTTTCTCGCCGTCCATTTTTGTCATTCAGCTCACTAGTTTCGAAAGAGTTTTTGCGGTGAAGTCCACCATGGGAACGACACGCGCGTAGTTCAAGCGTGTCGGCCCAATAACGCCGACCACGCCCACGACCTGACCGTCCCCGTCATGATAGGGCGCGGCAATAACCGAAGAGCCGGAAAGGGAGAACAGTTTATTCTCCGATCCGATAAATATCTTGGTGGCCCTGGCATCGCGGGCATGGTCGAGCAACTGCGCGATTTCTTCCTTACCCTCCAGCTCGCCAAGCAGCAGGCGCACCCGTTCGAGATCGGCGGCAGCGGTTTCGTCGAGCAGGTTCGCCTGGCCTCGCACGATCAATACCGGGCGCGCCGCATTATCGCGAGACCAGGTCGCCAGCCCGCGGGCAATCAGGTCCTGAGCGGCCGCATCGAGGGCCGCTTGCCCATGTCCGATTTCCTCCTGCAGACGCGCCGTCGCCTGTTCGAGTGTCAGTCCGGAAAGACGCCGGCTGATATAGTTCGCCGCCTCGTTAAGGGTTGAGGCGGGCACTGGATGCGGAAGATCGACGATCCGGTTTTCCACGGTCCCGTCGCTGCCGACCAGCACCGCAAGCGCTCGTTGTTCGGAAAGTGAGACGAATCCGAATTGGTTGAGCACCGGCTCGCGCTTCGAGACATGGACGATGCCCGCGCAGGCAGACAGGCCGGACAAAGCGGCCGTCGTATTCGCCACGGCTTCTTCGACCGGGCCGTCCGCCTTGCTCTGGGATTCGATGGCCTGTTGCTCAGCCGCCGTCAGCCGGCCGGCCTGCATCATCCCGTCGACAAACAGACGAAGGCCGGTTTCCGTCGGCATGCGTCCGGCACTCGTATGCGGCGCCGCGAGCAGGCTGAGCTCCTCCAGATCCTGCATGACGTTGCGGATCGATGCCGGCGAAAGGCTGAGCCCCGACATTTTGGAAATCGTTCGCGATCCGACCGGCTCGCCATTCTCCAGATAGGACTCGACGACCGTGCGAAATACATCGCGCGCGCGCTCGGACAGTTCATTGACGTTCGGACCAGCCATGAAGAGGATGTAGAAACTCCGCTCGCAAACTGCCAGCCCTGCCACCTGCCCTTTCCTCCGGCGCATCGCAGTTGCTGTTCGTCGCGCCTATCATGTCGTTGGTCGACATCAAGGTAACGACACTTGCCGTAAATTGCGAAAATCGGTATGGAACCGGCAAAACAGACCGATGGCAGACAAGAACTCACCTCCCCCCGCGCCTTCCGAGGCGGAAGCGGAAATTCTCCAGATTGTCTGGGAATGCCAGCCTGTGTCTGTGCGCACGGTCCATGAACAAATCCGCCAAATTCGCGATGTTGGCTATACGACAGTGCTCAAACAGCTTCAGCGGATGCTCGACAAGGGGCTTGTCGACCGCATTCACGGCAAGGGCAAATCGTTCGATTATATCGCGACGCAACCGGCGTCGGAAACGCGGACCACACTGCTGAACCGGCTGGTACGGACCGTATTTGGCAATTCGACCAACGATCTGGTCATGCATGCACTGGGCCGCGACGACGTGTCGCCCAGTGAAATAGAACAACTCAAGGCTTTCATCGCAGAACTGGAAGCCGAAAAGGGGGACTCAGAGGATGTCGATTGAAGCGGGCGTGATCGTGGACAGCCTTGGCTGGGCGCTGTTGCACAGTCTCTGGCAGGTCGCACTGGTCGCCGCTTTGATATTCGTCGCGCTGCGGATCATCCCGCGGCACAATGCGCAGCTGCGTTTCGTAACGGCCTATGCCGGGCTTGCCGCCAGTTTCCTGCTTTTCATCGTCACCTGGGGCATCTGCTACCGGACGATCGGTGCAATCGAACCGGTGCCGGGCGCGATTGCGGCCCCCGCCGAAGGCTGGCAGGCGGTTATCAATACGCTCGGCCGCACGACATGGCTGATCAGCCTTATCTGGGGCATGGGTTTCAGCTGGCTCGGCGTGCGGTACGGCCAGGCCCTGCGGGCAACGGCACGCCTCAAGCATGAGGGCACCGGACCGGTTCCGGCCGACTGGGAAATGCGATTTCGCCTGTGGGTAGAGCGCCTGGGCGCCGATCCGCGCGCAATGATCCTGCAATCTTCCCGGATCACGACCCCGCTGACCATCGGAACGCTCAAGCCGATCGTGCTCGTCCCGACAGGATTTTTCCTGCGCTTGCCCATCGATCAGGCGGAAGCCGTTCTGGTCCATGAAATTGCGCATATCTGCCGGCAGGACTATCTGCTCGGACTGATCCAGGCGCTGATCTGCAACATCTTCTTCTACCATCCCGCGATCGCCTATCTGTCGCGCCAGATCGACATCGAACGGGAATATGCCTGCGATGCGCGGGTCGTCGAGGAAACCGGCAACACCAATGCTCTTGCTCAGGGTCTAGGCAAGGTGGCGCTGGAAAGCCGCGACCTGCTGCCCGGCTTTGCCATGGCTGCCGATGGCGGATCAACGCCGTTGATGGACCGGATCACGCGGCTGCGCGAGCGCCCGTTCCGCCGTGAAAGCGCTACGACGATGCCCTTTGCCGCCCTGACGCTGATGCTGGTCGGATGCCTGACCATCGCCGCGTCCGCAGATGCTTCATTCTCTTCCAATGCGTCCAAAGATGGTGAAGAGAAAGACCCCGAGAGCGATGTGTCGGAAATGGCGGATACGGAAGCGCTCCTGGCGGCAGAGGCCGTCGCGACGCCTGAAACCGGCGCTGTCCATTCTTCCGCTGCCCGGAATACCGCCAGCTCACACCATTCCGCTCCAAAACAAAGCGGCAGTCGGTCGGGAGACCGCTGGGCAGTGGTCGACCAGCAAGGGTGGAGCTTTACGCCGGAACCCGGCTGGACATTCACCTTCCGCGGAACCGGTGAAAGCGAGAGCAAAAATCGCAGCCAGTCGTTCGAGCCTGTAAGGTTCGAAGCGGAAACCGGCAGTCTGCTGCGCAATGCCGTCCTGCAGACGGGGATATTCGATCCCGACACCGTTCTCACGACCCGCATCGAGGCGGACGAAGAGGAATGCGAGGACAAAAGCGAACAGATTGCCGATCGGCACGAACGCGAAGCCGAGCGCCTTGAGGCACAGATCGAACGCGAGAATGCGCGCCGCGAAGCACGGCATGAGCGAGAGGTTGAGCGGGCCGAAGCCCGGATCGAACGCCAGATGGAACGCGAGGTCGCGCAATTCGAGCGCGAAATGGAGCGGGTCGAACAGCAGATGGAACGCCTGGGGGAAATCGAGGGAGCCGAGCTCGAACGGGAGCTTAGCCTGCTCGCCACGCAGATGACGGCCCTGAGCGCCCATCTGGAAACGCGCATCGAAGCGCATTTGGATCGCGCCCGCGCCCTGGCTGACACCGCTCGCGCCCGTTCCGAGCGATCCGGGCGTCGGCACCCGTCCCCTTCCGTTCTCCCCGAGCCGCCTGAGCCACCACAGCCGGTGATAACGATCAGCTTCAACCTAGAGGATGGCCGCGCTGCCGCATCGGCGGTAGCTGCGTCGGCGGCATCTGCGGAAGCCATCGCTCAGATCGCTTCAATAACGGCGGGATAACCCCTTTCCAAAGCCGCATAGCAGTTTCAGCCTGCAATGCCGCTGGACGCGGGAAGCTGTGAACGATAGGGGCTGACCGACACATCCAGAAGGAACCATGCCCATGCGCCCATCCGGCCGCGCGCCCGATCAAATGCGGGTCATCACGATCGAACCCGGTTTCACCAAACATGCCGAAGGCAGCTGCCTGATCAGTTTCGGCGAAACACGCGTGCTGTGCACGGCAAGCATCGAAGACCGGGTTCCGCCCTGGATGCGCGGAAAGGGAAAAGGCTGGGTGACCGGCGAATATGGCATGCTTCCCCGCGCCACCCATACCCGCGGCAATCGCGAAGCCGCGCGCGGCAAGCAATCGGGCCGCACCCAGGAAATTCAGCGCCTGATAGGCCGCTCGCTGCGCGCCGTTACGGATCTGGATGCGCTTGGCGAACGCCAGATAACGGTCGATTGCGACGTGATCCAGGCTGATGGCGGCACACGTACCGCTTCTATCTCCGGTGGCTGGGTCGCCCTGAAACTGGCGATCAACGCGCTGGTCGCTTCCGGCAAGCTGGAAAACGATCCAATGACGCAGAAGATCGCGGCAATCTCCTGCGGTATCTACAATGGCGAACCTGTTCTGGATCTCGATTATGCCGAGGACAGCAATGCGGGCGCCGACGCCAATTTCGTCCTGACCGGCGACGGCAATATCGCCGAAGCGCAGTGCACGGCCGAAGGGGAAACCTATGACGAGGAAGCGCTGCTGCGCATGCTGCGCCTCGCCCGTATCGGCTGCACGGAAATCTTCGCGGCTCAGGACGCCGTCATATCGTGAGCCGCAAGCTGACCCCGGGAAAACTGGTCATCGCCAGCCATAACCCGGGCAAGGTGCGCGAAATCGGGGCATTGCTCGCACCCCATGGCATGAATGCCGTCAGTGCCGGGGAGCTGGGCCTTCCGGAACCCGAAGAAACCGGCACGACCTTTGCTGAAAATGCGTTGATCAAGGCGCGGGCGGGTGCGGACGGGTCAGGTTATGTGGCGCTGGCCGACGACAGCGGGCTATGCGTCAACGCGCTTGATGGCGCCCCCGGCGTCTATACCGCCGATTGGGCCGAGACCCGGCCATTCGAAGGCGGCCCGGGGCGCGACTGGTATATGGCGATGGGCAAGGTCGAGGGAAAACTCGCCGAACTAGGCCTCGATGCCGACCGCAGCGCCTATTTTGCCTGCACATTGGCGCTGGCCTGGCCCGACGGACATAGCGAAGTTTTCGAGGGGCGGATCGCGGGCATGCTGACCTGGCCCCCAAGGGGCGAACTGGGCTTCGGCTATGATCCCGTCTTCATGCCCGAGGGGCAGGACCGGACCTTCGCCGAAATCGATCCGCAGGAAAAACACGCAATCAGCCACCGTGCCAATGCCTTTGCAAAAATGCTGAAAGCCGTATTCTGAGCCGATGGCCGGCCTTGCGCTCTATATCCACTGGCCCTTCTGCGTCTCCAAATGCCCCTATTGCGACTTTAACAGCCATGTCCGCGACAGCGTCGACCAGGACATGTGGCGCGCGGCCCTGATCGCCGATATGGCGCATGACGCGGCACTGACCGGCGGCACGCCGCTCAGTTCCATTTTCTTTGGCGGCGGTACGCCCTCGCTGATGCCGCCGGAAACCGTTGCCGCGCTAATCGAGGCCGCCGAGCACCATTGGGGATTTGCCGAAGATATCGAGATCACGCTTGAGGCAAACCCGTCATCGGTCGAGTCCGCGCGTTTTGCCGATCTTGCCGGGGCCGGGATCAACCGCGTTTCCCTCGGCCTGCAGTCGCTGGACGATGAAGCACTGAAATTTCTCGGGCGAGCGCATGATGTACGCGAGGGACTGGCAGCGCTGGACATCGCGCAAAAAGTGTTCGCCCGCACAAGTTTCGACCTGATCTACGCCCTGCCGGGCCAGAGTGCGGACGCGTGGCAGACCGAGCTTGAGCGAGCGCTCGGCTTCGGCACGGGCCATCTTTCGCTCTACCAGCTCACCATCGAACCGGGGACACGCTTCGCGACCCTTGCCGCGCGCGGCGAGCTTGGCGAGGCCGAGCCGGATCACGGCGCGCAGCTTTACGAACTGACGCAAGCGTGCACCGCCACCGCCGGCCTGCCCGCATACGAAATCTCCAACCATGCCCGGCCGGGCGAAGAGAGCCGCCACAATCTCAGCTATTGGCGCTATCAAAACTATGCCGGCATCGGCCCCGGCGCCCATGGGCGTCGCGGCGACCTTGCGACAACCCGCCACAAAAAACCCGAAAACTGGTTATCGGCCGTCGACCGCAACGGACATGGCTTACAGTCCGAAGATCCACTCTCAGCCTATGATCAGGGCGCGGAAAGGCTGATGATGGGCCTCCGACTGACCGAAGGCGTATCGCGCGATCGCTTTCCCGCCGCACTGCTCGACCGGTCGGCGATAGAGAGGCTGACAGCCCATGGACTGCTGTATCCGGATACCGACCGTCTTGTCGCTACGCCGCAAGGCCTGCTGGTGCTGAACAGCCTGCTCGCGGAAATCCTCGTCGACTAAGAGACCGCCTAGCCGCCAAACCCCGTCGGAGCGGGCGAAACCACGGTAAACCCGTTCGGCCGGATTTGCTGCACCTCGAGCGCGCGCTGGGCAACGCCATTGCTGTCGAAACGGAATGCACCGTCAACGCCGGAAAAACCACCTTCGTCGCGCAGTTCGTTTACCGGGAACGGCTGGTCGGTTGGCCATTCGCGGGCGATCCGCACGACCAGCAGGGCCGCGTCATAGCCGAGGCTCGACAAGCGATAGGGATCGCTGCTGAAGCGCGACCGGTACCGATTGCTCAGCGTGTTGAACATCCTGTCGGACACGCTGGCGAACAACGCCCCGTGCATCGCTGGGTCGCGGACCAGGTTCGGCTGGTTGTTCCAGAGTTCCGTACCCAGTATTTGCGCGTCGGTAGCGCCGCGATCCCGGATCATCTGCGCGGCTTCGCGCGCCGTCGTTCCGCTGTCGGCGATCAGGATGGCATCGAATTCCCCTTCTCCATTGAGCTGGGTGACCGCCAGCTGCAACGACCGGCGCGAGCGCGCATAGGTGCGCGTGCCGACAAGGGTTCCGCCGGCGTCCCGCACTGCCCGCGCAAAGGCCGCTGATGCGCGCTGACCATAAAGTCCTTCCGGGACGAGGGCTGCAAAGCGCCGCGCGCCCTGCCCTGCCGCATAGCTGGTCACCCGTGCAATCGACTGGTCGGGCGTGAATCCCATCAGATAGGTGCCGTTGCCGGAAACGCTGGTATCGTTCGAAAAAGCGATGACGGGTACACCCGCGCTGCGCGCGACCGGTGCGGTCGAGCGAACATTGTCGGCAAGCAACGGGCCGAGAATCAGGCGACTGCCATCGGTCAGCGCGCTGTTTGCCGCTCTGGCAGCGCCGCCGACGCTGGCTGTGTCATATGTCGTGATCCGGACCCCTTCGCCGCCGGCATCCAGGATCGCCATATTCGCGGCGTTGGCGATGGACTGGCCGACACCGGCATTGTTGCCGGATGTCGGCACCAGAAGAGCAATGCGCCGAAGCCCGTCATCGGGAATGCCGGTCGTGATTTCGGTTTGTTCGGGCGGTGTCGTTTCAGGAGGACCGGAGCGCGGCAGGATTGCCTGACACCCTGCCAGGGCCAAGGCCATGCAGATAATGCCAAACCGTGAAAGAGTCGAATGCCGTTGCCCCGAGAGCCGCTGTGATGCCATGACGTGAATCCTATGAACGATACGCTACTACCCGGTCTTTACATCGTCGCGACCCCCATCGGCAACTTGCAAGATGTGTCGGCGCGCGCCGAATCGACTTTGCGGCACGCGGATATCATCGCGGTGGAAGACAGCCGGGTGACCGCAAAGTTGCTCAACCATCTGGGTATCAAGAAACAGATAATCGCCTACCACGATCATGTTTCCGAAAAAGCACGCGCAGACCTGATCGCACGGATGGGAGATCAGGCCGTCGCGCTGGTGTCCGATGCCGGTACGCCGCTGATATCGGACCCCGGGTTCAAGCTTGTACGGGAGGCACGCACGGCCGGCCATCTTGTAACCACGATCCCGGGGCCCTGCGCTGCCGTGGCCGCACTCACGCTCGTCGGTTTACCAACCGACCGCTTCCTCTTTGCTGGATTTTTGCCCTCCAAAACCAAGGCGCGCACGGAAACGATCGCGGAGCTCGGCGCGGTGCGGGCGACGCTGGTGTTTTACGAATCGGGCCCGCGGCTGGGAAAATCGCTTCATGCGCTGGCCGAAACGCTGGGCGAACGCGAAGCCGCTATCGCCCGGGAAATCAGCAAAAAATTCGAGGAAACGGTAACCGGGACACTGTCCGAGCTTGCGGCCCGCTATGCCGACTCACCGCCCAAGGGTGAGATCGTGATTATCGTCAGCCCGCCCGGCTCGGCCTGCGCGGCGAGTCCAGTCGATATCGACGCGGCGCTCGCCGAAGCCCTGACCAGGCTGCCACCGGGCAAGGCTGCGCGCGAGGTCGCCAAAGCGCTCGGCCTGCCGAGCGAGGGCCTTTACGAACGCGCCATGGCGCTCAAAGAGGAAAGATGAACCGCGCCCGCGCCGAACGCAGCGGCCGGCGCGGAGAGACACTTGCCGCATGGTATTTGCGTCTCAAAGGCTATCGCATCCTTGCCCGCCGCCAGCGTACGCCGCGCGGCGAAGTCGATCTGGTCGCGAAACGCGGCAAAACAATCATATTCGTCGAGGTTAAAACCCGCAAAACGGCCATAGAACTCGATCTCGCCATCGACGAGCGCCGACTGGCCCGCGTGGCGGCCGCAGCGGAAATCCTCGCGCCTCGCTATGCCCGAAATGGCGAAGATATCCGGATCGATGTCATCCTGACGGCGCCGGGACGCCGGCCCCGGCATATTGAAAATGCTTGGATGGGGTAAAGCAGGACTGCGCTTGATTGCGCGCCATCCAGCGCTATTGCCTGATGCCTATTAGGAGATACCCATGCCACTCAATATCGCGGTCCAGATGGATCCCATGGAAAAGGTCAATATCGCCGGGGATTCGAGCTTTGCCATCATGCTCGCCGGGCAGGCGCGCGACCACAGTTTCTGGCACTATGACGTCGGCGAACTCACTTATCATGCCGATGGACGGCTGACGACGCGCGCACGGCCGGTGACGGTCCAGCGTGTCGAGGGCAATCATCATAGCTTTGGCGACTTCGAAAACATCGATCTGCGCGCAGATATCGATGTCGTTCTGATGCGGCAGGATCCGCCCTTCGACCTTTCCTATATCACCGCGACGCACCTGCTCGAACGCATCCATCCCGACACCCTGGTCGTCAACGATCCCGCTTCGGTGCGCAACGCGCCGGAAAAACTGTTCGTGCTCGATTTCGCGGATTTCATGCCCCCAACGATGATTACCCGCAGCCTCGACGATACCCGCGCCTTCCAGCGCGAGCATGGCGCGATCGTTGTGAAGCCGCTTTACGGCAATGCCGGGTCCGCCGTCTTCTTTGTTGGCGAAGAGGATCGCAACCTTGCCGCGCTGACCGAATTGTTCGGCGATGTGTGGGTCGAACCGTTCATGGTGCAGGCCTTCCTTCCCGATGTCAGCCAGGGCGACAAGCGCATCATCCTCGTCGATGGCGAACCGACCGGCGGGGTGAACCGGCTGCCCAAAAAGGGCGAGATACGCTCCAATTTCGCCGTCGGTGGATCGGGTGCGGCATCCGAGCTCACGCCCCGCGAACTGGAAATATGTGAAGCGCTTGGCCCCGAACTCAAGAAACGCGGGCTGCTGTTCGTCGGAATCGACGTGATCGGCGGTTATCTGACCGAGATCAACGTCACCTCGCCGACGGGGATTGTCTCCATCGACGCGTTTAACGGGACGGACACCGGCGCGAAAATCTGGGATGCGATCGAAAGTAAGCTTTAGGCGCGCGGATGGGCGTTGCGGTACACGTCCAGCAGATGCGCCGCATCGACTGAGGTATAGATCTGCGTCGAGCTGAGGCTCGCATGGCCAAGCAGTTCCTGGAGAGAGCGCAGGTCCGCGCCCCGCGCCAGCAAATGCGTTGCGAAACTGTGTCTCAGAGCATGGGGGGTCGTCTTGCCGGACAGGCCGAGCCGAACGCGCGCCCCCCGCACTGCACGGCGCACGATATCGCTGCCCAAAGCGCCGCCGCGGACACCACGAAACAGCGGATCGCCATGCCCGATCGCATAGGGGCACAACCGCTCATATTCCTCGATCGCTGCGCGCACCGTGTCGAGCAACGGCACGATCCTCGTCTTGTCGCGCTTGCCGGTGACCGAAAGCGTCTCGCCGAGCGGCAATATGGCGCCCGTCAGGCCCAGAGCTTCGCCGACACGCAATCCTGCGCCATAGAGCAATAGCAGCACCGCCCAGTCGCGCGCCGCGATCCAGGGTTCATCGGCCTGCGCGGCGACATCCCCGGCAAGCGCCAATGCTTCATCAGGGGAAACCGGTCGCGGCACGCCCGGCTTGAGCTTGGGCCCCTTCACCCTGGGTATGCTTGCCTGTTCGCCTGCTCGTTCAGCGACAAAAGCCAGAAAACCGCGCAGCGACGAAAGCTCCCGCGCCGTCGAGCGATTGGCTAGCCCCTCATTGCGACGAAAGGCCAGAAAGGCACGCAAATCGGCGGCATCGAGTGCGAGGAGAGTTTTGGATGTGATCGCCTCGCCGCGATGTTTGCCGAGAAAGGCAATCAGCCGGTGTGCAGCAGCGACATAGGCACGGATTGTATGGGGAGAACGCCGCCGATCGCGGCCAAGATGAGCCGCCCACTCTTCCGCGAGCGGGGCAGCGGGATGAAAATCAGGGCTCAGGGGAGCAACCACCGGCCGAGCAGACGCGCCAGGCTGTCGCCTAGAAAGCCTAGTAATTCGGCCCCTTCATGGGCCTCCATATCCTGGCTTTCGCGTTGCCCGAGTGCCAGCAAGCCGGATGGCAACGGCGTTTCGTTGTCGAGCCGAACCAACGCTTCGGCGCGGACAAATTCAGCGGCTGGGCCGAACAGCGGATGGCCGCGCTCGCAATCGCGCAGGACTACGCCCGCAACATCGGCAGCGGCCTTTTCGATCAGTCGGCGCTCGACGAACTGCATCCCGGCAATATCGGCGCGCACGCCCTTATCGCCGACATAAAGAGCCAGGCTCACCGCATCCACGCCGAGGATATCGGGCCATTCCTGGGTTACGATATGGAGGAGATGATCGAGCCCTTCCGCAGAAATCGCCGCAAGCACGGCATCGTGAATAGCCGCTGTCGCGCCCGAATGGCCGCGCGCAAAGGCCAGCAGGTCTCGATTATCCTCTTCGGCCTGCGCCACCCGGCGCTGCAACTGCGCAACCGCGCCCGTTTCAAAGTCTATCACCGTACCCATGGCCGGGATTCTACCCCAAACATGGTTAAGAAGATATGAGTTTTTGGGCTGGAAACAGGACCTAGAAGATTGCGAACAGGCCTAGCGCAACAGCCAGGCCGATCAGCGGCACGATCACCGTCAATGCGCCGACCGGGCCATAGGCATCGGCATGCGTCTCACCGCAGATCGCGCGGATCGTCGTCACGACATAGCCATTGTGCGGCAGGCTATCGAGCGCGCCCGAGGCAATAGCGACAGTCCGGTGCAATTCTTCTGCGCTAGCCCCTGCATCGATATAATGCGGCGCGATAAGCGGCAGCGCGATACTCTGCCCGCCCGATGCGGAACCGGTCAGGCCGGCAATCACGGTCACCGCTATGGCCGCGCCGATAAGCGGGTCTCCCGGTAAATTCTGTACCAGTATCAGCGCCTCCTGAAAGGCGGGTGACAGCGATGCCACGGCCCCGAAGCCGACGACCGCGCAGGTATTGGTGATCGCAACAACAGCGCCGGTTGCGCCCTTTGAAAAGGCTTCCGGCATCTTCGCCCTGCTCTTCAGGCCGACCAGAAGTGCAATCAGCGTTCCCGAACCCAGCGCTGCGACCAGCGCCCATTTGTCTAGGGATTCCGCCGGCATGATCGCGGACAGCGGCCCCAATTGCTGCGGATACTGGAAAATCATGAACACGCCGAGCACGGCGATAAGCGGGAGCAGGCAGAGAAAGGGATTGGGCAGCACCCTGCCGACATCCACAACATCGTCGGTGTCGCGACCTTCAAAGGTTTCACCCCGCGCCACCGCCCGTTTCACCATATGTTGCAGCCAGACAAAGCCGAGAGCCGCCATCAGGATCGCGACCACCAGGCTCACCTCCCAGGCGGCATAGGCGGTCGTGCCGAGATGCTGCATCGGAATCAGGTTCTGGATTTCGGGAGAGCCCGCACTCGTCATGGTGAAGGTAACCGAGCCGAAGCAGAGGGCGGCGGGAATGAAGCGGCGGGGCAGATTGGCCTCACGGAAAAGGCTGACCGCCAGCGAATAGACGGAGAAGGCGACGATAAAGACGCTGACCCCGCCATAGGTCAGCAGCGCGCAGGCAGCGACAACGGCTAGAACCGCATGTTTAATGCCGATTTTCTCTATGATCCAGTGGGCCACGCTCGCCGCCGCACCCGATGCACCCATCACCTCGCCAAAAATGGCTCCGAGCAGGAACATGAAAAACCAGTTCCCGAAAAAGCCCGTGAAGCCCGCCATATAGCTTGTCGCGAAATCAGGCGCCCCAGCAGCGGCCAGTGGCGGCAGCCATGCGATGCCGCTTGTTGCGGCGACGAGAGCGGCGGCGACCGGCCCGGCGATCAGTATGTTCACGCCGCGCACCGTCATCCAGATCAACAGCGCCAACGCCCCAACCAGGCCTATCGTGCTTATCATCGCGTCCCCTCCCTCGCCCTTCGCGTCTAACCCCGAAGGGATAGCGGTCAATAGGCGTCCGTGCGGCGCTATTCAAAAAAGATATCTGTTGGTCATACGGCTCGCGCTCACCGGTATCGTCCGCTTCATGCACGATCCAGGAGCACCGGTGCGGCAGACCAAGCGGCCGGCAAGGTGGGCGTTGCCCGCCAATCCGGAATCCTGTGACCTGCATCACAAAGCGAATCGCCGAACCCGCCCATAGCTGTTTGCGGCGATAACGACTCTCCAAAGCCGAAATCGCCAAGGCCATCATGGTTCATCCGGTTTTTTGCGACCCGACCGGACGCCATGGTGGCCGTTTTTCCATGCTTTCGGCGAAGGAAAAGGCTTGTTCTCAGCCGAGTGTTGAACATCTTTTAGGGGAAAATGGTGGGCACGGCTGGGATTGAACCAGCGACCCCTGCGATGTCAACACAGTGCTCTACCACTGAGCTACGCGCCCACGCGAACGGGCTATCTAGTGGAGCGGTTGCAACTGCGCAACCGCTGATTTCTCAAAGCCCCGATGCGTCGCCGACTTCGAACATCCGGTCGACCTCAAGTACGAGATCGCGCAGGTGAAACGGCTTTGAAAGCACCTTGGCATTGGGCGGCGTCTTGTTGTTTTTCAGTGCCACGGCCGCAAATCCGGTGATGAACATAACCCGCATATCGGAAGCGATTTTTGCGGCTTCCTGAGCCAGTTCGATTCCGTCCATGCCCGGCATGACGATATCTGTCAGCAACAGATCATAGGTATTTTTCTCAAGCAGAGGCAGGGCCGAAATACCGGAATCCGCCGTATCGACGGCATATCCCGTCCGTTCGAGCGCGCGCTTCAGATATTCGCGCATCGACATATCGTCCTCTGCCAAAAGGATACGGATCATTTTCGTCCCATCACCTGTCTGCGCGCCACCCCTGGCGCATCGTTGAACCGACTATAGTACAGAGCTCTTAAAATTTTCCAGCCTTGACCGAAGTTTTGGAAGCCCTTGCCTTTGATTCACGGGAATAATAGGCCGGAAGCCATGGAATATAGCGGCTCACGGCCCGAACATATTATCCGATTGGGGCCGGCAGTACCGCAGTCTCCGGTCATCCTTTCGATCCCACATGCCGGTCGTCACTATCCGGCAAGCCTGCTCGAGGCCGCCCGGCTCGACGAATTCGCGCTGCGGTCGCTCGAAGACCGCCATGTCGACAGCATCGTTACACCGCTGGCGGACAAGGGCTATACGATCATCATTGCCCAGATCGCCCGTGCCTGGATCGATTTGAACCGCTCGGAACGCGAGATCGATCCGGCGATGGTTACGCCTTCGCCCGGACAGGCCGGATACGAACTGACGGCGAAAGTGCGCGGCGGACTGGGCCTTGTTCCGCGGCGTCTGGCCGGCCACGGCAATATCTATCGCCGCGCAATCAGCCGGACCGATCTTTCCGACCGCATATGCAGCGCGCACCGGCCCTATCACGGACAGATATCGGATATGCTGGATGCCGCACGTCGGCGTTTCGGAATAGCCATACTCCTCGATTGCCATTCCATGCCGCCGCTGCGCGCGCGGGATGGCATGGCGCCGGCCAAGATCGTTGTCGGGGACCGCCACGGGAAAAGCTCGGCGCCGGCCTTTGCCGGTCGCGCTGTCGATATCTGCCGGGATTTTGGATTTCGTACGGCCCTGAATACTCCTTATGCGGGCGGCCACATATTGAGCCGTCATGCCCGGCCCAAGCGGGATGTGCACGGGTTGCAACTTGAAATCTGCCGGTCCCTCTATCTCGACCGGGCGCATGACCAGCCCGGCCCTGCCTTGCATCGCATCACGAGCCTGATCGCCGCAATAGCCGATGGGCTGGCCAGCGAAGCGCTTGCGCCGCCCGACGCGCTGGCTGCGGAATAAAAAACCGCCCCGCGCAGGGGAGCGCGAGGCGGCCAGGTTCAGGGAGGGGACATCATAGGATGCACCCACGCATGGCCACGAAAGGGGGGGCACGTAGCCACGCGCCCCCCAAAGATATTAACGAAGTGTCAGGGTTTCAAGCGGCGATCGAAAATCCCGTCCAAACCGCCACTCTTGCTAGCCTTGGTCCATTCCCTGGGGAACATTGGCATCCGGCTGCGGCGGAACTTTGCCCTGCTGGAGCTGCATCCCGAAAATATCGCGCACCAGCTGCAGCGACATCATATGTGCATAGATAAGCGGCATCATGCCGCTCTGCACGAATTTCCGGGCCTGGTCACCGCGGATTTCCTTCAATTTTTCTTCGTTCACCATCTGGAAGCCGCGATATACGAACGGTTTGTCCGAATTGGGCGTGTCGATCGAAACTTCGCCTTCCATCAGAAGTTCGGCTTTCACCAGCTCTTCGACGAATTGCACGGTGCGATGACCGGAGGTTTCGACCTGTTCGCAGAACTGCAACAGGCTCTTGGTCGTTTCGGACGGCTGACCGTCCGTAAACAGATCTTCGCCCTCGTCATACTCGCCGACAATATCGGTCGTCGGATCGAAACACAGCGACAATTCTTCGGAATCCTCGCGAATTTTCGCCAGCAGGAACGGATAGCGGCGCGCATAGGCGGGCATATAGGTCGGGTTACCGGCCAGTTCGCCCTCTTCGTTCAGGAACACGTTAACGCCCTGGTTGAGCCCCATCAACGCAAGCGGCACCGGATTCTCGCCCGATGAAAAAACGATCGGCATGTGGCGCTGGACCATGACGAACTCATCGATCGTCACGGGGACGGCATGCGTTTCCGCAAGGAAGGGCATCTTCGGCCGGACCTGCAATTTATACTTTGCATGCTCCTGGCTCGAAAGCGGAACAAGGTCGTTATACAACAGCGGAAAATTCTGCTGCGGGGCAGCCTTAGCCATGAAATATCTCCTGCGGCCGGAATAAAGAAAGGCTGCCGTTGAACATGGTAGCCCGGATTGCCCTGCCCTCTATGGATTCTTGGGCGGATTCGCAAGCGGAACGAGCTTTCCGGGGTTCATTATGCCCAGTGGATCGAGCGCCTGCTTAATGGCCCGCATGGTCGCAAGCCGGACCGGGTCGGCCAGCCGCCCGAATTCGGCAAGCTTGAGCTGTCCGATACCGTGTTCGGCCGACAGTGATCCGCCCGCATCCCGCGTCATGTCATGCACGAACCGGCTGACCGCATCTCCGGTTTGCGCAAACCAGGCGCGGTCATCGCTTCCCGCCGGTGCCCGCACGTTGAAATGGACATTGCCGTCGCCCAGATGGCCGAACGCGATGACCCGGGCTCCGGCAAAGCGGGCCTCCACAGCCTCGCGCGCCGTTTCAATGAACTCCGGCATTGCGGAAACCGGCACGGAAACGTCATGCTTCGCGGCCATCCCGTCCGCCCGCTCCGCCTCGGAAATCACCTCCCGTAATTTCCAGAAAGCCGCAGCCTGGCCTTCGCTTTCAGCCAGCACCGCGTCCGCAATCAGCCCGTCGTCCAACGCCTTCGCCAGCACATCTTCACAATATTTCCGCATCTCTTCGGGGTCGTTCGCCGTGCGCAGTTCGACCAGCGCGTGCCACGGATGGCCCCCGGCAAGCGGTGCGCGCGTATCGGGAATATGTTCGAGGACGAGCGCCAGCGCCGTATCGGGAACCAGTTCGAAACTCTCGACCGCATCCCCAAGCACGCCCTCAAGCCTGCGCAGCATGGCAAGCGCTCCACGCGCCGAACCGAGGCCCAGCCAGGCAACGACGCGGTGCGGCGCGGCCGGCACGAGTTCCAGGCTGGCGGCGGTTATCACGCCAAGCGTTCCTTCCGATCCCGCCAGCAACTGCCTGATGTCATAGCCGCGATTATCCTTGCGCAGTGTCGAAAGCCCCTCGAACAGGCTGCCATCGGGAAGTACCGCCTCGATCCCGAGTGTCAGCGCGCGCATCGACCCGAACCGCAGCACCTGCGTACCGCCCGCATTGGTGGCGATGAGCCCGCCAATCGTTGCACTGTCCTTGGAACCAAGCGAGAGCGGGAAGCGGCGGCCATGCTCTTCGGCGGCCTGATGCACCACGCTCAGTACTGCGCCCGCTTCGACCGTGATGCTGTTGTCGTCAGGATCGATCGACCGGATCATATTCATCTTGCGCAGGGAAAGCAGGATGGCGCGATCATCGGGGCGCGGAATGCCGCCCGCTACCATGCCTGTATTGCCGCCCTGCGGAACGATCGCGAGCCCGGTTTCCCCCGCCAGCCTCACTATGGCCTGCACCTGCTCCGCGGTTTCCGGAGACACCAGCGCAATCGCCCGCCCCGTTATGCGGCCTCGCCAGTCCGAGAGCCACGGCGCAAGATCGTCTGCATGCATCGTCACGTTGCGCGGCCCCGCTATCGTTTCAAGCCGTTCGAGAATGGCGCGATCTTCCATGCCGCTCGCAATAGCCGCATTGCGCCGCCTGGCCAATTCATCTCCGGTTAAACGGGAAAGCGCGACACGGCTGACAACGTTAGGATTGCCCGTGTCACTCGTCAGTGCAGCACTATTGTTTTTGGCCAGCGCGACTGGGCCGGTGAGCGCCCCCGTCCAGCTCGCCATGCAAAGCGTTGAACGGCGGATCATCATCCGTATCCCGACCCGCCGGACCCTGAGGCCCCGCCGCCGGGCGCCGACCGGCATCGTCTGGCGCGAGCGGCCCGCCGATGACTGCCAGGCCGTGTCCACAATCGCGCGCGCACGCTTCACCCGGCCCGGAGTTGTCGACCTGCTGACGCACGACAACCGCCTGATTCGCGCACGGCTCGATTCCGAATGCGTAACGCTTGGCTATTATTCGGCCTTTTACCTTGTTCCCGGCGACGATGGACGCATATGCGCAACCCGCGACTCCATCGTTTCCCGGGCGGGGAGCGAATGCACGATCTCCGACTTTCACATCCTCGAGCCGCGCTCGGGCAACTAACCGGTCAATCCGGTGTTATGGACGGCCTTTCACTTGACTTTTCAGGCTCCAGCGCCCAATCGCCAGCCGCGAAAGCGCGATGCATCAAAACCGCGCACACTCAACGTTTTTCGGATATTTTATGAATTTTGCCGACCTCGGCCTTTCTGATGAATTACTGCGCGCTGTAGGCGATGCCGGTTATACCGAACCGACACCGATCCAGGCGGAGACGATTCCTCCCATCCTGATGATGAAGGACATTGTCGGCATTGCGCAGACGGGCACCGGGAAAACGGCAAGCTTCGTGCTGCCGATGATCGATATATTGAGCCATGGCCGCAGTCGCGCGCTGATGCCGCGCTCGCTGATCCTCGAACCGACGCGCGAACTCGCCGCGCAGGTTGCCGAGAATTTCGAGAAATACGGCAAATATCAGAAGCTCGAAATGGCGCTGCTTATCGGCGGCGTGAGCATGGGCGACCAGATGAAGGCACTCGAAAAGGGCGTCGATGTGCTGATCGCCACCCCGGGCCGGTTGATGGATTTGTTCGATCGCGGGAAAATTCTGCTTTCCGGGTGCGATATTCTTGTCATCGACGAGGCCGACCGGATGCTCGACATGGGTTTCATTCCCGATATCGAGAGCATCTGCCAGAAACTCCCCGCGAACCGCCAGACCCTGCTCTTCTCGGCGACGATGCCCCCGCCGATCAAGAAGCTGTCGGACAAATTCCTGAGCAACCCGAAACAGATCGAAGTGGCCCGTCCGGCAACAGCCGCGACCAACATCGCGCAGCGCCTGGTCGAAACGAGCTCCCGCACCAAAAAGACAACGCTCAAAAAGCTTCTGCGTAGCGAAGATATCAGCACCGCAATCATCTTCTCGAACCGCAAGACGACGGTTCGCGACCTCCAGAAATCCCTCCAGCAGGACGGTTTCAAGGCGGGCCAGATTCATGGCGATATGAGCCAGCCCGAACGGATGAAAGAGCTCGACCTCTTCAAGGCGGGCGAGATCAACATCCTCGTCGCTTCCGATGTTGCCGCCCGCGGGCTCGACATCAAGGGCGTCAGCCATGTCTTCAACTATGATGCGCCATGGCATCCCGACGATTATGTTCACCGCATCGGCCGCACGGGCCGCGCAGGCGCCACCGGCACCGCGATCACGCTGGTCACGCCGGCCGACGAAGAAGCTATCGAGAATATCGAAAAACTGACCGGACAGACCATTGGCCGCGGAGCCAAGAGCAGCGGCAAGCAAACGCCAAAGACCGATACGCCCAAGGCTGATACGCCAAAAGCGCCTGAAAAGACGCCAGCCGAGGAACCGAAGAGAAAATCGAAACGGCGCCCCAAAGCGGATTCTGGGGACACATCCCCTGCCCCTGCAGAACCGAAAATAACGAAACCAAAAAAATCGGCTCAGAAAGCCCAGAGCGCGGAACAGAAAACTGCGCCTGAGCCGGATTTCGATGACGATGACTGGAATGGCCCGCTGCCCGGTTTTCTCAACGTGAAATTGGGCGGCTGATTTGCAGGGCGCGATCGCGCCCTTATGATTGAACGGGTCGACCGAGCGCGGAGGATATCATGCATATCACTACGACGACCCGAAAATCGCAGACGAATTCGAAAACGCGGGACGATCTGTTGTCTTACATAGGCAGCGACAGTCATACGATATCGGTTTCCAGCGACATCGTTTCCGAGACGGAAACCCTGGCCAACAGTTATGTTGCCCTCTCCGACGATCAGGCCCTGCATGCACTGGATGAGGAAACCCAAGGCTGGAACGATTCGCAACGGCGGCATTTCAACAATTCGCTCATTGGCTTCGCCGGCAAGAATCTTGGCCTCGTCAAGAAATATTTTCCGGAAGCGATCGGCCCTGTCGACGGCGTCGAACTTGTCTTCTCATCGCACGCGGCGATCGATGCTTTCACCGATCCCGAGCGGAAATCCTATGTGAAGCCCATGATCAAATCGAGCCGCGCACTGGTCGAACTGGTCGATGTCGTAAAACTGGCCGTTCCCGCGCTACAGAATAATCCTTATGTGGAGGTCGCTGGCGTAATCGTGAAGGTCGGCGATAGCGTGTACAGCCTTTACGACGATATGCAGAAAATACAGCAACTGGGCTGAGAGTCCCGTCAGCTTGCCGTTAACGTCAATCCGTTCTATATTGAAACTGATTGGCGCGAGAGGAAGCGAATATGGCCCGAGACGATGCACCCCAGCATTTCGATATTCTAGTTGTTGGAGCCGGGATTTCCGGCATCGGCGCTGGCGTTTACCTGCAGCAGAATTGCCCGGGGAAAAGCTATGCGATCCTGGAAAATCGGGAGAGCTTCGGGGGCACATGGGACCTGTTCCGCTATCCCGGGATCCGCTCGGACTCCGACATGTTCACGCTTGGCTATGCCTTCAAACCCTGGACCGAACAGAAAGCCATCGCCGACGGGCCCTCGATCCTCAACTATCTGGACGAGACCGCCACCGAATATGGCATCCATGACAAGATCCGCTATCGCCACAATGTGAAAGCGGCGAGCTGGTCATCCGAAACCGCTTGCTGGACGGTGGATGTCGAAGCGGGCGAGAATGCCGAGCCGCGGCAATATACCTGTAATTTCCTCTATATGTGCAGCGGCTATTACAATTATGAATCCGGCTACACGCCGGACTGGAAAGGGTTTGGGGATTTCGAAGGCCAGATCGTGCACCCCCAGCACTGGCCCCAGGATCTCGACTATGCGGGCAAAGAGGTATTGGTCATAGGGTCCGGCGCGACGGCCGTGACACTGGTCCCGGCCATGCTCGACAGCGAGAATCCCGCCGGCCATGTCACCATGCTCCAGCGCTCCCCCACCTATATGGTCTCGCGCCCGGCCAGCGACAGATTTGCCAACTTCCTGCGCAGAATTCTCCCTTCGAAATGGGCCTATTCGCTTATCCGCAAGAAACATGTGACGCTCCAGCAGCTGATCTTCCGCCGCGCCCGAACCAAACCGGACAAGGTGAAAGAGGTATTGCTCAAACATGTGCGCGAGGAATTGGGCGAGAATTACGATGTCGCAACCCATTTCACGCCCAGCTACAACCCCTGGGAGCAGCGGCTTTGCCTGGTGCCGGACAGTGATTTCTTCAGCGCGGTGAAGGCCGGAAAAGCGTCGGTCGTTACCGACCATATCGATCGCTTCACCAAGACGGGGATCAAACTGCAGTCCGGCGAGGAACTAGCCGCCGACATTATCGTCACGGCAACCGGCCTCGATCTGCAAATGGCAGGCGGCATAGATGTTACGGTGGATGGGAAAGCGATCAATTTCCACGACACGATCACCTATAAGGCGATGATGTTCTCGGACGTGCCCAACTTTGCCATCTCCTTCGGCTATACCAATGCTTCCTGGACGCTGCGCGCGGACCTGACGAACGAATATGTGTGCCGGATGATCAATTATATGGACGACAATGGCGTCGAAATCGCAACGCCGCGCCTGCCGGACGATGATGTCATCGAACGGAGGCCCTGGGTCGATTTCTCATCCGGTTATTTCAAGCGGGCCGAGAGCAAATTGCCTTCTCAGGGCCATAAGGGCGTGTGGCAGAATCTGCAGAACTATCCCAAG
Organism: Parasphingopyxis lamellibrachiae; assembly: GCF_003385775.1. GTDB lineage: Bacteria > Pseudomonadota > Alphaproteobacteria > Sphingomonadales > Sphingomonadaceae > Parasphingopyxis > Parasphingopyxis lamellibrachiae. Next base: position 991,997 of record NZ_QRDP01000004.1, read on the forward strand.
GATATTCGCGCGCTCAAACATGGCGCGATCGACGATGGCGCGATCGAGTTCCGGAAAAGATCGGCGGCGGCATCGACTGCATCCGAACCCGAAGAAACCGCTGCAATCGCGGCCGAATAGCGCGATACCCTATCCTTCCGTGCGCGGCTTTCGGTAGCGCGTGGAAAAATCGGCAGCGAAGGCGGCGAATGTGCCCGTCGCGATAGCATCCCGCATACCGGCCATCAGCGACTGGTAGAAAAACAGGTTATGCTCGGTCATGAGCATCGCGCCGAGTATCTCGCCCGAACGGATCAGGTGGTGCAGATAGGCACGTGACCATTGCCCGCAAACCGGGCAACCGCATTCGGGATCGAGCGGCCCGGTATCTTCGCCAAACCGCGCATTCTTGATGTTGATGGGTCCGTCTGCGGTAAAGGCCTGCCCGGTGCGGCCGGATCGTGTCGGCAGTACGCAATCGAACATATCAATCCCGCGCGCGACGGCGCCGACCAGATCGTCGGGCTTGCCGACCCCCATCAGATAGTGCGGCGCTTCATCTGGCAGCATCGGCACGGCGAAATCGAGCACGCGGAACATCTCCTCCTGCCCCTCGCCAACCGCCAGTCCGCCGACTGCATAGCCATCGAAACCGATCTCGCGCAGAGCATCGGAGGATCTCTGGCGAAGCGTTTCATCCATCGAACCCTGCTGGATTCCGAACAGGGCTGCGCGCGACGCATGCTCGCCGCCCGCATCGAACCCCTCTCGGGATCGTTTGGCCCAGCGCATTGAGCGGTCCATCGATGCCGCGGCCTGGTCGCGGGTCGCCGGGAAAGGCGTACACTCGTCAAAGGCCATCACGATATCGGAGCCGAGCAGCCGCTGGATTTCCATCGAGCGCTCGGGCGTCAGCATATGTTTCGAGCCATCCAGATGGCTTTTGAAAGACACCCCCTCCTCGCTCATCTTTGCAAGCTCGGACAAGCTCATCACCTGAAACCCTCCGCTGTCGGTAAGGATAGGCCGATCCCAGCCCATAAAGTCATGCAGCCCGCCCAGCTTGGCGACACGCTCGGCACCCGGCCGCAGCATCAGATGATAAGTGTTCCCGAGGATGATATCCGCGCCCGTCGCACGCACATCGGCCGGCTTCATCGCCTTGACGGTCGCCGCCGTACCCACCGGCATGAAAGCAGGCGTACGGATTTCCCCGCGCTGCATGGCAATTGTGCCGGTGCGCGCAGCGCCATCGGTCGCGGCGATGGAAAAGGAAAAACGGTCACTCATCCGCGCGCCTTAGGGCAGCAACAGGCTCGCGTCACCATAGCTGTAGAAACGGTATTTCTCGGCAATGGCGTGCTTATAGGCTGACTGCATCCGTTCGCGGCCCATCAGCGCGCTGACGAGCATGAACAGGGTCGAACGCGGCAGGTGGAAGTTCGTCATCAGCCCGTCGATCGCGCGGAAGCGATAGCCGGGCGTGATGAAGATCGCCGTGTCATCCTCGAATGGATGGATAAGGCCCTCCTCGTCGGCTGCGCTTTCCAGAAGGCGCAAACTCGTCGTGCCGACCCCTATAATCCGGCCGCCGGCGGCCCGCGCTGCGTTCAGGCGCTTCGCCGTGCCCGTATCGATACGGCCCCATTCGGCATGCATGACATGGTCGTCGCTATCATCCGCCTTCATCGGCAGAAAAGTCCCGGCCCCGACATGCAGGGTCAGCGTGACATGGTCGACACCGGCGGCGGTCAGGCGTGTCAGCAGCTCTGGCGTAAAATGCAGCGCGGCAGTCGGCGCGGCCACCGCCCCCTTTTCCCGCGCGAACATGGTCTGGTAATCCGCAGCGTCGCGATCGTCGGTCGGGCGCTTGCCGGCGATATAGGGCGGCAGTGGCATCGTGCCCGCGCGCTCCAGCAATATCTCGACAGGCTCGCTTCCTTCGAATGTCAGGAGAAAGCTGCCATCGGCCCCGCGATCGGAGGCTATCGCCGCAACCTCTCCGCCAAAATCGATCCGGTCTCCTTCGCGAATCCGTTTGGCGTTGCGAATAAAGGCTCGCCATTGGCGCAGCCCCTCCCGCTTGTGGAGAGTTGCACCGATCTTCGCCTCTCCGCGCCGTCCCTCAAGCTGCGCAGGGATGACCCGCGTATCGTTGAACACAAGTATATCGCCCGCGCGCAGACAGTCGGGCAGATCACTGACCAACCGGTCCACCATCGCATCCCCGTCCAGAACCAGCATGCGCGCGCTGTCGCGCGGGCTAGCCGGGCGAAGCGCTATACGGTCTTCGGGAAGCGCGAAATCGAAAAGATCGACGCGCACGGATCGGTTATTGCGGCGTATCGTCCGCCGCTGCGGCACCCAGCGCCGCATCGAGCGCTGCCGCCTGGCTATTTGCGGCAGGCTGCGTCATCGCAGCGATTTCGGCGGCGGTCGGCGGCGGAACATTGTCAGCGGCAATCGATGCGCGGATGATCCGGGCCGGATTTGCCGGCGGTTCGCCGCGCGGAATGATGTCGACATATTCCATGCCGGACACGACCCTGCCGAACGCGGTATAGTTATGGTCGAGGCCGAGATTGGGCATGAACATGATGTAGAATTGGCTGTTTGCGCTGTTCGGATCGGTCGCCCGCGCCATCGAAACCGTGCCGCGCACATGCGGGAGAGTCGAAAATTCGGCTGCGATATTGGGCAGCTCGGAACCGCCCTGGCCGGTTCCGGTCGGATCCCCGGTCTGGGCCATGAAACCGTCAATCACGCGGTGGAAGATGATACCGTTGTAAAATCCCTGCCGGGCCAGCGTTTTGATGCGTTCCACATGGTTGGGCGCTGCATCTGGCCGCAGGCGGATCGTGACACGTCCGCCGGTCGACAGGTCGAGCAGCAGCGTATTTTCCGGATCGGCGGCTGGCGTCACGCCGGAGGCATAGGTGATGTTGGATGCCGCGCTGACGTCGGTGATGCCATTGTCGTCCTGCGCATGGGCGGTCCCGCCCATGATCAAAGCCAGCAGGGAAAACAGGAATAATTTCAAACGCATACTATCCTCATACATTCGCTCTCGCCGCGTGCATCATGCATCGGCGGATGGATCTCGATATTCCCTTAGCCCAACCAGCTTCCGGCTGAAAGGAGGCTGAACGACGAACCGTTAATCGCCTTTTTTCCCGATCTTTTCCACCCGCGCCTTCATTTCGCTTTCGACAGCCGGGGTCACGAATTTATGGATGTTGCCGCCATACATGGCAATTTCCTTCACCAGCCGCGATGCAATAGGCTGCAACGCCACATCCGCCATCAGGAACAGCGTTTCGATATTGTCGTTGAGCTGCTGGTTCATGCCCGCCATCTGGAATTCATATTCGAAATCCGCAACGGCCCGCAGGCCGCGGACGATAACGGTAGCGCCTTCCCGTTCGGCAAAGTCCATCAGCAAGGAGTTGAAATGTACGACGCGGATATCGCCGTCGCAGGACGCAACTTCGCGTTTCACCGTCTCCAGTCGCTCGGCATCGCTGAACATCGGCGATTTGCTGGGATTGGTGGTCACCCCGATGATCAGCGTGTCGACCAGCTTCGCGCCGCGCCGGATAATATCCATATGGCCCAGCGTAATCGGGTCAAAGGTTCCGGGATACACTCCCACTCTTTTGGCGCTCATCAATGCGTCCTTTCAATCGAGAATCGGGCAATGGCGCGCAGCATGTCTGCCTCGTCGCCAAAGTCCCGCAAATGGTCAATCGCCTGTTCGACGAGCATCTCGGCCTGCTGCCGCGCCCGTTCCAGCCCCAGAAGCGATACAAATGTCGCCTTTCCGGCATCCGCATCCTTGCCGACCCGCTTGCCCGTTTCCTTCTCGTCGCCGGTTTCATCAAGCAGATCGTCGGCAATCTGGAATGCCAGACCGAGATCGCGGGCATAGCCCCGCAAATGGGTCCGGCTTTCGGGCGGGATTCGCGCCATGATACAGGCTGCTTCGAGACAGAAACCGATCAGCGCGCCGGTCTTGAGCTGCTGAAGCCGGGTCACGGCCGGGAGATCCAGTTCGCGATGCTCGGCCTCCAGATCCATCATCTGGCCACCGCCCATGCCGGAAGGCCCGCTGGCCAGCGCAAGCGCGGACATCAGTTCCGCGCGAACAAAGGGATCGCTGTGCGTCGCCTCATCGCCGAGAATTTCAAACGCTAGCGCCAACAGGCAATCGCCGGCCAGCACGGCGGTGGCCTCATCGAACGCCTTGTGCACCGTGGGCTTGCCGCGGCGCATATCGTCATCGTCCATGCAGGGCAGATCGTCGTGAATCAGCGAATAGACATGGATGCATTCCACGGCGAAACCGGCGCGCATCGCGCTGTCCCGATCAACGTTGAAGGCTTCGCACGCAGCAACAACGAGCATAGGCCGCAACCGCTTGCCGCCGCCGATCGCCGCATAGCGCATCGCCTCATAGAGTCTGACGCGGGAATCGCCCGGCACCTTGAGCCAGGTATCGAACAGGATATCGATATCCTTGCCCATGCGCTCGAGCGCGGGCTTGAGGCCGATGGAAACAACCGGCATCGGCTAGGCCGGATCAAGCGGTTCGACGCCGACCGGCTTGCCCTCGGGATCAAGCTGGAGCTTGTCGATCCGCGCCTCGGCAGCCTTTAACCGGGCCTGGCACTGCTGTCGCAGCTTGTCTCCGCGCGCATAGAGTTCGATCGATTCATCGAGCGGGGCTTCCCCGGCCTCCAGCTTGCGGACGATTGCTTCAAGCTCTTCGAGGGCCGCCTCGAAACTGAGCGTGGCAATATCGTTGCTATTATCATCGGTCATAGTGTCGCTATGGGCGAGCGACCAAGCTATGGTCAAGCAAGAGCCTCACGCTATATAAGATTAGACGGGTCCAGTGCACCAACTGCCAAAATCGGGGGAATTAAATCATGCCTACGCAAGTCAATCCGGCTACCGGTGAAGAGGGTGATACCTTCCCCGCCCTGAACGACGACCAGATCGAAGTGAAGCTGGCCAAATCCGTCGAGACTTTTCGCCAATGGCGCAATACCGATTACCAAACACGCACCGACCTGCTGATAAAAATTGCCGACCAGTTTGCCGCGCAGCGCACCACGCTCGCCGCCATCGTTACCAAGGAAATGGGCAAGCCTGTCAAACAGGCGCTCACCGAAATGGACAAATGCGAAAAGGCTTTTCGTTTTTATGCAGAAAATGGCCCGGCCATGCTCGCTCCGACGGAACAGAAACTGGTCAGCGGCCGCTCGGTATCGCACTGGCTTCCCTATGGGCCGGTGCTTGCCGTCATGCCCTGGAACTATCCGTTCTGGCAGGTCGTGCGCTTCATGGCGCCAACGATCATGGCCGGGAATGTCGGCCTGCTCAAACATGCAAGCTCAACGCCCGGATGCGCTGCAGCCCTTGAACAGATTGTTCTCGACGCAGGCGGGCCGGAAGGCCTGTTCCAGAATCTCCATATCAGTTCGTCCAAGGTGGCCGGGATCATCGCCGACGACCGGATCGTCGCGGTCACCATCACCGGCAGCGAATTTGCGGGGCAGAAGGTTGCGGAAGCCGCCGGCTTCAACCTGAAAAAGGTCGTGCTGGAGCTGGGCGGTTCGGACCCGTTCATCGTGATGCCGAGCGCCGACATCGAAAAGGCGGCGACGACCGCCGTTACGGCGCGCCTGCAAAATGCCGGGCAAAGCTGCGTCTGCGGCAAGCGGATGATCGTTCATGAAGATGTCTATGACGCGTTCATGGAAATCTTCGCTGAAGGCGTGAAGACGATAAAGATCGGCGATCCGACCGACGAAATCACGGAAATGGGACCATTGTCGAGCGAAGGCGCGCGCGACGAAATCGCCGAGCAGCTGGAACAGGCCGTGCAACAGGGGGCAACCAAACTGTATGGCGGTGAAATCCCGGACAAGCCCGGCGCCTGGATGACGCCCGCTATCCTTACCGATATTCCCGATGACGCACCAATCGCGCGCGAGGAATTTTTCGGCCCGGTTGCGATGGTGTTCAAGGTCAAGGATTTGGACGAAGCGATCGAGGTCGCGAACAATATTCCCTTCGGCCTTGGTTCAAGTGCCTGGACGAACGATGAGAGCGAAAAGGAACGCTTCATCCGCGACATCGAGGCGGGCATGACGGCGATCAATCAGATGCTGGCCTCCGATCCCTATGCGCCCTTTGGCGGTATTAAGCGCTCCGGTCATGGCCGCGAGCTGGGATCGCATGGCCTGCATGAGTTCATGAACCTGAAGAATGTGATGCTGCCCGAATGAGTGCCCCGGCACTCACCGAGCCTCTCTCCCTGCCCTGCGGAGCAATACTGCCGAACCGCATAGCCAAGGCCGCAATGACAGAAGGCCTGGCGACAGCGGACGGCGTGCCGACTGACGAACTGGAGCGCCTTTACGGCCTGTGGTCTGATGGCGGCGCGGGAATGCTGTTATCCGGCAATATCCAGGTCGATCGCGATCATCTGGAACGGCCCGGCAATGTCGTCATTCAGGGCGAACCCGATGCCGGGCTCCGCTCCCGGCTGGAGCGCTGGGCTAAAACCGCGACCCGGGGCGGAAACCATTTCTGGGCGCAGATCAGCCATGCCGGGCGCCAGACCCAGGCGGCGGTCAATCCGCATCCCAAGGCACCATCGGCGGTTAAGCTTGGCCTACCCGGCGGCCAGTTCGGCGAACCCGTAGCGCTGACGATCGATGAGATTCACGACATTCGCGATCGCTTCGCCATTGCAGCAAAGACAGTGAAAGAAACGGGCTTTACCGGTGCACAGATTCACGCGGCCCATGGCTATCTCCTCTCGTCTTTCCTGTCGCCCCGGGCCAATCAGCGTGACGACATCTATGGTGGATCGCTCGAGAATCGTGCGCGTTTCCTGCTCGAAACCGTCGCGGCGGTGCGTGATGCTGTCGGTCCAGACTTCCCGATTGCCGTCAAACTCAACAGCGCCGATTTCCAGCGCGGCGGCTTTCGGTTCGAAGACAGTTTGCAGGTCGCGCAATGGCTCGGCCAAGCCGGTATCGACCTGCTCGAAATATCGGGCGGAAATTACGAACAGCCCAAGCTGCTCGGCATTGAGGGCATGGAAAGCGAAGAGACGCAGAATGTCGCGCCTTCGACAGCACGCCGCGAAGCCTATTTCGTCGATTTCGCGCTGGCGATGCAGGAGAAAGTCACGGTGCCGCTCATGGTCACGGGCGGTTTCCGCAGCCGCGCGGCGATGGACTATGCGCTGGAAAGCGGCGCTGCCGATATTGTCGGTATCGGCCGCCCCTTCTGCCATATGCCCGATGCCGCGAAACGGCTTTTCGCCGGGCTGGACGCGCTCCCGACACCTGAAGACAATCTCGCCCTCATTCCGGGCTGGCTGGGTTTTCTGAAACGCTTTCAGCTCTTCAAGGCCATTGACGGCTTTGCCACAACCTATTGGTTCTACAGCCAGCTCTACGCGCTCGGCCGTACCGGCAACACTGTACCCGACCGATCAGTATTCGCCGCTTTTCGCGAAGTTGAAGCGACGCACAAACAGCTGATGAAAGAGCGCAGCGAAGGCTGAGTTATTCCTGTTCCTCAGCCCTGAGCGCCTTGCGGTCCAGTTTGCCGATCATCGTCTTCGGCAGCTCCTCGCGGACGACCACCGCATCGACCCGCTCATGCTTGCCGAGCTGCGGGTTCAGCCAGTCGGCCAGCGCCTCTCCCGTAACATCCGCGCCTTTTTCCAGCGTCACGAAAGCCTTGGGTTTTTCGCCGGTATAGGTATCGGGAACGCCGATCACGAGCGCCTCTTTAACCGCCGGATGCCTGTAGAGGATTTCCTCGAGCTGGCTGGGGAAAACCTTGAAGCCCGACACCGCGATCATGTCCTTCAGCCGGTCGACGATGAAGATATAGCCGTCTTCGTCGATCTTGCCGACATCGCCGGTGCGCAGGAAACCGTCATACAATATCTGATCGTCCGCATCGGGCCGGTTCCAATAACCATACATGATCTGCGGCCCGGCGATGACGATCTCGCCCGGCTCCCCGTCCGGGGGCGTCTCATTGGGATCTTCCTTGTCGACCAGCTTGACAATCGTTCCCGCTATCGGTTGGCCAATCGATCCGGTCTTGTTCTCGTCATCATAAGGGTTGCACGAAACGACACCCGAGCTTTCGGTAAGACCATAGCCTTCGACCAGCTTGGAGCCCGTCATCGCCTCAAACTTCGCCTTGGTTTCGGCTGGCAGCGGCGCCCCGCCCGAAATACAAACCCGCAAGGAACTGAAATCGGTCTTCGCCGTCTGCGGATGATCGAGCAAAGCCGTGTACATGGTCGGTACGCCGGGCAGCGCGGTTGCCTTGGTCCGTTCGATCGCCTTCAGCGCCTGCGCCGCGTTCCAGCGCGGCAGCATGATGATCTCGCCGCCGCGCAGCACGGTGCGGTTAAGCACGGTGGCATTGGCGAAAACATGGAAGAAGGGCAGCACGCCCATGATCCGGTCTTCCGCTTCGGGTTCCGGGTCCAGGGCCTGTATCTGCCGCGCATTGGCGGTGATATTCTGATGCGTGAGCATCGCGCCCTTGGGCGTGCCTGTGGTACCGCCTGTATATTGGATGAGCGCGACATCCTTGCGCGGGTCGATTGGAACGCGGCCGCAATCGCCTTTATTGTCGACCAGTTCGCTGAACGGGATGACATCGCGGCGCTTGGGTATATCTACCGACTCCCCGCCCTTGAACACGCGGAACATGAGGGATTTGGCGAGCGGCAAAGCCTCGACCACGGTGCCGACGATCAGCTTTTCGAGCGAGCTGTTGTCGAGTACTTCCAGCGCCGTCGGCAACAGCGCCTTTGCCGACAAGGTGAACAGTATTTTAGTGCCCGAGTCCTCAACCTGATGGGCCAGCTCGTCGACGGTGTAGAGCGGCGAGAAATTGACAACCGTCGCACCCATTTTCATCGCGCCATAATAGGCGGCCAGATAATGCGGCACATTGGGCAGGAATATCCCCACCCGGTCGCCCTTTTTTACACCCAGCTTCTGCAGGCCGCGGGCAACGCGATTCACGCCCAGGCGGACATCAGCATAGCTGTATTTCCGGCCCATAAAGTCGGCCAGATAGGCGTCAGGATGCGCCGCGGCGCTGTTCGCAAACATTTGCGGTACGGTGAGCGGCGCGAAGCTCCGGTCCCAAGGCTCGGGGTGCCGGTATTTCTTGCGCCAGATGTCAGGAATTTCAACCATAATCGCCCTATAGCAAGGCTTTACGACAATTCAAATTACTGACAGGATTGTAAGTAAAATCGCCGGTTTCTAGTCGTCTTTCTTTCGAAATAGCTCTTCCGCGCCCTCGGGGAGCTGTTTGGCGGGCGTATTCTCGGCGGGCATATCAGGCCAGCCGCCCGGCGTTGCTTCGTCTTCCGTCTCGGCAGCCGGTTCCGCAGTTTCGCCAGCCGCTTCTGCGGCTTCCGCAGCCAGAGCCGCCTCGGCCTCGGCGGCCGCTACGCGGCGTTCATTGCGCAGCTCTTCGATCAGCGCTTCGCGGTCGCCTTCCATCGTTTCGTCCTTCGGCGCCTCGATACCGGCTTTCTTGGCCGCTTTCTCCACAACCGCATCCAGTTCGCGCTGCGAACACAGGCCCAGCGTCACCGGGTCCTTGGGAACGATCTCGACGATGTTCCAATGCGTCCGGTCGCGGATCGCGTGAATCGTGTTGCGCGTCGTGCCGATCAATTTACCAACCTGCGCATCCGAAATTTCCGGGTGGTTGCGGAGCAGCCATGCGATGCCGTCCGGCTTGTCCTGACGCTTGGAAACCGGCGTGTAGCGCGGCCCTTTTGTCCGACGCACCTGTTCCGGACCCCTGAGCATTTCCATGCGGTAATCGGGGTCGGCCTGGGCCTTTTCGATCTCTTCCATCGTCACTTCATGGGCGGCGACAGGATCGCGGCCAGTGAGCTTGGTGGCTGCCGTATCGTCGGCAATCGCCTGCACTTCGAGAATATGCAGACCGCAAAAATCCGCGATCTGCTCAAAGGAAAGCGCGCTGTTGTCGACCAGCCAGCTGGCGGTTGCGTGCGGCATCAGGGGGTGGGACATGATAGGCTCCGGATAATAAAAGGGCCGCCCCTCACGGGACGGCCGAATATGGCATCTATTTAGGCGAACCGGGCCGTAAGAGCAATAGCGGCTCTGCGCTTCCCGGTTCCGGCAACCCTCAGGCCGCTTTGTCAAATTCCCGGATGATCGGAACGAGCGCGCTCAGAAATTCCCGCGCGCTGCGTTCCCAGCTGAACAGCGCGCCATAGCGGGCACAGGCGCAACGATCCCGGGTCAATGCTCCGGCAATCGCGGCATCGAGATCGGGGTCGAGACAGGCGACCTCGCTGTTGAGGACATCCAGCGGGCCGGAAACCGGATAGGCGGCAACCGGCGTTCCCGACGCGAGCGCTTCGATCATCACCAGTCCGAACGTATCCGTCCTGCTGGGAAACACGAAAGCATCGGCGCCGGCATAGGCCCCCGCCAGCGCCGGGCCCGACAAGGCTCCGAGAAAAAGCGCCTCCGGATGGCGACGCTGAAGGGCGGTGCGCGCCGGTCCATCCCCGACAACCACTTTCGATCCGGGATGGCGGCACCCGAGAAAGGCCTCGATATTCTTCTCGATCGCCACCCGGCCGACATACAGCATCACCGGCCCGGGCAGATCGGCAAGGGCGGGATGCGGCGGCGCGCCCGGCGAGAAGCTGGCGAGGTCGACGCCCCTGCCCCATGGCGCAACATGGGTGATCCCATGAACCCGCAACTCGCGCCGGATCGAGTCGGTCGCCGTCAGGACGGCACTCGACGGCGCGTGGAAACGGCGCATCAGGGGCCATATCCAGTCGGCCGGCAAACCGGTGCGCTTGGACACATAATCGGGAAATTGCGTGTGATAGGCGGTGGTAAAGGCCAATCCATTGCGCCGGCACCAGCGCCGTGCGGCAAAACCCAACGGGCCTTCGGTCGCGATATGGATGGCGTCGGGCGCGATACGCATCAGCGCCGCCCCCAGCTGCTCGGCCGTAACGAGCGCCAGCCTGATCTCCGAATAGGTCGGACAAGGGAGCGAATAGAACTGGTCAGGCGAGAAGACATGCACGTCGTGCCCCATCTTTTCGAGCTCGCGGCGGACCGACTGGAGCGTGCGGACCACGCCGTTGATCTGGGGTTCCCAGGCATCGGTAACAATCGCAATCCGCATGATCCCGTCCTTTGTGATAAAATGGGCTAGGCCGCCTCCGACATGCGGGCAGCCTCCGCATTCCGCGTCGCCACTTCCTCCGCCCAGTGGAGTATCTCCATCCGCCCGTCGAAATGTTCGACCAGCGCAGTACAGCCCTCGACCCAGTCACCGTCGTTAAAATATTCGATGCCTTTGATGTCCCGGATCTCGGCGGTGTGGATATGGCCACATACGACCCCGTCCACGCCCCGTTTGCCGGCCTCCTCGGCAACGACTTCCTCGAATTTGGAGATGAATTCGACCGCGTTTTTCACCTTGTGCTTGGCGTGTTTCGAGAGCGACCAGTAAGGCATGCCGAAGCGCCTGCGGGCCGCGTTGACCCAGCGATTGAGCGCCATCAGCATCGCATAGGCAAAATCCCCGACATGGGCGAGCCAGCGATGCGAGAGCATGATCGCGTCAAACTCGTCGCCATGCAGAACGAGCAGTCGGCGGCCATCGGCGGTTTCATGGATCGCCTTGCGCCGGATCTCGACCTTGCCGAAATCGAGGCCGGTGAACTGGCGGAACATCTCGTCGTGATTTCCGGGAATGTAAACAATCCGTGTGCCGCGCCGCGCGCGTTTCAGCACGCGCCAGATCACGTCATTATGCCCGGGCGGCCAGAAGAACTTCTTCTTCATTCGCCAGCCGTCGATAATATCGCCGACCAGATACATGGTCTCGCTGTCCGTATTGTCGAGAAAATCGATCAGCAGTTCGGCGTTGCAGCCTTTGGTGCCGAGATGGATATCGGACACCCAGATGGTGCGAAAACGCCGGCGTCGCCGGTCGGGCTCCGGCCCGGAAACCTGCCGGTTCGAAAGATTGAAAATCGCCGCGTCTATGAGAAAATCCTGCGGGGTATCCATGACAAACCTCATCGGTCGTTCCGCCTGGAAGCCTATGGCGATTCATTGTTACAGCTAAACGACGGGCCGAAATTTTTTCGGATGCGCCAGGCAGTCCGCGCGTTTGCCGGCTCCATCGGGCCCTTGCCATAAGGCAAGCGCCCCGCCTCGCCTCTCAGATTTCCAGAATGATCTTTCCGATATGTGCGCCCGCCTCCATCCGCGCATGGGCCGCAGCGGCATCGATCAGCGGGAAGCTCTGATCCATCACCGGACGCAGCTTGCCCTGTTCGACGAACGACCAGGCATTGCGCTCGATCTCTTCGGCGAGCAGGCCCTTGAACTCCACCGAACGCGCCCGCAATGTCGATCCGGTGAGCATCAATCGTCGGCTCATCACCTGCGCCATGTTGATGGTCGCTTCGAGCCCGCCCTGAACCGCGATCGTCACATGGCGGCCATCTTCCTTCAGGCATTGGAGATTGCGCGCGACATAGTCACCGGCAACCATGTCGATCACGATCTCCACCCCCGCGCCGTCGGTTAAGCGCTTTACTTCCTCGACGAAATCCTGGGATTTATAGTTGATTGCATGGGTCGCGCCGATCTCCTGCGCGGCAGCGCATTTCTCGTCGCTGCCACAGGTCACGATCACGGTCAGGTCGAACAGCTTGCCCAGCATGATCGCCATCGAACCGATCCCGCTTGTGCCGCCATGGACCAATACGGTCTCGCCCTCGCGCGCATAGGCGCGCTCGAACAGATTGTGCCAGACGGTGAAGAGCGTTTCGGGCAAGGCCGCCGCCTCCTGCATCGACAGCGCCTCCGGGACGCCCAGGCACTGGACGATGGGCGCCGCGCAATATTCGGCATAGCCACCGCCGGAAACCAGCGCGCATACCGACTGGCCCAGCACTGCATCTTCCACGCCTTCGCCAAGGGCAACAATCTGGCCGGCAATTTCCAGCCCCGGAATAGACGGCGCGCCGGGCGGCGGCGGGTAAAAGCCCTTGCGCTGGACAATATCGGGCCGGTTGACCCCTGCTGCCGCCACTTTCACGAGCACTTCGCCAGGGTCCGGCTGTGGTACGGGACGGACAACGGCTTGCAGAACCTCCGGTCCTCCCGGATTTTCCATATCGATAGCAGTCATTTGATCTGGCACCGCGGCCATGATTATCCCCTGTCCATGTACGCGAATTTGAGCGGCCATATTGACAGCCGGGGGTCGAGCGTCAACGTTACAGTCATGGATTTGGACGAACTTTTCGCCAAAACGCCCGGCGATCCTCTCACACTGTTGTGCAAGGAGGATCTCGACCCATATTCCGTTGAGGAACTGGAAACGCGAATTGACGCACTTGAAGGTGAAATTGCCAGGGTAAGGACCAAGCTGGACGGCGCGATCACCCATCGCAAAGCAGCCGACGAGCTGTTCAAACGATGAGGCAATGGACGAAAACCTCGCCTCAATCGGCAGATTTTCGGCCCTTTCCCGCCAAAAATATTCCTTTTGTTAACTTTTTCGTTAACCATTCCCATATAGGATATACCGCGTCTCAGCTGTGTAGAGACCGGCAAGGAGTTAACTAATGCCCTCTTTTGCTCGTGAACTGGAACAAACGCTGCATAATGCGCTCGCGGAAGCCGCGAACCGCAAACATGAATATGCAACGCTCGAACATCTGCTGCTCGCGCTGACCGATGACGATCACGCCGCGCAGGTGATGACGGCCTGCGGCGTCGAAATTTCGGAGCTCCAGGAAGCCGTGGGCGTCTATCTCGACAATGAGCTGGAAGCGCTGCGTATCGAGGGCACGACCGATCCGTCGCCGACCAGTGGTTTCCAGCGTGTGGTGCAACGCGCTATTCTTCATGTGCAGTCTTCAGGCCGCGACGAGGTGACCGGGGCCAATGTGCTGGTTGCCCTGTTTTCCGAGCGCGAGAGCTATGCCGTCTATTTCCTCCAGCAGCAGGATATGAGCCGTCTCGATGCGGTGAGCTTTATCTCGCATGGCGTCGGCAAGGGTGAAACCGGCAGTGAGAGCCGGGAAATCAGTGGCGCGGACGATGAAGAGCAGCCGGAGCAAAAGCCCGGCGGCAAGAAGAAGAATGAAAGCGCGCTCAAACAGTTCTGCGTCAATCTTAACGAGAAAGCGCAAGCCGGAAAAATCGATCCCCTGATCGGCCGAGCCGTCGAGGTCGACCGGACAGTGCAGATTCTCTGCCGCCGATCAAAAAACAATCCGCTTTATGTGGGCGAACCCGGTGTCGGCAAAACCGCCATCGCCGAAGGCCTGGCGCGGCGTATCGTGGAAGAAGATGTTCCCGAAGTGCTGCTTCCGGCTGTGATCTACGCGCTGGATATGGGGGCGCTGCTCGCCGGTACGCGCTATCGCGGCGATTTCGAGGAACGGCTGAAGGCCGTCGTCAACGAGCTTGAAAAACTGCCCGATGCAGTCCTGTTCATCGATGAAATTCATACTGTGATCGGTGCGGGCGCAACATCGGGCGGCGCGATGGATGCCTCGAACCTGCTCAAGCCAGCGCTTTCCAGCGGCACGATCAGGTGTATCGGTTCGACGACCTACAAAGAGTTCCGCAACCATTTCGAGAAGGACCGGGCCTTGCTCCGGCGCTTCCAGAAGATCGACGTCAACGAGCCGTCGACCGAAGATACGATCAAGATCCTCCAGGGCCTGCGCCCCCATTATGAGGAGCACCACAACGTCAAATATACGGCCGATGCGATCAAGGCCGCGGTTGAGCTGTCCTCCCGCTATATCAATGACCGCAAACAGCCGGACAAGGCCATCGATGTGATCGACGAAACCGGGGCCAGCCAGATGCTGGTCGCGCCGTCAAAGCGCCGCAAAATGATCACGCCGAACGAGATCGAACAGGTAATCTCGATGATGGCCCGGATCCCGCCGAAACAGGTGTCGACCAACGACAAGCAGGCCCTCGAAACCCTTGAAACCGATCTGAAACGGGTCGTGTTCGGCCAGGATCTGGCTATCGAGACGCTTTCGTCCGCGATCAAATTGTCGCGCGCCGGCCTGCGCGAGCCGCACAAGCCGATCGGCAATTACCTGTTCACCGGCCCGACGGGCGTAGGCAAAACGGAAGCCGCGCGGCAGCTTGCCTCGATCATGGGGATCCCGCTCGAGCGGTTCGACATGTCCGAATATATGGAACGGCACAGTGTGTCGCGCCTGATCGGCGCGCCTCCGGGTTATGTCGGTTACGATCAGGGCGGCCTTCTCACCGATGCCGTAGACCAGCACCCCCATTGCGTGCTGCTGCTCGACGAAATCGAGAAAGCCCATCCGGACCTCTTCAACGTCCTGTTGCAGGTTATGGATAACGGCAAGCTCACCGATCATCACGGCAAGACCGTCGATTTCCGCAATGTCGTGCTGATCATGACGACCAATGCCGGGGCCGCCGACATGGCGAGCGAAGGCATCGGCTTTGGCGATATCTCTCGTGAAGATGCGAGCGAGGAAGCGGTGAAAAAGATGTTCACCCCTGAATTCCGCAACCGCCTCGATGCGATTGTTCCGTTCGGCTATCTGCCGCCGGCCGTGGTCGCCCGCGTTGTCGACAAATTCATTCTCGAGCTCGAACTGCAGCTTTCCGACCGCGAAGTTCATATCCGGCTCGACGATGAGGCGAAGAACTGGCTGACCGAGCGCGGCTACGACAAGTTATACGGTGCCCGCCCGATGGGCCGCCTGATCCAGGAGAAGGTCAAACAGCCGCTCGCCGAGGAACTGCTGTTCGGTAAACTCGTCAATGGCGGTGAGGTGGACGTGACGGTGAAGGACGACACGCTCGACTTCCTGCTCACCCCTGCCCCGCCCAAGCGCAAGCCGCCGAAGAAGAAAAAGAAAAAAACGCCCGAAGCCGAAGTGTAGCGAAAGTTCAGGCGGCAAGAGGCTTTATGGCCTGTCGCCGCTGATCTCTTCGAGCATGTCCGGCGGCTCGTCGTAAAAATCCACCCGCATTTCGACCGGTCCGAGCGGTTCGACGAAATGGAGCTGTTCGGGCAGGATGGTCGTGCTGTGGCCGGCCTCCAGAACCAGCGCCTCCCCTGTTTCCGAGACAGTATAGCGCAACGCGCCGGACAGGACGTTGAGCCTCCCCCATGCGCCCGCTTTCAGACTGTGGTCGCGGCGCAGGGCGGATGGCAGGCTGTTTTCATCGAATATTGGCGTCGATCGATACGGCTTGGCGGGCATTGCCGGTCAACCCGTAAGCGTCAGCGCGCTGATCAGGCCAATGCAGATTGCGAAAAAGGCAAACAATATCGGCACGGTCAGAATCTGGGCGGCGGCCGCGCCATAGCCCAACGGCCCGGTTGCCGTTTCGACGGGGCCTGAGTGCACGGCCCCTGCTCCCTGCTCCGGCCGATGGTTACGCGCAACCCGGCTCATAACGATCGCCGTGCCGAAAAACATGACGGTGTAACAAACGCTGATGATCACCATGCCGAGCGCGTCGAATGTTCCCCCGACCGTCAGCGCGAGCGACCCGAAGAACACGCCATAGCTCAGGAACATGATTGCCCAGATCGAACCCGGAAGGTCGAAGGTGCGGGCCTCGTGTGTCGGACCCCGCCGCCCTTCCCGGGCTTCCTGCACTTCCACGCCATCGGCGCCGGTCGCTGCGGCAACATCGATTTCATCCATCAACACGGTTTGTCTCCCCAACCAATTGCGAACTCATATCCTTCAGCCCCGATCGCTGGACCTCGATGCCCATCAACAGGCTTTCGGCAATCCGGGCGGCGCGTTCCTGGAAAAACATGCGCGCGGCTTCGCCTGGGACGACGGCATCGAGCGTCGCCGAGAACAGGTTCAGCCAGGCTTCGAAATGGTGACGTTCGAGCGTACCGATGGCGATATGCTTGACCATGGGATTGCCGTGAAAGCGGCCGGACTCGAGGGCGATCGAAGCCCAGAAATCCTTCATCCGGGAAAGATGCGCCGGCCAGTCTGCAATTTTGCTCTCGAAAATCGGGCCCAGCAGCGGATCGCGGCGAATGGCGGCGTAAAAGCTCTCGACAAGAGTCGAAATCAGCGCATCGTCTATGCCGATACGGGCCGCATGTTCGGCTTTGTCCCGCCGCGCGGATATTGCATATTCGGTCGTTGTACCCATTGCCGACTCCTAAACATGTATTTCATATACTTGTTTAGCGTCCTTGTCGGTAAAAACAATATATAATATGCCTGTTTCATGAGAATGACCGTACAGACGGACTATGCCCTGCGCGTGTTGATGCAGCTGGCGGTAACCGGCGAGCAGCGCACGATCGACGAGATCGCGCAAGCCTATGGCATCTCACGCAACCATGTGATGAAAGTCGTCCAGCGCCTGGCAACGCTCGGCCTTGTCCACAGCCAGCGCGGGCGCAATGGCGGCCTGCGCCTTGCCCGGCCGGCGGACGAGATCAATGTCGGCGCACTGGTCCGCCAGATGGAAGACACCAGCCAGTTCGTCGAATGTTTCGACAGTGGAACCAACCATTGCGTGGTTACGCCCGCCTGCGGCCTGAAACATGCTTTAAGCGGTGCAGTAGAGCAATTCCTTGTTCATCTGGACAGGTTTACAGTCGCAGATCTGGTACGAAAGCCGGTGGATTTCGGGCAGCTACTTGGCGAAGAGAATCTTGCCCTCTGAACAGCGCAACTGATCGGGCTGGTATGATTGTTCTTTGTGTAGTATTCACATAATACACTATGGCGGATGACGACCTATCTTTCCCGCGGAAAAGCTATGACGACCGCCAATCGCGGTTGATCGGTCCCTATGCAGACGATCCGGCATTCGATCCCTATTATCGGCGCAATCCCGAGCACCGCATCGACGCGCGTACGTTTGAGCAGCCAGAGCCAGACCTCACTTGCCATGATTTTGTGTTCGGCGACCCGGACGATGCCGAATATGCGGAGGACTATGACGGAGACTATGGGCCGCCGCTTCCCCCGCGCCGGAAACGCCGCTGGCTGATCCTGAAATGGGCGCTCCGGGCCTTTGCGATCTTCCTGTTCCTGCTGATCGCCTGGCTGGCGATCTTCGCGCCCGTTTCACGCACCGCCCAGCCGCTGGTTCCGCCACCGATGATCCTCCAGGCCTCCAATGGCACGCCCATTGCGCGGATGGGGCCGGTGATGGACAGGCCGGTCGAGATTGCCGAACTCCCGCCTCATGTTGTGCACGCCTTTCTCGCCATCGAAGACCGGCGGTTCGAAGAGCATTGGGGAATCGACCCGCGCGGCATCGCCCGGGCGCTCTGGACGAACCTCACATCCAGCACGCGACACGGCGGCAGCACGATCACCCAGCAGCTTGCCAAGCTCACCTATCTCAGTTCGGACCAGACCCTGTTCCGCAAGGCGCAGGAAGTGCCGATAGCCCTGTGGCTCGAAATCTGGCTGACGAAGGATCAAATCCTCGAACGCTATCTGTCGAACGCCTATTTCGGCGACAATGTCTACGGGCTGCGCGCCGCATCGCTCCACTATTTCTACCGTCACCCCGAGAATCTGACGCTGACCCAGGCGGCGATGCTGGCCGGCCTTGTCCGCGCGCCCTCCCGCCTTGCGCCGACCAGTAACCTGGAAGGCGCGCAGGAACGCGAGCGCGTCGTTCTCGCCGCGATGGTCGATGCCGGTTATCTGACGCAGGAAGAGGCGGATGCCGTTCCCCTCGCAACGGTCGACCACCGCCCGCCCCCGCCCATGCCGCGCGGCAGCCATTTCGCCGAATGGGTGCAGGAGGAAGCACGGGCGGCCTATGGAATCGGTTATGAGAGCCTGGAAATACCGACCACGCTGGACTGGGATCTCCAGACGCTGGCCGAGCGCGTAACCCGGAGCAACGTTCCGGCGGGCGCGCAGATCGCCATGGTCGCCATGCGTACGGATGGCGAGGTCGTGGCGATGGTCGGCGGGCGCGATTATGCGACATCGCCGTTCAATCGCGCCACCCAGGCCACCCGCCAGCCGGGATCGACCTTCAAGCTGTTCGTCTATCTGGCCGCCCTGCAAAGCGGCATGACGCCGGAAACGCTGGTCGATGACAGCCCGATCGAAACCGGCGAATACCGGCCCGTAAACTCCGGCGGGCGCTATCGCGGGGAGATCACGCTGCGCGAAGCCTTTGCCCGGTCGAGCAATGTCGTGGCCGTCCGCCTGTACCAGCGGCTGGGTAGCGAGGCGATCGCCGAGGCCGCCCGCACCCTGGGCGTGGAGCGCGAATTTCCCGCCAATGCGAGTGTCGCTCTGGGCAGCGGCGAGATGACCCTGCTTGAGCTGACTACAGCCTATGCCGCCGTCGCCAATGGCGACACGCCAGTTGTGCCCCATGGCATCACCCGGGGGCGCCGCGGCTTTTTCGAATGGCTGTTCGACAGGCGCCCGGTGATCGCCAGTCGCCACCGCGAGCAATTGCTCGATATGCTTGGCGCGGTCATCAGCGAGGGCACCGGCAACGCCGCGCGCCTCTCGATCCCTGCATTCGGCAAGACGGGAACCACGCAGGACAGCCGCGACGCGCTGTTTGTCGGTTTTGCGGGCGATCTCGTCGTCGGCATCTGGATCGGCAATGACGATAACAGCCCTCTTGGCCAGGCCAGCGGCGGCGGAGCCCCCGCCCGCATCTGGCGCGCCTTTATGAGCGGCGCCATCGCCAATGCCGCTCCAAGGGCACAGCCGCGGCCTGCCCCACCGCCCGAAGAACCGGAATCCGCCGATGTCGATGTAGCGATCAAGCCCGATGGCAGCATTGAGATCGACACGCCGATCGGCGGCGCGCGCATTACCATCGAAGGCGACACTGTGGATGTCGCTCCCAATGCAGAGACACGCCGCCGACTGGACGAACTGGAGCGGATGGGCGAGCCAGACAAAGAGCCGCCTGCCGAATAGCGCCAACCCCGGCCATCAGGAAATCTTCGCAACGGGTCAGAGCCCCTTCGCGATAGGGAATCCCCTTTCCCCGCGCGCAATTTCGCGACAGTTGCAAAATACCGACCGGTTGGTATGTTGACTGCAATGATCCCGAATCAGCCTTTCCGCCCCGCCCCGGTCACGGCGCGCGACAAGCTGCTGGAAGCGGCTGTCAAACTCATCCGTTCGCAAGGCTATGCCGGCACATCGGTCGAGCAGCTCTGTGTCGAGGCCGGCGTTACGAAAGGCGCCTTCTTCCACCATTTCTCCTCGAAGGAAGCGCTGGGCGTCGCCGCCGCCGAATATTGGTCGGCCAGCACCGGGCAGTTTTTCGCCAACGCCCCCTATCACCAGCTCGAAGACCCGGTGGAGCGGGTGCTCGGCTATATCGATTTGCGGATTGCGTTGATTGGCGGACCGGTCGAGACGTTTAGCTGTGTCGCCGGAACTATGGTACAGGAAGCGTTCCGGACCAGCGCCGCCATTCGCGCCGCCTGCGAAGCGAGTATCGCCGGGAACGCCGCCGCGCTGGAATCGGATATCGAGGCTGCACTGGTTCAGTGCGGCATCGACGATGTGAAGGCATCGAGCCTCGCCCTGCATGTCCAGACAGTCATTCAGGGAGGCTTTGTGCTCGCCAAGGCGGGCGGCGGAGCGGACATGGCCCGCGACGCACTGATCCACCTCAAACGCTATTTCGAAATGCTGTTCAAAAGAGGAGAAAGCTGATGTCCTATATTGATGGTTTCGTCATCGCCTGCCCCACCGACAAGAAGCAGGCCTTTATCGATCATGCGCAAACGGCCGACGGCGTCTTCCTGGACATGGGCGCGACGCGCATCGTGGAATGCTGGGGCGACGATGTTCCCGAAGGCAAAACGACCGACTTTCGCCACGCTGTGAAGGCCGAAGACGGCGAATCCGTTATCTTCTCCTGGATCGAATGGCCGGACAAGGAAACGCGCGACGCGGGCATGGCGAAGATGGAAGAGATGATGAGCGATCCCGAAAATGCCGACCCCCGGATGGACCCGGAAAAGAACCCGATGCCTTTCGATGGCAGCCGTTTGATCTTCGGAGGGTTCGCTCCCGTCGTGACCCTTGAAAAGTAGACAAAGAGGACAGGAGGTAAACTATGCCCGACAAGCATGGCGATTTTATCTGGTATGAATTGATGACGAGCGACGCCGAGGCAGCGAAGGCATTTTACAGCACGCTGATCGGCTGGACGAGCGAAGCATCCGGCCAGCCGGACATGCCTTACCACCTCTTCTCGATGGGGAAGACGCAGGTCGCCGGGATGATGGCGCTGACCGACGAGATGAAACAGAACGGCGCCCGGCCCTGCTGGCTTGGCTATATCGCGGTCGACGATGTCGATGCGACTGCCGGAACGATCAAGAGCGCGGGCGGTTCGGTGCATATCCCGCCGACCGATATTCCCGAAATAGGCCGTTTCGCGATGGTATCCGACCCGCAGGGCAGCCATTTCTATATCATGCGAGGCGTATCGGACGAAAACAGCCAGAGCTTTGCCGCCCAAGAGCCGCGCGACGGCCATTGTGCGTGGAACGAGCTGATGACGAGCGACCAAAGCGCGGCAATGGATTTCTACACCGGCCAGTTCGGTTGGAAGAAGGACAGCGAAATGGATATGGGCCCAATGGGCAAATACGAGATGCTTCGCCAGAACGACTTCCTGATCGGCGCAATGATGACCAAGCCGGATGAAGTGCCGGTGTCCATGTGGTCCTTCTATTTCCGCGTGCCGGATATCGACGCAGCCGTGGAAACAACGCGAGCGAATGGCGGACAGGTCACGCTTGAACCGTCCGAAATTCCCGGCGGCGAATTTCAGATGAACGGCATCGACCCGCAAGGCGCAGCCTTTGCGCTGATCGGAAAGAGGGGCGCATAATGCCGGACGATAGCACGAAGATCGCGCCCTGCCTCTGGTTCGACGGCAAGGCCGAAGAAGCCGCGAATTTCTACGTCTCCATCTTTCCGGATTCCTCCGTGAACGCGATCAACCGCTCGGCAACCGACTGGCCGGAGGGCAAGGCCGGCGATGTCATTACCGTTGAATTCACGCTGCTGGGGAACGCCTTTCTCGGATTGAATGGCGGCCCTGCATTCCGGTTCAACGAGGCCGTCTCCTTCCAGGTCTATACGGACAATCAGGAAGAGACCGACCGATACTGGAACGCCCTGATCGCCGATGGCGGTGCGGAAAGCGCCTGCAGCTGGTGCCGGGACAAATACGGTCTGCACTGGCAGATCGCCCCGCGCGCCTTGATGGCCGCCATCAGCAATCCCGACCACGCGGCGGCCAAGCGCGCCATGGAAGCGATGATGACGATGACCAAGATCGATATCGCTGCGATCGAGGCCGCGGTGAACGGCGCGTGATGAAACTCTACGGACACACTTTCTCGTCCTACAGCTGGAAAGGACTAATCCCTTTCTATGCCTGTGATATTCCCTTCGAATTCCGGATGATCGACCAGGACAATCCCGCTAATGCAGCTTTCGTCCAGCAAGCGCACCCGGCGGGAAAGTTCCCGGTGCTGCGCGACGACGGCACGGTAATCGTCGAGGCGACCGCCATCATTGAATATCTCGCGGCAACGCAGGCGAAGGGGGCGGGCCTGATCCCGGCCGAACCGCGCGATGCGGTGACCGTGCGGATGCTCGACCGGGTCTTCGACAATTATGTCATGGGGACGGCGCAGCTGTCGGTGAACGCGCATATCACCGACGCCGACAATCCTGACCCGGCCATGATCGAAGCCGCCAGTACGGGGCTGCTTCGTGCTTATCGCTGGATCGAAAACTGGCTCGGCGAGAATATATTTCCTGCCCATGTCTCCCTCGCGACCTGTGCAGCGGCACCGTCGCTTTTCTATGCCGACTGGGTCGAGCGCATCCCCGAAGATTGTCCGCGCCTCGCCGCTCTGCGTGCCGAGCTGCTGGCGCTGCCTTCGGTCAGCCGATGCGTAGAGGACGCCCGGCCCTATCGTTCCTATTTCCCCCTCGGCGCGCCGGACAGGGACTGAACCGAAAATGGACAATATTCATGACTGAGGCTCCTTTTGAACTCTCTACCTCCATCTTTATCGATGCGCCGCCAGACAAGGTCTGGAACGTGCTCGTCAATCGCATGGAGGAATGGTGGTGCCCCAAGCCCTGGAACGCCAACGTCACCACATTGGACCGGCGTGCCGGTGGCGGCTTCGCGCTGACAATGTACGGCCCGAACGGCGAGGAAATGCCCAATGAGGGCATTTTTCTGGAATGGACCGAGGGCAAACGCTTCGTTACGACCGACGCGGTAAATGCCGAGCTCGAGCCGAACGGTCCCTTCATGATCGGTTTCTGGGAAATCGAACCGGAAGGCGATGGCACGCGCTATACGGGCCGCGCCCGGCACTGGACCGAAGAGGCGATGAAGCAGCATGAGGAAATGGGCTTTGCCGACGGATGGGGCACCGTTGCCAAACAGCTCAGGCAATTGTGCGAATCCGATTGACCTCGCAGCCGTTGTTCCTATTTTGTTCGCAATTGCCGATTCGGGAGAATAATTAATGACGGACCTGATATTCTACACCAACCCCATGTCGCGCGGGCAGATCGTCCGCTGGATGCTTGAAGAGGTCGGTGCGCCCTATGAGCAGGTGCTGCTCGATTATGAGACAACGATGAAGGGCGACGAGTTTCTCGCCATCAACCCGATGGGCAAAGTTCCTGCAATCAAACATGGCGACGCCGTTGTCACCGAATGCGCGGCCATATGCGCCTATCTAGCCGACAGCTTTCCCGAGGCCGAATTGGCCCCGACGGCCGATGAACGCGCGGATTACTATCGCTGGCTTTTCTTCGCATCCGGCCCGGTCGAACAGGCCGTAACAACCCGGATGCTCGGCGCGGAACCGACCGAGGATCAGCAGCGCTCGGCCGGTTTTGGATCCTACGATCTTGTCATGGATGCGCTCGAGGCTGCGCTGGAAGGTCGCGACTATATTTGCGGCGACCGATTTACGGCCGCCGACGTCTATGTCGGCAGTCAGGTGGACTGGGGTCTGCTGTTTGAGAGTTTTCCCAAACGCCCGGTATTTGAGACCTATGCCAGCCGTCTGCGCGAGCGCGAGGCGTACAAACGGGCCAAGGAAATCGATACGGCGCTGATGCCCGAGCAGCCGACGGCGGCCTGATCTCTGAGCCCAAAGAAAAGGCCCGGCAGGTTTCCCCGCCGGGCCTTCGCTCTCGCAACTGTAAAACAGTCCTATTCGCGGCCGCCCATGAAATTGAGCAGGAACAGGAACATGTTGATGAAGTCGAGATAGAGGTTGAGCGCCCCCATGATGACCGTTTTGCCCATCATGTCCGTGCCCGCCACATAGGCGTACATCGATTTGATCTTCTGCGTGTCATAGGCGGTGAGCCCAGCGAAGATCAGTACACCGATGCCGCTGATGACAAAGCCCATCGCTTCGGACTGCAGGAAGATGTTGATCACCATCGCCACGATCAGGCCGACAACGCCCATGATCAGGAAGGTGCCCCAGCCGCTGAGATCCTTTTTCGTCGTGTAACCCCAGAGGCTGAGGCTGACGAACGCAGCGGATGTCGCGAAGAAGGTCTGCGCGATGGATGTGCCGGTATAGCGCAGGAAGATCGTCGACAGGGAAAGCCCCATGACGACCGAGAAACCCCAGAAACAAGCCTGTAGCGCACCGGTAGACAGGCGGTTGATGCCGAAGCTCATCACCAGGATGAAAGCGAGCGGCGCGAGCATGATAACCCAGCTCAGCAGACCGCCAGCCATGATAATCGTCGCCGCCGGCGATTCTATACCACCGCGGGCGAACAACATCGCCACAACGCCCGTGAGCAGGATACCCGAAGCCATATAATTATAGACTTTGAGCATATAAGACCGAAGACCGGCGTCGAACGCGACGTCGCGTGCGCCAGTATCAAGCCTGCCCTGAGCTTGGCCTTGAAGGCCGGAATTCTGATCAGACCAGTTAGCCATTTGAACGCATCTCCTTGCATGACCGGCATAAACTGCCGATTTCCAGACAATATCGGGTATTCACGCCGCATTTTCAAGGTCAATCGACCCTAACAATGGGTAAGAAAATTGCTTATCTCGCAGGACCATGCACCGCCTGTTCGTCGCCATCCGCCCGCCGCACGCCATTCGCGAACAATTGCTCGATTTGATGCATGATATCGCTGCGGCCCGCTGGCAGAGCGACGATCAGCTGCACCTGACGCTGCGCTTTATCGGCAGCGTCGAACGTCCGATGGCCGAAGATATCGCCACCGCGCTCGGCCAGACTCGCGTGCAGCCGTTCGAAATTGCGCTGAACGGCGTCGGATCATTCGAAAAAGGCGGCAAGTTGACCGCGCTATGGGCTGGTATTCGGGCACTGGACGATCTCAAACGACTGCGTGACAAGATGGAGAGCGTATTTCGAGCGCTGGGCCTGGAGCCCGACCACCGGGCCTTCCTGCCGCATATCACCATCGCGCGGCTGAACGGTTCCACAGGCCCGATCGGCAATTTCATGCAGGACAATCTCGGTTTGACGAGCGAGCCCTTCGTCGTCGACCATTTCGATCTGATCGAGAGCTTTCTCGGCCCCGCTGGTGCGCGATACGAGAGCGTTGCCCGCTATCCGTTCGGCTAGAGCGCCGATCCGCGTCCCAGTCTTTCCAGCAGAGCCACCGCACCGGCCATTATCTCCGCCCAGCTAGCCGCAAAGTCGGCCTCTTCGCCATAATAGGGATCGGCGACATCCTGCCCTTCCCGGCCCGCGACATGATCGAAGAACAGCGAAAGCGCGGCGGTCGCCGTGCCGGGCCTGAGCGATGCCAGATCCCCGAATACAGATCGGTCCATAGCAATAACCTGATCGAAGCGATCAAAATCCTGCGCCGCAATCAGGCGCGCCTGCTGCCCCGAGATATCCACGCCGCTGGCCAGCGCCGCGGCCCGGGCACGGCGATCCGGCGCGTCGCCGACATGCCAGCTCCCGGTTCCGGCCGAATCGACGACAATGTCCATTCCCCGCTGCTCGCTGACATGGCGCATCGCACCTTCGGCCATCGGCGAGCGGCATATATTGCCAAGGCACACGAACAGGATCGAATGGGGCATTATCCGGAAATCCTCTTAAAGTTTTGCCATTGCCGCTGACGCTGTTACACCAAAAAGAAAACCATAAAAGTGGGACACTTGATGACAGAATCGATTGACGCGTGCGACGGCGCGGAAGCGGGCGTGCGGCCATCGCCCGGTGACGAGGTTCAGGAACATAAAGCGACCGGCTACAGCTGGTATGTCCTCGGTATTCTCGTCATCGTCTACATTCTCAATTTCGTCGATCGCAATATCCTCTCAATCCTGGCGGAAGACATTAAGAGCGATCTGGGCCTCACCGATGATCAGCTCGGCTTTCTTTACGGCACGGCCTTCGGCGTGTTTTACGCCTTGTTCGGCATCCCACTCGGCAAGCTGGCTGACAGTTGGCACCGTATCAGGCTCATGACTGTGGGCCTCACTATCTGGTCGGCGATGACCGCTTTTTCGGGCTTTGCGAAGAATTTCACGATGCTGAGCTTCGCCCGGATTGGCGTCGGCGTGGGCGAGGCGACCGCCAGCCCGGCGGCCTATTCGCTGATATCCGACTATTTTCCAAAGAAAATGCGGGCCACCGCGCTCGCCATATATTCGTCCGGTCTTTACCTCGGCGCGGGCGTATCCCTGCTCATCGGCGGCAAGATCGTCGAATGGTGGAATGCCGCCTATCCGGTAGACGCGCCCTTCGGCCTCGCCGGCTGGCAGGCCGCTTTCATCATCGTCGGGCTACCGGGCATCTTGCTTGCAATGCTGGTCTTCACCCTGCGTGAACCGCTGCGCGGGCAAGCAGAGGGTTTGCCCTCACCTCCTCCCAAAGATCCGTTCCGCGGGTTCCTGGCCGAGCTGTTTGCGATAATCCCGCCCTTCACGATCATCGCGGCGGCGAGAGCCGGAACTAAGACCCTGATCTTCAACCTGGGGGGTGCCGCCATCATATCGGCCATCGCTTATGCGTTGATCCTTGTTACCGGCAACGCACAGCAATGGATTGCCATCGCGATCGGCTATTATGCGGTATTCTCCTGGGCATCCTCGCTGCGCGAGCGGGATCCGCCAGCCTTCAAGCTGATCTGGGGCAATACGGCGTTCCTGACGACTATCCTCGGCTATGGCATGGTTGCGTTCCTGTCTTATGCCGCCTCTTTCTGGGGCCCTCCCTATGCGATCCGCGAAATTGGCGTATCCCCAAGCGAGGCCGGTTGGTGGCTGGGCGGACCTGGCGCGGTGGCAGGCTTCCTGGGCGTGATTATGGGCGGGCGGATGGCTGACTGGCTGCGCCAGCGCAATCCCGCCGGACGCTTGCTGGTGGTGATGTTCGGGCTCACTGCTCCCGCTCTCCCCCTCATATTTGCCTTTACGTCGCAGGATCCGATGACCTTTTATATATTGAGCTTTTTCCTGACCTTTACGGCCAGCTCCGCGCTGGGGGCGGCGGCTGCAACGTCGCAGGATCTCGTGCTGCCACGGATGCGCGGGACGGCAACCGCAACCTTCTTCCTGTCGACAACGCTGATCGGGCTGGCGCTCGGGCCGTATATGGCCGGACAGGTGTCGGCGGCAAGCGACAGCCTGTCGACCGGCGTGCTCAGCCTGCTTGTCGCAGTTCCGATCGGCCTGGTCCTGCTGTTTGTTGCCTACCGGACAGTTCCTGAGGCAGAGCGCACTCTTGTCGAACGGGCGCGCGCAGCCGGAGAGAATGTCTAGGTCAAAGTATCGGTTCGATCACCCCGCAGGCGATACGCGGGCCGGCATCGCCAGCCGGGTCGCTGCGATAGTCGTCCGGCCCGGCATGGATCATCAGCGCAGCTCCGTCTTCGTCGAGCAGCGGCGCGCGTCCCTGGTCGATCCGGCCACCGATGATTATCACTTCAAGCAGCCCCATCCCGTCCTGCCCGACAATCAGGTTCGGCATGTCGCCCATATGCTGGCCGGCCGGATTGTCCCGGCCATGTTCGCGGCCGAGCGGATTCCAGTGCCCGCCAGCACTGGTGAAACCGGGGACTTCGCATCGGCCGGTCATGTGGATATGCGCAGCCATCACGCCGGGCGCCATGTCCTCGGCGCGCAAGACGAGGCGGATTCCCTGATCCAGCTGGACCAATACGGCATCGCCGCGCACCGCTCCGGAAGCATCGCGCAACACCGCCTCGGCTCTCTCAACAGGCGGTGCTGGCGTGGGCGCGGGTTCTTCCGCCATCGGCGCACAGGCCGCGAAAGTGACAGGCGACAGGATCGCCAGAGCAAAAGATGGTGCGCGCATGATGATTCCCCTCGTGATAACGCTCTTGATGGAAACAAGGACCGTCCGGCTACACTATGGCATTACCGCCCCCCTCGGGGCTATAGGGACGCCCGTCACTTTTTCGCTGCACGACAAGGAAAACAGCAATGAACGCAGCGCCAGATACGCGCATCGCCGTGATCGGCCTTGGCTATGTGGGCCTGCCGCTGGCAGTCGCACTCGCCCGCCATTTCCAGGTGATCGGGATCGATGTCAGCGCAACCCGCATCGAAGAGCTGGACGCTGGCCATGATCGCACCGGCGAAATCGACACCGAAGCGCTCAGGGCGTCATCGCTTCGCCTGACCAGCGATCCTGCGGCTGCCCATGGCGCCGACATATTCGTGATCGCCGTTCCGACCCCGGTCGATGCCGACAAAAAACCCGATCTGTCGGCCCTGCTCAGTGCATCGCGAATCGTTGCGCCACTGCTCGATGCGGCGAAACGGCCGGTGATTGTCTATGAATCGACCGTCTATCCGGGCGTTACCGAAGACATTTGCGGGCCGACCCTTGAAGCGGCTTCGGGTCTTAAGCGCGGGGCAGACTTCTTCCTCGGCTATTCGCCCGAGCGGATCAATCCGGGTGACCGCGAACATAGTATCGACAAGATCGTAAAAGTCGTTGCCGGAGAAAATTCCGATGTGAGCAACAAGCTGGCGGCGGTGTACGGCACAATTACCGAAGCTGGCGCGTTCAAGGCGGCCTCGATCAAGGCTGCCGAAGCCGCCAAGGTGATCGAGAACGCCCAGCGCGACATCAATATCGCTTTTATGAACGAAATCGCCCGGGTCTTCGGACCACTCGGGCTTTCGACCTGGGACGTTTTGGAAGCCGCGCGCACGAAATGGAATTTCCTGCCCTTCCAGCCGGGGCTGGTCGGCGGCCACTGTATCGGCGTCGATCCCTATTATCTGAGCCATTGCGCCGAGCAGCTCGGCCATGATCCGCAGGTCATTCTTGCCGGACGCAAGATCAACGATGCCATGGGCGTCTGGGTCGCCGATCAATTGCATGAGCGGCGCGGCGGGAAGTCGGGCAGCGTTCTGGTTCTCGGCCTGACCTTCAAGGAAGACGTGCCCGATCTGCGTAACTCCCGCGTCATCGATGTAATCGCACGACTTCGGGCGCTGGGCCATGATATCCATGTCCACGATCCGCTGGCCAATCGCGAGGAAGCCCTGGCGGAATACGGTGTGGAGCTGGAGTCAGGCCCGCCGGCAGGCCCTCATGACATGGTCTTCGCCGCTGTTCCCCACCAATCCTATCGCGACATGACGGATGCCAGCATTGCGGCGCTCGTCAAAAACGGCGGGCTGCTGGCCGATCTTAAAGGCATGTGGCAGAGCCGCGATCTCGGCGATCTGGCGCGCTGGACGCTTTAGCGCGCCAAGAGTTTCTCGACGATGGCGACATCTTCAGGTGCATCGACCCCTGGCCCGCTCGGCTCCGTTTCGATCAGCCTGATCGCAATTCCCGCCGCAAGATAGCGGAGCTGCTCAAGCGCTTCGGCGCGCTCTTCCGCAGGAACCAGCAGAGTGGAAAAGGCAAGCAGGTCGGACCGCCGATAGGCGTAGATCCCGGCATGCTGGAAATATTGCGCATAATCGCCATGCCGCGGATGGGGAATTTTGGCGCGACTGAAATACAGCGCATCGCCCGCTGCATTGCGCACCACCTTCACCCGGTTCGGGTTGTTCGCCTCTTCGTCGGAAATAGCGTGGCACAGGCTAGCCACCCGCACGATTCGATCTTCGCGCATCATCGCCGCCAGCCGGTCAAGATCGCCCGAGCGGACAAGCGGTTCATCGCCCTGAACATTGATGATCGCATCGGCCTCGATCCGCGCGGCGACCTCAGCAATCCGGTCGCTCCCGCTTTCATGATCGCTTCGGGTCATCTCGACCCGGCCGCCAAATTCGCGAACAGTGTCAGCGATGCGATCATCATCGGTCGCGACGATCACATCGTCAATTCCGCTCGCCGCTCTGGCTTTTTCCCAGACGCGGGTGATCATCGGCTTGCCGGCTATCGGCGTCAGCACTTTGCCGGGAAACCGCGTCGAACCCCATCGAGCCGGAATGATCGCTACGACCTTCATACGCCTGCCCTCATCCGGGGCGCGAAATTGCGGCGATCGCCTTGAGTTCCGCCAGCAGTTCGGGAAGCCATTCAAAGGGCAGCATATTGGGCCCGTCGCATGGCGCATTGTCGGGATCGGGATGGGTTTCCATGAACACGCCGGAAACCGCGCCGGTGGCCACCGCCGCGCGTGCCAAAGCGGGCGCATGCTTGCGTTCGCCGCCGCTGCTTTCGCCCTTTGCGCCCGGCAGCTGCACCGAGTGGGTCGCATCGAATATGACCGGACATCCGCTCGTTTCGCGCATAATCGTCAACCCGCGCATATCGACTACAAGATTGCCATAGCCAAAGGTCGAACCGCGTTCGCAAACAAAGAACTCGGACGGCTTGTCAGCCGCATCGGCGGCGATCCGGGCTTTTTCGATAACCTTTGCCATATCCCAGGGCGCGAGAAACTGGCCCTTCTTGATATTGACCGGTTTGCCGGCAACCGCGACCGCCGCGATAAAATCGGACTGGCGGCACAGAAACGCGGGCGTCTGGAGCATATCGACGGCCTCCGCCGCCGGTGCGACCTGATCTGTGTCATGCACGTCGGTTACGACCGGCACACCCAGCGTCTCGCGAACTTCGGCGAGAATCGACAGCCCGGCATCCATGCCGACACCGCGAAAACTCGCTGCAGAGGTTCTGTTCGCCTTGTCGAATGAGGATTTGTAGACGAGCCCGATGCCCGCCGCGGCGAAGATATCGCGCAGTTCTTCGGCGGTCTCCAGAGCAAAGCTGCGCGATTCAATCGCACATGGGCCGGCCAGAACGAAAAGCTCCTCACCCGCCCAGGGCGAAGGCACCGACTCAGTCATGAATCTGAATAACGCCGAGGACCTTTTTGGCCGGATCGGCCACCACAAGCGCCGTCACGCGCGCATCATGCATCTTTGTGTCAGCATCGTACAGGGTCGCATCGGGGCCGATGGTCAAAGGACCGGGCGTCATGATCTCATGCGCCCGGAGTTCGCCCAGTTCGCTTGCCTGTTCGAGTCCGCGACGCAGATCGCCGTCGGTCACGATGCCGCTCAACGTCTGATCCGCCATCACGAGAACGAGCCCCAGCTTGCCGTCCGACATGATCGGCAGCATGGCCTTGAGCGTTGTATCGGGCGTGCATATCGGCAGGTCCGTCTTGTGCATGGCATCGCGGACCGGTGTTTTTAGCCTTTTTCCGAGTTTACCGCCCGGATGATATTGCGCAAAATCGGCAGCCTTGAACCCGCTGGCTTCGCAAAGTGCAATCGCCAGAGCATCCCCCATCGCCATTGCGACGATAGTCGACGTCGTCGGGGCCAGATTGTGCAGGCAGGCTTCCCGTTCGATCGACCCATCCAGTGCGATGTCCGACTGGCGCGCCAGCGTCGACCGCATATTGCCCGTGATGGAGATGATCGGAACTTCAAGATTGCGCAAATAGGGAATCAGCCCCAGCACTTCGTCCGTCTCGCCGCTTGCCGATATCAGCACGGCTGTGTCTCCGTGTGTGATCATGCCCAGATCGCCATGACCCGCATCTGCACTGTGCACGAAGATGCTCGGCGTC
This sequence comes from Parasphingopyxis lamellibrachiae, assembly GCF_003385775.1. Lineage (GTDB taxonomy): Bacteria > Pseudomonadota > Alphaproteobacteria > Sphingomonadales > Sphingomonadaceae > Parasphingopyxis > Parasphingopyxis lamellibrachiae. Next base: position 1,024,164 of record NZ_QRDP01000004.1, read on the forward strand.
CCGAGCGAGGCGAAGGTTGCGCTGATCTTGCGCGCCACGAGGCCGGACTTTCCCATCCCGGAGACCACAACATGTCTTTTCCGGCTGAGAATCAGGTCGACGGCATCACTGAAACTGCCATCGATCCGTCCCGCCAGTGTCGCCACGGCAGCCGCATTTATCTGCAGCGCGTGGGCAGCGGTCTTTATCGGACTCGACAGTTCATCATGGGAATCAAGACGCGTACGCATCACAGAATCGGTCATTCGGGCCCCTTTGACGACCGGTCTGCAGCATTTTCGCCACAACCCACCGGCCGATTTTGTCTTTTTACTTACTTTTCCTACTTCTAGTGATGACTTTGCGGTTGCGCAACAATAGTACAGACGACGGACGGGCGCAGAGGGAGTAACGTGAATATGAACGGCCCAGTGCTGCCCGCTAGGCTTGTCTCGGAAAATCGCTCGATTTCGGTCGAACAACCCGACCGTCCAGACACCCTGCCTACCATCCCGGACGATGCACCCTATTGTTTCCGCGGCCGCAATATCCTGATGTTACAGGGGCCTGTCGGGCCCTTCTTCAATCGCCTCGCCAAGGACCTGCAATGGGCGGGTGCAAATGTGCACAAAATCAATTTCAATGGCGGCGACTGGTTTTACTATCCGACGAACGCAACCAGTTTCACCGACCCGATCGACAGATTCCCGGCATTCCTGAACCGGATTTGCGACGAGAAGCGGATCGATACGATCATGCTGTTCGGCGATTGCCGAAAAATGCACAGCATCGCGAGCCAGATAGCCGCAGAGCGCAACGTTGAAGTCTATGTGTTCGAGGAAGGCTATATCCGCCCGGATTATATCACGATGGAGTGCCACGGCGTAAACGGACGCAGCACAATGCCGCGCGCCGGAATATTCTATCTGAACACACCAGCCCCCGAACCGGCGGAAACAAGTTCTGTCGGACAAACAATCTGGCATGCCACGGGGTGGGCGTTCACCTATTATTTCTGGGCTATCATTCTGTGGCCCTTCTTCCCCCGTTACCGCCATCATCGCTCGCTAAGCTGGTTCGAGGGCCTTGCCTGGGTGAGAGGGGCCGCGCGCAAATACTGGTATCGCTGGAAGAACAAGCGTGATGTCGACCGGCTGGTTGTCGAGGATCATCCACCCTTTTTCCTGGTTCCGCTGCAGGTCCATAATGATGCGCAGATCGGCGTCCATTCGGAATTCGATACGATCGAGCAGTTTATCAGGCACACCGTGCGTTCTTTCGCGTCTCATGCCGCAGAGAATGCCCTTCTCGTGCTGAAGCACCATCCGATGGACCGCCCCTATACGGACTATACCCGGCTTGTCCGCAGATTACGGGACGAAACAAAGCTCGGTGATCGCCTGATCTACGTTCACGACCCGCATCTACCGACATTGATCAGCGAGGCCCAGGGGCTTGTCACCATCAACAGCACCACCGGAATGTCAGCCATCCACCACAGCAAGCCCACACTGGCGCTTGGCGATGCGATTTATCGCATAGAAGGCCTAACGGCCTCGGTAACGCTCGACGAGTTCTGGACCAAGGCCGACGAATATCCGGTCCATCAGGACCTTTACCGGAATTTCCGGCACCAGCTGATCTACCGGACGCAATTGAACGGCAATTTCTATCGCCGGATCAAGATCCCCGGCACACTTGCCGGCATTGACTGGACGCGTGGGGAGCTGGTCAACGATACGGGAGAATAACTGGTCATTCCCCTGCCCGTGCAGATTTGGCTTACTGCCGAAAACGCTTATACCCACCGTCGCCTTAAAGACGCGCTGCAGCTAGAAGATCCTGAATATCGAGGCGGCGGCCAATCCCGTCTGGCCGAGAATCTGGGTAATATCGCGGATAAACTGCAATGTTTGTCCGGGCGCTTTCGGCGGCACAAGGATGCGATCTCCTGCCCGCACTGCTCCACCGCGCTGCACACTGCCATCGGGATGGATCACGAGCGTGTCCGACCGGTTCGCAAGGTTCGTGAACCCGCCCGCCCTGCGAACATAATCGCGCGCATCGTTACCGGGGGTCCAGAGCAATGTCTGCGGCAGCTCGACTTCACCGGCAATCACAACCGTCTGGTTCACATAGGGTATGATGATCACATCATCGGGTTCCAGCAAAACCTGATCGAGATTGGCATCGTCAGGCAAGGCAACCAAACCGCGCGGCTCGACCAGGCGCGCGCGCGCAATGAAGGCGCCGAGCGAAGTGGCCTGGGCAGCGCGGGCTTGCGCCGAAGCGGCGGACGACGAGGAAGCGGTGTAGATTGCGCGTTCCAGACGCGCGAGATTTTCCTGAAGCAGGACGCGCTGCGTTTCGGCAACGCTGCGCCGCTCCAGATGGATCATCGGCACATCGGCCAGCGGGTCCAACGGAATGCTCGCAATCAGGGGACCAAGATAGTCGCCGCGATTTACAACATAGGCCGATGGCCCCTCATGGGCGCCCATGACGCGAACCACAAAGGTATCGGACGGCGCATCGGCCTCATAACGCACCCGATCGCCATCGGCGAGCGTCAGGGCCGCAAACTCCTCGCGCGACAGATAGGCGTTGAAGGGTGTGCCATTGCGCGTTCCCAGGACCGAAACATGGGTGATTTCAGGGCGCGGCCGCGAATAGCGGAGCAATTCGCTGCCCGTGCCCGCTACATTGGCGAATTCGAACGTATAGGGCGCGCGTGCGTCGCCGCTGACGGATACGACAGGCCCCTGCTGGCCCACCACAATGACATCGCCGTTGCGCAGACTAACCCCGGTCATGTCGCCGTTGAGCAAGAAATCGTACAGATCGACAGCGCCGAGCGTTTCCCCGTTTCTCCGAACCAGTATGTGGCGATAACTGCCACGATCAGCATCGATACCGCCGGCGGCCTGCAGAAAGCCGATTACAGACGACTGGCTGATGCCTGTATGTCCACCGGGCTGGCGCACCGGGCCGGTAACAAAGACCTGAATTTCGCCGGCATCGGCCACCGTGGCATAGACCTGCACAGTCGATTGATAGACCCGGGAGGATGCTGCGGAGACGACATCGTTCACATCGGCCGACCGTGTTCCCGCGATCATGACGGGACCGACATTGGGCAAGGCGATATTGCCTTCGGCATCCACCACGAGGCGTGCCGTTTCATTGACCAGCCCATAAGTAGTGACCGAAACCACATCGCCCGGCTGCACGACATAGTTGGGATCGGCGGCACCCGATATCTCGTCGCCCCCTTCCTGCTGGAAAAGCTCAGCCCCAAACGGCTGCGGACGGGTGCCCGCGAGCTGGTCCTGTCTCAAAGTCGTCCGCCGCGCCTCTGAACCACGCTGATCGTCCTGAATAACGGCTGCCGGCGCCGACCCTGCTCCGACAGCGCTCGCACCGGAGTCTGCGTCGATCTGCGCCACTGCAGGCGAGACGGCCATGACCAGCAGCACAACCGCAAATGAAGCGAACAGGCGATAAAGATGCGAAAATCTGGTCATTCCATATGGTCCTTGACGACGGAATAGCCGAGCGTCGCAATGGCCATCAACAGGGCCGCCGCAATCGCAAAGGCGAATATATTGGCGAAGCGCGACCAATAGTTCGAAACTTCGGGAAGCCTAGGCGGGACAAAGGGAACGAGATAGCGGCGTTCATTCGCCCGTTGGGCAATCGCCTGGCGTTCCGCCTGGATAGCCGCATAATAGGCTTGCTGAGCAAACTCATAATCTAGCAACGCCGTTTGCGCGCTGACATCGCGTGATGCCTCGGACACGCCGAAACCGTCGCGTGCTTCCTGTAATGCGGCCGCCCGCTGCGCCTCGAGCGCCGCAATACGTTCGTCCATCGCGCGAATCTGCGGCGAATCCGGACGGAATTGCGCAATAGCGGCGGCGCGCTCAACCCGTGCATTGGCAAGCTGACCTTCGATCTGGCCTACAAGCCCAACCTGTTGCGCAGCCTCCCCTTCCAGGGTCGTTGCCCGGTTGGCCCGGGATGTAATTACGCGTCGCCGCGCTTCGTTATAGGCTTCGCGTCTTGAAGCCACCTCTTCGCCGGCCACGCGAACGGCTTCATCCTGCACGCGGCCGTTTAGCGCATTCACCACATTTTCGGTTTCTGAAAGAACGCCCTGCGCCAGGCGAAGAGAATCTTCGGGCGTATAGGCACGCACGTTGACGGTAATAATCTTCGACGTCGCATCATAGCCAGCGTTGACCTGGCCTCGCCAGAATTCCGCCTTCCTTTCAACGGCAGCGGAGGGTGCTATGCGCGCCCAGGGGTCGAAGCTCCACCCGCCATAGGCGACATCGAAACCGTAATTTTCCTGAAGCTGCCTGATCATCGCGCTGGACGTGATATATTCCGTTACGACCAGCCCATCATTGGTCGATGTGGAAATTGCGGGAAGCCCGATACCGCCGAGAAGATCAGGCTGCTGCTGCTTAAGCCCCTGGATCGTAAACATCATTTCGGTATCATATTCGGGCCGGGCAAGCAGCGCATAATAGATGAATACGAGAAATGTCGGGATCACAATCCCGGCTGCAATGATACGAAAGCGCAAACGGCGGCGGGCATGGCGGTCGCTTGCCTCTTCCGGCCGGATACGAAACCAGTCCTTGGCGCTTTCCAGAAGTTCTGCCCGGTTCATCACTGTGTAACTCGCTCATAATGCTCGGCAGCCTCTTCCACGCTATCGAACATATCGAGGCGCCCCTTGTGAACCACACCGGCACGGTCACAATATTCTTTGATCATGTTTGGCATATGAGAGGTCAACAATATATCAGCCTCTTCCCTACGCTTCGCAAATTCGGCTTTGCATTTTTCCTGGAACTTGAAATCGCCTACGGCAAGCGACTCATCGATCACATAGACCTGGAACCTGATAGCCATGCTGAGGGCGAATGCCAAACGCGACTGCATGCCGGACGAGTATGTGCGCACCGGCTCATGAATGGCATTCCCGATTTCTGCGAAATCCTCAACAAAATCGGAAACCTCTTTGATATCAGCATTGTAGATACGGCAAACGAAGCGCAGATTCTCCATCCCGGTCAGCGAACTGTTGAACGAAGACGCGAAACCCAGGCGCCAGCTTATGGAGACGTCCTTGCGGACATCGCCGAATGTCGGGCGTTCGGCCCCACAGATTATCCGCAACAAAGTTGATTTGCCGGCCCCGTTTACGCCCAATATTCCATAGCTGTGGCCGCGCTCGAACACCGCATTGATATCGTGCAGCACTGTCTTTCGCCCGCTTCTTCGCGATCGATATGTCTTGGAAACGTTGCGCAGTTCAATGGTCATGGCGGCTAACTGACTATTTCCTCATCGCCCGTCATCAAAAGGATGCGGTCAACCACCAGGCCGATTATCAGCGAAACCGTTCCGAATGCCATGGGATAGGTAATCGAATACACATCGCTTTCGAAGGTCGGGATGGCGGCAGACCTTATCCACTCGACCAGATGCGCCACAGGATTGAATAGCAGATAATAGCGAACGCTTTCCGGCATTTGTTCTAGCGTGAAGAAAATGCCCGACAGCAGAAACAGCGGACGGCTCATATAACCCCAGATATTTATCCAAACTGGAATGATGCGGGCCAGGCTGGAGCTCAAAAACATCGTCCCGAACGTGAAATAAAAAAGCGCAAGCATTGCCAGTAGCAACTGCACCGGATCACCCAGGAACCAACTGGGCGACACATCGGCAACCAGTTGAAGTCCTACAATAAAGATAAAAATCACGAAAACTGTGGTGGCGGCTTCAAGCAGAATTCGTGCTACAATGATATCGGCCGGCATGACTTGCGGGTAAGTCAGCAAGCCTAGGCTGGCGCTAACAGCCGTCGCGCCTTGCCCGACCGCACCACGCCAGAACAGGAGTGGAACTATCCCAGTTACGAAAAAAACAGAAACTGGCGATCCGACAGGAGATGATCTGCCAAGAACCGCAAATATACCGATGAATACAGCGAGCAGCATAAGCGGGTCGATAATTGCCCAAGCATAGCCGATATTGGAACTACCATAGCGCGTGCGCGATTCCCGCATGATCACCGCAAAAATAACGCGCCCCATCACGACCAAACATTGCCGGAGTTCGGCAAACCAATCCTTGCTGAAAGGCATGTAATCGCCAATGCGGGTGGGAAGTTGTTTTGCCACGATGCTAGGCTGCGGTGCCGATCTGGCCGATGCCGTGATAGGAAAGGCCCGCCTGCGCTGCCTCTTCCTGAGAATAGATGTTGCGCAGATCAACCAATATGGGTTGAGCCAGAATCTCGGCAACCCGATCAAGGTCGAGCGCTCGAAACTCGTCCCACTCCGTCACGATGACAAGCGCATCCGCACCGTTCGCCGCTGCATAGGGGTTGTCGCAGAATACGACATTTTCAAGGACAGTGCGCGCTTGTTCCGTACCTTCCGGATCATAGGCCCGGATTGTCGCCCCTTCGTCCTGCAATGCCTGGATGATCGAAATTGACGGGGAATCGCGCATATCGTCTGTATTCGGTTTGAAGGTCAGCCCTAGCAGGGCGACCGTCTTGCCGCGCACATCGCCATTCATAGCCTTGACGACCTTGCGCCCCATGGCTCGTTTGCGCGCATCGTTCACCTTGACCACAGACTCCACGATGCGCAGCGGCACCTGCTCGTCCTCAGCAGTCTTTAAGAGCGCAAGCGTATCTTTCGGAAAGCAGGACCCGCCATAGCCAGGGCCGGCATGGAGAAATTTGGGCCCGATGCGATTGTCGAGCCCGATCCCGCGCGAAACCATTTGCACATCGGCACCGACCGACTCGCACAGATCGGCAATCTCATTGATGAAGGTGATCTTGGTCGCGAGGAATGCATTGGCCGCATATTTGATGATTTCAGCCGTCCGGCGGGTTGTGAAGAGCAAGGGCGCGCGGTTCAGATTGAGCGGCCGATAGATCGCTTCGAGGAGCTCGCGGGCTCGCACACCCTCTACCCCTGCTACAATCCGGTCCGGATGTTTGAAATCGGTGATGGCCGCGCCTTCGCGCAAAAATTCCGGGTTCGAGGCAACCGACACTTCGGCATCGGGCGCGGTCTCGCGGATCAGTCGCTCCACTTCGTCGCCGGTTCCCACGGGCACAGTGGATTTGGTCACGACAACCGCCGGTCCGGTCAGCGCCTGGGCGATCTCCCTGGCCGCTGCATAGACATAGGTGAGATCCGCATGACCATCCCCGCGCCGCGACGGCGTGCCCACCGCGATAAACACAGCGTCCGCTCCCGCAACGCCTTCGGCTAGGTCCGTCGTGAACGACAATCTCCCCGCATCGACATTATGCGCGACCAGGGCTTCGAGGCCCGGCTCGTAGATCGGCATCACACCCTTTTCGAGCGCGGCGATCTTGTCGGCATCCTTGTCGACGCACACGACCTGATGGCCAAAATCCGAAAAACAGGCTCCGGAAACCAGGCCGACATAGCCTGTTCCAATCATGGCAATACGCATTGCATTCGTCCCAAAACTCTTCGGGCGCTGTTACAATAGCCATCCGGCATGCGCCACCCCGCTGTAATAAAATCAAGCTTATAGCGGCCGGATGAACAGTTCATAGAGATCGGCCAAGGGGTCGTCGCCTGATACCGGCTGAACGGGGCCTGGCGGATGGCGAAACGCATCCCGCATCTGCACGGCCTGATCACCCCCTGCTGCCAATACTGCACCTGGCTCGGCAATGAACGCCGCCTGCGCATCCCAGGCAGATTGGCTGGCAAGCACCGGAAGTCCCCGAGCAAGTGCCTGAACGCTAAGCATCGGGATTTCGGATCCCAGCGCTTCCTCCGCGATCCGCGGAAACACCGCCAGATCCAGCGCTGCAAGCAACGACGGCCAGCGTTGCGGCGGCGGCATGCCAACAAAATTCACCTGATCGGTCAGCCCAAGCGCCTCTGCTTTGCTGGAGAGATGCGCGCTGCGGCTTCCCTTGCCGAATATCAGCAACTGCCCGGCCTCACCGGTTGCCGCGAGCGCAGCAAAAGCTTCGAGGCAGAGCACTGACCCGGCATCTTCATCAAGCGTCGCGAAACAGCCGACCGTCCGCGACACCGGCCTGACGCCATATTCGGCGAGAGCGGCGGTCATCATCTCATCATCCGCAGCGTCAGCTGCATCGCCAGCGTCGCCGGCAACAAGACAATCAATATCCAGCGCGCCCAGACGGGTTCCCAGAGCCATGCTACGCGCGATCAGGATATCGGCATGGGCGGCAAGGCCCTTGAGCCGGATACCGTCAACCGCTTCGCGCTCGCTGCCGCTGGAGCGCAGCATCGATGCAGGGGGATTGGCGATATCGAGGATGATGCGGCATCCGGCGGCGTGTGCATCGACCACCATCGCGCAGGCCATGCCAATCGAGTTCGCGAAAATATGCACGGCGGAGAAAGCGGCGAAATCGGGCTTGTCGGCCGGAGCTACGATCGAAACCGTCGCACCCGCTTTGCGGGCATCTTCTCGTGCCTTCAGAACCCGCGGCAAAGCGGCCCATCTAGGGGGGCAGATGATCACCAGGCCGCCTTCGCCGGTATTGCCCGGGCCGTGCGCCGGCGACTCTCCCCAGCGCCCTCGTTCGAGCAAGGCCGCGTCTTCCATCATCAGATCGCAGAGGCGAATTTGCGGCGGTGAAAGAGGCTGGCGACCGCAAATGGCTGCACACAGGCTGGCAGGCGCAAGAACCAGCCCTTTCTCGCGCAATCGCACCGCCAGCGCAAAAAGGCGCTGTTCACCGGGATATTTCCTCGCGGCATCTTCGCCAATGCGCGCCGCCTTTTCCGGGGCGTCGTCGAGCGTCGCATGCGCCAATTCGGCCAATGCCCTTGCCTTGGCGGCGGGTTCGGCCTTTTCGGCTCGGACCCAGTCGATCGCGGCATCCAATCCTTGGGCGGCGGCCCGTTCGAACGCCGGGTCGACAAGGCGCAATATCGACGCGACATCGTCGGTAAAACTGTTGGGCACGCGTTCGCGGCGCTTGGCCCGTTGTTTCATGCTCAGCCGCCGAATGCGGCCCGGCAAGGCAAGCAGGCCTTTCAGGCTGCGCGCCTCGATCAGCGCCCGGCCCAAGCCATGCGCCAGCGTCCGATGCGCATTGATCACGCGATATTCCAACAGCCGCTTTTCCGTCGTGAGTGCCAGCACCTGCCGTTCGGCCGCCTCGCGCGCTGCCTGCTCCTCGCGAAGCCGCGCGGTCAGCGCCGCTGCATCCAGCTCTGGGGGTGCGTCTTCGCTAATCGGTGAGGCCCTCGAATTGCATATGCCGCGTGTCTATGCTGCGCCCGGCTCTTCTGGCAAGCGCGGTGATTCCAGTCCGGCATGCCGGAACATCCACTGAGCGCGATAGCGATACCGCTCGAGCCCCAGCAGGCCGCCTTCCCGGTTCCGACTCAGCGAACCGGAACGCCAGCGTGCAACCAGAAGGACGGCCGGGTCCCTTGCGACCGCAGCCTTGCCATGCAGCATTTCGAGCCGTGCGAACATTTCGGAATCCGCTCCTGTCGCAACCGCGTCGAACGGCCCGGCAGCGACAAGCGTTTCGCGCCGCAGAGCCATGGTAATCGGCACCGGGCGGACCAGCGGAAATATGCGCGGGGCGACAGGCCTGCCTGCATCGTCCATGCGAATATGGTTTGCGATCGCCACAGTCCCGGAGCCCAGCGCGGCGATCTGCCGTGCGAGCCGTTCCCCGGGGGACCAGTCATCGGCATCTAGAAAGGTGACATATTCGCCCGTGGCCGCCGCAATGGCCGTGTTGCGGGCGCCATAAACGCCCGGTTCGCGCACATTAGCCAGAAGCACGATCCTGCCATCGGAGTCCGCAAGGCGGCGGACAATCGCCGGGCTTTCATCGTCCGACCGATCGTCGACCGCCAGTATCTCCACATTCCGCCAGCTCTGCCCGGTTATCGAGGCAATGGCCGTTTCGATTGTCCCGGCAGCATTATGGTAGGGAATGACCACTGAAACCTTCGGCCCTTCGGACACCGGTGGAGTCTCGCCGCGCAGAGTGTCGATAGTGAAGGCGCCGGAACCGGAAGCGAGCGGAGCGCCGAGATCGTCATGGCCGAACATGGCGTTGAGCGCTTCTCTCGCCGCTCCCCATTCGCCCGCGCAAATCTCGATATGCGCCCGGATTGCGGCGGCCTCCCGGCTATTTTCTCCTGCCTGACCGAGATGCCCGCGCGCATCTTCCGGCCGATCCAGCGCCAGCAGGCATGCGGCCAGGCCCGTGTGATCGCCGGGTTCAAGCAATTCCAATGCGGTCTCGCAATCATGCAGGGCGACCAGCCTGGCGGCGAGCTTTCGCGAGTTCCCCCGCAGCGCAGCAAGCGCCTCCATCGCCTTGCCATCGGCTTTGCCGAGCGCGGCCGCTGCGAGCGCGCGTCCCCTACGCCCCTTCGCATCCGATGCCTGTGCCGCCATGGCGAACGGATAGAGCCCCAGGCGAGCCAGAACATAGGGATCGCGCGCGGCTCCCCCGAGCGCTGCCCAATGCATGGCTCGATCCGCCGCCAAGCGCGCCGCCCAGCGCCGGATTGGCGCGATGGGCAACCCGGCCAGCCTCTCCAGCAGCCTGTCATTTGGAAACCGCGCCAGAACCCCTACTCCTCTTCGCATTTGCGGCGCACGCCGCCGCATTCTATGGCGAAGATTGTGACTGGCAGCTTACCCGCCCCCGTGCAACGCCCGGCGCTTTCGCCCATGGCGGATCCGTTGACCGAAGCGCTTGAACGAGGCGTTCTGGATTCTGTAGCGGTGGCGTTGAGCGAGGAAGAGGCGCTGACCGAAGCGGCGGCTCTGGTCGAGGAGGCAGACCGGGGCGACTATACACCCTGGCTGCTCTCCCGCGCGATCGATATCGCCGTGCAATTTCCCGACAATGAGCGGCCGCAACTTTACGTTGGAAAGCTTCTCAACCTGTCCGGTGATGCCGAATCAGCACGCCTCTGTTGGCGCTCAATGATTGAAAGATTTCCAAGCTCTTACAATATCTTTCCGGAATATCTTCGCACCGTCTTAAAAGCTTCCGGAACCGCGGCGGCGACGCAAATTCTCGCCTCCCATATGGCGGCGACACATTCTGAAAACGATCCTGCCAACGCTCTGCTCATTGCCCGCTGCCTTGCCTTGCTCGACAATCGCGACGAAGCTCTGGCGCTGCTGCAAAAGGCCGAACCATCTGGGAATTTGGCCGCGGAAATCGCCATGGAAAAGGCGCGACTGTTGCGGATGGCGGGCCAGTTCGACGAAGCGGTTTCGCTCCTGGAAAACAGTGAATCATCGGCAATCGACCCCGAATTTTCCCGTGACATGCGGCTGGCGGCCAGATTGTTCAGCGGGCCGCACGCGGCAGGCCCGCCCAGCGTTGCCGCGCTCGATATGCTGCTGAAATCTGCCATTGAGCGACGCAGGAACAGACCTCCAGCCAGCCCGGAACGCACGATCGGCGGCGTTATCCTGATCGGCGGGTCACTCGGCGGGGGCGGCGCCGAACGCCAGCTGGCCAACACGGCCCTGGGGCTTTCCGCGAATGCCGGCCAGCATGACCGGATTCATGGCCCTGTGAGCATTTTCTGCCGTAAGCTGGATCGCCGCCGCAGCAACGATTTCTATCTGGCGCGGCTGGAAAAAGCCAATATCCGGGTTTCCGACTATCTCTCTGCCCAACCATGGGGCGGAAGTCCGGATAGCAGCATCCTTGCGCCGTCGCGGGAACTGATCGCGCTATTGCCGCCACGGATGCGGGAAGGCGTGATCAGGCTGACCGAACTGTTGCGCTATGAGGCCCCGGACGTGGTTCAGATATGGCAGGACGGCATGATCTTTGCCGCCGGCCTCGCCGCATTGATGGCGAATGTGCCGCGGATCATTCTCAATGTGCGGACCATGCCGCCGAACAACCGGAAAGACCGGCAAAAGCCTGAACAGCAAACCCTGTACCGCGGACTTCTCTCTGCACAGGGCGTTACCCTGACTGCCAATTCCAGGATCGCAGCCAGTGCCTATGAAGAATGGCTCGATCTGCCTTCCGGCAGTGTGGCGACGGTGGCCAATGGAGTCGATCCCCTGCCCCAGGATGCACCAGAGGATGAACGGGCGCGCTGGGAACGGTTCGACAGGCAGGCCGGCGGAACCGGGTTCATATTTGGCGGCGTCATGCGGTTTGACGACAATAAGCGCCCATTGCTGTGGCTGGAGATTTGCACGGCCATGGCGCGCAAGGACCCGCAGGCGCGGTTCATCATTGCGGGCAGTGGGCCGCTACGTGGAGCCGCCGAAGCATTTGCGCGCAGTGCCGGTATAGGAAACCGGACCCTGTTCGTCGGGCGCACCACGCATGTCGGTTTCTGGTTGGGAAAAATGGATGCTCTGGGGCTCACATCACGCCATGAAGGCGTTCCCAACGCGCTGATAGAAGCGCAACTGGCCGGCGTTCCGGTGATTACAACCCCTGCCGGCGGCGCGCTCGAAGCCGTTGCGCCGCATCCGGCCAACCTTGTGATGGCCAGTGCAGAATTGCCGGACCCGCAGGAAGCGGCAACGCATTTGCTGGCCCTGTCGCGCCGGGATGGGGAAAAACGCCACGCCATCCGGGCCGATCTTGCCACCTGGGCGAGCAATCAATTTGCGATGGCGCGAATGACGGAGCGGACGCTCGATATCTTTGCGGCGCGCTGATTTGACAGGCCATATTCCCAAACAACCGGCTGGTCCCGGATAACAAAGGGGGCGCCGATCCGAAGATCGACGCCCTTCCGCTAGGAATGCGGGGTATTTGGGTGGATTATCCTAGTTGCGATTATAGATAATCATCACACGGCGATTGGCGGGTTCCCTTACGCCATCCCCGGTATCGACAGCCGGGCGATCTTCGCCGAACGAACTGACCGAGATACTCGCTCCGGGAATGCCCCCTGCCGTCAGGATATTCCGTACGGTTTCCGCCCGTCGCGCCGAGAGATCGTCATTATAGTCTGGCGGCCCGGACGTGTCGGTATGGCCTTCCAGCATGATCGTTACATAACAGCTGCCGTTTCCGAACTCGACATGCCGCGCAACGATCTGGCGAAGGGTCTGCAGCGAATCCTCGTCGGATTGCGTCAACCTGCCATCCTCTGTGGAGAATACATCCCTGTCCCAGCCAAAGATAACCGATGTGGTGGTATCGCAAACCACGGGAGGTTCGCGGCAGAGCTCCGCCGGATTGCCGCCGCGCGGATAGGTTGTGTTCGGGATATAGGGCGGTGAGGGACATGGCAGCACACAAAAGGCAGCTGCGTCTTGCCCGGCAGGAACCGGCGTACCGTCGCCGCAAACCGGCTGCGGATCCGGCATCCGGCAGACGCCGTCGATGATTTCACGCGGCGGCGCGCAATCGGGCCCGGACCCGAAGTTGTAGGTCAGCGTAACCAGCGCACTGTGCGAGCGGACATCCGTTTCGTCCGAGGTGCTGTAGAAGCTGTTCGTTCCGACATCGTCCTGGTTGAAGAAGCGATATTTCACGCCGATGTCGAAGTTCCGGGAAAGCGGATAGCGGACGCCGGCAACAAGCTGCCAGGCGAAGCCCGAATCCGAATCGTCGGTGATGACCGGCGCAGCGTCCGTAACCCGGATGCCGTCAAAGCTGGTGCGGGCAATGCCGACACCGCCACCGATATAACCCTGGAAACCGTCGTCATCGCCAAAGTCCAGAAGACCGTTGGCCATGAAGGCGAGGATCCGCATGCTGCCCTGCGCGCCATTCCACTGGAACGGGTTGCCCGGAGGATTGCCGTTCGGGCCGCCCGGATTGTAGTTGACACTCGTGCCGGTAACCGTGCCTGCAATCGGCAGGATCGAACCCAGATTCTGTTCAATCGTCGTTACTTCAGCACGGCGATACGAAACATCGGCTTCCAGACGGAACCAGCCGAAATCATAACCCAGAATGCCGCCAACGTCGAAGCCAGGCTCCGTGTTGATGCTGTAGGCATTGTTGGCGAATACACCGGCTGAATTGGTGACATCGATATCAGCATTGCTGATGATCGTCCCACCGGCCTCTGCACCGATATACCAAGAATCGTCGCGAGCCAGCGCTGGCGTAGCCGCCAGAATTAGTGACAAAGCCACTGTAAATATCGATTTTAACATGCCCCCCCCAATACTAACCGTTCGTAATTCAATAAATCAGACCGTCAGTATTGCATAAACTATGCTTTACTTCGGGGTTGGTCAAGATTTGGCCAGAACGATGCCACCGAAGCGGATCGAACGGCACAAAAAAAGGGGCCGGTCTCGCGACCGGCCCCTCCCTTTATTGGCTTGCGCCGATCCTTACATGCCGGGGCCGTAAGTGATCTCAACGCGACGGTTCTGCTGTTCGCGAACCCCATCGGCGGTGTCGACCAGCGGACGACCTTCACCAAAGGCTTCACTCGACATCGAACCGTCCGGAACACCGCGCGAAGCGAGGTACGCACGAACCGAAGAGTTACGACGCTCAGACAGACCTACGTTGTAGGTTGCCGAACCGGACCTGTCGGCGTGACCAGCAAGCATAACCGAAGTCGGGCAACGACCGGTCTGATACTGGGCAGCAACCGCATCAAGCACCGAAGCTGCGTCCGGGCGAATGTCCGACTGATCCCAGTCGAAGAACACCAGGAACGGACCAGGCTCACACGGAGGCGGCGGAGGCGGAGGCTCTACCGGCGGCGGAGGCGTCACAACAGGCGGAGGCGGAGGCTCTACCGGAGGCGGAGGCGGCGACCCGAAGTTGTAGGTCAGCGTAACCAGCGCACTGTGCGAGCGGACATCCGTTTCGTCCGAGGTGCTGTAGAAGCTGTTCGTTCCGACATCGTCCTGGTTGAAGAAGCGATATTTCACGCCGATGTCGAAGTTCCGGGAAAGCGGATAGCGGACGCCGGCAACAAGCTGCCAGGCGAAGCCCGAATCCGAATCGTCGGTGATGACCGGCGCAGCGTCCGTAACCCGGATGCCGTCAAAGCTGGTGCGGGCAATGCCGACACCGCCACCGATATAACCCTGGAAACCGTCGTCATCGCCAAAGTCCAGAAGACCGTTGGCCATGAAGGCGAGGATCCGCATGCTGCCCTGCGCGCCATTCCACTGGAACGGGTTGCCCGGAGGATTGCCGTTCGGGCCGCCCGGATTGTAGTTGACACTCGTGCCGGTAACCGTGCCTGCAATCGGCAGGATCGAACCCAGATTCTGTTCAATCGTCGTTACTTCAGCACGGCGATACGAAACATCGGCTTCCAGACGGAACCAGCCGAAATCATAACCCAGAATGCCGCCAACGTCGAAGCCAGGCTCCGTGTTGATGCTGTAGGCATTGTTGGCGAATACACCGGCTGAATTGGTGACATCGATATCAGCATTGCTGATGATCGTCCCACCGGCCTCTGCACCGATATACCAAGAATCGTCGCGAGCCAGCGCTGGCGTAGCCGCCAA
>NZ_QRDP01000004.1:1039762-1730860 GCF_003385775.1 Parasphingopyxis lamellibrachiae
TGGTGACATCGATATCAGCATTGCTGATGATCGTCCCACCGGCCTCTGCACCGATATACCAAGAATCGTCGCGAGCCAGCGCTGGCGTAGCCGCCAATGTGAGCGCGGTGGTAGCGAGCGCCGCTTGGATGGCGAACTTGCGCATAACTTTCCCCTTTCTTACAAATTCCTAGCGTAGGAATACGAAAACTATTATCGAAACCATACTGTCCACGCAAGCGGACAATTGGAGTATCTGTTGCCAAAATGCCGCATTCGAGAAACCAAATGGCTAAGCCAAATGGCTAAGGACGCCTTCAACGGCATGCAGCAACAGAACAACCAACGCGTCTATGCCGATAAGGTTGCATAGTGGCAAGGAAAGTTGGTTATTTAGTTGTGATTTTTCGTAAGATCATGTCGCGATAAGACCGTGAGTGCGTAAAGCTAGGAGGATCGCCGCGATCGCGGAGCGCGCTTCTCCGTCGATTATCGCGCCGCCCGACGCATCCGGCACCGCAGGCTGTTGCTGCCTGACAACAGTTTGCCCCGCAATTACAAGTGCATCGCAAACCTGCTCCCCATCACGCCACTCCGACCCCGTCCAGAAGGAAAAGACGCCGGAATCGCGCAACCATATCTGCATGCCCTCAACCGATTCGACGAAACGCCACCCGCCGCCAGTCCAGATCGCAAACTTGTCGGCATGGCCAGCCCAGTCGCCGGTGGGCGCTGTGCCGACGATCCAGCCCTGCCCGTAGGCCGGGCTTACCGGCGGCACATCGTCGCCGCGTGTTTCGGCCGCCGGGTGTACGGCGCCATCTAGCAGCGCGAGCGCCTCATTGTGAAACAGCTCCTTCTGGGCCTGGCCCGGCTGGATTAATGGCAGGCCAAATCGGTCGGTTGCATCGGTCATAATGATGTTCCTCGGTTACAGATGGAATGTCCGGCGCGCCGCCGGGTCGGATTCGGCAAGTGCGCCGAGCTGGACAACGGACAGCAGGAATATGCCGACTGCGTCGGTGCCGTCGGCCAGCTGGTCGGCAATGGAATAGGTCAGTGTCGCCCCGTCGGTCTCCTGCGTTCGCGACTGGCCCGCCAGCGGCTCTATACTGACGCGCCACCTTTCTTCCTCCTCGCCAAGCGGCGCATCCGCGCCCGATATCCAGGCCCAGCCGATCCGGCTCCGCCTGACCCACGAGAATCGGATCGCGCCATCGGCTTCGCGCTGCGCGGACAAATGCACGGGCGTCGGCGGCCGAACCGACCGACCATGGACAATATCGCTGACCGACACCGGAACGCCGGCATCGCCCAAACCCGTCGCGAGCAGTTCCACGCTGCCGCCAAGGGCCGATGCCGATGTTTCGAGAGGTTTCACTGTGCCGGGATCGAGCAAGACGAAGCGCTCGCCGAAGACATGCCCGGTCATCGCCCATTCGGTACCCCGCCGCCCCCGCAGCAGGCGCGAAAGGCGAAACCGGTTTCCGCCAAGCGCCTCGGCGCCTCCGAATTGGATCAGCTCTTCACCAAGCACGGCCAGATTAGCGCCAGACACCAACGCGGCATCCGTCGCGGATGTCAGCCACATATCGCCATGCAACAACGCGACGTCTATCGCCGACACGGTATCGAGCAATGCAGACTGGCCGATACCAAGAACGCCAAGCGCAGCGCCGATAACGGCGGGGGGCGAAGTGCGGCCCAGCGACCCGAAGCTCGCCCCGCCATCGAAACTGACTTCGAGATTGGCCGACCGCCACCCCGGAGATATCCCGGCGGCAGCAACCAGCAGATGCGGGGCGGCATAAAGAGTGTCATCCAGAGCAGGAAGATCGAGCAGCTCGAGCCGAGTAGGGCCGTGTTCAAGATCCGGATCGGAAACAACGCGGCCCGGAGCCGCGGCATCTGCCATCACGGCGCTGGCTCCTGTCGCCCTCACACATTCAAGGGATACCGCCATCCGTTCCAGATTGAACGCGGAGACCCTCCATGATCCTGATTCGCCGGGAATCTGAATCGCATCGCCGGGCCGGATCGTCATCGCCGCCCATGGCAGAGTTATCGATGCGCGCGTCTTTTCGGTCCACAGCCGTTCGAGCCGCGCCTCGGCAATCGCCTTTGCCCTGGGAGCCGAGAGCGTGGCCGGAAGGTCGGTGCGTTCGCCTGTCTGACCTGCACCTTCCATCCGGGCGCGTTGCAGGCCTGCCTGATAATCGCGGGCCGGTTCATAGTAGCGCAGCGCGATTTCGGCGGGTGCCTTGTCTGCGCCCTGCCGTTCCATCTGATACCGCGCGCGCCCCTGTTCCCCCACTTTGGCACCCAGCGCATCCTCTGTAAGCGAAACGGGCGGTGAGAGAGTGTCGGTAAAGCGAATCGTATCGGCATCGCAAACCAGATGATGCGGCAATGCGGCAACCAGCGTTTCGATCGCACCGCGAAGATTGCTGCCATGCCCGGCATAGCCGCTCAGGGTTGCGCTGCTGTCCGCTGTCACCTGCCCGGCGCTCAGTTCATCGACGATATCGACGAAGCTGACTGCGCCCTCATCCGCCTCCACCTCGAACGTCAGCGAGGGAATGCGATTACCGAAATCGGCAAGCTGGAGATTTTCAAAGACCGCCAGTGCCAGCCCGCAATAAGTCGGCGTGCCTGAGCCGCCCTCGGCCGAAGCGATCAGTGGATCGATCGCTTGATCTTCTCCGCCCAGATGAAGGCGAAAAGCGGTTTCGCTTTTGAAGTCCCCCGCCACTCCGCGCAGCAATTTGCCATCGGCCCAGATACGATGAACGGCGCGGATCGGGCGAGCCGACAGCGCCACCGCGAAAGACGCGCTATAACTATAGGTCGTGGCGCTCGGCCTTCCCTTGCCGCCACCTTCCTTATTGCGGTCCTCCTGGAGATCGGTAGCCCAGACGACTGTCCCGGCAACGCGCATCGTGCCGAAAATCCTGGGCAGCGGCGTACCGTATGACGATGTCTGAAGCCTGAGATCGTTGAGCCGCGGCCCTTCCCTGCCCCCGGGCCTGAAAACCTCATTGTCGACCTGCTGGCCGATAAACGCGCCAATGGCACCGCCAATCGGGCCGAACAGGGCGGTTCCGGCCGTACTCAGGACAAGTGTCGCCATGGTTCAGTTTTTCCGTTCGCCAGATCCGGGCCGCCACCGCCAGTTTCCAAGCAACGGCCAGGGCAGACGCCCGGGCGTTTCTACCACGCGGCGCAGGCCAAGGTCGGCATGGATGAACGCTGTGCCGCTATGGACGGCCAGATGAAGTTGACGTCCGCCCGGACGCAGCACCAGCAGATCTCCCGCCCGCGCCGCGCCGCCATCGACTGATATGAAGCCGCTGGCGGAGAGTCGGCCCTCTGCATCGCGAATATCGCCGCCCCGCAGGGCATAGCCATCCGGAAGCACCGGCTCTGCGCCGACCGCCCTATAAGTGAAGTCGGCAAGCCCCACACAATCGAGCCCAATGCTGGGATCGCGGCCCTGCAAACGAAAGCGGGTGCCGATACAGGCTCGCGCTGCGGCAAGGATGCGCTCAACAAGAACCGCTTCCCCGGTCATCAACTTGCCCCCGGATAACGGGTCAGCAGGTCGTTGCCCGGAAGATGCGGTTCGCCGCGAAAATTGCCGGCATTGGAAAATCGGTCACGGCAGGTTGCAAATATCCGGTCGCACCCCGCGGTGATCTCGACCATCGCTCCCGGCACGATCGCAAAGGGCGGCGTTTCTCTCAGGGTCAGGCGATTACCCGCCGAACGCAAAATCGCACTGGTCAGTCCGCTATTGTCGCCGCTCATCCAGCGCAGCCGACCGTAACCATAAGCGTTGGGTGTGGCGGCGGCGCTCGCCACATCAACGGTTACTTCATCGACACGCGCGGTTATCAACGTGATCCGGATATGCGGCGCAAGATCGACACGGCAGCGCGTGTCGCCAAATTGCGCGCGGCATTCCGGCGATGTCAGCTCGCTCACCGGCCGCTCAAACACCGCAGCGGGCCCTTTCAGCTCCGCTGTAAAACCGTCTCCCTCTATGGAGACGGCCCCAAGTTCGCCGCGCGCGAGCGGTACTGTCTCGCCGTCGGGCGCTTCCCAATCGACGGTGAAGAGGCTAACGGCAGCGCCGTCCCAACGCCCCGCCAGCAAATCCCGCTCCGTGATCGCATCGCTGGTCAGCGCGCCCGACACATCCATCGAACTCGCATCGAGCCCATCGCCAAGCCTGACCGCCGATGGCAGCATCCCGGGGGTCGCCTGATAGGTAAGACCGCCGATCACGAGATCGCGGTCGTGCGTCGTGAAGCCGAGCGCCACGCCATCGCGGCGGGCGAGCCGCCAGCAAAAGGCGATAGTGGTGATCGGCGCATCGAGGAACGCGGCCATAAGCTTCTCCTTTCAAAGGCGGAACAGAAACACTTGGTCAAGGCGTCTCCACCTTGGCAATACCGGCAAATGCCAACCGATTACGAACAGCTCTATCGCGAATCCAGAAAGGCTCTTGGAGAACCCACAAGGGCGTTTGAGGACTTCTTCGATCACTATCCAAAGCCGCGCGCGCTGGTGCTGGACATCGGATGCGGACAGGGTCGGGATGCCCTTTTCATTGCCCGGCTCGGTCATCATGTGACGGGTATCGATCAATCGCCTTCGGGCATCGCCGACATGCTAGGCGATGCCGCCGCCGAGAATCTCGATATCGAAGGCGAGGTCGCCGATGTGCGCGTCTATCGACCAGCGGGGACCTATGACGTTATCGTTATCGACCGAACGCTGCACATGCTCCGCGCCGAAGATCGGATTGCCGTGCTTCAAACGCTGCTGCGCCATATTGGCGACAACGGCTGTATCCTCATCGCTGACGAAAACAGGAACATGCCGGCCTTCAAGATCGTGTTCGAAGCAGATGAGCGCGGATGGGCTGTGATCGTCGAAAAGAGCGGGACGCTGTTCCTCCAGTGTCAATAACCCTGTTCTAATCCCGGATCTCGATCAGCGGCACGCTCACCGCTTCGCCTGCCAGGAAGGTTGTGCGGCTGACTTCCAGCCGGTCTTCGGCGAAACGCACCGGGACATCGAATAGATAGCCTGCGCAGATATCCGCATCGGCGGCGGGCGGAATGTCGAACTGGATCGCTCCGTTCTCGACAATCCAGCCGCTCGCCTGTTCGACATCGTCAACCGATACGCGAACAGTTCCCGGCACCGGATGCCTGATCCGCCGGACCTGTTGATCCGGAGTGTCGCCATAGCGTTTGACGAGCGGGAAAAGAGTCGTCTCCCCATCGCCCGTTCCGAGCCGCTGATCATCGGGTTCGGGGGTTCCCGTCATCGTGCTGGAACTATGGTCGAAAGGATCGTGAAAGCGGAAACCGCGCGCCGCGCCTCGCCGCGCCCGGAAGAAAGCGATCAGCGTGCCGACATCGGCTTCCGATCGCACCCCCGGCCCTGCGTCATAGCGCATCCGCGCATCGGTCCAGTCGCTGTTGCGATGCTCCGCGCCCGATGCCGTCGTCACGATTGCCGTCGAGAAACCCGGTGTCGCCACCGCTTCGCGGCCAAGCGCGAGAGGGAATTGCACATCGTCAAAGGCCTGCACATCGCCCTCCTTGCTGTCGAAATGGGTGAAACCGTCGCGAGTAACCTGGGGCAGCGCCCAGAAGAATGTTTCGGCGACGCCGCGTTCCCGCCCAGCCTCGGCGGCAGCGTCGATCAGAGTCCACTGGGCCGCATCTTCGGCATTCAGGACGAAGCCGGCGAAGTAATGCTGGCGTTCGGCGGGATAGCCGAGCCTTGCCTGCATCGCTGCGACCGCTCTTGCCGTGGCGCCGCGATTGCCGCCGGTCACCCAGTCATAATCCTCAAGCTGGAGGATATCGAAAGCGGGGTCCGCCCAGCCAAGCGGCACATTGGCTCGCTTGGCTTCGGGAGCGTCCTCGTCGAGCACGGTCGGCAGATAGACGAGCAGATAGGTCACCGCGTCGGCTGCCTGCGCCTTTACCGCCGCAACGACATCCGCCGTGGAATCGGCAAGCATCTGGCCGGCCTGGTTCAGCATGGTGATTTCAGCCGCCGTCTTTGTCCCCTTGATCGTCGGGATGGACACGAGATTGGACCCGAACGCCGCCTGCGCGGCACTGTCGTAAAGGCAGATCCGCGCGTTGCCGTCCTGCGTGATCCACCACCAGGGTTCGCCGATCTGGAAATGCACCGGCTGGCCTGCGCCCTGCAGGATCGCGACGAACGCCTGGGCCACCACTTTCAGAAAATTCATCGCACCGCTGCTCGCGGGCGACAACAGGGTCGACGGCGGCTCCCATCCGGTCAGCGCCGGATTGCCAAGCTCGTCACGCTGCTTCCAGTCGCCAAAGCAGATCGCATCGAACAGCTCATAGGAGAGCGAGCAGATCAGCGCATAGCCAAACGCATTGGCCCGGGCGGCGAAATCGGCGTGCCAGGCAGCACAGGGCGCGTTGAGCACGCCGCCCGACAGGCTGATATACAGGCCCCCGGCCCAGCCATAATATTCAAGCCGGTAATAATGGCTCATCCCGACATAGTGATTGATGACATCCCGATAGCCGAGATGCAGCGCATTGCGGACCAGCCGGGCCGGCGTCTGGTTATAGGCGTCGTCATAGCCGGTCGCGATGCGCATGCCATGTTCAGGAAGCAGCGTATCGCCGATACGGATCGTGGATCCGGCACCGGTGCAGGATATGTCTGTCAGCTCCGCCCATGCATCTGCGGGTGCGGCCAACGGCACAGTGGCGGCCGTATAGCCAGGTGGCACGAGTGAGAGGAACAGCCGGTCGATATCCCCGGCCCATACTGGGTCCGCCTCCCCCGGGAGCAGGAACCCACCCTCCAGCGCATCGAAATCCAGCGCGATTTCGGCGTCTTCCGGTGTACCGTTCGCGTAGTTCCAGAGCCGCACATACCAGCTGCGCGGCTCGCCCGCCTCGTCCCGTCCTTCGATCGTCAGCGTCGGACCATGCAGCGCATCGAGCGGCATGATCCCGTCCGATCGCCAGCGAAAGCCGAGCGTGCAGCCCCGGTAATCGCGCGCGGTTTCATAAGCGACGAGCGGGTGGTCCCACAGATCCTCGCTCTCCCAGATCAGGCCGGCCAGATCGTCCGCCATGTAGAACACGGCATTGACCCGCAGGGATTGCGGGCCGCTCGTCACCACGGATGCCATCATCGGACGCGGGAAGTTGACGGTCCAGAAACGCGGATCGAAGCGCTTGATATGGGTGAACTGCTTTGTGTCGCCAGGGCTGGCGAGCCAGTGGGGCATGGCAGGGCTCCCTTATTCAGACCGCTGGAGCGCGCGCCGGACCTGCTGCGCGATCTGACGACTGGAACGGGTCAGTGCTTCGGGTTCCGTGCCCTGCGGCGCGTTGAGATTGATCGTGACGCGGACTTCGCGCGCCGATCTGCCTGCGGACACCGGCTCGACCCGGCCACTGGAAGACGGCACAAACAACTCGGGCCCCTGTTCGCCGATGCGATAGGCCCGGCCCGGCGCCACAGGTCCACCGGTTGCCCGCCCCGGCGCGCCAAGGAAAGCGCTGGCAAGCTGTGTCCCGAGCGCAAGCAGTCCGTCGGATTGGCCTTTGCCGCTTCCCGAAAACAGGGAATTCAATCCGGTACTGACAGCAGCCCGCGCGATATCACTCATCACGGCCAGCGCCGTCCGTTTCAGATCGTCGAACCCGAGTTTGCCGGTGCGCACCGCGCGCAGCAACGCTCTCTCGATCCGACTGCCGACCATATCCGCCGCGCCGCCAAGGCCATCCGACAGCGCGCGCCGCATATCCGCAACGTCGTGGCGAAAGGCTTGCGTATCGGCACGTACGCGGATCAGCTCGTCTTCGAAATCGTCATTCATCGGGAAATTGCTCCATCAATCGGGAGAGGTCGGACCGGGCTGCAGGAACCCCGCCGGCATCGTCATCGGAAAAGGCCATCAGGACCGTGGCCAATTCGGCCGGCGTCGCCGCCCAGAATTCCTCGGGCCGCCAGCCGAGCGTCATGCCCGCAAGGCCCGCAAGTCGGGTCGCAGCCGCCGCAAACTCACTCACCGCCCTTGCAGGATTTGACCGAGCAGCGCCCGGAGCACGGGCGTCGCCGCCGCAAGCCCCTGCCCCGCAATGCTCTCGCCAAAGCGTTCACGCGTCAGCTTTGCCGGTTTCGGGTCGAGGCAATGCCAGAACAGCGCGACCAGTTCGCCGAGCCTGAGCTCGCCCCCGGCCGCCCGCTCAACCAGCGCGAACAGCGGGCCCAATTCCTCCTCAGCCGCGACCAGCGCCGTGAAGCTCGGCCGTAACCGCAGCGTTTCGCCGGCAACGACGATCTCCGCCTCGCCTCGGTTTGGATTGGCTTTCATTGCGACCTCATCTTCTGCGTTGAAGTTTCTCACGCGGAGAAAATTGACGGCGGTAAACCGTCCGTTTGGAAGCGAATAAATTTCACCTCGCGATTCAACTGAAAGCGATCCTGATTGATTTAGACGGATCGAAAGAAAAACCGCGAGGTAATAATGTACGACACAGCGATCCTAGTTTTCACAGGCGTGACAGCTTTCACCGCATTGGTTGGGCTGGACTTAAAGTTATTCAGAAAGCCTTAACCGCCAATAATCACAGGCTCACCACCTGCCCGGAACTCTCCAGCGCCAGCGTATAGTTCCGCTCGCCGTTGAAATCCCCGGAATAGTCGAGCCGCGCTATCAGGAACTCGCCCTGCATTCGTTCCCCGCTTTCGAAGCTCAGCTCATAATCGTCGAGCGATCCGGCCAGCGCATTATTCTTGAGCCGCGTTTCGGCCACCGATCCGGTGAATATTCCCGCACCCGACACGGATACCGAACGCACGCCTGCTCCGGTCAGCAATTCGCGCCAGCCGCCGCTGTCCTTATTGGTGATGACGACAGGTTCGCCATTGATCGAGAGCTGAGTCGTGCGCATTCCCGCGACCGTGCTGTAAACCGGCGGATCGCCGCCATCGCCGACCTTCAACAGGAAAGCCGATCCTTTTTCTGCTGCCATGATTATTCTCCGTTTGAATTCAGGCGGCGAGAAGCCGCGCGCGAAAGTCGAGAATGCCCGCCCAGGGATTGCCGCTCCGGTCGACCTGGCCGCGCAGGAAGGCGCAGCTCGCCACCCGCCAGCCCGGCAGATCGCGCGGGATTGCGGCGATCGCAGTCTCGGCTTCCGCCATCAGTGCAGCCAGCCGCTCAGCGCGCTCGTCCTGATCGAAAACCGAAACCGAAAAGCGCAGTTCGCGCCCCGATTCTGTCTTGGTGCTCCAGTCGCGCGACAGGATCGCGCCGAGCTCCACATAGGGAACCACCGCCCGGATTGCCGGAACGGCGGATATGGCGTTCACCGCTCCTGCGAGTGGGCCATGGTCTTTGAGGGCCGCAAACAGCGCATCGCCAAGGGCTAATTCCGCGCTCATGACAATCGCATCCGCCGCCAGGGTCGCCACAGGGCGGCAACAGCCGCCGGCGGGCTCAGCGCGTCGTCGGCATCGCGCTCCAGATAGAGATGCGCAACGAGCCGCACGATGCCCTGCCTCAAAGGCTCGGACACTGCGTTCCAGTCCGCGCCCATACCGGCGCGATACCGAACTATGACGCGGCGCGCCTGCCCGCCCGCCGGCACGCGGACCCAGCCATCGCCATTGCCGTCTATATCGACAGCATAACTATCGATCGGCAGGTCAAAAGCCTCGCCGCTTTCCGGCTGTCCGACCAGCCCGATGATGGCCGAAACGGGCGTCAGCGTCAGCCGCCTCCACTCGCTCGAGACCGGAACGGTTTCCTCGGCATCGCGCAGCAAAAGAGCCTGGCCGACAAAATGTTCGCAGACACCCGTCGCCGTGCGGATAAGCCCCATAAGCAGCGCATCATCGTCTGCAATGCCAATCCGCAAATAGGCCTTCACCTCGTCCAGCGCGATCGGCGTAGTTGCGGCGATATCCTGCTCCACCGGCATCAGCTTTGCTCCAGGCGGACAACAAGCGAACGATCGGCAGATCGCCCGTCGGTAAGCGTGATATGGCAGGCCGCGCGATAAACCCGGCCCGCAAGGCCGCCGGAAAAACGCGCACCGGTTTCACTGCCATCGATAAAGTCGGCAGAGACAGCGATGCCCTGCGGCTCGTCTGGTTCAATCGACCAGCTGGCCGCCGAAATGCCCGCACCATCAAGCACAGCATCGGGCCAGCGGATCGCGTAATTCAGCGCCGCATCCGGATCTTTCAGAATAAGGGTCATGGAACAGACTTCCATCAAATAGGGGAAAACGCCGCGCCCCCGAACGAGGGGAGGCAATCAGGGGCGCGGCGCCCGGTTCCCTCTCCCCTAGTGGGAGAGGGTCAGGGTGAGGGGCCGGTCGCGTCTGCGATCGAAAAGGTCGATGCAGGACCGCTCTGCCGCTGTGCGACATGCTCGCCTGCAGCTCGCACCCCTCATCCAACTTCGCCTAGCGAGACGAGCCTGCAAGGCGGCGTATCCTTCTCCGACAGGGGGAGAAGGCAATACGGATCAGCTCACGCTGAACCGCAGCAATTTGATCGCCTCGCTGTTCGACACCTGCCCTCCAACACGCTTCGTCGCGTAGAAATGGACGAACGGTTTGTTGCTGAATGGATCGCGCAGGATAGCCGTTTCGGCGCGTTCGGCGATCAGATAGCCCGCCTTGAAATTACCGAAAGCGATGGCGTCGGCGTCGCTCGCGATATCGGGCATGTCGTCCGCCTCGACGATGGGATAGCCGAGCAGGGTGTCGGGCTGGCCCGCCATCAGGCTCGGTTGCCAGAGGAACGCGCCGTCTGCGGTTTTGAACTTGCGGATGGCGGAGAGCGTCGACGAGTTCATCACGAAATGCGCGCCCTGGCGATAAGGTGAGCGCAGCGACTGGACGAGATCGACCAGCGCATATTCGGGGTCGCTCGCATCGAAACCGCCATCCGTTCCAGTCGCGATATATTGGAGCGACCCGAAGGCACGGGCATCGTCCGCTTCATTGGTGATTGTCGCCGACAAGAAGCCTTTGGGGCGGTTGACGCCCGAACCGGAAACAAAAGCCGCGCCTTCCGCCTGCGCAAACTCGGACGCGATCTCGCTCGCCAGCCAGGCTTCGACATCGAAGGCGGCATCGTCAAGCATCGCCTGAGATGCCGCCGGGTTTGCATAAAGCTCGCCCATGGGCGGGGCGATCTCGGCAAAGTCCGGCGTATCGGTTTCGGGGCGGGCGGCGTTTTCGGCGACCCAGCCCGAGGGAGTGCCACCGGTCGTCACCAGCTTGCGGTAACCCGCGCTGCCGACCTTCACGACATTGGCGATGGCGCGGATCGGCGAGATATCGTTCAGCGTCCGGTCGATCACCGCATCGATTTCCTGCGGGATGGCATAGCCGCCCGCCGCGCCCGATGTGCCGTCAAAGCTCTTGCGCTCCAGCCCGGCTTCGAGGCCGCGCCTGAGATAATGCGCAGTAAAATCGCTCTGCCCGCGCGACATGGATTTCGTGCCTTCCAGCGCTGGGCGTGCCGCGGCGACCGTATGCGCGTCCATCCAGCGCTTCACCGCGGCGATATGCTCGGCGACCCTGTCCACGGACGATTGTTCTTCGGCCTGCTCTGCCGTTTCGTTTTCAGGCAAGGCCGCCTCCTCATGCGGCGGCTGCTCCATCGCCGCAAAACTCGCGGCGAGCGGGTCCATCTTGGTTTCGATATTCATGGGTCATTTCTCCTGGGTTGAGGACACAAAAAACCCCCGGGCCGGGCGGCGCGGAGGCGGTGGATTTCAGTCTTTCGTCATTCCCGCGCAGGCGGGAATCCAGTCCAACGGTTCGCATGGATTCCCGCCTTCGCGGGAATGACGGAGGTTTGTGTATCGGGCCTTTTCTTCTCTCCACCGACCGACTAAATCGCAGCGCATGACAGACAGCAAAGACACCCCGCCCGCCAATTCGGTTCCGGATCGCCTCTCGACGATTCCCTCGAGCGGCTATTACGAGCCCGTCCATCTGGAACGCGGCATCGGCATCCGCTTTAAGGGTCGCGAGCGGAACGACGTCGAAGAATATTGCATCTCCGAAGGCTGGATCCGCGTCCAGGCCGGCAAAACCCGCGACCGCCACGGCAACCCGCTGACCATCAAGCTCAATGGCGAAGTCGAGGCCTGGTTCGAGGATGTCGGCGAGGGTTAATCGCCAACCGCGTGCACCCGCGCCAGCGGCTGCATCGGAATCGTCACAAGGCTGACTTCCACGAGATCGAGATCGATCAGTTCGCGCAGGCTAGCGGCTCCCTGCCGCCCCGTGCGGACCCGGTAACCAAAGCTCAGCCCGCCAAGTGTTCCATTTCCAAGCCCCGCCGCAAGCTTGGCGTCCTCCAGCTTTGCAATCACACGCAGGCCGCGTGCATCTTCCGCCAGGCTTTCGATACATCCGATCACCTGCCCCCGCTCATGCTGCCAGAGCAGAGGCACATCGCTCCCCTCCCCCAACGCCCGGCTGAACGCGCCCTTGCGGATCACATCGCCGCCTCGGTCCGGCTGGTCGAAAATCGCGGCATAGCCGGCGAAGCGCACGCTCATCGCCCGAGCCAGTCGACAACGCCGAAGCGGACGGCGAGACCCAATAATATGAGCGCCAGCAGCCCCTTCCCGATCCAGCCGAAAGCCGAGCGGATCGCCCCGCGCCGGGCGATCCGCCAGGCGCCGAGAAGTTCGCGCAGCTCATCCAGATCCCGGCGCGCATGGGTGTCTGACAGGCCGAGCTTGTGGAGCGCATGGGTCGCGCCCAGCTCGCTCGCTTCCTCGATAATCGCCCGCACCGTCACCAGATCGCTGCCCTGATCGGCCAGCTGGGCGACCAGCCGGGCGAGCATCTCTTCATTCTCGCTCATGTTCCGACCCTCGGCTCCTCAATCCCCAGTATCGCGCGTTTTTCTTCCGGCGAGAGGAAATCGGCAGTGCTGACCTGCGCCCATAATTTCTCCCGGTCCTCGGAAAGCGCCGGCACCTTGTCGAGATCGACGGTCAGCGCCGTATCGGGCCACCAGTTCGCCAGCCCCTGCGCAATGCTGCCCAATATCTTGCCCGCCAGCGGCAGCACGCCAAGCCGCCACAGCGCCCGGTTGGCTTCGCGATAATTGGCGTAGCTGTTGTCGCCGGGCAGACCGAGCAGCATCGGCGGTACGCCAAAGGCGAGCGCGATCTCCCGCGCCGCCGCCGCTTTCAGCCCGACAAAATCCATGTCGGCGGGCGTCAGGCTCATCGCCTGCCATTTGAGCCCGCCTTCCAGGAGCATCGGCCGACCCGCATTGGCTGCGCCCGCAAAACCGGCCTCCATCTCCTCTTTCAGCCGGTCGAACTGTTCGCCGGACAGCGCTGCGCCCGGATCGCCGGGATCGTAAACCAGCGCACCGGAGGGCCGGGCCGCATTGTCGAGCAGCGCCTTGTTCCATCGGGTCGCGGCATTGTGGATCGCAATCGCCCCCGCCGCCGCGCCGAGTGCGCCGAGCCCGTAATGATCGTCGAGCGGATGCATGGCACGGATATGGACGAGACTCGGTTTGCCTAAGCCGTCCTTTGCCTCCAGCCGCATCGTCTTCTCGCCAACCCGGTACCGATAGGCGGCGGGCCAGCCCTGCGCGTCCGGCTCGATGGTTACCCGCTCGGGGCGCAGCGCGAACAACTCGGCAGGAGCGCCCTCCGCATCGCAGAGAATCTGGATAAAGGCATTTCCGTGGAGCAGCAGATGCGCAGCCGCCGTCTCGATCAGCGACTGGCCGGCAGAACTTGCGTTGCACAGCGCCAACCCGCGCCTGTCGCCCGCCAGCGGCGCCGCGTCCGCGCTTTCCGACATCAGCCGCACGGCACGCTGGCCAACCGGATTGTCGATATATCCCGCGCGTATCTGCGCCTCATATCCGCGCGGCCAGTCGCCTATCGTCAGCGCACCCCAGGGCGCACGCAGCAATGCCGGACGCGCCGCAGCGCCCCCGGATTTTCGTCCGAAGAGTTTCATGCAAATTTCCTAGGTTAGTCCATCACTCGGCAGCAGAGGGTCACCCGGCACGCCTCGATAAGCGCGCGCGGCCATAAACTGCCCTCGATATCCTCGATCAGTTCGCCATCCAGCTCCTGCCGCCCCAGCCTTGTGCCGCCATAGGCAGCTTCGGTCGCGGCGAGAAATCCTCCGGGCAGATGCAGGCTGTTATCGCGCGTCCGCCCCCGCGACACGGCAACTCTCCTATCCGCGAGCAGCCGCCGCAGCAGCGGTACCGGACGGGGCGTCGTCGTGGCAACGACACGCGGATAATCGCCGAGCCGCAGCCCGAGCATAAGATTGTCCCATGCCGCCTCGCCCCGTTTCCATTTCGCAATCTCGTCGGCCCAGGCCAGATGATGCGATGCTCCGCGCAGCCCGTCCGGCTCTGCCGCCGAATAGAGCGTGGCGATGGTTCCGTTGGGCCAGACCAGCCGGTCCAGCGAAGGTTCGAATCGCGGCCGTTCCGCCCCCTCGCTTACCGCCAATATTCCGCTTTCCCCTTCGACCATGATCGCCCGCGCTTCCGTCTGCGTGGCACCGACCAGCGCGATCCGGCACAGCCCGTGCTTATATGCGAAATCGCGCACCCATTCTGCCCCGGCGCGCGTCTTGCCATAGCCGCGCCCGGCCATGATCAGCCAGACGCGCCACATACCTTTCGGCAATCGCTGGTTGCCGCGCGCCCAGAAATCCCAGTATCGAAGCAGATGCCCGCCCTGTTCGGGGTCGAGCCCTTCCAGCACCCAGCTCCGCTCATTCTCGTCGAGCAACCCCAACTGCTCGGCGTAGGACGGCTCATCCATCCGTACCGCCCACCATATCGCCCGATCCCTCGTTCGCTTTCTTTCTTTCGTGGATCACGGCGAGGCGACGCTTCACTTCCTCGAACGCTTCGATGGGATCAAAACGCCCGCCCTCCCGCTCGCGCACCCGCATTGCCGTTTCCCTGTGCGCCTGGAGCAGCCGGATGCCGACCCCGTCGCTATACTGCTTCATGGTGGCGACTTCCTTGCCACCGCGCACAATAGGCTTTTCCGTTCCGTTGATAGCCCGTTCCAGCATCACCAGCTCCAGCTGCTCATAGGCGATCGCGATCGCTTCGTCCCAGGCCTGGGCAAACCCGGCATCGCGCTTGCGCAGGGCCCATGCTGAACTCGATGTCATTCCCGCCGCTGTAAAAGCGGCGGTAACGTTGCAAGTCTCCGCCAGCGTTTCGAGAAAGATCTCCCGTCGCTCCTCCGTCCATCCGTCGTGGCGCACGGCGCGGATTTGCGCTTTGCCCGAATTGCCTCCGGCATAGCTCCGCCCCGCACGCCTCTGTGTTTCGTTTTTCGCCATGAAGGGACCGCCAATAAAAAAGCCGGGAAACGCTTTCGCGCCCCGGCTGGATACATTTTTCGATCTTCCGTATCTCTAACCAAATAGCGTTACGGTGTCAAGCCTTTTTTACTTATTTGGTACATTTACGATAGCGACCGAGAGTCGCCCTAGATATCCCAGTTCATGAAGGTGGCGGTAAAGGCCAGAGTGTCAATGATGCCGTGCCACAGGATAACCGGCCAGAGATTGCGCCGGAACAGGACGAACATGATCCCCAGCACAAGGCCGATCGTCCCCGTCACAACCACCCCGCTCAGTCCCTGATAATAATAATGGCCATAGCCGAACAGCAGGGCGGGGAGCAGCACGGCCAGCACAACGCCCCAGCGGATATCGGCAAAGGCGGTTTCCAGCCGGGTGATCAGATAGCCGCGAAAGAACATCTCCTCGCCAAAGGCCGCCACCGTCCAGACGATGGCGAGCCAGAGCAGGAACAGCGGGAGGTTGCCCTCGAGATCTCCCCAGCGATCCTCCACCGTATCGGGCACCTGCCCGATGAAATCGAGGCCGATCGCCGGCCCGCCGATAAGCACCGCGGCGACCGCCCCGAAAAACACCATGCCGGTCAGCGCCGTTTGCGGGATCAGGAGCAGTTTGGCCTTAAGCCCCGGCAGGGCCCGGACGCCCATATCCCGCCAGCCGATCCCCCGCCCCCGCAGATAGGCAGTCAGGATGACGAGCGTGAAGATCAGCGAGATCGGCCCGGCGAAGCGCCAGGTGACGAGGCTCACCAGATAGCGCGAACCGAGCGCCAGCGCGACGAAACCGAGCACCTCCGCGAGAATGAGCCAGCGGCCCATGGCCGGGGATTGAGCGGGCGTAGCGGCGGCCGGCGCCGCTGTTCGGAGTGAATTCATGATTCGTTTTCCTCTGTTCGAGGGCGAGCCTATTCCACATTTT
The DNA here is from genome assembly GCF_003385775.1 of Parasphingopyxis lamellibrachiae. GTDB lineage: Bacteria > Pseudomonadota > Alphaproteobacteria > Sphingomonadales > Sphingomonadaceae > Parasphingopyxis > Parasphingopyxis lamellibrachiae. The sequence goes on from NZ_QRDP01000004.1 coordinate 1,056,097, forward strand.
TTATCGTTTAACAATATGTATATTGCTTTTTATCGATAACTCATCTATCGAATTGCGATAACCCGGATAAGGACATGCCATGGCTTCGCCGCACAAGGATTCGCTGCTCACCTTCACCCTCTTCGTCACGCGCGGTATCACCGCACTGCTGATATTTTTCGCGGTCGCGATCGTGATTGGCGCATCGCTTGTCGCCTTCGACATGACCCAGGGTTCGCAGGCCCTGCGCAGCGAGTATCCAGGTGTCGATCTTGCTGCGTTCAAAGCCCATTTCTGGTTGCTGCTACCGACGGCCCTGATCGGCATCGGGTTCGGCATAGTCTTTTTCCGTCTGCTCACGCGCATCGTCCGGTCTGTCCGGGAGGGAGATCCCTTTTTGCCGATCAACGCGCGGCGGCTGCGCGACATGGGCTGGCTGGCGCTGGGCTTCCAGCTGATCGCCATTCCGGTCAACCTCGTCCAGACCCGCCTCGATGCCATTACCGGCCAGCCCAGCGGCCTCGATCTCGATCTGGGCGGCTTCGTGCTTGCCCTCACCCTGTTCGTGTTGGCCCGGGTGTTCGCCCGGGGTGCGGCGATGCGGGACGATCTGGAGGGCACGGTCTGATGGGTATTTCCGTCAAGCTGGACGATTTGCTCCACGACAACCGGATGACCCTGACCGAGCTTGCCGAGCGCGTCGGCATCACGCTCGCCAATCTCTCCATCCTCAAGACGGGAAAGGCCAGGGCGATCCGTTTTTCCACCCTGGAAGCGATCTGCCGGGAGCTGAACTGCCAGCCCGGCGATCTGCTGGCGTTTGAGGAGTTTGGCGGGAGCCGGTAAATCGCTCCCCGGCCTTTTCGGCGCGGAGATTTGCGCTCGCCAAAAAGATAGAAGCGATCCGGAACCATGCCCGTCCGCCAACCGTTCAACGCATAGGAGCGGCTCCCTGTCGGAGCCCCGGACAAAGCAGGAAACGGGATGATTTTCGATAACGCCGCCACCCTCGACCTTTTGACACGGGCGCTGATCCTCGGCCCGATCGCCGTGCTGTGGATCGTCTTGATCGTCCAGCTGGTCGGCCTGCGCAGTTTCTCGAAGATGACCGCCTTCGATTTCATCGTCACCATCGCCACCGGCTCGCTGCTGGCCAATGCCGCCTCTACCGACCAGTGGCCGGTCTTTCTCCAGAATCTTCTGGCGATGGGCGCCCTGTTGGCGTTTCAGGCGCTGCTCGCCTGGTTCCGGCGCAAGAACCGGGCAATGCGCGATTTGCTGTCCAACGATCCCGTTATCCTGTTCCGCAACGGCCGGTTCGAACGCGAGGCGATGGCCCGGGTGCGGGTCGACGAAACCGATATCTGGGCCAAGATGCGCGAGGCCAATGTGCTGCAGCTCTCCAAGGTCCAGGCGGTCGTGCTGGAAACCACCGGCGACATTTCGGTGCTGCATGGCGATGGTCTGGAAGACAGGATTCTCACGGGCGTCAGCGATCCATCTTCGGGGTAGAAAACCCGCCCCTGTTCAGCCGGTCAGCGAATCCTTCATGTCCGCCAGTGGTTCATGCTCGATAATCCGCTGGGCGGTATAGGCGCGCGCCGACTCGCTCAGATCGCTGCCGAGATGCCAGTCGAGGATCTTCATCGTTTCCGGGATTGGCGGCAGCAGCAGCACATCGGCCTGGCTCAGGCTTTCGCGCACTGCGCTGGCGCTCGAAACGACCATCGAGCGGGACATGATATCGACGATGCTCGGGAATTCGTATTTCGGTTTGCGGCGGAAAATCACGTCGCGCAGCAGTTTACCGCGCGACCGGAGCGCGCTGTATTTGGTGTCCAGCCGCCATTCTTCGCCCGCATCGCTCCTCAGCGACACGACCACGTTGGGCCCGGCCTTCGCCTCGCGCATGATTGTCACCGGAATATTGTCCAGCACCCCGCCATCGACCAGGATATCGCCCTCGTTCGTGATGAAGGGCGGCAGGATGGTCGGCAACGATCCGGACGCCCGCACCGCATGCCAGAGCGGTCCGCGGCGATGAACATAGACGCTGTTCGTCGAGAGATTGGTCGACACGCCGAAGAAATTATAGGGCAGGTCGGCAATGTCCTTGTTGGTGTATCTGAGCTCGAGCTGCTCGTCGAAAACCCGAGGATCGAGGATCGAGTGCACCGGCACCGTCATTCGCCGCATCGCTTTCTTGGCGATAAACATGTCCTGCATCTGGACAATGGTCTGCTCGGGCGTGAGGCCCTGCGCCAATGCGCCGCCCATAGCCGCCCCGGCGCTGGTTCCGCCATAAAAGTCGATCGGAATATCGTTTTCGATCAGTGCCTGCATCACGCCGATATGCGCGCAGCCCAGCGCCCCCCCGCCGGCCAGCACGACACCATTCGCGCATCCGGCCATGAATCGGCCGACTCGCGCAAAGGCAGCGTCGCAATCCAGCGGAACCTGATGATGGAGCTTGACGTTGCGGCTGTCGAGCCAGCGCCCGCTCCCGGTGATCTCCTGCCGTTCATGATCGCGCCACAGCAGTAATGTCCGGTTGCCCCGCAGGAAAAGAGGGATCGCATAGTCTTCCAGTTCCGAGCGATCGCACTGTTCTTCGAACAGCGGCGCAACAATGACCAGATCATCCGCATTGCGCGCAATCGCCTTGTCCCATTCGGCGCTGCCCCCAGCGACCAGAATGACCCGCTTCGCACTGCGTTCCAGCTCGCCAAGCCAGCGGCCGAACCCTTCACTCTCCGCCGTCACGCCATCCGGCTTGTCCGCAAAGGTGATCATCCGCGGTTCGTCATGACGCGCCAGCGCCGCGCAAAAGCGTTCGGCGAAGCCCTGCGGCAGCTGCGAACCGGCGGCCGGCATCAGCATGATCACTTTGCCGGGCTTGGCCTCCATGGCGCTTGCCGACCGGGTTGCAACTGCCAGTCGCGACGACACGGTCGAGAGAATTCCATCGGCAATTTCCGGATAGGATGCGACCACCGCATCATAGGCCTCGCGCGTCAGCAGGTAGACGGTGCTGTCACGACTGGCGCGGACGTCCGCCGTCCGGGTGCCTCCAGAGAAAAAGGCAAGCTCGCCAACCGGTTCGCCGGCACCTATCTCGGCAACCACACGACCATTGGGAAGCTGCACATAAAAGCGCCCAGTGGACACAAGATACAGCGCATCGGCCTCTTCCCCGTACCGGACAAGATAGTCGCCGCCCTTCACCGCAATGGGCTTGGCCGCATTCTGCAAGGCATGAAGTCCGGCTGTATCCAGCCCGGCAAATGCCTCAATTTGTGAAAAGTCGTTCGCCATTCCCACGCCCCCTTCGCGTTAACGAATGCGATCCCATAATCTTTGACGGCTATCTAGCGGATTTCGCAGGGCTTTGGAAAGGGGCCTCAGTCCGGGAGACCCAACACGCCGATCGCTTGCCGAACGAAGAAGATTGCCGGATCCGTGGCGGGCCGCGACCGTATACCCCTGCCCTGTGCGCGCTCCACATTTACATGTGGCTCAGTTGCGCTAAACCACTGCGCCATATCAAACAGGCGCAGCGGGGCGGAGCAATTTGCACTGCGGCGACACTGAACCAGTATGGGGGAGTAAGGATATGGCGTCTGGGACACCGGTTTCCGGCATGGAGGCGTGGATCGCGCCGATAACCAATATCAGCGATTTTGTCTGGGGCGGCACATGGAATGGCGCCGAAGTCATTCCTATCCCGCCGATGGTCGTGGTTCTGCTCGGCGCAGGGCTTTATATGATGATCGGCCTGCGTGGCTTTCCAATCCTCAAGCTGTTCAGTTCCTTCATAGGCATATTCAAGAAAACCGACGAGAAAGGCGAAGGCGAGATTTCACCCTTCGCCGCGCTTTCAACGGCACTTTCGGGACAGGTTGGTACGGGTAACCTTGCCGGCGTCGCCACAGCCATCACCCTGGGCGGCCCCGGTGCAATCTTCTGGATGTGGGTCACGGCCCTGTTCGGCATGGCGCTTGCTTTCGCCGAAGGTTCGCTCGCCGTGCGCTACCGCGAACGGACTGCTGAAGGCACCTATCGCGGCGGCCCGATGAGCTACATCACGTACGGCCTGGGCCCCAAATGGAAATGGCTGGCCGTCCTCTTTTGTCTCGGCACACTTTTCTCGGCGCTTGTCACAGGCAACTCCATCCAGGCGAACAGCTTTGGCGATAGCGTCAATGAACTCACCGGACTGGATGAATGGATCGGCGGCATGATCGCTGCCGTCGCCGTCTTCGTCGTCATCATCGGCGGAATCAAATCGATCGGCAAGGTCGCCGAAACGGTAGTGCCCTGGATGGCCGGCGCCTATCTGCTGATGGCCGTCATCGCACTGATCATCAACGCGCCCTATCTCGGCGAGACCTTCGGCAGGATCTTCGCGGGCGCCTTCAATACCCAATCCGCCGCGGGCGGCTTTCTGGGCGCATCGATCATGCTGGCCATCAGAGCCGGTGTCGCCAGGGGGCTCTTCTCGAACGAAGCCGGCCAGGGCTCGACCGCGATCGCCCATGCCGTAGCGCAGACCAACGATCCTGCATTGCAGGGCCGTTTCGCGATGATCGGCACCTTTATCGACACTGTGGTGATCTGCACGATGACCGCGCTCGTCATGCTGACCGTGACCGGCGATTTCACGGCCACGGTGGACGGCGCCTCTGTCGCCGTCGAACATGCCTGGCAATCCGATCTCAACGGCTTTGCAATGACGTCCGGCGCGTTTGCGGCTGCCTTCCCCTATCAGCTGTTCGGCATTCCGATCGGAACGCTCGTGGCATCGGTCGCGCTGCTGCTCTTCGTCTTCACGACCCTGCTCGCCTGGAGCTATTACGGGGAGCGGGCGATCACCTATCTCTATGATCAGGTACCCGGAGCAAGCCTGGCGGGTGAAAAGGTTCTCCACACTATCTGGCGTATACTCTGGTGCGTCGTGATCTTCATCGGTGCCTTTGCTCCGCTGGAACTGGTCTGGCGTCTCGGCGATATCTCGAACGCCGCCATGGCGCTCCCCAATATCGTGGCGATTGTCGCGCTGTCGGGTGTCGTCTTTGCCATCGCAAAGGGCAATCGCGCTGCAGGCAAGGATCATGGGCGCGACACACCGGGCGAGTTTGTGCAGGAAGCGACGATCGAACCGGGTGACGGAAGGTAAATATGCGGGGCCTCTACCTGCATGGAGGCCACTTGCGCAATCGGCAGGATCGACGCCGAATGGAGGTAGAAAGGCGATTCCCTTTTGGCTTTGGCCCCTATAAGGCGCTTCCATGTTGAAACGCCTTTATGAATGGACGCTCGAAAAAGCCGGGCATCGCCACGCGGAACGCTGGCTGGGTGCGATTTCATTCATGGAATCGAGTTTCTTCCCGATCCCGCCCGATATCATGCTGATCCCGATGTGCCTGGCAAAGCCGGAGCGCGCCTTCCGCTATGCCTTTATCTGCACCATCGCCTCGGTGCTCGGCGCGATGCTCGGCTATGCGATCGGCTATTTCCTGTTCGAGACGGTCGGCCAGGCAATCCTCAACTTCTACGGGCTGGGCGACAGGTTCGAGAGTTTCGCCGCCCAGTTCAACGAGCAGGGCTGGATCATCGTCCTGCTCGCCGGATTCACCCCGCTACCCTTCAAGGTCATCACCATTGCCGCCGGCGCAACCGCGATGCCGCTCTACATCCTGATCGGCGCGGCCGTTATTGCCCGCTCGGCGCGTTTCTTCCTCGTCGCCGCTCTGCTCTGGAAGTTCGGCGAACCGATGAAGCGCATCATCGACAGGCATTTCGGCCTGCTTACAACCGTAGTCGGGATAATCGGCATCGGCGGCTTTGTGGTCGTCCGATATCTGTTCTAGCCGGTTACGGCCCCCACCATCGCGGCGTCGGCTTCCAACAGGGGCGCAAAGCTATCACGCGCCAGCACGCGATCTACAAAGGCCTTGAGACGTGGGTAGTTCGCCCAGTCGATATTGGCCCGGGAATATTCCAGATTCTTGAACGGCGAGGCTATGGCGATGTCAGCCAGCGTGATGCTGGCGCCAACCAGCCATTCCCGGCCATCGGCCAGCTGGCTTTCCAGATAGGCAAGCACCGGCGGCAGGGTTTCCGTCTCGGCTGTAACGGCGGCGGCCTCGTCGCCTTCCGTGCCCATGAGCTTGGAAACCACACGCGCCCAGAAGATCGCCCCCATCGGCGGAACGAGAACGGTATCGGCGACTTCTTCGAACCACAGCGCCCGGCCGCGCGATTCGGGATCGGCCGGAATCAGGCCGGACCCCGGGTGTTTGGTGTCGAGATAATGGATGATGGCGCTGGAATCGCCGAGGCAGTAGTCGCCATCGCGAAATCCGGGAATCTTTCCAAAGGGCGAACAGGCCCGGAATTCGGGGTCGTCAGCCCCCGGCATGACCGGCTTGTGCTCATAGTCGAGACCCATTTCCGCGGCGAAAGCGCCGGTCTTGCGAACGAACGGGGAAAGGGAAGATCCATAGATGATCATGGCAACAAGCTCCTGCAGGTGAAACCGGGAAGCCCTGTTGCTAGCACATAAGTTTTTTATTGCAACTCAAATTGACCGGTCGGCGCGCAAGGCCGGGCCAATATCGCTACTTGCTGGCTTCGTTCGCACTCTGCGCCGCGCGAACTTGGGACTCATAGTCACGCGCCACTTCCTCGCCGAAATTCACGACGCCCCACCAGAGCATAAGCCAGGCAACGCAGATCAGCAGGGCCACGCCGCCGCTGATAATGCCCGTCCAGGCAAAGCCACCGCCCGTGGGACTGTTCTTGCCGATCAGGCCGAAGACGATGGCAAGCGGCGCCAGAATCCAGGAGATAAATCCGATGATCGGTATCAGCGCGAGCAGCACGGCAATCAGGCCGATAATCATCGCCGCCAGCGCCATCCCGTTGCTTTCGCCGGATTGCACCGGCTGAACCTGTGGACGCGGCGGTTGCCCCGGTTGTGGATTTTCCATGTTCTGAGCCCCTTTTTCTCTCCCGGGTTTCTAAACCGCCGCACCGCCAGATGGCAACAGGGTGCCTCACCCGGGCAGCCGGTAATGATCGGCCAGCCGGTTCAGCGCAAGGCCGAGCACCAGCTTGCCGGAGCGCGCCGGCCAGCCCAACCCGCTCTCGGCGGTTTTCAGTCCCTCGCCCGCGCACAGCACCCGCCAGGCAATATCCTCCAGCCCAGGCCCGAGCGCCGCAACCGCCGCCGTGAAGCGCTGTTTCGCCGCGATCTGCGCCTCGCCGGCACTAAGACCCTCCGGCGCGCCGCGCGCCGTCTCGCAAGCAGGCGGCGCGTCCCATTGCATCGTCACACGGGGCGGCAGCTGCGAGAGCTCATAGTCGCGGCGCAGCGCTTCGCCCGCATCATATTGACGGGCGGAAACATGGCCTCGCGCGCACAGCCAGGACAAAGGCGATTCCGCCAGATTGACCGTCACCGAGCGCGCCAGCCGCCCCCTGCGCACCGGCACGCCGGGCCGTGTCTGCTCGATGCGGGGCGCGCCATCCTGCGGCAAAGGCCGTTCCGCGAGCAGACGCGGATCGGGATGGGAGGCGGATTGGCGGCGGCGGTTTGTCGGCATGAACGAATTTCCCTTCTGAATGGCAGTGGATCGACGAATCACTCTTGCCATTTGGGACATTCTGTAGGAAAGAGAAAAACCAATTTGGTTAGTTTTGGAAGTCGGGACTATCCCGGCCCGTTGGGGCTGAGCCTGTCGAAACCCTGCCCTTCTTTTCGGGGCCGAACCAAGGGCAACACTTTCGACAGGCTCAGAGTAAACAGGCTGGATGAAAGACCGGGAGTAGTATCATGATCACAGCCATCCGAGACATTCGCAAAGCCAGGGGGCTTACCTTGCAGGAGGTTGCCGAACGCTGCGATCCGCCGACCACGGCCCAGACGATCGGCCGGCTCGAAACCGGAATGCGCACCGTATCCGTCGCCTGGCTCAACCGCATCGCAAAGGCGCTGGGTGTCGAGGCGGGCGATCTGGTGCGCCTGCCCGACCAGGCCGACCTCCCCGTTGCCGCGATCCTCGATGGCAATGGCGCAGAGGCTCCGGCCCATGAAGCCCGCCTGCCCGCCCCGCGCCCTGCGCCCGGCATGGTGGCCATCCAGGTGACGGCCGGGATCGGCGACTATCGCGCGGGCGACGAAATCTGGTGCGAGCGCCTGACGCCGGACGCCTATGCGAGCGCCCTCAACCGAGACGTCCTCATCCCCCGCCCCGCCGGGCGCTTTCTCTTTGGACGCCTGATCGGCCGCGAAGGCGACCGCCTCCAGCTCCTGCCGCTCGGCGCAGGCGGACGCCAGCAGGTGGTCAGCGACCCAGTATGGATCGGGATGGCGGTGAAGATGGTGCGGGAGGTGTGAAGAAATCGCCGGCTCTATGTCAACCAACGCCAACTTCCGCAGGATACGGGGAGCAGTCGTTTGGGGAGGTGTCGGGAGGCTGTCTTACCTCACCCCTCGCCTGCGCTTCGGGAGTTTTTCGGGAAAATATCCCCCCGGATATTCTCTTTTCTCCGGCCCGGCGCTGTCACTTGGGAGCCTTCGGCGAAATCATCCGCCGGATGACTTCATTCTGCCGAAGACTGGTGGGCGCTGACGGGCTCGAACCGCCGACCCTCTCGGTGTAAACGAGATGCTCTACCAACTGAGCTAAGCGCCCGCACGATGACGTGCGAAGTGCCCCCTGCCAAATCCGCGCGCGGGGTGCAAGGGGGTTGTTTGTCAGGCCGTTGCCTATGCAACCTCGCCGTACCGGTCCTCCCTCCCCTTATCCGGGAAACCGCTCGCGGTCCTGCAGGGTTGCGCCGAACCAGCGCTCCAGTGCGGTGGCGGCATCGTCGGCCAGGTCGATGAAAACGCGGCGGCCATCGCGCGGGTCGGAATGGCGGACGAACAGCCCCCGGTCCGTCATCGTGCGGATCCATCTCAGGGCGGTGGTCGGCGGAACGGCGGCGGCAATGCACAGGCTGGAAACGGCAACCTGCCTACCCTCCAGCCGCGCCGCCATCAGATCGAGCAGCATGTCCCATGCGGGATCGGCGAACAGGTCGGCATCGAAGAAGCGGTCCCGCAGGCGGCGCATGCGGATCATCGGGCGGATATGTTCCGGCAACAGGGCGGCCGCAGCCGGAGCGGGCTCGGCGCGGAAGGCAAGCGGAGCTTCGGCAAGCCGGCAATCATCGCCGTTCGGCCGGCTCCGGTCATCATGCGACAGTTCGGCCAGCGCCTTGGCGATGCGGCCAACCTCCTCGCTCAGCCGCAGAAGCCGCGCCTCGTCTCGCTCCCCCCTGATATCCTGCAGCGCCAGCGAACGATTTGCGACGGCAAGGCCCAGCGCCGCGGCCAACTCGACGTCCTGCGCACCGCAGAGCAGCGCGACATCGCCATGACCGATCTGCGCATCCACTCTATCGAGCAGTTCCATGGGCACGCAGACAACGCTGCGATAGCGCCCCGCCCGGGCACCGCGGTCAATCTCCCCGAGAAGATCGTCCAGCGCGGAACCATGATCCTCGGCCAGATCCAGCAGGGCGGCGTCCGGTGCGATCTGTTCGCCAATCCGGGCAACTGCCTCTTCCGGGTTCGCCATGCCGACAATCCGCGCGCCTATCGCCGCGACGGCAGCCCTGCAGCGCCGTTCTCCTCCTGGCGAGTCCGCAACGATCAATATCGATGCCGGCCCGTCTCTGTCCGTGTCCTGCCCATCCGAATGCATCGTCGCCGCTCCCCGTTCCGCCTATGTTCCCTATATTGATACCATTGCGGACAGAGAAGCCCGGACTTGCTCCAAAACGGGCGAAAGCGTGCATCATGCCGTATTTCAGGCGAGATAGGGAAGAGGTAGCCAGGCTCCGAATGCGGATTCTCGTCTCTGTTTCCAGCCAAAACAGCGGTTACATCCAGAATGGAGTCAAAATGGCGGTAATATCGCCACCGATGTCAGTTCTCCCCAAGAATCCAGTCGGTCGCAGCCTCTGCATGCAGGGTGGTCGTGTCGAAAATCGGCAGGACGTTGCTGTTCGGATTGACCAGCATGACCAGCTCTGTGCAGCCCAGCACGACGGCCTCGTTCTTGGCCTTGTCCAGGTTGGTAATGAACGTTTTCATGGTCCGCTTTGACTCGACAAGCGTTTCACCCAGCACCAGCTCGTCGAAGATGATCCGGTCAATCTCGGCCATCCGTTCCGGATCGGGAATGGCGATCTCGATACCATGGCCTTTCAGCCGGTCTCGCAGAAATCCCTCGCTCATCGTGAACCGTGTGCCCAGCAAAGCCGCACGATGGATATTTTCTGCCTGCATCGCGCGCGCCGTGACATCGCCGATATGCAGGACCGGGATGGACACCGCATCGGTGAGATAGTCGTACAGCTTGTGCATCGTATTCGAGCACAGCACGAGGCCTTCGGCACCGGCTTTCTCAAGCCGGCGGGCGCTTGCCGCCAGCTGTTCGCCGAGGCTCTCCCAATCGCCGCGCGCCTGTGCTTCGGCTATTGGTTCAAAGTCCAGACTTTCGATAAGCAGCGGCGCGCTATGCCGGCCGCCCAGCCGTTTGCGGACACCCCGGTTGATTTTCTCGTAGTAGATGGCGGAAGAGGCCCAGCTCATCCCGCCGATCAAACCCAGTTTACGCATTACGACACCCCTGTTCGCCGATTCGCCTGTAGCGAACCAACGATGGACAGCGCAGAACGTTCCCCGATCGGGATTGTTCGCGGATTGGTATTAGCCAAGGTTTTTGTTGATTTCCTCGACCATCTTCTTCGCATCGGACAACAGCATCATCGTGTTGTCATTGTAGAAGACCTCGTTATCGACACCGGCATAACCCACGCCGCCCATTGAGCGCTTGATGAAGAAAACGGTCTTCGCTTTGTCGACATCAAAAACCGGCATGCCGTATATCGGCGAACTCTGATCGGTTTTCGCAGCAGGATTCACAACGTCATTTGCGCCAATGATGAAGGCAACATCGGCTTGGGAGAATTCGCTGTTGATATCCTCAAGTTCGAAAACCTCGTCATAGGGCACATTCGCTTCGGCCAGCAAAACGTTCATATGCCCGGGCATCCGGCCGGCGACAGGATGGATTGCATATTTGACGGAGACGCCCTCTTCCTTCAGTAAATCCCCCATCTCCCGAAGCACATGCTGAGCCTGGGCAACCGCCATGCCATAGCCCGGAATGATGATAATCGTTTCGGCCTGCTTCATCAGAAACGCGGCATCTTCGGCCGATCCGGCTTTCCATGGCCTGTCGATCTTCTCGCCTTTTTCGCCGCTGCCGCTCGCCGTACCAAAGCCGCCAGCAATCACGCTGATAAAGCTGCGATTCATTGCCCGGCACATGATGTAGGAAAGGATCGCACCTGACGAGCCTACAAGCGCGCCCGTGATGATCATCGCGGTGTTACCGAGCGTGAATCCCATCGCCGCGGCTGCCCAGCCCGAATAGCTATTGAGCATCGAAACGACGACCGGCATGTCCGCCCCGCCAATCGGAATAATCAGCAGGAAACCGATTGCAAAGGCTAGGCCGGTAATCGTCCAGAACAGCCATGGTGTATCCGTGACAGGTGACGGCACGAAATAGAAATAGCCGATCAGGCCCAGGATCGCGGCCAATGTACCAAGGTTCAACACATGCCGGGCCGGCAGCAGGATCGGTGCGCCCGACATGTTTCCGTTGAGCTTCAGAAAGGCGATCACCGAGCCGGAAAATGTTATCGCGCCAATTGCTGCGCCGAGGCCCATTTCAACCCGGCTTACGGGCAGGAGAATGCCGGCGGCATCCGTGATGCCAAAGGCGCCCGGGTTCACATAGGCGGCTGCGGCAACGAGCACGGCCGCCATACCCACAAGCGAGTGAAAACCGGCAACCAGCTGGGGCATATCCGTCATCGCGATACGGCGCGCGATAACGAATCCGATCGATCCGCCTATCGCGATAGCGATCAGGATTTCCCAAATGCTCGCTATCTCGTGAGTCAGCAATGTCGTAACAACCGCGATGGCCATGCCGATCATGCCGAACCGGTTACCAGCCCGGCTGCTTTCGGGGCTGGAAAGCCCGCGCAAGGCAAGGATGAACAGGACCCCCGCGGCAAGATAGGCCAAAGCAGCCAGCGGGTTTACAGCCATTTCACCGGAAGCCGCAAAAGCAGGAGCGGCAATGAGGGTAGTCAGGGCCGCAAAAGCAAATCTGACGCTTGTGGGAAGAGCGCTCATTATTTGCGCTCCTTCTTCTTGTACATGGCGAGCATGCGCTCTGTGACGGCAAAGCCGCCAAATATATTTACCGAGGCGAGCACGATCCCGATCAAGCCAAGCCATTTAGCCGTCTCGCCTCCAACTACGCCGCCCGCAGCCGCTGCGATCAACGCGCCGACGATGATGACCGAGGAAATCGCGTTTGTGACCGCCATAAGCGGCGTATGCAGGGCCGGTGTAACCGACCAGACCACATAATAGCCCACAAAACAGGCCATCACGAAAATCGAGAGTATTGAAATGAAGTCCATGAATAACCCCTAATTCGCCGTGAGCCGTTCGTTGACGACCTGGCCGTCTTTGGTCAGGCGGACGCCCAGAACGATTTCGTCGTCATCCGGCAACACTGGCACCTTGGTTTCTTCATCCCAAAAGGCGCTGAGAAAATTATACAAATTCCGGGCAAAAAGAGCTGAAGCATCAGCCGGGAGCCGTCCCGCCACATTGCGATGACCGACAATCCTGACGCCGTGCCGTTCGACTATTTCTCCGGCGACTGCGCCTTCGACATTACCGCCTTGCTCAACCGCAAGATCGACGACCACACTGCCGGGCCTCATCGTCGCAAGCTGCGCATCCGAAATAAGCCTTGGTGCGGGGCGCCCCGGGATAAGCGCAGTCGTGATCACGATATCCTGTTTGGCGATATGGGACGAAACCAGCTCGGCCTGGGCTTTCTGGTATTCTTCGGACATTTCTGTCGCATAGCCACCCGTGCCCTCGCCTTCGATCCCTTTGACTTCTTCAACAAAGATCGGCTTGGCACCAAGGCTTTGGATTTGCTCCTTGGTGGCGGCCCTGACATCAGTTGCCGATACCTGCGCACCCAATCGCCGGGCCGTCGCAATAGCCTGCAGGCCGGCAACGCCGACCCCCATCACAAAACAGCGGGCAGCCGAAACCGTGCCTGCGGCCGTCATCATCATCGGAAAGGCGCGGCCATATTCAGCAGCGGCGTCGAGCACGGCTTTATAGCCTGCCAGGTTAGACTGGCTGGACAGAATATCCATCGACTGCGCCCGGGTTATCCGGGGCATGAATTCCATAGCCAGCGCATCGATTCCTGCCTTTGCATAGGCATCGACCCGTTCGCGCCCGCCAAAAGGATCAAGCGCTCCCACCAGCCAGACACCGGAATTTGCCGACGCAAGATCACCGGCTTCGGGTCCGCGCACACAGAAGACCGCATCGGCATTGCCGATCACAGCCGCCCGGTCGGCGACCGTTGCCCCTGCTTCCGCATATTCGGAATCTGTAATTCCGGCAGTTTCGCCTGCACCCGCCTCGACCGCCATATCGGCACCCCGAGAGATGAACTTTTTCACCGTTTCGGGAGTCGCAGACACACGGGTTTCGAGCGGGTCGCTCTCTTTAAGGACAGCTATTTTCAAAAGGTTTGGCTCCCGGTCACGTAATCGCAATAATCGCCGCTACTGCAGCGATAATCGTAAGGACCGTTCCCCATTTCAGAAGATTCAGAAAGCCCGAATAGGTGTTCCCATGGGCTTTGTAATCCATATCCGGATGGCCGTTTTCATTCGTCATCAGTGCTATCCCTGCATTTACCGTAAACCGAGTTAGGCTCGTGTCTAACCACCGCTGCTGCCTGCCTCAAGCGATTTCACCCATGATTTTTCTCCTCACCGCCCAAGCTGAGCTGCGCGCGGTCCTTAAGGTGGCTTTTACTCCCCTTGGTCTATGGCGTTCCCGCCCAACCCGATGTGAGGTCGTGAATGTTGCCAGACGAGGCGAAAACATTGCTGCTTATCGACGATGAGCCAGCCCAGGGCAGGCTCATCGCCGCTATCGCCACGCGTGCCGGCTGGAAGAGCCTCCGCGCAGAGTCCGGCAATGACGCGCTGCTCCTGCTCGGATCACAGGATGGGGAGGCTGTCGATGCCGTACTAATCGATCTTTGGGCGCCCAATTCCGGTACCGCCGAGCTCCTGCAAAAGCTCACGCAGCTGCGACCCGAATTGCCGATCCTGGTAATCACCGCACAATCGAAAGTATCGATCGCGGTCGAGGCTATGCGCGCGGGCGCCACCGATTTCCTGGCGAAACCAATCGCACCTGAACGCCTTGTCGCCGCCCTGGATGCGGCGACGCAAGTCCATCCGCACCGCGGCGAACTGAGGCCGCTCAGCGAAAAGGTGTCGCAGACCCTGCCCTTCGACGAAGTCGTCGGATCAGCGCCCGAATTCAGGGCGGCGCTGGCAATCGCGGCGAAGGCCGCCCGTTCCCGCGTTCCGGTACTGATCGACGGCGAGCGCGGCGTGGGCAAAGAGGTTTTCGCGCGAGCCATTCACGCGGCCAGTCCGCGGGCAAAACGGCCACTCTACACCCTGAATTGTGCGGCTACGCCGTCGAACCTGATAGAGTCCGAACTGTTCGGACATGAAAAAGGATCCTTCGCCGGCGCTTTCGAAAAGCATCGCGGCAAGCTCGCCGAAGCCGACGGAGCGACCTTGTTCATTGACGAGATCGCCGCAATTCCAGCGGACGTCCAGGCCAAACTTGCCGGCACGATAGAAAGCGGGCTCGTCCGGCCGATCGGAGCATCCCGCGGTTTCGAGGTCGATGTCCGCCTGATTACCGGCGCGAACAGTGATCTCCTCGAACAGGTTACGGCAGGGAATTTCCGCGAAGACCTCTACTATAAGCTCAACATCGTCGGCCTGACGATTCCGCCTCTGCGCAAACGAGCGGGCGATATCCCGCCGCTGGCGCGGCACCTGTTGACCCGGATATCAAGCCAGCCGGGCATGCATGCACTCGGCATCACCGATGACGCGCTCACCGTGCTCATGCGCTATGATTGGCCCGGCAATGTACGCCAGTTGCAGGACACCCTGTTTCGCGCCGCCATCGATTGCCAAGGAGCGGCCCTGACATCGGTCGATTTTCCGGAAATCGCCGACCTCGTGCGCCTGTCCGAAGCCCGTGGCGCGGAACATCCGTCCACTGTTCATGCTTTTGCCGATGGTCCGGGGGTGGCACTTTACGAACCTGACGGAAATCTCAGGCCACTCTCGGATATCGAGGCGGACGTCATTCGTCTCGCCATTGGCCATTATCGCGGACGCATGACCGAAGTCGCCCGCCGCCTCGGCATTGGCCGTTCAACGCTCTACCGGAAGCTCGCCGAACTCGGGATCGACAACGCAGCCTAGTGCGCGGGCATGAGCGCTGCATCCCTCAAACCACGCCAGACATGCAGCGCCTGGACGCTCTCCGACACGTCATGGACGCGGATCAGCTGGATACCCTGGGCTGCGGCAAGCGTAACAAGGGATAGCGAACCGCCAAGCCTGTCTTCCGCTGGCGCTTCATTGGAAAGCGCGCCGATCAGCCGCTTGCGACTGGCCCCCAGCATGATCGGGCAGCCAAGCCCGTGGAACAGGCTAAGGCCGTTTATCAGGGCCAAGTTGTGTTGCAGCGCCTTGCCGAAGCCGATCCCGGGATCGACGATGATCCGGCCGCGCGTCACGCCGCCTGCAACCAATTCTTCGATCCGCCTGTCCAGCCAGTCATAAACCTCGACAAGAGGATCGCGATAATTGGGGTCGGCATGAAGCTCATGCGCCTTGCCGGCATGGTGCATGATGATGACCGGGCACTCGGCCCTGGCCATCAGCTCCAGCGCGCGATCATCAAATCGCAATGCGCTGACATCGTTGACGATGCTGGCTCCTGCCACCAGCGTCGCGTCCATCACCGCCGCCTTGCGGGTATCGACGGAAATCGCGATGCCCGACGCCGCCAGCCGCTCTATCACGGGAACCACGCGTTCGATCTCATCGCCTTCCCAAACATCCGCCGCGCCGGGCCTGGTCGATTCTCCGCCGATATCGATAAGCGCCGCCCCATTTGCGCTCATCGCAAATCCGGCATCCGCCGCCGCCTGCGGGTCGTCGCAATGCTTCCCGCCATCCGAAAAACTGTCCGGCGTTATGTTGAGAATGCCGGCAATGCGCGGCTCATCGAACCGCAAGACCCGCTCACCCAGTTGAAGGGGGTCCCGTGCTTCGGAGATCCGCGCGATCGTTCCGCGCGCCGCCGCCGCCTGTTCATCGGACAGTGAGTGGAGGAAGCCGTCGAGAGCCTCAACCGTTACAAGGCGCATCGCCCTGCGTTCGCCGCCGTCAACAACGATGACCTCGAAAGCGCTGAACCAGAGAAGCCCTCCGGCGAGGCGCATGACCTTGCCATCAAGGCCAAAGGGGGCGTCGACAAATGCGGTGGGGCGAAAATAGAGGCTGGCGCCTGGCGGAATATCAGTCATGCCGTTCCTTTACCGCAGACCGGGTGGAAAGCCACGGGGACGGCTCCCCTTGCTGCAATGCCTTATGGGAAATGGGCCAGCCGATATTCGGCACGCAAATCATCGATAGATTTCAGCCCGTCGGCAGTTTCGAAATGCCAAAAGGTCCAGCCATTGCAGGAGGGCGCACCCTGGAGCAGAGCGCCAAGCTTGTGGATCGAGCCTTCCTTGCCGTTCTTGGTCGTGAGCGATCCGTCGATACGAACTTCCGCTTTCCAGCGACGCTTCGAATCCATCAGGATCGCGCCGGGCTTGAGCATATCGGTTTCGATAAGCGCACCGAACGGCACCTTGGGCTGTGCCGCATTGGATTTCATGATGGTGAGCGAAGATTCGTCGAGCGGCAAGGCTGCCTCAATCCGCTCGCGCGCAACGCGGCAATAGCGCTTTTCTCGCTCGACACCGATCCAGTGGCGGCCCAGTCGCCGGGCCACGGCCCCCGTCGTGCCGGTACCGAAAAACGGGTCAAGAACAACATCGCCCGGCTTGGTGCTAGCCAGCATCACGCGGTACAGCAAGGCTTCGGGCTTTTGCGTCGGATGCGCCTTCTTGCCGTCTTCCTTCAACCGCTCCTGGCCCGCGCAGATCGGAATCAGCCAATCGGACCGCATCTGCAGTTCGTCGTTGAGAGACTTCATCGTCTTATAGTTGAACGTGTATTTCGCTTTCTCGCTCTTCGACGCCCAGATCATCGTTTCATGGGCGTTGGTGAAGCGCGTCCCCCGGAAGTTGGGCATCGGATTGGCCTTGCGCCAGACGATATCGTTGAGGATCCAATAGCCCTCATCCTGCAAGGCAGCCCCGACCCGGAATATATTGTGATAGCTGCCGATTACCCAGAGCGTGCCATTGGGCTTGAGAATACGGCGCGCCTCTTTCAACCAGGCGCGGGTGAATTTGTCATAGGCGGCAAAGGTATCGAACTTGTCCCAATCGTCATCGACGGCGTCGACCATGCTGCCTTCGGGGCGAAACAGATCGCCGCCCAGCTGAAGATTGTAGGGCGGGTCGGCAAAAATCATGTCGATACACGCGTCGGGCAAGGATGCCATCGCGGTGACGCAATCGTCTTCGAGAATACGATCGGTCTCCAACGCAACCGGCGGTTTTGACCGCTTCGATTTCGCCGATTTTTCCGTATCGAGTTTCTCTGCAACCGTCATTCGTCATGCCCCTCCGCAACTAGAGACGGGAGCCTGAGTCAGCCGGACTCCCGGGTCAAGCCGAACATAGTCGGGGAACAGAATGAGGATATGGTTAACGAAGCGGGAACGAAAAGAGTCCCCCACCAGATATGGTCTATCCTGGCCCGCGCGGGACTCAAGATGCTGGGGTGTGGCGGGAAAGACTCAAAAGTCGAGCAATGACTGGGCGACCGGTGCAAAGCTCCGCCGATGCAGCGCGCACGGTCCATGTTCGCGCAAGGCTTCAATATGGGCGCGGGTTGGATAGCCCTTGTTGCTCTCCCAACCGTAATGCGGGTGTTCGAGAGCGGCAGCACGCATCATCCGGTCGCGCGTTTCCTTGGCGACTATCGACGCGGCCGAGATACAGGGATGGATAGCATCCCCGCCGATCACCGCCTCGGCAGAATAGCGCCATTCAGGCAGCTTGTTCCCATCGACGAGGATATGACCCGGCTCGCTCCCAAGTGCCTCAACCGCTCGGCGCATTGCCACCAGCGTCGCCTGCAAGATGTTGATCCGGTCGATTTCCTCGGATTCCGCCATGCCGACGCCCACCACGCAGCCTGCCCGAATCTTCGTTTCCAGTTCAGCGCGCCGCTCCGCGCTCAACTTTTTGCTGTCATCGACGCCCGCAATCCCACCTTCGCACAGGATAACCGCTGCAGCGACAACCGGTCCGGCCAAAGGGCCCCTACCGGCTTCGTCGACACCCGCCACAATCTGGTTCACGGCCAAAATTCTCCAATGTCCGCAAACCCGAGCGGCCCGTTCCCCTGACCGAGGCCGGGCGCGGCCCTGAGCGCAGCGCGCACGAAACCCCGCGCGCGGCTCGTTGCTTCCGCGGGACGCAGCCCCTGACCCATCCCTGTTGCCAACCCGCTCGACAATGTGCAGCCCGTGCCGTGACTATGCGCCGTATCGATGCGGCTGCTTTTCCAGCGGTCGACCTTGCCGTCGGGCTGGACAAGAATATCCGTGACCAGGTCGCCTTCGAGATGTCCGCCCTTGGCCAGCACCATGCAATCGGCATCGCGCGCAAGCCGACGCGCCTCTCGTTCCATTTCATATGTCGATGCAAGCCGCGATGACGTCAAACGGGCCAGTTCAGGAAGATTGGGAGTTGTGACTGTCGCGACGCGCATAAGTGCATGAAATCCGGCGATCGTCTTTTCGTCTGCCAGGGTCGATCCGCTTGTCGCCACCATGACCGGATCGAATATGATGGGCACGTCGACTGCCGCCAGACGCTGCACCAGCGCTTCGACCAGATCACTCGCGCCGAGCATGCCGATCTTGATCGCGTCGATGCCTATGTCGGATTCCACCGAATCGATCTGGGCAATTACCGTATCGACGCTCACGCACTGGGACGCCTGGACACCCAGGGTGTTTTGCGCAGTGATGACTGTAACCGCCGTCATGGCGTGGCCGCCCAGCAACGTAATCGTCTTGATATCGGCCTGAATTCCCGCGCCGCCGCCACTGTCCGACCCCGCAATGGCGAGAATACGGGCCGGCATGGTCATGCGTTCGCCTTGTATTTCCGTTCCGTCGAAGCCGGAAAGCGGGCGAGCAATGCGGTCGCGCGGACAGGCCGCTGCCGCAGCTCGCCGCTGCAATTCGGGCAGCTTCCGGCGAGCGGTCCAGTCGCGCATGCTTCGCAGAACGTGCATTCGAACGTGCAGATATGCGCGCCCGGCCTGTCGGCCGGAAGGTTTGTGCCGCACCGTTCGCAATCGGGCCGCATTTCCAGCATCAGGCGGCCTCCGCTACCGCATTGCAGATATCGTCGACCACGGTTTCGATCAGTCTCTCATCCTCGCCTTCGGCCATGACGCGGATGAGAGGTTCGGTACCGGATTTGCGGATGAGTAGGCGGCCACCCGCGCCAAGCTTCGCCTCTCCTTCGACGATTGCGGCCTGCACCGAGTCTGCCGCCAACGGATCGCTTCCGTCGTAGCGCACATTCTTCAGGAGTTGCGGATATGGTTCGAACAGATGAAGCAACTCGCTTGCCGGCTTCTTGCTGGTCACCAGTGCCGCCAGAATCTGCAACCCCGCGACCAAACCGTCGCCGGTCGTTGCATAGTCCGTAAGGATGAGATGGCCCGATTGCTCGCCGCCGACATTGCAGCCCTTGGCGCGCATCAGCTCCAGCACATAGCGGTCTCCCACTTTCGACCGTTCAAGCGCGATGCCTTCGCTTTCGAGAAATTTCTCCAGACCGAGATTGGACATGACGGTTGCGACAATTGCATCGCCTTCAAGCTTGCCTCTATGCTTCCAGTCACTCGCGATGAGCGCCATCAGCTGATCGCCGTCAACAACCTGACCTTTCTCATCGACAACGATCAACCGGTCCGCATCGCCATCGAGCGCAAGACCAATATCAGCGCCTTCCTCCACCACCCGCTCGCAGAGCGCCTGAGGATAGGTGGATCCGCAATTGTCATTGATATTCGTGCCATTGGGTGAGACGCCTAGGGTGATGACCTCCGCGCCGAGTTCCCACAGGGCAGATGGCGCGACCTGATACGCTGCGCCATTCGCACAATCGATAACAACCTTGAGTTCATCGAGCCGAAGCGAGGGCGGAAATGTCGATTTAGCATCATTGATATACCGGCCCTGGGCATCGTCCACACGGCGGGCACGGCCAATATGCTCGGATGAAACGAGCGCAGGCGGATCTTGCAACAATTTTTCGATCGCTGCTTCGTCCGCATCCGACAGCTTGTAACCGTCCGGCCCGAACAATTTTATACCGTTGTCGACATATGGATTGTGGCTTGCCGAAATCATTACGCCGAGATCGGCACGCATCGATTGCGCGAGCATTGCAACGCCGGGTGTCGGCATGGGTCCGACCATGATCACATCCATGCCGACGCTGGTGAAGCCGGCAACGAGAGCCGACTCCATCATATAGCCCGAAAGGCGGGTGTCCTTGCCGATCACAACCCGGTGCCGATGATCGCCGCGCAGGAAATGAGCCCCCGCCGCCTGCCCCACTCTCATCGCGATATCCGCCGTCATTGGCGACTGGTTGGTCCGCCCCCTGATGCCGTCCGTCCCGAAATAGCTGCGCGTCATGAATACCCACTTCTAAATTTGATTCCGCTTGTGCCTCTCCTAGCCGCCGCCCATGATCGTGTGAAGGACGATAGCAAGCGGGAGAAAAATTGGCATGATCGCATGGCTGGAGGGCGCGCTCGCCAATTTGAACGCCCTGGTTTTTACACGTGTTCCGTTCTTCGGGGTCGAGATAACCCTTATCGTCATCTGGCTGGCTCTGCCGATGCTCATTTTTACGATCTGGTTCGGCTTCATCAATATTCGCGGCCTCCCCTATTCGTTACGCATATTGACGAAGCCCGGGCACGACATCGACGCGCCGGGGCAGATCAGCCAGTTCGGCGCGCTCACGACGGCGCTGTCCGGTACGGTCGGCCTCGGCAATATCGCCGGCGTGGCTGTGGCGATTGCAACCGGGGGCCCCGGGGCGGCCTTCTGGATGTTTGTAATCGGCTTTTTCGCGATGACCGTGAAATGCGCGGAAGTCACGCTCGGACACAAATATCGCGTGGTGAATAGCAATGGCACGATACGCGGCGGGCCTATGTACTCTCTGAAGAACGGGCTGACCGCCCGCGGCTGGCCGAAACTCGGGCTCATGCTGGGCGGCATCTATGCCATTTTTGCGTTGGGCGGCGCCATTCCACTGGTGCAGGTCAACCAGAGTTTCGCGCAGGTCCAGAATGTCACAGGCTTCAGTAGCGGCGCGGGCTATGGCATCATCCTGGCACTGCTTGTTGGCCTGGTCGTGCTCGGCGGGGTGCGCTGGCTCGCCCGGGTCACATCCTATCTCGTTCCGGGCATGGCGGTCATCTATCTGTCCGGCGTGTTTGCCATCATATTCATGAATTTTGGCGAATTGCCGAACGCGATCGCCATTATCGTAAGCGACGCATTTAGCGGGGAAGCGGCGGCCGGCGGCATGCTGGGCGCCTTTGTCGTCGGCATGCAGCGTGCCGTCTATTCGAGCGAAGCCGGCGTTGGCTCTGCCGTCATCGCCCATGCCCAGGCCCGGACCCATGAGCCCGCATCGGAAGGCCTGGTGGCCCTGCTCGAGCCGTTCATCGATACGGTAATCGTCTGTTCGCTCGGCGCGATAGCAATCGTCCTTGCCGGCACTTACCAGAGCGGTTTCGACGATATTGCGATCACGTCCGAAGCGTTCGCCCAGATATCGAGCTGGTTTCCTGTTTTGCTCGCCATTGCCGTGTTCCTTTTTGCCTATTCCACGCTGTGCGCCTGGGGATTCTACGGTTTGCAAGCCTGGGGATATCTTGTGGGCGAAGGGCCGCTGCGCAACACCATCTACAAGATACTCTATGTGCTCATGCTGCCGGTCGGCTCGATCCTGCCGGTCCAGGCGGTGTTCGATCTTGTCGATTCCGCCTTTTTTCTTATGGCAATTCCCAATGTAATCGCCATCTACATCTTTGGCCCCGAGCTGAAACGGGAGCTGACCGGTTATTTACAACGCCATCGCCAGACAGAAGAGGAAACCGCCCCATGAAAACCCGCAAACTCGGAAAAGAACTAACCGTTTCGGCTCTTGGCGTCGGATGCATGCCGATGGCCGGTATCGGCAAGGGTATGTATGGGCAAGCCAATGACGAGGAATCGATCGCAACCATCCACCGGGCGATAGATCTCGGCGTCACCTTTTTCGATACGGCGGAAGTTTACGGCCCTCACCGCAACGAAGAGCTGCTCGGACAGGCGATAAAGGGCAAGCGCGAAGGGCTGGTGATCGCGACCAAGTTCGGTTTTGCCTTCGATGAAAATGGATTCCGCGGCGTCGACAGTAGGCCCGACAATGTTCGCAAGGCCTGCGAAGGGTCGCTGCAGCGGCTGGGCATCGATGTGATCGATCTGTTCTACCAGCATCGAGTCGATCCGGACGTTCCGATCGAAGAAACGGTCGGGGCGATGTCCCGTCTCGTGGAAGAGGGAAAAGTGCGGTATCTCGGTCTGTCCGAAGCCGGCCCCGACACCATCAGGAAGGCCGTCGCCACCCATCCGATTGCGGCACTACAGTCGGAATATTCTCTCTGGGAGCGCGACATAGAAGCCGAAATCCTGCCACTGTGCCGTGAACTCGATATCGGTTTCGTCCCCTATTCGCCCCTGGGCAGGGGTTTCCTGACGGGCCAGGTCACATCGCGCGACGATCTTCCCGAGGGCGATTATCGCCTCAACGACCCACGTTACAGCGAAGAGAATTTTGCCAAGAACATGGAAATTGTGGCTGTCGTAAAAAGTATCGGAGACGCCCATGGCGTTTCCCCAGCGCAGATTGCGCTCGCCTGGCTGCTGCATCAGGGGGACGACATCGTACCCATCCCCGGTTCGAAACGCCGCGTCACGCTGGAAGATTCCATGGCAGCGGCCGATGTCGCGCTAAGCGACGACGATCTTGCCAAGCTCGATGCAGCCGCCCCGGCGGGTGAAACTGCCGGACCGCGCTATCATGAGCCGATGATGAAGATGGTAAGGATTTAAGCGATCCAGGCCCAGATGCCGACCAGCATGGTGTGAAAATAGCTCGCCGCCAGCCATAGAATGAGTCCGCCCAGAACCGGAATGGTGCCAGGCCATGCGGCCTTTGCCGGAATGCGCCCATCGGCAATGGCCGCAAAGGGGATGAAGGAGGTTCGCGCCTCCCAACCCCGCCATGCGTCGCCAAGCAGCGCCTGCTTCTTCCGGTCTTGCAGCAGCGACCCGAAAAAAGTCAGGATCAGGATACCGCCCGCAATCACCAGATTGGGCGGGGAGCCGCTCAGCGCGATATGCGTCAGCGCCCAGATAGTGAACGCCCAATTCATCGGATGACGAGTAATGGCAAAAACGCCGGTTGCCGGCCGGACAATTGATGTCACCCCATTAGGGTTCGGCATGGCTGGATTGCCGATATTCGCACCCACCAGCAGGATGCTCGCCAGCAACATCAGGATTGGCGCGGCCCAGTCAAAAAACCATTGCGGCGCCATCCAATGCGGAGTGAGCGGCGGCATCGTCCAGGCAATCCAGACCATCCAGCCAAGCGTGATTGCCGCCACCAGCGAGTAAAGCCCGAGAAACCCGGTTTCACCAACGCGTCTGACAAGCGCGGCGCGGAACGGGTGCGACAAAAGAAAATGCGTGCCGACAAAAGCCGCCGTTGCGAGCATCAACTGGCTCAGCGGAGTCATCGCCTCGCTACCATTCAAAGGCCTGGGGCAATTGCTGCTCATCAATCGAGAGATAGCGGTCCCGCAGTCGCGTCTGACGCGATGTCAGCGGCTGCTGCACACCGTCTATAAGCATCACATCCACATTGGAGCTCAGTTCCAGCGGGTCTCCGTCCCAGATAACAATGTCGGCGCGGCGCCCGGGACGCAGGGAACCGATCTCATTTCCAAGGCCCATAATCTCTGCCGGCCATGAGCTGATAGCGGCAAAGGCTTCGCCCCAGCTCAGCCCCGTCGCACCCGGCACATTGTTAAGCGCAACCAGATTGCCCGCATATTGCGTTGAATAGCGAATCTGATGGGCGTCATTGTCATCGATCATGCCAATCGCCACCTGCACGCCGGCATCGCGCATCCGGCCGATATTGGACTGGGTTGCCGCAAGTTGCTCGAACTGGGCGGGAAGATCGTTGAGCGCCGAAGCGATTACCGGAATGCCCGCAGCCGCGATTTGCGGTGCGACCGTCCAGCCCTCGCTTACCCCGACCAGAATGATGTTCAGCCGTGGATAATCGGTTCGCAGAGCAATTACACTCAGGATGTCGCGCGCCTGTTCGACATGCACGACGAGCGGAATCCGGCCCTGGACAACCGGAACCAGCGCAGCGGCGTCGACCCGGTTCAATAGTGAATCGCTGGACTGCCCGCCATAGGCGGCGGGATTGCGCGCATAGATCAACGCCTGATCGAGTGCGTTGCGAAAACTTGCATGGCTTGCCGAGCGGCTGCCACCTGCCCGGGCAGCTCCGCGCTCGCCCAGCTCAACAAACTGGAATGCTCGTGGACGCATGACCGCATCCATATCCGCGCCCAGATCGATGACCGCTCCCTGCCCGCCAAATATGGTATTGGCGGTTTCCGGTGCCACCACCGCACGCGTCACACCGCCTGTGCGATTGGTCGCAATCGCTGCGGACAGGGGATTTATCGCTGGAGCAACATCCAGACCTGCGCTGAAATCCGAATCCGCTGCAGAGCTGTCATTTGTCGAGCTAACCGCTCCAACTTCGACGAGGCCGAGGCGCGTGAAGCCGCCGACAATACCGGGCGTAACCCACTGGCCAGTTGCATCTACGATCTGGGCGCCGGCTGGCACAGCAACATTGGCGCCCGCAGCGACGATCCGGCCATCGCGCACGACAACAGTGCCGCCGGGCACTGGATCAGCGCCATCGCCGATAACCACCGTGCCGCCAGTTATCGCTACCGTTTGCGCCGCTGCTGGAGTGGCAAAATACAATGTTGCGAGCAATGCGAGGAGCGCTTTCATCGGACACTCCCCTCACCTGGCTGACCAAGTTCGAAATCGGAAATCGGCCGAAGCGCCGGATTGTTCATATCGTAGAGCAGAGCCCCATCGATCCAGACCATCTGCGGCCGCGAATAGACGCTGAATGGATCGCCGTTCCACAGAACCACATCGGCACGCTTGCCAGCGCTCAGGCTACCGGTCTGGTCGGCAATTCCCAAAGCCCGTGCCGGGTTGAGGCTGAGCCACTGCCAGGCTTCGGCATCGCTGATTTCGATTCCTGCCCGTCGGCCATCGGCCAAGGCCTTGGCCGCCTCTTGGTTCAATCGCTGAATCTGGTTGTCGTCGTCCGAATGGACGATGGCGCAGGCGCCGGCATTGTGGACCATCGGAACATTTTCAAAGACCGTGTCATAGGCTTCCATCTTGAAGCCCCACCAGTCCGCCCACATCGCTGCACAAATCCCGTTCTCGCGAAGCAGATCGGGAATCTTATAAGCTTCGATGGCATGCTGGAAACTGGCAATGCTGTAGCCGAACTCCTCGGCCATATCGATCATGTTCGCCATTTCGTCCGCGCGATAACAATGATTGTGGACGAGAATATCGCCGTTCATCACGCCAGCCAGCGTTTCGTTGCGCAAGTTGCGGGCTGGACGCGTACCGCCATTCTCACGATAGTTTTCCCACTGATGCTGGTAGCGTTGAGCATCGATCCAGGCCTGGCGCGCGACGGCAATATTTGCCATCCGGCTGCGCGGCGTTTGATTGCGCGAACCATATACACGCTTCGGATTTTCGCCGCAGGCCATCTTCAGGCCATAGGGTGCCCCCGGAAATTTCATGCCCTGCATCGTGCGCGATGGGACATTGCGAAGTGTTACCGAACGCCCGCCGAACAGATTGGCCGAACCCGGCAGGATATTGAGAGTGGTCACTCCACCATTGGCAAGTGCGCGACTGAAACCCGGGTCTTGCGGCCAGACGCTGTGTTCCGTCCACACATTGGCGGTATTGGGACCGGTAGCCTCATTGCCGTCTTGATGCGCCGCCACGCTCGGGCTGGGATAATTGCCGAGATGGCTGTGGATATCGATAATCCCAGGCGTCACCCACAGGCCCGTGCCGTCGACAATCGTTGCCCCATCGGGCACGTCCAGCGTCTCACCAATCGCCTGAATCTCGCCATCGGCAAAATAGACCATGCCATTGTCGATCTGGCCGCCTTCGCCATCGTAGATGGTCGCACCCTGAATGACTGTGGGACTGCCCGGATACCGCCGGTAAGTGGACGGAAACGGATCGGGATCGAAAGCTGTGGCGGCAGTGCGCGCCCGGGCGGCGCTGGCACTGTCAGTGCTTTGACCCGATGTGGTCGTAGCACAACCGAACAGCGCCAGCGTAGCCGCCAGCAGAAATGCAGGCTTCTTCATGTACGCACTTCTCCGGATGTATTGATGCCGGCAGCATCGGGTCCGCCCAGCTCGCTCTGGCCGAGCATGTCGTCGCCGACATTATCGTCTGCAAGCGTATCCAGATGCATGAGGCGCTTGATCAGCGGCGAAATGACAACCATCCCGACGCCTACAAATACCGCCGTCCAGCCGACCGTCGAATAGACACCCAACACGACATCCCGGGCGGCTTCGCCGTCGGCAGCACCCTCCGCGCCAGTCGCGGAAGCGATGAGCCCGGCAGCGAAATTACCGGTCGCGGATGCGAAAAACCAGGTACCCATGATGAGCGACGCCATATGCGCCGGTGCCAGCCTGTTCATCGCCGACAAACCGACTGGCGACAGGCACAGTTCGCCGGTCGTGTGCAGCAGGTAGATCAGGAAGATGAAGATCACCGGAGTCAGTCCGCCGCCCATCGATGCACCGGCAACCAGCACCAGGAAGCCGAGGCCAAGCTGGATCACACCCAGACCGAACTTCGCCGGAGCGGAAGGTTCAAGGTTCCTGCGCGCCAGCCACATCCACAACATGGCAAAAACTGGCCCGAGCAATACGATGTAAATTGCATTGATCGACTGGAACACCGAAGCCGGAACTTCTGCACCAAAGATCGTGCGGTCGACATGCCGGTCTGTGAACAGATTGAGCGAAGAACCCGCCTGTTCGAACAGAGCCCAGAACAGAATCGATCCGAAAATCAGATAGATTGCGCCGAATATCCGGTCGCGATCCTCGCTGGGAAGCTTCACCACCGCAGTATAGAGCACATAGGCAACCAGGATGAGACCGGCGCCGCCGAGCAAATAGCCCACAAGGCTCTGATACTGGATAAGGAACCAGACAAGGCCAACGGCGGCAAAGCTGAGAATGTAAAGCAACCACTCAAACTTGATACCGGCGACCGGCCGGGCGAGCCTTGCAGGATCGGGCGCCTCGCCGCGACCGAGCAGATAGGGCTTACCCCACATGAACACGATCAGCCCGAGCAGCATACCGAAACCCGCCGCGCCAAAGCCGTATGACCAGCCATAGGTCTGACCGAGATAGCCGGCGATAATAGCACCGAGCGCCGCGCCAAGGTTAATACCCATATAGAAGATAGTGTAAGCTGGATCGCGGCGGATATCCGTGCGCGAATAAAGCTGGCCGACAATCACCGAGATATTGGCCTTGAGGAAGCCCGAGCCGACAATGATGAAAGCTAGCGCAAGCCAGAAGATGTTGATGGCTGCACCGCTCTGTCCTCCATCGCCTTCGAATGCCATCAGGAAATGGCCGAACGTCAGGAGAACCGCACCAAAGAGAACTGCTTTTCGCTGTCCAAGATATCGGTCGGCCAGATAGCCGCCGACCACCGGCGTGATATATACCAGCGCAGTATAGGCCCCGTAGATGACAGATGCCTCGCCGTCCGAAAACATCCAGTGCTGGACGAGATAGAAAATGAGCAGTGCGCGCATACCATAGTATGAAAAACGCTCCCACATTTCCGCGAAGAACAGGACGAACAGGCCAGTCGGATGGCCGAGAAACTCGCTGCCTTCCTTGCCTGTGGTTTCAAATTGCGTAGCCATTGGGTGATACTCTCCCCGAAAGTTTTTATCTGCCGGCCCCCACCGGCTGTAATGACGGCGCAGACTAGCGCCGAAATCCGTGCTGTGAAGGGGCTGGCACAATTAGCCGCGGATGCTAGGAGCAGCATCTATGTTCAACGATCTCTCCACACCCCTCGAATTCCTTGCCAGCAGGCGCTCCGGCAGGCCGCGCGATATGGTTGAGCCGGGCCCCACAACGGCGGAATTACAGCGCATTCTGGAGATTGCGACACGCACGCCCGATCATGGCAAGCTCGCGCCCTGGCGTTTCGTGATTGTCGGCAAAGAGCAGCGTGGTGCCTTTGCGGAAATTCTGCACGCGGCATATCGGATCGACAAAGATCAGCCCGGCAGACTAGAAATCGACGCGATCGAGCAATTCGCCCATCAGGCGCCCACCCTGATAGTCGCGTTGCACAGCCCCAAGGAAAGCAGCAAAATCCCGCGCTGGGAACAGGAATTATCGACGGGAGCGGCTTGCTTCAATCTTCTCGCGGCAGCCCATGCCCATGGTTATGTCGGGGGATGGCTGACCGGATGGGCGGCCTGCTCCGATACCGTGCGCGACAGTTTTGGCGAGGCCCCGGAAAAGATCGCCGGTTTCATTTTCATCGGAACGTCGGGCGGCGAGCTCAAGGAACGGCCCCGACCGGACTATGAAACGGTCATAAGCAAGTGGAACGCTGAATAGCGGTTGATCGAATAAATTTCGGCCCTCCACTTGACGCGACACAGTGTTTTAGTACACTATAGCGCAATGTCTAAATCAGAACAGCCCGTCTACCTCAAGCTGCGCGAGAAAATCGCCGCAGCCATTCTCGATGGTCAATATGGCGATGGGGATCCGCTTCCGTCGGTGCGCGCTTTCGCAGCCGATGAAGGCGCCAATCCATTGACCGTCGCGAAGGCCTATCAGACCTTCCAGGACGACGGGATCGTCGTGGTCCGCCGCGGCGTCGGCATGTTCGTCGCCAATGGGGCCTCGGAAAAGCTGAAGACGCGCGAACGCAACAGCTTCCTGAAAGAGGATTGGCCGAAGATCGTCCGGCACATCGAACGGCTCGGCCTGGATACCGCCGAACTGCTGGACCGCGAAACCGCCTAGGCAGCGAAACTTTCGTCCGAAACCGAGTAGAGAATATCGGCCCGGGCCGTTGCAGCGGCTTTCAGGCCGCGAGCCTCCGGCACCATCTGGTCGAGATAGAATCGAGATGCGGCAATTTTCATTTTGAGAAATTCGCTATCGCCCTCACCCGTACCGAGCTGTGCCTCGGCCACGCGAAGCTGCCGCGCCATGAGCCAGCCGCATGTCGCAACCGACACCATCGTCAGGAACGGGTAGCTCGCCGCCAGCTGGTCGTCAGTGTCTGCATCGCCTGAAGACAACCAGCCGACCACCGCTTCGCAATCGCCAGCCAAAGCCGCGAGGGCCGGTTCTTCCGTGGCACCGGCGGCGATATCAGAAAGCAGGCTGGCAAGAGCCGCCCCGCCGCCGAGCCGCAATTTGCGGCCGACCAGATCGGCCGCCTGGATACCATTGGTCCCCTCATATATCGGCGCAATGCGCGCATCCCGATAATGCTGGGCTGCACCAGTTTCCTCGATAAAGCCCATACCGCCATGCACCTGCACGCCAAGGCTCGCGACCTCGCAGCCCATATCCGTGCCATAGGCTTTGGCGAGCGGCGTCAACACTTCGGATCGGGCTTTCGCCTCATCGTCGCCAAGCGTCGCCGCGTCCACCTGCCCCGCCGCATAATAGACAAGCGCCCGCGTCGCCATCGTCGCGGCTTTCATCCGCAGCAACATGCGCCGCACATCGGGATGTTCGATAATCGCCACAGGTTCGCGCGAATTGCCCCCCGCCCGGGCGGACTGAACACGTTCGCGCGCGAAACTCACCGCCTGCTGCGTCGCCCGTTCGCCAATCTGGACACCCTGCAGGCCGACATTGAGGCGCGCATTGTTCATCATCGTGAACATGGCGCGCATCCCGCCATTTTCCGGTCCGATCAGCCAACCGTGGCAATCGTCATTGTCACCATAGGACATCACGCAAGTTGGCGAAGCGTTGATCCCCAATTTGTGCTCGAGCGACACACAGCGCGCATCATTTTCTTCGCCCGGCTCGCCATTTTCATCGAGCCGGTAGCGCGGCACGAGGAACAGCGAGATCCCCTTGGTGCCTTCGGGCGCGCCGGGCGTGCGGGCGAGCACGAGATGAACGATATTGCTCGCCAGATCATGTTCGCCGAAAGTGATGAAAATTTTCTGGCCCTTGATCCGCCAGCTGCCGTCTTCGGCAGGTTCGGCCTTTGTCTTCAGCGCACCGACATCGGAACCGGCCTGCGGTTCGGTGAGGTTCATCGTGCCCGTCCATTCGCCACTGGAAAGCTTGGGCAAATAGGCCACCTGCAGCTCTTCGCTGCCATGGTGGGTAAGCGATTCAATCGAACCCACGCTCAGGATCGGGCAAAGCGCAAAAGCCATATTGGCCGAACCCAGGGATTCCATGATCGCAATCGCCATGGTGAACGGCATCCCCTGCCCGCCAAATTCCACGGGCGCCGCAATCGTACCCCAACCGCCTTCGACATAGGCGCGATAGGCCTCGACATAGCCGTCGGGCATCACAACACCCTTGTCGGTCAGTTTCGCCCCTTCGGTATCGCCCAGCCGGTTGAGCGGTGCCCACTCTCCGGCCGCAAGCTGGGCAGCCCCTTCGAGGATGGCATCGACCATATCGCCGGATGCGTCCGCAAAGCGTTCGCTTTCCGCAAGCCGGGCAATGCCCGCGATATGTTCCAGCACGAAACGCTGTTCTGTCACGGGCGGCATGAAGCTCATTGCACTATCCTGGTCTTGCGGAGAATCTGCGCGGCCTATAGCGCGGGTCAATGGCCACGCCAAATCCTCCTTTTCAAACCGCTGTCAAACCGTTCAACGATGCAACGATTGCCGATGCGGCAAGCCGGATCATCGCCGGCGAATGCGTGGCTGTGCCTACCGAAACAGTATACGGCCTCGCGGCGGATGCAACGCAAGGAGAGGCAGTCGCGCGCATCTATGCCGCCAAGGGCCGCCCATCCTTCAATCCGCTGATCGTCCATGTACCGACCCTCAACGAAGCCAAGAAGATCGCACGCTTCAACGATCCAGCAGAGGAACTGGCAGCCGCATTCTGGCCCGGCCCCCTCACCATGGTTCTGCCAGCGAGAAAAGACAGCCCGGTCGCATCGCTGGTAACCGCCGGCCTCGACACCATAGCGATCAGAATACCCGCGCACCCGGCAATGCAGGCTCTGCTCAAGGCGTCCGGCAAACCGCTCGCCGCGCCCTCCGCCAATGCAAGTGGCAGGATCAGCCCAAGCTGCGCAGACCATGTACAGAAAAGCCTTGGCGGCAGGATCGGCCTGATCATCGACGCGGGGCCGACACAGCATGGGCTGGAATCAACGATCGTCGCGCCGACGGATTCGGCTGTTCATATCCTCCGCCCCGGCCCCATCAGCGCCGATCGGGTCGCGGCGGCGGCGGGAATTCCGGTTTCGATCCGGGAGGCGGCAAAAATCGACGCTCCGGGCCAGCTGGCAAGCCATTATGCCCCGTCGAAACCGCTGCGCCTCGACGCCGTCGAAGCGAAGGCCGACGAATGGCTTATCGGATTTGGAGCGATTGTCGGCGATTCGTCGCTCAGCCCATCGGGAGATCTTGTCGAAGCGGCGGCGCAGCTTTTCGCCCGCCTGCATGAGGCCGAGGCGAGCGACAAGCCTCACATTGCCGTCGCCCCTCTACCGGCGACCGGGATAGGTGCAGCCATTGCCGACCGGCTGGCGCGCGCCGCGCATAGCGACTGAATCGCCACCATCCTTGTCCTGGAACCGGTGCGAGATTAGGCTCGCCCTGTTCGCATCGTTAGAATGCGAGATGAAGAGGGGGGCGATTATGACAGTATTGCAGCGCTCAGGCGCGGAATTTCTCGGTACATTCTGGCTGGTTTTCGGAGGGTGCGGAAGTGCCGTGCTGGCTGCAGCCTTTCCCGAAGTAGGCATAGGGTTACTCGGCGTATCTTTAGCCTTCGGTCTTACTGTGCTGACGATGGCTTATGCTATCGGCCATGTATCGGGTTGCCATCTCAACCCCGCAGTGACGATCGGTCTTTGGGCGGGCGGCAGGTTTTCGGCATCGGATATCCCCGCTTATGTGATCGCCCAGGTATTGGGCGCCGTGGCGGCGGCGGCCATGCTCTACACTATAGCGAGTGGCGGCCCCGATTATTCAGGCGGCCTCGCATCGAACGGCTTTGCGGAACATTCGCCGGGCCAGTATACGATGATGGCGGCATTGTTGATCGAGGTTCTGCTGACAGCATTCTTCCTGTTCATCATTATGGGCGCGACCGACGGACGCGCGCCGGTCGGCTTCGCGCCGCTGGCTATCGGCCTCGGCCTGGCGCTGATTCATCTGATCAGCATCCCGGTGACCAACACATCCGTAAATCCCGCTCGGAGCACGGGCCCGGCCCTGATCGAGGGCGGCGTTGCCCTGAATCAGCTCTGGCTGTTCTGGGTCGCACCGATCGTGGGCGGCGTAATCGGGGGTGTCATTTACAAGATGCTCGGCAGCGAAAAACCACCGATCGAAGGCGAAGCAGCAAGCTGACGCGACTGCGAATACTCGTTCGAAGCCGATAAAAAGGCGTGGGGAGGTCTCTCTGCCCTACGCCTTTTTCAACCGGCCCTGATAGCTTCTCCGGAACTTCTGGAGCTTGGGCGCTACGACCGCCATGCAATAGGGATTGCGGCTGCCTTCGCGTTCAAAATAGTCCTGATGGTAATCCTCAGCCTTGTACCACTGTTCGAGCGGCTCAATCGTCGTAACAACGGGGTCATCCCAGTCAGCCGATGCCCGCTCGATTGCGGCCTCAGCCGCAGCCTTTTGTTCCTCAGAATGCGGGAATATGGCCGAGCGGTACTGGGTGCCGACATCATTGCCCTGGCGATTGAGCTGGGTCGGGTCATGAATGTTGAAAAAGATGTCGAGCAGGTCGTCAAACGCGATCACATCGCTGTCAAAGGTCAGCCGAACCGCCTCGGCATGGCCGGTGTTGCCCGCGCAGACCGAACGATAATCGGGATCGGTAACCTCTCCACCGGTATAGCCGCTTTCGACATGGGAGATGCCGATCACGTCGCTGTAGACGGCTTCGGTGCACCAGAAACAGCCGCCCGCCAGTGTCGCTTGTTCAGTTCCCACCGTAAAATCTCCAACGCGTTATCTGCTCAGAAGATAATTACGGGTGCGGCGCAATCAAGGTTACAGATGGTTCGGCTGGCTGGGGCGGCAGGGATCGAACCTGCGAATGGCGACACCAAAAGCCGCTGCCTTACCACTTGGCCACGCCCCAGCAGCCGGGCGCCTATATAGCGGCCAATACGCCGAGCGAAACCCCTCATGGTACTGGCCATGTGCAAAGCGCGAAGCTAAGGCGTCTCGCGCAATTGGGAGAATATGATGGCTGTCCTCGTTACCGGTGCCGCAGGCTTTATCGGCATGCATTTGTGCCAGCGTTTGATGGCGCGCGGCGAGGCCGTGATCGGGATCGACAATCTCAACGACTATTATTCCGTCCAGCTGAAAAAGGATCGGCTGGCGACTCTCGAAAACGATCTTTTCTCCTTCGAGAAGGTCGATTTCTCCGATCATCTCGCGTTGGAAAAAGCGCTTTCCGACAAGGATTTCGACCGGATTGTTCATCTCGGTGCGCAAGCCGGCGTCCGCTACAGCCTGACCCATCCCCGGGCTTATATAGAGGCCAATGTCATGGGCCATCTCAACCTGATGGAGGTAGCACGGGACAGGCAGACGGCCCATATGGTCTATGCGTCTTCCTCGTCCGTTTATGGCGGGAATGAAAGCTTTCCCTTTCGGGTGGAAGACCGGGTCGACCAGCCCGTATCGCTCTATGCCGCGACCAAGAAATCGGACGAGCTGATGAGCGAGACATACGCCCACCTCTATCGTCTGCCGATGACGGGCCTGCGCTTCTTCACCGTCTATGGCCCATGGGGCCGCCCCGACATGGCGATGTGGATCTTCACCAAGGCGATCCTCGCGGGCAAACCGATTCCGGTGTTCAACCACGGTAAAATGCAGCGCGACTTCACCTATGTCGACGATATCGTTTCCGGGGTTGTCGCCGTGCTCGACAGCCCGCCCGCCGACGACGGGGAAATCAAGGCCGGCGGCAGCACCAAACCGCATGCGCTCTACAATATCGGCAACAACAGGTCCGAAGAGCTCAGCCATATGATCGACGTTCTGGAAGATGCGATCGGCAAGAAGGCCGAGCGCGATCTCCAGCCCATGCAGCCCGGCGACGTACCCGCTACCGCCGCCGATATCAGCGCCATCCAGAACGAACTCGGCTTCGAACCCTCAACGCCGATCGATATCGGCATCCCGAAGTTCGTGGACTGGTATCGCGGCTATCACGGTAATCGCTCCGGCTAAGCCGGACAGGTTAGCGATTCCCCAGCTGCCCGCGCACCAGTTTCGCGTAATCGTCCATCAGGCCGAGGGTCAGTTCACCGACTTCGAAATTCCACGGGCCCGCTTCGCGAACGGCCGTGACTTCCGCCGCGCTACCGGTCAGGAAAAACTGCTCGAACCCCTCCAGTTCCTCGGGCCAGATATCGCGCTCGATAACCTTGATGCCGCGCTTTTTCGCAAGGCCCATCACCGTCTGCCGGGTGATGCCATTGAGGAAACAGTCTGGCGTCGGCGTGTGGATAACGCCGTCCTGGATGAAAAAGGCATTGGCGCCGGTCGCTTCGGCCACCTGGCCGCGCCAGTCCATCATCAGGGCGTCGTCATAGCCGCGATCGGAGGCGTGATGCTTCGACATGGTGCAGATCATGTAAAGGCCTGCCGCCTTGGCATGAACCGGCGCCGTATAGGGCGCAGGACGCCGCCAGGGCGAAATATCGAGACGGATGCCCTTCGCCTTGTCGGCGAAATAGTCGCCCCACTCCCAAGCCGCGATGGCGACATGGGTTTTGGTCGCTTGCGCAGCGACGCCCATCTGCTCCGGACCGCGCCAGGCGACCGGGCGGACATAGGCGTCGACAAGGTCATTGGCTTTCAGGACTTCGCGGCACGCCGCATCGATCTCTTCGACGCTGTAGGGCATTTTCATCCCGAGAATCTTCGCCGAACTGTGCAGGCGTTCGCTGTGCCGCGTCAGCTCGAAAATCTCGCCATTATAGGCGCGCTGCCCCTCGAATACGCTCGAGGCATAATGCATGGCGTGGCTCAGAATATGGACATTGGCCTCGCGCCACGGAACAAGCGCGCCATCATACCAAATCCATCCGTCGCGATCATCATATCCGGGTTCCGGCAAAGGCGTATCCGTCTGTTCCTGGTCGACCATTTTATCCTCTTGGTTCTGCTGCAGTCTGCGCCGCTTTCGCGATTCAGGTCCGCGTTTTTGTGATCGCGCGCCTTATATGGCCTTGTCGGCAAAAATACATGGCGTAAATAGGACATAATGGCTGACCCACCTTCTCCAATACCGCCCGCCACGGGCCTGTCTTCGCCCGCCTCCCCCCTGTTCCTGCGGGAACCCGAAATCCGGCGCGGGATAGAGCTGCTCTTTTTCGCCTATGGCGAACTGATGCGGAGTGGCGACGCCATTCTGGCCGCCCAAGGGCTCGGCCGCGCCCACCATCGGGCGCTCTATTTCATCGCCCGCAAGCCGGGCCTCGCGGTCGGCGAATTGATCAACCTTCTGGGAATCACGAAACAGTCGCTGGGCAGGGTTCTCGGCGAGTTGGAAGAGCGCGGCCTGATCACGCGGGAACAGGGCCAACGCGACCGGCGGCAGATACTTGTCCGGCCGAGCAAAGGCGGAGCGGCCCTGGAAGCCGAACTCTTCGCCGTATTCCGGGAGAAAATGGTCGCATCCTACAGCCATGCCGGCCCCGCCGCGGTGACCGGATTCTGGACGGTTCTGGAAGAATTGCTGACGAATGCGATGCGCGGGCGGGCTGCCGATCTCGCAAACAGGAGCCACTAGACGGCTAGCGCCTGGCCTCCTCTGCCATTTCCCGGTTCCGGCTCGTTGCCGCTTCGAGTGTCGCATGGACAAGCTTGGCCAGCGCCTCATCGTCATCAAGGATATCAAGTCCTTTGCGGGTCGAGCCGCCCGGGCTGGCAACGCGGTCCGCGAGCGTCGCCGGTCTTTCATCGGACTGGCCTGCAAGCTCCGCCGCGCCGCGAACAGTTTCGACGGCCATTCGCAACGCCTGGGCCGGATCGAGCCCCAGCGCTTCTCCTCCCCTGGCAAGGGCGTCCATAAACCGAAAGACAAACGCAGGGCCGCTGCCCGACAAGGCCGTGACGACATCGAACAGCCGCTCATCGGCAATCCATTCCGCAAGGCCGAGCTTGGCCATCAAGGTGGCAACATCGGCCGCGTGCTCACCCTGTTCATCTTCGGCAATCAGGCCCACAACGCCCTTACCCAGGGCAACAGGCGTATTGGGCATCGCGCGGACGATCTGCCCGGCATCGGGAAAAGCTTCCCGCAGTGTCGCCAGTTCGACACCGGCCAGGATCGAGACAATGCATGTTTCAGGCCCGACCAGGCTGCGCATGTCGGGCGCAATATCGGCGAGCATGTGAGGCTTGAAGCCGATCTGGACAATCGCCTCACCGAAACCGGATTGCGGAAGATGCGATTGCACGGAAATTCCGGACCCGAATGGCACGCCGCTGGGGCGCACGATCCGAAACCGGTCGGTAGGTTCATCAGCGACCAGCCAGCCGGCGAGCATGGCGCCGGCCATATTGCCGCAACCGATCAGCCAGATCGGAAGTTCCGACATCGTGTCAGGCCTCGCCTGCCGTATCGACAAGGGCGGCTGCGATCGCCTCCTGCGGCGTCTTGTCGCCCCACAGAACGAACTGAAACACTGGGTAGAAACGCTCGCACTCGTCAAGCGCCGCCTCAATAAGCGTTTCGGCCTGCTGCAAGGTCAAGCCAGCCGGGCTTGCCGAATCCAGCAGCGCCGCATGGCGGAACAGGATCATGCTGGACGCCGCCCACATTTCGAAATGACCGAGCCAGAGCTGCTCGTTAATCAGACCGAACGTCTCATACACTAGCTGTCGTTTGTCTTCGGGAACGCGCACATCGGGCAGAGCCAGAAACTGGAGGACCCGGTCCTCGGCCCGCCACACGGCCCGCAATTCATACTGGGTCCAGCTGCCTTTGACGGCGGCAACAATCTCTTCATCGCCATTGCGTTCCGACTGCCAGCCATGGGCGGCAAAATAGTCCTCGAGTACGTCGAGCGGCGCGCTTGCCAGCGTTCCTTCGCCATAATCTTCGAGGTTCATATCGCCTGCGTCCCGCCGCCTGATCTCATGCGTCGGACGTGAAGAAACGCCGTCCGTCGCGCAACCAAGCGAGCCAGAAATCTGTGGACGAGCGGGTGTTGGGCCGCCGATGCTTTCTAGTTAGAATCGCTGGACTTTTTCGTTGTTTTTGAGGCGGATGCCTTGGACTTCGATGTCGACTTGCCAGCTTCGAGAGCGTCAAGCCGGGCCTTGAGCGCATCGGCGTCGTCACGCGCCGCTGCGGCCATTTCCTTGACGGCTTCAAATTCTTCCCGGCTCACGAAATCCATTCCGCCGACAAAATCCTTCGCCTTGTCCCGCAACGAGCTTTCCGCTTCCCGGCCGACGCCGGCCAGCGTACCTGCTGCGCTGTTCACCATTTTTACGAAATCATCGATCAACTTGTTCTGAGTCTGC
This sequence comes from Parasphingopyxis lamellibrachiae, assembly GCF_003385775.1. Classification (GTDB taxonomy): domain Bacteria; phylum Pseudomonadota; class Alphaproteobacteria; order Sphingomonadales; family Sphingomonadaceae; genus Parasphingopyxis; species Parasphingopyxis lamellibrachiae. The sequence continues at coordinate 1,094,319 of NZ_QRDP01000004.1, forward strand.
ATATCACCCTCCCGAGTGCACTATTGAACTAACACAGCTATATCTGGGTACTCATTGCACCCACGACAAGGGTCTCTGCATCAGGATTGAGTCGGTCGACCTCATAATTGAGCAATGTCGCAAAACAAATCCATGCGAGATACGGCACCATCAGCCATGCCGAGATGCGCCGCACACGGCCGAAAACAATGGTGGTGGCCGTTGCCAAGCCAAGCATCACTACAATCCAGAGCAGCGCGAAACTCACCTGATGCATGCCGAAAAAAATCGGAGACCAGAGGAGATTCACGACCAGCTGGGCAATGAACAGCCCGACCGCCAGACCGCGCCACCGCGATCCACGCGCCTGAATCACACCGACAAGGGCGAAGGCCATAAGCGCATAGAGAATCGGCCACACAATACCGAAAAGATAGCCGGGTGGCTGGAAGGACGGTTTCTCGAGGGCCGCATACCATGCGGTTTCGCCGGAACCGGACAATGCCCCCACCAGGGAACCGATCAGCACTATCAACGGTACCAGCACCAGCGCCCAGCGCAAAAATGACATGCGCAGCTGCCCTTTGGTAGCGATACCGACCATATTGCGACTCCCGATTAAGGCTTTCCGTTACTCGATAGCGTCAACCGGCTGCGCTTTCCAACCGTTCTGCTCCGATGAGAAATTCTACATTGCCCCGCGGTCCCGTAATGGGACTTTGTGTGATGCCAATGACGCGCCATCCATTGCCCGCAAGCCAGTCGCGAACCTCCTGGCAAACCCGCTCGTGAATTGCCGGATCGCGGACGACGCCGCCCTTGCCGACTTCGCCGCGCCCGGCTTCGAACTGCGGTTTTATCAGGGCGATCAGGCGCGCACCGGGCCGGGCGAACTCGAGCGGGCGCTCCAGCACTTTCGCAAGCGAAATGAAGCTTGCGTCGCAAACAATCATGTCGGCGGCCTCCGGAATCTGCTCGGCGGTCAAATGCCGGGCATTGGTCTGCTCAAGCACGATCACCCGGTCATCGTCGCGCAATTTCCAGGCCAGCTGATTGGTCCCCGAATCAACCGCATAGACGCGGGTAGCGCCTTGGCTCAGCAGCACATCGGTAAAACCGCCGGTCGAAGACCCGACGTCGATCGCGACAACGCCGTCGCCATTCCAGCCGAAATGGGCAAGGCCATGCGCAAGCTTTATGCCGCCGCGCGACACCCAGGGATGATCGCGGCCGCGCACATCCAGCGGCGCATCTTCCTTGATAGGCTGGCCCGCCTTCTCCACCCGGACTTCACCCGAGAAAACCTTGCCGGCGAGAACCAGCGCCTGCGCTTTCGAACGGGTGTCGACCAGCCCGCGTGCGACAAGCGCCTGATCCGCCCGCATCTTTATCGCCATTTCCGGAGTCCCTGTTCGCTGGCAGCCATTCACAGGCACATAGCATAAAGCATTGCCTGTGCAGCCCAAATCCGGGCAATGGATTGCCATGAGCTTTCCGGTCGAAACCGACTATCGCCGCTGGCGACAGAAACAGTATCGCTACACGCCCGATGAATTCATGGCACTGGAACGGCTGCCGTCCGGTCTCTTCATGCTCGACTATGGAGCGGTGGAACTGGCGATGCTCATCAGAAATCGGGGTGCAAGCACAAGTTTCTACGGCTTTCATGCGGCGCAAAGCCCGCTTACCCGCCAGCCGGTCCCCTATTTCCAGGGGCGAAAAGTCGCACCGAAACGGCTGAACCAGATCCTGATATCCGATCCCTCGCTCTATCTGCATGACGATGTCCGCGTCGGCTGGTTCCTCGGCAACAAGCACTGCGATCTCCAGACCGAACTGCCCCCCATCATGGACAAGATTGATGCGTTGATGGGTGCCGAGCGGCGGCTTTTATGGGGCAACAGCGCAGGCGGAACGGCGGCGCTGCGCTATGCTCGAGAACAGGATGTCAGCGTGGTGATGAACCCGCAGATCATCCTCACCAATTTCACCTTCGGCCGTGTGCGCCCATGGACGCAGCATGGCTGGGGCATTCCCGACCACGACAATAGCTGGTTCTTTGCCGAGAAAATCGGCGACCTGCGCAACACGCCGCCCAAGGGGCGTATCGTCTATTGCCAGAATGAGCATGACGACCATGTCGAACTGCAGTTGAAGCCTCTTGCCGAAACGCTGGGCGTATCAACTGAGCCCGGCGATGATGGGCGGTTCAAGCTGATCTTGGGCGACTGGGGCAAAGGCCATATTCCGCCGCCATCGGAGATTCAGCAACAGATTGTCGGCGAAGAGGTCGAAAGGATGCTGGGGAAACCGAAAGGCTTCTGGGCGCGGTTTCGCTAACAGATACCAAGCAAGATCTCGGTGCTTGCCGGGAGCGCGATACTGGAGGAGGCCCTTTCCTGAATTGGGAAAGAACTTAAGCCCGCTCCCCCAATTCCTCCACATTCACACTGTTGTGACGCAACGCTTTGAGGGCCGTGTCGACGATACCATCGGCATCGAGCCCCGCCATGGCATATTGTTTCTCCGGCTTGTCCTGATCGATAAATTCATCGGGCATCCGCATGGTGCGGACGGTGAGCCCGGCATCGGTCAAGCCGTCATCGCTCGCCATGGTCAGCACATGCGCGCCGAAACCGCCGACACTTGCCTCTTCGATCGTGATCGCGACTTCATGGCTGGTCAGCAATTGCCGGATCAGGTCATTGTCGAGCGGTTTGGCGAAGCGCAGATCGGCCACCGTGGTGCTTAGTCCCATCGCATCGAGACGATCCGCCGCTTTCTTGGCCTCTTCGAGCCGTGCACCCAGCGACAGGATCGCAACTTTGCTGCCATGGCGCACAATCCGGCCCTTGCCGATTTCCAGCTTTTCAGGCGTATCGGGAATGGCTGCGCCCGTGCCAGCGCCGCGCGGATAGCGAACCGCGATGGGGCCGTCGTCATAATCGGCCATAGTATGGACCATGTTGGTCAGCTCCGCCTCGTCGGCGGCGGCCATGACCACGAAGTTCGGCAAAGTCGCGAGATAGGCGATATCGAAACTTCCGGCATGGGTCGAACCGTCGGCCCCGACGAAACCGGCCCGGTCCATAGCAAAACGGACGGGCAGGTTCTGGATCGCCACATCATGGACGACCTGGTCATAGGCGCGCTGCAGGAAAGTGGAATAGATGACCACGAACGGCTTCATCCCCTGCGCAGCAAGCCCGGCACCGAAAGTCACCGCATGCTGCTCGGCAATACCAACATCGAAGGAGCGGTCGGGAAAAGCAGCGCCGAATTTGTCGACACCCGTGCCGCCGGGCATCGCCGCGGTGATTGCGCAAATGCCATCGTCTTTCTCGGCTTCGGCAATCAGGGCGCTGGCGAAAACATTGGTATAGCTTGGCGGTCCGCCGCCCGGGCCCTTGTCCTGTTTCCCGGTCACGACATCGAACTTGGCGACGCCGTGATATTTGTCTGCGGATTGCTCGGCGTGGGAATAGCCTTTGCCTTTTTGCGTCACAACATGGATCAGACACGGCCCCTCGGCCGCATCGCGCACATTTTCGAGCACGGGGATCAACTGATTCATGTCATGACCGTCGATCGGGCCGACATAGTAGAAGCCCAGCTCCTCGAACAGCGTACCGCCGGTCACCATGCCGCGTGTATATTCGTCTGCTTTTTTGGCCGTTGTTTGCAAGCGCTTGGGAAGCCTTTTTGCGACTTTCTTTGCAATATCGCGCAGGCCCAGAAACTCGCGCGACGAGATCAGGCGCGCCAGATAGCCGGACAGACCGCCAACAGGCGGCGCGATCGACATGTCATTGTCGTTGAGGATGACGACGAGCCGATTGCCCGCGGCTTCGGCATTGTTCATCGCTTCATAGGCCATGCCCGCGCTCATCGCGCCGTCGCCGATGACCGCGATCGCCTTGCCTGGCTTGTCGGCCAGCATGTTCGCGGTGGCGAAACCCAGCGCTGCGGAGATCGATGTCGAGCTGTGCGCAGCGCCGAAAGGATCATATTCGCTTTCGGACCGCTTGGTGAAACCCGAAAGCCCTTCGGCCTGGCGCAGTGTGCGGATGCGATCGCGCCTTCCGGTGACGATCTTGTGTGGGTAGCATTGATGCCCGACATCCCAGACCAGCCGGTCTTCGGGCGTGTTGAAGACATAATGGATGGCGGCCGTGAGCTCGACCACGCCGAGCCCTGCCCCCAGATGCCCGCCGGTAACCGAAACCGCGGAGATAACCTCCTCCCGCAGTTCGTCGGCAAATTGGGTCAATTGTTCGGGATTGAGCTTTCGCAGATCCGCCGGATACTCGACCTGGTCGAGCAGCGGGGTAATGGGGCGATCGGACATGAGTAACGCAACCTTTCTCGATTCGCTCTTTTAGGGGCGGGGAAAGCCGGAGTCGAACCGGCTGGACACCGGCGTCAGCCGCATTCGGAACACAGGCCCCGCACTTCGATCACCGGCCGTTCAGGATTGAATCCCTGTTGCCGAGCCGCCGCGCGCACACCGTCGGCAAGCTTGTCGTCATCGAGATGGGTCGTTTCGCCACAGCCATCGCATACCAGGAAGATGCAATCATGCACGCAATCGGGGTGGCGGTTGACGAGATAGGCATTGGCGCTTTCGATCCGCCGCGCAACATTCGCCGTCGTGAACAGATCGAGGATACGATAGACGCTGTTAGCCGCCACCCGGCGCTCCTGCGCGTTCGATACCGCTTCAGCGATGTCATAGGCGGATGCCGGGCGCTCGAACGTAGCGAGCGCATCGAACACGGCTGCGCGCATCTTTGTCCATTGCTCGCCGGACCGTTCGAGCGCTATTTGCGCGGCGGACGACAAGGCAGCACCCTCGTGCAGGACATGGTTGTGATTGTGAATAGCCATGGATCAAAAGGTAAGCGCGATGCCGCCGCTTCGCAATCCCCGTACGGCCCGGCTACCCACAACCAGTGCCGGGAGGGCGGCGTCAGGAAAAGGCCCGGCGGTTGAGATCATGGCCGAGCGCGAGAAGCCCAACACCGAGGATCGTATAGAGCAGTTCCATATCGCCATGCGGCAGAGACAGGGCGCCCGCCATCGCACCGATCCCAAGCGAGCTGATCGCTACCGGCAGAAGATAGCCATGTTTAAGCGCGCCGCGCCCGATTGCGACAATTCCGAAAAGGATTGCGAGCACCAGGCCAACCTCATGGACAATCGGATCGAGCAGGACACCGCCGGCCGACGAGGCCAGCGCCAAAATGACGGAAACCGACAGGCAATGGACGAGACACAGGCCCGACAGCCCAATGGCCCATCGGTCCAGCACACCATTTTCTGTCGCCAATCGCGGCATTGAGGCAAATTCCTTCTCGCCAGCACGACTCATGTCGCCCGGTCATCGACCAGATATGATATTACACGGAAGATACAATATCACACAACAAGAAAATCCGGGTGTTGGCAATCGGTCGCAGGAGGCATATCTCCATCGGCAGCATGACCGGCTCCGCTCCCTCCCCGTCCACATCCGCGCCATACTGGCCCAAGGCCGTCGCCTGGTGGCTGCTCGGTGTCGGCGCGCTTGTTTTCGTTATGGTCGTTGTCGGCGGTATCACGCGATTGACTGAATCCGGGCTTTCCATGGTGCGCTGGGAACCGATCTCCGGGATAATCCCCCCGCTCAACGCGGAACAGTGGCAGGCGGAGCTCGACGCCTATCGCGCGACGCCCGAATACATCCAGGTCAATCACGGCATGTCCATGGCGGAATTTCAGGCGATTTTCTTCTGGGAGTATCTCCACCGCGTGCTGGGGCGGCTAATCGGCCTCGCTTTCGCCCTGCCCCTTGCCTGGTTCTGGATGAAAAAGGCCATTCCGTCCGGCTATCATCTGCGGCTGGTTGCACTGCTCGCGCTTGGCGGGCTGCAGGGAGCGATCGGCTGGTGGATGGTGGCAAGTGGCCTCGTCGACAGGCCGGACGTCAGCCATATCCGGCTCGCCGTGCATCTGATGACAGCATTGCTCATTCTGGGCGGACTGGTCTGGACCGCGCTCGACCTTTTTGCGCTGCACAGGAATGCGGATGCCAGGCCCGCGCGAATGACAGGCTTTGGCTTGGTGGTGATCCTCATTCTCGCCGTCCAGATCATGCTCGGCGCGTTCACCGCAGGGCTGGAGGCGGGCTACGCGTTTTCGACCTGGCCGATGATGGGCAGCGAATGGTTCCCGGCCAACACACCGATGCTCGGCGGCTTCTGGCGGAACTTTGTCGACAATCCCATCGTCGTCCAGTTCAGCCATCGCTGGTGGGCGGTTGTTACCGTGATCGCGCTTGTCTGGCTGGCGCGCAAGGTGCGCGCGGACAACCGCGTGGCCTCTGTGGCTATCCACAGCGCCTTCGGCACGCAGTTCCTGCTTGGTATCGCAACCCTGCTGACCGGGGTGAATATCGCCGTCGCCACCGCACACCAGGGCGTCGGCGCGCTGGTCGTTGTAACGACAGTATGGGGTGTTCATCTGATCGGCCGCCCGCCAGGATGAGCGCGATCGCGACGGTCTATGCGGTATTCGGCTCGCACGACGAGGCCGAACGCATCGGCCGGGCCATGATCGACACACGGCTGGCCGCCTGCGTCAACATTCTCGGTCCGGCCCAATCCCTTTATCGCTGGCAAGGCGCTGTCGAACAGGCGAAAGAGGTTCCGGCTCTGTTCAAGACATCCGCCGGCCTTGCCGAACGGCTGATCGCCGAAATTGCCGCAATGCACAGCTACGATGTGCCGGCGGTCTGCCAATGGCCGATAGAGCGCGCCGCACCAGGATATCTGGATTGGGTTTTGGCCGAAACGGGAGCCGCCGAGTGACTGCACCCCGCTCGCTTGCGCTGGCTGCCGGCATCGTGCTGTTCACCGCCCCGACGCCTGCACAGCCTCCGCAGGGCGCCTCAAGCGCCGAAGCGGAAATGCAGGTGATCGAATTCGCCTTTGCGCCGCCAATCGGAACGATATTGCGATATGAGCAGGTTCGCGCGGGCCTTGTGGACGGGCGTCCTTCAGGAGCGAGGCTCTTCTACGACTATTCCTTCGAACGACGCGAGGGCGGATATCTGGTCTGGGTGGAACTCACCGGCATCGAGGGGCTGGGCAACGAACAGCGCGCGCGGCTCGCCGAAACAGTCGCGGCGCCGATGCTGAATATCCGCTATGCTATCGAACTCTCGCCCGATGGCGGCCCCCTCGCTATTCGGAGCGAAGAGGCCGTCTGGGCGGCCACGCTGGATGGCTTTGCACTCATCGAGTCCGAAATGCGGTCCCGGACCGGTATCGGCGAGGAAGAACGCGCCCAGATGCTGGGGATATTGGCGGCGATCCGGGAACAGGATGGCGCACTCCGCCGGAACGGCATGTTGATCGTGATCGACGACCTGATCTCGCTTGCCGGACGCACCATCGCGATCGGCGAAAATCCGCATGAAGACGATATCGCATCTCCGCTCGGCGGAACGGTTCCGTTCACCGGCACGATCTCCGCCGGGCTGGTTGCCGAAGACATGGCCGAGATCGAAATCGCCGGAATCGCCAATACTGCTGGGCAGTTCGCGATCCGCGAGCAGGTGCAATATCGGGCCGCTCCATCCAGTGGACTCGTTCACCGCATGGAGCGCTCCCGCGCATTCGAAGCACGCGGGGGCGCAGAAACGCAGCCCTATCGCGAGACCGTTACCATCCGCCTGATCGAAGAAATCCCGGCAGGCGACCGGACCAGCACGGGTTCCAATTAGGTCGGCATCGGCGCCGCCCAACGAAACAGCTGCCATCTAGTGGTATTATAATACCCTTCTTGAAGGCCGCACTATGCTTGACCCAGCGGCGATTTGTCGCCAATAGGCCCGTCGAAATGCTGCTCCCATGGGGCAGCGTATCTGTTTTTTACACAAGCCGGGGCACCAAGCCCCTTATGGAGGTTGAGGCCATGAAAGGGCTCACGAAAACCACCCGCTCGGCCAATAAGTTCGAAGTGGAAAAGAAATGGGTGCTGATCGACGCGGAAGGTCTGATCGTTGGTCGCGCCGCTGCCGAGATCGCGAAGATCCTGCGCGGCAAGCACAAGCCGAATTACACACCGCATATCGATTGCGGCGACAATGTTATCGTCATCAATGCCGCCAAAGTGCATTTCACCGGCAACAAGACGAGCGACAAGGTGTATTACAAGCATACCGGTTATCCGGGCGGCCTGAAGGAAACCACGCCGGAACGCATTTTCGAGGGCAAGTTCCCCGAACGCGTTCTTGAGAAAGCCGTCGAACGGATGATCCCGCGCGGCCCGCTTGGTCGCCAGCAGATGCGCAACCTGCGCATCTTCGGAGGCACCGAACATCCGCACGAGGCCCTCAAGCCAGAGGTCATCGATCTCGCTTCCCGTAATCGCAAGAACAAGGTGGGCGCATAATGTCTGACAAACGCCAATCGCTTTCCGATCTCAAAGAGATCACCGAAGCCGCCGCTGCCGAACCGGCAGCGGAAGCAAAGCCGGCTGCTGAAGCAGAAGCACCGGCGGAAGCCGCTGACGAAGCTCCGGCCGAAACCGTTGAAGAAGCAGCCCCGCCGGTTGAAGAAACCCCGCTCCGCGAGCAGGAAATCGACGATCTGGGCCGCGCTTATGCAACCGGCCGCCGCAAGGATGCGGTTGCCCGCGTCTGGCTGAAACCCGGCAAAGGCAAGATCACGGTGAATGGCCGCGATCAGTCGACCTATTTCGCTCGCCCCACGCTGCGCCTCGTCATCAACCAGCCGTTCGATATTTCGGATCGCAAAGGCCAGTATGACATCGTCGCAACCGTTAAGGGCGGCGGGCTTTCCGGCCAGGCCGGCGCCGTGAAACATGGCATCAGCCAGGCGCTTTCGCGCTACGAGCCGAAGCTGCGCGGTACGATGAAGGCAGCCGGGTTTCTTACCCGCGACAGCCGCGTCGTCGAACGTAAGAAATATGGCCGGGCCAAAGCGCGCAAGAGCTTCCAGTTCTCGAAACGCTAAAAGCCGCATATCGGAATCTGGCCTCGTCGACACTGCTGTCGGCGGGGCCATTTTTTTGCCTGCCGCGTCGCCCCGTCCCCGTGCGATGTCGCGCCGTTCTTTTTTATTCGCACAACAGCGGCTAAAGGCTTCCAAACAGAAATCGGGACGCAAGCGTGACAACCAGCCATATTACGCATCTTGAATGTACCCGTACGGGTGAAACGGCCAAAGCCGGCCGGTTGCACAATCTGTCTGCGGCGGGCGCGCCGCTCTTTGCCCGCTACGATCTCGACGCGCTTCGCGGGGTTCTGACCAAAGATAGTTTTGCAGGCCGACCGGCCAATTTCTGGCGATACAGCGAACTGCTTCCGGTTCGGGACCGAGCAAACATCTCCAGTCTTGGCGAGACGTTCACGCCCCTTATTCCCCTGGAGCGCCTTGCCGGCGGCAACGCATCGATAAAGGATGAAGGGAGGCTGCCCACCGGATCGTTCAAGGCGCGGGGCTTGGCGCTTTCGATCGCCATGGCAAAGGAACTGGGCGTCACGCGGGTCGCCATCCCCACCAATGGCAATGCCGGCGCAGCCACCGCCGCTTATGCCAGCCGCGCCGGGATCGAGAGCTTCGTTTTCTGTCCGGACGACACGCCCGACATCAATGTCCGCGAGACCGCATTGCAGGGAGGCAAGGTCTGGCGCTGCAACGGCCTTATCGATCAATGCGGCAGGATTGTGCATGCCGGCGAAAAGGAAGCGGGCTGGTTCAACATTGCCACGCTGCGCGAACCCTATCGCGTCGAAGGCAAGAAAACGATGGGAATCGAGCTGGCCGAGCAACTTGGCTGGCAGGTGCCCGACGTCATCTTCTATCCGACCGGCGGAGGCACCGGGCTGATCGGCATGTGGAAGGCTTTCGCCGAACTCGAGGCCGTCGGCCTCATCGGCTCGAAACGCCCGCGCATGATCGCCGTGCAGGCGTCCGGGTGCGCGCCGATCGTTCGCGCCTGGAACAAGGGAGCGCAATGCGCCGAGCGCTGGGACGATGCATCCACGGCCGCGGCCGGTATCCGTGTGCCTGCCGCCATCGGCGATTTCCTGATATTGCGCGCCCTGCGGGAATCGGACGGCTTTGCCATCGCCGTCGAGGAAGAGGAAATTTTCGATGCGCGCGCGCACACGGCCCGCGACGAAGGACTCCTTCTCTGCCCCGAAGGCGCTGCGACGGTCGCCGGTTACAGCAAAGCACTGGAATCCGGACAGGTCGGCCCTGATGACCGCGCCATACTCTTCAACTGCGGCAACGGCCTTAAATATCCGATGCCGGACGATGTGCCTCGCCTAGATCTCGATGCGCCGATTGACTGGGCGATGTTCGACTGACGAACCGGTTGGTTAACAGCTTTTTTACACCTACCCCATAAACTCATGCTCTGTTTACCCGGGGTAGAGCATTGCCTGACGCCAGCGACAATAGGACCGAGAGAAGTTGGCAGGGGAAACCGCGCTTTTATGTCCGCGAGCTCCTTCGCATCAGCGCGCGCACCGGCACCTTCCGTTACCGCGCTCTGCAAAACCAGATACGTTCCGCAAGTCACTCCTATTACAGCCTGCTGCCAACGGCGCTCATTCTGGCTCCGCTGCTGGTCCTGCTCTATTCCGACTCCACCACCCTGCACCGCTTGATCGTCGGCGCGATGCTTGTCGCGGCATGCTCGATATTCGGGCTTTTGCGTTTCTCGTCCACGGCCGTCGAGGACAAAATCGGGGACCCCCGATCACTGGCCGTGACGATCTGCATCAACGCAGCCGTCGCCGCAATCGGCTGGAGCATTATGCTGGATGCCTTCTATGCCGGCGGAAGCGAACAGATGCGGATATTTGTTGTCACATTGCAGGTCGGGCTGATCTGCATGGGTGCGCTGATGTTCATCACCCTGCCCTCGGCCTTTGCCTGTTTCTCGCTGCCGATCGCCCTCGATTTCATTTTCAGCGTCGTGATGCGCGACATCGCCGGGCAGTGGTTCCTGCTTCCGCTGCTCCTGATCCTGCTCTTCGTGCTCAGCCGCACGGTCGTCGACCAGTCGAGCCAGCTCGTCGCAAACAGCATGGCCATGGAAAAACTAACCGAATCGGAGGCCGAGCGCAGAGCCTTGTTGGTGGCCGAACAGGAGCGGGTAAAAATTGAAGGCAAGCGTGAGATTGAAGATGCCCAGTCCCGCCTCGCGGAGCGGGAAGAAATGGCCAAACAACGCCATAAGGAGCTGCTGGAACTCGGCGAACGTTTCAAACAGTCCGTTGTTAAAGTGGCGAGCGGCCTTGGCGAGGCAATCGCCAAACTGGACCTCTCATCCTCCGAACTGGCGAGGATATCCGGCGAAACGAGCACCGATGCGTCGATGGTTTCGGAACATGCTTCGGGCGCGAACAACGCCGTGCAGCTCGTAGCCAGCGCCGTGCAGCAACTCGATTCCTCGATCAGCGAAATTTCGGACCAGATCGGTAATGCCCTGACCCTCAATATGGCGGCGTCCGATGCGGCGAGCGAGAGCGATACCGCCATGAAGATACTGACCGAACGGACCGAGGGCATCGGCAAGATCGTGACCCTGATTTCTGAAATCGCGGGCCAGACCAATCTTCTCGCGCTCAACGCCACGATTGAGGCTGCACGCGCCGGAGATGCTGGCCGCGGCTTCAGCGTGGTCGCACAGGAGGTCAAATCGCTGGCCCAGCAGACGACAGAGGCCACCAACAAGGTCGGCCGTCAGCTCAGCGAAATCGACGACGCGGTCAAACAGGCCGTCAATGCGATGGCCAAGGCAACTCAGGAGATCGGCGGCATAACCGAAGTCTCACATTCGATCGCGTCGGCTGTCATCCAGCAGCGCGAAGCCACGCGCAATATCGGCGACAACAGCATTCAGGCCGCGCGCGATACAGACGATGTCCAGCAGAATATCCAGCGCGTCGCCGGCGCCGCCCAGAACAGCGGAACGCTAAGCGCCGATGTCAGTAAAACCGCCGAAAGCCTGGCCGAACAGGCAGATGCTCTGCGCAACGCAACGACCGCGTTTCTCGACGAGCTTAGCGCCGCCTGACGCGCGCTCCCATCATTCGCCGGTTGCCGCCGCCAGGTCGGTGAGAAACGCGCGGATGCGATCTCCATTCACGCCCAGGTCGCTCACCCCGACACGGCTCACGGACCGCATGTTGACGACGCTCCCCTCGCCATCAGGATTGGGCGTTATCCGCAGCACGACATCGTCCCTGAAGCGATAGATGGAAACGGTGTCCGTCGCCTCGATACGGCCGGCTGCCGGGTCGGCGACCGCCAGTTCCCATCCGCGATCTTCCACCAGTTGTTCCGCCGCTGCCACGGCGTCGGGGACCGATACCGGCACCAGGATCGGCTGAATATCGGCATAGGCTTCTTCATGCCACCGCCGCCAACGCGCCGCATTGTCGAGAACCGCAAGGTCAGCGCGGCCGCCATCGGGCACGACCTCGCGATTGTCAGCCCGCAGGGCGAGCGTAGTGAACTCCGGCGGGTTAGAGAGATCGGTGGTGATATCGTGGATCGGCGGCACCGTTGCAGCCTTGCCGAAACTGTATGACGCGTAACCGACAAAAGCACTCGCCAGCACAATTGCCACCAGCGGCCAGCGCAAACGCTTCCCATGCCGGCTCACCAGCAAAGCGACCACCGCCAGCAACGATAGCCCGCCACCCGCCATCGCAGCATAGGTCAGATTCCGCAGCGAACCGAGGCTCGTCTGCCAATCGATCATCCCGGCGCCCGTCCCCAGCGCCATTGCAACGGCAACAACAGGCGCGCCGATACCCAGCGCCACGCCAATGCGCGAAATCCATTTGATGACTGGATGCGGTGTCCGCCCCTGTTCGTCCGCCATAATTGCCCTCCCCTTTTCCTTCCGCCAGTCTAGCAGCGGCTGTCCAACCCGCAAAGCTTGGTGAAGCCCCATAGACAAGCAGGCCCGCTTTTGCGAAAGATCGCCGCCCCGACGCGGGTGTAGCTCAATGGTAGAGCAGCAGCTTCCCAAGCTGACGACGAGGGTTCGATTCCCTTCACCCGCTCCACGAGCGTCAGCTCTCAAACCCTCGATCTTTTCGGACGCCTTGGCCAAGACCTGGGCTCGGTGGTTCGTTTCCGCTTACCCGCAGCACTGAATGCGGTAGCGCCAATCGATGCACCCGCGGTTGACTCATTGGGCGGGGCAAACATGTTTTTTTCCGCGACATGCCGGCGACAGCTGACTAGTGGATCGCGATGGACGCCGCGAAAGCCAAACCCGCCACGCGTTTCGTGCTTGGCACGATTTTCATCTATGCTGTCGGCTTCGGCATAATCATGCCGGTATTGCCGCAACTTGTGGTTGAGCTGGGCGATGTGACGCTTTCGGATGCTGCGCGGATCGGCGGCTGGCTTATCCTCACCTATGCGCTGTTCCAGTTCGTCTGCGGGCCGTTTATCGGCAATCTCAGCGATCGGTTCGGCCGGCGCCCCGTCTTGCTGGTTTCGCTTGCCGGATTCAGTATCGACTATGCCGTGATGGGTTTTGCACCGACCCTGGCATGGCTATTCCTCGGCCGGGCCATCGCCGGTACTTTCGGCGCGGCCTTCTCCACCGCCTATGCCGCGATGGCGGACATCTATGACGAGAAAGACCGCGCCCGCGGCTTCGGTTTGATCGGTGCCGCCTTTGGAACGGGGTTTATCGTCGGGCCGGCAATTGGCGGCATCATCGGCGAGTTCGGGACGAGGTTGCCTTTCTTCGTGGCCTCGGGGCTCGGCGCGGCGAACCTGCTATATGGCTTTTTCGCCTTTCCAGAGACTTTGGCCCGGGAAAACCGGCGCCCTTTCAAGCTTATGCGCGCCAATCCGCTTGGCGCTCTGCTCAAGCTCCGCAATATGCCCGGCGTCCTTCCCATTGCGCTCATCTACCTCTTCTGGATGACAGCGCAGAATATCTATCCGACGACCTGGGCCTATTTCACCCAGATCCGTTTCGCATGGTCCCCGGGTATGATCGGCGTGTCACTCGCATGGACGGGCATGTTGATGGCCCTGGTCCAGGCTCTGGCAGTTGGCCCCATGGTGAAGCGCCTTGGCGAACGCCGGAACGCAATCATCGGGATCGCGCTCAGCGCAGTCGCTTATGCCTTATATGCGGTGAATCCCTGGGGTTGGGCCATTTTTGTGATCATGACAGCCACCGCGTTGGCCGCCCTGGGAGGCCCCGCACTGAGCGCGATGATGAGCCAACGTGTTCCAGCAAGCATGCAAGGTGAACTGCAGGGCTTCGTTGCCAGCCTAACCGCGCTTTCGGCGATTACCGCACCGTTGCTGTTCAATCCTTCTCTTGCCTATTTTTCAAGCCCGTACGCTCCCGTTTATTTCCCGGGCGCGGCATTCGCGATTGCCGCAGCCTTTGCAGCCACCGCATTGGTCATATTGCTATTCACGCGCCGGGCCGGATCGCACGCCGAAGCGAACTAGATACCGCCAGCCGTCACCTGCTGGCCCTGGTCTGCCAAAGCGGCCGTCAGCGCGGCAACGCATGTCGCAAGCTGCGCAGCATCGGTTGAGCGGACAACGAAATTGGCTCCTACCCTGCCTTCCCGGAAAAAGGGATAGCTGCCAATCTGGCATTCCGGATGCGCGTTCTCGACGGCTCCCAATATGTCCGCCACTTCGCTTTCGGCGGTCCAGCATCCGATTGTTTCGGATATCACCGGATCGCCGCCTTCAAGCTGCCCGGTAAGCGCATCCATCATCTGCGCCGCGATTGCAGGAATACCGGCCATGATGAAAATATTGCCGTGCCTGATACCCGGTGCGCCCGACATCCTGTTCTCGATAAGCTCGCCCCCATCCGGCACCCGGGCCATGCGAAGTCGTGCCTCGGTCAGGCCGCCTTTGTCGCCATAATAGCCTTCGAGCATCGCCCGCGCCCGGGGATGCACGATCACATCCGCCCCGATGGCCGCCGCTACTGCGTCAACGGTGATATCGTCATGAGTCGGCCCGATACCGCCGGTCGTGAACAGATAGTCGGTGGTGGCGCGCACTTCATTCACCGCTTCCGCAATATGCTCGATAATATCGGGCACTATCCGCACTTCGGCGAGCTGGATGCCCTGAACGTTAAGCCACTTCGCAAGTGCAGCAACATTCTTGTCCTGCGTCCTGCCCGACAGAATTTCGTCGCCGATAACGATAAGGCCGGCTTTCCAGATTTTCTTATTGTCCATGCCCTCGCCTTAGCGCGCCGACCAGCAGCGCGCAAAGCATCAAGTGTCTCAAGAATAACACAGGTTCCGAAAAAGGTTTTGACTGGGGACTAACTGACTCCGCAAACCGCCGAAAATGTAACATTAGTGACATTCCAAACATGTAGTGGGCGTTTCGAACGATCGGCAGCCGGAATAGATCAAGGCATCGATCACCGACTCAATCAACAAACCCATCGGGGACAATCATGCGATTTTTCAAAGTCTTTCTGGCCGCGAGCACGGCTTCGATTTCCATGGCTGGCGTCATCGCGACTCCTGCTGCAGCGCAACAAATCACATCGGGCATACAGGGTCAGGTGCAGGATGATTCGGGCAACGGCATCCCAAATGCGACCGTCGCCATAACCGACACCCGCACGGGCGCTACCAGCCGGATTACATCCAGCTCCGACGGCGCCTTCCGCGCCAGCAACCTTGTCACAGGCGGGCCTTACACAATTACGGCGACGGCCCCGGGTTTCGAGGGTCAGACGGTCGAAAATGTCCGCATCAACCTTTCCGGCGCGACATCATTGACTTTCGATCTCTCGGCCAGCACCAGCGAAGCGACAATCGTTGTCACCGCAGCGCGCGCCAATCTGGTTCAGCTCGCGGTTGGACCGGGCAATTCGTTCAACCAGGAAGTGCTTGAGAGCTTCCCCTCGATTTCCCGCGACGTTCGCGACCTGATCCGCATCGATCCGCGCGTCAGCCTCGATCGTGCCAATGAGGTCGACCGGATTTCCTGCCTCGGCGGCAATGACCGGTCCAACACCTTTACGGTCGACGGTATCGTGCAGGCCGATGTTTTCGGACTGAACGGTACGCCGTTTGCTGCACGCAACGCACTGCCGCTGCCTTTTGATGCAATCCGCGAAACTTCGATCGAGTTTGCACCGTTCGACGTCGAATATTCCGGCTTTACCGGCTGCGCCGTCAACGTCGTAACCCAGTCCGGCTCCAATCAGTTCCATGGTTCGGCCTTTTACACATTCCGGAACGAAGACCTTCGCGGCGACACGATCGACGGCAACGACTTTACCCCCGCACCGTTCGAAGAGAAGCGCTGGGGCGTTACGCTGGGCGGGCCGATCATTCCCGACCGCCTCTTCTTCTTCGGTGCCTATGAGGAAACCGATCTTGGCGACGCAAACGATACCGGCCCCACAGGCGGCGGTTTCCCGAACGAAACCAATTTCGCCACCCAGGCGCAGTTCGACGAATTCGCGCAGATCGCACAGAGCGTCTACGGCGTCGATGTCGGCGGCTATCCGCGTTCACTGCCTGAATCGAGTGTCCGCTATTTCGGCCGACTCGACTGGTATGTGAATGACGACCATCGCGTCGAAGCCACTTATCAGCGGCTCGAGGAAACCAATGTCGAATCCGATACGGGCGACCAGGAACTGACAGGCCTGAACAGCTTCGAAGATGAAGGCACGGTCTCCGACTATTATTCGCTGCGCGTCTATTCGAACTGGAGTGAAGATTTCTCAACCGAACTGCGCGTGTCACGATCAGACCTGACGGACGTTCAGGGCCCCGTCGGCGGCGGCGAAGCGCAGGACGGCAATCCGATCACGCGCCTTTCGGTTGGCGTAGTCGGCCCGACGCAAAATGGCATCCTCAGTGCCGGCCCCGGCATCTTCCGTTCGGCCAATGCGCTTGAAACCCGGACAGACCTGGCCCGTATCACCGCCAACTGGCAAAATGGCGATCACGACATCAAGTTCGGCGCCGAGATCAACCAGCTCGATGTGTTCAACCTGTTTGCGATCAATGCGACCGGTACGCTCTTCTTCCGCAATCTTGACGATTTCCGGAACGGCATTGTTGCCGATGGCGCGTTTTCGAGCGTGTTCGGCGACACCGCCGACAATATCGCAGCGGGCCTTGTCGGCGGCGGCACGATCAACGCGACACCGAGCGGCGACATCAACGAGGCAAGCGCAACCTTCGACCGGACCATCTATTCGGTCTATGCGCAGGATGACTGGCAGGTTACCGATCAACTCAGCATTCTCGCCGGCATCCGGCTTGAATGGTATGACGGCAGTGCACCGCGGGTTAATCCCAATTTCCAGCAGCGCTACGGGTTCGGCAACAATTTCGGCTTCAGTCAGCTTGATCCTGTTCTCCTGCCGCGTGTCGCATTCACCTATAATTTCGAGGACTATGAAGGCTTCCTGCGTAACAGCCAGCTGACCGGCGGTGTGGGCATCTTCTCGGGCGGCGATCCCATCGTTTATTTCTCCAACGCCTTCTCGAACAACGGCTTCTCGAGCGCGACCGGCGATACATTCAATGCCCTGTGCGCCGGCATCCGCAATCCGGACGGCACGATCAATGTCGTGCAGGGTGGAACCTTCACGGGCTTCCCGGCCTGCGCCACTCAAGCGGCATCAAACCGGGCCGCAGCCGGCCTTGCCGACACTCAGTCGACGGATCCCAATTTCGAAGTTCCAACTGTTGTTCGGGCCAATATCGGCTTCTCTTCCGAAATCGGTTTCGGCCAGGGCTTTTTCGACAACTGGCAGATGCAGGTCGATTATATCTACAGCCACTTCCGGGACCCACTGAACTTTGTCGACCTGTCCCAGGTTGTCGATCCGACCCAGGGGCTGAACGGCTTCACGGCCGATGGCCGACCGATCTATGTGGCCATCGACCCGACCAATGCGGGTTGTGCGCTGACCTTGAACGGCACTGGTGGAACGCCTCCGACCTATTCCGGGACTTTCTCCAATGCATGCCGGACCGGACGCGACGACGAAATCCAGCTGACCAATGGGCGTTCTTATGACAGCCACGTCTTCTCGTTCAGCCTGTCCAAGATGTTCGATCGCGGCGTCTTCACCGAAAATGGCAGCGTGTTCGTCAACTTCGGTTATGCCTGGACAGATTCGAACAACTTCCGGAACAACAACAGCTCGACGGCAACGTCCAGCTTCGATGAATCGGCAGCCTTCGACCGGCAGAACCCGGCAAACTCCACGTCGAACTATGAGACGCGGCACGCCTTCACCTTTGCGGTGAACTTCACTGAAGAATTCCTCGACGGATATGACACGCAATGGGGCATGTTCTTCAGCGCCCGCTCCGGCCGGCCCTACAGCATGACGTTCGATGGCGGCGGTGTATTCAACGACCGGTCCTCGGGCAACGACAATGCCCTGCTCTATATCCCGAGCGGACCGAACGATCCGAACATCTCGCCGCTCTCGGTACAGTCCGAAGTGTTGGAACTCATCAATTTCGCCAACAATTTCGATTGTTCGCGTGAAGCCATTGGCACGACGATCCGGCGCAATACCTGCCGCGAAGACTGGACCTATGATCTGGACATGCGGATCAGCCAGGAACTTCCGGGGCCGGGCAGCTGGTTCGGCATTGCCGACGACCGGTTCGAGCTGTTCGCGGATATCGACAATTTCCTGAACCTGCTCAACAGCAGTTGGAATACGTTCAAGACGCGTGGCCGGTTTGGCGACGGGCAGGTCGTGGACATTGTCGACCTAGACGGTATCGACGATCAGGGCCGCTACATCATTTCCGGCTTCAACCCGGATTTTGAACAGCAGGTTTCGACCTCGGCTTCGGCATGGCGGATCCAGATCGGCGCCCGCTACACCTTCTAGGGTTCCGACTTTCCAGGATTGGAATTGAGGCCGGCGGCAAGCAATTGCCGCCGGCCTTTTTCTTGTGCACTCCTGCACGCGCCCGGGACACGCCGGTTCGCGCGGAATTTATCGCGCGCCGTCGCCAATCAATGTAAACGGGGCCCAGAAGGCCGGATGCGCCCAACTCGTTTGCCCCGTATCGTGGCCGAGATCGTCGCGCACTTCCTGCATCGCCTGCTGAAAGGCGCTGGCCCGGCTGAGCTCGCTGTCGGCCTGGCGCAACGCAATGGTCCGCACGGTAAGGCGCGCCGCCACCTCGTCATTCACCGGCCAATAAGATGCGAGAAGATTGCGCGCGCCCGCATAGAAGAAAGCGCGGGCAAGCCCGGACAAGCCCTGCGAGCTGCCTCCATCCCCTGTCGCCGTGTTGCAGGCCGATAGAATAACCCAGTCAGCGTCCAGCCTTAGCGCCGATACTTCGGAAGCGGCGAGATAGCCGTCGTCGAGCGCACTCGCCGTATCCGGCGGTGTGAACACAAGGCCCGGTTCGGCAAAATCGCTGATCTCGCCCGCCATCAGGCCATGGGTCGCAAAGGCGAGAATCGCGGCGCCGGACAAGTCCGCTTCCTTGACGGCGGCTTCCGTCGCCCGCTCCGCCAACCAGACCGAGTTTTCCGGCGCGTCCAGCGCATTGCGCATATTTTCAAGCTCGATCGCAGTTCCCGGAAGCCGCGCCATAGATCGGAGCGCCCGGACATTGGCCACGCCTCCGCCCGACCGCGCAAGAACCGCAGAAGCATCCAGCGCCCTTGCTCCCCGGTTCATACCCCGCGATTGCGCCTGACCATCGAGCACCGGATCGCCGAAGCCGGCAAATCCCGTCGCTCCGCCCCCGGATGGTTCGAAACGACGCAACAGGTGAAGCGACTGGATCGAGGGAATATGGGTAAGGGCATGCGCGTCGGCGAACCAGTGTGTGGCGCGCAGGGCCTCCGGATCATTATCGTCCCCTTCCGGTTCCTGGGTAACCAGGATGGAGAAAGGCAGTCCAGACAGCGCCCCGCCCGCCGCGATGAAGACATGATTCCTGCCCTCAATGGCCTCCGCGACGGGGGCGATAACCGCATTGTAAAGTGCAAAAGCCGTGGACCGGTCAAAAGGAAAAGGCGATCCGGGTGCCTCCAGCGCCAGCCAGGCAGCCTCTTCTTCAGGCGAGACCTCCACATTCGCGCCGACTTCCCAGCGAAGACGCCGCACCGCCGCTTCTATCTGCCGCGCCGTCCAGTCCGACTGTGCCCAGCCGAAACTCTCCCGACTGACTGCCATGATATGAGTACCGCGGCCGGTAGGCACCGTCAGCAAGATCGCCTCGTCCGGACCCAGCATGGCCTGTGCCTCTTCAACGCTCAGGCTTTCAGGACGGATCAGCGCGAAATAGTCCGGGAATTCTTCACGCAGCCGCGCATCAATCTGCTCCATCGCGTCTTCGATTTCGGCGCGCTCAGTCCGCGCCGCCGCGCGATCTTGCTCGCCCGCGGAACGCGCATCGGACATGGAAAGGCCGTAGCTTTCATTGTTCTCGGCCCAGCGATTGCTCAGCTCTTCGCGCTGCCGAACCAGAGCACCGAGCCCTTCCCCGGCCTCATCGGCAAAGCGGCGGATCGCCATGCGGATAATGGCCCGATTGGCGGTGCCGGCCATGGCATCCTGCAGCGCCTCGAATGCCTCTCCCGCCAGTTCGCGGTCGGTCGCCTCACCCGCTGCCCAGACCGTATCGGCATACAGGGCAAAGGTTTGGCTCTGATCGGCCTCTTCCCGTTCGAGCTGCGCCTCGCCGAAACTGCCGGAAACCGTCTCGCTGCGACGGCGACGCAAACCGGTCAGCAACAGGCTCGCCGGTTCGAGTGCCCTGACCGCATCGCCAAGCTCAAGGCGCAAAGCAGTCAGATCATATGCGGTCTGGATAGTGCTGGGATGCGTTTCCCCCAGCAGCGCGCGCTCCCCCGCCAATGTCCGCGAATATAGGGGTTCGGCGTCCTCGTTGCGGCCCTGGCGATGATATTGAACAGCCAGGTTATTGACGGTGATCAGCGTATCGAAATGCTCCGGCCCGAGCACCCGCTCGCTGACTTCCAGAACCTGCAGGCGCAGGCGTTCGGACTCAGCGTAGCGACGCTGGTTATTATACAGGCTCGCCAGATTATCCATTGCCACAAGCGTCGCCGGATGGTCCTGCCCCAATGCGACGATGCTGCCCTCCATCGCTCGTACATAGAGCGGTTCGGCTTCGTCGTAGCGCTGTTGGCTGTCATACATGGCGGCGAGATTGTTCACCGAAGTCAGCGTTGTCTGATGGTTTGCGCCCAGAGTACGCGTCGCCGCCTCCTGCACCCGCAGGAACAGGGGCTCAGCCTCTGCATAGCGCTGTTGCCGGTTGTAGAGGATCGCCAGATTGTCGGCCGACACGATTGTGTTCTGATTGTCCCAGCCAAGCGTTCGCTCGCTGATTTCCAACACCCGCAGATAGAGCGGTTCCGCCTCCGCATAGCGCCCCTGCCGGCTATAGCTGTAGGCGAGATTGTTGATGACGCCCAGCGTATTGGGATGATCGGGCCCGGACACGCGTTCACGGATTTCGAGCACCTGCAACAGCAGCGGCTCGGCCTCCGCCATACGGCCGATCATGCCGTAAAATGTGGCCAGGTTGTTCAATGCTGTCAGCGTTTGCGGATGTTCGGGCCCGAAGACCCGCTGCCTGCCCTCTATGGCGCGATTGAGAAACAGCTCGGCCTCGTCATATCTGCCTTGCCGGGTATAGAATACGCCGAGATTGTTGATTGTGCGCAGCGTATCGTCGTCATCCAGGCCCAGCACTCGCTCGGCAATGTCGAGCGCGCGCGCATAATGGGATTCTGCCTGTTCGAACCGCCCCTCATCGGCGGCCTGTGCGGCGGCGCTCAGCAAGGCCCGGACCGACCGGCGATCGTCGCGGATTTCAACGCGCGTCATGCCCGGAGGCGCCTGTTCGGTCTGCGGTGCGCGGGCGGCAGCTGGTTTTTCCATGACGGAAACAGCCTGGGCCGACGGCCATAAGAGCAAACCGCTGGCGATCAGCATTTTTGCGGCGCCCCGTGCCGGTACACTCTTTCCACCACTATTACGCGCCACCTCAGCTCTCCTCGTGCCGCGACCCGCTTATGGCATAGCGAAATGCCGTTCGGTTCGCTATATCGCGTTCCATGAACCAATATCAGACGATAACCGCGGCCGATCCGGTCGCCCGGGACGGCTCGATCAAACTCCACGACGAGGCCGGTTTTGAAGGGATGCGCGCCGCTGGCAGGCTGGCCGCCGAAGTTCTGGATGCGCTCGTTCCCCATGTCGTACCCGGCGTAACGACACAGGAAATTGACGATATTGTACTGGACCGGATGAAAGCCGGCGGCGGCATTCCCGCAACGCTCGGCTATCGGGGATACACAAAAAGCTGCTGCACCTCGATCAACCATGTCGTGTGTCATGGCATTCCGGGCAACAAAACCCTGAAAAAGGGAGACATCGTCAATATCGACGTGACCCCGATACTCGATGGCTGGCACGGCGACACCAGTCGGATGTTCACGGTCGGCAAGGTACCTATCAAGGCCCAAAAGCTGATCGACGTGACCTATGAGGCCATGATGCTTGGCATAGAGCAGGTTAAACCCGGTGCCCGCCTTGGCGATATTTCACACGCCATCCAGCAGCACGCCGAAGCGCACCGCTATGGCGTGGTCCGCGATTTTTGCGGTCACGGACTGGGCCGCCTTTTCCATGACGCACCCGAAGTTGTGCATGCCGGGAAGCCGGGAACCGGCCCCGAACTGAGGCCGGGCATGTTTTTCACAATCGAACCGATGATCAACATTGGTAAGGCAAGCGTTAAGGTTCTCGACGATGGCTGGACGGCCGTAACTCGCGATCGTTCGCTTTCCGCGCAGTTCGAGCATTCGATCGGTGTTACCGAAGATGGCGTCGAGATTTTCACCAAGAGCCCGACCGGACTGGACAACCCTCCCTATAACTAGAATCCCGATCTACAGGGTTATCTGGTCAGTCGCTCGGCTAACCCTACAATTGCAACATGTCGCCTCCTAGGCCAATAAGGATTGGCATTTGGGAGAGTGGTACATGCGTTTTTGGTTCGGACTGGCATTGGCACTGGGCCTTGCGGCCTGTTCATCAGGCGGTGAAGATGGCTCAGGCATCAGTACAGAGCAGGGTACGGCCAAGGTCGACGGCGATTTTCTGGCAACTGGCGGCGACGGCAGCGACTGGGCTGCGGCAAGCTACAGCTATGACGAGCAGCGCTTCAGTCCGCTCGACCAGATTACGGCGGAAAATGTCGGCAATCTCGGTATTGCATGGTCGGCCGAACTTCCCGATGCCCGCGCGCAGGAAGCAACGCCGATCGTTGTCGACGGCGTCATGTATCTCACCGGCCCCTGGTCCAAAGTATTCGCTTTCGACGCCAGCAATGGCGAACCTCTCTGGACCTTCGATCCTGAAGTTCCGCGCTCCGTGCTGCAAAACACATGTTGCGACGCGGTCAATCGCGGCGTGGCCGTTTGGCGTGGCAAGCTTTACCTCGGAACGCTCGATGGCCGCCTGATTGCGATCGACGCCCGCACCGGCGCGCAACTATGGTCAGAGCAAACCACGGACCCCGACCTCCCCTACTCGATCACGGGCGTTCCGCGGGTGGTCAACAATCGCGTCATCATTGGAAATGGCGGCGCCGAATTCGGCGTGCGCGGTTATGTATCTGCCTATGATGCCAATACCGGCGCGCTGGACTGGCGCTTCTACACTGTGCCCAATCCAGATGGCGAACCCGACAATGCCGCGTCCGACGAGGTATTGCAGACGGCATCGCGCACATGGTCGGAAGGCGGCCAATGGCGCGAATCCGGCGGCGGCGGAACGGTTTGGGATTCCATTGTCTACGATCATGAACTGAACCAGCTCTATATCGGCGTCGGCAATGGCAGCCCATGGAACCATGGCGTGCGCTCCGATGGGCAGGGAGACAATCTCTTCCTCTCATCCGTTGTCGCACTCAATCCCGATACCGGCGAATATCTCTGGCATTTCCAGGAAACGCCCGGGGAAAGCTGGGACTATACGGCTACGCAATCGATCATCCTGGCCGAGTTGGAAATCGACGGGCAGCCGAGAAAAGTGATCATGCACGCGCCGAAAAACGGCTTCTTTTTCGTGATCGATCGCGAAACGGGATCCCTGATTTCAGCCGACGCCTTTGTCGAAGGCGTGAACTGGGCCACGGGATATGATCTGCAAACCGGCCGGCCGATCGAGAACGAAGCGGCCCGTTTCTACCGGACCGGAGAAATGTTCATCGCCAACCCGGGCCCGATTGGCGCCCATAACTGGCAGCCAATGGCTTTCAGCCCGCTTACCGGGCTTGCCTACATTCCGGCCAATATCGTGCCTTCGGCCTATATGCCCCCGACCACCGACGAACATTCCCAGCTGAACCCAATCGGTTTCAATACAGGCCTGAACTTCGAGGATGGCGCTTTACCGCGCGATCGCGCGACGCTTCGCGCTGTCATCTCGACAGTGCGGGGCGGCCTTGTCGCCTGGGATCCGGTGGCGCAGGAAGCGCGCTGGACCGTCGACTATGACACACCCTGGAATGGCGGCATTCTGACAACGGCCGGCAACCTTGTATTCCAGGGCACCGCGACCGGACAATTCAAGGCTTATGCTGCCGATACCGGAGAGGAACTGTGGTCGATGGATGTGCAGTCCGGCGTTCTTGCCGGGGCATCGACCTTCCTGATCGACGGCGTTCAGCACATCGCCTTCACGACCGGTCGCGGCGGCGCTTTCCAGATCACGGCGGGCGCGGCGGACATTACCGCCGGAGAGGTGCCGAACGTACCGCGCCTTATCGTGCTGCGTCTCGATGGAACCGGCGTATTGCCCGACGCACCCGATACCGAACAGATTCCGCTCGACCCACCGGCATCGACTGGAACCGAAGCAGAGATCGCCCGCGGCCAGCAGCTCTATTATCGCAATTGTATGGTCTGCCATGGCGAAGGCGCGGTTGGCGGCGGCATCAATCCCGATCTCCGCTTCTCCGGCTACCTTACGGTGGACACCGGCTGGCGTGATGTGGTCATCGGCGGGGATCTCGCCGACAACGGAATGCCGAGTTTCTCCAGTGTCCTTTCACCCGAACTCGCCGAGATGATCCGGCTCTACGTTATCGACAAGGCTAATGGCGATCTAGAAGAGATGCAGGCTCGGCGGGAAGAGGAAGGCACGACCGACGACCAGTCCTGAACCGGAGGAGACGCGGCGGCAAGCATCTGGCCATGTGCACCGGTTCCCATTGATCATCCGGCTTGCGACTCTGCCCCCTGCCCGCTTATGACAGTGCGAAAGCGGCGCTGGCCGCACCCTGAGGAAAGACGCACATGAAAAAGATCGAAGCGATCATCAAACCTTTCAAGCTCGATGAAGTGAAGGAAGCGCTCCACGACATTGGCGTAAACGGGATGACAGTAACCGAAGCCAAGGGCTTTGGCCGGCAGAAGGGCCATACCGAATTGTATCGCGGCGCGGAATATGTCGTCGATTTCCTGCCCAAGGTAAAACTCGAAGCGGTTGTCGACGATGGCCTGGCCGACCGCGTTGTCGAAGCAATCCAGAATGCTGCCCAGACGGGACGAATCGGCGACGGAAAGATATTCGTCTCGACAATCGACCGCGCTATTCGCATCCGCACAGGCGAACAGGATAGTGACGCAGTCTAAACGCTTATAATTCTGCGAAAAAATATTTTTGTGCAACTGCGAAGAATAGTATAGGATTCTTTCTCCGAACCCCATCGAGAAGAAGGCAAAGTTTCATGACAACCACTGCCAAAGACATTATCAAACGCATCAAGGACGAAGAGATTGAGTGGGTAGACCTGCGCTTCACCGATCCGCGCGGCAAGTGGCAGCATTTGCAGATGTGCTCCGGAGCGATGGGCGAAGACGAGTTCGAAGACGGCCTGATGTTCGACGGCTCCTCGATCGAGGGCTGGAAGGTGATCAACGAAAGCGACATGATCCTGCGGCCGGATCTCGATGCGGTATATTCCGATCCTTTCTCCGCGACCCCGATGCTGGCCGTTTTTTGTGACATCGTGGAACCGGGCGATGGCTCGCTCTACGCGCGCGATCCGCGGTCCACAGCAAAACGCGCCGAGGCGTTTCTGAAGACGACGGGCCTTGGCGACACCGTGTATGTCGGCCCGGAACCCGAATTCTTCATGTTCGACGATGTCCGGTTCGAAGACGGGTATGACCGCAGCTATTTCAAGATCGACGATATCGAACTGCCGACCAACACCGGCCGCGAATATGAAATGGGCAATCTGGGCCATCGTCCGCGCGCCAAGGGCGGCTATTTCCCGGTGCCTCCGGTAGACAGCACCATGGATGTGCGCGCCGAAATGGTGTCGACGCTGCTCGAAATGGGCCTTCCCATGGACAAACATCATCACGAAGTTGCAGCAGCGCAGCA
The DNA here is from genome assembly GCF_003385775.1 of Parasphingopyxis lamellibrachiae. Lineage (GTDB taxonomy): Bacteria > Pseudomonadota > Alphaproteobacteria > Sphingomonadales > Sphingomonadaceae > Parasphingopyxis > Parasphingopyxis lamellibrachiae. The sequence continues at coordinate 1,120,797 of NZ_QRDP01000004.1, forward strand.
TGAGCTGGGCGTCACTTTCGGCACCCTGACCCAGACGGCTGACCGTGTTCAGGTCTATAAATATGTCGTGCAGATGGTTGCCCAGGCCTATGGCAAAACGGCCACCTTCATGCCCAAGCCGATCAAGGATGATAACGGCTCCGGCATGCACACCCATATGTCGATCTGGGACAATGGCAAGCCAACCTTTGCCGGCAACGGATATGCTGGTCTCAGCGACAACTGCCTCTATTTCATCGGCGGTGTCATCAAGCATGCCAAGGCACTGAACGCATTCACCAACCCGACGACGAACAGCTACAAGCGTCTCGTTCCGGGCTTCGAAGCACCGGTTCTGCTTGCCTATTCCAGCCGCAACCGTTCTGCGTCCTGCCGGATTCCCTATGGCTCCGGCGACAAAGCGAAACGCGTCGAATTTCGATTCCCCGACCCGCTGGCCAACCCGTATCTGTCCTTCTCGGCACTTCTCATGGCCGGTATCGACGGTATCGAAAACCGGCTCCATCCGGGCGATGCCATGGACAAGAATCTGTACGACCTTCCGCCCGAAGAGCTGGCGAATGTGCCGACCGTTTGCGGATCGCTGCGCGAAGCGCTTGAGTCCCTCGAAGAGGATTATGAGTTCCTGCTCAAGGGCGATGTCTTCTATCGCGAACAGATCGAAGCCTATGCCGCACTCAAATGGGAAGAAAATGCCCGGCTGGAAACGACGCCCAGCCCGGTCGAGTATGACATGTACTATTCGTCCTGATTACCGCTACGGAATCATGGAGCAGGGCCTGGTGGCGACACCGGGCCCTTTTTCTTTGCCCCGCCTTCCTTGCGTCCTCGGCCTTCGCAAAATTGCCCGTGAGCCGCCTGGCGCGTTGAACAGACGCGCTCTCTGTCCTATCTTGGTTGCAAATACGAACCGATTATCCCCGAATCACAGGAGCGGAATGCCATGCACAGCTATCTGAAGCAGTATATCAACGGCGAATGGGTCGAGAGTGAAGGCGGCACCCGCCATGAAGTGATCAACCCGGCAACCGAAGAGCCGTGCACGGAAATCATGCTCGGCAGCCAGGCCGATACCGACAAGGCAGTCGCTGCGGCCAAAGCGGCTTTCGAAAGCTTCTCGCAGACCAGCGTCGAAGAGCGCATCGCGCTGCTGGAACGGATCGCCGAAGAATATAAGAAACGCATTCCCGACATGGCCGCCGTGATGGCGGATGAAATGGGTTGCCCGATCGCCATCGGCAATGCCGCGCAAGGCCCCGCCGGCCTCGGCCATATCCTGAAAGCCGCCGAAGCGCTGAAAGAATTCGAATGGGAAGAAAAGCTCGGCCCGGCGCGCGTCGTGCATGAGCCGATCGGCGTCGTCGCGATGATCACGCCGTGGAACTGGCCGATGAACCAGATTACCGCCAAAGTGGCTCCTGCTCTGGCCGCCGGTGATACGATGGTTCTCAAACCGTCCGAAGAGACGCCGGGCACGGGCGCGATCATCGCCGAGATCATGGACGCCGCGGGCGTTCCAGCCGGTGTGTTCAACCTTGTCCAGGGCGACGGTCTTGGCGTCGGCACGGCGCTGACCAAACACAAAGACGTCGACATGGTCAGCTTCACCGGCTCGACGCGCGCCGGCATCATGATCGCCAAGAACGCCGCCGATACGGTGAAACGCGTTCATCAGGAACTGGGCGGCAAGACGCCCAATATCATTCTCGAAGGCGCGAATATCGCCGAAGCCGTACCCAATGGACTGCAGGGCGTGATCATCAATTCCGGCCAGAGCTGCATCGCGCCGACCCGCATGCTCGTGCATGAATCACAATATGATGAAGCCGTCGCAACCGCCAAGGGCGTGATGGAAAGCGTCCAGGTCGGTAATCCCACGGAAATGGGCGCGCATATCGGCCCGGTCGTCAACGCTGCCCAATATGAGAAGATCCAGGGCCTTATCCAGAAGGGTATCGATGAGGGCGGCACGGTTGAAACCGGCGGCACCGGGCGCCCCGACGGCGTCAACCAGGGCTTCTATGTCAAGCCGACGGTGTTCTCGAACATCACCCCCGACATGACGATTGCCCGCGAAGAGATTTTCGGCCCGGTCGTCACGGTCATCAAATATAAGGATGATGAGGAAGCGCTACGGATCGCTAACGACACGGAATATGGCCTGTCGGCCTGTGTTTACGGCCCGGCCGAGGAAGCCGGGAAATTTACCGGCAAGCTCCGCGCCGGCCTCATCGGCGTGAACAATTGGGGCCCGGTCCCGGACGCGCCGTTCGGTGGCTATAAACAGTCCGGCAATGGCCGCGAGATGGGCAAATATGGCCTGCGCGAGTTCATGGAAGTGAAATCGGTTATCGGCGAGCCTGCCTAGGTTCGACACCGACCCGAGCAAAGAGAGGGCGGCGGGAGCGTTCCTGCCGCCCTTTTTTGCCGCCGCCGCCGCCCACCGGGCATGGCCTGATTTGCAATCCGCCTTATTCGATTGACTCCGACATTCGTCGTAATTACGGCAAGGGCAGTTTTTTGTTGCCGGGAGAATAATTGATGAGGATGCCGAACAGAATGTCTGCGGGAACCACGGCGGGCCTGGTCCTCCTCATGGCAACCGGCATTGCGTTACCCGGGCCGGCACCGGCTCAAACGCACGGAACAGACGGGGAAAGGGCGGCGGATCAATCGTCCCTGCCGCAGCTCAGAACCTCCGAGATGGTCGTTCAGGTCCAGATCGGGAATGAGCCGGAATTCGCATGGACCGTTGTTCCCGAAATTTCGCCGGACAAATTGCGCGTGGGCTGCACCGCCGATGCAACCACAAGGGTATCGTTCACTTCGGACCTCGAATCCCGTGAATTCACAGTTTCCGGCACCGATTTTCTCCAGTTCAATATCGTCAATCCGGACGGGCAGACTGCGCTGACCGAAATCGAATGCATCCCGCCGCGGCTTCGATTCCCGGGTGATTATGCCGTTTCTCCTGCTGAAAATCGCGATTTCTCCCGCGACCTCAACTCAGGCACCCTCGCCGCTCATATTGAACAGATGGTCGAGCAGAGGCGCATTCCCGGTCTCGCCGTCGTCGTGACCCAGGGATCCCAAACGCTGTTCCAACGGGCGTTCGGCGTGGGCGACCTTGAAAGCAACGCGCCCTTTACGTCCGCCACTCCAGTCCAGCTCGCCTCCGCAACAAAATTTTTCACCGGCCTGCTCATGCTGTCGCTGGCGGAAGACGGCGTCATCGATCTGGCCGCCCCTCTCGGGGACTATTTGGCGGATGCCCCCGAAACATGGCGGAACGTTCCTCTGTGGCGCATCCTCAATCACACATCGGGCATACCGCGTATTCTCGCCGACGAACGCTTTCAAGCCTTGCCGGAAGACGAGCAGCTTGGGCTGACGCAGCGGGAGATGTTCGCGATGCTGGAGGCCATGCCACTGGATTTCGAACCCGGCAGCGCGATGCGGTACCAGCAAAGCGGCTATGCAATTCTGGCGATGGCGATTTCCGAGCGCACCGGGCTGAATTGGGACGAACTGCTGCAGGAGCATGTTTTCGGCCCCGCCGGCATGACCGACACCCGTTTCGCAGCGCAGGCGACCGGGGCGCTCCCTGTCTATCAGCTCGATCGGGGAGCCTTGTCCGAGGCGCACAATCCGTATCCCGGCCTGCTGAGGATGGGCGGAGGCTATCTCACTACAGCCTCGGATATGGCACGGCTTTTTGCCGCAATTGCCCAGGGCAGCATCGTATCCGAAGCGTTTCTGGAGTCGCAGATATTTGCCGACGAACGGATAGACGCAGACAGCAATTATAGCCTGGCCACGATCGTCAAGACATTCGCCGGAGAACGGTTGATCGGTCACAGCGGCGGCGGCGGGCTCGCCGATATCCGCTACGCGCCAGGTTCCGGTGTCGGGATTGCCGTCCTCTCAAATCGGCTGGGCAGCATCATCTCCCGGGACATCACCGACGAAATATCGGAATTGCTGTTCGGAGAAGCGGCGGCGGACTAGCGCTGTTCCGCGGCCAAACTAATAATCCCGGCTGATCTGGAGGTTGGTCTCGACCCGCCCGAGCGTGCTGATGCTGGAGAGCAGCGAGAGCCAGCGCGTGATGCGGAACTCGGTTTCCGTCGCAGAATAGCCCTGCCCGTCGCTGATCACTTCCACGAACAAGCGGCGCGTTACGTACACGCCCGCGGCAACGGCCGTTCCCCGGCCTTCAGCGGGATCCGCGGGAAGCACGCGCAAACGGTCAAGCCCGATCGCATCGCGCACCGCGTTGATCGGATTCAGGCCGCCGCCCCCGCCGGTCTGGAGCGAAGCAACGGCGGCACCCAGCTGCAAGGCCTCAGGCGCAGAGAGGTTGGTGATCGACGTGCCGAACAGCAAGCGGCTGAGAAGCTCGCTCGTCGGGAGTGCCGGCGTGCTGGTAAAACGGATTTCCGGACTGTTGCCCGTACCGCCGATATTTATCATCGCGTCCAGGCCTTCCGCGTCGCCCACAGCGACGATGTCGAGAACCGGATCGACAGGCTGGTTGCCGTAAAATTCTATCCGGCCGCGCTCCAGCTCGAAACTCCGGCCGGCAAATTCATAACTGCCCCGCCGCAGGTTCATCGCACCCAGAATCTGGAAGTTCTCGAGTGGGCCCCGCACATCGATATCGGCGCTCCACTCGCTATCGAGCCCCAGGCCGCGCACCATGAAGCGATTGCGGGCATTCACATCGACATTCAACGTCCAGTTGACGGGAACCGGCCGGTCTTCCGGTTCATCAAGGGGGCGATTGATCTCCGTCACATTGAGTGTCGGTACAATGATCGACGGCGCCGCCTGTCCCAATGCGAACTCACCCCGCACCATATCGAAATCGCCCCTGATTTCGCCAACGGGTCGCGCATTGGCCGTGCCTATCGCCGTGCCTGGCGGCGCACGTAGCGTAATCGTTAGTGGGCCGCTCACCTGCGCCGAAATATCGTCGCGGCGCAGCAACCAGGCCCGGTCCGCCTCCAGCTCGACATTCATGCCGAACCCGCTGGCCAATCCCAGATCGAAAGAGGCGCTGCCGGATATGGAACCGCCCCCCGGGGTCGTGCCAGACAGGCTGGGAAATTCGAGGCGGGATTGACGGACGATGCCGTCATCGGTCAGCGTCTGGGTAATGGCGAATGTCCCATCGCTCGACACGCCCTCTACCACCGTGCCGGTCAGGGCGCTTTCCAGCCTCCCGTTTCGCACCTTCAGTTCACCCGAGACATCCGGCGTATCGAGCGTCCCCTCGATATTGAGATCCGCAAAAAGCGGGCCTGACAGGCTGAGAACCTCGTTACCGGTGAGCTGCCACAATGTTTCCGCGGAGCCATTGTAGCGCAGTTCGGCGAAGAGTGGCGCCACTGCGAGCAGGTCACCAAAATTCCCCTCGCCCGCAATCGGATCGAGCCGCGCCTGGAAGCGCATGATTTCCTCGCCATCGCTTTCCATTATCGCCCGGGTGGCGAGGCGGCGATTTTCGAGCCGGGCATTGATCCCGAGGTTAACCGGGCGCGGTCGCAGCGCGAAGCCTTCCCGTGTCAGGCTGCGAATGCGCAGCTCGACATGTCCAGTCGGGATATTGCTGTCGTCGCTTTGACGATAATGGACCATGCCAGTCGCAAGGCCTCCAAAGCCGGTGTCGGGATAGGCAATGTCGATAAGCGACAGCGGGACACTATCGACGTTCGCGTCGACCTGCGTGACCGAACCGCCAAAGCGGCCCGAGAGCGTGGCGCCGCCGCCCGCATAACTGATCGTACTTTCCGGAATCACCCAGCCATTTTCGTCCTGCCGAATGGTCAGAGGCGTCAGTTCGATGGGCTCACCGCGGAATGAGCCGCCGCCCTCTATCCCTATATCGCCGGGCGCAATGACCGCCTGGGCCGAGAAATCAAAATTGCGCCCGCGCGCGCCGCCCAGATTGAAGTCGGCCGTACCATGGCCTCCCTCGAGCTCTACCGATCCGTCGAAACGGGCAAGCGAAAGATTGCGTCGACGCAGGCCATAAAGTTCGACACTGCCTTCCAGGCGCGGCAAGTCTTCCAATGGCCGCCAGCGGAGATCGAGCATCGCCCGGCGAACCGTCGCATCGATCTCGCCGCCGAGCCGCGCATTTTCCGCATCGATATCGACCACAACCAACTGCTCACCGCCCTCCGTCAGGAGTTGGATATCGCCGGTCACGCCAATCCCCGTCAGCTCCAGCAAGCCAACCATGCCACCATCCCTGAATGCAAAGCCGCCAGACGTCCGCGTGTCGGCCACAAGCAGTTCGGATACGGTGATGGACACCGGCGCGCCTGTCGGCAGGGCGACGACGCCCGACGATGCAAATGGCCCGCCCATTGACTGGCCTGTCGCCGTGTAGAGATAGCCGCGCTCATTTGGCTCAAGAACGGCATTCACATCGGCGACTCTTGCCGAAGGCACCGGGTTGGCCAGTGTAAGTTCAACACGGGGCCGGGATGGCGCGCCCTGCGCTGTCACCGTCAACGGCCCATATTGCGCCTGTTGGCCCGATCCCGAGATATAGAGTTCGCCTCCGCCATCCAGATAGCCGCTGCCATTGAACCGCAGCGAAGGCGAACGGAGTTGCATGTCGGTGAAGGCGAAGCGACCATCCGGCCCATAGGCGATGGAAGCGTCGACGACAGGCGGGCCGCCCGACAATGTCTGGAAAAAGCTGTTCTCCAGCTGGCGTGTGACAGCCCTCGCCTCCCCGGCAATAACAAAATTTCCACCGGAGGCCGGCCGCACATCAACCCGCGTACGAATGTCGAAAATGCCTAGGCCCGGAAGGCGGAATCTATCGATGTCGCCGTTGAAGGCCGCCGCATAATTGCCCGAAGCCAGATCGTAAATCGTAGAAATATCGCCGCGCAAACGATCGGACCGCAAGAGCAGATCGTCGCCAACAATCTGCTCGTCCGTGATCAGCAGATTGCCATCCACCGATACGTTGCGCACAACATCATCAAAGGTTTCGCCAAGACCAGTGATCCGGCTGGCTGTTGCGGCTACCGGCAAAGTGAATGGCGTCTGGCCGAGCCGGCCCTCCCCACCGATACGCAGATTATCGAAGCCCGTACCGCCAAATGCGGCGCGCGGGGCGGTCAGCTCATACCGGAATTCCGCGCGGTCGAACGGACCATCAAGGCCCACAGACATGCGGACATCGGACCCACTCATATTGGCGACAAGGGCCGAAGGGTCGAGGAGCCGGAAGCGCGCAGCAAATCCGTCAAAGGCGCTTTCGGCCAGATCGAGAACGCCCCGGCCCTCAATGACCGCAGATGGCGAGCGGATATCGAAATCGCCTGCCAAGCTGCGGTTTTCCAACGTGGCCCGGGCGCTCAAATTCATTTCAGGTGCGGTGAGTCGGCGCAGAACCCCCGGGTCCAGCAACTCTGTGGAGCGCACTACGCCGCCCAGAACAAAGGCTCCGTCATTCGCTTCAAGATCGAGATCGACAACCCGCGCTTCGCCGCTATCAATTTGTGCCCGTCCGTTCCAGCTTTCCCACGTGCCGCTGCCGGCAATGTCCATGGCCAGCGAACGCTCGATTCCGGTGAGCCCTGCAAGAATTCCGTCTTCCGGCGCGTAGAGCTGCAGGTCGACATCGAAAACATCGCCGTCCGGTTCGGCATCAAGAGCGAAAGTCAGCCGCTCACCGCTGTCGAGCGACTGGCTACGCAGTTGAACGAGCGCGCGGCCCGACCGGATATCGGCATTGCCCGCCAGCGACACATGCTCCCTCTGCCCGGCCACTGCTTCCTCGAACCGTAGCCGCACAATATCCAGCGAACCGACATGGATATCGAAGCCCGGCAGGATCGGCTGTCCCTCCTCTTCCGACGGAACAAGCGCGGGCGTGCGGTGCAGGATCGCAAGATCCGAAGACAGGCTGTCGATATGCAGCCGGTTGTCGAGCAGAAACAGCCCGGGCTGCCAGTCCAGATCGAGTTCCGGAGCTTCGAAAAACAGGCCTTCGGGATCATAAAGCCTGAGATCGGATATCGTCATCCGGCCATAGATCGATCCGTCGATCCGTCCGATCCTGACCCTCAGGCCGTTGGCTGGCTCCAGCGCTTCTATACGGTCGATCAGGAAACGCCTGCCCGGCGGCGTATCGAGCGCAAACAGGGTGACAAAGATAAAGGCCAGCACACCGGCAATACCGTACAGCGCCCATCGCGTTATCCGCCGCCGGCGGGGTGTCGCCGAAATATAATCGACATCCTCCGGAACCGCATCTGCAGTCGCGCCCGCCATCAGAAAGCCTGTCCGAGCGAAACATAGATAGCGATCACGGGATCGCCGGGCTGCGGATTGAGCGGCGTACCGACATCGAGGCGGATCGGGCCGAAATTGCTGTAATAGCGAAAGCCGAGGCCAGTCCCGAACCGCAAATTGCTGAAATCGGGATAGAGGTCGGTATAGATCGCACCGGCATCGATAAACGGAACAATCCCGAAATTGCCGAAGCGATAACGGGCTTCGATCGCCATCTCGACAAGGCTGCGCCCGCCAATCGGATCGTTGTTCGCATCGCGCGGACCGATCGACTGATAGCTGTATCCGCGCACGGACCCGCCGCCACCCGCATAGAAACGCCGGGAGGGTGCGATATTGTTTGTCGACGCGCCGGGTATGCCTCCAAGCCTGATCCGTCCGGCAAAAGTCAGGGCATCCATCAACGGGAAATAGGCACTTCCATCGAGCTGCACCCGCGCATAGCCAAAGGTGCCGTCATGGAAGGATAGCTCTGGCGATACGAACGCGGACAGGCGGACGCCGCTCTCCGGATTCAGCAGATCCCGGGTTCCATCGTAATTCAGGCTCATCGGGATGGCGCCGATAAGAAACGTCTCGCGCTGCCGCATCCCAGCGGCACCCACGACATCGCGTTCGTCGGATGCCAGGAGCTCAAGCCCGAGCGACCAGAACCACTGCTTCTGCCACAGCTGGTTGGAAATGCGCTCGAAGCTGGCGGTGAAGCCGGCCGTGCGAGCATCGAAAGCATCGCGATTGGCGTTGCTGGCGAAAAGCTGCGCTGTCAGAATCTGGTCGCGCTCGAGGAAATTGCTGCGCCGCAGACTAACGCTTGCAAATTGTTCGTCCGTGCCGAGGATGCCCCGGAGCGCAAGCGCGCCTTCCGGCCGGATCAGGTTGCGATGCTCCCAACCCACTTCGACGCGCGCGCCCTCTCCCGTGCTATATCCGATCTCGCCGGAAATCGTTCGCGGCGGCGCTGGCTCCATGGCGACGGCAATGTCGACAAGGCCCGGATCGTCGGTCTCGACCGGCGTCAGGTCGACGCGCGATACGAGACCCGTCTGGATGAGGGCCCGGCGCAAATCGTCAACCATCCCGGTCGAATACAGCTCACCGGGTTCGAACCGGGCAATCGTCGCCACATGGTCCGATCCGAAGAGCTCGTCCGCCCCCTGTTCGACCCGGATCCCGCCGAATGAACGCTCTCCACCGGTTTCGACGGGCAGGGTCAATCTGGCGATGCGGCTGGCGTGATCGACGATCACCTCTTCTTCGCCCATCTCGGCAAAAGGATATCCGCGATTGCCCAGTTCAACGGCAAGATTGGCCTGCGCTGACGTTACCGCCGCGGCGTCAACCGGATCGTCCTCGCGAACCGGGAATTGCTCTCTCAGCTCGTCGGTTCGATCTCCCGCAGCGGCAAGGCCGGGCAGGTCCACGCTCGCAAAGCGGTACAGCGGACCAGCCTCGATATCGAATATGACCTCGATTCTTTCCTGACCGGTTTCGCCGCTCAGTTCGGTTACAACCTGGGAGTCATAGTAACCGTGCGACCGTAACAGTTCGCGCAGCAACTCACGGTCGACATCGGCGCGCCGGTCGATCTGGGCGACGACCGCCGGGTCGCCGTCCCGCTCCCGCAGGACGGACAAGGCCCGGAACTGGGACCGGATTTCGCCGGCCTCGTCGAGATTATCGAGCCCGCGAAGCACTACGGAATAGCGCTGTTCCGTATTTATAGCGATGGCGTTTCGACTTGCTGCGGTTTCCGAATCCGCAACGACCGACATGTCCGGCCAGGCAACGCCGAAATCGTCAAACTCCGTAAGCGGTTCGGACTCGGCAAAACCCGCATTGGCATCGAGCGGCTGCAGCTCGCGCGTCGTCAGCGACTCGACCTCGTTCGCGACATCCTCTGCAAGGGTATCGGCCGGGGTTTGCGCGACAAGCGGCAGCGGAGTGCCCAGCGCGCAAAACAGCATGAACGAACCGAAATACGCCCGGCCCGGTTTGATCAACCCGGTCATGCCCGGCTGGTAGCGCGAATAGTGCTTGATCGCCAAACAAATACGCCAAAGTCGTTGGGAAAAAAGTCGTGCCTGTTAATGCAGCGAGGACGCGACACCGCCACTGTCCATCCACTCGACGAGCCGCTTGATCTGGCGCCAGCGGCAGAAATGGACGACATTCCCCTTTTCCCGGCTTTTGCCCGCACGGGCGGCCGCTTCTTTTCCGGCAAGCGATCCATATTCTTCGATAAGGTTCGCCGCGTCGGACACGGCTTCACGATCCGAAATGTAGAATTGCTCGTGCATGGAATGAAGATCCTGTTTTCTGCCAGGCGTCACCGATCCGGTCTGGCGGAAACCCTCTACCCGGAAAGCGTTTCACATCTCGCGGCGAAACTGGTGAAGAAGCCGTTAGCCATTCTCCCGGGTGACAGTCGCAAACGCCGCTGTCATAGCGGGCGGCATGACGGAAAAACCAAGACAGGGACAGTTTGGCGGCGGTATATTCCTGGCTATCGGCCCGTTTGCCGGCCTGGCTGTCGGCACGGCTGTCGGCCAGCCGACGATCGGCTTGCTAGCTGGAATCGCCATCGGCACAGTCCTCGCGCTCGCCTTCTGGCGGTTCGCGCGCTAAGCCAGCCGGCGCCCGGCCCAGACAACCCGGCCGATAACTTCCACCGAATCCAGATCGCAGTCAGGCCAGTCCGGATAACCGGCATTGTCGCTTTTTATGGTGAACCGGCGATTGGCCGGGTTCATCGCGATCCGCTTGACGATCAAGGCATTGTCGTCACGCAGTACGTAAATACCGTCGCGAAGACGCTCAGCTCCATCCCCCCGGCTCACGAGAATTTCATCTCCGTCCGACAGGGTTGGCTCCATCGAATCCCCGAAGACGGTGATGATCGATAGTTCAGCGGGGTCGCCCCCCGCCAGCTTGCGCAGCCAGCGGGCAGGAAAAACAATCTGCGACAGTTCCTGTTCGTCGTCCGCCAATGCTCCCGGTCCTGCCGAGGCGTTTACGGCGAACTGGCGGATCGCGACCATGTCACGGCCCGGACGCCAGCCATCTGCAGGGTTTTTCCTAGACACGTTCTCGGCGGGTGCCCCCAGCATCCGTTCATCGACGGCAAAATATTCGGCAAGTATCCGGCGGTCCTGCTCAGCCAGACGCCGGGGCGTTCCTCTCTTTATAAACTGTTGAATATAGGCCGCATTTCGCCCGATCATCCGCGACAGGGCTGAATAGTCGTCACCGCGCTCGCGCGCCAGACGCTCCAAAACTTTCCGGGGCCCATGTTCATCCATATCGGCATCATACCGATAGGAATATTCCTAGACAAGTAGGAAATTACGTTTGAGATAGGAATTTCCCTACTGGCTCCGAGTCGCCGGATCGCCAGCAACCTGGAGAAAAAGGATGAGCCTACTGATCGACATCGACCGTTTTCTGCGTCGCTCCGGCATATCGCCTACCCGTTTCGGCCGCGAGGCTGTAAACGACCCCCGTTTCGTCTTCGATATTCGCAAAGGGCGCGAGTGCGGCGGCAAGGTCAGCGCGCGTGTTTACGCCTTCATGGCCAAGGCCGAAGGCAAACCTGGCCAGTGCGGATGAGCGATACGACCGCAGCCGCCGGCCTCGCGCCGCTGGTCCGTGCGCTGGCAAAACGCAGCCGCGCGCAGCCCATTTTGGAGAACGCGCGGTCGACGCCATGGTCGAGCATTACATTTACCGGTGCACGCCACCGATTTTCATTGCGATTTGAGAGTGATCGGGCGGCCCGCCATGCGCACGCGATGTGCGATGGTCTCAACTATGCGGAATTCGAACTGGGCGCCCATCTGCTGGTCGATATCGCGATCCTCGACAACCGCGTGAGTGCCACCGGCTGTACGCTCACCGTCGAAGCGCTGACGATCGCCAATGACTGAACCGGCTAGCTTGCCTTGCCGGAAACCTTTTGCAGGGCATTGAGCGCTTCGCGAAGCGCCGCATCATGATTGCTTCCGGACTGGCTTTGCGGTTCAGCCTGGGGATGCGGTGTCACATTCTCATGAACGGCATCGGCAAAACCCTTGGGCGCGCCATGTTTGCGGGCCTGTTTCCGTTTGAGTCCGGCCTCCAGCCGCGCAACCAGATCCGCCAGTTCGGCCTTTATCTCGGAAGGTGCATTTACCGCATCCGATGGCGCACTCGCATCTTCCTGTTCGTGCGTTTCCGGGGCACCGTCTTCGGCTGTGGCCTCGCGTTGCGGCAGGGGTATTTCGAATATCGGTTCGGGAATATCGGGCGTGTCATCCACTGCTTCTGCCACCGGCGGAATTGCGGCTGCCTCCTCTTCAAGAGGCTCCTCTTCGGCTTTGGCAGATTCCACGAAATCCGTCTCATCTTCGGCAAATCCTTCAAGCTCGAGAATATCCGGCGCGTCGGCAGTTTCATCCGTCTCGCCGGGCGCAGCTGTAACGAGCTCAAGTGGGATGCCCATTTCGTCACCAGCCATGATCGGACGGCGATACGGCGCATCGGGATGGCTGTCCGCACGGCGGATTCGCGGACTTTCCTCGTCTGCTTCGGATTGCGCATAATCAAATCGGCCATCCGCTCGTTTCTGCGATTTACGGCCCAGTATGGCCGTCAGCACAGCCCATGCCCCGAGTGTAACGACCAGGGCGGCGATCAGGGCGAAAACGATCCGCGCCCGTGCGCCCAAAGGCGGCTCAGCAGCAGTAAGAATGCCCGGCAGGCCGGTTTCGACGACAAACGCCTCGAACCAGGGATTCGGGGTCATCAGGATCAGCGCTGCAACGATGAGCCCGGCAACCGCCGAAGCGACTGGAACTTTCGGAAGTTTCGCAATCACATTCGGCAGCGAAACGCCATTTCTGATCGCATCCAAATTCATATTCATAACCTAAACAGCCTTGCCGGTGAGTTTTTGGTAAACAGGGGCATAACGGGAAATGTTTGACGACCAGTTACGATCGCGCTCAACAAATGCGCGCGCGGCATTGCGGCGCTCATCCCAATTTTCGCGGTGGGCGAACATATCTGCCAGCGCTGCCGCCAGAGCTTCGGGGTTATCCGGCGCAAAAAGCGTTCCCGTAACGCCATCTTCAATCAGTTCCCGATGGCCGCCGACGTCCGATGCGGCAACCAGCCTTTTTTGCGCCATTGCCTCAAGGGGCTTGAGCGGCGTCACCAGCTCGGTGAGGCGCATCTTCTTGCGCGGATAGGTGAGAATATCGATCAGGCTGTAAAACCGCTCGACCTCTTCATGCGGAACCCGCCCGGTGAAATGGATATGGTCTGCAACATCGGATTGCTCCGCCTGCGCCCGCAGCGCATCGTCCATCGGCCCGCCACCGACCAGCAACAGATGTGCATCGGGCCGCGCCATCACAAGCCGCGGCATCGCGGCGATCAGGTCGTCAAGGCCTTCATAATCGTAAAAACTTCCGACAAAGCCGACGACATCCTTGCCGGAAAGCCCCAATGACCGGGCAAGCTTCGCATCTGCCGGCGAAGGATCGCCAAACAGCGCCATATCGACGCCGTTCGGGGACACCATGATCTTGTCGCCATCGACGCCGCGGCGAATAAGGTCGAGACGCAGTCCTTCGCAAATCACGGCAACTGCATCGGCCTGGTTCGCCGCATGCGTTTCGAGCATGCGGGTCAGCCAGTATTTCGGCGAATTGACGCTGCCCGTGCCGTTGCCAACGGCCGCATCTTCCCAGAAGGCGCGAATCTCATATATCAGCGGCAGGTTCCGGCGCCGCGCCACACGCAGGGCCGCCATGGCGTTGAGAACCGGCGAATGGACATGCAGCTGATCGGGCTTCCACTCTTCGGCTACCGCCTCGATCCGTTCGGCAAGCAGGGCAATCTCGCGCCATTCGCGCAGCGGCGGCGTCATCGTTTCGGGCGGCGGTGTGCGATAGAAGGTCAGACCATCGATAGTTTCGACATCGTCGCCGTCGGCCGTGTGCCGCGAGCCGGTTACCCCGGCAACCTCCCAGCCGCGCGCTATCTGCGCCTTGAGGATCGCACGCGTCCGAAAGGTGTAACCGCTGTGCATCGGCATGGAATGATCAAGGATGTGCAAAATACGCATGCCCATGCCTTCGCACAAACTGCTTAACGCCCCGCTAACCGCTGCACTGTAGATGGGACAGTGAGGCATCGTGTCTGGGAACCGGAAAACCGCAATGATTGATATATTTTCGTTAGCGCTGAGCCATGGGCTGTTGCTCCTTGTCGCTTGGCGCCTGATGTCCCGGCCCGATCTCGACGATGACGGCGCCGACGGCGGCCCGCGGAAAACCGACCTGATCGGCCGACCGATAAAGAAATCCGGTGCTGCCGGGGACCCGGAGCCGGTCTCCAATGCGTGATCTCGGCCTGGCCGGTTTTCTGGGTGCCTTGCTTGTGCTGGGCATCCGCCGGCCGTTCCTGTTCATTCTCGGCTATATCTACATCGATATCGTCTCGCCGCAGCATATCTCCTATTTCCTGCTCAGCAGCCTGCCGGTTTCGCTGGTGATGTTCGCACTCGCGATTGTCGGTTGGGTGATTACGGACAAGAAAGACGATGTGCGGATCGCGCCCCGGCAGATCCTGATGGCGCTGCTCCTTATCTATTGCGGGCTCACAACCTATTATGTCGCCGACTTCCAGGCCGAGGCTTTCGAAAAATGGGATTGGGTCTGGAAATCGATGGTCTTCGCGATCTTCCTGCCGCTGGCCTTGCGCACCAAATTACGGATCGAAACCGCCCTGCTCTTCATGATCCTGTCGCTGGCGGCAATCGTGATCGGCGCCGGATTGAAAACCGCACTGGGCGGTAGCGGCTATGGCAGTTTCGCCATGATGGTGGACAGCAACAGCGGCCTTTATGAGGATTCGACGCTGGCCATGGTCGCCGTCATGGTCATCCCCATCATCCTCTATTTCGTAAAAAACGGCACCGTTTTCCCACCGGACTGGCGGGTTTCCGCTTTTTGCTATGCGCTTATTTTCGCCTGTCTGCTAACACCGATCGGAACGCAGGCCCGCACCGGCCTGATCTGTATTGCCGTGCTGGCGATCCTTTTGCTGCGCGATTCAAAACGGCGAGGGTTGCTGATTGCCGGAGCGGCAGTAGGCGGGCTCCTTGCGATCCCCCTCCTCCCCAGCTCGTTCGCCGAACGTATGGGCACCATCCGAACCTATCAGGCGGACGAATCCGCCAGCACCAGAATTGCCGTGTGGCGCTGGACGTTCGATTATGTGCAGGAACATCCTCTGGGCGGCGGGTTTGAAGCCTATCGCGGCAACAGCTTCTCCTATTTCACCAGCGAGGCTGCGGAGTCCGGCGGCACCACAACGATCAGCCGCAGCTTCGTCAACGATCGCGGCCGGGCCTATCACTCCGCCTATTTCGAAATGCTCGGCGAGCAGGGCTGGATCGGCCTTGGGCTCTGGTTGGCCATTCAGGGCATCGGCATTCTGCGCATGGAGTGGCTGCGCCGGCGCTATCGCGGCGAACGGGCACCACCGGGTTATAAATGGGTGTCTCCGCTGGCTACAGCATTGCAACATGCACAGCTGATCTATCTGGTCGGCGCCCTGTTTGTCGGCATTGCGTTCCAGCCATTCGTGCTCATGCTGCTGTCCGTCCAGATCGGACTCGACACTTATCTAGCCCGCATTCGCAAGCGCGACGGCTTTCAGCCGCTAAGGGAAACGTCGGAGGCCTCGTCCGGGTTTTCGACCGCGATGCGCGCGCGATCATGAACGGCAAGCCCGATCTCACCGCGCTCACCTCATTGCGCGGCATCGCTGCATGGTATGTGGTTCTCTACCATATCCGCATGTCGACTACCGACATCCTCTCGCCGGAAGCGCTGGCGATATTCTCCAAGGGATATCTCGCAGTCGATTTTTTCTTCTTGCTCTCCGGGTTCGTGATCTGGCTTAGCTATCGCGACCGGATATCCGAGAACGGGATCGCGGCGATACCTTCCTTTCTGGCCCGCAGATTCGCCCGCATCTATCCACTCCATTTCGCGATCCTGTGCGGCGCGATCGTTTTTGCGCTCATGCTTGCCGCAACGGGGAGAGCCAGCCCGCAGGAGTTTCCGATACGGGAGTTGCCGCTGCACCTGCTTCTGATCCAGAACTGGGGCTTCACGACTGATTTGAACTGGAACGACCCGGCCTGGTCGATCAGCACGGAAACCGCCGCCTATCTGATATTCCCCCTCATCGTCCTGGCAGTCGACTGGCGCCAGGTGCCGACTTTGACGCTGCTCATGCTGATCGGTCTGCTCACACTCCTCCTGCACAATTTCTTCGTCGCGATGGACGCGCCGCTGCTCGACAGCAATATCCCCCAAACCGGATTGGTCCGATGCCTGCTCCAATTTACCATGGGGACGATCCTTTGCGCGCTCTGGCTCCGCTGGCGAGACCATCCGGCCAAACCCGCGCTGCTTGCCATGGCGAGCACCATTCTCGCCGGTGTGCTGGGATTGACGGGCATGGTCGCAGAAACGCTTGTCGTACCGCTCGCCTTTTCAGGTCTGTTGTTGACGGCGGCCTTGACCGCCACCATGCCGCGCAACCCGCTCACCGCAGCTCCGCTGCACTATCTGGGCGAAGTCAGCTATGCGACCTATCTCTCCCATTTCCTGTTGTTCGTGCTCTTCAAAATCCTCTTCGTAGGCGAAAACGGGCAGATGGGCTGGGCTGGGCTTACCGGCTTCCTCGCGCTCACGCTCATCGTCTCGATCGGGCTGTATCATGCCGTAGAACGCCCGGCTCAACGCTTCCTCAATGCGCGATTCGACCTGTTGTTCGCAAGGAAAGCGCCCGCTGGCTGACGGCTTTGCTCGACAAGGCGGCCGATACCATATTAAGAGCCGTCTCAACCATGACCGAACCGACCTCCATCGAAATTATCCCCGACATCACCGAAATGAATGTCGCCGAACGACTTCACAAAGTCGGGCAGGACGCCATCACATGGCTTGATACCCATACGGCAGAGATTCTCATCGGCCTCGGTTTCGCGGCGATTATCGTGCTCGTGATGGTCGGGCTGCGGCGCTACGGACGCCGCTGGTACGAACGCAATACCAGTCTGGAAACATGGCAATCGGTGGTCGGCCGGACGATGGCCAAGACGCGCACATGGTTCATGATAGCGCTTGCGCTGGAAGTCGTCGCCGTCTTCTCAGACGCCCCTGGCCTTATCGCCCGATCAATCGGCTTCCTGTTTTCGATCGCGATGGTGGTTCAATCCGCGATATGGGCCCGCTCCATCATTCTCGGCTTTGTCGAACACCGGACGAGAACCGACGAAAGCTCGAGCGAAGCGCTGGGCAGCGCGATGAAACTGATCCGCGTGCTGGTTACATTCGGCGTCGTGGCGATCGCCGGTATCGTGGTGCTGGACAATCTGAACGTCGACGTGACCGGCCTCGTTGCTGGCCTCGGGATCGGCGGGATCGCAATCGGTCTTGCGGCGCAGGGCATCTTCTCAGACCTGTTCGCCGCGCTCTCGATCATTTTCGACAAGCCTTTCAAGGTTGGCGATGCCGTCCATTATGACGGCACATTCGCAACGGTCGAGCAGATTGGATTGAAATCAACCCGGTTGCGCGCGGTTACCGGCGAAGAGGTCATCATCTCCAATACCAACCTGCTCGACAAGGAGATCATGAACCTGACCCGGCTCAATCGCCGCCGGGTAACCTTCAATGTGGGCGTAATCTACCAGACGCCGCCGGAAAAGGCCCGCCGCGTGCCGGACATATTGCGGGATATCATCAACGCCGAAGGCCACACTTTCATCCGCTCCGGCTTCACCGGCTTCGGCGCGTCGAGCCTCGACTATGAACTGCAGTTCGACGTGCAGAGCGCGAATTACGAGGTCGTCTACAACGCCCGCCATGCCATCGGCATCGCGATCTTTCAGCGCTTTGCCGAAGAAGGTCTGGAATTCGCCTATCCGACGCAAACGACCTTTACCGCGGCCCCCGACGGCGAGATGATCATGCCCTATCCCGAAGGCGGCTGGGGGGCATCGGGCGACAGCTGATTCCCTGGGTCAGGTCAGACCGGCGCGCATCCGCTCCAGCGCTGCACCCGCGGTGCCGTCACGAATACGCTCGACGATAACAGCCGCGGCGGCCGCCGCGCCGATCTCTGTCGTGTCTACTTCAATGTCGTAAACCATGTCCCGATGAACGATGCCGAACTGGCCGCGGGCCTGCCCTGCAATACGGTCACCGCGCGCGACCTCGCGACGCTCCAGTTCTCGCAACCCGCAATGCACGCCAACGAACAGCGCATCGAGGCCATCGAGCGCAACCAGTCAGTCTTTGCGCAAATCGGCATCCAGAATGACCTCGTCGAGAATCAGATTCACGCCGGCGCGGGCCATGGCCGCGATGGCGCGATGATGCGCGTTGAGCACCGCGCGGCCAAAACTGCCAAGCGCAAGGCGAACACCTCCGTCGCCCTCTTCCTTCACGAACGACACCCCGTCCGGATCATTGTGCAACCCGGCTGGGATCATCCGCAACGCATCGTCGATGCCAGTCGTCAGATACGGTTCGTCAAACGCATCTTGCAGTGCCCGCGCGATGCTCGATTTGCCCGCAGACGTGCATCCGTTGAGGATTAGGATCATCATCAGCGTCCGGCGGCACCGCCGCCTAAAGCCCCAGCCCCACATCGTCGAGCGAGAGAAGCGAGGCGTTTCCGCCCGCGCTCGTCGTATCGATGCTTGTCACACGCTCGGCGCAGAAGCGCGGCAGATAATGCGGGCCGCCGGCCTTTGGTCCGGTTCCCGACAGGCCTTCGCCGCCAAAGGGCTGCGACCCCACAATCGCGCCAATCATCGATCGGTTGACATAGAGATTGCCCACACGGGCCCGCGCCTCGACCAGCTCGCTACCCCGCGCAATGCGGCTGTGCAGCCCCATTGTCAGGCCGAAGCCCTTGGCGTTGACGCGTTGGACAGTCTCTTCGAGCTTGCCCGATTTCCAGGTAGCAACATGCAGCAACGGGCCGAACCACTCGGTTTTGAGATCGTCCATACTATCCAGACGGATCAATGTCGGGGGCACAAAGCGCCCTTTTTCGGGCACTTCAAGCGTCTTGACCCAGCGATCCTTCATCGCCGCCCGATGCGTCATCAGCTTGTCATAAGCGGCATCGTCTATCACGGGGCCGACATCCGTTGCCGGATCTGCCGGGTCGCCGACGATCAGCGCATCCATGGCCCCGGTCAGCATTTGGATCATATGCTCGGCGACTTCTTCCTGCACGAGCAGCAACCGAAGCGCCGAACAGCGTTGGCCAGCCGAACCGAATGCAGAAAGAAGTACATCGGCAACCACCTGCTCCGCCAGCGCGGTTGAATCGACGATCATTGCGTTGACGCCGCCAGTTTCGGCGATCAGCGGTACAATCGGGCGGTCGTCCCCTTCCAGCAGGCTTTGCGCGATTTTCTTCGCTGTCGGGGTGGAGCCCGTAAAGGCGACGCCAGCGATGCGAGGGTCGCCGGTCAATGCCGCGCCCACAGTCGGGCCGCCCGGTACCAGGATCAGTGCGTCTTCCGGCACTCCGGCCAGATGCGCGAGCCGCACGGCCTCGGCGGCGATACGCGGCGTTTGCGGTGCCGGCTTGGCAATTACCGTATTGCCGGTGACCAGCGCCGCGGCGACCTGCCCCGTAAATATAGCCAGCGGAAAATTCCAGGGCGCGATACAGGTCCACACGCCGCGCCCCTCCATCCGCAGGATATTGCTCTCGCCCGTCGGCCCCGGAAGTTCCACCGGCTGCAGCTTTTCGACAGCTTCGCCCGCGTAATAGCGGCAGAAATCGATGGCCTCTCGCACCTCCGCCAGCGCATCGGGGATGGTCTTGTTGGCTTCATGGACCGCCAGCGCCATCAGCTCGCCGCGGCGCTCTTCTAACAGGTCGGCAAGGCGGATCATGCATGCTGCGCGGTCCTCGATCGGCAATCCCGACCAGCCAGGAAAGGCCCTGGCCGCGCGGTCGACGAGCGGTGCGACATCTGTCACGGGCTCCGGTTCGGGGCCGATGCCGGAGCGCCCGGCAATGCCTTCCTTCACCCGTTTCAGCACCCGCCAGTCTTCCAGATCCAGACCCTGGCTGTTGGGTCGCTGCGGCATGAACAGATCGCCGGGCAGCGGAATGCTGGGATGGCGCGTTCCGCCCACCGCAACGATCCTGTCCACCGGATCCGCCAGCAGCTGTTCATCGGTCAGATGTTCATCGGCAAGTTGATGGACGAAGCTCGAATTCGCGCCATTCTCAAGCAGCCTGCGCACGAGATAGGCCAGCAAATCGCGATGCCCGCCGACCGGGGCGTAAATCCGGCAACGATGCCCTTTTTCGCGCACCAGCCGCTCGAACAGCCCCTCGCCCATGCCGTGAAGCCGCTGAAACTCGAAACTGGCGGAACCGTCTTTACCGCGCGGGCCCGCCCATTCGATGATCGTGGCCGCCGTCAGCGCGTTATGCGTCGCGAAGGCGGGTCGGATCGCCTTGGCTTCGAGCATGTCCTTCGCACAGGCGAGATAGCAGACATCGGTTGCGGCCTTGCGGGTGAACAGCGGGTAATCGGGCAGGCCCATCTCCTGGCTGTGCTTGATCTCGCTGTCCCAATAGGCACCTTTGACAAGCCGCACCGGCATCATCCGCCCCGTCCGGCTGGCCAGAGCCTCGGCCCAACCGATCGTGCGCTGCGCGCGCTTACCATAAGCCTGGATTGCCATGCCGAAGCCGTTCCATCCTTTGAGCGCGGGAAGCTCGGCAACCGCCTCTATGATATCGAAGCTCATTTCGAGCCGCTCCGATTCCTCCGCGTCCACCGTCAGCCCGATACCCGCCTTGGCGGCCGCTTCAGCCAGTGTCTCCAGCCTTTCGGTCAGATAGGGGACGCACCTGCCCCATTGAGCCACCTCGTATCGCGGATGCAGGGCGGACAGTTTGACGGAAATCGAATGATTGGCTTCGGTAGAACCTCCGCTGCGGGCCTTGCCAACGGCCTCAATGGCACCGAGATAGGACGTGAAATAGCGCTCGGCGTCCGGGAAAGTGCGCGCCGCCTCGCCCAGCATATCGAAGCTTGCGGTAAAGCCCCTATGCTCAGGTTTTTTCATTCGTTTGATCGCTTCCTCGATCGTCCGGCCCATCACGAAAATCTCGCCCATCATGCGCATCGCCGCGCCGACAGCCTGGCGAACAAAGGGTTCGCCGGATCGCGCGATGAGCCGTTTCAGGGCATTGGCCTGTTGATTCTGGCCGACCAGTGCCCTGCCGATTACCAGTCCCCAGGTGGCCGAATTGACCAGTTGCGAATGCGAATGACCGGCATGGCTGCGCCAATCGCCGTCACCCAGCTTGTCGGCGATCAACCGGTCCGCCGTATCGGGATCGGGCACGCGCAAAAAGGCTTCGGCGAGGCTGAGCAACGCCACCCCTTCGGAACTATTGAGCCGGTATTCCTGCAGAAACTGGTTCACCCAGCCCGTCCGCTGACCCTCGCGCAGATCGGCCAGAAGTTCGAGGGAAGTCGCGACGATACGATCACGTTCGGCGGCTCCGAGTCGCGCACGCTCGAGAAGCGGTGCCAGCACTTCGGGTTCGGGCGCTCTGTGTACCTCTTCCATATGGAGCCATGCGGCTGACGTAGCGGAATCGGGATCGTGCATCTGGCTGGGCATGAACGGGCCTTGCGGTTCGAGGAATTGGCTTCCACTATGGTCGGGAAGCGAGCGCTATTTAGCAGATTTTTGCAAAGAGGAAACGCATATGAGCACCGTCAGCATTGACGAAATGATGAACATGGTTGGACAGCCTCTCGGCTCATCCGAATGGGTTCTGGTCGATCAGGAAATGATCAACAAATTTGCCGATGCCACGGGCGATCACCAGTTCATTCATGTGAACGAGGAAGCCGCGAAGATGACGCCGTTCGGCACGACGATTGCCCATGGTTTTCTTACGCTTTCCCTTTTCCCCCGATTGATGGCTGAATCTGATTGTCCGCGCCCCGAAGGCGTGAAAATGGGCGTCAATTATGGCGGCAACAAAGTTCGTTTCCTTGCTCCGGTAAAATCCGGCAAGCGGGTGCGCGGCCATTTCAAGCTGCTCGAACTGATTGAAAAACGCCCGAACCAGTATCAGCAAACGCTCGAATTTTCCGTCGAGATCGAAGGTGAAGACAAGCCGGCGCTGATAGCGGAATGGATTAGCCAGTTCTTTACATGACCCGTATCGCGCCTCTGACCCGGCCCTATCCCGAGGCTCTCGCCCCGGCCCTTAACGCGCTGACGCCGGAAGGCGGCGATGCGCCGATGCTGTTCCGCATCATCGGCACGTCCCAGCGCGCGTGGGAAAAATTTACCGGCGGATCGCTGCTCGACAAGGGCCCCCTCCCCATGCGCGAGCGCGAACTGGCGATCTTCCGTACGGCGGCCCGGATCGGCGCGGACTATGAATGGGGCATGCATGCCACGCTCTTTGCCGAGCGCTGCGCCATTGATCGCGATCAGCTTGAGGCGCTGGCCAACAAGGACGCCGAGTCCGGTGGCTGGTCTGAGAGCGATGCGGCATTGATCGCCACGGTTGATATCCTCATCGACCGCCGCCATCTTGACGATGCAGAATTTGCCCGGATTTCCGAGCATTTTTCATCGGATCAGATATTCGAAATTGTTCAGCTTGTTGCCTTTTACCAGGGCGTCGCCCTTATCATCGGTACATTCGATATTCCCCAGGAACCCGGCACTTCGCCAATTCCGGCCTAGTTATCTGAAATATTAAGGAGTTTCACCATGCGTGACGCAGTCATCGTTTCCACCGCCCGTACACCGATCGGCAAAGCCTATCGCGGCGCTTTCAACAACACACTGGGCCCGACCCTGGGCAGCTTTGCCGTCAAGGCCGCTGTCGAGCGGGCTGGCATCGAAGGCGGCGAAGTCGACGACTGCATCATGGGTGCCGCCCTTCAGCAGGGCTCTACCGGCTCGAATGTCGGACGCCAGATCGCGCTGCGCTCGGGGCTGCCATTCACCGTGTCTGGCATGACGATGGACCGCCAGTGCTCGTCCGGCCTGATGTCGATCGCAACCGCTGCCAAGCAGGTTATCGTTGACCGGATGGACTGCGTTGTCGCCGGCGGCCTTGAATCGATCTCGCTGGTGCAGACCAAGGAAATGCGCGTCCAACCCGATCCCGCGCTGATCGCGATGCACAAAGATGTCTATATGCCGATGCTGGGCACCGCAGAAACCGTCGCCAAGCGGTACAATATCAGCCGCGAAGCCATGGACGAATATTCGCTGGAATCGCAGAAGCGGACGGCCGCAGCGCAGGAAGCCGGCAAGTTCGACGACGAAATCGTCCCGACCACGACAACCAAAATCGTGGTCGACAAAGCCACCGGCGACACCAGCGAGGAAGAAGTCACGCTTACCAAGGACGAAGGCAACCGCCCCTCGACGACGCTCGAAGGCCTACAAAGCCTCCAGCCTGTCATGGGTCCCGATATGACGATCACCGCCGGTAACGCGTCCCAGCTGTCCGACGGCTCATCGGCCAGTGTCGTGATGGAAGCCTCGATTGCGGAAAAAAAGGGCCTGACGCCGCTCGGCCGCTATGTCGGCATGGCGGTTGCGGGCACCGAGCCCGACGAGATGGGCATTGGCCCGGTCTTCGCGATTCCGAAGCTTCTCGAACGGTTCGACCTCTCGGTGGACGATATCGGGCTTTGGGAACTGAATGAGGCGTTCGCCGTGCAGGTTCTCTATTGCCGCGACACGCTCGGCATTCCGAACGAGCTGCTCAACGTCAATGGCGGCTCGATCTCGATCGGCCATCCCTATGGCATGACGGGCGCGCGCTGCACCGGCCACGCGCTGATCGAAGGCAAGCGCCGCGGCGCCAAATATGTCGTCGTCACCATGTGCGTCGGCGGCGGCATGGGCGCAGCGGGACTTTTCGAGGTCCTCTAAGTCGATCCCAGAATGAAGAAAAAGGGGCGCCGGAATTGACCGACGCCCCTTTTTTTTCATTGGGCTTCTAATCGTCGTGCGTAGCGATCCAGTTTTCCACCACCGGCGCAATGCGCTCGCGCCATTTGCGGCCGTGGAAGATGCCGTAATGGCCGACTTCCTCCGCCATATAATATTTCTTCTTCTTGGCCGGAAGACCGGACGAAAGCGTCAGTGCGGCCTTCGTCTGCCCCAGCCCGGAAATATCGTCGCGCTCGCCTTCGATCGCCAGCATGCCGATATCGGTAATCGCGGCCGGATCGATAAGCTCGCCCTTATGGCGATATTCGCCGCGGGGAAGCGCATGGGTCTGGAACACCACATCGACAGTTTGCAGGTAGAATTCCGCCGTCATATCGCAGGTTGAGCGATATTCGTCGTAGAAATCCTTCGTCGCATCGGCGCTGTCGCCATCGCCCTCGACCAGATGTTTGAACATTTCCCAATGGCTGATCATGTGATTGCCGAGATTCATCGACATGAAGCCGGCGAGCTGGAGAAAGCCGGGATACACCTTGCGCCCGGCGCCCGGATAATAGAGCGGGACGGTTGCGATCACATTCTGTTCGAACCAGGCATGCGGTCGCTGGGTGGCCAGCGTGTTGACCGTGGTCGGGGCTTCGCGTGTATCGATCGGCCCGCCCATCATGGTCAGGGTGCGGGGCCGGTCGGGATGCTTGTCCGCCGACATCAGCGCAGCCGCCGCATAGCAGGGCACGGATGGCTGGCACACCGCCAGCATATGCGCGCCCGGCCCGATATGCTCAAGAAATTCGACCAGATAATCGATATAGGTATCGAGATCGAAAACACCGTCCGACAAAGGAACCGTTTTTGCGTCGCGCCAGTCGGTGATCCAGACATCATGGCCGGGAAGCATCCGGTCTACCGTATCACGCAGCAGCGTGGCGAAATGGCCTGACATCGGCGCAACGATCAGCAATTTGGGCTGACCGGACACGCCCTCTTTCTGAAAATGCTTGAGCTGCCCGAACGGCTTGCGGGCTTCGATTTTCACGGAAACTGGAACGGCTTCGCCTTCGACCTTCACCGACTCGATACCGAAAATCGGTTTGCCGCGCGGCGCGGCGGCATGGGCGAAAACATCGAGCGCGGAAGCGACGACCGGCCCCATGCCGCTATAGGAAAAGGGATTAGCGGGATTCTGCAGGATTTCGGCGCTCCACTCGGCCATCGCGCTGGCGCTGGCAAGCATGGAACGCTGCATTTCATACATGTTATAGAGCATAAAAGTTCCCGAATGGGCGACAGTGCAGCCGCAGTCGGTCCTACTCTAGGCCTCTTTACACCGATGTTGCAATGCAGCATCTGAAAAAGCCTGTGTTGAGCAGGATGCGCCCCACTGCTAGGCGAACGCCATGGCAGATAATGACAGCGACACGGGGAAAGCCCGGAACCTCGGCAACCTTGCGATAATCTGGCGCTTTGCGATCCGCTATCCGTTCCGGATACTCGGCGCCGGCCTTGCGCTGCTCGTCGCAGCCGGGGCGACATTGGCCATTCCGGACGGTTTCAGACGTGTCATCGATCGCGGTTTCAGCGGCCTCGACACCGATATCGCGCAATATTTCTATTATCTTTTTTTCATCGTCGTCGTGCTCGCTCTGGCGACGGCGCTGCGATTCTATTTCGTATCCTGGCTTGGCGAACGCGTCGTCGCCGATTTGCGTGTTGCGGTGCAACGCAACTTGCTTGCCCTGGATCCCAAATATTTTGAAGAAAACCGGCCATCGGAAATCGCGTCGCGCATGACGTCTGACACATCGGTAATCGAAATGGTGGTGGGCACGACGATCTCGATTGCGCTGCGCAATCTGGTGATGGGGATAGGCGGAACGATCTATCTGTTCACCCTCTCCCCCAAACTCGCGCTGATGATCTTACTCGGCATCCCGCTCGCGATCGGCCCGATCGTGATACTCGGCCGGAAGTTGCGCAATGTCTCGCGGTTCAGCCAGGACCGGATCGCCGATGTCGGCGCCATGGTTTCCGAAACGCTGGGAGCCATGAAGATCGTTCAAGCCTTCGGGCAGGAGAACCGCGAAGCCGACCGGTTCGATGCTGCCGTACAGAGCGCTTTCGCTACAGCCCGGAGGCGGATCATTATCCGCTCCGTCATGACCGCAATCGTCATCACCCTGATCTTCGGCGCGATCACCATGGTGATGTGGCAGGCCGCATCGGATGTCATCAATGGCCAGATCACCGGCGGCGCGGTAGCGGCCTTCGTACTTACAGGAATGATAGTCGCCGGGGCGTTCGGCGCCCTGACGGAAGTATATGGAGAACTGATGCGCAGCGCAGGCGCCGCCGGGCGTTTGAACGAACTGCTTCGCGAGGTGCCGGAGATCCGGGCACCGGCTAATCCCAAACCTCTCCCTGAACCGGCACGTGGCCATCTCCGTTTCGACGATGTCACATTCCGCTATCCGACCCGGCTGGAAACCGCGGCGCTCGCGGATTTCTCGCTCGCGGTCGAGCCGGGTGAACTGGTTGCGGTTGTCGGACCGTCCGGCGCCGGCAAATCGACGCTGTTCCAGCTCATCCAGCGCTTTTACGATCCCCAGCAGGGGCAAGTGCTGCTGGACGGAGTGGATTTGCACGACGCCGATCCGGCCGCCATTCGCCGGCGGGTCGCCATGGTGCCGCAGGATACAGTAATCTTCGCCGCCTCCGCGCGCGACAATCTTCGCTACAGCAACTGGGAGGCCAGCGACGACGCCCTGTGGAACGCTGCCGAAGCAGCCAATGCCGCCGAGTTCCTGCGCGAGCTCCCTGACGGCCTCGACACCTATCTGGGCGAAGGCGGAGCTCGCCTCTCAGGCGGCCAGCGGCAACGTGTGGCGATTGCACGCGCCCTGTTGCGCGACGCCCCTCTCCTGCTCCTGGATGAAGCGACCTCAGCGCTCGATGCCGAGTCCGAACAGCTCGTCCAGCAGGCTCTGGAGCGGCTCATGAAAGACCGCACAACGATCGTCATCGCCCACCGGTTAGCGACCGTAAGGTCGGCAGACCGCATCATCGTTATGGACGGTGGACGGATCGTCGAGGAAGGCAATCACGCGGCCCTAATGGGCCAGGACGGCCTCTATGCCCGGCTCGCGCAGTTGCAGTTTGAGAGCAACGCCGCGTAAAGGCTCGCGGCGCCAGCTGCTATAGCAGTGCGCTCATATCTGCGGGGTGAAGGCATCTGAAGAGGCCCTGAGGCGCGCTTAATGCCAGCGGATTGAAGCCGGAGACGTCTCTCTTTTCACTGCCATTCATGCCCGTCTCTACGCAACCGGGTTCGCTTGTTAGCTACTCCCATAAGAAAAGGGCAGCCCGCATGCGGACCGCCCTTTCCTTATCTGAGAGGCGCCAGCTTAGAACTGACGATATTGGTCGTTGCCGATAAAGCCCATATTGGTGACCTGCGCGCGCCGTGTAACGGCAAGCACATTATCGACAGTGTTGTACCGTGCCTGAGCATCCGGAAACATGTGCAGTTCCGGAACTGGCGTCATGGTAACCGTGATATCCAGATACTGACGCAGCGTCTGTGTCGTAACCGGTTCACCGTTCCACAGAATCTGATCGGTCGGTGAGATATAGACCTCGTTCTTGATCGGATCGATCGGATTGTCGGGTGGCGGATCATCATTGGCGACTGGCAAGTCGATCTTGACCGCGTGAGTCTGGATCGGGATCGTGATAATGAACATGATCAGCAGCACCAGCAGGACGTCGATCAACGGCGTCGTATTGATGTCGATCATCGGATCGTCTTCGGCGGCGGCAGGCCCTACTTTTCCACCCATGCTATACTACTCCTAAAACAATCTGAACTAGAGGCGCGTGATGCCCTGGCCCGGCTCAGGCTCCGAAATAAAGCCTACGCGGGTGAAACCAGCCTGTTGCATCACGAAAATCGGACCACCGATGCACCGCCACGGCGTATTCACGTCACCGCGAATATGCACTTCGGGCAGATCGTCTTCGGTCATGTTTTCAGCACCGCCAAATTCTTCAACCGTGTCTTCGATATGCTGAATGGCTTGTGTGAGCATTTCATTCGAATTGACTGGGGTCATTCCCCAGAACACTTCGCATGAGCCATCATCTCCGGCCCTGATCGACAGAGCGACATTTTCCGGCTTGGTCGTCGTCGGCAACAAGCGAACAGAGGGAAGATTAACGTCAACCGTCTGAATAACAACCGGGACAGCAATCAGGAAGATGATGAGCAACACCAACATAACGTCAGTCAGCGGGACGACGTTGATCTCGGAGATCGCGGATTCGTCTTCACCTTCCGAAGGTCCAACACTCATTCCCATGGGATCAATCCTATCCTAAACTCTAACCAAAGCCGACGTTTCCACGTCGTGCCTTTCTCCAGGCGGAGACGGGAACGGCAATCCGTCCCCGTCCCTTACCCGTTTACGACTTAGCAGCAGGCCGGGCTGCCGGAGCAGCTTTGGCCGCTGCAGCGGGAGCGGCCGGCTTAACCTTGCCATCCGACATGATGTAGCCATGGATTTCGTTCGAGAAGGCTTGGAGCTCTTCGCTCACCTTCTTGTTGCGACGAACCATCCAGTTATAGGCCATAACGGCAGGCACAGCCACGATAAGGCCGAGCGCCGTCATAATCAGGGCCTCACCAACCGGGCCGGCGACAGCGTCAATCGATGCCTGACCAGCAGCGCCGATCTTCACCAGGGCCCGATAGATGCCGACCACCGTACCGAACAGGCCGATGAACGGAGCCGTCGAACCGACCGTTGCGAGAACGGCGAGGCCTTCGGTGAGTTTCGAGTTGATCGAACCAACAGAACGCTGAAGTGCGTTAACCGTCCACTCATGCGCTTCGATCGGGTCGGTAAGCTGGGAGTGGTTGTCGCGAGCGACCAGGCTGTCTTCGACGATCTGGCGATAGGCGCTGTTCTTTTCGAGCTTGGCCGCGCCTTCGCGAAGGCTGTTCGACCGCCAGAAATTTTCACGGGCGCGTTTGCCCTGTTTCAGAACTTTCTGCTGCTCAAACCATTTGGTGAACAGGATGTACCAGGAGGCGGCGGACATGATCACCAGAATGGCGAATGTGGACTGAGCCACAATGCCGCCCTCCTCTAGGGCTGCACGGAGGCCATATGGGTTTTCCGCAACGACTTCAGCTGCTTCAGTAGACATGATTAATATTCCTCTCAAATAAACTTGCTACGATCAAACCGAACCGGAGTTCGTAAAAGGTGAGATTGTTAGTTGGGAATTTCCCAACGAATAGTGCTCGAATACGTACCCGTCGTCGGGTTGCCGGCATCGTCCAGAGCAGCCCGGAAGCGTGCGCGGCGTGTCAGCTGACGGCAGGTTTCATTATCCAACCGGGAATAGCCAGTCGAAGACGTGATCGTGCAATTCGTTACGCGACCATTGGTACCGATAGTCAGGCGGAAACTCGCCGAACCCTGCTCCTCGTTACGCAAGGACGAAGAAGGATAATCGTTCGTCGTCACCCAGCGGCCCGGATTTCCGCGCGGCTGCGCAGCCTGAGCCTGGCTTGGCGGCGGAGGTGGCGGTGCCGGTGGCGGTGGTGCAGGAGGAGGCGGTGCCGGTGGCCGCGGCGCAACTGTTGGTCGCGCGATCACAACCGGAGGCGGCGGCGTTACAACAACCGGCGGCGGCGGAATCGGAACATCCGGCGGCGGCGGCGGCAATTCTTCCTCGGGGGGTGGCGGTTCATCCTCAACGTCAAACACGGTAAGATCTTCTTGCACCGCTTGCGCAACCCTGACGGCCAAACCCGAAACTAGCGCATAAGCAAGAAGCACATGAAGGATCGCAACAGCGACAATCGCCGACAGTTTACGCGAGCTCATCTTCTGGTCAGCATAAGCCATTAAACAAAGAAACTCCCTCCAAAGCCCAACGTCCATAAAGCGCCAGTTCATCTGGCTTCATAAAAAAGGACAGTCAACCAACGCGTAGGCAAGGCAACCCGTCTGGTCGTCGATTCCCTACCGTCGACAATCACGTTACGCAACAGTTACCCGCTTGACCAGATACGATACAAGGTGATTGCCTTGGTTCACTGGCCCGATGGAGAAGATTCATGATCCGATTCGCCTATATTCTGATGAGTTTTGGCCTGCTCGCTTTGTCGGTCGATAGCGCTGAATCTCAAGAGTTTACGGCAGAGACGGACCTCACCTATGCCGATATTGCCGACCTTGCGTTGAGTGCGCCCGTGGTAGCGATTGCGCGGATCGACAGAGCGCGGCGGCTCGACGAAGAAAGAGCCATAGGCGTGGCTCCCAACCATGTCCGTTTTTATGTCGAGGCCGAATTGGCAACCCTGATTCGCAGCGCCGAGGGAGTCCCTGCCCGTGTCAGTTATCTCGTCGACGTGCCCCGCGATTCCGATGGCCGACGCCCGCGCATTCGCGACCGGCAGGTTATTCTGCTTGCCGCTCCCGTTCCCGGGCGTCGCGGTGAACTGCAGTTGATAGCCCCCGACGCGCAGATCGATTGGAGCCAGCACCGCGAGCAGGTCGTTCGCGCAATTCTCTCGGAAGCCGCATCGGATGACGCACCGGGTACAGTCACCGGCGTCGGCAGCACCTTCAGTGTACCCGGAACGCTTCCCGGCGAAAGCGAAACGCAGATTTTTCTCGCAACCAGCGACGGCCGTCCGGTTTCCCTAAGCATCCTGCGCCGACCGAATCAGGAGCCACGATGGTCGGTTTCGCTCGGCGAAATCGTCGAACGCGCGTCCCCGCCGCCCGAGCGCAACACGATATTATGGTACCGGTTGGCCTGCTTCCTGCCGGACAGCCTGCCCGATGCGAGCCTGGAGAATATGGACAACCGGCAGATTTCCGTGGCCCGCGCGGATTATCGGTTGGTTCGCGAAGATCTGGGTATTTGCCAGCGCAAACGCAGCTAGCGCGAGCGCCTAACTGTCCGGGGTGAGGTTGGGAAAATCGCGTTCGAACGCCTCCATATGGGCGCCGCCATCGACGAATATGGTCTGCCCTGTCACGGCATCGGCCTGGGCGAGCCAGGCGACGGCATCGGCAACCTGGGCCGGTGCAGGCAATGTTTTAAGCGGCATCAACGCCTCCGCGTATTCCATCATGGCATCGTCATAGGAATCCGTCGGTATCGTAAGGCCCGGCGCCACCGCATTGACGCGAATTGCCGGCGCGAGCTCGCCGGCCAATATGCGCGTAAGCCCGGCCAGTCCGAGCTTAGATAGCGTGTAGGAGAACTGGTCTCCATGGGGATTCGCAATCCTCTGATCGAGAATATTCACGATCCCGGCATTTCCCTTGCGCTTGAGAGCAGCAAAGGATTTCGCGAGAATGGCCGGCGCTGCACAGTTAACGGCGTAATGCGAAAGCAATCCGTCCATATCGGCGGTCTCCGGGCGATCGTCACCGAATCGCGCAGCGCTGTTCACCAGCAAGTCGGGCGCAGAACCGAACCGATCGGCAATTGCTGGAACCAGATGCTCGACCTGCACGGGGTCCGACAGATCCGCCACGATCCCCTGCCACTGTACACCGGCCTGCTCGATGGCCGCGAGCAAGGCCGGCTCGGGATCGATATCTTCCGACGCATGCAAGGCCAGTGCGTAGCCCTCGTTCGCCAGCCGCCCGGCTATCGCCGCGCCAAGACGGCGACAGCCACCCGTGACGATCGCCACCCTCATCGTTTATTCCGCACCATGGTTATACCAATCTGCTCCCCATTTTCGGAGATGGCGAGTTTCACGATTTCGATGGCGACGCGCAAGATCCGCTGATCCTGCAGAAAAATCGTATCGGCGATGTGGTCCGCGACAGCCTCGATCAAGGTGAAATGCCGATCCTTGGGCAACGCGTCCGTCATCGCATGTTTGAGGTCCATATAATTTTTGGAGCGCGACAGCGGAGTATCCGGATTGAACCGGTCTCCAGCGGCCATATCCGCCACAACCGATATACGGAGCGGTTGCGGCAACTTGGTTTCTTCCGAATAGATTCCGGTCAAAATCATGACTTCGACATCGCGGACTTCGAGCCGCAGCATGTCAGTCCCCAGCTCGGTCAATTGGCTTGCCATAGATGATTCGCGCTTTCCTTTTGCCTGCGAACCGCTAATCGCCACGGCGCTCAAGGTAAATGGCCCGATAATTGGCAAGACGAAAGACCAGCGAAAATCCATGATCGATCTCCAACCCCTTTCCGCGATAGCGCCAGCCGCGCTCGAAGCCCTTCTCGACCTGGCTTTCGGAACGGACCGACACGGCCGCACCGCCTATGCCGTGCGCGAAGGAACGGAGCCACTGGAAGAACTGTCTTTTGTCGCGTTGCTTGATGGGAAGCTTGCAGGATCGCTGCAGTGTTGGCCGGTTTCGCTGAGCCGGCCCGATTCCGACAGCCTCCCTCTTGCCATGGTGGGCCCGGTCGCAGTTCACCCCGATCACCAGAATCAGGGCATCGGCAAACATATGACGGGCATAGTTGCGGAGCGGCTGGACCTTGCGGGGCAGTCGGCGATGATGATTGGCGATCCGGAATATTATTCGCCTTTCGGCTTTCGCTCAGGCCCGGCCAGGGACTGGACCCTGCCGGGGCCCGTTGAGCCGGACCGCATATTGTTACGCCCCGCTTCCGGCGGCGACTGGCCCCCCGATGGCTTTCTGGAGCCAGACCTTTTGCGCTCCAGCGAGCGAATGCCTAACTAGGGCCCATGCCGTCACCTGCCCCTTCCGCCGATCTCGCTTCACTGTCGCTGGATGCCATAGCCAGACTGGCGCAGGATAAGAGCCTTCCACCGGTCGAAACATGGCATCCGGAGCGCGAGGGACAGATCGACATTCGGATTGCGCGCGATGGCAGCTGGTATCATGAGGGTGACCCGATCAGTCGTCCTGCGCTTGTCCGGCTTTTCTCCACGATTCTGCGCCGCGAACCCGATGGCAGCCATGTGCTTGTAACACCCGCTGAAAAGCTGACGATTGAGGTTGAGGATGCGCCCTTTTTGGCAGTCGAAATGAAACTCGTCGCCGATCCCGGCGATGGCGAACGGGCTGTCTTCCGGTTGAACACCGGGGAAATCATCGTTGCGGGTCAGGAGCATGCGCTTGAACTGCGCGGCGATGGCGACAAAGCGCTGCCTTATCTGCATGTGCGGGGCGATCTTTGGGCGCTGCTTGCCCGCCCCGTCTATTACGAACTGATGGAGCACGCGATACAAGCAGCCGACCACCCCATCGGCATTACCAGTGATGGCGTATTTTTTCCGCTGGAAACAACATTATGAGCCTCGTCACCCAACTCCGGACCAAGCTGGAAAGATCCCATGAGCTGGACCTTCCCATATCTTCGTCGGACGTGCGCGGAGAGGAGATCCTGGCGCGCGGTGCAGCGGTCGATGCGGCGGTCCTGATTCCGGTCGTCGACCGCCCTGTACCTACCGTTATCCTTACCCGGCGCACCGATGCGCTGCCCAGCCATCCCGGTCAGGTCGCTTTTCCGGGTGGCAAGGTGGATCCCGGGGATGAAAATTCCATCGCCGCTGCCCTGCGCGAGGCCGAGGAAGAAATCGCCTTGCCTCGCGACCGTGTCGAGCTGGTCGGTACGACCGATCTCTATCTGACGGGTACCGGCTTCCACATCACCCCGGTCATCGGCGTCATCCCGCCCGACATCCGGCTTGTGCCGGAGGCCGGCGAAGTCGCCGCCATATTCGAAGTGCCGTTCGACCATCTGTTCGACGTCGCCAATTACGAAGAACATGAACTGGAATGGCAGGGGCGCATGCGCCGCTATTTCCAGATGTATTGGGAGGAACAGCGCATCTGGGGTGTAACAGCCGCGATCATCATGAACCTGTCGCACCGGCTGCGGGCGGTGGAAGCATGAGGCTGCCGGACGCAGAATGGCGAAACTGGCCGGGCATGGATACGCTGCTTGCCGCGCTTGATGCCGGAGACGGAAAGGTCCGTTATGTCGGCGGTGCCGTGCGAGACAGTTTGCTGGGCATCGACGTGCAGGACGTGGATTGCGCAACCGTTTTTCCGCCCAACGAGGTCATGAGGCGAATCGAGGCCGCCGGGATCAAGGCCGTGCCCACGGGGATCAAGCATGGCACGATCACCGCCGTCCTTCCCGAGAAACATGTCATCGAAGTGACGACGCTGCGCCGCGACGTTTCCACCGATGGCCGCCATGCGACGGTCGAATATAGCGAGGATTGGGAGGAAGACGCCGCCCGCCGCGATTTCACGATCAACGCGCTCTCCGCCGACCCTCTGTCCGGTGAGATTTTCGATTATTTTGGCGGAGAAACTGATCTGGACGCCCGCCGCGTGCGCTTTATCGGCCTGCCTGCCGAGCGAATTGCCGAGGATCATCTGCGGATTTTGCGTTTCTTCCGCTTCCATGCGCGTTTTGGGGAAGGCTTGCCCAATCCAGCTGGGCTGGCGGCAGCAGAGAAGCACGCCAACAGCCTTATGGCGCTCTCGCGCGAACGCATTGCCGACGAGGTTTTGAAGACACTCGCTCTGCCGAATCCGGCGGACACGGTGGCACTGATGATCGAACATGGCATCTTCGCGCCCATACTGCCGGAGATTGTGAGCGCCAATGCGCTGGCCCGCCTGATCGGGCGCGAGGAACGGTTCGATCAGCCCAGCGATCCGGTCCGCCGCCTCGCCGCCCTGCTGCCGCCCGAGCCCGACACCGCGCGCGCCGTCGCCACCCGCCTCAAGCTGTCGCGCGCCCAGCGCACCCGCCTTGCCACGGCAACCGCGCGCATTCCCGGCGACACGGCCGAACCGCGCGCGCTTGCCTATCGCCACGGAATGGAGGGCGCGATCGACCGACTGCTGCTCTGCCCGACCAACGATATCGTCACCGGCAATGGCCTCGCCCATCTGATCGCCAACCCACCCCCACGTTTCCCGCTCAAGGGTGGCGAGTTGATCGCGATGGGCATGGAAACCGGGCCGGAAGTGGCGGCGAAACTGCGCGAGATTGAGGAGGCCTGGATCGCGGAAGACTTTCCGAATGAGGCGCGGGTCAAGCAAATTGCGGCGGCATTGCTAGAATAGGCGTCATGCTGAACCTGTTTCAGCATCCACCCCTCAATCTGAGCAGGCTTTACCGAAATGCAGAGTGGATCCTGAAACAAGTTCAGGATGACAAGGAAAAACAATCGAACCTTTTCCTCCTCCCCGCTGACTATATACCCGTAACGGGAGACATTCTGGATGGATCAGAGCGGGCGGGTTTATGACGAATTGCTCGTTCTGCATGTCCAGAATGGCGACCGGCGGGCGCTGGAGCGGCTGGCGTCGCGCTGGCAGCCGCGGCTGCTGCGTTCTGCGCGGCGCTTTACCGGCGATGACGAGCTGGCACGCGAAGCGGTTCAGGAATGCTGGCTCGGCATCACTGCCGGGCTGAAAAGGCTGAATGATCCGGCAAAATTCCCCGGCTGGGCCTTTACGATCCTGCGCCGCCGCTGTGCGGAGAAGATCAAGGCCCATGCCAAGCTGCGCCCCCGCTCGGACGAGCTGACCGAGGACAATGCGCCGGCAATTTCGCCGCGCGGGGAGGATCAGGCGGCGATTGCGCAAGCCTTTGCCAGGCTGCCCGAAGACCAGCGGATTGCCGCGACGCTCTATTTCGTCGAACGGCTCAAACTGGACGAGATTTCAGCCGCGACCGGCGTACCGCTCGGCACCGTAAAATCGCGCATCTTTACCGCGCGTAAAACCCTCAAGACCCTATTGGAAGGAGAAATATGATGACCGAAGTTGATAACAGGCTGCGCGCCGCGCTCGACGCAGACGACCAGGAATTTCTGAACGAACTCGACAGCGAGCGGGGGCTGTTCGCCCAGGTTGGCGACACGCTCTCCGGCCCGCTTGGCGGCTGGGCGAAGCTGGTTTTTGTAGTCGCGTTCCTGATGGCAGTGGTGATGTTCTACACAATCTACCGCGTGACGATCGCCGAAACCGACAGGGAGTTTTTCGTCTGGGCGCTTGGTGCCTTGGCCGCCCTCATCTCAACCGGAATGATCAAACAATGGTTTTTCGAGCGAATGAATCTGATGACTGTACTTCGCGAGTTGAAGCGCATTGAGCTCAGGATCGCGCGGATTGAGGAGCGGGGCTGAACGTGTTTCAGCATCCACCTCTTATTTCGCTGAGGCCTGTCTGCAAATGCACAGTGAATCCTGAAACACGTTCAGGAGGACAAATCAGGAGAATCGATTATCCTGCGGAAAACCCCTTGGCGGCATCCGCCCGGCGCTGCCGCGATTGCCGATCCAGTCGCCAAGTTCGGTCTCGGTGCGGGTACGGCCCGTATCGCCGCCCATGGCCCAGCTCAATCCTTCTTCCAGCGTGAAGGCAATCGCGTCTGAGAGCCCGCCATCCTTGTATTTCTGCAGCATGATGCCCTGCCCCCGCGCCATTTCGGGCAGCGCATCCAGTGCAAAGATCAGCAGTTTGCGATTCTCGCCGATCGCCGCGACATGATCCGCGCCCTCGGGGATCGCGCGGACGACGATGAGCTTCGCCCCGCCCTTCACATTCACGACAACCTTGCCCTTGCGGGTCGTGCTGACAATCTCTTCCGCATTGGCGACGAAGCCCTTGCCGGCGGAACTGGCGAGCAGCAGCCGGCCGCCCGGCTCCACCTTCAACAGCCCGGCAATTTCCGCGCCGTCCTCGATATCGACCATTGAGCGCACCGGTTCGCCAAAACCGCGCGCGCCGGGCAGCTTGTCCCCGCCCAGCGTATAGATACGGCCATCATCCACGGCGAGCAGCAGCTTGTCCGTGGTCTGGGCGTGGAAATCATAGGCGGGGCCGTCGCCTTCCTTATATTTCAGTTTGGCAAGACCGGCGGCGTCGATATGCCCCTTCATCGCCCGGATCCAGCCGCGCTCGGACATGACGACCGTGATCGGCTCTTTCTCGATCATCGCTTCGAGCGGGATTTCGCGCGCCGGGGCGGCTTCCTCAAGGAAAGTCCGGCGGCGGCCCAGTTCGGTATCGGCGCCATAGCGTTTGAGCAGACCCGCCAGATCCTTCTTCATCCGCGTTTTCTGGCGCGCTTTCGAGTTGATCAGCTTGTCCAGATCTTCCCGCTCGGCGAGCAAATCTTCGCGTTCCTGGCGAAGCTCCATCTCTTCCAGCTTGCGCAAATTGCGCAGCCGCATATTGAGAATGGCTTCGGCCTGACGGTCGTTCAGTTCGAACTCCGCCATCATCACTTTCTTCGGCTCATCCTCATAGCGGATGATTTCAATGATCCGGTCCAGGTTGAGGTAAGCGACGATATAGCCATCGAGCAGCTCGATCCGGTCGTCGATCTTGCCGAGGCGGAACTCGGACCGGCGGACCAACACGATAAACTGATGCTCGAGCCATTCGCCGAGTACTTCCTTGAGGCTCATCACACGCGGCGTGCGGTTGGCATCGAGAACGTTGAGATTAAGCGAGACGCGCGTCTCGAGATCCGTCAGCCGGAACAGCGAATCCATCAGCACATCAGGCTCGATCGTGCGGTTCTTCGGCTCCAGCACGATACGGATCTGCTCGTCGCTCTCATCACGCACATCGGCAAGGATCGGCAATTTCTTTTCAGCAATCAGAGAGGCGATGGCTTCGATCAGTTTCGACTTTGCCACCTGAAACGGGATTTCGGTGATCACGGCTTCCCATGCGCCGCGGCCCAGATCTTCCTGATGCCAGCGCGCGCGAACCCGGAAGGCACCGCGCCCGGTGCGGTAGGCTTCGGCAATCGCATCCTTGCTGTCGACGAGTATTCCGCCTGTTGGCAGGTCCGGCCCTTGCACGAAATCCATCAACTCGGCCTCTTCGGCCTTCGGATTCTCAATCAGGTGCGTCGCAGCGTCGATCAACTCGGCGGCGTTATGCGGCGGAATAGAGGTCGCCATGCCCACGGCGATGCCGCTAGAACCATTGGCGAGCAGGTTCGGGAACAGGCCCGGGAAAATCTCTGGCTCTTCCTCTTCGCCGTTATAGGTCGGGCGGAAATCGACGGTGCCTTCGTTCAGGCCGTCCATCAGGTCCATCGCAGCATGAGTCAGCCGCGCTTCGGTATAGCGCATGGCGGCCGCGTTATCGCCGTCGACATTGCCGAAATTGCCCTGCCCGTCGACCAGCGGGTAGCGCATGGCAAAAGGCTGGGCGAGCCGGACCATCGCATCATAAACACTCTGATCGCCATGCGGATGATATTTGCCGATCACATCGCCGACAACGCGCGCGCATTTCTTATAGCCATTGGCCGGATCAAGCTTAAGCAGCCGCATCGCCCAAAGGAGGCGGCGGTGAACAGGCTTCAGCCCGTCGCGCAGATCGGGCAGCGAGCGCGCCGTTATCGTCGACAGCGCATAGACGAGATACCGCTCGGAGATAGCCTCGTCGAACGGCGCATCGGCGATACGATCGAACGGGTCGTCTGAATCGGCAGGGTCGGCGGTATCGATAGTCATGGGCTGCGGATTAGCAGGGCCGCGCTAGGGCTGCGAGAGGGCTTTCCACAAAAATGGGAGGAAAATCCCAACCTTCGAATTCATCATCGAGGCTCAAAATGAAACCTCCCCGTGTCGCTATTCGCAGTTCGCGTTAAGCGGCCGAGGAGGCTGGGCGGGAAGCTATGGCTCCCGTCAATGTCGCCCGGGCATTTATCCCCGGGTGGTGCGACTCGCATAGCATATTTTCAGATCGATTGCAGCATCTGAGCCAGCTTGCACTAGCGGAAACCGTTTTTTGCCTAGCTGAACACCACGGTACGCGTGCCATTGACCAGCAGCCGGCGTTCGCCGACCCACTTCACGGCGCGCGCCAGAACCTGCGCCTCGATATCCCGGCCGATCCGGATCATATCGTCGACGCTGGCCCGGTGATCGACGCGCTCCACGGCCTGTTCGATGATCGGCCCTTCGTCGAGATCGGCCGTGACGAAATGCGCGGTCGCCCCGATCAGCTTTACCCCCCGCTCATAGGCGCGGTGATAGGGCCGCGCGCCTTTGAAACCCGGCAGGAAACTATGGTGGATATTGATGCACCGTCCGGCCAGTCGCTCAACCAGCTCGCCCGACAAGACCTGCATGTAGCGGGCCAGTACCAGGGTGCGCGCACCTGCATCCGCCATGATCGCCAGCATCTGCTGTTCCTGTGCCTCGCGATTGGCGTCGGTCACCGGCAGATGGTGAAAGGGCACGCCGTGCCATTCGGTGAGCGCCCGGCAGCTTTCATGGTTGGAAACGACACCCGCAATCTCGACCGGAAGCGCACCGGTTTTCCAGCGGTGCAGCAGATCGTTCAGGCAGTGACTGGCTTTCGAAACGGCAATGACGATCTTCGGATGAACGTCGCTCCGGCCCAGCCGCCAATCAAGGCCCTGGCGATCCGCGACTTCGCCGAACGCCGCTCTGAGCCGGTCGGTGCCGGCCGGGAATTTGGGCCCTGCATCCTTGAACTCGACCCGCATGAAAAAGCGGTTGGCTTCCAGGTCCGCATATTGCTGGCTATCGAGAATGAAGCCGTCATGCTCTGCCAGAAACCCCGTCACGGCAGCGACAATCCCCACCCGGTCTTCTGCCGTCAGCGTCAATATATGGCTTGCCATGATTATCCTGTGGGTTTTGCATTTCAAAGGGAGGCGAATGCCGTTCCTTTCGCCGAACCCTTTCAATTGCAAGCATTCATTCGTTCCAAACACACACAATTCGGCTGCCTCAGCTCCGATACCAGTCGGCATCGGGCAGCGTCACACCATCGCGCTCATTGTCCCAGATAATGTGCATGATCCACCAGCGGGCGCCGTCCCAGAACAGCTGGATCATGTTCATGCCGCGGAACATCAGGGTGCCATCTTCCTTCGCATCGCGCGCCTCATATTCGCTGAACGCCTGGGCGATATTGCCGAACTGGAACACCTTACGGTTGGTTTCGATCTCATAGAAATGCTGGTCGGCCAATAGCGGGATCGTCGCCTCGCGAAATTCGTCAACGGAAAAGGCGAAGTGGATCGGCGTACCGTCTTCGGCAACCCGGGTCCGCACAAGCCGTGCATCGGCGTGAAAGAGCTGGTCTTCCAGCTCCCAATCCTGGCCGCCCGGCGGTCCGGAGATCGCCGTGTAAATCCCCGAAATCACGGTATCCATATTGCTGAAATCCATAGTCCTTCCTCCTTTTTTCGCTTTCTATGCTCTGTTTAGCGCCCGCTATCGACCTCCCGGCGCGGATCGTCCGGATCGAGACGAATGATCGCATGCATTGGATGATTTTCCGCTTCTTCGATCAGCCAGTCGCGAAACATTTTTATCTTGGGCTGGTTGCGCTGAAGTTCCGGGCAGACGATCCATACGCTGGTGCGGCCGTAAATCGCCTTGCCGAGCTGGACGAGACGGCCATCGGCGAGCTCGTCCGCCCACAGGGCCGGGTCGAGGATCGCGATGCCCTGCCCCGCGATCGCCGCACTCCCCTCGATCATCTGGGAATCGAGCCGCACGGACGGCAGCGGCTTGGTATCGGTAATCCCGTGATGGGCCGACCAGTTGATCCACCAGCGATCGTCCGGGCTCAGGAGATGCGAGGCCATAATGCGCTGGGGGGTATCGAGCGGCCCATGGGCGGCGATAAATTCCGGGCTTGCCATGGGCGCATAATGCACGCGCATCAGGAACTGGTTGTGAAGGCCCGGCCATCCGCCCCTGCCGATGCGGATCGCCACATCGACATCGTCCCGCGCGAAATCGGCGAGCCCGTCATTCACGTCCAGCCGGACAGCGAGATTGGCCTGGTTGAGCTGGAAATTGCCGAGCCGCATCGCCAGCCAGCGATTTGAGAAGGTCCCGTAGCTGCTGATTGTGAGCTGGCTGTCATCGGCTTCGCGCATCCGCGCCACCGCGTCGCTGAGCAAGTCGAACGCGGCCGTGGCCTTGGTCGCAAGCGGGACGGCCGTGTCGAGCAGCGCGACGCGCCCACGTTCACGCAAGAACAAAGGGGCTTCCAGCCAGCGCTCCAATAACTTTATCTGATAGCTGACTGCCGCCTGGGTCATGCCGAGCTCTTCGGCCGCATTGGTGAAATTCTGGTGTCTGGCAGCCGCCTCGAACACCCGGATCGCCGACAAGGGAGGCAGTGTGCGCATAACATAGATATAAGCTCTCCTTATGCTTTGTGTCGAGCATTTAGTTGGCGGCTTCCGGCGATGTCACCTATCTCCGCACCATCACTGAGCGATTGACCGAAGGAGACAGACGATGCGCGATGAATTTGATTCCCGGATCTGGAACGCCGATCACGACAGCGTCGGCATCATGCTGAAGAAGATTGCCGAAGACGGCGCGAACGGCCTGACAGGCACACGCCATGCATTGATGCGCAACGCCCGCAATGTCGGCTTCCATGGCACCGCCATGCTTGCCGCAGCGATGGTGAGCGGAACCACGATCCTCGCGGCAGTCGGACCGGCAACCGGCGCCTGAACCTGAATGCCCCCATCCGACAGGGTCATCGCGATGCGGTGGCCCTGTCGGCCCTCGGGCTATCTGCTCCGTACGGGCTAGGCTTCATCGGTGGGATCATCGGACGCTTCACAGGCCCGCCCGCTCCCGCCATCACTATCGCCAAAGCCTCTTGCGGCATCGAAAGCGGCGCGGATTGCCAGGGCGAGTTCCTGCCGCGTGAATGGCTTTTGAAGCTTTGCTATCCCATGCTCTTCGACAATCGCGGATTTTTCACCGATCGTATCGAAACCGCTGACCAACACGAATTTCAGGTCCGGAACGGCCGCCAGAGCGCGCTCAGCCAGCTGATACCCGTTTATGCCGGGCATGACGATATCCGACAGGACGACGCGAATGCCCGGATTGCCGGAGAGCTTGTCGAGCGCCTCCTGGCCGCCGGGAGCATGGATCACCGAATAGCCGAGCTCGCGCAATAGCTCGACGGTCATCGCGAGCACCTGCTCCTCATCGTCGACCACCAGGATCATCTCCTGTGAGATTCCGCCCGGAATATCGACACGGGATGCGTCCGGCTGCTCGGCAGCATCTTCCCCGCGATCCTCGCCGACGAAGCGCGGAAGGAAGATCGTGATCGCCGTTCCCTCACCCTCGGCAGATTCGATTGCAAGGTCCCCGCCAGACTGACGGACGAAACCGAACACCTGGCTCAGCCCCAGCCCCGTTCCTTTTCCGACTTCTTTCGTCGTAAAAAACGGATCGAGCGCCTTCGCCTGAACCTCTGGAGACATACCGCTGCCGGTATCGCGGACGGTAATGGCGACGAATTCATCCATCACCCCGGCTTGCGAACCGCCGGAGATCTCCCGCACATCGTTCGACGTGACAATGGTCAGCATGTCCCCGTCTTCCATCGCGTCCCGGGCATTGATCGCGAGATTGAGGACGGCGTTTTCCAGTTGTCCTGCATCCGCAAGGGTCGGCCAGATGTCTGCGGAAAGTTCCGTCCGCACATCGACCTGCTTGCCGATCGTTCGCGCCAACAGCTCTTTCATCCCGGTGATCAGCGCATTCGGATCCACCCGGCTCGGCGACAAAGGCTGCTGCCGGGAAAATGCGAGAAGCCGCTGGGTCAGCGCAGCAGCCCGCTCCGCACCCAGTTTCGCCTGATCGATGAATTTCAACAGCGTTTCTGGGTTTTGTAACCGCCGCTTCGCCATTTCGAGATTACCAACAACAATCGCCAGCATATTGTTGAAATCATGCGCGATGCCGCCCGTCAGCTGACCAACAGACTCCACGCGCTGCATCTGGCGGACGGTGGACTCCGCCTTTTCACGCGCCGTAACTTCGTCACGAAGGCGAGTGTTGGTCGCCTGGAGTTCGGCG
The DNA here is from genome assembly GCF_003385775.1 of Parasphingopyxis lamellibrachiae. Lineage (GTDB taxonomy): Bacteria > Pseudomonadota > Alphaproteobacteria > Sphingomonadales > Sphingomonadaceae > Parasphingopyxis > Parasphingopyxis lamellibrachiae. Next base: position 1,164,071 of record NZ_QRDP01000004.1, read on the forward strand.
GTGCGGCTTTTCACCTGCCGGTCGACCCGCTCGGCCGCGCGGACTTGCTGAAACAGCAGCAATGCCAGCGTCAGCGTGATCAACCCGCCGACGAGCCCCACTATCCAGGGTAGCGCCGAATTGATCCCCGATGCGAAACCCGGAAGCGCAACCACTTCAATATACCATTGCCGCCCGCCGACATTGATCGTCTCGACGGTCCGATTGATCGCATCGTCCGGTGCTGCGGCGGAACGATAAAGGAGATTGTCCTGCGACGGCGCGCCATCGTAGATGCTTATCGAAACATCGGCACGATCGTCCTGTGGAAATAATGAATCGAACAGATCATAGGCGCGAAGCGGGCTGTAGACCCAGCCGTAATGCTCCTCCCGCCCAGCACCGCCGGCATTGCGATAGAGCGCCGAATAAACGAGAAACCCAGGCTGCTTCTCGGGATCGATCTCCTGGACCAGCTGTACCTTGCCGCTCACCGTCGTTCGTCCCGTACGCGCTGCTTCTTCCATTGCAGTACGGCGGGTTTCCTCGCTCATCATGTCGAAACCGATGGCTTCCATATTCATTTCGTTACGCGGTTCGAGAAAGAGGATCGTCGAATAGACGTCCCGGTCGCCTTCCGGCCAGGCTTCAACCTGCACCATTCTGCCGGGGTCGAGCTGGCTGGCCAGCCGCTCCAGCGCGACACGTTCAGCGCGTGTTACCGAAAACCCGATTCCAAGCACGCCCGAATAATTGCGCTCCAGATCGAGCCGGTCGATATAGGCGCCAAACTCGTCGACGGTGATCGCTTCTGAGGCAGCGAAAAACCCAGCGGTGCCGCGCAGCAGCGTCAACTGGGTTTCAATCTGATTTTCGACCGCTCCGACAATTGCTTCAGCCGAACTGGCAAAACGATCGCCAACCCGGGCATCATTTGTTCGCGATAGTTGAATTGCAATCAATAACGATGCCGAAAGACCGAGCAACAAACCGCCGACAACCAATATCCTTTGAATACTCATCTTCAATTTACAGCCCCGACCTCTCGCTATTCGTTTCTTTTTATCGTCGCCTGAGAGCTTAACGGACAAGTTCTTCACCGGCGACCATGTGGCGAAGGGCTTCTGTGCATGAAGCGGATTTTCGTTCCCGGGCCTACACGCCGTGCACAATTGCGCGCCTTCCCATACTCGGCTATATGGTTTCGCCCCGCCTCGGTCCGCGCGTTATCCACCGCGTCCGGGGCGTGTTTCTTTTTCACGGAGTGTGAGCGATGACCCGCCGCCGTCAGATATACGAAGGCAAGGCCAAGATCCTCTATGAGGGGCCGGAACCCGGAACGATCATCCAGTATTTCAAGGATGACGCGACCGCATTCAACAATCAGAAAAAGGGCACGATCAACGGCAAGGGCGTGCTCAACAACCGCATTTCCGAGCATATCTACACGCGCCTCGGCCATATCGGCATCCCGCATCACTTCATCCGGCGGCTCAACATGCGCGAGCAACTTGTTCGTCAGGTCGAGATCGTTCCTATCGAAGTGATCATCCGCAATGTCGCCGCCGGCACCCTGGCGAAGCGGCTCGGCCTGGAAGAGGGCACCCCCCTTCCCCGGGCGCTGGTCGAATATTGCTACAAGGACGATGCACTGGGCGATCCGCTGGTCGGCGAGGATCATATCGAGTGCTTCGGCTGGGCCAGCAACGAAGAGATGCGCGACATCACCGAAATGGCGTTCCGCATCAACGATTTCATGTGCGGCCTGTTTTCCGCCATCAACATCCGCCTCGTCGACTTCAAACTCGAGTTTGGCCGGGTGTGGGAAAATGAATATCCACGGCTGCTACTCGCCGACGAGATCAGCCCCGATGGCTGCCGCTTGTGGGATATGGAATCCGACGAGAAACTCGACAAGGATCGGTTCCGCCGCGATCTCGGCGGAGAGGTCGAAGCCTATCAGGAAGTCGCCCGGCGCTTCGGACTGTTGCCGGAAGGCGCTGAAAACGAGGTGCTCGATCTGGAGCAGCACCGGAAGAAACGCGGGAAATAGCAGCCGGAATAGGACCGGAAAACAGGTGCTTACCGGCCAATCTTGTTGCCGCAGATAATCCCGAAGACAAAGGTAGCGACAAGCGCCAACTTCACCATGCCCTCGGGATCGCGATAGCCTAGCAGCTCCCCGCCAAAGGCGAACAGCGCGATAAACATACCCAACGCCAGTACGACCATGGCAACGGCTCCCAAAAACAACCTCTTGTCGCCGCGCGCGGAATGCGGGCGCCGACAGTCTGACGATACGGGCATTGAGATTCGGTAAACGGCGTATAAACACTTTGGCAGCCTTGCCACGTCTGGGCCTGTTCTTCCCGCTCCGCCAGCGCCCGCGAAACCGCGCTTGCACAGGCTGTGCTGGCTACCCCCTTGCCACGGGACGGCGATGGCAGCATAGAGCGCGCGACTCTGGCCCTGCGGGGAGATGCAAACCATGAAAACACGTATCCATGTTACCTTGAAAAATGGGGTCCTCGATCCCCAGGGCAAGGCCATTCATCACGCGCTGGAATCGCTGGGCTTTGAGGGCGTCAACGATGTCCGCCAGGGCAAGCTGATTGAACTCGATCTAGACGACTCCGTGTCCGACGCGGATATCGAGGCGATGTGCCGCAAGCTGCTCGCCAATATGGTTATCGAGAATTTCGAGATCGAGAGAGAGGCCGCCTGATGAAGAGCGCAGTCATCGTCTTTCCCGGATCCAATTGCGACCGCGATATGGCGGTGGCGCTTGAGCAGGCGACCGGTGCAAAACCGCATATGGTCTGGCACAGGGAAACCGAACTGCCGGACGGTATCGGGCTGATCGCGCTACCCGGCGGCTTTTCCTATGGCGACTATCTGCGCTCCGGCGCGATCGGCGCCAATTCTCCTATCATGCGCGAAGTGAAGGCGGCTGCCGATCGCGGCGTTGCCGTTCTGGGCGTCTGCAACGGCTTCCAGCTGCTGACCGAGGCGGGCCTGCTGCCCGGCGCACTGCTCCGCAATGCCGGCATTGATTTCATCTGCCGCGATGTCGCGCTGAAAGTCGCATCGAGCCAGACCGCGTTCACCAGCGGTTACCAATCCGATGAGACGATCACCATTCCCGTCGCGCATCATGACGGGAATTATTTCGCCGATAACGATACGCTCGACCGGATCGAAGGCGAAGGCCATGTCGCTTTCCGCTATGACGAAAGCGTCAACGGATCGGCGCGCAATATCGCCGGAATCGTCAACGCGGCCGGCAATGTTCTCGGCATGATGCCCCACCCCGAACGCATGATCGAACCCGCCCATGGCGGTTCCGATGGCAAGCGGCTGTTCGACGGGCTGGTCCAAGCGCTGGGTTAAGGATTGCCGACAGGCACCTGCTGAGGAACTAACGCATCTCGGTCCGTGTGAATCGCGCCAGCAGCATGATCACGGTCGGCCAGAACAGCGTATTCCAGATGTCGTGCCAGTTGCCTGCATAGACCTGCGTCGCACCGATCACTTCGGTATCGTAAATGTCCCAGACCTCGCCCAGTATCGCAGCCAGCAGGACGGCGCACCATGGCCGGATATCGCTCAGCGGCAGCCGGAAGGTCAGCGCGGTCCCGAAAAACACGATCAGCCCGACATAGATGTGCAGCGCATCCCTGGAGAGGCCGACCGTATCGAGCAGCAGGATTTTCGTCTCCTGAAAGACGCTCATCAGACAGCCGTCTTGAACGGCGTGAAACCCGTATGCGCGTCATACACGTCCAGCCCCTCTCGCCGCTTGAGCCAGCCGACTGCGGCATAAGTTACCGGCGTCAGCAGAGCCTCCCAGGCAACCTTGAGCATCCAGTTGGTAATCATGACAGTGACGACGAGCCTGTTGTCCCACACGCCCCAAAAGGCGAGTGGGTAGAAAATCAGGCTGTCTATGCCCTGGCCGAAAATCGTCGAGCTGATCGTCCGCGACCAGAGATGCCGGCCCCGGGTCCACACTTTCATGCGCGCCATGACATAGCTGTTGACGAACTCGCCCGCCCAGAAAGCGACGATCGAGGCGAACACGATCCGCGGAACCTGCCCGAACACCTGCTCATAGGCGTCCTGCCCGGCCCAGTTGCCGTCGGGCGGCATGGCAACGACGACCGCGGCCATTATCGCCATGAACAGCATCGCGACAAAGCCGGCCCAGATGCACCGCCGCGCCCGGGCATAGCCATAAACCTCGGTCAGCACGTCGCCTATCACATAGGAAAGCGGGAAGAAGAGAATACCGGCGCCGAACGCATAGGCGCCGATCACGGGCAGATCGACATTGGCGACCTTGCCAGCGCCGATCACATTGGAAAGGAGCAGAATGACGACAAAGGCCACCATCACGAAATCGAAATAGCGCATCCGCCGGTTGCCCAGCACGGAAGCGTCGATTTTCTCGATTGGTGTGTCGCTCATGCCCCTCCCCCTGCCCCAACTCCGCCTTGCAATCCAGCCGAAATTGGCGTGAAAGTCGCGCGATGTATTCGATTTTCACATCCATGAAGGTGTTCAGCGACCCATGGGTCGGCCATCCCGGACTGAACCGGCTGGGCATGCATCGCAAACGGCTGAAAGCGGCGCAGGCGATATCGCGGTTCCGCCGCGCGCAGACCGTCCACCGCTATGACAGGGATGAGCAGCACCTGCTCGACCAGGGCTTTGTCGCGATCGAGAATTTCCTGCCCGCCGACGAGTTCGATGCCCTGCGCGCGGAGTGCCATGCCTCGGTCGACGCCGCAAAGGCCATCACCCCGCTGCCCGCAAAACCGGAAGTATGGGGCTTTGGCGACAGCGACCGGCATGACTGGGGTTTCGACCGGTTCGACGGCAGCACCCTCAACCGCTTCATCAGACCCGGCCCACTCGCCGCCGCCTTTCCGCGCAACCGGCGCTTCAAGCGCCTCGCCCGCATCGTAACCGGCAAGACGATGGCGGCGCGCCGCAACTGGATTTACCAGACGGTCAATGGCGACGACACCGAGATCCCGGACCAGCAACGCGAATTCCATCGCGACACCTTTTTCAACTGCATGAAATACTGGTTCTTCATCGATCCCGTGCGCGAGGAAGATGGCCCGTTCGTCTATGTGCCCGGCAGCCACAAGCTGACCCCAGAACGCATCGCCTGGGAAGAGAAAAAAGCCGAGGCGGCGGTGGAGGCGCGCCTGCAGCAGAATCGCCGGGGTATGACCGGCTCCTTCCGCATCGAGAGAGAGGAGCTGGCCGCGCTCGGCCTGCCGCCACCGCAAAGCTATCCCGTGCCCGGCAACACGCTCGTCGTCGCCAATGTCTTCGGCTTTCACCGCCGCGGCGATGCCGTTCCCGGGACGGACCGGCTGTCGCTATACGGCAATCACCGACCACAGCCTTTTATTCCGCTCGGCAGCTAGCTACAGGGATGCAGCGCGCGCCCGTAGCTCAGCTGGATAGAGCGCGAGACTTCTAATCTTGAGGTCGCAGGTTCGACTCCTGCCGGGCGCGCCAACTCAATTGTGCATTTCGGGTTTCCCTGTTTTGTGGGAAACTACTGGGAAAATTTTGAATTTTGGTGAGTTTCTCGTGTTTCCACTTGCCGAGAGCCCTCACGATTCAAGGGTTTCTCGGTCATATTCCCTATGCTGCATAACAGGGTAAATTACTCGGGTGAACAGGGAATAACGTGAGCAAACCAGGGAATTGTAGGAACCGTTCGGGTTTGCATGCTTATTTCCAGCCCTCATGCTTCAGCTTTCTTCTCAACCGAGAGTGCCGTGGAGGAGGAAATCACGATAAGAACGCAATCATGAAAACGGCGGCCCTAAAAGACGCCCTTAATCTGCACGCACCCTCACTACGCGTGCAAGCTCAAACTCCCATTTGTCATAGGCCTTTTGAAGTTCTGGTTGGTACGAGTGCAATAGATAAGTCTGAGTTAGCACATTTCCAGGGCTGTGGTTCAGCATTCGTTTTACGACCGTTTCTGAGACACCTAGACGCACCATATGCGTCGCCACGGATCGCCTGAGATCATGAAAACGCCAGTCCTGGATCGCTCCTCCGACACCAGGCAGGATGCTTTCAATCTTCCTTTTTCCCTTGCTGTAAGCGCTGACGTGAGTTGTTCCATCATTGGAAAACACAAAGTTTCCGCGGCGAGGAACATCAACCAGAAGCTGCAACATCATTGGTGAGAGTGGCACGATATGCGCGCGCCTGCCTTTGTTTTCGCTAGATTGTCGCCACACCTTGATTGCGAGGTTAACTTCATTCCATGTCATTGCTGCAACCTCGGATCTCCGTTGTCCAGTTAAGATCAGCCCTTGTACAAAACACCCGAATGGATAACCGACTATCATGGCAGCTGAAAACACTCGGCCTATTTCCTCCATTTCAAGCACTCGGCACCGCGGTATTTCTCTGCGCGGCTTGGAAACTCCGGCCACAGGAGAGGCCACTATCCAATCCCGAGAGCAAGCATATTGGAAGATGGTTTTGAGTAGAGCCAAAATTCGGTTCGGGAGCACGCTTCCATCCAAATTATCAAGAAGTTCGTGGACGTCGGAACGATGTATCTTTGAAATGGGCCGTTTGCCCCAATACGGGAGCACGTGCATTTCTAGCTGACGGCGCTGCTGCCGCCAGCTTCTATTATTCTTCTCCGCGACCATTGATAGCCAAGTATCTGCAACACTTTCAAAACTTGGTCTCATATTATTTTCTATATCAAATAATCTGCTAATAATTCCACCAAAAATCATTACGGTACTCCGATTATATCTAATTTTGAATGTTAAACTCCAAATCCATTTCAATTATTAAATTAATATTGAATTTTGTATTAAAATATATTGATATTAATAATAACAAATCAGCTAAAAGCCTTATATGGAATGACAGAAATAAATACGTTCATTGAAAACAAGGACGCCCAACTTTTTAGACTTCGTGGACAAATAACGCGCAGCGCTTGATTGATGCGAGAACGACGAAGTCGATACTGGATACTATAGCTTTGCGGCAGCGGAGAACGGCCATCTGTCACACAGCAATGCTGAGTTCTCGCAGCAAGTCCAGTCTGGATGTCGGCTTTCAATCTCTAGCGGATGTTATGTGATCATGGGGTCTCGATGTTGCCACAATGAAGACGGTGGAGGTGCCGACAACGTTCGCCTCCGACCCATAGCGGACATTGAGTGCCGATCGACCAGATGTCCGTTTTGCGCCCCAAAATCGACCGTTCTCAAAACCGATCGCTAATCCTGGAAGCTGACCTTTAGCGGTTCGCGGCTTACTTGAGATCGCAATTGAGCAGCGCGGGCAGGAATGCGCCTTAACCATACAGATACGCCTCCAATGTTGATTTCGCTTCGACGCGTTTCCTGAGTCTGATCAAACACTCCATATGCGGCGATACCTCGCCTTGGGCAAATATGCTCGCCGCAGTGCTGCTACTGGCGGGTGATCGGGCCAAAGAAGCTATGCCTCCAGATATGAGCGGAGAGAAACGATAATGTTGGTCGACTGTCGTTAGCGAGCGTAGCGGAAGTAGCTTCCGCTGTTAGGTCGTTAGCAGACGGTCCGCTTCGCATTTTCGGCGTTGCGCTAGCAAATGACCGAGATTGGTGGAAAGCGAGCATTGACTGGACGCTGTCCGAAAGCCGGCTGCTGGTGCTAAGCTGACAATAGATCAGGCAAGTCTAAACCTCTGCAAAAGGTGGAAAGCAAGTGTCGAAGAAAACTGCAATTTTTGAGGACAATCCGATCACGTCCAGTGTTGATCTGTCGACCGGAAAGGCGCCCACGCCTTATCTGGTTCATGATGGCCAGGCGCTTCTGGTTTTTGGGTCGGTTGACGGCGATGCATTGCAGTCAAACCTTGCTGACGAAGCGATCCACCCGGTTGCCACATTCAGGGGCCGGATGGCAGCAGGCTTCATCCTTGCCGATTTCCACGAAGCAAGCATGGGGCCGCATTGTGAGCTTCAGTTTTTCGTTCTGACGAGCGACGATGCAGACCGGAGCATTGGCGCATCACCTTTTGCACTCCCCTTGGCCATGGCGACACGACCCAAATGGGCAACCGTGTGTATGCGCCTCTGGAACAATACGAGGCCGGTAATCGCGTACAATAATGAGTATCTTGGCCTGAATGCGGAATATGGCGAATTTGATCTGTTCAAAGGCGATTCACCCAAGGGTTTAGAGTTTGCAGTGACGGGCAACAGGGGCGAGCCCATTGTCACTGGAAGCGTTCGGCGCAGGCGTAGCACTGCAATGTCAGCTATGTGGCAAATGGCGAAACTGGCCGGACTGCGCCGTTTTTTGGCCCTCGGCGCGGCTCCCTTTGTTAGCGGCCATGTCGTTAACAGGGTCGGTTCCGTAATGCCCTTCAATCGCAGGGCACAGATTTTCACAATGTCTGATCACAATGTTGTAAGGCCGTGGTCTGACACAGCCGACACAATTCAGATCCATGAGCCGGAAATCCACGCTCTGGGTTTTCGTGCTGTGAGCGTGCAGCATCTTTGGCCATTCCGATTTGTCTATCGCCATCCTGATGACGGCATCAGAGGATTGTAAGGCCTGACCGGATCAGAGTGAAGTCTTCAATCCGCTATGGGTCGTAAGCGGAATGCCCGCTTTTGGCATGTCGACCGCTGAAACCGGACTGTCAGCAACCGGCACCGACCCAGTCGTAGGCGCTGCGCCGATAACCGCATGTTGTGGGCCCAAAACTTTGAAACGTTCATTCAACATTCGATTGCGCGTTTCGGTTCATTCCAAGTCAGGCCTCCCGCATCTCGCTATAAGAAGTCGCATACGCTTATTTTTGGCACGGTTTGCAGAGGAAACCTCAATCGGCATCTCAAATTCGCGGGAGATTATATCAGAAACCACTCGGTCGTCGCAATCTACCCGCAATGAAAAAATTTGCCTGGAACGAACAAATATCGCTGCTGCCGATCGAATAGGTATAAAAATACGTCTGTGGCAACCGATCTGTGCGACGGTGACTGCTTTAGCAATTGCCTCAATCGGTTAATTCGCTATTCCGCGTTATCTGCTAGGCAGCTAAATTGCGACCAAAACGGAGAACCGGTACGGATGGCGTTTGAGATGCAAAATACGATTAATGTGTACGTTGCGGGATGTTTCGCAGAGCAAGATCGCTGGAACGATCTCATTTGCCGTTTGGCTTGGCACCTCTCGCCATATCTCGACAAGATCGGTGTAATCAAAATCCAAGCAAAAGAAAAAGATATCGAGGATATAAATGTTCCGGATAATCTGGATACTCATATTCAACAGCATATTGACGCACTGAAGGCAAAAATCAGTCTTACGTCCGAAGAAACCTTGCGGTCGAACCTCAATTCGGTTGATCCTAGGAAGCACCTGTTTTTGTTGGCAGACGAGGGGTCGTTTTCGGCTTTTGCAGATGAATCGAGACGATTCTCAGGGAACCAGCGTTTTTTTAGAATCGATCCACAGAACGTTCGGATGGAAGGATCGTTCTACCTTTGGGCGACGCTACATGCTTTTCGAGATGAGAAGGCTGAAGCGGAGAAGTTCTCAAAGAAATTTGCCGAAATGGCAGATGACATTGGGGAGCATGACAAGTCATACGTTTTCGGAACCGGTCCATCCCTCAGTAAATTCGTAGATGAAAACGATTTTGCAGATGGTTTGACGATTGTCGCAAATTCGATCGTAATGAACGATGACATACTGGACAAACTTGCTCCGCGTATCATTGCCGCAGGAGACCCGATATTCCACGCAGGATGCTCAAATTATGCTGCCGCGTTCAGAACAGCTTTGGTCAAGGCAATGGACAAGACGGAAGCGTGGTTAGTCTGCCCGCTTCGCGATGTTCAGATCTATTTGACCTATCTGCCGCAACATGTTCACGATCGCATCGTTGGGATTCCCTTCGACGCGCAAATGGTGCCGCCGTCCGATCTCACAGAGAACTTCAGGCTGAAGCCATATGGAAATATCCTGACCCTAATGCTTCTACCGCTTGCCTCGACCTTTTCGCGAAATATCCATATTGCCGGATGCGATGGACGTCCGGTTTCTCAAAATTCGGCATTCTGGGCACATGACAAAAAGGCGCAATTTGTAGACAAGATGGATGACATTAAGACCACTCATCCTGCTTTCTTCGCTATCGACTATAATGACTATTATCTAGAACATAACCGAAATTTGGAAACGGTTTTGAGCGCTTTGGAAAGTGACGGTCGCACCTGCGTTAACGAAACACAATCATATCTACCCGCGTTGTTTGCGCGGAACGGGACAGATCTTTTGCGGGCCGAAGACCAAGAAGGGCAATGCTATCTGCCTGAGACCGTCGCCATTATCGATCCCGATGCAAAGGGAGAATGGGGACACTTTCTTTCCTATGATCGTCGACTGGGCGAAGTGGCAGAAAATGCTGGATTGGATTTCTATATCCTTTGCAGGAAGGAACTTTCAAACTTGGCGGGAGAAAAAAAGGATCAGATCATTCCCGTTTTCTCGCGGCACAGCTGGACGTTGGGCAACAAGTGGCCAGACGTAAAGACGGAAGATCTCGATGCGTTCGCGACAGAGATAGAGCAGGGTATTCGCGAGCTGGAAAGAAAAGTGTCAGGCGACATCCTGCTCTTCATGTACTGCGGTTCAATCGAAGTAGCGGATATCCTTGAGCACGTTCTGGTTAGCCATCCTCGCGTGAGGGCGGTGATCAACCTCTTTTGGGCCTATGGGTTCGATATTACCGATCCAGCCTATACCAATCAATGGCGGTCACTGATTCAGCGGCTGGCGAAGGGCACGGGCAGAGTGCGAATCATGCATTCCACTCAGCAGATCACCGCCGACTATTTTGTCGACTATTCTATTGAGATTCCGGTCCTGCCGCACCCGTCAACCACTTTTGGCGATGTCGCGGCGCAGCGATTGGCTTCGGACTCAGAGCGCTGGTTAAGACGCGATAGACCCGCTCGGATACTATTCCCCGGCGGTGCGAGGCCCGAAAAGGGCTATGCCATCGGCGCGAAGGCTTGCGAAATACTCGATCGGGGAGATCGGATGGAAGTGTCCTTTCGCGCAAGAAAAGCAGAAAACACACCTGGCGCGATGCTAGCCGTGCTCGATGCGTTGAAATCGACGAATACGATCCTTGTCGAGGAAGACTTCGAGAATGATGATTTCGTTTCATGGCTGAAATCTGCCGATGTAATCGTTGTGCCATACCTTCCGGAGGCGTTTTCGAATCGAACGTCGGGAATGCTCGTTGATGCTATGTTGCTGGGGATTCCAGTTGTGGCCGTCCAAGGGACGTGGCTTGCCGATGAAATTGTCCGGCACGGCACAGGCGTCGCGGTTCGCCCGACGGGCCAGGCCTTGGCTGAGGGGGTCCAATGGGTTCTGGAGAGATATTCGGACTTCGCATCTGCGACTCGGAACGCGGCAATGGGATATCTCCGCGATTCTACGTGGACCAAGTTACTTCAGGTCGTTCTTGATCAACACGGGGTGAATGCAGAAGCAGGCGAAAATCAAGGACCTGCTGTCGCGATCACTTCAATCGAAACCACGTCTCTTTGGAATCCCACAGAAGCATGTGACGTGAAAATCGAATTGGCCGAGAATTCGGGAGCTTTACTGCTCTGTTATGAAGACCCCATTCTGATGTTGTCGCGTGTCATCGAGGCAGATAGCGATCACAAGGCGTTTCTTGCGAGATGGCGGCTTTGGGCTTCTGAAATGTTAGATGTCGTTCGAAAGAACCGCGACAGATTGATTCTCGTCGAGCTTGAAAATGTTCAGCAAGATCCGAATCTCTATCGTGTTGCGTTTGCTGAAAAATCGATCCAACTTCCTAATTTTGATGGCGATTCGACATCGGTCCCTTGTGCGGCCAGCATTGCTCTGGCACGTATCGTGCTTGAGCGCGATGCGGTCGCTCATTGCCTTTTCCAGGAGATGCAGGCGAGCGCATTACGTCCCGCAAATATACAAGTACCATCCGATTTAACCATTCAGGAGATTGCAGCACAGTATAGAGAAATCAAAAGTCGGCTCAAGGCGGCCGATTCATTGCGTGGTGCGTTGCAAGTTCAGAACGAGAAGCAGAAACTGCAGACTGAAGAAATTTCTGTTTTACGAGAGAATATCAAAGAGCGGGAAACGCTGATATCCGAAATTCGGCAATCAGGATCTTGGCGCGCTACGGCGCCGCTGCGATGGATCAAAGCCAACTTGTTGCCCGAACGGCAAGCCTAATGTCATCCATGAGCTTTCGGGTACCCCTTGGTCTGCGACTGCCAGTCGAGAATATTTTGTACGTCGGAGTAGGTGACGGCCGCGAAGTCGAAAAGTTACGCTCGGTCGATGCGCGGTCGATTACTTTGGTCGAAGCGGATTTCCAACACGCATTGAGGCTTGCCGATCTGGCCGATGATACTGTTCGCATTGTTTTACGTGCCGTTTCAGCTGATGTCACCCTGCGGACGTTTCACCGGCTTTCTTTCTCTGGCCTTAGCAGTTTGCGATCCCCGACAGGACTGCTCGACGTGTATCCCGGCCTCCGAACGACGGCGACAATTCCGATGAAACCCTTGGATCCAGCCGAACTTTGCGAGAGTCTAGAGCTGAATCAGGACGCTGAGAACTGGTTAATCCTTGATGCTCCAGGTGAAGCAGTCGGCATTCTGGAAAGATTGCGCGCCGCAGAGTTGCTCAATTGCTTCTCCGCGGTCCAGCTTCGCAATGGGTATCGCGAACTATATGCTGGTGAAGGTTTGATCAAAGATGGCGAAGCGATTTTGAAAGAAGCCGGATACGAGGTTTCGATTAGGCCTGACAGTGACCCCTACCGTCCGTTTCTCGAGGCTACTATTGACCGCGAAAAGAAACGGTTATTGGCCGAGATTGGCAGATTGAGAACGAAGATAACTGCGGCAAATACTCGCGATTCGGAATTGCAAGCCGCCCTTTCCGCAGCAAAATCGGGCCATGAGGAAGTAAAGGCCCGCATTACCGAGCTGAAAGCCAACAGTGAGACGTTACGCAACCGCGTATCGGAACTGGATTCCGCCCGAACCGATTCACAATCAGCGATCGCCAAACAGGTTGATCGAATTGCGGAGCTTGAAGCTGATCGTGAAGCCTTGAATGAGCGCATATCAGCACTGGATTCCGCTTTAGCTGATGCGCAATCAGCGAGTACCAAACAGGTTGATCGAATTGCGGAGCTTGAAGCTGATCGTGAAGCCTTGAATGAGCGCATATCGAAGCTCGACATCGCTCTAGCTGATGCTCAATCGAAAAATGCGAAACAAGCTGAAGATCGAGAAAAATATGAGTCTGAAATGTCGGAACAACTGGCCGCTGCCGATCGAGTACGGCTCGCATCCTTAAATGATCTGAAGTACCTCCAATCGAAGTATGAAAACGTCCGCATAGAAAAAGACGAGCAAAACGAACTTTTGGCGATGGTGGCAGATCAATTGGAAAGATTGGTTGAGGGAAATCCTATCTCAGATAAGTCGAAACAAGAGGACAACGGAAAATCGACGTCGCCGAAAAGCTCAAAGGCGAAGAAAGGGCGTCAAATTTGACCTTCACGGATGCACAGAAATTCCACTTTAAGATTCTGCGAGGTTTGTTGTCACCCTACGCGGGACAGGAAGTCAAATCACAAGACGCATCCAGATCAATTGTTGACCTACTTTCCGATTGCCAAAAGCTCAGAGCCCAAAATGGCTTTCAGAGAGCTCGATTGCGTACGATTCATCATTTCGCCGGCACAGGTGGGACACTGATTAGCCGTGCAATCGCAGCGCAACCAAACATTATCCTACTGAGCGAGGTCGATCCATTTAGCTCTTTAGACAAGAAAGCAGGGCTTTTTCGACCGACAGACATAGTCGCACTCGGCGATATAGGTGTGCGGGCATATCAACGGAGCGGGGCTGGAGCCGTGTTTCTAGCCGGGCTTGAGGTGTTTCGGAAACAGCTGCGGATGGCAGGTCAAACGCTCATTTTACGCGATCACACACATTCTCATTTCTGCACGGAAAATGATATAGGTTCACGGCCAGTGATGAAAAATCTCCTGCGTGGAAAATTTGAAGTAAGGAGCGTGATTACGGTCCGGCATCCCCTCGATTCATTCCTGTCGATTATGCGACAAAATTGGATTCATTTCGAACCAAAAACGCTGGAGGAGTATGCGAGGCGTTACCATGCATTCCTTGATGCCTACGCGGAGAGTCCAGTTTTCCGATATGAGGATTTTGTGGCGCGTCCCAGCGAAATTTTAGCAAAGATCGCTTCGTTCTATGAGATTTCGATTGCGTCCAACTGGCAGGAGATTATGCAGGGCGTCGTTCTTTCTGGCGATAGCGGGCGGAGAGGCGATGTGATCCAGGGAAGGCCTCGTCAAGAGATCCCCGATAGCTTGAAGTCGCAAGAGTGCGAGAGTCCCAGTTATTCGACGTTGTGCGAACGGCTGGATTATGATCCAAATTTCGCGGCTGCTGCTAACGCCCCTCTCGAATGCTGACGACAATCTGACGTCAACCAAATCTTCTCAGCGCAATCGGCTTCAGGGAGAGCATGCTCAAACATCAAAATAGAAAAAATTGTCTGTGCGGTTGAAGCTGACGGATCCAACAGTCGGAGAGCTTTCGAGACTATAGGACGCCCGCATCGTCGCCTGGCTCCGCCATCATGCAGATTGACTGGCACAGTTTTCAACCAGCCCGGGTAGGAGCGCTACCAGGGGACCCAATATGAAGGGATAAAGGCCAGATTGGGAGCCCGAACTACTGGCGCGCCCTGTGCTCGATGAAAGCGCCGTGTAACGAACAGCCGAATTGCGGCGCAAAGTGCACAGGGTGAAACCTTCTATAAGATTTGAGATTTGGATTTGTGCTGTGCCGTTTTGAAAATCGGGCTAACGCTATATGGCTTAGCGTTCCAAAGATTTCGTCGCTAAAATTGGCTCGAACGAATGGGTCGAAGCAAGGTTGAGAAGGAGCAGAAAATGAAATTGATGGTGTACGCGAACTGCCAAGCCGGTCCCGTATCAAGCTTGCTCGGATTGGCGAATTCCGATCTCGAGATCATTCGCTGTCCGGCGGTTCATACTCTCACTAGTTCGGACATTCCTAGGATACAGCAACTCGTAGAAGCATGCGACGTCATTGTGCATCAGCCAATTAGCGACAATTTTGGTCCTCTCGCGACCGAGATGCTGAAGAATGAGTATCCAACCAAAACGTTTGTTTCTTTTCCGTCCATTTATTTCCGCGGATTGTTTCCTTATCTTTCCTATTTGAGGGTGCCAGATGCTGGGACATTGACTGGCCCATTCTCCGAGTATCATGACCTCCGAATTGTGGCCGCATTTCTCGCCGGCCTGAGCATAGAAGAGACGACCATCATCCTAAGTCAAGGTGACGGCGATCATCGACCGTTCTTCGAGGCATGTCTATCCGAGTCGAGATCGAAGGAAGCGACCACAGACATCAAGGTCATGGATATCGTGAAAGACCGGCTGCGTGGCGGAGATCCGTTTTTCACCTATAATCATCCACCAAATTCAGTACTTTGGCATGTCGCTGAACAAGTGCTGAAGATCCTTGAACTTCCAATTAGAGAGCAGTTTTCAGTTCCAAAAATGCAGTATCTCGGAGAAAATCGCGCAGCGATTCCTAACAGTTTGCTGAGGGATCTGAATGTCCAAGTTAGACGGCCGAATTATATGACTAATGGCGAAGTTTTTGAGCATGAAAAACTAGTTGCCGAATACTTCATCGTTTACAAAAATTTTGAAGATTTTTTGGCAATCTGCAGATCAAATAGAAAAAGGTTCCCGGAAAATTTAAATATTGATGAAATGATCGAGAGATATAGGGACTACAAGACCAATACAAATCCTCAAAGTACCAAAACGATTGCAGTAGATAAAAGAAAAAGGAGTTCAAATATGTATATTAGTTCATTGATTTCCGACATAAGAGTTCCGTGCTTTTCAGAAATATTGCCGAAATATCGTGCGCTCAGACCTGACTGTAGTGTTTTGATCGATGGTGGTGCAGGGTTGGGGGAAACCGCGAAAAAAATGTTTCATAGGACCGAGATGGGTGATGTGCGTGTGGTGGCCTACGAGCCCAACGCCAACAATGTAGAAGAATTTATATATACACACGACGATCTAACGCTCGTACCAAGCGCTCTGGGTGATTCGAACGGGACGGCCTCTTTTCTGATTACCGACACGACGAAAAAGTCAATCCGAACATCGTTTCTGAAGACAGGAACGAGCTTTGTTGGCAAGCTTGAGACTTCAAATGATCAAAGTGCGCCCGGTGATCGATATGAGGTACCGGTAGTGCGCATGGACGATAGTCTTGCAGAACTGAACATCAACGAAGCACATTTCGTCAAATTGGACCTTCAAGGTGGTGAACTGCCAGCCTTGAAGGGCATGGGAGATCTGCTCGAAACTGTCCATTGGATGTGGATTGAGTATGGTGGCCAACCTGGCTTACTTGAGTTTCTGGATCAACGAGGTTTCGTCCTGTTCGATACAGAGTATCTATTCGTTGGTCAGCACAATGACCTGACTTTGGAGCTTTTTGATGTTTCCCGGTCAGGAACTAATTCGATTGGGAAACAGATATTCCATGGTCATAGAAAGCACATTTGGAACGATTATCAGCGAGGATTTGCTTTCGCTCAGAAGCACAGACGGATGATTCAGACAGATATCGCTGCGGTGTCGCCTAGAGCGCTTTCGTCATTCGTCGACGCAGCTTTTGCGTGGTCGCAGAAAGTAGAATATGATCGATTTAGCATTCCTCGAAGACTATTTTAGTTCGATCGAGTGAGTCTTTTGGAATAGCCCACCGATAGCGTTGAAATCTTGGCGGCGGGGCTATGATCAATCAGTAGAGGGAGATCGTTTGCGATGAAGTGGCGCACGGCCGAGCGATCAGTGCGACGCGAGCGCGTCTTAATAGGTATGCCCGCATTCGGTCAGTATCGTCGCTGCTTTGCGTATGCAGCATTTTCTCTATTGTTCCGGACCGGCTTTGCCTTCGCCAACCAACCTTTATTGCGCGGCAGGGCTGTAATCCGGCGACAATTGCCCCGGCCACCGTGCAAAGAGAGGTCGGTAATCTCCGTTGTCAGCGGCTTCTCCTCTGTCTCCCGTTATGGCGGCCTGTTCTGGATAGGGCAGTGCTAGAGAACATCTGTCGAGTAACGGTTACAGACTTGTGGGCGGATCAATTGACGAAGTGATATACGTTCCAGATTCTAACCACCAATCGTAGACATCAGCGATACCTTGTTGCAGCCTGATTGAGGACTTCCACCCCAGACTCTTCAACTTTTCGTCCGACATGAGCTTGCGTGGAGTGCCGTCAGGCTTCGAAGTATCGAACTCCAGTTCGCCCTCAAAGCCCACGATTTCCATAACGAGGCGCGCTAGGTCCGCAATTGTGATATCTTCGCCCGAACCGATATTGACATGCTCGGCATCGGAATAATGTTTCAGCAGGAAAACCAGCGCGTCAGCACAGTCGTCGGCATGCAGGAATTCACGGAGGGGGCTTCCAGTTCCCCATATAACCATCCCGGACTCACCCTGCTCCTTCGCTTTATGCGCCTTGCGGATCAAAGCGGGCAGGACATGGCTGGAAGTAAGGTCGAAATTGTCGCCGGGTCCATAGAGGTTTGTCGGCATGGCAGAGATATAATCCACGCCATATTGTTTGCGATACGCCTCACACAGCTTGAGGCCGGCAATCTTCGCAATGGCATACCATTCATTTGTTGGCTCGAGCGGCCCGGTTAGAAGCGCCGACTCTGGTATGGGTTGGGGCGCGAATTTGGGATAGATGCAAGATGAACCAAGGAACAGGAGCTTCTCAACGTCGTTCCGGAATGCAGCCTCAATGACATTCGTCTCGATGACGAGGTTTTCATATAGAAAGTCCGCCGGATAGGAATCATTGGCGACAATCCCCCCGACTTTCGCTGCGGCCAACACGACCGCCTGCGGCCTGACATCGGCCAGGAAGGCGCGCACCTGCGCTTGGTCCCGCAAATCGACTTGCTCACGTCCAGCCGTTACTATCTCGCAATCCTCCGATTGGAGACGTCGGCAAACCGCAGAACCCACCATGCCGCGATGGCCGGCAACAAAGACCCGCCTGCCTTTGAGGGAATAAAGTTGTGACACCGCTCCCCTACTCATGCCTGTCATTGCGCCCAGCTTCGGCTTTGACGGTATCTAGGTCGGCAACCACCATTTCCTGCACGAGTTCAGCCATGGTGATTTTCGGCGTCCATCCAAGGTGTTTTCGTGCCTTAGAGGCGTCGCCAATTAGAAGGTCAACTTCGGTCGGTCGATAATAGCGCGGGTCGATCTTGACGAGGATTGCACCTGTCTTCGAATCGCGCCCTAGTTCGTCAGCGCCTTTTCCTTCCCAGGAAATATGTCGTCCGACCTCAGCGAAAGCCGCTTCGACAAAAGACCGCACAGTATGCGTTTCGCCGGTTGCCAATACCCAGTCATCAGGCTTGTCATGCTGCACGATACGCCACATGCCTTCGACATAGTCTCGGGCATGACCCCAATCCCGCTTGGCATCGATATTTCCAAGATAGAGAGCCTCTTGAAGCCCCAGCTCGATTGCAGCGACCGCACGGGTAATTTTGCGGGTGACAAAGGTCTCCCCGCGTATGGGGCTTTCGTGGTTGAAAAGGATGCCGTTTGACGCGTGAATACCATAGGCTTCGCGGTAATTGACCGCAATCCAATAGGCATAGAGCTTTGCCGCTGCATATGGACTGCGCGGATAAAAAGGTGTTGTTTCCGACTGCGGAACTTCCTGAACCTTGCCATAAAGCTCAGAAGTAGAGGCCTGATAAAATCGAACCTCGTCTTCCCGTTTCAATATGCGTAGAGCTTCTAGGAGACGTAAAGGCCCAATGCCGTCAGCATTCGCCGTATATTCAGCGGTTTCGAAACTCACCTGAACATGGCTTTGCGCAGCAAGATTATAGATCTCGTCCGGCTGCGTTTCCTGAACCAGGCGAATGATGTTCGTCGAATCCGTCATGTCACCATAGTGCATGTGAAAACGTGTCTCATGTTCATGCGGATCATTATAAAGATGATCCACACGCGCCGTATTAAAGGATGACGAACGTCGCTTGACGCCATGTACGGTGTATCCTTTACCAAGCAACAATTCTGCCAAATAAGCACCGTCTTGCCCCGTGATACCGGTTACAAGTGCAGTTTTGCCGCGGGACATGATTTCTCCTTATTAAGCGCTTATCAAAATGGGATTCATATAGATGGCTCTGTGAGTAAAGGCCCCATTTCAGAAAGCCAATATGCTTAACTCAACCCGCAACAACTATTTCATCCTCAAGGGAAGATTCGTTGGGCGCAGGCCGCTGCAATCGCAAATCCCAAGCAGTATATAACCCAAAATACAAGCGTAACTTTGGATTGTGAGCCGGGAATTCTTAGACTAATTTCGGCAGAAATTTCTTAGTCCCGAAGAGTCGATCTATTAATATTGCGCGAGCTCTCCCACAAATGAGTGACTTTCGGCAGAATGCGATGTCGGCTAGATGCAATACACCGCTATGCGGCGTGTTGATTCTTTCGCAACCGCAGAGCTGTTATAATAGATATGGTGCCTGCACCAACAATCCGGATTTTCTCAAAAATTATCCATAGATGCGGAACCAGAAAATCAACTTCCAACTTGCCTTAATCGGATTTGGTGTCAGCGCTAGGGCCAATCACCTGCCCGCAATCGCAGATTCGGGCCGGTTCGAGCTCACCGCGATCGTAGATCCTGTCAGCACGTATGCGAATATTGACTGCTTCACCTCGATTGCTGCATTGCAGAAATCGCACTTGCAGATCGATGCGGTTGCATTGTGCACGCCTCCTTCGGATCGCGTATCACTTATTGGTCAGTGCCTTGAGGCAGGCTGGCATATCATGCTCGAAAAGCCACCAGTCGCTACGGCCAATGATCTGGAAAAATTACGCGAACTGCCCAATCCCGTTGATTGCAGCATCTTCGCCACTTGGCATAGCGTGGAAAACCCTGCGGTCGATGCGGCAGCGCGGTGGCTGGAGCGCCATCCAGTGCACGAACTGCGACTCCGCTGGCTCGAACATGTCAACGATTGGCACCCCAATCAAAACTGGCTTTGGCGCGAAAACGGGTTTGGCGTGTTCGACGCGGGAATAAACGCCTTCTCCATCTTGGACCATATTCTTCCCGGCACATTGTCGATTTCCGAAGCAGAATTGTTCATCCCGAAAAATGTCGCAACTCCGGCAACGGCGGAATTGCAATTTGCTTTGAACGGGAGGCCGATCGGATTGGCAAGTCTCGACTTATTGCATCCTGGAGCACCGGTCTGGGCAATCTCGATCTTGTCAGGTGGAAGCGAACTCTTGTTGCTGGACGGTGGCAAGCGCCTGGACATTAACGGTCGCACGATGCCCACCGAGGGCACGGCAGAATATGAGCGGGTCTATGGCAAATTCGCTAATTTGATTGATCGTCATCAATCGAGCGTCGAAACTCGCCCGCTCGAGCTTGTGTTGGATGCCCTCAACCGGGGAAAAGCGACCACCGTGGCTCCGATTGACATTGAACAGATTTAAGCTTCCCTTATGACCATGCCAAAGCCTTTAACAATTTTGAATGTCCAGCAGGTATTCCCCGCAGGAAATCTGTGCGGCGAGGGTATCGTCTGGGATGACCGGATCGGACAGCTCTATTGGTGCGATATCAACGGGTTTGCTGTCTACCGCTATGACCCGCATGGCGGCTGCTGCAAAAGCTGGCTGTTCGATGAGCCAGTCGTTTCAATAATGCTCGGACGGGAACGCAATGAGATCGTGCTCGCCATGGCGTCACGCATCGTGCTCTGGAGCCCCGAACAGGAGAGTATCTCCGATCCAATATTCACACTCGACAGCTATCCGGAAGTACGGCTCAACGACGGGCAAATCGCGCCCGACGGCTCGATCTGGATTGGATCGATGCAAAATAACCTCGGCCCGGACGGTGAGCCGCTGCCTGTTAAAAAAGTGATGGGTTCGCTATACCGTATTGATCACAACGGTTTTGAAATCGTCAAAGACGAAATCGGCATCGCCAACACGGTGTGCTGGGACGAAGATCGCAATCGCTTCTACTTCGCCGACTCTTTACGCAACATAATCTGGTCATTTGGCTGGAAAGCCGGAAAGGCGAAATTGACTGACGAACGTGAATTGCTTGCGGATCATCCTCGCGGGGTTCCAGACGGATCGACACTCGATTCGGAAGGTTATCTATGGAATTGCCGTTTCGGCGGCAGTTGCCTGTTGCGGATATCACCCGATGGTCGTGTAGACCGAATTGTCGAACTGCCCGCGAACAATCCGACAAATTGTGTCTTCGGCGATGACCGCCAAAACAGACTCTTCGTGACCAGCGCGGCAATAGATACGCCAACTCCAACCCGATTTGATGGTAGTTTATTCGGCTGCCAAACGAATGTCACTGGCAATAGAGCCAATCGGCTCAGTCACTTCGGACCCCCTATGTGATCTCATCGGAGCAGGAATGAAGATTAGGGGTTTACCCCAAGCCCCTTGAACAGGTTGGCAATCGCCGCCTCATTGACCCGCAGAACAGCATCGATCGTGTTGGACGAATTGTGGCTACCGAAGATGCAATTGTCGAAGCTGCGCAGCGGATGATCGGCCGCCAGCGGCTCTTCTTCGAACACATCAAGCGCGGCACCAGTGAACCGGTTTTCGTTCAAAGCCTCGATGAGCGCCGCCTCGTCTATTAGCGGTCCGCGAGCAACATTGATCAGATAGCTGCCAGACTTCACATGGCTGAATTGCTCAGTTGAAAGCATATGGCGGTTGTGCGGGGTCAGGGCGCAAGTCAGGACGATGAAATCAGCGCGTTCGAGCATGTTGTCGAGCGCCACCTGTTCGACGCCTGTCTGCTGTACAAATTCATCAGGCAGCGGAGCAGGATCGCTCGCGAGCAATTCCATCCCCATGGTGTGAGCACGGCGCAAGACCGCACGTCCAATACCGCCCGCCCCAATGAGACCGATTGCCTTTCCTCCAAGAGAAATGCCGCGCGGTTTGTACCACTCGCCAGCGCGCACTGCCTGATCAATCTTGTGCAATTCACGGGCCAACATAACGGCATAGCCGATCGCGACATCTGCGACCTCTTCCGACAGCAGGTCGGGCGTATTACACACCTCGATGCCGCGTTCACGCGCTGCGTCGATCGCAATCCCGTCCATGCCGATGCCCCATTTTGCAATCACTCGCAGCTTTTTGCCGCGCTCAATTACTTTCGCGGTAAACTCGTCGTCACCAGCGATCACACCGTCATAGCGATCAACGATCTCAAGCAGTTCACTTTCGACCAGTTGTTGTGAGAAATCCGGACAATCATAGGTGATCTCACGTTCTACAAAGCGGTCATGATAGCGATGCATTTCGCGCTGCAAATGCGTGCAGGAGATGAGAACATGATGGCTCATTCGCCGCGCTCCCGCATCAGTTGCACCGCCTCGGCGAGCTTGAAATCAACTTCTTCATCGATGTCCATCGCCTCGATCGGATCGATCGGCGCCATCATCGCGCGCGCACCAATGCGGTTCTGATAGCGAGACAGAATATCAGCGGTGAACAGATAAAAGCATGAATTCTCTTCATAAACCGGGGGCAAGTCTTGAGTGCGTAACAAAATAGAGGAATTGTGGTTGATTGCCCGGCCAAGCTCATCCCAAAGTCGCGTTTGCAGCCGCGTCACGGAAAACAGTGAGTCATAATCAGGCATCGCATCGAAAAATCGCTGCAGCGCCGCCTCCAGCGTATCAGCGCCGAGCAACGGATTGGTGCTGTGTGTTTGCAGATAATAGTCGGCTTCAATCTGCGTAATCGTATGTTCTAGTACGGAATTCATCGACGTCATGCCTGATCGCAAATGTTCAGGTCTCTCGAGCAATTCGACATCGGGGAAATGCTCGCGCGCATCTTGCATGATAAGATCACTATCGGTGTCGATGACCACCTGATCTATGCTCGGGCAATCGCGCAGCGTCTCGACAACATAATGATAGAGCGGTTTGCCGGCGAAATCGCGATAATTCTTGCCCGGCACACGTTCGCTGCTGTGCCGCATCGGAACGATCGCCGCTATTGTCTGGTTCATCTAGCTGTCCTTAGTGAGTGACCCGGCAGACCGGTTTTCGCTTGTAACCCCGTTTTCCGATTTAAGTTTCTTCCGGCCGTGATCAGATCGATCACGCGCGCGGCCACTCGGATAATAGAAGCGCTGGCGCATTTCGGCATTGGTCAGCGAAGACTGGCGATAGCCTTTATATGTGCCCCAAAACTGCAGAAAACGGAAACTGACGATATCCCAGAACCGCCGGATCAGAACACCCTCGTGACGGGCGTGGCCGAGATCCGAGAGCGCGTTGCTGGCAAAAAGATGGAGAAAATTCCAGAAACTGAACCGTTCACTTGGATAAATATGCTTGAGCGCGATAGCTTCGCGACGGTAGCGGTTCAGGACCTGAGCCGAGGTCTCGTCATGAACATGAATGATCGTGGCATCGGCGGCATAAGCGATGCGATGCCCTCGCGCCATCGCCTTCTTCGCCCAGTCGAGATCCTCAAGGCCCGTCAAGCTCTCATCGTAGGGCTGGTCCAACCACAATGCCCGGCGGACCGCCGCATTGGCGTTATTGCAAAAGGGATGGTCCTGATCAGCGTTGGACTCTTCGGGAAACCAGCTCTCAAACAAGCGCAACTCCGAATAATGTGAACTTTCCGGTCCTCGCTGTTTACCATAAACTAGCCCAACTCGTTCATCTTCGAACGGGCCCAGCAAGTTTGCGAGCCAGTCATCGTCAACCGGATACACATGCGCACTGGCAGCGACGACAAACTCGCCACGCGCCGCACGGAACCCGATGTTGAGCGCTCGGCCAAAGGTAAACTCGGACGGGCTGATCGAAACGAGCCGCGTGGGGTAACGACGGACAATATCTACGGTCCCATCAGTTGACCCGGAATCAACGACAACGATTTCGATATCCGCAAGGGTCTGGCGACCAATGTCTTCAAGCAACCGACCAATATGCTCAGCTTCATTGAAACAGCGAATAACGATTGAGCAGCGGGGGACCGCGGGCGACCGACCTGGATCAGACATTATTCTCATAAGCTCCTAGCACCGAATTATACGCCGCATCATACCGCGCACACCACGAGCGCAGTCGCGCGTCTAGCTACATTGCCGAATGAAAACAACCACTACCCTTGGTCGGAAAGTAGGAAGATTGCGTGTGAATTGCGCAAGAATGACGAACAAAAAGCTGTGAACAACAACAGCATTTGTGAGGGAATGAAAATATATTCGATAAGAATGTGGAGCAAATTTGGAGTTCGTCCATTTTGAAATCACTAGAGAGTTTTAATTCATCGAGTTTTATCATTCGTCCCTCAACGCTTTTTCAAAATCATACCGCTCAAACATCTCGAGCGCCCCGCCTCGCGTAGCGTTTCGTATGCTCCCCCCATCGGCGGCGAAAATCTCACGCGCAGTTAGAAAGGCCATAAGTATGTTCAAAGTATTGGGCGGCGACCATGGTAGCCCCGCTCTATAATCTGTTATGAAGTGATTGCCTTCACCGACCCCCCCCCGCATGGGATCCTTGCTCAGTGCGTTCTTCCGAACCTTGTACGTGAAATCCATACCATAAAGATAGAGCCGCCTGATCCCGAGATAATGGGCGACTTGCATCGCAATAAATGGCGAAGATCCCCCTGCCGATACCCGAACGGCGGGGTTCTTCGAGAATAACGGAGGAAAGACCGGCGCCACCCGGAGCCATTCCGCCGCGCCTGATTTATCGGGGCGATCAGCTTGGGCCAGCATTACCATTCCTCCCGCTTGCGCGACGATTTCTTCGAAAAAATCTTCGATCGTCTGGCGATCGCTGCACAGCGTAAATTGCGGCCGCAAACAGGTTTCGGAGTAAGCGAGATGAAATCTGTTAAATGCAAAACAAAGTCGTCCTTGCAGACGGTCGAGATCGGCGGGTCTTACTGATGGGCCATTTCCGATCAGCCAGGCGGACTGCCCACGATACGCATCTTTCAACTGCACGAGCCTGTCAGAAGAGACGCTCTGAGGCGCCATATACCTGCCACTTCCGAAGAGTGTTTGCCCAACACCCTCATCAGGTTGGGCTGTCATTCTATTATCTTGGGTGTCAATACGAATGGTGGATCGACAAAAATGCAGACCAGTTGCGTTCGGAACAATCGATTGGTCGATGACCTCCCCATCTGAGCAATCTATCCACGTCTTCGACGATGCGCTCCAATGCTCGACAGCCCACCTGTCTTCTCCCGCACTCTCTACGCATAAAAAACCGGCCTGTTGGAATGTTATGGTTGGAGGTAGCGCCACATCGTAAGAAATCACCCCTTCAACCAAGATTTGTATGTTGACGTCCTGAACAGACAATCCAGCAGGCAGAAACGCCACTATTCGCAGCAGCAGTCCATTTTCTATGTCGGCAGGTGCATTTCTTCGACAACGAACATCAGGAAGTTCGGTATCTCCCGAAATAACGGCCAGACCATCGAAGATCATGTCATTGATAAAAGGGCAGCGACAGGAGACGAACGCGATCAAGAGGCCAGTGTGTGGGTTGAAAGAGTGCCTCTTCAATTCACACTCGAATACTGTGGAGTTATCCAACTCGGCTGTATAAAAACCAGTCCCACTGGTTATCGATTGTAATGCCGATTTCACTGATCTCGTCAGATCATCGAACGTCCGCTGCTGTGTACTGGACCATCCCATTGCCTCGCCGGCAATCAACTCATCATCCGACTGCGGAATGCCATAACGTCTACCGCCGAGAACGATGTATTTTCCAGTCCCGACTAGGATCGCTTTCGCACCATTGTTGAGCGCGGTGAATGCCAATTCTCGGTAGGCCGGAGAGAAGTCACTAATAAGAACCGATGCTCGCCCGAGCGCTTCGAGATTCTCATACGGTACGATTGAGCATTGATCGAAGTCCAGACTTGGCGCCAACAATTGCGTCAGTTCGACTGGCAACCCTGTTTCACCTGTCGGATTCGCCTTCAGTAGTTCGACTATCCCGTGGCTCTGGTTCTCGACAATCGAAGAATCAGCAAGGATCGCTCCTTCAGGATAGGTTGCGATGGAATGATCCAGTGCTGTCTCATATATGTCAGGAAGAATGTGATCGGCCAGAGCTTGCGACTCATTCGACGGTCCGTCTTCCCAAAGCCAAGTCGCGTCGCAATTTTTCATGCTATGTGGATTGACCGCACTGGCATCGGAGGGTGGAACCCAGATCCTATTCGCGGCCGCATAGAATGCATCCGCAGCATTAGGGTCATTGGTCGCATTCACCACGACATCCCAGACAACTTGCTTAGGGCCATCGCCCCGAGCGCGTGATCCCTGCGATATCGAGCAGGGTTGGTTCGCATCGATGAATTCCGGAAAAGCGTGTTCCATGCGAATTAACGCACGCCAGAGATGGGCTACACGTCGCCTTTCGGTTGCATCTTGCCCTTTCGCGGCAGTTTCGGCGAGGAAGGCTATCCGCATCTAATAGCCTTCTTTCGCGAACCAAGACAAAATCGCGCTAAGATCCGGCAAAAAGCAATGCCTGAAAAGACCCGATCCCAGAGTAGCCCATGCTCTGTGAACCTGCGCATGAGCATTAAAAGTTCCCCATATTGTGCGCGAAATTCCGTGCTTCCACGGGTGGGCCATACTGATCTGCGAATATATCAGCAAGGTCAACTTGCGATCCTGAAGGAGGATGACAACACCTTTGGATAGAGACCAAATACCCTGAACGAGTACGCCCGCGAAATGCCAAATTCGCTTCGTCGGCCAATTGATCGTACAACACAGCGGGCCGGGTGAAGCAAAATCCTTACCGTGTGTGTGCCCAGCACTATTGGAATGAAACCCTGATTGAAGCATGGCCCTAAGCCACAGCTAGCAAAGTTGACAATTCCAAACGCATAGCTGAGCGACGACTTAAATGACTATGGAAAAATCATCCAACCCGAAAGCTGCAAACGGCGATGAAGAAACGCCTGCGGATGTTGTGCGAGCGCTTTTATCGCAATTACAAATTTATGAAGACACCGTTGGCGAACTTGAAGCCGCCCACGAAGAACAACTTCGCAAAGCAACGCGCGCCCAAGGCGATGCCGTCGCTCAATCAACGCGGGCCGTAGAAAATCAGCTTGCCTATCGCTTCGGGTTGCAACTGGTTCGGGCTTTTAAAAACCCGCTGCGTATGTTTGTCCTACCTTACACGTTGGCAAGAGAATGGATCGCCTATCGTCGACATCGCATAGAATTGAAAAGCGAACCCACCGAACCAAGCATCGGTGAAGCGAACTCGGAGCGGCCGCAAACTGCCTTTTCGCTGGACATAGCGCGCAACCTCGACGTTGAAAAACTCGCCCAATTGAACGAAAAGCGCCTACTTACTCTAACCACGGAAGCAACGCAGATTGGAGACCTGAGACTTGCGGTTAAATTAGCCGCAACCCGGTGGTTCAAGACGGGAACAGACGGCGCAGCCCATGCGCTACGCCGCAAACGGGGGCAACTTATCGAACTTGCCCCCGATTGGCTTCCGCCGCTTCCCAAACAGCCTTCTGTCGAGGCGGACCCACATAAAATTTTTCACATTTTCAAAACAATCTATCCGCTTGATTTGAACGGACACGCGGTGCGCAATCGGTCTATTGCTACACATCAAAAAGAAATGGGACTTGAACCCATCATATCGGTGGCCCCAACTAGAATTTCCGACGAACTGGCGATCGATCGCGCAACGCGCGACGGAATATTCACAGTAGATAATGATGGCGTCGAAACTTGGTTCTGCCACTTCCAGAATATGCCGCGAAAAAAAATCCCGCGCGACACACTCCTTACGTTCGATACCAAGCTGCTCGCACATATATGCGCGCGCGTTAATCCATCAATCATCCATGCGGCATCCGGATTTCGCGGTTTTGACAATGCATTGAAGGGCATAGCTCTATCAAAGAGTCGCGGCATACCTTTTGTTTATGAAGTACGCTCGTTTCATGAGCACAAATGGACCGATTTTTTCGAAGGGATACTCAATGCACCGCATACACAGCTACGTGCGGCACAAGAGAACCGGTGCATGGCGGAAGCCGATGCTATAGTAACGATATCAGATGCAATGGCGGAAGATCTTGTTGGCTTCGGTGTACCTGCTGGCAAAATATCCATCATTCCAAATTCAGTCGACGAACGGTTTCTCAAAACGGCGTCAAACAGTGTAACGCAAGAATTCAAAGAGCGCTGGAAGCTTGACGGCCATCAGGTCATCGGTTGCATCTCCAATATCTCGAAGCGGGAGGGTCATCAGATATTATGCGACGCCTTTGCGCGTCTACATGCTCGTCATTCCGAGACACGCTTGCTCATCGTGGGCGACGGACCGGTTCGAACGGAACTTGAACAGCACGTCTCGGAACTCAGACTTGGTGGCTCTGTAATATTCACAGGCACCATCGATTATGAAGAGGTACTGGCTGCATACAGTTCAATCGATATCTTCGTCGATCCGCGAATCCCCGATTGCACATCCGACTATGTTTCGCCCATGACCGCCATAGAAGCTATGGCTATGCGCGCTCCCGTTATCATGTCTGACCACCCAGTATTCCGCGAGTTGATCGGCGCTGAAGAGCGGGGATTATTTTTCAAGACAGGCGACAGTGAAAGTCTCCACGGCGTTATGGAACAGATTTTGCAAGACCCTATTGCCGCATCTCGCAGAGCCGAACAGGCTCGTCGGTGGGTCGAGCAACAGCGTCGTTGGTCTACAAATGTCAAACTCTATAACGATGTCTATGCCGCCGCCCGAGAGCATCATGAACAAGCGGCATGTCAGATATGAAAGACCCTTTACTTGTTGCGCCGCTACCTTGCAGCCGAGCAGATTCGCTGGCGAGGAAGTTTTGCGAGCATTCAAATGCTGAAAATTCTCTGCCTGCGCTAATTGTTTGCTGGCCATCCTCCAGGGTGAACAAATATCAATCCCTGCTCTACAGGAATGCCGCCAAATTTGGATATGCCGTAGAAGGAATTGGCAAGCTTGATGATCTCAAAGAGATTTACTGGCCAGGTCCGGTAATTTTCCACGCGCACTGGTTTGGACAACTCTCAAAATCAGCGGACAGCGAAGTGGTATTTAGGCAGAATATTGATGATGCCTTTGAACTGATCTTGGAATTCCAGCAACGCACCGCCTGCAAGATGGTTTGGACAGCACATAATTTGCTGCCTCACAACTCAGCTTTTCCGGAGACAGACATCGAATTGAGGCGCCGGATCATCGAGCGGTTCGACCTGGTTCATTTCATGGATAAAAGTCATCCGGCGCTTCTCGAGAATCTGATCGGTGAACGCCCAACTCACACTCTGTTTGCGCCGCACCCCCATTATGGGCCTGCTCATGCTGACCAAATATCGAGAGAGGAAGCTAGGGATGCGCTAGGATTTGACCCATCATCAACCATTCTGCTTTTTTTTGGTTCTATCCGACCCTATAAACGGCTCGAAGACCTTATCGCGGCATTCCGAAAAGCCCGCGCTGAATCACACCCTGAACTGCGGCTCGCCATAGCGGGCTTTCCCAGTGATGCGGCTTACGTAGATGAGATTCTCACACTGATATCCGAAGATCCAGCGATAAGATTCGTGTCTCAAAAGATCGCCGACGAAAAGGTTCAGCTCTATTTTCGGGCTGCTGACACCGTTGTTTTGCCCTACGCGGGCAATCAATTAAACTCAGGAGCAGCCATGCTGGCACTGACATTCGGTTGTCCTGTCATTGCGCCAGACGAACCGGCCTTTTCCGCACTCACTGACTATGGAGTATCAACGTACGACAGGAATGAGGTGCATTCACTATCTGCAGCGCTTGTCGGTGTATCTCCATCACTGCAAACTGCCAACAAAGGCTTCAAAAACAAATTTGATCCCGACGCTGTCTCCGACCTTTTTCTTGCTGGTATAGACCAGCTGATCAGCTCGACGGCAAACTAGTCATATCCACGTCGTCAGAGAGGAGCGCTAGTTACAAACCATGCCTGCCACGTCGCACCCCAACGAAAGAAATCCTGAAGCCAGACGCATGCTGATAGTTTCCATTCATGACGCCGACCTGATGGCAGAGAGGCAAGTTTCTTCGTCAGACGGCCAAGTTGAAATTATTACGCCACAGAAGAATGGGAATTGGGCATGGGTCCACTTCACACACGCGAACGGTCCTATTCAGCTTTCGGTCGACCCAACACCGTTCAAGTCCGAAATATTTGAATCTGGAGAAGCTCTCGAAGCTTCATCTCGGTCAATGAGTTGGCTTATACGAGCACCGGGACAGCGGATCTTTCTAAACGCACCTGAGGGAAGCGATACGCATTTCCGATGTTTTGGAGCCACGCTTCCCGATCCGCTGAACACACTCATAGCCCTTGAAGATAACCAGATAATTAAGGCTGTCGTGTCGGTGCTAAGCAAGCTCTGTCGTCATCTGCCTCTCAACGACGACGTATTTGCCAAACTTGATCAAGATACTAGGTTCGAAATTTTACGGGGTTGTGCGGCGGTTGCGCGTCGGCTCGGATTCTTCGAAACCGAAGCACAGCTGCTGTCCAGAGCAACCGAAATTCGCAAATCGCCAAATCAGTTGCGTCTCCTTTCTTTCGCATACGCCAACGCCCAAAATTATCGTAGTGCGATCATTGCTGCCGAAGCCGCCCTCGAAGCAAAACCCGACCTGGCGAACGGGCCGTTTCAGGACCATATTGCTGAATTGCGCGCCTATTGCGATGTCGTTGACGAACTGCGCCGGATGCCGCGCCCCACTTCCCGCAAGACTGCTGTGCATCGAAAAATCGCCTATTGCCTGCACAATGCGCGGAACTATGCCCATGGCGGCTATGCGATGCGCAGCCATTCGCTTGCCGCAGCGATTACCAACGCAGGTCGTCCGCTGGCCGCATTCGCGCGACCCGGCTTTCCGAGCGATGGAGCATTGCCTGACGAAATGCCGTCTGGGCAGCAGCTAATCGATGGCATCCCCTATCATTTCGAGAATGGCTTTGGCCGCAGGGGCCGAACATTCGGCTATATCGCCGAAGCCGCCGCTTATTTCGAACAGGCTTTCGCAGCAAACCAGATCGGCATCGTCCATGCCGCCACCAATTTCTGGACTGCACTCCCGGCGGCCCTCGCTGCAAACCGGGCAGGTCTACCATTTGTGTACGAAGTTCGCAGTTTCTGGGCGATCACCCGTGAGGCCAGGCAACCGGGTTTTGCAACCACGCCACAGGCAGCCAGGGACAATGCCCTGGAAGCCATCGTGTTAGCGCTGGCGGATCAGGTTATGACTCTCAACAACCAGATGCGGGATCATTTGATCGGCATGGGCGCAGACAATGCGCGCATCACAATCATTCCCAATTGCGTTGAAGCCGACCGCTTCACTCCCGCCTCTCCGGATTCAGCCTTGATGCACGAATATGGGGTGGAGCCGGGCGATGTTGTTATCGGCTATATGGGTGCCATGCTGCACTATGAAGGCCTGGACCTGTTGATCGAAGCCGCCGCCCCGCTGATCCGCAACAATCAACATATCAAGCTGATTCTCGTTGGTGCAGACCCGAAAAATACAAACGACCCACAATCGATCGAACAGGGGCTACGGCGCCAGATCGACCAACTTGACTTGGGCAATGCAATCCGGCTCGTCGACCGCGTATCGCCGGATATGGCACAGCGGCTCTATGGACTGTTTGATATCTGCGCCTATCCGCGGCGAGCCCTTGCGGTGAGCGAGCTTGTATCGCCACTCAAGCCCTTGGAGGCGATGGCAGCGGGAAAGACCGTCATCGGATCGAATGTCGGGGGGCTACAGGATATGATCGAGGACGACCGTACCGGCCTTCTGTTTGATAAGGACGATGCCACGGACCTGCGTGCGGCACTGGAGCGTGTTATTTCGGATCCAGCGTTGCGGGAACGGCTTGGAAATAGCGCTCGGGCGTTCGTAAAAGCGGAACGGAGTTGGACCGAAGCAGCCCGTCGCGTTGAGGATGTTTACCAGCGCGCGGAGAGCGAAATTGGTATTGATCACGATACATTGTCAAACCTGCTGACCAAGTATTTTGATACCCCAACCGTCCACAACAATAGTTTCTATCGACGGAACGCGTCCGTCTGACTTGATTTTTTAGCTCGTCCAAAGGCATTAGCATGCAACACAGTTGCGACTGACCTGATATCGCTGAAGCCTGGTTTGAGGATTTTAATGAAAATATTCATAGTCTTCGGCACTAGGCCGGAAGCCATCAAAATGGCCCCCGTGGTCAAAGCCTTCCGCGCGGACCCAGCTTTCCAAACCACCGTCTGCGTTACCGGACAGCATCGCTCGATGCTCGACCAGGTCCTCTCTCTGTTCGATATTACACCCGACATCGATCTCGACATCATGAAGGCGCAGCAGACGCTTACCGATGTGACCGTGGGCACGATGACGGGCCTGCGCGATATCTTCGCCGCCGATCGCCCCGATGCGGTTCTCGTGCATGGCGACACAACATCGGCCATGGCGGCTGCAATGGCGGCCTTTTACGAACAGGTCCCCGTCGGGCATGTCGAGGCCGGGCTGCGCACCGGCGATCTTTACGCGCCCTGGCCCGAAGAGATGAACCGCCGCGTCATTGATTTGATGGGGCGATGGCTGTTTGCGCCGACCAAGCAGGCCGCCAAAGCGCTGATGAACGAAGGCGCCGATCCGGACCACATCTTCGTGACCGGCAATACGGTGATCGATGCGCTTCTGACCGTTGTCGGCGATATCCACGCGGGTGGAGCGCGCAAGGCAGAGCTCGACGCGCAGTTCGATTTTCTCGATCCCGAGAAGAAACTGATCGTCGTTACCGGGCATCGGCGGGAGAATTTCGACGGCGGGCTGGAACGGATGTGCGAGGCGCTTGTCCGCATTGCCCGGCGGGGCGATACCGAAATCGTCTATCCGGTGCATCTCAACGCCAATGTCCAGCGCGCTGCGAACGCCGTCCTATCGGACACCGAAGCCGTGCATCTGATCGAACCGCAGGACTATCTGCCGTTCGTCTATCTGATGGACCGAGCCCATCTCGTCATTTCGGATTCCGGCGGCATCCAGGAAGAGGCCCCTTCCCTCGGCAAGCCGGTGCTCGTCACGCGGGACGTGACGGAACGGCCGGAAGCCATAGAGGCGGGCACGTGCAGACTGGTGGGCACCGATATCGACCGTATCGTTAGCGAAACCGAAACCTTAATCGACGATCAAGGGGAATATGCGCGGGTAAGCGCGATCAGAAACCCCTTTGGCGACGGTACCGCCGCCGCACAGATCGTGAAGGCAATGAAAAATGCCCAATGAATTCAAAACAGTCTGCGTGGTCGGGCTGGGCTATATCGGCCTGCCTACAGCTGCGACGCTGGCTTCGGCGGGCTTCGCTGTCAAAGGAACAGATATTTCCGAACATATTGTCGAGGAATTGAACGAGGGCCGGGCGCATTTTTCCGAGCCCGATCTCGACATGCTGGTGCGCGGCGCGGTCAGCAGCGAAAGACTCAAAGCCTATACCGAACCGCAACCAGCAGATGCATTTATCATCACCGTCCCCACGCCGATCCGCGATGACAAATCGCCCGACATGTCCTTTGTCGAGGCCGCTGCCCGTTCAGTCGCGCCCGTGCTGGAGGCTGGCAATCTGATCATCCTGGAATCGACCAGCCCTTTGGGCGCAACCGATGGCGTGGCCGCCATCGTTCGGGAAGCGCGCCCCGATCTTGTCGAGGGCGAAACGCTGAAAGTGGCCATCGCCTATTGCCCGGAACGTATTCTACCGGGCCAGATGGTCAGGGAACTGGTCCAGAACGACCGCATCGTCGGGGGCCTGACACCGGCGGACGCGGAACGCGCCCGCGATCTCTATGAAAGTTTCGTGCGCGGCGAAATTCACATGACGGACGCCAAGACCGCCGAACTGGTCAAGCTGATCGAGAATGCCTATCGCGACGTCAATATCGCCTTCGCCAATGAGGTCGCCAATGTCGGCGAAGCGCACGGGCTCAACCCGTGGGAGGCGATCGAGCTGGCCAACCGGCATCCGCGGGTGAATATTCTCAACCCGGGACCGGGCGTTGGCGGGCATTGCATCGCCGTCGATCCCTGGTTCCTGATTTCCGACAATAACGACCTGACAGGGCTGATGGCCGAGGCACGGCGCGTGAATGACGGCCGTCCGAAATCCGTAATCGAGAAGATCCGCGCGGCAGCGAAAAAAGCCGGAACTAAGAAAATTGCCTGCCTTGGCCTCGCCTTCAAACCCAATGTCGACGATTTGCGCGAAAGCCCGGCAATCGATATCGCCGTCGGCCTGGCACAAGAGGGATTCGAGATCTACGCGGTCGAACCGCATGTAAACGCCTTGCCGGAAAGGCTCTGGAGGCATGACAATATCAGGCTCGCCGGGTTCGACGAAGCTCTCGCCAAATCCGATATTGTGGCATTATTGGTTGGCCATAAAGCCTTTCTAAAACGCAAAGGCGATGTCGAAGGCCGCACCGTGATCGACGCTGTCGGCCTGTGGCGGGAATCACCCCATGTCGCCTGACCAGCATGATGTGAACGCGATTCGCGAAAAGCTTACATCGGGCGAAATCGGCCCGCGCGCCTTTTTCAAGATGCTCAACCAGCACAGCCATAACGGGCTGATCGGCGTCCAGTATGTCGCCAACGCCGACAAGTGGGTCGAACTGGCGATCGATTATGACGAGAAACTTGTCGGCGACCCGGCGACGGGAATCCTAGCGTCGGGTCCGATCATCAGCCTGTGCGATATGGCGTCCGGCATGTGCATCATGCTGACGACCGGCAAGTTCTTCCAGACAGTCACGATCGATCTGCGCGTCGACTATCTGCGGCCCGCCAAGGTCGGTCAGCGTGTGACGGCCCATATGGAATGCTATCGCTACACCAGGAATGTGGCCTTTGTCCGCGGTTTCGCCCACGACGGCGAGGCCGACAGCCCGATAGCCAATGTCGCCGGCACCTTCATGTTCCTGGGAGCGCCGGAATGACAATCGCGCTCCCTCCCTATGCGCAGGCGCTGCGCATCGAAACGTCGCGCGACAATAACGGCCGGATCGTACTGACGATGCCCTTTGGCAGCCATGTCCAGGGCCGGCCGAACTTCCTCCATGGCGGCGCGATAGCAGGCCTGCTGGAAATCGCCGCCTTTGCCTCGCTCCGCGATGCGCTGGGCGACGAAGAGGCCACGGTGCAGATCAAACCGATCACGGTAACGACCGACTATATGCGCGGCGGCCGCGCCAGGCTCACTTACGCCGCAGCCGTGATTTCCCGGCTGGGCCAGCGGATGGCCAATGTCGAAAGCTTCGCCTGGCAGGAAGAGGAGTCGAAACCGATTGCAGCGGCACGGATGAACTTCCTGCTCGTCAGGGATAAGAGCTGAACGGTCAGCCCGCGATGCTGGTCCTTGTATCGGCATGGACGAGGCCGCCATCGACGGTGATCGTCTCACCGATCACATAATCGCCGGCGCGGCTCGCCAGATAAATCGCCGCCGCGGCCATGTCGTCGGCTTCGCCGACATTTTAAGTCGATTCAGCGCTTTGACGGCTTGCTTCACTCAGCAAGGTCTTGATCTGTTTGAATTGCCATTCGGTGTTGCCGGTCACCTTTTCCAGCAAGGTTTTAACCCTTTTAGGGTTGCCGGTTGCAAGCAGAGACTTGGCGCACGCTATCGACGCCAACGGAGGGCTCTCGCCTGATTCAATAGCTTCCTCCAACCGGGAAATCGCTTCGTCATGCTCATTCTTGAGGCTCAGCGCATTTCCGATATAGGTTAGAATCTGAATGCGCTGCCGGGGGGATGTTTCCATCCAGAGTTTCTCGGCATCAAGAATGCCCGCCTTGCCCTGCATGGCTGCCCTTGCCTCGATCAACATCGTCCAATGTTGAATACCCTTGGTTCCCGGTTTGCAGAGAGGCAGCACCGATGCCAAGACAGCATCATAGTCGCGAAGGCTGAGATGTGCTTTTGCGCGCAACAATTTCGCTTCGCTCTGCTCCAACCCGTCGACCGCTTCGAGAACTTCTTTTGGGCGCCCATCTGAGACAAGAAAGCGAGCATACTCTATCGCGAATGCCGGCGATGTTTTCACCCGCCCGGCATGTTCCTCGAAAAAGGCATGGTCTCCCCTCACCCTTTGCTCGCGTGCCCTGTCGGCAAACAGAAGGGCTTCGGCCGATTCCGTAGGAAACTCCTCAACACCTGGCAAAACCTCCTGCCCCGCTTCGCGATTTCCTAGGTATGCATTGACCATTCGCTCGACATTGAACTTCACAATTGCCCGCGTCGTGTGAACGAAATCATCGGCCCAGGCGATGCGCCTGTCCGTCAAGGTCACAGATTCATAACTCGGAAAATATGTGATGCGATCATCACCCGCGACGATCTGCTCAGCAACCACTCGCAGGACCGATTTTGAATAGCAATTGGCTGTTATGACATCGTCACGGCGATGGGTTGCCATCATCGGTACTGGCGAGACGGTGATTATAGCGCGAAGGTCATCACGACCATGCTTGAAGGCGATATCCAACGCCCGTTGCAGATAGTCATGGCATTCCTGAAAACTCAGAACATGAAGCGAGAAACGCTCAGGATTTGCCTTCATCGCGCCCGGCAAAGGTGCCGTGTTGAGATAGACCTGTGCAGCCTCATCCCACCATACTTCGGCAAGGCCCAAGGTTATTATAAGCAACCGGCAATCTGCAAGTGATCGCGTCACTTCCATCAGTCCGTGGCGGCGCGCGAGTACGTCAGCTAGCGGGCCTGGCCGAATGCTGTTGACCATATGCAGATCGACATATTTGTTGGGACCAACCTCAAGGATCGCCTGATCCTCGTCAAACTCCTCCTCGCCAAAGGCCCAGGCAAACTCGTTAAAGATCGAGGGAGTACCAAAGTTATTTACAATTTCGGGCGGCAATCCTTCAAACACACCTTTTGTGAAAAGGTCGCGCATCGGTATCTTGAAACCACGATCACGCAATTCTCCTTCGATATGGCGTGCAAAGCAGGAGCCAATGGTAAATATGCGCTCGCCCGGTTTGAGCCGGAAGGGAACATCGAAAGCCGGTTTGGCAATCGGTTCGATACGATTTTCTTCGTCTCTGACGCCCCAAGTGGCAAGACCGTTAGTCTTGCGGATACGCAACGCCTCAGGGCCATTCAATGATACAATAGGCATGGATTCGATCTATAGCTTCTGACGAAGAGCGCAAGGTAGCCACTTCTTGATATGAACGAGAGGATCGACTTCCGATCACACAATCAAATTTATCAGAAGGCGGATAGAAAAAGACGTTTATAGAACTGGTTAGCCTCTCGAGAGCCTTCCAGCTTAAGCTACGGGCGGCGGCAACCGATTGCAGCGGCACGGATGAACTTCCTGCTCGTCAGGGATAAGGGCTGAACGGTCAACCCGCGATGCTGGTCCTTGTATCGGCATGGACGAGGCCGCCATCGACGGTCAGCGTTTCGCCGATCACATAGTCTCCCGCGCGGCTGGCAAGGTAGATGGCGGCTGCCGCCATGTCTTCGGCTTCGCCGATCCGCCTCGCCGGAATGGACTGGGCCACGGCATCGCCCGCATCGCGCGCGGCCTTGTTCATGTCCGACGCAAAGGCGCCAGGGGCAATCGCCGTGACGATGATATTGTCCTGAATCAGCCGGGCCGCCATCCGCTTGGTCAGCCACAGGATCGCCGCCTTGGATGCGTGGTAGCTATAGGTTTCCCATGGGTTGAGCCGCATCCCGTCAATCGATCCGATATTGATGACCTTGGCGGGCTGCTCGGTGCTTGCCGCATTGTTGAGCAACTGGTGCAGCGCCTGGGTCAGGAAGAATGGCGATTTAACATTCAAATCCATCGCCCGGTCCCAGCCAGCCTCCGGAAATTCGTCGAAATCCGTGCCCCAGGCCGCACCGGCATTGTTGACGAGGATATCGAGTTTTTCCTCATGCTCCGAAATCGCCGCAGCGAGCGCCTTGCACCCTTCAACGGTGGAAATATCCATCGGAATGCCAACCACCCTGTCGCCAAAATGCTCCACGGCGGCGGCGATCTGGTCTTCCTTGCGCGCCGAGATATAGACTTTGCGGCAACCCGCCGAGAGTAAGCCCTCGACGATCATCTTGCCAATGCCACGCGAGCCGCCGGTTACCAGTGCGGTGCGGCCTTCGAGGCTGAAAAGTTTTGCGATATCCATTGATCTAATTCCTTCCTGTTCGCGGCGTTACCCGCCGTTCTTGATGGTTTCCCGCGCGATGATCAGCTGCTGGATCTGGCTCGTGCCTTCATAGATCCGGAACAGCCGCACATCGCGGTAAAAGCGTTCGATGCCATAATCGGCAATATAGCCAGCGCCGCCATGAATCTGCACGGCGCGGTCGGCAACGCGGCCGACCATCTCACTGGCGAAATATTTGGCCGCAGCGGCTTCGAGCGTAATCCGTTCACCCGCGTCCTTTTTGGCGGCGGCTTCGAGCACCAGCGCTTTTGCCGCCATGCTTTCCGCCTTGCTGTCGGCGATCATCGCCTGAATAAGCTGGAAATCGGCCAGAGACTGGCCGAACTGCTTGCGGTCGATCGCATAGGCCACGCAGTCAGCGATCAGCCGGTCCGCGATGCCGACGCATACGGCGCTGATATGCAGGCGTCCGCGATCGAGCACCTGCATCGCTACCTTGAAACCCTCGCCTTCAGCGCCCAGCCGATTGGCCGCCGGCACCGGCGTATCGTCGAAAATGACATCGCAGACCTTGGCGCCTTGCTGACCCATCTTCTTTTCGGGTTCGCCGACCGAAACGCCCGGCAGATCGCGCGGCACGAGAAAGGCGGAAACCCCTCGCCCGCCCGCTTCCTCTCCGGTCCGCGCCATGACGGTGAAGACCGAAGCCTTGTCGGCATTGGTGATGTATCGCTTGGTGCCGGAGAGCCGGTACACGTCGCCATCCCGCACGGCTCTGGTTTTCACCGCGCCTGAATCCGATCCGACATCCGGTTCGGTGAGGGCGAAACTGGCGACGACTTCGCCGCTGGCCATTTTGGGCAGCCATTCGGCTTTCTGTTCGTCGGTCCCCGCGATCGCCACGCCCTGGCTGCCAATCCCGACATTGGTGCCGAAGGTTGAGCGGAAGGCCGGGGTCGTACCGCCCAGTTCGAAGGCGACGCGCACTTCCTCGCTCATCGTCAGGCCGATGCCGCCATATTCGGGCGCAATGGACAGCCCGAACAGGCCCATCGCCTTCATCTCTTCGACAACGTCGGCTGGAATGGCGTCGTTGGCCTCGACCTCGCCTTCGAGCGGGCGCAGTCGCTCGCGAACGAAACGGCGAATGGTTTCGAGAAGCTGGTTAAAGGTTTCGTCATCCAAAGCCATTTCACTCTCCCAATCCGCTCTCCCAGAGTCTGTCGAAGGGTCGTCCTTTCCTTCAGGAAAGAACGGGGCTTCGACACGCTCAGCCCAAACGGGTGTGTCATTATGGCCTAATAGCCGTTCATTTCCGCCACGCGGTTGGCGTGATAATTCGCATCGCCCATGAATTCGGCGAGCGCGCGATCCCGTTTCATATAGAGGCCGATATCATATTCATCCGTCATACCGATGCCGCCATGCATCTGTACGCCTTCGCGCACGGCAAGGTTGGTGGCACGCCCGGCCTTGGCCTTTGCAACTGACACCATCAGCTCGGCCCCGTCATTGCCTTCGTCAAGCAGCTGCTGCGCTTTGATAACGGCGGAACGGGCGACTTCCATCTCGCTATAAAGATGAGCCGTGCGATGCTGGAGCGCCTGGAAGGAGCCGATCACCTTGTCGAACTGCTTGCGCTGTTTGAGATAGTCGATGGTCATGTCCATCGCTCCGGCCCCCACCCCGACCGTTTCAGCAGCGGAACCGACGCGCCCGGCGCGCAGCATGCGGGTGAGCACATCCCAGCCCTGGTCGACTTCACCGATCACCGCGTCTGCGGTCACTTCGACATTGTCGAATTCAACATGGGCGGCCATGGCGCTGTCCACCAGACGGGCGCTTTCCGCCGACAGGCCGGCTGCATCTTTTTCCACGGCGAACACGGTCAGGCCGTCCGTTTCGCCCGCAGTGCCGCCCGTGCGAGCGGCCACGATCATCATGTCCGCGGAGCCCCCCTGGATCACGAACTGTTTTTTGCCATTGAGCCGGAAGCCGTTACCGGAACGCTCTGCTTTCATGGCGATATTTTCCGGGCGATGTTTGGTGCTTTCGTCGATGGCAAGGCCCAGAACGGTATCGCCCGACAGGATGCCGGGCAGCCAGCGATCGCGCATATCCTTGCCAGCCGCGTTCAGCCCCTCGACGCCCGCAACCGAAGTGGTGAGGAAAGGTGACGGCGTCAGGTTCCGGCCGATCTCCTCAAGCACGATACCCGCCTCGACATTGCCGAGTCCGAGGCCGCCATCCTCTTCGCTTACCAGGATTCCAGTGAACCCCATTTCGGCAAATTGCTTCCACAACGCATGGCCGAAGCCATCCTTGCAGTTCATGTCGCGAAATTCGCGCAGATGCGAGACCGGCGCTTCGTTCTTCATGAATTCGCTGGCGCTGTCCTGCAACATCGCCTGGTCGTCATTGAGGTAAAGGGGCATCCTGCTTCTCTTCTTTCTGCTTATCTTGTCGGATTACTGGTCGGTGCGATCAGGCGGCTTCAGCCGTCCGGCAGTTCCAATATCCGTTTCGAGATCACGTTGAGCATCACTTCGCTGGTGCCGCCCTCGATGCTGTTCGCCTTGGTGCGCAGCCAGTCGCGCGATTTCGCACCGCCGCCCGATGCTTCGCTCTCCCATTCCAGCGCCTCGGAACCGCCGGCGCTCATAACCAGCTCATGCCGGCGCTTGTTCAGTTCGGTGCCGACATATTTCATCATGTTGGGTGTGGCCGGGTGGTTCTTCTTCGTCTTCAGTTCGTCCATGAACCGCTCGGCCATCGCCTTGAACGCCAGCGCGTCGACATCCAGTTCGGCGAGCTGGGCCCGCAATATGGGCTCGTCGAGCCGCCCCATCGCATCGGTTCCCAGACTCGGCTTCATCGCCTTGCCAAGCGATCCCGAGCCATCGCCGCCGCCCATGTTGGAAATCATCTCGCGCTCATGACCGAGCAGATATTTGGCGACATCCCAGCCGCGATTGAGCTCGCCGACAATCTGATGCTTGGGCACTTTCACATTGTCGAAAAATGTCTCGCAAAAAGGCGAGTTTCCCGAGATCAGCAGAATCGGTTTTGTCGACACGCCTTCGCTTTCCATGTCGAACAACAGAAAGCTGATACCGCGATATTTGTCGCTCTTGTCGGTGCGAACGAGGCAGAAGATCCAGTCGGCCTTGTCGGCATAGCTGGTCCAGATTTTCTGTCCGTTGACGATCCAGTGGTCGCCCTTGTCCTCGCCAAAGGTCTGCAGGCTGACGAGATCGGAACCCGACCCCGGTTCGGAATATCCCTGGCACCAGCGAATCTCGCCGCGCGCAATCTGGTTCAGATAATGCACCTTCTGTTCTTCGTTGCCAAACTGCAGGAGCGCAGGGCCGAGCATCCAAATCCCGAAACTCGATAGCGGCGGACGCGCTTTGATCCGCGCCATTTCTTGTTTGAGAACCTTGCCTTCGACCGGGCTCAGCCCCGCCCCGCCATAAGCCTCCGGCCATTCGGGAACGGTATAGCCCTTGGCGACACAGGCTTCGAACCACGCTTTTTGAGCCTCGTTTTTGAACGTCGCGTTGCGACCGCCCCAAAAAACATCGTCGTCATCGCGCACCGGTTCGCACATTTCAGCCGGGCAATTCGTTTCCAGCCAGTCGCGCGTCTCCGCGCGGAAAGTTTCAAGGTCGGACATATTCGGGTGCTCCTCAGGAGTCGCTCATTTTTCTTTCGATTGTACGCTTGACGTGCACGTCAATTCAAGTCCAGCATAGCGAATAGCCGGCAAAAGACCGGGTGCGCGTTTTGGGAGTGGATTTGCCGGACATTGCTCAAGCAATTGCGCCGCGTCAGGAAACTGATGACGAGCGGGCCCTGCGCCGCCGATCGCTGACGCTGGGGCTGCTGACCCTCACCTATTTTTTCAGCTATATGGACCGTCAGATCCTCGCGATTCTGCTGGAAGACATCAAGGCGGACCTGCTGCTCTCCGATACCCAGCTCGGGTTGCTTACCGGCTTCGCCTTCGCGCTTTTCTACGCGACGCTCGGGATCCCGGTGGCCCGGCTCGCAGACCGGATGAACCGGCGCAATATCATCGCCGCCGCCCTCACAATCTGGAGCGCTATGACCGCTCTGTGCGGCCTTGCCCAGAATTTCACCCATCTGCTGCTCGCGCGAATCGGCGTCGGGATCGGCGAAGCCGGGTCCAGTCCGCCCAGCCATTCCATTATCGCCGATCTCTATCCGCCGGAAAAACGGGCCGGGGCGATGGCGATCTATTCGCTGGGGGTTACGCTGGGCGCAGGACT
The DNA here is from genome assembly GCF_003385775.1 of Parasphingopyxis lamellibrachiae. Lineage (GTDB taxonomy): Bacteria > Pseudomonadota > Alphaproteobacteria > Sphingomonadales > Sphingomonadaceae > Parasphingopyxis > Parasphingopyxis lamellibrachiae. The sequence continues at coordinate 1,206,913 of NZ_QRDP01000004.1, forward strand.
CGGCATCATAATCGGCGGGACGATATCGGCCTATTATGGCTGGCGCTGGGCGATGGTCAGCATCGGTATCCCCGGAATCGTTCTGGCGATCTTCGTCCGGTTGTTCGTCGTCGAGCCCCGGCGCGGCCTTTCAGATGCCAACCAGCTGGCCGCCCAAGCTGGCGATATGCCGTCCCTGCGCGAAGGCTTCGCCTCGATGTGGCAGATGCCAGCCGCCCGCCATCTTGTCCTTGGCGTCACGCTCACTTCCTTGATCGGCTATGCCCTCACCGGTTGGGGGCCGACCTACTATCAGCGCTCCTTCGGTCTTTCCGTCGCCCAGATCGCAATGGTGATCGCGCCGATCCTGATGGTTATCGGCATCATTTCCGGCGTCGGTGGCGGCAAGGTTGCCGACTGGGTCGCGCGGCGCTGGGGCACCTGGGCGCAAAGCGCGATGGTGGCAGTGTTCAAACTCATCGCCTTCCCCTTCGCAGTCGGCATCTATCTGGTCGATGATCCGACCACCGGCATCATTCTTTACGGCATCTCGATCCTGTTTGCGTCCAGCTATCTCGGGCCGACTTTCGCCCTGATCCAGGGGTTGGCTCCAGTAAAGCTGCGGGCGCTATGGGCGGCGATCACGCTTCTCGTCATCAACCTGATCGGGCTTGGCATCGGACCGACTTTGATCGGCGTGCTCAGCGATCTGCTGCAACCACGCTTCGGCGAAGAATCGCTGCGCTATGCCCTGCTGATCGTCGCCATGGCCACGCCCTGGGCGATTTTCCACTATTGGCGCGCGGGCGTTCTGCTCAAGCGCCGCGATGAGGCACCGGCATCGTGATGGCCGTCCGCATCCCCTTCATCCGGCCCCTGACCCGACAATGGGTTTCAAGCCGCAACGCATTGGCCTAGCATAGGAACAGAGAGGAATATTATGAGATTCGAAGGTAAACGCGTCGTAATTACTGGCGGGGCATCCGGCATCGGCCGGGCGACAGCCGAGGCGTTCATCGCCGAGGGGGCCCAGGTGATGATGGGGGATCTCAACGCTGAGGCCGGCGATGCGATGGCTGCGGATACCCGATTCGACAATCGCCTCGCCTTCCAGAAAACCGATGTCTGCGAAGTGGGCGAGATCAAGGACCTGCTGGACAGCGCCGCCGGCCATTTCGGCGGCATCGACATCCTGTTCAATAATGCGGGGGCCGGAGGCGCGCCCGAGCGGATCGACGAAATGACCGCCGAAGGATGGGACAGCACGATGAACCTGCTGCTCCGGTCCGTGGCCATGGGCACGCGCTATGCGGTCGACCATATGAAAAAGGCCGGCGGCGGCGTGATCGTCAACACCTCTTCGATCAACGCCCATGAAGCGGGATGGGGTCCGGTCGCCTATGCAACGGCCAAGGCCGGTGTGCGGCATCTGTCGAAGCTGTCCGCCGCCCAGCTCGCCGTCCACAATATCCGCGTCAATTCGATCAGCCCCGGCTTCATCATGACCAACATCTTCGCCGATTCCAGAAAGGACGAACCCGAAGAAGCCAGGAAGATCGACGAGGCCATCCACGCCTTTTCCCCGATGGCGCAGCCGGTCGCCCGGTCGGGCATGCCGGAAGACATCGCCCAGGCTGTGCTCTATCTCAGCTCGGATCAGGGCGGCTTTGTTTCCGGTATCGACCTGACCGTCGATGGCGGCATCACGGTCGGCCATCGCCACAGCTGGGATCCAGACACGCCCGGCTTGCTCGATCTTATTCAGGCGCAAGCCGACGGCGAGGCGTAAGCCGCAATGACCGACACATCCCCAGCCGAAAAAGCACCGCGCGAACGTGCCGTCCCCATGGACCGGAAGGTTCCCGGCCGTGTGAAGTTCTTCTTCGGCTTTGGGGCGATTGCATTCGGGATCAAGGACAACGGCTTTTCGCTGCTCCTGCTAATCTACTATAATCAGGTGATCGGCGTACCGGCTGCAATTGTCGGCACGGCAGTGCTCATCGCCCTTGTGATGGATGCCTTTTTCGATCCGATCGTCGGCCATATGTCAGACAATCTGCGGACCAAATGGGGCCGCCGCCATCCCTTCCTGTATCTGTCGGCGATTCCGGCGGGCCTGTTTTTCCTGCTGCTTTGGAACCCGCCCGAAGCCAGCGATACAGGCATGTTCTTCTATATTTTGGGCATCGCCTTCCTGGTCCGGGTGACCATGTCCTGCTTCGAAGTGCCGATGGCGGCGCTCGGGCCGGAACTGACCAGCGACTATCATGAACGCACACGCATTTTCGGCCTGCGCTTTTTCTTCGGCTGGCTGGGCGGCGCGACCATGCTGCTCTTCACCTTTGCCGTTCTGCTGGCACCTACGGAAGCCTATCCGGACGGCCAGCTCAACCCGCAGGGCTATCGCGATTACGCCATCATCGCATCGGTGATCATGTCCGGCGCGATCATGCTGTCCGCGTTCGGCACGCATAGCGAGATCAAATATCTGCCGCAGGTTGAACGGGTGCGGATGACCCTGGGGGAAACGTTCAGCGGCATCTTCGCCTCGCTGCGCAACAGGGCATTTCTCATTCTCATGCTGGGCGGCTTTTGCGCCAATGTGAGCCAGGGCATATCGTTCGGGCTGCTGACCTATTTCATCACCTACTTCTGGGAGTTGAGCACGTCGGCGCTGGCCTGGTACGTGTTTACGCTGCTGTTCGGGATATTGGGCGCGGTGATCGGCTCGAGCATGCTGTCCCGCCGCGTGGGCAAGCCGCGCGCGGCCGCGATTTTCCTAGTCGGAGCCGTGATCCTCCAGCCGCTGCCCTATATCGGCCGGGTGCTCGGGATCATCCCTGAAAATGGCGACCCGATGCTGATGCCGACAATCCTGTTTTTCATTGCCATCGGCACCGGTTCCCTGGTCGCCGCCCTTATTCTCAAATCGTCCATGCTAACCGATGTGATCGAGGACGATGCGGAAAAAACGGGCCGGCGGTCGGAAGGACTGTTCTTCGCAGGCCAGTTCTTCATCCAGAAATGCGTGTCGGGCGGCGGCGTGTTCATATCCGCGGCGATTCTCGCTTTTGCCGCATTCCCCGAACAGGCTGTCCCCGGCGAAGTCGCTGACACAGTGCTTACCAATCTGGCCTTGATCTATGTCAGTTTAATCGTGACCCTGGGCCTTATAGCAGCCTATGTCATGACCCGTTTTCCCATCAAGGAGGCCGATCACCATGCCCGCATCGCACGCATGCGCGGCCTCACTGAAACACCCTAATATCCACGAAAAAGCCAAAGGAGACACTCATGGATTTCACCCTAAGCGACCGCGAGACACATTTCAGAGACCGCGTCAAAACCTTTATCGACAAGGAAGTTCGGCCCCGCGTCGCCGATTACGCCGCCGAGTTCCCGCCCGAAGATCGTTGGGGCACGAGCGAGGTACTGGAAGAGCTGAAAGCCAAGGCCAAAACAGCAGGTCTCTGGAATTTCTTCATGCCACCGCATTCGGGGCAGAAGCATGTCGACGAGAGTTTCGAATTCGAAGGCGAGCAGCTGACCAACCTCGAATATGCGCTGTGCGCCGAGGAAATGGGCCGCGTCGGCCTGTCGTCGGAATGTTTCAACTGCTCGGCTCCCGACACCGGCAACATGGAAGTGCTCCATCGCTACGGCACGCTCGAGCAGAAAGAGCAGTGGCTGCGCCCGTTGATGAACGGCGAGATTCGGTCAGCATTCCTGATGACCGAGCCCGCCGTCGCTTCGTCCGATGCCACCAATATCGAGACGCGGATGGAACGCGATGGTGACGAATATGTCATCAACGGACGCAAATGGTGGAGCTCCGGGCTCGGCGATCCGCGCTGCAAGGTCGCGATCGTAATGGGCAAGACCAACCCCGACGCACACCGCCATTCGCAGCAATCGCAGATTCTGATGCCGGTCGATGCCGAGGGCGTGAATATCATCCGCCACCTGCCGGTCTTCGGCTATGACGACGCGCCGCACGGCCATATGGAAGTCGAACTGAAGGACGTCCGGGTTCCCGTGACCAACCTTCTGCTCGGCGAAGGCCAGGGCTTCGCGATCGCACAGGGGCGGCTCGGGCCGGGCCGCATCCACCATTGCATGCGTACCATCGGCGTCGCCGAGGACGCGCTCGAGAAGATGTGCAAGCGGCTCCAGTCGCGCGTCGCATTCGGCAAAACGATTGCCGATCACTCGATCTGGGAATGGCGTGTCGCCAAGGCCCGCATCGATATCGAGATGAACCGGCTGCTCTGTCTGAAGGCCGCCGACATGATGGACCGCGCTGGCAACAAGTCCGCACGCAACGAGATCGCGATGATCAAAGTCTCGGCACCAACCATGGCGCTGAAGATTATCGACGATGCGATCCAGGCCTTTGGCGGCGCTGGCGTCACCACTGATCCTGGTCTTGCCAAGGCTTATTCCGGCCAGCGTACGTTGCGGCTCGCCGACGGGCCCGACGAGGTCCATGCCCGCGCCGTCGCCCGCTGGGAATTCGGTCGCCATGCGCCGCTCGATGATGACGGCGCAATGTCCAGCGGCGATCTTGGCGTTACGCGCTAGTTCTTTGAAACCGCTACACCCCCTTCCTCCGGGGAGGGGGTACAGGAACCAGAACACAGGAAAACACAATGAAAGCTGCCCTTCTTGTCGAACCCGGCAAACCGCTCGAAATCCATGATGTCGAGATCGGCAAACCGGGGCCCCGCGAAGTCCTGATCAAAACAAAGGCGGTAGGCCTGTGCCGGTCCGACCTGCATTTCGTGGATGGCGTCTATCCCTATCCCCTTCCGACCATTCCGGGACATGAAGCCGCAGGCGTGGTGGAAGCCGTGGGCAGCGAAGTTGGGCATGTCGCAGTCGGCGATCATGTCATCACCTTTCTCGCGCCCTTTTGCGGAACCTGTAACCTCTGCCAGAATGGCCAGCAAAGCCTGTGTGTCGACCCGTCGACCAAGCGCGCCGAAGGCGATGCCCCGAGGCTGAGCAGAGATGGCGAACCGATCACCCAGTTCCTCAACCTTTCGGGCTTTGCGGAAAAAATGCTGGTGCACGAAAATGCCTGTGTCGCCATCGACAAAGACATGCCGATGGATCGGGCAGCCCTGATCGGCTGTTCGGTGATCACGGGTTCCGGGTCGATCTTCAACGATTGCGGCCTCAAACCCGGAGAAACCGTGGCGGTTGTCGGGGCCGGCGGGATCGGCCTCTCCGCCATCAATGCCGCCAAGATCGCCGGCGCGGGCGATATCATCGCCATCGACCCCGTCGCATCGAAACGCGAACTGGCCAAGGCAATGGGCGCGACCAAAACTTTCGATGCGCGGGACGAAGATGTCGTCAAACAGGTGATCGAAGCCACCGGCGGCGGTGTCGATTATGCAGTCGAAGCCGTTGGCCGGACGGACAGCGTACAAATCGCCTGGAAAGTGCTGAGGCGAGGCGGCGCGGCAACCGTGCTGGGCATGATTGCCCCCGGCGAAATGCTGGAAATTCACGGGCCCGATTTCCTGCAGGGCAAATCGATCAAGGGTTCGCTGATGGGGTCGGCGCACTTCATGCGCGATATGCCCAAGCTGGTCGCCTATTATCTCGACGGGCGGCTCGATCTGGACTCAGTGATTGCCGAGCGGATTACGCTGGAAGAAATCAATGACGGGTTCGACAAGCTGCGCGGCGGTGATTCCGTTCGTTCCGTGATCATGTTCGACTAGGTTGCAAATCGTTACGCCGAAGCTGTTTCGGCGTGACGATGAATGAAGAAAGCAGACACATGCAGACTGCCGATGCAGACACCCTTGGCTTCATCCCCGAACGACTGAACCGCCTCCCCGCCTTTCTCACCAAAGGCTATATCGCGAGCGGAAAGTTCAAAAACTTTCAGCTGCTTGTTGGCCGGGGCGACGATGTCGCGCTGTTCGATTCCGGCGGCATTGCCCGGGAAGACGGAACTCCGGTCGCAGACGACCAGCTGTTCCGCATCGCATCAATGACCAAGCCGGTGACCTCGATCGCCTTCATGCAGCTGGTCGAGCAAGGCAAGGTTGCGCTCGACGATCCGGTTCATCGTTTCCTCCCCGAGTTCAAGGATATCGGCGTCTATGCAGGCGGCGGGGGCGCCGTGCCCTTCACGACCAGACCAACCGACAGCCCGATGCGGATGGTCGACCTGCTTCGGCATACATCGGGGCTGACCTATGCTTTCCAGAACCGCTCTAATATCGACCTCGCCTATCGCGAACGGAAGCTGGAGAACTGGCACGGCAATTACGATCTTGACGGCTTCATCGCGGAACTGGGCCGCCTTCCACTGGAATTTTCACCGGGCACGTCCTGGAACTATTCGGTCTCGACAGATGTTCTGGGCGCGGTGATCCAGCGGGTATCGGGGCAGAGCCTCGACGCCTATTTCGCCGAGCATATCTTCGCGCCGCTCGGCATGCATGACACCTTCTTCACCGTACCCGAAGACAAGACCGGCCGCCTCGGCGATTGCTGGACCTGGAACCCCAAAGAGCCAGTCATGTATGACCGGGCGGAAAAGAGCCTTTGGTCCAAGCCGCCCAAATTGCTTTCCGGCGGCGGCGGGCTAGTCTCGACGGCGGCGGACTATCACCGCTTCTGCAGGATGCTGCTCGGCAAGGGCGCATTGGGAGATGCCCGGATCGTGAGCCGCAAGACCATCGCCCTGATGACGCAGAACCACCTGCCCGAAGGCAAGCAGCTGACCGAAATGTCGCAGGCCATGTTCAGCGAGGCGCAGAATGCCGGAACCGGTTTCGGACTCGGCTTCGCCGTGACGGACAATGTCGCCCGGTCCATGATTCCGGGATCGAAAGGCGAATTTTACTGGGGCGGCCTGTATTCGACCGCCTTCTTTGTCGATCCGCTCGAGGATCTGACGATGGTGTTCATGACCCAGCTCCAGCCTTCCAACGTCTACCCGATCCGGCGCGAGCTGAAGACACTGATCTACTCCGCACTGGCCTGATTGCACCGGGCCCGGCGGTGTCGGCCATCGCGGCGCGAACGGTCGCAATTCTTTACATCTGCCCCTCTCGCGAGCATGCATGCGCGTGGCGCGTGAACCAATTTCGATGCGTCTGACTGGGGGAGTAGACAAATGAGAGGATTGCGAACAGCCTTGTATATAGGCGCAATAGCCGCTCTGACCGCGGGTTGCAGCGTCAGCGTAGAGGAAGGCGAAACGGTCGAAGAAGCGGCCGATGCCGGTGAGAGCGGTGAAGCGGGCGACTCGCTGGCTGCCCAGCTCGAACAGGGCATTGTCGACGATTATGCATCGCGCGACATGGAAGTTGTCGATGTGACCTTCGCCCCGGAAGCGGACGGCATAACCTATTCCGGAACGGCGGTAGTTGTCGAACCGAATAGCGGCGAGGAAATCGAAGTCGCCTGCCTCGCCGAGCCATCGGAGGACGGCCAATATTCGTTCAACTGCGAACAATAGGCTGAGCCCGGATAACGCCCCGATCAATCGGTTCGCGTTATCGGAAGCGCAATTTTTCGAATAGCAAGCAGACATCCATCCGGCCCGACTATCGGACGATGCCCGGCCCCGCTTTGACTCCTCACCCGCTTTGCCCCAGTTTTTCGGTCAGGGCGCGACTCAGACTGGGGGTATCATCATGACACGGAAATTCGGAATTCTCGCGGCAACGGCGCTGGCTGTTGCTCTCGCTGGCTGCTCATTCAGCATCGGCGGACCAAGCCAGGAGGATATCGAGGAATCGATTGTCGAGAATTACGAGAGCGAGGGTTATGAGAATATCTCGGTCCGGCTCGAACCGTCGGATGACGGCAGCTATACCGGGGAAGTCGAGTTCACCATTCCCGACACGGGAACAGTGCGCAACCTCGCCTGCACTGCCGAACCGGGTGAAGGCACCGAAGTTTCCTGGGAGTGTTTGCCGAGAATCGAGGATCTGGAGCAGGTGATTGTGACCGCCTATTCGGAGCGCGGCGCGGCGCAGGTCAGCGCAGAGCTGACTGAAAATGGCGAGCAGGCCTATGCGGGCCATGTGGACTATACCGACCCGAATAGCGGCCAGGCGTTTCGCCACAACTGCACCTTCAATCTCGCAGGAGACGCGTCCGACTGGCAATGTTCTCCCTGACAATCGGGGATTGTCGGTCGATGTGGCGGGAACGCTCATTCTGCACTGGCATCTGGGAACAAAAGGCCGGATAAGATCGCACTCTGCCATTCTCAGCCAGGCAATTTGGGGATCGAAATGTCACGCCTTCCGAATGTTACACTCGCTGTTGGTGCGGGCCTTGCGCTGGTCGCCTGCTCTGCGTCCGACGCGCCATCCCGCGATGCTCCGCTCACCGAGGAAGAGACTGCCGCGAGGGAGCAGATGCTCGTCGAGAATGCCGTGCGGGACGCCTATGAAGCCGAGGGCGCGGAAGTTACCGAAATCACGATGGAGCTTGCCCCGGACGGCTCCCGCTATACCGGGCGGGCGATAGTGCGCGATGCGGAATCCGGCGCGGAGCTCACCGTGGATTGCCGCTATTATACCGATGTGACGGGTGCGCCCCAGCTCAGCTGCGACAGGGTCAACAATCCGGAATAGACGCGGCCACAGCGGGCATGGCTAGCCAAGCTTCAGTCTGTCCCGCAATTCGCGCTTGAGCACCTTGCCGATTGCGCTGCGCGGAAGCTCGTCGACGATGTGGACAGCGGCAAGCCGCTGCGTCTTGCCGAGTTTTTCATTGGTCCAGTTCCTGACCGCTTCGGCATCGCTCGGGCCGACCACGACGCCAACCGGCGATTCGCCCCAATCTTCGCTCGGAACTCCGATCACGGCGACTTCTTCAACCTCAGGATGTTCTGCAACAACCGCTTCCAGGTCACTGGGATAAATATTGAATCCGCCTGAGATTATCATGTCTTTGCGACGATCCATCAGCGTCAGGAACCCGTCCTCATCGAACCGGCCGACGTCGCCGGTTCGGATGAAACGGTTGCCCGCTTCATCATACCATTCGGTTTCCCGGGTTTGTTCGGGACGATTCTTATACCCTTTCATCATGGTGCCCGAGCGCCCGACAATCTCGCCGACCTCGCCCTGCGGCACCGGCTTGCCTTCCTCGTCGATCAGAAGGATTTCATGGCCCGGCATGGGCTGGCCAACGGTATGGAGCTTGTCCGGAAATTCATGGGCGCGAAGCGCGCAGCTGCCCCCGCCTTCGGTCATTCCGTAAAATTCGACGAGCCCACCCGGCCAGCGTTTCAATATGTCCGCTTTCAGCTCTGCCGCAAAAGGCGCGCTCGTGCAGAATTTCACCTGGTAAGCCGAAAGATCGAAGCTGTCGAAATCCGGCTCTTCCATCAGGCGCTTGTACTGCACCGGCACGAGCATCGCGGTTGTAACCTTCTCGCGCTCGCTCAGTTCCAGGAATTCCCGGGTTTTGAACTTCTGCATCAGCACGGCTTTCCCGCCATTACCGATGCACGGGAGGAAGGTGACGAGCGTGGTGTTTGAATAGAGCGGCGTGGAGAGAATGGCCGAAGAGTCTGGCGTGAAGATCGCGCCGCCAAAGGCCGTAACCTGCCGCCAGCGCATCTGATGCGAGTGCACGATGCCCTTGGGGGTTCCGGTCGTGCCGCTGGAATAGATGATGTTAAAGCCCTGTTCCGGATCGATCGCGACGGGATCCGGCGAAACGCCCTCTTCCGGCAACCACGCCCCGAACGCGGCATCGCTGTCGAGCGACACATGGGTAACCGTATCGGGCAGATCCATCTCTGACGCGATATTGGCATCGGCGAAAAAAAGGGTCGCTGCGCTGTCCGCCAGCATCAGCACAAGCGCCTCGGGCGTCGAACTCTGCGCAAGCGGCGCGACACAGCCCCCTGCCCGCAATATGCCAACCCAAAGCGCCGCATAGGCCCAGCCGTTAAGACCGCAAATGGCGACGCAATCTCCCGATTGCACACCGTGCTGCTGCAGGCCGACCGCGATCCGGTCTGCATAGCTGTCCAACTCGGCGAAGGTCAGCCTCTTTCCTGGAGCCACGATCGCACCCGCACCGGGCCTTTCGGTCGCATGGGCGTGAATGACATCGGCGAAAGAGCAGAATTCGCTTTGCAACATCTCGGCAGCGGTGGTCATGGTCTTATCCTCTCACACGTCATTCCGGACTTGATCCGGAATCCAGGGGAAAAAGGCAAATCGCCTACAGTTCTGGATTCCGGATCAAGCCCAGAATGACGACTGTGTTCAATCAACGAGTTATTGGTGATCAAGCATCCCGAGCACGCGTTTGGAGATGATGTTGTTCTGGATCTCGGTCGAGCCGCCATAAATGGTCACGGCGCGATTCCACAGCCAGGTGCGCGTCGCTTTCAGCTCGTTCGCGTCAAAGCCCTCGCCTTCCCAGCCAAGCCCCTGCATGCCCATCGCTTCGACCATCAGGTCGCTACGTTCCTGTGCCAGCTTGGCGCCGACATTTTTGAGAACCGAACTGGTCGCGCTCGGGCCGCCTTGCGCCCGTGCCTCCCGTCGGGCACGGCCGACAGTGCCCATGAAATTGCGCACGGCCATCTCATGTTTGATGATTTTCTGGCGCAACACCTGATCGACAATTTCGCCATTGTCGTTGAGCTCGACATATTGCTTGGCATGATCGGCCAGCGAACGCAGCATCCCGCGGGCACCACCGCCGCCAATCCCTGCACGCTCGAACTGCAGCAGGCGCTTCCCGATCGTCCAGCCCTTGCCTTCTTCCCCGACACGATTTTCTTTCGGTACTTTCACATCGGTGAAAAATGTCTCGCAAAAGGGCGAGGCGCCGGAGATCATCTTGATCGGGCGGCGCTCGACACCTGGTGAATTCATGTCGACGAGGATGAAGGTGATCCCGTCATGCTTATGGGCTTTATCGGTGCGAAACAGGCCAAAGCAGAAATCCGCCCATTGCCCGCCGGACTGCCAGGTCTTCTGGCCATTGATCAGATAGTGGTCGCCCTTGTCTTCGGCAAAACTCTGCACATTGGCGAGATCGGACCCCGCACCCGGTTCCGAATAGCCCTGACACCCGCGCATCGAGCCGTCGGAAAGCGGCGGCAGCCATTTCAGCTTCTGCTCTTCGGTGCCATATTCCATGAGCGTTGGCGCAAACATGCCAATGGCCAGTCCCCCGATCGGATTATAGGCGCCCACATTGCGCATTTCTTCATCCAGTATGGCGACCTCTTTGGGCGACAATCCCGCGCCGCCATATTCCTTCGGCCAGCTCGGCGTACCGAAACCGCGCTCGCCGAGCGCCTTGCGCCAAGCCACCATGTCGGGTGACATATCCGTCGGTCCGTCCACCATGCCCAACGGGTTGTGCCGGCCTTTCAGAGCGGGATCGAAATTATCCGTGAGCCAGTCGCGCACCTCGGTACGAAAATTTTCCAATGATTCAGCGACGGCCATCACAACTCTCCTAAAAGGCTCTGCTTTACGTTCACGTCAATTGTCGGCGAAATGGCGGGCAAGGTCAAGAGATCGCGCAGCTGAATTTGGTTCAGCAACCGTTAGTCATGTGTCTGGCAGCATTCGGCCATGCTTGCGCTCAACAGGACTGATTCAAGTTCAGCGTGACGGGCAAAAGTTGAGCGGCTAGTCTGCGCCCCAGGCCAATTCGACCGGAGATCATGATGTTGTTTCACCCCTTTCGTTTCCTCGCGCCTCTGGCAGCGGCCGCATTGCTGGCGGCCTGCGGCACCGGCGGCGCAAGCAATGACAGAAACGGTGCGATGGCGAACGACGGAACGAGCATCTTCGCCAGCGAAGAAGGACAAGACAGCCACAGCTATGCCCGCCCGCTGGAAGCCCGTGTCACCCATGTTTCGCTCGATCTGAATGCAGATTTCGAAGCACAGCGCATGGTCGGCTCGGCGACACTCGACCTCGAAGTCGCCGAGGATGCCGAACAAGTGGTGCTCGACAGCAAGGATCTCGAAATCCGGGAAGTCGTGAATGGCGACGGCGAAGCCCTGCAGTGGCAGATGGGCGAGGATAGCGGCGATGTGCATGGCGCGCCGCTGACAATCTCACTCGAAGGGGCCGAACAGGTCAAGATTACCTATGCCTCGGCGCCCGGTGCCGAAGCCCTGCAATGGCTTGGCCCGGAACAAACGGCCGGCGGCGAAGATCCGTTCCTTTTCAGCCAGGGACAGGCGATCCTCAACCGAACCTGGATTCCCACGCAGGACAGCCCCGGCATCCGGCAGACTTGGGACGCGCGGATCACCGCACCGGAAGGATTGCGCGTCGTGATGAGCGCCGAGATGCTCACGCCCGAGGGCGAGATGATCGACGGCGAACCGGGCCGCCGCGCTTTCCGTTTTCGCATGGCCGAACCCGTTGCACCTTATCTCATCGCCATCGCGGCCGGCGATCTGGCGTTCCAGGAACTGGGAGAGCGCAGCGGCGTCTATGCAGAACCGTCCATGCTGGCAGCATCGGTCGAAGAATTCGAAGATATCGAGGAGATGATCACGGCAGCCGAAGGCCTGTATGGCGATTATCGCTGGGGCCGGTACGACCTTCTCGTCCTGCCGCCCTCCTTCCCGTTCGGCGGGATGGAAAACCCCCGGCTGACCTTCGTTACGCCAACGATCCTTGCTGGCGACAAATCGCTGGTTAGCCTGATCGCGCATGAACTGGCACATAGCTGGTCCGGCAATCTCGTCACCAATGCGAGCTGGGACGATTTCTGGCTCAACGAAGGCTTCACCGTCTATTTCGAGAACCGGATCATGGAGGCGGTCTATGGCCGCGAACGCGCCGCCATGCTCGCCGATCTCGGCTGGACGGACATGATGGACGATATCGAGGATCTGGGCGGACTGACATCACCCGATACGCAGCTCCATCTCGATCTTGCCGGGCGCGATCCCGATGACGGCATGACCGATATCGCCTATGAGAAAGGCGCGGTGTTCCTGAGAACCATCGAGGAAACGGTGGGCCGCGCGCGGTTCGACGCATGGCTCGGCGATTATTTTTCCCGCAATGCCTTCCAGCCGCAAACAAGCGAACGGCTCATTGCCGACCTTCGCGCCAATCTCTTCACGGGTAGCGAAGCCGACGATCTGGGCCTCGAACGCTGGATCTACGAGCCCGGATTGCCGGAAAATGCAGTCCATATACAATCGAACCGGTTCCGCGCTGTCGATCAGGCGATCGCCAATTTCGCAGAGAGCGGCGGCGTGACGGTCGTCAACTGGCGGGAATGGACAACCCAGGAACGCCAGCGCTTTCTGGAAGGACTGCCCCGTGAGCTGGACGACGACCGGCTCGAGGCACTCGAAACGACCTTCGGTCTGAACGAAGCCCGCAACAGCGAAATCCGCTTCGCCTGGCTCAAACTCGCCATCGCCAACCGGTATGACGATGCGCGAGATTCCGCCGAAGACTTTCTGCTGGGCATGGGCCGGCGCAAATTTGTCGCGCCACTGTTCGAGTCACTGATGGCTGAAGGCGAATGGGGCCAGCCTCTGGCCCGGCGAATCTATGCCGAAGCACGGCCGCGATACCATTCGGTTACCACAAACACCGTCGATGAAACGGTCGGCACGTCGGACGACTGAGAAAGTTCCGCGATTTAACCCCGACTCTGAACCATTTGTCGCGTTAACCCTTTCGCTTCACGCTATTCTCGGGAAAGGGCACTAGCAGATGCTTATTCATCGCATCTGTTTTTGAGGGTCGCACATGTTTCCGGGTCGTTTACAGGCAGTTTTGAGCCTGATTGCCGTTGTAATTTTTACCTTGTCCGCTGCCTCTCCCGCCGAGGCGCGGGAAGCCCGCTGGCAGTGTGTTACCTATGCACGCAGCGTTTCAGACATCGAAATTCGCGGCAACGCCCATACCTGGTGGGCATCGGCCGCCGGCCGCTACGAACGCGGCAGCACGCCCGCAGCCGGCTCCGTCATGGTTCTCCGTCCACACGGCCGGATGCGCCTCGGCCATGTCGCCATGGTTCGCGAAGTGGTGAACAACCGCCAGATTCGCCTGAATCATGCCAACTGGTCGCGCCGCGGTATGGTGGAAAGCAACGTGCTTGCCGAAGATGTCTCGTCGAACAACGACTGGAGCGTCGTTAAGGTCTGGCACACGCCCACCGGCCAGCTCGGCATCACCAACTATCCGGTATATGGCTTCATCTATTCGGACGAGGCTGAACCGGCCGAACCGGAAGTGCAGGTCGCGGCCACCCAGGTCGATGCAAACCGGGTTCTGCTTGCCAATTACAATCCGGATTCCACCGACCCGATCGGTCAGCTAATCGAAAACCTGGACTAGCGTACAGCGCGCAGCTGGATAAAGGCGGACGAAACCCATCCGCTCAGGCAGGGACCGTCATATTCGCGGCGCGAAGCGACCGGAACGGACACCCCGCACGCATCGGAAATGTCTCCATTCCCGGTATAGATGATCGCAAGCCAGCTTTGGTCGTGGCTGCGATTGCAGACGAACACCAGCTCTCCATTGGCTAACGTATCGCGTTGTCGGGCCTGATCGAAAGGCGCAGCCCGCACCGGCAATTCACCACTTACGCCGCGAACAACCCCGGTTGCCTGGCACGCATCGAAGCGCGGCCCGAACTGGCCGACCACCACCGGCTGCACCAGCTCATTGGAGCTGTCGCCCCCACCGCGATCCATAGGCGCCGTGCCCGATCCGCTATTCTGCTCGACATTCGGATTGCATGCAGTGAGCATCAACAGCCCCGCCGCGGCACACCAGTACGACCTTCGCCTCACATATCCTCCAAAACATCAGATGCTGTCCACGTCGATACTAAGCCAGACAGAATGAGATTGCGAGCAGGGAGCAGTCGATTTCATGACTGTAGCCGGGCTAGCGCGCTTAGCCTGTCCGTTCCCGGTCATCGACCGGATCGGGGCCATAGCGATTGGGGCCGGGCGTCCCCTCCAGACACATGAAGACGAGGAAGATGATGCCGCCAACGAAGGGAATCAGCGCAAGCAGGATCATCCAGCCGGATTTGTCCTGATCGTGAAAACGCCGGACGGCGACGGCAAGGGTCGGGACGAGAAGCGCCATGCAGCCGATAAACAGGACAAGGTAGAGCGGCACCAGCACCATCCCCATCACGGATTCGCTGAAATTCATGGTGTAGAGCAGCAGCGCGATGGCCAGGAGAACCACCCCCGCGGCCATGCCGAGGATGAGCGTGAACAGGTAGAACATCCAATATTCCAGCCGCCGCGACCGCCCCTCAAAATCCGCATAGCGCCTGAGCGGCATCAACATCCATTCCATCGGAAAATCCCCCCTTTGAATGCAACCCCGCCCGGGAACATGCATGGAATTTCGAATCTTGGCAATTCGCCTGCGCTCTGGCGTCATCGACGCCCTGTAACCGACGACCCTTTTCAGCCGAATGACCCGGGCATCCGGAACATTCCGCAATTCTACCGTTTCCGAAAGGCCCGCCTTGCTCGTCATCCTTCTCGCATCGACCGCATTGTTCCTCGCCTTCAGCAACGGGGCCAACGATAATTTCAAGGGTTTCGCGACGATATGGGGATCGGCCTCGCTCGGCTATCGGCAGGCCCTTATACTGGCGACCGGCGCTACGATCCTTGGCGGTATCGCTTCGATCCTGATCGCAGACACCCTCGTCCTGCAATTTTCCGGCAAGGGGCTGGTTCCCGACGCGCTTGCAAACGCACCGGCTTTCGCGCTGGCCGTCGGCGGAGGCGCGGCGATCACGGTGATGTTGGCAACGCGGTTCGGTTTTCCGGTTTCGACCACCCATGCGCTGGTCGGCGGCCTGATCGGGGCTGGCCTCGCCAATAGCACCAGCGCGCTCAATCTTGGAAATCTCGGGTCGAAATTCCTGTTACCGCTGCTCATCAGCCCGATCCTCGCCGCGCTGATGGCCTGTGCCGTCTATTTCATTCTCAGCCGGATAGGTTCGAAACCAACCGGAGCAGACTGCATCTGTCTGGTCGGCGGGCAACCGGTGCCCACAACCAATGTCGGCCTTGTCGAGCGGAAGGACGCGGCCTGCCTGGCACCCCACCTGGTTATCGCCTCACAAGAGGCATGCGCCGTAGGTGCCCAACCCGTCGCCCGCGCGTCTGTCAGCCGCCTGCGCGACGGGCTGCATCTGTTTTCAGCCGGCACCATCTGCTTTGCCCGCGGGGTCAATGACGCGCCCAAGCTGGCGGCATTGCTGCTCACCGCAAATCTGTTCGACGGCATTGTATCAACCCTGGCGATAACCGCTGCAATGGCAGTGGGCGGCTGGTTATTGTCGCGCCGTGTCGCCGAAACGATGAGCCACGGGATCAATCAGCTGGACACGACCCAGGGCATTTCCGCGAACCTGATAACCGCGGGCCTTGTGCTGTTCGCAAGCCGCCTCGGGATGCCCGTTTCGACGACGCATGTGTCCGTCGGCTCGATCATCGGCACCGGGGCGGCGGGCCGAACGCTCGATCTGTCCGTCGTCCGCAACGTCGTGCTTTCATGGGTCGCCACTTTGCCGGTCGCGACGGGAATAGCCTTTGCAATCGGATGGCTGGCCTAGGCTGCATCCACCTTGCGTGACGCCTTTTTCCGCTCATGTGGATCGAGGTGGCGTTTGCGGATACGGATCGCCTTGGGCGTCACTTCGACGAGTTCGTCTTCCTGGATATAGGCAATCGCCTGTTCCAGGGTCATCCGGCGCGGCGGGGTCAGGCGGATAGCGTCGTCCTTGCCCGATGAGCGGATATTGGTGAGCTGCTTGGTCTTGGTCGGATTAACCTCAAGATCCTGCGGCTTTGCATTCTCGCCGATCACCATGCCCTGATAGAGTGCATCGCCAGGCGAAACGAACAGGATACCGCGATCTTCCAGCGTGTTGAGCGAATAGGCGATCGCCTGACCCTGCTCCATCGAAATCAGAACACCAACCGAACGACCTTCGATCGTGCCCTTATAGGGCCCGTATTTCTCGTATACCCGATTCATAATGCCCGTGCCGCGTGTATCGGACAGGAACTCGCCATGATAGCCAATCAGGCCGCGCGACGGGGCGGAAAAGGTAATCCGCGTCTTACCGCCGCCCGAAGGCGCCATATCGGTCATCTCGGCCTTGCGGAGTGCCATCTTCTCGACGACCGTACCGGAAAATTCGTCGTCTACATCGACAACCACGGTTTCATACGGCTCTTCGCGGCCATTGGGGCCATCGCGAAACAGCACGCGTGGGCGCGAGATCGAGAGCTCGAAGCCCTCGCGGCGCATGGTCTCGATCAGCACGCCAAGCTGGAGCTCGCCCCGGCCGGCGACTTCGAACGCGTCCTTTTCGGCACTTTCGCTGATCTTGATCGCGACATTGCCTTCGGATTCCTTTTCAAGCCGCTCGCGGATGACGCGGCTCTGGACCTTGTCGCCATCCTTGCCGGCAAAAGGACTGTCATTGACGGCAAAGGTCATGGCGAGCGTCGGCGGATCGATCTTGCGTGCATCGATCGGCGTGTCGACTTCCAGCGCGCAGATCGTGTTCGATACGGTGGCGTCGGTCAGCCCCGCGATGGCGACGATATCGCCTGCTTTCGCGGATTCCACCGGAACGCGCTCAAGTCCTTCAAAGGCGAGAATTTTGGTTGCCCGGCCGCTTTCGACAACCTTGCCCTCGGCATCGATCGCCTTGATCGGCATATTCATCTCGAGCCGACCGCTCTGGATACGGCCGGTCAGCACGCGGCCCATGAAATTGTCGCGATCAAGCAAGGTTGCGAGCATCTTGAACTCGCCATCGGGGTCCGCATCGGGCTCGGGAACATGTTCCATGATGGTCTCGAAAAGCGGCGTCAGATCGCCGTCGCGAACCGTGTCTTCCTTGCCCGCATAGCCGGAACGGCCGCTCGCATAGAGCGTCGGGAAATCGAGTTGCTCGTCATTGGCCTCGAGCGCGAGAAACAGCTCGAAGCACTCGTCGAGCACTTCGGCCGGGCGCGCATCTGGCCGATCGATCTTGTTGACGACGACGATCGGTTTGAGGCCGAGCGCCAGAGCCTTGCCGGTGACGAATTTGGTCTGCGGCATCGGGCCTTCGGCCGCGTCGACGAGCAGGATAACCCCGTCCACCATCGACAGGATACGCTCCACCTCGGCGCCGAAATCGGCGTGGCCGGGCGTATCGACGATGTTGATATGGTTGCCGTTCCACTCGACGCTCGTGCATTTGGCGAGAATCGTGATCCCGCGCTCCTTCTCGAGTTCGTTCGAATCCATGGCCCGTTCCTCGACGCGCTCATTCTCGCGAAAGGTGCCGGACTGGCGGAAAAGCTGGTCGACGAGCGTGGTCTTGCCATGATCGACGTGAGCAATGATGGCCACGTTACGAAGGCCCATAGGGTATCTCTCAATTGTAAGGAGCGTCAGATTACCGGCCGCATATAGAGACTCTGGTGCGCCGCAACAAGAGATTAACCCAAGGGCGCGCTTATAAGATCCAGCACCTGCTCGATCAAACCTTTCGATCCGATGCCAAAAGCGATCCTGCCAGCCATGACTGCAAGGAAAAGCATGAGCACAACCGCCCATACTGCCGCGATGCTTCCGGTCATCCGCCAGCTTTTCGGCGGCAGGCCCTGGAAGAGGAACATCGCGATCCCGGCAAGATTCACGCAGACCAGGTTTGTCGCGAAGAGGAACAGCGCATTGAAGCCGAGCACCTCATATCCCTGGCTGAAGAACAGCCCGGCCGCGGCGATCGGCGGCACGAGGGCCACAGCAATCATCACCCCGACCAGAGACAGTGATGCGCCGCGGCTGAATGCGAGCACACCGGCCGCGCCGCAAGCCAGCGCCAGCGCGACATCGGCAGGCGAAACGATCGACCGGTTGAACAGTTCAGGCACCGTCGGGTCGACGACGATCAAGAAACCCAGGCCAAAGGTCGCGACAAGCGCCGCGAGCGCACCGACGGCAAGCGTGAGCGTTGCCCGCCATGCCATGTCCCGATCGCCGACTGTCGCAGCCAGTGCCATGCCCATGGTGGGACCAAGCAACGGCGCGATGACCATGGCACCTATCACTACAGCAACTTGTCCGCTGCGCATGCCAAGCGCGGCGATCACCGCCGACAGGACGACCGTCAACAGATAGGAGGGCCTGATCGCGATGCTCTCCGCGATGTCATCGTAAATCTCGTCGGTACTGATCCGATCCCGGCTGAAAAAGGCTTCCAGCCGGGTCGGCGGCGGCAGATCTGGCCCGGGAAGGGCGGTTTCCGGCGTTTCCTCGAGCGGCGGCAGGACGGCTTCAAGCGCCGCAACGGTCGTCGAGAATCCCTCAATCGCACCGAAACTTTGATCAAGTTCAGCAAGCAAGCGTTCAACATATCGCGGCTGCACGATGCAGGAGAATTTTTCGCGCCCATCCGGCACCATCTCCTGCCAGAAACGGCGACAATGACGGCCGATAACCTCGCGGGCCCCCGCCACTTCGGCATCTGGCACAATGATATCGACTATTCGCGCAGACATGGCACCTCGCTCTTCAATCGGGGCAGTCTAGCCGGTTGGCCGCGCGTGTCGAACAAAAGCGTACGCTATCGCCAATTGGGCAAAGCGCGCTAAAGCCGCCCGATGCAACGCCTCGCATCAATCCTCGTTCCCGACCGGTTCATCATTATCCTGCTCGCGATGGTCGGTGTGGCGGCGCTCCTGCCCGCGCGCGGAATGGCGCTGGACTTACTGGGAACGGTTTCAACGATCTGCATCGTGTTGCTGTTCTTCGTCCATGGCGCCCGGCTCAGCCGCCAGGCGGTACTGGGCGGATTTACCCGGCTGAAGCTGCATCTCGCCATTGTCGGATTTACCTTCCTCACCTTCCCTCTGCTGGGCCTCGCGCTGACCACGCTTGCCGCCCCCTTCATTGATCCGGCCTTTGTCCCGGGCATTCTCTTCCTGTGTGCGCTGCCGACAACCGTCGCATCGTCCATCGCCATGGTGTCGATGGCACGAGGCAATATCGCGGCCTCGGTTATCGCGGCGGCACTTTCCTCGATGCTTGGCGTCGTACTGACGCCCCTGATGTTTGCCGCATTGCTGTCCACATCCGGCGCTCCGATCGACATATCCGGCATCGGCAAGGTCGTGCTGATCCTCGCCCTGCCCTTCGCCGTGGGCCAGTTGTGCCGGCCCGCCGTGGGAGCCTGGGTCGAAGCCCATCCCGGTGTCAGTCGGACGCTGGACAGGCTGACCATCCTGCTCGCCATCTATGTCGCGCTGTCCGCAGCGGTCGGTGGCGGTTTGCTGGACGGGCTCGGCCTGGGCCGCTTCCTGCTGCTGCTCGCCCTGATGCTAGTCCTGCTGGCGCTGGTGATCGGAACGGCGATGCTCGCCGCACGGGTGCTCGGGTTCAATTTTGGTGACGGCACCGCCCTGCTCTTCGCCGCGATGCAAAAGAGCGTCATATCGGGAACGCCGATGGCCCGCATCCTGTTCCCCGGAGCGGAGGCCGGGCTGATCATCGTGCCGCTGCTCGTCTACTATGTGCCGATGATGACCGTCTCGGCGATCATGGCTGCCCGAATGGGGGCGAGGCACGCGCCCGGCTAAGCGATCCAGAGTCTCAGCACGAAGCCCACTGCCGCAATCGTTGCGACACTCGCCGCCCATAGCCCCACAAACCAGGCAAGCTTCTGCCAGAGCGGGCGCTCCCGGTTGCGCGCGTCCTTAATGATAGCCGGTCTCATCGACCTTGCCGCGAAACACCCAATAGGCCCAAGCTGTATAGCCCAGGATGACCGGTACGAGGATCACCGCGCCCACCAGCATGAATATTTGGCTTTCGCGCGGGGCGGCGGCTTCATAGATTGAGATGCTGCCGGGCACGACATCGGGCCACATCGAAATACCGAGGCCGATCATCGAAAGCAGAAACAGGCCGAGCGCCCAGACAAAAGGCCGGTAGTCATATCCCGATTCGAGATCGCGCCAGAGCATGTAGGCCGCGCCCAGCACCAGCAGCGGCATCGGGATGGTGACGGCAAGGCCTGGCCATTCGAACCAGCGCGTGAAATATTGTTCCTCGACATAGGGTGTAGCGAGACTGACCGCGCCGATCATGAACAGGGTGAAAGGCGTCAGCCATTTGGCAAACCGCCGTGCCTTCACATGGAGCGTCCCAGTCGTTTTCATCACCAGCCAGCAGGCGCCAAGCAACCGATAACCGACAACGAGCCCGGCACCGCACAACAGGCTGAAAGGTGTCAGCCAGTCCCACCACCCGCCGGCATAGGCGCGGTCCTGCACTTCGATTCCCTGCAACAGGGCGCCGAGCGTGATGCCCTGTGCCAGCGTCGCGATCAGCGAACCGGCGAAAAATCCGAAATCCCAGAAACGGCGATGACCGGGATCGCGCCAGCGAAACTCGAAGGCGACGCCGCGGAAAATCAGTCCGAGCAACATTGCAATAAGCGGCGCATACAGCGCAGGCAGGATCACGGCATAGGCGAGCGGAAAAGCTGCGAGCAGCCCGCCCCCGCCCAGCACCAGCCAGGTCTCGTTTCCGTCCCAGACCGGCGCGATGCTGTTCATCGCCATATCCCGCTCCGGCCCGACATTGAGATGCGGAAAGAGAATACCGATGCCGAGATCGAAACCGTCCATCACAACATAAGCGGCTATCCCGATGGCAATGATCGCGGCCCAGATGATCGTCACTATGGGATCGCTCATGTCGCACCCTCCTCTTGATCGGGGGACGGATTTCCATCCTCCAGTTCGAGACCGGCAGCCGGGGTGATCCCCGCCGCCCGGACCGGCATGTCGCCAAGTTCGGAGTCGCTGTGCGCCGGCGGCTTGGACATCAGCTTGAGAATATAGAGCGTGCCCGCGCCGAAGACTGCAAAATAGATGACCACAAAGGCAAGCAACGACGTGCCGACGGCTGGCGCGTCAATCGCGGAGACAGCCTCTGATGTACGCATGTGACCATAGACGACCCATGGCTGGCGGCCTACTTCGGTTGTTATCCAGCCGGCAATCACGGCGACAAACCCTGCCGGGCTCATCGCAAGCGCGAACCGGTGCAGCCAGCGCCAGTCGTACAATTTCCCCCGCCAGCGCGCCAACAGGCTGAGCAGGCCAAGGCCGGCCATCAGAAATCCCAGGCCAACCATTATCCGGAACGACCAGAAGACGATGCCGACCGGCGGACGATCCTCCCGTGCGACCGTGTCCAGACCGTCCAGCCCGGCATCGATATCATGCCTGAGAATCAGCGAACCCAGGCCCGGAATGGCGACCTGATAATGCACCTCTTCCTCTTCGCTATCGGGTATCCCGAACAGGATCAGCGGCGCAGCGCGCTCATAGCTTTCAAAATGCCCTTCCATCGCGGCGATCTTCATCGGCTGGTGCTCCAGCGTATTGAGGCCATGCATGTCGCCCGCGAAAATCTGGATCGGTGCGACAATCGCCGCCATCCACATCGCCATGGAGAACATTTTTTTCACGCCGGGCAGATCGCGGCCTTTGAGCAGATGCCACGCCCCTACGCCGCCAACGACCAACGCTGTCGTCAGATAGGCAGCGATCACCGTATGCACGAGCCGGTATGGAAAGCTCGGATTGAATACGACATCCCACCATCCGCCGTCGACCACATATTGGCCGACCTCGTTGGTCGTGAAGCCGGTCGGCGTCTGCATCCAGCTGTTTACCGAGAGAATCCAGAAAGCCGAGATTGCGGTGCCGATAGCGACCATGACCGTAGCCGTGAAATGCAGCTTCTTGCCGACCTTATCCATGCCGAACATCATGACGCCCAGGAAACCGGCTTCCAGGAAAAAGGCGGTGAGCACTTCATAGGCCATCAATGGCCCGATGATCGGCCCCGCACGATCGGAAAAGATCGCCCAGTTGGTACCGAACTGATAGGACATGACGATGCCCGAAACGACGCCCATCCCGAAAACAAGCGAAAATATCTTCAGCCAATATTTGAACAGGCGGAGATACACATCGTTCCCGGTCTTCAGCCACAGCCCCTCAAGGACGGCGAGATAGCTCGCCAGCCCGATGGTGAATGAGGGGAAGATGAAATGAAAACTGACGGTAAAGGCGAACTGCATTCGCGCCAGGAGCAAGGCTAATTCGGTCTCGGCCATGGACAGGCAATCTAGCCCGAAGAGACCGACAATGCATCACCCATCCTCTGCGAAGTGCGTCCATTCAGTTGCAAGAATTGCAATCGTCAATACTTCCATCCGATAGTGCGGGCTCTTGAGGGTCGAAGCGAAATCATGGATTGCTCGCGTCTCAGTGCGCGGCATGCGGGTGTGCCTCCTATCCGAAAACGGACCAGCCCGTCTCGGCCATCAGCGCCTCAAGCGCGATGGCGCCAACGGTGGACGTCCCGGCGTCGTTCAGTCCGGGCGACCAGACGGCAACTGCGCCTTCACCGGGAGCAATGGCGAGAACACCTCCGCCCACGCCGCTTTTGCCAGGCAGGCCGATCCGAAACGCAAAATCGCCTGAATTGTCGTAGTGCCCGCAATTCATCATCACCGCGTTTATCCGTCTGCAGCGCTGTGACGTGACGATCCGTTCGCCCGTGACCGGGTCTTCGCCGTCAAACGCCAGGAACAGGGCAGCACGGGCGAGTTGGCTGCATGAGAGCGACAGCGCACAATGGCGGAAATAGGCGGAGAGCACGGCCTCCACCTCATTATCGAGATTGCCGAAGCTCGCCATGAAATGGGCAAGGCTACGGTTGCGCGCACCGGTTTCGCTTTCCGATTTCGCGACCTCATAATCGATATCGATGCTGGGATCTTCCGCATGATCCCTCAAAACGCCCAACAGAGTGTTGATCGCCGCATCGGCATCGCCATTCTCAACCAGATGATCGGTGACGACGATGGCGCCCGCATTGATCAACGGATTGCGCGGGATTCCCTTTTCGTGCTCAAGCTGGACGATCGAATTGAAAGCGGAGCCGGACGGTTCGCGCCCGACCCGTTCCCAAAGGGCATCGCCCATTTTCTGCAACGCCAGTGACAATGTGAAAACCTTGGAAATGCTCTGGATCGAGAAGGCTTCCTGCGCATCCCCGATCCGGTAGCAGCTGCCGTCTTTCGTCGCTATCGCCAGGCCGAACTTGTTCGGATCGACCGAAGCCAGGGCGGGAATATAATTGGCCACCTTGCCGCTTCCGCGGTGCGGCTCGACCTTTTCGGCCACGTGATTGAGTATGCTATCTAGGTCCATATCGCTTCATGCCGCCGAATAGAGGTGAAAGCCAAGGGATATCGGTGCATAGATGCTATATTGCCCCAAGTGTATTATGTGTGTAACACGCACCTTGAAAAACCAACGTTCGGGCGGCATCTAGGGTGAAGTCCGAGGAGAAGGAATCAAACATGGCAACGACACCGCCGACCGAAACGACGACCGCGACGAAAAGCGCGACCAGCCTGTCGCTAGATGCACCTGATCCCATTCCGGCGGTCACGGCGGAAAAGGCCGTGGGCCTTGTTCCTGTCGATGCGGAAAAACAGGCCAAGCATAACGAGAAGGTGGCCGGCTTTGTCGACGAACTGGTCGGTCTCGATGCGAACAGCCCGGAATTTGGCGAGAAAGTCGATCAGATCACGAGCATGGGGCGCAAGGAAATCGCCGATGCCGCGGGGCAGTCGAACCGTTTTCTTGACCGGCCTGTGCGCTCGATGGACGAAAACTCGGCGATCGGCACCGATCTTTCGGAACTTCGCCGCACGGTTGAGGATCTCGACCCTGGCAAGCGCGGCGACATGACGTCCAAGCGCAAGCTGTTCGGCATCATCCCCTGGGGCAACAAGCTGCGCGTCTATTTCGATTCCTACAAAAGCGCGCAGAACCATATTGCAGCGATCCTCAAGCGCCTTGCCTCGGGCAAGGACGAGCTGATCAAGGACAATGCGGCAATTGCGGTCGAACGTCAGAAGCTCTGGGATGCGATGGGCCGTCTCGAGGAGATGATCTACGTCGCCAAGGCGCTGGACTCAGCCCTTGAAGATAAGGCCGTCGAGCTGGAATCAATCGATCCGGAAAAATCCAAAGCGATCAAGGAATCCGCACTTTTCTATGTACGGCAACGGACCCAGGACCTGCTGACCCAGATGGCGGTGTCGGTGCAGGGCTATCTCGCGCTCGACCTGGTGAAGAAAAACAATGTCGAGCTCATCAAGGGCGTCGACCGCGCCTCGACAACGACCGTGGGCGCATTGCGCACCGCGGTTACCGTCGCCCAGGCAATGACGAACCAGCGGCTGGTGCTCGGCCAGATTACCGCTCTCAATGAGACGACCGCGAACATGATCGATTCGACCGGCGAGATGCTGCGTACGCAGACCGCCACGATCCATCAGCAGGCGGCAGCCTCCACTATCCCGCTCGAAACGCTGCAACGCGCTTTCCAGAACATCTATGACACGATGGACGAGATTGACCGCTTCAAATTGGAGGCACTGGGTTCGATGAAGCAGACAGTGAATGTGCTCACCGATGAGGTCGAGAAATCGAAAGGCTATATCGCCCGGGCCGAGGGCGCGGCGAAAAGCCAGTCTGCACCGTTCGAAGCGATTGAGGGTTAGGGGAAAGCGTGACTACCAGCGACCGCATCCTCGCCCAGGCCGACGAGCTCCTCCGCCGGGTCTCGCCACAGGCGCGCGAGCTCGCCCGGCGGCAACGCCAGCGCCGCAATGAGGCGCTGGTGCGCCGCCTGCGCCGCGCCGTCATCGCAGCCATCGCCATCGTGATCGGCATGAGCGTTGTCGGCGGCATCATCAGCAGCATCGGCTTTTCATGGGTGATGCTGACCCTGCTTATCACCACGCTTGTCGGCTTTGCTTTCCTGATCGCGCCGCAGGGCGAGGAAGTGACCCAGGAAAAGCTGATGGAGAGCGAGCTGCCAGCCCTTCCCTCCAACACGGAAGCATGGCTCTCCAAGCAGCGGCTTGCACTGCCCGCTCCGGCCAATCGCACGCTCGACAAGATCGCGACCCGGCTGGAGGAACTACGGCCGCAGCTCGCCAATCTCGATCCGCGCGAACCG
Organism: Parasphingopyxis lamellibrachiae; assembly: GCF_003385775.1. Classification (GTDB taxonomy): domain Bacteria; phylum Pseudomonadota; class Alphaproteobacteria; order Sphingomonadales; family Sphingomonadaceae; genus Parasphingopyxis; species Parasphingopyxis lamellibrachiae. The sequence continues at coordinate 1,233,003 of NZ_QRDP01000004.1, forward strand.
GCTGCCGTGGAAGTGCGCCGTCTTGTCGGCGTCGAGCTGCCCGAACTGGTGGAAGGGTATAAGCGCGTGCCCGACCATCTCCGCCGCAACCCCAGTCATGGCGGCCATACCCCGCAGAAACAGCTGACAGACGGGCTAGAAATCGTTGAGGAAGAGATCAGCCGGATGACCCGCCAACTGGCGAGCGGCGAACTCGACGCGCTGGCGACGCAGGGCAAATATCTCGAACTCAAATATCGCGGCGACGAGGATATTCGCAGCGACGAGAGCGCCTAAATCCCCGCATACCAGGCGTAATCGCCTACATCTTCCCAATAACCACCCTTGCCGCCGTAAATCCCGTCAAGGCTCGCGACCGCTTCCAGCCGCATCACGAATTTTGCATGTTTATAGCCGAGCTGCCGCTCGACCCGGGCTCGGATCGGCGCACCATGGCGTTCAGGCACCGCCGCACCGTTCATGTCATAGGCCAGGATAGTCTGCGGGTGGAAAGCATCGATAAGGTCAATGCTCTCATAATAGGGCCGGTTTTGCCGACCCAGCGTATCGGCGCAATGGAAGACGATATAGTTGGCGTTGTCTCGCAGGCCCGCCAGATCGAGCACGCGGGACAGCGGCGTGCCTTTCCACTGGCCGATAGCGCTCCAGCCCTCGACGCAATCATGCCGGGTGATCTGGGTACGGCTGGGCATAGCGCGCAGATCCGCCAAGGACAGCGACAGCGGCCGCGACACCAGTCCGTCCACGCGTAGCCGGAAATCGGCGAATCCGTTCGCGAGCATCGCCTGATATTCGGATCCTTCGACACTGTCCGCCGTCCGGCTGCCATTGGCCCGGAAGCTGGGAGAAAGATCGGCCATCGTATATTCACGGGCCAGCGCGTTGCGGTCCGTCACCAGCCGCTGGGCCCGCATCGTCAGCCCTTCGGCAGACGCGAGGATATTCTTCACCCGGTCGCTCCGGCTCCAGCTGTCGCAACCCGCAAGGAGGACGCTGCTGCCGATACCCGCAATCAGTTTGCGGCGGGTGGTAATCAGCTTGCTCATTGGGCCTGCTCCTCGGCAAATTCAGGGCGGAGTGGCCGTGCATCCCCGCGCGCTTTCGGTAAACGAAACTTGCCGGTGATCATCGAACGAACCTCGTTGAACGGCCCGGCCAAAACAACCATCGCCAGATGCACGACGATGAACAGGACTATCAGGAACGCCACGATGAAATGGATGGACCGCGCCGATTGCCGCCCGCCAAACAGATCCAGCAACCAGGGCCATGCCGTGTCCATCATCGGCGACATGGTCAGGCCGGTCAGCACGATCAGCGGCAGCAGCACGAACAGCACGATCAGGTAACTGAGCTTTTGCAGAATATTATATTTGAGCGCCGCCGCGCCGGTCGGAAAGCGAAGCCGCGCATGGCTCGCGATATCGTTCCAAATATGCTTCGGCGACAATTCTTTGCGGCTGGGTTTGAGATCGCGCTGAATGTGCCTGTTGCCAAAGCTCCACGCCCAATATGCAAGCCCCGACAACACGAAAATCCACGCGAAAAAGAAATGCCAGAGCCGTCCGGCCGCCAGGCTGTAATAGCCGGGGATCGTTGCCCAATGCGGGAATGCCCGGGTCGAGATATCGCCATCGGGTTCGCGCCAGCGACCCAGCACGCCGGTAGTCGTGATCTGCGTTTCGCCGATCTGTAGATAGCCGCGATTCCCCTCGTTCGAGATTTGTAGCCAGGGAGTGTCGGGATTGGCGCCATAGCTGCCCCAGTAGAGCCGTGGATGCGCGTTGAAGATTGAAAGCCCGCTCATCAGTAAGACGATGATCGCTATCGCGTTGGTCCAGTGCCAGAGCCGCGTGGAAATACGGTGGCGCTTTACCAGTGCACCCGGTTGCGGCTCGGCCGCCATATCCTCTTCTATCGCCATATCCGCACCCTTTCCATTCAGCGCTTATCGCTCAATTCGCTGGATATCGCCATCACGTTACAGATGGAGAATGGAACACCGGGACCGGTCATGCGTTATCGCAAAAGGACCAAGGAGGAATCCATGAAAAAGACCATGATTGTCGCCTTTTCGATGCCCGCCATAATCGAGCTTTCCGCCTGTGCCAGTGAGGAAACAGCCAGCACCGATAGCGAAACCATCGAAACAAGCGCAGACGGCGCCTATGATGCCGACCCGTCGGTCGATGCCGGCGAATTGATTGCCGACGAAGCCCCACAGGCCGACGCCGGCGATGGCACAAGGCTCAGCATCGGCCCCGATGGCGCCCGTCTCGATGTCGAAAGCGACAATATCGATGCGAGCGTTGGCAACGGTGAAGATTCGGTCGCGGTCGAATTCTAGGGCGAGGTCCCCCAAGCGAATATCAGCGCCGCCGGGAAACCGGCGGCGTTTTTCTTTTGCTTACGGGAAAAACTGGATGCCCCGTGTGGATTCGAACCACAATTGACGGAGTCAGAGTCCGTAGTCTTACCATTAGACGACGGGGCAACCGGGAGGCGGCGACATAGGGAGCGATGCAAATGCTGTCAATCCGCTCCGCTTGCTCTTTGGCGTGTCTTTGCGCTAGTCTCACCGCCAAGTACCGGCGGCACAAGCCGTATCGGAAAACATAAGATCAGAAGAAGAAAACGGCGTGGACGAACACATCGCCAGCCCCAAATCGGAACCCGGACTGGCTTCGGGTGGCTCAGCCAACCGGAAATCCGGTGACACATCCCGGCATCGTCAGAAGTTCAATAGCCGGCGCAGCTATGGCGCCATCGATCTCGGCACCAATAATTGCCGCCTGCTCGTGGCCCGGCCTGCAGCGGACGGGTTCACCGTTATCGATGCCTTTTCCCGAATCGTCAGACTCGGCGAAGGTCTCTCGAGAACCGGGCGATTGAGCGATGCGGCGATCGACCGCGCGGTTTCAGCCCTCGCCATCTGCGGTGACAAATTGCGGCGGCGGCATGTCAGTCTGGCGCGGTCTGTGGCCACCGAAGCCTGTCGCCGCGCTGCCAATGGCCGCCATTTCGTCCGCCGCGTGCGTGAGGAAACCGGCATCGCGCTCGACATCATCAGCCCGGAAGAAGAAGCCCGCCTGGCGGTGTTGGGCTGCCATATCCTGCTTGAGCCCGGCGACGGCCCGGCGCTGATCTTCGATATCGGCGGCGGCTCAACCGAGCTGGTGCTGATCGATCCGGGAACCGAAGGCGCAAAGGCCGGCGAGCCTAAAATCCTCTCATGGTACAGCGCGCCCTGGGGTGTGGTGAGTCTTGCCGAGAAGGAATTCAACGACCTGACGACATTGGATGACCGGCTCGAAACCTATCAGCGAATGCGCAGCCGCGTTGCGGCGAGCTTTGCTGATTTCGCCTCCACCCTGCCAACGATCGGCTACCAGCCCAGACTCCTGGGCACCAGCGGCACGGTCACGACCCTGGCGAGCGTACATCTCGAACTGCCCAGCTATGATCGCAGCAAGATCGACGGACTCGTCCTGCCTTCAGAGGCCCTGCGCATGGTCAGCACAGACCTTGCCTATAAATCCGTGCCGGAGCGGTCCGAGATTCCCTGTATCGGTGCGGAACGGGCCGATCTTGTCGTGGCCGGATGCGCGATCCTCGAAGCTATCCTCGACATCTGGCCCGCAGAGCGCATAGGCATTGCCGATCGCGGCATTCGCGAAGGCATTTTACGCTCCATGATGGCACAGGACAGGCGATGAAACAGGTACGCAAGGTGAGTGGCCGCTCTGAGTCTTCCCGTCGCTGGCTCCAACGGCAGATCAACGATCCCTATGTAAAGCGCGCGCAAACGGATGGCTACCGCGCGCGCTCCGCCTATAAGTTGATCGAACTGGATGAGCGGTTTGAACTGCTCAAAGGCGCACAGCGGATCGTCGACCTTGGCATCGCACCGGGCGGCTGGGCGCAGGTCGCGCGTAAGAAAGTGCCCCATGCAAAGATTGTCGGGATAGACCTGTTACCCACCGATCCGATCGAGGGCGTGACGATATTCGAGATGGATTTCCTCGATGAGGACGCCCCCGAAAAACTCACTGAAGCGCTGGGCGGAGAGGCCGATCTCGTCATGTCCGACATGGCGGCTAATACGGTTGGCCATAAACAGACAGACCATCTGCGGACGATGGGACTGGTCGAAGCAGCCGCACTCTTTGCCACCGAAATATTGAGGCCGGGCGGCACTTTCATTGCAAAAGTTCTGGCGGGCGGCGCAGACAACACGATGGTGGCCGAACTCAAGCGCAATTTCGCGAGCGTAAAACATGCCAAACCCCCAGCCAGCCGCAAGGGCTCATCGGAATGGTATGTCATCGCAAAAGGGTTCAAGGGCCGATCATAGGGGCGACCCGCCCCGGAATATCTAGCCTCGACGCCGCGCTTCTTCGACCGCTTCCTTGAGGCGTTCATAGCCAACCGCACCCGACAATATCCGATCGCCGACCACAAATGCAGGCGTCCCGGTGAGTTCGAGCCTGCCGGCAAGTTCCCGGTTGTTGCGGATTTCCGCCTCGATCGCCGGATCCGCAATATCGCTCCGCACACGGGCCGGGCTGAGCCCCGCGCTACGCTGCGCCTCGGCAATCGTCGCGTCGCCCGGGCGGCCAGCCGCGAACAGTGCATGGTGGAAATCATTATACTGACGCTGACGGGCCGCCGACAGGCTGACCCGTGCGGCCTCCACGCTTTCCTCGCTCAGGATCGGCAATTCGCGATAGACAACGCGTAGATTGTCATCCTCGGCCAGCAGGCGTTCAATATCCGGCAGGCTGGTACGGCAGAAACCGCAGGCATAGTCGAAGAACTCGACAATCGTGACATCGGCATTGGCGGAGCCGGCCCAGGCACCCTCAAACGGCGTTTCCAGACCGTCCCGCACCGTCGAGATCATCTGCACCATCCGGCGCTCCTGCAACCGTTCCATGGCTTCGGGAATGATCTCGGGATTGGCGAGAATATACTCGCGGATGACGATTTCGAGGTCGGCGCGTTCAAGGCCGGCAGGCAGGTCGACGGCCGTCTGGCCCTCAACGCTCTGCGACCCATCGGCGCGCAGCAGGAAAAAGGCTGCCACAGCAGCGATCAGCGCAACAGCGCCGCTCAACATCCAGCGATTAACGGTCATTCGAATTCCTGTCCCCAGCGCTTACCGATTGCGGCGGCGGCCGTCCTGTTGTTCAATGGCAGTTTCAGCGATCAACGCAATATCCTGCGCGCGTACCCAATCGGGCGATCCGCTCGGGATCCCCTGCATGGCCTGCCGCGCGTTGACCAGAGCCTCCTGCGGAGAGCCCGCCAGAGTCGCATATTCGGCCGTCGCCAGATAGGCGCGGGCAATGTCGCCCTCCTGCGAATAGATATAGCCCAGCCTGCGCCAGGCGAAAGGATTCCGATTGTCACGCTGGACCGCGGTGCGGAGCACCCGCCGCGCCTCGGCGAGATGATCGGGATCCTCGGTCGCGATCAGGGCATGGCCGAAAAGCGAAGCGATAAGGGCGTTGTTGCGCGAATTGGCCAGAGCCGTTCGTAAATCCTCCAGAGCCTCATCCGGCCGCCCTGACTCCAGCAGTATCTGCCCTCTGAGTTCAAGGAAGAAAGGATCGTCCGGCGCACCAGCCAGCAATGCGTCCACCTCGGCAAGCGCCCGATCGGCAAAAGCCTGTTTGTGCCATGCATAGGCGCGCGCGTAACGCGCGGGCACGCTGGTATCGCTTTCGGGGTAGGTAATCAGCGTTTGTTCGGGTTCGGAAATAAAGCCGATCAGCTTGGCGCGCGCGCGCTGGAAACGAGCTTCAAGGGCCGGATCGGTCTCTACCGCCCAGGCCGGATCGTTCTGATAAAGCTCTTCGAGGATCGCGAGCCGTTCGCGCGTCAGCGGATGGGTTCGGTCGTAGCTACCCTCATCCTGCGGAATGTTGAGCCGATATTCGAGATTCTGCAGTCGCCGGAAAAAAGCAAGGCTGCCGCGTCCGCTAATCCCGGCCGTGGAGAGATACTGCGCCCCGGCGAGATCGGTAGTGGCTTCCTGAGATCGGCTGAAAGCGAGAAAATTGCCGATAGCCGCGCGCTGGCCTGCGGAAAGCAAGCCAAGGCCTGCTTCCGGTGCGCCGGCCGCAATCGCTGCGGCGCCGAGTATGAGGGATAGAATACTGATGCCCGCGAAATCGCCCGCTGCCTCCTGAATGGCAATCGAGTGCCCGCCAGTGACATGGCCGATCTCGTGCGCGATGACGCCCTGCACTTCATTGGCGTTGTCGGCAGCGACTATCAGACCCGAATGAATGAAAACGCGCTGCCCGCCGGCGACAAAGGCGTTGATGCTGGGGTCGCTGACCAGAACGATCTCGAAACCACCGGGCTCGAGACCGGCCGCCGCGATCAACGGCTCGGAAATGTCGTTGAGCAGCATCTCGGTTTCCGCGTCCCGCAATATGGACTGTGCGGCAACCGGCCTGATGGCCATCACCAGACCGAGCAGCAGCACCAGGCTCGCCCGCATAAGCAAGCGCAGGGGAACGGCGTGAAACGAACGGGACCCAGTCATCGCAACCGCTTTCGGGCGTTGCGCCTGAACCGGGGATGAAAACTGGATCCCGGAGAACATCGTTATTCTATTCGCCGAATGTCCGCTGCCACCAGCCGCGCCGGACGGGCTCGTTGCCGCCGCCGCTTTGTCCGGCTTCGGACGTCGGCTCTTCGGTCGCAGCCGGCGTATCGCCAGCCGCAGTCGTCTCAGCCTTTTTCCGCGAACGCCTCGGCTTTGCCGGTGCCGACTCCGCGGGCGTTTCCGTTTCAGCAGCGGCTTCCGCAACCGGAGCCGCCTCGGTTTTTTCCGCCGCAGCTTTGGCGGTGCGGCGGCGCGGAGCGCGTTTCGGCTTCTCCGGCTTTTCTTCGGCAGCAGGCTCAGCGGACGCTTCATCTGCCTTGGTAGCTTCGGACGCCGGCTCCGCTTCGGGCTCCGCCTTTTTCCGCGTACGACGACGCTTCGGCTTTGCAGGCTCGCTTTCCTCGGCAGCAGTGTCAGCCGCTACAGGATCCGCCGCGGGAGCATCTTCCGTCTTCTCGTCGCCCTTGTCATCGCCATTTTCGTTAGCGAGCTCGCCATCCTGACCTTCCGAAGCCGGCTTCCGGCGACGACCGCCGCGCCGCCCCCGGCGCGATTTCTTGCGCGGCGCACCGTCGCCATCTTCGTCACTATCGGCAGTCCGGCGCTGTTCGCCTTCGCTCTTTTCTTCGCCTTCGGAATTTCCGGATTCGGAATCGCCCGACTGCGGCTTGCTGCGGCGGCCGCGACCACCCCGGCGGCCACGCCGACGGCGCGAACGGGGCCGATCCTCATCGCTCTGTTCCTCATCTTCCTCTTCGATCTCGTCATCATCATCGTCGTCAAGCGCGAGCGGAACGATCTCGACCTTCTTCGTCGGCGCCGGGCCGGAGGCCGAAACCTCCATCGCCGCGCCTTCCAATGTCCGATCGGGATGCACTTCGATCGAAACGCCGTACAGCTCTTCAATCTCGCCCAGTTCCCTGCGCTTGGAATTCAGCACATAGACGGCCGCATCGCGCGAACAGGTCAGCACCAGTTTCGAGCCCTTGCCCCTGGCCGCTTCCTCTTCGAGCATCCGAAGCGCGGAAAGCCCGGCCGACGATGCCGTGCGCATCAGACCCGTTCCCTCGCAATGCGGGCATTCATGCGTCGACGCTTCGAGCATGCCGGTCCGCAGGCGCTGACGGCTCATTTCAAGCAGGCCGAAAGAGGATATCCGCCCGACCTGAATACGCGCGCGATCGTTTTTCAGCGCGTCTTTGAGGGCGCTTTCGACCTTCCGGTTGTTCGACCGGTGATCCATGTCGATGAAATCGATCACGACGAGACCGGCCATATCGCGCAGACGCAGTTGGCGGGCGATTTCGCGCGCCGCCTCGATATTCGTTTTGAGCGCAGTCTGTTCGATATTGTGTTCGCGCGTCGAGCGGCCCGAGTTGATGTCGATCGACACCAGGGCTTCCGTCGGGTTGATCACCAGATAGCCGCCGGATTTGAGCTGGACGACGGGCTGATACATCGCGCCCAGCTGGTCTTCGACCTGATAACGCTGGAACAGCGGCGTCACTTCGGCATATTGCTTCACCTTGCGCGCATGGCTCGGCATCAGCAGTTTCATGAAGTTCTTGGCGGCCTTGTAGCCTTCCTCGCCTTCAACCAGCACCTCGTCGATCTCGCGATTATAGATATCGCGGATCGCCCGTTTGATGAGATCGCTGTCGGTATAGATTTTGGACGGTGCCGTGGCGCCGAGCGTGGCCTCCCGGATCTCGCCCCAGAGGCGGGCGAGATAGGTGAAATCGCGTTTGATCTCGGTCTTGGTCCGCGTCATGCCCGCCGTGCGGACGATACAGCCCATCGTATCGGGCAAGCTGAGATCGGAAATCACCGACTTCAGGCGCTTGCGGTCCGACGCATTGGAGATTTTCCGGCTGATTCCGCCGCCATGCGACGTGTTGGGCATAAGAACGCAATAGCGCCCGGCAAGCGAAAGATAGCTGGTCAGCGCAGCGCCCTTGTTGCCGCGTTCTTCCTTGACGACCTGGACGAGCAGAACCTGGCGGCGGCGGATAACGTCCTGGATCTTGTACCGGCGGCGCAAGTCCATCCGGCGCTTGCGGATATTCTGGACCGAAGGCTCGTCCTGAGGCTCTTCGTCAGCGTCGGCATCGCCGGTTTCCTCGACTTCCGTTTCTTCGCCCTCTTCGCCGGACTCACCGGCATCGGATTTGATATGCGCATCATCTTCGCTTTCCCGGAGCTGCGCCTCTTCCTTGGCCTGCTCTACCTCTTCGGCGAGCAGCTTTTCGCGATCCTCTTTGGGGATCTGGTAATAATCGGGATGAATTTCGCTGAAGGCCAGAAAGCCGTGCCGGTTGCCGCCATAGTCGACAAACGCCGCCTGAAGCGACGGTTCGACCCGGGTAACCTTAGCTAGATAGATATTTCCCTTGAGCTGCTTGTGCTCTTCGGATTCGAAATCAAATTCCTCGATCCGGTTGTTCTTGACGACCGCCACACGGGTTTCTTCCCGGTGGCGCGCATCGATTAGCATACGCGTTGCCATTTATGTTTCTCCGAACATGCCAGGCAGGCCAACGGGGCCGGGCAGGCATGTGAATTATTGGGAATGAGCGATTTGCGGCCGCACCGTGCGCAATCCTTGTGATACGCACATGAGGCGTCGCGCCCATTCGGGGTGAATTAAGAAAAATCGCTTCTGCTGCCTTGGCATGTCCGGCCTCGGGGGCGGGACTGATTCCCACGAACGCAAGACGGCGCGGTTCGCGCATCGCCTGTTGTTCGGGAAATATGTGCCTCATGCAGCGTCAACCTGGTGGGCCGCGTGAAAATTCATCGGCCATATGGGTCAGGACGTTGCCATGCCGACCGGCACATTCAACCCCCTGATCGCAATTGCGCTAGCAGCGCCGCCCGGCCGCCGCAAGAAAAAGCATCTCAACGACGGCAGATAAACATCGGGCAAACATAGTGAACTCGCCGTTAACTGGACTTTTACACCCCGTTTTGAAGCGCCAACCCTAGTCCCGACATCGAAGAAAAACCAACAAGGGTAACCTTAATGATGTCTTTGTGCTGGACCAAGAGGGGCGAAGCGCGGCAATATGGGACCATGTCCCTGCTATTCGCCTTATTCGCGATAATCGGTTGGCAGCCCGCTCTGGCGACCGCCATCGAGGCCGTGGACGTGACTCCGGAACGGATTACCGTGCAATTCGACGACTATGTCGAAAACGCCTCGGCATTCGTTCTCGAAAACCCATACAGGATCGCTATCGATGTAGCCGGCGCGCGCGCCGGCCAGGGCAGCGGACAAGCCGGCCCCGTTCGGGCCGTGCGCCAGGGGCAATATAACCCGCAAACCGCCCGGCTCGTTCTCGATCTCGCCAGACCGGCAATATTCGGCAACGGCAGCTTTTCTGACGATGGCCGTACCTTCACTCTCGATATCCAGCCTGTGAGCCAGCTCCGCTTTGCGAGCGCGGCGAATGCCGGCCGGGCGAGCTTTCTGCCGCCAATGGCGTTTCGCGCCCGTCCGCCGCGCGGCCGCGGCGAACTGACGGTTCGCCTGCCGCGCGCAACCCCTGCAGGACAGACAGAACTGCCCGAAATTCAGGGCCCGCGCGGACGCCCGCTGGTCGTGATCGATGCTGGCCATGGCGGCCATGATCCAGGTGCAATCTCGCCATTCGGCAATCGCCATGAAAAAGACGCTACGCTTGCCATTGCTCTGGCCACCCGCGACGCCTTGCTTGCTTCTGGCCGCGTCCGCGTTGCGCTGACCCGCAGCGACGATCGCTTTCTGGTTCTGCGCGAACGCTACGAAATCGCACGCCGACTTGGCGGAGAACTCTTCATATCCATCCATGCCGACAGCGCGGAAAATAGCGATGCACATGGTGCAACGATCTACACGCTTTCCGAAGTGGCTTCCGACCGCGAAACCGCCCGACTCGCCGGACGCGAAAATGCCGCCGATGTCATCAATGGAGTCAATTTGGGCGGTGCGGATGCAGATGTCCGTTCGATTCTCATTGACCTTACACAGCGCGAAACCATGAATATTTCGGCGCGTTTCGCATCCCTGTTGCGCCGCCAAGCGGGAAGCGCTGTGCCCTTTCGAAGCGATTTTCACCGTTCCGCAGATTTTGCGGTCCTAAAAGCACCGGATATGCCGTCTATTTTGTTCGAATCAGGCTATCTGACCAACGCATCAGACGCACGCCGTCTGTTCTCGCGCGAAGGCCAAAGAGCGATCGCCAACGGGCTCGCGACAGCGATTCAAACCCATTTTGCGCGGAGCACGGCAAGCACGGACTGACGCGTCGGCCGGTCGCGCTGACCTGGCCCGAAGACGGGCAGCCGCGAAACTCCGCGGGTTCAAAAACCGGCTGGCATCGATAGCCAAAGCTGGTAAACCGGCGCGCGATGACGGAAGCCACCGAACCTGACATGAATGTAAAGCTGCGCCGTGAGGCGACCGGCTTCATCGCAGGTGCCCGCCGCGTCCTGGGCAAGCGCCGCTACCGCTGGCCGCTCTATCTGCTGGTAGTTGCGCTGATCGCGATGTTAGCGTTCTGGATGACATTCATGCGGGACCTGCCTTCGGCGGAAAGCCTGCTCGACTACGAACCTGCCCTTCCTACGTTCGTGCGCGACGTGAACGGCGAACCGGTACAAAGCTTCGCGCGTGAGCGCCGGGTAGAGCTGGCTTATGAGGAATTTCCTCCCGTTCTCATCCGCGCCTTTCTGGCGGCGGAAGACAAGACATTCTTCTCCCATAATGGCCTCGATTATACCGGATTGTTCGGTGCGGTTATCGACTATGTGTCCAAGATGGGCTCCGGCGAACGCGCTCGCGGCGGATCTACGATTACGCAGCAGGTCGCCAAAAACCTGCTCCTGACGGACGATTATTCGATCACCCGCAAGATTCGCGAAGCCATATTGGCCACCCGGATCGAGAATGTTCTGACCAAGGAACAGATACTCGAACTGTATCTCAACCAGATATTCCTCGGTCGCAATTCATACGGTGTGCAGGCCGCCGCCCGGGCCTATTTCGACAAGGATGTCGCCGATCTCGAATTGCATGAAGCGGCCTTCCTGGCCGGGCTTCCCCAGGCGCCATCCCGGTACAACCCGATAACCAATCCCGATCTTGCGCTCCGGCGCCGGAATCTCGTGCTCAACATGATGCTCGAAAATGATTGGATTACAGCGGAGGAGCATCGCGCCGCACGGGCGACGCCGCTCGGCACCACACGCACCACTCAGTCGGTCACCGACAATGTCGGCGGCTATTATATGGAAGAGGTCCGCAGGATCCTGGTCGACAGCTTTGGAGAGAATGCCGAAGACGGCCCCTATGGCATCTATACGGGCGGCCTGTGGGTGCGCACTTCATACGATCCCGACATGCAGACCAGCGCCGAAAACTCGCTGCGCGCCGGGCTGCTGCGCTTCGATCGCGGCCGCCCCTGGGGCGGGCCGGTCGCTTCGATCCCGATGGATGACGGCGAATGGCAATCGCGTCTTCGTAGCGCCAATCTCAGCGTTGGCTACGAAGACTGGCGCGTTGCGGTTGTTATCTCGAAAGATGGAAACGCGGCGCAGATCGGATTTTCGGATGGCGAGACGGCGTCCCTTCCGCGCTCGGCCGCCTCGGTAGCGCGGCGCGGCGGCGGCACGGCCTTTTCGACGATCGAACCGGGCGACATCATCACCGTCCGCCCGACCGGCAGCGGCTATGCACTGGCCAGGGTTCCGGACATTTCGGGCGGCATGGTTGTTGAAGATGTCCAGACGGGGCGCGTCTTTGCCATGCAGGGCGGCTTCAGCTCGACCCTCGAAGCCTTTAATCGCGCAACGCAGGCCGAACGCCAGCCGGGATCGAGCATCAAGCCTTTTGTCTATGCAGCGGCGCTCGAGAACGGGATGACACCGGCCTCGATCATAGTCGACGGTCCATTTTGTGTGTACCAGGGGGCGCGCCTCGGCAACAAATGCTTCCGCAACTCCGGCGGCGGGGTTGCCGGACCGCAAACCCTGCGTTGGGGGCTCGAAAATTCACGCAATCTGATGACGGTGCGGGCGGCATCCGATATCGGCATGGAAAATGTCGTCGAACTGATACGCAATGCCGGGATCGGAGAGCACGAGCCATTTCTTTCCACATCGCTCGGAGCCGGCGATACTACGGTTCTGCGCCTCGTAAACGCCTATGGCATGCTCGCCAATCATGGCCGCGATGTCGGGCCATCGCTGATCGATTATGTCCAGAATCGCGATGGCGATGTGATCTACCCGGCCAACTGGCGCGCCTGCGAAGGATGTAATGCCCGCGACTGGGACGGCGAGCGCATGCCGCGTCCCCCCATCCCCGGCCGACAGGTTGTCGACCCGATGACCGCGTTCCAGATGGTGCATATCCTGCAGGGCGTTGTCCAGCGAGGCACAGCGACCCTGCTCCGTGATCTCAACCGGCCGGTGTTCGGCAAAACGGGAACGACGACAGGCCCGACCAACGTGTGGTTCGTGGGCGGCACACCCAATATCGTTGCCGGCGTCTATCTCGGCTATGACCGTCAAGCCCGCTCGCTGGGCTATGGCGCGGGCGGCACTCTGGCCGCGCCGATCTTCCGCCAGTTCATGGCCGAAACGATGGAAGGCCGGGCCGTGGTTCCCTTCCGGGCGCCGCGCGGAATTCGCATGGTTCGTATTGACCGGCGGAGCGGTCGCCGCGTGTTTGGCGGCTGGCCGAGCCGGGATCCGCGCAGTGCTATCATCTGGGAAGCGTTCCGGCCGGATAGCGAGCCGACCCGAACAATCCGCCGCGATGTCGTCGCCCGCCGCCCGGTCCGTGCCGTGCCGCTTGAGGAAGCGCAGAACACAATTGAGTCGAATGCGCCGCGCAACGACAGCGAATTCCTGCAATCCGAGGGCGGAATTTACTAGTCCGCTGCCGATCCGGCCAATCAGTTCTTTCCCGGTTTCGGGATACTGAAAAGATCCCGCATCTTCCCGTCCGGAAAAGCAATCCGCTCAACCATCTCGCCGCCCAGCCGCAAAACGAGCTTTCGTGCCGCTTCATTGCTGTCGTCCATATATGTTTGCACCTCAGACCAGCCAAAACCGGCATAGGCATGGCTGATCGCCGCCCGGGATGCCTCAGTCGCATATCCCGTCCCGCGGGCATCGGGGGTCAGCCACCAGGTCAATTCGCGGGGCCAATCCAGCCCCTGCCAGAAACCGCAGGTGCCAACCGCCGCGCGCGCGTCCTTCGTCTCGATAATCCAGACGCCGAATCCGCGGAGCTGCCAATGGCCGATATCCTGAGCCAGCCTGCTCCACGCCTGCGCCCGCGTTATCGGGCCGCCATAAGGCGCGGATGCGTCGGCATCGGTATAAAAGCGTTCGTAAAGCGCCGCATGCCGCGCAGTCGGCGGCACCAGCGCGAGCCGCTCGGTTTCCAGTCTCTGAATTTCGATGATATTGCCCCCGCCATTATTTCTCCCGCCGGGAGCCCAACTATACGGCTCGACTGGCGGACTATCATTTACTATTGGGTTCCAGCGGCTATTTCGAGAAGCCGCTTATCCCATTATCCGGAGTTAACACCCTATGCGCGCTGAAGCGCAAGCCCATATCGAACAGATCAACCAGGCTGTGAACCTCCTGCGACGGTTCCTCGACTGGGACGTGGCGAAGGAGCGACTTGATGCGCTCAACGCCAAGGTTGAAGATTCGACCTTGTGGGACAATCCCAAGGCGGCACGCGAGGTAATGCGCGAACGCGGCCGGCTCGACACCGCGATTACGGCAGTGCGCTCGATCAGCCAGGAACGCGACGATGCGGCCGAGATGATCGAGATGGCGGAAGCCGAAGGCGATGAGGGACTGATCAACGACGCGATCGAGGCGCTCGCCGAACTGGCCGAACGTGCCGAGCGCGACAAGACCGAAGCGCTGCTTGCCGGTGAGGCCGATGGCAACGATACCTACCTGGAAATTCACGCCGGGGCCGGCGGCACCGAAAGCCAGGACTGGGCCGAAATGCTCCAGCGTATGTATATGCGCTGGGGCGAGCGGCGCGGCTTCAAGGTCGAAATTGTCGATTATCATGCGGGCGAGCAGGCCGGCGTAAAAGCCGTAACCCTGCAGATGAAAGGCGAAAACGCCTATGGCTATGCGAAAACCGAAAGCGGCGTGCACCGTCTTGTCCGGATTTCGCCTTATGACAGCTCGGCGCGCCGCCACACGAGCTTCTGCAGCGTATGGGTCTATCCGGTGATCGACGAAGATATCGATATCGAGATCAATGAAAGCGAATTGAGGATCGATACCTTCCGGGCAAGCGGCGCGGGCGGCCAGCATGTCAACACGACCGACAGCGCGGTGCGGATCACGCATGAGCCAACCGGTATCGTTGTCGCCTGCCAGAGCGGCCGATCTCAGCACAAGAACAAGGCGGAGGCGATGAGCATGCTCAAGGCGCGCCTGTATGAAGCCGAATTGCGCCGCCGCGAAGAAGAGGCCAATGCGGTGGAGGCCAACAAATCCGATATCGGCTGGGGCCACCAGATCCGGTCCTATGTCCTCCAGCCCTATCAGATGGTGAAGGATCTGAGGACAGGCATAACCTCCTCTTCGCCCTCCGATGTTCTGGATGGCGATCTCGACAAGTTCATGGCTGCGGCGCTATCGCAGCAGGTGACAGGGGAAAAAGTCGAGGTCGAGGATATAGACTGATGCGCCGTGCCGCGTGCCTGCTCTTGCTGTTTGCCGGAAGCTGCAACGCTTTGGGGAGATCCGGTGATTCCGACTTCCCGCCGGCCGACCGCCCCGTATCCGACATTATTTCCAGCCAGTTTTCCGACGAGGAAACGCGCGACAAACGCAACGAAGCCGAAACCGTCATGGACATGGCGGAGATCGAGCCGGGCATGACCGTGGCCGATATCGGTGCCGGCAATGGCTATTACACGATCCGCCTGGCCCCGCGTGTGGGCGAAACTGGCCGGGTGCTGGCTCAGGACGTCATTGCGGAAACCCGCGACAGGCTGGCCGAGCGGGTCACGCGCGAACGGCTCGACAATGTCAGCGTAAGGCTGGGCGAGTTTGCCGATCCCAAATTGCCCGCAGACAGTTTCGACCGGATTTTCATGGTGCATATGTATCACGAGATCGAAAGTCCCTACGAGTTTCTCTGGAACATGCGCCCTGCCCTGCGTGACGACGGCCGGGTTGTCGTCGTCGATGCGGACCGGCCCACCAACCGGCACGGCACCCCGCCGGACCTTCTGAACTGCGAATTCGAAGCTGTCGGCTATCGCCGAGTCGTCTTTCGTGAGATGCCCGGTATCGGCGGTTATTTTGCCATGTTCGTCAGAGCCGGCCCGCGCCCCGATCCCGGCGATATCGAGCCCTGCGGGCAGGATTGAGCGCCGGATCGGCAGAATGATCGGGTAGCCATATCGCGCCGGGAACGACGGAGGGCGCTATGCCGCAGGCTCGTCGACCGCGCGGCGATACAGATGCCATGTCGCATGACCGAGCACCGGCAGCACGACGAGGAGCCCCAGAAACAAGGGAATCATGGCCACAAACAGGGCCACCGCAATCATCACCGCCCAGGCCAGCAGCACGAAACTGTTCGAGCGCATCGTTGCCAAGCTTACGATGATTGCGGTTATGAAATCGACATCGCGATCGACCAGCATCGGCAGGCTGACGACGGTGATCGCATAAAAGGCGAGCGCCATCAGCGCGCCGACGGCACTGCCCACAGCCAGCATGACGATTCCGGTTTCGGTACGCAGAAATTCGATCGATTCCGTCCCCATTCCCGATCCCGAAAGGAATATGGCGAAAATCCCGTGCGCGACCATAAGCCAGAACGCAAAGGCGACAAACACGATAACGCCCATGCTCAAAATCTGATCGTCGCCACGCCCTCGCAGAGCGCCGAGGATCGCGCCCCAGCTCATCGGCAATCCGGTTTCGCGGCGACGGCTGACTTCATACAGCCCTACGGCGACAAAGGGCGCGAGGATCGGGAACCCCGCCGCGGCCGGGACCAGCCAGCCGATCTCACCTCTCGAGAACAGGGCGAAATAGAGAAACATGCCCGCGCCAACGTAAATCGCGGCGAAGAACAGGCCGAATGCAGGATAGGCCCTGAAGTCGCTCCATCCCGCCGCAAGTGCGTTGCGAAGGTCACTTAGATTGAGATCGCTCGCGACCGTTGCCGGTGCGATCTGGGCGTGTTCGCCGGTGCTCATGGCTCCTCTCCCTGTGAAGCGCCCGAGGATGGTGCAACAACTCCGTCGCCGTATCAAGGTTCTCCGGCTGACAGCCAGGTTCGGAGCCTAGATCCAGCCGAGATCGCGAAAACTTGTCGAGGCTCCGTTCCGGGTCAGGATCAGATGGTCATAGACGCGGATGTTGAGCGGCCGGAGCAGGTCTGCGAGCTTGCGGGTAGTCTCGATGTCGGTCCGGCTCGGGGTGGGATCGCCGCTAGGGTGGTTGTGGGCAAGCATCACGGCGCGCCCGTCATGGGCAAGGGCATCGCCGATGATCCTGCGGAGCGGGAGGATGATACGCTCTTCGCTTCCTTGCGCCTCGCTGAGGGCAACCATACGGCCCCTCACATCGAGATGGGCCACAACCGCATGCTCATGGCAATGATGCACGACGAGCGGAGCGAAGAGCCCCGCGTCGACCCCTGTTTTGCTCAAAAGTGCCCCAGTTGCAGCCATGCTCCCTCCCCGAACATCCGATCCGCAATCACCATGCCTCAATGCCGAGGCTGACCAAAAATTGGATGTAAACGACAAACGGTCCGGAACCGATGAGAAATACCCCCGGGATGGTGGGACTTGGCACCGAATCCTCCACATCGGACAAAGTTATCCCGCTTGGCCGGACGCACCCTCTTCGCCATAAGGCCGGAACGATGCAGCAATATCTCGATCTCATGCGGCGCATACGCGACGACGGAGTCCGTCAGGACGACCGCACGGGCGTTGGTACACTCTCCGTCTTTGGCCATCAAATGCGCTTCGATCTGTCGCAGGGCTTTCCGCTGCTAACCACGAAGAAACTCCATATTCGTTCGATCATTATCGAACTTTTATGGTTCTTGCGCGGCGACACCAATGTCCGCTGGCTGCAGGATCGCAAGGTCAAGATCTGGGACGAATGGGCCGATGGGGATGGCGATCTCGGGCCGGTCTACGGCAAACAATGGCGGGACTGGATCGGCCCGGGCGGCGTGCATATCGATCAGATCACCGATCTGGTCGAACAGATCAAATCCCACCCCGCATCGCGCCGGCAGATCGTTTCGGCGTGGAACCCGGCGGATGTGCCCAATATGGCGCTGCCGCCCTGCCATTGCCTGTTCCAGACGCATGTCGCGGACGGCAAGCTTTCCCTCCAGCTCTACCAGCGCAGCTGCGACGTGTTTCTCGGCGTACCGTTCAACATCGCCAGCTATGCCCTTCTCACCCATATGCTCGCCCAGCAATGCGGGCTGGACGTCGGAGACTTCATCTGGACCGGCGGCGATTGCCATCTCTACGTGAACCATCTCGACCAGGTGTCCGAACAGCTGACCCGCACCCCGGGCCCTTTACCGACCCTCAATATCCTCCGCGATCCAGGCAGCATCGACGGCTATGATTATGAGGATTTCGAGATTGCCGGCTATGAGGCGGCCGCGCATATCGCCGCCCCGGTGGCGGTATAGTTTTTCACCCACCGTTTGCCCCAAGCTTGTCGAAGGGCTGTACTTCCTTAAAACAGCTGACAGAAAGAGCAGGGCTTCGACAAGCTCAACTCAAACGGAGTGGATAGAGCCCAATGCCCGCCAAGCCTTCCATCGTCTTCTACCTCGCCCGCGCCGATAACGGTGTTATCGGCAAGGATGGCCGATTGCCCTGGCGGATTTCGGAGGACCTGAAGCGCTTCAAGAAGAGCACCATGGGCAAACCGATGATCATGGGCCGCAAGACGTTCGAGAGCTTTCCGAGCCCATTGCCGGGGCGCCGCCATATCGTGCTGACGCGATCGCGGGACTGGTCGCCGGCAGGAGCCGAAGTTGCGCACAGCCCGGAAGAGGCTTTTGCGCTGGCCGGGGATGATAGCGATATCGCCATTATCGGCGGCGCTGAAATCTACCGCCTGTTCCTGCCCCGGGCCGACCGTATCGAGCTGACCGAAGTCCATTGCGAGCCGGACGGCGATGCAAGTATCGACAATTTCGACCCCGAAACATGGACAGAAACGGCGCGGGAGGATTTCCCGGCAGAAAGCGGTCAACCCGCTTTCAGTTTCGTCACTCTGGAGCGCAAAACATGATCCGCAAAATCCTGATCGGCGTTTTTTTGGTAATCGCCATATTGGCCGCTTTGTTCTTTACGCTTGGCCCGGGCATCCTCGAACGCGGCATGAACCAGCGTGCGGATGTCGCACTGCCGACAGTCTCTCCCGAGGCCCAGGCGCTGCACGAACGGCTCATCATTGCCGATATGCATGGCGATACACTGCTCTGGGATCGCAATCTGCTGAATCGCGCCGCGCGCGGCCATGTGGACCTGCCCCGGCTGCAGGATGGCAATGTCGCGCTGCAGGTTTTTTCGTCGGTGACCCAATCGCCGCCGGGCCTCAACTATGATTCCAACTCAGCGGATAGTGACAATATACTCTGGCTGGCCATCGCCCAGCTCCAGCCGTTCCGGACCTGGAGCTCCCTGGTTGAACGTTCGCTCTACCATGCCGACAAGCTGGCGCGAGCCGAGGCAAACAGCGGCGGAACGCTGCGCATCATCCGGTCCCGGCGCGATATCGATACGCTGCTCGCCGACCGGCAGCGCGGAGAGCAGGTAACGGGTGCGATGCTCTCGATCGAGGGGCTGCACAATCTGGAGGGCGAAGCCGCCAATCTGAACCGGCTGTTCAATGCAGGTTTCCGCATGGCCAGCCCGACCCATTTCTTCGACAATGAGCTAGGCGGATCGATGCATGGGCTTGAAAAAGGCGGGCTCACCGATTTCGGACGCGACATCATTCGGCGGATGGAAGAAAGCCGGATGATTATCGACATCGCCCATGCCAGCCCGGCCATGGTCGACGAAATCCTCGCCATGGCGACCCGGCCCGTCGTGTCCAGCCATGGCGGCGTACAGGCGGTGTGCGATGTAAACCGCAACCTGAACGACGCGCAGATCAGCGCGGTCGCCGCAACCGGCGGCGTAATCGGCATCGGTTATTGGGACGGCGCACTCTGTTCGTTCGAGCCGGCCAATGTCGTCCGGTCCATCCTCCATGTTCGCGCCCTTGTGGGTGTCCGGCATGTCGGTCTCGGATCAGACTATGACGGCTCGACCATGGTCGGCTTCGACACGAGCGAGCTTGCGATCATCACACAGCTGCTGATGGAAGCGGGCCTGAGCGAGGGAGAAATCGCGCAGGTGATGGGCGGCAATGTGATCCGCCTGCTGCGTGACGGGCTTCCGCAGGGCTGAGGGGCTGGTGATGGAGCCGCATTGCCGCTCTCGTCCCGCGCCCCTATAGGCATCCGATGCAGCGGCTTTTCCACCGCGATACCGTGTCCGGTGATTTGCGGGGCGGCGTTATCGCACTTGGCAATTTCGATGGCTTTCACCGGGGGCACCAGGCCGTTGTCGGCCGGGCCGTTCAGCACGCCCATGACGATGACCGCCCGGTTATTGTCGCCACCTTCGATCCGCATCCCGTCCGTCATTTCCAGCCCGATGCGCCTCCCTTTCGACTGACCACGCTCGATCAGCGCGAAGAGCTGTTCAAGGAAGCAGGCGCCGATGCGATGATGGTGTTCGCCTTTGACGACGAGCTGGCCAGCACATCTGCCGAGGATTTCGTCGAGGAAATCCTGCTCCGCCGTTTTGGCGTCGCGGGCATCGTTACCGGCAATGATTTCGTGTTCGGCAAGGGCCGCAAGGGCGATGTCGTGATGCTGGCGGACTATGCAAAATCGCGCGGTTTTTTCACGGAAATCGCAGCGCCGGTTACGGAAGATGAGTATGTCATCTCGTCCAGCCGCATTCGCGCGGCCCTGAAGGCGGGCGATTGCGAAACCGCCGCCCATCTCCTGACCCGGCCCTTCACCATAGAAGGCGTGGTGGAGCATGGCGCAAAACAGGGCCGCGAACTGGGCTACCCGACCGCCAATATCCGCCTCGGCAGCTATATCCGGCCGAAATACGGAATTTACGCGGTGCGCGGCCGCCTGCCCGACGGGCGCACGCTGAACGGCGCAGCCAATCTCGGCATCCGGCCGAGCTTCGATCCGCCAACCGAACTGCTGGAACCCCATTTCTTCGATTTCACCGGCGATCTTTACGGCCAGACGATTGCCGTCGAACTCGTCAGCTTCATCCGCGAGGAAGCGAAGTTTGATGATCTCGACGCGCTGAAAGTGCAGATGGCCGAAGATTGCGCGGAAGCCGAAAGACGGCTGACGCGGCACGTGCTCTAGAACATCATCGTCATTCCGGACTTGATCCGGAATCCAGGGCCAAACACGTTCTCGCATACAGCTCTGGACCCCGGATCAGGTCCGGGGTGACGAACTCCCGGCGTAAAACCGCTAGACGCCTTGCCCCTTCCCCCTTACATCGCCCCAAATGTCCGAACAGCCCGACTATAAAGACACGGTTTTCCTGCCGAAGACCGATTTCCCGATGAAAGCTGGCCTGGCCAACAAGGAGCCGGGCATCCTCGCGCGCTGGGAAGAGCATGACCTGTACGGCAAGCTGCGCGAGGCGCGCAAAGGCCGCGAGAAATTCATCCTGCATGATGGCCCGCCCTATGCGAACGGCAATATCCATATCGGCCATTCGCTGAACAAGATTTTGAAGGATCTTGTCGCGCGTTCGCAGAGCCTGCTCGGCAAGGACGCGCCCTATATTCCGGGCTGGGATTGCCACGGTCTTCCCATCGAGTGGAAAATCGAAGAGCAGTATCGCAAGAAAAAGCGCAACAAAGACGAGGTTCCCGCCGCAGAGTTCCGCCAGGAATGCCGCGACTATGCCGCGAAATGGGTCGATGTGCAGCGCGAGGAGTTCAAGCGGCTCGGCGTGATGGGCGAGTGGGACAAGCCCTATCTCACCATGGATTTCGACGCCGAGGCGACCATCGTCGCGGAGTTTCTGAAATTCGCCGAAAGCGGCCAGCTCTATCGCGGCGCGAAGCCGGTGATGTGGTCACCGGTGGAGAAGACAGCGCTGGCCGAGGCCGAAGTCGAGTATGCGGATGTTCAGTCGACGCAGATCGATGTGGCATTTGAGATTACGGAAAGCCCGATCCCCGAGTTGGTCGGCGCGCATGCCGTTATCTGGACAACGACGCCCTGGACGATTCCGGTCAACCAGGCGATCGCGTACGGAGAAGGTATTGAATACGACTTGATTCAGGCGCTCGACGGCACGGGTCCGGTCTACCTTGTCGCATCGGAGTTGTGGAACGAGTTCCGGGCGCGGATGGGCAACATTGAGCTAACGACTATCAATGATGTCATGGGACACATGCTCGCCGGCACTATCGCCCGTCATCCGATGCACAAGCTCGGCGGCTTTTTCGCCAACCCACGCCCTTTTATCGCCGCCGATCATGTGACAACCGAGGCCGGCACCGGCCTTGTCCATATGGCGCCCGATCATGGCGAAGAAGATTTCTTTGCCTGCAAGGAACATGGCATCGATCCTGTGTTCGCGGTCGATGACGATGGCGTTTATCGCGAGGATTGGCTCTGGCTGCCGCGCGGCGACGAGCGGGCGGGCAATGTCATCAACAAGCGGTTCAATTCGTCCGAAGGGCCGATCTGTTCGGATTTGCGCGAAGCCGGGGCGCTGCTTTCGGCGTCGGACGATTTCCAGCACAGCTATCCGCATAGCTGGCGATCCAAGGCCAAGGTCATCTATCGCTGCACGCCGCAATGGTTCGTGCGGATGGATGAGGCATTGGAGAGCGGGAAAAC
Source organism: Parasphingopyxis lamellibrachiae (assembly GCF_003385775.1). Taxonomy (GTDB): domain Bacteria; phylum Pseudomonadota; class Alphaproteobacteria; order Sphingomonadales; family Sphingomonadaceae; genus Parasphingopyxis; species Parasphingopyxis lamellibrachiae. The sequence continues at coordinate 1,255,604 of NZ_QRDP01000004.1, forward strand.
CCTGCGCGAAACCGCCCTCTCCGAAATCGACACAACCCGCTTCGTGCCGGAACGGGGCCGCAAGCGTCTGCGCTCGATGGTCGAAGGCCGCCCGGACTGGGTGCTCTCCCGCCAGCGTGCCTGGGGTGTGCCGATCACTGTCTATGCCGACAAGGACGGAAACTATCTGAACGACCCCGAGGTCAATGCGCGGATTATCGAGGCCGTACGCAATGGCGGGGCCGATGCATGGTTCGCCGCCGATCACCAGGCGCTGCTCGGCAACACATACAGCCTCGACGATTGGGAAGTCGTCACGGACATCTTGGATGTCTGGTTCGACAGCGGATCGACCCATGCCTTTGTGCTGGAGAGCGGCAAATGGCCCAATCTCCGTTCGCCCGCCGATCTCTATCTCGAAGGCTCGGACCAGCATCGCGGCTGGTTCCAGTCGAGTCTTCTGGAATCATGCGGTACGCGGGGACGCGCACCCTACAAGGACGTGCTCACCCACGGCATGACGCTGGACGCCAAGGGCTTCAAAATGTCGAAGAGCCTCGGCAACACGCTCGATCCGCAGAAGATCATCGACGTCAATGGCGCGGATATCCTGCGCCTTTGGGCTTCGACCGTCGACTTCACCGAGGATCACCGGATCGGCCCGGAAATCCTGAAAGGCGTGACGGACATGTACCGCAAGCTGCGCAACAGCTTCCGCTACATGCTCGGCGCGCTATCGGATTTCGACGAGAGCGAGCGTGTCGCCGTTGCCGACATGCCGGAGCTTGAGCGCTATGTGCTGCACCTGCTGGCCGAGCTGGACGCGACGCTGAAGGAAGCCGTCAACGATTACGCCTTCCCCCGCTATGTCCGAGCGCTGACCGATTTTGCGAACGAAGACCTGTCCGCCTTCTTCTTCGATATCCGCAAGGATTGCCTCTATTGCGACGCGCCGGACGATCCCAAGCGCCGCGCATATCGCACGGTGCTCGACACGCTGTTCCACGCGCTGGTGCGCTATGCCTCGCCGGTCCTCTGCTTCACGGCGGAAGAGGTCTGGCAGACACGCTATCCGGATGCCGGGTCGATCCATCTGGAAGAATGGCCTGCGGTTAACCCCGAATGGCGGATTTTTGAACATCGTGAAAAATGGAATGAGATCGTTTCAATTCGGAAACACGCCACAGAACAGATAGAACCGCTTCGACGCGACAAGATCATTCGCTCAAGTTTGGAAGCGGAACTGTATATGCCGATCCGGGATATGCCATTCGATGAAGAGACCTTCGCCGAAGTGGCTATCGTCGCGGCTGTTCACGATGCAAAGACATACAGTGTGAAGAAAACCGACCACAGCAAATGCGGCCGCTGCTGGCGTCTTCTGCCCGATGTGGAGGAAGACGGCGCGCTGTGCGGACGCTGTGCGGAGGTGATCGGTGCCTAGCGCTCTAACCCCCGACCTGTGTCAACCAGTGTCAACCTGGCGGATCGCAGCATGAGCGAAAACAAGCGCTTAGCGCGTGCTACTGTGATTGGTTACGTCCTCGCACTGGCGATTTTCCTGATCGACCAGATATCGAAATACTGGATCATTACACTGCTCCAACTGCCCCAGCGCGGGCAGATCGAGCTGATGAGTATCCTCAATTTCACCTGGGTGGAAAATCGCGGTGTCTCGCTTGGTATGCTGACTGCTTCGTCCGATATGCAGCGCTGGCTGCTTGTCGGGCTGACGGGTGCGATTTCGCTCGGGGTGGTAATCTGGATCTGGCGGGAAAAGCGCACACAGGATGTGCTGGCCCTTGGCCTTGTGCTGGGCGGCGCGATCGGCAATCTCGTCGATCGGGTCCGCTACGGCTATGTCGCGGATTTTATCGATTTGCATTTTGGAGACTTTCAGCCCTTTTTGGTCTTCAATGTCGCGGACGCGGCGATTACCATGGGGGTTGTGATTTTGGTGTTGCGGGCTTTTCTGCTACGCGACAAGCCTGAACCGGCGGAGACAGAGTAATGCGTAAAGTGATGGTGGTAACGAGCCTTGTTGTGATGGGCGCAAGTCTTTCGGCATGCAGCGTTTTCGGCGGTGGTCGGGATCGTCCTGACGAGTTTCTCGTGTCGCGTTCCGCGCCGCTGGTGATTCCGCCCGATTTCGCACTGACCCCGCCGCGCCCCGGCGAACCGGCAGCCCGCGGCGCCGATTCGAGCACCGAGGCCCTGCAAGCCATGTTCGGCGGCCCCGCTCCGCGCAGTGCGGCTGAAGCAGCGCTAATCGGCGAAGCCGATCCCGCTTCGGCCCGGCCCGGCATTCGCAGCAATGTCGGTGATCCCGATACCCAAGCGGTCGACTATGGCTCGACGACGCAGGCGATCCTGAATGCGCCCGAGGGCGATGCCCCCGAAGCGACGGTTTCGACACCGCAATAAGGCGAGAGATTTGAGAGAAACCGTTTACCCTGAGCTTGTCGAAGGGTTGCTCTTTCTCTCTCCCGTTGAAGAATTAAGGACAGGGCTTCGACACGCTCAGCCCCGACGGGCGGGGTAAGCGATTCATGCGCGCCCTCCTCTTCCGTAGACTGCTAACCGCGATCCCGACGCTGCTTTGCGTCGTGGTCCTTTCTTTCGTGCTCATGCGGCTTGCGCCCGGTGGTCCGTTCGACGGCGAACGCGCGCTTGACGAAGAGACCCGCGCAGCACTGGATGCGGCCTATGGTCTGGATCTGCCGCTCGGCGAACAGATCATACTCTATATCGGCAGGATCGTGCGCGGTGATTTCGGGCCGAGCCTCGTCTATCGGGACTTCACCGTCAGCGAGTTGATCGCGCAGGGCCTGCCGGTCTCGCTCACCATCGGCGGATTGGCTCTGCTGCTGTCCTGCGCGCTGGGCATCGGTGGAGGTCTCTGGGCCGCAGTTCGCGCCGGGCGATGGCAGGACGAAGCGGTCATGGGTGCCGCAACGCTGCTGACGGCCCTGCCAGTATTCGTCACCGGGCCGCTCTTCGTGCTGATCTTCGCGCTGGGCCTGGGCTGGTTGCCGGTCTCGGGCTGGGAAGCTGGCAGCCCTTCCCATCTCGTCCTCCCGGTCGTCGCCCTCGCCCTGCCATTTGCCGGTGCCATTGCCAAACTCACCAGGGCGGGCCTCGCAAAGGCGCTGAACGAGGATCATGTTCGCACGGCGCGGGCACGCGGCCTCGCCGAAAGCCAGGTCATCGCGCGCCACGCTCTGCGGCCGGCGCTCGTTCCGGTCGCCAGCTATCTCGGTCCCGCAGCGGCGGGCCTGCTCACCGGTGCCGTCATCATCGAAACGGTTTTCGCCCTGCCCGGCCTCGGCCGCTATTTCGTGCAAGGCGCGCTCAACCGCGACTATCCGCTCGTGCTCGGCGTCGTCACCCTCTATGCCGGGCTCATCATCCTGTTCAATCTCGTTGCCGATCTCATCTATGGCTGGCTCGACCCGAGGATGCGTGCCGAATGAACCGCCGGGCCACCCCAGACAATCCCCGCACTGGCCGCGGCAGACCGGGCCGCATCCCGCTCCTGATCGTCGCGGCGATCGCGCTTGCGGCCCTGGTCGTTCCGCCTCTCCTGCCTTGGACGCACAGCGCGATCGGCTGGGACGCTGTCCGCGCCCCGCTCTTCGCACCCGGACACCTGCTGGGCACCGATACGGTGGGCCGTGACCTGCTGGCCCGCACTCTGGTCGGCACGCGCGTCACGCTCGCCGTGGCGCTAGCAGCCGCATTGGTCGCGCTGATAATCGGAACGGCATGGGGCGCGATCGCCGGCTGGTGCGGCGGCAGGATCGACGAGGCAATGATGCGGATCGTCGACGGGCTTTACGCCCTCCCCTTCATGTTTGTCGTCATCCTGCTGATGGTCGTGTTCGGACGCAGCATCGTCCTCGTCTTCATCGGTATCGGCGCGGTCGAATGGCTGACCATGGCGCGGGTCGTGCGGGGACAGGTCATCGCGCTGAAGGAACGCCCCTTCGTCACGGCCGCCGAGGCCGCGGGGGCTTCGCCTGTGCGCATCCTGACCGGCCATATTCTGCCCAATGTCGCCGGTGTTGCGCTCGCCTATCTGCTCCTCACCGTGCCGCAGGTCGTGATGGTCGAGAGTTTCCTCTCCTTTCTGGGGCTGGGTGTGCAGGAACCGCTGACCTCGCTCGGCATCCTCGTCAAAGAAGGCGCCGACGATATGGATCTCCAGCCCCATGCCCTGCTGATACCGGGCGGCGTGCTGGTCCTCGTCATCGTCTGCCTGACCATCGCGGGCGAGCGCCTGCGCGACAGGCTGGCCCGATGAGCGTCTACACCGTCGACGGGCTGCATGTCCGGATCGACGGAGAGCTCGTCGTCGAGGATGTCGGTTTCGCGGTCGGTGCAGGCGAGTGCGTCGCGCTGGCCGGGGCCTCGGGCTCGGGCAAGAGCCAGAGCTGCCTTGCGCCTTTCGGCCTGTCGCCCGGTATCCCGGCCGGGTCGGCCCGGCTCGGCAAGACGGAACTGATCGGCGCCGATCCGGCCACGCTGCGGCAGATACGCGGGAAGGATGTCGGTTTTGTCTTCCAGCATCCGCTGACGGCCCTTACTCCGCACCTGACCATCGGCGCGCAGCTCTCCGAGGCTTGGCGGCAAGGCGGTGCACCGCCGCCCTCGCGCAGCGACATGATTGCGGCATTGGACCGTGTAGGCCTCGACGAACCGGAAAACCGGCTCGATCAGTTTCCGCACCGCCTGTCGGGCGGCCAGCGACAGCGTGCGCTGATCGGCATGGCCATCGCCCACCGGCCGAAACTGCTGATTGCCGACGAACCCGTCAGCGCGCTCGACGCCAGTTTGCGTGCGGAAATCATGGCCCTGCTCGACACATTGCGGCGCGAGGACGGCCTCGCCCTTCTGCTGGTCAGCCATGATCTGGCTGCCATCGGCCGCCATGCCGACCGGCTGGTCATGCTGCGCGGCGGCCGGGTCGAGGAAAGCGGCCCGGCTGCCCGGCATCTTGCCGCCCCAACCAGCGCCTATGGGCGGGAGCTGGTCGCAGCGACGCCCAGGCTGACCGATCCACCGCCCGATCTGGCCGAAACGGGGGCCCCGCTCCTGCTGGCCGAGAATGTCCATGTCTCCTTTCCCCGCCCCGGCTGGCGACGGGGCCGCATCGAGGCGGTTTCCGGTGCATCGCTGACCGTGCATGAAGGCGAAGCGCTGGCGCTCGTCGGGGGGTCGGGGTCGGGCAAATCAACGCTCGCACGCGCCATTGCGCGGCTTGGGCCGCTTGATCGCGGGCAGGTTTGCTGGCGCGAAGAGACCCTGCCCGAACGCAAGCGCATGCTCCCCCGCTATCGCCGTCTGATCCAGCCGGTCTTTCAGGATCCGGCTGCAAGCCTTGATCCACAATGGCAGGTCTCGGATATCATCGCCGAACCGCTTCGCCATTTGCGCCCGGGGCTTGGAAAAGGGGATCGGGCTGAACTCGTCGGAGCGACCCTGCAGGAGGTCGACCTGCCGGCCGAGTTTGCCGATCGTCTGCCGCGCGCACTTTCCGGCGGCCAATCGCAGAGGGTCGCCATCGCAAGGGCACTGGTCAGCGAGCCCGAGATGCTGGTGCTCGACGAAGCGACATCGGCGCTCGATGTCCTTGTCGCGGGCCGGGTCCTCGATCTGCTCGAACGGCTCCGCCAAAAGCGCAATCTGGCGCTGTTGTTCATCACCCATGATCTCGCCGTTGCGCGGCGGCTCTGTCACCGCATTGCGGTGATGGAGGCGGGAGAGATTGTCGAAGAAGGGCCGGCGCAGCGGATAATCGCCACACCGGCCCATCGGGCAACGCAAAAACTTGTCACGGCCTCGGGCGTTTAGAAGCTGACGCCGAGCGTACCGACAACCGCGCCGTCCGTGCCCGGCCCGTCCACCGCCGTCGAGACATAGGCGACGCCGACGGAGAGCATGCCGAATACGGCTTCGGCGCTCAGTCCCCAATCCCAATAATCGCCGTCCGGATCGACCGACAGGCTGCCATCGGTGTATCCGAGATGGCCGCCAACCGAGACTGGCGTACCCGGAATACCGATACCGATATCGGAATAGACATAGAGATTGTCGTCATTGCCGATCGCATTCTGGCTCGGCGCCCATGCGACCCCGGTCGTGACTTCGGCCGGGCCGATTGCATAGGTAAGCGAGGCATAGGGCTCGACATAGTCGGCATCGCCGACATTGCCGTTCGGGTAGAGATAGGCGAGTATGCCGACATCGAGGCTGAGGCCCGATGCGACTTCGCCCGACCAGCCAGCATAAATGTCCAGCTCGGTATGGCCGAAAACCGGGCTGTCCTCGATCGACGACGCCCAGGTGCCGACATAGAAACCGCTGATATGCTCGATATCGATCCCGCCCTGGATCGCGATATCCTCGTCAGAAAAGGAAACGCCACGAAACCGATAGTCCGTCACAAGCGCGGCATTGCCGGAAAGGTTGAAACCGCCGCCAAGTTCTTCGGCATGGAGCGGCGTGGCGATGGCGGTGGTGGCGAAAAGAGCGAGGCCAAAAATCGAGGTGCGCATAATATATCCTTTTTGTTCGAATACGGTTCTATTCGTCCCAGCGCACCCCTCGCTCTCTGTCCTGCAAAGGCGGACCGATAGGGCTATTGATTATGAACATGCAGATGTTCGCACATGCACACAATGATATTTCAAAGAATAGAGCGCAAAAGATCAAGAATGTTGCTGCGCTGCAACATTCTCGCTGCGCCGGGGTGAGCTTAGCCAAATATTAGAAGCTTTGGGCGATTATGACAGCGGATATGAAAAGAGCCGTACAATGACCGTTCAAAACCAGATAGTTGCGCAGGAAAGCGCTGGATCCGAGCTGGAGCAGGTTTCCCGGCTCTATACAGTGCTGTCAATCGTCGAACAGATGGTGCCTCAGGATGCGAAATCACGCGATATTCCCGACGAAGCGACATTGCGCAGGGCATTCGGCCGGACACCGGGCATAGCCAGGAACGGCTTTCAATCGGTCGCGGACCAAACCGTTCTTGCCGCCACAGCCGGCGCGCGCGCCTTGCTCGGCAAAGGCCCGGAGGCATCGATCGCGGCGGAAGAACTGGCGCGCCACCTGCGTCAGCGCATATTCCAGCTCGGCAGATTTGTCGGGCTTTAGCTGGCGCCCGGCTTTGGCGGGGCCACCGGTGCGGACGCGGCTATGTCATCCCCGGCCAGCGCCATCGGTTTGCCTTCCGGCCATTCCTTGATGTGAAGATCGCGCTGCGGGAACGGAATCTCGATATCATTCTCTTTGAATTTCCACCAGATCCGGTTGAGAATCTCCGAGCGGACATTGGCAACACCCTCTTCGGGATCCTTGATCCAGACGCGTACATCGAAATTCACCGACGAATCGCCAAATTCGAACAAGAGTGTTTTGGGCTTCGGGCTTTTGAGAACACGCGGAGCATCAAGCGCCGCCTCGACCATCAATTCCTGCGCCAAGCGAATGTCACAGTTATAGGATACGCCAACCTCGATATGAACGCGGACCTCCAGGCTGGAATAGGACCAGTTCTCCACCTCTTCGGTCATCAGGTTTTCGTTCGGTATCAGATGTTCCTTGCCGTCACGCGTAATGATCGAAACCGCACGTACACCGATCTTATTGACCCAACCGAAACTCTCGCCGACCGCAATCACATCGCCAGGTTTGATCGAGCGGTCCATAAGCAGAATGATGCCGGCGATCAGATTGCCGACCGTCTTCTGCATGCCGAAACCGACGGCAAGACCAAGCGCACCTGAAAAGAAGGCCAGCGCCGTAAGGTCGATACCCAGAATATCGATACCGATGAAAAAGGCCGCCGCCATAATGACGACGGTCGCCAGCTTGTCGGCCAGCAGTTTCTGGGCCGGATCAAGACCGCTGGAACTCTGGATCGAATGGCTGATGACACGGCGCATGATGCGGACGACGGCGAACAGCGCGAGCGCCGTAATGACGATTATCATGACCGTGAGCAAAGAGATCCGGGTGCTTCCGACCGTGACCCCGATGCGATCGAAGACAAAGGTGACGCGTTCCAGTCCGCCGACCGCATTGCTCAGGATCACGCCGAACGTGAACAGCCCCACTGTCAGCGAAATCCAGCGGGAAAAATTGATCGCCCTCGCAATGTGCCAGACCAGATAACCTGCACACAGGCCCCACCCTGCTCCAATCACAAGATCGGTAAAGGTCCACCAGTCCATGGCGAAGAACGCGATTGCGAGGACAATCGAAACGGTAGCGTGGTAGATGATACGCACCATTCGCGCACTGAGCCCCTCGGCGCGATCGCCGACAGCCTTGTCCCAGAAACCCGCAAGATGCTGCCCGGCCCAACGGCTTATGACCCAGCCGATCGCCGTACCGGTCCCGACGAAGAACAGGCCGATCGCAACAGCGAGCCAGTTGAGATCGTCCGGCAGGGGAACCCCGATACGGGTGAGAAGGGCGATTACCTCTTGCATGCTGTCTTCTCGTATCTTTCCAGGCCCTTCGCAAGGTCAGCCATCAGGTCGGCGCAGTCTTCCAGGCCAATGTTGAGCCGGATTACCGGTCCCTCGGCCTTCCATTCGGTGGCCGATCGGTCGGGCGTAGGATCGACTGGCAGGGCAAGGCTCTCATATCCACCCCAGCTATAGCCGATACCGAACAGCGCGAGCCCATCGACAAATGCCGCAACGGCATCGGCATCCCCGCCATCCATGACAAAGGAAAACAGTCCGGCGGATCCGGAAAAATCTCGCCGCCAGATGGCGTGTCCGGGGCAGTCGGGCAGCGCCGGGTGCAGCACTCGGGCGACCCGGGGCTGACCGGCGAGCCAGCGCGCGATCTTGAGGGCTGAATCCTGGTGTTGGCGCATTCGTACATCCAGCGTACGCAGCCCGCGCAGCGCGAGATAAGCATCGTCCGGGGCAATGACCTGTCCCAGTTGCTGCGCCGTGCGCCGCACGCGCTGCCAGTATTTCTCGGTGCATGTGACCGAACCCAACATCACATCGCTGTGGCCGACAATATATTTGGTGCCGGCAAGGATCGTAATATCGACGCCATGTTCGATACCGCGAAAAAAATAGGAAGCCGCCCAGGTGTTGTCGAGCAGGGTCGTTACACCGCGGTCTTTCGCAGCGGCGCAGATTGCGGGCACATCCTGAATCTCGAACGTCAGGCTGCCCGGGCTTTCCATCATGATTGCGCGGGTCCGCTCGCAGATCAGATCGGCAATACCCGCGCCGATCAAAGGATCATAATAGCGGGTTTCCACGCCCCATTTCTTCAGGAAGGCTTCGGCGTAGCTGCGGGTCGGGTCATAGCTGCTGTCAGCCATCAACAGCACGTCGCCGGGCCTCAACACAGCCAGCAGCGCACAGGCAATCGCTGAAACGCCGGACGGAAACAGCATTGTCCCATGCGCACCCGGTTCCAGCTCGGTCAGCGCTTCGGCAAGGGCCCATTGCGTCGGCGATCCGCGCCGACCGTAGAAAAAACGGCCATCCTCGTTACTGGCCTTGCCAGCGCGCATATCTGCAACGGAATCATATAAATGGGTGCTGGCGCGCCAGACCGGCGGATTAACGACCGCACCCGTCCATTCCTTGCGCCGACCGCCCGTTACAAGGCGCGTCGCGGGTTTCTTGTCGGACCCGCCTCCCCTCACGCGGCTCCGGTCGCTTTTTCGGTATCCGCCTGCCCGCCCCATTCGGCCCAGCTACCATCGTAGAGCGCCACATCGCCCTTACCGAGCAGTTTGGCACCGAACAGAAGTACCGCCGCCGTCGTGCCGCCGCCGCAGGTTGTAACCATCGGCTTGCCAAGATCGACCCCGGCCGCGGTGAAGGCTGCCTTCAGATCGTCACCCTGCTTCCAGGTGCCGTCATCATTGAACAGAGTGGAATGCGGTACATTTTTGGAACCCGGAATATGGCCGGGCGCAACACCGGGGCGCGGTTCCGGGCCTTCTCCCCTGAAACGTTCTTCGGGGCGGGCATCGACGATCTCGACCTCGTCCGATCCGGCCAGCGCTTTCATTGCGTCAAGATCGCGAACCGAACTGTCGTCATGAAACGGCGTGAAATGCCGGTGGCGAACCTGCTGTTTTCCCTGTTCGACGGCATGGCCCTCGGCTTTCCACTTGGCGAGGCCGCCATCCAGAACGGCAACATTATGCGCACCGAAAACATCCTTGGTCATCCACCAGGCGCGGGCGGCGCTGTGCAGCGGCGAATTATCGTAGATCACGATACGGCGGCCATCGCCGATGCCGAGCGATTGCATCCGGCTGGCGAATTTCTCCGCAGTCGGCAGCATTCCCGGAAGATTGCTCGACGTATCGCACACCTCTTCAAGATCCATGAAAACCGCGCCGGGGATATGCTCGAAGCCATATTCTGCCTTCGCATCGCGCCCTGCATCGGGAAGGAACTGCGTCGCATCAATGATGTGCAGATCGCTGGCTCCCATTTCTCCGGCGAGCCATTCGGTCGAGACGAGCATTTCCATGTTCAACTAATTCCTGCTTGGGTTTCGAGTCCCCCAATCCTTAGCTTTGGCCGTCGGCCTAGTCGAGGGATTCCCTCACCAAATGGACAATGACCTGCCCGTGGGGACTTTGCCGGCCAGCCAGATCACCGACTGCGAATGAAAGCGCGAATATCCTGTGTCAGCCGGGTCAGTTCCGGCTCGTTCACATACATCATGTGGCCTGCATCATAATAGCGATAGTGAATACGTTCAGTGGGCATGCCGGTTCTCGACAGCGCATATTCGGCGCCGAAAAACGGTGTGGCGAAATCGAAATAGCCCTGGGCGACGAAAACATTGAGGCCGCTATTTTCCCGCATCGCGCGACCGATATAGGGCGCGACACTGCGATAATAGGTGCTGTCCCTGCCGCCTCGGCTCAAATCCCAGTCCCATTCGCTGACCCCGCCGATCGTCACATATTGGCGATCCGGGTTAAAACCGAGCGTCTCGCGGACATGGCTGTTGAGCGCCGCCGTATAGCTGGCATCGATCCCATAGAAGCTCGGATCATTGTCCGGCGATTCCCCAGCATTGTCATAATCGCGGCCCGTATAGCGGGAATCGAGCCGCCCCACTGTCAGCCCCTGATCGCGCAAAAGCTCCTTGTAGAAACGGCGCGGAGAAACGCGCAGATCGGCTTGCTCAAGATACGTCTCCGACAGGCCCGTGAAATAGGCGAGAAGGCGGCGGATATCGGCGCGCGTATCGGCTTGCAGCTCGCTGCCCCGGATCAGTGCTGTCAGATATTCGCCTCGGGCGAATTCGCGCGCCGCCGCAACATGACTTTCAAGGTCGGAAACGTCCGCCGGCGCACGCCCATGATAGAATGCCGTCGCGGCCATCGTCGGCAAATGCAGGACATAAGGCATCTCGTTGCCCGGAACCTCTGCCTGTGCCCCGAAATCCAGGATCGTCGAAATTAGCAGCAATCCGTTAAACGCGACATCGTTGAAACTGCCTTCAAGCACATTGACGACGGCGGCCGTCCGTGTCGTGCCATAGCTTTCCCCGCCTAGGTATTTCGGTGAATTCCAGCGGCCATTTTCGGACAGCCAGCGCCGGATGAAAGTGCCAATCGATCGAGCATCGGCATCGACACCCCAAAATTCCGTTGGTTCCGTATCACCGAGAGTCGTGCTGAATCCCGTACCGACCGGATCGATAAAGACGATGTCGGTAACGTCGAGCAAGCTGTCCGGATTGTCTATCATGCGATAAGGCGGCGCGCCGTCATCCGTACCGTTGGAAGGAATCGCGACGCGGCGCGGCCCGAACGCCCCCATGTGCAGCCATAGCGACCCGGAGCCAGGCCCGCCGTTGAACAGAAACGTGATGGGCCGCGAGACATCTCCGCCATCGCGGATATAGGCGACCGAGAAAATACGGGCATTGGGATTGCCGTCATCATCCGTCAGATAAGTCTCTCCGGCCGTTGCTGTATAGGCAAATGACTGGCCGCCGAATGCACCGCGATGTCGGGTAACCGAAACGACAGGATCGGGAATTTCCACCGCTGGCTGGGCGGCGGTTTCTTGTGCTTCCTGGGCGAGTGCCGGCGTCATTGCCAGAATCGCCAAACCCGCCGCTATCGATCGGAAAATCATGCGCTACCCCTCTGAAAAAATCAACCAATCTATGGCATGAAGCGCCGATAGCGACAAGCGAAGCAAGGTCAGGGTCAGGCGGTTTTGACGCTCAGCATCCGGCAACCGATCGCGCCAAATTGACCAAAACCCCGTTCCAGCCAGAAGGGCTGCATTTTCGGCGTTGGCGGTTCCAGTTCGCGACCGACAAGCATCGCGGCATGCATTTCATGCAGCACATCGTCGCTGTCCCTGTAGCAGGGGACCATATCGACAATGGGTACCAGCATGGGTTTGCCATCCGACTGGAGCGGTTTGAAGACCGTGGGATCGAGGCGGATTTCACCCGTATGGGTATGCGAGGCACCGGCCTCCAGCGTGTCGAACGAAACACAGGGTGGGCCGGCTTCGGCCGCGCTTTCCATCGCACTGCTATCGGCACAGCGCATCCCCAGCCGGACGGCAATGTCCTGCAGCGGCCCATCGCTGATGTTGAACAGCGTCAGCCGATAGGTGAGTGTCAATCCGAGCGTGGACAGACGCGCCGACAAGGGCTGGAAATCGACTTCGATCCGGGACGGTGCATCCGCAGCGGGCGACGCGACAGGTGCTGCGGCCATAGCTGGCGTTGGTGTCTCTGGAGCTGGCGTCGGTGCTCGATGCGCTTCTGGTTCGGCGTCTGGTTGTGCCTTTTTCCGAATAAGAGGTGCAAGCTCGGGGGCTTCCTCTTCTTTAACGAGCTTCGGGCTGCTCACTATCCGTATCACAACGGCAAGACCGACAATCGCGCCCAGCCCGAGCAACCAGACCCACCATGCAATGCCGCGCTGATCGAGAGGCGCATCGGCGACCGGACTTGCGTCCGTCTCAGCCGGTTCGGGCACCGGTGACTGATCGGCGATCAGCGGCCGCGGCAGGTCCGCGATCGACGACGAATCGGTTTCCGGCGCGCTAGATGGCGGCCGCGAAACAGATACTCTGGACTGGGCGGCATGATCTGGCGCGCTTTGCGGCCTGCTCACCGTTACGGCGGGAGCTGGATCGGGCTGGCGCGAAGTCATGGCCGGGCGGGAAGTGTTCACAGAGGATGACGGCGTTGGATCGGCATCGGGATCGATCAGGCGCGGAGAGGAGACACCGGGAGCCCGCGGTCCCTGCACATTCGGCTGGGCCTGTTCGCGGACTTCACCGGGTGGCAGGCTGAACACAGGTGGTCGCTGCGACTGCGTAGTCGGGCTGGTCTCAGCCTCGGTTTCGGCCTCCTGCGCCGAGACAGGGGCAAGCGGCGCGGCAAATGCCGCCAGAATTCCAAGTATGAAAAACGCATTACGCCGCACTGTTGCTACCCTATTCTGCCCCAGCCCCGATACAGCGTAGAACCAACGCTGCGCCAGCTTAATCGTCAGTGAACCGCATGCCGGGAATGACATCAACCACCAAATCGACTAGATGAGCGCCATGGACGCCAAGCATCTCGGCAAGAGCTCGTCTCTGCCCTCGTCTCCCGAAGACGCATCGCTCGATTATGTTCCCAACCCGCGTACGGGAGAGCTGTATCTGGTGCGATTCGCCGCACCGGAATTCACCTCGCTCTGCCCGGTCACTGCCCAGCCCGACTTCGCACATCTGGTCATCGATTATGCGCCGGGCCAGACGATTGTTGAGAGCAAATCTTTAAAACTGTTTCTCGGAAGCTTCCGTAACCATCAGGCATTCCACGAAGATTGCACCGTAGGTATCGGCAAACGACTGTTCGAGGAGATGCAGCCGCAATGGTTACGCATCGGTGGCTACTGGTATCCGCGTGGCGGCATTCCGATCGATGTTTTCTGGCAATCCGGCACACCGCCCGAAGGGCTGTGGCTGCCGGATCAGGGAGTCCCGCCCTATCGCGGACGCGGTTAGGGCTCCCCCTTTCCCATCGCGGAGACATATCGATGACGCATATCCTCTATGGAGCACCCGCCTCGCTCTTTTCAGGCAAGGCCCGATCCTATCTCGACTGGAAACGGATCGACTATGAGGAACAGATGCCGTCTCCGGAAGTGATGCGGGACGTTATCATCCCGGCGGTCGGCTATCCCGTCGTTCCGGTCGTCCGGAAGGAGGATGGCACGATCATCCAGGATACGACGAGCATTATCGATCATTTCGAGACCGAAGCGGGCGGACCATCCGTCTATCCGGACACGCCAGTGCAGAAACTCGTCGCCCTGCTGTTCGAGCTCTATGGCGATGAATGGCTCGTTATTCCCGCCATGCATTATCGCTGGAACTATAATGAGGAATGGATTTACGGCGAATTCGGCAAGGCCAATCTGCCGGACGGCAGCGCGAAAGAGCAGGCCGATCGCGGCCGCGAAATCGGTCAACGGTTCAAGGGCTTTGTCCCGATGCTCGGCATCAACGACACCACAATCCCCGCGATCGAACAAAGCTATGAAGCGCTGCTCGCGGATCTCGAGACCCATTTCACGGAGCATGACTATTTGCTCGGCACGAGGCCGTCGATAGGCGATTACGGCCTGATCGGGCCGTTTTATGCCCATCTCTACCGCGATCCGGAATCCGGCAAGCTGATGAAACGGCTTGCTCCCAATGTCGCCCTGTGGGTCGAGCGGATGATGGACGCCGCAATGCCCCTTTCCGGCGATTTCCTGGAGGATGACGCGATACCGGAAACGTTGCTGCCTGTGCTGCGTCGCATGATGGACGAGCAGTTGCCGCATCTCGAACAAGTTGCGAAACTCTATACTGCCTGGACCGAAACCAATCCCGGGGCGGCCGTACCGCGCGCGGTCGGCATGGCTCCCTATACTATCGAGGGTGTGGCCAACGAGCGGTTTGCCTCGCCCTTCTCCCTCTGGATGCTCCAGCGGCCATTGGAATTCTATCGCGCGCTGGACGGTGCGGACAAAGCGGCGGTCGATGCCCTTCTCGAGGCGGTCGGCGGATCGGCGTTCCAGGATTTCGCGCCCTTTCCTTCCATCAACTTCGGCAATGGGGCGATGAGCCAAGCCTAGCGGCGGACAGTCGCTTTACTGACATAGTTGTTAGCTATATATGTGGTCGAACGTGTAAACGAGTATCCGGAAAATCGTGACTGATATTGCCCTTCCCCGCCATGAGCACCCTATTGCCGTCGATGCGCAAGACATCGATTTCATGGGTCATGTGAACAACGCAAATTACCTGAACTGGGTGCAGGACGCCGTTCTAGCGCACTGGCAGAAAATCGCACCACCTCAGGCGGTTGCAGCGCACCTCTGGGTCGCGCTCAAGCACGAAATCACCTATCGCAAACCCGCATTTCTCGACGACAACGTAATAGCTTCGGTCGTCGTCGAAAAAGTGCAGGGCGCGAGCGCCTTTTACGACACCGTCATCAAACGCGGGGAAGAAGTGCTGGCCGAGGTAAAATCCCGCTGGTGCTGCATCGACGCGGAAACGTTGCGCCCGGCCCGTATTGCCGAGGAAATCGCGGCGCTCTTCCTGCCCGATAAATCTGGACGCTAACTAGCGCAACAGCCCGCCCAGTACGCCGCGGACGAAGCGGCCTACGCCCGGAATGCCGATCGCGTTGCCGATCTCATTACCGATTGTGCTGCCCGCGGCGCTGGCCGCTGATGCCGTCGGATTGGCGCGGCTCGTGCGTCCGGACATTCTGCGCCCCAATGCGGCCCCGGCGGACGCGGCGGCCGCGCCTGCCGCCGCCCGGCCTACCCTTGCCCAGAGCGACTTGCTCTTGCGCGGCCGTTCACGCACTGCCTCCTCGCCCTGCTCTGCCACCTCCTGAGCGGTTTCCGCGGCATCCTGAGCCTTCTGCTCCAATATCTCGGCGGCAGATTCGCGATCGACCCGCTCATCATAAATATCGCCGATAGGGGAAGCTGCGCGGATCGCCGCCCGTTCTCCCGTAGAGATCGGCCCCATCCGGGAATAAGGCGGGCGGATCAGCGTCCGTTCAACCGGAGATGGCGCGCCATCGTCCATCAGCGTCGAAACCAGCGCTTCGCCGACCTTCAGCTCGGTGATCGCGGTCTCGACATCGAGATCGGGATTGATCCGGAATGTCTCCGACGCCGCCTTGATCGCCCGCTTGTCGCGCGGGGTGAAGGCGCGCAGCGCATGCTGGATACGATTGCCCAGCTGCCCACCAACCTTTTCCGGGATATCGATCGGGTTCTGCGTGATGAAATAGACGCCGATTCCCTTGGACCGGATCAGGCGAACAACCTGTTCGATCTTGTCCTGAAGCGCATCCGGAGCATCGTCGAAGAGCAGATGCGCTTCATCGAAGAAGAAGACGAGCTTTGGCTTGTCGGGATCCCCGACCTCGGGGAGAGCTTCGAAAAGTTCGCTCATCAGCCAGAGCAGGAAAGTGGCATATAACTTCGGCTGTTCCATCAGCTTGTCAGCCATCAGAATATTGACGAAACCGCGCCCCTGATCGTCGCTGCGGAAAAAATCGTCGATGTCGAGTGCTGGTTCGCCGAAAAACTCGGCAGCGCCCTGATTGTCGAGCTGGAGAAGTTTGCGCTGGATAGCGCCAACGCTCTGCCGCGACACATTGCCATATTGCGCCGACAATTCCTTCGCATGTTCCGACGTGGCGACCATCATCGCCTGCAGGTCTTCGAGGTCGAGGAGCAGCATGCCTTCGTCGTCGGCAAAGCGGAATGCAATTTCCAGAACGCCCTGTTGGGCATCGGAAAGATCCATCAACCGCCCGAGCAGGAGCGGCCCCATCTCGCTGATAGTCGTGCGGATCGGATGACCTTTTTCGCCGTACAGGTCCCAGAAAATCGTCGGGCTGTCGAGATAGCGATACTCTTCCAGGCCGATCTCCTGCGCACGCTCGATCAGCTTGTCATGGTGCTTGAAACTCTCGCTGCCGGGCATGGCAACGCCGGAAAGGTCGCCTTTGACATCGGCCACGAAAACCGGAACGCCGGCATTGGAGAAACTCTCGCACAAGCCCTGCACGGTAACGGTCTTGCCGGTGCCCGTGGCGCCGGCGATCAGACCGTGCCGGTTGGCGCGGGAAAGGTTGAGAAACTGCTTTTCGCCCCCGCCCTTGCCGAGAAATATGCCTGCCGATTCACTCATCGATACGCCCCCAAAATTGCCTTTGCGGAAACGATAGACGGCCAGATTGGCGATGCAAACCGCCAATCCTCAGACTCATGTGCGCCCCCCGCCGCTTGGTCGCGGCCGGGGGTTCACGCCTATTCGATGATATCGACGCCGACATAGAGCGGAATGGAGTTTCCGCGCTGTCGCAGCAGGAGAACCGAACCGCGTCCGGCCCGCTGCGCACTGGTAATTACCCGTACAGCGTCAGAGGGTTGCAGCGTTGCGGTCCGATTGATCGAGAGAACCACATCCCCTCGACGAATACCCTTTTGAGCGGCATCGCTCGAAGGATCGACCTGATTCACTACCAGTCCTCGCACGCCGCCGGGAATACCGATCTGGCGGGCGATCTGCGGCGTCAGCGTCTGGAAGCCGATACCGATGGCCTCCATCGTGGCTTCGGATTCGTCGCTTCCCGGGTCTTCCTTGGTCGGCTCCTGGAGGCCTTCATCTTCCTGCTGGTTCTGCTGCGCGCGGGCGATCAGTTCCTCGTCCGTCGGCCGTTCGCCCATCGTCGCAGTAACGCGGATGCGCTCGCCATCCCGGATCAGGGTGATCGGCACGCGTTCGCCTACCGGAAGATTGGCAACGATATACGACAGGGTCTCGTCCGGCGTCACATCGCGACCGTTGACGCTGACAATCACGTCGCCCTGCCGAATGCCCGCGCGCTGTGCCGCTTCGCCGGGCTCGACGCGCGCAACGATCTCGCCGCGATTATGCGGCAAACCAAGGGAATCGGCGATATCGTCGCCCAATGGCTGAATCGAAACGCCAAGATAGCCGCGCTGAACACGTTCACCGCGCATCAGCGTCTGCACGATTGGCCATGCTTCGGATGCAGGGATCGCGAAACCTATACCGACATTGCCGCCGGTCGGTGAGAAAATCGCGCTGTTAATGCCGACAACATTGCCCGAAAGATCAAACATCGGGCCACCGGAATTACCCTGGTTGATCGAAGCGTCTGTCTGGATATAGCGGTCATAGGC
Source organism: Parasphingopyxis lamellibrachiae (assembly GCF_003385775.1). Classification (GTDB taxonomy): domain Bacteria; phylum Pseudomonadota; class Alphaproteobacteria; order Sphingomonadales; family Sphingomonadaceae; genus Parasphingopyxis; species Parasphingopyxis lamellibrachiae. The sequence continues at coordinate 1,273,848 of NZ_QRDP01000004.1, forward strand.
ACCGCCCTGCCCGATCGTCCGCTGGAGAGCGGAAACGATACCGGCTGTCACCGTGCCGCCAAGGCCGAACGGATTGCCGATCGCAAGCACCCAGTCACCCACGCGCAATTCGTCGGAATCCCCGAAATTGACGAACGGCAAATCCGTCCCGTCGATTTTCAGAACGGCAAGGTCAGATGCCGGGTCTCTGCCCACGATCCGCGCTTCATATTCGGTACGGTCGGACAGCGTCACCGTGATCGTGTCCACGGGGTTGCTTCCCGGCTGGCCATTGCGGCCGCGGGACGAAATCACATGGTTGTTGGTAACCACATAGCCGTCTGTCGAAATGATGAAGCCAGAACCCAGCGAAGTCGCTTCGCGGGTTATCGGGGCGCCATTGCCCCGCTGCTGACCGAACTGCCGGAAAAAATCATCAAAGGGGCTGCCGGCAAAGGGATTGCGCCTTTGTCCCTGCACCTCGATCGTCTGCGTCGTTGAAATATTTACGACCGAGGGCGCGAGCCGCTCCGTCAGATCGGCAAAACTGCCGGGGGCGCTAGCCCGTGGCATGGCTGAGGGGGCATTTTGGGCAACTTGCGCGCCAACCGGTTGCTGCAGCGCCAATGTCGCCGCTGTGCCTCCAGCCAGTAGAATTCCTGTGATCGCATAAGCGTAACGCACGGCCATAATTCTCCAATCTCTTCCACTTGATCCGGTTACGACACCTGTCTGTTATCTGCGCAATAGCGCCTTAACACATATTGAACATAGAGGGTCACAATGCCGTTGGTCGATTAGTTAGCGCTGTCCACGGAATTGGCGCAGATATTCGTTGTCGGGAGACATCACGATCGCTGCTTCGCCCTGATCGGAATCACCGCCAGTCACTCCGAAAGTCGACCGGTAGGAGATCATCGCCCGATAGAAATCGTAGAAATTGGGATCGGCGCCGAATGCTTCCGCATAGGTGCGCGCCGCTTCCGCATCGGCCTCGGCCCGGATAATCTGGGCCTGCTTGGCCCCCTGGGCGCGAATGGTTAGCGCTTCCTGACGGCGCGCGGAACTCATCCGCACATAGGCCGATTCCAGCGGCTGTCCTTCCGGAAGGTCGGCACGCTTGATCCGCACATCGACAATCTCCGCGCCGTACTGGCGCGCGGCAAGGTTCAGGCTCTCCTGGATATTATCCATCACCTGGCCCCGTTCGGGACTCAACAGCGCCGCGAATGGCCGGCGGCCAAGTTCGTTCCTCAGCGACGAAGCGAGGATCGGGCGCAGAGCCTCGCTCACACGTTCTTCGGTCCGCGCAGAGATATACATCTGCAGGGGATCGACGATCCGATAGCGGGCAAATGCATCGACCTGCAGCCGGAGCTGGTCCGTCGACAGCACCTGCTGGCGCTCCATCTCGACATTCTGGATGCGGCGGTCGATCCACACGACCTGTTCCGCAAAGGGTATGTGCGCCATCAGCCCGGCACTGCCTGAACCGAAGGCAACCCCAGGTTCATAGCGATTGACGATCCGGTCCGGCTGGCCGAAGCGGACGATAACCGCCTGTCGGGTCTCCGGGACGATCGAGAAGCTGCTGAAAATGGTGACAAGGACAACAACCGCAAGAATGCCATAAGCGATCGGGTTGCGGGCTACGCGGCTCACGACGCTCATGGAGTTTCTCCTGTCTGGGGCGCGGGCGTTGCCTGTTGGCGAGCCCGGCGTTGCACCTCGGACAGAGGCAGATATGTCGTGACTCCGTCATTTTCGACAATCGTGATGTTCACGCGGCCCAGAACCTGTTCCATCGTCTCATAATACATGCGCCTACGCGTCACTTCGGGCGCCAGCCGATATTCTTCATAGACGCGCGTAAAGGCGGCTGCCTCACCTTGCGCCTGTGCGGTCAGCTGCTGCGCATAGGCGCGGGCGTCGTTGAGATAGGTTTGGGCGGTCTGCTGGGCAGCAGATACTTCGCGGAATGCCTCTTCCACCGCTGCTGGAGGATCGGCCTCTTCGATCGCGACGCCCTGAATAAGCACACCAGCGCCATAGCCGTCGAGCAGTTCCTGCATCAGCACCTGAACCCGCTGCTCGGCTTCGGCACGGCCCGATCCGATGGCCTCGTCGAGCGTGATCCGCGCCATGACGGCGCGCATGGCGCTTTCGGCCACTTCCCGGATGGTCGTGTCGGGATCCGCGATCTGGAACAGGTAATTTTGCGGTTCCTTGATGTTCCAGCGAATCTGATAGGCGAGATCGACAATGTTCTGATCACCGGTCAGCACGCGGTTTTCGGCATTCTCTCCGCCGCCGCCAATGTCGATCGTCCGGATATTGTCGACATCGATAATCTGCACACGGTCAATTGGCGCGGGCCAGGAAAGGCTCACGCCCGGCTCGAACGTTCCCTGATAGTTTCCAAACCGTGTCAGCACGCCGCGCTCCTGCGGGCCCACCAGATGGAAAGACGTGAAAAAGAGCCATAGCAGTACGAGAACGATGATCGCCCAGAACCAAATCGGTCGGCCGCCGAAGGTCGGCAGGTTGGGGCCGCGCCCGCCGCTGCCGCCCCATTGGCTGCGGCCGCGCTTCAGCAAATCGTCTAGCGCTGTCGGGCCGCCCTGGCTACCCGTAGGCCTTTTGCGCGGCGGCTGCGACCAGGGGTTTTTGGGGCCATCATCGCCTCCGCCACCGCCCGAGCCATTGCCGCCCGGTCCACCGCTGCCGCGGCCACCCCAAGGGCCGCGGCCCTCGCTATTCAAGAATGTGCCAAGTCTGGCACCTAAACCGGTTAAAACGCTCATAGCTCTCTTTATAGGAAGCCTTGCAGGGAAAAACAGTGTCATTTGCCCGACGGCTCCCTATTTGACCGAGATGACCGAAATAAACGACCAACTCACCGCCGCCCTCAATGGCATTGTCGATCCAGTTTCCGGTAAAGGACTGATCGATTCCGAACGCGCTCCCGCCCCGCGTTTTGCAGATGGCATTGCCAGCGTTATCCTAGACGTAACCGATATCAATGAAGACAAACGTGCGCTGATCGAAGCCGATATCAACCGGGCGCTCGAGGCAATCGACGGCGTCAAAACCGTCCGGGTCGCCATGACAAGCAAGCGCACGACCCGGCGGATCATTGCCATAGGCTCGGGCAAAGGCGGGGTCGGCAAATCGACACTCTCGGCCAATCTGGCCATCGCACTCGCCCGCCGCGGCCTTCGCGTCGGCCTGATCGACGCCGACATATACGGGCCGTCGCAACCGCGGCTGCTGGGCGCCGAGGATCGCAAGCCGACTGCAAATGAATATAAAAAACTCGTCCCGGTAAAAACCGAATTCGGGATCTCGATGCTCAGCATGGGACAGCTCGTCAAACCCGGGCAGGCCATTGCCTGGCGCGGTCCGATGGCCGGCAATGCGCTGGGCCAGCTGATCGATGCCGACTGGGGCGACACCGAAACGCTGATCATCGATCTTCCCCCCGGCACCGGCGATGTGCAGTTGACGATGGTACAGAAATACAAACCGGCCGGCGCGCTCATCGTGTCGACGCCGCAGGATCTGGCGCTCATCGATGCGAGGCGGGCGATCCACCTGTTCACCGAAGCCGACGTGCCGATTATCGGGCTTGTGGAGAATATGGCCGGTTATGAGTGCCCGGAATGCGGCGCAATCTCCGATCCGTTCGGAACCGGCGGCGCAGAAGCGGCCTCCAAAGAACTTGGCTATGATTTTCTCGGCCGGATCCCGCTCGATATCGACATCCGACTGGCTTCGGATAATGGCGTTCCGCCCGCCGCAAGCAATGGCAGAAGTGCGGACGCCTTCAACACGATAGCTGGAAAACTGACCGACTGGATGGATGGGTAACACCCACCGATCATTTCGAAGCCCGAGCCATTCCAAAACCGAGGAAATTTCGATGCCGTTGACGAACGACGAAGAGCTCAAGACCCTGCTTACCGAAACCAGGACTATCGCGATGGTCGGCGCATCGTCCAATCCTGAACGCGCGAGCAATCATGTGCTCGAATTCCTGCTCCACAAGGACTTTAAAGTGATTCCGGTCAATCCGGAAAGCGTAGGCCAGCGAATCCACGGTACGCCTGTCGTCGGCGCTCTTTCGGATATCGAAGGACCGGTCGACATGGTCGATATCTTCCGCAACAGCGAAGCCGCCGGAGAAGCGGTTGACCAGGCAATAGCCGTCGGCGCCAAGGCGGTCTGGATGCAGCTTGGCGTGATCAACGAAGCGGCAGCCGCGCGTGCCGAAGCGGCAGGGCTTAAAGTTGTGATGAACAAATGTCCGGCACAGGAAATACCGAGGCTGGGCCTTTAGTCCGGCCTATCGAACCGACAGCCGCTCGGCTTCCTCGCGCAGCCGCTCAACCGCCGCCGCATGAATGCCCGGCGCGGTGATCAGCACGCCAAAGGCTTCCGCCGCATGGGTGTTGAATATCAGCGGCGCGCCCAGCGCATCGGTAACCGTTGCCCCAGCCTCGCTTGCAATCAGGGCTGCCGCGCCGACATCCCATTCATGGCCCCAGCGCAGAGTCGCCACGAGATCGGCCTCGCCCGCCGCCACCATGGCGATCCTCAAGGCAATGGAATTGGGCTGCTCGACGGCGACCAGGTCGGAGCCCTTCTCCAGATTGGCGTAGGGGATACGCGCGCCCGGAAGGGCCGTGCGATTGCTCACGCCGATCGGCAAACCATTGCGCGTCGCGCCCCCGCCCGCGCTGGCCATCCAGCGTTCGCCGCGCGCCGGAGCTTCGAGTACGCCGAAGATCGGCTGGCCGTCTTCGATCAACGCGACCGAGACGCACCAACCCGTCCGCTCGCGGATAAAGTCACGCGTGCCGTCTATCGGATCGACAACCCATACTCGCGATTTCCCGAGCCGCGCGGCAGTATCGACCGTTTCCTCGGATAAATAACCGGCTTCTGGATCCAGCGCGGCCAGTCTTTCCCGCAGGAAATCGTCGACAAGCAGATCGACGTCGGAAACCGGATGGTCCGGCGATTTTTCCCAGATTTCCAATTCGCCTTGCCAGCGTTCAACCGCCTTCTCCGCCGCCTCGGCAGCGATTTCGGCTATCCGGGCGAGCGTGACTTCAGGCACCGGCAACCATCATGCCGTCAATCCGGAGGGTCGGCGCATCGACACCGCGAATAATCTCCAGATCATCGGCTGGCGTCAGTTCGCGGAACATATCCTTCAGATTGCCCGCGATCGTGATTTCGGCAACCGGTGCGCCGATTTCGCCGTTTTCGATCAGGAAGCCCGATGCCCCGCGGCTATAGTCACCGGTGACTGGGTTCACGCCCATACCGATCAGTTCCGTCACCAGAACGCCCTGGGCGATGTCAGCGATAAGATCGTCTCGCGATACGGCGCCGGCTTTCATATGCAGATTACTCGTTCCCGCACCTGGAGGGCCACCAATCCCCCGCTTGGCATGACCGGTCGGTTCCAGGCCGAGCTGGCGGGCCGATGCGCTGTCGAGCAGCCAGCTGGTCAGTACGCCATCGTCGATGATCGCGCTTTCGGCTACTGGCAACCCCTCGCCATCAAAGGGTCGCGAGCGCAACCCGCGCTTGCGCAGGGGATTGTCGAGCACCGAAACGCCGGTCTGAAAAACCTGTTCGCCAAGGCAATCGCGCAGGAAGCTCGTGCCCCGGGTGATAGCGGAGCCTGTGATTGCACCGATCAAATGGCCGAGCAGCCCACCTGAAACGCGCGGATCGAACACGACTGGCATGGCCCCGCTTGGAAGTTTCGCCGGATTGAGGCGCGCGACAGTCCTTTCGGCGGCCCGCCGGCCGATGCTGGCCGCACTATCGAGATCGGCAAGATGGCGCGCTGTGCGATAGGCATAATCGCGCTGCATATCGCTACCCTCGCCGGCAATAACACTCGCCGAACACCCATAGTTCGACGCCTGGTACCCGCCACAAAAGCCGTGGCTGGTCGCCAGAGCCATGATCGACCGGCTGGCTGACGCTCCTCCGCCTTCGCTGTTCGTTACACCGTCTACCGCGCGTGCCGCATCTTCAGCCTCCAGCGCGCTCGCGCGCAGAGCTTCGGGTTCGGCATCACAGCCATCGTCGATATCGAGATCCGGTAGGGCATTATGAAAAAGCCTGTCCGCCGGTGCAAGCCCGGCATAGGCATCCTCGGGTGCTTCGCGTGCCATCGCCGCCGCACGCTCAACAAGGGTTGCTAGCGCATCCGCCGACAGGTCCGAAGACGATACACTGGCCGATCGCTGGCCGACAAAGAAACGCAGCCCGATTTCTTCCCCTTCCGAACGTTGCACATCCTCCAGCTCGCCCAGACGCACCTGAACTTCGGTGGACACCCCGCCAGAATACAGCACATCGGCTGCATCGGCTCCGGCATTTTTCGCGGAAGTGACAAGATCGGAGACGCGCGCCTGCGCTTCGGTGACGGTAAGCATGGGGGCGATTTAGGGAGGCGGTAAGGGCTTGTCACCCCGAATAGGGTCAGGCGGTCGCCCCCAAGACAAAACAGGCCAGTGCGACAAGTAGGCCCACTTCGCGGTTCGACCGGAACTTGGCGAGTGCATCCTTGCCATTTTGCCGGTGCAGCGTGATTATCTGCCAGCCTAGATGCAGCGCCGCCGGCAGCAATGCCGCCAACCCCAACAATTGCGGCCGAATCTGCCAGAACGCGAGGCACCAGCATATCAACGCGGCTATGTAGAAAAACGCAATTCCGGCACGAGCATTCTTGCCAAATCTTCGCGCCGTACTTTTCACTCCGGCCAGTGCATCGTCCTCTATGTCCTGCAGGGCATAGATGGTGTCATACCCGATGACCCAGAACACGGAACCGGCATAGAGCCAGATCATGGCCGGCGCATAGTCGCCCGTGATTGCGGTCCAGCCGACCAAGGCGCCCCAGCTGAAAACCAAGCCGAGCCAGGCCTGGGGCCACCAGGTGATCCGCTTCATAAAAGGATAGGCGGCGACAAGGGCTAGGCTGCCCAGCGCCACAAGCTGCGCCTCCCACCGCAATTGCAGCAGGACCACCAGGCCGATCAGGCACAGCAACAGCAGCCAGATCCATGCCGCCCGCGCCGACACCCTGTCACTGGCCAGCGGCCGCGAGCGCGTCCGTTCCACCTTACGATCGAGATCGCGGTCGACGATATCGTTGTAGACACAGCCGGCACTGCGCATCGCGATCGCGCCGAGCAGGAACCACAGCAACAGATCCCAGCGCTCCTGCGCGCCGCCAGCCAGCGCCACGCTCCAGGCACATGGCCAGAAGAGCAGCCACCACCCGATGGGCCGGTCGAAACGGGCCAACAAGCCAAAGGGGCGCGCCGCGGCAGGCAAGGCGGCGATCAACCAGTGTCGCTCGGTATCTGGGAGCGCGGAGTCGGAAGCTTGGGTCATCAGGCGCCTCATAAACCGATTGCCCCGATCTTGTCGAAGAGCCGATTTTCCTTGAAGAAAGAACAGGGCTTGGACAGGCTTGGCCCAAACGGAGTTTTGAGACAATTATGCCCGCAACGCCCGCCTGGCCTCCCGGCAGCCTGCCACGGCTTTTCATCGATACGGCCCTGGCCATCGATGAAGAGATCGTCATCGACGCGGCCCAAGCCAGTTATCTGGTCCGCGTGCTGCGGCTGAAGGCAGGCGCGCAAGTCAAACTGTTCGACAACCGGACCGGAGAATGGCTCGCCGAGATCGCCCATATCGGCAAACGCGATGCGATATTGCGGGTCGAGGGCAAATTGCGCGAGCGGGATGATGTTCCCGATCTCTGGCTATGCTTCGCGCCAATCAAGAAAGGCCGGATCGACTGGCTGGTGGAAAAGGCCTGCGAGCTGGGCGTGGCCCGCATGGTCCCGGTCCGCACGCAGCGGACGATTGTCGACAAGCTCAAACAGGAGCGGCTGAAAGCCCATCTGATCGAGGCCGCCGAACAATGCGAGCGAACAGCTCTTCCCGAATTGTCGGAATTGACGCCCCTTGCCGCGCTGCTGAGCGACTGGCCGGAGGATCGGACGCTATTCTATGCGGCGGAGCGGGGCGGAGATTCGTTTCGCGCCGCGCTGGTTGCCCATGACGGACCAGCGGCCATCCTGATCGGGCCGGAAGGCGGTTTCACGGATGACGAAGACCGGGCAATCCGCGCCCTGCCCCAGACGGCACCCGTCTCTCTTGGCCCACGGATTCTTCGCGCAGATACCGCTGCGGCGGCCGCAATCAGCCTCTGGATGGCTGGCCGGGGTGACTGGAATTAGCTGGTTCACAATATTTATCTAAAGATCGTAGGTGCTTGGAGCGGATATCGGTCCCCAGAGACGGCATGATCCCGCTTGTAAGATTTAGCACAATATTTACCAAAAATTAGCGGGCTTTCGCTATTCCGGCCCCATGCATAGTCGGGGGATCATTGCACAAATTCGAAGTTTCGATTTCAGCTTTGTCGTGCTGAAGTCGTGGCTATATCTGTGCGCGGCGTTCATCGGGAGCTTTTTCGCCGTCGCCGCCCATGCGCAAACGACAGTCTACACCAACTCAATAGACGGCGCGGTCAACGAAACCGCAACGCCCTGCAGCGCTTCGGGCTATCTGGTGCGGAATTTCTCGGTTGGCACCAGCTATATCGTTTCCGATGTCGATATCGGCGTTCTGCTCGCCCACACATACCGGGGCGACTTGCTCATGTATCTCAGCTCCCCATCCGGTACCCGGGTGCAGATTTTCACCGGCACCGGAGACGGCGCGAACAATTTCAACGTGCGGATGGATGGTTCGGCAGGAACCTCCGTCACAACCCATACAGCCGACGACACTGCGACTGCTGGAACCACCGTTCCACCCTATCAGCGCAGTTTTGCACCGGCCAACGCGCTGTCCGCGTTCAACGGGCAGAATTCGCTGGGCACCTGGCAACTGGAAATCTGTGATCGCTACAATCAGGATTCGGGAAATTTCTACCAGGCGGACCTGTTTCTTACACAGACCCCGACCAATTATGCCGATCTCACACTTTCGAAATCGGTCAGCAACAGCAGCCCGGCGAACGGGACAAGCATCACCTACACGCTCTCGCTCACCAATTCGGGCGGTTCGCCCCAGACCGCGACAGCGGTATCGGTTGCCGACAGCCTGCCGCTTGGTGTCAGCTATTCCAGCCATTCGGGCTATGGCACCTATAACAGCGGCAGCGGGACCTGGACCGTGCCGTCTATCGCCCCCGGGCAAACGCGAACGCTGACCATCACGGCTACCGTCACGGCGACCTCGGGTGCCACCGTCACCAACACTGCCGAAGTCTCGGCATCATCGGTTGCCGACAGTGATTCAACGCCCGGCAACGGCGTTTCGAGCGAAGACGATTATGACACGGCGACCTTCACGGTTTCGGGCACACGCACAGCCGGCACGCCGCCAAGCCTCTCCGCCGTCTGCCTGCCGATCAACCGGACCCTGTTCGACTGGAACACCCGCAGCTGGACGGCCGGCGCGCTCAATGCGAGCTATAACGTCGCCAATATCGGCACGATCATTTTCGATATCTCGACGAATGGCACCTTCGTAAACTCCACGCCGGATGACACGAGCAGCAATACAGGCGGGTTCGGCGGGACACAGCAGGCCCTGTACCAGTATCTGGAATATTCGAACCGCGACCAGGTCGCGACCACAGTCCTCACCCTGCCGACGGCAGTGCCCGGCCTGCAGTTCACGGTGTTCGACATCGACTTTGCCGCCAATGATTTCGCAGACAAGCTGACGGTGACGGGCACATTCAACGGCTCGCCGGTGACACCCGTCCTGACCAACGGCATTGCCAACTATGTGATCGGCAATGTCGCAATCGGCGATGCCGGGTCCGGCGGGAGCTCCGCCGATGGCAATGTCGTCGTCACCTTCCTCTCGCCGGTCGACACGGTGACGATAGTCTATGGCAACCACACAACCGCGCCTGCGGATCCCGACGGCCAGGCGGCGTCGATCTACGACTTCAATTTCTGCAATCCCGAAACGACACTCAGCGTCACCAAAATCAGCTCCCTCATCAGCGATCCAGTCAATGCCACAACCGATCCCTATGCCATTCCTGGCGCTGTGATCGAATATTGCATCCTGATATCGAACCCGGGTTCGGCAACGGCGACATCGGTGACGGCGACCGACGCGCTGCCCGCCGATATCACCTATACCGCCGGATCGTTGAACAGCGGCCCGAACTGCGCAGCTGCATCCACCGCCGAGGACGACAACGCGACGGGAGCTGACGAAAGCGATCCCTTCGGCGCATCGATCAGCGGCACGACGATCACCGCCACCGCCGCCTCCCTCGGACCCAGCGCGGCTTTTGCCCTCAAATTCCGGGCGACCGTCGACTAGGCCTGACGAAGCTGAGGCGTCCCGCCAACCAGTATCGACGCCTTTTCTTGGACCCCGCCAAGCCTTCCTATACTGGTGCGCAGCATCCAACATGGCTAAAGGCGATCCATGAGCACGAAAACAGTTTCAAAAAGCGACGCACCACCCATCGAAAACCGCGAAGAGCTGCTGAGCGTGTTTGCCGGCGGCGAAAAGCCAGTCGATGAATGGCTGATCGGCACCGAGCATGAGAAGTTCGTCTATTGCCGCGGCGATTACCACGCCCCCTCTTACGACGAACCCGGTGGCATCCGGGACCTGCTCCTCGCGCTGACCGAGTTCGGCTGGGAGCCGATCGAGGAAAATGGCAAGGTCATCGCGATGCGCGGCGCCGACGGCACGGTGAGCCTGGAACCGGCCGGCCAGCTTGAACTGTCCGGTGCGGCGCTCGACAATCTGCACGAGACCTGCGCCGAAACCGGCCGCCATCTCGAACAGGTCAAAGCCATCGGCGCAAAGACCGGCAAGGGCTTTCTCGGTCTGGGCATGTGGCCGGACAAGACCCGCGCCGAACTGCCCATCATGCCCAAGGGGCGTTACGGCATCATGCTCGATTACATGCCGAAAAAGGGCAATCTCGGGCTCGACATGATGCTGCGCACCTGCACCATCCAGACCAATCTCGACTATGCGAGCGAGGCGGACATGGCGCAGAAATTCCGCGTCGCGCTGGCCCTCCAGCCGCTCGGCACCGCGCTGTTCGCCAACTCGCCCTTCACCGAGGGCAAGCCCAACGGATACCTCTCCTATCGCAGCCATATCTGGTCCGACACCGACCCGGACCGCACCGGCATGCTGCCCTTCGTTTTCGAGGACGGTTTCGGTTATGAGCGCTATGCCGATTACGCGCTCGATGTGCCGATGTATTTCGTCTATCGCGACGGGAAATATCTCGACGCCTCGGGCCTCGATTTCCGCGATTTTCTGAACGGCGAACTACCGATCCTGCCCGGCGAGAAGCCGACGCTGGAGGACTGGAACGATCATCTCTCGACGATCTTCCCCGAGGTCCGCCTCAAAAGCTTCCTCGAAATGCGTGGATCGGACGGCGGCCCGTGGAACCGGATTTGCGCCCTGCCCGCGCTCTGGGTCGGCCTGCTCTACGATCAGGGCGCGCTCGATGCGGCCTGGGACATGGTGAAGGGCTGGACGCTGGAAGAGCGTGAGGCGCTGCGCGATAGCGTCCCTAAACTCGGTCTGAAAGCGCCGGTGCCGGGCGGCCGCTCCCTGGGCGATATCGCCCCCGGAATCCTCGACATCGCCACCGCCGGGCTCAGCGCGCGTGGCCGCCTCAACGGCAGCGGCGACAATGAAAGCGGCTTTCTCGATCCGCTGCGCGAGATCGTCGCCAGCGGCAAGACCCCCGCTGAACGCCTGCTGGAGCGCTATCACGGCGCCTGGGGCGGCGACGTGACCAAAGTGTATGAGGAAGAGAGTTTTTAAGCCATGAGCGCCGTATCGCCGACGGCCACGCAGCTTTCCGCCTATCTCGACACGATAGGATTTACGGGTATGCCGAAAACCGACCTCGCCACGTTGACGGCCGTCCACCGGGGTCATGTCGAGAATATTGTCTGGGAGAATATCGATGTCGCGCTCGGCCGTCCGTTGACCCGCGATCCTGTCGACGCGTTCGAGAAGATCGTCGACCGGAAACGTGGCGGCTGGTGTTATGAAATGAACGGTCTGATGGGCTGGATGCTCGAGGCCATCGGATTTCAGGTCACATGGCTCGCAGGGGCAGTCAACCGGGCCGCCAGAGGCGACGAGATGATCGGCAATCACTTGGTGATGCTTGTCCAGCTGGACAGGGTCTATGTTGCTGATGCTGGATTCGGCAAAGGCCTGATTGAGCCGGCCAAGCTCACGGAGGGGTCGTTCGCACAAGGCCCCGCCCATTTTCGGTTGGAAAAGATCGACTCAATCTGGTGGCGGTTTCACGGCCATGAAGGCGTGATGCCGCCGTCGTTCGATTTTGCGCCCGGCATTACCGACATTTCCTTATTGGAGGCGCGAAACCAATGGCAGCAGTCGCACCCGGATTCGCCCTTCCGCCGCACTCTCGTCGTCAACGGCTATCGGAAGGGACGATTAGAGATGCTCACGCTGCCGGTCCACGAGACGCTTAACGAAAACGGCTTGACTATGTGCACGCTCGAGGCGCCGGAAGATCTGGAAACTCTGCTTTCGCAGACTTTCGGGATACCGATGCCCCGCGAAGACATTGCCCGGTTATGGGCTATGAAGGGTACAGCGCCGGGCTGAACACCGTTCCACGATTTTCGCAAGCCGCGCATCGGTACGAAATATGCAGTCGCAGCGCTGCAAGCCTTCCTTTTAGCGCCATCTTCCCCATTGGCCTGGCCTAATGCCTATCCCGTAGGCACCATCTCACCCGGTTTGCTCTGCCGCCCCGTCGCCCATGCAAACAGCCTCGGCACGGGCGCATTTCGCTCCATCCAGTCGAAATAGTCGCGATAGGCGGAGTCGGCCATCAGGTGGCGTTCCTCGGTCTTGGCGCGCCAGTAATAGACGCCGCTGACAAGCCCCAGGATGACTGTGTTGCGGATCATGTCGACCGGATTTCCGCTGGTCACAATGAACGGCAAGGTCGCCAGCCACCAGAAGAGGTTCTTGGAGACATAGGCGGGGTGGCGCGTCCAGCGATAGGGGCCGTGGGTGAGGATGCCCCGGTGGGTGAGGTTGGAAAAGCGGATGCCGAAAGCGACCGTCGCCCAGCTGTAGATCGCCGTGAGCAGCACCAGCACGCCGCCATAGATCCCCAGCATCACGGCGGGTGCGCCCTGCAGCCAATAGCTCCAGTCGGCCGTGTTCTGGCTGTAATCGAGCGGACCGCCCGGGCTCATCAGGATGAAAGGCGGGTAACAGATCAACGCCGCGACCCAGCCCTGCGCATAGGGGTTGGCGGAACGGATATGCGCATCGAGCGGGCGCAGGGTCAGCACATAGCCGACCGTGGCAAAGGCGACATCCACCAGAAACAGGAAGCCGATCAGGAAGCGGCTCATCGCAACGGGATCGGATGTGATCTGCGCATTGGTCCAGCTGAGCACCTCGAACCAGTTGCCCGGTACGATGGAGATCATGAAAGCGGTGAAAAAGCCCTTCACGGCCCAGCTGCGGAAATGGCCGACCAGCTTTTCCCGGTCGATACCGGCGCGCTCGCCCATTAACCAGGCGCCAAGCATATAGGCGCCGTCCTTCGGCTCTCTCAGTCGCCGGTCGATCCAGAAAATATAGGGGATGGAGACGAAGAACAGCACAGGCGCGGACCAGGCCAGCATCCGCATCGCAAACAGATACTGCCCGTCCCAGTAATAGCGCGCGATGCAATAGATGGCGGCGATGATCGCCCAGGTCGCCCAGAGGCCGGCCAGCTTGGCGATGCTGATCTCGCGGGTCTCGTCATGCGATTTCAGACTGCGCGACCAGTCCAAACCCGTGCTTTCATTCTTCCAGGCCCTGTCGACGAACACCGTCCAGAGCACCATCGGCAGGCCGCAGGCGATAACGGCGAGCATCGAGGAAACCGGGCCGTTAGCGCCCGTCATCCGCCCGACAACGATCGCCGTCAACAGGCCGAAAAGCCCGGCAAAGCCGACACCGCTGGAGACCGCCGAGGGCGGCCGCGGATCGGCATGCGCGGCCCCGGCGGACGGCGCGATATCGCGGTGCACGTTCATAGGGCGCAAATCTAGGGAATAATGGTAAGTATTAGATGAAGATCGGCGATGGGGCGAAGCGGCGAAAAACCTGCTTCACATCCCGGTTTTCAGCCAGTCAGGCCGGAATATCCGCCCAGAATGTCGCGATCCGGGCGGCGATGCTGTCCGCTCGCTCGGCAATCGCCCAGTGCCCGGCGCCGCGCTCAATGTGCAGCGGCACCGCCCAGCGTTCGGCAAAAGCTTCCGCATAATGCAGCTCGACATAGGGATCGGTCTCGCCCCAGACGACAATCCCCTGTTTCGGCATATCGGCCAGTCGCTCGATCCAGTCGCCGGTAAAGCGCAGGCCGTCTGCGCTGCGATAGAGTTTGAGGATCGCCCGCTTCTTGCCGCGCGTCCAGGTTTCGGCGTCATGCGCCGCGATATCGGCGGGAATGCCGGCCCCGGCCAGCCCCTTGGCAAGAGCAGCCGGCCGGGCGAGCGCCATGACCAGTTCGCCGACCAGCGGCGTATTCCATTTGCGCGCCATCGGATGGCCACGATAATCCGGGTCGATCATCGCGTCGCTGACGATCCAGGAGCGGACCAGTTCGGGCACGAGGCTCGCCGCGCGCAGCACGAGTACCGCGCCCCAGTCATGCCCGATCAGGTCGACCGGTCCGGCCTCGGCATGGGCAGCGCGAATATAGTCGATCAGCCAGTCGGTATAGGCTTCCTTGGTCGCCGGAAATCCGTCCGGCGCGGCGTCTACAAAGCCGGGCAATGCTGGGCATCGGACCGGACCATCCAGTTCGCCCAGCGCCGCGACAAGCGGCCCCCAGATCGCCGGCGTATCCGGCACGCCGTGCACAAAAATCTTGGTGGTTCCCATCGCGCATGGGATAGCCCAGAATTGCACACGCGTCGAACTGGAAAACGCTGGAGCGGGTAGCGGGGATCGAACCCGCATCACAAGCTTGGAAGGCTAGTGCTCTACCATTGAGCTATACCCGCTCGCCACGCGCGAGGCGGGAGTTAGGCGGTTGCTACACCATATGCAATATCCGGCTGCGTATTGCCCCTATCATTAACGTGGGGATTACAGGTGACGTTAGGCCATAACATGTGCAAGACTGCCCGTGATGAACCATGAAGACACCAGGGTTACCGCGCCGCTGCGTGCGGGACGACCAACCGATGAACGCAAGACAGAGGCCATTCTCGACGCGGCGAGAGCCGTGTTTTTCCGTCATGGCTTTGGCGCGGCCTCGATAGAAGGCATCGCCGAGCAGGCCGGTGTCTCGAAGGTCACCATATACAATCGCTTCGGCGACAAAATCGGTCTGCTGGAAGCCCTGGTCCGTCGTCAGGCCCGGCATATGACCGAAATCATCAGCAAGGCCAATCGGGATGCCGCGACGCTGGAGGCACAGCTCGCAAATTTCGGCTGCACCCTGATGGGCTTTCTGCTTGAGGAGCAGCATTTCTATTTCGATTCGATGCTCGCCATCGGCAAACAGCGCCATCCCGAAGCGACCAGACGGTTTTTCGATGCCGGTCCGGGCACGATGCGCAGCGAATTGACAGCCATTCTGGAAGCCGCCCAAGCACGCGGCGACCTGACGCTGGACGAGCCCCAACGGGCCGCAGAGGATCTCCTCTCCCTGTGGAGGGGTTTCAAGGATATCGAAGCCCGGTTCGGCGTCGCCAAAATGACGAGCCGGGACGAAATCAGGAGCCATGTTCGCCGCGGGATCAATATCTTCCTGCGCGTCTATCGCAGCGAATAGCGCCTCAACGCCCCAGGCAATGCTCCGCGACAGTATCGGTAAGCTGTGCATGTTTGTCCTGCGGCAGGTCATGCCCCATGCCGTCGATCAATGCGAAGCGGGCGCCGTCGATATGGGCCGCGACATCCTCGCCGCACGCATAAGGAATAAGAGGATCGTCCGCGCCGTGAATCACCACGGTATCCGCCTGCACCCGCGACGCCCATGGCCTCAGGTTCCCGGTATCGATGATTGCCGCCATCTGGCGCGAGGGGCCTTCGGGATAAAAGCTGCGCTCGACATTCTTGCGGATCAGCTCTTCGATCTCGGCGCGCCTTTCCTCCCCGCCCGGCGAACCGATCACGGTGAAGAAATTCATGCCGGATTCCAAAGCCTCTTCGGCTGTCTCCGGCCTGTTGCGCGCCGCCTTTATCAGGGCTTTCCTGACCTCGCTATCGGGGCCGGGAAGCCCAGGCGCATTGGTCGAGGTCATCACCGGCATCAGCGTCGAAACCCGTTCGGGATAGTCGGCGGCGAGGATTTGCGAGATCATCCCGCCCATCGAAACGCCCAGAACATGCGCGCGCGCTATCTCCAGCGCATCGAGCACCCCAACCGCATCGGCCGCCATGTCGGTAAGCCGGTACGGCGCCAGCCGGCGACCCGGAAAAAAGCGCTTGACCAGAAGCTGCCAGATCGGATGCGGCGCTTTCACGCCATGCAGCTTGTCCGAGAGCCCGATATCGCGATTGTCGAAACGAATGACGCGAAACCCGCGATCGACAAGCCCGTCGACAAAGGCGTCGGGCCAGAGGGAAAGCTGACCCGAAAAACCCATTATCAGCAGGAGCGCGGGATCATTTCTGTCCCCATGATCTTCCACTTCAAGGCTGATACCGTTGGCGGTAAGCTGCATTGTCCTGTCTCCCCGGAACGCAGTTTATAGGAAAAAAATGTCGTTTGTCGCGCCCGAAATGCCGCGTGCCCGGCATGGCGCGCCGTTCACCCCCTCCCAAGTGGGGCTTTTTGTCGAGCCGAATCGCAACTTTGTCGCATGGGGTTTGAGAGGACAGGCGCGAATACCGATAACGCTCCGCAGGGGGAGATATTGCCAGTCATGAGCATCTTGCACCGCATCTCGCACGGAACGGGCATCGCCTGCCTCTTTCTCCTGGGCGCACCGGGCACGGAAATGGCCTCCCCCGCTGCAAACCAATCACAGCTGCCGGAGGGGGCACCGTCAGCCAGTGTCGCAAATGCGCGCGAAGCGCTGGCTGCCTGGATCGAATCATATCGGGCCGGTGATTATGCGGAACAATGGCGGCTCACCCATTCCCGTATCCGCCGGTGGCGTCCACGCGGCCTCTGGAATCGGGTGATGAGGAACGCGCGGCGCACCAACGGCGCGTTGATTTCATACGCTATCCTGGGCCAGGCGGAAGTTACCGCGGAGCAGCTGCCCTGTTCTGAACAGGGCCATTGCTACCGCCCCGGCATAGAATATGTGCTTTTCACCCTCGCAACCGAATATGAAAATGCCGCGCCGCCACAGCCTGAATATGTCGCCATGGCGCTCAGGGGCGGCCAATGGTATTTCGGCGGAGGGACGCTCCTAAACCGCCCCTTTGGCGAGACCTCTGTAATCATGACGGAATCGGACGAACGCCGGTACCGGCCCCGCGCGCCTGTTATCAATCGCTGAGTCCGAAGACATCTTCGGACCGCCTGAGCACATCGATTTTCGAGAATGGTGGACGGGGCTGGATTCGAACCAGCGTACGCTTACGCGGGCAGATTTACAGTCTGCTGCCTTTAACCACTCGGCCACCCGTCCATCGGGATCAAACACCGGCAATAGCCATGCAACTAACGCGGTGAAGGGCGGCTCAATGGCGAAACACCGCTTGCCTGTCAACGCCGGTTACCTGGGTCAGGCTCCATTGGCTGCACGGGCGTGGCGGCGAAATGACGAAGATATCGAGTGAAACTGCCCGGCGGGAAGGCTGACTGCCTTTTAAAGGGCGATTTTTTGCTTGAGATCGATGTCATTTCGCCGTCCCTTCGGGATTTGATCGCTTCGCCTCTGTGCTTCGTCGGAAAAACTTGCAATAGCACGGCTATCGCCGCGCTTTCCTTCCTCCCGCCAAGGCCAAGCGCTTCAAACCACGCTCCGCGCAGCCAATGGAGCCTGACCCCAGAAAGCACGGCCCTATGGCAAAGAGACGCAAGGCAAAACAGCGCGAGAGCCGCGCACCACGCTTCTGGGGGCGTCACGCCGTGCTTGCTGCACTGGACAATCCGGCACGGACGATTCGCAAACTCTGGGCGACGCATGAAGGGATAGCCGGTGTCGATATTCCCTCCGGCCTGCAGATCGAAATGGCGGGAGTTGCCGATCTCGGCCGCCTCGTGCCGCAGGATGCGCCGCATCAGGGACTGGTGATCGAAGTCGAGCCCCTTGATGATATCGGAATGGAGGATCTGCTCGCGGGTGCCGAGGATGGCCGCCCCCTGGTGGTTCTCGATCAGGTGACCGATCCCCACAATGCCGGCGCAATCATGCGCTCCGCCCTCGCCTTCAACGCACTGGGCCTGGTTACGCAGGACCGGCACGCACCGCCCGAATCAGGAGTACTGGCCAAATCCGCGTCCGGGGCGCTGGAAACACTGCCCTGGTGCCGGGTCGTCAATCTCGCCCGGGCACTGGATCAGATTGCCGATGCGGGATTCTGGCGAATCGGCCTTGCCGGCGAAGGCGAACTCACCCTGTCCGATGCTTTGGGAAGCAAGCGGATTGCGCTGGTTCTTGGCGCGGAGGGTGCCGGGATGCGCCCGAACACCGCAAGCCATTGCGACGCCGTTGCTCGCCTGCCGATCAGCGACAAGATCGAGAGCCTGAATGTTTCGAACGCCGCTGCAATCGCGCTCTATGCCGCGGCGACCAGCGAATAGACCGAAGGCCGGGTTCAGTCTTCCTGCGCGATCGTGACTTTCAGGCCGTCCAGTTCGTCTTCGAACGGAATCTGGCAGGAAAGGCGCGATCTTTCATTGCGATGGTCGGAACTGTCGAGAAGATCATTCTCGTCTTCGTCCATCTCGGGAAGTTTGGCCGCAAATTCCGGATCGACATGCACATGGCAGGTCGCGCAGGAACAACATCCTCCACACAGAGCAAGGAGCTCGTCAAAGCCATTGTCACGGATTACTTCCATCACGGTGAGGCCGTTATCCGCATCGACGGTGGTTTCTTCGCCATCGCGATTGACGACAATAAGCTTGGGCATGAACAGTTCCTTTTGGGCAGGTTCGACAAATGCTGCGGCGCGGCTATGTGATGGCCCGCAGATGAAATCAAGGGCCGTATAAGTGGGAATTGGCGAAGAACAGCTGCAAAAGTCGATGGATGCTCTGGCGATGATTGAACCCGCCTTCGGCAAACGCCTCGGCGAAATCGGCTACCCACCGCCCCGCATCCGGGATCGCGGTTATCAAACATTGTTGCGCACCATTCTTGGTCAGCAGGTTAGCGTTGCCTCCGCCGATGCCGTTTGGCGTAAGCTTTCCGATGCGCTCGGCGATGCATCCGATCCGGAAAATTTCATCACGGCAAGCGACGAAGAACTGCGCGGTGCCGGCATGAGCCGGCAGAAAAGCGGATATGCACGCAGCCTGGCGGAACGGGTTGTATCGGGCGCTCTCGACCTCGACGCGCTTCCGGAGGACGATGAAGAAGCCATCGCGGCCCTAACTGCTGTAAAAGGCATCGGCCGCTGGTCCGCCGAAGTCTATTTGCTGTTCGCCGAAGGGCGCCCGGACATCTGGCCCGCCGGCGATCTCGCCGTGCGAATAGAAACGGGGAAGATTTTGGGACAAGCGGAACGACCCAGCGAGCAGGATATTCGCGAGACGGCGGAAGCATGGCGGCCGCATCGCGGCACGGCAGCTATTTTCGCCTGGCATTCCTACAATACGCAAGTCATCTAGAGACCGTTTTTTACGCAGTCTTGTGACGGCTCAGAAAATTGTCGAGCACCGGCTCGTAAAAGGGAGCCGAAAATTCGCACCCGGCCTCGAAACCATTCACCCAGATCACCGTTGCCGGCATCGCCTGGAGCCCCGGCAATTTGATCCAGACCTGCATTTTTGCGCGTAGGTTGATCGCACTATCGACCTTGCATCCCGTCCTCGAAAGGTTGCTGATATCCGCCCTGGCCGCGTCCAGGCCAGATTTGCGGAATCCGGCCTGCACTGCCACCGGCGTGCGCGAACACAATCGGCGTTCGACGGTATCGTCGACCCTGGTCAGCAATTGAGCGGTGATGGACATCGATATCCCTTCTCTCGTTCATCCGGGTATCGGCCAAGTTCGTGAACATTGAATTGAACGACGCGGTTAACATCGAGCTAATTTGCAGTCCGCTGGCGGATATCGCGCATCACGCGGCATTCGTACCAGCGCCGGAAAGGTTAATGGACAATGGAGCCTTTGCCGCTCTTTCGCAGTTGACGTTAGCGTAAAGTCATGCTCGATAGCTGCCATGAACGCTTCGCCGCCTCCCGCCAATGTTCTCGCTTCCTACAAAGGCGCCAAACCCGATGCGCCGGACTGGTTCACCCAAGCGCTGACTCACAGGCCAGAACGCCACGAGGTGGAGAGCAACGGCGCCGCTATCGAATGCTTCACCTGGGGCAATGAGGGCAAACCGGGATTGTTCCTGCTGCATGGCGGCGGGGCCCATGGGCTTTGGTGGGCGCATATCGCGCCCTTCTTTGCCGATACCTATCGGGTCGCCGCAATGTCGATGGCGGGCATGGGAAATTCGGGCTGGAAGGATGAATATTCGATCGCAGGCCATGCCGAGGACATGCGAACCGTTGCCGAGGCGGTCGGGCTTTTTGCGGCCGGCAAACCGGTCGTCGCGGGACACAGTTTCGGCAGCGCACCCACTGCGGCGGCAGCTGCCGATCCTTCGGGCTGGGTCGGGCGCGCCTTCATCATCGACTCCTCGCTTCAAATGCGCCATTCGCCGGACCAGCACGGCCCTGCGCGGCGCGAGCGACGATATTTCGACAGTTTGGAGGAAGGTCTGGCCCGGTTCCGCTTTCTGCCCCCGCAATCGTGCGACAATCACTATGTCGCCGACATGATCGCGCGCGACGGAATTGTCGAGATCGAACCGGGGCGCTGGAGCTGGTCGCTCGATCCCAACGGATTTGGCAGCACCAAACATCTCGAAATTGCCGAAATGGTGAGGGAGGCGCATTGCCCGATGGCCGTTCTCTATGGCGAACGCTCGGCACTGATGGATGAAGAAGCCTTGACCCATCTGCACGAGATCATGCCGACGGGCACGCCGTTCGTCGCGATTCCCGATAGCGGACATCATATAATGGTCGATCAGCCCCTGGCCCTGGTGGCGGCGATGCGGGCGTTGCTCTCCGGCTGAACAGTCTATCGCGCGCGGATCAAAGAATGATACATCGCGATCATGGAAACAGATTCGACCCATAGGGCCTTTGGCGGCACCCAAGGCATATACACGCATGACAGCGAGGAAACCGGAACGCAGATGCGGTTTTCCGTGTTCGTTCCCGATCATGATGAAGGGGCGAAACTGCCGGTTGTCTGGTATCTGTCGGGGCTGACCTGCACCCATGCGAACGTCACCGACAAAGGCGAGTTCCGGCGCACTTGTGCGGAGCTCGGTTTGATCTTTGTCGCGCCCGACACATCGCCGCGCGGCGATAATGTTCCCGATGAAGAAGCCTATGATTTTGGCCAGGGCGCGGGCTTTTATGTCGATGCGACCGAAGAGCCCTGGGCCAGGAACTTCCGGATGCGCAGCTATATCGAAACAGAACTGCCAGCGCTTATCGCCAAGGAATTTCCGGTGGCCGACATGGAGCGCCAATCCATCACCGGGCATTCGATGGGCGGGCATGGCGCGCTCACTATCGCATTGCGTAACCCCGATCGCTTTCGCAGCGTGTCAGCCTTTGCACCCATAGTATCGCCACTCAATTGCCCCTG
This sequence comes from Parasphingopyxis lamellibrachiae, assembly GCF_003385775.1. Taxonomy (GTDB): domain Bacteria; phylum Pseudomonadota; class Alphaproteobacteria; order Sphingomonadales; family Sphingomonadaceae; genus Parasphingopyxis; species Parasphingopyxis lamellibrachiae. The sequence continues at coordinate 1,295,726 of NZ_QRDP01000004.1, forward strand.
GGGCCATAAGGCGCTGACCGGATATCTCGGTACCGATCGCTCGACCTGGCGGGCCTATGACGCCTGCGCGCTGATCGAAGACGGCGCGCGGATTTCGGGGATTCTCGTCGATCAGGGCGAGGCCGACAATTTTCTCGACGAACAGCTCAAACCGCATCTGCTGGGAGAAGCCTGCGCAAAGGCCGATATTCCGCTCACGCTGACTCTTCGCACTGGCTACGATCACAGCTATTATTTCATCTCTACCTTCATGGACGCGCATTTGCGCTGGCATGCCCAACGGCTCGGCTGAAACGGTATCGCCAAATGCTTGCCCGCGGGCAAAATCGCGCCGATAAAGCGACGCGGAGGCGAGAGAGGTAAATCATGGACGATCAGGCATCGCATAACAGCTTTGTAAGGCGCTGCTTCGCCGTGCTGGCTATCGTGGCGCTGGCTGCGGTCATCCTGGCGCTGGGCAATCTTCTGCTCCTGATATTCGCCTCGCTCGTCGTCGCGGTCATCCTTCGCGCCATTGCGCGCCAGTTCATGCGTTTCGGCCTCCCCCAGGGATTGTCGGTTACGCTGGCCGTGCTCGCTCTTTTCGCGCTGCTGGGTTCGGTGGCCTGGGTCTTTGGCGGGCTTATCATCACCCAGTTCGCGGCCCTGGCCGTCAGGATACCCGAAGCAATCGATGCGACCCAGGTCGCTTTTGACAGCTGGGGCATCGACTATGATGTGCGGCAGGCCAGCCGCGATATCATGGCGCAGATTTCCGGCCTGTCGAGGCGCGCAGGCAGTTTTGCGGTGTCGGCCGGCGGGGCCGTGACCAATGTCATCCTCGTTCTCGCCGGAGCGATCTTCTTCGCCGCCCAGCCCGAGCTCTATCGCGAAGGCCTGTTACGGCTGATCCCGAAAGAGCGCGAAGCACTGGCCCGCAAGACCTGCGACGATATCGGCCGCGCGCTCGGGCTGTGGCTGAGAGCGCAGATCCTGTCCTCGTTCATTGTCGGCATCCTGATCTATGTTGCCTTGAAAATTATCGGCGTACCTTCCGCGGCGGCCCTTGCGATCATCGCGGCCCTGCTCGATTTCATTCCGTTCATCGGCCCGGTTTTCGCCGGCATCCCGGCGGTCCTCGTCGCCTTTAGCGTCAGCCCGGTTACGGCAGCATGGACGCTCGGCGTTTATGTCCTGATCCAGCAATTGCAGGGCAATATCCTCCAGCCGATCATCCAGAAACGCTCGGTCGACCTTTCCCCGGCCGTCTTGCTTTTTGCGGTCGTGGCGGCGGGCAGCCTGTTCGGCATAGTGGGCATCCTCCTCTCCGCTCCGCTTACCGTGGTCGGTTTTGTTCTGGTCCAGCGCGTCTACATCGAACAGGTGTTGCAGAAGGAACCGAAAAGGCCGGCAGGGGGCGCTTCGGCCGAATGAACCCGGTTTTGAGCGCACTGCCGACGACCATTTTCGAAGAGATGTCGAGCCGGGCCAGGGCGAGCGGGGCGATCAATCTCGGACAAGGGTTTCCCGATTCCGAGGGGCCGGACGATGTGCGGCAAGTCGCAGCGGAGGCGGTGCTCTCAGGCTGGAACCAGTATCCACCCATGCGGGGTATAGCCGAACTCAGGGCCGCTATCGCCAGCCACTATGCCGCGCATCAGGGGCTGGATCTCGACGACCAAAGCGAAACTCTCGTCACATCCGGCGCAACTGAGGCACTGGCCGCTTCGATCCTGGGCCTCGTCACCCCCGGCGACGAAGTGATACTGATCCAGCCTGCCTATGATGCCTATGCACCGCTTGTACGGCAGGCAGGCGGCGTACCGCGCTTCGTAACCACACACCCGCCTGACTGGTCGATCGCCGCCGGAATGCTCGAAGCGGCGGTTGGCGACAAGACCCGCTTCATCATCCTCAACAGCCCGCTCAACCCGGCCGCGACCATGCTCGGCGATGAAGAACTCGCCCTACTCGCCGATTTCTGCGTCAGGCATGACCTGATCGCGATCTGCGACGAAGTATGGGAGCATATCGTCTTTGACGGCCATACGCACCGCTCGCTCCTGACCATGCCGGGAATGAGGGAGCGAACCGTGAAGATCGGCTCGGCCGGCAAGATCTTTTCGCTCACCGGCTGGAAGGTCGGCTGGGTCATTGCGGCTGCACCGCTCTCCGCGGCCATCGCCAAGGCCCACCAGTTCCTGACCTTCACGACCCCACCGAATCTGCAGGCCGCCGTCGCCTACGGACTCGGCAAGGACATGACCTATTTCACGGCCATGCGCGCCGGGTATCAGGCTTCGCGGGACCGGCTCACCGACGCCTTGTCCGCCGGCGGCTATGCCGTGCTGCCCGGTATGGCGACCTATTTCCTCTCGATCGACCTTACACGGTCCGGCCTCGTCATGACCGACCGGGATTTTGCGATCCGGCTGGTCGAAGAAGCCGGCGTCGCGGTGATCCCGATATCGCCCTTTTTCGAAACAGAGCCGGTCACCAACATCGTCCGCCTGTGCTTCGCGAAAAGCGACGATGTGCTGGATAGCGCGGCCGAAAAGCTGGCGGCTGCCCACCAATTATTTGCCTAGCGCGGCGCGCGCCAGCGATAGCTGCCCGAATAGAGCCCGGCCACGGGATTACCCGAAGCATCGCGTCCCGGCCGGAAGCGTCCCCGGCTCATCACCATGTTGCAGGCCCTGGCATCGAGCTGGAAATGACCGCTCGACCCGATCGTGAAACAGGCGGTCGGCACACCGTTTGCGCCGACCCGCACCTGAAAGCGCGACGTACCTTCCTCGCCGTTACGCAGGATATTCGCCGGATAGTCGCTCGCGCGAACCCAGTTTCCCGGATTTCCGATCGGCTCGGGAGGCGTGGTCCTGGTTGTGCGGGGCGGATCGGGTTGCGCAGCAGGCCGCGTCTCGGCCGGCCGTGTCTCAACCGGCGTGGTCGGCCGCTCGGCTGCCGGTGTGCGTTCTGCCGGTGCCGTCTCGCCGGGGCTCTCGGGCACCTGCATCTCCGGGGCTGCTTCTTCCGACTGGTCTTCCTCTGCGGCGGGGTCCGGGTCGGCCTCCACAGGCAGATCATACTGACCGAGTTCCCCTTCCCGGGCATCATAGACGGTGGCGACGCAAGCCGCCGTCCGGCATTCGTCACGCCGCGCCTGGTAGGCGGCATAACCTTGTTGCAGGGCAATCCGCTGCTGACCATCGGCCTGCGTCAAAACGGCCTCATAGAGATCCGATAATTCGCTTTCGCGACTGCGCAGCGCTTCGCTGGCGCAAATGATGCCATGGCTGGCCAGATCGGTATTGGCGCAATCCACGCTTGGCGAAAGGACGCTATTCTCAGCTTCCTCACCGGATTCTCCACCGGACAGGAAAAAGAATAGCAAGAGAATCACGACTATCGCCAGCACTGCCGCCCCGATAACCATCATCGTCTTCCGGTTCGGCGGGTTGCCTCCGGCTTCCCCGTCCCCGGGCGCGGCGCGCCCCGATGCAACGGGTGCCACCTTTAACGGGCTTGGCTGATCCGGGGTGTCGGGCGGCTCGGGCAACTTTGCAGTCGCCTGTGCCGGCGACTGCTCGGCGGGTGGAGTCGGCGGCACTACAGACGGCACGCCGATGTCGGCGGCAACCGGCTCGGTCTCGGATTCCTTTTCACTTTCCGTCTCTTCTGGCGGGACCGGCGGCACCGCAGGAGGCGAAGCGACGGCGCTTTCCTCAGGCGGCGGTACAATTGCAGAAGCGACAGGTTCGCCCGCCTGCTCCTTGGCCACACTCATCGCAACGATCCGCTTGATCGTATCGATCATCCGCTGGATCGTATCGTCGCGCCGGTCGAACCAGTCGATCCACTGATAGTCGTTCAGCCAATAAGCCAGGCCTTCCGCATCGATATTCTCAAGTCGGACGGGAAAGATAAGCTTGTCGCCATTTTCCGCCATCATCAGCTCTCGCTTCACGTGGCGCGACTGATCGGACCGCGAACAGAACAAGAGAATGATCAGGTCGGACCGACGCACCTGTTCGATAATCGCCTGATCGAACGGCCGACCCGGATCGATATCGTCGGGCGCCATCCAGCCATCCACGCCGTTGCTGCCCAATACCTTTTTGAGCTGGCGGGCGGTTTCGACCTGGGAACTGTGATGACTGATAAAGGCTACAGGGCGCCTTTGACCGCTCGTGTCCGCGCCTTCAGCGCCCATTCCCGCCCCCAAAATCCTGCAATCGGCCGATGCTAACCCCCTGCTACCACCGCATATCCCGATTTCTTCGGCATATGGACCGATACGATTACACTAGGCAACCGCTCTCTCGACGGCAATGTTACACTTTGCCGGGCAGGGAGCGATGGATTGAGCGGCAGTCCACATGGGAAATCGCCAGGCGATACCCCTCCCCCCGGACCGTTTCGATCAGACGCGCCGCGCCCACTTCCCTCAGTTTCGAGCGCAGCCGGCAGAGATGCACATCGATCACATTGGTCCCCGGATCGATGGAGAGCTTGCAGACATGGCGCAGCAGTTCCGCCCGCGAAACGATGACCGGACATCGCAAGACAAGGTGCACGAGTAAATCCAGCTCGCGCGTACAGAGAGAGATCGGCTTCCCGTCATAGCGAACCCGGCGGTGAAGAAGATTGATACGAAGACGATCAAAGCCAAATTCGAAACGGGCGACATCCATCGCCGAAACCTGCCCGCACAAGACCGAAAGAGCCAGATGCACTATGGCCATATTCGACAGACCTGCGATGCCGGACACCCGGTTCAGCCCGTAACATTCAGTCGGAGCGGTTCAGCCAGTTGCGACAAAGACCGGCAAGCTGCCCGCTGGGATCGCCGGCGCCCCGTTCCAGCATGTCCTGCTTGGTCTCCGCATCGCCCGCACCGTCGACAAGTGCGACAATGGCATCGAACCGCACATGATCGCTGGGATGGCGACCGGCGAAATCCGCGACAAGCGCCCGGCCCGTCTCACCGCCTGTCGCAAGCGCCGCCCGCATCACCATCGCGCTCGGCATGGTTGTGAGCAGGCCGGCAATCTTCTTCTCCTCAAGGTCAAAACGATATTGATCGGACCAACCGGATCTGGATGACGATCCGATAAGATTGATCGAAACAGAGAGGGTTTCGGGCGGCAACTGACGATGAATGTCCCGGTGCGCGCGATACAGCAGCACCCGACCCTGTTCCAGCCGCGAGCGCTCGATGAAGCGCAGCGGTACGGCCTCGCCCGGATATCCGGCGACGTCCTCATAGTCATATTCGTAATAGTCGCTCCAATAACCGGGGCCCGCATAACCGACGGTCAGGAAACTGAAATTATGATCGTGCGGGAGATTGTAGAAAAAAGCGTGCTGGCCGCTGGCCCGGACGATGCTGTCACGTTCCGAGGGCCAGAAATTTGCCCGCACGAAATACCCCTTGCCGGCATGGAGCATGACAACCTGTATGCCGTAACGGTTGTGGCGCGCCTGTTCGCCGCAGCGGTTTTCGAGCTCCCGGATGACGAACTCGGCCAGAAAGCGGCGATTGTTCGCCAGCCTGCCGAGCTGCGGTGCAAACGCAGCGAGCGAGGCCTCGTCGCAGGGATCGACATTGCCCGCGTCGACCGACTCAACAAACTCTTCCAAACCGATCGCATCGGTATCGGGGCAGCTTAGCTCGACTGGCATACTGACGGACTTTTCGGGCCGGAGAGGCGCCGGAGCAGATCCAGGGTCTGGCATGCGGCAAACCGAATTTCATGATGCGGGTCGTTTCTCGCCATTTCGGTCAATCGCGGCAATGCCGAGACCGGATCCAGGGAAACCCATTCCCGCATCACATCCCAGCGTACGTAAAAAGGTGCTTCGGCTATCACCCGATTAAAAACGGCCGGTGCGCTAGGCACACCGAAACGGGAGAGAAAGCTCGCCATGAGCTGAACCCGGGACCAGGCCTCCGAGCCGCTGCTCCGGCCGACACACTGGCCCGAGTCGGCCTCATATTCCCGCGCCAGTTCTGCACCGCCAACCCGCAGCTCCCCGTATAGGAAGAGCACAAGGCTATCGGCATGGTCGAACACAAAGCTTCGCTGTGCCAGATCGATGGAGAGCAGTTCGGCCTGGGCAATCTCTTTATCACCCAGGCGCAGACATTGAGTCCCTGCATCAGGATTTGTGTCGCTCCGGCCATGCTTTTCCCAAAAAGACATGCGCAGGCCGCCCGGTTCGAGAAATTTCAACCAGGCGCGGCTGCCGGAGAAAAAGACCGATCCCTTTTCCTGTCTCTGACGCTTGCATGCGCGCAGCCGGGCGGAGTCGATGGCGCACAGAGATATGGTGACACCGGGCAGTTCGAGCAGCAGGGCGCTTTCATGAAAAGCGCCCGACGCGGGACGAAAGGGTGGCACGAAGAAACAGTCTTTTCCCGCCTCCCCGATCCAGTCCCGAGTGAGCATGGTCACCCAGTCCGTGTCCGCGAACAGCTTTTCTATCGCCGTGCCGATAGTGCCACATTCATCTTCTCCCAGCCCCTCTACAGCCTGCAAGAAAGCCGCCACCGGCGGGAATGCCTCAAGGCGGCGGCGCGCTGCCGCCGTGCGTTCCCGTCCGGTATTGTCGAGGTCTGCGCAGTCGAGCCAGGCCCGAAATTCATCACGCGGCTTCATCGCTGTTGCCAGTTCAGCTGCTGGGCGGGTTGATGATCAGAATGGCGATGCACTGGGCGCCGCCAACCTCCTGCTGCACGTTCGAACCATGCGCAGCAACGCTGGTCTCCAGCTCCGGCAGTTCTTCAATATCGATTGCACGATCTTCCACGACGCCCCCCTGTTTCGTTCAATCAGGGAAGTAGGGCGATCCAGGCCCGAATAATATTTAAGCTTTTGTAATGTTTGAGGAACGGAAAGCCCCGCCCCTCAAACCGGATCGGCGCCTTAGTCGGTAAAGATGAGGACGGGCGTTTCGATGAGTTTTTTCAGCGCTTGAACATAGCTTGCCGCATCATAGCCATCGACCACGCGGTGATCGCAGGAGATGGAAATGTTCATCTGCTTGCGCGCTTCCAGCTCGCCATCGATGATGGCCGGTCGCTCGACAATCTTGTTCGGCCCGATGATCGCGACCTGGGGCCGGTTGATTACCGGTGTGGTCGCGATGCCGCCCAAGGGGCCCAGTGAAGTGAGGGTCAGCGTGCCGCCGCTAAGCTCCTCGCTCTTGATCTTGCCGGTCCGGGCCGCTTCGGAAAGCCGCGCGATTTCGAGCGACAGCTGCCAGACGTTCATATCCTGCGCATTGCGGATCACGGGAACGGTCAGACCGGCATCGGTCTGCGTGGCCATGCCGAGATGTACTGCACCATGCCGCGTGACCGTGCCGCCCTCATCGTCATAGGTGGCGTTGAGCATCGGGAAATCGGGCAGCGTCTTGCAGATCGCCGCGATGATGAAGGGCAGGACGGTAAGCTTGGGACGATCGCCGCGAGACCCGTTCAGGTCATTCCGCATATCCTCAAGCTCGGTAACATCCATTTCCTCGACATAGGTGAAATGCGGGATGTTGCGTTTGGAGGCTGCCATATTTTCAGCGATCCGCCGGCGCATGCCGATAACCTTGATTTCTTCGTCTTCACGCTTCCTCGAGCGGCCGGGAGCCCGATAGCCCTGTCCGCTGCCATAGCTCAGATAGGCGTCGAGATCGGAATGCCGGATCCGGTCGCCATGCGGCTGAACCTGGGCGAGGTCGACACCAAGGTCGCGGGCACGCTCGCGCACGGCGGGCGATGCGAGAATGGGCGCGCTGGGCGACGGCGCGGGTGCTGCCTCAGCCACTGGTTGAGGCGCAGGAGTTGACGCAGGCGCGACAGTTTCCGGTTCGCTCGCTGCTTCAGTCGGTTCTTCCTTCGCGGGCTCCGGTGCAGCCTTTTGAACGACCGGCGCAACATCGTCTTCGTCGGGAATGTCATCGGTCTCGATCACGGCAAGAACGGAACCGATGGCCAGCATCTCGCCCGCTTCGCCGTTCAGTTCCACGACCTTGCCGGTAACCGGCGATTCCATCTCGACGGTCGCCTTGTCGGTCATCACATCGGCAATGCCCTGATCCTCTTCGACCTCGTCGCCGACCTGCACATGCCAGGCCACTATCTCTGCCTCGGCTATGCCCTCCCCAATATCCGGAAGCTTGAATTTATACGTTGCCACTAACGTCCTCCATCACGCGTTCAATTGCGAGGCGCAGCCGCACCGGCCCCGGGAAATACGCCCATTCCAGGCTGTGCGGATAGGGCGTGTCATAGCCCGTCACCCGCTCGATGGGCGCTTCGAGATGATAGAAGCAGCGCTCCTGGACGAGCGCGGAAAGCTCGGCGCCGAAGCCGGATGTCCGGGTTGCTTCATGGACGATAACACACCGCCCGGTCTTCTTCACGGATGCCTCTATGGTTTCCATATCGAGCGGCAGCAGCGTACGCAGATCGATCACTTCGGCGTCGATCCCCAGCTCCTCAACGGCCGCAGCGGTCACATGCACCATGGTGCCATAGCATAGCATCGTGACCGCGCTGCCTTCACGCAGGACATTGGCCTTGCCGAGCGGGATTGCATAATGGCCATCCGGCACTTCGCTCGCCGGATGCTTGGACCAGGGCAGGACCGGCGTATCATAATGACCGTCAAACGGGCCGTTATAGATGCGCTTGGGCTCGAAAAAGACGACCGGGTCCGGGTCTTCGATCGCAGCGATCAGGAGGCCCTTGGCGTCATAAGGCGTCGACGGGATCACCGTTTTCACGCCGCAGACATGGGTAAAGATGCTTTCAGGCGACTGGCTGTGGGTTTGGCCGCCAAAAATACCGCCGCCAAAGGGCGTGCGGATCGTTAGCGGTGATGTGAATTCCCCGGCCGACCGGTAGCGCAGCCGCGCAGCCTCAGAAACCAGCTGGTCGAGACCGGGATAGATATAGTCGGCAAACTGGATTTCCGCGACCGGACGCATCCCGTATGCTGCCATGCCGACCGCCACGCCGATAATCCCGCATTCGTTAATCGGCGTATCGAAGCTGCGCGTCTTGCCGTATTTTTCCTGCAAGCCCGCCGTCGCGCGGAATACGCCGCCATAATAGCCAACATCCTCACCGAATACGCAGACATTATCGTCGCGCTCCATGCACACGTCCATGGCGTTGTTGATCGCCTGGATCATGTTGCGCTGTGTGGTGGCACCCTTGTTTTCCTCGCCCTTGCTCATCGCGTTTTGCATACCCCGTTTGCGGCATCATTTTCGTCGAGCATGTCCTGCATCTGCTCTTTCAGGTGCCAGGGCATCTCCTCGAAAACCTGCTCGAACATGGTTTCCAGCGGTTGGTGGAGGCCATGGCCCAATATGCCGTTCTTCTCGGCCTGTTTCTGGGCGGTCTTCACCTGGGTGGCGACCTCCTCATCCATCGCGGCGTGACGCTCTTCATCCCATTCGCCGATTGAAATAAGATGCTTTTTCAGCCGCGCGATCGGATCGCCAAGCGGCCAATCCGCCGCTTCATTGGCCGAACGATATTGTTCCGGATCGTCAGAGGTCGAATGGCCTTCCGCCCGATAGGTGAAATGCTCGATCAGGGTCGGGCCATTGTTCGTGCGCGCGCGTTCGGCAGCCCATTGGGTCGCGGCATACACGGCCAGCGCGTCATTCCCGTCGACGCGCAGGCCCGCAAGGCCATAGCCCACCGCGCGCGCAGCAAAGGTTGTTTCATCGCCGCCCGCAAACCCGCTGAACGAGCTGATCGCCCATTGGTTGTTCACGACATTCATGATTACCGGCGCCCGGTAGACAGAAGCGAATATACAGGCGGAGTGGAAATCGCCCTCCGCGCTCGAACCCTCACCGGTCCAGGTCGCCGCGATCCGCGTGTCGCCCTTCGCCGCGCTGGCCATTGCCCAACCAACGGCCTGTGGGAATTGTGTGGCGAGATTGCCCGAGATCGAGAAGAAGCCGCCCTGTTTGGTCGAATACATGATCGGCAGCTGGCGGCCCATCAGCCGGTCTTTTTTGTTGGAATAGACCTGATTCATCATATCGACGAGAGACCAGTCCCGCGCGATCAATATGCCCTGCTGGCGGTAGGACGGGAAAGTCATGTCATCCCGGTCCAGCGCGAAGGTCGCGGCAACAGCCACTGCCTCCTCGCCCGTGCATTTCATGTAGAAGCTTGTCTTGCCCTGGCGCTGGGCGCGAAACATGCGTCCGTCATAGGCGCGCGTCAGCGCCATGGCGCGCAACATCTTGCGCAGTGTTTCAGGATCGAGCTTCGGATCCCAGGGGCCAGCCGCTTTCCCGTCATCATCAAGCACACGGACCAGTCCGTACGAAAGGTCCGGCATATCGCGATGATCGTCGGCAATATCGGGCCGCCGTGTTTCACCGACAGTCGGTATCGCGATGTCCGAAAAATCGGCATCGTCGCCCGGCCGAAATTTCGGCTCGGGCACATGAAGTTCAAGAGGCGGCAGATTGCGCCGCTCGGTATCGCTAGCCATCAGATATCCAGTCCAGCCGATTCGTTTATGTCACCCCTTATAATATAATTACACGGCCTTCGGATAGCTCCCTTGAATTTGGCCCATATCTGCGATTGATCGCGGGTCCGGATTTTGCGAGAACAAGCACTATGAAACAGCTTTCTGCCGCCCTCGCCCTTCTCGCCATTGCCTGTGCCACTCCGGCAAAAGCCGATCACCACGGCGCGGAGACGGAAACGGAAACGGCAGCAGATCCCTGGACCGGGTTTCGCGGACTCGGAACGGAACCCTTCTGGACGTTGAGGATCACCGATGAGAGATTGTCATTTGAGCATTTCGACGTGCTTACCGCCCAGGCGGCTCGGCCCGAGTCCCAATATTCAGGCGGCGCCACGGTGTTCAGCAGCCGATCCGAAAATGAGGGGCAGCGCGACTTCATCGTGCTGATTGAAGATCGCCTGTGCGGCGACGGCATGTCGGATACGCCCTACCCCAAATCGGTTCGCGTCTTCGTCGATGGCTATGCTTTCGCGGGATGTGGCGGCGACCCGCAGGACGTGTTGCGGGGCGAAGACTGGATCGTGACCGAACTGATGGGCCAAACCGTATCCGAAAGCGCAGGGCTAAGCTTCGCGTTTGACGGTTCGGGCGGTATGAGTGGCAATGGCGGCTGCAACCGGTTCACTGCGACATATACCCTGGACGAAGGACTGAGCATCGGACCGGTCGCATCAACACGGCGCGCTTGTACCAATCCCGAAGCGAGCCGCCTGGAACGCCAGCTGTTCGCAGCGCTTGGCACCGTCATCAGCCTCCAGGTCGATGACGATGGAAGCTTGACCCTATATTCCGAAACTGACCCGGTACTTACCGCAAGGCGTTAGCCATCAGCACGAACACCGTCTGATTTCCCCGCGACAATCCACCGGAATTGCCGCCACACCGGGCCGTTGAACTAATCTGACAGGCAAAAAGGGAGGACAGGTCGTCCTCCCTCCTTTTACTGATCAGATCATTCCCGATCAGTCGTCGGTATCGGCATCGGCCTCCGGCACCGGAAATCCGCGCTTCCTGAGTAGCGCATTCACGTCCGGATCGCGGCCGCGGAACTGGCGATAGGCTTCCGCCCGGTCGGTTTCGTTACCGGTCGAGAGCAATGTCGCGCGGAAGCGGTCTGCGATCTCGCGATTCCAGACATCGCCGCTCTCGACAAAGGCCTCCCAGGTGTCGGCATCCATCGTTTCGGACCAGAGATAGCTGTAATAGCCGGCCGAATAGGAGTCGGACGAGAAGAGGTGGTTGAACTGCGGCAAACGGTGACGCATCACAATCTCGTCCGGCATGTTGATCGCCTCCAGCGTCTCGCGCTCGAACGCGTCAACATCGGTAACCGGCTCGGTGCGGTTATGCAGCATCATATCGACAAGGGCCGACGACAGATATTCGACTGTCGAGAAGCCCTGGTTGAATGTCTCACTCGCCGCAATCCGGTCCAGAAGCGTCTGCGGCATCGGTTCGTCCGTCTCAACGTGGCGCGCGAAGCGGTTGAGGACATCGGGCGTAAGCACCCAATTTTCGTTCACCTGGCTTGGATATTCGACAAAGTCGCGCGGCGTTCCCGCGAGCCCCGGATAATATACATCCTGCAACAGATAATGGATGCCATGGCCGAATTCGTGGAACAGTGTGCGCGCATCGTCGAGGCTGATCAATGCCGGCTCGCCTTCGGGCGGTTCGGTGAAATTGTTGTTGTTCGAAGCCAGAACATTGCGCTCACCGCCCAGCGTCTGCTGGCTGCGATAGGTCGTCATCCAGGCGCCGGAGCGTTTGCCTGTCCGCGCATAGGTGTCGAGATAGAAAAGCCCGACGTTCGAACCGTCCCGACCGTCCGTCACAACAAAGGTGCGGACATCTTCCTGGAAAACCGGCACATCGCCCGTATTTTCGGTGAATTCGAGATCGTAGAGACGGCCCGCAGCGTAGAACATCGCCTGGACCATATTTTCGAGCTGAAAATAGGGCCGGATCTCGGCTTCATCGATGCTGTAGCGCGCCTGCCGGACTTTTTCGGCGTAATAGCGATAGTCCCAGGGCGCGATCGTGATGCCCGCGCCCTCTTCATCGGCAATTGCCTGCATATCGGCAACTTCCTGGTGAACGCGCGCGACCGCAGCCGGCCAGACACGCATCATCAGGTCGGTGGCATTTTCCGGCGTGCCGGCCATCGTATCGGCCATCCGCCAATGGGCATGGGTTTCAAAGCCGAGCAGCGCCGCACGTTCAGCACGCAGGGCAAGAATTTGGGCGATGATATCGTTCGTATCATTGGCATCGCCATTGTCACCGCGATTCACATAGGCCGTCCAGACCTGCTCGCGCAGATCGCGCCGCGTCGAATTTTGCAGGAAAGGCTGCATGACCGAGCGGGTGTTGACGAGCGCCCAGCCTTCTTCGCCGCGCTCCTCAGCGGCAGAACGGATCGAGCTGATGAAGCTGTCCGACAGCCCCCCCAGATCGTCTTCGCTGTCGAGCAGGATATAGGTTTCCTCGTCGGCCAGCACCTTGTTGCTGAATTCGCTGTAGAGCCCGGCAAGTTCCGTCGTGATAGCCGCAAGGCGTTCGCGATCTTCGCCCTCAAGCAATGCGCCCTGACGCAGCAACTGCTCATAATCCCGTTCGACAAGACGCAACTGTTCAGGTGTCAGGTCCGCATCTTCACGGCCTTCATAAACCGCCCGGTACCGTGCGATCAGCTCGGGCTGAAGGTAAAGTTCCTGATAAAAGGAGGCGATACGCGGCGACCATTCGCCCTGAACGGCGCGGTATTCGTCGTTGCTGACATTGCTTACCGCGACGCCAAACATCGACAATATATTACTCATGCGATCGCCCATCAGTTCCATCGCCTGATTGGTATTCTCGAAATTGGGCGCCTCGGGATTGTCGATGATCGACTGCACCTCGGCGCGGGCTTCCGCCATCGCAGCTTCAAAAGCGCCCGCGAAATGTTCGGGCTGCATCTCATCCCAGGGTGGCACGCCTTCAAACGGGCCTGTCCAGTCGGCAAGAAGCGGATTTTCGGTAGCCGGCGCTTCCGTGGTTTCGGAGTGATGATTAGCCATGGCGGCATCCTGTCCAAAAGGCGTGATAGACGCTGTCAGGGCTAGTCCGCTGACCGCAAGATAAAGGGCTTGACGCATTGATGCTCTCCTAAAGATGCAAGGGTCCAGCCGAACGGCGACCCTGCAATATCGATTGACCGTCATCTATGCGAAAAAGGTGGGATTCGCAAAATATATAACGCATTTCCGCTCGCTGCGGCGCAGGCGACGGGCGGGCCCCAGCCGATCCAGTATATTTATTCCCAACGCCGTCTTAACCAAGCATCAAAGTCTTCATGCCTAAAAGGAGGCTGCATTAATTCGAGCCGGAGCCGATGGCAGCACAAGACTCCCTGCGAGTGCGCGAAGCACAATCGCCCATGCGGCGCAAAAATGACTCCCGCAATCCTGCACACAGGATTGAAGAACGCCACGCGCCTGCCGGCGAAGTGCGCAACGCGCAGCTCACGATCCTTTCCCGCTTCACGCTCTATTCCGGGGCAACCCAGACCATTTGCGCGGTCGTATTCGCCCTTCTGGAATACCGGCACCTTCCCATGCTGGTGTTGCTCGGCTGGCTCGGCCTGATCATCGCCGCGACCTATATTTCCGCGCGTTGGCTGAACCGCACAACCATGGTCCGGCGGAGCGATCAGCAACCTGTCATGAAAATCAGGATCGCCGCGCTCGACGGTGCAATTCGAGCGGCGCTCTGGATCGCGATGCCGGTATATGCCGCTCTTTCCGGCGCCCCGATCAACTATGCTTTTACCGGCGGGCTTGTCGCAATGATGATGGTGAGCGGTATTTCGGTCGCCGTTATACCCGCCGCGATCACCCTCTGGATTTCCCTGCTCGGTGCCGGCCTCGCCTTTGCGGCCTATTATGGCGGCGGCGCGATGGCATTCCCCGGCATCGCCATCCTGATCGCCTATTCCGGTGCTGCGCTTGTCGGCTTTCTCCTGCTCGCTCGTTCCTGGCAGGGCCAGATTGACCGTGCAGGTGTGCTCGCGGCCAAGCGTTCCGATATCCGGTACCTGCTTCAGGAATATGAAGACCGCGGCGCCGGCTGGCTGTGGCAGGTCGATAGCCAGTTCCAACTGACATATGTATCGCCGAGAATGGGCGAGTTGGTCGGCGCAGCCACTTATCAGCTGCTCGGCAAGCCTCTCGCAACAGTGCTGGGCAACAAGCAAAGCCTGTCGCAAATTCTGGCAAACAGGGAACGGTTCGACAAGATTGAGCTTGAGGTCGGTGCTGAAAACAAATGCCGGTGGGTGACCCTGTCCGGCAGCCCAATCATCGATGAAGATGGCCAGTTTCAGGGATATCGGGGCGTCGGGCTGGACATTACCGACACCAAAAGCTCCCATGCCAAGCTGCAACATCTCGCCAATCTTGACGTCCTGACGGGCCTACCGAACCGGTCTCGCGTCAGAACCCTGCTGGATACCGCTTTGAGCGAAGCCAAGCAGAAGAACATTCCCTGCGCGATCATGTTCCTCGATCTGGACGGGTTCAAACCGGTCAACGACACCTTCGGCCATCCGAAGGGCGATGCCGTTCTGAAAACCGTTGGACGGCGGCTGAGAGACCTTGTGGGCCCACGCGGCACGGTCGGCAGGATCGGCGGCGATGAATTCGCCATCGTTCTCGACGATGCCCAAAGCCGGGTCGGCGTGGAAGCGCTGGCCGAAAAGCTGATCGCCGCGGTGAGCGAACCTTATATGATCGACAACGTCCAGATCAGGATCGGGTTGAGCATCGGCTGCTCCTATGGCCCGATCGACGGGGATACAGTTGACGATCTGGTGCGCAAGGCGGACCTCGCCCTCTATCAGGCGAAATCGCTGGGACGCGCCACTTTCTGCAATTTCGATCCGCAAATGCAGGTCGACGCTGAAGAGCGTGTCCGGCTGGAACATGATATGCGCCAGGCAATCGGCACCGACCAATTCCATCTTCTCTACCAGCCTCTGGTATCTTCATCCACGCAACGGGTTACGGGTTTTGAGGCCCTGCTGCGCTGGAACCACCCATCGCGCGGTCCTATCTCTCCGGCCGTTTTCATTCCGATTGCCGAAGAAAGCGGTCTCATCGAAGAATTGGGGGCGTGGGTGCTGCGCAAGGCCTGCATAGATGCGACGACCTGGCCCGACGAAATCACCGTCGCAGTCAACGTATCGCCGGTCCAGCTTGTCGTTCCGGCGCTGCCGAACACGGTATCGGGTGCGCTTCAAAAGGCGCGCATGCCTGCCAACCGGCTTGAACTCGAAGTAACGGAATCGGTATTTATGAGCGGCGCCGGGAATGCCGTCGACGTTTTGAAACGTCTGCGCGGGCTAGGCGTCGGTATCGCTCTCGACGATTTCGGTACCGGCTATTCGTCGCTCGGCTATCTGAACAAGGCCGTTTTTCACAAGCTGAAAATCGATGGCAGCTTCGTTCGTAATGCAGCAACCCAGGAAGAAACGATTTCAATCATCAAGGCGATTGTAATGCTGGCGAATAGTTTTCGTCTCACGATCACTGCCGAAGGGGTTGAAACAGCAGAGGATTTCAACCGAATGCGCGACCTCGGATGCGATCAGATACAGGGCTATCTGTTCGGAAGGCCGATGCCGATCGAACGGACAAGAGAAATTGTCGGCAGCAAATGGGAACACCGGCTTGTCGGCTAGCCTCGAGCGGGCGATATTCCGCCCCTGCCGCGCCGGAAAATATCTGATCGCGGGTACAAACACCCATATATCCTTAACCATATGCCATTATCACTATTGGGCATGGGAGATTTAGATGCCGACTGTCGGCAGTAAATTACGGCATTTAGCGGCTTCGGAAAGCTCGCTGGCGCGACAGGTTCGCGGAGCCCTTGTTGGCACTCTCTATACATCGCCCGCCTCCCTTGCCATCGGCGCTATCGCCGGCAGCGTGACGGCCGGTTGTATCGCTTATGCATCCGGCAGCCTTTCCCTGCTGATCTGCTCCATCGCTATACATCTTGTGGGCATTCTGCGCATCTTCAGTGCGGTTATCTATATTCGCAGAAAGACTGTGGGTTCGCCCGACGAACAATTGCATTGGGAGCGCATCTACGAGATCGGCGCATGGCTCTATGCATCGCTTTTGGGTGCCCAGGCATTCCTAACCCTCACCCAAAGCAGCGAGACGATGCTCCTGCTGATGGCGACAATCATGGCAACCGGCTATTCCGCCGGCGTTGCCGCGCGCAACGCAGGCCGCCCGATTATCGCTATCGGCCAGCTCTGCCTGGGTACACTTCCCATGGCTATCGGTCTTTTTGTCACAGGAACGCCGCTAAGCATAACTCTCGGCCTGTGCACTATCATCTTCATGATGGGCATGGTCGATATCAGCCTGCAGACCTATGAGGTCGTCTACACGGCTCTTTCCGGCAAGCAGGAAAAGAGCGAAGTCGCAGCACGGTTTGAAAAAATGGCGCGTAGCGACATGCTGACAGGCCTGGACAACCGTCTCGCGATGCAGATGCGTCTGGGCGAGCTGCTCGATGCAGTCGACCCGGATGAATCAGAAAAACTCGCTGTGATCTGGATGGATCTCGATCATTTCAAGACAATCAACGATACGCTCGGCCATCTCGCGGGCGACAAAGTGCTGATCGTCACCGCCCAGCGCGTAAAAGCCGTACTCGGCGATCGCGGGTGGCTTGCCCGGTTCGGCGGCGACGAATTCGTGATCATGGCGCTTGTGTCCAGTTCCGAAGAGGCAGGCACGCTCGGCGCCGAGATTCTCGAATCGGTATCTCAGCCCGTCAGCATCAACGAAAACATCGTAGAGGTTGCGGCATCTCTCGGCGTCGCCGTTGCTCCCGATCATGGGCGTCAAAGCGAAATCATGCTCAAAAACGCCGATATCGCGCTCTACCACGCGAAAAATGAGGGCGGAAAGCGTGTCCAGATATTCGAACCGTTCATGCATGAAGATTTCCTCATGCTGCGCCAGATCGAATCCGGTTTGACCGACGCCTTGGAAAATGACGAATTCACGGTACTTTTCCAGCCGATCATCGACCTTGCGACGGGCCGAACCAAAAGCTGCGAGGCGCTTTTGCGGTGGAAGCACCCCGAACTGGGTGATGTCAGCCCTGCGATGTTCATTCCCGTCGCCGAAAGCGCAGGCCTGATCGGCGACATCACCGAATGGGTACTGCGCAAAGCCTGCGAGGCGGCTGCCGAATGGCCGGAGGATGTGCACATATCGGTCAACATCTCGCCGGCCCTGCTCAAGCAGAACAATCTTCCGGTTACGATCATCGAAACCTTGGTTAATACCGGCATGGTTGCCCGCCGGCTCGAGCTCGAAATCACGGAATCGGTGCTACTCGACAAGAATCCGCACACCAACTCCCTGCTCCGTCAGCTGCAAAAGATGGGCCTGCGCCTCTGCCTTGATGATTTTGGCACGGGCTTTTCCTCGCTCACCTATCTGCGCAGCTGGGAATTCGACACGATCAAGATCGACAAGTCCTTTATCCGCAACATCGGCAACAGCCCCACGGACCAGAAGATTATCGGCGCGGTCGTACAGCTGGCCAAATCACTCGATGTGGCGACAGTGGCCGAAGGCGTGGAAACAGAAGAACAGCTGTCGCGCGTACGCGAGGCGGGCTGCAGCCGTGTCCAGGGCTACTATTATGCAAGACCAATGACCGCAGCCCAGGCGACCGAGCGCCTCGTACAGGAAGAATTGCCCGACGACGGCCCGTTGAAAATCGTCAACCAGCGCTGAGTTTTGCAGACAATTTTGTCTGCGCACGTACCAGTCTTTCCATCAGCCGCAAATCGCTCTCTTTCAGCTTGAGCGCTGTATCCGCCCAGATATCGACAATGGCGTTCAGTTCTTTGAGCGAAACCGGCCAGACTTCACGGCTGGCCTTATACACAGCGCGGTTGCCGGCATGCCGCCTGCTGTTGTGGCTGATATAGTCGATAACCGCCTGCTCGCCTTCGCCATCTTCGACGAGATAATGGACAAGGCCCAGTTTCTGCATCTCCGCGGCAGTATAGGTCTTGCCGCTGAGGATCATCGTTTCGGCCTTTGCAAACCCCAGTCGCCGCGCCAGCAGAGCATGAGCGCCCATGCCCGGAAACAAGCCGAATGCCATCTCGGGCAAACCGAATTTCGCGCTCCGCTCCGCAATGATGACGTTGAAGGACATCAGCGCCTCGAAACCACCGCCGAGCGCCTGCCCCTGAACCAGTCCTATGGTTACAATCGGCAAATCCAGGCTTTTCATGTTCCGGAAGAGAATATTGTTACAGGCCCGGCCATAATCGACGAGAGCCTGGCGGTCCCGGCTGCGAATATAGTTCGAGAAAAGCCCCAGATCCCCGCCAAAGTTCCAAACGCCGGGAAAGCGCGATCCTAGTATGAGATAGCGCAATTCTTCGCCGCCATCACCGTACAGCCGCGTAATCTCATTCTGCCAGACATCGAAATCGCCGAGCATCGGCAGGTTGAAACTCGGCCGCCCGGTCGGCGTCATATAGGTCCACAGGGCCTTGCGTTCGGCATCCCAGCTTACATCGAGTTGACCGAGATCGAAAAGTGGCGACGGTTCCTGGTCCGTCAGTTGCCGAAGTTCGGCTTCCTCGAGCAACGCATCCGCCACCTCTTCAGAGAGCGTGTGACTGTCCGTCGATCCGATCCTGCTCTGGTCCACTAAACAATCTCCGAACAAGGTATATGGAATCTAAACATATTTGGTTTCACCGAGCAAATTATATTCGGGTTTTTTTCCAACGGTCTCGTTGCAAGACAGAGTTACGTCGACCGATCGAAGATGGTTAACGAACCGCGTCCGCAAGGGGTCCGTCCATAATTTCTTAAGTTCTGGCGTTCATGTCATGACGATGGACCGAAACCGCACACCTGGCGCGCACAAGCCTTATGTTCAGCTCCGTGAAGCGAAGTTTCATCTCGATGACGGAACGATAATCACATTTCGCCTGAGCGCCGGCTGCGAGCAATTTGTCGGGCGTTTCACACGGCTTCCCGAAATCCGGCACACAGATCATATCATCCGCTTTCAAGATCTGGCCTTCGCCCGGCGTCAGGAATGATCAGACCGCGCGACTGAAGCGCTGCTCCTCAGCAATACGATGGAGATCGAAGAGACTGGCGATGGCCCGGCTATAAGGTCTGCCATCCTCGGTAATGGCAATATTATCCGCATTCTGCTCCAGCAGGCCCAGCTGGCAAAACTTGCCTAGCCGGATGTGAGTGTCGGGAGAGATATCCAGCACGCCGATATTTGCCGTGCCCGCGCATAAGAGATCTTCAATCACCGCCCCGTGCTTTCGATCGATCGCTCCGCGCAGAATGCCGCGTTCCGTCGCCAGTCTGTTCGCACCCGCCAGTTCTCGATACCGCCCGCTATTCTTCTGATTTTGCACCAGACGATCCGGAAAACTGCTGATGGAACTGGCGCCAAGACCGATAAGGGTTTCGCTCTTATCATCGGTGAATCCCTGGAAGTTCCGGCGCATACCGCCGGTTTCGCAGGCCAGCGTCAACGGATCGTCCGGGAGCGCGAAATGATCGAAGCCGATAGGCCTATAGCCTGCAGCCGTCAGCATGGAGAAACCAAGATCGGCCATCTCGAACCGCGCCCGCCCATCGGGCATGTCGCTCGCATCAATCTGGCGCTGGCGCGGGATGGCGGCTGGCAGATGCGCATAGCCGAACAGGGCTATCCTCTCCGGTTTCAGCGCCACGGCCTGTTCGAGCGTTGCCGTGAGGTCGGCAATGGTCTGGCCGGGCAACCCGTACATCAGATCGAAATTGAGCGAGGCAATGCCATTGTCGCGCATCCCTGCAACCGCTCGCTTTATGCTCTCTACCGGCTGTATTCGCCCGATCCGCGCCTGCAAACCGGCATCGAATGTCTGTACGCCGAGGCTTGCATGACTGACCCCCGCCCGGCCTAGCAATGCCATCCATTCGGTTGTCAGGCTGCGCGGATCAAGTTCGATTGATATGCGCGCATCCAACGCGTCGAAAGCGATCAGGATATGATCCAGCAACCTGACGAAATCGACCGGCTCAATCGCATTCGGGCTGCCGCCGCCAAAGGCCAGCTGGGTCACCGGCCTCTGGTTCCCCAAGCGCTCGGCAACCGTTTCGACTTCCATATGCAGCGCATCGAGATAGGCTGTTAGCCTGTCCGCGCGATTGGCGGCACCTGTATTGCATCCACAGTACCAGCAGATTTTGTCGCAAAACGGGATATGGGCATAAAGCGAAACGGCGGTGCCCGGAGCCAGTTCATCAAATCCGGCCTCGTGAAAGCCGGCATCTACCGGCTCAAACTCTGCTGCAGTGGGATAGCTCGTATATCGCGGAACGGGTTGCTCGAGCAATTCTGGGATATAAGGCCACATGCCTCGCCAGAGACCAGATGATAGCGTGCGACTCCTTGACCATAATCAAAGAAGCGGTTGACTGATATCAAAGAGCCGGTGCCGCCTTTTCCCCAGACCATGGCCATACAAACCGAACTGAAAGGTATGATCATGCGTGCGCTTCCCCTCCTGCCCCTGCTCGCCATTGCAGCTGTTCCGGCCCCGGCCTTCGCCGAAGCTGGCGATGTGCTGTTGCGGGTCCGGGCGGTCGTGGTTTCCCCCAACGAGGATTCCGGATCGATCCTCCCTGCCTTTCCCGGCGAAGAAGTAGACGTCACCGACAGTTTCGCACCGGAAGTCGACATCACTTATATGGCGACCAACAATATCGGCTTTGAGCTGATCGCCGCGACGACCCAGCATGATTTCGGCGGAACATCGGGCGTGACCGGTGGGATTGGCCAACTCGGATCGACTTGGGTTCTGCCGCCGACTCTCACCGCCCAGTATCATTTTTCGCCGGAAAGCTCGGTACGGCCCTATGTCGGAGCGGGCGTCAACTACACCGTCTTCTATTCCGAGGACGCGACCAACGGCCTTGAAAACGCCGTCGGGCCGACATCGGTGTCGCTAAGCGACAGCTGGGGCTGGGCCCTGCAGGCGGGTGTGGACGTCGATCTCAACGAGGACATCTTTCTCAATTTCGACATCAAATACATCGACATCGATACCACGGCGACGCTGCGCAACGCGACGCTCGGCACACAACAGGTCGACATCGACCTAGACCCGTTCGTTTTCGGAATTGGGATCGGGTTCCGGCTCTAACCGGTAATGCGTCCCTCTCGGGCAGGTCGCCACCCTCTGCGGCCTGCCCGTTTTTTCAGCCGCGTTCGGACTCATGTTCGAGCCCGGCCCAGTCGGTGATTTCAATCGTACGCCGGTCCGGCGTCAAAATCATACCCGCATCGCGTAACCGGCCAAGCTGACGGCTGACCGTCTCGATAGTGAGACCCAATATGTCAGCTGTCTGCTGGCGCGACAGCGGCAGTTCGAACCGGTCCGCAGGGCCCGTCGGCCCCTCGCAGGCCCGTCCGCCAAGACGCTTCGACATTTCGATGAGGAAGGACGCCACACGCTCGGCCGCACTCTTCCGGCCGAGAAGCAACATCCAGTCCCGGGCCCGATCCAGCTCGCCCAGCGTCCGTTCGAGCAATTCATGCTCAAGACCCGGATGCTGTTTGGCGAAGCCGTCGAAACTGGAGCGGGTAAACACGCAAAGCTGCGCGTCCGTCAGCGCAGTCACCGAATTGGAGCTGCTCGCGCCGAACGGCCGGCCAATAAAATCGGACGGATAGGTGATGCCGACAATCATCTCGCGCCCATCGCCGGTCGCCGTTGTCAGTTTCAGCATTCCATCGATGACGTTGGCAACGATGGGGGCATCATCGCCTTCCCAGATTACGGTCTCGCCCCGGCGCACATTTTTGCGGCGGCCGATCCGATTCAGCTCATCAAGCGCATCGGTTTCGAGCACGGAGCAGATGGCCCGATTGCGAACAAGGCAGGTATCACAGCTGGACATGCGGCCGGGTTAGCGGAAGAAAGCGGCGAGGTCAGCCGTTTTTTGTCGCTATACGGATCAGACAACGGCGCCGCGAGCGCCGCCGTTGCGCAAATCGCCGGTCGACTTGCGGCACAAAGCTGCATGACAGGCCTCGGCGCAATCGCGTTTTTCGTTAGACGGCTCGCCATTTAGCGGGATCGCGACGCGCATGCCCGGGCGCCCGCACACCTCGGCCCACAGGATATTCTCTTCGGTGGCCGGGGGAACAAGCCCGTTTGCCGAAAGGCCAAGCAATGCGCCGACCGCAAAAAGCTGCTCGATTATCTTCATTTCCCGACCGGCTCATCATCGTCATCGTCCAGAATCCGGGCCGCCGCGCCGTCCGGATCCTCGAACTGATTGTTGGACAAAGCCCAGAAAAAGGCGGCAAGACCAGCGAGACCCAGGCCGATCGCAACCGGAATGAGGATAGCCAGTCCTGTCATCGAACCCTCCGCAATCGAAGCGAATTGGCGATAACGATCAGCGACGAAAGCGACATGGCGACGGCGGCAACCAGCGGCGTTACGAAACCGCCGATCGCGAGCGGCACGGCCACCACATTGTAAATCAGCGCCAAACCGAAATTCTGTCGCACGATATCCATGGTTCGCCGCGCAGCGCGGATCGCAAAGGGGATCGGTGCGAGGCTGTCTCCGAGGAAAACCAGATCGGCCGCATTTTGCCCGACATCGCTGGCGGAACCCGGCGCGATGGAAACATGGGCGGCGGCCAGGGCCGGGCCGTCATTCAACCCGTCGCCCACCATCAAAACACGATGGCCCTGCCGGCGCAACCGCTCAAGCGCCTCGCATTTGTCGTCCGGACGGGCGTTCGACTGAGCGGTCAGATGGAGCGCGCCGGCGATCGGCTGGATTGCGCTGCTCTTGTCACCAGAGAGAATAGTGCCGGGCAAACCAAGGCCGGCGATGTCCGCGACCGCTTCTTCGGCATCGGGGCGAAGTGTATCGCGGAAACGGATAATCGCCGTACGATCATCGCCGATGGTCAATGCTACGGCAGGGGTTGATTGCGACCCCTCCGGCGCTTCAAGCGCGACCTTGGTCTTCTCGTAAATCCCGGTCACTCCGGTTCCCGGCAGTTCGGCCAGCCCGGTGATGGAAACTGCGCGAACGCCCTCGGATTCAAGACCCTCCCGAATGGCCGTGGCCAGGGGGTGTCGCGAAGCGCGGGCCAGGGCAAGCGCAATGGCTTTCTGATCATGGTTCAGCTCTTCGAGATTCTCCGCCACAAGGCGGTCGAGCGTTAGTGTCCCTGTCTTGTCGAAAACCGCGCGATCAGCTTCGGCGAGCCGTTCGATCGCCGATTCATGTTTGACAAGAATGCCCCGTTTCATCAGCGAACCCGTCGCGACGACATGCGCCACCGGCACCGCCAGGCCAAGCGCACAGGGGCAGGTGATTATCAGCACCGCAACGCCGATCAGGAGCGCCTGGTGCCAGTCCGCCCCCGCCATCATCCAGCCGACAAAGGTCAACAGAGCAAGTGAATGGACCACAGGCGCATAGAGACGGGCCCCGCGATCGGCAATCCGCACATAGCGGGACTTGCTCTGACCCGCCGTCGCCATCAGCCGCCCGATATCGGCCAGCGCCGTATCGTCGGCGGCGGCCGTCACTTTGACCGTGAGCGGTGCGGCAACATTCAGCGTACCGGCGAAAACCTGTTCCCCGGGCCCCACCGATTGCGGCGCGCTTTCGCCTGTCAGCAGCGACGCATTGATCGCGCTTTCGCCCTCGACGACAATGCCATCCCCCGCCAGGCGCTCTCCCGCCGCCAACTGCATGATCATGCCAGGTCGCAATTCCGCGGCTTTGTGCCATGCGCTGCTTCCGTCGCTGTCGATCACCAGCGCACCCGGTGCCGACTGGCGGGCCAGCGCCGCCACGCCATCGCCAACCTTGCGGCGCATCATGGCGTCGAGCGCCCTGCCGACAAGCAGGAAGAAGATCAGCATCAGCGCGCTCTCGAAATAAGCATGATCGCCGCCGACAATCGTCTCGTACAGGCTGATCGCGGCGGTAATCGTCACGCCTATAGCTATCGGCACATCCATGTTGGTCCGGCCATGGCGAAGCGCCTGCCATGCAGAACGGAAGAACGGCCGGCCGGCATAGGCAATTGCCGGCAGGGCAATCAGCGCCGAAATCCAGTGAAACAATGTGCGCGTAGCGCCATCGGCTCCAGACCAGATGCTGACGGAAAGTAGCATCACATTCATTGCGGCAAACCCGGCAACGGCCAGGCATCTGAGCAATTCACGACCCGCAGCGGCAGCCGCCTCGTCACTCCGGTCTTCGGCGATCAGGGACGGTTTGAAACCAAGGCCGCGAATGGCCTCCGCAAGATCGAGATCGGACAGTGCCTTGTCATGCGCGATCGAAACCTGCTTGCTAGTGAAATTGACGCGCGCGGCATGAACCCCGGCATGCGCCATCAGGCCATGCTCAATCTTTGAAATGCAGCCCGCACAATGAATATCCGGCACTGCAAAGCGGCTTTCCTCTGCCGAAACCGGCTTCTTGGCCTGGAGCGGTGCGTTCATCGGATATCGACCAGCACCCGTTTACGCTCGGCGCCTCTCACAATTTCAATCCGCACGAGCCAGCGACCGCTGCCAAGTGCTTCATTGCTCCGGTACATGCCATCGCCAGTCTCTGCGAAGGAGAGCAAAACCTCGTCGGCCCGGCCAACAGGATGGCTGGCAATGCCGGTTACAACCGCACCAGACAACGGCCCTTCGGGCGTATCGATCGTGACCGCCACCCGGTCCTCGCCCCGCTCGACAGTCTCGGCCCATTGCAGGTTGCCCTGCTCCCGCGCGGCTTCGAGCCAGGCGTTGAAATTCTGGCTTGCGACATAGCTGTTATCGACAACCGTGCCGCCGAAGCTGCGCGTCGCAAAGGTCGCCATCACCATATTGACTGCAACCACTACGCCGAAAAAGGCGACAAGGATGGCGGTCATGTGCCAGCCATTGAACCGCCGGGTCACTGTTCTGCTCCGGGGCGGGAAAAGCGGGCGGATTCAAAGGCTGTTTCCTCTTCCTCGCCACCGGTTGCCGTGACGATGAAGGTGAAATCTTCCCGTGCTTCCCCGTCATGTGGGGCCGCAACGAACACCCGGGTGTTGAGCAGCTGATCTGCGGGCACGGTAATGTCAAACGCGCGCAGGGCCTGATCGCGGTTGCCGGAACCGGCCCACATAACCCCGCCTTCCAGGCCTTCCAATTCAAGCGTCATCGTGCGTGGCCGGTTTTCCATATTGCGGATCTTAACGTCGAAGCTGTTACGAACCTGACCGCCAGTCAACTGGACGAAGGTCGGGTTACGCTCCTGAATAGCGTTGATCGTCAGCCGGTCACGCGTACCGACAGCAAAGAGCATGGCCAGACCGATACCTGCCCAAAGCGTGAAATAAATCAGTGTGCGCGGCCGGAATATCGTGCGCTTGAGCGAAGGCACGGAGGCCCCGCCTGCCTCAAGCTCGCTACTCTCAAGCGTTGCATAGTCGATCAATCCGCGCGGCCTGCCGATCTGACCCATGACCTTGTCGCACGCATCAATGCAAAGCGCACAGGTGATGCAGCCGATTTGCGGCCCTTCGCGGATATCGATACCGGTCGGGCAGACGGCGACACACTGGTCGCAATCGATACAGTCGCCGAAAACGCCCGGATTCTCGCGCGACCGCTTTACGCCGTGGCTCCGCGGTTCGCCGCGCCAGTCCTTATAGGTCACCGTAAGCGACTTTTCATCCATCATTGCCGTCTGGATACGCGGCCAGGGGCACATATAGATGCACACCTGTTCACGCATGAACCCGCCCAGCGTAAAGGTGGTGAATGTCAGCACGCCTATGGTCGCATAGGCCACGAACGGCGCGTCTCCCGTGAACAGGGACAGGAACAGCGTTGGAGCGTCGGCGAAGTAGAAGATCCATGCGCCGCCTGTCGCCACCGCGATCAGGAGCCATATCCCCCATTTTGTAACGCGTTTGACGACCTTTTTGGACGTCCATGGCGCTTTTTCGAGACGGATCTGCGCGTTGCGATCCCCGTCGACCCAACGCTCGACATGCTGGAAAAGGTCCGTCCACACGGTTTGCGGACAGGCATAGCCGCACCAGGCCCGGCCCACCGAAGAAGTTACGAGAAACAGGCCGATGCCGGCCATGATCAGCAGACCCGCTACATAGTAGAATTCATGAGGCCAGATCTCGATGCCGAACATATAGAAGCGCCGCCCGGCGAGGTCGACGAGCACAGCCTGATTCGGCGCGTAGGGGCCGCGATCCCAGCGGATCCAGGGCGTGATATAATAGACGCCCAGCGTCAACAGCATGATCGTCCATTTCAGGCGACGAAAATTGCCATTCACCGCCTTGGGATAGACGCCCTTGCGCTTCTCATAGAGATCGGGCTTGGGCGATCCTTCCGGCGCGGCGAGGTCAGCCAGGTTCATTGCTCTGCGCCTCGGCAACATCTTCGCCCTCGTCGTCAGGCACGGTGGGCGCAGTTTCACCGCCGCCCAGCGACCAGACATACGCCGCGAGCATCCGGATGGTTACTGGGTCGAGGCGATGGCCCCAGCGCGGCATCACACCGAACCGGCTGTTCGTCACAGTATTGGTGATCGCGGCGCGATCTCCACCGTAAAGCCAGATTGTATCGCGCAGATTGGGCGCGCCCTGGGTTTGGTCGCCACCGCCATTTTCACCATGGCAGACAGCACAATTGGCAGTGTAGAGCTCCGCACCCCGTGCCGATGCGGCACTCGCTTCTTCCGCGCCGTTAAACGTGCGAACATAGGAAACGACATCGGCAATCTGGCGGTCGTTCAATATACCGTCTGCGCCGAATGCAGGCATTTGCGAAATACGGGTTTCATCGTGATTCGGGTTCCGGATGCCATGGATCAGCGTATATTCAATCGCTGCCATATCGCCGCCCCAGAGCCAGTCATCATCATTGAGGTTGGGATAACCCGCGCTGCCCGCGGCCCCGGAGCCATGGCATTGCACGCAATGCACGATAAAGGCGGAGCGTCCGCCCTGCACCGCTGTTTGCATCAACTGCTCATCGGCAGGCAAGTCTTCGATCGAGATCTCGGCTATCGCGGCGCGCAGCGGCGCGCGCTCGGCCTCCACCGCAGCCATGTCCTCAGCCAGTTCGGCTCGGCTCGAATAACCGAGTACCCCCTGGGTTGCGCTATTGATAAGCGGCCAGGCCGGATAGGCGACGGTATATGCCGCCGCCCAGATGATGCAGGCATAGAATATGATCAGCCACCAGCGCGGCAGCGGCGTATCAAGCTCTTCGATACCGTCCCACTCATGCCCGACAAAGTCGGTGCCCGTGGGTTCGTCGACGCGTTTGTCAGCCATCGTTCTCACTCTCGTCGAAAATCATGTTTGCGGCGTCTTCATGATGCTGCTTGGCGCCCGGGCGGAATGCCCAAAGGGCAAAACCGATCCACACAAGGACCATGAATAACAGGCCCCAACTGTCGGCAAAATGGCGAAAGGCTTCGTAGCTCATCGCGCTTCCTCCTGGGCCGCCGCCGCCTCGAAATCGACAAGGGTGCCGAGCATCTGGAGATAGGCGATCAGCGCGTCCATCTCCGTCAGCATTGCCGGATTGCCATCAAAATCGCGTATCTGGACGTCGCCATAACGCTCCCGAAGGCCGCTTGCATCGCCGAAAATATCGACCTGTGCCGCGAAATCGGCTGCCGCATTTTCGATCATCGTCTCGTCATAGGGAACGCCAATTGAGCTCAGCGCGCCGAGGTCTCCGTCAATATCCTCAAAGTCGATTTCGCGGGTTGCGAGGAACGCATAGGGCGGCATGATCGATTCCGGAACCACCGAGCGCGGATCCGTCAGATGCTGGACATGCCATTCGTCCGAATAGCGGCCGCCGACGCGGGCAAGGTCCGGCCCCGTCCGTTTCGAACCCCATTGGAAGGGATGGTCGTACATACTTTCCGCCGCCAGGCTGTAATGGCCGTAACGCTCCACTTCGTCGCGGAACGGACGGACCATCTGACTGTGGCAGGTATAGCAGCCTTCGCGGATATAAACGTTCCGTCCGGCCAGTTCGAGCGGCGTATAGGGCCGCACACCCTCCACTTCCTCTACTGTCGAGTCGATGTAGAATAGCGGTGCAATCTCGACGATACCGCCGATCGCCACGGTGATGAATGCACCGATAGCAAGCAGGGTGACGTTGCGTTCGAGCTTTTTGTGATCGAAAAATCGGGATGCCATGTCTCGCGTCCTTATTCGGCTGGAACGGTTTGCGGGGAGACGATCGGGCGATCCGCTTCGGGATCGAAGGCCGCGTCACTCATCGGTTTTTCTGTCCGGCTACGTCCGGCGATTGTCTGCCAGACATTGTAGGTCATAACGATGGCCCCAGCGAGATAGAGGAGACCGCCCGTCGCCCGGATCAGATACATCGGGTGCATTGCAGCGGTAACTTCGGAGAAGGCGTAGACCAGATAGCCATCCGCCCCATATTCCCGCCACATCAAGCCCTGCATGATGCCGGCAACCCACATCGAGGCGGCGTAGAGAACGATCCCGACCGTCGCGAGCCAGAAATGCCAGTTCACCATGCGCAGGCTGTAGAGCCGTTCGCGCGCCCATAGTCGCGGTACCAGATAGTAGATGGCGGCAAAGGTTATCATGCCGTTCCAGCCCAGCGCGCCCGAATGCACATGGCCGATTGTCCAATCAGTATAGTGCGAGAGCGAGTTGACCGCCTTGATCGACATCATAGGCCCCTCGAAGGTGCTCATCCCGTAAAAGGCGAGCGCCATCACCATCATACGGATGATCGGGTCGGTGCGAATCTTGTCCCAGGCGCCATTGAGAGTCATCAGGCCGTTGATCATACCGCCCCAGCTCGGCATCCACAGCATGATCGAGAACACCATACCCAGCGTCTGCGCCCAATCCGGCAGTGCAGTGTAATGGAGATGGTGCGGACCTGCCCAGATATAGAGGAAGATCAGCGACCAGAAGTGAATGATCGACAGCCGGTAGCTGTAGACCGGACGTTCGGCCTGTTTCGGCACGAAATAATACATCATGGCGAGGAAGCCGGCCGTCAGGAAGAAGCCGACCGCATTATGCCCGTACCACCATTGCGTAAGGGCATCCTGCACACCGGCAAAAGCCGAATAGCTTTTTGACCCCATGAAGCTGACCGGCACGGCCAGATTGTTGACGATATGAAGCATTGCAATCGTCAGGATGAAGGCGAGGAAGAACCAGTTCGCCACATAGATATGCGGCTCCTTGCGCTTCGCGATCGTGCCGATGAAGACGATAGCATAGGCGACCCAGACGATCGTCAGCCAAAGATCGACATACCATTCGGGCTCGGCATATTCGCGGCTCTGCGTAATGCCGAGCAGATAACCGGTGGCCGCCAGCACGATGAACAGCTGGTAGCCCCAGAAAACGAAGCGGGCGAGGCCAGGGAAGGCAAGCCTCGCCCGGCAGGTGCGCTGGACGATATAGAAACTCGTCGCAATCAGCGCATTGCCTCCGAAAGCGAAGATAACGGCCGACGTATGGAGCGGGCGCAGTCGCCCGAACGTCGTATATTCAAGGTTGAGATTGAGAACCGGAAAGGCGAGCTGGAGCGCAATATAAAGCCCGGCGAGAAATCCCGCCATGCCCCAGAAAACGGTCGCAATAACGCCCCAGCGCACCGGGTCGTCGTCATACCGGCTCTGATCGGGCTTGGGCGCGCCTCCTCTGGCCAGGGCGGCAAAATCCGCCTTGTTCGCAATCACGAATGTCGCGAGCAGAGCCGCCGCAACCACGATCCACATATGGACCGCAAAACCGCTATCGGCGGCCGAAGCTGCAGCCACAAATGCCAGAAATGCGACCAGCAGCAAGCTGCCGACCTTCATTGTCAGAGTTTCCATGCGCCCTTCCCTTGCTAAAGCGTGCCCCGCCACTAGTGGACAATGTTGGGCTCCTTTTTGATCGGGATCAAGAAGCTGCCCTGAATGCAATTAATGAGCCTTTAGGCAGAGCAATTCCATTTTGGTACCCCACCTCCGCTTGTCCGGGAAAAGTTTGCGCTACGCGGCTGGTAAAGGGGAAGCGCAATCACGAAATTATCGAAATTTCTGGCAATCGCAGCACCGATTTGGCCTATGCCGCAGTGAAATCGCGAGATTTTGTCATGTAGAGAATATTGAGATATCCGACGCCGATAGCTCGTAGGGGCAGGATATTTCCCGACATTGCTGCATTGTTGCCCAACGCGTGACAATTACAAAGATCGAGGTTCGTTCCACAATAGCATTGCCGCGCGACGATGCTATTCTTCCTCAATTCGCACGGCCTCGTGATCCATACCGTAACGATAGCTAACATTCAGCCCCGTATCGGTGAACTGAATCTGGGTATCGGGATCCGCCTGGAACATGAACCGGCTCTCACCGATGGGAACGAGATTATGCCAGTTTCCGCCGCCTCGGCTCGACTGGATGCGGCCGGCTTCGAAGCGAATCCGGCGCACGTCACCTGGTCCATGCCGATAGGTACCGACAAATCCCTCCAACGCGGCCTGCTCGAGAGAAATTTCAATCGATGCGCCGTTTTCCAGACCGAGCGCGGCTTTCATCAGACGGCTCGCGATAAGGCCTTCATCAGTGTCATTGGCATTGGCAAGCAGGGCGACAAAAGCATCCTGTTCGGGCACCATTATCACATAGGCCCGCCAGCCGCCGACATTGCCGCCATGTTCGTAGGTGGCATAGGGGCCGACGCGGCCGTGGAAGAGGCCCAGGCCATAGCGTGTATCCCGGCCGTCTGGCAGGATTTGTGAGGCATAGAAGGTTTCGCGCGTCTCGGCATTGAAGAGCCGGTCATCGCGCAACGCCTGATACCATTGAAGCAAATCGCCGGTCGTCGAATATATCTCACCGTCACCATGGCCAGATATCCCTGCCCGCTGGGCCGGATAGAAACCGTTCTCGCCATGCCAGTATTGGTTGGGACTGTTGGCCATCACCTGTCCAGCTAGCTGGAATTGAGACTGGGTCATGCCAGCCGACGCAAAAATCCGCTCGGCCACAATATCTTCGAATTCGCGACCGGTGACGGTCTCGATGATCAAGCTCGTCAATGCATAGCCGGAATTGGAATAGGACCATTCGCTCCCGACCGGAAAGTCGAGCGGCAGGTCTTCGAAATAGGCACACGTGTCCTGGAGGCTGATATCGGTGTGGGCGATTGCCTCGTAATCATCATGATTAGTGTAGTTGTAGAGCCCGGATGTGTGTCCCAACAGGTGACGCAAGGTGATTGTATCGCCTTTATCGGCAAAGTCTGGCAGGTAAGTGCGGATATTTGCGTCCAGATCGAGAACCCCATCCTCGACCAGTCGCATAACGGTTGCACCGGTGAACTGCTTGGTCACGGATGCAATCCGAAACCGGTTCGCAGTCGTCATCGCCACGCCCAGCTCGAGGTTGGCCAGGCCATATGCTTCGTGCAGCAGGATCTCACCATTGCGGTACACGATCACGCTCGCGCCGGGACGATTGCCGTCATAAGCCTCCGAAGCGATGGTGCGCAAACGATCGGCCGCGGCCTCTTCAGCAAGGGCAGCATTAGGCAGAACGAACCAGCACAAAACCAAAGCAGCGAGGCGGATATGGCGGAACATTCAGGAACCCGATCTCGTTTGGGACCCAGTACATATAACAAGCCAACTCGGCACGGCCAGCCCTCAATGAAAATCGCGCGATTTCGGAAGGATGCGTACGTTACGCGGATGCCCCCGCCCGCGCGGAATTTGGGAATTCCTGATTTCATCGGCAGGCGACAATTCCGGTTCCACGCCCTGCCCGTCGGATAGCCTGTCGAGTGCCTCTGTACGGTCAACGACATGCGTCGCCATCAGGTGCACGACGCCTTCCGCGCTCCGCTGTATCTCGCCATGGATCTCCATCAGCCGGGAAGCCATCACCGCACGGCGCAACCGCTCCAGATGCCGGGCCCAGAGCAGCGCATTGACGATGCCGGTTTCGTCCTCGATCGTGATGAAGATCGCATTGCCCTTGCCCGGGCGCTGGCGGATCAGGACAACGCCTGCCGTACGGACCTGTTTGCCGTTCTTCGCGGCGTTGGTCGCAGCACAACTCAGTACGCCTTCGCTTTCGAAGAGCGCGCGCAGAAACGCCATGGGGTGGCCTTTCAGCGAGAGCCGCACCGTCTGGTAATCGGCGACAACATGTTCGGAAAGCGGCATTGCAGGAAGGTTCGGATCGGCTTCATCCCGTAGCTCGCATTCTTTGGCAGCAGCAAAAAGGGGCAGCTCGCTCTGCGGCATGCGCTGCACATCCCATAACGACTGGCGGCGATTCTTGCCGATCGAGTGGCAGGCATCGGCATCGGCAAGCAGACGGAGTGCACGGCGAGGAAGATTTGCACGGCGCGCGAGATCCTCCATCGTAATGAATGCGCCTTTCTCCCGGGCTTTCTCAAGTTGCTGGGCCCATTCCGCCCGGAATCCGTCAATCTGGCGAAAGCCGATGCGCAGGGCGAGATCGTCGCCCAAAGGCTCAAGGCTGTTGTCCCAAGTGCTGGCGTTGATATCGGGCTCACGCACTTCACCGCCATGGTCACGCAGATCGCGGACAAGCTGGGCGGGCGCGTAAAAACCCATGGGCTGGGAATTGAGCAAGGCGCAGGTGAACACCGCCGGATGGTGGCACTTGATCCAGCTCGACACATAGACGAGCCGAGCGAAGGACAATGCGTGGCTTTCGGGAAAACCGTAGCTGCCGAATCCCTCGATCTGCCGGAAGCAGCGTTCGGCGAAATCGCGCTCATAGCCGCGCGAGACCATACCCTCGATCATCTTTTTCTCGAACTGGTCGATCGTCCCGACATTGCGGAAGGTCGCCATGGCGCGGCGCAACCGGTTGGCGTCTTCTGGCGAGAACTCCGCTGCAACGATGGCAAGCTTCATCGCCTGTTCCTGAAACAGCGGAACGCCCATGGTCTTGCCGAGCACAGTTTTCAGTTCATCCGGATCATGCGGCGCATTGGGGGACGGGAAAACGACCTTCTCGATCCCCTGCCGCCGCCGCAAAAAGGGATGTACCATATCGCCCTCGATCGGCCCGGGGCGGACAATCGCTACCTGGATGACAAGATCGTAAAACACCGCAGGCTTGAGGCGGGGCAGCATGTTGATCTGCGCCCGGCTCTCGACCTGGAAGACGCCGATACTGTCACCCTTTTGCAGCATCTTGTAGACCGCTGCGTCTTCATGCTGGATCGTATCCAGCGCATAGTCGCCCAGACCGTGCAACCGCATAAGATCGAAGCTTTTCCGGATGCAGGTCAGCATACCGAGCGCTAGGATATCGACCTTCATCAGGCCCAGCGCGTCGATATCGTCCTTGTCCCATTCGATGAACGTCCGGTCCTTCATCGCGCCGTTATGGATGGGCACAAGCTCGTCGAGCCGCCCTTCGGTGAGGACATAGCCGCCGACATGCTGGGAGAGATGGCGCGGAAATTCGAGGATCTGGTCGACCAGCGCCTTGAGGCGCGCAATCTCGGGATTGTCGAGACTGAACCCGCTTTCGGCGATCCGCTGTTCCTGCATCGCGCGCGAATGGCTGCCCCACACCGTGCTCGAAAGCCGGGTGGTGACATCTTCCGAAAACCCCAGCGCCTTGCCGACCTCGCGAACGGCGCTGCGCGGGCGGTAATGGATCACCGTCGCCGCGATCCCGGCGCGCTCCCGGCCGTAACGATCGTAGATATACTGCATCACCTCCTCGCGCCGCTCATGCTCGAAATCGACATCGATATCGGGCGGCTCCTTGCGCTCGCGCGACACGAAGCGGGAGAAAAGGAGATTGTAGCGGACCGGATCAACCGAGGTGATGCCGAGCAGGAAGCAGACCATCGAATTGGCGGCCGACCCCCGCCCCTGACAGAGAATCGGCGGATCCTGCGCGCGCGCGAATTTCACGACATCGTGCACGGTCAGGAAATAATAGGCGTAATCTTGATCCCGGATCAGCGAGAACTCCTCGTCGATCAGCTTTTGCGCCTCGGGCGGGATGGCTCTGCCATAGCGCTCATGCGCCGCCTCCATCACGATATGCTCGAGCCAGCTTTGCGGTTCCCAGCCCTTCGGCACAGGCTCATGCGGATATTCGTAGCGCAGATCGTCCAGCGAAAAAGCGATGCGCGCCAGGAGATCGGTCGTTGCGGCGATCGCTTGCGGATAATCGCGAAACAGCCGCGCCATCTCCTCTGGCGGTTTCAGATGGCGTTCGGCGTTGGTGGCAAGCAGTTTCCCGGCATGGGCGATAGTCGTGCCTTCGCGGATGCAGGTCAGGACATCGTGAAGCTGCCGCTGCTGCGGCGTCGCATAGAGTGCATCATTGGTGGCGAGCATCGGAATGGCGAGTTTTTCTGCAAAACAGGCGCGTTTCTCCAGCACGCGATGATCGCAACCCGATCGCGGCATGGTCACGCCAAGCCAGAGCCGATCCATCGTGCTTTCCTGTAAACGCCGCAGCGCAAATTCATCACTTTCATCAGCCATTGCGGTCAGCAGCAGATCCTCTGAATGTTCGAGCAGATCCTTGAGCTGAAGCAGGCAATCGCCTTTCACTGCGCGCCGGTTGCCAACAGTTAACAGGCGCGTGAGCCGCCCCCAGCCATAGCGAGTGGCCGGATAGGCGATAATGTCCGGCGTACCGTCCACAAAGCAGAGCCGCGCGCCAACGACCAGGCGAAACGGGAATGCGGCGCGCCGGTCTTCAGGCAAATCTTCAAGCGCATCCCGCATCGCGATAAGCGCGCGCACCACACCGGCGACCGAATTGCGATCCGCAATCCCGATGCCCGCCATGCCAAGGCGAATGGCCTCATGCACCATCTCGCCCGGATGCGAAGCCCCGCGCAGGAAGGAATAGTTGGTCGCGGCGGCGAGTTCGGCAAAAGATTCAGCAAAGCCGGCCATCACGCGAACAACCCGTGCAGATACCAGTCCGGATCGGTTTTCTCGCGCCCGTACAGGCCATGACGAAACACCCAGTATCGATGGCCGTTCGCATCCTCGATCCGGTAATAATCGCGCGTCAGTCGCTTCTCACCCAGTGGATCGCCTTTGCTGCGCCACCATTCCGAGGCAATGCGTTCCGGCCCTTCATAGCGCAGGACATCATGGACTTTGCGCCGCCAGGTAAAGCGGTGCGGCGGCCCGTCCGGCACTGCGGCAAGCACGGCGATGCGCTCTGGC
This sequence comes from Parasphingopyxis lamellibrachiae, assembly GCF_003385775.1. Lineage (GTDB taxonomy): Bacteria > Pseudomonadota > Alphaproteobacteria > Sphingomonadales > Sphingomonadaceae > Parasphingopyxis > Parasphingopyxis lamellibrachiae. The sequence goes on from NZ_QRDP01000004.1 coordinate 1,331,629, forward strand.
GGATCGAACAGGTGGAGTGGACGGGATGGCGGCTCTCCTGCTTTCGGTACCGGCCAGGACTTATGCGCCGACACCTCGATAAAAGGCCGCGCGGCCTGGCCTTTTTCGGGAATATGGGTGTCGCAGGGCTGCAACCGCTGCACGCGGTGACGACCGAGCCGAACGCTCAGCCGATCGACCAGCGCGGCGATATCGCTTTCCCCGGGCATTTCGCCTTCAAGATGTTTCTGGCTCGGGCGCAAGGCTTCGGTCCTGGGGATGGAAAGCCGCACACTATCGAACCCGAAACCCGGGTCGAGCGGATCGGCAAGCGTTTCCACCTTCTCGCTGAACAGCCGGATAATGGCGTCGCTGTCGCGCGTTGGCAGACCCGTCTCGACCTGCAGTCGCTGAATCCGTCCGTCAGAACGGATGAATATCGCTTCGAAAGCACGGCCGCCCTGATCCTTTTCGGCCAGCTCTACAGCCGCTTCCTCCGTCAATTCCCGCAATATACGCAGCCCATAATCCGTATTCGCTATGGGCTCGGCAAAACGGCGCTCAAGAACAAGCGGCGGCTCCGCATAGCGCGGATTGAGCGGCGCTTCGGCTACGCCCAGCAGTCGGTCGAGCGCCAGCACCGAAGCCGCACCGAAACGCGCTGCAATCGCCGCCCTTGGCCGGTTCGCAACCGCACCCACTGTTTTCAGCCCAGCACGGCGCAACCCCAGGTCGCTCTCACTATCAAGCTCCAGGGCGGCAACGGGCAGGCTGCGGACCGCCGCCTGCTCGTCGCTAACGGTTCCCCGATGGAAACGTGCAAGAGCGTGCGCAGCCTCGGCCGTCGACGCGCGGGCGGACCGCATCATCACGCCCATCTCGCCAAACCATGCGCTGATCGTCGCAGTGAGATTTTCCGCGTCGCCGAACAGATGTGCGCAGCCTGTAATATCGAGCAGCAGCCCGTCCGGCGGATCAATCGCCACCATCGGGGTGAAGCGTACGCATCGGTCCGCCAGCTGGTCGAGCCAGCCGGTATCGGCCGGGGCATCATAATCCTCCACAACCAGATCCGGCACCCGCGCCCGCGCATCGGCCAGTGTCAGGCCGGGCCCGAGGCCCAGCGCCCGTGCCGTCCGGTCGACCGCCCTGATCCGCATCGCACCCTTCACCTTTTCGACAAAGGCGAGCGGCACGTCAGGCGCTGAGGGCGATGACCCGCAAATCTTCAGCCTGTCCGCCGACAGGAACGGAAAGTGGAGCGCCAGAAGTCTTCGTTTCCCGCCCAAGCTCCGGAATGACTTCATGGAAAATGCGCCGGTCACGATGCCATTCCAGCCGCCAGCTTTTCCCCGCAGGGCCGGCGCGGCGGCGGAGCAAGGCAAGGTCGAAGGCCGGAGAGCCCGGCGCATTGGCTTCCAGCGGGCGGGACGGCGCGGCGCATACCGACCAGCGCGTATCGGCGGTGCTCGGTGCAGGCGTGCCCCCTAGCCGCAGCATCAGCGCCGTGACACGCGAATGTTCGGCCGCCAGCGTCAGCCGGCGACTGGCCATCAGGTCCAGCAAGTGAGGATTGCCCCAGCATTCGACGATTACCGCGCCCAGCCCGCCGCAGCGCAGCGCGTCGGCCGCTCCGCGCAACAGGGCCAGCGTGTCGGGAACGGTAACGAGGACAAGCGTCGCCGGATCGCCGCCCAGCTCGGCAAAACCCGCTCCATATAGCCGCCCGCCCCGCCTTTGCGCCTCTTCGCTGCGTAACCAGAGCAGGGGCCTGGCACCGCCCTTCCCCGTCCCTTGCGCCAATATGCCGAGCATCGTGGCAAAGCCAGTGGCCGCGCCACCATCTTCGCCTTCACCGGCAAAAATCTCATGCAGCTGTCCACGCCGCAAACCTCCATCAAGATAGTCGTCGAGCGATGCATGACCCAAAGCCAGAATATCGGAGCTCCCGTCCGCGCGGTTTACCGAACGATCAGGCGCATCTTTCGCCAGGCGCGCCCGAAGCGCGGAGAGGATAGGAGCCGACTCACGCATAACTGTTCTTGTTTTGTTCTTATAGCGTGACTGATAAGGCAGGAGTCAAGCGGGCAAGCGGCCAGACAGCGAAAGTCCGTCTGTCAGAGCACCTGCGCGGCCGCCCATCCGCTGGCCCAGGCCCATTGGAAATTATAGCCGCCCAGCCAGCCCGTCACATCCACCGCTTCTCCGATTGCATACAGGCCCGGTACCGATTGGGCCTCCATGGTTTTCGAAGACAGTTCGGCCGTGCTGATCCCGCCGACCGTAACTTCGGCCTTGGCAAAACCCTCGGTGCCGTTCGGGGCGAAACGCCAATCGGCGAGCTGTGCCTCTGCCCGGTTCAGCGCCTTGTCCGTCATATTTCCGAGATCGCCGCCCAACGCCAATCTTTCTGCCAGCGTTGTAGCAAGCCGATCCGGCAAAGCATCGCGCAGCAGGGCACGTATCGTACCGCTCGGGGTGCTGCGCTTGGTTTCGAGGAGCCAGCCCCTTTCCCGTTCCGGCAAAAAATCGATCCCGACCGTTTCGCCATGCCGCCAATAGGAGGATATCTGCAGAATGGCTGGCCCCGAAAGTCCGCGATGGGTGAACAGCGCCGCCTCGCGGAACGCCGTCTTGCCGCATCGCACGACGACATCTGCGGCAACTCCCGAAAGTTCCCGGAACAATATGTCATCGCCGCCCAATGTCAGCGGGACGAGCGCCGGGCGCGGTTCGACAACCTTCAGGCCGAACTGCCGCGCCAGATCATAGGCAAAGCCGGTCGCTCCCATCTTCGGAATGGATGGCCCGCCCGTCGCGATGACCAGCGCCGGAGCCTCCGCCGTCCGGTTGCCTGTTTTCACCCGGAACCGGCCATCGGCGTGACTTGTGTCGGCGATCTCCTCTCCGCAGACCAGGTCGACGACGCCCTTCGCGCCTTCCTCGAGCAACATATCGACAATCTGGCGGGCAGAGCCGTCGCAGAAGAGCTGGCCGAGTGTTTTTTCATGCCAGGCGATCCCGTATCGATCGACGAGCGCGATGAAATTCTGCGCACCATAACGGCTGAGCGCGGATTTGGCGAAATGCGGATTGGCCGAAAGATAGCGATCCGGCGCAGTGTGGATGTTCGTGAAATTGCAGCGCCCACCGCCCGAAATCAGTATCTTCTTGCCCGGCTGGTCCGCGCGTTCGATCAGCAGAACCCGCTTCCCGCGCTGCCCCGCTATCGCGGCGCAAAGCAGGCCAGCAGCCCCGGCGCCAAGAATGATCACATCATGAGAGGAATTGGCCATCCGCCGGTGCTGAACACTTCGATGCTATTTGGCAATTCTGATCTGGGCTAAGCGGCAGGCTGGCAAACAAACCTCATCGGATGCATCCAAGCTGAGTTGGCGGTCTGTTTCTAATCAGATAAGGCAGGCCAAGATGAACAAAGAACAAGATCCGCCGCGCCTTAGCGACCATGAAGGGGCCTTGCTTGATCTGGTACGCCGTACCCAGCCGGTTACAGCGTACAGAATCGTGAAGATCTTCGAAATGAGCCCGGTTGCGGCCTTTAACTCCAGTCTCGGCCAAGTCTATCCGACGATCAAAAGGCTGGCCAAGGCCGGCCTGGTTGAGAGTGTGGCGGTCGAGGGCGACGCCCGCGGGACGGCGACATGGACATGCACCAAAAAAGGGCAGGAAGCGCTCCGCAACTGGGTCCTTGACATCAAGTCGTCGCATCTCCTGATGGACGATCCGCTCCGCACTAAACTGATGTCCTTCGACCTGCTAACGCAGGAAGAACGGATCTTGTGGCTGGTCGATGTGAAGGCCGAGCTTTCAGCCAAGCTCGAAGAGCAGATTGCCTATGATCAGGAGGTCGAGCTTCCCTATCAGGAGGCCGTTCACGACAATGTGGTTAGCAGCTTGCGCTCACGCATGGACTGGCTCGACAGGGTTTTGGGCAAGATCGTAAAGAGCGGTAGGCACAAAGACTAGAGCCACAAGGCGGCCGTATTTTCCGCCGCCGACTCTGTACGTCCATTGCGAATTCTGACGATCCAACTGCATATCGTCTGGACAAAAATGGCGGGGGTGAGACTTCCGGTTTCACCCCCGCCACCAACAAGAACGTGACCAAACGTTCTAACTAGAACCGGAGCCTGCCGGTCACCGAGTAGCGGCGACCCAGCGTGTCATAGCTCGTCGGATAGGTGTCGCCCGAGTTGAACGAACTCGAACCGATGAACGAACTGGTCTGCGGCGGATCGCGATCCAGCAAGTTCTGGATACCGATCGTCAGATCGAAATTCTCACTGACATTCGAACGGACCGTCAGGTCGAAATAGTTCGCAGCGTCAAAGGCTTCCGATTCTGGCAGGAACCCCTGACCCTGACCGATGAACTCATATTCCACGCCATCGATCCAGCGCCACAGCAGCGAGATATCGACAAGATCGTCAATGCTGACTGTCGTCCGCAGGTTGAACGCCCATTCCGGTGTAATCGGCTCGCAGTTAGGCGAGAACAGACCAACACATTCACGAGTGATGTTGATCGGGTTTGCCGGGTTTGCATTGAACGTCAGCGTTTCGGTCCATGTGCCGTTCAGATCCCAGTTGATCGAACCGAAGCTCATCGGCAACGTGTAATTGACCCGGAAATCGACACCGCTGGTTTCCAGTTCGCCCAGGTTCGACAATTGCAGGATAAGACCCAGCGTCTCGCCACCGCCGTTCAACGAACCGTTGATCGGGTTACGCCGAATGTTGGCGCATGCTGTGGCATCGGAGCCCGCCCCATCATTGTTCGGTCCAAAGCAGGGCGTCAAAATGTCGCCCGGCGCCGGGTTCGTAATGGCACCCGTTACCTTGATGTTGAAGTAGTCGACCGAGACAACCAGGCCCGGAACCTGCGGCGGGGTCGCCACAAGACCGAGTGTGATCGATTCGGCTTCTTCAGTATCGAGATTGGCGTTACCACCCGTCGTGGCATTGATCTGCGCGGCAGACGGAACCGGAATGATACCGATCGTGGCAGCCGGGGCCCCCTGCGCAATACAGATCGCGGTCAGCGTTGCATTGCCAACCGGATTGCCAAGCTGACACGGATCGTTGGTCAGCGCGGTAAGGCCCGTGGTGACCGGACCGAACAGCTCACCGATGTTGGGTGAACGAACCGATATCGAATAGATACCACGGAAGCGGAAGCCTTCGAACGGTTCCCAGCTACCACCCGCCTTCCAGGTCGTGCTGGTGCCGGTGTTGGAGTAATCCGACACACGGATCGCGCCTTCAGCCTGGAGGCTGTAGAAGCCCGGAACGTCTTCGAGGATCGGCACGATCAGTTCGGCAAAGCCTTCAATGACGTCATAGCCACCAGTAAAGGTTGGTGAAGGAGCACCCGAACCGAGAACTTCGCCCTGCGTACCGGCGGAAACGTCGGCAACACGGCTGGCGCTATATTCGCGATATTCGACACCGACAGCGAAGCCGATCGGGGTCTGGGTGAAGAAGCCCGTCTCACCAAACGTACCGTTGAGCGAAGCGTTGACGACCGACAGCGAGGTCGAGTCGGTGAAGCCCGAAGGCTGGTTGAAGAAGGCAACCGAACGCGGATCAATGTTCGTGCCCGTTCCCCCGCCGAGAAGATTGATCGGGAAACAGCCGTTCGATGGATCGAAACACTGTGTTGGACTGATCGCATTGAGCGCCTGCTCGATGCGCGACTTCAGGCCCCAGCCCCTGCGCGTCAGGGTGCGCTGCGATTCGCCATATGTCGCATAGACATCATAGCTGATCGTCGGGCTGAGATCGCCGCGCACACCGGCCCAGATCTGGAACTGGTTGGTGACGATGTCACTGCTACGTGGTCCCTGCTCAACCAACCGGCGGTTGATGATTGTCTGCGGAGCAAGATAACCGGGATCGTTCGGATCAACCGCGTCAAGCGCAGCCTGACAGGTTACCGGATCGATCGGCACAGCGAAGCTGGCGCAAATCTGCTGCCCGACAGTGTCGTTGATGAACGGGTTGTTCAGCGGCAGCGTAAACGGCGCACCGAACAGGCCGGATGGTGCAAGCTGCAGGCTGACCGTGCTGTTCGTGAACATGCCGCGGGTGTAAACTTCGATGCCTGGCGTGACTTCATAATTGGCCGAACCAAAGATGTTGTAACGTTCAAGCGGCGTCTGGAAATAGTTGAACGGCGCAAAGTTGAACGTGTTGTAGGTCGGAACCAGTTGCGACCCATCTGGCGCAACCTGCTGGCCGTTGAAGCGTGTCGGCACTGTTGTGCCCGAGCCGACCGGTTGACCGCCAAAGGTTGCCACCTGCGAAATTGCGCGGTTGGCTTGCAGGACATCGTCGACTTCCTGGTAACCGATCGAGAGGACTGCGTTGCCGCGGCCGTCATCGAAATTGGCGCCCAGGGTCAGGTCTCCGCGAACACGCTCGCCATCGCCACGCTCGGTGATGCCGTATGTCATGGCCGCTTCGAGACCTTCGAAATCACGACGCAGCACGAAGTTGGCAACGCCCGAAATGGCGTCGGCACCGTACACCGACGATGCGCCGCCGGTGATGACTTCAACGCGCTCGACCAGCGCGACCGGGATGATGTTCAAATCGGTCTGGCTGGCAAGAGTAGAAGGAACAAGGCGCGTACCGTCCAGGAGTACGAGACTGCGTGTCGAGCTGAGGTTACGAAGGTTCAGTGTCGACGTACCGTTCGAACCGTTGTTGACCGAGTTGTTGGTGCCAGCAGCGATGCCCGGCAGTTCGCCAATCAGCTCTTCAGCGTTGGTTGCCTGACGATAATCAATCTCATCAGTGCCAACGACCTGGATCGGGCTCGACTGTTCGAGGTTCGGGTTCGTAATGCGCGAACCCGTAACAACGATGGCTGGCTGATTAGCCGTGGCGGCCGCCAGTTCGTCATTATTCTGCGCGAAAGCTGGCGTGGTGATCAGCGCGCTCGCGGCCGAACCTATCATCAGGCTCCGAACCACATATTTGCGCGTGCGCGGTCCTGTGCTGGAAGTCTTGTCAATCATCGAAATCAAACCCCTTATTGAGGCGCCCCACGGACCAGTCGAACCAAAGGTTCCGGGTTCGCGCCTGTTTCAAACCATAGCCATCATGCGAACGGCCCTTGATCGGGCGCCACATGATTTGGTGGGGCGCTTATGACGGCGCGTCTTGCTTCGCTCAACATTTTTTTACTACGTGACGCATTATATAACTCCCTGTGACAGAGAGAGCACACCCGATATATCGTCATTTAACGGAAGATAATTCGAGTTTTCATGAGTTGACCGTGACATTCATATATGTATTTTTAATGCTTCACGTATTATTATGAAAGGTCTAAAGATGGAAAGTCGGCCGGCGACACCATGCATCAATTGGCAGACGAGACGAGCCGCAATCGCCGACGGTGTTCTCGATCTCTATCTTGAGAAGCCGTGGCCAAATGTAAGTATCGACGACATCGCCGAACGCTTGGGTACCAGCTATTGGAAGATCTATTATTCGTTCGACGGCCAGGAAGATATCTACCGCGCCGCCATCAATCGCCTTGTCGATACGATCACCAATAGGGACAGTTTCACTGCTCACTCAAAGCTTTCGGTCAGCCAGTCCATTCAGGAATATATCAGATACGCCGCCGGTATCGTCGGCAGCGACGAGTATCGAAAGCTTCTGTTTCTCTGCCTTCGCGACCAGCATACAAATCCCTTTGTCAAAGCGGCCTACAACCAGAAAATTGCCGAACCGCTCTGCCAGGGCCTTGAAAACACGATCGCGCAAGCTGGATCGCGGAACGGCCTGGATCTGTACGTTCTTCACGGCGAGCGGGATGCATATCTGACCAGACTTGAAGCCACGCTCGCCCTTCCGAAGCTGCTCGGGCGCGACAATTTCCCGAACACGCAATTCGAAAACACCGTCGCAACGACTGCCAAACAGGTTTTTGCCGCCACCTGCACATTCGATGGATTCGGCGACAGCAATCCGGACCGGCGCGTGCCCGCAGCGGCTTAATCTGGCGTGAGGCAATCAATTTCGGTATTTTGGGCAATAAGCCGGTCAAACAGCGAATCTCTGTCCAGCGCCTTTTCAAACTGGCGAATGGCCCGAAACAGATCCACACCCGATTCATCAAATATCGATGAGAATACCGAATGGATCTGGTCGGTGACAGCCTCCAGCCTGGCATGTTCGGAACGCCCTGCTTCGGTCATCGAAAGACCGCGCACCCGCAAGTCCGCCTTGGTTATCCCGCTTACCACCAGTCCGGCACGCTCCAGCTTGTCGACCGCCTTGGCAACCGCCTGATGCGAATATCCCAACGCATCCGCAATGGATGCCGCAGACACATTTTCCCGGCGTGCGAGATAAGCCATTATCGCTGTAGCCTGAGCGGGAATTGCAAGATCACAATGGCTGAAATAGGCATTACCGTCAGCGGACAGCCGCCGCGCCAGGCGGCGTATGACAAGGTTCAGATAAGCCGGGCCAAGTTCATCGGCGAAATCGGTCACGCGGACGACCGCAATCCGGCGGCGACACCCGACGGCGCGAACAGCAACTCGCGGAGATCAATGCGAAACTTCATTTGCACCCCTTAATGTATAGTTCGACAGTTTTTCGTCGGAAATATGTCGCACGATTTCGTTATTTATACAACCAGTTGCGGAATTGGGGCGACTCAGGCATAAGCAAGAGACAACAAGATGAGCGCACTTCCAGACCACGACCAAAGGGATGCTCCAGTGCAATGACCATGCACTTCACAACTTCCAGGCCAGCCGAAAACGGCATGTGCAAAGCCGTGACGATGGCGGCACTCCCATGACGACAATGGACACGGCCGACAGGATGACCTCGCCCTATCTGCGCTTGCTGTCCAAGCGTTCTGCGGCGCTTTTTCTGTGGATAGCCCTGATTACGACGCCCCTCGTCGTCATTTTCGTGCTTTCCTTTGGCACCGCAGCCTATCTCGACGGCGATGTTCCCAATGCCACATGGATTCAACGCGTAACAATTTCCGCCATCGGCTTCCTGCCCTGGCTGGTTGCCGCCCCGACGGTCGTCTTGACTGGGTTTCGTCAGGCAGTGCTTCGGTATAGCTGGTTGGCGAGAGCCGCTGAAACGGTCGTTGTGGGACTGGCTATTTTTGCCCTTATGCTCGTCAGCATGACCTTTGTTATGGCGCCGTTCTGGGGCACCACGATTGACGTTATCATTGAGGCAACCGAGTTTCGCGACTGGATATGGGACATCCTGTTTTTTATCGTTGCCCTTTTGTCTGGACAGATACTCGGGACAATCAGGAGAAATTCCCTGCCGACCGAGCTCGGGATAGGCGGTGGCAAGATCATGGCGCGTTCGGCGTCCAGGGTCGACATTGTCGACATAAACGATGTGATCGCGGCGAGTGCTCAGGGCAATTATGTCGCCCTCATCACCCGGGAATCGGAATTCCTGCACCGCACGACTCTGGCGGAAATGAAGAAACAGCTGGACCGCCACGGCTTCGTCCAGGTGCACCGGTCGCATCTTGCGCGCGCGGATTCCATAGCATCCGTAACGCGGGCCGATGGCCGTATCAAAGACATCCATCTGCAAGGCGGGCGCCAACTCCCGGTCAGCGCCGGCAATCAGGAGCAACTGAAAGGCCTGCTCCGGACAGGGCATATCGCCGCCTGATGGCTTCCAGTCCGCAACCGACCTGATTGCTCGTCCCAAACCTCTGCAAATTCGCATCAAGAACCGTTTGTTCGTCACTATCGGGCACCGGGCCGCTTTCGCTGATGCGGCTCCCGTGAGAGAAATCCGCACATCACTGTTTCGACAGAGTTTAGATTGATCGCACCTGATGACCACAGGAGGCGAACTTCCACGAGGATCGAATTCGAGCAGAAATCCATGAAACATGACCACGGGCCGATCGGGACTGCCCGACCCAAGACACCGCCAGCCAGAATATATGTGGCAAACCGTTCCGCGCATTTTTCTGCGGGCAGCCCATGCGGATCGCGAGATCGACTGATGCCGAAGGCCGGCACAGGGCTTTCTAAAAAAAATAGCGGAATTCTCTGACCCACACCCGAAATTTCCATCCGCCGGACGTGATCCGCAAGCCATGGCTCCCGGTGGATTGCGCGCCGCCAGCGGCAGCCCCCCGGTCAAGCATTCCGCCGGCCCACCAGAGAGCGCCGCCCTATCAACGCACCGGTTCGGGTGACGTTGGGTTCACCGATCTATATAGGCCTTGAAAAGAGGATATATGCGATCATGAACCTGGATGCCGACCCGAGCTTGCAACCTTTTCGCGCAGAGGTGCGGTCTTTCTTTGCCACCGCATATCCGAAAGAGATTCTCCGGAAAATGGAAGCCGGGGCCAGTCTGACGACAGACGAGGTCCGGCGTGCCGAAATGGCGCTCGGAGAAAAGGGCTGGCTGGCCAGCGCCTGGCCCGCCGAACATGGCGGCCCGGGCTGGTCGATCGAAGAACAATATATTTTCGACGAAGAACTGGAACGCGCCGGTGCGCCAACCGTCACACCTATGGGTGTCGTTTATGTCGGGCCGGTTATCTACACATTTGGCAGCGACGAACAAAAGGCGCGCTGGTTGCCCGGGATTGCCGATGGATCGGTAGGATGGGCCCAGGGCTATAGCGAACCCGAAGCTGGCTCTGATCTTGCATCGTTGCAATTCTCCGCAGTGCAGGACGGCGACGAATATGTGCTCAGCGGCACCAAGATCTGGACTTCGGCAGCCCAGCATGCGGACTGGATTTTCCTGCTGACGCGCACCTCCCGCGAAGAAAAGAAGCAGCTGGGCATCACCTTCATTTGCTGCCCGCTGGACCAGCCGGGCGTCTCTGTGAAACCCATTATCTCCATCGATGGCAAATATCATCTGAGCCAGTGCGACTTCGTGGATGTCCGGGTACCCGTTACCAACCGCATCGGAGAAGAAGGGAAAGGCTGGTCCTATTCCCAATATCTGCTGGGCAACGAACGTACTTCTTACGCCCGGATCGGAGGCAAACGGAAGCAGCTGGCCGACATTCGCGCCATCGCCTCCCATATTCCTGCCGGCGGAAACCGGCGCCTGATCGATGACAGCCAGTTCGCAAGCCGGTTGAGCCAGGTGGAAATCCGGGTCGATGCGCTGGAAATTACCGTTTTGAGAGTGCTTAGCTCGGTACGGGATGGCGGCTCCCCCGGCACCGAAGCATCGATCCTGAAAATCATGGCAACCGAAATCGCGCAGGAAATAACAACCCTGTTCCTTGAAGCCGCAGCCGATCATGGCATGCGCAAATTCAACGACAGTGTCAGCCCCGAATGGACGGGCGACTCCGGTTTCGCAGCTCCCGGTGTTGCCAGCTATTTCGGTACGCGCGCGCAGAGCATTTATGGGGGCACGAACGAAATACAGCGAAACATTATCGCCAAGCGGGTCCTGGGTTTATAGGCGGGGTCACCCGCCTTCCCTGCGACTAGCGAACAGCAACGCATGGAAACGCTCGTCTCGGCAAATCTCCAGCTCGATTTGATTTGATATATATCAAATATCTGTTGCGATCTTTCGCTAAATCGGCGCTATGAAAAAGCGATTCCTCACTCGTCTGCTGATCATTGCGCCGCTATGCGGATTTCCGGCAATCGCCGGTGCGACCGAAACGGATACGGCCGAAGAAGCGCCGCCGATCATCGATCCCTATGTCGATTTTCGCTACCGACTCGAACTGGTCGATCAGGACGGATTCGCGAATGACGCAACCGCTTCGACATTGCGGATCCGCGCCGGGGTTCGGACACGGGAATGGAATGGATTAAGCGCCCATGTTCAGGCCGAAGGCATCGTGCATCTCGGACCGGAGGACTTCAACGATACCGTCAATGGCCGGGGTGCCTTTCCCGTCGTCGCCGATCCGGAAGACCTGCTGCTCAATCAGGCCTATATTCGCTGGCAGCTTCCCGACCGCGTCGACGCCCGCGTCGGTCGCCAGGTTATCAATATCGACAATCAACGCTGGATCGGCTCCGTTGGATGGCGACAGAATGACCAGACTTTCGATGCAGCCTTTGCAACGGCGCACCCGTCGCCCGCGACCAGCATAACCTATGGCTATGCCTGGCGGGTCAACCGGATATTCGGGCCCGACTCTCCGCAGGGTATCTGGCGGGACAATGACATTCACATGATCCGCGGATCTCTCGATGTGGAAAATGTCGGAACGATCAGCGCCTATGGCTATCTGCTCGATATTCCCGATGCTCCGGTAAATTCATCGCGAACCTGGGGTCTGCGTTTGACGGGCCAGCAACCGGCCGGTGGCGACATCACCCTCACATATGCGGCCGAATATGCTCGCCAGAGCGACCATGCCGGCCACCCACGCGATTTTTCGCTTTCCTATCTTCTCCTCCAGCCCGGAATCACAGCCGGGCCGGTCGCCCTCCGGCTCGGCTATGAGCGCCTAGGGGGCAACGGGGTCGATGCATTGCAAACGCCGCTCGCGACACTCCACGCCTTTAACGGCTGGTCCGACAAATTCCTCCGGACCCCGCCGAACGGACTGCGCGATCTCTACGCCGATGCAACCATCCGGCCATTCCGCAGCGGCTTTTTGCAGAACAGCGCCTTCCGGATCGCCTATCACGATTTCCGTTCGACCCGCGCGGACATGCATTATGGCCGAGAGTGGAATGCCCAATTCACGGTACCGCTTCGCCCCGGATGGTCGGTTGCGGTCAAATATGCGGACTATGACGCAGACCGGTTCGCGACCGACACCCGAAAATTCTGGTTAACGACACAGATAAGCTTTTGAGCGGCGCTGCCGAAATTACGGCCGGCGAAAAGCGGCGTGCCTATACAGGCCCTGCGTTTTTGAGCCACGGCTTTCGCCCCTTCTTTTTCCTGGGCGCCTGTTTTGCGGCTCTGGCCATCCCGCTCTGGCTGGCCGCCTTCACCCATGGATATGGCGTTGGCGGAGACCCCATGCGCTGGCATGTGCACGAAATGCTGTTCGGCTATCTGGCCGCCATCATTGCCGGCTTCCTGATGACGGCCATCCCGAACTGGACGGGCCGACTGCCGGTCATGGGGCTGCCGCTGTTCCTGTTCGTATTCACCTGGATCGCAGGCCGCATCGCGATGGCGTCGGGTGACGGAATATTGGTGGCGACCGCGGACAGCGCCTTCCTGCTCCTGCTTGCGGGGTTTGCCTGGCGCGAGGTCCTCAACGGCAGGAACTGGCGTAACCTGCCTATTTGTTTCTTCGTCAGCCTGTTTGCGCTGGGCAATATTCTGTTCCACCTGGAATCCCACCTTGCCTTGCCGTTCGGCATTGGCCAGCGAACCGGGCTCGCCATTGCCGCCATGCTGATGTCGCTGATTGGCGGACGGATCATTCCGTCTTTCACCATCAACTGGATGAAGAAACAGGATCGGCACCCCCTGCCCTCACCCTTCGGTTCCTTCGACAAGGTGGTGCTGCTGGCGACAGGGTTCGTGATGATCGGATGGGTCGCCGCCCCAGACCGTTCGGGCACCGGCTATGCGCTGCTGGCCGTCGGTATCCTTCACCTTGTCCGCCTTGCGCGTTGGCGGGGTTGGTCAACCTTCGCCGAACCGCTGGTTGCGATTCTGCATATTGCCTATGCGTGGTTGATGGCGGCGTTCCTCGCGATTGGGGCATCCATTCTCAGGCCCGATATCGTCTCCCCGACACTCGCCCTGCATGTTCTGACTGCCGGAGCGATCGGACAATTGACGATGGCGGTGATGACGCGGGCGACTTTAGGCCATTGCGGGCGCCCGCTGGAGGCAGGCACGGGTACGGTGACAATCTACGCGCTCATCTTTCTCGGCGCTGCCACACGGATTGCCGGCCCATTCGCGATGAGCGACTATGCACTGGTCATGACGATCAGCGGCACGCTCTGGATATCTGGTTTCCTGTTATTCGCGATCCTTTACGGCCCGATGCTCTTCACGCCGCGCCGCTCATAGATTTCTTCAACGCCGTCGATCAGCGGCGTCGGCTTGGCGAAGTCGGCGAGCAGGGCCGCATCGTCGATATGAATGCTGCCGCCCCTTACTCTCACACCATAGGCGGACAATGCGCCAAAGGCCCTGGAGAGGTTCTCGGGCGTCATGCCGAGCAGCGCCGCTATCGTACCCTTGCCCGCCGGCAGCTTGAAGTGGGTTGGATCGCCGCGCGCCTGGGACTGGCGGAGCAGATAATTGGCCAGCCGTTCGGCGGCCAGGCGGAGCTTGATCTCCTTATGTTGCTTGACGAGCTGACGATAGGCTTGAGAAAGTTCGGCGACGACGGCCGCAGCAAAGGCTTTGTCTTCGGCAAAACAGCGCCGAATATGCTCATTGGGAATCATCATCACTCGCGAAGGCAGAAATGTCCGCGCCGACATCAGGAAAACGGCATCGTTCAAAACGGCCGCCAGAATGAAGGCTGAGGTAGGCTCGATAACGGCCATCGTCGTCTCGCGGCCATTGTGCCCGGCATAGAGTTCAACCGCACCCTCGACCAGCACATAGAGAAAATCGGCCGGATCGCCTTCACGGATCAGATCTACCTGGGGAGGGAAGGTCTGGAGCAGCGCCGCCTTGACCAGTTCGTCAAATCGCCGATCGTCCATATCGGCGAATAACGGCAAGTTGCGGACGACCGGGATATCTTCAGGGCGCATGGGAAGGAATCTTTCTGCTGTGCGGTTTCGACCTTCCGCAACATTTGACAAATATCAAGCTATGCCTTGCCGACATACCGGAAGTGGATCGATATTTGTCAAATAACGATCCAATAAATGCCTGATTTTCTTATGCAAAGCTACATATTTGATATAAATCAAGATGCCTCCCTCGCCCCTCACGCAGACCCTTTCCGAGCATTGGGCGCATTGCGACTCACATGTGATCAGGGGAACGAGAAATGCAGGACGTCGCCGACTTGAAACCGGGCCAGCAACACAAAGCGCTGGGCATGAGCACAGCAGCCTTCACGATCTGTTTTGCGGTTTGGACAATCTTCTCGATCATCGGGATCCAGATCAAAGAGGATCTCGGGTTGAGCGAAGCGCAATTCGGCCTGCTGGTCGGTACGCCGATCCTAACCGGATCTCTGTCGCGTATCTTCCTCGGCATCTGGACCGACCAATATGGCGGGCGACTGGTTTACACGCTCACCATGCTGTGCGCGGCCGCGGCGACGTTCTTGCTATCCTATGCGACCAGCTATCCGGTCATGCTTCTGGCGGCACTGGGTGTCGGCCTGGCTGGCGGCAGCTTTGCCGTCGGCATCGCCTATGTCTCCAAATTCTATCCCACCGAAAAGCAGGGCACCGCGCTTGGCATTTTCGGTGCCGGCAATGTCGGTGCCGCGGTTACCAAATTGCTCGCGCCGATGGTGCTCGTCGCTTATGGCTGGACATCGGTCGCCCAGGTCTGGGCCGCCGTGCTTGCGGTTACCGCCATCATCTTCTGGCTGACAACGGAAGACGATCCGGAACGCAAGGTGCGCAAGCAAAGCGGTGAGAAACCGCGGTCTATGCTGACGCAGCTCGAACCTCTCAAAAACCAGCAGGTCTGGCGTTTTGCGCTCTATTATTTCTTCGTTTTCGGGGCCTTTGTCGCTCTTGCTCTGTGGTTGCCGCACTATCTGATCGATGTGTACGGCCTCGACATCAAAACGGCCGGCATCCTGGCGGCTGCCTATTCGATCCCAGCCAGCCTCTTTCGGGCTTATGGCGGCCATCTGTCGGACAAATTCGGCGCGCGTAAAGTGATGTACGCGACCTTCGGCGTGTCGCTGTTGTGCCTGTTCATGCTGTCCTATCCCGAAACCGATTATATCATTCACGGGATAGAGGGGCCGATCGCATTCTCGACGTCGATGGGGCTGGTCCCGTTCGTTCTCGCGATCTTCGTCCTCGGTTTCTTCATGTCTCTCGGCAAGGCGGCCGTCTACAAGCATATTCCCGTCTATTATCCGGGCCATGTCGGCGCGGTCGGTGGTCTTGTCGGCATGATCGGCGGCCTTGGCGGTTTCATCCTGCCGATCGCCTTTGGCGCGATGAACGACCTGACCGGAATCTGGACGAGTTGCTTCATGCTGCTCTTTGCGCTGGTCGCCGTTGCCATGCTCTGGATGCACTTCGCGGTGCGGCAGATGGAACAGAAAGCCGTTGGCGAGAAATTGTCCGAGCTGCCCGAATTTCCGGAAATGCAGGATATTCACAAGCCGAAAGAGCATCGCGAGACGAAAGCGGCAACGCTCACCGACTGGCGACCCGAGGACGAGGAGTTCTGGGCCGACAAGGGAGCGAAGATCGCCCAGCGCAATCTGTGGATATCGATTCCCTGCCTGTTGCTTGCCTTTTCCGTCTGGATGGTCTGGTCCGTCGTGGTCGCGAAACTCCCGGCTATCGGATTTGAATATTCGACCGACCAGCTCTTCTGGCTGGCCGCACTTCCAGGACTGTCAGGCGCAACCCTACGGATTTTCTACAGCTTCATGGTTCCGATTTTCGGTGGACGGCTATGGACGACGCTGAGCACCCTGTCGCTGGTCATCCCGGCCTTTGGCATCGGCTATGCTGTACAAAACCCGGAAACGCCGTATTTCATCTTCCTCACGCTGGCTCTGCTGTGCGGCTTCGGTGGCGGCAATTTCGCCTCGTCCATGGCCAATATCAGCTTCTTCTTCCCGAAACGGCAGAAGGGCAATGCGCTCGCGCTGAACGCGGGGCTCGGCAATGCCGGGGTCTCGGTGATGCAGTTCGTCGTACCGATCGTCATCACGATGGGCGTGTTCGGAGCAATTGGCGGCGATCCGCAACCGGTGGCAGGCGGTGACCCGCTCTGGATTCAGAATGCCGGCTTTATCTGGATACCCTTCATCCTGATCAGCGCCGCCCTGGCATGGTTCGGCATGAACGACATAGCCTCGGCCAAAGCGAGCTTCTCCGAACAGGCGGTAATTTTCCAGCGGAAGCACAACTGGATCATGTGCTTCCTCTACACCGGCACATTCGGCTCGTTCATCGGCTATTCCGCAGGCTTCCCGCTGCTCGCCAATATCGCCTTCCCCGAAATCGACTCCCTCAAATATGTGTTCCTGGGGCCATTGGTCGGCGCGATCTCGCGCGCTGCAACAGGGTGGGTGTCGGACAAATGGGGCGGCGCCCGGGTTACCTTCTGGGTGTTTCTCGTGATGATCGTCGCGGTTGCCGGGGTTCTCTATTTCCTCGGGATCAAGGATCAACCGGGTGCTTTCTGGGGCTTCTTCGCCATGTTCATGCTGCTGTTCTTCGCGACCGGCGTCGGCAATGCCTCCACCTTCCAGATGATCCCGATCATCATGCGCAAGGAAACGGCACGGCTTATGCCGGAGCTTCCAGAAGCTGAGCGGCTGCGCGGAGCAGAAAAGGAGTCCGCAGCGATTATCGGCTTCACCTCCGCGATCGCCGCCTATGGCGCCTTCTTCATCCCGAAATCTTACGGCACGTCGATTTCGATGACCGGCGCGCCCAATGCAGCGCTCTGGGGCTTCCTGATCTTCTACGCCGCCTGCGCCGTGGTCACCTGGTTCGTTTACTCGCGCCGGGGCGGCCTGCTCCACGATATCGAACGCGGCCGTGAAATCCCGCTCCAACCACAGCCCGCCCAGTAAGGAATAGATGCCATGAGCCATCTTCTCGATCGCCTGAATTTCTTCACCGCCAAACAGTCCTTTTCGGACGGGCACGGCGTGACCACGAAAGAGGATCGCCGCTGGGAAGACGGATATCGCAAGCGCTGGCAGCACGACAAGATCGTGCGCTCGACGCATGGCGTGAACTGCACCGGCTCATGTTCGTGGAAGGTCTACGTCAAGGGCGGGATCGTCACCTGGGAAACCCAGCAGACAGATTATCCGCGAACCCGCCCGGATCTGCCCAATCATGAACCGCGCGGCTGCTCGCGCGGCGCGAGCTACAGCTGGTACATCTATTCGGGCAACCGGCTCAAATATCCGCTGGTGCGATCGCGGCTCGTCAAGCTGTGGCGCGAGGCCCGCAAGACGATGGAACCCGTTGCCGCCTGGTCTTCAATCGTAAAGGACAAGGCGAAACGGGATTCCTACACCAAGATCCGCGGCCATGGCGGCTTCATCCGCGCCGACTGGGACGAGGTGACGGAGATCATCGCAGCTGCCAACGCCTATACAGCCCGCGAACATGGACCCGACCGGGTTATCGGCTTCTCGCCGATCCCCGCCATGTCGATGGTCTCCTATGCAGCCGGATCGCGTTACCTGTCGCTGCTCGGCGGCACATGCATGTCTTTTTACGACTGGTATTGCGATCTGCCGCCGGCCTCGCCGATGACGTGGGGTGAGCAGACCGATGTTCCCGAAAGCGCCGACTGGTACAATGCCGGCTTCCTGATGCTCTGGGGCTCGAATGTGCCCCAGACCCGTACGCCGGACGCCCATTTCTATACCGAAGCGCGCTACAAAGGGACCAAATCGGTAGTCGTCTCGCCCGATTATTCGGAAGCGGCCAAATTCTCGGATATCTGGCTCCATCCCAAACAGGGCACCGACGCCGCACTGGCCATGGCCATGGGCCATGTCATCCTGCGCGAATATCATCTCGACCGGCAGGCCCAATATTTCGAAGACTATGCCCGCCGCTATACCGATATGCCGATGCTCGTACGCCTCGTCGCGAAGGACGGGCAATATGTTCCCGAACGGTTGGTCCGTGCCAGCGAATTCGAGGGTGCGCTGGGCGAAGACAATAATGGCGAGTGGAAGACGGTCGCGTTCGACGAAAAGTCCGGCACTATCGTTGCTCCGAACGGCTCGGTCGGTTTTCGCTGGGGCGACAAGGGCAAATGGAACCTGGAAGAGAAGGAAAGCAGCGGCGACGATACAAAACTGCGCCTGACCAATATTCTCGATCAGGACCAAGACGGCGTCCTCGATGTCGCCTTTCCCTATTTCGGCAATCGCGATCATGACTATTTCGAGGGAACAGACCATCCCGACACGCTGATGCGGCGGGTTCCGGTAAAGAAAATCGCGCTGGCGGAGGGCGAAGCCTATGTCGCCACGGTCTATGACCTGTTCATGGCCAATTATGGCCTCGATCGGGGGCTGGGCGGCGATAACCTGGCCAAGAGTTACGACGAGAACGAACCCTATACGCCCGCTTGGGCCGAACAGATAACCGGGGTTCCCGCCGACCATATCATTACCGTTGCCCGCGAATTCGCGTCCAATGCCGAAAAGACCAAAGGCAAATCGATGGTCATCCTCGGGGCCGGGCTGAACCACTGGTACCATATGGACATGAACTATCGGGGGATCATCAATCTCCTGATCATGTGCGGTTGCGTGGGGCAGTCCGGCGGCGGCTGGTCGCATTATGTCGGACAGGAAAAACTGCGCCCGCAGACGGGCTGGCTGCCGCTCGCCTTCGGCCTCGACTGGAGCCGGCCGCCACGGCAGATGAACTCGACAAGTTTTTTCTATGCCCATTCCGATCAATGGCGCTACGAAACGCTGGACGTCAGCGAGATCATGTCGCCCACCGCGCCCGAAGGCGATTGGGGCGGTTCGCTGATCGATTACAATGTTCGTGCCGAACGGATGGGCTGGCTGCCTTCCGCACCCCAGCTCAAAACCAATTCGCTCGATATTGCGAAGGCGGCGAAAGAGGCTGGAAAAGAGCCGAAAGACTATGTCGTGGAGTCGCTTAAATCCGGCGATCTCGAACTTTCCTGTCACGATCCCGACGATCCGGCCAACTGGCCGCGCAACATGTTTGTCTGGCGATCCAATCTGCTCGGTTCGTCCGGCAAGGGCCACGAATATCTGCTCAAGCACCTGCTCGGCACGAGCCATGGTGTGCAGGGTAAGGATCTTGGCGAGATGGGCCATACCAAGCCCGAAGACGTAGTCTGGCATGAGGAAGCCCCCGAGGGAAAACTGGACCTCCTCGTGACGCTCGATTTCCGCATGTCGACGACCTGCGTCTATTCGGACATCGTTTTGCCGACCGCGACCTGGTACGAAAAGAACGACCTTAACACCTCGGACATGCACCCCTTCATCCATCCGCTGTCGGCTGCCGTCGATCCGGTTTGGGAGTCCCGTTCCGACTGGGAAATATACAAGACGATCGCCAAGAAATTCTCCGAGATCGCGCCCGAAGTGCTGGGCGAGGAAGAAGATGTCGTCCTGACGCCGATCCTGCACGACACGCCAGGCGAAATCGCCCAGCCTATGGATGTTGCGGACTGGACCAAGGACGAGGTGGATCCCGTCCCCGGCCAGACCATGCCGCAAATTGCGGTCGTGAAACGCGATTATCCCAACCTTTACAAGCAATTCACGGCTCTTGGCCCGTTGATGGACAAGCTTGGGAATGGCGGCAAGGGCATTGGCTGGAACACCGAAGATGAGGTCGATCATCTCAAAGCGCTCAACGGCGTGGTGACCGATGAAGGCCCGACCAAGGGCATGGCGAAGATCGAAAGCGATATCGACGCCACCGAGGTAATTCTGATGCTGGCACCCGAAACCAATGGCGAGGTCGCCGTCAAGGCATGGGAGGCTCTGGAAGGCTTTACCGGGCGCGATCATGCGCATCTGGCGCGGCCCAAGGAAGATGAGAAAATCCGCTATCGCGATGTGGTGGCCCAGCCGCGCAAGATAATCTCGTCGCCAACCTGGTCGGGAATCGAGAGCGAAAGCGTTTGCTATAATGCCGGCTACACGAACGTTCATGAGCTGATCCCTTGGCGGACGCTGACCGGACGGCAACAATTGTATCAGGATCACAAATGGATGCGGGCATTCGGCGAAGGGTTCTGCGTCTATCGCCCGCCGATCGACACCAAGGCCGTCAAGCCAATGCTCGATCGTGCCGAGGGGCAAGACCATGTAATCCTGAACTTCATCACGCCGCATCAGAAATGGGGCATCCATTCAACCTATACCGACAACCTCCTGATGCTGACCCTGTCGCGGGGCGGCCCGATTGTCTGGATGTCGGAAATCGATGCGGCCAAAGCCGGGATCGTGGATAATGACTGGGTGGAGGCGTTCAATTCCAACGGTGCGCTCGTTGCCCGGGCCGTCGTCTCCCAGCGCATGAAAGAGGGAACCTTGTTCATGTATCATGCACAGGAAAAGATCGTGAACGTGCCAGGATCGCCGGTCACGGGCAATCGCGGCGGCATCCATAACTCGGTTACCCGCGCGATCCTGAAACCGACCCATATGATCGGCGGCTATGCCCAGCAAAGCTACGGTTTCAACTATTATGGAACGGTCGGATCGAACCGCGACGAATTTGTGATCGTTCGCAAACTGACGGATGTCGACTGGCTTGACGGACCTGAAAACAGGCTGTCCCCGGATATGGAGGCAGCAGAATGAAAGTCCGCGCACAAATCGGCATGGTGCTGAATCTCGATAAATGTATCGGCTGCCACACCTGCTCCGTCACCTGCAAGAACGTCTGGACCAGCCGCGAAGGCATGGAATATGCATGGTTCAACAATGTCGAGACCAAGCCCGGCATCGGCTATCCGAAGGACTGGGAAAACCAGAACCGCTGGAATGGTGGCTGGGAACGGATACGCAGTGGTCGGATCCGCCCGCGGATGGGCGGCAAATGGCGGGTGCTGGCGAAAATTTTCGCCAATCCCGACCTTCCCGAGATCGACGATTATTATGAACCCTTCACCTTCGATTACGAGCATCTGCAAAACGCGCCCGAAATGAAAGCTATGCCGACGGCGCGGCCGCGTTCGCTGGTTTCGGGCGAGCGGATGGAAAAGATCGAATGGGGCCCGAACTGGGAGGAAATCCTCGGCGGCGAATTCTCCAAACGCTCGGAAGACTACAATTTCGAGGGCATCCAGAAGGACATTTACGGCGAGTTCGAAAATACCTTCATGATGTACCTGCCGCGGCTCTGCGAACATTGCCTTAACCCGACCTGCGTCGCCGCCTGCCCTTCTGGCGCCATCTACAAGCGCGAGGAAGACGGCATCGTCCTGATCGACCAGGAGAAATGCCGGGGCTGGCGGATGTGTGTTTCGGGCTGCCCCTACAAGAAGATCTACTACAACTGGAACACCGGCAAATCCGAAAAATGTATCTTCTGCTATCCGCGGATCGAAGCCGGCCAGCCAACCGTTTGTTCCGAAACCTGTGTCGGCCGCATCCGCTATCTCGGCGTTTTGCTTTACGATGCTGACCGGATAGAGGAAGCTGCATCGACCGAGGACGAGCAGGATCTTTACCAGGCCCAGCTCGATATCTTCCTCGACCCCAATGATCCCGCGGTGATCGAACAGGCCCGCAAGGATGGCGTTCCCGATGCCTGGCTGGAATCGGCCAAGACATCGCCCGTCTACAAGATGGCGATGGACTGGAAGGTCGCCTTCCCGCTCCATCCGGAATACCGGACGCTGCCGATGGTCTGGTATGTCCCGCCCCTGTCGCCGATCAACGCGGCGGCCAATGCCGGGCAGATAGCGGTCAATGACGACATGCCCGATGTCCGTTCGCTGCGTATCCCGCTCAAATATCTCGCCAATTTGCTCACGGCGGGCAAGGAAGAGCCGGTCGCGCTGTGCCTCGAGCGGATGCTCGCCATGCGCAGCTATATGCGCTCGAAAACCATAGACGGTGTCATTGCATCCGATACGGCCGAAAAGGTCGGCCTGACCGTCCAGCAGGTCGAGGACATGTATCACATCATGGCGATTGCCAATTATGAGGATCGCTTTGTCATCCCGACCACGCACCGGGAAGAGGTGGAGGACGCCTATGATGTGCGCGGCGGCTGCGGCTTTTCATTCGGCAATGGCTGTTCGGGGGGATCCTCCGAACCGAACCTGTTCGGCACGCCGACGAAGAAACGCGTCCAGACGCCGACGGAGATATTCTGATGACGGTAAAAAGCTTCCAGGTCCTCTCGCTGTTGCTGGCCTATCCGACAATCGATATTCAGGCCGCATCGTGCGAGTTTAGCGACATCCTGACAGGCGAAGGCCTGGTTCCGACCGAGCATCTGGCGGCGCTGGACCGGCTGATAGACGAATATCGGAGCCGCGAGTTGCTCGATCTGCAGGAGCGTTATGTGCTGCTGTTCGACCGCACCCGCTCTCTCTCCCTGCATCTGTTCGAGCATGTCCATGGCGAAAGCCGGGACCGCGGTCAGGCCATGGTCGACCTCAAGGCCATGTACGAGGATCGCGGACTGGAGATCGACAGCAAGGAATTGCCCGATTTCATCCCGCTTTTTCTCGAATTTATCTCGACGCTGCCCAAAGAGGACGCGATCGATCTGCTCGGCCAGCCGGCTCATGTGATAGCCGCGCTCGGCGAGAGGCTCGCCAAACGGGAAAGCGGCTATGCGGCCGTGTTGCTGGCACTCGCTGCGATGGCTGAGGTTGACCCCGAAGCGATCAAGGCGCTGCTCGACGAGCCCGACGACGATCCTGACGACCTGGAGGCCCTCGATGCCGTTTGGGAGGCCGAGAATGTAACTTTCGGGCCCGGCTCTCCCGATGAAGGCTGCCCAAAGGTCGACGGAATGCTGGATCGGCTGGCGGCTGAGATCACTTCCCCGGCCAAGGCGGCAGGGGCCGAAACCGTTCAGAGCGGGAGCGCGAACAATGGCTGATTTTTTGAACAATATGGTCTTCGGCATTTATCCCTATATCGCGCTCTCCGTGCTCGCGATCGGGTCCGTCATTCGCTACGACCGGGAACCCTATAGCTGGCGGTCGGGCTCGAGCCAGCTCCTGCGCCGCCGCCAGCTGATGGTGGGATCGGTACTGTTCCATCTCGGTGTGCTGCTGATTTTCGCGGGGCATTTCGTTGGATTGCTGACCCCCATCGCATTTTTCGATGCGCTCGGCGTCAGCCATGGCGCAAAACAGCTTCTTGCAATCGTTGCCGGCGGCGTGGCCGGCCTGTTCGCCTTTGTCGGCGCGACGATGCTCCTGCACAGGCGGCTGTTCGATCCACGCATCCGCCGCACCTCGAGCTTCAGCGACATAGCGATCCTGTTTTTGCTCTGGTTGCAGCTGGTGCTCGGCATGGCGACGATTTTTGTTTCGCTCGACCATCTCGATGGCCATGAAATGGTGAAATTCATGTCCTGGGCGCAGGGAATTTTCACCTTCGAAGCGGGTGCAGCCAGCTATGTTCTGGACGTTCATCCGATCTTCAAGGCGCATCTTTTCCTTGGCCTGACGATCCTGCTGCTCTTTCCCTTCACACGGCTGGTTCACATGCTGTCCGCCCCGGTCCGCTATATCTGGCGGCCCGGATACCAGATCGTGCGCAGCAAAAAGGCGCTGTCATGATCACCGGCATGAGCGAACATCCGCAGGGCGGCGAGCCAATCAGCGTCAATGGCACACCAGTTCCGCCCGAGGCGATTGCCGCCGAGGCGCAGAACCATCCCTCGGACAACCCCGAAACGGCATGGGCCGCAGCAGCAGAGGCCCTGGCGGTCAAAGCACTGCTTCTCGGCGAAGCGGAGCGACTGGAAATCGAAGTCGCTGAGCTTAAGGATGACAAAGGCCGCGAGCTGGCGCCCGAAGACGCCCGGATAGAGGCCCTGCTCGAGCAGGAAGTGCAGACGCCCAAAGCCGATGAAGAAACCTGTCTGCGCTTCTATGAGCAGCACAAATCCCGGTTCACGAGCCCCGATCTGGCTGAAGCCTCCCATATCCTGTTCGCGGCGCGGCAGGATGACGAAACCG
This sequence comes from Parasphingopyxis lamellibrachiae, assembly GCF_003385775.1. Taxonomy (GTDB): domain Bacteria; phylum Pseudomonadota; class Alphaproteobacteria; order Sphingomonadales; family Sphingomonadaceae; genus Parasphingopyxis; species Parasphingopyxis lamellibrachiae. The sequence continues at coordinate 1,356,423 of NZ_QRDP01000004.1, forward strand.
CTTATAGCAAGGCCGTCGCCGATGCTCAGGGCATCATCGCGGAGCTGAAGGACAATCCCGAGCACTTTGCCGATCTGGCCAAGCTGCATTCGGCCTGTCCGTCGGCGGATCAAGGTGGAAATCTGGGGCAACTCGGCCCCGGTCAGACGGTCGACGAGTTCGATACCTTTCTGTTCAATCTCGAGGAAGGGCAACTCTGCCCGGTCCCGGTCAAAACGCGATACGGCGCGCATGTCTTGAAAGTCGGTCGCAAAATGGCCGGCGAGACGCTCCCGTTCGAAGCCGTTCGCGCTCGGATTGCCGACTATCTGGAAGAGGCAAGTTGGCGACGGGCTGTCGCCCAGTATATTGGGATCCTCGCCGGGCGGGCCGAACTTCAGGGCCTCGACCTTCAGGGCAATGCCAGCCCTCTGGTCCAGTAGAGAAATGCGTAAAGAACCAATCCAGGTTTTGCGAAGCGAGGCCCCGAATGGGGAGTAAAGCCAGACTGTGCGGAGCGATATTGGCGGGCGGCCAGGCGCGCCGCTTCGGCTCGGACAAGGCCCAGGCCCTGGTTGACGGCGAACGCCTGATAGACCGCGCCATTGCACAGTTGGAGCCGCAGGTATCCGAACTGATAATCTGCGGGCGGAGGCTGCCGGCCCGCACATGTGTCGCGGACTATCCGGAACCGGGTCTCGGCCCCCTGGGCGGCCTGGCCGGAGCCCTGCACTATGCACGGCGCCGGAATATGCGCGCAGTTCTCAGCACCGGGTGCGATATCCTGAACCTCCCTGCGGACATTGCCGATCGCCTGTCGGGCGATGGCGCTGCGATCGTTGCCGAACTGCCCGTCATTGGCTGCTGGCCTACCGCCCTTGCCGGCCCCCTCGACAGGTTTCTCGATAGCGGAGGCCGCTCCCTTTATGCCTTTGCCGATATGATCGGCGCAAAGCGGATAACGCTGCCGGAACCGCTGGTGAATATTAACCGTCCCGAAGATCTGGAACGACTGCGGCAATGCGCCTAGCGGGTATCCGCAACCCCCTCTCCATTTCCTGATGAGCCGCACGTTCGAGGCCAGTCACGCTGCAGCACCCAGACGGTCGCTGTCCAATCGCAACGCAAAAAGACAACCGAATGCGAGTTGCCGGCAAGGCCGGTTCGGCCCGACACTCAGCCCGGCCATTCACCGGCACAGATATCCATGGCGACGGTGAGCACCCAATCCGGCCTGGGCCAGCCAGCACAGGGGGCAATATGCCTTTCAATCGACGGCAGTTTATCTCAGGCGTCGGCGCACTCGCGGCCTCTATGGGGCATGCCCATGCAAGCCCATCCCGGCGCCCACCGAACATCGTGTTCATTCTCGCGGACGACCTTGGATGCAGCGATATCAGCCTGTTGGGCCGAACCGAATATTCAACGCCTCACATCGACAGTATCGGCACCGGCGGCGTCATACTGCCCCAGGGCTATGCCAATTCTTCAGTGTGTTCGCCGACCCGCTTTGCGCTCGCAACCGGGCGCTATCAATATCGGCTGCGCGGTGGCCTTGAGGAGCCAATAGGCGCGGAACCCGAACCCGTCGGCCTTCCGCCTGAGCATCCGACCATCGCGTCCGAGTTTCGCAATGCTGGCTATCGGACGGGTCTGGTCGGTAAATGGCATATGGGATCCCTGCCCGACTATGGCCCCACGCTCAGCGGCTATGACAGTTTTTTCGGCGTCCGGCTCGGCTATGCAGACTATTTCAGCCATAGCGATCATATCGATGGCTCCGGAGGGAGCGGCCTCTACGAAGGTCAGCAGATCATCGAACGCCACGGTTATCTGACCGACTTGCTCTCGGATCGCGCGGCAACCGATATCGCCGCGGCCGCGAGAGATCGGGTTCCGCTGTTCTTAAGCCTGCACTACACCGCCCCCCACTGGCCCTGGGAAGGCCCCGAGGATGAGGAGGCGTCGCGCCATATCCGCTATCTCCTCCATCATGACGGCGGCAGCGAGGCGACCTATGCCGAGATGGTAGGCGCGCTCGATCGCGGTATCGGGCGGGTGCTCGATGCCATTGAGAGGTCAGATCAGGCTGACAATACGATCATTGTTTTCACGAGCGACAATGGCGGCGAGCGCTTTTCTTACACATGGCCCTATGTCGGCATGAAGGGGGATCTTCTCGAAGGCGGTATCCGGGTACCCCTTTTGATCCGCTGGCCGGACCGCATCGCGCCTGGAAGCGTTTCCGAGCAGACTGCGATGTCGATGGATTTCATGCCGACTCTATTGGCTGCCGCAGGACGCACGCCCGATCCGCGCTACCCGGCCGACGGGATCGACATCCTCCCGCAGATCACCGGTTCGGCGGAACCGGTAGATCGCAAACTGTATTGGCGTCACAAGGCGAACGATCAGAAAGCCGTGCGCTTCGGCCAGTGGAAATGGTTGAGCATCAATGGCCATGAATATCTGTTCGACCTGTCCAGGGATCGCCAGGAACGCGCCAATCTTGCCGATCACCAACCCGAAATTTTCGCCGAGCTCAGGGCGGACTGGGAAGCCTGGAACGCCACAATGCTGCCCTATCCGGACGATTCGTTCAGCTATTCACTAAACGGAGCCGGCCAGATTGCCGAGCACGACTAGGCGTCAGCGTCTGGTGCGCACCATGGTTGCCGATGCCGTCGCCAGCAATTTCCCAGAACTGTTTTCCAGTTCGGCTTCGACAAACACGAACCGCTTGCTGCACCGTATGATCGAGGCGCCCGCGACAATCCGGCCTTCCGCACAAGGCCGCAGGAAGCTCGTCCGCAAGTCCACGGTCTGCAAATATTCGTCCGCATCGATCCGGGTGCGTGCGGCGCGGGCCATAACAGTGTCCGCCAGCGCCAGATAGACGCCGCCATGCACCTGTCCCAGATCATGCATATGGCGGTCGTCGACATCCAGTTCGACTGTGAACCGCTCGTCGGACAGGCCGACAATGTTCAGCCCGAGCAGCGCGTTGAAACCGCTGGTCACAAACGGCCTAGCGCGGAAGTTTCAGCAGATTGGCGATATTGTTCCGCTGGATTGCCGACGACCCGCCCAAGATGGGCATGACGAGAACATCGCGCACGTAGCGCTGCATGTCGAAATCGCGAACATAGCCATAAGCGCCCATGATCTGCTGACAGGTCAGCACGATATCGCGCGCCGTGTCGCAGACGAACAGCTTGGCCATCGATGTGTCTGCCGCGGCGGGTTGATTGGCATCGATCAACGCAGCGGCATTGTACGTCATGAGGCGACAGGCTTCGAACTTTGTCTTCACATCGGCGAGCATGTGGCGGACCGATTGGATCGTACAGATCGGTTTGCCGAACTGAACGCGCTCCTGCGCATAGTTCCAGGCGTCATTCACGGCTCCGCGCGCAATGCCGAGCGCCATGGCCGCCACTTCAATCTTCTCGATATCCAGCCCCGGGCCGACAAGTTTGGACCAACCCTGACCGAGCCCTTCCTCGCCGCCGACGACATTGGAAACCGGCACACGAACGTCATCGAAACTGATATCAAACGTTCCGCCACCTTTCAGGCCCATCGTGTCCTGCGCCGTCATCTCAATTCCCTCGGAATCGGGCGGGATCAAAACGAGCGACAGGTTTCTGTACTTTTCTTCCACCGGGCCGGTGCGGACCAGGGCGTAAATATATTCGGAGATCTTCGCGCCTGAACAGAATCGCTTATTGCCATTGATGACCAGCTCGTCGCCTTCGCGCACGGCCGTTGTCCGAACGCTCGCCAGATCGGCTCCGACATCCGGTTCGCTGAAACCATAGGCGACCATCAGCCCTTCGGACGCGACCCTTGGCAGCAATGTCCGGCGCTGCTCTTCGCTCGCGACTTCGCTGATATTAAGGCCGGCATAGCAGGTTGATTGGATGTAAGCGCAGCCAACCGCCATGCTGCGCGAGCATAATTCCTCAATGACCATGATCGTCGCGGTAATGTCCCGCCCGCTGCCGCCATATTCCTCGGCAACCGTAAGACCCGTCAGGCCAAGCTCGACAAGCTTGTCATGCACGTCGCGCGGGAAGACGTTCTCCTTGTCCCATTTCTGGGCCAGCTCGCGCGGCATTTCCTTGTCGATGAAACGGCGCATGGTGTCGCGCAGCATCACAATGTGGTCGGCTTCTCCGGCGGCGTTCATGGCATGCCCTTTCGCAAATGGCGGTGATCGAGAGGGGCCAATCGCTAGGACGCCTGCACCTCAGTTCAAACTCGCAATTGGCGTAGATTGGCCATCTCCATCGCGAGTAAAATGTGAGCAGGCCAGCGGATAGTCTCGCCGGAAAAGCGAGGACAAGATGGGCGATTTTCCCGAGAACTGCTGGTATGTCGCGGCCTGGAGCAATGAAATAGACGATATATCGGTGCTCGATCGCACGATCCTCGGACACCGCCTCGCCCTCTTCAGAATCTCGACCGGCGAAATCGTCGCTTTTCGCAATCGCTGCCCCCATCGTTCCGTTCCGCTATCCTGCGGTATTCGGGAGAACGACAATCTCCGCTGCGGATATCACGGCATGCTGTTCGATCCGCAGGGACAATGCCTGGAGATTCCCGGGCAGGACCTTATCCCGCCAACCGCCCGCGCGACCACCTATCCCGCAATTGACCGTGCAGGATGGGTTTGGGTCTGGCCGGGCGACCCGAAATTGATGGATGAGACCCTGATCCCGGACATAAATCCGCTTGGAGATCCCTCGTTCCAGATGCGGACGGGCTATCTGCACTATGCGGCCGATGCGCGATTGATCCACGATAACCTTCTCGATTTTTCCCATCTGCAATTTGTCCATCGCAACACCTTCGGCGGCGGAGCCGACTGGTCCTGCAAACCGGATATGTCGCGACGGGATAAAGGGTTCCGGTTCGAACGCTGGTTCCCGGACATTCCCCCACCGCCGATTTTCAGGAGCGCGTTTCCCGAAAACGCGCGGATGGACTTGCTCAACATTTATGAATTCGACGCCCCGGGCATTCTTACCGTCAGAACGGCAATGCAGCCCGCCGGAGAGGCACCCCGCAAGGCGATCGCAATCGACGATGCCCTGGGCAATTTCAGCGCGCAGGCGGTAACGCCGGAAACCGCCAATACCGCCCATTATTTCTTTTCGATCGGCCTGCCCCGAAGCGAGCCCGAAGCCTCCTTGGAACAGCTGCTCGGCGGCACGCTGGCGGCTTTCAAAGAAGACCGCACCATCATCGAGGCCCAGCAGGAGTTGCTCCTGAAAGAACCGGACGAACCGATCGCCCGCACCGCCCTGGAAGCGGACGCCGCGATAAACCAGATGCGCGGTATTTTGCGCCAGATGGCCCGATCCGAACGCAATGCGCAGAGCAACAGGCCAAGCGGCGCGACGCCGAACTGACCGCGCTCATACCGCCAGCGACTTCGATGCGAGTTCAAGCTGAGCCGGGCTCGGCTTAGCGAGATCGGCATTCGCCAGGGGGCGGGGCCGCACGCGGATGCTGCGCCCGGCCCGGGGCCGACTTGTCACAGGAGACTCTATTGCAACATCGCGGGATCGTTTCGTTCGGTGCCTATGTGCCGAGGCGCAGGTTGGCGAGAAAAGCCATCGGCGCAGCCAATGCCTGGGCCAATCCCGGACTGGCCTCCGCGGCAAGGGGCGACCGTGCCATCTGCGCGCATGATGAAGACAGCCTGACAATGGCGGTGGAAGCCTCCCGCCTTGCGCTTTCGGCCTTGCCGGACTCCGCTGCGATAGAGGCCCTTTTCTTCGCCTCGACGACGATGCCCTTCGCCGATCGCCAGAATGCGGGCCTGATCGCCGAGGCAGTATCCCTCCCCTCCGCTATCAGGAGCACCGATGCCGGCGGGTCTTTGCGGGCCGGCGTGGGTGCCCTTCGCACGGCGCTTGACGGCCCGGGCGACACCATAGTCGTGGCATCCGACAAGCGTCTGACCCGGCCAGGAAGCGCGCAGGAACTGCGCCTTGGCGACGCGGCGGCAGCTCTTGTCACCGGATCTGAGGAGCTGATCGCCGACTATCTTGGCGGCACGGCGGTTTCGATCGACTTTACCGATCATTACCGGACCAGCGATTCCGATTTCGATTACCAGCTCGAAGAGCGCTGGGCACGCGACGAAGGCGTGATGAAGATCATTCCGCCGATCGTGCAGGAGCTGCTCGATCAAAACGGTACTGCCGGCGAGGCAATCGCGCATTTCGTCGTCGCCGGGCTCGGCGGACGCGACGCGAAGGCCGTGGCCGGTCGCTGCGGTATCCCGGAAGGCGCCGTCACACCGGACCTTCATGCCAATTGCGGCGATACCGGTACCGGCCATCCGTTGCTGCTGCTGACCAAGGCCCTGCAGTCCGCCGCGCCGGGCGATCTCATCCTGGTTCTGGGATATGGGCAGGGCGCAGAGGCGCTCCTGTTTCGGGCGACCGGCAATATCGGTAAAGCCGCCGCGATGACCGGGACCGACGCCATGCTGGAAAGCGGCGTCGCGGATGACAATTATCTGCGCTTCCTCTCCTTCAACGGGCATGTCGCGATGGATTGGGGCATGCGGGCCGAACGCGACAACCGCACTGCCCAGTCCGCCTTCTACCGGCACCGCCAAACGGTAACGAGCTGTATCGGCGGACGCTGCACTGCATGCGACACGCCCCAGTTTCCTATGAGCCGGATCTGCGCCAATCCCGAATGCCGGCAGACTGACACCCAGCAGCCCGAGCCGTTTGCCGACAAACCCGCTTCGGTGAAATCCTTTACCGAGGACTGGCTGGCACTCTCCTTCAACCCGCCTCTTGTTTACGGCAATGTCCGCTTCGAAGGCGGCGGTGTCGCGATGCTGGAATTCAGCGACTTCGAACCGGGCGAGGTCTCGGTCGACGCCCCGCTCGCCATGCAGTTTCGCATCAAGGATATCGACGAAAAGCGCGAATTCCGGCGCTATTGCTGGAAGGCCGTACCGCCGCGCTCCCCATCCCCCCAATCCAAAGGAAACGCCAATGGCTGAAGGTATTCGTGATAAGGTTGCCATCGTCGGCATGGGTTGTTCGCAGTTCGGCGAACGCTGGGATTGCAGCGCCGAAGACCTGATGGTCGAATCTTTCGGCGAAGCACTGGCCGACGCCAATATCGAGCGCGACCGGATCGAGGCGGCCTGGTTCGGCCTGTCCTCGGACGATCAGGGGCCCGGCAAGTCCGCGCTCTCGCTTTCCTCCACGCTGCGCCTGCCCAACATCGCGGCGACACGCGTGGAAAATATGTGCGCCACGGGAACCGAAGCGCTGCGCGGCGCGGTCTATGGCGTTGCCTCGGGGGCTTATGACATCGCGCTCGCGCTCGGCGTCGAGAAGCTCAAGGACACGGGTTATGGCGGCTTGCCGGAGCGCACCAAGGGCACATTCGAAGACCTGTGGTTTCCCAGCGTAACCGCGCCGGGCAGCTTCGCCCAGTTCGCCAGCGCCTATGTCGCCAGCCATGGCATCGACATGGATCAGCTCAAGGAAGCGATGGCCCATGTGTCCTGGAAGAGCCACGAAAACGGCGCGCTCAATCCAAAGGCCCATCTGCGCAAGCGGGTGACCAAGGAAAAGATTCTCGGCGCGCCGATGATCGCCTATCCACTGGGCCTGTTCGACTGCTGCGGTGTCAGCGACGGATCCGCCTGCGCTATCGTGACAACCCCGGCAATCGCCGAAAAACTGGGCGGCAGCGGCCCGCTGGTGACCGTCAAATCAATGCAACTTGCCCTCAGCAACGGTTCCGAAATCGGCCATGACAGCTGGGACGGGAGCTATGCGATGACGACGAGAATTGCCTCGGAGCGCGCCTATCGCGAAGCCGGCATCAGGGATCCGCGCGCCGAGCTGGACCTGATCGAGGTGCATGACTGTTTCTCGATCACCGAGCTTGTGACGATGGAGGATCTGGGCCTGTCCGATATCGGCCGTGGCTGGCAGGATGTGCTGGCCGGGAAATATGACAGCGACGGCGAAATTCCGTGCAATATCGATGGCGGCCTCAAATGTTTCGGCCATCCGATCGGCGCAACCGGACTGCGCATGGTCTATGAACTCTACCAGCAGTTGCGCGGCAGTGCAGGAGACCGGCAGCTCGATGCGCCGACGCTCGGTCTGACGCACAATCTGGGCGGCTTTCCCAACAAGAATGTGTGCAGCATCTCCGTCATCGGAACATGCTGAACGCGCCCTTTTCCCAATCATAGAAGCGAGAAATTGCATGACTGACCCATTCGGGCTGGAAGGCCGAACCTATATCGTCACCGGCGGCGCACAGGGCGTGGGCCGCGCGCTTGCCGAATTCGGCATCGAAAAGGGCGCAAAGATCGCACTCGTCGACATCAACGCAGAGGCGCTGGAGCAGGTTGCCGACGAAATCGACAGTCCGAACCTGCACTGCATCTCCGCCAATGTGGCCGACGAAACCGAGGTCAACGCGCTGGTGAGCGAGACGCTTGGCCATTTCGGCGATCTTCACGGCCTGATCAACAATGCTGGCATCGTCCGTGCCGCCATGGCCCATGAAATGAGCCTTGAAACCTGGCAGCAGGTCATCGACGTCAATCTGACGGGCGCCTTTCTGTGTCTGCGCGCGGTCGGCCAGGCCCTGATCGAAAAGGCGGGCAATGGCGACGCCGCTCCCGGGCGGATCGTCAACATCTCCTCCGATGCCGGACGCCGCGGAACGATAGGCCAGATCAACTATGGCGCGGCGAAATCGGGCGTTCTCGGTCTGACGATGAGCGCGGCTCGCGAATGGGCGCGCCACAATATCACGGTGAACAGCATCTGTTACGGCGTTGTCGAGACGCCGATGACCGACACGATCCGCGCCGAGAAATTCCGCGATCGCTATCTCAAACAGATTCCGCTCGGCCGCTTTGCCGGATCCGAGGAAGTCGCCCCGGCCACATGGTTCTTCCTCACCGACGCCGCCAGCTATGTGACCGGCCAACATCTTTCGGTCGATGGCGGCTTTCACATCGCCACTTAGGGCGCGCTTCCATAGCGGGACCGGGAGACCGCCAGCTGGCCGTCCGGCCCGGAGGCCAGAAGTGAGCGCGATGCGAGGTGCTGCTGATTGGGTCCTCCGATAGTCTTTGAGACCGAATAGTTCAGTTGGAAGAGACCCAGTTGGGCTCAGGTCCGGTCACGCATTTGTACGGGGAAACGCCAGTATGATGATCCCCGATTTCCCGCCAATCCGCGTATTGCCCGAAGGCGCACCGGAACGCGAGAATATCCGCGCATTTCTGGATGAGCAGCTGGACCCGTTCTCGCCCGCCGAACGGGCCAGAAGCTGGTCGGCCTGCGACGCGCGGTTCAGCGAAGAGTTGGGAAAGCAAGGCTTGATCGGCCTCACCTGGCCGGAAAAATTCGGCGGCAAGGCGGCTAGCCATCTTGTCCGTTACCGGATCGTGGAGGAACTGCTTGCCGCAGGCGCACCGGTAGCCGCGCACTGGTTTGCCGACCGGCAGAGCGGCACGATGCTGCTGCGTTACGCGAGCGAAAGGCAAAAGGCCCGGTTGCTGCCACGCATGGCTGCCGGCGAGCTTTATTTCTGCATCGGCATGAGCGAACCGGATTCCGGCTCCGATCTCGCCGCGCTGCGGACAGAGGCCAGGCGCGACGGGGAAGACTGGCGCGTCACGGGCTCGAAAATATGGACATCCCATGCCCAGCACGCACACTATATGATCGCCCTTGTCAGGACCGGAAGCGACGAAAGCGATCGGCGCACCGGCCTGAGCCAACTCATAATCGACCTCTCCTCGCCGGGCGTTACCATCCGGCCCATTGAGGACCAGACCGGCGACGCGCATTTCTGCGAGATTTTCCTGGACGATGTCCTGGTGCCTGCCGACATGCTTCTCGGCGAACCGGGCAATGGCTGGGCACAGGTCAATGCGGAGCTGGCGCTCGAGCGCAGCGGCCCGGAGCGTTTTCTCAGCAGCCATGTCCTCATCGAAGAGGCGCTGAAGGCGCTGTCCGAGAACCCCTCCGAAACGCTGACCGCACTGGTCGGCCACTGGACGGCAGAATTGTGGACGCTGCGGCAAATGTCCCTGGCGGTTGCCGGCACGCTCGAACGGGGCGGCGACCCGATGGTCGAAGCCTCGATCGTCAAGGATCTTGGCGCGCAATTCGAACAGTCGGTGCCTCGCGATCTGCAAGCCGCGTGGGACCAGGCAGACATCGCCGATGAAAGCGGCGAACTGGATGAGACGCTCACCTATCTGGTCGGCGCATCGCCCAGTTTTTCCCTGCGCGGCGGCACTCGCGAAATCTTGCGCGGCATCATCGCCCGCGGGCTTGGCCTCCGATGAGCGAACATCGGGCGATGCTGCTGGATATGGTCGACAAGCTTTTTACAAAGCTCGTCGAAAACGGCGTTCGGGACAATCTTTCCGCCGAAGATTTCTCTCGTCACTGGAGGGCCATCGAGGGCCTGGGGCTCACCCGGTTGCTGATTCCCGAACAGGCCGGCGGATTCGATGGCAATTGGGAAGATGCGGGCCCGGTTTTCAAGGCCCTGGGAAGTTATGGCATCACCCTTCCTCTCGGCGAAAATATCCTCGCGCAGCATTGGCTCCATCGACTGGGGCAAGACATTCCCGAGGGCATAATCCAGCCTGCTTTCGCGGAATCCCGGACCGGAGACGTTCTCGTCCTGCGCAACGGCGCCGGATTTGCGAAAGCGCAATGGATTTTCGCGCTGGAACCGGATCGCTGGTCGCTGCTTCCGACCGGCAATGCGGATCGCTCCCCGTCCGCCAAATCCGGCGCTGTTTTACGGTGCAACATCTCGACGAGTGTGGCGAACGGCCCACTCGAAACCGGCGACAGGGCATTTTTCTCGGAAGCCGCGTTGATGCGGGCCTGCCAGATTGCCGGTGCTACCGAAACAATGCTCCGGATCACCCTCGGCCATGCGTTGGACCGGACGCAGTTCGGCAGGCCGCTGGCGCGTTTTCAGGCGATCCAGCACCAGCTAGCGATGCTGGCCGAGGAAAATGCGGCGGCTTCCTGCGCCACGGCAAGCGCCTGTCAGGCGGCCCTCGCTGGCGATGCACAATTCGAAATGGCCGCCGCCAAATTCCGGGCGAATCGCGCCGCTACCCTCGCCGCCGATATCGCCCATCAGGTCCATGGCGCCATCGGGTTTACCCGCGAATATTCTCTCCGTCATTTCAGCCAGCAGGCCCAGGCCTGGGCTCGCGAATTTGGTAATGAGCGGCATTGGGCATTATGGCTCGGCCGGTTCGCCCTGGAAGCGCGGCCTGATCCGCTCTGGAACTGGCTCACCGCACGCAGCGACGATGTGCTTGCCAGAGAGCAGCGAGGCCAGTCATGAGCCCAGCGCGCGATCTTCCACAATGCACCGACAGCGATCTCAGTCTGACCGACGGTGTCGCCCTGTTGCGTTTCTGCCGCGACGATGTCCGCAACGCCCTGACCGGAACAGCTCTGATTGGCGATATCGTCAACGTCTGCAACTGGGCGAATGAAGACGAGCGGGTCGGGGCGCTGATCCTCAATGGCAACGGCAGAGCGTTTTCCGCGGGTGGGAATATCAAGGACATGGCCTCGAAATCGGGCATGTTCGGCGGCGAACCCATGGCGGTTCAGGACGCCTATCGGCGCGGTATCCAAAAGATGAGCCTCGCCGTTTACCGTACTGAAATACCCGTGATCGCGGCTGTTAACGGCGCAGCGATCGGAGCCGGGCTCGACCTTGCCTGCATGTGCGACATCCGTTTGGGTTCGCGCCGGGCCAAGGTCGCCGAATCCTTCGTCACGCTCGGTCTGGTACCCGGCGATGGCGGGGCCTGGTTCCTGCCGCGCGTGGTCGGCACGCAACGCGCTGCAGAGATGACCTTTTCCGGGCGCCTGGTCGAAGCCGACGAAGCGCTTGAAATCGGGCTGTTCCTCGAACTGTGCGAACCCGATGCCCTACTCGATCGCGCCCTCGTGCTCGCCGCCGGATTTGCCGGTCAGCCCCGACGGGCGATCCGGCTCGCAAAAAGGCTGCTCGCCATGGGACAACGGATGCCGCTCGACGATTTTCTCGATCATTGCGCCGGGCTGCAGGCCCTCGCCCATCACGGCACCGAGCATGACGCGGCCGTTGCAGCGGCCATCAGCAAAATCACCTCCAAAGCCTAATGAAAGGTTCGGAATCAATGACCCTTCGATACTCACCCTATGATGAAAACCTGTGGTCCAACCCTTGGCCGATGTACAAGCGCATGCAGGACGAAGCCCCGGCCTATTATATCGAAGATCTCGATTGCTGGGCTTTATCGCGCTTCGAAGATGTCTGGCAGGCCAGCATGGATCGCAAGAATTTCACGGCGACCCATGGCACCTCTCCAGATGCCCTGTTTCTGGCGAGCGAACCGCCGCCCAATGTTTTTCTGTTCATGGATCCGCCGGAACATTCCAAACATCGCGGCCTGATCGGGAAATCCTATCGGAAGGACAGGGTTGCCGTGGTCGAAGACCAGGTCCGCACGGTTGTCCGCAAGCATCTGAAGCCGATGCTCGAACAGGGCGAACTGGATGTCTATGCCTTGGGCAGCCGCACCGTGCTCGAAATGATCGCCTCTTTTACCGGCCTGCAGCTGGAAGAGGTGCAGCATATTCGCAGCTTGGTGGATCGCTTTTTCAAGCGTGAATCCGGCGTGCAGGGAACGACCGAAGCCGGCGCGAAAGCCTTTGTCGAAGCCCATGAATATATCTACGGACTGATCGATAGATACCGCAAACAGCCTCTAGCGGAGCAGAGCCATATTTCCACCTGGCTCAACGCTGAAGTCGATGGCCAGCGGCTGTCGGACGAACAGATTTTCTACAGCATTTTCGCGATGGTGATTACCGGGTCAGACACCGTACCCCTGACGACGGCAGGCAGCATCTACTATCTCAACAAGCATCCGGACCAGCTGGCGCTTGTCCGCGATGACATCTCTCTCGTTGCCAACGCCTTTGAGGAAGCGGCTCGCTACGATCAGCCGACCAACCTGCTCGGTCGGCGCATAGCCCAGGACACCGAACTGCACGGACAGGAGCTACGCGCCGGACAGTCCGTCCTGTTCCTCTATGCAGCGGCATGCCGGGACAAGCGCGAATTCGATGCTCCCGACCGGTTTGACATCAAGCGGCGCCAGCGGCGTAATCTGTCTTTCGGCACCGGTCTGCATTTCTGCCTCGGCCAGCATCTGGCGCGCCTGGAAGGCCGCGTACTCCTTGAAGAACTGATCGGTTCGATACCCGATTTCGAGATCGAACAGGCCGGGTGCAAGCGTATCGTTGGCGAGTTTCTGCAAGGCTATTCCGCCATGCCCATCCGGTTTCGCCCGCAATAGCTGCGATCCTGGCATAGCATCCGATGGGCGCGAAACAGATCGACGCCGCTGGCGCGAGGCAGCTGTTGCGAGAAGCCGAGACCCTGTTCCTGCAGGGGATGTCGGGCGAACCGCGCAGCCTCCATGCCATCATCGCCGACGACCCCTCGGCCATCTCGCGGCTCACGATCCTTACTTCGTTCGTATCGGGTATCAATCGGTTCGATTGCGCCCTGTTCGACAACGCTGCACGCGTTTCCGGTTTTTTTCCGGCCGGCGCGAAAGCCCGCGACACCTATCGACAGGTTATTTCGACCTATTTCGGCGTGACGGAGAGCGTTCGGGCGTTCGCAGCGGACACGGTTTTCATTCCGGTAAGCCCTCCCGACAGGAGCGGGATGGTGACACCGGGTCTGTCTGCGGAATTTGTCGAAACGTCTCTTCAGACAGCATCGCAGAGAATTGCGATCATTTCTCCGTCCCTGCCGGTTCTCCCGGGCAATGCCTGTCTGTCACTCGACCGGTTCAGTCACAGCCTTGTCGACACTACGCCTCCTCTCAGTCTTCCCAGCAACAACCTGGGCGGCGACCCGGTTTCCGATGCGATCGCCGACCATCTCGCCCGCCTGATCGGTGACGGGGCGACGCTACAAACCGGCATTGGGCGGGTACCAAGCAGGCTCTTCTCGAAACTGACCGGCCATCGCAGTCTTCGAATCCATTCCGGACTGATATCGGGAGAGATCCGGACGCTGGTCGAAGCCGGGGCGATCGATCCGGATAGCCCGATGCATTGCGCAACGTTAACGGGAGATACCGACTTTTATCACTGGCTGGACGGGCGGGAAGATTTTCGCCTTCACCCGATCCAGCATACCCATCACCCCTCGACGCTCGCGAATATCGATGGACTAATCACAGTGAATTCGGCGATCGAAGTCGACCTGCTTGGCCAAGTCAATGCAGAGAAAGCTGGCGACCGTATCGTCAGCGCAGCCGGCGGTTTGCCCGATTTCTCGGCTGCCGGGCATCGCTCCCCGGGTGGATGTTCGATCATTGCGCTGCCTGCAACCGACACGAGTGGGACGCGCTCACGTATCGTTGCCAGGCTTCCCGACGACGCGCCAGTCACGGTCCCTCGCGCCGATGTGGACTTCGTCGTGACGGAACATGGTATTGCCGAATTGCGCGGAAAAACACCGGACGAACGCGCACGGGCATTGGCGGATATTGCCGCGCCCGATGCGCGGCCGGCACTGAAACGCTATTCGTAAGCCGCATCAGGCGACGCGCGCCCTCAATAGGTGAGCGGTAGCTCCAACGCCCGCCGCGCGATGATGTTCTTCTGGATCTCCGAAGTGCCGGCGCCGATCGTGTCGAGCGCCGTTGCCCGGTAGGACCATTCCCATTTGCCCGCCGCCGGCGCTTCGGCATCGTCCTTGTGCAGCAAGCCTTCGGTGCCAAGACTGTCGAGCGCGAAATCCGCAAGCCTTTGATGCAGGCTCGTGCTGTAAAGCTTGCACATAGCCGCCTCGATGCTCGGGACCCGGCCCTGCGACGACGCGTAGATCACCCGCCTCTGCAGCATCTTGGACATTTCGACTTCGGCCGTGAGCTTCGCCAGCCGCCGCCGGACATGCGGTTCGGCAATAACCGGCGCCCCATCTCGCTGGGCAGTTCGCAACAGGTCGCGCAGCGCGAAGAGCTTCTCTTCAAGCGGGCTGAACGTGTAGAAAGTGAAGCGCTCGTAATCGAGAGCTTCGCAAATATAGGTCCATCCCCGGTTCAACTCACCAACCAGATAGGCGTCTTCGACAAAGACATCGTCGATAAACACCTGGTTGGTGACATGTTCGCCCATGGTTTCGATGGGATGGATCGTTATCCCGGGTTGATCCATCGGGACGAGGAAAACGCTGATCCCCTTGTGCTTGGGGGCGTCGAAATCGGTCCGGGCGGCAAGCCAGTACCAGTCGGCGAAGTGAGCCGAGGTCGTGAACATTTTCTGGCCATTGATCCGCCAGCCGCCGGCTTCCCGCTCTGCGCGCAGCTTGAGTGCCGCAAGATCCGAGCCGGCATGCGGTTCGGAATAGCCAAGGGCGAACTCGACCTCGGCACGCAAAATTTTCGGCAGAAATTCCTGCTTCAGCTTGTCAGAGCCATGGCGAATGATCGTCTGTCCGACACAACCCACGCCCTTGCCGATCAGCGGCGCGCCGACCCGCGATAGTTCCTCATTCAGCAGATACTCGTAGATGCCCGGGCGGCCCTGCCCCCCATATTCCTGCGGCCATGACATGCCGAGATAGCCCCGTTTCGCAAGCTCTTTATTGAATGCCTTGCGCGCTGGCGTGTCGGCCAGGATCGAATCCGATTCGCGCTCGGGACACATGATATCGGCCGCATCGGGCCATTGCCGAACCTCATCGAGAAAAGCCCTGACCTCAGCTACAAATTCAAGCTGATCGGCATCGAAATCAAAATCCACTGGCGGGCTCCGTTACTGTCATTTGGTAAGATATTTCACAAATGCATCGGACAGCTGCTCAATGAGCTGCTCGTCGGAAACGACCGGGGCATTATTGTCCAGATAGGCATCGATACTGCCGATTATGATATGTTCGGCAACGAACATCGCGACTTCCAGGTCTGCGACCATAATCTCGGTGCGATGCTGCTGATAATAGGCACGTATCGTATTGTAGAGGAATTTCTCTGTCGTCACGTTGCGCGACAGGCGGCCAAGTTTCGGAACCTCGCGCGGCAGCCGCAGAAAGATGAAGCTGTACCGCTTGCGCGTTTCGAGGATCGATCGGATAATTTCCCGCGCCGATTCATCAAGCGGCTTCGTCATATTCTCGATCAGGCAGTCACGCAGCACCTCGGTCGCGTTCATCACAGCGCTTTCGACGAGCGCCGCGGCAATTGCTTCCTTGCTTGCAAAATACTGGTAGAGCGAACCGATGCTCACCCCGGCGACTTCCGCGATATTATTGGTCGTTGCCGCGTCATACCCGCTTTTGAGGATGATCGATTCGGCAGCCTTCAGTATGCAATCGACGGTGAATTGCGCTCGCTGCTGCTGCGGTACTTTACGCGGGGCAAGTTGGGTTTCCAGTGCACTCATATACGGTCTCTCCTCCGCCGCTGACCGGCGTATCGGTGAAGCGTTTAGCCGCCGAACCCCAATCGGGTTTGCAACCCGGTCAGTATCGGCTGAGACTGATTGGCTTCGTCCCGGTTCTTCGCGTGGTCCGTTTTCGGCATCGCGAAATCCAATTTCAGTGCTATCACAAAAACTGAAACTTTGCTCACATTAAACTCGCGTTCTGAAATGCGGCAAATATCAGGGCTCAATGAAGCCCAGATCGGCTTGCAGCATTGCCCCGTTCAGCACGGGGCTTTGGGCAGCATGAAAGATCGTTTCGGCAATCTCTTCCGGCGCAATCAGGCGGTTTTGCGTGACCAGCGACGCCAGATGTTCCAACGCCTCCCCGCCATAGCTCCGCAGCATCTCTGTGTCGGTAAAACCCGGGCAGACACAGGCCGTATGGATACCCGTGCCGGCCAGATCCTGCGCCGTGCTTTTCATGAGGCCCGCCACGGCATGCTTGCTCGTCGCATAGGCGGCCATGCCCCGGGTTGCGCGCTGGCTCAGGGTGGAACCTACATAAATGATGGACGATCCCTCCGACATGGAAGGCAGGACGAGCCGGTTGAGAGCGGCCGGCGCCACCACGTTAATCTCAAGCGAATTTCTGAGGCCCGCCATATCGATTTGCGCGACGTCGCCCGGCTGCTGGAACGCGCTGTTATGGACCAGGCAGATCCGGCCGGCCCCATCCAGCGCCTCGGTCAGCTGTTCGCCGACGGCCTCTTCCCAGCCGCTCTCGGCAAAATCCACGGTAATCTGCCGCGCACTATCCATAGGGATCGGCGAGCGCGCGAGGTTGACGATCTCGAACCCTGCCTGGTCGAACCGCTTCACCGTTGCAAAGCCAATGCCCCTGCCCCCGCCTGTAATCACCAGCGTCTGTCCGGATATCGAATTCATGCTTTTACCCCTCCCAAGAAGCGCCTGCCTCTGGCAATGCGCTTACGCCGTTTCCATCAGTTCGACTGTGTTCCCGTCCGGATCGGCAATCAAGGCTGCCAGAAGGCCGGGGCGGGGCTCGACGACATCGTTCACGATGACGACGCCCGCCGCCCGGCAAATATCGATGCTTTCCCGAAGGTTTCCGACCGGAATCGTAAAATAACGCAGGCCCGTTGCGGCCAGATAGTGGGCGGAGCCGCTATCACGCTGCGGTGGTTCGGCGAGAACGAACAGCTTGATGATGCTGCCGCCGCATTGGAGTTTGACGATCCGGCCGGTATCGCCGATCGGCACTTCGCCGACTTCCGGCAGGCCGAGCAACTGCTCATAGAAACCCCGCATCGCCGCCTCATTGGTCGTCACGATGCCAATATCGACGGATTTATCCGTAACTTTGAGTGCCATGATGGCTCTCCCCTCTAGCGCCTGAGGACCAGCGCGCCGTTGGGCGTGCTGTCGCATGTACTGACCAGGCAGGTTTCTACACCCTCGACCTGGTTGATGGCCGAACCCCGCAATTGGCGCACGCCCTCGGTCACAAGGTTGGCGCCATGGAGATAAACTTCGGACAGACTTCCGCCCGAAGTGTTTACCGGCAATGGGCCGTCTGGCCCCATTCCGCCCCCGGCGACGAATGCCGCCGCCTCGCCACGTCCGCACAGACCGTAATTTTCAAGGCTGAACAGAACGAGCGGGGAAAAAGCATCATAGATCTGGGCAACGCCGATATCAGACGGCCCAATGTCGGACTGCCGCCACAAATTGTCAGCGGTTGCGCCCGAAGAACTGCGGAAAGGATCGGCCCCGTGATAGTCGGTCATCAGCTGATGTTCGCGCGTCATGCCCTGGGAAAAAGCGTGGATGAGAACCGGCCGCTCACACAGGTCGCGCGCATGGTCCGCGCGGGTAACGACAATTGCGATAGCCCCGTCGCTTTCCAGGCAATTGTCGAACAGGCACAGCGGATCGGCTATCATCCGCGCATCCAAATAGGCGGCCATGTCCATCGGCTTTTCCCGCATCAGCGCATCGGGATTGTTATTCGCATAGGCCCGCTGGGCCAGCGCGACCGCGGCAAGATCCTCCCGCGTCGCGCCATGATCATGCATGTAGCGCTGCATCATCATGGCGACCTCGTCGACCGGGCGCGACAGGCCGTGCGGCCGGGACCATTTCCAGTGATCGTCGATCCGAGGCTGGACGCCAGCCCATTGCCGTTTCGAAGGATCACCCCTTTTGCGCGAACGCCAGACGACACCAACATTGGCAATGCCCAGCGCAACCGCCATGGCGACCTGGCCGATCGCCCCGCAAATCGCCCCGCCGCCATGGGCCACCTGGCTGAAATAGTGCAACTCGCCAAAACCGAGATTACGGGCGATCTCGAACTCCGGCGTCGTCTCCTGGGTAAAACAGCCCAGTGCGTCGACCTCGCTCGCATCCACCCCCGCATCGTCCAGCGCGGCGCGGATCGCCATGCAGGCGAGCTGCAGCTCCGTCTCGGGCAATCCCTTGGCGAAAGCCGTCTGTCCAATCCCCGCTATCGCGGTTTTGTCCTTGAAGGCGGCGCTCCCGCTCATGCGGCTGGCTCGGGCGCTTTCACGCCGTCATGGAACGGATAGGGCTGGCCCAGCATCCCGAGCGCACCGAATTCCCCCGGCAGCTGCCGCATGAAATGCTCGGCAAGCGCTTCGATCGTCCATCCGCCCTCACGCACCAGCGTCTTGCCGTAGTGCGGCTGGACCATGTGCGCGACGCGTTCGCCGCCCGAACCGAAAATCTGGCCGCTGACCGCCTTGGCGAGGTCGCTCGCCAGGAAGGCCACCAGCGGGCCGTTCAGTTCCGGATCGACAAAAGGCAGTTTCTCACCGGCAAAAGTGTCAGACATGCGGGTGGTGCCTGTGGGGCCGATCGCGTTAACGCGAATCCCGTAGCGGGCAAGTTCCAGTGCCCAGGTATAGGTCATGGACGCGATCGCGCCCTTGGATGCCGCATAGTTGGTCTGGCCGAAGCTGCCGAAATGCGCGCCCGAGGTCGTGTTGACGATCGCACCGCCCTGACCCGCCTCGCGCATCGCGCGCGCCGCTATCTGGCTGCACCAGAAGGTTCCTTTGACATGCACAGTCCAGACCTGATCGAATTCCTCGTCCGACATTTTGAGAAAAGACCGGTCGCGTAAATTACCCGCATTGTTGACCATGGCATCGATCCTGCCGAACCGGTCTATACAGGCCTCGACCAGCGCCTCGGCACCGGCCCGACTGCCGATATTCGCATCGCTCGCTAAGGCTTCGCCGCCCGCCGCTTCGATGGCTCCGACGACCTCGGCCGCAGCCTCGGGATCGATGTCGTTGACGATCACCCCCGCGCCGGCTTCGGCCAGCGCCAGGCAATGCCCCCTGCCAATGCCGCGCCCGCCGCCGGTAACCGCGGCCGCCTTGCCTTCAAGAATCTTCATTCTGCTTTTCCCATTGTCTTTAGGCAGGCACGGTTTCGCGCCGGGCCTCCTCCAGTTCGATGATCAATTCCCGCTTCGCATCCCGCATCCTGGCGATATGCTCATCCTTCACGGTGTCGTATCCGCGAACCTGTTCGGGCCATTCGGCAATGCGCACGGCCACATCGTGATTCGCCGGATCGAGACGCCCGGTTAGCATCGCGATATCGCTCTCATATTCGGCGATAAGACCCCGCTCGAGACGGCGGTGCGCCGCATAGCCGAAGATATCGAAAGGCGTACCGCGCAACCGACGAAATTTCGCGAGCAGGCCCATTGCCGGCCGTATCCAGCCACCGAAGCTGCGCTTGCGGTAGCGCCCGGTCTGCGGATCCCGTCGCTGGAGGATCGGCGGCGCCATATGATATTCGATGCGGAAATCGCCCTCGAATTCTTCTTCCAGCGTACGCCGGAACTCTGCGCCGCTCAGCAGGCGTGCGACCTCATATTCATCCTTATAGGCGAGCAACTTGAAGTAATATTGCGCAACGGCCCGGGCGAGATCGTCGCGGACATCGTCCAGTTGCCGCTCAGCGCCGCGCGCCAGATCGACTAACGCGCGGTAGCGATCCGCATAGGCGCGATCCTGATAACGTTCGAGTTCGGCTGCGTTGCGATCGACAATCGCGTTGAGATCCTCGACCTCGTCTGCTTTTTCGGGTGCAAGCACGCCAGTTAGCTTTGCCGGATCATGCGCTGCGATCCTGCCCCAGGCGATGGCCGCGCGGTTCATTTCGACAGCCGTCCCGTTCAGCTCCACCGCGCGATCAAGCGCAGCGAGGGAAATCGGCAACCAGCCACGCTGCGCGGCATAACCGACCAGCATCAGATTGGCGCCCACCTCATTGCCCATCAGCGCATAGGCGAGCTGGCTAGCCTCGATAAATTCGACTGTATCACCGCACTGGGAGATCAGCGATTTCATCTTGCCGGCGCTGAGATCGAGATCAGGATTGCTCGCAAAATCAGATGTTGGCGCAACACGGCTGTTGACGATGGCGCGGGTCATTTCCGAGCGCATTCGGCCGAGCACGTCCGCGCTCGCCGTGACGACGATATCGCTTCCGATCACCAGATCGGCGGCGGATATGCGGGTGGCCTGAAGCGCTTCCGGCGAGACGGCAACGCGCACATGGCTGGTTACCGGGCCGTTGCGCTGGGCAAGGCCCGTAACATCGAGCACCGAACAGCCTTTCCCCTCCAGATGAGCTGCCATGCCCAGTATCGCGCCCAGCGTGACCACACCGGAGCCGCCGATCCCGGTAACAAGCAGGCTGAACGGTTTGGCAACCGAGGCGGGCTCGGGAGCGGGCACATCGGCAAGGATATTCCGATAGCTGTGGCCACCGCCGCCGCGCTTTCTTGGCCGTCCGCCGTGGACGGTCACGAAACTCGGGCAATAGCCTTCGAGACAGGAAAAATCCTTGTTGCAGGCGGACTGATTGATCCGCCGCTTACGCCCGAATTCGGTTTCAACCGGTTCGATCGCAATGCAGTTGGACTGAACCGAACAATCGCCGCAGCCTTCGCAGATCCGGGGATTGATAAACGGCCGCCGGTCAGGATCTTCAGCCTTGCCGCGCTTTCGGCGGCGGCGCAGTTCGGTTGCGCAATTCTGGTCATAGATGATCGCCGTTGCACCCGGAATGTCCCGCATGCGACGCTGGACCGCATCCAGTTCGCGGCGGTGATGCACTGTTGTACCCGGCGCGAAATCGGCGTCCGCGCCATAATTTTCAGGATGATCGGTAACGACCGCAATCGCCCCTATACCCTCGGCCTGCACCTGTTTGGAAAGCTGGTCGACCCGCATCTTGCCCGCGATCGGCTGCCCGCCGGTCATCGCGATCGCATCGTTGACGAGGATTTTATATGTGATGTTGACGCCTGCGGCGACGGCCGCCCTGATCGCCAGCAACCCCGAATGATAGTAGGTCCCGTCGCCAAGATTCTGAAAGATGTGCGGTGTTTCGGTAAAGGGCGCGATGCCGATCCAGGGAGCCCCCTCGCCGCCCATCTGGAACAGGGTCGGCGTGTTCCGTTCCGGCAGGAAGGTTGCCATGCCATGGCAGCCGATGCCGCCAAAGGCGACACTTCCCTCCGGCAATTTGGTCGACTGGTTGTGCGGACAACCGGCACAGAAGCTTGGCATTCTCGCAAGTGCCGCCGTCCCGGAAACACTATTGTCCCCGTCATTGCCGAGTGCGGCCATACAGCCCAGAGCATCGCCCTCACCAACCAGCATCCTGAGCCGGTCTGCTATCACCTGCGCAATCGTGGCCGGCGCAAGCTCTCCTTCGGCCGAGAAGAGCGGCGCGCCCGTCGCGTCCTGCTTGCCGAGCAGCCCGGGATGGTCGGCCATGTTGACGAGCAGCCGTGCAATCTGGTCTTCGATAATCGGGCGCTTTTCCTCGACGACGAGAATTTCGCGATTGCCTTCGATGAATGCGGATATACCCTCGGGCTCGAGCGGCCAGGGCATCGCAACCTTGTAGAGCGAAACGCCGAGTGCCTCGCTCCGCGCGGCATCGAGGCCGAGATCGTCCAGCGCCTGCATCACATCGAGAAAGCTCTTCCCGGTCGTGATGATCGCCAGATTCTTGCGGGAAGAAGAGAGTATCGTGCGATTCAGATTATTCGCGCGAACATAGGCGAGAACCGCCGGAATGCGTTCCTGATACTGCCGTTTCTCGGCAACCAGCGCCGGCACCATCCAGCGCGCGCTGCGCTTACCATCGGTGTTTTCGTCTTCCGGCAGGGCAATCTCGATCCGGTTCGGGTCGATATCGACCGAAGCGCTACTCTCGATGGTGTCGGTCACGCATTTCATGCCTACCCAGCAGCCCGAATGGCGCGACATGGCAAAACCATGCAAGCCGAAATCGATATAATCCTGTACCGATGACGGGTTGAAAAAAGGCATGCCGAAATGGATAAAGGCGTGATCGCTCTGATGCGCGATGGTCGATGATTTCGCACCGTGATCGTCGCCGGCCAGAACCAGCACGCCACCATGGGGAGACGCCCCCGAATAGCTGCCATGTTTCAGCGCATCGCCGGACCGGTCGACGCCGGGCCCCTTGCCATACCAGATGCCGAACACGCCATCATAGCGCGCATTGCCGAACAGGCCGACCTGCTGCGATCCCCAGACCGCCGTTGCGCCGAGGTCCTCATTGATACCCGGCTCGAAATGGATGTGATTTTCCGTGAGCAGGTCCGGCACCTGGTTGAGGGCAATATCATAGCCCCCGAGCGGCGAACCGGTATATCCGGAAATAAATCCCGCTGTGTTGAGACCGGCCGCGACATCGCGCTGCCGCTGCATCATCGGCAGGCGGACCAGCGCCTGCGACCCGGACAGGAAAACCCGCCCTTCGGTGCGCGAATAGCGATCTTCCAGCCGATATTCGGTGTCGACGGTGATTGGACCTGTATCCGGCATGGCGATCAGGACGATCCTTCCGCGTTCCGCTGACGAGCGGCTTCGCCGGCCTCGATCACCGCTTCGACCAGCCCGTCATGACCCCAGACATCGCCTTCGCAAAACTCGTTGGGAGACCATGTCTCGTCGAGCCGCTTTCCGCCGCAGCCTATTTCGACGTCGAAATTCCCCGGCGAACGCATGTAGAAAGAAAGCATGCCATCGTTGCGATGGCGGCCGAGCGAACTGACGACGGCCACACCCGATTGCCTGGCCCGGTCGAGCGCCATGCCGACATCGTCGATCGTGGCCATCTCGACCAGCATATGCTGCAGCGCGTTGCCGCCGCCCAGATCGACCATCGCCAGGCTGTGGTGCCGTTCGTTGCACCGCAGGAACTGGAGCGCGGCATCCGGGCCGTAACGGATATAATCCGACAGCTTGAACCCAAGGAGCCGCGTGTAGAAATCGAAACAGGCGGGCTGATCGTTCACGAACAGGTTGAAATGACCGACACCAAGATGCCCGGCGACAAATTCCAGCCCGGGAACGGGCGAAGCGAATTTATAGTCCGTCGTCGGACCATAATAGAGCTCGATCGGATTGCCGCTTGGATCTTCGCAATAGGCAATAGCGGTAACCGCGCGGCCAAAAGCATCATCGGGGCTGCCTTCGCGAACCGCGTGCCCCGCTTCGCGCAGTTCGACGATACCGGCTTCGAGTTCGAGAGGCCCGTCCAGTTCGAGCCCCATATAGAGCAGGTCGCGCGAGCCGTCCGTCGGATGGACCGCGATCCGCCACTGGCGCTCGTCCATCTTGAGATAGACGCTGCCATCGGGCGCCGTGCCGGGTTTGCCGCTTGCGGCCTCGTTATCTCCAGGGCCGCCCCAGCCTTCTCCCGGAATGGCGCGCGCTGGCATCATCCCCAGTACTTCCGTCCCGAAGGTCAGCCAGGCATTTGGGTCGGTGCTACCAATGCCGATATAGCCAAGCGATTTGATCTTCATTGCTGCATTTCCTTTTCCGGGGGGATGCCAGCCCCTGCTGGAAACCAGCATGGCAGGGCGACATCCTCGGCGAGTTGAACGAATGTAAGACGGACGGGTGTGCCGATCCGAACCGCATCGGGGTCGATTCCGCCGATGGAATCTCCCTCCGGATTGCTCAGTGCACCGACGATCCGCAGGCCGGGGAAATCATCGGGCTCGACGACCGCCACGATATAGGGCCCGATCTCCGTAAAGGCGGGGAGCAAGGGGGGATGCGGCATCGTGTAAGACCAGACCGTTCCCTTGCCCGAGGTCTGCTTCCAGCCGAGTTCCATCGACTGGCACGCCGGGCACATGGCCCGCGGAGGATGCTGGACATGGCCGCAATCGTTGCAATTCTGGACGAGCAACCGCCCGTCCATGCATCCTTGCCAGAATGCGCGATCGACCGGATCGTCCGTCGTCGGAAGCGGGATGGTTTCAATCATGCCCGGTCATCCACGATACAGGAGCTTCCAGTCGAAGCAGACCGACGGTTTTTCGGCCCCTACCACATGGATTGCGACGCCTACCGTCAGCATCGTGCCGCCCTTTTCCTCTGCAACGTTGACGATCCGCGTGTGCCCGTAAATTGCAGCACCGGCGGGAACCGGGGCGACGAAGCGCACCCGTTCCAGGCCGTAATTCAAAGCATTGCCATGGCCGACGATCGCATAATCGGCATTGTTCTTGATGATGGTCGACAGACCGAGGATCAGGAAACCATGCGCAATCGTAGAACCAAAGGCGCTTTGGGCGGCGCGTTCGGGATCGACGTGGATCCACTGGCGATCGCCGGTCATTTCGGCAAAAGCCGTGATCATCTCCTGCGGCACGTCCAGCGGCGCGCTCCAGGGTCCGAACTCTTCCGATTTGCGGGCCGTGAGCGCCGCTATGTCGTCATATCGTATCTCGTCCATCTTATCCGTCATTCGTTAGAGAATAGAGTCTTGCGACGCGTCTATGCGCCAGATTTTGGGCTTCGCGCTGTTCGTCTTTGATCGCATTCGTAAGCGCTGTGCCCAGCTGCCCGGCCAATGCTCGCTTGCTCGCCGCCATGGCCGACCCGTCATTGCCCGCCACCCTGTGGGCCAGTTCGCGAGCAGTTTCGGGCAGTTCGTCATCGCCGCACATTCGACTGACCAGACCGGCTTCGAGCGCCTCTACGCTCGTCAGCATCGCGCCGCTGAGCAGGATATCCTTCGCTCGCGACAGGCCGACAATCGCGGGAAGCAGAACGGTAGACCCCATACCCGGCATCAGGCCGAGCTTCGCGAAAGGAAAACCGAAACTGGCGCTTTCCGACGCTATGCGCATATCGAGCGCCAGCAACATCGTCGCGCCGATACCGACGGCCGGCCCATTCACGGCCGCAATGATCGGCGTTTCGATGGCAAAAAGCTCGCTGACAAAACCGTCGATGAAATGCTCTTCCCCGATCTGCAGTCCGTTGCGTCCACGCTCGCCCTTCAGGAAGGCCCTGTCGGCACCCGCACAAAAGGCACGGCCGTTGCCCGTCAGCAGGATGGCGCCAATTTCCGGATCCGCGGAGAACGTACGGAAGGCATCGACGAGTTCGTCGCCCATGTCCGGCGTATAGGCGTTGAGCTTGTCCGGCCGGTCCAGCGTAATGACACCGACCTTGCCGTCCCGCTCCGTCTGCACTTCACGCTCACCGGTCATCGAGAGTCTCCGGATCGAAAGGCTGCCATTGCGGCGCACGCTGCTCGAGAAAAGCCGCGACACCCTCGGCAAAGTCCGGCCCCTCATTATGGGTCAGTATTTCCTGCCAGGCGCCGTCCAGAGCCGCGCCCAGCGGCAGTTCGAGCGACTGCCAGATCGCCCTTTTGGTCCGCGCCATGGCCGACGGCGAATTCTTCGCAATCGACGCCGCCATTTCCCGTGCCCGATCCATGAGCGCGTCCGGGGAGACAAGCTCCCCAACCATGCCGAGCGCGAGCGCCCGTTCAGCCGGCATCCGCTCGTCGCGCCCGAGCAGAGCGAGCCGCAACACCGCTTCCAGCGGCATCCGCCGGGCCAGCGACACAGGCTCCAATCCTGCCACCAGACCGACACTGACATGGGTATCGCAGAAGCTCACCGTTTCGCTGGCCAGAACGATGTCTGCGTCGGCGATGAAATGCAGGCCACCGCCGACCGTGAGGCCGTTAACCGCACAGATTACCGGCTTCCAGACGCGATTCTGCAAACCGGTCCAGCGGATTGCATCATGGCTCGGAGCGTTGTCGCGATCCAGTTGCGGCAGGTCCGCAACATCGGCGCCGGTGCAAAAGGCTTTCCCGCCAGATCCCGTCACGATTGCGACCACGGCTTCCGGGTCTCGGTTGAAGGCGTCCCAAGCCTGCGGAAGCTCGAGATGCATTTGCTGGTTGATCGCATTATGGCGATCCGGCCGGTCGAGGCAGATGGTCGCGATGCCATCTTCGACCGCATAGGCGAGCGTCTCAAACATCGGCCGCCTCGCCGTCGATCGTCATCCGTGCGATCTGATCTTCGAGATACGCGTCGTCCCAGTTGAGCGACTGCCACTGTTTGGCGCGCCGGAAAAACAACTGGGGATCGGCTTCGGTCGTATAGCCCATGCCGCCATGCACCTGAATGCCGAGCGCGGAAACCTGCCTGAACATGGCGCAGGCCTGGAGCTTGGCGATGGCCGCGGCGGCTTCAAACGCGCGGCCATTGTCGTGCAGCCAACCGGCCTGATGGACCAGCGTCTGGCAGCCTTCGATCTCGACCAGAGCGTCAGCAAGATAATGGGCGATCGACTGAAACCCGCCGATCGGCCGACCGAAAGCCTCGCGTTCCTTGGCATAGGCTGTGCTGATTTCATGGATACGCCGCGCCGCGCCGACAGCCTGCGCCGCCAGCACAACAAGCGCCCGGAACATCGCGCCGCGCCAGGCGGCAGCGATATCCGCGCCGCCACAGACCAAATTCTCTTCGGCAACGATAACCTCGCTGAATGTAATGCTGTAATAGGGCTCGGTGGCCAAATTGGCCTGGCCCCGGACACTGACACCCGCCGTGTCCCGCGGAATAATGGAAGCGGCTATCGCACCGGTTGCAGCAAAACGGCCGATAACAAGAATCTGATCCGCAACCGTGGCAAAAGGCACAAAATGCTTGCTCCCGTTCAGGCAGAGCCGATCGCCCTTTCGCTCGAACACAGTCGACAGGCGAGTGATATCGAACCCGACCCCCGGCTCTTCAGATGCGACGGAAACGATCTGGCTGGCATCGGCAATCGACGGCAGCCAGCGGCTGCACATGGCCTCGTCTCCAGCCCGAGCAAGAAACTGGGCAGCCAGAATCGAACTGACGAAATGCGGTGTCGGCGCGAGATGCCGGCCCAGCTGCTCATGCACCAAAGCGGTTTCGAACAGCCCCATTTCAAGGCCGCCATATTGCTCGGCAATAGCAATGCCTGGCACGCCAAGTTCGCTAAGCTCCTGCCAGAATGCGCGCGGAAATCCGTCAGGTTCGGCCTCTATCTGCCGCAGCGTTTCAAGCGGGAACCGATCCTCGCAGAGTTGCCGCACCATATCCTGGAGCAGTGTCTGTTCTTCGGATAGTCCCAATTCCATGATGTACGCCGCCCTGTGCCATTGCTGCAGTCAGGGTTGTGCGCGGCCCCGCCCTTCCATCTCAACTCTGTTCGCGCTCACATTTGGAGGGCTCCTCAGGGCCGCCATTTCATGGCCGGGCAATGCCAGGGCGAACGCGATTGCGCTGTGGCGGGCAAGGCAAGTTTTACCGTTGCCGTGGTGACGAGTTTTTCATCGACAGCGATCTCGATATCGATCTCAACCCAGGTCATCGCGTCGATCTCGGCCGACAGATCGACCACCATGCCATTGATCGTCGCCGTTCCGCCCGGGCAGACCGGTCGCCGCATCGCAAAGCGCAACCGCCCTATCCGCCCCATCGGGCCGCTCCAGTCAGTGACGAAACGGCTGATAAGGCCTGCCTGGGTATAGTTGTTCATTATGATGTCGGGCAGGCCGGCTTCCTTTGCCCAATCGGGATCATGATGCTGAGGTTGCCAGTCGCGGGTCGCGGCCGCGCCCATGACGATCAGCTTGCGGGTCAGCGGCAGGGCAAGCTCCGGCAGACTCAGACCGATATGCGGCTTCGGTATTCTGGTCATGCCTCAACCTTTCCATAACCCAGAAAATGGAGCGACTGGATACCCGCCAGGCTGCCATCGGGCTTGCGGTACACCACATCGATATCCCAGTTTCGACCGACCCCGAGCTTCGTCTCCCGCTCTTCGTCGACCCTACGTAATATCTGCTCGGCCCGCACGGAGTCGCCGTGCCGCAACGGCTCGTGCAGCTCCAGTTCGACCTCGGTTACAAGCCCGTTCTTGATGCCCAGCGCATCCTTGACCATGAAATGCAGTTCCAGTGTGCGCATACCGGGGCCTGCGCGATCGGGAAGCCAGTCATGCTCGATCGCCCAGCTCGGTAACATCATTGGCGGCGCAATAACGGATTCCGTCTCGTCTCGTGAAAGCGGATAATCCCAGTAAAGCGGATTGCCGTCTTCCACCGCCACGCAAAAATTGGTCCACAGGCCCTGCTCGACAGTCACCACGTGATCGACAACGATCACCGGCTTCCCGAGCCAGTCCTTCACCTGCTGCGGCAAATCATTCATTTCGATATCCTCGCTGCGCGCTTCGAGAACGCGCATTTCATGCCAGCCATCTAGAACCGACATCCACCGTGCCGCAATCGCCCGAGGCACAACGCGACCGGACTGCGAGCGATATGCGAGCAGCGAAAGCCCTTCATATGCGACTAGTTCTGCACCCTGAACAGAAAGCGGATAGGGAGGCATAATTGGGCTTGGCGCAGTCTTTGTGGATCGGCAGTGCCGATGGTCCTGAACGCGACAATATCGCCATTGGCGCCGCCGTCTCCCGGTCTGCTGCAGCATGGCCGGATGCCGAGGCCGTCGTCTTTGCCTGCCAGCCCGAAATCGAAGAAGTCCGCTGGACGTTCCGCGATCTCGATGCCCAATCCAGCAGACTGGCGCACGCGCTCATCGGGGCGGGATACAAGCCGGGCGAGCGAATCGCGATCTGGGCTCCCAACCATCCCAACTGGATCCTGCTCGAATATGCGATTGCCAAGGCCGGGATGGTGATCGTCGCCATCAACCCGCTCTACCGGGCGGCCGAGTTGCAATATGCGCTCGCCGTTTCGGATGTCGCCGCGATATTCCATGCCGACACAGTGGGCGGCGATCCGATGCGGGCGACCATCGATGCCGCCGCTTCCGGTACGCCGCTCCTGCGCGGCATCTATTCGCTCTCCGGCGACCTCGACGACCTGCTTGCGAACGCACCGGATTCGGGCGCATTGCCGCAAGTCGATCCGGCCGACCTTTTCATGATCCAATATACATCGGGCACGACGGGAGTGCCCAAAGCGGCCTGGCTGCCGCACGGATCGATCGCGACAATCTCCGCACGGACCTACGAGCGATGGGGCTTTGGCGCCGGCGACCGGGTCTGCCATGGCTTTCCGATGTTCCATGTCGGCGGTTCCGGCAATTCCACGCCCGGATCGCTGATCGTTGGCGCAACGACACTGCCCATCCATATCTTTCGCGCCGGCGAAGCGCTCGACATTCTGGAGCAGGAACGCTGTACCGGCTTTATCGGGGTGCCCTCCATGCTCACCGCCATCATGGAGGAAGGCACTCTGCAGTCGCGCGACCTTTCGGCTCTGAAACGCATCGTCGTTGGCGGCGCGTCCGTTCCCTCTCCTTTCCTGAAGCGATGCGAAGACATGTTCGGCGTCGAAATGCTCAATGGCTATGGCCAGACCGAAAGCTGCGGGGTCAGCGCCAGCGTTCGGCCCGGCGACGATGCCGACAAGAAGATTGCGACGAGCGGCGTCGCCCTTCCCGGGGTTAGTCTTAAGGTGGTCGACAGCGCCGGGCGCGTTCAGCCCTGCGGCGTCCCGGGGGAATTATGCGCAGACGGCCCTGGCAAGATGTTGCGCTATGGAGATTCCGAGGCAACCCGCCAGGCCTTCGATGCCGATGGCTGGCTGAAGACTGGCGACATCGCGACGATGGATGCCGATGGCTATGTCGCGATCGTCGGGCGGCTCAAGGAAATGATCATTCGTGGCGGAGAGAATCTCTATCCGGCGGAGATCGAAGCCTATCTGATCGAGCATCCCGATATCGCCGAAGCGGCCGTGATTGGTCTTCCGGATGGAAAATATGGCGAAGAAATGTGCGCCGTGCTGCGGCCCTCGCATCCTGATCATGCCGATGCCGACACGATCCGCGCCTGGTGTCGGGACCGTGTCTCGCGCTGGAAGGTGCCCCGCTACATCGCCTTTGTAGATACCCTGCCCGCAACCCCGTCGGGCAAAATCAAGAAGCATGAGCTCATTCCCGAAATGCAGGCCCATTTCGACCTTTCCCCTGAACAATAATCGATTGGAGACCCATGATGAATTACGCAGCCTATGAAGCGCTCAAGATCGAAAAAAACGGATCGATCCTGACGTTGACGATCGACCGCCCCGAGGTGAAGAACGCCGTAAATCCGCAACTTCACGACGAATTTTCTCGCATCTTCTACGATATCGACAGGGATCCCGAAGTCTCGGTGGTGGTCCTGACCGGGGCGGGCGATGCGTTCAGCGCCGGCGGCGATATCGACTGGCTGGTTTCGCTCCAGGGCGACGCGATCGCGACGTCCGCCAGTATTGAGAATGACCGCAGGATCCAGAATTCGCTGCTCGATCTTGAAAAACCGATCATCGCCCGCGTCGTCGGTCCGGCGGTCGGGCTGGGCTGCTCGCTCGCGCTATTTTGCGACTTTGTCTACGCGACGCCCGACGCGCGCTTTGCCGATCCGCATGTGTCGGTGGCCCTTGTCGCAGGCGACGGCGGCGCCGTCATCTGGCCACAGCTTATCGGCTATGCGCGGGCCCGCAAATATCTGCTCACCGGCGATCCGATTTTCGGCGCTGAAGCCGCCGAGATCGGCCTGATCACAGAAGCCGTTCCGGTCGAAGAAATTGACGAAGCGGTGGCCGCCATGGCGGACCGGCTGGCCAACGGCGCAACCCATGCCATCAAATGGACCAAGGCATCGATCAACGCCGGGCTGAAGGTAACCGCCAACGCGGTTATCGACCGGGCGGCGGGTTATGAGAATCTGACCATGCTGATGGAAGATCACAAGATCGCCGTCGACGCGTTCAAGAATCGCTCCAAACCCGTGTTCGTTGGGCGCTAGACGATGGATCTCGAAATTATGGCCGGGAAAACCGCCGTGATTACCGGAGCTGGATCGGGACTGGGCAAGGCGCTTGCCCGGCTTTGTGCATCCCAGGGCTGTAACGTCGTCATCGCCGATATCGACATGGACCATGCGCGCGAGGTTGCCGAGGGCATCGTCGCCGATGGCGGCGCGGCGCTGGCCGTGCACACCGATGTCGCGGACAGGGACTCGGTCAACGCGCTGGCTCAGGCATGTTATGACCGCTTTCGCGGGTGCGACTATTTGATCAACAATGCGGGAATTGCGATCTACAAGCCGCTGGTCGACACCAGCGAAGAGGATTGGAACCGGGTTATCGGGGTCAACCTGCTCGGAATCGCTAACGGCATATCCGCTTTCATGCCCCGGATGACTGCCGCGCAGACCAGCGGCCATATTGTCAATATCGCCTCGATGGCAGGGCTTCTTCCGCTCGAAGGCTTTGGAATTTATGTCGCGACGAAATTCGCAGTGGTCGGCCTATCCGAAGTGCTGGCGAAAGAACTCGACTCTACGAGAATCAGTGTAACGGTTGCCTGCCCCGGATGGATTGCAACGGCCATTCAGCCGACCGACCCGGACGCGCCCCAGCCGTCCTTCCCACCCGAATTGTCGCGCGTCATAGCGCCTGGCGAAGCCGCGCGGATCATCCTTGACGCCATGCTCGCAAAGCGTCTCCACGCGCCGACCCATCCCGAATGGCGGGATACGGTAGCCGCCCGTTCGGAAACGGTCGTCGAGGCCTTTGAGCGCTGAATTTCTGGCGCCAGACCCTGGTGCGCTTCTGCTTTTCGAGGGCTCCTTTCGAGCCAATCTATAACCGTACCGGAACCAAGACGAGTAGGATGTGAGCAAAGCCTCACTTACCCCAATCCTCACAAAGAGGGGTTCAAAGGCTCCCAGGGATGAAGGCGCATAGGATCCGATCAAAAAGATCGACCGCCGGGAAGGGGAAGCTCGCAGAAATGATCCACATGCACGCTGCGCATGCAGGGTAGGCGCCGTTACGGCATCCGCCATTCAGCCGCGCATATGCATTCAACCGGGGCGCGCCCACAATGTCGTCAGGCCTTGGGGGACGCCCGCCCACACCGAATCAACCACGAGACAATCGCCATGAAATCTGTAGGAGAGTTGGGACATGCGTAGGAACATCATAAACACATATCTGGTCGGCACCGCGTTGTGCATTTTGCCTTTCACGGCAGCACAGGGGCAGACAACATCGGAACCGGCGGCCGAAGAGAGCGGCGTTTCCGACGGCGTAATCGTCGTGACCGCACAAAAGCGTTCGGAGCGGCTCACTGACGTTCCGATGTCCATCACCGCCATAACCGGCGACGACCTCGTGCGGAGCGGCATCAGCGAACCTTCGCAGCTTGGTCAGGCCGTTCCCGGCTTCAGCGCCCAGCAAAGCGCTTTCGGTACGCCGATCCTCTCGATCCGCGGCATCGGCTATAACGACAATTCCGTGACGGCCGGCTCGACCGTAACCGCCTATATCGACCAGGTCGCCCTTCCCTATTCGGTGATGGCGCGCGGTGCGATCATGGATCTCCAGCGGGTCGAAGTGCTCAAGGGACCCCAGGGCACATTATTCGGAATGAACTCGACCGGCGGTGCCATCAATTTCGTCGCAGCCCGACCCACGAGCAGTTTCGAAGCCGGTGTCGACCTGAGCGTCGGCCGGTTCAACGAAGTGGATTTTTCGGCCTTTATCAGCGGCCCGCTTACCGACACGGTGACGGCCCGCGCAGCGATCCAGGTCGAACGCTCCAGCGGCTGGCAGTATAGCACGACCCGCCCGAATGACCGGCTGGGCGACAAGGATTTCATCAACGGACGCCTGCTGATCGACTGGCAGGCAAGCGACCGGCTCTCCTTCCAGCTCGGCCTCAGCGCCTGGCATGACGGATCGGAAAACCAGGCGGCGCAGTTTGTGCAATTCTCGCCGGCCGTTCCCGTCACCCCGCTGACCCAATTCGTCGCGGATGCGATGAATGCGTCTCCGGTGGCCGGCGACAATCCGCGTGAAGCCGATTGGGATCCCAATACCGATCTTACGCGCGGCGATGATTTCCGGCAGGTTTCCCTTCGTGCAGACTGGGAACTGACGGACGATATCACCTTGACGTCGATTACGGCCTATTCCGATTTCCGCGGAGATTCGCCGATCGATATCGACGGCACCGCCTTCAACGCTTTCCTGGTGCAGGAGCATGACACCAAATTGACAACCTTCTCCCAGGAACTGCGCTTTGCCGGCACGTCCGGCCCGGTCGACTGGATGATCGGTGGTAATTACCAGGACGAGATTGCCAATGAATCGACGCGGACAAACGCGCAGGGCACGAACAGCCAGATCGGGCCGTTCATATTCACGCCGCTCGGGCAGATAGCCAATCAGTCCATCGACACGATTTCTGTTTTCGGCAGTCTCGATTTCCACGTAACCGACCAGCTGACCTTGCAGGGTTCTGCGCGCTATGCATCGCAGAATCGGGACTTTAGCGGCTGTATCCGGGATGCCGGTGCCGGCGCAGTAGGTGTCAGCGCCGCCCAGGCCTTCAGCTTCCTGGCAACGATATTCTCGGGAACGCCAACGACCATTCCGGCAGGCGGCTGCGTCACACTGGACGCAACCACCTTTGCCCCCGGCCTTGCCAATTCAAGCCTCGATGAAGACAATCTCTCATGGCGGCTCGGTGCCGACTATCGTTTCAATGACAATGCGATGATCTATGCCAATGTCACCCGCGGCTATAAATCCGGCAGTTATGCTCTCGTACCAGGCATTCTCTCCAGCCAGTTCACCCCGGTAACGCAGGAATCCGTGCTCGCCTTCGAGGCCGGCACCCGCCTGTCGACCATCGACAACCGGTTCAGCATCGAATTCGCGGCCT
The DNA here is from genome assembly GCF_003385775.1 of Parasphingopyxis lamellibrachiae. Classification (GTDB taxonomy): domain Bacteria; phylum Pseudomonadota; class Alphaproteobacteria; order Sphingomonadales; family Sphingomonadaceae; genus Parasphingopyxis; species Parasphingopyxis lamellibrachiae. Next base: position 1,391,058 of record NZ_QRDP01000004.1, read on the forward strand.
TTTACAATGACTATGAGGACAAGCAGCTCAAAGGCATCGTGCTGACGCCGGTGTTCGGTCCCCTGCCCCAGCTGGTTAATATACCGGAATCCGAAGTCTATGGTTTCGAGGTCAATCTGGCCGCCCGCCCGGTTGAAGGTCTGCGGCTCAGCACGGGCATCACCTATGTTGCTTCCGAAGTGCTGACGGACCCAGTTGCTCCCGCTGAGCCCAGAGGCCCGTTTGGCGGGCTGACCAGCTATGTCGGGGAATCTTTTCCGAACACCCCGGAATGGCAGATCGTGAGCGATGCCGAATATGAATTCCCGATCGGTGCAGGCGGGCTTCGCGGCTTTGTCGGCGGATCGCTCACCTATCGCAGCAGCAGTCCGGCGGCATTCGGCAACAATCCGGTGTTCCAGCTGCCTTCCTCCACGTTGGTGGATCTGCGGGCCGGCATAGAAGCCGCAGACGGCCATTGGACGGCGCAGGTCTGGGGCCGCAACGTCACAAACGAGCATTATTGGACCAATGTGACCCATCTCACCGACTATGTTTCACGTCTGACCGGCGCGCCGGCAACCTACGGCATATCCGTCGGCTACCGCTACTAGCATGTCTCTCCTGAAGGCGGGGTCTGTCCGTTTGTCGGGCAAACCCCGCCTTCTTTTTTTGGGTAATGCTGCCTGCCGCCGATAGCCCCGGCAAGAGGGGTAGTTCGTCGAAGATGCTCCGCCCTTCTTGCCGACCGGCCCAATTGCCGTCGCGTACGGCTAACCGGCCTTAATTGTTTCTGGCGTTCCCGGCCCGGCACTGCTCTAACTATGCTTTGTAGCGGGGGACAGTATGGAATATTTGCAAATGAACGGGGCAGGTGAGGCCACGGCGCAATGGGGATTGCGGCTGGCGGGTGCGGCAATGCTGGCTATGTGGGCCTGGCCCGCGCAGACGCAGGTCCCGCAAGCAGTCGCGGCCGATATGGTTGCGAAACAGGATAACACCGCATCAAAATCTCCGCCGCCGGAGCTCAGAAGGGACTTTTCATTCAATGGCGTGACGCAGGAGGACGCGACAGTTTTCCGTTATGATGGCGGAATATTCCGGGAATCGTCAGACGGCTGGACGGAAACCAGAGATTCCGGCGAGGTCTTCACCTATGATCTCGTTACGGGCAGGCCCGGGGGAAACGCATTGTCATTTCATGATGCTGACCGGAATGTTCGCGCCAGCATATCCTTCAGCAACGGCGCGATCTTCATCCGTGCCGCCGATGGCTCCCTCATACGGTCCCATCAGGTCACGGCGGCCGAAGCGGTCCCGCGCAGCTATCCGCGGCCGCACCGCCCCAGCATGTATGATCTCCAAACAGCGAATTTCGAAGGCGGACAGTTGCGCCGCAGCCTGTACGGGCAATGGATCAGGCGAGACGATGATGGCCACTGCAGCATCTATCGCTCCTGGTCCGCGGGTATGATCGATTTCTCCATCTGGGACGAGGAAAACGATATCGTCCTGACAATCTACCTCGATACGATGGGGATGCAGGCCGAAAGGCTGAACGCAGGCGTGAGATCGCCGATCGACGGGTATCGCCTGACAGAGGTGTCAAGAGAGCGGGATTTCGATCCGATGCGCGATTGCAACGATCGGCCCGCCCCGATTCCCTCACCGGCAACGGATAGCGGATCCGGCAATTTTCCCCTGGAAACCATCCAAACCCGTATCGGGGTATTCTCGCGAATTTCGGACGATCAGTGGAGTTATTTCGCCGTCCATGGGGACCTGGAACGGGCCACTGAGACGCTGCCCTATGACGTCATGGAGAGCAGCGATAGCCATCTGCTCGCCTATAATGAAGCAAATGAAGTTTATGCGCTGATCGAACTCGACAATCGATCACTCTCTGTTTTCAGCCTGAACGGCGTTGTCGACCAATTCTATCCAATCACGGAAACTACTCCCGAATTCGCCTGGGAAACGGCATCGCAAAGACGCGATATGACCGCGACCGAGATGACGACCATAGATTATGAGGGAGGCCAGTTTCGCCGGCTCGGGGCCGGATCATGGATCGATATGTCGGACGAAAATGGCTGCTCTTATTACGATGAATGGGACCGTGACCTCGGCAATGTGACCATGATTTTCACCAGGCGGCGTCGTTCCAGTTCACCGCGTATCTCGATCAATATCGCTGGTATGACTGCCACCGTACATAGCGGTTATGCGGCCGGTTCTCCGGTCGTGGAAACGCGGCAGTTGACGGCGACAGGCAATGAAGACCTTGGCTATAACCCGTCAGACGTCTGCTACGCCAATTAGAATTCGCGTAGGGAAGGCAATACTGCCGGATAGGCTTGAGGCTCCAGAGTTATATTCGATTGATTTTTAATACAAATCTCGCCTGAAGAGCATCCTGACAGGATTCGAGACCGCCGTCGCTTCATCGTCAGGGCAGCCGGATGAAATGACAGGATGACATCCCGCGTCCCGAAGACGGAATCTGGGTCGTGCTTCCGCAAATACCAGAATCTCTATCTAATTGTTTTTAAGTTATAATTTGGCGGAGAGGGTGGGATTCGAACCCACGGTACCCATAAGGCACAACGGTTTTCGAGACCGCCCCGTTCGACCACTCCGGCACCTCTCCGCAAGAATCAAGGTACACCGGCATTGCTGCCGGGCGGGCCGTTCAAGCGGCGCGCATTAGCTTACCCCACAGCGCTTGCCAAGTCCGCGCTTGTCACCAGAGGGGGCCGCACCTACATTATTTGCAATGGACCCGGATATTCCCTCCCCGCGCGAACGCAATATTTTCGCGAAAGACGCGCCACCAGTGGCGCATGCGAGCTTTACGATTGGCGATATCGTGAAGCACCGCATGTTCGACTTTCGCGGCGTTATCTTCGATATCGACCCCGTTTTTGCCAATAGCGACGATTGGTATGAGGCCATTCCGGAGGATATCCGTCCCCGCAAGGATCAGCCCTTTTATCACCTGCTCGCGGAAAATGCGGAAAGCAGCTATGTCGCTTATGTCAGCCAGCAGAACTTGCTGCATGACGAAAGCGAAGAGCCGATCGACCATCCGGCCATTGCCGGCATTTTCGATGGCATTACCAAGGGGCGTTACACGCTGAAACCCGAACATCGCCATTAGACTCCGAGCCGACAAATCCTGCCGCCATGTGGAAACGACAGGAAAACATAACACCACATGACATGCAGGAGAGCATAGTTTTGGCAACCGCAGCAATGGACCATAGCGCAGTACCCCGCCCGTCCCGCCTTCTGGCCTTTTCCGAACTGCATCGGGCGGCGTTCGAGATGGCAACCCTGCCGCTATCCTCGCCGTTGCTCTATTCGGCCCCGCGCGGCGATGGCCATCCGGTGATGGTACTGCCGGGCTTTATGGCCAGCGGCCGTTCGACGCGGGTCATCCGGCGTTATCTCGACCGGCTGGGCTATGACACATATTGCTGGGACCTCGGCCGCAACCTCGGCCCCAAGGCGATCGGTCATGAAGGCGAATTGCTGATCGAAAAGCTGCACGAAATTCACGAGGAAACTGGTGAAAAGGTCAGCCTCGTCGGGTGGAGCCTCGGCGGCTCCATGTCGCGCCAGCTCGGCCAGCGCGTGCCTGAAATGATAAGGCAGGTTGTTACTCTTGGTTCGCCGATGCGCGGCCATGCGCAGTCCACCACTGTGTGGCGCGTCTATGAGGCAGCAACCGGTGAACGGGTCAGCAGCGCCAAGATGCAGCAGCAGATGGCTGAAATTTCCGCAGTACCGAAAGTACCGACCACGGCCGTATACTCAAAGGCGGATGGCGTCGTGCCATGGCAGAATTGTTTGGTGACCGAGAGCGCCCATTCGGAAAATGTCGGCGTTTATGGTAGCCATTGCGGCCTCGGCGTGAACGGGCCCGTCCTCTATCTGATCGCCAATCGCCTGGCCCAGGCAGAAGGCGAATGGGCGCCGTTCGAAGCCAGGGGCCTCCAGTCGGCGATTTTTCCCTCGCACAACTAGCCGGCTGCGGCCTTGCGCCTGGCCTTCGATTTCTTTGCCGCCGATTTCTTCGCCGCATTTTTCCTGGGTTTGGGCTTGGGCTGGGAAGCGACCAATGCGGCCATCAGTTCGTCGAACGTATCGCGTAGCGCCTGGGCGTAATTTTCAGGATCGCTGACCGCTTCGCGATCGGCGGTGAAGGAAAGCGTCAATGTGCCGCCCGAGCTGTAGACGATATTGATTAGCCCCATCCCGTCGAAAATCGGGCCGACACCGAATTGCTCGATCAGCCGCGCTCCGGCGAAATAGATATCCATCGGCGGACCCGGCACATTGGTGACAACGCAGTTAAAGGCGGGTGCATGCGCGCTCGCAAGCCCCGCGCGGGCATAGAGCCGCGCGCCGAGCCCCATCAGCGCGCCGGGCATCATCCCGCTCATGCGCGAGAGGTTGCGCGCGCCCATCGCATTGGTGAGATTCTTCGATTTCTGCGCCTTGTCGTGGACATAATTGAGCCGCTCGACCGGGTCCTCGATATGGGTGCCAAGCCCGACGATCATCGCCGAGACCTGATTGCCCAGATCGGCCTTCTGATCGTCCGAGCGTACTGAAATCGGCGCCATGGCCGTCATGTCGTCCTTGGGCAGATCGTCTTTCGAGATCAGATATTTGCGCAGGCCGCCGCCGAAGATCGAAAGCACTACATCGTTCACGGTCGCATCTTCAACGGCCGTCTTGATCGCTTTGATATCCGCAAGGTCGAACCGAACGCCGTTGAACACCCGGTGCGGCGAGATGGTCTGGTTGAACAGGGTTTTGGGTGCGCTGCCGCTGGATGGAAGGTTCAGGTCGCGCGTCAGCAGGCCGGCGCCGGCCTTGGCCATGCCCGGAATGCTGCGGGCGACGATATCGGCGATCTTGAAGGGCTGGCGCACGGCATTGATCTGCGCGCGCACGAGAAGCTCCGCATCGGCCGGTTTACTGTCCGCTTTCCAGTTCATGTCGAAGCTGCGCTCCGGCACATCGGGGGTCAGGTCATGCACGGCCGTGGTGATTTCAACCCCCGACATGCCGTCGATCGCCGCATGATGGATTTTGGAGAGGATTGCGATGCAGCCTTTGGGCAGGCCCTCGATATTGTCGAGGCCCTCGATCACTGTGAATTCCCAGAGCGGTTTGGTGAGATCGAGCGCACGGGAATGCAGCCGCGCCGCGAGAATACACAACTGCCGCCAGTCCCCGGGCTCGGGCAGGGCGACATGCCGAACATGATATTCCAAATCGAAATCGGGATCCTCGATCCAATAAGGATGATCGAGATCGAAAGGCACGCGCACCAGCCGCCGCCGAAAGGCCCAAGCCCCGTCCAGCCGGCCCTCGATAAACTCAAGAACCTCCTTGAAACGGAGTTTGCCATTGGGCGATGTCGACGGGTCGTATAGTGCCAGCGATCCGATGTGCATCGGTGTCGATGGCGTCTCCATATAAACGAAAGACGCGTCCATCGGGCTAAGCTGCTGCATCATTTCCTCCCAGGGCAGATCCGGTATTCCCGGATTCTTGTCACTGCAATTGGCGAAACTAATGCAATATCGCGGATTTTGATACAGCAGCGCCAATCCGGGGCGTTCCTATCCCCAAACGACACAGGATATCGGATCGCCTTAGTGTCTCAGCGCGGCTCCCGCCACATGGCTTCCAGCGGCGGTGCGGCGGGCCCTGGCGAAAAATGCTCGATATGATCGAAACCCTGCCCGGCATAGAAGCTATGATTGCGCGGGTTCGAATTTTCCAGATAGGCAGGCAAGCCCGCACGATCGCATGCGTCCAGCATCGGCGCCAGAAGCGCGCGGCCGAGGCCCCGTCCCTGTGCCGATGCGCGTACTGCAATAGTATAGAGATAGGCATGAGGTTCTTTGGGGTGATGCCGCGCCATAGCGCTCCCCGCACTCATTCCCCGTTTCAGCGAGCCGAAACCGCCGCCACGGATCATGTGCCATGCAATATTCATCTGCCCGGCGAGCGGCATAGTATTGTTCACCCCGGGCAACAGCCATTGGGTCGCCCCATCGTCGCCCGCGAGATGACAGATGCCGTGTGGCAGATAGATATCGCGCGCCATCCGGCCGAACACCGCCGCCATGGGCCGCTTGTTCCCGAAGACCCAGCTCGAAACGGGATCGTTTTGGAACGCATCCCCGGTGATCGCTCCGATCATTCGCCAATCCGATTGGGCGGCCCTGCGCATTGTTTCGGGGAGTCGAATGTCCATCTCAGCCATCGCGTGCACCTTTCTTCCAGATCACTGTCTGCATTCCAACGAAGCGTGCGAGCCGGTCGAGCTCGGCATCCAGCTTCTGCCAACGTGCACGCCCCCATCTAACGCCGGGTTCAGGCCAGGTATTGTGGACAATCAGCTCGCCCGCCTTGCGGTCCGCCTTCGCCTCGATCCGTCCGACAAAACGATCCCCTTCCAGTATCGGCATGACATAATAGCCCCATTTCCGCTGGGCCGCAGGGACGAAGATCTCGATGCGATAGTAAAAGCCGAACAGGCGCGAGATACGGGACCGGTCCCGCACGACCGGATCGAAGGGGCTGAGGATGCGCAGACGCGATGTTGGCGCGGGAGCATTATCCAGCTTTTTTTCTATCGAGGCCGGAGCAAAGAGGGGCAGCTTCGTGCCGTCCGCGCAGGCGATCTCGACCTCGACCAGCTCATCGGCCACCGCGCGCCGCCAGGCCTTTACCTCGGCAAGTGCCGCCGCGCCCCAGAACCGCATGACATCGCCCTCGCTGGCAAAGGCCAGCCGGTCGAGCGCAGCGCGGCATAGCCAATCGAGCTGTTCCGCATCGCTACGCACCTCTTCGCGTACATGGCCCGGGATCACCCGCTCGCTCAGATCGTAATATTTGGTGAAGTTGGTGCGATGCGATGTCGCCAGCTCGCCAGCATACCACATATGATCGAGGGCCAGCTTATGCGGCGGGCGCGCCCACATCTCCTTCGAGGTCTTTTTGGTATCGAAGGCATGGGTGGAAAGCGGGCCTTCCGCCTCGATCCGTGCCCTGATCGCCGCCATCCCCTCGGCATCCACCATGGAACGTGTTTGTGCCCAGCGCCCTGTCCTCTCGCCCAGTCGGTCCAACTGTCGCCGCCAATAGGGGTAGGTTTCGATCGGTAAAACCGAAGCGTCATGGGTGAAATGCTCGAATATCGAGCGGTCTTCCGCCAGCAGCCGATCCAGCATCGGTTCGCGATAATTCTGGTTGCGCGACCACAGGATGTGATGATGGGCGCGTGCAACGGCCTGGATCGTATCAAGCTGCACAAACCCCAGCCTGCGGATAATGGCCATCACATCGAGCGGGCCCGTGGGGGTTTGCGAGAGCCCCTGTGCATCGATCCAGAGCCGACGCGCGTCGCGATTGGATATCTTCAGGCCCATTCACAGGACAGTGCATCAGATGGATGGAAAGAGGAAGACAGCATTCGGCGACAATGCTTTCCATTGCATCCGGCGGCGATATGCTGTGAATGGAGGCCATGGCGGAAAAACGTTTCGAACGACACAAGCAGGCCTGGACAAGCGATGAAATCCAGAAGCTACACCGGCTTGCCCAAAAAGGCGTGCCGCTGAAGCAGATCGCAAAGGCGCTCACCCGCAGCGAGGAGTCCGTCAAGAAACGCGCCAAGGCGGACAAGCTGAAGATCGCCAAGCTTCACTAGGCCAGAACGATAGCGGGGAAGGAATCGAAATGACTGAAACGCCCGAACCGGAGCGCTTCGGCGAGTTTCTCTCCTTGGAGCGCGATGGCCGTGTCGTTATCGTCACCTTCGATCGCGGCGACGGCATGAACGCCCTGTCGAACAATGCGATGCGCGAACTCACCGACTGTGCGCGCATGCTCTCCGACGACACCGAGAGCTCGGCGATCGTCCTGGCTGGCAAAGGCGGCTTTTCCGCCGGTTTCGATCTCAAGACCCCGGACAGCAAAGCACCCGAAAAGCCGACGCTGCTGGACCGCCGCCAGGCTCTGAAAGTCGGACCGGATATGTGCGCGGCATGGGAAAAGCTGGAACAGTTAACCATCGCGGCCGTGGAACGGTTCTGCATCGGCGGGGGCGTTGCACTGGCAATCGCCTGCGATCACCGGATCGCTGGCGAAGACGCCCATTTCCGATTGCCCGAGATCCCGCTCGGCATGAATATGAGCTGGCAGAGCAATCCGAGAACCGTTTCGCTGATCGGCCCGTCGCGCGCGAAGCGCTTCACGATACTCGGTGAGAAATTGAACGCCCCACAGGCTCTGGAATGGGGGATGGTCGACGAAATTGCGCCGCCCGGCAGCGCCCTGGATGCAGCCAGGGCGCTGGCGGAGCGCTATGCCGCTATGCCGCCCATCCCACTACGCATGACCAAACAGGCGATAAATGCCGCTGCGGGAGCATTGAACCATGCGACCAGCTATATGGATCGCGACCAGTTTCTGCTGACCTCCATGAGCGCGGACCAGAAAGAGGGCGTGGCTGCCTTTCTTGAAAAGAGAAAACCCGATTTTACAGGCGATTAAGCGTAGAAAATCGGCAGCATAGGCCTGAACTCCTTCGCGCCACCAACCGCCCTTCCCAAAACGGTACGCGCAAAAGAATTGACAGGCGCGCTCCCGACGCGCCACCCTTCAAAGAAAACTAGGAGAATGATGCGATGGCGCAGCTCGAAGGCGAACCGGAAGCAACCATGGCACTGGGGCCGCTTGTCGGCCTGGCGCGCGAGGATTTTGTCGGCGCCATAGCCATGCTGCTGCGGGAAACCGCCAGCGATCCACAAAAGGCGTTCAAGCACGCATCGAGTTTTTCCGAAGACGTGGTGCAGATCATGACGGGCAAGTCGGAACTGGCGCCCAACCCGCGCGACAAGCGGTTCATGGACCCTGCCTTCACCTTCAATCCCTTTTATAAAGCGGGGATGCAGTATTTCCTCGCAGTGGAAAAAGGCACAAAGACCTGGATCGAAGACCTTGAGCTCGATGCGCTGGAAAAGGATCGGGCGAGCTTCATCTCCCAGATCGTGATCGATGCGCTGTCTCCGACCAACAGTTTTGCCGGCAATCCGATGGCGCAGAAACGGGCCATCGACAGTGGTGGACTTTCCCTGATCAAGGGCCTCAAGAACGCCTATGAAGACCTGACCAAGAACCAGGGCATGGTCAGCCAAGTCAATAAGAAGCCGTTCAAGCTGGGCGAGAATGTCGCCACATCGCCCGGCGCGGTCGTGTACCGCGACGATATGATGGAGCTGATCCAGTATCAGCCGAGCACTGACAAAGTCTATGCGATCCCGCAGCTCACCATCCCGCCGCAGATCAACAAAATGTACATCAACGATCTCTCACCAGAAAAAAGCGTGGTGAAATTTCAGGTCGATCACGGCATCCAGACGTTCGTCATCAGCTGGCGCAACCCGACGGAAGACATGGGCGTGTGGGGCATGGACGACTATGTCGACGCCTGTATCCGCGCGCTCGCCACGGTGCAGGAAATCACCGGTTCGGACAAAGTTAACGTGTCGGGCGGCTGTTCGGGCGGGCAGACCATGTCCGTCCTGCTCTCCAAGCTGGCCGCGGAGAAGGATGACAGCATCAACGCGGCGACCATGATGGTTTGCGTGCTCGAGCCCAAGCCCGGCGATACCGAGGCAAGTTCCCTCGTATCCGAAAATGGTATCGCGCTCGCCAAGCAGCGCGCCAGGCGCAAGGGCGTGATCGAAGCGAATTCACTGGCTCGCAGTTTTGCCTGGCTCAGGCCGAACGACCTTATCTGGAACTATGTGATCAACAATTATCTGATGGGCGACGATCCGCCCGCTTTTGACGTATTGTTCTGGAATGCGGATGCGACCAACCTCTCGGCGACGCTGATGGGCGATTTCCTCGATCTGTTCGAGGCCAATGCCTATGCCGAGCCCGGAAAGTTCGACATTGCCGGCCACACCGTCGACCTCACAAAGGTCAAGAACGATATGTTCATCCTAGGCGGGGTTACCGATCACATCACGCCGTGGCGCGCCTGTTATCGCTCGACCCAGCTGTTCGGCTCGAAAAATGTCGAATTTGTCCTGTCGCAGGCCGGTCACATGCAGGCGATCCTCAATCCTCCGGGCAATCCAAAGGCCAAATATTTCAAAATGAAAAAGAAGGGCAAGCCGCCCGCTTCTGTGGATAAATGGATGGAAGGCACCGAGGAAATCAAGGATAGCTGGTGGCCTTACTGGATGGAATGGCTTCAGGCCCGCTCCGGGGATGAGAAAGCCGCGCCAAAAATGCTTGGCAGCAAGACGAACAAGGCAATGGAGGCCGCGCCGGGCACCTATGTTCTGGAATAGTCCTCCCGAACAGGCCAATCCCTGCTGATCTCCGGCAGCCCCCAAGCAACGGAAAGTCATCAATGACCAAAGCCAGCCATATGGAAGCACCCGAATACACCCTAGAAACCGTCGATGGGCGGCAATTGCAGGTTGCCTATTGGCGCTATTCGGGGCCGTCCAACGGCAAGCCGCCGTTGCTGTTCTTCAACGGCATCGGCGCGAATACGGAAGTCGCGGCGCCCCTGCCGACAATGCTGAACGATCGGGACTTTATCACTTTCGATATGCCCGGTGTCGGCGAATCGCCGGAACCGACCATCCCCTACAACCCGTTTATCATGGCGCGGATCAGCGCGCTTTTGCTGGATCGCTACGAAATGCCGGTGGTCGACGTTATGGGCGTGAGCTGGGGCGGCGCGATGGCGCAGCACTTCACTCTGCAACATGGCAACCGCGTAAACAGACTGATCCTGGTCGCTACGACGGCCGGCATGCTGATGGTTCCCGGCAAGTTCGAAGCGCTCTCGAAAATGGTGGACCCACGCCGTTATATCGATCCGAGCTTCATGGAGAAGCACTTCAAAACGCTTTATGGCGGATCGACCGAAGGATCCGACGGCCATATCCACCGGATCAAGGCTCCCTCCAAGATCGGCTATTTCTATCAGCTTCTGGCGATGTTCGGCTGGACAAGCGCGCCGGCGCTACCGTTCCTGCGCAAACCGACATTGATCATGACCGGCGATCGCGATCCGATCGTGCAGCCGATAAACGGGCGAATGTTGCATGCGTTGATCCCGGGGAGCGAGCTCATTCTCATCGAGGATGGCGGGCATTTGTTCATGCTCAGCCATGCGGAAGAGTTTATAACGCATGCGCGCGAATTTCTCGATCGCGCAGAGGATGCAGAAAGCGCCGAGGCGGCCTGATTAAGGCATGGCAATCGGTTGACAAGCTGGCGCGCTTCCCATATTTGGCGCGCTTTCCCGCGCGGGGGCTTGGCCGTGGCCTTGTGCTCGTGCGGATCGCAAAACAGATGAAAGTTGGGTACCATGTTCGCAGTCGTGCGCACGGGCGGCAAACAATATCGCGTCGCTGAAGGTGATGTAATCACAATCGAGAAGATCGCTGGCCAAGCCGGTGATTCGGTTTCGTTTGACGATGTTCTGATGGCTGGCGAAGGCGCCACCCTGAAGGACACGAAGAGCCTCACCGTTTCCGGCGAGATCGTCGAACAGGGCCGCGGCGAAAAAATCATCGTCTTCAAGAAGAAGCGACGTCACAATTACCGCCGGAAAAACGGCCATCGCCAGATGCTGACCCAGATCAAGATCACGGGAATCGGCGCGGCGAAGAAAGCGGCACCGAAAAAGGCCGCTGCAAAGGCTGACGATGGCGACACGGCGAAAGCCGCGCCTGCGAAAAAGGCCCCGGCCAAAAAGACGGCAACGACCAAAGCTGCAAAGCCGGCCGCTGCGAAAAAGGCTCCGGCCAAGAAAGCGCCTGCCAAAAAGGCAGCGCCGAAGACAGACGATAAGGACGCGTAACCATGGCACATAAGAAAGCAGGCGGTTCGTCACGCAACGGTCGTGACTCAAACCCGAAATTCCTGGGCGTCAAAAAGTTCGGTGGCGAAAACGTCGTTGCCGGCAACATTATCGTGCGTCAGCGCGGGACCAAATGGATTCCGGCCGACAATGTCGGTCTTGGCCGCGACCACACGATCTTTTCGCTCGTGGACGGCACCGTCCGATTTAAAAAAGGCCGCAACAACCGCACCTATGTGGGCGTGGAAATGGCCGAAGCGGCGGAATAAGGACAGTCGATAAAGGGCTGTCCTCTGGGAGGGCAGCCCGATGGTTCCGGAAACGGGGCCGATTGAGGGAGACGGGCTGACCCGGTCTCCCTTTTTTATTGTCTCCCTCATATAATCGTCATCGAACGCGCCTAAGGGCTCGTTGGGGGCGACATGGAGAGAGACATGTTCGCGGTTACTAAGAGACTGTTGTTGAGACCTGGCTGGGCAGAGGACGCCCCTGCCCTCGCCAAAGCGGTCGACGATGAGAGAATTGCGCGGAATACCGCCCGGATACCTTGGCCCTACACCCAGAAGGATGCGGAGGAGTATCTCGCACGCGAGCAGGAATCGGAATATCCAAACTTCCAGATCATTGACCGGACAGTCGATCCGGTTCGCCTGATCGGGAGAATCGGCTTCATGGAAGGCGAGGGCGCGCCAGAGTTTGGCTATTGGATACGGCCCGACAGCTGGAATCAGGGCTATGCGACGGAGGCAGCGAAGGCCGCCCTTGCTGCGGTTCGATCATCGCTGGGCTATAACCGGATCATTGCCGGGCATTTCGTCGATAATCCGGCATCGGGCCGGGTGCTCGAAAAGCTGGGTTTCAGGCGGATCGGCCAATATACGCGGCGCTTCTCTCTCGCGCGCGGTTACGATGTCGAATGCGAAATGTTCGAATCCGTGGAGGAAGACATGGCGCTTAGCGCTCCATCCGCCCTCGCTGCGTGAAAGCCGTCCATATGCGCGGGTCATGTGCCGGAAAACGGCGCATGACCCGGTATCCTACGCGGCGACCGCTTCCCTGTTCTCAGGCAGCAGCGCATCGACATAATCGCTGTCCGCAAGCCGGATCAGCGCGCGGTCGTCATGGTTCCACGGATGGAAACCCGGCAGGAAATAGGCCAGCCAAGGCTTGAGCGCGCGGCGAAGCTGGCCCGGACGCCCCCACAGATACCAGTTGATCCGCGCCAGTGCCCGCCAGCCGGTGATGCCGTCCTGGGCAAGCAGCGTACGCATGCCGCGAACCCGCTTGGGCCAGAACATCATGGTCACGAGCAGCATGACGCGCGCCTTGACCTTCCAGCGTTGCCAGCGGGACCAGTCTTTGGTCGCGTGGAGCCAGGTGTCATAGGCAACGCCCTTATGCTCGATCTCTTCGATCGCATGCCAGCGCCACAGATCGCCCCATTCCTGGTCAGCGCCATGGAGCAGATCTTTGTAATGCAGGAACTGGTGTGCGAGAATCGCCGTATAATGTTCGAGCGCCATGGTAACGCACAGATCGATAATGGCTGGGCGGTCCTTGGTTTTTTCCATCGATTCCTCGACGGTCTTCTCAAGTTCCGAGATATCGTAGCCGGTTTCGGTAACCTTGCGGTTGAAGGCCACATGCTCCCGCGTGTGCATCACTTCCTGCTGCACGAATGCACGGATTTCGCGTGCGAGCCGCGGGGATACGCCCTCGCGATGCGCTTTCACCGCTTCGATGAAATAGGCCTCGCCGCGCGGAAAAGTGACGGACAGCGCATTATAGAAAGCTGTGGCAACCGGATCATTGTTCATCCACCAGCGCTTCTGCTGGATATCCCGCCCGAACCGGCGGTCGCGCGGGGTTATCTCAAGGTCGACAGGTGTCTTGTCTTTGGCCATGGTGCGACTCCATTGAATTTATTCAGCATCTGAAGGCTACTTACATCGATGTCAATAGTGAGAAAGCGCCTCACGCCAGAGCAGAGTAGAACGGCAGCATTGCAGGCGGCGCGCGAGATATTGATCGAAGCCGGACCACAGGCCGTAACCCTGAAGGCGGTGGCCGGGCGCATCGGGCGGACCCATGCCAATCTGCTGCACCATTTCGGATCGGCATCCGGCCTACAGCGCGAGCTGGCCCGGACGCTCGCGGAGAACGTTTGCACCTCAATCGGAGCCGTTGTGCTCAAGGCGCGCGCGGGAGAGAGCGAGCCACGCGAAATCGTCGACCTTACCTTCGACGCGTTCGACAAGGAGGGCGCTGGCGCCCTTGCAAGCTGGATGATTCTCACCGGCAATGAAGACGCTCTCAACCCGATCGTCGAAACGATACACAATCTGGTGGATCAACTCGGCGAAGGACATGACGATCTGCCGATGCACAAGGACACGCTCGGCCTGGTATTGTGGGCAATGGGCGATGCCCTGCTGGGCGGCGCCCTGGCCAAATCGCTCGGCCTGCCGCGCGAAACGGCGCGCGACATGGCAACCGAGCAACTGAGCGCATCCCGCGCATCCTACGGTTTCGCAAACGACCAATAATTCGAATCGCGTTCGCTAGCTCTAGCGGCAGGCAGTGCGAGTCCCTACACATAATCCATGCATTTTCTCGACCAGGCCAAAATTTATATTCAGTCCGGCGCGGGCGGCCCCGGAGCCGTCAGCTTCCGGCGCGAAAAATATGTCGAATATGGCGGCCCGGACGGCGGCAATGGCGGTAAGGGCGGCGATATCGTGTTCGAGGCGGTCGAAGGCCTCAACACGCTGATCGATTTTCGCTATTCCCAGCATTTCAAGGCGCCGCGCGGAAAAGGCGGTGCCGGCAGACAACAAACCGGCGCCGGCGGCAAGGACCTGGTGATCAAGGTTCCGGTAGGTACGCAAATCCTTTCCGAAGACAAGGAAGTCGTGCTCGCCGATTTTACGAAGGTCGGCCAACGCAAGGCCATGCTCGAAGGCGGCATTGGCGGCCGCGGGAACCTCTCATACAAAAGTTCGACCAATCGCGCGCCGCGCCAGCATCAGCCCGGCGAACCCGGCGAAGAGCTGTGGGTGTGGTTGCGGCTCAAGCTCATCGCCGATGCCGGATTGCTCGGCATGCCCAATGCCGGAAAATCAACCTTCCTCAATGCCGTATCCAACGCCAAGGCGAAGGTCGGTGCCTATCCGTTCACGACGATCCATCCCAAGCTCGGTGTTGTCCTGCACAAGGGCCAGGATTTCGTCATGGCCGACATTCCCGGCCTGATCGAGGGAGCGGCTGAGGGTGCTGGCATCGGAGACCGCTTTCTCGGCCATATCGAACGCTGCAGGGTGCTTTTGCATCTGATAGACGCGACCGTCGACGACCCGATTGCAGCCTGGAAAACAGTGCGAGAAGAACTGACCGGATATGGAGCCGGGCTTGCGGACAAACCGGAAATTCTGGCGCTCAACAAGGCCGACTTGCTCGATGAAGAGCTAATGGAGGCGCTTTGCGCCGAACTCGCCGAAGCAAGCGGATCCACGGTGTTGCCGCTCTCGGGCGCTACCGGTGCGGGACTGGAAACGGTTCTCGACCATGTCGTGAAGGAAATCGGCACATCTCCCGATACCAGTGAGCAATCCGAAGATCGCGAATGGACCCCGCTGTCATGAGTGCCGATATTTTCGATCCCGATAACTGCTCCTGTCTTGTCATCAAGATCGGCTCTGCCCTGCTTGTCGGCGAAGACGGTGCCGTTCGCCGGGAATGGCTGGCCGGGTTGGCAGACGACATTGCCGACCGGCATGCGCGGGGCCAGAAAATCATTGTCGTATCCTCCGGTTCGGTCGCCCTGGGTTCACATATTCTAGAGCTCGACAAGGCGGAGAGTCGGGGATTGGAAGATGCCCAGGCCGCCGCGGCAGTCGGGCAGATATCATTATCGCAGGCTTGGGCCGAACTCCTTGGCGCGCGCGATATGATGGCGGCACTCATCCTGGTTACCCTCGGCGATCTCGAAGACCGACGACGCTATCTTAACGCCTCGGCCACGCTGGACCGATTGCTCAGCCTCGGCGCCATTCCGGTCGTCAACGAGAATGATTCGGTAGCCACCGAGGCGATCCGCTTCGGCGATAATGACAGGCTCGCGGCTCGCGTGGGGCAGGCAGGGAGCGCCAAGGGCGTGATCCTTCTGTCCGACGTTGCCGGGCTGTACAATGCCAATCCAGACAAGGATGCCGGGGCGCAAATGATCCCCGAAATTTCGGATATCGACGACGATATCATGGCCATGGCCGATCGCGGATCCGGATCCGGCATGGGATCCGGAGGCATGGTGTCGAAACTGGAAGCGGCAAAAATCGCGACGAGTGCCGGAATTCCGCTCGCGATCGTTTCCGGCAAACGGTCCAATCCGCTCGGCAGCTATGCAAAAGACAATGTCGGCACGATCTTCAAGGCCCAGCCGCCAGCCTCGGCCCGCAAGGCCTGGCTTGCAGGCCGGCTGACTTCGCAGGGACAAATCGTCATCGATCTCGGTGCGGTGGAGGCATTGCGCGGCGGAGGCAGCCTGCTTTCCGCGGGCGCTGTGGCGATTTCGGGCATGTTCGAACGCGGCGATGTTGTCGATATCGCCGACAAGCACGGCAAGGTCATCGCCCGCGGTCTTGCGGAATATGACAGTGTATCGACTGCCAGGATTGTCGGTAAAAAGTCGGTCGAACTCGAAGAGATCCTTGGTTATGCGCCGCGATCGGCGATCGTCCACCGGGATCACATGGTTCTCTTTTGAGCGTCTATGCGGTCACTGGTGGCACCGGTTTCGTCGGCCGCCAATTGCTGTCGCTGGCGGTTGGCGCGGGCCATCGCGTACAGGCCCTGACCCGCACGGAGCGGCCTGCCTGCGACGATGTGGACTGGATTCCGGGCACATTGGGAGATCGCGAAAGTCTCCATGACCTGTCGCAAGACGCAGACGCCGTCATCCATATTGCGGGCGCAATCCGGGCGGCCGATCGCTCCGGTTTCGAGGCCCCCAACATCGCCGGCACGCAAAATATGGTCGATGCAGCGCGCAGGGCCGGGGTCAGCCGATTTATCCATATATCCTCGCTCACCGCCCGCGAACCCAATGTCTCCGACTATGGCTGGTCCAAGGCCGAGTCCGAAAAGATTGTGCGGGACTCCGGCCTCGACTGGACGATCATCCGTCCGCCGGCGGTCTATGGTCCAGGAGATCGCGAAACGCTCGAGCTGTTTGCCATGGCAAGGCGCGGCCTGGTGATCCTGCCGCCAAAAGGCCGGACGTCGCTGATTCATGTCGAGGACCTGTGCCGCCTCATCCTAGCGACGATCGCGTCGGACGCGACCATCGGCGCGTTCTACGAACCCGATGACGGGACGCGCAACGGCCTCTGCCATGTCGAATTCGCCCATGCGCTGGGCCGCGCCGTCGATCGATCGGTCAGGGCAGTATCGATGCCCGCGCCTCTCGTACGGCTCGGCGCGCGTTTGGACCGCCTGTTCCGAGGCGAAAACGCAAAGCTCACGCCCGACCGGGCCCGCTATTTCTGCCACTCAGACTGGGTTGCGAACCCCGCGCTCACGCCTCCGGCAGACATGTGGGTGCCCTCGATTCCGTATGAAGCCGGGCTTGCCGACACGGCCCGATGGTATCGCGAACAGGGTTGGCTGCGGTAGTCGAACGGCCCTCGCGGCCATCATGTTGGGGAGAGATTCGCCTGCATCAATATTCTCGTCGGACACCGGCCTGACTGGTAGGTAGCCGCAACGGCGTCAAGGACCGCTCCTGCATCGGGCCGGATTCCGGCGTCTTCCCAGTCGAAGAAAATGAGGTACGGGCCAGACTCGCATGGCGGGGGCGGCGGCGCACCGGCCTGGCGTTGCTGCACCCTGTCCGTTTGTGCGGACGTGTCCGGGCCGAAAGTGATTTCTATCCTCCGGGCTTGCTGATCCCTGACGCCGTCGGCGGTGGAGACGCCTGCAAGGCTCTCGGTAACTATCGAGGTGGATATGTCGCTTGCGGCCACGCCCCGCGCAACCAGATAGGAGCGCGCGCTCGAGAGCCTGTTTCGGGCCAGCGACATGGCCAGCCTTTGTCGCCGCTCGCCTTCCGTTTCCTGCGGCGCTTCTTCCACTGTCTCGACATTCTCTTCGCCAGCACTTTCTCCGTCTTCGCCCTCTTCCAGCGGCGCATCTTCTCCGTTGACGGCCAGCGCCATCTGTTCCTGAAATTCCTCATAGGCAGACCGTGCGCAGCCGGTGGTCTCGCATCTGTTTCGCTGCCGGATCATGGCGTTCTGGGCAATATCGAGCATCGTCCTCAATTGTTCGTCGGCACCCTCGCGCATTTCCCCGAATTGCTCTGCGGTTTGGCGGTCGAGCGCGCGAAGCTCTTCGCTATCGCAGACGATTTGCTCGCCCGGATCGCCGATCGCCTCGCAATCGATCGCGAAAGGCGTTTCATCCGTCGCCTCGCCGGCTGTTTCGGCTGCGACCTCCCGCGCGTCGTTTTGCGCGCCGGTGAACGGCCACAGAAATAGCAGCAATATAACCGCCAGCGCCGCTCCGACCGCAGCCCGTTGCCAAATTGTCGTCCGTTCCGCGATTTCGCGCGCGCGGGCCCAGAAAATATGTGCACGGCGATCGTCGCCATTTTTTCGATCTTCGAAGGGTTCGGAGTCCGCCGGCCGGCGGGGAGGCTCGGCAGGGATCGCCGCTCCGGTTGCGGTCCTTTGCGCGTGCACGTCCGCCGCAGTATCGCTCTCGGCCTCCTCTTCCTCCTGTACGGGGATGTCCGAACTGGCGCCCCCGGATTCGGCGCCGGGAATTTTCCGGCCGCCGGGCACACGGCCGCTGCCTTGCGGCATGGCCATATGCAACGCCTTGAGGCGGCCTTCGGCGACCGGCACCAATGGAACGTCTGCAAACCGATCAATCCATGACTGCCAGCGTCCGGCATCGGCCGATTGCTCGCAGCGGACGAAATCGCCGAGCCCTGGCCGCCCTACGAGGCCGCCGATCCTGTCGGTAACCCGCGCCCATTCCTCGCTGCCTCTGATCGAATCCGTTTCGAACAGGTCGACTGTCTGCACCGATGCAAATTCGAGCGGCAAGATACAGTCGTCGAGACGGACCGCGGCAAGCCGGTTGCCCTGTTTCCCGAGGCGCGCCTCCGCGCGAACCCAATCGCTTTCCTTGGCGCGACGGGACCACAGCACCAGAATCGCTTTGGCCCGTTGGACTTCGCGCTCAATCTCCCGATCGAAGGACGTGCCGGGATCGATATGCGCATCGAACCATACCGAGAGCCGCAGGTCGAGCAGCGCGTTATAGATGGCGATACAGCGGTTTCGTTCTTCGCGCTTATAGCTGATGAAGACATCGGTCATTATGGTTGGCCCCCCGCCCGAATCGGTTGCATACCATCGAACCGAGCCGAGTTCCAAAACGCCGCCGTCGTCATCGCTTTGCCGTTTTACCGCCGCATTCCCTTGGCAAGCCATTTTGATACATTTTAGGGATGCTTTATGACTGACCGCGCGACGACCTTCGCTTCCGTGGAAGCGTTGATAGAACCATTCAACGCCAAAGGTGTGGAGCTTGGAGAGAGCACGACCTTTGCTGGCGATCTGGAATGGGACAGCTTGACAGTAATGGACTTTGTGGCCTCGATTGAAGACGAGTTCGACATCGTCATCACCATGAACCAGCAAGCCGAAATCGAGACCGTTGGCCAACTTGTTGACGCCGTCGAGGAGTCGAAAGAATGACGGTAACGACCGAGCATGCAACCACCCCGGCAACCGAAGAGCCGAAAGCCGCGGATCTGTTTGCCAAATTCGCGCCCCTGATCCGGGAACGCGATACCCTGCTGGAAACCGGTGTACGTGATCCGTTCGCTATCGTCATGGACGAAGTCAAATCGCCAACCGAGGCGGTTATCGACGGCAAGGACACGATCCTGCTCGGTACCTACAATTATATGGGCATGACTTTCGACCCGGACGTGATCGCGGCAGGCAAGGAGGCGCTGGAGAAATTCGGTGCCGGCACAACCGGAAGCCGCGTCCTCAATGGCACGTATCAGGGCCATAAGGCGTGTGAGGAAGCGCTGGAGGAATTTTACGGGATGGACCATGCGATGGTCTTTTCCACCGGTTACCAAGCCAATCTCGGCATTGTTTCAACGCTGGCCGGCAAGGGCGATTATGTGATCCTCGATGCCGACAGCCACGCATCCATCTATGACGGCTGCTTTCTCGGCAACGCAGATATCGTGCGGTTCCGCCACAACAATCCCGAAAACCTCGAAAAACGCCTTGCCAAGCTCCCCCCAGAGGCGGGCAAGCTGGTCGTTCTTGAAGGCGTGTATTCCATGCTTGGCGACATCGCGCCGCTCGACATCATGGTACCCATCGCCAAGAAATATGGCGCGATGGTACTGGTCGACGAAGCGCATTCGATGGGCTTTTTCGGCGAACATGGCCGCGGCGTAGCTGAAGCTCAAGGCGTGATGGACCAGGTCGATTTCATCATCGGCACATTCTCGAAAAGCGTCGGCACTGTCGGCGGCTTCTGCGTCTCGAACCATCCGCAAACGGATTTCCTGCGGCTTGTCTGCCGCCCTTATACCTTCACGGCTTCGCTCCCGCCCTCGGTCGTGGCTACCGCGACAACGTCGATTCGCAAGCTGATGTATGCAGGGAATAAGCGTGCTCATCTGTGGGAAAACAGCAAAAGGCTCCATAAGGGGCTGCGGAATCTCGGCTTTACGCTCGCAACGGAAGAACCGGAAAGTGCGATTCTCGCCGTTCTGCTTCCCGATCAGGAAAAAGCGGTGCGCATGTGGCAGGCGCTGCTGGAACAGGGCCTGTATGTGAACATGGCGCGCCCACCGGCAACCCCGGCCGGCGTCTATCTGCTCAGATGCTCGCTATGCGCAGAACACACTGCCGAGCAGGTTGAACAGATTCTCGACATGTTCGAGGCGGCGGGCAAGGCCACGGGATCGATTTCGTAGCATTTCGCAGGCTCAACCGATCCTGATCGGAGGACGAATGCAACTGTCCTGCTATCCCGCACCGCCTGAACGCTGTATAGTCGCGGCGCTATGACAGAGGGATTGGAACGGACGAGCGGGTTCGATTCTTCCGGCAATGAAGTTTGGGGTAGCGGACTCGCCAGCGCGGCGGCGCTTGTGCTTGCAGTGCTGTTCGCGGCGCTCATCTATCTCGTCACCGAATCTAACAATGAGCGTGACGCCGCGGCGCGAAGCGAACGGCAGAGTTTCGAAATCATCATGACTGCGCGGAGCATCGAGCAGTCGATTGCGCGATCGGAAGCGGCGCTTGGCAGGTTCATTATCAACGGCGACGAAATTCCGGCGACACTGTATCGCAACGAATGGCGCGAAGCCGGTCGGCAGATTGAGCAACTCCAGCGTATTCTTCGCAGAAACCCGTCGCAAGCGGCGAGAGCGGAAGCGCTTGAAACGCTGTATATCGACTATGGAAGCGAGCTTGTCGTAGCCGCTCGCTTGGCGGCCACCGGAGAAAATTTCGATGCCCTTGCGCGATACAACAGCGTTGCGAACAGCCAGAATGGCGTGTCGGCGATCCGGACTCTCGAACAGATAACCGAACAGGAACGGGAATTGCTCAGCGAACGTTCGGCTGCCCGCATCGAAACCAACGATCGCGCCCGCCTGCTGGCGACATTGCTGACGGTAGCGGGGATTATCCTCGCCTTCGCGGCCCTGTTTCTCGCCTACACGACCGTCCAGGCGTTCCGCCAACGATCGCACGCCGATCAGCGTGCGGATGAACTGGAAGATGCGGTCGCCCGGCGCACCGCTGAGCTTGAGGCGCTGAACGCCCAGCTGCGCGCCGAGATGGCCGAACGCGCAGCGGCCGAAGAGAAACTGAACCAGGTCCAGAAACTGGAAGCCGTCGGTCAGCTGACAGGCGGAATCGCCCATGATTTCAACAATATGCTGGCGGTCGTCATCGGCGGTCTCGATCTGGCGAAGCGCAAGCTTCTCAAACAGCCGGACCGCGCCAATGCACATATCGAAAACGCGCTTGAGGGCGCCAATAGGGCGGCCGCCCTTACCCGGCGTCTGCTGACCTTCGCACGCGCCGAGCCTTTCCTGCCGGAAGGAACCGACGCCGCTGAACTGATTGCATCCATCACCGATCTCCTCCGCCGTTCGATCGGCGAACGGGTTTCCGTTTCCATCGTCGCCGATGACGAAGTTTGGCCGGTCTGGGTCGATCCCCACCAGCTGGAAAATGCCGTGCTGAACCTGGCCGTAAACGCGCGCGACGCGATGGATGGCAAAGGCGAGTTAACAATCGCAATCTGCAACCGGAAGCTCACAGACGGGGAAATCGGCCAGATCCCCTCTGGCGACTATCTGCAGATCGCCGTCACGGATACGGGGTGCGGGATGGATGCGGATGTGATCGACCATGTCTTCGAGCCCTTTTTCACGACCAAGCCGGTCGGCAAGGGCACGGGCCTTGGCCTAAGCCAGATATTCGGCTTTGTCCGTCAATCGGACGGCGATGTCGACATTGATTCAACCCCGGGCGAAGGCACGACCGTGTCGCTCTTCCTGCCACGCTTCAACGGCGACGTTACAGCCCGCAAACCCGCTTCATCCGGCAACGGATATGTCGGCGACGACAAAGCCAATGGTGCGTGCACCATAATCATGGTGGAAGACGATCAGCGTGTACGCAGGTCGACAGCCGCGAGCCTGAAAGAACTCGGCCATACCGTTCTTGCCTGCACCAACGGCCAGACAGCGATCGAAATCCTTGCCGAACGCCCTGATGTCGACTTGCTTCTCACCGATGTTGTGATGCCCGAAATGACCGGCCCGGAACTGGTTGCGAAGATCGCGAACAGCCACCCTGCCCTGCCGGTCCTGTACGTCACCGGATATGCCGGCGAAGCAGCGGATAGCGAGCAATTTTCCGGGCATGGGGTCCTGCGCAAACCGTTTACCATCGCCGCCCTTGCCGACGCTGTGGAAATGGCGACTTTGGACTCTTCGGAATCGGAAGGTTGAAGCAACTTGCCCGTTTGCGCCTAACGCACGGCTCCGCGCATAAGCAGCCGCGGCAGGAGAAATGCCGCCCCAAGCAGTGGCCAGCGCCTTTGCCAGGGCCTGACTGCGATCTGCGTACCCGCATGCCGATTGATCTTCCACGCCAGATAGTCGACCCCGCCCGCATAGGTCGCGCTCGCCTTTGCGAGCCGGACCAGGGTCAGTAATTTGCCTTCAGTCCGGCGGCGCACCCATGTCCATCGTGCGGCACGGCTCGGCTTGTGAATACCAAGCGGGAGCGGTTCATCCTCTTCGACTTCGACATCCATGCCCAGCGCCGCCAACGCAGGAGCGGTGAAGCGGAGGTAGCGATCAGGATCGAAATCGACGACCGAGGCGGCCCTGCCCTGCCGTTCGGCGCGCAGTTCCGCAGCGTAGGTCAGGGCGAAAGCCCGGCGCCACAGATCAAGCGCGCTGACATCGCCTTCCGCCATCGGCAGCGCGGCTTCCAGCAGCGCGGGAGCAGCCAGCGAGATTGCCGAGACAGCTCGTTCGGTAGCATCCATATCATGGCTCCATACGAGCCGGGCCGGTTGGGCAAAACGGGCCCAAACGGAAACATTGCGCGTCCGCGATGACGCCAACCGCGCAAAATCGCTCTCGCTCAATACCGCATATTTCGCCTGGAGCCCGTCATGCTGGACGGGAAAGACATTGGGAGGAATCAGCCGGTTGGCCATTGCCAGCCAACGCTTGCCGTATGCCGCTCGATAATCGGATACGATGACATAGAAATCGAGCATCTGGCCTTCGAGTTCGGTCGTTCGCAGGCAGGATCCATAGAAAAGGACCGCCCGAGCGGAATCGCCGAACAGTTCAGCCACATGTTCCGCAAAGGCAGCAACGCGCGCGTCCACCGGAGCAGAAAGCTCCTCGCGCACCAGATCCTGAAGGGGCGTCACGCGGCCAGGGAAAGAAACGGCACAGGCAGGGTCGGGGTCAGCACAATCGGATGTTCGGCCCGTGCCTCGAACAGTTCACCATCCAGAATGACGTTCGATCGGTCGCCTTCGATGCGGATTTCATTGCTGTGGCTGAGATGGACGCCGGAAAGCTGAGAACCCTCGAGCCGGCCGAAAAGGCTTGCCCATAGCGCGCGCAGCAAGGCGAGCGGTTTTTGTTCAACCATCATCAGCTTGAGCGGCCCCGATGTCGTCGACCCCAGATTGGTCTGGCTGTTGAGCAGCAGGCGTTCCAGCGTCGTCACCATCAACAGTGCGAACTTGCCCTGAATTTCGCCCTGGTGGATGAGGGTAACGCTAATCGGCCGTGTCTGTGGCGGCAGGAAACGAGCCTTGATCCTGAACAGGGCCGAAAACACGACGGCAATCGCCGTGATGACATGGCTAAATCCATTGGGCAGGCCGAGCGGGTAAATCTTGTGCCGACAATACAGGATCGAATCGGCAAGCCCCGCCCCGCCGAGGAACATGCCCAGAACAGGCCGGCCATTCGCGTTGCCGCCGGTCAGCGCGATCAGTTCCCGGCTCACGATATGATCGGTGAGATCCGACCGGGCGAGCTCCATAATCCGCTTCAGCGCCTCGATAGGATCGCCTTCGGCGCCGAGATCGAGGGCAATGAGATTGGTCTTGCCGTTGGGTAGCACGGCAACGGGCGGCGGCGTATCGGCAAAATGCTTGCCGTGATGCAGCTCGGTCAGCGTTGCCTGCACCGTCCCGTCGCCACCGTTGATCACCAGTATCTGGGGGTCGACCCTCGCAATGGTCTGCAGCGCATCGCCGATCTGGCTCACATCCTCCACCTCGTAGTGGAAAATGTCCGCCCGCTGCGCGCAAAATTTGCGAATGCGCGGCAACATGGCGACATTCCCCGTCGAGCGGGGGTTGGAGAGAAGGGCGACGCACACCATCGCGTTAGCTGATCGGTTCCACTGATGTGCCTTGCATATAATTCAGGACAACATTGATGCGCGTAACGCCACGACCGGCGCGAAATGAGACTTCGTCGAAATCCGGCTGGAGATTGAACGGGAAGGACAGATCCGGATTGCGGGAGAAACCGCCGCCGTCGCGCCGGTCGGAACTGTTGTTACCGTTCGAATCATGCCGGACGGCAATGCCGTAGGTTCCGGGGCCCGGCAGCGGCAGGCAGACGGTCATGTTGCGGCTGCGGGGCTGGGCGGGCACATCGACCCGGTGAAGCCATTGCCCACGCTCCAGCCAGCTGCTTTCACCGCCATAGGATTGGACGCGCACGCGCCCATTGGCATCGCGGAAGCCCACGACACGCACAAGTGCTGCCGTTCCGGTCGCACCGGCGCGGCATTGCGAAAGATCGTTGGCAACCCGCGTTCCCGCGTCGGCCGAAGTTGCGATTGCCGCCATGGACAGAGCCGCAGCCACCGGAATAATCTTGCTTACGAACATCAAATTGAACTCCAAGGATATCTGCCAGGCCCATTTGCCCAGATCAGGCATGGCAAAAGTCAAACTAATCCCCTATTTCTGTTGGATATCCCCAATGCTTGCGGCCAAATTATGGTCACGGAGCGTCTGAACTTTGCAAATTTTTACTGCCACCGATCGATATATGTTCCGGCTGATCGTCGTGCCGCTTGTCGCAACGCTGATTATCGCTGCGATGCTGCTCGTGCTCGACAAGATGTTGCGCCTGTTCGATTTCGTCGCGCGCGAGGGCGGGCCAGTGAACGTCGTGTGGCAGATGCTGGCGAATCTGGTGCCCGAGTATCTGTCTCTCGCCATTCCGGTTGGGCTGATGCTGGGCATCCTCTTTGCGTTTCGCAAGCTTGCCCTGTCCTCGGAACTCGACGTTTTTCGCGCCTGCGGGATCGGCTATCGCAGGCTGCTTTTCGTCCCCTATCTCTTCACGATCGGGTTCGTGATCCTGAATCTGCTGATCGTCAGCTATTTTCAGCCCATAGCGCGCTATTCCTACGAAAACCTGCAGTTCGAGCTGCGCTCCGGTGCCCTTGGGGCGTCGATCAGCGTCGGCGAGTTCAATAATCTCGGCAGCAATATGACGCTCCGGGTCGAGGAAAGCACGAACAACGGGCGCGACCTTTCCGGCATCTTCGTCCGTACGGTCTCCCCGCAAGGCCGCGAGCTCTCGGTTTCAGCCGACCATGGCACATTCATGGCGACGGATGAGGAAGACACCATCCTCCTGCGCCTCACCAACGGTCGGCTGATCCATAACCAGGCCGATTTCGAGAGCCCCCGCGTCCTCAGTTTTGAAAGCCATGACCTGCCGATCGACCTGCCAAGGATCGAACAATTCCGGGGCCGTGGCGGGGAACATCGCGAACTCACCTTGTTCGAACTGGCCGAAGTGGGAGGGGACGCCTCGGCGTCCGAAGAACTGCGTCTCGCCAGCCGGGCGAATTTTCACTACCGAATAGCCGAGGTCCTCATGATGTTCCTGCTGCCCCTGCTGGCGGTTGCGCTTGCGGTTCCACCCAAGCGATCGACATCGGCGCTTGGCGTGTTTCTGTCGGTTGTGATGATCACGACCTTTCACAAGATATGCCAATATGGTGAAGACGTCGCCGCGCTGGGCCGCGTCGATCCCCTCGTATCGCTCTGGCTGCCATTTCTCTTGTTCGCGGCCCTGATTGTCTGGATGTACTACCATATCGCCTATGTGCCCGGCGGGCAGCCGATCGGCGCCCTCGAAAAGGGTTTTTCAAAACTGGCGACGCTTGTCAGGCGATTGTTCCTGCGCCGGCGACGGCCCATCGGGAACTGATCCGTGAAAACTCCGCAGCTTCAATTCTTCCCGTCGCGAACCATCTCGCTCTACATGGCCAAGATGTTCCTGACCCGCACATTCGCGGTTCTGGGCGGCCTGGTCGTAATACTCATGACCTTGGATCTGCTTGGCGAGTCCGGCAAAATTCTGGCGCCGGAAGGCAATGGCGAGGCCGAACTCTGGTTCTATGTTTCACTGCGCGTCCCCCAGCTTATCGAGCGCTTTCTGCCCTTTTCCGCCTTGCTGGGAACCCTGATCGCGCTCGGATCGATGAACGCCAACAGCGAGATCATCTCGATGAAAGCGGCCGGAGCGTCCGCCCATCAGATTCTCGCGCCGCTGATCCTCACCAGTTTCATAGTCGGCGTCGGGCTGTTCATCTTCAACGAACGTGCGGTGGCACCGGCCTATGGTACGCTGACAGCTTGGGAGGCAGTCGATTATGGCCCCATTCCGAACGAGCGCGCCGGTGCGACCAATGTCTGGGTGCGGGACGGGAACGATCTCATCAATGCCCGAAGCGTTTCCGGACGAGGCGATACCACCCGGCTGGAAGGTGTTACGGTTTATGACCGGACGGGCGGCGTGATCGAATTCCTCGTCAGCGCCGAACGCGCAACCTATACAGGATCGGGTTGGCAGCTCGATAACCCTCGGCAATTCGATGTTTCCGCCGTCGAACAAACAAGCCCGGAATCGATTGTCATCGCCGAAGGCGTAACGCCGGATCAGTTCACGCTCGCCAATGTCGAAGCGCGTTCGCTGAATTTCTTCGAACTGCGCCAGGCGATCGCGGATCTCGAAGCGGCCGGGCGTTCTACCAGTTCGCTCGAAGCCGGGCTCTGGCACAAGATTTCCGGGCCGCTCTCCACACTATTGATGCCGCT
Organism: Parasphingopyxis lamellibrachiae; assembly: GCF_003385775.1. Taxonomy (GTDB): domain Bacteria; phylum Pseudomonadota; class Alphaproteobacteria; order Sphingomonadales; family Sphingomonadaceae; genus Parasphingopyxis; species Parasphingopyxis lamellibrachiae. The sequence goes on from NZ_QRDP01000004.1 coordinate 1,418,686, forward strand.
GCTGGGTGCGGTTGCCGGTTTTGGTCTCGCGCGCTCGGGGCAGCTCTTCATCCGTGCTATCATCGGAATGGCGCTGGGCTTCACCTATTTCGTCGCCGACAATTTTGCCCTCGCAATGGGAAATATCGGCGCATACCCGCCATTGCTTGCGGCATGGGCTCCCTTCGTCCTGTTTCTGCTCATCGGCGAAGCCGTGCTGATTCGAACCGAGGAATAAGGCGATAACGCAAGGCCAGACCAACGGGACGACGGTCGATCGCGGCGATGTGGCCAAGGGTGCTGCGATGGCGGCAATGGCCCGGATGGGCGCACTGATCGAAGTCGTCGCACAGCCTATCTATACTTGGCTGTTCGGCATCGCGACCTATGGCCTTTACATAGTCTTCTGGTCTGCCGTGAACATGGCCGAGAAGGTTGTCGACCTGTCGCTGACCCAGGCCTTGCAACGGATTGTTCCGGTCGAAAATGAAGAATCCGCGCATGGCGCCGTAAAATTCGCGCTGCTGGTAACAGTGATCCCGGCCTTGCTCATCGCCGCACTCATAGCCTTTTTTTCGCCGCAGATCGCTGGCTGTATCTCTGCCGCACCAGAAGACGCCGCCCGGCTTCCGCAAATGATAGCCCTGTTCGCTTGGGCCCTGCCGCTCTGGACTTTTGTCGAAGTGGCGACATCGGCCGCCCGCGCGCGCCGCGCCTTCGGGCCGGAAATCCGCTTGCGGATATTCTGGGAACAATGTGCACGGCTCGTTTTTGCCATCGGCTTTTTCTTCGCCGGATGGACCAGTATCGGCCTGCTCCTCGCGCATCTCTTGTCGCTGTTTCTCGTGGCGATCCTCTCCCTGCGGTTGCTCGGCCGCTATTATGATCTGCGCCTGATGATGCGCGTGCCGGTTCCGGCGGCGCTGCGCCTCCATATCCTGCTCTCCGGCATAGCCTTGTCGCCAAGCGCCATTGCCCGCCGCATATTGAACGATCTCCCGCCGATCATCCTCAACCTGATCCTGCCCGGTGCCCAGGGCGCCACGGCTGCCGGGTTGTTCGGCATTGCCCGCAAGGTCGCATCGGTTCCGCTGATCGTACGGCAGGCCTTTCTCTATGTACTCGCCCCACTCAGTTCGGCACAGGCCGCGCTGGACCGCGCCAAGATAGCACCTCTTTATGCCTTTTCCTCCCGCCTTTCGGTTGCGCTTGTTATGCCGATCGGCGGTCTCCTGATCCTTCTCGGTTCCGACATATTGAGCCTGTTCGGCCCGGGCGCGGAAACCGCGATGGTCGCGCTTGTCATATTGACACTCGGGCGCATGGGCGAAGCGGTAATCGGGCCGGCAACGCCAATCGTCGAAATGACCGGCCACCGCCTGTTACCGCTGATCAACAGCATGATCGGAGTTTGTGTCTGGGCGGTTGTCAGCTGGATGTCGGTTGCCGAGCACGGGCCGGAAGGAATGGCGCTCGCCGTCAGCTGCGGGGCCGTAGCCATTGCCCTTGCCGCCGTGATTGAACTTCAATTGAGCGACGGCCTCCATCCGTTCGACTTCGCCTTTCTGCGCGGGCTGGTTGCCGGCAGCGTGGGCGTCGCATTACTAACTCTGTTCGGCATGGTTTTCGAGCCGCTGGGAGCTCCGGTTCGGGCCATTGCTCTGTTTGTCTTGATCGCCCCACTGTGCTGGGTGACATTGCGTCTTGGACTCGATCAGGGAGACCGCGAGGCGCTCGGCGCTTTCGCGCGGCGGACCGGCCTCATCTAACCGGTACGCCGAGTCGGTCTGTCCGGCACCAGAAGCGCTCGATTTTCGTCGCAAAGCTGCCTCATTGCCTGTTCATATGCGACTCAATAGAGCAGTCCGCAGCCCGGCTACGGACCCATAAAGGTCAATGAACAAAGGAAGTTAGACGTGAGAGCCTTAGCAACATCGCGGCCAGGAATCTGGAAGCGGTCACATTATCTGGACAAGATGACGCTAAAAGAACTCGTTGTCGCATATTTTCAGTATCCGGCGATCATCGCCTATCTGGTTCTCGCCGTCGTCTCCTTTGGCGTCTATGCATGGCAGCCTGTGCCCCTAGTCCAGACTGTGGCGAGCATCGTTTCGGCGATCGTCCTCTACCCGCTGGCCTGGTATATTCTCCACCGCTGGGTGCTGCACGGCCGCTGGATGTACAAGACCAAGGTCTTCGCATCGGTCTGGAAACGTATCCATTATGATCATCATCAGGATCCGAACCATCTCGAAGTGCTTTTCGGCGCGCTCTACACGACTCTGCCGACCATCATCCTGTTCCTCACCCCCGTGGGGTATCTGATTGGCGGTATTGGCGGCGCAGCTGCGGCTGTCGGCACCGGCCTGCTGATCACCTGTTTCTATGAGTTCTGCCACTGCATCCAGCATCTGAAGTACAAGCCCCGCAATCCGTGGCTTGCGAAGATGAAGGCGCGGCACATGGCCCATCATTTCCATGATGAGAACGGCAATTACGGCATCACCAGCTTCCTCTGGGACAAAGCGTTCGGCACATTCTACGAACGTCCGGACCGGAAGGAAAAAAGCCCGACGGTGTTCAACCTCGGTTACACGCCCGAGGAAGCGAAGCGCTATCCATGGGTCAGCGAGCTGTCGGGCGGGGTGGCCACCGGGCATCCGAGCCAGCGCACGCAGGGCTAGCCAGCCCCCGCCGCATGACCATGAAAATTGCTGTTCGTCCAGTCGCCGGCAAGGCAGACTTCAAAGCCTTTGTCGATTCGGCCTATCAGTTGAACGCCAATGACCCGCACTGGGTCCCGCCATTGCGCAGCGATGTCGCGGAGTTGCTTACACCGGGCAAAAACCCCTTTTATGAGCATGCCACCGTACAGCTGTTTGTCGCATGGCGCGGTGAACAGCCGGTGGGGCGAATCTCTGCACATATCGATCATCTCGCCCTGGAGCAGCCCCCGGAGCAGGGTATGGGGCCCGGCACCGGCAATTGGGGTCTGTTTGAGGCAGCGGATGAAGATGTAGCCGCCGCATTGATGCAAGCGGCTGAACAGTGGCTCCGCAAACAGGGCATGACCCGCGCACTGGGGCCTCTCAGCCTGTCGATCTGGGATGAGCCCGGGCTCCTGACCAAGGGTCATGATCACAGCCCGATGATCATGATGGGACATCACAACCCGGCCTATCAGCAATGGATCGAAGCGCTGGGCCATCAGGAAGCCAAGAAACTCCACACCTTTATCGTTCCGGTGAAGGGCGGTTTTCCGCCAATCATCGATCGGATTGTGAAATCCGGCATGAAGAATGGCCGTATTGTGATCCGGCCAATCGATATGAGCCGGTATGAGGAGGAAGCGGCAACGATCCTGTCGTTGCTCAACGAAGCCTGGAGCGCAAACTGGGGCTTTGTTCCTCTCACCGACAGCGAAGTGCAATATGTCAAAAAGAAGCTGAAACCCGCGATCATTCCAGAGGTTAACCTGATTGCGGAATATGACGGCGAGCCCGCTGCATTCATGCTGGCACTTCCCGATATCAATGAGGTCCTCAAGACCAGCGGCGGCTCTTTGCTGCCATTCAACTGGGCGAAGCTGCTTTACGGGCTCTGGAAGAAGCACTGGTCGGGCTATCGAGTGCCCCTCATGGGTGTCGCGCAAAAGCACCAGAACAGCCGGCTTGCGAGCCAGCTGGCTTTCATGATGATCGAAACGATCCGCGAACGCGGCGTCAACAATTATGGCGCGGACCGGGCTGAGGTCGGTTGGATCCTCGAAGACAATCAGGGCATGAACGCCATCGCCGATGCTATCAATGGCGAGATCAACCGAACCTATTCGATCTTCGAAAAGGCCCTGTAGCGCAGCCCAAAAAGGCTCATTCGGCGAGCATGATCCATACTGGCGTATGATCGGAGGCCTTTTCCCGGCCGCGATACTCCTTGTCCACGCCGGCATCGACGAGGCGGTCGGCGGCAACCGGGCTCAGCATCAGGTGATCGATCCTCAGCCCCGCATCGCGTTGCCAGGCCCCGGCCTGATAGTCCCAATAGGTCCAGATCTTGCCCGAAGGGAAGCGCGCCCGGAGCGCATCCGTCCAGCCCATCGCTCCCAGCCGCCGAAATGCAGCGCGGCTTTCCGGCTGGGTCAACGCGTCATCTTCCATCGCAGCCGGCGAATGGACATCATTGTCCGTGGGAATGACGTTATAATCTCCAGCGAGTATTACCGGCCGCTCAAGCGCATACAGTTCCTCAGCGCGCGCCAGCAACCGCTCCATCCAAGCCAGTTTGTAATCGAATTTCGGTCCCGGCTGCGGATTGCCGTTGGGCAGGTAGATGGACGCGACGATGACATCGCCGATCTCCGCCTCGATATACCGGCTCTGTACATCCTCCGGATCTCCGGGAAGGCCGCGCTGATATTCCCGCGGATCGCCGCCCGGCGTGAGAATCGCAACGCCGTTGAAACCCTTCTGCCCCATCCAGACGCCGCCATAGCCGGCTTCCTCTATCGCCTTGATCGGCAGACGGTCGCCATCGCCTTTCAGTTCCTGCAAACAAACCACATCAGGTTTCTGTTCATCCAGCCATTCGATGAGCCTGGGCAAGCGGGCGTTGATACCGTTTACATTGTAGGTCGCAATTTTCATGGCGAACACTTATGCCTTGTCGAAACACGAACAGCCAGTGGGAAGGCAGAATATGGCGATCAGACCTGCCGAGCATGCGGACATCAGAGAGCTTGCAGCAATTGAACTATCGGCAAGCGAGCTGTTTCGCGGCACCGTTATGGAATTCGCCATGGACGATCCGCCATTGGACCGCGCCACGCTGGAGCGCGCATTGTTGTGCAGCACCCTCTGGGTTGCCGAGCATGAGGGCGAATGCGCGGGTTTTCTGTGCGCTACCCCGCTCGAAAGGCTGCTCTATATCGATGAACTGGCAGTGGCGTCTGAATATCAGGGGCACGGCCTGGGCCGGGCGTTGATGGAAACGGGCATCAAGGAGGCGCGCGGGCGGTTCGACCGCATAGCGCTGACGACAGACCGGGAGTTGGCCTGGAACGGGCCCTTTTATGCGCGGCTCGGTTTTGAGGAATGGCCCAGTCCACCAGCGGCCATCACAGCCGAGCTGGAAGAGGAAATCGCACATGGGTTCGATGCTGGCCGCCGCTGCGCCATGCAGCTCGGTTTAAGCTAGACCGAGAAACTGGTCCCACAGCCGCAGCCCGACTGGGCATTGGGATTGTTGACCTGGAACGCCGCCCCACCGAGATTTTCAACAAAATCGACCGAACTGCCGCGCACGAGATCAAGGCTGATCGTATCGACAACCAGCTGCACGCCATCGCGTTCAGTGAGGACATCGTCATCCGTCACGCCGTCGGCAAGCTCGAAACGATACTGGAAACCGGCGCACCCGCCACCGTCCACAGCCAACCGCAATATTGCCGGCTTGCCCTGGCGATCCGCAATAGCAGCCACGCGCGCTGCGGCAGACGAGGTCAAATCAATGGTGGGAGCGTCTGTCATGTCCCCAAAATAGGGAAAGGGGCCGCCCACGACAAGCAGGCAACCCCTTTTTCTCTATTCCCGGAACAGGAGAGCGTTACTGGCCGGCACCAACGGCGACCGGACCATCTGCCGGGCTGCTCGTCGCGGGCAATGAAGCAAGATAGTCGCCGGATGTCAGGAAAGGCACGGGATTGACCGGGCGCCCGGAGATACGCACTTCATAATGCAGATGGCTGCCAGTCGAGCGACCCGTCGATCCCATCCGACCGATCAGTTGTCCGCGCGTGACGCGTGCGCCTGGCTGGACCAGAATTGCCGACATATGGCCGTAGCGAGTCTGGATCTCGCCGCCATGATTGATTTCCACATATTTGCCGTAACCGCCAACCCATTGTGCACGGCCAACAATGCCATCTGCGGTTGCATATATCGGCGTACCGATCGGGCCGGCCATATCGAGACCGTTGTGCATCCGGCGACCCCGGCGGAACGGATCGCTCCGCGTGCCATAGCTACTCGTCAGGCGATAGCCTTCGACAGGCTGTAGCGACGGAATAGCCATCACACCGCGGCGTTGGCGCTCATCCTGCCGCCAGCTTGCGAATAATGCCCGAACGTCGGAACTTTCGACGCTGGCAGATGTTGTAGTCTGAGCAGAAGCCGGTGCTGAAACGGCACAGACGGCCAGAACAGCGGCGAAAGCAAAAGCAGGAACTGAAACACAGCGTCCGGCGAATGCGAAAAATCGTGAAATCATAATGGTTTTGCGACCCGTTACTAGCGGTCTGCAGCGCCATCCGACGCGCAAACCAGAAAAATTGCTCATCCCGGAGACGGTATTGTGCCTCCCCGCTTCCGGTGTGAGGCGACATTGTTAACGAAGTGTCTAACTGGCAAGCGACATATAGAAATCCCGGGTCAAACCGGCTTGTCGGCGCGCTGAATCGTTGAATGGCGGCTTTAGCTGTCCGGCAAAATAGCGTGAAACCAACCTTTTCCACTGTTGCTGCGGCGCAACATCGAGCGTTTCACAGCATGATTCAAACCATTTGACGCCGAATCCGACATGCCGGATTTCGTCATCCATGATCCGCGCCAATATGTCCGCCGACGCCCCGTCCCCGGCCTGAGCGAACCGTTCTATCATCGCAGGGGTCACATCCAGCCCGCGCGCCTCCAGCACCATCGGTATGATAGCCAGCCGGGCGGAAGCGTCATGCGCCGTCGTTTCGGACGCTTCCCACAGGCCGTCATGGGCCGGAAGCACGCCATATCCCGACCCGAGCGCTTTGAGACGGCGGTCAAGCAACGCGAAGTGCATCGCTTCTTCCGCGCCGACACGCATCCAGTCATCCACAAAGGTTGCCGGAAATTCGGCGCCGAAACGGCCAATCATGTCGAATGCCAGGTCGATCGCGACAAATTCGATATGCGCGATTGCATGGAGCATCGCGATACGCCCGCGCTCCGATCCTCCCTTTCCGCGGCGGGGCATCTTCGCGGGCGGAAGCAGTTCGGGCCGGGGCGGGCGAGCGGGCCTGTCCGGCATCGGTTCGTCGAACAGATGGGCCAGATGCCCGCGCCGCCAAGCCCTTGCCGTCGATCGCGCCGCAAATATCTTCGCTTTGGGGTCCGCCGTCCTCAGAACGCCGGCCACGGCCGAAGCGAGGCTGGGTTGCGTCACAGGAGCCGTCAGAGCGCCTTGACCTCTTCGAGCACGGCTTCGGCATGCCCGGCGACCTTGACCTTGGGCCAGACGCGGGCGACCTTGCCGTCGCTGTCGATCAGAAAGGTTGCGCGCTGGATTCCCATATATTTCCGGCCATACATATTCTTCTCGACCCAGACGCCGAAACTCTCCGTCACCGAACCATCTGCATCGGTCGCGAGAGTGATTTTGAGGTCATGTTTGGCGGCAAATTTCACATGTTTCGCCGGCGGGTCCTTCGAAACGCCAATTATGGTCGCGCCGGCCTGTGCGAATTCGTCTGCAAGATCGGTAAAGGCGATAGCTTCCTTGGTGCAGCCCGGCGTATCGTCCTTGGGATAGAAATAAAGTATCACGGGCTTGCCGCGATAGGCACTCAGTTTTGCTTCGCTCTCATCCGACAGCTGCAATTTCACACCCGGTGCCATCTGGCCTTCTTCAATCACTCATGATCTCCCTGTTGCTGAATCATGGCAAGCCTGTGCCATTCCGTGGTCACGCATTGCCTTGCCCGGGCATAGTCCGCAAGCAGCGCGTCCCAGTCCGCCATGCCGCATCGCCGGGCAACAAGTTCCCGGCTCGCCTTGTCGATGTTTTTCGAGGTTGGAGCGACCAGCCGCAACGTCACGAGCATCCGCGTGAGAAGATCGTGCGCCGCACCCAATCCGGCATCGAGCGAACCCGCAGCAACAAGCTCAGCGATGGCTTTGGAAAGCTGAGGATGAAGTCCGGCATGATCGCGCAGCTGGATCAGGTGAACGCAGAATTCGAGATCGACGAGTCCGCCTTCGATAAGCTTCACGTCGAACGGCCCCGCCGCGGGTTTGTGATCGGCGATCCCTTCTCGCATCTTGCGGATATCGGCGATCAGAGGCCCGGTTTCCCGCTCCCGGCGCAGGATCGCAGCTATCATCCCCCTCAAAGCAACCTGCGCGCCTTGCGACCCATAGACGGGCCGTGCACGCGCCAGGGCCATATGTTCCCATGTCCAAGCATTGTCGCGATGATAGGCTTCGAAACTGTCGAAGGAGACAGCCAGCAACCCCTGCGCCCCCGACGGCCGCAACCGGGTGTCGATCTCATATAAGGGCCCAGCGGCCGTCGGCACGCTGAGCGCGGCCGTAACCCGCTGCGCCAGCCGCTGGAAATAGCTGGTCGCACCCAGCGGCCGCTCTCCATCGGATCGCGCTGAATGATCTCCGGTAAACAGATAAACCAGATCGAGATCGGAAGCATGAGTCAGCGCCTCCCCGCCCAATCGGCCAAGCGCCAGTATCACGAGCTCGCAGCCGTCGATCCGGCCATGCACGGTTTCAAACTCGGCAACTGCCGCATCGGCGAGTATTCTGAGCGCGGCTTCGGCAACGCGCGAATAGCCGGCGGCAACGTCGAGCGGGTCGCTTCGCCCTTCGATCAGCTGCACACCCAGCGCAAAACGCTCCTCGCCTACCAACCGCCGCATATTGTCGAGACGCCGTTGATAATCCGCCGAAGCGCTGCGACTTTCCAGCAGCTCGGTCAATTCGTCCAGGGGCTCGGGCGAATCAAGCGCCGTCGCATCGATCAGGCCATCGAACAGCTCCGCATGACGCGCGAGTTCGTCGGCAAGCGCCGGCGCGTGGCTGAGCACCGCAACCAGCATATGCGACAATCCCGGACGGGCTTCGAGGAGGCGGAACAGGTTTACGGCGCTGGGCATGCGATCGAGCAGCACATCGAACCGGTTGATCACGCCGGTCGGGTCCGGCGATTTGCCCATTTCGGAAATAAGGGACGGCAATACCGCCTCCAGCGCCTCGCGCGCCACCGAGGATTGGGTCGAACGCAGCCGCCCCGCGCGCCATCCATCGATCCGGTGCCGCGCGTCCCGGGGCTCTGCGAAACCCTGTTGCTTCAATGCATGTTCGAGACGGCCCTGATCGCCAGGCAACCTCTCCTGCCGTTCGTCGTCCAGCTGATCGTAGAGCGTACCGACATAATCCACCGGCCCTGACAACGTTTCGAGCAAAGTCGCGCCATCCGCCATGGCGTGGAGCCGCGCGATCTGGTCCAGGGCCGCCTGATCGGTGGGCAGGCTATGCGTTTGCTGATCCTCGATCATCTGCAAGCGATGCTCGATCGTCCGAAACAGGCGATAGGCATCCGCCAACTGCATACTGTCTTCCGCCGCAATCTGGCCGGCCTCTCCCAGCACTGAAAGAGCATCGAGCGTGGCAGGCGCGCGCAACTCCGGCTCACGCCCGCCGTGGATGAGCTGATGGATCTGGGCATAGAATTCGATCTCGCGAATGCCTCCCCGCCCCCGTTTGAGATCGAAGCCCGGGCCAAACTTCTGGCCTTGTGCATAATGGTCCCGAATACGATGGGACATGGCCCGGATCGCACGGATCGCCCCGAAATCCAGCGATCGCCGCCAGACGAAGGGCTGGATGGCATCAAGGAAGCCCTGCCCTAACGCGATATCCCCGGCAGCTGCGCGCCCCCGAATGAAAACGGCACGCTCCCAGGGCTCGGCGCTGGTTTCATAATGCGCAATCGCAGCACCGATCGTCAGCACGATGGGCGTTACCTCCGGCGATGGCCTGAGCCGCAGATCAACCCGGAATACATATCCGTCGCCCGTGCGCTGGTTCAGGATCTCGGCGACCCGCCGTCCGATCCGGACGGCGGCCTGCTGCGCCTCCTCTTTCGGCCTGCGCGGCATGGTTTCGGGATCGAAGAGAAACAGCAGGTCGATATCCGAGGAATAGTTCAATTCGCGGCTGCCATGCTTGCCCAGTGCGATGACCGCGAAACCGGCAGGCACCTCTCCCGGCATGCGCTCGTCAAAAGCGGCTGCAATCGCCGCGTCCAATGCATAATCGGCGAAATCGGAGAGCAATCCGACGGTATCCTCAAGCGTGAACTGGCCCGACAAGTCCCCGATTGCGGCGTACAGCGCCAACGTCTGCCGGTTGCGGCGAAGTTGCTGCATCGGATTGCCCTGCACCGGCTCCAGGCGCTGTAAAAAGTCACTGGACCGCTCTGAAAAATCGCCTGTTTCAAGCTCTGCAACAAATTCGGGATTGGCTTCGATCAGGCGATTGAGAAACGGGGCATGGGCCCGGGCGCGACCAAGTGCATCAACGATCCGGTTTTTTGCGGAAATGTTCAGCATGATGTTTGGGGCAACCCCATATTTTGAGCGCTAGGAAACTATTTCGCGCCTCTTACGTTGTTGGAGCATGAGCGACAATTCGCCTCGTCCTCAATCAGGTTCGCGCAATCACGCCGATAGCCGGGCCCGTCTCGATTTTCGGCCGAATGAAGCGGGTTTGATCGGCAATTGCCTGCGCAGGGCGTTTGAAGATGACGATCTGGAAGTAAAGCGGGGCGACAGGATAGACGAACTGCTCAACTTGCTGAAATAGGCCAACAACTCAGCGACTGCTGAGATCGTCCACTTCATTCATGATTTCCTGGATCGCCGTCTTCTCATTGTCGCTTTCCTGCGTTTGCCGCGGCGCAAGCTTCCCGTCTTCCATGATTTCCTCAAGCGCGGTCCGGCCGCGCGCAACGCGGCTTTTGATTGTGCCGACAGCGCATCCGCAAATTTCGGCAGCCTCTTCATAGGCAAAACCGCCGGCCCCAACCAGAATCAGCGCCTCGCGCTGCGTCTCGGGCAATTCCATCAACGCTCTCTGCAAATCGCCCAATTCGACGTGACGATCCTGGCTAGCCGGTGCGGCGAGCAGTTTGTCGGCGGCAAGATCGTCCCACTCCCCGGTGAACTTTGATCGGCGCATCTGCGAGAGAAACAGGTTGCGAAGGATGATGAAGGTCCATGCACGCATGTTGGTGCCGGCCTGGAACCGGCTGCGGGCCGACCAGGCCTTGAGCAATGTTTCCTGGACAAGATCGTCGGCCGTGTCCCGATTCCCCGACAATGACCGGCCGAAAGCCCTGAGATGCGGGATGACCTCGGCGAGCTGATCTTTGAAATCGGAATCGCTGAGCGGTTCGGATTCCGCTGCCGCATCATTTGAACTGTCCGCCTTTGAAATTGCAGTACCCCCCGGTAAACTCATTTACTGAACGTATAATTTCACAATTAAATCAATATCTTACGTGATATTCGATATTTTCTGCATGCGCATACACGGATCGCGCCGAAATTACCATGCCCAAAACAAAATTCCGAATACCGCAACGATGAGCGCAAGCGAAACGACCAGAACTGTCCGGGTCATTTTCGGGGTCGTTCCGGCACGCGCGTCATTCTTGGACAAATGGGGTCGGCTATCAGGCATTTGTATCCTTTTCGTCCCATCTCGGCGTTGTGTAGCATCAATCAAATCAACTGATACGGATAACGGATTTAGGCAGGCACAGTTGTTTTGTTGAAGAACAGCGCCTGGGCGATAGCAGTCTTCACCGTCGCATTCTGAAACGGCTTGGTTATCAGAAACGCCGGTTCCGGGCGCTCGCCGGTAAGCAAGCGCTCGGGAAAAGCGGTAATGAATATGACGGGAACGTCGATTTTCGCCAATATGTCCTGGACGGCGTCAATACCCGAACTGTCATCGGCAAGCTGGATGTCAGCGAGAACCAGTCCCGGCGTGCGGTTCGCCGCGTCCGCAACGGCTTCGTCCCGCGTCACCGCGATACCCGTTACCGAATGGCCAAGATCCCGAACAATGGATTCCAGATCCATCGCGATGATCGGCTCATCCTCAATAATTAGAACCTCGGTTTTCAACTGCGCTTCGATCTCGGCGCGCGCCTCCGCGATCAGCGATTCGACATCGCTTTCCGCGCGACCGAGAAGATAGGCGGTTTCCGAATTCGAGAAACCCTCGACCTCGATCAACAACAGCGCCTGTCGTGAAACTTTGTCGATCATGGCAAGCCGCGCATTGGCGATCGCTTCGCTCTTATGATCGCCTTCCGCCAGCTGCGCGACCGCATGCTCCGCATCTTTGGTCGATGCCCAGATCTCCAGAAAGGCCCGGTACAGACCAAGTCGCGGATCGACATCTTCGGGAAATGCGCCGGGTTCGGCGACAATCGATTCCAACGTTCGCCTGACGAACACATCGCCCTGTTTCTGATCGCCGGTCAAAGCACGTGAGAAACGCCTCAAGAGAGAAAGATGTGGCGCAAGCTGCTCACCCAATGACGCCATTCGCGATTCCTCCGTTGCACTATTGCCGACCTGACTAGGCGGTTCGACCGAACGAACTCAAGAGCAAAATTCGATTTTCACGCCAATTGGAATTGGCTAATATTATCAAACATCCGGTCGGTTTGAAAGAAAGGAACATCGGCACAGTATTCGCAGTTGCGAAACCCGCGACTAAAAGGCTAGGAGGGGCACGGTCGTGAGTATGACGGGAATTGAGATCTTGGCTTCAGTTGGCAAAAATCTGCGCAAGCCAGACAAGAAAAATATCGGCACAGCTGCGGACACCTCCAAGGACAAGGACGGCGCCGACATTGGAGATGCCCTGCGCTCTGCATATGACGAGGCCGTCAGCGAGGATATTCCAGAAGAGATGCTGGATTTACTCGGCAAACTCAATTGATCCCTGAGTGGCAATTTTGAAGCCAATCCGATGACCAGCCGAACCGACAGCCCTCAAAAGCGCCTCAGAAGACTTCCCACCAGTATCAAGACACTTGTCCTGCTAGGTCTCGCGCTTCTGCCGCTGGGCGCTGTTGCGGTCTTTTCATCGATCAACGCCGCCAACGGAGCCAGAGACAGCCGCTTCGCCGAAGTGAAACTGCTGGCCGAGGTTGGAGCCAGGCACCTGTCCACCGCGATCTCCCACACGGAGTTCAGCCTGCGATCGACTTTGACAACGCTATCCAGAAGCGAGAATATCGAACGCCAGTGTCAGGACACATTGGACGCGGCCGTCGCCGTCGACACCCGAAAACCAACCTTCGCCCTGCTGGACCGGCAAGGCCAACAGATTTGCGCCACCGATGGGTTTATGTCCGGCCTGATCGAAGACCTGCCGGACAACGGAACCGCCAAAGTAACGCTGGATGCCGACCACGGTCTGATTTTGTTGGCGGAGACAAGCGCCGACGGAAGCCTGACCGGGGTTGCCGAACTGACGCGCGAATCTCTTGCCCTTCTGCCGCGCCCCTCGATGCTGGACCGCAATTTCCAGATCGCTTTGTCGCACGATGACGATATGATCCTGGTGCGGCCATGGTCCCAAACCGTTTCGGGCGATGCCATTGTGAGTGCGGCCCAACCCGTCGACGGCAGCACTTTTCTGCTGACCGCAAGCTTTGTGCGCGCGCCGCTGACCTCGGCGGAATTGTTCGGGATCGTGCTTCCGATACTGATGTGGGGCATCGCCGCCTTTCTTGGCTGGATTGCAGTTGTTCAGCTTCTGATCCGTCCGCTCAAACAACTGCGTCGTGCCGTGGTCCGCCATGCTGAAGGTGAAACTGATTTTGAAATTCCGACGTTTCGGATCTCCGCGATTGAAATTCAGCAACTCGCACAAGCCTTCGAAAAGGCTTTCGACACGCTCCGCAGTCACGAAGAGCAGCTTGCCATCGGCCTGAAAGAACAAACCCGCCTCACCCGGGAGGTCCACCACCGGGTTAAGAACAATCTGCAAATCATCGCCAGCCTTTTGAGCCTACATGCGCGCGCCGCCAAATCCGAAGACAGCGCCGCCGCGTATGCGTCAATCCAGCGCCGGGTTGATGCACTGGCGATCGTCCAGCGAAATTTGTTTTCCGAACTCGATACCGACAATGGATTGCTGATCCGGCCGGTCATTGCGGAACTCGCTTCGGGCCTTCAGCAAAGCGCTCCGCCGAACGTCGAGGTTGCGATCACCCTGGATGTCGACCCGATCCGCGTCAGTCAGGATATCGCAGCACCGGCGGCGTTCCTCATCACCGAACTGGTTGAACTCGCCATGCTGTCCGGCGGACGGCTCGAAATCGCCCTTTCCGTCCAGGCATTGCCGGATCAGTGCGCCCGGCTGTCGGTTCGTTCTGCGGCCCTTGCCCGGGCATCGGAACGAAGCTCGTTTCCACGGTATCGGAGGGTATTAACCGGTATGGCGCGTCAACTGCAGGCCAGCCTGGACGAAGACGAGTCCGGCACAATATATGCGATATTGATCCCGATATTGTAACGGACGAAAAAAAGAATTTTCCATTAAATAATTGAATTATAACGTTTTTTGGATTTTTTTCCTCTTTTTCCGAATTTTTTGGGAACCAATCGCGCCGTTCCTCGTTCTGCTAGTCGGATAGTGACCTTTTTGCCCCCCGCTCTCGCTATCCAAAAATTAGCCCGGAAGCGCCTCCATCCCCCCCGGAAGGCGCTTCCGGGCTTAATAATTTCCCCGCCCAAACCGCGATAATAACCGTCGTTAGAGACCGGCGTTCCCAACCGGAAACGGTCAGACCATATTGTCAGGCACATAGAGACGCGAACCGCCGAAGCGGCACGCCCGACCACGTTGATAGGGCACGACGAACCCGCGCCGCTTATCCGGCTCGGCAAGGCGGTTTTGCTCCGCCAGGCTGCGCCAGTCCGCCAGCCCGGATGTACCGGAAAGCGCGCCGTCTGAAAGGCGTGACCACAGCCGGTCGCGGAAGCCCGCAATAACCGCATCCTCCTGCGACCATAAAAAGCCCAGCTCGGTATCCCATTCGAAGCTCCGCCCGTTGATATTGGCGGAGGACATCAGGCATGCCTGCGTGTCGGCGATCAGCAATTTGGCATGGATATATATGATCCCGGAGCCAAAGGCGGTTCCCCGGCTGCCCGCGTAATCATGCTCGGCATCGTCGGCCGGTTCGTCGCGAACCAGCGTAAACAGCCCCACCCGGTCCGGGCCAACAGCTTTGAGGAGACGACTCAGAGCCGTGGCCTGGAGATATTCGCCATGACGATGGGCGGGATTGTCGCCAGCGCCCAGGAAGGCGATTTCCTCTGGCACATTGGCTATCAGGATAATGACATCGAGCCCGGGATTACGGCGTAGGCTCTCGATCACCCAATCTGCGGCCTCCCGCGACCGGAAAAATTGCGCTTCGATATAGAGCAGATTCTGGGCCGAACGGATCAGGTTGCGATGAGCTGCTTTGAGTTCGCGGATGTCGGGAACCGGCCCGAGCGCGAATATGGATGTCGCATCGCGCGACCGCGTCCGCAGGAGCTGGGTAGTGGCCTTGCCTTCGCTCAGCGATTCTCCCTGTTCCGGTGCTATCGCCTCGCTGAGCGGACCGGCCGCAATAGTGCGTGACGCATCGCTGGTCCACTGGTCGACAATCTCGCGAAAACGCGGCAGTTCGAGATTCCAGAGCTCGGTGAAATTGCGGGCTGCGTCAGCGGCCAGCGGCCCTGCGACAAAGGCTGAAAGATCGTGCCAGGTTTCGTCTGCCGGTCGATCATGCTTGGCATCGTCCCAGCGACGTTCGTCCAGGTCAAGCCCGCCGATAAACGCGGTTTTCGCGTCAATTATCGCGCTTTTCTGATGATAGGTTGCCGGCCACAGTCTCGGCGGCGGCCCGGACTTCCATCCGGCTGGTCGGTCGCCTTCCCAGTGCAGCCATCGCCACAAGCCCGGGCGCACTTCGAAAGCGTGTCGCACATGGCTGGATTTATCCAGAAGGTGCCGTATCAGTTTGCGGACCCGCTTGCGCAGGGCGAACCGCAATATCTGCCGCCAGAACCATCCGATTTCACCGGCATGCTGGACAACTATGATCTGCAGCTGTTCCTGTTCCGCTTCGGTCAGTGCCGAGCGTACATCCTGGATCTGATTAAAACTGCTCCAGGATCCCGCATGAAGGTCATTCGCCATTACGGGTTCGAAATCCGCCAGCAGCATCCGAACTTCGACACCGCGTTTTACCGTGTCGCGGATGAGCCCCGCCCAATCTTCGAGCCCCTTGGCGCGCGCTGCATCGGATCGCAGTTTCGTCGATGGGTCGAAGATGCGGAATGCCAGCCAGACACTGCGCTCCGCGGCGAGCATTTCTTCTTCGAGCCTGGGATACATTTCCGCCGAATCGATCAGCGGTTTCACCCGGCACCCGTCGCGAACCGGAAAACCCTCCCCCTGCTCGCGTAGGAAGAGCAAGTCGCGGTTCAAGTCTCTTTGTCCTTTTTGCCGCGCCTGTCCGTGAACCAGATAATCACGAGGGTCATTTCAAAGAGCAGCAATAGCGGAACAGCCAACATCAGCTGGGTAACCGGGTCGGGCGGCGTGAAGATCGCGGCGATGACGAAAACGCCCACGATGATATATTTGCGTGCGCGGATCAGCTGCGCCCGGCCGACAAGGCCCGCGCGGTTGAGCAGCAGCAGCAGCACCGGCAGCAAAAACGCCAGTCCGAAAACGATGATGAACCGCATGACCAGAGACAGATATTCTCCTATCGCTGGCAGCGCCTCCTGATCCAACCCGCTCACCTCCCCTTGATAATCAAGGAAAAATTCAAATGCCAACGGCATGACGACGAAATAGGCGAGCGCCGCACCAAGCGTGAACAGGACGGGCGTCGCAAACAGAAAGGGTAAAAAAGCGCCACGCTCATTCTTGTACAGGCCGGGCGCGACGAACAGCCATATCTGACAGGCGATCAGCGGAAAGGCGATGACGAACGCCCCGAAAATGCCGACCTTTATCTCGACGAAAAACGCCTCGTAGAGCTGGGTATAGATCAGCCTGCCCTGCCCGGGCGGAAAGGCTTCCTGCAACGGATGCACGAGAAAGGCGAAAATCTCCGTCGCGAAATAGAAGCAGAAGCCGAATGCGATGATGAAGCCGAGCACACACCATAAGAGGCGATTCCGCAATTCGATCAGATGATCGAGCAGCGGCGCCGTGCTGGCATCGACTTCGTCGATCTCTTCGGGTTCGGTCTGCAATTCGCTGCTCATGACTTGCCACCGAACAGATCGATCTGCGACGAATCCTCCGCCGTACCGGCACCGGGCTCTGCCGATGGCTGCGGCGCAGATGCCGCTTCGCCCGAAGAAATCTCTCCCGATTCGTCCGTGGCAATCGGCTTGAGCGGCTTCATCGCCCCTTCCCCCCCGTCATCGCCCGGCGATACGGTATCCTGCGCTGCGGGAGCCTCGTCGCGCGGCTGGCCCTGCATTTCCTGACCGGAATCGGGATCGCCCTCGCTGTGCGGATGTTTCGCCATGATATCGGCATTGCGCTGCGCCCATTCCTTTTCCTGGCCCTCCATCTCTGCCTCGCGGATCATGGAATCCAGGCTGAACCGGAACTGGCTGGTAAAGCTGCGCAACTGCCCCATGACCCGCCCGACGCCGCGCAGGGCCGCTGGCAGATCTTTTGGACCGATAACGACAAGCGCCACTATCGCGACAAGCAGGAGTTCGGCTGCACCGATATCGAACATAGGCGCTTCGCTACCTCAATGGCCGGAATTCACGCAGCCCGACCGGGCGTGCGCAAGACACGGTGTCAGCTGGCGCTGTCTTCGCGCGTGGCTTCCACTGTCGTTTCCGAAGCCGGCGTTGCGGGCGGCGAAGACGAAATACGCGGCGCTTCCGACGAGGAGGCGCTGGTATCGCTCTCGTCGGTGTCCTTCAGGCCGCGTTTGAAGCTGGTGATACCCTTACCGAGATCACCCATCATGCCCGAAATACGGCCACGGCCGAACAGCACGATGATAACGATGGCGACAATTGCAATCTGCCAAATACCTGGCGACATAATAGTTCTCCTATTTACACGCCTAGTTAGTCATCCTGTTCAGCAGATTCCAGCTCGAGTTCTTCGAGCGCGGTATCCACAGGATCGAGCAGCCCGGCAGCTTTCAGATCGTCAAGCCCGGGTAGGTCGCGCCGAGTCTCTAACCCGAAATGCGAAAGAAAAACAGGGGTTGTTGCATAAATTAACGGTCTTCCCGGAGTTTCACGGCGACCGGCGGGGCGCACCCAGCCCGCTTCCATCAGAACATCGAGCGTACCCTTGGATATCTGCACGCCGCGAATGGACTCGATTTCGGCCCGGCTGACCGGTTCGTGATAGGCGATGATCGCCAGTGTTTCGGTTGCCGCACGGCTCAATTTCCGGGGTTCTTCGCGTTCACGGCGCAAAACATGGGCCAGGTCCGGGGCGGTTTCGAAATGCCAGCGCTTGCCGCGCTCGACCAGGCCGATGCCCCGTCCGGCATAATGGCCCGTAAGCTCTTCCAACGCAGCCCGGACATCGACATCCTCACCAACCGCCTGGGCAATATCATTGAGCGTAAGAGCTTCTTCGGCCGCAAAGAGCGCCGCTTCGACCGCGCGGACATCGTCTGATATTTCGGTCATTTACCTGTTCTCACCATAAGGTCGGAGAAATGATCTTCCTGCCGAAGTTCCGCCTTGCCCTGCCGCGCCAGCTCAAGGGCCGCGACGAAGCTCGAAGCAAGAGCCGACTTGCGATAGGCATTGTCAGCGCTTTGTGGGAGGAAACTTTCCAGGGTTGCCCAGTCGACCGACTGGCCGATCAGCCGTTCAAGCCGCTCCAGCGCCGCATCGAGCGTCATCACCGGACGATGCGCGACGATATGAACGGCCGGTTCGGTGCGCGCCCGCAATTGGCCATAGGCCGCGATCAGATCGTACAACTCGGCCTGCCATCGGCTTTTCCGGACAACATGAATGCCCTCGGGCGCGCCGCGGAGGAACACGTCGCGTCCGATCCGGTCACGCGCCATCAGCCTCGCTCCGGCTTCCCGCATCGCGTTGAGGCGCTGCAACCGTAGCTGAAGCCTGAGCGCCAGCTCTTCGGGGCTGGGGTCCTCCTGCTCGTCCTTGGGCAGCAACAGGCAGGATTTGAGATAGGCAAGCCAGGCCGCCATCACGAGATAGTCGGCCGCGATCTCGAGTTTCAGTGCCTTGGCATCGGTGATGAAGGCCAGATATTGCTCGACCAGTTCCAGGATCGAGATTTCCCTGAGATCGACCTTCTGCGTGCGCGCAAGGCTAAGCAGCAAGTCGAGCGGGCCTTCCCAGCCGTCAAGATCGAGCGTCAGCCGTTCCGCCACCGCGATTTCCGGCGCATCGTCAAATTTATCGTCGTTCGCTTCGCTCATGCCAGAGCCAACAGGCTATCGCGTTTGTCGAGCAGCGCGTCGAGCGCGTCGGCCGTACGGGCGGGCCCGATACTCTCCATCGCGCGGTCGAGACGCGCCCGCGACGCTGCCGAGATATCGTCGAGCAGCGCGACGGTCGCTTTCATCTCGTCCATCCGCGCCCAGCAATTGAGCGCGATATCGCATCCCGCCTCAACGACCGCAGCTGCACGGCGCGCGGGATCCCCGTCAAGTGCCTGCATGTCGAGATCATCTGAAAAAAGCAGCCCGTCAAAACCGATCTCGCCGCGAATGATGGTGTTGATGATCGTCGGTGAGAGCGTTGCGCAGCGATCGCCGTCCCAGGCCTCGAAAACAATATGCGCGGTCATCGCCATCGGCGCGTTTGCAAGAGCTTTGAACGGAGCGATATCGGTAGCCAGCTCTTCCGCAGACGCCGTCACGCGCGGTAAAGCCTTATGCGTATCGACCAGCGCGCGGCCATGGCCCGGAATATGTTTGACCACGCCCGCCACCCCGGCATCGCCAAGCCCGTTAAGCACGGCGCGGCCAAGTGCGGCCACCCGCAACGGTTCGAAACCCAATGCCCGATCACCGATCACGTCATGGGCGCCGGGCTGGCGGACATCGAGCAGCGGCAGGCAATCGACGTTGATCCCGCATTCGGCCAAGGTCAGCCCGATCGCGTGCGCATTGCTGCGTGCCGCTTCAATCGCCGAGATAGGAGCTATGTCGTATAACGCGTCGAACTTCGCCCAAGGCGGAAATTCGGGCCAGGCCGGCGGTTTCATCCGCGTCACCCGGCCGCCCTCCTGATCGATTAGGATAGGGACATTTCCGCGACCCGACACCTCGCGAAGATCGTCGGTCAGCGCGCGGAGCTGGTCGCGATCCGCAATATTGCGGGCAAACAGGATATACCCTGCCGGATCGCAGTCACGAAACAGCGCGCGTTCTTCGTCATTCAGCGTTTCCGCGGCAATGCCAAAGACTACGGGCTTCATTCGGCTCTCTTAGTTGACGGTCTTGTTCACGGCCAAACGGCCACAGGTCAATTGACCACCACGCTGCACGGTTGCCCGGCATTGCGCAAGCTGGAGCAGAGCGATCGGGCCACGTCGCGCGAGCGGGCAGCGGCGCGAAGACGATAAAGTGTCCGCCCTCCCGCCTGGACCGGTGTGACCGATTTCGTCAATGAACTCAGCGTTCTGTTCTGCGATACCATTTGCGTCCACGCCCTGTTGGCAGCCGCCTCGCTGGAAAATGCGCCAAGCTGGATAAGTCGTCCGCTGGCCGCCGTAGCGCCGCCCGCTGAGGCTGCTGCATTGTCGCCCGACGTTCGCGGCGCAGACTCGGCAAGCTGCCTGTTGCTCGCCGGGATTCGCGCGCTTGCCGCACCGGTTGGCTGGCCATCGGCGTCATTGCCGGAGTTTTCGCCCGCCGTTGCCGCAACCCGGGTTCCGGTGACCGGTTCTTCGGGCGTTGCGCTGCGGTCGATCCGGCCTTCGGGGCTCCCGCCCTCACTTGCGGCAAAGGCGGCGTCGCCTTCGCCTTCCACTTCCATGCCGCCGGCCTCACTGGGCCGGACGCGGTAATCCTCTTCGGGTGCCGCGATCAGTTCCGCGCCATCGGGCGCAGCGCCATCCTGGCCGCGCAACCAAAGGATGCCGCCGATAACCAGAGCAATGACCACGAGAACACCCAGGATACCGCCGATCAGCGTCAGAAGGCCAACGCCTTCGTCTTCATCCTCTTCGACCGCTTCCAGCCACGGCAGACGATCTTCCTCGCTTGCGTCCAGCGCGTCCTCGTTACCCATCACTCCATCTCCTCGACAGCCTCAACCCCCATGATTGCAAGGCCGTTGCGTATGATTTGCCCGATTCCGGCCGCCAAGGCCAGACGTGCACGTGTCAAACCGGGATCATTAACCACCAATAGGCGTTTGTCAGGATGATCGTTGCCGCGGTTCCAGAGTGCGTGGAATCCGGCGGCAAGATCGAACAGGTAAAAGGCAACCCGGTGCGGTTCATAAGCCCCCGCCGCGGCCTCCACGATGCGCGGGAATTGCGCGGCGTGCCTTACCAGCGCCAGTTCCGCTCCATCGAGCAGGCCAAGATCCGCCTCGCCGGAGATATCGATCCCTTCGGCCGCGGCCTTGCGATGCACGGACCGTATCCGCGCATGGGCATATTGGACGTAGAATACCGGATTGTCCTTCGATGCCTCCACCACCTTGGCGAAATCGAAATCCATCTGCGCATCAGCCTTGCGCGTCAGCATGGTGAAGCGCACGACATCCTTGCCGACTTCCTCGACGACATCAGCCAGCGTCACGAAACTGCCCGAGCGTTTGGACATTTTCACCGGCTCGCCATCGCGGAGCAGCCCGACCATCTGGACGAGCTTGACGTCAAACTCGGTCTTGCCGCCGGTCAGCGCCTCAACCGCCGCCTTGATCCGCTTTACCGTTCCCGAATGATCGGCGCCCCAGATATCGACCAGCACATCGGCCGTCTGGCTTTTCTGGAAATGATAGGCGAGATCGTTGCCGAAATAGGTCCATGACCCGTCCGACTTGCGGATCGGCCGGTCCTGATCGTCGCCGAATTCGGTGGACCTGAACAGCGGCAGTTCGACCGGTTCCCAGTCGTCCGGCGTCTTGCCCTTGGGCATCTCAAGCTCGCCGTCATAGACAAGGCCGCGCGAACGGAGTTCCGCCTCGGCGGCCTGCGGCTTGCCCGCTGCCTGCACATCGGCTTCCGACGCAAAGATATCATGGCGAATACCGAGCAGAGCGAGATCGGAGCGGATCAGCTCCAGCATCGCCGCCACGGCGCGCTCGCGGAACAGCGTCAGCCATTCGCCCTCTTCGGCTTGCGCATAGGAATCGCCAAATTCGGTAGCCAGCGCTACGCCAACCGGCTTCAGATAGTCGCCCGGATACAGACCATCGGGTATCTCGCCGACATCCTCGCCCAGGGCCTCGCGGTACCGGATATGCACCGAGCGCGCGAGAGTATCCACCTGCCCGCCCGCATCGTTGACATAATATTCGCGGATCACCTTATGGCCCGCATATTCAAGAAGATTGGCCAGCGCATCGCCGACCACCGCACCCCGGCAATGGCCCATATGCAATGGGCCCGTCGGATTGGCGGAGACATATTCGATGTTGACCGTCTTACCGGCACCGATAGCCGATTTGCCGTAATCCCCACCTGCAGCCGCTATCGTGCGCAGCTCATCGCGCCAGGCATCTTCGTCCAGCCGGATATTGATGAAACCGGGCCCGGCAATCTCTGCGCCGGACACACCGTCCAGCCGCGCAAGCTTGGGTGCTATCAAGGCCGCCAGTTCGCGCGGGTTCTTCCCAGCCGGCTTGGCCAGCACCATGGCCGCATTGGTCGCGAGGTCGCCATGCGAAGGATCGCGCGGCGGCTCGACGGCCACATTCTTGCGGTCGATCCCGGCGGGGATGTCGCCCGCAGCCTCGAGCCGGTCGAGAATCGCGCCGATATGCTCGGCAAACTGGGTGTAGAGGGTCACGTTACAATCCGATCTTCAAACCAAGCCCGGGCGGATAGGCGATATCGACGGGCATTTGAAGCGCGAAGGACAAAGCCCGCCCGGGGCCTGCGCAGGGCTCGCGCGTCCGGACCGACGGACCGGACGTGCCGCTAGCTGGTCGCAACCTCTTCCAGGGCCGCGATATCGCCCTCGGTGAACAGATACTCTTTCAATTCCTTGGCGAAATCGTCGCTGTTGCGGCGCAGCCATTCGATGATCATCGCGGCATGCTCTATCTCTTCGCGCATATTGTGCATGAGAATGCCCTTGAGCGCCGCATCTTCGCAATCATCGGCCCGCTGCTTGTACCAGTCGGCGGCTTCCAGCTCCTCCATCAGCGACACGATCGCGTGATGCATGGCCAGCGTTTCCTTGGAGAGCTTCTCGCGCGGGGCATGCAATGTATCGCTGGCCATAATTTCACCTCATCTTTTGGTCGAATGGATTATCGGTCGTACGATATGCCCGGGGCGTGGCCGAAGCAACCGTCGCCGGGGCCATTGCCGACGCCCCTAAAAACCCTCGGGCAGCGCGACGGGGCCAACCGTCTCCCGGTAACAGTGAATCGCATAGCTGTCCGTCATTCCCGCAATGAAATCAGCGATATGGTGCGCCCGGTGCGGCTCGTCGTCCGGCAGAGATCGACGCCAGTTTTCCGGCATCAGCGACGGCTCATCGCGATAGGCCGCATACAGGCCGGCGACGACATCGCACACCGCATCGGCCACCTCGACCTGCTTGGGGTGCTCGTACATATGGGCATAGAGAAAGGCCTTGAGGGATCGCTCATGCGCGGCAATTTCGGGCGAAAAGACCGCCAGAGACCGCCCCGCCCCGCGGACATCCTCGACGCTTCGGGCACCGGATTCGGCAATGGCGCGCTCGGTCTCTTCGATCAGGTCGTTGACCATCAGGCCGATCTGCTCGCGGATCACTTCGGAGGCGAGAAGATCGGGCCCGGCATCGGGAAACCGGGCGGCGGCACGCGTCCATATCTCCGCTATGCCCGGAATCTCCATCAGGGCATCGACCCCGAACAGCCCAGCGCGCAAGCCGTCATCGATATCGTGATTGTCATAGGCAATATCGTCGGCAAGCGCCGCGACCTGCGCCTCCAAACTGGCGTAGCTGCCCAGTTCGAGAGGGAACTCATCGTCGACATCCCGCAGGGCCCAGGGCGGGGCGGCGACCGGGCCGTTATGCTTGGCCAATCCCTCCAGAGTCTCCCAGCTCAGATTGAGCCCGGCAAACAGGGGATAACGATGTTCGAGCCGGGTCAGCATGCGCAATGTCTGCGCATTGTGATCGAACCCGCCTGCATCGGCCAGCGCGGCCTGCAGCGCGTCTTCCCCGGCATGGCCGAACGGCGGATGGCCGATATCGTGCGCCAGACACAGGGCTTCGGTCAGATCCTCGTTCAGCCCGAGCGCACGCGCTATGGTGCGACCGATTTGCGCGACTTCCAGACTGTGAGTCAGGCGAACGCGAAAATGATCGCCATCGGGCGCGACAAATACCTGCGTCTTGCGGCGCAAGCGGCGAAAGGCGACGGAATGGATAATCCGATCGCGGTCGCGCTGAAACGCATCGCGCGGCCCCCTGACCTCGACAGGCAGCGCAACCCGGCCTTCGTTATGCAGGCGGCCGCGCGAATGGGCGGGATCGGATGCGAAAAGCGCGAGCGTCGTCATCGGCGGTTGAGACGTTCTATCTCTTGTCCTTCGGCGCTGCGGAAGGTCAGACCCTGGATATCGCCCTCTTCTGACGCCGCATTGAGGAAGGCCTGCGCTTCCGCACGGCTCTCGAACGGACCGACCAGCAGCCGGTTCGTGGCATTAAGCGGCGTGAACCAGCCAGTCTTGCCCTCGAACGCCTGCGGTGCACGGCGCGAGAACTGGCGATAGGTGAAGCGCAGCGCATCGACCTGCTGGCCGATGGCAACCTGCGCCCAGTGGCGTGCCGGATGCGAAGGTGCTGCCGACAGAGCCTCTGCGGCCGGAGCGGACATGGTCGATCCCGCGGCCATGGCGGCTTCGGTAGGCTGGGGAGAAAGCCCTTCCCTGTAGAGGCGCACGATCGCCTGCCCTTCCGGACTGCGCCAGCGAAGCGCTTCGATTCCGACTTCGGCCAGTGTGTTGATGAATTCCTGTGCTGCCGCGCCGCTCGCGAAAGGGCCGACCAGCAGCCGGTTGGTCTGTCCGAGCGGCGTTGTCCAGCCCTCCTGCCCGGCAAAAATCGCATTGGCCCGCGCATAGCGCCGATAGGTAAACCGCATCCCCTCCTCGGTCGGACCGGTTGCAAGCTGCACCCAGCTGCGCGCGGGTTCGGCCTGTGCTGCCGAGGCGGTCGTTTCAGCCGGCGTCTCGGCCTGAGCGGGAACGGGAGCAGACTGTGGCGGTGGCGGTGGCGGTGGCGGTGGCGGTGGCGGTGGCGGTGGCGGTCCGGGCGTGATCGCAGCGAGCGCCGCCGGCAAGAGCGATTCTGGTGCAGGGCCCTGGGCCTGTTGCGTCTCCTCAACTTGCTCGCGCTGCGCCCTGCGGCGCAGATCGGCCTCGAGATCGGCGAGCGAAAAACTGCTCGGCGTCACCGGTACATTGCCGTTCTCGACGTCAGCTGCCACTGCGGCCTCCACGGGAGCCGACGGCTGCGAAAAGCCGGGTCGAGGGCCCAGAGTTTCCGGCATGTCAGGCTCTGTCTGCTCCACCGCAACTGACGGCGGTGGAGGCGGAGGTGTAGGTGGAGGTGGCGGCGGAGGAGGTGGTGGCGGAGCCGCTTGCGCGACTTCGACCGGTGCGCTGCTGCGGCCCGGACGGCGGCGGGACTGGGTTTCGCGTGCGGCCAGCCTGCGGGCAACCGCCTCGCGACGTTCGCGGCGGCGTTGTTCGCGCGCCGTGTCGCGACGAATTTCGGCTGGAGAGCGCGCGCCCAGCGCGGCTCCCTGCGGCACCAGACCGGCGCCCGGCGTTCCGGCGGCCGCCAGTTCCGGAAAATCGCTCAATGCATAGCGTGGCCCGTCTCCGCTTGCCGGGAAATTCCCGAAATGGACCGCTTGCGCCTTGCCGGCATTGCTCATGCTCGACAATCGCCCGAGATAGGGCGTCAGGATCTCCAACTCGCGGCGCGGCATGGCGATGGCCGCAGCCTCGACCGCTTCACGAACATCCTCGCCGGTCAATCCGATGACAAAGGCGCGGGTTCGCCAAGCCGTCATGTCTTGAGCGCGCAACAGGGGGTCAAGCGTCTGGAGCGCCGCGTTCCGATCGCCCGAGATCGCCTGGCTGATTGCCAGTCGCTTCAGAAGTTCCGGCGTCGATCGCTGCGCGATGGCGACTCTGTAATCGGCTTGGGCCAGTTCCGGCTGGCCGAGCAGATCATAGGCAAACCCGCGATCCGCAGCATATTCCGAAAGGCGGACGCCCAACCGCTCGGCCTCGCGAAACTGCTGCATGGCCGCCAATGGCCTTTCGAGGCGTACCAGAGCCCCGCCAAGGCCAGCCTTCACCTGGCCATTTCGCGGGCTCAGGTCGTTGGCACGAACGAACAGGCCGAGCGCGGCATCCGCATCACCAATATCGAGCGCCGCGCGCCCCGCGCCGACAAGCGCCTGTGCATTGTTGGGATTATCCGCCAGCATCGTCAGATAGCGGCCCAGATTCTGCGCCGGCGTTTGCCCGTCGCTCGCGCGATTCATAAACGGGAAAGCGTCGCTCTGCTGGGCCTGGACGGGCAGCGCGGTACCCGCCAGCAGGGCTAACAAGCACAGGGTGCGGGCACGCCGGACGCTGCGCGGCTTAGATACGGAATTTCGGTGAACCATCACCGGTCGATTATAGACGGCGTGTTTTCCGAACGCACGGCCCTGATTGCACCGTTACGCGACAAAGCGTTGTCCTTTGACGGCGAAGAGGAAAAGACCGGCATTCCCCGACACCAAAGTGGCGAGAAGATGCCGGAATTATCCGTTATTGGTTGTTCTGACGGTTCAGAAACTGCGGAATGTCGAGCGAATCGCGATCGCCGCCGGAGGCCGCTTTCTTCTCTCCGCTATCCACCTTGGCCGCGCCGCGCGCGATGTTAGACATCCGCTCGAACAAGGTTCCGCCCGAACGAGCCGGCTTGGCCGCAGGGGCCTCTTTCGCAGCGCCTTCCTCTGAAATCCATTTGCTGGAAGCGGGGACCGCTTCCTTGTCGGGCGTATCCGACGAGGACACGATATTGCCGGCATCGAGCAAAAGCTCGTCTTCATCTGCATCGGCCGCCGCCTGAGCGTCTGCCGACATCTGGCGCGGCTCTTCGCCCGCCGCGCGAACCGTGAAGGTAGGCCTGGTGCGTACTGGCGTCCGTTCGGATACAATCGGCGCCGTATCGTCGAATACCAGCGTCGCCGGTTCAGCCTCTGCTTCGGCAGGCGTTTCCGGAGCAGCCTCTTCGGCAACAGCTTCGACCTCTGCCGCATTGTCTTCGGCCGCAATTTCTTCGATTTCCGGCTCGGCCGGTTCGGCGATCTCCGGTTCATCCTTTGCAAGCGGAGCCATCTCTTCAACCGTCTCTTCGACCTGCTCGGCTGTTTCGGGCTCTGCTTCCTCTGCCTTGTCGCGAGCTGACGGGAAGGTGAACACCTTCGCAGGCAGCGGCTTGGCTTCGCCACCGGCTTCGGCCTCGATACCGGTCGCCACGACCGAAACCCTCAACTTGCCCTCCAGATCGTCATTGAACGCCGAACCCCAGATGATGTTCGCATCGGGATCGACCAGTTCCTTGATATGGTTGGCCGCTTCGTCGACTTCCATCAGGCGCATATCCTCGCCGCCGGTGATCGAGATGATAACGCCCTTCGCACCCTGCATCGAAACACCATCGAGCAGCGGGTTGGCGATTGCTTTTTCGGCAGCTTCGCGGGCGCGATTATCCCCCTCGGCTTCGCCGGTACCCATCATCGCCTTACCCATTTCTTCCATCACGGAGCGGACATCGGCAAAGTCGAGATTGATCAGGCCGGGCATAACCATCAGGTCGGTGATCCCGCGCACACCCTGCTGGAGAACCTCGTCGGCCATTTTGAACGCGTCCTTGAACGTCGTGTCTGGGTTGGCGATCAAGAACAGATTCTGGTTGGGGATGACGATCAGCGTATCGACATGCTTTTGCAGTTCTTCGATGCCGGAATCGGCCGATTTGGACCGGCGCGAGCCTTCAAAACTGAACGGCTTCGTAACGACGCCAACCGTAAGAATGCCTTTTTTGCGGGCCGCTTCGGCAATTACCGGAGCAGCGCCAGTACCCGTGCCGCCGCCCATGCCGGCGGCGATGAAGCACATGTGCGAGCCATCGAGCGCATCGTCTATCGAGGCAAGCGTTTCCTCCGCTGCGGCGCGGCCGATTTCCGGACGCGATCCGGCACCGAGGCCCTCGGTGATCTTCGGTCCGAGCTGAATGCGCGTGTCCGCATCGCTGTGGTTGAGTGCCTGAGCGTCGGTATTGGCAACGATGAAATCGACGCCCTGCACGTCCGCATCGATCATGTTGGCAATCGCATTCCCGCCAGCGCCACCGACACCGATCACGGTGATTTTCGGGCGTAATTCGCTAACTTCAGTACGGGTGAATTCGATGCTCATGACTTGGTCTCCCCCTTGCGATTTCGCATCCTGATCAGAGTGTTAACCTTTACTACAACAGAATGACTCGGCGAAGCCAGCGAAAAAGTGGTGCGACTCGTGGATAAAGCTCGCTTTATCGCTCAATACTCACTCTTGAACGCGGTCATGAATCGGCTCCACAGTCCGCTTTTCGCCGTTCGGTGCACAAGCTGCGCCTCATCCTGCATGACCCGCAGGTCCACCGGCCCCTCGGCCGCGAACCTGGCAAGCCCGGCAAGCGTCGCAAAAGCCGGTCCCGAATGCGCTTCCGGCAACCCGGCGAGCGCTATCGGCCGGCCCGTCCGCACGGTCCGTCCAAGCGCCCCTTGTGCAAAATCGGCTATGCCTTTCAGCTCGGCACCGCCGCCGGTCAGCACCACCTGTCGGCCGACCGGGCCGGCAAAGCCCATCGCGTCCAGAGCCTTGCCGACTTCCGCCATAAGGTCTTCGAGCCGTTCGCGGATGACGGCGATCAGCTGGGCGCGGGTAATACGCGGCGTATCGCTGCTTTCCTCATCGGAATTGCCCGTGATGTCGATCATGTCATGATTGTCGCGCGGGCTGGTTGTGGCGGAGCCATGGAAACACTTGATCCGTTCCGCCTGGGCCCGCGGCATTGCAAACTGGGTTGCAACGGCATCGGTGATGTCGGCTGCGCCAATCGGAATGGACGTCAGCCCGACGAGCATCCCGCCCGCGAAAAGCGAAACATTGGTGACCCCGGCGCCAAGTTCGACCAGCGCCACGCCAAGCTCGCGCTCCTCTTCGCTGAGACAGGCATAACCGGTGGCGACCGGCGAAGCGACGATGCCCTCAACGCCGAGATAGGCGCTGCGCACACAATGATCGAGATTGCGCATTGGCGAACGTTCGGTCAGCACGGCATGGATGTCGACGCCGAGCTGATCGGCATGGAGACCGAGCGGATTCTTGACGCCTTCGAGCCCATCCAGCGTATACAGCGTCGGATGGGCATGGAGAATTTCCATGTCTTCGGGGTCAATCGCATTGAGTCCGGCTATATGCAGGTCGCGAATATGCGCATCTTCGATCCGATAACCACCGAGATCGGCTTCGATCGTGGTGACCTTGCTGACCAGGCCACCGGCAGAAAAGCCGACCCAGGCGCTGTCGATATTGATCCCGGCTATACGTTCTGCCTGTTCGACCGCAGCGCGGATCGCCGCCTCGGTCTGTTCCATATCGGCGATATAGCCGCGGCGGATTCCTCGGCTTTCGCGCTGGCCGGTGCCCAGCACCTGCAAATCGCTGCCTTCGGGATTGCGGACGATCATCGCGCAGATCTTTGAAGACCCGATATCGAGCACGGTGATCAGATTGTCGTTGCGGCCCTGTGCCATAGTCCCCGTTCCCCCTGTTCAGATCGTATCGGAATCCGCGCTGTCATCGGATTGCGCCGGCGCGGCTTCGGCCTCGCGCGCGACGCGCACGACGAAGCGATCGGGCACCCGCATGTCGAAGCGGCGAAAACCCTCGCCCAACAATCCGTTCTGGCTGTCCATCCGCGCAAAATTCAGCAGCGCCCGGCCGGCATCTTCTTCGCCTTCCGGCAAGGCCAGCGTCTCGCCCGACTGGAAGCGCAGATCCCAGCGCCGGTTGCCGACCCATGTCGCACCAGACAGCATCGGGCGCAGTGCGGGTGCGCGATCCATCAGCAGTTCGAAACTGGCAACCTGGCGATTGGCGGCCGGGCCAATGATGAGCGGCAGGTCCGGCATCGCATCGAGCGCCACTTCCTCAAGCACCTCGCCCTCGCTGTCGACGAGATAGAGCGTCTGGTCATGCTGCCAGATTGCCGTCGGCGTGCGTTCGGTAATCGAAACGACGAGCGTATCGGGCAGGCGGCGCGTCACGCGGGCCGACTGGACCCACTGGAACGCTTCCACCCGCGCGCGGATCGCGGCGATATCGACATTGGGCATGGCCATGGATGGCTGATCGAGCGCGACGGCATATACGGGCAGGCGCTCCATCTGGTCGATCCCCTGGATCTCCACACGCTCGACCGTAAAGCCGAGACGGCCGACGCCTTCACCCAGCTGCCATGCGGCGAGCTGCGGCAGACGCAGGATCATCGCCGCGCCGATCACCAGCGTTGCCAGAAGGGCAATCACCATCCAGCCTCCGGTACGGCGGATCGTGTCTTCCTGCATCGGAAGAACCGTGGCGAGCTGCGCAGACATGGGCTGGCGCTGCGCTTTCCTGGCCGGTTTGCGTTTTACGGTGGCACGCTTCTTGGGCGCAGCTGTCCGGCGTGGTTTTCGGGTCTGGCTCATAAGGCTTCCTCCACTATCCGCTGGACGAGCTCGGCATAGCTCAGTCCGACATGTTTGGCCTGTTCGGGCACGAGGCTGAGCGGCGTCATCCCCGGCTGGGTGTTGACCTCGAGCAGGAACAATCCGTCCACGCCTTTGGTGTCATCCCAGCGATAATCCGAGCGGCTGGTGCCGCGGCATCCGAGCAGCCGGTGCGCCTTGAGCGCGATCTCCCTGCAGAGCCCGGCAATGTCGTCGGGAACGTCCGCCGGGCAGATATGCTCGGTCATGCCGTCGGTATATTTCGCATCATAATCGTAGAAGCCGCTTTTCGGCACGAGCTCAGTCACAGCAAGGGCTTCGTCGCCGATCACCGCCGTTGTCAGTTCGCGCCCGCGAATGAAGGGTTCGGCGAGCAGGGTCTCGAACTCCTGCCAGGGTCCGACCGTATCTCGGCCGATCGGCGAACCGTAATTGCTCTCATCGTTTACAATCGCGACACCGACCGAGGAGCCTTCATTGACCGGCTTCAGAACATAGGGCCGCGGCATCGGGTCTGCCGTGTACAGGCTTTCGCTCTCGACGATCAGCCCGCCGGGCATGGGAATGCCGTGCGGCATCAGCACTTGTTTGGTCAGCACCTTGTCGATCGCAACAACCGAGGTCGCCATACCCGAATGGGTATAGGGAATCTGCATCAGATCGAGCATGCCCTGCACCGATCCGTCTTCGCCGGGTGTACCGTGCAGCGCGTTGAACACGATGTCGGGCTTCACACCGTCCAGTACCAGCGCGATATTGCGATCCATATCGACGCGCGTCACCCTGTGGCCCAGACTTTCAAGCGCATCGGCAATGCCCTCTCCGCTCATCAGCGAAACCTCGCGCTCGGCAGACCAGCCGCCCATCAGAACCGCGATATGAAGCTTGCCCGTCATTCGGCATCTCCCACGCGCTGGATTTCCCATTCAAGCTCGACACCCGAATGCTCGAAAACCCGGCGGCGAACCTCATCGCCCAGAGCTTCGATATCGGCAGCCGTCGCCCCGCCGATATTGAGCAGAAAGTTGGTGTGTTTTTCGGAAACCTGGGCGCCGCCGATCGTTAGTCCGCGACATCCGGCAGCATCCACGAGCTGCCACGCCTTCCCGCCGGGCGGGTTTTTGAAGGTCGAGCCGCCGGTGCGCGAACGCAGCGGTTGGGAGGCCTCGCGCTCGGCCGCGATCCTCTCCATTTCGGCACCGATCGTTTCGGGATCGCCCGGCACGCCTTCGAACAGCGCCTCGACAATAATAGCGCCGGCCGGAACGGCAGAATGGCGATAGCTGTATTCGAACCGCTCGAGCGGCCAGACCTCGACCGTGCCGTCCCGCATCACCAATGTCGCCTCGACGAGTATGTCTTGCGCTTCGCGGCCGTAAGCTCCGGCGTTCATCCGCACCGCGCCACCCGCTGTACCTGGTATGCCGCGCAGGAACTCAAGGCCCGCGATCCCGGCATCGCGCGCCTTGCTGGCAACCGTAATGCCCATGGCCGCACCGCCGGCGCGAACGCGATTGCCCTCTTCGATGGTGATTTCGGCAAAGCTCTTCGGCAGACGCACAACCACGCCCCGAACACCACCGTCGCGTACGATGAGATTGGAGCCCACGCCAACCGCCAGCACGGAAATGGCGGGATCGAGCTGGCTCAGAAACTGGGACAGGTCTTCGACATCCGTCGGGCGAACCAGCCATTCCGCGGGACCGCCGCAGCGGAACCAGATGAAATCGGCCAGGCTGCCGCCACGTTTCACCGTGCCCTCGAGCGGAGGAACGCCGGTGCAGGTGTCCGTCATGTTCATGCGCGCACCTCCCCAATATTGTCGGCCAGCCGGGCCGCCCATCGGGTAATGTCGCCCGCCCCAAGGCAGATGATCATGTCGCCGCTTGCGATCGCTTCAGCGAGCGCCCCCGCCAGTTCGGCTTCATCGGCAATCGCTTGTACCGAACGGTGGCCCCGTTCTTTGAGGCCATTGACCAGCGTGTCGGCTGAAATCCCCTCAATCGGCTCCTCGCCAGCGGCATAGACCGGGGTCACGAAAACGGAATCGGCATCGTTGCAGGCAATTTCGAAATCGGCGAGCAGGTCGCGCAGGCGCGTAAAACGATGCGGCTGGACAACCGCGAACACACGGCCCGCACTGCCCTCGCGCGCTGCCGCCAGTGCCGCTTTGATTTCCACCGGATGATGGCCATAATCGTCGATCACCGCCACGCCATCGATCTCGCCGACCTTGGTGAAGCGCCGCTTCACCCCACCGAATGCGGCAAAACCCTTCGCGATCACTGCGTCGTCGATGCCAAGCTCCAACGCCGCACCGATCGCGGCCAGCGCATTCTGCACATTGTGGCGGCCCGCCATCGGGAGATAGATGCCGTCTATCCGGCGAGACTCCCCGTCCCGATCCCGCACCACGACATCGAAGCGATTGCCGCCATTTTCCGCTTCGATATTTTCGGCCCGGATATCCGCCTGGGCGGTGAAGCCATAGGTAACGATCCGGCGGTCGCGGACGCGCGGAATAATCGCCTGCACCTCTGGGTGGTCGAGGCACAGCAGGGCCACACCGTAAAAGGGCACATTCTCTACAAATTCGACAAAGGCGTCCTTGACCGCGTCGAACGAGCCATAATGGTCGAGATGTTCCGGATCGATATTGGTGACGACGGCGATCGTGCCATCGAGCCTGAGGAAACTGCCATCGCTTTCATCGGCTTCGACGACCATCCAGTCGCCCTCGCCGACCCGCGCATTGGCACCATAAGCATTGATGATACCGCCATTGATTACCGTCGGATCCAGCTCGCCGGCATCCAGCATCGCGGCGACCAGCGAGGTTGTCGTCGTCTTGCCGTGGGTACCGGCTATCGCAACGGTTGCTTTCAGCTTCATCAGCTCGGCCAACATCTCGGCCCGGCGGACGACCGGGATGCGCCGCTCAAGCGCGCTTTCGACTTCTGGGTTGCCGCGCTGAATCGCAGTCGAGGTTACCACCACCGCCGCATCGCCCAGATTTTCTGGGCTATGGCCGACAAACACGGTCATGCCCTTTTCGCGCAACGCTTCCACGGCCGGGCCTTCGGCGATGTCAGACCCCTGCACCGTATAACCGAGATTGTGCATCACGCGGGCAATACCCGACATGCCGATGCCGCCTATCCCGATGAAATGGATGATTCCGATATCGGTTCCGAATCCGTGCATCAGGACGCTCCCTGCACTGCTGTGCGCAGGCCGGAAGGCTGGCCAGCCGGTATCGCTTCGCCGCCCAGCCCCTGACCGAGCCGTTCGACAAGATCGGCAAGATCGCGCGTGGCGTTGGGATATCCGGCATTGCGTGCGCGCCCGGCAGCATTCATCAGCGCTTCCGGTTCAAGGCCGAGCTTCTGCATCTGCTTGGCCAGTTCGGCCGGGGTAAAATGGCTCTGCTTGATCACCCGCGCGCCGCCGCTGGCCTCCATCTCGCGCGCATTGGCGGTCTGGTGATC
This sequence comes from Parasphingopyxis lamellibrachiae, assembly GCF_003385775.1. Classification (GTDB taxonomy): domain Bacteria; phylum Pseudomonadota; class Alphaproteobacteria; order Sphingomonadales; family Sphingomonadaceae; genus Parasphingopyxis; species Parasphingopyxis lamellibrachiae. The sequence goes on from NZ_QRDP01000004.1 coordinate 1,452,982, forward strand.
ATCGGTGGCGATCGGCAGCGGAACGAGAATCGCCGGACGACCCGCGGTAGTAAGCTCGGCTATTGTCGAGGCCCCTGCGCGCGCAATCACGATATGCGCCCAGCCAAGCCGCTCAGGCAGGTCCGGCAGATAGGTGGCGAGATCCGCCGGGATTGCGAGATCGGCGTACCGATCCCGCACGCGTTCGATATCTTCCTCGCGACATTGCTGGGTAACCTGCATGCGGCGGCGGAAGGACAAGGGGAGCAAGGCCAGCCCGTCGGGCACGACATTGGAGAGGATGCTCGCCCCCTGGCTGCCGCCGGTCACCAGAACCCGGAAAATTCCCTCCTCGCTGAGCGCGGGAAAAGGCTGAGAACGCAGGATCGAAACCTCTTCGCGGACCGGATTGCCGATTAGATGGGTCTTGCCCAGATATTTGTCCTTGAGGCGGCCCACCTGCTTATAGGCGGCGGCGATCGCATCGACTTGGCTGGCAAGCAGACGGTTGACGCGGCCGAGCACCGCATTCTGCTCATGCACGGCGCAGGGAATATCGTCCTTGAGCGCGGCGAGCACGGCGGGCAGCGCCGGATAACCGCCAAAACCGATAACCGCTTCCGGGTTGAAGCTTTCGTAAAGCCGCCGTGCCATCGCCCGGCCGCGCCAGATATTCTGCGCCGCGGCAAACCAGCCGAGCGGGTTTTTCGTGAAGCGGCCGGCAGGCAGGATATGTTTCTCATCGCCTTCGAACGTGCCAGGAATCGCCGCGCCCCGTTCATCGGTGATCAGCGCGACATAATGGCCACGCTTCTTGAGCTCGGTCGCCAACGCAAAGGCCGGGATGATATGCCCGCCCGTGCCGCCTGCTGCGAGAACGAAGTGCCTTTTGCCCATCAGAGCCTCTTGTCCAAAGCGGGAAGATGCGGATTGCGCCGGGTAAAGGCGAGCAACAGGCCGAAGCCGATCGACAGCGCGATAATCGACGATCCGCCATAGGAAATGAAGGGCAATGTCATGCCCTTGGAGGGTGCCATATCGAGATTTACTGCCATGTTAATGAGCGCCTGAATGGCGAATTGGGTGGCAAGGCCGGCGGCCGCAAGTACATAGAAGATATTCTCTTCGTTGATCAGCTTCACAAAGACCCGCACCACGATCGCCCCGAAAAGCAGGGCGATGGCAAAACAGGCGACGAGACCGAATTCCTCGCCGATCACGGAGAAGATGTAATCGGTGTGGGGCTCGGGCAGGCGGTATTTCATTTCGCCGTCGCCCGGCCCGGTTCCGAAAAAACCGCCATTGGTCAGCGTCCGCATCGCGTTGTCGACCTGATAGCTGTCGCCATCAGCGAAGAGGAAATTGTTGATCCGCGTCGTCGCCACCGGATAGAAAAAATAGGCGGCGGCAAGACCGCCAACGCCGAGCGCGGAAAGCCCGCCAAGCAGCTTGGTCGACACGCCCGAAATCATCAGCATCACGATCCAGACCGAACCGAAAATCACCGTCTGGCCGAAATCGGGTTGCCGCATCAGCAGCAGCGCGATCACGCCGGTCACGATGGCCGTGGCGGGAACGACGGGCAGCGTATGATCCTGCGTCACGCGCAGGGAAAGCAACCAGGCGATCGCGACGATGAAGAAGGGCTTGAGGAATTCCGAAGGCTGGAGCGTGGCCATGCCATAACCGATCCAGCGCCGCGCGCCGTTCACTTCGTTTCCGAGAAACGGCACGAAAACCAGCAAGACGAAGAAACAGACCGCACCGGCAAGTGCGAAGCGCTTGGCCAGTTCCTTGGGCATGGTCGAGATGACGAGCATGATCGGAATGCCGACGCTGAACCAGATGATCTGGCGATAGAAATAGTGAAGCTGCTGGAACTGAAAGCTGTCACCCGAATAGCGCTCGGCGGCGGCGGGCGATGCCGCGGCGACCGCGATCAGCCCGATCGAAATCAGGATCGTGACCAGCAGCAGCAGGACGCGGTCGATTTCCCAAAACCACTCGCTGAGCGGGCCCTGATGGGAACGGCCGATATAATCGCCAAGCGGGCGGCGTCCGGTTTTCGCGATGCTGGCTTTCACGACGGTGGCCTCCATATTCATGACAGCCCTCCAACTGCGGCGCGGAAATCGTCGCCACGTTCTTCAAAATCGCGATACTGGTCGAACGAAGCGCATGCCGGAGAGAGCAGCACCGTTTCTCCGGGCCGTGCGGCCTGGGCAGCGATCTGCACGGCCTGTCGTATCGTTCCACAATTACTGACCGGCATCCATGGCGTGAGCAGTTTTTCGAACGTGGCCGCCGTCTCGCCGACTGTGTAGGCCGCCCGCACATGGCCAAAATACGGTTCGCACGCATCAAGGTCATCCGCCTTCGCCCGGCCGCCCACTATCCAGTGGATCGCCGGATAGGCGGCGAGCGCAGGCGCCGTCGATGTCGGGTTGGTCGCCTTGCTATCATTGATAAACAAGACGCCGCCCCGGTCTCCGACCCGTTCCATACGGTGCGGCAATCCGGGGAATGTCCGCAGCGCTGCCTCGATCGCCTCTTCGCCTATGCCGAGCCGGCGCGCGGCGCTCATCGCGGCGATGGCGTTCTGGGCATTGTGCGGCCCCTGCAGCGCGGGCCAGTTGGACTGGTCCATGCACCCACCCGCTGAAATCTGCATGACGGCCCCTTCGGCCCCGGCGGCGATAGCCTGACTCGGCGCGTCGTCGATCGCGATGATCTTCGCATGGCCGGCCGACTGCATTTCAAACAGCCGGGCCTTGGATGCGGCATAGGCTTCGAAATTCTCGTAGCGATCGAGATGATCGGGCGTGACATTGAGCAGGATCGCGACATCGCAATCCAGGCTCTGGGTCAGGTCGATCTGGAAGGAAGAGAGTTCGAGGACATAAACGCCGCCCTCTTCCAGCTCCTGTTCGCCGAGGATCGGTTTGCCGATATTCCCGCCGAGCCGCACGGGGATGCCTGCGGTCTTGACGATATGGTGGATAAGCGCCGTCGTCGTCGATTTGCCGTTGGTCCCCGTGATGCCGACCACCCTGTGCGGCGGCAGTTCGGCGCGGGCCTGGGCGAACAGTTCGATATCGCCGATCAGCGGCACCCCCGCTTCGCGCGCCTTTTGCGCAATGGGGTGCCGGTTTATCGGCACGCCGGGCGAAACCACGATGCCGTCGAACTTGCCAAGGTCCATGCCGAGCGGGTCGGCCAGTCTTGCCTTGCCCTGCACCTGTTCCCGTGCTTCCTCGCGGTCGTCCCAGGCGACAAGGCTGGCGCTCGAATTCCACAGATAGTCGACGACCGAAAGCCCGGTCCGCGCGAGACCGAGCACCGCATAGCGTTTTCCGGCAAAGGCGCGCGCTGGCTTCATCTGAGCTTCAACGTCGACAGGCCGGCCAGCGCCAGCACGAAGGAGATGATCCAGAAGCGGATGACGACGGTCGGCTCAGACCAGCCCATCTGCTCGAAATGGTGATGGATCGGCGCCATCTTGAAAACGCGCTTGCCGGTCCGCTTGAAGAAGAAGACCTGGATGATGACCGAAGCCGCCTCGAGGAAGAAAAGCCCGCCGACGATCCCCAATACAACCTCATGATGGGCGGTGACGGCGATCGCCCCGAGCGCGCCGCCCAGCGCGAGGCTGCCCGTATCGCCCATAAAGACCGCAGCAGGTGGCGCGTTGAACCAGAGGAAAGCAAGTCCCGCACCAACGGTGGCCGCGCAGATCAGCGCGAGATCGCCTGCCCCTGCGACATAGGGAATACCGAGATAAGTCGCATAATCCTCCCGCCCCACAAGATAGATGATCATCATGAAAGCGACCGAGGCGATGATCACCGGCATCGTCGCCAGCCCGTCCAGACCGTCGGTCAGGTTCACGGCGTTGCCGGTGAAAACGATCACGAGCATCGCGAAGACATAATAGGCATAGCCGATATCGCCGACCGGGCCGTTGAAGAATGGCAGGTACAGGTTCGTGCCCGTCTCGCCGAGAATGATCCAGCAGGCGATGCCGGCCACGGCAAATTCGGCAACCAGCCGGATCTTGCCGGAGATCCCGGCATGGTGCCGCTTAGTGACCTTGTCGTAATCGTCGAGAAAACCGATCAGCCCGAAGCCAAGCGTCACAAACAGGCAGGCCCAGACAAGCTTGTTCGTCAGATCCATCCAGAGCAGCAGCGAGACAGTCAGCGAAACGAGGATCATCAGTCCGCCCATGGTCGGCGTGCCGGCCTTTTTGAGGTGGGTGATCGGACCGTCTTCGCGGATCGGCTGGCCTTTGCCCTGCTTGATCCTGAGCCAGCCGATGAAACGCGGCCCGATCATCAGGCCGATCAGCAACGCTGTCGCCGTCGCTCCGCCGGCGCGGAAGCTAAGATAGCGAAACAGGTTGAACGGTCCCGCATAGTCGAAATAGCTGGCGATCAGATCGAGCATGTTGTCTTTCCGCTGGCCAGCGCCTCGACGAGACGGGCCAGTCCAATATAGTTGCTTCCCTTGACGAGCACGGCGTCACCGGCGCGAATCTCCCCCTCGAGACTCGCCAGCGCCGCAGCGGCGTCGGGCACATGAACCAAGTCGATTGTGTTGCCAAGCGCGTCCGCCAACACCTTCATCGGCGCGCCGACAAGCACGGCCATATCGACGCCGGCACCGGCGATCGGCCCGGCCAGCTGGGCATGATAGGTTTCGGCGTCCTCGCCCAGCTCGCCCATCGCGCCAAGCACTGCAATGCGGCGCTCGGCCGGTTCGTCGCCCAGAGTATCGAGAGCGGCCGCCATCGACACCGGATTGGCATTATAGCTCTCGTCGATCAGCAGCGCCTCTCCGTCTTCGAGCGGGATCGCCGACCGCGCACCGCGGCCGGGCAGACCGGCCATTTCGGCCAGGGCGAGCCCGGCCACCGCAAGGTCGCCGCGGACCGCCTCTACGGCGCCGATCACGGCGAGCGCGTTGGAAACCCAGTGTTCGCCTGGCAGGCCGATGGTGAAGGTCAGCTCACCCTCCGGCAGGACCGCGCTGACTATCGTGCCGGTGATCTCCCGCGATATCTCGACCGCACGGATATCCGCGCCCTCGCCAAGGCCGAAGGTCCTGATCCGGGCCGCATACGGGGTTGCCGCCGCGATCAGACGGTCGCGATGCGGGCTGTCATAAGGAATGAGCGCGGTGCCGTCCGGCTCCAGTCCTTCGAAAATCTCGCCCTTGGCATCCGCGATGGCCTCGATGCTGTCGAAAAACTCGATATGCGCCGGGGCGATCGCGGTCACCATCGCGACATGCGGGCGGACCAGCCGGGTGAGCGCGGAAAGCTCTCCCGCATGGTTCATGCCCATTTCGAACACGCCGTACCGGCTCCCGGCGGGCATCCGCGCCAGACTGAGCGGCACGCCGGTATGGTTGTTGTAGCTTTTGACCGAACGATGCGTCCGCCCTTCGGCGGAACGATCGAGCGCGGCGAACAGCGCTTCCTTCGCGCTCGTCTTGCCGACCGATCCGGTCACGCCGATGATTTTCGCCTCGGTGCGCGCGCGCGATGCAATGCCCAGGGCATCAAGCGCGGCAACGGTGTCGGGGACGCGGATATGGGGGTGGCCGCACTCTTCGCTGACGATCGCGCCGGCCGCACCGTTGCCGAACGCGCTATCGACGAATTTATGCCCGTCCGTCGCTTCGCCCCTGAGCGCGACAAACAGATCGCCCGGGCCGACCTCGCGGCTGTCAAAGGCTACGCCATCGGCGGAAAATGCGCCATGCGCTTCGCCACCGACAGCTGCGGCGATCTCATCCGAGGTCCAGAGCGCAGTCACGCCACGCACTCCCGGGCGACCGTTACGTCGTCGAACGGCAAGGTGCGATCGCCAATTTGCTGCCCCTGCTCATGGCCCTTGCCGGCCAGAAGGACGATGTCGTCCGGACCGGCCTCGTCGATAGCCGCAGCAATGGCTTCCCGGCGCCCACCGATATCGACGGCACCCGGCGCCCCCATCAGGATCGCCTTGCGGATGCCCGCCGGATTTTCAGAGCGCGGATTGTCATCGGTCACAATGACATGATCGGAATATTTCGTTGCGACCGCCCCCATTAACGGGCGCTTGCCCGTATCGCGATCGCCGCCCGCACCGAATACGGTAATCAGCCGGCCCCTGGCGTGCCAGCGCAACGCGTCGATCGCGGCCTGCAATGCGTCGGGGGTATGCGCATAGTCGACATATACTGGCGCGCCGGCCCGACTGATGACTGCGCGCTCAAGCCGTCCGCGCACCGGCTGAACCCGTGCGAGATTACTGAATATCGTTGCCAGATCGCCGCCCGTCGCCCAGACTAGGCCGGCCGCGACAAGCGCGTTGTTGGCCTGATAGGCGCCGATCAGCGGCAGCTTGATCGTGAAAGTCTGGCCCTCGGCCTCGACCACCAGCGTCTGGCCAAGCGGAGTTGGTGCCCGGTCCGCAAGTTTGATCGCTGTACCTTTCGCGCCCACCGAAATGCCGCGCACACCGCGCCCCTCGATAGCCGCGACGACTTCGGCGCTGGACGGATCGTCTGCCCAGACGATCGCCGTTCCATCCTTGTCGACAACTTCGGTAAACAACCGCAGCTTGGCCGTCAGATAGGCTTCCATCGTCAGATGATAGTCGAGATGATCGCGGCTCAGATTGGTGAAGGCCGCCGCGCCGACGGGCAATCCCTCGGTGCGATACTGGGAGAGACCATGGCTGGAGGCTTCGAAGGCGAGATGCGTGACGCCTTCGCGTTTCAGCCCGGCGGCATTGGAAAGGAAGGTAACGATATCGGGCGTGGTGAGGCCCGTCTTCACCTGTTCATCGGCCGTCGTGACGCCAAGCGTACCGATCGATGCGGCATTCTGGCCGGCCATGCGCCACAACTGCCGCGTCAGCTCTACCGTCGATGTCTTGCCGTTCGTTCCCGTCACGGCAACGCTGATATCGGGAAATGGCGCGAAGAATTTTGCCGCCAGCTGGGCAAACGCTCGGCGCGGCACTTCGTCGGCGATATGGGGAACGCCTTCGACAATCGCCTCGGGGCGCGACACGATGGCGATGGCCCCCGCCGCAATTGCATCGGGGATAAAATCCTCGCCGTTAAACTTCTCGCCGCGAAAGGCGCCAAAGATCGTGCCCGGTGCAACCTTGCGATGATCGATGGCGAAACCCGTCACCACCGGACTGTCGCCGGTTCCCGATTCCGTGAGTGCCGATAGCTTCATGACCGCTCCGATGGCGCACGCCAGAGCATCGCCCGCAAATTGGCCGTATCGATATCGCGGGTCTCACTCGGGATAACGCCAAGTAACGGCCCGATCCGCGACACCACCCGGCTGACCACGGGCGCCGCCGTCCAGCCGGCGGTGGATGCGCCACCCGTCCCGGCATCGCCGCGCGGTTCATTGAGCATGATGACGATTACATATTGAGGATCGTCCATCGGGAAAGCCGCGGCAAAGGTTGAGATCAAGGCATTGCGTCGATACCCGCCCTCGCTGGCCTTTTCCGCCGTTCCGGTTTTCCCGCCCACCCGGTAGCCATCGGCATCGGCGTTGCGACCGGTGCCCTCCTGCACGATCAGGCGCAGCAGCCCCCGCATCTGATCGCTCGTTGTTTCACTGAACACGCGCTCGCCCTCGGGCACGGCATCGGACGGCAGGCGCATCAGGGTAAGCGGCCTGTACACCCCGCCATTGACCAGCGTCGCATAGCTGTTGGCGAGGTGGAGCGGAGTGATGGCAATGCCATGCCCGTATCCCGCCGTCATGATCGTCGTCCGCGCCCAGTATTCGGGCCAGATCGGCCGGCCGCGCACCGGGAGTTCAAACTCTACGGGATCGTCGAAATGAAGTTCGCGGAACACCGCCTGCATCCGCTCCGCTCCGAGCTGGTCCGCAATCCGCGCCGTTACGATGTTCGAGCTGTGCACCAGGGTTTCCGGTACATTGAGATAGCGGCGCTGGGGATGATCGTCGCTGATGGTAAAACGGCCAATTTCGAGGGGCTCTTCGGCATTGTAGCGGCGCGAAATATCGGTGACGACACCCTCTTCGATCGCCGCGGCCATGGTGATCGGCTTGAATGTCGAGCCCAGCTCATAAAAGCCCATCGTCGCCTGATTGAAACGTGCGTGGTCGCTCGACCGGTTTGCGGCATTGGGGTTGAAATTAGGGAGCGAGGTCAGAGCAAGTAATTCGCCCGTATGCACGTCCAGCACGATCCCCGCCGCGCCGATCGCATTGAAGCGGCGCATGGCCGTTGCCAGCTCGCTCTGCACGGCGGCCTGCACCCGGCTGTCTACAGAGAGCGCCACGGGTTCGCCGCGTTGTTCAGGATCCATCAGCCGCTCTTCGAGCACGGCCTCCATCCCGGTAACGCCTTCACCGTCCAGATTGACCCAGCCGAGTACATGGGCCGCCAGATTGGTCTGCGGGTAGAGGCGTTCGGGCTCGCGCAGATATTCCATCGCCGGCTCGCCAAGCGCATTCACCTGGGCCACCAGCTCGGGCAGCGCGCGGCGGCGGAGATACACAAAAGGCCGGTCCGAATTCAGGATGTCCAGATAGTCTTCGACAGATCGTTCGGGCATCAGCGCCTGGAGACGGGGAGCAAGCTCTTCGGGCGCGCTTATCGCCCGGTCGGGATGGATCGCGATGGACCAGGCATCGATAGTGCGCGCCAGGGTGACGCCGTTGCGATCGACGATATCGGCCCGGGGAGGAAGGGTGGTGTCGCCGCTTGCAGCATAGGCTTCGCCGCCACTCGATACCGTCAGCCAGCCGATCCTGACCGTCACTGCAACCACACCGAACAACAAAAGCAGCATCACGATCATCAGCCGCTGCTGGACAATCGGCTGCATTTCCCGTCGCAGGCTCACCTTACGCACTTCGGCAGGTTTGGCTTCGAGCCGGCTCATTGATCCGCGCCGTCCTCCTCGCGTTGCTCAACAGCCGCCTGGCCGGCGATGTCACCACGCAGCTGGGCATCGAGAAAGGCGATGCGTTCGCCCCGCGCGCTGGCTGCAATACCGTCCGGAACAAGATAGGATGCCTGCTGGACCTGCGGAATATCGCCTGCGTCGGGCGCTTCGAATACATCCTCGTCGACCTGCCGGTCGTCGGGCGTATCGGCCATGTCATCGGGTGCCGACGCCTGCCGGACGGGCGAGGGAGACTGCGGCCCTTCGATCAGGCTTGCCAGCGCGAATTCGCCCTCGAGGAACTGGCCGGCGCCGGGCGCTGTCAATATGAAATCCCGGCGATTCCAAACCTCGATCTGGCTCATCCTGCTGCGCGTCTGGAACTCTGTGTTGAGCGAGAGAATATCGTCGCGCGCTATCTGGATATCGCGTTCGATATCTTCCAGTGCATTGCGCTCCGCGGACACGCGGTGCGAAATCAGATAGCAGCTGAGCGCAGCCGAAGCGACGGCCGCGGCCCATGCGACCGAGCTGAATTTGCGCGTAATGGTCATGCTGGTACCCTCCTCTGCAACGGCCAGGGTGGCGCTGCACTGCGCCGAGCGCTGCGTAAGGTTGCTGATCGCGAGCGCGGATTGCGGTCGAGCTCGGCCTGACCGGCTCTTGTCGGTTTGGCAGGTTTGTCGAAACTGGGAGCGGGGCCGTCCTGCACGGCCTCAGGCAGGTGGCGCGACCCGCCAGGCGTCTGCCCGCTGCGTTCCCGCAGAAACTGTTTGACGATCCGGTCTTCAAGGCTGTGAAAGGTAACGACAGCCAGCCGCCCGCCCGGCGCCAGCACGGCTTCGGCGGCGGCAAGCCCGTCGCGCAGCTCATCCAGCTCACGGTTCAGGTGAATGCGGATCGCCTGAAAGGTGCGCGTCGCGGGATCTTTGGGTGCGCCGGGGTGATGGCCGACTGCCTTGCGGACGACCGCCGCCAACTGCCCGGTCGTTTCGATCGGACGTGCGGCAACGATGGCGCGGGCGATACGGCGCGAACGATGTTCTTCGGCATAGGCATACAGCGTATCGGCGATCATGCCCTCGTCCGCCGTGTTGATGAAATCGGCGGCGCTTTCGCCCACCTGCTCCATCCGCATGTCGAGCGGCCCGTCCGCCTGGAAGGAGAAGCCTCGCTCTGCCCGGTCGAGCTGCATCGACGACACGCCGATATCCATGGCCACACCATCAACCCGATCGACGCCCTGTTCCGCAAGCGCCTCGCGCATCTCGGAAAAACGGCGCGCAATGAGATGCAGCCGCCCCTCATTCTCTTCGGCAAGCGCCGCACCTTCTGCAATCGCATCCGGATCCCGGTCAAAGGCGTAGACGACCGCGCCATTGGCCAACATGGCACGCGAATAACTGCCGGCGCCGAAAGTCGCGTCCACATGGATTTCATCCGGCGCGATATCGAGCGCGGCAATCACCTCGTCGATCAGAACGGGTTCATGGCGGGGGTCGGTCGTGACGGTCATAATGCCACTCCCTTGTCCCGGCACAGGCTTTCGAGAATGCGGATCATGCGCCGATCCCCGGTCGCCGTGAAATGCGCATGGCCGCGCTCCGGAGACCAGATATCGAAATAGGGGCCGTTGCCGACAAAGAAGGCGTAATCCCCGATCCCGGCAGCTTCCCGCAGCAGGCCGGACAACACCATCCGGCCGGCCTTATCGAACACGGTCCGCTGGAGCGGCGCGAAAGTTTCTGCACCGCCGCCGTCGCGGCGAATCAGGCTCTTGCGTCCTTCCTCGCGGGTTTCGCGCGCCCGCTGAGCCCGCAACTCGGCGGCAAGTGAAAAATACTCTGTCTCGTCGAAGCCCGTAAGGCAGGGCAGCTCTTCGTCTTCGGAGATATAGAGTAGCTTGTCGTCGACCGGCATATTGGCGGCCTTGGCTTGTGCGGCGCGGCGATCGACAGTCGCGCGCAGATCGGCGGGAAGCGAAACGCGCCCCTTCCCATCCACGGCGTTCAACGCCTGTCCACCAAAGGGAATTGAAAATTCCACGCCGATCCTCTCCTGCGGCGCAAAGCTCTCCCCATCGCTGAATCACGAAAATTCAGCGCCGAAATTGAATGTTGGGAACGCCCTGCCCCTTTACAGGACGATTTGCGTATCAAGGTTAACGCTGGGTATCAATACCATTTCATGGGTATTTTATGGGTTTTTATACCACCCCCTGACTCACCTGACCATCAAAACCGCGCAAATGCAACGATGTTCTTCTTTTGTCTTGGAGACGGGGTATGCGGCAGAAAGCCCGCCCAACCAACCGGGCAGGCGCGGAATCGACGGGATCTACGGATAGGCAGTGACGGGCGCGGGCCATCTCCGACTCAGAGCGGCCGGATTCGCGCGACTCAGTTTTCGGGAGAATCGGCAGCCGGGGGCTCGGTGGCGGGTTCCGCTGCCTGATCTTCAGCCGGGCCGGGGCCAGGAGCCACACCCAGTTCGGCAAGCGGCTCCTGGGGCTGCTCGTCGATCGCAACCGCAGCGCTATCGTCCTGCGCCTGCTCAGCCATGCCTTCGGGCGTCAATTCCGGTTCATTGCTCGCCGTGCCGGAAAAGGTCGCGGCAAGCAGGACGATCAGGACGATAGTGGCGAGGCCAGTGGCGCCGATCCGTATCCGATTGATCCGTTCCTGACGCGGATCGGGGCTATCGTTTGCGGAATTTTCGACCACCTAGTCCCCCTCTTCCAGCCATGGCGGAACGGCCAGCCCCTTTTCGGCCAGCCAATCGGCATTGTACAGTGTCGAAAGATAGCGCAGCCCGCTGTCGCACAGGATGGTGACGATCGTCTTGCCGGGCCCCATCTGCTTGGCCAGCGCCACCGCACCGGCGATGTTGATTCCGGACGAAAGGCCCAGGCAAAGCCCTTCTTCGGAAAGCATTCGGTGCACCCAGGCCAGCCCTTCCGCATCAGAAATGCGGAATTGCGTGTCTATCGGCGCGCCTTCGAGATTGGCGGTGACCCTGCCCTGGCCGATCCCTTCCGCCACCGAAGACCCTTCGGACTTCAGCTCGCCATGGGCATAATATTCATACAGCGCCGCGCCGTGCGGATCGGACAGGGCGATCCGCACATCTTCCGAAAATTCCTTCAGCCCCATCGCGACGCCGGCCAGCGTTCCGCCGGTCCCGACGGCACAGGTAAAGCCATTCACCTCGCCATCGGTCTGTTCCCAGATCTCCCGGGCCGTGGTTTTGATATGCGCACGGCGGTTCGCGATATTGTCGAACTGGTTGGCCCAGAGCGCATTGTCGGTTTCCTCGGCGATCCGGCGCGACTGGTGCACGAAATGGCAGGGGCTCGAATAGGGCGCGGCCGGGACAAGGACGAGCCGGGCGCCAAGCGCGCGCAGCGTATCCATCTTCTCCTTGCTCTGGGTGTCGGGCATGACGATGATCGCCTTATAGCCTTTGGCATTGGCGACGAGCGCAAGCCCGATACCGGTATTGCCTGCGGTACCTTCGACAATTGTGCCGCCCGGCTTGAGCAGACCCTGCTCTTCCGCCTCTTCAACAATGTAGAGCGCGGGCCGATCCTTCACCGAACCGCCGGGGTTCGTAAATTCGCACTTGCCGAGAATGGTGCATCCGCTTTCCTCGGACGGGCCGTTGAGACGAACAAGCGGCGTGTTGCCGATAAGCGCGAGGGAATTGGGTATAATGGTCATGTTCGAAGGCATACCCCATGCGGCTTTCACGGAGCAAGCAATCTTGGCTTGGGGAGCGGATAGCCGTAGCTTTGACCATGCGGCGAACGGAATTTCGAAGGCCGGAAGATGCGGATGCCAAACGGGCCGATATGCAACCGATCCGGCTTCATTACCGTACGTACCGCGATCGCCTCCGCTTCTACGCTCCGCCTCCGCGGGCTATGCGATCGCTTTTTCTTCGGCCTCGAGCGCGGTTTGCTTGATCGCTTTGTAATCCAGCTTGCCGTTCGGCGCGCGGCCGACGCTCTCGACATAGACAAAACTGCGCGGCGTTTTGTAGTCGGCGAGCTGGCCGTGCACCCAGTCGGCCAAAGAAACGTCGCCGGGATTTTCGGCGCCCGGCATCAATTCCACCACGGCACAAATACGTTCACCCCAGCGCGGGTCCGGCAAACCGGTCACCGCTACATCGCGCACCGCTTCGTGGCGCCGCAACGCTTCCTCTACTTCCTCTGGGAAGATTTTTTCGCCACCGGAATTGATGCATTGCGAACCGCGGCCGAGAATTTCGAGCGTGCCGTCTTCGTTCACCATCGCCCAGTCGCCGGGCATACTCCATCGTTCGCCGTCGATAACGGGAAAGGTTTTCGCCGATTTTTCTTCGTCTTTATAATAGCCTATCGGGCAGTAGCCGCCGACCGCAAGCATGCCCTTTTCGCCGGATCCCGGTTCGATACGGCGATGGTCTTCGGTGAAAACGGCGCATGTTTCGCCGGTTTCGAACCGGGCTGTTTCAGTTTCGCCCTGCGCATTGGTAACCGACATCCCCATGCCAAGCGCTTCGGACGAGGAATAGCTGTCGATCAGGTTGACCTGCGGCATATGACGGATCAGGCCGAGTTTCGTCTCGCGCGTCCACATGGCGCCGGACGATGTCATCAGCAAAAGGCTGGACAGATCCCAGCGCCCCGGCTCGGCGTCGAGCGCTGCCAGCAGCGGCTGGGCGAAAGGTTCGCCGACGATCGTGCATCGTGTCGCCTTGTGGCGGGCCGCGATGTCGAGCATCTCCTCGGCTGAAAATTTGCCGGTCGGCAGCAGAATCACCGTTCCGCCCGAAACCAGTGCAGCAAAGGAAGTGAGCAGTCCGGTCGCATGCATCAATGGCGGCGCGATCAGCGAGCGCGATTTGATCGGCGAAGCGACGGCGCGGGGGCCGGCATCTTCAGGCCGCTCGAGCGGCGGCACGCCCAGCATGGGCACGGCGCCGAATTCGCTCTTCGCCAGAAGATCATGAAGCCGCCACATCACCCCTTTGGGCATCCCCGTCGTCCCGCCGGTATAAATCATAAGCAAGTCTTTATTGCTCCGCCCCCAGGGCGCCTCATAGGGCCGGCTGGCGGGTGCCGTCGCGACGGCTTCTTCATAGCGTGCGGCCCAGTCCGGGCAGTTATCCTCATCGGCGCCGATCGCGATCCAGCGCGTAACGGTGCCGAGCGTCTCACGCACTTCCTCGATGATCTTCGCATAGGCGATATCGAACAGTACCGCCTTCGCGTCGGCATTGTCGATCAGATAGGCAAGTTCGGACGAGGTATAACGGTAGTTGATATTGAGCGGCGTCAGTCCGGCCTTGAAGGCCGCGAAATATCCGACAAGGAATTCCGCGCGATTGGGGGAATAGACGGCGACGCTTGCCCCCTGCTCCAATCCCTGATCGACGAGGAAATTCGCAAGCCCGTCGGCTTGGCGATCGAACTCCCCCCAGCTCACGGTATCCTCGCCCTGAACAACCGCATTTTCCAGAGGCTGCGCCGCGGCAATCGATTCCCAGATATTGGCATAGTTCCAGATATTGGTGCCGTCGTTCATTCGCTGATGCTCCTGCAGATGCGTGGGTTGCATAACAGTATGTACGGACAATGGCGCGCTCCGCAATGGGCTGGAAGCGGTCAAACCGGCAGAATCGCTCTTGATCCCCCCGCCCGATCGCCGCATCTCCCATCCGTGCGCCGCAAAAGCTCCTTTCCTCCGGTCGTCGATCCCCACACGCGGATTTTGATTCTCGGCAGCCTGCCGGGAGAAGAATCGCTGCGTCAGGCGCAATATTATGCCCATCCGCAAAACAGCTTCTGGGATCTGGTCGGCGGCGCCATCGACACGGACCTGCGCGGACTTGCCTATCGGGATCGGCTGGAGGCGTTGCTCGGTCGTCACATCGGGCTATGGGATGTGATTGCCGAAGCGCGGCGCACGGGCAGCCTGGACAGCGCCATTCGCGACGCGCGCGGCAATGATCTGTGCCAACTGGCGAACTCCCTGCCTTCGCTACAAGCCATTGTATTCAATGGCAGAAAATCCGCTAACATCGGCCGCGAGCAGCTCGGCGAGCTAGGCGGGCGCTACCGCCTCGTCGATCTTCCCTCTTCCAGCCCTGCCTATGCAGCCATGCCATTCGGGGAAAAACTCTCTCACTGGGCGGTAATCGGAAGCATGATTGACAAGCCCGAAGATCGCTTGGACAGCCAGAGTGGCACAGAGGATCAGGATCCGAATTTTTAGCGCCCGAATGGACGGCGTTGATCGAAGGTCAGGCTACGGTCATGGAATTGTCATAAAAACACGGTTGACGAAACATACTGCAATCGCGAAAAGCCGCGCCCATGACTAAAATCATATCCCCCCTCGCGGTCGCTCCGGTGGCGGCCCTTATCGCTCTTGCTGCCTGCGGCGAGTCTGAACCCGAAATCGTTGGCGGCATGGCCGATCCCAATCACGAAGAGATTGAAGAGCTGTCTCCCGCAGAGTTGCCGCCGATGCGCACGCGCGAAGCCAGCTTCCGCTGTGCCGACAACAGCGTCGTCTATGTCAGCTTCTATACCAATGACAGCCAGGTGGGTGTCTCCATGGAGCGGGACGCCATTCAGACCCTGCTTCCCAATGTTGCCATGGCTGCTGCTGAAGAAGGCGGCGAGGAAGCCGCGGAAGCACCTTCCGGCCCGCCTCGCTATTCCGCGGAAGGCTATACGCTGGTTGGAGAGAGCGACGCGTCGAGCATCCAGTTTGCCCGCAACGGCGGCGCATTGCAGAGCTGCCACAGCTAAACGGGCGCTTGCCTTTTACCATTCACCGGGCCGGCCGCCATCGCGCTGCCGGCCCTTTTTCGTTGCGCCCGAATCGGACCGACCTGTCATTGCACGGTTCTGGATAAATGGGCGCAAATCCACTATATCCACGATCTGCGGTTGGGGCATCAGCGGTTTGGGGGCAACAGATGAGAGGACGGTTTTCAAGGACATCCGGACTTTTGGCGGCGATAGCAATGCTTGGGGGCTGCGTATCCCTGCAAACACCTATCACAGATTTCGCGACGGACTATAACCGCGTAATCGCCGATACGCGCAATGAGATGATCTTGCTGAATATCTTGCGAGCGCAACACCGGGAACCCCTTTATTACTCAAGCGTTTCACAGATCGAGGGCGCGATAGCAATCGGGGCCGAAGCCAATTTGGATCTGAGTCTTGTCGGTGACGGCAATCCGGCGACTGACAATGCGAATACCACCAAACCATCGCTGGGCGTTAGTATGAGTTCGGAGCCCAGCTTCACGGTAGTCCCGCTCAATTCGAACGACTTTGTCCGAGGAGCGCTGACACCAGTTCGGCCCGCAACCATCGCCTTGCTTCTGCAACAGGGATGGCGGGAGGACATATTGGCACCCCTGCTCATCGAGCGGATCACCTGTATCGCGGGTGCCGGCGACAAAGGACAGTCCGGCGGCGAGGCGACTACCTCAACCGGAACGAACGAGATTACGATCGAGAACCACCCCTATACTTTTGCGCAATCGAGACTTTCGCGAGGCTCGAACCCGGCAACAAGCGATACTGTTGTGCCAGCTGCCATCGACCTGCAGGATTTCGCAGAGATCGACATCGGTATCTCGACCGACAAACGATCGCAGTTCCTGATCGAGCTGAACGGCAATGATCTGGCGGACATGCTCATGGCGCCGAATTCCAGTCGGTATGAGATCGAGCAGAGCGGTCAGGCTCCGGAACGTGAAGGCAGCCCTCCCGGCCATATCGTGTCGGTTGAGCGCGACGACGATGTCGAAATCACTTTCGCCTTCCCGGACCGTATCCAAAACGCACTGAGCGGTTGCGCAGCTTCGGAAAGCGCCACTCTCGGCCGAAATGGCGGAACCGAAGTACATATTCGATCGACACAAGGCATAATTTACTATCTCGGCGAGATTCTCAGGGCGCGATACACGCCGCTGGTCAGAGATGAAAACGGGTCGACTGTGTTGTTGTTCAATCTGAGACAGGGCTCTGCAAGTGCGGCAGTCAGCGTGAACTATCGCGGAAACCGGTATTATTTGGACGCCCATGGCGGTCAGTCGGTGCCCACTGCGGCCTATGATGACCGGTCACTGCAGATCATTTCTCTGATAAACCAGCTACTGGCTCTCCAGACTTCGACCGAGGACCTGAACCGCATATCGTCAACAGTACGGGTTCGGTAATTCAAACAGGCTGGAAAAGAATATCGCCATTGCAGACACGTATCCTGTCATGTGCCCATGGGAGCGCCGTTTCGCTCTAGCTGAATCGCTCCGCCAGCGCTAAGGCGCTTCGCATGTCAGACACCGCCTCAGAATCGCAACAGAGCATCACCCCAGAAATCGTCGCCGAACACGGGCTCGCGCCCGATGAATATGATCGCATCCTCTCGGCACTGGGCCGCGAACCCAATATCGTCGAGCTTGGCATATTTTCGGTCATGTGGTCGGAGCATTGCAGCTATAAAAGCTCGCGCCGCCATCTGAAGAAATTGCCGACGGAAGGCCCGCAGGTCATCTGTGGTCCCGGCGAGAATGCCGGGGTCGTCGATATCGGCGACGGCCAGGCCGCAATTTTCAAGATGGAAAGCCACAACCATCCCAGCTTCATCGAACCCTATCAGGGCGCGGCGACCGGCGTGGGCGGTATTTTGCGCGATGTCTTCACCATGGGCGCGCGGCCGGTGGCGAACATGAACGCGCTGCGCTTCGGCCGGCCGGACCATCCCAAGACACGGCATCTCGTGTCCGGCGTGGTCGCCGGCATCGGCGGTTACGGGAACTGCGTCGGCGTGCCGACCGTCGGCGGCGAGGTCAATTTCCACTCGGCCTATGACACCAACATCCTCGTCAATGCGATGACGGTGGGGATCGCCGATACCGACAAGATCTTCTATTCGGCGGCTTCGGGCGTCGGCAATCCGATCGTCTATGTAGGCTCGAAAACCGGCCGCGACGGCATCCATGGCGCAACCATGGCCAGCGCGGAATTCGACGAAGACAGCGAGGACAAGCGCCCGACTGTTCAGGTCGGCGATCCGTTCACCGAAAAGCTGCTGATTGAAGCCTGTCTGGAGCTGATGGCGTCGGACGCGATCGTCGCAATCCAGGATATGGGCGCGGCGGGGCTGACCTCCTCATCCGTCGAAATGGCGACCAACGGCGAAGTCGGCATCATCCTCGACATGGACAAGGTGCCGTGCCGCGAGGAAGGCATGACGCCCTATGAGATGATGCTGTCGGAAAGCCAGGAACGCATGCTCATGGTGCTGGAGCCGGGCCGCGAAGACATGGCCCGTGCCATCTTCGAGAAATGGGAACTGGATTTCGCGGTAATCGGCGAAGTCACCGATACGCGGCACATGATCCTCACTTTCGAGGGCGAAACCGTCTGCGATATTCCGCTTGGGCCGCTCGCCGCAGACGCGCCCAATTACGATCGCCCCCATGTTCCGACGCCCAAGGCTGCCCCGCTAACCGACATCCCGGAAAGCACGGACATCGGCGCAGACCTGCTGACGCTCATGGCCTCGCCCGACCTCGCCTCGCGGCGATGGATATGGGAGCAATATGACCATATGGTCATGGCCGATACGATCCAGCGGCCCGGCGGCGATGCCGCTGTCGTCCGCGTCCATGGCACCAGCAAGGGCCTTGCGATCAGCACCGATTGTACGCCGCGCTACTGCAAGGCCGACCCGGTCGAGGGCGGCAAGCAGGCGATCGCCGAATGTTATCGCAACCTCTCCGCAGTCGGCGCCAAGCCGCTCGCGACGACCGACTGCATGAATTTCGGCAACCCGGAAAAACCCGAGATCATGGGGCAGTTCGTCGGTTGTATCGAAGGCATGACCGAGGCCTGTGCCGCGCTCGATATGCCCATCGTCTCCGGGAATGTCTCACTCTACAACGAAACGACGGATTCCGACGGCAAGGCTACGCCCGTCCTGCCGACGCCGGCTATTGGCGGCATCGGCCTGCTTCACGATATCGAGAAGATGGCGACCGTGGCTTTCAAGGCCGAAGGCGAATGTCTGGCCGTGATCGGAGCCAGCTATCCGGATATTGGCCAGTCGCTATGGCTGCGCGAAATCCATGGCCGCGAAGACGGACCGCCGCCGCGCGTAGATCTGAAGGATGAGAAGCTCCATGGCGATATTGTCCGCCGGCTCATCGATGAAGGCGCGGTGACTGCGGTGCATGACATTTCCGATGGCGGCCTCCTCGTCGCTGTCACGGAAATGGCGCTGGCGGGCAACATCGGCATCGAACTCGATGCGATGGACGCGGCCTTCGCCTTCAACGAGTGCCAGGCGCGCTATCTGGTAACCTATCGCACCGATGCGCCGCTCGATCGCAATGCGGTTCCTTTCGAAAAAATCGGAACGGTTGGCGGCGACGCCGTTCGCGTGAACGGCGCGGACATCCCGCTCGCCGATCTGCGCGCGGCCAATGAAAGCTTCTTCGAAAATCTGATGGGCCGCTAGAGCGGATCGTCGCTCAGGCGGGCTGGGCGGATTCCATGCCGTCCGACGGCCCGCTCTTCGCCAGCAGATCGTATGGATCGCGGCCTTCTTCGCGCAGGATGCGGTGCGCTTCATGATAGGCGCGAGGCACCCCGATGTTCAGCCGTTCGCGCGCTGCATCAAGGGGCTCGGCGAGCAGTTCGGTGATGTTCATCTCCCACACCCGCGGGCCGGCCTTGCCATGGCGTTTCGCTTCTCCGATCGCGCGGAAAATCGGTGCCCTTGTCCCGGTCTCCTTCTTCAGGTTGAAGCCGCCAGCATAGGCGATGAAGAGATGGGCGAAAGAGGGATCTTGGCCATAGGTGAAGGCCAGGACGCACTGTTCGCCCAGGCTATCCCGACCATAACCGGTCAGGACGTGCAGCAGGTCATGCGTATCCCGGTTCCGGTTGCCATACCATTGGATCAGATCATTATAGCGCGGCTTGCCCATCTTCTCGCCTTCCGCGACGAGGCCGGCGGCCGTAAGGCCCTCGGCTTCCATGAAATCGCAATAGGCATGGGCGACGCTTCCTTCGGGCATGGCGCGGAGCCGATCATGATCGTCGAGAATGGTCGGCAGATAGGGTTCGCTGGCATGGATGGCGCGGCCCTGCTCGCTGGTCCCGAACCGGACGGCTTCATCGCGGAAGGATTTCCGCGCCAGCGCCTCGAAAATCCAGAAAACCTGTTCCGTATCTTCCTTGTCTTTCAGAAGTTCGCGGAAATGGTGCAGCGCTTTCAGCGGCCGCTTTCTGAGCCGCGGCCGGTCGGGATGCACGGCAACAGGCATATCCGAGATTGCAGCTATCGTTTCCATGCGCATGAAATGCTATTTGCTGACATTGATGTCAATAGCAAGCCCGCCCCTTTGCGAGGGCGGCGTCACCGTCTATCAGGCGTCATGACCGACCATGATACTGTCCCCTATGCCGATCTTCCCGCCTATCCGGACGAAGAACGAATCGCGCGTGCGAAGAGTTTTTACGAAGCAATCCGGACCCGGCGGACATGTCGCCAGTTCAGCGATGCACCCGTCCCGCGCGCGGTGATCGAACAGGCCATTCTCGCAGCCGGCACAGCGCCCAATGGCGCGAACCACCAGCCCTGGCATTTCGCCGTTATCGGCTCGGCCGAGAGGAAGAGGGCGGTTCGCGAAGCGGCCGAGGTGGAGGAGAAAGCTTTTTACGAGACCAAGGCCAGCGATGAATGGCTCGAAGCGCTCGCACCGCTCGGCACCGATAAGGACAAGCCCTATCTCGAGATCGCGCCCTGGCTGATCGTGATTTTCGGGCAGCGACGCGGCGGGCCAAATCCGGGCGACGACAAGCAGAATTACTATGTAACGGAATCGGTAGGCATCGCATCGGGATTTCTTATCGCGGCGCTGCATGATGCCGGGCTGGCAACGCTGACCCACACACCCAATCCGATGAAGTTCCTGAACGAGGTGTGCGAACGTCCGGCCAACGAAAAACCGATGATGATTGTCGTTGCCGGCAAACCGGCTCCCGACGCGACAGTCCCTACTCATGCACTCAGCAAAAAGCAGCTCGACGCTATAGCCAGCTGGCTATAGCCTTCGGGGTCGGAGGGGGAATCGTCGCTATGGCCAGCACTGCATCAACGGACAGCCGTTTCATCAGCCTTGATGTCGTACGCGGTATCGCGGTGATGGGCATATTGCTCATGAACATTGTCGCCTTCTCCCTGCCAAGCGCCGCTTATTTCACACCGCTTGCCTATGGTGGAGAGAGTCCGGTCGATTTGGCTGTCTGGGCTACGAATTTCGTGCTGGCGGACGGCAAGATGCGCGGGCTCTTCTCCGTCCTGTTCGGCGCCTCGATGCTGCTCGTCATCCAGCGCGCCGAAGCGAAGGAGCAGAGCCCCGCCCTCACCCATTATTCTCGCATGACCTGGCTGCTCCTGTTCGGGGCCATCCATGCCTACGCAATCTGGTATGGCGACATATTGATGCTCTACGCGGTGATCGGTTCGATCGCCTTTTTCTTTCGCAAGATGGAAACGCATAAACTGGTTGTGCTCGGGATCATATTGATCGCGGTGCAGGCGATCTTTCTCGCCCTGCTGGCCGGATCGATATGGCTGCTGCGCGAATCGGCTCTGGCGCCAGGCGCCGATGCGGAACTGGTGCGGCAATGGCTGGCGATCGATGCGCAATTCGGTACGATGCCGCCCGATAAACTTGCCGAGGAACTCGCGCGGTATCGCGGGAATTATGCCGATATTCTCGCCCATCGGCTAGGGCCGGGCTTCTGGGACCCGATACAGGCAAACCTTACCGCCGCGCTCGATACGCTGGGGCTGATGCTGCTCGGAATGGCCGGACTGAAGAGCGGCTTCCTGACCGGCGAATGGGATCGGGCCAGCTACGCCCGTTACGCCAGGACAGGCTATTTGATCGGCCTTCCGCTGCTAACGGGGATTGCCCTGATAACGATGGCAAACGGCTTCGACGCGGTAACGATTTTCGCATTGGACTTCGCCGCACAGACCGCCATCAACCCGGCGGTAATCCTCGCCCATGCCGCGCTCATCCTCTACTGGGTGAAATCGTCTGCCGGAAGCCAGTTCATCGCCCGGGTCGGGGCGGCCGGCCGCGCCGCCTTCACCAACTATATCGGCACGAGCCTCGTCTGCACGACGATCTTCTACGGCTATGGCTTCGGCCTGTATGGCGAGCTGAGCCGCACAGCGCTCTATATCGTCGTCCTTTGCGTCTGGGTGCTGATCCTGCTCTGGTCCAAGCCCTGGCTCGAACGTTTCCGCTATGGTCCGCTCGAATGGCTCTGGCGGAGCCTTGCCCGTCGCGAGTTGCAGCCCATCCGTAAATAACATGGGCGGGGGTCATTTTTATTATTGCGACTTAATCTCATTAGCGCTATGGCAGGGCTATGGTTGTTTGCATCTGCAATGCGATTCGCGAAAAAGACCTTCGCGCTGCCGCCCAGAAGGGGGCCGCGACCCCATCTTCCGCCTATGCGCAGATGGGATGCAAGGCCCGGTGCGGCCAATGTGTATCCTTTGCACGGCAGATTATACAATCCGAAACTGCGACTGCGTAGCATCAACATCTGAAAGCCCCGAAAACTGGGGGTTTTTGGCCTTCTCTCCCTCCATCCTTGCCGCTATAACGCCCGGATCAGAACAAGGAGGTCCGGCATGAAGGGCGACGCAAAGGTCATCGAATTCCTGAACGAGGCGCTCAAGAACGAGCTGACCGCGATCAACCAATATTTCCTGCATTATAGGATGCTCGACAATTGGGGCATCGCGAAGCTCGCGAAGTTCGAATATGAAGAGTCGATCGACGAGATGAAGCATGCCGACCAGCTGACGGAACGCATTCTCTTCCTAGACGGCCTTCCCAATTTCCAGCTGCTCGGGCGTCTGCGGATCGGCGAAAGCGTCGAAGAAATCCTCAAGGCCGATCTTGAACTCGAGAATGAAGCGATCCCCCTGCTCAGGGACGCGATCGAACATTGCGAAAAGATTCGCGACTATGTCAGCCGCGATCTGTTTGCATCGATTCTCGATAGCGAGGAGGATCATGTCGACACCCTCGAACAGCAGTTCGACATGATCGAGCGGATGGGGATCGAAAACTATTGCCAGCTTCAGTCGAAACCGGCGGAAGACGGCTAGTCCGGCCTCTTAAAGCCTGCCGAATTTCTGATTGGCGGCATGCCGCTCGTCAATGCCATGGTGGCGCTGGACGAGCGGATTTGTCGCTTCTTCCAGCCTCTCCATCGTCTCTTTGAGCGCGGGGCGCAGCTCGGCGGCATCGGGCACAAGCTCTTCCGGTGTCTGCTGAATCTCGACAAGGTGACGGGCAGTCATCTCGATCTTTTCGGCAATCATGCTCACGCGAATTGCGCCAAATTGGAGCGATTCACCCTTCAGCGTATGCGCTGGCACGATCAGGGCCGCGGAAACCTTGTTGCGGATCGCTTCTTCGATTGCTTCGACCGACTTGATTCCGTCTTCGCTATAATATCGGAGTATGCGCGCAAAATTCGATCCGAGTTCTTCCCGAACCGAATCAAACTCTGTCCAATCCACCAAATCTACGTTCTGGAACGACACGACGCGCTCCCTTTTCCAAAAGCCCCGTCCTGTCATTAGCCGGGGAGCGTAAACAACTGGTTTACCCACGGAAATATTTGCATCGGTTTCAGGCAATTAACCCGCAAAACCGGCCCCGAGCCGCGGATTTTAACGAAAAATACGCCATCCGGTGCCCAATGGGGTCCGGATTTCCTCGACCGTCCAGCCCTTCTCCGCCGCCAGGGATGAGATTTCCGCCGGTGCGATCGGATCGTCGGCGACGATCGCCGCGGATTTCTGCGTCCGCATCGCCCGCGCGAGGCGGAGCGCAGGCCATGGACATTTCAGCCCCCGGGCATCGATATCGACGGTTGCATCTCCGGCAGCGGCGTTATTGGTCATTCCCGCCATTCCCGTATGGGTTTTTCGGCGATCGCATGGTCAATCGAACCGGTATTCCGCCAAATCCGAGGTCGTTGCGGATGCCGTTCAGCAGATAGCGCTGATAGCTCATCGGGAGCTTGTCGACGCGCGAGCCGAACAGCACGAAGCTGGGCGGACGATTGCGCGCCTGGGTCATGTAGCGCAGCTTGATGCGTTTGCCTTTGGGCGCGGGCGGAGGGTTGCGTTCCACCGCATCGCGGAACCAGCGATTGAGCTCGCCGGTCGTAACCCTCTTCGACCATGCATCGCGGACCGTGAAAGCCGCTTCCATCAGATCGTCAATACCCTTACCCGAAACCGCCGAAATTGCGACCAGCGGCACTCCGCGCACCTGTGCCAACCCCTCATCAAGGGCGGTACCGATGCCTTCGAAAAGCGCCTTCTTGTCCGCCGCGATATCCCATTTGTTAATGGCGATGACGAGCGCGCGCCCCTCTTCCAGAACGCGGTCCGCAATCTTCAGGTCCTGCACTTCGAGGCCGAGCGTCGCGTCAAGTAACAGAACCACCACTTCGGCAAAATCTACGGCGCGCAGGCCATCGGCGACCGACAGCTTTTCGAGCTTGTCCTGCACCTTGGCGCGCTTGCGCATCCCGGCTGTGTCGATCAGTTCGACGGGTCTTCCCTGCCATTCCCAGGGAACCGCGATGGAATCGCGCGTGATACCGGCCTCGGGACCCGTTATCAGCCGGTCATCATCCAACATCCTGTTGATAAGTGTCGATTTTCCGGCATTCGGGCGGCCGACGATGGCGAGCTTCAGGGGGCCGCCTTCATCTTCTGTTTCTTCACCGTCTTCACCAAATGCATCAGTTTCAATGAGCGGCTGCAACAGTTGAAACAGGTCTGCCATGCCTTCGCCATGCTCGGCACTGAGCGGCACGGGATCACCAAGACCCAGCTTGTAGCTTTCATAGAGGCCGGGTTCTGCCGCGCGACCTTCGGCCTTGTTGCCGACGAGAATGATCGGAGTTTCGGTACCGCGAAGCCAGCGGGCGATTTCTTCGTCGAGCGGCGTAAGGCCAACTCGCGCGTCGAACATGAAGAGCGCGACATCCGCATCGGAGATGGCGCGCTCGGTTTGCTGGCGCATCCGTCCCGGCAGACTTTTAGGATCCTCGTCTTCATAGCCGGCGGTATCGATGATCTTGAAATCAAGGTCGAACAGATGTCCCTCAGCCTCGCGCCGATCGCGGGTAACCCCCGGCCGATCATCGACGAGCGCAAGCTTCTTGCCCACGAGCCGGTTGAACAGCGTCGATTTGCCGACATTGGGGCGGCCGATAATCGCAATAACGGGCAGCCGCACCATGACTATGCGCCTCTCTCTATCGTTAGCGCCAGGCGCTCAGTTCACCATCGCTGTCGAGCAGGAAGAGTGTATTGTCGGCAACGACCGGCGAAAGTTCGACACCTTCGTCCAGTTCATCGGTCCGGCTTACAGTCCCCGATGCCGGATCCATGAAAACCAGATGGCCACGGCTGGATACCAATACAAGCTGCCCGCCTGCCAGAACCGGTCCGCGCCAGAAAATCGGGCCCTTGCGCTTCTCTTCATTGCGATAGCGCGGCAATTGCGTGATCCAGCGGATACGCCCATTGGCGCGGGCGATTGCCATCACACGGGCATCGTCGGTAACGGCAAACATCCAGTCGCCTGCGATCCAGGGCGTGGACAGGCCCCCGGCATTAACCTCCCATATCCGTTCACCGGTGATCAGCCGAAGCGCCACCATGCGGCCGCCCTGGCCGATGGCATAGACAAACCCGCTGTCGATCACCGGGCTCGCATCGATATCGGAAAGCGTCGAGACCGACGTGGAAATACTCGTGCGGTTCAAACCATCCTGCCAGACAATCTGCCCGTTTTCATAGCGATAGGCGATCAGCTCCCCCGAAGAGAAACCGGCGACAAGCGTCCCCTGCGCTGAAGCAGGAGCGGCAACGCCGAACACACCGGACACTTCAAGCGTACCCGACACCGTCCAGCGCGTTTCCCCATTGGCGGGATCGAGCGCAAAAATCTGATTGTCCTGGCTCAACACATAGACATTATTGTTGGCGATCGTCGGCGCACCGCGCAACGGGCCACCGGGGCGTACTTTCCAGATCTGGCTGCCGTCGGTGATATTGAGCGCGCCCGCATAACCGACACCGTTCGTCACATAGAGGCGATCGCCGGAAATGCTGATCCCGCCGCCGAAAAGAGCCGGCTCGCTGCCGATCTCCGTGCCGAACCGCATCGACCAGACTTCGCCGCCCGTCTGCACATCGAAGGCGCGCACGGTCGCTTCGGTGTCGATCGTGAAGACCCGGCCATTGCTCACGACCGGAGCCGCCGCAAGGCGTGCGCGCGATCCGCCGCCATCGCCGATCGATGTCGACCATACTCGAACCGGCATATTGCTCAACGCGAGATGGCCAAGCGATTTGCTGGCGCTGCCGCCGGGCTGGGTCCAGCCCGCATTTACCGCAGCCGGCGGCAGGACAACGGGAACGCTGGCAATTTGCGGATCTGCCTGAACGTCATTCTCGGAAACCAGTATGGGTGTGCGATTGCCAACCGTCGGCGTCGCATCGTCGCTGCCGCTGAACAAGCCGCAACCGCTCAGCGCAAGCGCCGCGCAAGAGAGAATCAGAATACGCATCATGAACTTGCTTCCTCCGCTGTTTCCGCTGCCAGAGGCTGGTTCGGAACAGTCTGTTCTTCCATATCTACCGGCTCATCCGGCACGGCATCCACACCCAATACGCCGGCCATCTGAACCGCACGTGTCCGAAGCGTTTCGGGAACGCTTTCGTCATTCGCCATCTGGGCGAACAGCGCCCCGGCACCTTCTTCATCGCCCATCCGGATCATCGCTACCGCGGTGAGTTCCGCAGCGCTGCCGAACCATGGATTGCCTGGTACTGCAAGGCTTGCCAGCCGGTCGATCACCGCCTGCGGCTCCATATCTTCAAACTCGACGGCCGTCTGGCGGATCGTGGCAATATCGCGAAACTGTTGCGGAAGCCCGTCATCCGCAGCAATAACGGCAAAAACCTCTATGGCGCGTGCCCGGTCCTCGCCCTGCAGCGCCAGTGCTGCCTGGGTCAGCAAGGCTTCCGCGCGAATGATCGGGCGGCGAGATTCCGCCAGCGCACTAAGCTCGTCTTCCACATCCGTGTTGGTTCCGTCACTCAAACCTTCGAGCAACATGGACAATTGCTCGGCTTCGGCTTCAGCGGCCGAAGTCTGCTGGTTGCTCCAGTAAAGCCAGCCGCCAAAGGCCGCGAGGCCGATGATAACCAGTCCGGCGATCCACTTGCCCCAACGGTCCCAGAACTGGACCGCCTGTTCCTTGCGGACCTCCTCGTCGACTTCGCGCATGAAAGCGGAATTATCTTGCGGCGCAATCGCCAACTCTCGTCTCCAATTCGTTATGGCGGCGGACCTTAGCGGCGCGCCGCGCCAAGGGAAAGCAATTGTGAACCACGGCCGCGGCGGCGGTCCTATTTCTTGGGTTGATATGTCTGCGCCTCTTCGGGAAAGCTCCGGCTGCGCACGTCGGCAGCATAGGTTTCAACGGCATTGCTGATGTTCGTCGCCAGGTCGTCGAATTTCTTGACGAACCGCGGGACGCGATCGAACATGCCAAGCATATCTTCGGTCACCAGCACCTGGCCATCGCATTGCGCCGATCCGCCGATACCGATTGTGGGACAGGATACCGCCCGTGTCGCCTCGATGGCGATGGGCTCGATCACACCCTCGATAACGATGGCGAAGGCACCGGCCTGATCTATCGCTTTGGCGTCCGCGATAACCTTGGCCGCTGTCGCATCGTCGCGGCCTTGCACCTTGTGGCCGCCGAGAATGTTTACGGCTTGGGGAGTCAGGCCGACATGCCCCATCACCGGAATGCCCCGCGCCGTCAGAAACGCAACTGTTCCGGCCATCGCCTCGCCGCCCTCCATCTTGACGGCGGCGGCGCCGGTTTCCTTCATCACGCGGGTCGCCGAACGGATCGCATGTTCCGGGCTTTCCTCGTAGGAACCGAACGGCAGATCGACGATCACGACGCTGTGATAGCTGCCCCTGACCACTGCCGCGCCATGCGCGATCATCATGTCGAGGCTCACCGGAATCGTCGAATCCAGACCGTAGACGACCTGTCCGAGAGAATCCCCGACGAGCAACATGTCGCAATGCGGATCGAGCAGCTGCGCCGCGCGCACAGTATAGGCCGTGAGCATGACCAGAGGTTCGCCCGTTTTGCCGTCGGTTTTCCGTGACCTGATAGCCGGCACGGTAAGCCGTTTCATCGGCTTGGGCGTTGGATGCGCACGATCGGTTTTGGTATCGAGGGTATAGGTGGTAGACATGGCGCGCGTTTTAGCTTTGTCTGAGAGGATTGGCCAGCTATCGCAACGATACGCCTCGGAAGAGAGTAGCCGTTATCATTGCTGGCAATTTGGGAAGGCACAATATTGACGGCTTCAGAAAAAAGCAGCGGTTTCTCATGGCGCTTCGCCGCAGCCGCGCTGATTGCCCTGGCAGCGCTCTTCATCATTCTCGCAACGATCGCCAGCGCCGTCCCCTCCAATCAGTGGTGGATCCGGATATGGGATTTCCCGCGGCTCGCTCTGCTCACCGTGGGGCTGCTGGTGTTTCTTGCGATCTGCTTCATTCGCTTTCGATGGCGCTGGGCGGTGAGCGCGACCCTGTTGGCGGCGCTCGCCTACCATGCAGGCCATATCTGGCCTTACACGGTGCTGGCTAGCGTCGAAGCGCAGACCATCGACATCACGGACGATGAGCGCGAAGCCCATTGTTTCCTGACGCTCAGCCTCAACGTATTGCAGGACAATCGCGACTATGATCGCACTCTGGCGCTGATAGCGCGGGAAAATCCCGACATTCTGGTACTTATGGAGACCGACGCGGCCTGGATCGCGGCAATGGAGCCGGCGCTTGCCCGGTTCTCCCATCGCTTCGAAGCGCCCCTCTCCAACAAATATGGCCTGGTTTTTGCGTCCCGCCTGCCTGTCAGCGAAGGCCGCATGGTCAACCTGACCGAGCCGGGCACACCATCCTTCCATGGAATTTTGCAGACCCCCGCCGGCAATGCTTTCCGGCTTTCCGCCCTCCACCCTCGCCCTCCGCATCCCGGCCAGGATACTGAAGAACGCGATGCGGAGATCGCCATCGCCGCGATGATGACGCGCGACAGCGGAATGCCGACCTTTACGGTTGGCGATTTCAACGATGTTGGCTGGTCCGAAACGTCCCAGTTGTTTCGCCGGATCGGGCGCTATGTCGATCCGCGAATCGGGCGCGGTTTCTATGCGACCTTTCCAGCCTCGCTCCCGGCGTTTCGCTGGCCGCTCGACCATGTGTTCTTCACCGAGGAGTTCGGCCTTTACAGCCTGAGCACAGGCGAGGCCGTCGGGTCCGATCACCTGCCGGTGCGCGCCGAAGTCTGTCTCGTCCCGGGCGAGGGAGAGAGGCTCAACACGCCCGAGGAAGCGGAGGCCGACGATGCCGGCGATCTCGAAGAAGTCATGCAGGCCTATCGCGAAGACCAGGTGATGGAACGCGCGACGGGCGAGGAGTAACCGCGCCTAGCCGACCTCGACGCCCTTCCAAAAGGCAATATGATCCTGGATCGATGCCGCCTTCTCCTTGGGATCGGGATAGTACCAGGCCGCGTCCTTGTTCGTTTCGCCGGCAACGCTGAGCGAATAGTAGGACGCCTCGCCCTTCCAGGGACAGAAGCTCTTCGTATCGCTCTCGACCAGCAGATGTTCGTTGACCGCGACCCGCGGAAAATAATGGTTGTTCTCGACGACGATCGTCGCATCGCTCTGCGCTATAATCTCGCCATTCCATCTAGCGGTGACCATGGGAGTTCCTTTCGGGGCTGATAGGGGTTCAAGGGTTTAATCTAGGCCTCGAGCGGCTCCATGAAAGAGGCAGGCGGTACCCAGCTTTCCGGATAGTGCCGGTTGGCCCACGCGCAGATCGCCAAAAGCACCGGATGCAGTTCGCTCCCCTTCTCGGTAAGGCGATAGGCGTAGCGGGTTGGCCGTTCCTGATAAGGTTTACGCTCGACAAGGCCGTTGGCAGTCATCGCTTCCAGTCGGCTGGCTAGGATATTGGTCGTTATCCGCTCCGGCGAGTCCAGAAATTCGGAATAGCGCGCCTTGCCGTTCAGCATGTCGCGGATCAGCACGAGCGTCCATTTGTCGCCGACCAGATCGAGTGTCGTGGCAATCGGGCAGCCAGAGCGGAAGATATCGGACATCAGCTTTTCCTAGTGACTTTTAAATTGCAAGTTACAAGTCATATGGATAGGATGCGCATAATATCCAGCGAATCGCAAGTAAGGGAGCATGACATGAGTGAGGGTTTTTCAGGTGGGTGTCTGTGCGGCGATGTCCGCTATGAAAGTGCCGCAGATCCCGTGATGACCGCGCACTGCCAATGCGTCGATTGTCGCAAGGCGAGCGGTACGGGCCATGGCACTCATATAGTCCTGCCTGAACCCGCTTATCGACAGACCGGCGAAACGACGAGCTACGATCATCCCGCTGATAGCGGTAACATCGTCAGCCGTCATTTCTGCGCGCATTGTGGCTGCGCGATCCTGTCCACCAACAGTGCGATGCCGGGCATGGTGTTTGTGCGCGCCTCATCGCTTGACGATCCCGATATCGTCAGCCCGCAAATGGTCGTCTATGCGAGCCGAGGTGCGACCTGGGACCATATCGACCCGACCCTGCCGAGATTCGACACCATCCCCGAGGGCGGGCCGGAACAGGTAATCGCCGATGCCATGTAGTTGCCACGATGGCTTATGATCCGCATCTCGCCGACGAACTGGAAGCGGCATTCGCGGCCCGGCCCGATGTCGAGCGTAAGGCGATGTTCGGCGGCTATTGCTGGATGCTCAACGGCAATATGCTGTGCGGGGTCGAAGTCGGCCGCTTCATGTTCCGCGTCGGCAAGGATTTGCAGGCAGAGGCGCTCGAAAGGCCGGGCGCGGAACTGGTCAACTTCAACGGCCGCAAGATGGGCGGTATCATCTGGGTTGAGGAACATGCGGCGCGGGAAGCCGGATTGGAGAACTGGATCGCGATGGCCGAACGGTTTGTCGGCAGCCTACCGCCCAAATAGGCGGTCAATTAGCCTTATTCGGGCTCCAGTCCGAGCGCCGTTTCATACTCGCCGCCCTTGAACCCGACGATCAGCGGGCCTTCGCTCTCTAGAACCGGCCGTTTGATCATTGAGGGATGCGTCTTCATCAGCGCCACCGCAATATCCTCATCGACATCCGCCTTCATCTCGTCGGGCAAATCGCGAAAAGTCGTTCCGCGCTTGTTGAGCAACACTTCCCAGCCCACTTCGCTCATCCATTCGCGCAGCTTGGCCTCGTCGATGCCGGCTTTCTTATAGTCGTGAAAGGCGTAGTTGACGCCGCGGCGTTCGAGCCACTTCCGCGCCTTTTTGATGCTGTCGCAATTGGGGATGCCATAGAGAGTCGGATCCATCGTCATTCTTCCCTGTAAACAATGTTGATGTGCGCCGCCGCTTCCACAGCCACCGCGCATGCTTCTTCAACCGTGCCGTCATCCAGGCGCGCCAAAGCGACGCCCATGCGTCGCCATGGCCGGGTGACCGGCTTGCCGAACAGTCGTACATCGATATGGCAGCCGTCGCCCCCCTTGCCCAGCGCGTCTTCCACACCTTCAATGGCAAAATCCTCCGCCTCGCGATCGGCTAGGATCACCGCACTGGCCGATGCGCCTTTCGTCGCAATAGGCGGGACGGGCAGACCGAGGATCGCCCGGGCATGGAGATCGAACTCGTTGAGATCCTGCGAAACAAGCGTGACCATCCCCGTGTCATGCGGACGGGGCGACAATTCGGAGAAGATGACCGTATCGCCCTTCACGAAGAACTCGACGCCGAAAATGCCCCAGCCGCGCCCGTCCCCGCCCAGGGCTTCGACGACCTTCGCCGCCATGTCCTGCGCCGCGGCCAGCGCCTTTTCTGACATCGCCGCCGGCTGCCAGCTTTCGCGGTAGTCGCCGCGCTCCTGCCGATGGCCGATCGGCGGGCAGAAATGCACGCCATCCTTCGCGCGGACGGTGAGCAGCGTGATCTCATAATCGAAATCGACGAACGCCTCGGCGATCACGCGCTGCCGATCGCCCCGCATGCCTTCCGCCGCATAGTCCCATGCCGCATCGACCTCACCCATGTCGCGCACCGTGCTCTGCCCCTTGCCCGAAGAGGACATGACCGGTTTCACGACGAGGGGCATGCCGACCGCCTGCGCCGCCGCATGCAATTCCTCGCGGCTCTCCGCATAGCGATAGGTGGAGGTTTTCAGCCCGAGTTCTTCGGATGCCAGATCGCGGATCGCATCGCGGTTCATCGTCATCTGCGCCGCCCTGGCCGAAGGCACGACACGAAATCCCTTCGCCTCATACTCGGCCAGCACCTCGGTCCGGATCGCCTCGATCTCGGGCACGATGAAATCGGGCGCGTGCCTTTCGATCACCGCACCCAGCGCCGCACCATCGAGCATCGGGAATATTTCGCGCTCGTCCGCCACCTGCATCGCAGGCGCGTTATCGTAGGAATCGCAGGCGATCACATGGCAACCGAGCCGCTGGCAGGAAATCGCGAATTCCTTCCCGAGCTCGCCCGAACCGAGCAGCAGGATCCTGGCGGTCGGCGTCATCCTATTCCCTCTCGGCAAATTCGGAAACGATCCGCGAGCCGCAGTTCAGCAGTTCGCCCTTGGCATGTTCGGCGCAGGCCTGCTCCGCCTCCTCGACGGTCTGATAGGTTCCGAGCGTCTTCCAGCCCCAGAATCCCTTTCGTTGGGCCAGATACCATTCGGTCCAGGAGCGGCCGCGCGCCAGCGCCTGCCAGATCGATTTCGATTGATGGATGACCCGATATTTGACCTTCATGGCCGCTGGTTACGCCTCTGCCGGTATCGCCTCAAGCCCCGATGGCGCCGAAACGAAAACCGGGCGGTCCGTCAGCTGTGCCGGCGCTCTTCCTTCAGAAGCCAGGCAAAGGCCTGACGAAGAAAGGCCGTTCCGTCATCGCGCACGATCTCGCCATGCGCCATCACGACATTGCGGGGCCCGATTGCGATGAGGTCGCGCAGTTTCGCCCGCGCCGTCTCCCGATTGCGGAAGGTTGCCCGCAGTTCCAGCGGAGCATAGCCCTTCCCTTCGACGATCGACCAGAGCCGCGCGATCGGCCGCTGCCACCAGGACCAGTGCTTTTCGAGAAAGGCCTCGCTGAAATTCTCGGAAAGGTCGGCGAAGATCACGGTCGCGGAGGAGCGGTGGTAAAAAACAGTCTCTTCCAGAAAGGAGGAATTGGCAAAGTGATACTGGTCGATCTGGCCCGCCCATACATCCGGCGGGTCGTCGTCCAGCGCGCCGGCAAATGTCAGATCCTGCCGTTTCCCGATGGTCTCTTCGGGGCCCCAAAGCGCGGCATCGGGATAGGCCTCCTTCCACTCGGGCAGGAAGAGATGATGGAGCTTGTTGGGGCTGACGAGATGGCGCACCGGGCCTAGCCGGTCTACGCTTTCGGCGAGTTCGTCCGTCAGCGCAACGGGCGACCAAATCCACAGACCGCCATTCTCCAGCCGGACGACGACCATGCGCGTGGGATAGGCGAACCCGAAGAAATTGACGATTCCGCCTTCCGCGACCCAGATATCCGGCCCCAGCGGCTCCAGCATCTCCTGTCTCCCTTCTATCGCCCCCGGCTCCGGAATCAGCCCTTCCGGTCGAACCGGCGGCCGAGCGTTACCACGTCCTGCCGCGCCAGCCCAAGCGCCTCGTAAAAGGTGATCACATCCGCATTGTCGCTGCGCACCATCAGCTGGATCTTCGGCGCGCCGCGCGCACGCAACCAGGCTTCGGCCGCCGCCATCATCCGCTTGCCCAGCCCTTTTCGGCGATGATCGGGATGGACAGCGAGATAATAGACCCAGCCGCGATGCCCGTCGAAACCAGTCATCACGGTTGCGATCAGGGTCGCGGCTTCGTGGAGGAGGAGAATGTCGGACGTGGAGTTTTCGACCGCCTGCCGGAAATCGGCCACCGGATCGTTCCACGGCCGCGTCAGACCGCTGGCGCGCCACAGGGCAATAACGGCATCCCGGTCGCTATCCTGCGCGGCGGCGATATCCGTCTCATCAATGGCCGTCATCCTCTACCCTCCCCGTCCGGCACTCTGGCCGCGCAGGCCATGCCGCGCAATGCCGCTCCTGCGGGCGGCAGAAGCGCTGGCCGACGCGCTTCACGAGCAGATGATGCTCGTCGACATGCTCGGGGGTCCACGTCTCGGGCAGGATCGGCATCAGCGTGTCATACGCCTTCGCGGTATCGGCCTTGGCCGGCACGAGCCCCATGCGCTGGATCACGCGGCGGTGGTTGGTGTCGATAACGAGCGCGGCGCGCTTGAACGTGCTCGCATTCATCACACCGGCGCTCACCTTTCGCGCGACGCCCGGCAGACTTTCGAGCCAGTCCATCGCCTCTTCGGTGGGCAGATTGTGCAGATGATCGAGCGTGACCGCCCCGCGCCGCTCGACAATCTCCATGAGACACGCCTTGAGCCGCTCCGCCATCAGCTCGGGAAAGGTCGCGGTTTGAAGAAAGCGCAACAGCTCCGCCTCCGACGCCGCCGCGACCGCCTCCCAGGAGCTGAAATGCGCCAGCAGCTGGTCGGCCGAGCGGTTCGAATGGATCGTCTTCGTCCGCGCCCCGATCACGCCCTGCACCAGCACCCAGACCGGATCCCGGCGCTTCTCGGGTGGGCGGATCACCCGGCCGAAATGGGCGATCAACAGGTCATGCGTACGCTGGAGCGTTTCGGTGCGCGGGTCCGGGCCGAGGGGGAGTTGCATGGCTACTCGAAGTTAAATCTCGTTATTCATGTCGCGGCGGGCCGATAATGGACTCAAGACGTCGCGAAATATCGTGGAACCTCGCTTCGACAGATTTTTCTGAGCAAACGAAAAACTCACCGCCGACGCTGCTAAACTCCTTCTTGAAAAGGGATTTCAGATCTGACTCTGCATTGTCCGCATCATTAGAGGACTCAAATTTTCGCGATGATTGGATGACTCTCCAACGGCTGCCGCAAGCTGGCGGAAAACCTGAATTCAGCTCTTTGCAACGGCGCTCAAGATGAGAAGTTCGGCCAACTTTATATAAGCCCTTGCCGACATACTCATGTGCGCGTCCGCCCATGAAAGAAGACAAATCTCCATCGAACTTCATCAGATAAAGAAAGCTACCCTTATCTTCGGTTTCGAATTCTCGCTTCCCAAAGCTTGGCTTCGGTCCTTTTGTTGGTTGCCAATGCTCTTCGAACGGTTGAAAACTTTGATTGCCTTCAGCCAACGGCGTCATCCCGTAAACTGAAAGTTGACGAGTTGGCCAGCTCATAACGTTTTTTGCTTCCCGTTCGGTCACTAAGACCCCGTAGGAACCAAGGACTCTGGCATTTTTATGAGTGTAAGTATCAGGAAATAAATCGGAAACACCGACCTTCTGCCGAAATTGCCATGCTCGGACTACCGGCACGGCATACGTCCACCGATCTGTCCAACCATTCACTTCTTTGCGATGCTTCCCGGTCTCGGACATCCGGTCCACATCCTTTATCGGTTCTGGAACGATTTCCAGAATACCGAGAACCTGTCGACGTTCCTCTGCAGCGGTCAGCTCGCTATCCGCGCCATATATCAAAATAAGATCGCCGGGTTCGTAGTTCTCAAGCAGACGCGTACGACCGCCCTCGTTAGTGAAGCCGAGGTAACCTTCATTATCGGGATCAAATCCCCAAAAAGCTTTAAGCCAAAAACGAGGCTGGCTCACTCCCACTCAATCGTACCCGGCGGCTTCGACGTATAATCATACACCACCCGGTTGATGCCCTTCACCTCGTTGACGATCCGCGTCGCCACGCGGGTCAGGAAGCTCGCGTCGAAGGGATAGACGTCGGCGGTCATGCCGTCGGTCGAGGTCACGGCGCGCAGGCCGCACACATTATCGTAGGTCCGCCCGTCGCCCATCACGCCGACGGTTTTCACCGGGAGCAGCACGGCAAAGGCCTGCCAGATCGCGTCGTAGAGCCCGGCGTTGCGGATT
Organism: Parasphingopyxis lamellibrachiae; assembly: GCF_003385775.1. Taxonomy (GTDB): domain Bacteria; phylum Pseudomonadota; class Alphaproteobacteria; order Sphingomonadales; family Sphingomonadaceae; genus Parasphingopyxis; species Parasphingopyxis lamellibrachiae. Next base: position 1,489,140 of record NZ_QRDP01000004.1, read on the forward strand.
TCCTCGAGATAGATCGCATCGGCTTTGCGGAGAATGTCGCAGCGCTCCTTGGTCACCTCGCCCGGGATGCGGATCGCAAGGCCGGGGCCCGGGAACGGATGGCGGCCGACGAACGCGTCGGGCAGGCCGAGTTCGCGCCCGAGTTCGCGGACCTCATCCTTGAAGAGCTCGCGCAGCGGCTCGACCAGTTGCATGTTCATGCGTTCCGGAAGCCCGCCGACATTGTGGTGCGATTTGATGGTCACGCTGGGGCCGCCCGTGAAACTGACGCTCTCGATCACGTCCGGATAAAGTGTACCCTGGGCCAAGAAATCCGCCCCGCCCACTTCCTTGGCCTCTTCCTCGAACACGTCGATAAAGGTCTTGCCGATAAATTTGCGCTTCAGCTCGGGGTCGGTGACCCCTGCCAGCCCGGAGAGGAACATCTCCTCCACATCGCGGTGGACGAGCGGCATGTGATAATGCCCCCGGAAAAGGGACACGACCTGATCGGCCTCGCCCTGCCGCATGAGGCCATGGTCGACGAACACGCAGGTCAGCTGGTCGCCGATCGCTTCGTGGATCAGCACAGCGGCGACAGCGCTGTCGACGCCGCCCGATAACCCGCAAATAACCTTGCCGTCGCCTACCTGTTCGCGGATTTCGGCGATCTTGGCGGCCTTGAACTCCGCCATCGTCCAGTCGCCGGCACAGCCGCAGACATGGCGGACGAAATTGGCGATCATCTTTGCGCCATCCGGTGTGTGCACGACCTCGGGATGGAACTGGGTGCCGTAATAGCGCCGGGCATCGTCTGCAATCAGCGCGAAAGGCGCGCCTTCGGTGGTTGCCACGATCCGGAAGCCTTCGGCAAACTGGGTCACCTTGTCGCCATGGCTCATCCAGACCTGGTGTCGCTCCCCGGTTTCCCAAAGCCCGTCGAACAGCACGCAATCGTCGGAAATCTCGATAAAGGCGCGGCCGAATTCGCCGCTTTCGCCGGCTTCCACCTTCCCGCCAAGCTGTTCGGTCATGACCTGCTGGCCGTAGCAGATGCCGAGGATCGGCAGGCCGCTCTCAAAGATCACATCGGGCGCGCGCGGGCTATCCGCATCGGGCACGGATGCCGGGCTGCCGGACAGGATAACGCCCTTGGGCTGCATGCGCGCAAAAGCTTCTTCGGCCGCGTTGAAGGGGGCGATTTCGGAGTAAACACCCGCTTCGCGCACGCGGCGTGCGATCAGCTGCGTCACCTGGCTGCCAAAGTCGACGATCAGGATCGATTCGCCGTGAAAAGAGGTCTGAATTGTCATGACAGGGCAATAGATTTGCAGGCCGGGCCTGTCCAGCAATCGGGCGCGCACATGGTTAACCGGTCATTAGCCTTTGGCAACTAGAAGGATCCGGTCGACTTTGATGGAGCTTCCATGCCGAGACGTATCAAGGCCCTGCTCGACCTGCTCGAGGATGAAACTGGCCGCTATGCCGCCGCCAGCGATGCTATCGCCCAGCAAACCAAGATGCTCGCGCTCAACGCCACGATCGAAGCCGCGCGCTCGGGTGAAGCCGGGCGCGGCTTCGCGATCGTCGCCCAGGAGGTGAAGTCGCTTGCCACCAGCGCCTCGAATGCGGCCAGCGATTTTAGGCAAACGATTATCGACCGGCTTTCCCGAAGCACCGATATCGTCGACGAGCTGGTCGACGAACTGGAAGGTGCCCGGCTTGCCGACCTCGCCCATGCGTTCAACGACCTGGCCCTGCGCGGTATTTCCGAGCGCAGCATAGATTTACGAATACTCGCCACCGAGCCCAGCATCCGATCTTTTCTGCAGGATCTGGCAGATGTGGAAAAAAAGGCTGCCGCGCGCGAACGGCTGCGCATGCAATTCGCCTTCTCCGATTTCTACCGCAACGCCTTTCTCGTTTCGACGGACGGCACGATCCAGCTGAGCATCGAGGAAAACCCCACATTCATGGCCTTCAACCTGAAGGGACAGCCGCAATTCGAACGCGCCATTCATACCGCCAGCGCCGATCAGTGGTCGGCCGATGAAATCTGGCTCAATCCGCAGGGCAATGACCGGCCATGCGTATTTTTCGTTTGCGGCGTTCGCGAACACGGCCTGGAAGGCGGCGATGTTATCGGCGCGCTCTACCTCGAATATGATTGGGGTCGGTACGCCAATTCGCTCGTCGCCGTTCAGGGCATGCTGCACCAGAATAACCGCAAAGGTGATCGCTTCCTCCTGCTCGACAAGGATGACAATATCGTCGGCAGTTCGGCTGGAGACAGTTTTGGCACCCATTATCCGTTGCAGAAGTCCGGTGAGAAACGGGGCTCCTATACCCTGGGCCAGAAGAGCATCTCCTTCGCCAGGGGCGAAATCGAAAACGGCTTTGGCGGCCTGGAGCTGTGCAGCGTGATCGAGCGGGAAATGCGCAGTCCGGAGGAATTGCTGGCTGTTCTGGGCCTGGGCGATGAAAGCGACCGGCCGGACGGCGCGGCCCGGGACAAGGCCGCCTGACGGGCATGAAAAAGGGCGCGAAACCCATGCCGATTCCGCACCCTTTCTTCTAGCGACGGCCTTTCCTAGTTGAGGCCACGCACTCTCAATCGATCGATCCGGCCATAACGGATCCGGCAGGAGAAACGGCCTTCGTCATATCCGGCATTCCGATAGTGGCCCCGGCGCCCATAACGGCCTTCCTCGACGAGCAACCGACCCCGGATACGATATCCGTCACGCCGGCGGTCGACTTCGGTGATCTCGGTTACCTGCGCACGGCCATAGCGCGATGCTTCATGCCGGGCGGCGCGGCGACACTGGCGAATGGCGCGCCGAGGACGCATGCGCTGGCCCTGGTGGCGACGATTGTACCGGCGGTCATAATCGTCATTGCGGCTGTAACGGCGATCATAGCGATTATCATCGTTACCATCGGAAACGGCAGCGGCAACCGCAGCGATCCCGCCGAGGATCAATGCGCCTGCAATAACATCTCCGGCATCAACGCCATCACGATCGCGGGCCTGGGCTGGAGCAGCGACGGCAAGGGCGGTCGCTGCGGTGGCGCCCATAAGGGTTTTTCCAAGAATATTCATGTTTGCGGCTCCTTTGCTGCATATAGTTCCTGAAGAACTGCATACGGTTTAGGGGAGTCGCTCTGAGCACCGACTGAACTCGCCTGTAGGGCGTCGTTAATATAAACTCACGATTTAATGAACAATAAAATGCCGGATATCCGGGCTATTCGGTGTCGGGAACCTCCATTCCAGTCCAATAACCGATAAACGCCCACAGGTCGGCATATTCGGAAATCAGCTGACGGGTCGGCCTGCCCGCGCCGCCCGACGCATGGCCCGAGCGCGTCTCGATCCGAATCAGGCGAGGCCGGTTGCCCAGCTCGGCATGCTGCAGGGCCGCCATATATTTGAAGCTGTGCCCCGGGACGACGCGGTCGTCGGTATCCGCTGTCGGTACGATGATCGCCGGATAATCTCCGCTCTCCGGGATATTGTGATAGGGCGAATAACCGTAGAGCGTCCGGAAATCCTCTTCCCGGTCGGGATGGCCATAATCATCCACCCAATAGCGACCCGCCGTGAACCGATTGAACCGGAGCATGTCCATAACACCGACCTGGGGGATGGCAGCAGCGAACAGGTCAGGGCGCTGATTGACCACCGTGCCGATCAACAGCCCGCCATTGGAGCGGCCATGAACGGCCAGCTGGTCGGACGAAGTAATGCCCTCGGCGATCAGGAATTCGCCCGCAGCGATAAAATCGTCGAACACGTTCTGCTTGTTCTGCAAACGCCCCGCATCATGCCAGGCCGCACCATATTCCCCGCCGCCGCGAATATTGGCGAGCACGAAGACACCGCCGGACTCCATCCACTGGACGCGCGCGGGAATGAATTCAGGGGTGAGGGAAATGTTGAACCCGCCATAACCATAGAGCAAAGTCGGACGGCTCTCGTCCAGATCGAGATCCGCCCGGTGGACGATGAACATCGGAATGCGCGTCCCGTCAGCCGATGCATAGAAACGCTGTTCGACCGTATAATCGGCAGGATCGAAAGCGACCTCGGGTTCCGCAAAAACATCGGTTGCTCCGGTTGCGCTGTCATAGCGGTAAATCGTTGTCGGCTGGGCAAAGCTTTCAAAGGCGAAAAAGGTTTCCGGATCCTCCGGGCCGCCGCGGAAACCGCCAAGACTGCCGATACCCGGCACGTCCACCGTGCTTACCAGATTGCCCTCAAGGTCGAAGACCCGGGCTTCATTGCGCGCATCGACAAGATAGGTGGCGATGATCCGGTTACCGACCAGCGAAGCGCCTTCCAGGGTCGCTTCGTCTTCCGGCACCAGTTCGGTGATGACAGGCGCATCGCCGGACACGTCCATCCGAACGATCCGCTCGCGCGGTGCATTGCGGTTCGTGCGGAAATAGAGAGCATCGCCCGATGACCCGGCCAGGTCCCAGTTATTCTCGAACCCGGTGATGATCGCCCGAACGGGCACACCGTCCTGCGTCAGATCGCCCAGCGTCATCTCATAGGCATCGTCAGTGCCTTCGGACGAATAGATGAGCAGCCATCTCTTGTCGTCAGTCACCTCGGCAAAATGGTTGAGTGCAGGGCGGTCCGGCGTCGCATAGATCAGCCGGTCTTCGGACTGGTCGCTGCCGATCGCGTGATAGTAAATCGCATGGTTCATGTTGAGCGACTGGAATTCACCTTCGGCTTCGGGCGCCGGGAAACGCGAATAGACAAATCCGGCTCCGCCCTCGACCCATGCGATGTTGGTAAACTTGGCCCATTCGACCGCGTCTGCCAGCGTCTCGCCGCTTTCGACATCGAGTATGCGGATCGTCCGCCAGTCGGTGCCGCCATCCTCGACGCCATAGGCGATGTAGCGGCCATCGGGCGATGGCACCCATTGCGCCATCGCGGTTGTACCATCTTCCGACCAGCTGTTCGGGTCGATTACAATCCGGGGCTCGCCGTCCAGGCCTTCGCGCATATAGAGCACCGACTGGTTCTGCAGCCCGTCATTGCGCGTGTAGAAATAGCGATTGCCGCGCTTTGCTGGGATTCCAACCCGCTCATAATTCCACAGTTCGGCAAGCCGCGCCGCAATGGCATCGCGCCCCGGCTGCGTTTCGAGATAGGCATCGGTGACCGCATTCTGCTCCGTCACCCAATCCCGCACCGCCGGATCGACGCGCACATCGTTTTCGAGCCAGCGATAGGGATCGGCAACCGCCACCCCGAACTGCTCCTCGACAACATCGCCGCGCTCGGTATCGGGATAGGTGAGAGGTGTTTCCATGGGTGCGGATCCCTGGGCGCCGGCCAGGGTAGGCGCGGCGAGACAGACAAGCGGGAGGAGCAATCGGGCAGCGGTCATCGGACACCTCAAAGCAAAAGGGACCGCAAGCCTAGCAGCCGCGATCCCTTTAGAAAATCCCGAAATGGGAAGCTGTGAAGTCAGCCGATCAGGCCATCGCCTCTTCATAGTCCTCGGCCATTTCGACGGGGCCGGAATCCTGGCCCTTCGCGTCTTCGTCGCGGTCGACAAGTTCAATCACCGCCATCGGCGAGGCGTCGGAGGCGCGGTAGCCGGCCTTGATGACCCGGCAATAACCGCCATTGCGATCAGAATAGCGCTCGCCCAGAACGTCGAACAGCTTTTTGAGCTGGGTTTCGTCCATCAGGCGGGACATGGCGAGGCGGCGATTCGAAAGGCCGCCCTTTTTCGCGAGCGTGATCAGCTTCTCGATATAGGGCCTGAGCTCCTTAGCCTTGGGCAAAGTCGTCAGGATCTGCTCATGCTTGATGAGGCCCGCCGCCATGTTGCGAAACATCGCCTTGCGATGGCTCGATGTTTTATTGAGTTTACGATGCGCTTTTCTGTGCCGCATGGTTCATTCCTTCGTTCGTTCAGGGGCCGTGTGAGGTACCCCGGACCAGGCGGCAGTTGAAAAGGGTCGCCGCCCAACACCTCTTTTCCCGCCTCATGGCGGGTTCGGCACCGGCCCACTCCCCCTCCCGATCTCCCATAGAATACACTGAGTGGGAGGTCGGGAGGGGGAGTGAGCCGGTGCCGTTTTACCTAACCAAGAAGTTCCTGTTCCAGCTTCTTGGCCATTTCCTCGATATTCTCAGGCGGCCAGCCGGGGATGTCCATGCCGAGGCGCAGGCCCATGGTGGCAAGGACTTCCTTGATCTCGTTCAGTGACTTGCGACCGAAATTCGGCGTCCGCAGCATTTCGGCTTCGGTCTTCTGCACGAGATCGCCAATATAGATGATATTGTCGTTCTTGAGGCAGTTGGCCGAACGCACCGACAGTTCCAGTTCGTCGACCTTTTTGAGCAGGTAGCGGTTGAGCTGGTTGGCATCGCCTTCGGCCGATGCGCCGCCGAGCATGCCCGGTGAGGCTGCTTCGCCGATCGTCTGCGTGGGTGCTGGCAGTTCTTCGTCGAAATGCACGAAAAGCTGCAGCTGGTCCTGAAGGATGCGCGCCGCATAGGCGAGTGCGTCTTCCGGGGTCACCGTGCCATCGGTCTCGATGGTCAGTGTCAGCTTGTCATAATCGAGCTCCTGCCCAACGCGAGTATTCTCGACCTTGTAAGCCACCTGGCTTACCGGCGAATACAGGCTGTCGACCGGAATCAGGCCGATCGGCGCATCGGCCGGACGGTTCTGGGCAGCCGGCACATAGCCTTTGCCCGTGCTGGCGGTCAGCTCCATGTTGAGCGTCGCACCTTCGTCGAGATGGCAGATCAGCAGGTCCGGATTGCGGATCTCGATGTCGCCCGATGTCGTGATATCACCGGCTTTAACATCGGCCGGGCCGGTTGCGGAAAGCTGGAGGCGCTTCGTGCCTTCCGACTCCATCGCGATAGCGACCTGTTTGATGTTGAGCACGATATCGGTGACGTCTTCACGAACGCCGGCCAGCGACGAAAATTCGTGGAGCACATTTTCGATCTTGATCGACGTGATCGCGGCGCCCTGCAGCGACGACAGAAGCGTACGGCGGAGCGCATTGCCCATCGTCAGGCCAAAGCCGCGTTCCAGCGGTTCAGCAACAAAGGTCGCCTTGCGCGTGGCATCGCCACCCGACTTCTTTTCAAGACCGTTGGGCTTCTTCAGTTCTTGCCAGTTTTTCATATTAACGGACACGGTATTCCCCTTGGCATCTTGGCGGAGGCGGGGCTGGCCTCTGCCTGTAAAACGGTTCTTTTTCGGAAGCGCGGAGCCCACCGCCTCCCGTTACGCAATCAGACGCGACGACGCTTGGACGGCCGTACGCCATTATGCGGGATGGAGGTTACGTCGCGGATCGAAGTGATCGTGAAACCAACCGCCTGCAGTGCGCGCAGTGCCGATTCACGGCCCGAGCCCGGGCCCTTCACTTCAACTTCCAGCGTGCGTACGCCATGTTCCTGGGCCTTTTTGCCGGCGTCTTCTGCGGCAACCTGCGCAGCATAAGGCGTCGACTTGCGGCTGCCCTTGAAGCCCATCATCCCGGCCGAGGACCAGCTGATGGCATTACCCTGGGCATCGGTGATGGTGATGAGCGTGTTGTTGAAGGTCGCATTCACATGGGCCACGCCCGATGTGATGTTCTTTTTTTGACGGCGCTTTACCCGTTGTGGTTCGCGAGCCATGGTTTCAATTCCTACCTAAATATCCTGGAAGAACGCTTCGCGCGGCCGCTCATGCGGCGCGCAAAACATTCGCTACTTTTTCTTGCCGGCGATCGGCTTGGCCTTGCCCTTGCGGGTGCGCGCATTGGTGTGCGTGCGTTGGCCGCGGACCGGGAGGCCCTTGCGATGACGCAGCCCGCGATAGCAGGCAAGGTCCATGAGACGCTTGATGTTCATCGCCGTTTCGCGGCGAAGATCGCCCTCAACGGTAAGATCGTTATCAATCGCCTCGCGAATCTGAACGACTTCGGCGTCGGTCAGGTCCTGGACGCGGCGTTCGGAAGGAATGCCGAGTTGCTCCGTCAGCTTGGTGGCCGTTGTCGGACCAATGCCATGGATATAGGTTAGCGCGATTTCGACGCGCTTGTGGGTCGGAATATTGACCCCTGCGATACGTGCCACGTTATGTTTCTCCTGCTCCACGGGCCGCTTGGCTAGCTGCCCATCTCAAAGCTTCATGAACCGAAAACGAACGAACCCGACGGACGCACGAATCGCGCCGCCGGGTAGACCGGTGTCTTCGGAGTGGGGGTGAAATAGGAATTTCGCCCTGTTGTGTCAAGCTTGCTGGCGGGAATTCCCGTTCCCGGCTAGACCGTTGCGCCTTAAGGATCGCCCATGACCGAACAATCGAAACCCCATCCATACTCCGACACGGCCAGCCCCTTTGAATTTGCAGGCGATAGTGTCGCTCCCGGCAGCCTGCGCGCCTTCGAGTTGCCAATCAGCCGGGTCTCGTCCGGCAATGAAGTGTCTCTGCCCGTGCGCATCGTTCACGGCCGGAAGCCGGGGCCCGTACTGTTCGTCAGCGCTGCCGTCCATGGCGACGAAATTACCGGCGTCGAGATCGTCCGCCGGCTGCTCAAGAAGATATCGCCCAAGACGCTGGCAGGCACATTGCTCTGCGTCCCGATCGTCAATGTGTACGGATTTGTCGGCAACAGCCGCTACCTGCCGGATCGTCGCGATCTCAACCGTTCCTTTCCGGGTTCGCCGAACGGGTCACTGGCCGGGCAGCTTGCCCATCTGTTTCGTACGGAGATCATTGAACGCAGCGATTTCGGCATCGACCTGCATTCCGCCGCCGTCCACCGGATGAACCTGCCACAGATTCGGATCAGCGCCGATTGCGCCAGATCCGAAGAAATGGCTTTCGCGTTCGGCGCACCCGCCGTCATCACATCAGCTTTGCGCGAAAAATCGTTGCGCAAGGTTGCCCTCGATGCCGGTGTCGAAATGTTGCTGTATGAAGCGGGAGAAGGACTGCGCTTTGACGATTTTTCGATCCGGACAGGCGTTAACGGGGTCATGCGGGTCATGTGCGCGATGGGGATGATCCATTCGAAACGACTGGAAAAACAGCTGCCGACGCCAGCACGTTCGACGCGCAGCACCTGGGTTCGGGCGCCGCGCGGCGGTATCGCCAATCTGACGGCCCATGCCGGCACGATCGTGTCGCAAGACCAGGCCCTGGCAAAGGTGGGTGATCCGGCCGGCGACGAGGAAGAAATCGTGCGCAGCCCCATCGACGGCATCATAATCGGCCATTCCACTCTGCCGATCGTCAATCAGGGCGATGCGCTGATCCATATCGCCGAGGTCAAGCGGTTCGACACGGTCGCCGACCGGGTCGACGAAATCACCGATACGATCCTGTCTGATGTGATGCTCGACGAGGACGAACTTCTCTAGGCGGCAGGCCTGTTATCCCTTGCCGCGCGTCTTGGTGTTGCCCGGCTTCGCCTTGGCTTCGATAAATTCGATAATCATGCCGGCAACATCCTTGCCTGTCGCATTTTCGATGCCCTCAAGCCCTGGCGAGCTATTCACCTCCATGATCACCGGCCCGTGATTGGCGCGCAATATGTCCACGCCGGCGACATTGAGCCCCATCACCTTGGCCGCCCGCACTGCCGTCGAGCGTTCCTCCGGCGTAATCTTGACCATCTTCGCCGTACCGCCGCGATGGAGGTTGGAGCGAAAATCGCCTTCCGCCCCGGTGCGCATCATCGCGGCGACGACCTTGCCGCCGACGACGAAAATCCGGATATCGCTGGATCCGGCTTCCTTGATGAATTCCTGCACCAGGATGTTGACGTTCAGGCCGCGAAAAGCTTCGATCACGGATTTGGCGGAGTTGGCGGTTTCGCCGAGCACGACGCCAATGCCCTGCGTCCCTTCCAGAAGCTTGATCACCGCCGGAGCGCCGCCGACAATCTTGAGTACTTCGTCAGTTTGTTTGGGATCATGCGCGAAGGCGGTGACCGGAAGGCCAAGGCCGTGTTTGGCAAAAATCTGCATCGAGCGCAGCTTGTCCCGCGAGCGCCCCACCGCGACGCTTTCGTTGAGCGGCCAAACTCCCATCATCTCGAACTGGCGCAGCACGGCAAGACCGTAATGGGTGATCGATGCGCCGATCCGCGGGATCACCGCATCGAAACCGGTCAGCGTCTCGCCATTGTAAAGGATCGACGGCCGGTGCGACGTAATGTTCATCGTGCAGCGCAGGGTATTCAGGATATGCATCGTATGGCCGCGCTCCTCCGCCGCCTCAACCAGGCGCTGGTGCGAATAGAGCTTGGGGTTACGCGCTAGCATTGCGATTTTCATGACAGGCCTTCCTCTTTGGGTGGTTTGCCGAGCAACCATCTCTTGCCGCTGTTGACGAGAAAACCGCGTTTCAATGCTCGGCGTCCGACCAAAACCGGAAACGCCATTGTCGCGCGATTCGCAAGCGTTATCTGGGCCTGCCAGGTCAATGGACCGAGCCGGGCCGTCGTCCCTATGACGTAGCGGTTTTGCCGGCTACCGTTCGAGCTGGTAACAAGCCGCCGTTCGATCAGCCGCGCTTCGCAATCCTGCGGGCCATGGCCTGCCGAGCGCGGCGAATGAAAACGGACCCATTCCTCGCCATCCCGTTCAAAGGTCCGGATGCGCGTAGCATGGATCGACGAAGTACGTGCGCCGGTATCGATCTTCGCATGCATGCCGAACAGCCCGAGATCGGGCAAATCGACCAGCTCGCACCATCCGATCTCGACCGGTTCCCTGAGCCGTTTGCGACCAATGCGTTTCTTTATTTCCACCAAACGCAACTACCGCGTTCCTGCCACCCCGCGCAATCTCTTTGACGTGGCGGCGCGCTACATGTTCGGTTCGGCAGCCGGCTCGCGCGCTTTCTTGATCAGCGACCAGATGGAGTAGAGCACCAGCAGCGCGATTATCGCATAAACCCACCAGGCCAGATTCTGACCGGCAAGGATAAGGTAGATATAGGCGGACATCGCCAGGAAGCCGGCGATGATAAGCTGGAAGGTGATCGGCAGGCCCTGGCGTTTCCGGCGAACCATCCACCCGACAGTGGCCAGGAAGAAGGGAATTGCCCCCACATAGATGCCGCCGAAGATATAGGGATTGACCCCATAATCCGCGCCCAGGCTCAGAAACCATGTATTGATTGCTTCGATCATTGCAGCCTCCGCGGCAGAAGATGTGCCGATGACGACCGGTTCGGACCCCAGGCGCATCGGGTTACACGCAGGGTCACCTGCGCAGCTCTTTGCGGATCACGAGTTTCAGGCCCGACCAGATTTCATCGACGGCGCAAACCTTGATATCCACGAACCCCATGGGCAGCGCGACCGTGCGGATCACATCCTCAGTAATATCCGTCGGGACTTTCGAAGCCTTTTTCGGCCAGGACATCCAAACAAAGCCATGCTGTGCCATGTTGCTTCGCAAGACCCGAAGCAGCTCCTCCATCTCGGCACGTTCGGTAGCAAAGATATGCGCGGCAACGGGAGATCGGATATCGCCCGCTTCCCATATCACATCCGCCTGGCCGTCAATTGTCGCCCGCACGCTATCGGGAACGCCGCGCTGCCAGACGGTCGCCCCGTCCCCGAAGCCGAGCTTCTTCGCCAGCGGTGTTCCCGAATAGCCCGCGGGCATAAATGCTCTTAGACGACGCCGAAGGCCAGCATCGCATCGGCGACCTTCTTGAAGCCGGCGATGTTCGCGCCTTTGACATAATTGACATAATTATCGCCCTCTCCGCCGCCATATTGCGCGCATTGGGCGTGGATATCCGTCATGATATCCTGCAGCAGATCGCCGAGCCGGTCGGTGTTCCAGGACACCCGCTCGGAATTCTGGCTCATCTCGAGACCGGAAACCGCAACGCCGCCGGCATTGGCCGCCTTGCCCGGCGCATACATGATATGCGCGTCGTGGAAGATATCCACGCCTTCCAGCGTGGTCGGCATGTTCGCGCCTTCGGAAACCGCGATCACGCCGTTGTCGACAAGCGTCTTCGCCTCTTCGCCGTTCAGTTCGTTCTGGGTCGCACAGGGCAGCGCCAGATCGCATGCCACACCCCAGGGGCGCGCGCCTTCATGGAAAGAGGCATTCGGGAACGTGTCGGCATATTCGCTGATCCGGCCGCGGCGATGGGTTTTGTGCTCCTTGACCCAGTCGATCTTCTCCTGGTCGATACCGTCGGGATCGTGAATGAACCCGCCGCTGTCAGAAAGGGTCAGCACCTTGCCGCCCAGCTGGGCGATCTTTTCCGCGGCATGGGTCGCGACATTGCCTGAGCCCGAAATCACCGCCGTCTTGCCTTCGACATCCTGCCCCTGATGCTTGAGCATGTTCTGGAGGAAGATCACCGCGCCATAGCCGGTCGCTTCGGGCCGCATGGCAGAGCCGCCATATTCGCGGGCCTTGCCAGTGAGGACGCCCTCCCAGCGATTGGTGATCCGTTTATACTGGCCGAACATATAGCCGATCTCGCGCCCGCCCACGCCGATATCGCCGGCCGGCACATCCGTGTCCGGGCCGATATGGCGATAGAGTTCGGTCATGAAGGACTGGCAGAATCGCATCACTTCGCTGTCCGACTTGCCCTTGGGATTGAAGTTGGATCCTCCCTTGCCGCCGCCCATGGGCAGGCCGGTCAGAGAATTCTTGAAAGTCTGCTCGAAAGCGAGGAATTTGAGCACGCTTTCTGTAACCGAAGGGTGGAAGCGGATCCCGCCCTTATAGGGGCCGATCGCATTGTTGTTCTGGACGCGCCACCCGCGCTGGACCCGGATGCAGTGATTATCGTCTTCCCAGCAGACCCGGAAAGAGACAACCCGGTCGGGCTCGGCGATCCGGCGCAGAATCTGCGCCTCGTGATATTCTTCCTTGTCTTCGATGAATTCGAAAATGTCCTGCGCGACTTCGCGAACCGCCTGGATGAACTCCACCTGCCCCGGATTGCGCTTCTCGACGCCAGCCATGAAGCCTTCAAGATCTACATGATCGCCAACTGCCATAATCTCTTCCCCCGTTAAAATACCAAGCGCGCCCCGCCGGACGATTCGAGCCCGGTTCGGAAATCAGTGTAGCAGACCCGAATGGCGTGACCAGCTCATCAATCGCTCGGGAAAAGCGCGGTAAGCCGTTCCAGCTGTTCGCGAACGACACCATCCACGACCGGGGCCAGTTCTTCGCGATCAAACTGCATATGCCCTCCCACCGAATAGGTCTGGGTGACACGGGTCCCCCCTTCGATCTCGTCAAGCTGCCAGGTCAGAACGCCGGCCAGCCCTTCGCCCTGCAGAGGGCCGAGCGCGCCCGACAGCCGCAGTGTCCGGTTCGGTTGCACCATCACCACGCGCATATGCTCTGCACTGCCGCCGTCGCCATTGCTCTCGCAGAAACAACCCCCGGCGACCGGATCGAGCGAAAAGCCGGAGGCATCGCCAAACCAGCTATGGTTCGGGTTCCAATAGAGCACCGGATTGATCAGGGCCGCCCAGACATCTGCCGGCCGGGCCGATACGGCGGCGCTGTTGGTTGCAGTGAACCCGGTGTCCGACAGCGTCACTTCGGCGGGCGATGGCGCCGCAACGACGTACGCCGCCAGGATCACACTCACTCGGACGGTCATCGCTTCCCCCTCGCTAGGAAAGGGTAAGCATAGCGAAGATTTTCAATTGTGCGAGGGCCGGCGCACGGCCCCGGTCCGACAGGGCTCAACCCGCGTCGAGAACCGCATCGATCGAATCGCTGACCGCTTCGATATCCGCCATGCCATCGACCCGGCGGACAAGGCCCTTCGGCTCGTAGTGCGGGATGATCGGCGCGGTCTTGGTGCGATACTCTTCCATCCGGGTGCGCACCGTTTCGGCATTGTCGTCCGGGCGCCGCTTGAATTCGGTCGAGCCGCATTCATCGCAAACGCCGGCAACCTTGGGCAGCTTGAACGTGTCGTGATAGCCTTCGCCGCACTTGGCGCAGGTGAAGCGGCCGGTGATCCGCTCGACCAGCGCATCCTCGTCTACGACAAGTTCAACAACATGATCGAGTTTCATGCCCTTTTCGGCGAGCAGCGCGTCCAGCGAATGCGCCTGCGCCTCGGTGCGCGGATAGCCATCAAGGATGAAACCCTGCTTCACATCGTCCGCATCGAGCCGGTCGGAGAGGATGCCGGTGACGATTTCGTCGGAAACGAGATCGCCGCGCGCCATAACGTCTTTCGCCTTGAGGCCGATCGGAGTCTCCGCAGCCACGGCGGCGCGAAGCATATCGCCGGTGGAAAGTTGGACCATGCCGCGCTCGTCTTCGAGCTTGGACGCTTGGGTGCCTTTACCCGCACCAGGCGGGCCCAACAAAATTATATTCACCGACGCTGTCCCCCGCCCTTCAGTTTCGCCTTCTTGATCAGGTCACCATATTGGTGCGCAAGCAAGTGGCTCTGGATCTGACTGACAGTATCAATGGTGACGTTGACGACAATAAGCAAACTGGTTCCGCCAAGCACAAAGGCCTGGATGCCGACCTGGGTCGAGAGGAATTCCGGAATCAGGCAGATGGTAACCAGATAGATTGCGCCAACCACAGTGATTCGGGTCAGTACATAATCGAGATATTCCGCAGTCCGTTCACCCGGGCGGATGCCCGGAACGAAGCCGCCATAGCGTTTCAGATTGTCCGCGGTTTCTTCGGGGTTGAACACAACCGCCGTGTAGAAGAAGCAGAAAAAGGCGATAAGGCTGGCATAAAGCAGCAGATAGAGCGAACCGCCGCGGCCCAGCGCGTTGGTGATCGTCAGCAGAAGCTCGTTGCCCGTGCCGCTCGTATCGGTGACCCCGCCCGACATGAACTGCGCCACGGTCAGCGGCATCAGCAGCAGCGATGACGCGAAGATCGGCGGGATAACGCCGGCCGTATTGATCTTGAGCGGGAGATGCGATTTCTCCTGCGTCATGCCGCCGCGCTGCTGGGCGCGCTTCGGATACTGGATCAGAACGCGGCGCTGGGCGCGTTCCATAAAGCAGATGCCGAAAATCAGGCCGATGAAGAGAAGCAGGAAACCAACGACATAGCCGGTGGGGATCGCGCCAGTCTGGCCCGATGCGAACAGCTGTATCAGTTCGGTCGGCATCTGGGCGACAATGCCCGCCATGATGATCAGCGAAATACCGTTGCCGATGCCACGCGACGTGATCTGCTCGCCAAGCCACATCAGGAACATCGTACCGCCGACAAGGCTGACCACGGCGCCGAGGCGGAACAGCATCATGCTGTCGCTGACAACCACCTGGACGCCCTGGGCCGCGCCCATGGTTTCCAGACCGACGACGAGGAAATAACCCTGAACGATAGTCAGACCGACGGTGCCGTAGCGCGTATACTGGTTGAGCTTCTTGCGCCCGCTTTCGCCTTCCTTCTTGATCGCGTTGAGCGTGGGGGAAAGCGCTGCGGCCATCTGTACGACGATCGACGCGGTAATATAGGGCATGATGCCGAGCGCGATGATGCTCATCCGCTCCAGCGAACCGCCCGAGAATGTGTTGAAGACATTGAGAATACCGCCGCCGCCGGTGTTATCCTGCATAGTCGAAACGACTTGCTGGAGGGCAACGGGATCGATGCCCGGCAGCGGCACGAAGCTGAGCAGCCGGAAAATAATCAGCGCACCAAGGGTGAACCAGATCCGCTGGCGTAGCTCCGTAGCCTGGGCGAATTTTCCCAGATTGAGCCCTGCTCCGGCATTGGCGTTGCTTGCCATCGTCTATCCCATCCCCGATCCGCGAAGACCGTTATATCGGAACGGGAGTGCCAAACAGCAAGGCCCGCTCGATTGTTACTTCAACCGTCATCCCGGCATAGATCCGGAAACCAGGGCCATAGACAATATCGCACGCCGCCCTGGACCCCCGGCTCAGCTCCGGGGTGACGATGGAACTATTTCTTCGCCTTGGCTGCCTTTTTGGTTTCGGTCTTTTCAGCCTTGGCTGCTTTCACCTCGACATTGGTCGGAGCCAGCATTTCAATTTTGCCGCCAGACTTTTCGACAGCTTCGACCGCGCCCTTGGAGGCACCGGCTACGGCGAAATTCGCCTTGGCCGAGATCTCGCCCTTGCCGAGCAGGCGCACGCCGTCTTTCCCGCCGCGCACAAGGCCCGCCGCTTTCAGAGCAGCCTGGTCGACAGTTTTCTTGGCGTCGATCTTCTTCTCGTCGATGGCTTTCTGGACCGCGCCGACATTGACGATGGCATAGTCCTTGCCGAACGGATTGTTGAAGCCACGCTTCGGAAGACGCATGTGGAGCGGCATCTGGCCGCCCTCGAAACCCTTGATGGCTACGCCCGAGCGGCTTTTCTGGCCCTTGATGCCACGGCCGCCGGTCTTACCTTTGCCGGAACCGATACCGCGACCGACGCGGGTGCGCTCCTTGCGGGCGCCTTTATTGTCTCTGAGATCGTTGAGTTTCATTGTCTGCACTCGCTTTCGCTTGGTTCGCGCTATCGCCTCCGGGCGGAGGCGTGTGTTTAGCTGTCCTGAATTTCGACCATATGCTGAACCTTGCTGATCATGCCGCGCACAGCGGGCGTGTCTTCGCGTTCAACCGTCTTGTTCATCTTGTTAAGGCCAAGGCCGATCAACGTTGCGCGCTGATCCGGCTTGCGGCGGATCGGCGACCCGACCTGCTTGATTTTGATCGTATTTTTTTTCGCTGCAGCCATGTTCGTTACTCCGTAACCGCCTCGGCTTCTGCCTTGGCTTCTTCGGCACCGACATCACCGCGACGTTGAACCAGCTCGGCAATTTTCATGCCGCGCCGTGCCGCAACCGATTTCGGGCTCGACTGATCCTTGAGCGCCTCGAAGGTCGCCCGGATCATGTTGTAAGGATTGGACGTGCCGACCGACTTGGTCACAACGTCAGCAACGCCGAGGCTTTCAAACACTGCACGCATCGGACCACCGGCAATGATGCCGGTACCCGGAGGCGCCGAACGCACGGTGACATTGCCCGCACCGAACCGGCCCTGGCCGTCATGATGCAGTGTGCGGCCGTCACGCAGAGGAACCCGCATCATGGCCTTTTTGGCAGCAGCCGTCGCTTTCTGAATGGCTTCAGGCACTTCGCGCGCCTTACCGTGACCGAAACCGGCGCGGCCCTTGCCGTCACCGACAATCATCAGCGCGGCGAAACCGAACCGCTTACCGCCTTTAACCGTTTTCGAGACGCGGTTGATATGGACGAGCTTCTCGACCAGATCTTCGCCATCATCGTCGCGGCGATTGTCACGACCGCCACGACCGCGGCCGCCGCCACGATTGTTGCCGCCGCGATTGTTGCCGCCACCGCGACCGCCCCGTGGGGGACGCGCTTTGGCCTGCGGTTCCGCAGCAGGTGGGGTTACCGTCTCGGTGGTGGCGTCTTCTGCCAGCTGCTTTTCAGCAACCACCGGTTCCGGAACATCGGTCTTCTCGGCTGCGGCTTCCGCTGAAGGCGTTTCCTCGGCGGGAGCAGCTTCCTTTTTCGCAGCCGGCTCTTCCTTCTTCGCAGCAGCCTTTTTAGGCGCAGCTTTCTTGGCAGCGGGCTTTTTCGCTTCGGTTTCTTCGGCTTTCGCCTCTTCCGGTGCGGCTTCTGTCTTCTTGTCGTCAGCCATCATTAAAACTCCAGTCCGCCATCGCGGGCGGCATCGGCGAGCGCCTTGACGCGCCCGTGAAACAGAAAGGCGCCCCGATCGAACACGACCTGCTTGACGCCGGCTTTGACAGCACGTTCGGCAACCCGCTTGCCAACATCCGCAGCTGCGGAAACGTTAGCGCCGGAATTGCCCTTATAGTCCGTGTCGAGCGTCGAGGCCGCGGCAACAGTCGTGCCAGCCTTGTCGTCGATGACCTGCGCATAGATATGCCGGCCCGAACGGTGAATGGAGAGACGGGGACGACCGCCAGCCTTGCGGCGGAGCGCCACGCGAACGCGCTGACGGCGTTTTTCGAAAGGAGTAAGGCGTTTTGACATGGCTTACTTCTTCTTTCCTTCTTTGCGGAAAACATATTCCCCGCGATATTTGATGCCCTTGCCCTTATAGGGTTCGGGTTTCCGCCATGCGCGGATTTCTGCAGCGACCTGACCGACTTTCTGCTTGTCGATACCGCTGATCTCGATCGTCGTCTGATCCGGCGTCTTGATTTCGATGCCCTCGGGAATCGCATAATTAACATCATGGCTGAAACCGAGCTGCAGCTTCAGGGTCTTGCCCTGCATCTGCGCGCGATAACCAACGCCGGTGATCTCGAGCACCTTGGTGTAACCCTCGGAGACACCTTCGATCAGATTGGCAACGAACGTCCGCTGCATGCCCCAATAGGCGCGTGCTCGCTTCGTGTCGTTGGCTGGCTTGACGAGGATCGAACCGTCTTCAATCTCATAGGAGATATCGTCGATCAGCGTCATCGTCAGCGTGCCTTTGCTGCCTTTGGCGCTCAGTTCGCTGCCTTTGATTTCGGCCGTTACCCCATCGGGGATTGCGACCGGCTGTTTACCGATACGGCTCATCCTAGAACACCTCCGCCAGCACTTCGCCGCCGACATTCTGCTCGCGTGCTTCCGCATCGGAAAGCACGCCGCGTGGTGTCGAGACGATGGTGATGCCAAGGCCGTTGCGCACACGCGGCAGATCCTTCGATCCGCTGTAAACGCGGCGGCCCGGGGTCGAGACGCGCGCTACGTGCTGAATGGCCGGCTGGCCTTCGAAATATTTGAGCTCGATGCGCAGGCCTTTATGCTTGCCGAGCTCTTCCTCCGTGTAGCCGCGAATAAAGCCTTCACGCTGCAATACTTCGAGTACGCGCGCGCGCAGGGTGGAAGCCGGGCTCATCACAGAGTCCTTCTTCGCCTGCTGGCCATTGCGGATGCGGGTGAGCATATCACCCAGGGGATCGGTCATAGACATTGCGTTACCCCTACCAGCTCGACTTCGTCACACCGGGAATCATGCCCTTATTGGCCAGATCCCGAAGCGCGATGCGCGAGAGTTTGAATTTACGATAATAGCCGCGCGGACGCCCGGACAGCTCGCACCGGTTACGGATACGGGTCGGGTTCGCGTTGCGCGGAATTTCCGCCATTTTGAGGCGCGCAATCAGTCGCTCGCCATCGTCGAGTGACTTGTCGTTCGCCGTTGCTTTAAGCTTGGCGTATTTGGCCGCAAATTTCTTGGCCATACGCTTGCGCTTCTCATTCCGCTTGATGGAACTCAGTTTCGCCATGACTTAAGTTCTCGCTCCTTGTTGCGAGAAGGGAACGGGCTTACGCCGCTGCCTTCTGCTCTTCGTTCTCGGTTTCGTCGGCTTCCGGCGGGAAGGGGAAATTGAACAGCCGGAGCAGTTCGCGCGCCTCTTCGTCGGTCGTAGCCGTCGTCGTAACAATTACATCCATGCCGCGTACTTCGTCGACATCGTCATATTTGATCTCGGGGAATACCATCTGTTCCTTGAGACCCATTGCGAAGTTCCCGCGTCCGTCGAAGCTTTTCGGGTTCAGGCCCCGGAAATCCCGAATACGCGGCATCGCAATAGTGGTCAGCCGGTCAACAAATTCGAACATGCGATCGCCGCGCAGCGTTACCTTGCAGCCGATCGGCATGCCTTCGCGCAGCTTGAAGCTGGCGATGGACTGCTTGGCGATGGTGATAACCGGCTTCTGGCCGGCAATCTTTTCCATCTCCGCCGCAGCCTTTTGCACGCGCTTCTTGTCGTCCACGGCCTTGCCGACACCCATGTTGATGACGACTTTTTCAATCCGCGGCACCTGCATGTGATTTTTGTAGCCGAACTTTTCGGTCATCGCCTTGACGATGCGATCCTTATAGTCGGCGCGTAGACGTGGTGCGTAATCAGCCATCGATCGTCTCCCCGGAGCGCGCTGCAACGCGAACCTTTTTGCCATCCTTGTTGGTTTCCATGCGGACCCGGGTCGGCTTGCCGGTTTTCGGATCCTCGAGCGCGACGTTCGAGACGTGCAGCGGTGCTTCGCTGCGCTCGATGCCGCCTTGCGGGTTTTGCTGGGTCGGCTTGCGGTGACGGACGGCGATATTCGCGCCTTCCACGACAACCTTGTCCACCTTCGGCAGAACCTTGGTTACCGTGCCGTGCGTGCCTTTGTTCTTGCCGGCCAGAATGACGACCTTGTCGCCCTTTTTGATTTTAGCGGCCATGACTAGAGAACCTCCGGTGCCAGGCTGACGATTTTCATGTGACGGGCGGCGCGCAGTTCGCGAACGACCGGGCCGAAGATACGCGTACCAATCGGCTCCTTGTTGGCGTTCACCAGAACAGCGGCGTTGCTGTCAAAACGGATCGTCGAGCCATCGGCGCGCTTCACATCCTTGCGAGTGCGCACGATCACAGCGCGATGGACATCGCCCTTCTTGACCTTGCCGCGCGGCGCAGCTTCCTTGATCGAGACGACGATAATGTCGCCCACGGTCGCGGTACGACGCTTCGAGCCGCCCAGCACCTTGATGCACTGGACGCGCTTGGCGCCGCTATTATCGGCGACGTCGAGAACTGACTGCATCTGGATCATCGATCCGTTCCTTCTTCCTCATCTCCGCCCGAAGCGGAGAAACCTCAAAAATTACGCTTCGGTCTTTGCTTCCGGTTCGCGCGCCGCTTCCAGATCGACATCCTTGCTTTCCGCAATGTCTATCTTCTCAACATGCTTCGGCGCCTTGCTCACATCGACCCGCCCGACGACCTTCCAGGTCTTGAGCTTCGAAATCGGCTTCGTTTCTTCGATCCGAACGGTTTCGCCGATCGCGAACTCGTTCTTTTCGTCATGGGCGTGATATTTCTTCGAACGCCGAATAATCTTGCCGTACAGAGGGTGCTTCACCTTCCGTTCGACTTTGACGACGATCGTCTTGTCGGTCTTGTCCGACACAATCATCCCGGTCAGCACGCGCTTGGGCATTGCAAAAACTCCTTAAGCCGTTTCAGCGGCCGCGCGAGCGCGTTCGCCCTGCAGCGTTTTGATACGGGCAATATTGCGCCGGACTTCGGTTACCCGGGCCGGTCGTTCAAGCTGGTTCGTCGCCGACTGGAAGCGCAGGTTGAACTGCTCGCGCTTCAGGTCAGCAAGTTCTGCTGCCAGCTCATCGTCATTCTTGACCCGAAGGTCCTCGATTGGCCGTGCCATTGCGGCGCCTCCTAGTAAATCGACTCACCAAGGCGGGCGACCACCTTGGTCTTGATCGGCAATTTCTCGGCCGCACGCTCGAAAGCAACCTTAGCGAGCGGGCCGGGAACGCCGTCCAATTCAAACAAAATTCGGCCGGGCTTGACGCGAGCCGCCCAATATTCCGGCGAACCCTTACCTTTACCCTGACGAACTTCTGCAGGCTTTTTGGACACGGGAACATCCGGGAAAACGCGGATCCATAACCGGCCCTGACGACGGATGTGACGCGTGATCGCGCGGCGTGCCGCCTCAATCTGGCGAGCCGTGATCCGCTCGGGCTCCATCGCCTTCAGGCCGAAGGATCCGAAATTGAGATCCGTACCGCCAGGCGCATTGCCCTTGATCCGGCCCTTAAAGGCCTTGCGGAACTTCGTGCGTTTGGGTTGCAGCATCGTGCCGTACCTTCCTAAAAACTAGCGTCGCTGCGCCGGACGAACGCCCGAGGTCTGAGCCTCGACCATCAGCCGGTCTTGCGCCGTTGGATCATGGGCCATGATTTCACCCTTGAAGATCCAGCATTTCACACCGCAGACGCCATAAGCCGTATGGGCTGCGACTTCGGCATAATCGACATTGGCGCGCAGCGTATGAAGCGGCACGCGGCCTTCGCGATACCATTCGGTACGCGCGATTTCGGCACCGCCGAGACGACCGCCGCACGTGATCTTGATACCCTCTGCGCCGAGACGCAGGGCCGACTGAACGGCACGCTTCATGGCGCGGCGGAAAGCGATCCGGCGTTCGAGCTGATCTGCGACCGACTGGGCCACGAGACGCGCATCGACTTCGGGCTTCCGAATTTCGACGATGTTAAGCGACACGTCGCTTTCCGTCATCTCACCGAGCTTTTTGCGCAGCTTCTCGATGTCGGCGCCCTTCTTGCCGATGATCACACCGGGGCGGGCAGCATAGACGGACACGCGGCACAGTTTTGCCGGACGCTCGATCACAACCTTGGAAATAGCGGCCTGGGCCACCGTTTCCATGATGAACTTGCGAATCTTGAGATCCTCGAGCAGCAACCGGCCATATTCGCTGCCTTCGGCATACCAGCGGCTGTCCCAGGTCCGGTTGATCTGGAGGCGCATGCCTATCGGATTGGACTTATGACCCATTACGCGTCTTCCTCTTCACGAACGACAATGCGGATGCGGCTGAACGGCTTCATGATCCGGGCCGAACGGCCACGGGCACGAGCGCGCCAGCGCTTCATCGTCAGCGCCTTGCCGACACTTGCCTCGCTGATGACCAGCGCGTCGATGTCGAGATTATGGTTATTCTCCGCATTGGCGATCGCCGACTGCAGAACCTTGCGAACGTCGACCGCCATGGCGCGCTTCGAGAAGCTCAACACGTTGAGCGCCTCTTCAGCCTTCTTGCCGCGGATCAGACCGGCGACGAGATTGAGTTTCTGCGCGGATCCGCGAATCGAACTGCCGACAGCGTAAGCTTCATTGTCGGCCACGCGGCGGGGATTGGCTTGCTTGCTCATGCCTAGCGTCCCTTCTTGTCGGCCATATGGCCGGGGAAGAAGCGGGTCGGCGCGAACTCGCCGAGCTTGTGCCCGACCATGTCCTCATTCACTGACACCGGCACGAACTTGCGGCCGTTATAGACGTTGAAGGTCAAGCCAACGAACTGCGGCAGGATCGTCGAACGCCGCGACCAGGTCTTGATCGGCTTGTTCGAGTTTTCGTCCTGCGCCGTTTCGGCTTTCTTCAGGAGATGAAGGTCTACAAAGGGACCTTTCCATACGGAACGGGCCATGACTACCTCTTCTTCTTCTTGTGCCGCGAACGGATGATCATCTTGTTCGAGGCAGCCTTGGGATTACGGGTACGGGCGCCCTTGGCGGACTTGCCCGTTGGCGAAACCGGATGACGACCACCGGATGTCTTGCCCTCACCACCACCATGCGGGTGATCAACGGGGTTCTTGGCCACACCGCGAGTCAGCGGTTTGATGCCGCGCCAGCGATTGCGGCCTGCCTTGGCGAAATAGGTGTTGCTGTTGTCCGGATTGGAAACAGCACCAACCGTGCCCATGCAATCCGCAGGAACGAAGCGCTGCTCACCCGATTTGAGGCGAACCATCACCATGCCGCGATCGCGGCCCACCAGCTGAACATAGGTGCCGGCGGCACGGGCGATCTGCCCGCCCTTGCCCGGGCGCATTTCGATATTGTGGCAGATTGTGCCGACCGGCATCTGCCCCAGAAGCATGGCATTGCCAGGCTTGGTATCGGTTTTTTCGCCAGCGATCACAGTGTTGCCAACATCGAGCCGCTGCGGCGCGATGATGTAGGACAGTTCGCCATCGGCATATTTCAGCAGCGCGATGAATGCGGACCGGTTGGGATCATATTCGATCCGCTCGACCGTGGCTTCCACATCCCATTTCCGGCGCTTGAAATCGACCTTGCGATATTTCTGCTTGTGACCGCCGCCGATGCCCCGCGCGGTGACATGGCCCATATTGTTGCGGCCGCCGGTCTTGCGCTTGCCTTCGACGAGCGACTTGACCGGTCCGCCCTTCCAGAGGCCGGACTTGTCGACGATGACGAGATGGCGCCGGCCAGGGCTCGTCGGTTTGGCTGATTTAAGTGCCATGACTAGATCCCCGTCGTAACGTCAATGGAATCACCATCAGCAAGCGTGATAACCGCTTTCTTGATGTCGTTCCGTTTGTAGGGACGACCCTTCCAGAGCTTCTTCTTGCCCTTCTGGATCAGCGTGTTCACGCCGGTCACCCGAACATCGAACAGTGCTTCAACAGCCGCCTTGATGGCGGGCTTGGTCGCATCCTTGCTGACCCGGAAAACAACCGCGTTGTTTTCACTCAGCAAAGTGGATTTTTCCGTGATGTGCGGACCCTTGATCACGTCATAATGCTCAAGCGCAACCGCTTCGGTTTTCTTTTTAGCCATTGAAGCGCGCCTCCAGCTGCTCAACCGCTGCGCGGGTCAGGACCAGCGTATCATGGTTGAGGATGTCATAGACGTTGGCACCCATCGCCGGCATCACATCGACGCCGATGATATTGGCCGATGCCTTGCGGAAGTTATCGTTCACGGCCTCGCCGTCGATAACCAGCGCAGACTTGCCCAGGCCAAGCTTGTCGAAATGACCCTTGAGCGCCTTGGTCTTCATTTCCTTGAGATCGATATTCTCCACGACGATCAGGCTTTCGGCCTTAACTTTCGAAGAGAGCGCCATTTTCAGGCCGAGCGCACGAACCTTCTTGTTCAGCGACGGATCGAAATCACGCTTGCGCGCGCCATGAGCCTTGCCGCCACCGATGAAGATCGGAGCACGGCGATCGCCATGACGAGCGGTACCACCGCCCTTTTGCTTGCCGTATTTCTTGCCGGTGCGGTTTACATCCGACCGTTCCCGGGTCGGACGCGCCGTCGCACGGCGCTTCTCGAGCTGCCACGTCACAACGCGGTGCATGATATCGGCGCGCGGATCGAGGCCGAAAATATCGTCTTTCAGATCGATATCGCCCTTGGCCTTTGCGTCGAGGGTTTTAACCTTGAGTTTCATGGCTTAGCCCTCCTTCTTCGCGTCATCGCCGGAATTTTCATCCGACTTGGAGGCTTCTTCGGCAGGCGCTGCAGCTGCAGCCGCTTCGATTTCAGCATCGGTTGGGCCGGTTGCAGCTTCGTGCACCGCGGCATCTTCGATCATGCCGGCCGGCGCATCCTCGGTTGCCGTTTCATCGGCATTGCGGCGAAGGCCGCCCGGGATCGGCGCGTCGGCATGAAGGGGAACCTTCATGGCATCGTTGATGATGAGCCACGCGCCCTTGTGACCGGGAACCGAACCCTTGATGAAGATAAGGCCGCGATTGGCGTCCGTGCGCACGACTTCCAGATTCTGCTGGGTGCGCTGGCGATCGCCCATATGGCCGGCCATCTTCTTGTTCTTGAACACCTTGCCGGGATCCTGGCGCTGCCCCGTCGAACCGTGCGAACGGTGCGAGATCGAAACACCGTGCGTTGCGCGCAGGCCGCCAAAGCCGTGCCGCTTCATGGCACCGGCAAAACCCTTGCCCTGCGTCTGCCCGGTAACGTCGACGATCTGGCCGGCGACGAAATGGTCTGCCGTCAGCGTCGCACCGACGGGAAGCAGCGCTTCTTCGTCGACCCGGAACTCGGCAACCCGCAATTTGGGCTCAACTTCATTTTTCGCGAAATGGCCACGGACCGGCTTCGAAACATTTTTCGCCTTGGCCGTACCGGCACCCAGCTGCACGGCGGTATATCCGTCGCGCTCTGCTTCGCGGACCGACACCACCTGGCAATTGTCCAGCTGCAGGACGGTAACTGGCACATGCCGACCGTCCGCCTGGAACAGGCGGGTCATCCCCATCTTCTTCGCGATAACGCCACTGCGCATCACAGCAATTCTCCTCAACAGAGGCCCACGACATGATTGCCGCGGGCATGATCAACCCAAATTTCCATGCATCGCCCCGTCCGGGCTGAGCGCCTCGCGAAAACCGCGAAGCAGACGGGGGACGCAGACCACAGCATCGCTGCGCGGTATCCCAATATTTGCCACCCTCAACTCCGGGCGGCGCTCTGGCTAGGCCAGCTTAATCTCAACATCGACACCAGCGGCCAGATCGAGCTTCATCAACGCATCGACCGTCTGCGGCGTCGGCTGCACGATATCGAGCAGCCTTTTATACGTGCGAACCTCGAACTGCTCGCGCGACTTTTTGTCGACATGCGGGCCACGGTTCACCGTGAATTTTTCAATTCGCGTAGGCATCGGAATGGGTCCGCGAATAAGTGCACCAGTACGGCGAGCCGTATCGGCAATGTCGCCAGTTGCCTGATCGAGCACACGATGATCGAATGCCTTCAGACGAATACGAATATTCTGCGTTTCCATGTCCAACTACCGATGCGAAAGAGCCAAAACCCGGCCGGAACCGGGCTCTAAAACCAATTAAAACAAAAGCAAGCCGCCCGACTCCATAAAGGAATCGGGCGGGCTATGCACATCCTATACTATGCAGAGATGTCGCCGACAACCCCTGCACCGACCGTGCGGCCACCTTCGCGAATAGCGAAGCGCAGACCCTGGTCCATGGCGATCGGCGCGATCAGTTTCACGCCGAGCTTAACATTGTCGCCGGGCATGACCATCTCGGTGCCTTCGGGCAGCGTGATCTCACCGGTGACGTCCGTCGTGCGGAAATAGAACTGCGGACGATAGTTGGCAAAGAATGGCGTGTGACGGCCACCTTCGTCTTTCGACAGCACATAAACTTCAGCCGAAAATTCGGTGTGCGGCGTGATCGAACCGGGCTTGGCGAGAACCTGACCACGCTCAACACCTTCACGCTCAACACCGCGAAGCAGCGCACCGATATTGTCGCCGGCACGGCCTTCGTCGAGGAGTTTGCGGAACATTTCAACGCCGGTAACCGTGGTTTTCGACGTATCCTTGATACCGACGATTTCAACTTCGTCGCCGGTGTTGACGATGCCGGTTTCTACACGGCCGGTAACAACCGTACCGCGACCCGAAATCGAGAACACGTCCTCGATCGGCATCAGGAACGGCTTGTCCAGCGGACGCTCCGGCTGCGGGATGTAATCGTCGACAGCTTTCATCAGCTCGAGGATCGAGTTCTTGCCGATCTCGTCGTCGCGACCTTCAAGAGCGGCGAGAGCCGAACCCTTAACGATCGGAATATCGTCGCCCGGGAAATCGTAGCTCGAAAGCAGCTCGCGGATTTCCATTTCTACGAGCTCGAGAAGCTCTTCGTCGTCGACCTGGTCAACCTTGTTCATGTAAACGACCATCGCCGGCACACCGACCTGCTTGGCAAGCAGGATGTGCTCGCGGGTCTGCGGCATGGGGCCGTCAGCTGCGTTCACAACGAGAATCGCACCGTCCATCTGGGCGGCACCGGTGATCATGTTTTTCACATAGTCGGCGTGACCCGGGCAATCGACATGCGCGTAGTGACGTGCTTCGGTTTCATATTCGACATGCGCTGTCGAAATGGTGATGCCGCGCTCACGCTCTTCAGGAGCCTTATCGATATTGGAGAAATCGACAGCTTCGCCGCCGCTGGATTCCGCGAGAACTTTGGTAATTGCAGCTGTCAGCGTTGTCTTGCCATGGTCAACATGGCCGATCGTGCCGATATTGCAGTGCGGTTTGGTCCGCTCGAACTTTGCCTTGCCCATAATTAATTCCTTGTCTTTCTTACGTCTTCAAAAATCTAGCTGCCAACCTTTATGCAAGCTTGGCCTTCACTTCATCAGCAACCTGCTGCGGCACTTCCTCATAGTGAGAGAACTGCATCGTATACTGGGCACGCCCCTGACTGAACGAGCGCAGCTCATTAACGTAGCCGAACATATTAGCAAGAGGTACTATCGCATCCACCGTCTGCGCATTGCCCCGGCTATCGGTTCCCTGAACCTGGCCGCGACGGCTGTTCAAGTCGCCGATTACATCGCCCAGATAGTCTTCCGGGGTCACAACCTCAACCTTCATAACAGGCTCAAGCAGCTTGATACCGGCCTTCTGCGCCACTTCGCGCATTGCGGCACGGCCGCAAATCTCAAATGCAAGCGCAGAAGAGTCGACGTCATGATATTTACCGTCGAGCAGCTGAATCGCGAAATCGATGATCGGGAAGCCGATGAGCGAACCGGTTTCGGCCGTTTCACGCATACCTTTCTCGACCGAAGGTATATATTCCTTCGGAACGTTACCGCCCTTGACCGAATCTTCGAATTCAATGCCCGAACCGCGCTCGCCCGGCTGAACTGCAATCTTGACTTCGGCGAACTGACCCGAACCACCCGATTGCTTCTTATGGGTGTAGGTAAGCTCAACCGGCTTGGCCAGGCTCTCGCGATAGGCAACCTGCGGCGCACCGACATTGGCGTCCACCTTGAATTCACGCTTCATGCGATCAACGAGAATCTCGAGATGGAGCTCGCCCATCCCCTTGATGATCGTTTGGCCGCTTTCATAGTCGCTGGTCACGCGGAAAGACGGATCTTCCTGAGCGAGGCGATTGAGTGCGATGCCCATTTTTTCCTGGTCGGCCTTGGTCTTCGGCTCAACGGCAACCTCGATAACGGGATCGGGAAAGTCCATACGCTCCAGAATAACCGGCGCGCTTGACGAAGACAGCGTATCGCCCGTCGTCACATCCTTCAGGCCGGCGATGGCGACAATGTCTCCCGCATAGGCGACATCGATATCCTCACGGTCATTGGCATGCATAAGCAGCATGCGACCGATTTTCTCTTTCGAATCCTTGACCGAGTTCAGAACCTGGTCGGACCGCGAAAGCTGGCCGGAATAGATGCGACAGAAGGTCAGCGTACCGACAAAGGGGTCGGTCATGATCTTGAAAGCCAGCGCGGAGAACGGGGCGCTGTCATCGGCAGCACGCGTTTCTTCCGATTCCTCGTCGCCAGGCTTGATGCCCTTGATGGCGGGAACGTCGACCGGGCTCGGCAGATAGTCGACCACAGCATCGAGCAAAGGCTGGACACCCTTGTTCTTGAAGGCCGAGCCGCACAGTACCGGAACGAACTTCTGGTCCAGCGTACCCTTGCGGATGAGCTTTTTCAGCGTGGCCATATCCGGCTCATTGCCTTCCAGATAGGCGGTCATGACATCGTCGTCCTGCTCAACGGCAAGCTCGAGCATCGTTTCGCGCGCGGCGGCGGCAGCGTCGACCATGTCGGCGGGAATGTCCGTGATTTCGAATTCCGCGCCCAGCGATTCGTCCTTCCAGACGATCGCGTTGTTGGCGACCAGATCGACAACACCTTTAAGGTCGGATTCGAGACCGATCGGCAAAGTCAGCACCAGCGGCGTCGCGCCGAGGCGATCGACGATCATCTCGACGCACATGTCGAAATTCGCACCCGTGCGGTCGAGCTTGTTGATGAAGCACATCCGCGGCACCTGATACCGGTCGGCCTGACGCCACACGGTCTCGGACTGAGGCTCGACACCGGCAACGCCGTCGAACACGGCAACCGCGCCATCGAGGACGCGAAGCGCGCGCTCGACTTCGATCGTGAAGTCGACATGGCCCGGGGTATCGATGATATTGATCCGGTGATCTTTCCAGAACGTCGTTGTTGCAGCAGAGGTAATGGTAATACCACGCTCCTGCTCCTGCTCCATCCAGTCCATCGTCGCCGCGCCATCATGGACCTCGCCGATCTTGTAGGACTTACCGGTATAATAGAGGATGCGTTCGGTCGTCGTCGTCTTACCGGCATCGATGTGCGCCATGATGCCGATATTACGATACATTTCGATCGAAGTGTCGCGGGCCATTTCAAATTGCTCCAGTGATCGGCCAGCAGGGCCGAATTCAGTTCAGTGTCTGTGCTACCGGCGCCGGTTACCAGCGATAGTGCGAGAAGGCGCGGTTGGCTTCAGCCATTTTGTGCGTGTCTTCACGCTTCTTGACCGCATTGCCGCGATTGTTGGACGCATCCATCAGCTCACCGGAAAGGCGTGCCGCCATCGTATTCTCGCCACGGCTGCGCGCGGCGCCGATGAGCCAGCGAATGGCCAGCGCCTGAGCGCGCTCCGGGCGAACCTCAACCGGCACCTGATAGGTAGCACCGCCAACGCGGCGGCTGCGCACTTCAACACCGGGCTTGATGTTGTTCAATGCGTCATGAAACACCTGAACCGGATCGGCCTTGGATTTCGCTTCGACCTGGTCGAGCGCGCCATAGACGATACCTTCAGCGACGGATTTCTTGCCGTCGTACATCAGGTTGTTCATGAATTTCGAAAGCACCTGATCTCCAAATTTGGGATCGGGCAGAATTTCCCGTTTCTCGGGACGGCGACGACGTGACATATCGTTAAACCTCTTCGATCAATCTTATTTGGGACGCTTGGCGCCGTATTTCGAACGGCTCTGCCGGCGGTCTTTCACACCCTGCGTATCGAGAACACCGCGCAGCACATGATAGCGGACGCCGGGAAGGTCGCGTACACGACCACCACGGATCAGCACCACAGAGTGCTCCTGCAGGTTATGCCCTTCGCCCGGGATATAGCTGATGACTTCGCGCTGGTTGGTCAGGCGGACCTTGGCAACCTTACGCAGAGCCGAGTTCGGCTTTTTCGGGGTCGTCGTATAAACGCGCGTGCAAACGCCCCGCTTCTGCGGGTTCGCCTCCATCGCGGGCACTTTCGATTTCGCCTTTTGCGGCGTGCGACCCTTGCGGATCAGCTGATTGATCGTTGGCATGAAGCCCTTCACCTTTGTCAGTTACTCTGTCACGGGCACGCCGCATGTTTCCGAGTCCGGTATCCGGAAGCCGGAAACGCACAAAGGCCTTCCGGCAACCGCTAACGGCTCCGCAAGGCCCCATACACGCCAATGGCAATGTTCAAGCTCATTGTCCCATGTCGAATCGTCTCCGGGTTAAACCCTACTACCGATCCTCGGGACGGGCGGCGATATAGCCCCGGTCCGGCAGACGGTCAATGGCGCAAGCGCAACAATATGTCGCAGGTGCACAGTGCATCGAGATTGCGTAGAGAGTTTGATTGATGAAGCTGAACGTCCATCTCTCTTCCGTACGCAACTGCCGGCTGTGCGCGGGAACCATTCCCGATCCAATCCGGCCTGTTTTGCAGGCGGGTGCAAATGCCCGCGTCCTCGTCGCCGGGCAGGCGCCGGGCAGAAAGGTTCAGGCAAGCGGTATCCCGTTCGACGATGCCAGCGGAGATCGGCTGCGGGAGTGGATGGGCGTGAACCCGGAAACATTTTACGATCCCGAGCGGATTGCCATTCTGCCCATGGCGTTCTGCTATCCGGGAACGGGCAAGTCCGGCGACCTTCCTCCGCCGCCCATCTGCGCCACGACATGGCGGAAAAACCTGCTTGAAGGACTGAAGAATATCCGCCTGACGCTGGTGATCGGGCAATATGCGATGGGCTGGCATCTCGATACGCCGCACCGGACACTGACGGAGACCGTGAGGCACTGGCGCGATTTTGGCGAGGCTGAGATACCGCTGCCCCATCCCAGCCCGCGCAACAATATCTGGCTTTCGAAAAATCCTTGGTTCGCAGCCGAACTGCTCCCCGTACTGCGCCGGAAAATTGCCGGGGCGCTACGCGATTGACGGTGCAATAAGCACTGTTCTCTCATGCGATATTCTGCCATCACCGCGCTGCAAACTCCTGTAGTTCCATGACCATCAACGGCGCTCCTCCCTGTCCATGAACCGCCTCGCCCTTCCTATAACTCTGGCAATTGTCGCGCTCGGCACGCTGCTCATGGCGGATATTATCGGCGGGCCCTTTCCAACCCACGCCGTATCCAATGCCTTGTCCGTCACGCTCGCTCCGCCGGAAGAGGCCACGCCGGAACCGGGCGGCGATATTATCGAACTCAACGGCCGGTCCGGGCTGATCGATTACAACGAGATCGAACGCCGAATAGACGCCCTGATGGAAGAAGGTACGATGGTCGGGCTTTCGGTTGCGATCATGGAAAATGGCCAGATCACATTTGCACGCGGCTATGGCGAAACCTTGTATGGCAGCGGCGAGGAGGTGACAGTCGACACTGTTTTCCGCTGGGCATCGCTCTCAAAAGGCATCGCATCGACAATGATAGCGCTGCTGGCAGAAGACGGTGCCCTCGATCTCGACGCACCGGTTTCCAGGTTTGCGCCCTCGCTGCGGCTGCCGGCATCCGGCCAGATGCGCATCACCATTGCCGATCTCTTGTCTCACCGGCTGGGCATTGAACGCAACGCGCTCGACAACCGACTCGAAGCCGGCGAGGATCCACTGATCCTGCGCACGGCGCTTGGCAGCCGTCCTGAGGTCTGCACACCGGGCACCTGCCATCGGTATCAGAATATCGGCTTCGATGCGGCGAGCGAGATAATCGAGGGCATTACCGGGCAAAGCTATGAAATTGCCGTGCAACGCCGCCTGCTGCAGCCGCTCGGCATGCGGACTGCCAGCGTATCACGCCGCGGTCTGTTCGAGAGTCAGAGCTGGGCCCGCAGCCATCGCGGCGAAGGCATAGAGGTGCCGGTCGTGGAGCCTTATTACCGGATACCGGCCGCCGGCGGTATGAACGGATCGATCCGCGACCTTGCCCGGTGGATGCAGGCACAGGTTAATGGCGCGCCCGATATTGTTCCCCCCTCGATACTCGCCACAACCCATCGCCCGGTTGTCCGTACGGAACGCGAAGACCGGCGCAACCGGCGCTACGCGGAGAGGATATCCAATACCCATTATGCGCTGGGTTGGCGCGTCTATGACTATGCCGGCCATACCGTCATCTCCCACCGCGGAGCCGTGCGCGGGTATCGGGCGATGATCATGTTCGATCCTGCGTTACGGACCGGCGTGGTCGTGCTCTCGAATTCCGGCAATGGCCGGCCATTCGGCATTCCGATGGATGTATTCGATCAGCTATACGGTCTGCCCGACGCCAACTGGATCGATCCTGAAGCGGCGGACAGTTCCCGTTAAGATCGGGACAGCTAGGCGACCGGATATGCCGCGCGCCCAATTCATGCTCCTGTTCCTGGTCAGCATTGCGATGCTGGTCGCGCAATCGGGCTGTGCACATTTTGCACGTGAGCAGCTCTATGCGCCACCGGTCGGCCCCATCGCCATGCCGGAATGGGATGGAGCGGCACCGCAGCGCGTTTCCGTCACGACGGAGGATGGGCTCGGTCTTGCAGGCCTCTATTGGCCTGCGACCAATGGCAATCAGGACATTATACTGGTCCTGCACGGCAGGCGCGACAATGCGGGACGGATGGCCGGATATGTCCAGCGGATCGCAGCCAGTGGACGCGGTGTCCTTGTCGCCTCCTATCGAGGCTTCAATGACAATCCGGGCTCGCCGACCGAGGCTGGCCTGGTTGCAGACGCCCGGGCCTTTTTCCGGTTCGCGCGCGAACAGGCGGGAAGCAATGCCGACGTATATGTCTTTGGCCATTCGCTTGGCGGCGCGGTGGCGATCCAGCTTGCCGCGCGAGAAGAGCTGGCGGGAGTCATAACATTGGCCACCTTCAGCGATCTTGATGAAGCGGCCCCCTATTTCAGCGAAATTTTTATTCCGGACAGCTGGGCGAGCATCGCCACGCTGGGCCGCGTCACAGAACCGATCCTTTTTATCCATGGAGCGGACGACGATTATGTGGAGCCTGCCCATTCACGGCGTCTCTATGCGACAAGCTGTTCGCTCGCCGCCCTCGCCATCATCGCTGGGGTCCGGCATCGACCGAATATCCGGTTGGTCGAACCGCTGCTCGTCGGCTGGATCGATGCGCTTGAAAACAGTCAGGGACGCGAAATTTCTATCGAGGGCACGGCCAGCTGGGAGAGCAAGGACGCATGCGCGACGCGCTGACCGCGCCATCTACAGTATCAGGCGGTGCGCCCTCAGCGCTTCATAATGAGGGCGGCAACGATCGGCGAGCGCGCGATATTGGTCGGATATCTCGACCTTTCCGCGATCATCGCCTTCGAACCCCGTGCTCTGTTCGACCCTCCCATACCAATGCGGTGCCCATACGCCGTCCGTGTCCCGTGGTCCCTCTTCCCATTCGAGCATCGCCGGGTCCCAGGGAATGTCGAGCGCATCGCACAGTTTTTCCAGCATTAGTCCAGGTGCATCGAGGATATCCGCACCTTCGACAACGGGCGGCGCATGGCCCAGCCGATCCGCCTCCATCCGGAAATAGAGGTGCAGCCGTTCCAGCCCCATATCCTCGAAGGAAACGGCCTCCATCTTCTTCGCATAGCTGGCGATCATCCGCTCCGGATCGCGGATCAGGAATGCGTGCCGATGCGCAGTCAGGTCCTGTATTCCGACCGCCCCGACCATTTCAGAGGGCATATGCTTCTGATACCAGATAGCTTCACCACTAGCAGGATTGCCGTTCATCGCGCGGGCCACGGATCGCCAGTCGCAATCCATATCGGCAATGATCGCGTCGGCCATCGGATGTTTGAACCCCGTGGCCTTCAAATAGGCCCCGTAAAATGGCTCGTCCGAAACCGTGCAGTCGGGCCGGCTGCCAAAGCTGCGCATCATTGCGGTCGAGATATTGCGCGGTCCCGACCACATTGCGATCCGGACGGTCACGGGCGCGACCGCGCAGCGGTGTCGGCAGCAAGGCGCGCGCCATACAACTCCTGCAATCGTTTCACCATGGGCCCCCTGCCTTCCGTCATCCTGCGTCCGTCAACCTCGGTAACGGGAACGACTCCAGCGAAAGTACCAGTCACAAAAGCCTCATCCGCTCCATAAACGTCGGTCAGCGAAAAATTCCTCTCGAACACCGGAATTCCGGCTTCGCGGCACAGGTTGACAACCGTGCTGCGGGTAATCCCTCCGAGGCAATAATCGCCGCTCGACGTCCACACTTCCCCCTTACGTACAATAAAGAAATGCGTAGAGTTGCAGGTCGCCACAAAACCTTGGGGATCGAGCATCAGCGCTTCATCGGCACCCGCTTTGGTCGCCTGGATACAGGCCGTGATACAATTGAGTTTGGAATGCGAATTGAGCTTGGGATCCTGCACCGCGGGGTCGCCGCGCCTTACATGAACGGTAAACAGCCGGATGCCGTTTTCGACCGTCGCCGGCAGAGGCTCCTTATATTCGGGTACGATGACTATGGTTGCCGGGGACACCACGACGCGCGGGTCCTGATATGGGGTCGAGCGAATACCGCGCGTCACCATCAGGCGGATATGCACGCCTTCGGAATCGCCATTGGCATCGATTGTTTCGTAGAGTCTCCGTTCAAGTGCTTCCCGGTCGATCCCGATATCCATGTCGATCGCCTTGGCGCCTTCGAACAGCCGGTCCATATGCTGGTCGAGAAAGGCAATCCGGCCCTGATGAACGCGTAGCCCCTCCCAAATGCCGTCGCCCAGCATGAAACCGGAATCGAACACCGATACCATTGCTTCGGCACGTGGCAGGATATCTCCATTGATATTGATCAGGATCGCCGCATTGCGCGGGTCCTCGCGATAGTCGTGTGTTCCCTTGCCCATCGTTGCGCTATAGGCGGCGGCAGCCCGCCATTCCAAGCAAAAACGAGCCCCAAAAACACGCACCGGGCGTTTGTTCCGTCGACTCGACCCGAGTCGCCAACGATTCATCGCGGCTGGGTTCGATAGATTCGCTGTTTCAGCATTTTGTTGCTAGCGGGACTTCACAAATTTCAATTCACAGGGTTGCACGTGTCTAGAAATCTAAAGGAAGGCCCGAGCCTATGGTCTCGGTTCAAGGGCCTTTTTCCTGACCATGAGCTGCATATCCGCTCCGGCGGTAAGCTGCGCTTTTTCAGGATTTCCAGTAAGTTACAGATCAGGGTCGTGTCGATCGCGGCTTTGGGAGCC
This sequence comes from Parasphingopyxis lamellibrachiae, assembly GCF_003385775.1. Lineage (GTDB taxonomy): Bacteria > Pseudomonadota > Alphaproteobacteria > Sphingomonadales > Sphingomonadaceae > Parasphingopyxis > Parasphingopyxis lamellibrachiae. The sequence continues at coordinate 1,524,790 of NZ_QRDP01000004.1, forward strand.
TTCACCTGGCTGGCCGTGACATTGGTCATGGTCGGGCTTCAGGTAAAGGGTGCGAGCGACCGAATCGCACTTGACCAACGCGAACAGCACGTCATCCAAACCGAAGCGCGCGTCGCCGAGTATCGCGGCTCGGTTGAAGATCAGGTTGCGCGCGTCGAGCAGCGCCAGGCAGTTCTCGACGCGCTTGTCCGGCGGCATTTCGGCAATCTTGATATCGAAGACGGCGATGCGGCTGCGACCGAAGACGGCGCGGACGCCGACGAAACCGGCGCCGCCATTCCCGAAGCGGCCGCCCTGCAGGCACTCGAACAACATCAGGTCGCTTTTGCCCGTGCATTGCGCGGTGCGGTTGAAGCCCGCACGCGGCAGACGGCAGAGGCCATTCGCGGATTCGGCTTCGACCCACGCGCGATGAGCCGTCAGGCCCAGGGCGGCCCGCTGCAGCCGGTGCACACGGCGATAACCGAAAATGGCGCCATAGACAGCGAGATCGCCGATCTCGAGATTGCCCTGAACCGCCTGGCCGTGATGGAGCTTTCGCTGCGCGCAATTCCCTCTGCCCAGCCGACCGCCTATGGCTCGATGAGCAGCCCTTTTGGCCTGCGCCGCGACCCGTTCACGCGGGGCCGCGCAATGCATAACGGGATCGATTTCCGCGGCACCACCGGCCAGGGTATATTGGCTACCGGCCCGGGCCGCGTGAGTTTTGCGGGTTGGAAAGGCGGCTATGGTCGCTGCATCGAAATCGATCATGGCGCCGGCGTGGTAACGCGTTATGCGCATCTTTCGGGTATCGACGTCGAAGTCGGTCAGGAAGTCAGCCGGGGGAACAGGATCGGCAGAATGGGCAGCTCAGGCCGTTCCACTGCCACTCATCTGCACTATGAAGTGCGAATCAACGGCCGGGCGGTAAATCCCCGGCCCCTATTGGAGGCAGACCGCGATGTTCTCGAGATCCAATCCGTCGCCGAAAGAAGAAATGGCGATCCCGTCGAGCGCGGATAACCGGTCGACCTTTTCGGTCATCGGCTCGGACGTCACCGTCACGGGCGATATAGACGCTTCTGTCGACCTGCATGTCGATGGCCGGATCGAGGGCGATATCCGCTGCGCGACGCTGGTCCAGGCGAATAACAGCACGGTCAAGGGCAATGTCAGTGCCGAACAGGCCCGCATCGCCGGACGCGTAGAAGGCTCCATCACCGCCAAGGAGCTGATCGTCGAAGCATCGGCCAAGGTGATCGGCGATGTCACCTATGAAAAGCTGAGCATCGAAACAGGCGGCCATGTCGAAGGCAGCTTCCGGTATAAAAGCGCTGGTACACTCCAGAAGGACGACCCCAAGGATGCGTCGCTGAAGCTGGTCGACGAAGCGCCCGCCACCAAGCCGACCCAGACTTCGGCGCTTTAGCTTTCGGCAGAGACGCGCCTCTGCCAGACATACAACCTACATATGAATGACGCGGCCATAGGCGTCGAGTACGCTTTCGTGCATCATCTCGCTCAGCGTTGGATGCGGGAAGACGGTTTCCATCAGCTCCGCCTCGGTCGTCTCGAGCTGGCGCGCAACGGCATAGCCCTGGATCAGCTCCGTCACTTCCGCGCCGATCATATGCGCGCCCAATAGCTCACCCGTTTTTTCATCGAACACGGTTTTAACGAAGCCCTCCGCCTCGCCCAGCGCAATCGCCTTGCCATTGCCGATAAAAGGGAAGTTGCCGACTTTGACCTTGTGCCCGGCCTCTTTCGCCTGCGCTTCGGTTAGCCCGACAGACGCGACCTGCGGCCGCGAATAGGTGCAACCCGGGATATTGCCCGTCTCGAAGGCGTGCGGGTTTTCGCCCGCCAGCTTCTCGACGGCAACGACGCCTTCATGGCTCGCCTTGTGTGCAAGCCAGGGCGGGCCCGTCACGTCGCCGATGGCGAGAATGCCCTCGACATTGGTCCGGCCGAAGCCGTCCACCTCGATATGGCCGTTCTTGCCGGTCTTCACGCCCAGCGCGTCGATGCCCGTGTCCTCGGTGTTCGGGACGATGCCGATGGCGACGATGGCGTGGCTGAATTCGCTTTCCGCGACCTTGCCCTTGGCGTCCTTGATCGCGGCTTTGACCGATTTCGCACCGGCCTCCAGCTTTTCGACGCCCGCGCCGGTCATGATGGTCATGCCCTGCTTTTTGAGCGCCTTCAGCATATGCTTCGAAACATCCTCGTCCTCGACCGGCAGGATGCGCGGCAGCATTTCGACGATCGTCACCTCGGCGCCCATATCCGAATAGAAGCTGGCGAATTCGACGCCGATCGCGCCCGAGCCGATGACCAATAATTTCGACGGTACCTCTTCGGGCACCATGGCGTGGCGATAGGTCCAGATGCGCTTGCCGTCCGCCTTGGCGAACGGCAGATCGCGGGCCCGCGCGCCGGTCGCGATCATGATGGATTTCGCGGAAAGCTCGATCGTCTTGCCGTCCTCGGTTTTGACGGTCAGCTTCCCCTTGGCCGTGATCGTGCCGAAGCCTTCATGCACATCGACCTTGTTCTTCTTCATCAACCCGGTGACGCCCTGGTTGAGCTGCCCTGCCACCTTGCGCGAGCGCTCGACGACCTTGGCGAGATCGAAGCCCGTCTTCTCCGCCTTCAGCCCATAGGCCTCGGCATGGGTCATATAATGATAGATTTCGGACGTGCGGAGCAACGCCTTGGTCGGGATGCACCCCCAGTTGAGACAGATCCCGCCCAGCTTCTCCCGCTCGACGATCGCCACCTTCATGCCCAACTGCGAAGCCCGGATCGCCGCGACATAGCCGCCGGGGCCGGAACCGAGGATTATGAGATCGTATTGGTTAGTCATTATGCGAGCATCCCCAACGGATTTTCCACGAGCTGCTTGAACGCCTGCATAAGCTGGGCGCCGTCCGCGCCGTCGATGGCGCGATGGTCGAAGCTGCCGGTGGCGCTCATCACGGTTGCGATTTGCAAGGACTCATTGACCACATAGGGCCGTTTCTCGCCCGCGCCGATCGCCATGATCATGCCCTGGGGCGGATTGATGACAGCGTCGAACTGTTTGATGCCGAACATGCCCATATTGGAAATGCTCGCCGTGCCGCCCTGATATTCGTGCGGCTGGAGCTTGCCCTCCTTCGCGCGGCCGGCGAGCTCCTTCACCTCGGCCGAGATGGCGGACAGCGATTTCTCGTTCGCGCCCGTCACGATCGGCGTGATCAGGCCGCCCGGGATGCTGACCGCCACGGCGATATCGGCGCGGTGATAGCTGATCAGCTGGTCGCCCGCGAAGGATACATTGCATTTCGGCACCTGCATCAGCGAGGCGGCGAGCGCCTTGATCAAAAGGTCGTTGACCGAGAGTTTTATGTCGCGCGGTTCGAGCGACGCGTTGAGCTGTTTGCGCAGATCGAGCAGCGCATCGAGCTGGATATCGACGGTGAGATAGATATGCGGAACGGTCTGCTTCGCCTCGGTCAGGCGGCGCGCGATCGTCTTGCGCATATTGGAGAGTTTTTCCGTCTCATGCGGGATATCGCCGGCATCGACGGGCGCGGATGCGGGCGCTGCCGCAGCCCCGCCTTCGAGCGCGGCCTCGATATCGGCCTTGACGATCCGGCCCCTTGGCCCGCTCCCTGAAAGCTGCGCCAGATCGAGGCCGTTCTGTTCGGCAAGACGGCGGGCCAGCGGGCTCGCCGCGATGCGATCGCCGTCGCCGGATGGCGCGGCGGGCGCGGGAGCCGGCGCCGCCACTTTCGCAGGAGCCGCCGGAGCGGACGCTGGCTCAGCGGCGGGTGCCTCTTCCTTCTTCTTCGCCGGGGCTTCCGATTTCGCCGGAGCTTCGATGCTCGCCGCATCCTCGCCTTCCTCGGCAATGATCGCGATAACCGTGCCGACCTGCACTTCGTCCGTGCCTTCAGGAATCAGGATCTTCGCCAGCACGCCTTCATCGACCGCTTCGAATTCCATCGTCGCCTTGTCGGTCTCAATCTCAGCCATGATATCGCCCGAGCTGATCTCATCGCCTTCCTTGACCAGCCATTTGGCCAGTGTCCCTTCTTCCATGGTCGGCGAGAGGGCAGGCATTTTGAGTTCAATCGGCATGGTTTGTCCCTGACTTCATAGGTCGGTATCTATTTGAGCAATCCATGCCGCGCCGCCCAGCGCGCGTAAAGAGCCAAGAGGATCTGGATCGCTATCAAAATGAGGGAGAAAACGACGCCGAACGTGCCATAGGCTGTGATTCCGTCGGCGAACGGCAGGTCATAGCCAAGAAAGCCTATCGCCATCATCACGGCGGTGGCCCAGAAGGCGCGCTCGGCCATCACACGGCGGAGCAACAGCAGAGCGGCCGCAATCACACCGAGAAACACGCTGGTCGTCCAGAGCAGGCGCCGCCATTCGGGAAATGCCTCGATCATCGACAGCATCTGCGGCGGGAACTGGGCAAGATAATCCTGATTGAGGGTCAGCGTCATGTAGAGGTCGTAAAGGCCCGTCAGACTCCACAGCAACGCGAGCACACTGACGATCCAGAAAATTCCGTTGCGCATGGAGCGCGCCCTCCCAAGATATTTTCGGCGGTTACCGTAGCGGCGAAACGCGGCCAGGAACAGCCTGAACGATGCCCGCCCGCTTGCCAGCCCGATCATATTCCCCCAATCTTCCTATCGATAGGGGGAGGGTCGCGATGCGGACCTATTTGGTAGTGATCGACGAAACACCGGAAGCGCGCGCGGCACTGCACTATGCGGCCGTGCGGGCCATCCGGCTTGGCCGGACCGTAGAGATCGTCGCATTGATCCCGCCACAGGAATTCGTGAACTGGGCAGCCGTCGAGGCGACCTTCGAGGAAGAGGCGCAATTGCGCGCGGAAGCCGCTGTTGCCCAGGCGGCCGGCGAACTGGTCGAGGCGACGGGTGTGCACCCCAAGATTGTCGTGAAACGAGGGGACCCGGTGAAGATGGTGCGTGAGGCCATTGACGAGAGCGAGAATATCGCCGGTATCATGCTGGGGGCCGCCGCGGAGGGACCACCCGGCCCGCTCGTTGCCCATTTTGCCGGTAGTGTCGCCGGCCAGCTGCCCTGCCCGGTCATCATCGTGCCCGGCGCGTTGAGCTTCGAGGAACTGGAGCGGCTCGGCTAGGCAAGCCGCGCCTGCGCCTTCATCCAGGCCGCGCAATTGAAAAAGGGCGGCAGGATCGCTCCCACCGCCCTTCCTTGCCCCTTGCTCCCCCCCGGGAGCAGAGAAGCTGGCCTACCGGCAATTGCAACTGCGTGCCTGCCTGGCCGGCCGGGCCGCACGGCGCGCCCTGCGACGCGGTGCGACATATTCGACTTCCTCTTCGATGAAGGTTGTCGTTGTGGTGGTTGTCGCCGGAGCGGAGTTCAGAACGATGGTCGTCGTGGCGCTCTGGGACACGCCGTTGGAATGATTGACCGCATAGGTGCCCGGGCCGCTCACGCCAATATGCGTCTGAACAGGCGGCACCTGCTGGACGGGCGGATACTCGATATAGCGTTCTTCCGTCCGGTAGCCGCGATCATAATCGGTGCCATATTCCATCTGCGGAGCGGCCGGCGGGTAATAATCGCCGCGACCGACATATTCCGGAACGGGACCGCGATAATAATGTCGCCGCTCTTCGGAATAGCGGGAGTCCGCATGGTGACGATCATGGCGGTCGCCACGATAGCGCCCCTCACGGTAACGCCGGTCATAACGGTCGGAACGTCCGGCTTCGCTGCCGATCACACCGCCCGCTATGGCGCCAACGGCGCCGCCGATAATCGTACCTTCCGTACGATTGCCACGGCCGGCAATCCGGTTTCCGGCAATCCCACCGACAATGCCGCCAATGACAGCGCCTGCCGCCGCATCGCCCGAACTACCGCGGCGCCGGTCATCATAATAGCGTCGGTCGTCATAGTAGCGACGATCGTCGTAGGTGCGACCATCGTCACCATAATAACCGCCACCCCCATCATAGCGCACGCCATAGCGTTGGTCGGCAATTTGACCCCGCCCGTCGACCAGATAGGCATCGTCATAATAGCGTACCCAGCGATAACCGCTGCGGGGCTGGACCAGACCGTATCTCGGATAGTTCACCACATAATAGCGGGGCGCGAGAAAATAGCTGGGCAGGAACCCGCCGGCAAAGAAGCGCGTACCGCGGTTGAAGCGACCGCCTCCGCGCCAAACGCGCGTCCTGCCATAACTGCCGCCGCGCGTACCATGACGACCACGCATGCCATGACCGCCACGATTGCCTCTCATGCCGCGCATAGCCTGGGTCGCAAGGGCAACGCCCGCAGCGGATGAACTTGCTCCGGAGTCGGTCTGTGCCTGCGCCGTCACCGGAATCATCGTCATGGACGCCATAAGGCCCAGAAAAGCTAAGCTACGCATAATATGCCCTTCCATAGAATTAATCGGCCAAAGAGCGTCATGGCCCCCGGCATTCATACATTCTTAACAGTTTTGCCCGGTTCATGCCACGGCGCGCATCGCGCATTTCTGTCCCGATTTGAGGCAGTTGCTATGGGTGTCCTACGGGGTTTCGACGACCCTCGGCGCGACCAGTGCAACGAGCGCCTCGCATCCCGCGGCATCTTCCGCATCGAATCGCGCGGCGATCGGACTGTCGATATCGAGAACCCCGATCAATGCGCCCTCGACCATGATCGGCACGACGAGTTCGGACCTTGAAGCCGCATCGCAGGGGATATGGCCCGGAAACGCCTCGACATCGTCGACGAGCTGCGTAGCGCGCGTCGCGGCAGCCGTTCCGCAAACACCCGCCCCCACCTTTATGCGAATACAGGCCGCCTTTCCCTGGAAGGGCCCCAGAACAAGCTCGTCATCAATCATCCGGTAAAATCCCGCCCAGTTGATATCGGGCAGATATTCCCAGAGCAGGGCTGCGATATTGGCCATATTGGCGATTGCATCGGGTTCGTCGGCGGTCAGGCCGTCAACCGCCGAGACGAGGTCTGCATAGAGCGCCGCCTTGTCCGAAGGTTCGGCGATATCGAAACTGTGCATGGTAACGGTCCTGATTCTAGTCGATTTGCGGTTTACCGCGCGCCTGTTTGATCTGCCCGCGCACCTTTTTGCTGTCCACCCGCCTTGCCTTGGCCGCGCGGCTCGGCTTGGTCTTTATCCGGCGGGCTGGGCGGTGATGGGCTTTTTCGAGCAATGCGGTAATCCGGGCAATGGCCTCGCGGCGATTGGCTTCCTGGCTCCGATGGTTGCGCGCGGTAACGACAAGCACACCCTCTGCGGTCATCCTGTTGCCGGCCAGTTCCCGCAGTCGCCGATATATCGACGGCGCCAGACCAAGCGCAAAGACGTTGATACGCATTTGCACGGCCGTCGCCACTTTGTTGACATTCTGCCCACCAGGGCCCGTGCCAGAGAGATGGCGCTCCTCGACGGCATCGGGAGGAATAGTGGAGAAATCGAAACCGGCCATGCGCCCCTTTAACCGAACTCGGGAGGAGCTGTCCAAATCGGGTCAGCAAACGCAACCCTTCGGTTAGCCAGGCGTCCAGTCGCCGAAACTGTCCGGCACCCGGGCTTCCGCCTCGATCGCCGCCTTGCCCTGGCGGGGCACACCGATCGACCGCGCATGGAGCAGCATCGGCCCCTTGCCATTGGCATAGACCGGATCGCCCATGATCGGTGCGCCGAGCCCCTCTTGTGCATGGACGCGCAGCTGGTGCGTTCGCCCCGTCTCAGGTCGAAATTCGATCAGCGTTTTGCCGCCGTCCGTTATCAGCCGTTTCCAGTGCGTCCTTGCTGGTTTGCCGCGCGAGCTCCCCTCCACCCACCAGCCGCGTTCGCGGGTCGACTTTTTCTCAAGCGGGATATCGATCAGCCCCTCTTCGCCATCGGTCTCGCCATCGAGCACAGCCCAATAGACTTTGGTTATCAGACCCTCGGAAAAACTCCGGTTGAAGCGCTTAAGCGCCTTGGGATTGCGCGCGAGCAAAAGGCAGCCGCTGGTATCCTGATCGAGGCGGTGAACAATCATCGGCGACCGGGCAAAGCCCATGCGCAATTCCTCTAGCCGGTCCTCGATACAATCACCGCCGCGCTTCGTCCGCGTTACGGGCAAACCGGCAGGTTTGTCGATGACGATAGCCTCGCCGTCGGAGAAGAGGATGCGATCATCCAACATGCGCCCCGCCATGACAGTGCGGTGCGCGGCAAGCAACAGAAAGCGGTGTCCTGCTAAACCACAGCGTCGATGGCCGTCTTGGTTGCCGCAACCTTTTCATCGCCATGCATCATCAACTGATCGGCGGCGAAAAACGCCACGTCATGAATGCCGAGAAAGCCGAGCACATGTTTCAAGTACCCGCTGGCAAAGTCGATCGTGCTGCCGACTTCGGTTCCGCCGGAGGCAATTGCCACATAGGCCTTTTTGCCTTCCAATAGGCCGACCGGCCCGGTGTCTGTATATTTGAAGGTCTTGCCCGCACGGGCAACCATGTCGATCCAGGCTTTGAGGCTTGCCGGAATGCCGAAATTGTAAATGGGCGTGCCGATTACGATTATCTTGGCCGCTTCAAGCTCAGCGACCAGCGTATCGGAAAGCGTCAGAGCCTTTGCCTGGCTGTCATCCCGCTCTTCCGCCGCTGTGAAATTGGCGTTGATCCAATCGTCGCTAACAAACGGCAAACCCTGGGCAACATCGCGCGCTACAATTGCCGCATCAGGATTTTCCGCCGCGAGTTTGGCGATCAGATGATCGGTAAGCGCACGGGAATTCGATCCGGCGGAACGACCGCTGGAATCGATACGCAGCAGGGTGGGAGCATGGGTAATGGACATCGGAATCTCCTTGGAACGATGGAAAATGGGAAAATCGGGTGTGAGATCGAACGAGGAGCGGTCAGGCCCCTCTTTCGCTAGTGCGTGGCGGCTGGAACTTCAGCGAGGAGAAACTCGGTATCGTCCAGCGCTTCGATGCTGAGCGACGGTTCATCGGCAATGGCAGCGGCATCGCGGGCGTCGAGATCAACGCCATTGACCCGCAACCGCCCTTCCGAAACGACCAGATAGCCGCGATATCCCTCCGCAATTTCATGTTCGATCTCCGTACCACTCGTTAGCGTGGCACCGGAGAGCCGGGCATCGGCGCGGATCCACAATGCGCCCTGTTCAAGATCGGCGTTGAAACCGCTGGCCAACACTTCGAGCGAGCCGGCACGATCGCCCTTGGGAAACTGCTTGGCGTCCCAGCGCGGCATGCCGCCATTCTCCTTCGGCTCAATCCATATCTGGAACAGCCGGGTTTCTTGGTCGCCGAGATTATATTCGCTGTGTTGAATGCCCGTACCGGCGCTCATCACCTGGACATCGCCGGCCAGAGTATGGCCTTCATTGCCCATGGAATCGCGGTGCGTGATGGCACCCTGACGAACATAGGTGACGATTTCCATATCGCGATGCGGATGGGTGGGAAAACCGCTTTGCGCGCCAATCTCGTCATCATTCCAGACGCGAAGCGCGCCCCAGCCCATCCGTGCGGGATCACGATAATCGCCAAAGGAAAAATGGTGGCGGGCATTGAGCCAACCATGATTGGCATGGCCAAGACTGGTGAAAGGGCGTTTCTCGATCATCTGACTGTTCCTTGCTTTACTATCTCGTTGACACCCAGATAGCGCTCTGCGATTGGCAATAAATAGAAACATTGGAAAAGCATCGTTTCCATTTTATGCCCAATCTACCCGATCTCGAAGCCTGGGCGATATTCGCCAAAGTCGTCGAACTGCGGTCTTTCACTGCTGCTGCGGAAGAGCTCACGATTTCGAAGGCGACCGTATCCAAGGCCGTCAGCCGGCTCGAACGGTCCCTGGGCGTGCAGCTTTTCCACCGAAGCTCACGCCATCTGTCGCTGACGGAAAGCGGACGGGAGCTTGCCGGGAGAGCTCAGCAACTGCTCAGCCTTGGCGAGGAAGCGGAGGACGCCGCGCGCGACGAAGCAACCAATCCGCGCGGGCTGGTCCGCCTTGCCGCGCCGATGAGTTTCGGCATTGCCCATGTCGGCCCGGCACTGCCGGATTTTCTGGCGCTCTACCCGGATATCGCCATCGATCTCCATCTGAGCGACGAGGTCGTCGATATTGTCGCTGGCGGGTTCGACGCCGCGCTCAGGATCGGCGCATTGCCCGACAGCACATTGAAAGCGCGCCGCCTCGCGCCGGTCAGCCGCCATCTGGTCGCCTCGCCAGCCTATCTCGAAAGCCGCGGCCGCCCCGCGCACCCATCGGAACTCAAAGACCATGATTGTCTCTGCTATGCCTATCTGCCCAATCCGGAGAGCTGGCGCTTCACTCACAAAAATGGCGAGGAAGCGCATATTCGGCCAAGCGGCCCGCTGCGCGCCAATAACAGCGATGCGATGATACCGGCTCTCAAAGCCGGACATGGCATAGCGCTTGTCCCCGACTTCATGTTGCAACAGCATGAGAACGGGCAGGGCCTGGAAAAATTGCTGACAGAATGGTCGGCGCCGTCCGTCGCGCTCCATCTGGTCACCCCTCCCGGTAGCCTGCGCCCGACGCGCGTGACGGCTTTGGTCGATTTTCTGGCCAAACGGTTCGGCCGGTCGTCATGGGAAAAGACCCACAATTCCAGCCCGCAAACCACTGAGTCCCAAATGTCACAGGTGCGCGACTCGCGGAGTTAACGGGCCTTTAACCTTTTGCGTTCATATCTCTCATGGTTAATGAATTGCACTCAGCCGTTCGGGACATGTTCTCGTTCGGTGCCACAAACAAGGGGTAACCTGATGCGCGTGCTGCTGATCGAAGACGAGCCCACCACGGCAAAGAGCATTGAAATGATGCTCACGACCGAAGGCTTTAATGTTTATACCACCGATCTTGGCGAAGAAGGCCTCGATCTGGGCAAGCTCTATGATTACGATATCATATTGCTCGACCTGAACCTGCCGGACATGCACGGCTATGACGTGTTGAAAAAGCTGCGCCTATCCAAGGTCCAGACCCCGGTGCTCATTCTTTCCGGCATTGCCGAGATGGACAGCAAAGTCCGCAGCTTCGGCTTCGGCGCTGACGATTATGTCACCAAACCGTTTCACCGCGAAGAGCTGGTCGCCCGCATTCATGCTGTTGTGCGCCGCTCCAAAGGCCATAGCCAGTCGGTTATCAAGACCGGCAAGCTCGCCGTTAATCTCGACGCCAAGACCGTTGAAGTGGATAGCAACCGCGTTCACCTGACCGGTAAGGAGTATGCGATGATCGAGCTGCTCTCGCTACGCAAGGGCACGACCTTGACCAAGGAAATGTTCCTGAACCACCTTTATGGCGGCATGGACGAACCGGAACTCAAGATCATCGACGTCTTCATCTGCAAGCTCAGAAAGAAGCTCAGCCTCGCATCCGGCGGCGAAAATTACATCGAAACCGTCTGGGGCCGCGGCTATGTGCTGCGCGACCCGGAAGAGGAAGAACAGGCGCAGGTCGCCTGATCGTTTCACGCTACTGAGCGGGGTTTCCGAATCTTGATAATGGGGCAAGGCCGCGGCATGAAAAGGCCGCGGCCTTTTTCATCTGCCCGCGGCCCAAACTCCGTCCCGGCCTTCCTGACCGGCAATATGCGCGCTCATATCGCCAAGCGCCGCCAGGTGAGTTGAACAAAAGACCCCGCTCGTGCATTGATTACAATGCACAATGGCAAGAACATATTTTGACGAGATTTGGGGAAAGAGCAGGGGGCGAAAGCCCCGGCCCGGTTTTGAGTCCATCGCACAATGGATCCGCGAAACCCCGAGACGCGAACTGGGCCGCCGTCAGAACTCCGCAGAAGCCGCCTTCCGACAGCTCGGTATCACGTTCAACGTCTATGGCGATGAAGACGAAGCGGAACGGATCATCCCCTTCGATATCGTTCCGCGTATTTTTACCGCTGCGGAATGGGGTTCGCTCTCCGTCGGGCTGGAGCAACGCGTAACGGCGCTCAACATGTTCCTTGAAGATGTTTATGGCGACCGGAAAATTCTGAAAGACGGTGTGGTTCCTGCAGATCTCGTCCTGTGTAACCCGGGCTTCACTCCGCTGGTCAACGGCCATCGCCCACCGCATGGCATCTATGCGCATATCTGCGGGATCGACATGGTGCGAACCGGACCCGACGAGTTTCTCGTACTGGAAGACAATGCGCGCACGCCGTCCGGCGTTTCCTATATGTTGGAGAATCGGGAGGCGATGCTCCGGCTCTGCCCCGAACTGTTCGAGACGTTCGAGGTGGAACCGGTGGACGGCTATCCCGACGCTCTGGGCAGGATGATGCAGGCGGTTGCGCCGGAAGGCGCACCGGGCGACCCATGCTGCGTACTGCTGACGCCCGGCCATTTCAACAGCGCCTTCTATGAGCACAGCTTCCTCGCCGACAATATAGGGATCGAACTGGTCGAGGCTGCCGATCTTGTCGTCGACGACGATATCGTCTGGATGCGCACTATCGAGGGCCGCAAGAGAGTCGACGTAATATATCGCCGGATCGACGACGACTTTCTCGATCCCCTCGTCTTCCGGCCGGATTCGATGCTCGGCGTACCCGGGCTAATGGCCGCCTATTTCGCGGGTAATGTGACCCTGATTAACGCGCCGGGCGGCGGTATTGCCGACGACAAGGCGATCTATTCCTATATGCCGGAAATCGTGAAATACTATTCGGGTGAGGATGCCAGGCTTCCCAATGTGGAAACCTGGCGCTGCCGCGAGCGCGATGCACTCAAATACACGTTGGACAATCTCGCCGACCTGGTGGTGAAAAAAGTCGACGGGTCGGGCGGTTACGGCATGCTTGTCGGCCCGACATCGACAAAGGAGGAAATCGAGGAATTTCGGGCCGCGCTCAAGGCCAATCCGGACGGTTATATCGCGCAGCCGACACTCGACCTCTCCACGGTGCCGACACTGACCGACAAGGGTATCAAGGGCCGGCATGTCGATTTCAGGCCCTTCTGCCTGTCAGACGGTAAAAGTGTGACGACAGTTCCGGGCGGCCTGACGCGGGTAGCCTTGCGAGAAGGATCGCTGGTCGTGAATTCGAGCCAGGGCGGCGGAACGAAGGACAGCCTTGTCCTGCGGCCCGAGAGCGAACGGGCGGAAGCGCAGGACTGATGCTCGCCCGTACCGCCTCCTACCTGTACTGGATTGGCCGCTATATGGAGCGTGCGGAATTTACCGCGCGCCTAGTCGAAGCGACTCTCCGGCTCGACGCGCTTTCCGCACGTCCGGCGGGCGAAGCGGCATGGTCTAGCGCCCTTTCCGTTGCCGCTGCGCGCGAGGATTTCGAGCAAACGGATGAATCCATAACACCGACAAATGTTGCCAACTTCCTCACCTTTTCGAAAGACAATCCCAACTCGATCCACAATTGTCTCTATACCGCGCGGATGAATGCCCGTGCCGTCCGTACGGCCCTGACCCGCGAGGGGTGGGAATCCATCAACCGAGCCTGGCTTGGTATTGACGGGCGCAGTTCGGTCGGGAGCGCGCAGGGAACGATCAATCTGCTCGCAGCGCTGATCGCGGAAAATCGCGGCTTCGAAGGCGCCCTTCACCGGATGCTCCGGCAGGAAAGCTACTATTTCCTCATGCTGGGCGAAAATGTCGAGCGCGCCGACAACACCGCCCGGCTGATAGATGTCAAATATCACATCATCCTGCCGGAGGGGGAGGAAGTGGGCGGCATGGTCGATCGCGATCAATGGGGTACGATCCTCCAGACCGTCTCCGCCAACACCGCCTTTCGCTGGCTATACCGCGATGGCCTTTCGCCGCGGCGCGTGGTCGAAATGCTGATCCTGCGGCGCGAACTGCCGCGATCGATTGCCGCCACAGTCCATGAAGTGGCTTCGTTGCTTTTGGAACTGGGAAAGTTCACCGGCTATCAGGGTGAGGCCGACCGGCTTGCACGACTGCGACAGCAACGGATCAGGGCAACGGAAATCCGCCAGATCATCACGGGCGGCCTGCACCAGTATCTCCAGTCCTTTATCGAGGAAAACCGCTTGCTGAGCCAGGCCATCACCAGACAGTTCCGGTTCGATTAAATGCGCCTCCATGTCGACCATCGCACGGACTATGTGTTTAGCGAGCCGCAGCGCAGGCTTGTTCAGCTGTTACGGGTCACCCCAATCAACTTTGCCGCCCAGCATGTTGTCGACTGGCACATCGATGTCGATTGCGACGCCCGGCTGCGCAACCATCGCGACGGCTTCGGCAACCATGTCACCACGCTCTATATCGACGGGCCGATCAGCAATGTTGCGCTGCGTGTGTCGGGCGAGGTGCTTACCGACGACCGTTCGGGAATGGTCGAGGATGCTGGCGAGAGGCTGCCCACTCAGGCTTTTCTTCGCACAACGGGGCTGAGCCGGGCCGACGAGGCAATCCGGAAATTCGCAAAAGAGATAGCGAAAGCGAAAAAGGACCCGCTGGAGCGGATGCACCTTCTTATGGCGCGCTTGCTGGAGCGCATTCATTTCGAGCCGACACTCGACGCGGTGGAGCGCGATGCCGCTACAGCATTCGAAGCGAGCCAGGGTGTCTGCCAGGACCATGCCCATATCTTCTGCGCCGCCGCGCGCGCGATGGGCATCCCGGCCCGCTATGTCTCGGGCCATCTGTTTCGCCGCGACGGTGCGGAGCAGCAGGAAGCCAGCCATGCATGGGCAGAAGCCTGTCTGCCGTCGATCGGATGGGTCGGTTTCGATCCGGCCAACGGAATCAGCCCGGACGATGCCTATGTTCGCACTGCCATCGGCCTCGACTATCGCGACGCCGCACCCATTGCCGGGCGGCGTGTAGGCGGCGGCGATGAATCGCTTTCCGTTGACGTGCGCGTTACGCAAGCCCAGAGCCAGTCGCAAAATTAGGCGGGAAGCCGGAACAGGAAGATTTGCGTCCTCGTGAAATTCAGTCCTTTTCGCCACTGTTCTTCCCGGCTAACCGCTGACATCACGATTTTATCGACCGGAATGTTATGACCTATTGCCTCGGAATGCTTTTGAAAGACGGGCTTGTAATGATGGCCGATACCCGCACCAATGCGGGCGTCGACAATATTTCCTCCTACAAGAAGCTCCACATCATAGAACAGAGCGAGGAGTGCACGATCATCGCCTGCACAGCAGGCAATCTCTCGGTAACACAGTCTGCTTTCGCACTTCTCAAAGAGGGGTTGGAAGAAGATGAAGACAGCGACGGCCGACGCTTTGTTCGTGACATGCCGAACATGCACCGCGCGGCCAGCCTTGTCGGCGAAGCGCTCCATCTGGCCAGCGACGAGATCAAGGATGCTGCGGGCGAAAACAGCCAGTACAGCTTTTCCGGGTCAATGCTCCTGGGCGGACGGTTCAAGGGACGGCCCCTGAGACTCTTCCACATCTACAAGGAAGGCAATTTTATCAGTTGCCAGCCCGACCGACCCTTCATGCAGATTGGCGAGACCAAATATGGCAAGCCGATGCTGGATCGCGCGCTCGAATATGAAACACCGCTCGACGATGCTGTGAAAACGGGGCTCGTCTCGTTCGATTCAACGATGCGGTCCAATCTCAGTGTCGGACGCCCCCTCGATCTGGCGATATTTCCAACAAACGAGAGTAAAGCTGTCCGGTTTCTCCGAATTGAGGAAACGGACGAATATTTCGATTTGCTTTCATCCAAATGGGCGCTTGCACTTGTCGAGGCTCGCGCATCCATTCCGATGCCGCCCTTTATGGAAAATGACCGCTAAGGCCAGTCCGGCTATTCGGCGCTGGCTAGCATCGTCTTGGCGGATACTTTCTGCACGGGCTGCGGTTCGAATGCTTCCCAGCCCTTCGGCGTGAGCCTTTCAAGCGGCCGGTAACGGACCTTGTACCGCATGCGCGGTGCGCCCTCGACCCAATAGCCGAGATAGACATACGGCAATCCCGCTTTCGCCGCATGGACGATATGATCGAGAATTATATAATTGCCCAGCCCGTCCCGGTCGGGGTGATCGGGATCGAAGAAGCTGTAAATCATCGAAAGGCCGTCAGACTGGCGATCCGTCAGACAGGCCCCAATTAACCGGCCCGGCTTTCCATCCAC
Organism: Parasphingopyxis lamellibrachiae; assembly: GCF_003385775.1. GTDB lineage: Bacteria > Pseudomonadota > Alphaproteobacteria > Sphingomonadales > Sphingomonadaceae > Parasphingopyxis > Parasphingopyxis lamellibrachiae. The sequence continues at coordinate 1,540,921 of NZ_QRDP01000004.1, forward strand.
GCTCGGTTCGCGATATTCGATCATGAACGTATCTACAGGTGTTTGCTCGACCATGTCGGCAAAATCCATCTCGTCCATATCGTGCATTCCGCCATCGGGATGGCGAACGCTCAGATAGCGGCGCAGCAATGCGAACTGCTCTTCCGTAGTCCAAGCCTCGCAGGCGCTGATCTCGAGATCGCTGTTACGCCGCATCAATCGGCGCTGGGTGGCATTGGGCTTGAACTCGGTGGCAATCACACGGACGGAAACGCATGCTTGGCATCCGGCACAGCTCGGACGATAGGCGACAGATTGGCTCCGCCGGAATCCGATACGCCCGAGCGCCTCATTAAGTTCCGGCGCGTGCGGCCCGCGCAGCTCCGTAAACACCTTTCGTTCCGTTTTGCCGGGCAGATAGGGGCACGGACTGGGCGCCGTTACGAAAAATCTGGGAAACCGAAAAGGTGCGCTCACCGTAAGGCCGCCTCTCATCAAGCTGAAAGAATCAGACACTTTTATGACCGGATGACCGGACCTTGGGAAGACCGTTTACCCTAAATAAAGGGTTAAAATGCGCCGGAACGGCAATTTCTTGTGAAGATTAACCACAAGGCTTGACCCAGATTGTGGATAACCGTTTCGGCCGTCCCACTTTGGTGCTGCTTTGCAGGCGAACGCCGGACAGGCGTGTCAGGCCGTGACCGACTCGGCGGGAAGAAAGCCTGCGCCAATCGCAAAGTCGATCTGCCTGCGCATCAGAGCCTCGTCGGCGGCTGGCCCTCCGCATCCCATGAGATTTTCGGTATTACTCTCCAAAAACAAAGGATTACGCTGGAAGTAACTCGTGTAGAGCGCGGCAACGCGGCGATGGAAACGCTGTTCGAGCGGCGACAGCATCGAGGGATCAAACCGCTCCGGCGGAACATGGTCCGGATTGGAAAATTGCGGATAGTCACGCACCAGCGCAAAAAAATCGGCCACCGGCATCGGAGAGCCGGCGACAAGATGGAAGACCTTGCCCTGCGCCTCTTCGATCCGTTCGGCAATCGTTACGATACCATTTACGGCGTGGTCGAGCGGCACGAAGTTGAGCGTCGCGCCCGGCGTTGACGGGATCGTTCTGATACGCCCCTCAGCCAGCAGTTTGAATGCCATGTAGATCGTATCGAATGCGGCAATTACGCCATCCTTTGAGCGCCCTACCACGATGCTTGGTCGGGCGATGGCCGCCGCCATTCCGTCGGCCATCACTTCGCGGACCTTGGCCTCCGAAGCAAATTTGCTGGCTTCATAAGGATTGGCGAACCGATCGGGCTTTTCCGCATCGGCTTCGCTAATCGGGCCGTCGCGTTCTCCGCAGACATAGGCAGTGCTGACGGCAACGAGCGCGGCAGGAGCATCGGGACGAGCCCTGGCAAAATCGATCACATGGCCCGTGCCATTGATATTGACCGCTTCATAGATTTCCGGATCGGCATCGAACTGCACGATTGCCGCGCAATGGACGATGCGATCCACCTGCCCGGCCAGCCGGTCATAAGCCTGGCGTTCCAGGCCGAGATGCGGATCGCGGACATCGCCCTCGACAAGCAGGATTTTGCCCGGCTCGGGTATGCCGCCCTGCCAGTCGCCGGCTGGCATTTGCTCGCCATTGCCGCGCATCACGGTCCGGCTCTTGCGAACAAGGCCGATCACGCGATGCCCCTTGTCGGCCAGCGCCGCCGCGATTTCGCCGCCGAGCAAGCCCGCCGCTCCGGTAACAAGATAACAGGTCAATTCAGCAGCAACTCGAAATATCGTCGCTCGCGGGCGCTTCCCTGAAAGGCATCAGATCGCCGCAGCCCGGGAAGATGCCAAAATGCGTCGAAAAATCCCCGAAGAACTCGAAATGATTGGCAAGGCGTGTGTCGGCGAGCATCCGCCACGTATTGCCACATACGGCGAACATCCGGCCTTTCTCAATGAAGTGATGCCCGTCGAGCGTGAAGGCGCGCTCATGGCCGGGGATCGTGCCCCTGTAGCGGACGGCCTGGCCATAATCCTCGCAGCGCGGTTCCAATTCGTCGATTCGGAACAGGCGATAGGTGGCGGAGAAGAAACGGATGCCCGCCACTTTATCGGCAACGGCCGGATCGCCGATCGCGAGGGGCCGGTCGGTCACGAGCCGGGGATCGCGAAAACCGGCCTCTTTCGCCAGCCTGTCGAAATCGCCCCAATAGAGCGCGCCGGACAGGCATTCGCCGTGCAGCACCGGATCGGCCTGCAAAGCGGCGGGCACGCGGCGCTCGGCGTAAACATCGGAAAAGTAGAATTCGCCCCCCGGTTTCAGCAGGGTATGGGCATCGCGAAACACCTTAGCCTTGTCCGCAACCAGATTGATCACGCAGTTGGAGACGATGAGATCGAAACTGGCCGGCTTCAGATCGAGCGTATCGAGCCGCTCGATATCGCCTTCGACAAATTCGACATTGCGATAGCCAAACCGGTCCGCGTGCCAATCTAGATGCTCGCGGGCTACAGCAAGCTGTTCGGGCGTCGTATCGACCCCGACAACGCTGCCCTCAGAACCCGCCAGCTGGGCCAGCAAATAGGCGTCCTGACCCGATCCACTGCCAAGATCGAGAATGCGCATGCCGGCAGCTGCCTCCGGTGCAATCAGGCCGCACCCATAATAGCGCGCTTTCACATCTGGGTGGACATGGGCCAGTGCCGCGATAACTTCAGGCACCGGCGCTTCCATCGTGCAACAGGCGTCCGTCTTCAGATCGTCGGAGCCTTGTAGAACCTGGCCATAATAGTCGCGGCTATTCTCGATATTCACTGTTGTCTCCGGCGGGAGGGATGTTGAGATGGGCTTCGTATTGATGCACCGTCCGGTTACACAAATGCGCGGGCATTGTAACTTCTATCGGACTCGTCGCGAAAATCCTGGTCGAGGCAGCACCGCAACGGGCAGCGACAAGCCCAAATAATGGCAAGTCCCGGCAATGGTAAGGAATGGATCGACGTGAAACGCACGCATGACCTGATCGTAATCGGCGCGGGATCCGCCGGGCTGACCGCTGCCGGCGGCTGCGCGCAATTCGGCCTGAAGGTCGCGCTGATCGAGAAAGGCCCTATGGGTGGCGACTGCCTGAATACCGGCTGCGTCCCCTCCAAGGCCCTGATAACGGCGGCGCGGCGCGCCCAGGCGATGCGCGAGAGCGCAAAATACGGCATCGCCAATGTCGATCCCGCAATCGATTTCAAGGCAGTGCACGATCATGTGCAGGCCGCGATTGCCGCCATTGCCGTAGACGACTCCCAGGAGCGTTTCGAAGAGGAGTTCGGTGTCGAGGTTTTTCGCGGTACGGCGCAAATGATTGACGGGTCGACGATAGAGGTCAACGGACAGAGGCTGAAAGCGCCGCGCATCTGCCTCGCCCTTGGGTCCAAGCCCTTCATTCCGCCGGTGGAAGGGATCGGGGACGTGCCCTATCTGACCAACGAAACGATTTTCGGCCTGACCGAGCGGCCGAACCACTTGGCGATCATGGGCGGCGGCCCGATCGGCATGGAGATGGCCCAGAGCTTCCGCCGCCTCGGCAGCGAGGTGACGGTGTTCGAACGCGGCACGGTGTTCGGCAAGGACGACCCGGAAGCGGTTGCCGTCGTCAAGGCGAAGCTGGAGCATGAGGGCGTCGTCATGCACGAACGCACCGATGTCGTGAAAGTCAGCCCGGTGGGCGGCGGTGTCCGTATCGAAACCGATAGCGGCGATCCGGTCGAGGCGAGCCATCTGCTCGTCGCCACGGGCCGAACGTGCGATTTCACCGGCTTCGGCCTCGAAAACGGCGGCGTCGAATGGAGCCCGCGCGGTATCCCGGTCGATGCGCGACGCCGGACTTCGAACAAGCGCATTTATGCGATCGGCGATTGCCGGGTCGGCCCGCGCTTCACCCATGCCTCGGGCTATGAAGGATCACTCATCGTGCTGCAGGTCGCGCTCGGCCTGCCTAGCAAGGCTGATTACAAGGCGCTCCCCTGGGTCACCTATAGCGATCCCGAGCTCGGCCATGTCGGCATGACCGAGAAAGACGCACGCGAAAAATATGGCGACAAAATCGCCATCACCAGACAGGATTTTGCGGGGAATGACCGGGCCCGCGCGGAGAACGATGCGCACGGCTTCCTGAAAGTCATCCGCAAGGGCAAGAAGATCCTCGGCGTGACCGTGGTCGGCCCGCATGCCGGCGAATTGCTGCTGCCCTGGAGCCTGGCCATCGGCGGCAAGGCCAATGCCTTTGCGATCGGCGGCGCCATCGTCCCCTATCCGACACGTTCCGACATCTCCAAGCAGGCCGGCTTTGCCGTCTGGGAGCCGACAATCTTCGGCAACACGGCGAAACGCTGGGCGCAGTTTCGCGCCAAATATTTGCTTTAGAGCCTGCAGCCCCTATCAGCGGATCGACACAAAGGACCACCCGCCATCGCCACCAAGCCCCTTCCCGGCCCCTCGCCGTTCGAAATCGCCGATGCAGCGCCGATCGCACGGGACAAGTTCCGCGATCCGGCTGTAACGGCCAAGGGCGAGCCGCGCGCGCACATTGCGTTTAATCGGCTGGAGACGCTGTGGTTCAACACGGGAACGCTCTGCAATCTCGCCTGCAAGAGCTGCTATATCGAAAGCTCTCCTACCAATGATGCGCTCGTCTATCTGACGCTCGCTGAGGTCGACGCCTATCTGGACGAGATTGAGCGCGATGAACTCGAAACGCGCGAGATCGGCTTCACGGGAGGCGAACCCTTCATGAATCGTGACATGATTTCGATGCTCGAAAGCTGCCTTGCGCGCGGGTTCGAGGCGCTTATCCTCACCAATGCGATGCGGCCGATGCGGCGGTTCGAAGAGGCGCTGCTCGACCTGAAGGCGCGCTACGGCGACCGGATGACCTTCCGCGTAAGCCTCGATCATTACACCCAGACCGCGCATGAGGCCGAACGCGGCGCCGATAGCTGGGACACGGGCATGGCCGGCCTTCAATGGCTATCCGACAACGGCTTTTCCATCGCCGTCGCCGGACGTCATCTCGCGCATGAAGACGATGCAATGGCGCGTAGCGGCTATGCGGCGCTGTTCGCGGAAACCGGAATCGCGATCAACGCTCTGGACCCGGCCCGGCTCGTCCTGTTCCCGGAAATGGACGCGGACGCAGACGTCCCCGAGATCACGACCGCCTGTTGGGGCATACTCGATGTCGATCCGGATGCGATGATGTGCGCATCGAGCCGGATGGTGGTGAAACACAAAGGCGCGGACGGGCCGATGGTCACCGCCTGTACGCTGCTGCCTTACGGCGAGGATTTCCAGATGGGCAAAACTCTGGCCGAAGCCAGCCGCGATGTGCCGCTCAATCACCCCCATTGCGCGCGTTTCTGCGTGCTGGGCGGAGCGAGCTGCACAGCTTAGTTATCGTCAGCATTTCCTTGGCAGGTTGAGACTTGCTATCAACCAGCTCGCGCCGCGAAAACCCGGCCTGCAACCGCATCGAGCTTCGCTTTCAACGCCGGGTCGGTCGCATCCGGTGCAGTGATGATCGCGTGATCGAGAACCGTATCGAGCGGGCTGGCGGGGCGTTCATCGGGTAGAGCCTTCGCAAACTCGACGACCGTTTGCGCAGCCATGCCGGCATTGACCTGCAAGGTTTCGAGAATATCGTGGACTTCGACATCGGCCGTATCGTCGCGCCAGCAATCGTAATCGGTGACCATCGCGACGAGCGCATAAGGCAGCTCCGCCTCCCGCGCGAGCTTGGCTTCCGGCATCGCCGTCATCCCGATCACGTCGCAACCCCATTGGCGATAGAGCTCACTCTCGGCGCGCGAGGAGAATTGCGGCCCTTCCATCGCCAGATAAGTTGCGCCGCGATGAACGTCTGCGCCCGCCGCCTTCGCTGCAGCTTCGGTCATATCAGAAAGCCTGCCGCACACCGGATCGGCCATCGAGACATGGGCGACCAAACCGGCCCCGAAAAAGCTCTTCTCGCGCGCAAAGGTCCGGTCGACAAACTGGTCGACGATCACGAACTTGCCCGGCGGCAGATCCTCGCGCAGCGAACCCACGGCGGAAAGCGAAATCAAGTCGGTGCAACCGGCACGCTTCAGCACATCGACATTGGCGCGGAAGTTGAGATCGCTCGGCGATATCCGGTGGCCCTTGCCGTGGCGCGGGAGGAACACGAAACGCTTGCCGGCAATCTCGCCGATCACGAGCTCGTCCGACGCTTCCCCCCAGGGACTCTCAACCCGGATCGACTGAGCATTTTCCAGCGCATCGATCGCATACAACCCCGAACCGCCGACAACACCGATCACCCATTCCCCGTCGCTCATCCAGCCCTACTCCGTTCAGCGGCAATGCAGATGTCCGGGTCTAGTGCAGCAGGGGAAATCGCGCTAGGCGCGATCTGATCGGGGCGATCCAATATGTTGGAGAGGTTGATGAAATTCTTTTCGTTCGCAGCAATGCTTGGCCTGCTCGCGCTGTCCGCGCCTGCCGCCGCGCAATCCGGCATCACCGGAAACTGGCTGACCGAAGACAATCGCGCGGTGATCGCCATCGGACGGTGCGGCGAAACGCTATGCGGCCGGATCACCCGCATCCTCGTACCGACCGAAGCAGGCCAGCGCGACGTCAACAATCCCGATCCCAATCTGCGCAACCGCAGGATAGAGGGATCGCGCGTGCTTACCGGTTTCCGGTTCGACCGCGGCCAATATCGTCATGGGCAGGTCTACGACCCGGAAAACGGCCGGAGCTACAATGCCCGCCTTCGGCTGAACCGGGACGGGACATTGCGCGTTACGGGTTGCGTGCTCGGCGGAATTATCTGCCAGTCGCAGAACTGGACGCGTAGGTAACTTGTCGGACCTTTTTGTCTGCCAGACCTTCGTTAGCGCGAAATCGCCGCACCGACCCGCTCCCCCACCCGGCCTCCCACAGGGTAAACTCATTGGGAGGCCGGGTGGGGGAGCGGGCCGGTGCGGCGGCTGAGGCGAAGCCGAAGGTCTGACAAACAAAATCCGGTGCAGCGCTTAACCGCCAGGTTGAATCTGACAAATACTAAACCTTCACCACTTCCTGCTCGATCGTGCCGAACGTGGCATGGCCGTGCTCGTCTTCCATCCAGATGCGCACGGTGTCGCCGTGCGAGAGGAAAGGCGTCTTCATCTCGCCCTCGAGGATCTTCTCGACCATGCGAACTTCGGCGAGACAGCTGTAACCGAGCCCGCCCTGGTCGATCGGCTTGCCCGGGCCGCCATCGGCATCGCGGTTGGAGACGGTGCCCGATCCGATAATCGAACCCGCGATCAGGTTGCGCGTCTTGGCGAGATGCGAGACGAGCGTTCCAAAATCGAAGGTCATATCCTCGCCCGCATCGGCCCGCCCAAACGGTTTGTCGTTCAGATCGACCATCAGCGGTCCGTGCAGCTTGCCGTCCTTCCAGCCCGGCAGTTCGTCTGGCGTCACGAACACGGGCGAAAAGGCGCTGGCCGGCTTCGACTGGACGAAACCGAATCCCTTGCCGAGCTCCGCCGGGATCAGGTTGCGCAGCGATACATCGTTGACGAGCCCCACCAGCCGGATCGCGCCAAGCGCTTCTTCGCGGCTCGCGCCCTGCCGCACATCGCCGGTGACGACGACGATCTCGGCCTCGAGATCACAGCCCCATTCCTCGTCGGGAAGCGGAATCGGATCGCGCGGACCGATAAACCCGTCCGAGCCGCCCTGATACATTAAGGGATCTTCCCAGAAACTGTCCGGAATTTCCGCACCGCGGGCCTGCCGCACCAAGACGACATGGTTCACATAGGCCGAGCCATCCGCCCATTGATAGGCGCGCGGCAGTGGCGAGGCTGCATCATGCTCGTGAAACCGTTGCTTGGGTATCACGTCGTGCGCCAGATCCGTCGCCAGATTCTGAAGCTGCGGTGCGACACTATCCCAATCGTCGAGCGCGGCCTGCAGCGTTGGCACGATGTGCGATGCATCCGCACACCAGGCGAGATCATGGCTGACAACGACCAGCTGCCCGTCCCGGCCTGCCTTGAGCGATCCCAATTTCATCTGTATCTCCTGAATGAATATCCCCTCATAGCCCGGTGAACCATCCCGGTCCAAAGGCGTTTTGGGTTAATCGAAAATATCGCCCACATTCTCCCGGAGAAGACCCTCCCTGGCGATCCGCAAATTCATGTAGGTCGCGGTCAGGGCCGGATAGGTGACGACCAGTGTCAGCGATCCGAGCAGGGATTGCAGAACCGTCGCCAGCATCATGCAGGAAAACGGATTGCCCCCGCCAGACATGTCGAACGCCATCATCGGCATTGTCGCCGCGCTCAACGTGCCCGAAACCATCATCACCACAATGGAAAAGATGATGACCATCGCCAGAAGCTTCCAGCGATGTCCGCTGGTCAGCGCCCAGCTTCGCCCAAGCGCCCTGATCGGGCCGAGATGTTCCTGGATGGCCGCAGGAATGGCGGCGATCCAGACGACCATCAGGAACAGCAGGAGGGGGAAGATCACGAACAGCGTGACGAGCATTATGGAAAGGCTGGCGGCGACCAATCCATCGGGATTGGAAAAGCCCTCCGTGAAAGAGACGCCAGCCAGCCCGAAAAGCGCCATCGCGGGCAACCCGGCGATGAGGAATATCGCCAGATAATAGATCAGCATGATTCCCAGCACCGGGAAAAAATGGCGCAGTGCGGCGCCAACGGCATCGCCAATGGACGGCGATGCTTCATCCGGCCCGCGCAGCGCCACCCAGGATATCGCCGTCTGCGCAAAGACGCCGCACAGGGTCACAACCAGCCAGCCGCCGCCAAGAAGCAATCTCCAATCGGTCAATATCTGCCTGATATCCGGGGATGCCACGCCAAACAGACCCTCCATGGCATTGAGCGTAACCACCGAATAGACGGCGTTCGGCACACCGGCAAAGATCAGGGCCAGGCCCGTCATCAGCAGAAAATTGCGGCCAATCGCCGAAAACATGTCGTTCACGGTCGCGCCAAAGCTGAACCGGGGGTTTTCCGAAGGCAGCGTCGCCATTGTTTCTCCTACGCTCGCAGCGAGTTACGGGCAGACCGGTTTTTCTTATTGGCCCGGAAATGTCCAGCCCAGCCTCGCCATGGGACGAAAGGCGCGATATGCAGTCTGAGGTCGCAAGGGGATTTCGAAGCGTATGACGGCAGCGGCACCGCCAACCGGAAATGAAAATGCGCAGACATTCGATCAGGCTTATCGCGAGCTGATCGAGAGCGATCGTTTTCAGACGGAGATGACCGAGTTCGAACCGCCGGTTCCCCGCGAACCGCCGGACTGGCTCGCCGACCTGCTTCGCTGGCTCGAAACGCTTGGTCCTGTCTGGCAGGGGCTTTTCTGGATTGTCGTCGGAGGCCTTGCCGCGATCATCCTGTTCAGTATCGGGCGTGCACTATACCGCCGCTTTTCCGATCCTGCAGCCAGCGATGAAGAGGATGAAGCCGGCACCGAACACTGGCGTCCCGAAGCCAAAGCAGCCCATGGGTTGCTGGGCGAGGCCGACGCAATGGCGAAACAGGGGCGCTATGCCGAAGCCGCGCATCTGCTATTGTTTCGAAGCATTGCGGATATCGAGGAACGACTGCCCGATTTCATGCGCCCGGCGCTGACCAGCCGCGATATTTCCGACGCCGCCGCCCTGCCCGCCCCGGCCCGCACCGCCTTCTCATCCATTGCCCATATCGTCGAACGCGGCATTTTCGCCGTCCAGCCTGTCGATGAACAAGGCTGGGCGGAGGCGCGTTCGGCCTATGAACAGTTCGCCTTTGGCAAGAGTTGGGCATGAGCGAAAATGCATCCCCCTTCCGCGCGCGGACCGTCGTCCTGCTGGTGATTGCAGGCGTTGTCGGCTTCGCCGCGTTCCTGATCCTTTCCGCTTACGCCCCCGATATTCGCAGCGGCCGCGATGGCCGCGCGCACGGCCTTTCGACATCGGCAGTGGGTTTCCGCGGCGTGTATAGGCTGCTCGAGAATACAGGTGCCGATGTCCGTTATGTGCGCAGCGAAGCGATGCTGGACAATCCGGGACTGACCCTCCTCACGCTCGAACCGGGCAGCAATGCCGAACGGGTGGAAACACTGCTCAATGAGGGATCCGGGCCGTTGCTGATCGTCCTTCCTAAATGGGGCACCCTGCCGGTCGACGGCGAGCGGGACCGGGTGCAATGGTTTCGGTCGGGCATGGGGGGAAGCGTCACGGCGATGCTCTCCGGTGTCGCTGATATTTCCGTTTCGACGAGCGCGACCCCTGCCGGATCGCGCCTGCAGAGCGGGATGCTGAGGGATACCGAATTCCTGACGCCAGGCGACCTACAGACCATCTCCGGCCCGGCCTTGATGCCGCTGATGGAAACCGCGAAGAACGAATCCGTCCTGGCCCAGGTTACCGACACCGAAATCTACATCCTTTCCGATCCCGATTTCCTGAACAACCAGACACTGGCCGACCCCGGCAGCGCGCGCGCGGCACTTTTGCTACTCGCCGAGCTCAATGAATCGGGCGGCCCTTATTGGTTCGAGCTTGTCGCCAACGGCTTTGGCGGTTCCCGCAACCTGCTGACCCTGGCCTTCGAACCGCCGTTTCTTGCAATGACCCTGTGTCTTCTAGCCGCTGCACTGCTTGCCGGGGTGCAGGCGATGTACCGTTTCGGTCCAGCATTGAGGCCCGCACGCGCCATCGCCTTTGGCAAGCGCGCGCTGGTCGACAACAGCGCCGAACTGCTGCGCGTCGCCAGGCGCGAACATCTGTCGAGCCAGCGCTATGCCGCCATGACCCGCGAAGCCGCGGTCGCCGCGATAGGCAATCCGCGCCAACTCAGCGGCGAGGCGCTGGACAGCTGGCTCGACGGGCTGGGTCCGGCGACCATGCCCCGCTTCACTACGCTCGCCCTGTCGGCACAGCGCGCACATAATCGCCAAGATATCCGCAACGCCGCAAGGGCGCTTTACGAATGGAGAAAGGCCGTAACTCATGAAGGTTGAAGACATCAAACCGCTGGGCGAGAGCATTCATGCCGAAATCGCCAAGGCGATCGTCGGGCAGGAAGAGATTGTCGATCACCTGCTGATCGCGCTGTTTTCCTCTGGTCATTGCCTGCTCGAAGGTCCGCCCGGAACGGCGAAAACCTTCCTCGCACAATGCTTCTCCCGCTCGCTGGGGCTCGATTACGGCCGCATCCAGTTCACGCCGGACCTGATGCCCAGCGATATTATCGGCGCGAACCTGTTCAACTTCCAAACCAGCGAGTTCAAGCTCACCCGCGGGCCGATCTTCTGCGAACTGCTGCTCGCCGACGAGATCAACCGGACACCGCCTAAAAGCCAGGCCGCCCTGCTCGAAGCGATGCAGGAACGCGCGGTCACAATCGACGGGGAAACGCATGCGCTTTCCGATCGCTTCATGGTTGTCGCAACCCAGAACCCGATCGAGCAGCAGGGCGTCTATCCCCTGCCCGAAGCACAGCTCGATCGCTTTCTCTTCAAGCTCGCCGTCGGTTATCCGAGCGAGGAAGAGGAGCAGAAGATCGTGACCGTACATGGCAGCCGGTTCGGCGCACCTAAGGCCGCGGATTTCGCGATTGAATGTGTAGCCGACAAGGCCTTGATTGCCGCTGCGATTGAAGTGGTCGCCAGCGTGAAGCTGGTACCCGATGTCACCAATTACATCGTTTCCCTGATCCGGGCGACCCGCGAAACCGCCGATCTGGATGCCGGTGCCAGCCCGCGCGCGGCGGCAATGCTGGCCAGTGCAGCGCGCTCACGTGCCGCGCTCGACGGCCGGGACTATGTGATCCCCGACGATGTGAAGGCTCTCGCACCGGCCGTGCTGCGCCACCGGGTCATCCTTTCCGCCGCCGCGGAGATCGACGGACGCGATGCCGATAGCATTGTCGAGAAACTGATCGAACAGGTCGAAGCGCCCCGGTGATACAGGCATGATCTATCCGACCGCCCGTTCGGTTGTGCTAGTGGCGCTCGGTGCCCCGGCTGCGCTCGTCATCGGCGTGGTTGTCCCGCAATATTGGTATTTCGGGCTAATCTGGATCGCGATCATGGGCGCGCTCATCCTGCTCGATGCCCTGGCTGCGAAACGCGCACGCCGGCTCGATGTTGAGATCGACAAACCCAGCACGACCGGTGTCGGCGAAGCCTTTACGGTGACGAGCCGACTGTGCTTCCGGGAAGGCGATGGCACAATCGAAAGGCGTGGTACGCCGCAACAGATCGAAGTCGCACTGGGCATCGACGAGAAGCTTGATGCAGGCGGCGGACGACGTGGCCGGACTTTCATGATCGACGGCAGGGCCGAACATGACACGGTCTTCACCGCCAATCGGCGCGGCAAGGCAACCATCGGGCATCTCTGGGCCCGCTGGACGGGACCGCTCGGCCTCGCCTGGATTCAGACGCGCGATTATTTCGGCACGGAAATACTCGTTACGCCCAATATCGGTTTCATCCAGGACAAGGGCATCCAGCTCTATCTGCGCGATGCCGCTTACGGTCTGATCGCCCAGCTCGACCGGGGCGACGGCACCGAGTTTGATTCGATGACCGAATTCCAGTCCGGCATGGATCGGCGCACGATCGACTGGAAGCAATCGGCGCGGCATACGACATTGCTGGCCAAGGAATATCGCACCGAACGCAACAACCATATCGTTTTCGCGCTCGATGCCGGGCGGACCATGTGTGAACCGATTGACGGGCTGCCGCGGATAGATCGCGCGATCTCGGCGGCGCTGTTGACTGGCTATGTCGCGCTGAAGGCGGGTGACCGGGCGAGCCTGTTCGCCTTTGCCGGGCGACCGCAGCTAGCCAGCCCAACCGTAACCGGCGCGCGGGCCTTTTCTGCCCTGCAGCGTGCTGCCGCCGATATCGAATATGCGCCGGAAGAGAGCAATTACACGCTCGCCCTGACGACGCTGGCCTCGCAGCTTCACCACCGGTCGTTGGTCATTGTCTTTACGGATTTCGCGGACCCGACCAGCGCCGAGCTCATGCTCCGCTCGGCCGGCCGTCTGCTCGACCGGCATCTCGTTCTCTTCGTAGTGCTGCGCGATGCCGAACTGACGGCGCTAGCGCAAAAAAAGCCGGAGGAACCGGACGACGTTTCCCGCGCCGTGGCAGCCAGCGCCCTGCTGCGCGAACGGGCGATCGTCATCGCGCGGCTGCAGCGGATGGGCGCACATGTGCTCGAAGCGAACCATGACGAGGTCGGAACACGGCTGGTTGCCAATTACATCGACCTCAAACGCCGGAGCCTGATCTAGATGGATAGCGTAGCCAACCAGGCCGTCTTCAGCAGCAGCACATTCCGCGCTGAACGCGAAGCGGACTGGGCGCGGCTCGAAGAGTTGCTGCGGCGGGCCGAGGGCGGTTCGGTAAAACGGCTTTCCGACGAAGACCTGCTCGAGCTGCCGGTCCTGTATCGCTCGGCGCTCTCGGCGCTTTCCGTGGCGCGCGCCACATCGCTCGATATGGCGTTGATCGCCTATCTGGAAGGGCTTTGCACCCGGGCCTATTTCTTCGTCTATGGTGTGCGCACCAGTTTCGGCCAGCGGGCGATAAGCTTTTTCACCGAGGACTGGCCGATCGCAATCCGGGCCCTGTGGCGCGAAACGCTGGTGTCCATCGCCCTCATGCTGGCCGGAACGCTGGCCGCCTATCTGCTGGTCAGCAACGATCCGAACTGGTTCAGCGCGATTATTCCCGGCGAGCTTGCGGGAGACCGGGGCCCGGATGCGACAACCGAAGCCTTGCGAGCAACGCTTTACGACGATGGCGGGGAAAGCCCCCTGGGCGTGTTTGCGACCTATCTGTTCACCCATAATTCGCAGGTGTCGATATTTGCCTTTGCGCTGGGTTTTGCCTTTGGCGTGCCGACCGCTCTGCTGATGGTCTACAATGGTGCGATCCTTGGTGCCATGATCGCCCTGTTCACAGGAAACGGGCTCGGTTTCGAACTTGGCGGCTGGCTCCTAATCCATGGCTCCACCGAACTGTTTGCCATTGCATTGGCGGGCGCGGCGGGGCTTCACATCGGCACCAGGATAATGTTTCCGGGAGCACAGACCCGCCTTGCCGCAGCCCGCAACGCCGGGCGCACGGCAGCAACTGCGATGATCGGCGTAATCGTCATGCTGCTTTTTGCCGGTTTGCTGGAAGGCTTTGGCCGCCAGCTCATCACCGACGACTGGACCCGCTATGCGATAGCGGCGTTGATGATCACAGTCTGGTGCACTTATTTCTACATTCCGAGGCTTGACCGTGGCGAGCGCTAGCCCCGCATATACGGCCGCGCATACCGAGCGTACGCTGATTACCCCCGAAGGCGTGGATTTGCGACTGAAACTGGCGACGGCAGGCCAGCGGGCAGGCGCTTTCATTCTCGATTTTTTGTTGCTGATCGCGATTTTGGTGGTCTTCTCGATCGTCGTTGTCGCAGCCGGGCTCGGAACGCTCGGCACCGGCTCGGTCGACGGCATCGAGATTGTCGGCGTAATCTGGCTGCTCGGCTTTTTCCTGCTCCGGAATTTCTATTTCATCGCGTTCGAAATGGGCCGGCGCTCGGCAACTCTCGGCAAACGTGTCATGGGGCTGCGCGTTGTGGCCCGCGATGGTGGCCGGCTAACCGCCGATGCCGTCATAGCGCGCAATATGATGCGCGAGATCGAGATATTCCTGCCGCTGGCCTTTCTGGGTGGTGGCGAAGGGGTAGATGGTGTTATCGCACTGATCGGCCTGGTATGGGCCGGGCTTTTCCTGTTCTTTCCTCTGTTCAACAGGGATCGACTGCGCGCCGGCGACATCATCGCGGGAACCTGGGTCGTGCACGCTCCGCGCCGGAAGCTTGCTGTCGATCTCGCCAGCGAAAACCACGCAGAAGCCGGGGCCTTCGCCTTTACCGACGCGCAGCTCGATGCCTATGGCGAATATGAGCTGCAGACGCTGGAGAATGTTCTCAGATCCGGCAACAGTGGGACCGAAGAGAATGTGGCGGCCACGATCCGCGGCAAGATCGGTTGGGACTGGAGCGAAGGGGAAGACGACCGCGCTTTCCTCAGCGCCTATTACTCAGCGCTGAGCACGCGCCTCGAACGCCGGATGCTATTCGGGAACCGGCGGCTGGACAAATTCGATAGCGGAGAGGCGCAAGGCTGAGCCTAGCGGGGCCAGTCCAGCTGTCCGCTTGCATCGATCGACACCCGGCCTTCGGGGAAGTCGCGGGCTGTAAGCTCCGCGATCCGCTGCGCGGCTGCATTGCTACGATCCAGATAAGGCCCGCCCGGGCGATCCTGCCGCGCCGACACGATGTCGGCCGAAACCAGCGCCCCTTCGCCATCCACCTCAAGCCGGGCAACGGGAGCGAGGCCGTTATGACCTCTCAGGTTGAACCGGCCATAGGTCCAGAAATTGCCAAGGCTGTATGCGATGAAGCGCCCCTGATAGACCTCGACCGCTCGGGGGATATGCGGGCCATGGCAAAACACGATATCGGCGCCCGCATCGACGGCGGTACGTGCGAACCGGTATGGATTGCCGCGATCCTCGCCCAGATAGGTTTCGGTTGCCCGGGTAACCCGGTCATGGGCAGCGCCTTCTGCCCCGATATGACAGGAGACCATCACGATGTCCGCCTGGGCATCTGCTGCGCGGACCATTTCCGTAACGCGCGCATAATTCTGCACGCGCAGCAGGCCCGGATTATGCCCAAAGGCGACCAGCGCCACCCGCCTGCCATCGTCCAGCGTCTGGGTGGCAATGCGCATGCCATCCCGGTCGCCGCCTGCCACGGCAATGCCGGCATTGGTCAGATTTGTGACAGTCGCCGTGCGGCCGCTTTCGCCGAAATCGCGCGAATGGTTATTCGCATTCGACATCAACGTAAATCCGGCACGCCGCAGATATTCCGCATGAAAAGGCGGGCTGCGAAAGACATAGCAGTAGCGCGATGAGCCGCAGGCTTTCGCTTCTCTGCTGCTGCTGTGGAGCGTTCCCTCGAAATTGCCGAACACGACATCGGCATCGGTGAATATGCCCGCAAGCTCCTGTCCGAGTACGGCAGATGCATTGGCGCCGGGGGTGACGCGTGGATCCATGCCCGGTTGTGGCCAGTCGCTCCCCATCATCATGTCGCCGACGCCGACTATACTATACGTCCGTTCTGCCTCGACCGCGCTATCTTGCGCGCTGACGGGCATATTATTCTGAACCGCGGCACTTTTGGTTAGCGAGGGTGCGACCGCCACTGCACCGGCGCCCTGGCTTGCGGCCATCCCGAGAGGCGCTGTCTGCGCCTCGGTACAGCCGCCGAGCACGGCCCCGGCAAACATGCCAAAAGCGACTATCGATACCAACGGCGATCGGCGCATTTCATCCTCATCTCTTGTTCTGCAGGTGCTTCTGGGCGATTCTCTAAAACCTGAATAGCAGAGCCAGATGCATATCGGCGAGTCGAAACCGCAAAGAGCAAATTTCATCGAAAATTCATCGTGTTTCTTTTTGGAACTGACTCAGCCTCGTTATAATTCAATGGCTTACCGGATTTCACCTAACGGATATCTTGTAATTTTGTTGCGCAAGTCGTCCCGTTGGGTCCTCAGCTCATCGTAATCAGCTTGTAATGCTGCACTGCACAATTTAGGTAGGTGCTCGAACAAGGCACAGATGCGTCGCCCCTGCGTCCATCTTGCAAGCCGTGAAATGCAGAGCGGGTCAGCAAGTAGTTTTGAGTATGTTTTTGGCGCCGACCCGCGCCATTTGGCGCATCTGATGGAGACTTTATGTCCTTTGGACGTAAACGCATAATTTTTGGAATGGCCGCAGTCGCTGCGGTTGCGGTTGCCACCCTACCGATGGCAACCGGTTTCGCTTTTGGAAGCGAAGACACCGTTCTTGACGATGTCGATGGTGAGCTGCTTGCCGCCAGCGGTATCGAAAGCCCTGTCGCAGTGCCGGGTTCCGAAATTCTGGAACCTGTCATCCAGCTCGACGATGAAGCCGCTACCATCGCGGAAGAGGCAGTGGAAGCGGAAGCCCCCGTAACCGAAGTCGCGGCAATCGACGATACCGTGGATGCCGATCTGATCTGCCTCGTGAAAATCGTCCGCCATGAAGCGGCCAACCAGTCGATGACTGGTCAGCTTGCCGTTGCGCAGCTCGTTATGAACCGCGTCGAATCGCCGCGTTTTCCGAATTCGATCTGTGCCGTCGCGCACCAGCGCGGGCAGTTTTTCAACACCAACGCCTATAACCCTTCGCGTAACGATCAGCGCTGGGAAAATGCGATGGAAGTTGCGCTCGATGCCCGGAACGGGATCAGCGATCCGGTCGTCGGCGAAGCCGTATTCTATCATGCGGCTTATGTAACGCCGCGTTTCCACCGGTCGCGGCCGCGGGTAACGCAGATCGAAGACCATATTTTTTACCGGTAGAGAATCCCCCTTCCTTACCGGGTCGCATGGGCCGTCTTCTCATTGCGGGGAGGCGGCCTTTGCTATTGTAGGGAGAAGCCCGGACCTTCCGCATCATCTGTCGCGGAGCGTGAGGTACCTTCCTCCACAGCGACCGGATCTGGGCCGATTTCCCTGTCCGCCGCCTCGTCTGCCGAACCGAATTCCAGCGCCTTGACCGCAAGCCACCAGCTGCTCATCGCTGCCACGGGCCGGTCAAGATAAAGGATTTCGGTCTTCTGATACCAGCCATCGGCAACTGCGACGACGCGCTCATTCTGCGAACTCGGTTCAAGCTCGAATGCCCAGCCGCGGAGTGCCGATGCGTTGAACAGTAGGAGGAAACCAGTCGCCACGACAATCGCGGTCGAAGCCCAGAGCAA
The DNA here is from genome assembly GCF_003385775.1 of Parasphingopyxis lamellibrachiae. GTDB lineage: Bacteria > Pseudomonadota > Alphaproteobacteria > Sphingomonadales > Sphingomonadaceae > Parasphingopyxis > Parasphingopyxis lamellibrachiae. The sequence continues at coordinate 1,558,830 of NZ_QRDP01000004.1, forward strand.
CGGATGCGGCTCCTCGCCGTCCGGAGGCGGCAGGTCGACCGGCGAAGTCATGTCAGCATTGCTCATATCTCGCGCCTTTCCACCTAGAATTGATAATAGATAAAGGGTTCGACGCCCTCAGGCCGCATCGCGTCGATAATCAGGATCAACGCGCCCGCACCCAGGCCAACCATTACGGCAGACTGTCTACGGACCCAGAGGGCGTTGCGCTGGATGGCGTTGGACGGCAGCGCATGCAGCGCTGTGCCGATCAGGATCAGTGCAAGGCCGAGCGGCGCAAGCGTCGTTGTCGTGAAATCCAGGGCGGCGATCCCCACCAGATACTGGCTGGCATCGTCGAAGGTTGCCGAGCGGAAGAAAATCCAGGCCAGCGTGACGATATGGAAAGTGATGACAATGCCGGCGGCGGTCGGCAGCTCCGGCCATTGCGCAGGCCTGTATTCGCGCCAGAGCCGTTCGGCGACAAGTACGCCGCCATGGATGGCACCCCAGATCACGAAATTCCAGCTCGCGCCGTGCCAGAGCCCGCCAAGCAGCATGGTGGTCATCAGCGCCAGATAGAGGCGCGCCCTGCCGTGGCGGCTACCGCCAAGCGAAATATAGAGATAATCGCGCAGCCAGCTCGACAGGCTGATATGCCAGCGCCGCCAGAAATCCTGCAGCGAAGCCGCCCGGTATGGCTGGTTGAAATTGTGCGGGAAGCGGTAGCCGAGCAATGCCGCCAACCCGATGGCCATGTCGCTATAGGCGGAGAAATCGCAATAGATCTGGACCGCATAGCCATAGGCGGCGAGGATCAGGTCCAGGCTGGAATGTGCGGCGGGATCGAAAAACACGGGATCGACGAATTCCGTGGCGAGATAGGAGGCGATCACCGCTTTCTTGAACAAGCCCCAGATAATCAGCAGCAACCCCATCGCGGCCATGCCCCTGTCCATCTTCGGTACGCTCTGAAACTGCGGGATCAGATGCGAAGCCCGCACTATAGGCCCGGCCACGAGATGCGGGAAAAAGGACATGAGGAGCACCATGTCGAGCAGCCGCGCCGGCTCGGTCTGCCGGCGATAGATATCGATGAGATAGCTCATCCCCTGGAAGGTGAAGAAGGAGATGCCGATAGGGAGGACGACCTGCATGATGTAAAGGTCGCGTTCCCAGCCGAACCCGGCCAGCAGGGCGGCAAATTGCTCCATGAAGAAGCCGTAATATTTGAACCAGCCCAGGATACACAGATTGGCAATCACCCCGAGAACAAGGAAGAGTTTGCGTCGCTTCTGATCGTTCTCGAAATGGACGATCAGCCACGCCGCGCCCCAGTTCAAGAACCCGCTGAAAATCAGCAGTGCGACAAAACGCCAGTCCCAGGCGCCGTAAAAGAACCAGCTGGCGACCAGCAGGAATATCTTGCGCCATTCATTGGAGCCTTTCAGGCCCCATGCAACCGCATAAACGGCAAGGAAGAACAGCCCGAAGGTGAGCGTGGGAAACAGCACCGGCTGTTAGCGTTCGCTGTACGCTGCGGCCGCCCTTTCAAGGTCGGCAAACAGCATTTGACCGATCCTAGCGCCCCCGGTCTGGTTGAAATGAACATGGTCGCCGCGCATCAGTGCTGGCTCCCGATTGCGCCATTGATGCGCGCTACAGCGCCCCCCCATTGCCGCATTCCAATCCCAGAATGCCAATCCCATATCACGCGCGACGCGCCGTTGTCGGTCCCTGAGCTCTGCGAGCAAAGTGGGCGTGTACCAAGGCCGAGACCCGCTGTTCACGCCCGCAGGATCGGGACAGGGAGACGGCGGGCCGGCATTGTCGGCAAGCGCCCGGTTCCGCGTATTGGCATCGGGCGCGCCGATGAGGAGGATCGGAATTTCCCGCCCCGCCAGCCTGCGCAAGCGGTTCACCTGCGCCCGTAAATCGCTCTCGAACCCGGCCGCGGTCAACTGTTGTGAAAAGCCCTCATTGGTGCCGAAAGCGATGACGAGCAGGTCCGGCGCATAAGCGGCAAATTCTGCCGTTGCCACCTCGTCGCTCGACCGCCCGACATGAACCAGTTGGGAGCCACTGACACCGAGATTGGAAAGTACAACACCGCCCTCCTGCCGCATCGTTGCGAAGGACGTGACCGTCACGATGCGATCGTCCAATGTCGTCACGGATGCGCCAAGCTGCGGATAATCGCTGTCCACCGTCCGGCAGGCGGTTTGCCGGGCCGGGCCGTCCAGCTCCCAACGCTCTGTCTCGAAACCGAGCCGCATGGTCAGTGTGCCGGCACCCGGCTGGCTGATCGCGCACACAATGATCCGGTCGAAAGACTGGTCGGGAGAATCTGCCGATATCCCCAGCATCTCGCCTTCCGCCCGCGCCGTCTGGCTGAAACCGGAAAGGCCCAGCGGCGGCCCGTAATTCGCATAGCCGCGCCCGAAGATCGAATTCACTTCCCAGCCGCTGGTCTGGGATGCGGTAACGCCCCAGGTCAGATAGCCGCCATAGGGTCGACCAGCGGCAAGAACACCGCGCCCGCCATGGCCGTAGCGATCGCGCAATTCTTCGCGCCAGCCATTGGTGATCATGTCGCCAGCGGTGTGGCTATCGCCGATCTGGAGAATATGGACCGGCGCGCCGCCGCTCTCGCTCGCTTCCAGCCGCTCGAAAAAGGGCGCGAGATTATCTTCGTAGCAGAGCGTTTCGGTGCATGTCCCCGATGCCGACTGGGCCGCAGCCAGCGCCGTCAATACAATCGCTGCCTTCATCCGTCTGCTTGCCCGGTTTCGGCGTTTTCATTGCCGGCGTTGCGCCGCTCGCGCTCACGCACGGCTTCGGCACGGGCACTGTCGACATAGCCGCGAATCCGTTGTTCCAGCGCATGGGTGAGGAAACCATAGCCCATGCCGGTCATGTGGATGCCGTCATTGGCGCGGGCCAGGGTTCGTGCTCCTGTTTCGGGATTGTTGAGATAGGCAACATAGTCCCCCGCCTCATCGACGCTGAGCGACACGGTGTCGATAAAGGGTACGCCGAGTTGCCGCATATGCGCGACGTAAAATGCGTTCTGCTGCTGGATCTGGGCATCGAAACTCTCCCGGCGCATTTTCGGCAGGCCGACCCAATAGACAATGGCCCCCTGGTCGCGCAGCAACTGGACAATAGCATCGACGCGTTCGCCGACTATTTCCTGCCATTCTTCGCTCATGAACGCCGCGCCGGAATTGCCGGTATAGATGCCCTGCGTATCGTTCGCGCCGAAGGAAAGTACTGCAATATCAACAGGCTGTTCAGCGAGGCGCTCTGAAATATCCTCGAATATATTGAGGCTGCGATAGCGGGTAAAACCCGTCGACTGACGCGAGAATTGATGGACGACGAAATCTTCATCGCCGCGAAACCCCCGGTACAGTGCCGCCCAGAGGCCATCGCCGAAACTGTCGCCGAACACACCGATTTGCACGGGTTCGCCCGCGCCCAGAGACCGGGTGAGATTGCGGTTGAACTGCACGGCGCATTCGCTGGGCGTGACTTCAGTCGAAGCCGTCTCGGCAGGCACCACAACCGGTGCCGGCGCACTGGCGACCGCCTCGCCGCCATTGCTCCCGCCAAGAAACGCAAGCCCGATCACCGCCCCGACAGCAATGCCGATGAACAGAACAGCCGTTCGATCAAGCAACAGTATCAGCTTCTCCACCGCGCCTCTCCGTCTTCTGGCACCAATGCCGCGCGTTCATGTCCAATGCCGAGAGGATTGGCAAGCACCCTGCGTAATTCCATGGGAAAGGCATGTGCATGCATCAGTATGAACCGGAGTGGAATCAATCGATCAATGAGCGACCGGATATCGGGATCCTTGCTTTTCAGGCCGTTTCCAGCATAGCCTGCGAGTAGGGATGCATTTTCGAGGGGGAATGAAGCATGGCCAGTCGACCAAAACCAACCGGCAAGCAATTGGCGTTCATCATCATCGGCGCCGTGGCCGGGGCGGTTGTCGCCCATCTCGTGCTCGGTGTCGGCGGTGCAGTGGGCGGCGGAATAATCGGGCTTGGCGCAGCGCTTGGCGGCATGCCCTATTTCCGGGCTGTGCAGGACTGGCAGAAAAACCAGGAATAGCTCAAGATGCAGGGCTGAGCGCCGCCCGGTAATAGTCGGCTGCTTCCTCGTGATCCGTCCAGAAACCGCGCGGTTTTTCGCCGGCCAGCTGATCGACAAGAATGCCGAGATGAGCGTGCCAGCCGGCCGCCATATCGGTCAACTGGGCAAAGTCGGCCGGCGGGGCCTGGATAAGGAGAAGCCGCACCCGGCCCTTCTCCTCGGATAGCTCGATGCGGGTCTCTTCCTCTTCATTGACGCCTTTGAATATCAGGAGATGTGGCGGATCGATCGCAATGAGCCGGGCAGCGAGATCGATACCTCCCTGCATCGACGCATAGCGGTCCGGTAATGGCTCGTGCGAAAGATGATCATGGTTGAACGCCATGGTGAAACCGTCGCCGGGCCTCCCGCCCATGCTGCCTCCGCAAAACCAGAGCGCCCGTTTCTCCGGATCGACCAGATAGTCCCAGACCCGTTCGATCGGACGGGGCAGATCGCGCACGAAGCGGAGCGAGCCATCTTCAAGTTGGGTGCCATAATCTTCGCGCATATCATTCTTCCTCTTTGAGCATGTCTGCCAGCCGGTCGAGACGCCCATTCCATTTCCTGCGGGTGTCGCTGACCCAGCTTTCCATCGCCGCCAGCCCCTCAGGGTCGAGGCTGTAAATCCGCTCCCGGCCGCGTTTTTCGACACGCACAATTCCGGCTTCGCGCAGAATTTTGAGGTGTTGGGAAATCGCCGGCGGGCTTGTCTCGAAATGGACAGAGATATCGCCTGCCCTCCGATCCTCTTCGGACAACAGCCCGACAATCCTGCGTCGTGTCGAATCAGCCAAGGCGGCAAATGGGTCCATCCCGCAAAATCTAATCCATAGTTTAATTAAGTCAATGCTTAATTAAAATAGAGCTGGGCAGAAGGCCCGGCACATGGCACGAACGCTGGATGGCAGGACTGTGGGATAAATATGTGGTACCGCGGTTGATCGGCTATTGCTGTACCCAACCGCCGATCATGAAACGCCGCGCCAAGGTCGTGCCCCGCGCACAGGGTAAGGTGCTTGAGCTGGGTGCTGGAGGCGGGGCCAATTTCGCTCTGTACGATTCGAGCCGCGTCACAAGTGTGGAGGGCGTAGACCCTTCGCCCGAATTGCTGTCGCGCGCGCATGAGGCGGCCAAGACTATCGGCCTGCCCTTCTCTATCGAGCGCGGCATCGCCGAAGACCTGCCCTTCGACGATGCAAGTTTCGATACGGTACTCACGACCTTCACGCTGTGTTCCGTGCAGGACCAGGCACAGGCGCTTGTCGAGGCGAAACGCGTGCTGAAACCCGGCGGCCAGCTGCTCTTTTGCGAGCATGGCGCGGCCCCCGACGCCAAGGTCGCCAAATGGCAACGCCGGATCGAACCGGTATGGAAACGGATCGGTGGCGGATGCCATCTCACACGACCGGTCAGCACCGCCGTCGCTCAGGCTGGATTCAGGATCGTCGAGCAAGAGAAGGGCTATATGGAACACTCGCCCCGCTGGGCAGGCTGGGTTGAATGGGGAGAAGCCCGGATATGATTGCACGAGCCGTCATGGCAGTTGCGGCCCTGTCGCTCGCTATTCCTGTTGCGGCCGAACGGCGCGGCTATTCAGTGACCGGCTTCACCCGGATCCAGGTGCACGGCCCGTTCGTCGTGCGCCTGACCACCGGCAGCGGCTCAACGGCCTATGCCGAGGGCGACCACCGGGCGATCAACGAAATTTCGGTGCAGGTGATGGGCAACACATTGCGCGTCCGCCGCAATCTTTCGACCAATTGGGGCGGCTATCCGGGCGAGCGCGAAACGCAGTCCGCCATCCTGTATCTGACGACGCATGAACTGGAACAGGCGACGGTTATCGGCACCGGCGATCTCGAGATCGACCGGATGGAAGGCGGACGGCTGCTGGCCAGCCTGGGCGGCAATGGCCGGCTCGCAATAGGCGAGATCGAAGCCGATCATGTCGCGCTGGCCGTCACCGGTGCGGGGGTGATGGAGGTTGGCGGCCATGCGGAAACAGGGCGGGTGACAGTGGAGGGACCGGGCACGGTATCCGCTTCCGGGCTGGTGATCGAAAACCTTACCGTCAATCTCAACGGGCCGGGCAGCATTGAAGTGGCCGCCGAGCGCCAAGCGGAAGTCACGTCGGTCGGCAATGGTGTCGTAACCGTCCTCGGCGATGCGGCCTGCACCGATCGAAGTATCGGATCGGGCAATGTGAGCTGCGGCGGTTTTCTCAACCGGCGTTGATTTGTCGGGACGTTGCTGGCGCAACGTCACAGCACCCTAAACCAGGCCCAGCTTCGCCAGTTCGTTCAGCATTTTGGGCGGCATTTCGGCAATCCCGTCTTCGTCGCCGTGGAAGTCCTTGGGCGCATCCTCCCCCTTCAGGTAACGCCAGCCCTGATGGGCCCGCTTCGGGCGGGTCCGCACGGGAACAAGCCTCGGATCGAGCCGGATATTCCAGCGCCCGTCGTCATTCTCGACGAAACCCAGAATCCGTTGCCGCACGACCAGCCGGTGCTTGATGATCCAGAAAATGGAACCGCCGACCAGCTCTTCATGGCGGGTTGGGCGATAGCGCGTCGTAATCGTCACCTCGCCATCTGCGATCCGCGGCGCCTGCCGCTCCCGGATCCGCGCGATTGAATCGCAACCGACGGCGGGTTTGGTGATGTGCAGCTTGGCCATGGGAGCTATCTGGGCCGCAGGGCGCCGCCGATCAAGCTATCCCACCAGTCCGGCCGCAACCGCGAGCCCAAGAAAAGCAAGAAACCCGATGGAATCGGTGATCATCGTCACGAAAACGGAGGAGGCCACGGCCGGATCCTGATCCATGCGCTCAAGCGTTACGGGAACGAACACGCCCGCCAGGCCCGCCACCACGATGTTGACGAGCATCGCCGTGGCAATCACCGCACCCAGCAGCCAGTTTGAAAAGACCAGTCCGGCGCCGATTCCGATAAGGATGGCGATGGTCGCGCCGTTCAATGTCGCAACCGTCAGTTCCTTGCGGATCGTTCGCCAGGTATTGGATCGGGTCAGTTCGTTCATCGCCAGCGCGCGCACGGCCACGGCCATGGTCTGTGTCCCTGCATTGCCGCCGATCGACGCCACGATGGGCATCAGGATGGCGAGTGCCACCATTTCCTCGATCGCTGCGCCGAATATCGAGATGATGAAACTCGCGACCAGCGCCGTGCCCAGATTGGCGATCAACCATCGTACCCGGCCGCCATAGGCTTCGCTGACCGGCTGGTTGATATCGCCTTCGCCGGCACCGGAAAGGCGCAAAATATCCTCACCCGCCTCTTCGGAGATAATGTCGACGATATCGTCGACCGTAATCACACCCACCAACCGCCCAGAACTGTCCGTGACGGCAGCGGAAATCAGACCATATTTCTTGAACCGCAAGGCGACTTCTTCCTGGTCCATATCGACCGGGATGAGCGTCTGCTCGCGTTTCATGACATCGCTGATCAGGAACTCCCTCGGCGTACGCAAGATCCAGCTCAGCGCGCATGTGCCGACCGGATGATGGGCCGTATCGACAACGAAAATTTCCCAGAACTCCAGCGTGTCGTCCTGATTGTCGCGCAGATAGTCGATGACATCGCCAACCGTCATATTCTCGTATACCGCGACCAGTTCGCGCTGCATGACGCGGCCGGCGGATTCTTCCGGATAGGTAAGCGCTTCCTCGATAGCAGCGCGGTCGTCGGGATCGAGCGCACTGAGCACTTCGCGCTGGTCGCCGGCTTCCATATCCTCGATAATCGCGACAGCATCGTCGGTCTCGAGATTCCCCGCGAGATCCGCAACCTGCACATTGTCCAGTTGGTCGACGAGATCCTCACGAACAAAATCGTTCATCTCGGCGAGGACTTCGCCGTCCAGCAATTCGGAAAGCGCTGCAGCCAGATCCGAGCGCTGGTCACGCCCGACCTGTTCAAACAGATCGGCAATGTCTGCGGGGTGGAGGCGCCCGGCCAGCTCGCGCGCCGCCTCATCGTCGCCAGTTTCGACCGCGTCGATAACGGCATCGACGAATTCAGGCTTTAGCCGGTCATCCTTGTCGAGTTCTGTCTCTGGATCTTCGGTATCGGGAGCGTCAGCGGCAATATCACTCATGCGGCGTCCTCCCTCTTGTCATGCATCCGACGATGCAACCGGCCCGACGCCGCCTTAAACCGAAACTGATCGGCTTGTCAGCCTTTCTTCGGCACCGTGATCGGTTACTATGCGGCAAATGCCACATTATACCCTTTCCGTGCTCGACCAGTCGCCCATTTCCGAAGGGCGAAGTGCCGCCGATGCCATTGTCGATACGCTCGATCTGGCGCGCCATGCCGATGCGTTGGGCTATCACCGCTATTGGGTTGCCGAGCACCATGCGAGCCCGGCGCTGGCCGGCGCGGCACCCGAAGCCCTGATCGGGCCGATAGCGCAGGCCACCACGCAGATCCGAGTGGGGTCGGGCGGCATCATGCTGCCCCATTACTCGCCGTTCAAAGTGGCCGAAACCTTCTGTCTGCTGAGCGCGCTGGCTCCCGGACGCATCGACCTTGGTCTTGGCCGGGCACCCGGTGGAGATGGCCGGATAATGCTGGCACTGCAGCGCGACCGCAGCAGGCGCATGGCCCATGATGATTTTCCGAACAATCTTGCCGAGCTGCTCGCCTATTTCGACCAAGCTCTGCCCGAGGATCATGCCTTTGCGCCGCTGATGGACACATTGCCGTCGGGCGGCGGCATGCCCGAGCCCTGGCTTCTGGGCTCGTCGATGGACAGCGCATTATGGGCAGCCGAAGCGGGCCTGCCTTATTGTTTTGCCGATTTCATCAACCCTGACGGCGCTTCGATGACAGCCGAATATCGGGCGCGTTTCAAACCGTCTTCCCGCCTGACCCAGCCCCATGTGATGGTCGCAAGCTGGGTGATCGCGGCGGATACGGCCGAAAGGGCCGAGCGGCTCGGCAAGCCTGCAGCGATGCTGGGAGCGCTCCTTCGGCGCAATGTCCTTATCCCCGTCCCCTCCATCGAAACGGCGGAAGACTGGCTGGCTGACAATCCCTCCGCACTTTCCTCGCACCGGCGGCGGGTGATCCACGGAACCGCCACCGATGTCCATGCGCAGGTCGACACGGTTGCCGCGGAATATGGCGCGGACGAGATGATGCTGGTAAACATCATGTCCGATCATACGGCCCGGCGAGACAGTTATCGGCTGGTGGCGCAGGAATATGGACTAGCGCCGCGGGCCAAGGCTGCCTAGGGACACCGACACGCATTACCTGACCAGGAGACACTATTCATGTCCGATACGCTTACCATTTCACTCGACAGCGGCGATGTTGTCATCAAATTGCGGCCGGACCTCGCGCCGAACCATGTCGCGCAGATCACCGAACTCGCCAAGGACGGCTTTTACGACGGCGTCGTATTCCACCGGGTCATTCCGGGCTTCATGGCGCAGGGCGGCGACCCGACCGGCACCGGCATGCATGGCTCCGACAAGCCGAACCTCGCCCAGGAATTCAACAGCGAACCGCATGTCCGCGGAACATGTTCGATGGCCCGTTCCCAGGATCCGAACAGCGCCAACAGCCAGTTCTTCATCTGCTTCGACGACGCGGAATTCCTCGACGGCCAGTACACCGTCTGGGGCCAGGTAACGTCCGGGATGGAACATGTGGACGCGCTACCCAAAGGCGAGCCGCCCGCGCAGCCGGGCGTCATCAAATCGATGACGGTAAGCTAGACTCCTATTCATGGCCAATCCGGTCACTCTTGTCACAGGCGCATCGAGCGGGCTCGGCACATTGTTTGCGCGGGCCTGCGCGGCGCGCGGTGACCGGGTTGCGCTAGTCGCGCGGCGCAAGAACAAGCTCAAGGAACTGGCCAGGGAACTCGGCCCGGAAACAATCGTCATATCGGAAGATCTGAGCGACTATGACGCGCCCGAAGCGATCGTCGAGGCGATTGAGGATGCCGGAGCCCATGTCGATATCCTGATCAACAATGCGGGCTTTGGCGCGCGCGGCGCTTTTCATGAGCTGCCGATCGGCGATCAGACCGACATGATCCATGTCAACGCGATCGCCGTCGCCCAACTTTGTCACCGGGTTGTGCCGATGATGATTGCCAATGGCGGGGGCGCGATCCTCAACGTGGCATCCACCGCTTCGTTCCAGGCCGGGCCGGGCATGGCCGTTTATTATGCCAGCAAGGCCTTTGTCCTGTCGCTGTCTGAAGCGCTGCATGAGGAACTGGAGCCGCATAACATCGCCGTAACCGCCCTTTGCCCGGGACCGACCAAGACGGAATTCGCCGAGCAGGCCGATATGGCCGATACGAAATTGTTCTCCAGTTTCGCAGGCGATCCCGAATCCGTGGTTGCCGCAGGCCTGAAAGGACTTGCCAAAAACAAGGCGATCGTCGTCCCCGGCGCGGTCAACAAGGCAATGGTCCAATCCAACCGGCTGACCCCGCGCAGCGTGAGCCGCGAAATCGTCAAGCTGTTACAGCAATAGCCTCGCTCGCTGGCGGTTGACCGCTTGCCTGGCGGCACACCCGGCTGAACAGCCAGTCATGGAATTGCCGGATCGGCTTGCGCCGCAATGCCGAGCGGCGGCAGGAGAACCAGTAGCTGTACGGGCTCTCAACCGCTGTATCGAACAGGCTGCCCAAGCGATCGTCGGAAGCGTCGTGCAGATGCGAATCGAGCATGAAGGCAACACCCAGCCCCTGCGCCGCCGCGTCGAGCATCAGCTGGCCGGAATCGAAATGATCCTCCGCCGCGGGTTCGAGATTCGGATAGCCGATCGCGTTGCGCCAGAAATGGAAGGTTTCCGGCATATCCCGGTGCAGAAGGATCGTCAGGCCGGCGATCTGCTCGGGCTCGACAACGGGAGCCCCACGCAGCGCGAGACCGCGCGCAGCAATCGGGGTGATGATATTGTGATCGATCTTGCGCGAGTAGAGCCCCGGGTCGATCGACTGGGCGAGGGTGATTGCAGCATCCAGCCCATCGCCAAGCCGTGCTGTCCCATGCGCCGCAGTATCAATGTCGATATGAAGCTCCGGATGCATCTGGCGCAATTCCGGCAATTTACCAATCAACCGCTGCGAAGCGAAAAGCGGCAACACACCGAGCTTCAGCCGGACAAGATCCGCCTGCCCGGTAGACACCTCGATCGCATTGGCAAGATCGTTCAGCGGCGCCGAAACACGCGCCAACAAAGCCTCGCCGTCCTCCGTCAATACCATCGCATGATGACGGCGCTCGAATAGCGCCCGGCCTAGAAAATGCTCAAGATTCTGGACCCGGCGGCTGAGTGCGGGCGAAGAAAGGGACAGTTCCTCTGCCGCAGCCTTGACCGACCCCAAGCGAGCAACTTGCACAAAGGCCTCAATGGCGGTCAGCGGCGGCAATCGGCGCATGAACTGGCTCCTTCCGGTTCACAATCCCATATCCGGTGTCACGGGGAGGTGAGTTGCAATAACTGCAATCCTTAACAAGCTTTTCGCATTTGCACAATTGCATTTTGAAACCCATTTAGGCGGGGCCTTACAGGCATCCTCTCCTAAGACCTTCGGGTCGGCCACCCCCCCTCTCCGGCCGACCCGATTTTTTTTGGCCGATTGCCAACCAGCCCGAAAATCGAGATTTGCCGGCCGGAGACGGTTCGCAAGAGCAGCGTCAGCACCTATGTAGGACTTCGTCACAGAAACGGAGTTCCCATGGCCGACGCCGAAACGCCCCCCGTTACCGAAGGCCACAAGCTGCAAGTCGCCAATGCGCGGCCGGAAGATTCCGGACGGGGACTTGCCCGTATGTCGCGGGAAACGATGACGACGCTCGGCCTAGCGGAGGGCGATGTCGTGACGATAACCGGAAAACGCACAACACCCGCTCGCGCGGTTCTGCCCTATCCGGACGATGAAGGGCTTGCGATCCTGCGCATTGACGGGCTTCAACGCGCCAATGCCGGCGCCGGGTCCGGCGATTTTGTGACTGTTGAAAAGGCCGAATCGAAGGCCGCAAAGCGCGTTATATTCGCGCCCGCCCAACGCAATCTGCGGCTGCATGGCAATGCCGAGGCCCTGAAACGCAGCTTCGGCATGAAACCGCTCACCCAGGGCGATGTTGTTGCGACCGCCGGGCAGCGCCCGGTCGACCAGGCCGGAATGCCGCCCCAGCTGCGCCAGATGATGAACGCGCCGGCCTATGCATTGCAGGAAATCCGGCTCCTCGTCACGGCGACAACGCCCAAGGGCATCGTCCATATTGATGCGAACACCGTTGTCGAACTGAAAACCGAATATACCGAGCCTACCGAAGCGCGCCGCGCCGATGTCACCTATGACGATCTGGGCGGGATGGGCGAAACGATCGACCAGGTTCGCGAAATGGTTGAGCTGCCGCTCCGTTATCCCGAGCTTTTCCAGCGCCTCGGTGTCGAACCGCCCAAGGGTGTGCTGCTCCATGGACCGCCCGGAACCGGCAAGACCCTGCTGGCACGCGCCGTGGCCAATGAAAGCGACGCGGAATTCTTCCTTATCAATGGCCCGGAAATCATGGGTTCCGCCTATGGCGAGAGTGAAAAGAAGCTCCGCGAAATTTTCGAGAAGGCCGCCGAAGCCCAACCATCCATCGTCTTCATCGACGAGATCGATTCGATCACGCCGAAGCGCGACAAGGTTGCCGGCGAGGCGGAGAAGCGGCTTGTCGCGCAGCTGCTTACATTGATGGACGGTCTGCAGAAACGCGCAAACCTCGTCGTGGTGGCCGCCACCAACCGGCCGGAAGCGATCGACGAGGCGCTGCGGCGCCCCGGACGGTTCGACCGCGAAATTATCGTTGGCGTACCCGATGAGCGCGGACGGCGCGAGGTCCTTGCTATTCATACCCGCGGCATGCCGCTGGCCGAAGATGTCAGCCTGCGCGATCTTGCGCGGCAAACCTACGGCTTCGTCGGCGCGGATCTTGCCGCGCTGACGCGCGAAGCGGCGATCGAGGCCGTGCGGCGCATCATGCCGAAACTCAATCTCGAAGACCGCACCGTCCCGACTGAAGTTCTCGACGAACTGTCTGTCGATCGCCGCGATTTCGAGGAAGCGCTCAAGCGCATCCAGCCTTCCGCCTTGCGCGAGGTAATGGTGCAGGCGACCAACGTCCGGTGGGACGATATCGGCGGGCTGGACGAGGTACAGAAACGCCTGAAAGAAGGCGTGGAACTGCCTCTCAAGGATCCGGACGCATTCCGGCGTCTCGGCATCCGCCCCGCGAAAGGGTTCCTGCTGTACGGGCCACCGGGCACGGGCAAGACCCTGCTGGCCAAGGCCACGGCGCATGAATCGAACGCCAATTTCATCGCCACCAAATCATCCGACCTGCTTTCCAAATGGTATGGCGAGAGCGAGCAGCAGATCGCGCGACTCTTTGCCCGCGCCCGGCAGGTTGCACCCACCGTGATCTTTTTCGACGAACTGGACAGCCTTGTCCCGGCGCGCGGCGCGGGCCTCGGCGAACCGCAGGTCACCGAACGGGTGGTAAACACAATCCTGGCCGAAATGGACGGGCTTGAGGAGCTGCAATCGGTTGTCGTGATAGGAGCTACCAACCGGCCCAACCTGATCGATCCTGCGCTGCTCAGGCCCGGGCGGTTCGACGAGATGGTCTATGTGCCGGTTCCCGAGGAAGCGGGCCGCCGGCGGATCCTAGCGATCCATACCTCAACCATGCCGCTCGCGGACGATGTCGATCTCGATATACTGGCCGGGCGGACGGACAGGTTCACAGGCGCCGATCTTGAGGATTTGACGCGGCGCGCGGGGCTATACGCCTTGCGCCGGTCGATAACGGCGGAAAAAGTCGCCATGATCGATTTCGAAGCGGCGCTGGGCGATACCCGGGCCAGCGTCACCGGCGAAATGGAACGTGAATATGAGTTGATGGCGGCCAAGCTTAAACAGGATTCGCTCGCCATCAATCCGATCGGCTTCATTTCGCCCGGCATGCTGAGCCCGACAAATGAAGACAAGCATGAATAGGATCCGAGCCTAGTCTTCCAGCTTGAACGCTGCCCAGATTGTGAGGATTCCGAAAAGCGCGGCGCTGATCAGGAAGGGTAGCGGCATCGACACGCCGTAGATCAGCACCCCAAGCGCCGGTGCCGCGACAAAAGCGGCGCCGTTGACCGAAGCGACCATTCCCGCAACTTGGCCCTGCTCGGCGCGGTTCACGGCCAGCGACGCGCCGCTGGTAAAGCCGGGGCGGAAAAGCCCCATTCCCAGCGATGCGATTGCGAAGCCCAGGGTAATACCGTGCAGCGTCGTCCCCAGTGCCGTCACCACACAACCGGCGGCTCCCAGCACAAAGCCCCAGATAACGAGCCTTTTCGGCGGAACCTTCAGTTGCGGTATCAGACCCCATTGCGCGAGCAGTGTCGCGCCCGCGCCAGCCATGAGCACAATCCCGATCGCCTGCTGCGCCTCACCAAGAGGCACCGACATGCGGTCGATCACGAGGAATCCGATGACACCGAGAATGGCCGCATGGCCGTGCCCGCCCAGAACGCCGATGAGCAACCAGGGAAAAATGCGCCGATCGCGCCATCGCAAGCGTCCGGCAGGAGCATCGTCATCATCGTCATCGTGCGCCGGCGCGGATGCAACGGACAGGCCGCCGATGGACGGTTCGCTGGAAATTGTGCCCCGCGCCTCATGCTGCGGCGTATCGCTAGGCAAGAGGAATGTAAGCGCCAGCCAGACCATGCAGCCGAGAAATGCAAAAACAATCAGCGGTCCGGCAAGTCCGCCTTCGATCGGCATGACAAAGGCAGGGGCCAGCGCCGGGCCAAGTATCGTTCCCAGCCCGAAAGAGGAGGCGATGACCGAGAGGGCCGCGGTGCGGTTGTCCCGGTCTGTCCGCGCGGCGACATAGGCCTGAACGGCTGGCGGTGCCGCCGAACCGAACCCGCCATACAGGCTGCGCGCGGCGGCAAAAATTAGGAAAGTCGTCGCTGGCAGCAGCCACCCGGTCAATCCCAGCCAGAGAATGACGCCGCAGATCGCCATCGACGATATGAAGCCCAGGGTACCCAGCAGCATCAACGGCTTACGGCCGCGGCGATCTGACTGTCGCGCCCAGTATGGCGCCATCAACACCCAGAGCAAGGCCGACCATGTATAGGCGAGTGAAACCCAGAAATCGGGAATGTCGAGCGCCCGGCCGATCGTCGGCATTACCGACTGCATTGCCGTGTTGCCCGCCGCTGCCGTGAGCATGACGAGGAACAGGACCACGAACCGGTCCCGACGGATCTGCATATTCGGTGCGCCGGCCATCAGGAGGACCGAGCCACCAAAAGGGCCACTACGTCATTCACATATCCGGTTTGCATCACCTTCCCTTAACGGCAACCATGCATATGCGATAGTCAGCAATGGCTTGCCATCGGGCCGGGCATTTGCGAACGCATGTCCGGCAATTTCCCAGGATAAATAAAACGCATGACTGATACCGCTTCCGAAGCAACCGAGCGCGAAACCGCCGCCAGCGGGCCGGGCGCGCTCGCCCTGTTTTTCAAAGGATTCCTGAAACATCCGGTGATGGTGGGGTCGATTATCCCGTCTTCCAAGTCGCTCATCAGGCAGATGCTGGCACCCGTCGACTGGGAAAACACCAAGGTTTTCGTCGAATATGGGCCGGGTGTAGGGACCTTTTGTCGGCCCATACTCGAGAAACTTCGCCCCGATGCCGTCCTGATCGCGATCGATACGAATCCCGATTTCGTCGACTATCTGCGACGCGAAATCCGCGATCCACGGTTCCATGTCGTGCTAGGCTCAGCCGCGGACGTCGAATCGATCGTTGCGGAAAAGGGCTTTGAAAAGGCCGACTATGTCGTTTCGGGCCTGCCCTTCTCTACCCTGCCGGACGGCGTAGGTGACGAGATCGGCAAGGCGACGGGCCGCGTCGTCCGCCCGGGCGGCGCGTTTCTGGTGTATCAGTTCTCGCCCAAGTGCCGCGACTATATCGTGCCCAACTTCGATCGGGTCGACAGGGGCCGGTCATGGTGGAACATCCCGCCGGCGGTCCTGTTCTGGGGCTGGAAGAACGAAAGCTAGCCGGCGTTCCCGACTGGCTTCACTGGCCGTCAATCCCGAAATTCAGACGGCGCGAGACATTATAGTCGAGCACCGCCATCAGGAAATAGGACAGGCGCCCCTTGATCCGTGTCCACAAGGTCTGGCTGCGGGCATAGTCTTCTGCCGTGATGCGCTTGCAGTCGACAATCTCGTCATCCACGAAATTGCGTATCGATGCAGCGAAACCTGCATCGCGGACGCGCAGCATCACTTCCAGATTGAGATACAGGCTGCGAACGTCGAAGTTGGCGGAACCGATATAGACGATATCGTCGATCACGTAGAGCTTGGTGTGCAGCATCATCGGCTGATACTCATACACTTCGACTTCCGGCAGCAAATAGCGATAGCGGTTGCGTGCCGCGGCAATCGTCACATTATTGTCCGACTTGGCCGCTGTAATTACTCGCGAACGCCCCAGCCGGGCAGCCCGGCGGATCGGCCGTAAAGACGGCGCGTAGGGCGCGAAATAGGCGGCGATAACATCAATCATCGCACCGCCGTTCAGATCATTGCGAAGCGTCTGGCCCCATGGGCTCAGCTCTCGCGTGGGCCCGCCGAACAAGAGCCGGACATCCCCATCCTGCTCATGATGGCGCAGCAAGATTTCGCGCAAATCCTCCATCTGGGAGCGCGGATTTCCCGACCAGCGAACGATATCGTCAAAATAATCGGCCAGACGGGCGGCCGCCGGCCCCTCGACTTTCAGCCCCAGGTCGCGCCAGCCTTCGGTGCGATAGGCCGCAAAATAACCTTGCGCGACATTGAAACCTCCGATCATGGCCAGCCGGTCGTCGGCGATCGCCATTTTCTGATGGTTGCGCAAAAGGTACCGGCGACTGCGCTTGGGTTCATAACGGCAAAAGATGCAGTCTGTTTCGGCCAATGGCGCAAAAAAAGCATCGCTGGCCTTGGCGCTGCCGAAACCATCGACCAGCAGCGCCACTTTCACCCCCCGCTTGTGAGCAGCCACCAGCGCGTCGCGCACGCGAATGGACGCGGAATCCTCGAGAAAGATGTAAAAGAGCAGTTTGACGCTTGTCCTGGCATCGGTGATCAGCGCGATCAGGGCCTCGAGCCGCTCCGGACCTTCCGACAACAGGTCGAAACGGTGCCCGGCAACGTCCGGCAACGGGTAGTGGGGCCTTTCCTGATCTGCCATGGACACGATTCTAGGCTGCATATGCCCCGCGCCGCAAGCGGGAGAATTTCTTGACAATCCGCGCGCCCGGACCTATTTCGCCGCCTTTCCCGTATTGCTGACAATTGGAACAAGCCATGGCGCGCGTTACCGTCGAAGATTGTGTCGACAAGATTCCCAACCGTTTTGATCTGGTCCTGCTCTCGGCCCAGCGGGCGCGTCAGATTTCGGGCGGCGCCGAGCTGACGCTTGATCGCGATCGCGATAAAAATCCGGTCGTCGCGCTGCGCGAAATTGCCGAAGCGACTATCAAGCCGAAGCATCTTGAAGAGGCGCTGGTGCAAAGCCTGCAGCGGGTTCAGATCGACGATGAGGAAGAAGCCGATGAAGTCGGTTCGCTGTCCCAGTCCGCCGAAGCGCTGCGCCTTACGGCCTCCGCCCCGCCTCGCAACACGAATGTCGCGGCCGATTACGAAGGCTAATTCGCTTTCCGGACGATCAAACAAAAAGGCCCGCGCATTGCGCGGGCCTTTTTGTTTCTGCATCCCAACGATTCCGGCTAGCAGTTTCTATTCGGCGGCTTCGGCAACCACATCGCTCTGATCGACCCATAACAGGTCGTGCCAGTCGAGCGGCCGACCGTCATGCGCGTGCACCCGGATAGTCTGGACAGGCTGACGATCGCGTTCGTCGCACAATACCGGGTTTGAGGGCACGCCCGTGCCCCATTTTTCGCCCCATTGCCTAAGCGCGATCATCGTCGGCAGCAGCGATTCGCCCTTTTCGGTGAGCTTATATTCGATCTTGCGACGATCATCGGGGCATGGCTGGCGCTCAAGGATTTCGCTCTCCACGAGCCGACCGAGCCGGTTGGCCAATATGTTGCGCGCGATGCCGAGATTGGACTGCATTTCCTCAAAATGTTTGAGGCCATTGAAAGCCGCGCGCAAAATCATAAATGACCAGCGCTCCCCCATCGCTTCCAGCGCACGGGGAAGTCCGCATTCATCATCGCCAATATCGCCAAGTGGTTCGGTTAGTTTGCCCATAAGAGTTCAGCCTACTGCAAAACGGTGGATTCGCAAAATCTATCTACCTCGACTAGTTTTTAGTTGCAACTTAAAACTGATTCGACTAAGTAGTGATTCGCAACCTAAAGCGAAGGCCCCGAATCATGCAACAGATCCTGACCGCACTTCTCTCGTTCGTAGCTACCACAGCGCTGTTCATGGCAACCGCCGCATAAGCAGCGCGACCTAATCCTCCCCTATTGTCCAAGAAAGACGAATATCATGCAACGCACCCTCACCCTTCTCCTCTCCCTCGTCACTGTCGCCTTCCTGTTCACCGCCACCGGCGCACAGGCGCGTACCGTCTACCAGGCGACGCTGGCCGAAGCGCCGAGCGACCGGGTTCATGTGATCCGCAGAGCCCCCTGGGTTTGCGACGGCAATAGCTGCGCCACCGATCAGGCCCGCAGCGGGCCGGCCAACACCTGCTACTCCGTCGCACGCGAACTCGGCACGCTGGTATCCTTCTCGGCCGACAATGAAGCATTGACCGAAGAAGAACTCGCCCGGTGCAACGAAGCTGTAAGATAATTCCCGCTTCAACCGGCCCCAAAGCCACTAATTTGGTTGCAATATCCCAGCACCCGGCCATCTTGGCCGGGTGCTGAGACAATATGAACTGATCGAACAGGTCAAAAGCTATGACCCGGAGGCCGACGAGGCCCTGATCAACCGCGCCTATGTGTTTTCGGTCAATGCCCATGGCACGCAAAAGCGCGCTTCCGGCGATCCCTATTTCAGCCACCCGATCGAAGTCGCCGGCATCCTTACCGATCTGAGGCTCGACGACGAAACGATCGCCACCGCGATCCTCCACGATACAATCGAAGATACCGTCGCCACGCAGGAAGAGATTGAGCGGCTGTTCGGCGAGAATGTCGCGCGCCTGGTTGACGGCGTTACCAAGCTTTCGACGATCGAGGCCCAGTCCGATACCGAACGCGCGGCCGAAAATCTGCGCAAATTCCTGCTCGCCATGTCAGGCGACATCCGCGTCCTGCTCGTCAAGCTGGCGGACAGGCTGCACAATATGCGCACGTTGCACTTCATCAAGAATGACGACAAGCGCCGCCGCATCGCGCGCGAGACGATGGATATCTATGCGCCGCTGGCCGAGCGGATCGGCATGTATGAATTCATGAAGGAGATGCAGACGCTGTCCTTCCAGCATCTCGAGCCCGACGCATGGGAGTCGATCTCGACCCGTCTCGACCGGCTCCGCGAAGGGGAAGGCGCCACCATTATCGACCGGATCGCCGAGGAGCTCAAAATTGTGCTCGGCAGCCATGGTGTGGACGCGGATGTCACCGGGCGGGAGAAACACCCCTATTCGATCTGGCGAAAGATGGCGGAGCGCCATGTTTCCTTTGAAACGCTGACCGACGTGATGGCGTTTCGTGCAATCGTTCCGGATGTCGCCGCCTGTTATCAGGCGCTCGGCATCCTGCACGAAAAGTGGCACATGGTTCCCGGCCGGTTCAAGGACTACATCTCGACGCCGAAACGCAACGGCTACCGATCCATCCACACCTCCGTCCAATATGGCGAAGACCGACGGATCGAGATCCAGATCCGCAGCAAGGCGATGCACGAACAGGCCGAACATGGCCTGGCTGCCCATTGGAGTTACAAGCAGGGAGACCGGCCGGACGGCCAGGCCGGCTGGATCCGCGACCTGATCGAGATTCTCGAAACCACCGACAGCCCCGAAGAGCTGCTCGAACATACCCGCATGGCGATGTACCAGGATCGGATCTTCGCCTTCACGCCGGCTGGCGAACTGATCCAGCTGCCCAAGGGCGCAACGGTCGTCGATTTCGCTTTCGAAGTGCATACGGACCTCGGCAGTCAGACGGTTGGCGCAAAGGTGAACGGCCGGGTCGTGCCGCTGCGGACCCAGCTGGAAAATGGCGATCAGGTGCGGATCCTGAGATCGGACAACCAGCATCCCGATCCCGGCTGGCTGAGCTTTGTGGTCACCGGCAAGGCGCGGGCGGCGATCCGCCGTTTCGTCCGCCAGAAGGAAAAGGAAGAGACGATCTCGCTCGGCCGGAAACTGTTCGACCAGGTTGTCGCGCGGCTGCCGGCGCCGCTCGGCCGCGGAGCCACCAAGGCGGCGCTCCAACGCCTGAAGCTGGCCAAGGAAGACGCGTTGATGGAGAAAATCGCGCGCAAGGAAATCGACGATCGCGCGCTGATGGAAGCCCTGATGCCGGGCATGGGAAGCGGAGACCTGCACAATGTCAGGCCGCCGACCGGCCATGCGATTTCGATCAAGGGACTGACACCGGGGGTCGCCTTCCAGCTTGCCGAGTGCTGCCACCCGCTCCCCGGGGACCGGATCGTCGGCATCCGGCGCACTGGCAAGGATATCGAGATTCACACGATTGATTGCGACACGCTCGCCGACGGCAATGACGCCGACTGGCTGGCGGTCAACTGGGGCGACGGTTCGGATGGCGGCACGGCGCAGCTGCGGGTCGTGCTCAAGAATGAGCCCGGTTCGCTTGCGGTGATGGCCGGGATATTCGGCACACATGGCGCCAACATCATCAATGTGAAGCTGGAAAATCGCGATGGCAGCTTTCACAGCTTCTGCGTCGATATCGAAGTGCATGACCGGGCGCACCTGATGCGCATCGTGGCGGCCCTGCGCGCGGCCGAATGCGTCAGCCAGGCGGAGCGGATCTAGGGCCTCTCGTCAAATCTCCTCGTCACTCCGCATCCATGCAAATTCCAAGGGACCTACTCTTCGAATCCATAGTCACGCTCGACCAGGGCAATTCTTGTGATGCAGTGGCTAAACCATTTCTTCCCAAGCTGCTTTGCCCCGCAATGCCCCTCATGGTGGCGCCAGGTTTCAATCGATCCGAGTGAACGCCAGTAGGAGATCGCGATTGAAAAATCCGTTTCCATCATAACCTCCCACCCCAGGAAACCGTCAATCGTCTCAGCCTGGGCGTACAGAGCCAGGCCAAGGCTCACATGGCGGTGAGGATCGTGCTTTTTGCCAAGGGATGCCGTTGTCGTAACCGAATAATATGGCGGCGCTGGCGTTTTCGCCGGCTTTCTATCCATCAAGAAAGCCTTTCGGATATCGCGCCATATGGCATGGCTGCGGCCAGCGCATCAAAATTTCCGTCTTTCAAAATGGCCTCCATCGCGCGCACAACCTCGCCATAGGCAAGCCGGGCATAGGCGCTGCCGATACTCAGCCGGGCCACGCCAAGATCGCGAAACGCATCGAGATCTGGCATGGTTCCGGACAGCCCCACAACAACGTTCACCGGTCGATCGACCGAGGACACGACGCTTCGAATATCTTCCGGGTCGGTCAATCCAGGAGCATAAAGAACATGGGCCCCCGCATCCTGATACGCCTGCAAGCGTGCGATCGTGTCGGCCAGATCGGGTCTGCCTGCGAGATAATTCTCCGCCCGGGCGGTGAGTGTAAAATCGAACGGCAGGGAGCGCGCGGCCTCCATCGCAGCTTCGATCCGTTCAACCGCTTGTCCCGTCTCGTAGAGCGGCGCCCTGGCATCATAGGTTGAATCCTCGATCGAGCCACCGACAAGCCCCGCCGCACCGGCACGCCGGATCGTTTCGGCAACAGAACCAGCATCGGCTCCAAATCCGTTCTCAAGATCGCCGCTAACCGGCAAATCGGTGGCCGCCGCGATAGTGCGCGCGTTCTCCAGGATCGCGTCGCGCCCGGTTTCGTTGTCGACCTTGCCAATGGAAAAGGCGAAGCCGGCACTCGTCGTGCCGATCGCCACAGCGCCAGCACCTTGGAGCAGCCTTGCCGAGC
Organism: Parasphingopyxis lamellibrachiae; assembly: GCF_003385775.1. GTDB lineage: Bacteria > Pseudomonadota > Alphaproteobacteria > Sphingomonadales > Sphingomonadaceae > Parasphingopyxis > Parasphingopyxis lamellibrachiae. The sequence continues at coordinate 1,581,115 of NZ_QRDP01000004.1, forward strand.
CGCCATCCCAGGCATTTGCGAGAACAAAAGGTTCTCCGGTCTCGTGCAGCGCGCGAAAGGCCCGCCCTTTCTCGACAAGTGTCTTCATCAGCAATCTCCTTCAAGTTCAGGGATGGAGTAGACCGTTCGCCCAATTGCATCTACCGCATGAAATGCGAAACACTATTGCGGAACACGCATAAATGAATTTGACCAATCTCGAGATCTTCAGCGAGGTTTTCTATTCCGGGAGCTTCAGCGCCGTCGCCCGGCAGCGCGGCGTTTCCCCATCGGCCATCTCCCGCGCGATTGCAGCGCTCGAAGCTGATCTGGACATGCTCCTATTCTATCGCACGACCCGAAATATTGCGGCGACCGAAGCCGCCACGTTGCTTGCCACTCAGGTGGAAGAGCCGCTCGAGGCGCTGCGCTCGATCCGATCAAGGGCGGCTGATGCCGGGGATGAAGTTTCGGGAAAGTTGCGAATATCCGCATCACACTCATTTGGAATCAAATGTCTGGGCCCGCATCTGGCAGATTTTTCAGACACCTATCCAGGGATCACGCTGGATATCACGCTCAATGACCGGATCGTTGACATAGTTGGCGAGCGATTTGACCTTGCCATTCGCCACGGCCCGCTTCCCGATTCCAGTTTGATTGCAAAACCGATACTTCAAACGCGCTATTTCGCCTGCGCCAGCCCGGAATGGCTGCAACGGAACGGTCGACCGGAAGCGGTGGAGGAAATCAGCAAACTCGATTGCCTGATATTTCCGTTGCCGGGCTTTTCGAGCGTCTGGCGATTCAGATCTTCCACGGGCAAAGAGACAGAAGTGCCCATTTCATCGACCATGTCGGCAAATAGCGGACTCATACTTCGGGAATATGCACTCCACGGGAAAGGCATTGTCCTGCTGAGCGACTGGTTGATCGGCGAGGATCTATCGACCGGGAGGCTGATCGACCTTTTCCCCGACATGTTAGCCACGCCGACCAATTATCAAACCGCAATTTCCGCCGTTTATCCGAATAGAAAGCATATGCCCAAGAAGGTGTCGGCATTCATATCGTTCATTCGGTCCCGCCTGTCTGCCAAAGAGCCGGTGGCGGCCGGTTCGGAATCGTGAAACTGCGCTCTCGAGCGCGCTTAAATCCTCTGGCGGCACCGGGCGGGGCCAGCTAGATATCCGATCATGACACAATCATCCGAAGAAATGACCTATGGGCGCTATCTCGCGCTCGACACGCTGCTCTCGGCACAGCACCCGATATCGGGGCTGCACGACGAAATGCTGTTCATCATCATCCATCAGACCAAGGAACTCTGGCTCAAACAGATAGTGTACGAACTGGAACAGGCCCTGGCGCTGGTACGCGAGGATTCCCTCGTCCCGGCCTATAAGGGGCTGGCGCGGGTCAGCCGGATCCAGGCGGTCATGACCCTGAGCTGGGATGTCCTGGCAACAATGACCCCGGCCGATTATACGCGCTTTCGCGAAGTTCTGGGCCACAGTTCGGGTTTCCAATCCGCGCAATTCCGGCAGGTCGAATTCATGCTGGGCCTGAAGGACGGGAGCCATCTCAAGCATCAGGATGACGACAGCGCCGAACAATCGGCGATGCGGGCGGCTCTCAATGCGCCCAGCCTGTGGGATGAGGCCAACCGCGCGGCGGCGCGCGCCGGTCTCGATATCCCCGCCGAGACAACCGAACGAGACTGGTCTGCACCCTATGTGCCGAGCGAAGCCGTCGAGAATGGCTGGGCCGCAGTCTATCGGGATACCGAGAAATGGTGGGAGCTGTACCAGCTCGCCGAAAAGCTCGTCGATGTCGACGACGCCATGGCAAGCTGGCGGCACAAACATGTGGTGACGGTGGAACGCGTTATCGGCGGCAAGCGAGGCACTGGCGGAACGGCAGGCGTACCCTATCTGCAATCGACACTGTCGAAGCGCGCCTTCCCCGAACTGTGGAGCCTGCGCACGCAACTTTGACGCGGGCCGTCATCGGCTTGCAATGTGGCGCGGCAATAAGCGCCGGGAGATAGAGAGGAACAGGCATGACGATTACGATGGACAGACGGCTTCTTCTGCAAAGCGGGTTGTTCGGCCTGGCGGCCGTGGCGACGCCGGGCGCGGCCCGGCTGCTCGCCGCGCGAGGCTTCACCCACCAGGTCGCTTCGGGTGAGCCTACGCAGAATTCCGTCCTGCTCTGGACGCGCTATGTGTCCGAGGGCGAACCCGTGTTGCGGGCAGAGATCGCCGAGGATGCAGAATTCGGCAGGATCGTGGCGCGGGGGGAAACCACGGCGCGCAATGCGCATGATTTCACCGCCAAGATCGTCATTCCGGGACTTGAGCCGGGCCGCTGGTATTTCTACCGCTTCATCGCTCCGGACGGCACGGCTTCGGTCACCGGGAGAACCCGCACTCTGCCCGAAGGGCCGGTCGGCGAGTTCACGCTCGGCGTCTTCTCCTGTTCCAACTTCCGCTTTGGACATTTCAACGCTTATCGCCATGCGGCCGCGCGCAACGATCTCGACCTGATCATCCATACGGGCGACTATTTCTACGAATATGAAATGGGCAGATATCCAAGCGAGGAACAGGCCCTGGCCGGGCGCGAACTGATGCCCTCCGCCGAGATTATCGCGCTTGCCGATTACTGGCTGCGCTACGCGACATACCGCGCCGACCCCGATCTCGCTGCGCTGCACCGCAATTTCCCGATGATCGCGCGCTGGGACGACCATGAAATCGCCAACGATCCCTGGCATGGCGGGGCGGAAAACCATCAGCCGGACGAAGGCGATTGGAACGCCCGAAAACGCGCGGCCATGCAGGCCTATCATGACTGGATGCCCGTGTCCGATGCACCATGGGACAGCTATCAGATTGGCGATCTCGCCACGATCATCCTGCCCGAAACCCGTTTGACTGCGCGCAGCGAACAGCTGGATTACGCCGTGGCAGTGGGAGATGGCAGCGCGGTATCGCAGAGCCTCGCCGCGTTTCGCGACGGCCCCTGGTCGGACGAGGCACGAACAATAATGGGTGCCGAACAGGAAGCCTGGGTCGCGGCTCAATTGGCTGTCTCGACAGCGTCCGGAACCCGCTGGCAGATCCTCGGCCAGCAAGTGATCATGGGACGCACCAATTTCCCGCTGCCGCTTGCCGCCGAAATTGCCGGCAGCGATAATGCACTGGTCCGCCAGCGCGGCGCGCTTTTCGCAGCTGCGACGCAGGCGGGGCTACCGCTCAATCTCGACGCGTGGGACGGCTATCCGGCCGCGCGGACCCGGCTTCTCGCCTCCGCACAGGAGGCGGATGCGAACCTGATCGTGCTCAGCGGAGACAGTCACAACGCCTGGGCCTTCGACCTGCATCAGGATGGCGCCAATGTCGGCGTTGAAATGGCCGGACACAGCGTGACCTCGCCAGGCTTTGAGAGCTTCCTGCCGCAGATGAACCCGGAAACGCTCGCCGGCCTTCTTGTCGAAGCCAGTCCGGACCTGCGCTGGACCGACAGTTCGCGGCGCGGCTATCTGACCGTTACCCTCACCCCGGCGGAAGTGCGCGGCGAATGGCTGTTCCTGGAGACGGTGCGCGAACGTTCGGTCGCCATGGCGCAGAGCAGCACCAAGCGGGTCGAGCATGGTGCGCGGGCCTTTGCCGATGGTTGATCCCGACGGAGTCTAATTGGTCTGGAGAGTCCCGCCACTGAACAGTTCGTAGCGGCGGCGCAGATGATGGCTGACAACCTGGCCCATAACCGCCTGCATCAGCCGCTGACGCGCGGGAATGCCGACCCGCGTGTTGCCGATCAGCACAGCCACTGCATAGTTGCGGCCATCGGGCGTCGTCACGATCCCGACATCGTTATAACCGGCAACCATACCGTTGAGATTCTGACCCGTGCCCGTCTTGTGGCCGAATTGCCAACCGCTCGCTTCAGGCACACCGCCGCGCAGCCGCTGCGGCCCGGTGCGCGAAGCGCGCATCGTTGAAATCATCAGCTCGGTCGAGCGTTCGGACAGCAATTCGCCGCGCACCAGCCGGGCCAGCGCCTCGACCATGCCATTGGCGGTCGCGCCATCAACCGGATCGGCAAGGTAGCGATCCATCGCCGCCCGGCGAACGGATTGCGCCAGTGCCGATCGGGCGGAATAGAATTGTCGTCCGCGCGCCATGGACTGCCGCCAGGTCAGACCGGCAATGCCGCTCTGCAACTCGCGCTCTCCAGGCCCGAACCGCAATCCTTCGAGATTGTTGCGGGCGAAAAAGGCGCGAACGGCCTCCGGGCCGCCAGAAAGCCATAACAACCGGTCATTGGCGAGATTGTCGCTCCGCGTCATTGCCTGGGTGAAAAGCTCGCGAATCGAAGCCTGAAACCCGCCATTGCCCATCCGGGAAAGCATCGGCTGGTGAAAGACCACCGCATCTTCCGGGCGGACGCGGACCATCCGGTCGAGCGACATTTCGCCACGATCGACCTGATCGAGAACCGTCATCGCAACCCAGGTCTTGCTGACGCTTTGCTGCGGCAGGAAGCGTTCGCCATTCCAGGAGACCGTCCAGCCTTCCTCGACATCGCGCACGGCGATACCGACTTCGCCGTTAAAGGCACTGCCCAGAGCGGTAACGCTGTCGCTGAGTTGGCGCGATGGCCCGCGCGTAACCTCAACCGGTTCGCGGCGCGCCGGCTGGCGCGCCTCGGCAGGCGGCGGCGCGATATAGGGCGCACTCGATTGCGGCGTCTGGGCTGTCGCCTGCGGGATAACCCCGGCGCAACCCGCGATCGGCACGGCCAGCAATCCGGCCAGCAGCGCCTTTCGCCAAATAGGCGGTTTCCGAACGAAATTTTTCCAACGCATGACGAACCTTCCCCTCGCGAACTTCGGGCAAGCTGCGGCTCGCCAGTATTCGCTGAGTATAGGCCCTGCTTCCTTGCGCGCGAATGAGCGAACAGCCGCTACGCAACAGCGCACCGCAAGACTGAGTCGGTTCGTCGTACTCCGGCGAAGTGCAGCCCCGATACTACTCCCAGAAATAGGGCTGGCGCGTCCGATTGCCGGTGATCGTCTCATTCATCGTGACCGGATCGTACATCCGGCCGCCGATCATGACATAACGGATATCGTCGCTATTCTGGATATCGGCGGTCGGATCGGCATCGAGAACCACGAGATCGGCGAGCTTGCCCGTCTCCAGGCTGCCAATATCGTTCGCAAAGCCAAGCGACTGGGCCGGTACGATGGTCGCTGCGCGCAGCGCCTCGAGCGGGCTCATCCCGCCCCTTACGAAGCTCCACATTTCCCAATGGGCGGCGAGCCCCTCTTCCTGGCCATGGGCTCCGATGGAGACCGGCACGCCGCGCAATGCCAGCGCATGGGCGCCTGCCGCGGCTTCATCGTCGACATAATCCTCTTCCGGCGCAATCGTCCGGCGGACATTATTGGATTGCAATTGCCGGGGCGGAACATGACGGGACAGGATCGGGTGCCGCCAGACATCGGTATGCGCGCGCCAATAGGGATCGGCGGCGAGGCCGGAATAGGTCACCACCAGTGTCGGCGTATAACCGACATTGGTCTGGCTGAAGAAGCTCAGCACATCCTCATAGAGCACGGCCTGGGGGATATTGTGCTCAAGCGTCGTGTTGCCGTCGGCAATCAGCGCCATATCCATGCCGAAGAGCGAGCCGCCCTCCGCCACTACGGCGATATTCTGCTCGATCGCAGCGGCCACGACCTGCTGGCGCTGTTCACGCCGCGGCTGGTTGTAATTCTTGATGCTGTGCGCGCCCTGCGCCTGTAGCCGGCGGACATGGTGCCGGGCATCTTCAAGACTGTCGATCTGCGCATAAACGCTTGGTGCGCGGGCACCATAGACGATTTCGCCGGTCGAGAAGAGACGCGGCGCAAGGATCATCCCCGCCTGCTGCATCTCCGCTGCCGAGAAAAACTCGCTCGACGATGTCGAGGGGTTGTGGACCGTCGTCACCCCGAAGGCGAGATGGGCGATGGTGTGCCAGTTCTGCTGCGGCACGATATCGTCCGTGCCCTGTGGCCCGTGCGAATGGGCGTCGATATAGCCGGGCACGATGGTTGTCCCGGCCATATCAACGGTCTGGTAGCCCACCGGGATCGCGGTGGAGCTGGCCGGACCAACGGCGGCAATACGGTCCCCGTCGATCACGATCGTTCCGTTTTCGATGATGCCGCCATCCTCGCTCTGCATGGTCACGATCCGCGCGCCGGTCAGCGCAACCCGGGTATCGGGCCGCGCAGCCTGAACCGGTATGGACAGCGAGACGCCGCTTGCCGGAGGGGTGAAGGCCGGGCGCTCCTGGCCTTCTGCGGGCGGAGAAGTCGGGAAGATCGTACTCGCCGCAGCCGAATAGAGTGTCGGTCCGAGCGACCAGTTCAGCCTGTCCCCACCATTGCTCCAGCTCAGATAGCTGGCGCCGTCGCCGCTCACCCGCACAATCGGCAGGGTCGTCGCATCGGATTTGAGCTGCATGTCCTGCGCACCCGGCAACATGGGGACGACAAACGCCTGGTAATTCTCGGTAAAGGCAAGCGATCGGCCATTCGGCGCGACTTCGTAACTGGTGACCAGGTCACCCGTCGCATGAACGCGGCGATCGTTGCCGGACAGATCGACGCTGATCAGCCGCTGCTTGCTCTCTTCATTGACGGTCAGGAATATCCGGTCGTTACCTGCTCCGAATTGCGGATTGCCGCCCGTGTCGGTTACGCGCCGCGCTGCCCCACCGGCGGTGGGGACCGCATAAATCCCGGCCCGCTCAGACCAATCACCCGAGGTCAGGAAACCGCCCTCGCCCTTTTCAAACACAATGGTGCCGCCATCGGGCGAGAAACGCGGCCGGCGATAATGGCCGGGCTCGCTGGTTACGGCCCGGTCGCCGCTGCCATTGGCGTTCATCACGCGCACCTGGCCAAGGCCGTCATCGGTCCAGCGAATATAGGTTATCCGCCGTCCGTCACGCGACCAGCTCGGGAAAAGCTCGAACGCCTCCGTCTGGCGAGTCAGCCGGCGCGGCGTGCCATTGGCGGTATTGCGGACATAGAGACGGCCCATGCTCTCGAACACGACCTGTCTGCCATCCGGCGATACATTGGCGAAGCGCGGCATGCGCGTCATGAAGCTGTCGGGCGCGACTTCGACGGACGGGCGCGGCGGATCGATAACATCGCGCGTGCCCGTCACCCGGAACGGAATCGTCTGCGCCTCGCCGCCATTCACCCCAACGCGGCGAATCTCGCCGCCGGCCCAGAAAACGAGGCTCTGACTGTCCGGCGTCCAGTCGATGCGCGGATAGGTCCCATAGACCGACCAGGTTTCCTGCATGTCGCGGTCGAGCTGGTCATAGACGCGCCGCTCTTCGCCGGTACGCAGATCCTTGACATAGAGCACCGACTGGGTGCGTTCGCGCCGGACAAAGGCGATATAGCGGCCATCGGGCGAAGGACGCGGATTGAGGCCGCTGCCGGGGCCGTCGACGACCGTCTCGCGCTCTCCGGTTTCCATGTCATAGCGTTCGATGGCGAACAGCTGCGTATTGGAATCCTGCGCATAGATGAACTGGTTGCCTGGCGTTGTGTTGCGGCTGAAATAGACACTGCTGCCATCGGGCGAGAAAACCGGCTCGCCAAGATCCTTCTGCAAGGCCTCATCAGCGCGCTCGACCAGCGCCACGCCGGCACCGCCGGAAACATGATAGAGCCAGACCTCTCCTGTACCGAGCGAACGCTGGGTCGTGAAATGTTTGCGCGCGACGACATATTGGCCATCGGGAGACCAGTCCGGCTGGTTCAGCAGGCGAAAGCTCTCATTGGTCAGCTGGCGCATATCGCTGCCATTGCTGTTCATGATCCAGATATTGTCGCCGCCGCCGCGATCCGAGGTAAAGGCTATGCGCGTACCGTCGGGCGAAAACCGGGGCTGTGCTTCCCAGGCAAGGCCGGTGGCGATCGCGGTTGCCGTTCCGCCGGTGATCGGCATGGTATAGATATCGCCGAGCAGATCGAACGCGATCGTCAGCCCGTCCGGGCTGACATCCACATTCATCCATGTCCCTTCGGCCACATCGATATTCACCTGCCGCGTCGGCAGAGGCGGGTTGTTGACGTCCCACTCGGCAGCCTCGCCCGCAGCATCCTGCGCTATCGCCGGAGCGCCAAGCGTTAGTGCCAGCGCGCTGGCTGCGAATTGGAATAATATGGCCCGCGACATGGTGTTCCCCTCGAAAATATTGTTGCGGCGATAGCTAGCATAAAGGGGCAGATATGAAAGGTTGGACGTCGGCTCTGGAAAGCCGTTCATCGAAGGACTAACTGGTGAACACAGACCTTGTCGCACAACGAAAAGAGAGAATTCTGTCATGACCGCCGATCCCATCGTCATCTCCTCCTATGCTCGCACCCCCATGGGTGGCTTCCAGGGCGCCTTGTCCGCCGTCGAAGCACCGGCGCTGGGTGCAACAGCCGTTCGCGCGGCAATCGATCGGGCCGGGGTTTCCGGCGACGATGTCGGGCAGATTCTCATGGGCTGTGTTCTCCCCGCAGGTCTAGGCCAGGCCCCTGCCCGTCAGGCCGGGATGGGCGGCGGTCTGCCGATTTCCACCGAAGCCACCACCGTCAACAAGATGTGCGGCAGCGGTATGCAGGCGGCAATCATGGCGCACGACGCACTGAAGGCCGGCACTGCCGACATCATCGTCGCGGGCGGCATGGAGAGCATGACCAATGCACCCTATCTGATGCAGAAGCACCGCGCAGGAGCGCGCATAGGCCATGATGTGATGAAGGATTCGATGTTCCTCGACGGACTCGAAGACGCCTATGACAAGGGCAAGCTGATGGGCGCCTTTGCCGAGGAAGCCGCGCAGGAATATCAATTCACCCGCGAAAAGCAGGACGATTACGCCATCGAGAGTCTCGCCCGCGCCAATGCGGCTATCGAGAGCGGCGCATTTGACGGCGAAGTGGTCCCAGTCGAGTTCAAGACCCGCAAGGGCAGCGAAACCGTCACAACCGACGAACAGCCCGGCAACGCCCGGCCCGACAAGATCCCGACGCTGAAACCAGCCTTTGCCAAAGATGGCACGGTAACGGCGGCCAACGCGTCATCGATCTCGGACGGCGCTGCCGCTTTGGTGCTGACGCGTGAAAGCGTGGCGAACGATAAAGGCATGCCGGTCAAGGCCCGGATCGTCGCCCATGCGGCCCATGCCCAGGAACCCGGAAAATTCACCTCCGCCCCCGTCCCGGCGATCCGCAAGGCGCTCGACAAGGCCGGCTGGAGCATCGACGATGTCGATCTGTTCGAAGTCAACGAGGCCTTTGCCGTGGTAGCCATGATCGCCATGCAGGAACTCGGTATCCCGCATGACAAGATCAACGTGAATGGCGGGGCCTGCGCGCTCGGCCATCCGATCGGCGCATCGGGCGCACGGATCATGGCGACGCTCCTGAATGCTCTGGAAAAGCGCGGCCTGAAACGCGGCGTCGCCAGCCTGTGCATCGGCGGCGGCGAAGCCACGGCGATCGCGGTGGAGCTGGTTTAGGAGATTTATTTGTCAGAATTTCCTTAACAGGAAATCGCCGCACCAGCCCGCTCCCCCACCCGGCCTCCCATAGAATACACTGAGTGGGAGGCCGGGTGGGGGAGCGGGCTGGTGCGGCGCCTGAGCGAGGCGAAGGTCTGACGGAAATGGTCAAGCCACCATGGAAGTCCGGCCGGGTCGCATAAAACCGGAACATCCCATGATGGCTTGTGCCGAACAAATTCGCTCGATGCGCCCCTGTCCGGGTGAGACAGCTATTGCCCAGTTTCGATGAACGGAATGTGACGCACATCACCGATTTTGATGACATCGGGTTTGCGCCGATATGTCGCACTCCCCGGCCGGCTATGCTAATGCCCCCGCAAATCCATCCGAGGAAGCCAATCCGTGAATACAGAAACCGCCGTAAAACCCGCCGAAAAGAAGAACTTCACCTATCGCTGGGATGATCCGTTCCTGTTGGAGGAGCAGCTGACCGACGAAGAGAAGATGGTCTATGAAACGGCGCGCAATTATGCGCAGGAAAAACTTCTGCCGCGGGTGCTGACGGCAACCCGTGAAGAGCGTTTTGACCGCGAGATCATGACCGAACTGGGTGAACTCGGCCTGCTCGGCGCGACAATCGACGGCTATGGCTGCGCAGGTGTTTCCCATGTCGCCTATGGCCTTGTCGCACGCGCGGTCGAGGCGGTGGATTCCGGCTATCGCTCAGCGATGAGCGTACAAAGCTCGCTCGTCATGCACCCGATCCATGCCTATGGCTCCGAGGAACAGCGCGAAAAATTTCTCCCCAAGCTGGCGACCGGCGAGTGGGTCGGCTGTTTCGGCCTGACAGAGCCGGATGCGGGATCCGATCCGGGCGGGATGAAGACGCGCGCCAAATCGGTCGATGGCGGCTATTCGCTGTCCGGCGCGAAGATGTGGATCACCAATTCGCCGATCGCCGATATCGCGGTCGTCTGGGCCAAGGACGATGACGGGGTAATCCGCGGCTTCATCCTCGAACGCGGGATGGAAGGTTTTTCCACGCCCAAGATCGAAGGCAAGATGAGCCTCAGAGCCTCTATCACCGGCGAGATCGTGATGGACGAGGTTTTCGTTCCGGAAGAGAATCGCCTCCCCAACGCCAAAGGCCTTGGCGGCCCGTTTGGCTGCCTCAACAAGGCGCGTTTCGGTATTGCCTGGGGCGCGATGGGCGCGGCCGAGGATTGCTGGCACCGGGCGCGAACCTATACGCTGGACCGCAAGCAGTTCGGCCGCCCCCTTGCCGCGACCCAGCTTGTCCAGCTCAAGCTTGCCAACATGCAGACAGAGATCGCACTCGGACTCAACGCCGCGCTGACCGTGGGGCGCAATATCGATAACGGCACATGGGCGCCCGAGATGGTCAGCCTGATCAAGCGCAACAATTGCGGCAAGGCGCTCGATATCGCCCGCAACGCGCGGGACATGCATGGCGGCAACGGCATCGCCGACGAGTTCCACGTGATCCGCCATCTCGTGAATCTCGAAACGGTGAACACCTATGAGGGCACCCATGATGTCCACGCCCTGATCCTTGGCCGCGCGATCACCGGCATTCAGGCTTTCAGCAGCTGATGCCCAAAGCCCTTTCCGGCGTCCGCGTCCTCGACCTCAGCCGTATTCTCGCCGGTCCCTGGGCCACACAGATGCTGGGCGATCTGGGCGCGGATATCATCAAAATCGAAAAGCCGGGTGTGGGCGACGATACCCGCGGCTGGGGGCCGCCCTGGCACGGCGACGGCGAAGCGCGGACGGCCGGCTATTATCTCGCCGCCAATCGCAACAAGAAATCGGTCGCCATCGATATCGCCACGCCGGAAGGTCAGAAACTGATCCGCGATCTTGCGGCGCAAAGCGATATTGTGGTCGAGAATTTCAAGCGAGGTGGCCTTACCAAATATGGCCTTGATCATACGAGCCTCAAGGCGATCAACCCCAAACTTGTCTATTGTTCGATCACCGGTTTCGGCCAGGACGGCCCGGATGCGGACAAGCCCGGATACGATCTGATGATCCAGGCGATGAGCGGCTTCATGTCGATCACCGGCGATGCCGAAGGTCCGCCACGCCGCATGGGTGTCGCCATGGTCGATCTCACGACTGGCATGAACGCCGCCGCCGCGATCCTCGCCGCCCTTTACCAGCGCGAGAAAACGGGTGAGGGCCAGCATATCGATATCGCCCTGTTCGATGTCGCCATGTCCAGCCTCGGCAATCAGGCGCTCAATTATCTCGTTTCCGGCGACACACCGGGCCGCACCGGCAATGCCCATCCCAATGTCGTCCCCTATCAGCCGTTCGAGACCGCCGATGGCTGGATCATCGTCGCGGTCGGCAATGACAGCCAGTTCGCCCGGTTCGCGGCGCTGACTGGCGAGGGTGGCATGGCCGAAGACGAGCGCTACCGGACGAACGCGGCGCGCGTGGAAAATCGCGACAGCCTGATCCCCCCGCTTGTCGATGCAATGCGAACCCGGACCAGCGCCGAATGGACCGCGGCGCTGATCGAAGCAAAGGTGCCGCATGGCCCGATCAACACGATCGAACAGGCCTTTGCCGAACCCCAGGCCACACATCGCGGGCTGAGCCGAGAAATTGGCGGCATTCCGCAGGTCTCCAGCCCGCTCCGGTTAGAGGCTTCACCAAAGGACGGCGCGACCCCGCCGCCCGCGCTGGGTGCGGATACCGATACGGTGCTCGAAGAGCGGCTCGGCCTGTTGGGCGATGCGCGCGCTGCGCTGCGCGACGAAGGCGTGATCGGCTAAATCTGCGGCGACCGCTTCTCAGCGGATATCAGCACAAGTTCAGCTTCTTCCTGCGATACGATCCGCATGGCCATTGAAAATCTCTCGAGCCGTAAGCGGCTGAGCGCGATCGCGAGTGTCATCCTCGTTCATCTGCTGCTCGGCTATGCGCTGCTGACAGGCCTGGCGATGGATATCGTCCGCGATGCTGGCGAGCGGCTCAATATCGTCGAGATGCAGGAATTTCGGCAACCCGCACCTCCGCCCGAAAGCACCCAACCCCCCGATCCCGAGGAAGAGGGCGGCGCGGCTCCGCCCGATCTACGCGCCGAAGCCACTCCCATAGTCGCGCCGGACCCCGTGATCCAGCTGCCCACCCCGCCGACTATCGCCGCATCGCCAGACCCCAATCGAAGCGCAGCCAATACGCAGGGGGCAGCCGAAACGCCCGGCGTGGGAACCGGCGCAGGCGGCGAAAGCACGGGTACGGGCAGCGGCGCTGGCGGAAACGGCCCTGGCGGCGGCGCTCTGGTCTCCCGCGCCCGGCGGATCGCAGGCTATATCACCCCGCGCGACTATCCCCGAGCCGCCCGCCGCGCCCGGGCCGAGGGCACCGTCGGCGCTCGCGTGTATGTCGGCAGTGATGGCCGCGTCACCCGCTGCGAAGTGGTCAACAGCAGCGGCAATGCCGATCTCGACGCCACGACCTGCCACCTGATTCGCGAACGCTTCCGCTACGAACCCGCGATGAATGCGCGCGGACAGGCCATCACAGATGTCGCGGGCCGCGAACAACGTTGGTGGCTCGGGCGGGATTGAGGGCATTGTTTGCTAGAGGCTCAGTTTGAACGTCCGCAATGGGCGGAAAGCAGACTTTCCGACCAGGACTATCCACATTTGGCCATTTTCTTGTCCAGACATCGCTTCAGCTGAATGCCGATGCGATGCCCGAATAAGTTCTGGTGATTGGTTCCCTGGCCGGAGCTGCCGCGATCAGAGTTGGAGTCGCTATTACTATCCGTGACGCCCCTGCTACCGAGGATGCTACCTGCCGCGTCCACGGCCTACCAGATCGGCATAGCTACCGGTATCGCTGTCGGTAACGCCGCCCCGACCGCCACCACGTCCACGGCCTACCGGATCGGCATAGCTACCGGTATCGCTGTCGGTAATGCCGCCACGACCGCCGCCGCGTCCACGGCCCACCGGATCGGCATAGCTACCAGTATCGCTATCGGTAATGCCGCCACGACCGCCGCCGCGTCCACGGCCTACTGGATCCGCATAGTTGCCGGTATCGCTGTCGGTAATGCCGCTGCGACCGCCGCCACGGCCACGGCCAACCGGGTCGGCATAGTTGCCGGTGTCGCTGTCGGTGATGCCGCTCCGGCCGCCGCCACGGCCACGGCCTACCGGATCGGCATAGTTGCCGGTGTCGCTGTCGGTAATGCCGCTCCGGCCGCCGCCACGGCCACGGCCTACCGGATCGGCATAGTTGCCGGTGTCGCTATCGGTAATGCCACTGCGACCGCCGCCGCGTCCGCGGCCAACCGGGTCGGCATAGTTGCCGGTATCGCTGTCGGTAATGCCACTGCGACCGCCGCCGCGTCCACCGCCTATCGGATCGGCGTACCTGCCGGCGTCGCGGTCGGTGACCTGGTATCCTCGCGGATGGGCGCATCCTGCCACAGCCCCCAATGCGCCTACACCAACTGCGGCGCCGACCCGTCTCAAAAACAATCGGCGATCGAGTTTCTTACTCATCAAGCCCTCCCCAAAATGGAGTTACGCGCGCCCTGCCATTGGGTGTAATGATCGTACATGAACGTGTCAAAAACACTATCTAAATGATAACAGATCGCATTTCTGCGTCTTTCTCTGTGCCGGCGTTATTTTGGGAAGCGGAACGTCCGCAATGGATCGATAGCGGACATTCAAACTGAGTCACTGGCCTCCACCTCACACCTCCTGACAAACCCCAAAATTTTCGCTATACTGCGCGTCATGAACCGCATTCTCTATTCCATTGCCTATTGGACGGTCCATCGGCTGAGCCGCTCGCTCGCGAGCTAGCTCCGGCGCGCGCCTCTGCGCGCACTCCCACGCCAGCGGGCGAGACGCCCGGAAAAGGCTGGCGATATGCACCTCCGATCGCTTTTACAGGAATAGTTTTATGACCGAGACACCCGAAAACCTTATGGGCCTTAATGGCTTCGAATTTGTCGAATTCACCGGCCCCGACCCCGATGCGCTGGCCGATCTCTTCACCCGGATGGGCTTCACCCATATTGGCAATCACCGCAGCAAGAACGTTCGCCGCTATACGCAGGGCGACATCAACTTCATCCTCAATATGGAGCCGGACGGGCAGGCTGCGAAGTTCCGCGAGGAGCGCGGTCCTTCCGCCAACGCGATGGCCTTCCGCGTCGCCGATGCGCACAAGGCGCTCGAACTCGCCGTCGAACGCGGCGCAACGCCGGTCACCGGCAAGGTCGGCCCGATGGAGCTCAACATCCCGGCGATCGAGGGCATTGGCGGGGCCAACCTTTATCTGGTCGACAAGCCCGGTGCGGCGACCATCTATGATATCGATTTCGAGCCGGTCGAAGGCGCGGTGGCGGAAGCGAACAGCGTCGGTCTGCACACGCTCGATCATCTGACGCACAATCTCAAGCGCGGACAGATGGATGTCTGGTCCGAATATTATGAGCGCATCTTCAATTTTCGCGAAATCCGCTATTTCGACATCGAAGGCGCGCAGACCGGCCTCTTCAGCCGCGCGATGACCGCGCCTGACGACAAGATCCGAATTCCTTTGAACGAAAGCCAGGACGAACATTCGCAGATTGAGGAATTCATCCGCGACTATAAGGGCGAAGGTATCCAGCATATCGCACTTTCGACTGACGATATCTTCGGCACCGTCGATGCCTTGCGCGAGCGCGGCGTCCGCTTCCAGGATACGCCCGACACCTATTACGACCTGCTCGACGAACGCCTTCCCGGCCATGGCCATGACGTGGAAGCGATGCGCAAACGCAAGATCCTGATCGATGGCGCGCCGGAAACCGGCGGCGGTCTGCTCTTGCAGATCTTCACCGAGAATATGGTGGGGCCGATCTTCTTCGAGATCATCCAGCGCAAGGGCAATGAAGGCTTTGGCGAGGGCAATTTCAAGGCACTGTTCGAGAGCATCGAGCTCGACCAGATCAATCGCGGCGTGATTCCGGCGAAAGAGGAAGCGTAACGCCCTCCCTCTCCCCTTGTGGGAGAGGGTTGCGCAGACTTGGCGCCCCTGAGCTTGTCGAAGGGTCGCCTAGTCGGAGCTGGGTGAGGGGTAATCGCTTTCATGGAAAGCGCGCGGAGCAAAGCTCCGCTCACCCTCATCCAACTGCGCCTAAGCACCTGCGGTGCCAAGGCTTTATATCCTTCTCCCATCGAGGGAGAAGGAAGGAGACGGCGAATGACAGACTTCAAATACCAATCCGGCTTCGGCAATGAGTTCGCGACCGAGGCTGTCGCGGGCGCATTGCCCGAGGGCCGCAACAGCCCGCAACGCCCTGCTTTCGGCCTTTATGCCGAACAGCTCTCCGGCACGGCCTTCACCGTGCCGCGTGACCGCAATCTCAGGAGCTGGCTCTACCGGATGCGGCCGAGCGCCATGCATGATCGCTTCGAACCCTATCGCGGCGGAGAACGGATCGAGACCGCGCCGATATCGGGCGTGACCTTCGAACCCAACCGGCTGCGCTGGGATCCACTGCCGACGCCCGAGGCCGAGCTGGACTGGGTCGACGGGCTCGTCACCTGGGCCGGGAATGGCGCGGCGGACAGCCAGGCCGGGATCGGCATTCATCTTTACGCGGCCAACCGGTCTATGGAGGGCCGCGCGTTCTTCAACGCCGATGGAGAGATGCTGATCGTTCCACAAATGGGCGCTCTGCGGATCGTAACCGAAATGGGCGTGCTCGACGTCGCGCCAAACGAGATCGCCGTCATTCCGCGCGGCCTGAAATTCCGCGTGGATCTCACCGATCGCGAAGCGCGCGGCTATGTCTGCGAGAATTACGGTGCGCCGTTCCGCCTGCCCGATCTCGGGCCGATCGGCTCCAACGGTCTCGCCAATCCGCGCGATTTCCTCAGCCCTGTTGCGGCATTCGAGGATAGCGACGAACCCGTCGAACTGATCCAGAAATTCAGCGGCGGTCTATGGGTCACAACGCTCGATCATTCGCCGTTCGACGTGGTCGCCTGGCACGGCAATCTCGCGCCGGTGAAATACGATCTCGCCAATTTCAACACGATCGGCTCGATCAGCTTCGATCATCCCGATCCGTCGATCTTCACGGTGCTGACATCGCCTTCGGCAAGCCCCGGCACCGCCAATTGCGATTTCGTGATCTTCCCGCCGCGCTGGCTGGTCGGCGAAGACACGTTCCGCCCGCCCTGGTTCCACCGCAATATCATGAGCGAGTTCATGGGGCTCGTTCATGGCGAATATGACGCCAAGGCCGGCGGCTTCGCTCCGGGCGGCGCGTCACTGCACAATTGCATGAGCGCGCACGGGCCGGACAAAACCTCGACCGAAAACGCGATGGTCACCGACCTGAAACCGCAAAAGGTAGACGATACCATGGCCTTCATGTTCGAAAGTTGCCTGCCGATCCGGCCGACCCGCTTCGCCATGGACACATCCCTGCTGCAGACAGGCTATGACGAGTGCTGGGCTGGATTCGACAAGGCGAAGCTGCCTTAGACCACTCCATTTCGTCAACGCTAAACCCGTCGGAGCACCGCACAAACGCTTTGACGGGCTCAGCACGAGCGCGGGAGTTCAGGCACGCGTTCGGGGATCGCGAACGAAACCTATCATCGCAATGAGCGCGGCGAGGATCAGGCCGATCGAAATCCAGAACAGCGGGACATAACCGAAGGACGCCGCGATGAGGCCGCCCGCGAGTGGCCCAAGCGCCGCCATACTCGTTTCCGCCGTTGTCGATAGCGCGAGCCGCATCGGCAGGTCTTCCCGGCTACCGAATTCGAGCACGATGGTCGTCGCGCTCATCATATAGCCGGACATGGACGCCCCGATCCCAAGAAAGGCGATGAAGATAGGTATCGGGCCATTTGCGACGAGCAGCAAAGCGAGCGCCGCAAGCCAGACCAGCAAGGCGAGGATCATCGTCAACCGATAGCCGCGCCGATCCCCCAAATGCCCCCAGAGCAGGTTCGAGATGGTATCCGCGCCGAGAAACGCGACCGTCAGCAGTCCAAGCGCCGCCCCGCTCAATTCCATCCGGTCGGCTGCGTAGAGAATGTAGAAGGGCATGGATATCCGGGCGGCAACCGCAAAAAGCTGGGCAATCACGAACCAGCGATAATCGCGGTCGGACAGCAATTCCGGAAAGTCGCGAAGCCGTTCCCGTATCGACATTTTCGGCCGCACCGTCGGCGGTTCGGGCTCGCGCACGAAACGGTAAAGGACGTAGAGGCCGATACTGGTCAGAACGAAGCAGAGCAGGAATGTCGTCGCATAGCCATTGCCAAGCGTTTCATGTTCGATGAACCAGGCGCCGGCAAAATAGGAAAGCAAGGCCGCGATCCCCGCACCGGCGACATTGCGATAAGCCTGCAGGCGCCCGCGCCGAGCAATCGGAATAACCTTTGAAAGCAGCATCTGGAAAGCAACGCGCTGCTGCCCCTGGAAAAAGCCCAGCAGAAAAAGGAACAGGAATGTCGCGAACAGAAGGAGCGAACCGGTCAGGAAAAAGCCGGCAAGCGCCAGGCCCAGTATCTGCACGCGCATGGCGATGCCGATCTGGATCGCGCGCGGCATCACACGGGTCCGGTGCTCGAGATTGGACGCGCTGATCATGGGCGAAACGGCGGCCCCGGCCTGCAACAGCCCCTGTCCCAGCCCGACAAGAGCGTTCGAGCCGGTCAGCGCAAACAGATAGGCCGGCAGGAAAGTCGGCGCCATCAATATGCGAAACCCTGTCATGCCGAGCATGCCATGGGCGAAATGCGCTACATAGTTGGCGCGGAGATTGTTCTCGACGAACTGGTCATATTCGGCTTCCCGCCGCGCCAGATCAGCCGGACCGTCGCTCACGGATGACGGCGGAGAGGCGGGTGGCGGAGAGGCAGTCGGACGATCAATAGCTGTTGAGCTTGGCGAATCGCTCGCGGTGGTAGCCGGATCCGCCCCACTGGCTTTCCAGCACGCGGGCGCGCTTGAAATAGAAGCCCGCGTCATGCTCGTCGGTCATGCCGATGCCGCCATGAAGCTGAATCATCTCATGCGTCAGACGGTGGACCGTATCGTTTGCGGTGGCCTTGGCGACGGCAACCGTCTCAGCGGCGCTGCCAATATCCGTATCGAGGGCCTGAAGGGCGGCCTCGACGGCCGAACGCATCATCTCCAGATCGCCGAACATCTCGGCCATCCGGTGCTGGAGCGCCTGGAAGCTCGAGAGCACCTGCCCGAACTGGACCCGCGTTTTCAGATAATCGTTGGTGGTTGCGAAAGCCTGCACGGCAAGCCCGAGCATCTCGGCACAGGCAATCACACGAGCGCAATCGAGAACCTTGCCACGCAGATCGTCTCCCCCTTCGGCGAGCCGGGAATCATTACCGATCGCGACATCGTCGAACGCGATTTCTGCATGGCTGCGGGAGTCGACAACGGCGCGCTTTGCCCGCGACACGCCATCCGCATCGCCATCCACAAGGTAGAGCCCGTCTTTTGCCGCCACAACAAACAGGCTGGCACTATCGCCCTCGGCGACAAAGGCCTTAGCCCCGTTGATCTTGCCGCCTTCCACTACGGTTTCGATTTTCTCGGGATTATGATGCGCGCCTTCGTCGATGGCCAGTGTCGCCACAAGTTCGCCGCTGGCGATTTTAGGCAGGTATTTGGCTTTTTGCGCATCGGACCCGCCCAGTATGATGGCCATTGCCGCCGTCGAGCTTGCCGCCAGAGGCGCCGCCGCAACGTTGCGGCCCAACTCCTCGAGAACCAGCCCGAGACCGGCAAAACCGAAGTCGCTGCCGCCAAATTCTTCGGGAATGATGATTCCCGTCCAGCCCATCTCGGCCATCTGCGCATAGACGGCAGGATCATAGCCTTCGGCATGGCCGGCATCTCGCGCCTTGCGGAAAGCGGCGACCGGATTTTCCTTGTCCGACCATTCGCGCGCCATATCGCGCAACATCACCTGTTCGTCTGTAAGACCTACCATTGCTATCCTCTTTCGCTCGCCATCGGGGCGCCGTTGGTTTCCGTTAACGTCAAGCATAGTCGCGCGACTATGGCAAGGGGAAGGCTAGGCCAGTTCCCCGATCATGCGGGCCAGGGCAACCACTGTCTGGTCGGCGTGGAAATCGCCGATGATCTGGAGCCCAATGGGCAGGCCGTCCGCATCTTCACCGATTGGAGCGCTGGCGGCAGGCAAGCCCGGATAGGTGGCTATGCTGACCCAGCCGAACTGCTCGCCGAACGGGCGTTCCTCGCCATTCACGACCAGCTTGCGTTCGCCCATCGGCACCGACGAATGCGGAAATGCGGTGGTGCCGGCATTGGGGCAGAGGATCGCGTCGAATTCGCCGAACAAGGCGCGGAACTGGCGTTGGGCCCGCGCCTGCTGGTCGAGGATGTCCATCCAGCCGGGGAAATCGGGCAGCGGATAGTCCGATGCCGGATCGCGGGCGGCCAGCACCGTCAGCAGCATATGGAGATATTGGCGATGCAGAGCGGCAAGATCGGGCAGCAGGTCGCTCTGCCGCGTAACCGCTGCGCCCGCGCGCTCGCAGCGCTCCACCGTCTCATCAATGGCTGCCGCAATCGCATCGTCGACAATCGCGAGGTCGCTGTCTGTCACGACGAGCAGGCGGCACTCATCCAGGTTCTTCCGCCGGGTTCGCGGCAGCGCGATATCCGATGTCAGGTCCAGCGCCAGAGCCAGGTCAGCGGCGCTGCGCGCAAGCGGCCCGGTGACCGAGAGCGGAATATCGGCGCCATCCGTGCCAGGGAAGAAATGGCCTTCGAGCGGCACGACGCCATAGCTCGGCTTGAGCCCGTAGACGCCGCAAAAATTGGCCGGAATGCGGATCGAGCCGCCAATATCCGACCCATATTCAAGCGGCACCATTCCCGCGGCAAGCGCCGCCGCCGAGCCGCCCGACGAACCGCCAACGACCCGCGAAAGATCGTGGGGATTGCCGGTTCGGCCATAGACCGGATTTTCTGACTGCCAGTCGGCCAGCATAGGCGGCACATTGGTTTTACCAAGCAGGATAGCGCCGGCCGATTTGAGGCGCTGGACCACGAGCGAATCCTTCTGCGCAACGAAGTCCTTCGCCGACTCAAGACCCCAGGTCGTTGGCAGGCCAGCAACGTCGTGCGATTCCTTGATCGTCATCGGCACCCCGAGCAGCGGTTTCGTCTCACCAGCGGTGTTTGCCTTGTCAGCCGCGCGCGCTGTTTCGCGGGCCCGGTCGAAATCGCGAACGACGACCGCATTGATGTCGCCATCCCGCTCTTCGATCCGGGCAATTGCCGCTTCGCATTCCGCTTCCGCGCTGGATTCGCCTCTGGCGATGGCCTGGGCGGTTTCGATGGCGGTCTTCTCGCTGACGCTAATCATGGCATTCTCCGGGGAATCGTTGAGACTGAAGGCC
Organism: Parasphingopyxis lamellibrachiae; assembly: GCF_003385775.1. Lineage (GTDB taxonomy): Bacteria > Pseudomonadota > Alphaproteobacteria > Sphingomonadales > Sphingomonadaceae > Parasphingopyxis > Parasphingopyxis lamellibrachiae. The sequence continues at coordinate 1,602,135 of NZ_QRDP01000004.1, forward strand.
GCTAGTTAAACCGCTCGCCTTTCTCCGCCTTATCCTTCAGCAGTTGCGACAGGCGGAAATTCTCGCCCAGTCGCTCCTTGTGCTTTTCAAGGCCGGCAACGACCGTGTCCAGCCCGATCGTATCGGCCCAGAACATCGGCCCGCCCGTATAAAGCGGCCAGCCATAGCCGTTGATCCAGACGACATCGATGTCGCTCGCCCGCTGCGCCATGCCTTCCTCCAGGATCAGCGCGCCTTCGTTGACCATCGGATAAAGCAGCCGCTCGCGAATCTCTTCCTTGGAGATATCGCGCTGTTCGACGCCCTGCTTCTCTGCGAAGTCTGCGATCAGCTTTTTGACATCGTCGGACGGTGTACGCTGCCGCGCCTCGTCATAGTCATAAAAGCCTGCCCCGGTTTTCTGGCCGCGCCGGTCCATCGCGCACAGCGCGTCCCGGATGCTTTCGATCCGGGTCGGGTCGCGGTGCCAGCCGATATCGAGGCCGGCAAGATCGGACATCTGGAACGGCCCCATCGGAAAACCGAAATCGAGCAAAACCTCGTCGACTTCCCAGTAATTGGCGCCTTCCATGATCAGCGCATTGGCCTGCCCTTGGCGCGGGCTGAGCATGCGGTTGCCGATAAAACCGTCGCAAACTCCGGCAACGACGGCGATCTTGCCGATCTTCTTGGCCAGCTTCATCGCCGTGGCGAGCACCTGATCGGCGGTCTTTTCGCCGCGCACCACCTCCAGCAGCTTCATGACATTGGCCGGCGAGAAGAAGTGCAGGCCGAGAACGGCTTCGGGACGCTTGGTCGCCGTCGCGATCTCATCGACATTCAGATAGCTGGTGTTGGAAGCAAGGAGCGCACCCTGTTTCACCACCGAATCCAGCTTGGCGAACACCTCTTTCTTCACGTCCATATTCTCGAACACGGCCTCGATAACCAGGTCGCAATCAGCCAGATCGTCATAGTCCAGGGTCGGCGTCAGCAGGCCCATCGCCTGCTCAACCTGTTCGGCGGTCATCCGTCCACGCTTGGCCGTGCGTTCATAATTGGCGCGCATCACGCCCGTGCCGCGGTCCAGCGCCTCCTGTTCCATCTCAAGGATCGTCACCGGGATACCGGCGGAGAGGAAATTCATCGAAATGCCGCCACCCATCGTGCCGGCCCCGATCACGCCAACCTTTCTGATCGGCAGAAGTTCGATATCCCTGGCGATGCCTTCGATCTTGTTCGCGGCGCGCTCGGCGAAGAAATAATGACGCATGGCGGCCGATTGCGTGCCGCCCATCAACCCCATGAACAGCTCGCGCTCTTTCTTGACGCCGTCTTCATAGGACATCTCGCCGGCAGCTTTCACCGCCTCGATACCGGCGGCCGGTGCGTCGAAACCGCGCAGTTTGCGGCCATGTTTGGCGCGGAACTCGTCGAAGATCGCCGGATTTTCGACGCCATCGCGGTTCGCTGTGCCCTCGCTCGAGCGCGGCACGGGCTTATCCGTCTGCGCGCGCGCAAAGGCGACCGCTTCTTCCGCCAGACTCTCTTCGCCGACGATCGCGTCGACCAGCCCGATGGCTTGGGCCTTGCTGGCCGCAATCGGATTGCCGACGACAACCATCGGCAGTGCGGCCTCCGCGCCTACGACCCGCGGCAACCGCTGGGTACCGGCGGCACCGGGAATGAGCCCGAGCTTGACTTCAGGCAGGCCGAGTTTCGCGGAGGGAACGGCCACGCGGTAATGGCAGGCCAATGCAACTTCGCAGCCGCCGCCGAGCGCCGTGCCATGAATGGCGGCAACCACGGGCTTGTCGCTCGCCTCGATCGTATCGAGCACATCGCCCAGCCCCGGCCCCTGCGGCGGCTTGCCGAATTCGGTAATGTCCGCACCGGCAAAAAAGGTCCGTCCGTCACAGCGAATCACAACCGCTTTAACACTGTCGTCGCCAAGCGCTTCCTCGATACCATCGGCCAACCCCTGCCGGACAGCCTGGCCCAGCGCATTGACAGGCGGATTGTTTGAAATGATGACGAGCACATCGTCATGACGTTCGGTGGTGATCACTGACATGGGGAATTCTCCGCTAGCGTTTTCTTTCGCTTGTCGCGCATCGACCGGGGGGCTGGCAAGGCTGACGTTACGTAAGGGGAAGCCGCCCCTTGTGATTAGGCGCTTCGCCTCATAGCAAGAGCAAAAGCCAGAAGCCGGGGAATCGCAAATCCACCGGCCATTCCTTTTGGAGAGAATTTACGTGACCGAGATCAATCTGAATCCCGACCATCCCGACTGGCCTGTTGTCTCCCTCGCGAGGGCCAATGCGATGCTGACCTCCGAAGGGAGTCCGTTCGAGACAGAGGTGGTGGAGATCAACGGCCGGCCGACGACAGTCTGGAAGAGCATCCCGCCCACCTTCGCCGATTTTGCCCGGCTCGCTCGCGCTGCCTTTGGCGACCGTGAGTTCATCATCTTCGAAGACGAACGGGTGACCTATGACGCCTGGTTCCGCGCGGCCGCAACGCTGGCGCATAAGCTGCGCGAAATGGGCGTCGAAAAAGGCGATCGCGTCGCACTTGCTGCGCGCAACCTGCCGGAATGGCCGGTGGCCTATTTCGCCACGCTTTCGCTCGGCGCTATCGCGGTTCCGCTCAACGGCTGGTGGACGGGCGGCGAGCTCGAATATGGACTGACGGACTCCGGGGCCAAAATTCTTATTGCCGATGGCTCGCTCTATCAGCGGATCAAGCCACATCTCGAAAACCTGCCGACACTCGAGAATATTATCGTAACGCGGCCCGCCGGCGATCTCGATCAGGGGGTTATCGCCCTCGCCGATCTGATCGGAACGAGCCATGAATGGGCAGGCCTTCCCGACACGGACTTTCCCGAAGCCGATATCGGCCCGGAGACCGACGCGTCCATTCTCTATACGAGCGGCACGACCGGCCAGCCCAAGGGCGCGGTCGCAACGCATCGCAATTCGCTGACCAACCTGCTTTCCTCCGCCTATGCCACCACGCGCGGCGCGCTCCGGCGCGGTGAGGAGCTGCCGCCGCCCGGCACGCTGCCCGATCCGATGACGGTGCTGCTCGTCATCCCGCTGTTCCACGTTACCGGATGCACCGCCATGATGGGCCCGGTGATGGCCGGCGGATCGAAACTGGTGCTGATGCGCAAATGGGACACCGTTCGCGCGATGGAGCTGATCGAGCGCGAGAAGGTCACGCTGACTGGCGGCGTCCCGACGATCGCCTGGCAGATTCTCGAACACCCCGACCGGGACAAATACGATCTTTCTAGCCTCGACAGCATCACCTATGGCGGTGCCCCGGCATCGCCCGATCTCGTCCGCAAGATCAAAAGCGATTTCAAATCCTCGCCAGCCATGGGCTGGGGGATGACCGAAACCTCGGGCACGGTGACCGGCCACAGCGCCGAGGACTATCTCAACCGCCCGGACAGCTGCGGCCCGCCCGTTCCGGTCGCGCAGCTCAAAATCATGTCGGAAGACGGTACGCGGGAGTTACCCGTAGGAGAGATCGGCGAACTCTGGGCGTTTGGCGCGATGGTCGTCAAAGGCTATTGGAACAAGCCGGAAGCGAATGAGGAGGCCTTTGTCGACGGCTGGATCCGCACCGGCGATCTTGCGAAACTGGACGACGAAGGTTTCTGCTATATCTGCGACCGGGCCAAGGACATGATCATCCGCGGTGGCGAGAATATCTATTCGAGCGAAGTCGAGAACTGCCTCTACGATCATCCGGCCGTAACCGATGCCGCGCTGGTCGGTATTCCGCACAAGCAGCTCGGCGAAGAACCTGCCGCTGTCGTCCATTGCGCGCCCGGCCATGAGGTGAGCGAGGCCGAGTTGCAAGCCTGGGTCGCCGAACGGCTGGCCAAGTTCAAGGTGCCGGTGAAGATCGTCTTTGTCGAAGAAACGCTGCCGCGCAACGCGAACGGCAAGATCCTGAAAAAGGATCTGCCGAAACTCTATTTTCCGGAGGCAGCAGCCTAGGCCATCAAATCGGCGGTGCTGAAATGCGGCGACTTAGCTGAACAGCGCGACGCTTTGCATCCCGGCAAGCACGGCGGTTCCGTCCGTCGACCACAGGCCCATTTGCTGGCTGCTGTTGCCGTGGCGGACGAGATCCGATTCCGTGCGCAACAGCCACCAGCCGTTTTCAGTCACCGGCGCGGGCTCAAGGATACTGGCGAACCAGTTGATTGAACTCACCGGTGCACCGCGCGACTGCAGCGCCACAGCCGCCGGGGGCAGCGCATCGCCCATCACCATCATCTCGATCATCGGATCGATCCCGTCGCGTTCGGCAAGGCGCAGCCAGCGCGTAAAGCGCGGTAGGCCCTCGGCATCCGGATTGCGGCTTTCCCGATATTCGAAATGATGGGTGAAAAATTCGGGCGGACCGGAGCGCAGGGCGTCGTCGGGCGGCGGCGGGCCGATATTGGGCGCGTCGTGATGCGCATAATCGACCTCGGATTCCAGCGCCTGCATGAACACGTAAATCGCGCGCAGCCCCAGCCCTTTGTCGGAGTGGATGTCGGACTGGATAAAGGCCGCCGTCCGCCCGCGCCGCAGCAATTTGGTTGTAACGGTCACTTCGCCGGCAAGCGGGCCAATAAACGATATCTGCGCAGAGCGGAGGGGCGGAAGATCGTCGGCGGACTGCTGCGCGGCATGCAGACCAAGCGCAGCGCTGAGCCCGCCATAGGCCGTACGGCCCTGCATCCAGGTCGAGGGAATCTCGACGGTGTACCCTTCGCCGGCAGGCGCGAAACTCTCGAGTATTTGTTGGAGATTGGTTGGCATATTCTGGTCTCTGCATATTTCGTAGGTCGAAAGCTGGGCGGTTTTTTCCGGTTAAGGTCGCGGGATCGCCGCGACGATCGCTTCCGCCTGGGCGAAAAGTGCCGGATCGATCTCAAGGCCGCTCGCAGCGGCATTGTCGTCCAGCTGCTCCGGGCGGCTCGCCCCGACAATGGCCGATGCGACATTGGGCTCGCGCAAGACCCAGGCCAGCGCGAACTGCGCCATGCTGCACCCGGCTTCTTCGGCCAGCGGCCTGATCCGGTCGACGGCGCCGATCACCTCGGGTCGCATCAGAAGCTCCATAAAGCCTCCCATGGCATCACTCGCCGCGCGGCTGTCTTCTGGTGGAGGAGCGTCGGCGCTATATTTGCCCGTGAGCACACCCTGCCCCAGGGGCGACCAGACAATCTGGGAAATTCCATTGTCCACGCAAAGCGGAATGACGGCCTTTTCCGGCCTGGGCCAGAGAAGCGAATATTGCGGTTGGCTGGAGACGAATTTTTCAACGCCCGGCACCATATCGAGAGCCGCCTGGATCTGATCGGGCTCCCATTCGGAAAAGCCGATATAGCGCACCTTGCCCGCCTGCACCGCCGCCGTCAGCGCGGCCATTGTTTCCTCCAGCGGAGTATTCGGGTCGTAGCGATGGCACTGATAGAGATCGACATAGTCTGTGCGCAGCCTTTCAAGAGACGCATCAAGCTGCTTCTCTATCTGCGCGCGCGAAAGCCCCTGATCTTCCTCGGCTTCCGACATTCTTCCCCAAACCTTGGTGGCAAGAACATAGCTGTCGCGCGCCCGGCTTTGCAGAGCTTCGCCGGTCACCAGCTCGGATGCGCCGCGCCCATAGACATTTGCCGTGTCGATGAAATTTATCCCGCGATCGAAGGCGCGGTCGATACAGGCAATGGCAGCATCTTTCTCAACCCCCACACCTGTGGTGAGCCAGGTGCCAAAAGCAATCTCGGATACTTCGAGATCGCTCGATCCCAATTTGCGATATTTCATGCTTCCCAACCTCCGTTCGGGCTGAGCCTGTCGAAGCCCTGCCCTTCTTATCAGTGTTTTCAAATAAAAAAGGGCGACCGTTCGACAAGCTCAGGGCCAGTGGTTCGTTTCTTCAGAATTCCTTGCCGGGCCGCCGGGACAGGCCGACATCGAGATGCGCGCCGGCATCCAGCAGCAAAGTCTCTCCCGTGGCCAGCCGCGTCGCGCCATCGAGCAGAGTAACAATGCCGTCAGCGACATCTTCGGCCTGACCAGCATGAGCGAGCGGCACTTTCTCTGCGATGGATGCGTTTAGCGCTTTCAACCCCTCTTCGCCGAAACGATCGGCGAACCAGCCGGTGCCGACATAGCCCGGACAGACGGCATTGATGCGGATATCGGGGGCCAGCGCCCGGGCCAGCGATTTTGTCATCGTGACCATCGCGCCTTTGGAGGCAGCATAGGCAACCGAAGAGCCATTGCCGAAAATTCCGGCGACGGACGCTACATTGACGATGGTTCCGCCACCCGCTTCCCGCATTGCCGGCGTACAGGCGCGGATCATCTCGAAAGCCGCGACGACGTTCAGCCGATAGATGGTCAGGAAATCCTCTGCATCGAGGGCATCCATATCTTCATGGTTGGCGAATTTCGTCGTCCCGGCATTGTTGACGAGAAGATCGATCCGGCCCCATTCCGCTTTCACGGCTTCGGCCAGCCCGCCAGCCTCGCCGGCCGACAGGTCCGCCCGAAAAGCCTTCGCATTGCCTCCGCATTCGGCAGCAAGAGCCTCTGCATCGTCCTTGCTCTTCGAATAGTTGATCGCGACTTTCGCGCCGCGGCCGGCCAGCAACCTCGCCGTGGCCGCACCGATCCCCCGCCCGCCGCCGGTGACGATTGCCACTTTGCCTGCGAAAAAATCCTCTGCCATCAGTGTGCCGCCTGCTTCGGAAGCTGCCGCGTAACCGGATGGGATGAGGACAGCCCGCCATCGACCGCCAGCGCCTGGCCATTGACATAGCTGGCATCGTCAGACGCGAGGAACGTAACCGCACCCGCCAGTTCTTCCGGCTGGCCGCCGCGCTTCAGCGGATTGAGCTGGCCGATCTTCTCGAGCTTCCCGGCATCGCGCGCATAATCGAACACCGGCTTGGTCATGCCGGTTTCAATAATGCCGGGGCAAACCGCATTGATGCGGACATTGCTACCCGTCATCTGCTGCGCCGCCGTCTTGACGAGATTGATGACGCCCGCCTTGGAGGCGGAATAGGAGCTCGGCCCAGCGCCCGACCGGATGCCGGCCACCGAAGCCGTGCAGATAATCGCACCGCCGCCGCGTTTTTCTATCTCCGGCGCGGCATATTTGATCGCCAGATATGGCCCGATCAGGTTGACGCGCAGTATTTCGGCCCAGCTCTCTGCGTCTGAATCGAACAGCCCGCCAGACAAGCCGCCGGTGATTCCCGCATTGGCGAAGACGATGTCGATCCCGCCATTTTCGGCTATCGCCCGGTCGACCAGCGCCTTCACATCGCTTTCGCTGCCGGCATCCATTTCGACGCCGATTGCAGTGCCGCCGTCGGCAGTGATCATCTGGACCGTTTCATGTACGGTCGGCATCTTGTCCGCCGCGATCACCTTGCCGCCTTCCGCTGCAAAGCGCCTGGCGGTCGCCCGGCCGATGCCGGATCCCGCGCCCGTGACGATAATTGATTTTTCTTCGAAGCGGTTCATGTGAATTCCCTTGATCTAGATCGTGCGGCCACCATCGATAACCAGCACCTGACCGGTCATGAAGGTGGACGCGGAAGAGGCGAGATAAACGGCAGCGCCCGCAATTTCGGGCGGTTCGCCGATCCGCCCCAGCGGCGTCGTTGCATTTACCAATTCCGCCCGTTCGGGATTTTCCCAGAGGGCACGGGCCATGTCCGTGCGGATGAGCCCCGGCGCGATGCAGTTCACCCGGACATTGTCCGGCCCGAATTCATGGGCAAGGTTGCGCGCCATCTGCATATCGGCCGCCTTAGAGATGCAATAGGTGCCGATATCGACCGCCCCCCTGAGCCCGCCGATCGACGAGACGATAATGATCGAGCCCTCTTTGCGATCCCGCATTTCCGGCGCCACCATCTGGATCAGCCAGTGATTGGACAGGATATTATTGTCGAGGATCTTGCGAAACTGCTCATCCTCGATCGTCGACATCGGACCGTAATGCGGATTGCTGGCCGCATTGCAGACAAGGATGTCGATCCGGCCAAAGGCTTTGCGCGTCTCATCGACAAGATTCTGGAGATCGTCTTTCGAAGAGATGTTCGCCGGAACGGAAATGGCCGTGCCTTCTCCATGGTCCGCATTGATCGCGGCGGCGACCGCATCGCAAGGCTCCTGCTTGCGGCTAGAAATGACAACCTTTCCGCCATTGGCCGCCAACTGTTCGGCCGTCGATTTGCCGATCCCGCGCGAAGAACCGGTGATGATTGCTACTTTACCGTCGAGATTGAACTGAGACATGGGCAATCCTTTCGCTTTCAGGCCGGCGCTCCGGCAGCGCGGGCGAAACCCCAGGCGGCCTGGGCCAGCTCGGGTACACGCTTAGAGCGTTCTTCCGCTTCCGCCGAAGACGCCGTGCCATCGAGCCAGCGCTTCTTGATGCCCTGCAGAATCCCGGTCAGCCGGAACAGGTTATAGGCGAAATACCAGTTGAGATCGGGCACGGAATCGCGGTTCGTCAGCTCGCAATACAGCGCCGTCGCCTCTTCCAGCGTCGGAATGCCCGTCCCGGCAAGGTCCTGCCCGCCCAAAGACGCCGTGCCGGTTCCCTCCATGACCCAGTTCTGGGCGAGATAGGTAAAATCGGCCAGCGGGTCGCCAAGGGTCGACAGCTCCCAGTCGAGAACGGCAAGCACCTCGGGCCGGTCAGGCGCATAGATCATATTGTCGATCCTGTAATCGCCATGGATTACTGACGTACGCGTCTGTTCGGGCACGGTTTTCGGCAACCATTCTATCAGCCGCTCGACCTCGTCGATCGTTTCGGTTTCGGAGCGGCGATACTGTTTAGTCCAGGTGTTTATCTGGCGTTCGAAATAGTTTCCGGTCTTGCCGTGATTTTCGAGGCCGATCTCCCTGTAATCCAGATTGTGCAGCCGGGCGAGCGTACCGATCATCGAGCGGTAGATCGATGTCCGCTCGGCGGGCTCCTGCTCGGGAAGCATTCCATCCCAGAAGGTACGCCCCTCCACCATTTCCATGATGTAAAAGGCCGAGCCGACAACATCATCGTCTTCGCACAGCGCATAGGGCCTGGCGACGGGGAAGCCCGTGGGATGCAGCCCCGCTATCGCCCGATATTCGCGCTCCACGGCATGGGCGGAGGGCAGGATCGGGCCGAAAGGCTTGCGGCGCAACACCAGCGAGCGCCCAGCCTGGTCTTCAACCCGGTATGTCGGGTTGGACTGGCCACCGGCAAATTTCACATAGGAAGCCAGCCCGGCAAAACCTTCGACATGCTCACGCATCCATGCGTCGAGATTGTCCTCGTTCAACCGGTCCTTCTCGGCAACACCTTCCGCGCTGATCGCTTTTTCGCCCATCACTGAATCCTGTTTCAAAATGTCCCGAAACTTGACGTAAGCGTAACCCGGAGCTGCGACCAAGTCGAGTGCCGGAATCGCCTATTTCCGCACAAGGCTTGACGGAGCGCCGCCGGTGACCCTTCATACGAAAACCGAAGACCCTTCCCTGCATGAGGATATCGCTATGCACACGCGCCGCTTTCTGCTCCCCCTCTTACTTGGCTGCGCGCCCCTGGCGCTTCCCGCCGCGGCAGCTTCGGCCACGCAAAACGTAGTACCGGCAAGCGCCGACGAGCAGTTGCGCGCGCTTTACGAAGCGGACTGGGCATGGAACATGGAGGAGTTCGCGCAAGTCCATGATGCCGATGGCCAGCTCGCCAGCGGCGACCGTCTGCCTGCCGTCGATCCGGCGACCCAGCTGCGTCGCCTTGCACATTGGGAGGATATGCTGAGCCAGCTCGACGCAATCCCCGTCAGCGCACTTTCAGAGGCCGAAAGGATCAATGCATCGGTGTTCCGGACCAATCTGGAAAGCGCTGCCTCCGATGCGCGCTACCGCGAATGGGAAATGCCACTCACGAGCGACACCTCTTTCTGGACAGGATTGAGCCCGCGCCCGGGCCGGCTGACAACGGCCGGGGATTTCGAACGCTATATCGGCCGGATGCGCGATATTCCGCGTTTTTTCGCCGAGAATATCGCCAATATGCGCGATGGCATGGCGCGCGGCTTTACCGTGCCGCAGGTAACGCTTGCAGGCCGGGACCAGTCTATGGTCGGCTATGCCGAAAGCGATGCCGAGGCCAATCCCTTCTACGCCGTTTTCCGGGATATGCCCGCCAGCATTCCGGCGGACCGGCAAGCCGCTTTGCAGGCTCAGGCGCGCGCAGCTATCGCCGAAACAGTGGTGCCGGCCTATACAGAACTGCTGGCCTTTTACCGCGATGAGTATCAGCCTGCCGCCAGGACAACGACGGCCGCCAACGCTCTGCCCGATGGCGAGGCCTATTATGCCGCACAGATCCGCGAATATACGACGCTCGATCTGACGGCCGAGGAAATCCATCAGATCGGGCTGGGCGAGGTCGCCCGTATCCGCGCCGAGATGGATGCGACGATTGCGGAGAGCGGTTTCGAAGGAACGTTCGACGAATTTCTCGTCTTCCTGCGCACCGATCCCCAATTCTATGCGCAAACGCCCGAAGAGCTGATGATGTTTTCCGCCTATGTTGCCAAACGCGCGGACGCAACGATCGGCGATGTCATCGGCCTGCTGCCCCGCCGCCGGTTCACGATTCTGCCGGTGCCGGATGAAATTGCCCCCTATTATACGTCCGGGCGCGGCGGTCTCAGAAGCTGTTTGATGAACACCTATGACCTGCCGAGCCGGCCGCTCTACAATGCGCCCGCACTAACCCTGCACGAATGCGCGCCAGGCCATTCGATGCAGGCCGCTCTGGCCGAAGAACGCGACGCCGGACCCGAGTTCCGCCGCTACACCTATTTCTCCGGCTATGGCGAAGGCTGGGGCCTGTACACGGAATATCTCGGCATCGAGATGGGCATCTATCGCACGCCATATGAGAATTTCGGGCGGCTCTCCTATGAGATGTGGCGCGCAGCGCGGCTCGTTATCGATACGGGCCTGCATCACTATGGCTGGCCGCGCCAGCAGGCGATCGACTATCTTGCCGCCAACACGGCGCTCTCCGATCTCGAGATCGAGAACGAAATCGACCGCTATATCAGCTGGCCCGGTCAGGCCCTTGCGTACAAGCTGGGCGAACTCACGATCCGGCGGTTGCGCAGTGAAGCCGAAGCAGCACTGGGCGAAAATTTCGACCGGCGGACCTTTCACGACGCCATACTTGCGATGGGCTCTGTTCCCCTCAGCACGCTTGAAGAAGAGATGCGCCGCTGGATGGCCCGTCAGAGCGGAACGCAATAAGAGCCCCGGAGCTCAGCACTCGAATATAGCCGCACCAAGTATTGGCAAATTACGCCAACAGTACGCACATATCCTGTGCCGCAATGCATGCCTGATACTCCAAACTCCTGTAAATCTTCCATTTTCTGATTCTGGCACGACTCCTGCTTAGTTGTTGGCGTTACCGGCACAGTCGGAACACAGACACAGGCCAAGGTTCAGGAGACCTAAAATGAACAACCAGAACAGCATACAGCAACGTTTCTTCGCTACGGTCGCAGCCGCTGCCGTTTCAACAATGTGCATCCTCGGCACGGTCGGCCCGGTCCAGGCAGGTAGTACTGCTACGCAGACCCAGTTCGCCCAGACCGCAACCCAGCAGAGTGCTGCCTAATGGCCACCCGGCTCGACCTTGATCCGATCGCCTCGGCACCGGCTCGGGCGGGTGACTATGGCCAGGTGCAGATCCGCAGTCAGGGGGCCCGGCTCTTCTCGCGGATGCGCGATATCCTCGCCGCCAATCTTGCCGATATGCTCGATCACAGCCCCGAGCCCGAACAGATGATCCGGATGATCATCATCGAAATGGAAGAGACCCTCGTCCATGTGCGCGCCTCGACCGCGCGGACGATCGCCGACCTGAAGGAATTGCAGGCCGCGCAAACCGCCCTCAGGACGATGGCCGAAAACTGGCACGAGAAAGCCGAACTGGCGATCAGCCGCGACCGCGACGATCTGGCGCGGCAGGCCCTGCTCGAAAAGAACAAGGCCGATGCGCGCATTGCCGAGCTCGACCGGGAAGTCGCCACGCTCGAAAAGGCGCTCAATGCCAATCACACCGATATTTCCCGGCTCCAGGCCAAGCTCAGCGAAGCCTGCACCCGCCGGAGCAACATACGCGCCCGGCTGGAATCGGCCGAAAGCAGCATCCGCCTGCGCGAACTGCTGAACGGCGGTGCTGTGCAGGACGCCTTTACTCGCTTCGACGCCCTCGAACGGAAAGTGGACGAAGCGGAAGGCCATGCCGATGCAGCGGCCATCGGATCCGACGATGACGAATATGTCGCGCAAAATCGCAAGCTGAACGCAAAAGTAGATGCGGAACTCGCCGCAATGAAGAAATCATCGGCCGGCTAGGCCATCAAGACAGGAGAAGTGAGATGGGATACAGTAACACAGGAAACATGGTCGTCCGCCAGGATCGCAAACTGCTCGGCGTGTGCGCCGCCATAGCCAACTCGCTGGGCGTCAATGCCATCTGGGTCCGCGTATCGGCCATCGCCCTCACGCTCTTCGTGACCGCCATGGTCATTCCCGTTTACCTGATCGCCGGATGGGGCCTGAGCAGGGCGCGCAAGAATCGCCAGCCTTCCCATGCCCCGCGATCCCGCTATCTCGGCTCGGAAGGCAGCCGTTACCTGTCCGAAACGGATCGGCTGATCGGCCATCGCGACAGCGCCCTGGCCCGCGAGATCGACGCGCTGCGCTAGACGCTTCCCTCCAGAAAGGGATTGCCCGAACCGCGCGACAACTCCGACCATGTTAGCGTGATTTTAACATCATCATGCCAAAGCGTACCCCTGTTTTCCGGGGGGAAAATTAAAAATGTACAAGAACGACATGCTCGCCTTTGCTGGAGGCGAAAGGCGCTCTGGCGAACGCCGCGATCTCGCGGTGGATGCCCGGGCGCATTCTTTCGAGAAACGGCCGTGCCGCGTGCACGTCAGCAACCTCTCACCAAGAGGGTGCCAGCTCGATGCGTCCAGTCACACCAAGATCCAGGGCCTGATCTATCTCGATTTCGCGGGACTTCCGCTCATCGGAGCGAAAATCGTCTGGTTGGATGAATATCATGCCGGATGCGAATTCGTGACGCCGCTGACGCCAGACGAATTCGAGGTTCTTTCACAATCCGACTGGAGTTCCGAACCCGCGGACCGGGGCAAAGCATCAGGCCAGAAAACGCCATGCGCCATGGCCCGGCATACTAGCTAGCCGGGGAGCGGACGAATGCCAGCGCGCCGAGCCGCAAGGCGGGCCCCTGCCCCGAACTTTCCTCTACTCCGCCTCGGTTACCGAAGGCGCGTCTGCAAAGGGCCGGATCCCGAAATGCGGATAGATATCACTCGGGAAATAGATGGTACCGTTGGCCACCACCATCGCGATTGACTTGATCGCGCCGAGGTCCGTCGTCGGATCTCCGGGGACGAGGAAGAAATCGGCATAGTTGCCGCCCTCGATCGATCCCAGGTCCTCATCCTGCCCTAAATATTCGGCCATGCCGAGCGTCGCGAGGCTCAGCACTTCGGGGGCCGTGTAACCGGCGCGCTCGAACAACTCGAGCTCCCGGTGATAGGCGAAAGAGCCGCCCATATCGGTGCCCGGCACGATCAGGATACCGCGTTCGCGCATCATCGTGACGGTCCGTATGATCTGGTCGAAAGCTCCGCGAAAGCGTTCGTCGGCGCCCTCCGCCGAAACATCGGACCAGGCTTGCTGCAGACTGCGCTGCTGGCCGATCGGCATATGATCGAAAATGTCCGCAAAGCTCGGCGAGATTTCACCGTTGCGGCTAAGCAGCAGGCTTTCATGGATGGTGATCGTCGGGTCGATGGCGATATTGTTCTCGGCCATCAGGTTGATCGTATGCTGGACAGGCGCGCTATCGAGATCGAGCGCAGGGAGCCGGTCAAGCGCAGTGAGGCGCAGCAGCGTCCGGGTGTCTTCATGCGGCTCGAGTACCCAGCCCAGCATCACCTGGTTGATATGGGTCAGCTCATCGAACCCGGCCTCGATCATCGCATTGGCGTTGGAAAAAGCCGGGACATGGCCGGCGACGCGCAAGCCCAGCCGGTGGGCTTCGGCAACCAGCGTGGGCGCCCAGTCCGGCGTCATCGAATTGTAGAGCTTCACCTGATGGAAACCGCGCGCCGCATACCAGCGCACCTGAGCTAGCGCCTCTTCCTCGGTCGAGACCAGTTCGCCGGTCTGCGAACTGAATTCGCTCAGCCCCTCGATAAAGCCGCTGCGGGTGATGCGCGGGCCGGCGATCGTGCCATCGGCAATTCTGTCCATCAGTCCTTCGAGCACGTCCGTTTCATTGCCCATGTCGCGCACCGAAGTGACCCCGGCGGCGATATTGAGGAGCGCGACATTCTGCGAGATATGGCCGTGCATCTCGTACATGCCCGGAACCAGCGTTCCCCCGGCGCCGTCGATCACGGTTTCGCCTTCCGTCACCGGCGATCCGCCGGGCTGTACGCTGCTGATCCGTTCGCCATACCAGACGACATCGTACGGGCCTTCGCGCGTCATGGTTTCCGGATTGAACACCTGCACATTCCGGACGCGCACGGGTCCCTCGAAATTGCGCGCCGACTCCGCCTGGATCCGGACAAAGCGTTCGGTCGACAGGGTTTGGGCATAGTCGCGCAGCGCCGCATCCGCGGCCTCATAACCGGCGCGAATGATCGCAAAGCGCGGGCTCGCTACGGCAAACAGCACGCCATCGCCGTCCAGCATCACATAGCTGGGATTGAGGTCCAGCCCGGCAATCTCGTACGTTGTCGCCTCCACCGGCCCGTCCGGCCCTTCGAAAGTGGACGTCGCATGCGGGGTCAGGCTCGCCGTGCCGCCGGGCAGAACATCGAAACTGTGATCATTATCCGCAAGCAATGCGCGGGCGAGCAACGCCAGCGACCAGGGGCTGCCGCCCTGCGGGATATAGAATTGGGCATCGGAGGCCGCAGCTGCCCCCTCGCCCGTCGCATCGCGCCAAGCCGCGTCGCCGTTCGACCAGCTGAATGTCTCGTCGACCGGATTGCCGAAGGTCGACGCCCCTTCGACCGTCCATCCCGTCGGCATGCCATTGTCGTCGAGCGTTATCGTTTCGGCGATCGTCGGCCCTCGCCCGTTATTCTTGTAATCATAATCGATGACGACCCGGCCGGCCTCCACATCCGCGTTCAGATGCCCGACATCGTTACCGCCCGACAGCACCCGGTATTCCCGCATTTCGGCGGCGGCGGGCGCAGCAAGAGCTACGGTGGCGAGCAAGAGATATTTGAACATCGGGGGGATCCTTGGTGTTTGGCGTTGCTGCGCCATCCTTCTCAGCCGAACGGGCGAACGTCAACTGGACACCCAGCGGGACCGAGAGCCTATCGGCAGCGCCGCATAATTAAGCCCCGCTTAACCATGTAGTTTTGCCCTGCATTTCGGGCTACCATGCCGAATTACAATGCGAATCTTTGTGAAAATTATCGCTCTGGCGGCTCTGTTCGGCACGATCGCGATGCCCGTAAGCGCGCAGTGGCTGGGCCCAGACGACGTTGTGGTAACCGCGCGCTCCTATGGCCCGATCCACCCATATCGCGCTGCTGTTGAGGCAGCTTACGGCGCCGAGACCGACCCGGCACGCCGCGCCATCCTGTCCGCCAATCTTGATCGCTGGCGCGCCCTGCCATCCGAGCTGGGACAGCGCCACCTGATGGTCAACGTGCCGGCACAAGAGGTAGTATTGTGGGAAAATGGCGTACCGGTCGCGCGCTGGGATGTCATCGTCGGCCGCCCCCGGACGCCAACCGTATCCTTCAGTGCAGAGATTAGCGGCGTGAACCTCAACCCCTGGTGGTATGTTCCGCAGAGCATCGTGCGGGAAAGCGTCGGTGCGCTTGTCCGCAACAATCCCGCCGAAGCGCGGCGACGCGGCTATGTCGCGTCGGGCGGCAGCTATCGCCAGCGTCCCGGCCCCGGCAATGCCCTTGGCCGAATGAAGCTGGTCATGCCCAATTCTCATTCCATCTATTTGCACGATACGCCCGCGCGGCACCTGTTCGACCGCGAGGTTCGCACCTTCAGCCATGGCTGCATCCGGGTTCGGGATGCGATGGGTTTTGCGGCAAGGCTTGTCGGGGTGAGCCGTTCCGAACTCGAGGCAATGGCGGCCAGCGGACAAACGCGCACCGTATCGCTGGCCGCGCCGGTTCCGGTCCACATCACCTATTTCACTGCCGTGCCGGGGCCTTCCAGCCAGCTGGACTATCTGAACGATATCTATGGACGGGACCCGGCCTGAAATGGCCGCAATTCGTCGCCCGAATCCGGCAGGACTTTAGGCTGAGGCAGAAAATGGTCGGGGAGAGAGGATTCGAACCTCCGGCCCCTGCCTCCCGAAGACAGTGCTCTACCTGGCTGAGCTACTCCCCGACCGGTGCGTCCGGTCCGCAGCGATGCGGACCCACCGGGAGACAGACGCGGCTCTATACGGGCGTGATGCGCTGCTTTCAACTGCTGTTTCGCAACGCTCGGACCAAAAAACGGGAGATCGGGAATCACGCGCGCTCCGGGCGCTCCTCCCGGAACCGCGCGCCCCATTCTTCGCTCACCGCATCTCGCAGAATTTCAAGATCGACATCAGCGATAAGGGTTTCCGGAACGGGCAGGTCCAGAAGGCTGCAGACAGAACCGGCAAAAGCAGCCGGATCGGCGCAGATATCCTCATAGTAGACGATCGGCGCTGTCTTCCCGATCTGCGCCAGAAAGTCCGCGAAGTCGCGCTCGTTGCGTTCGATACGATTGAGGTTTCTGGCGATAGTGTCGGCATCATAGTCGGATATCGAAACCGGCCGAGCGTCCTGCTGGTTCGAATGGAACCGCCCGCTGAGTTCGGCCTTGGTCAGGGAAACGGCCTGTGCCACCCGGTCGCGCCGTCGGAGCAGGAGGAACCGGGTTCGCGCGAGCATCTGATCGAGAAACCCCAGATGGGCCGCCGCAGCAAGAACCGAAAAACCTGCTTTATAGCCAAAGGCCTGCGGCGTACCGCGATGACCGATCATCCATTGTGCTGCGCTGTGGCAGTCGGGAAGTGATCGCCGTTCGGCAATAGCCGCGAGCTGATCGGGCGCGAAATTTTCGCCCACCTGATTGAAATAGGGCGTGTTCGCGAGCAGGCGCCCGGCATAGCTGCTGCCCGAGCGCGATGCGAAGAGGATCGTGACAATTTTGGGTGGAGCCTCGAACCGCCGCGCGGGAAGGTCGCCAAGCGCGGCGGCTGTCGCCGCCATCCGCTCCGGGCCGATATAGCGCGCCACAAGCGCCAGAAGATCGGCTCGCGTCATGGAGCCTTGCGAAGATTTTCTCACGATGGGGGGCGGTTTACTCCGCCGCTTCGGCCATCTCAACCGTTTGCGGTCCGCGGATCAGCCCGCCGGGGAAAGCGCCCGTCATTTCGCCGTTCCTGAAGGTCACTTGTCCCGACTTGATAGTCGCGACATAGCCGGAAGCCTTTTGCAGCAGCCGTTTGCCGCCTGCGGGCAGGTCGAAGGCAAGCCAGGGCTTGCCAAGCGCTATCTTGTCCATATCGATCACGTTGATATCGGCGAGATAGCCTGAGGCGAGAACACCGCGATCGCCCAGCCCGTAGAGCCGCGCCGTATCGTGGGACTGGCGCCTGATCGCATTTTCGAGTGTGATCCGGTTGCCGCGCTTCCGGTCGCGCACCCAGTGCTGGAGCATGAAGGTCGGCGAGGCTGCATCGCAGATCGTGCCGCAATGGGCGCCGCCGTCGGACAGCGAATTGACCGTATCCTCGGCATGCTGGAGCGGCTCAAGAAAGTCGAGATTACCCTCGGCATAGTTGAGAATCGGAAAATAGATGAACCCCTTGCCATCGTCCTTCATCAAAAGGTCGTACGCATATTCGGCGGGCTCTGTTCCGGCCGCTCCGGCCCGGGCAAGGATCGTCGCATCCTGCGGCGGTTCGTAGTCGAAATCCTCGTCCATTTCGAAAAACATGCCCCAGCCATTGGCGACGATCATCAGCAACTCGAGAAGATCGCTTTCGGGATAGACGCTTTCTTCCGCGAGCAGCTTGGCCTTGAATGCCGGATCCTTGAGTTTTTCCAATGCCTCTTCCCAGGGCATGTCTTCCAGCGGCTGCCAGCTCGGCTTGAATTTGAACGGATGGACCGTCCCCTGCCAGGCCATGATGATGCCATTGCCGCGCAACGCGATCTGGGCGACGATATTGGCGCCATTGTCGTTTTCGGCGCGCATCGTCGAGATCTGCTCGTCGAGCGGCAGCTCCTTGGCGATCGACTGGAGTGCAGCAAAGGTTACCGGAAGCCCTGTTTCGCGGGACAGCGCACCCATCCATTCGAACTCGTTCCACTCTCGCTTGAGATCGCTGGCCATTTCAAAGACGCCATAGCCAACGCGGCCCATCGCCCGGCCGATCTCAACCAGCTCTTCCGCCGTCGCGGTCGTGCCCGGTACGAGCTCGCCATCGACCGATTTGTGGAGCACGGTGCGGCTCGTCGAAAAACCGAGTGCGCCGGCGCGCACGCCCTCCTCGACGATGCGGCCCATCTCGGCGATCTCGTCTTCAGTCGGCACGACGCCGGGCTGTTCGCGGTCGCCGAGCACATAGGCCCGCACTGCGCCGTGCGGCACATGCGTCGCGACATCGACGGTCCGCGGCATTTCTTCGAGCGCATCGAGATATTCGGGGAATGTTTCCCAGTTCCAGCTCATCCCTTCAGCGAGCGCGGTTCCGGGAATATCCTCAACTCCCTCCATCAGGCCGATCAGCCAGTCATGCCGATCGGGTTTGGCCGGCGCAAAACCGACACCGCAATTGCCCATGACGACAGTGGTAACGCCGTGCCAGCTTGACGGGGCCATCTCCTGATCCCAGGTCGCCTGCCCGTCATAATGGGTATGCACGTCGACAAAACCGGGCGCGACAATCTTGCCAGTTGCATCGATCTCTTCACGACCCGCTTCACCGACTTCCCCGATCTGCGTTATGGTATCGCCGTCGACAGCAATATCCGCCGTAAAAGGCGCGCCTCCGAATCCATCGACAATGGTGCCGCCGCGAATAACCAGATCGTGCATCGAATCCTCTCCTTTACGTCTCCGTAAAGGGCCATAGCCTATTTTGATCTGGCGATCATCTTTTTGATGCCGGGAAAGTTAATCGGGCTCTGCCCGCCCGGATCTTAATGCATCGAAGGCTGTACACGGCCTGGCATTGGATCAGTCGTCGCGCGCCGCGATCATCTGCTGGATAGCCACGAATTTCTCGCGCGGGCTGCCCTCCCGGGCACGCTCGGCTTCTGCTTCCTCGATCTTTTTCCAGTCTCTGAATGTCACGACATCGACATCGCGCTCGGCGAGCAGGGCATCAAGACCCGCGCGCCCCGCCTTACCGCCGCCATCGCCGATATCCGCGGCAATCAGATCGACAACGGAATAGCCGTCCGGTCGGTTGGTGCCGATCGTACCGGTCGGCCCGCGCCGCGCCCAGCCGACGCAATACAGGCCCGGCATAATGCGTCCCTCATCATTGGCGAAACGCCCACGGCCATGCTCAAAAGGCACGCCTTCGATGGGCGGCGTGCGATAGCCGATACAGGTCACGACCATGGAGGCAGGGATGGTGTAAGTTTCACCCGTTCCATGGCTGCGAAGATCGGCATCGAGCTCGGTCCGCTCGACGACGATGTGCTCAACCTTGCCGTCCCCTTCGATCCGGACCGGCGATGCGAAGAAATCGAAATCGATCTCTATGCTCTTGTCCGCCCGGAAGGATTCAGGGATCGCTGCAAATTCGCGCAGGAATGTTACCGATTTTCGCATGCCCGGCTCGAGTAGCGCATCGGCGCCTTCCTCTGGCAGGTCAGCCCGGTCTACTCTCGGCACCGCCCGTTCCAGCCGTCCAAGCTCGCCCAACTCCTTCGGGGTCATCGCAATCTGGTGCGGACCGCGACGTCCAAGCAGGGAGATGTGCTGTGTCTTCGCTGTTTCGAGCTGTTCATACGCATGCAGCACGATATCGGAGCCTGCGAATTCGTCGGGTGTTTTCGACAATACGCGCGCGACATCCAGGGCAACATTGCCATTACCGATCACGACGACATGGGTTCCATCCAGCGGCGGATCGATCTCGGCAAAATCCGGATGCCCATTATACCAGCCGACAAAGCCCGCGCTGCCGAACACGCCGGGCAGATCCGCACCCGGTATTTCAAGCGCCCGGTCATTGGGCGCGCCCGTCGCCAGAATCACCGCGTCATAATGCGCCTGGAGCTCTTCGATACTAACCTGCTCACCGACCGTGAGATTGCCGACGAACCGCACATTCTCGTTCAGCGCGACCTTCTCATACCGTCTGGCGACATTCTTGATAGACTGGTGATCGGGCGCGACGCCGAAACGGATCAGACCGTAAGGCACCGGAAGCCGGTCGATCATGTCGACACACACATCGTCTCCGAAAAGCTTCTGCGCGGCCTCCGCAGAATAATAGCCCGCCGGCCCGGAACCGATAATCGCGATATGGCGCATCAGCGCATCCCTTCCGCCCATGGTCTGCCGGGATGCTAGCGCGCTGGGCGGTCGAGGCAAGCTAAAGGAGCACCCGCCCTGTTGGTTGCATACGGCATTCGCGGATCGGCTCATTATTCAGCCTCGTCGGCCAACCTGCCTTCCTTGCCTGGACGCGATGGCCTCAATTCGGGCAATTGCCATAAACGGTGATCGCGATCACCGCCTGTTAAGGTGCGACGGGCAATAAGATGCCAGACGAAATATTGATTTCCGGCCCTGTGGCCGTTAGTTGGGGCTATCTCCCCGGAGGAAGAAAAATGGTTAAGATTCAGCGCAAAACGAACCTTCTGGTCGGTGCGCTCATGATCGCACTTCTTGCCCAACCTGTATCGGCCTTCCAGTTTGGCGGCATACTGGGTGGGCGGTCATCCAGTTCAAGCGACGGCGAGAATAATTGCGACACGATGGGGGAATCCGCCGGTCGCTCGGTATTGGGCGGCTTGCTGGGAAGCGCAGCGCGCTCGCTGGGGATTCCGACCTTCGTCCCCTCAGCGCAGTTTTCCGATGTACTTGCAACGGAGATAGCCTGCCGACTGGATGAAGACGAACAGCAAAAGGCTGCCGACGCCACAGTAGAAGCGACACGTAGCGGCGAAGTGGGCTCCACCGCCAACTGGTCCAGCGACTCACGCCGGGGCGTGCGCGGATCGTCAACCGTGACGGGCCGAACACAGCGCGCCGGTGGCGCCGATTGCCTGCAGGTCACGGATGTTGTCATCGTCGATGGTGAAGAAACGACCGTACCCAAAACGATGTGCCGCGTACCACCGCAAACCCGCTATGTATTGGCAGCCTGACCGATGAACCGAATTCAAACCCTTTTCGCGATCGGCGCATCCATGTTGTGCGCAAGCGCCGCGCCCGGCCAGCAGACTGATTCTTCCAATCCCACATGCCCTGCCGAGCCGAATTGGGCCGCCAATCAGATCATGGAACTTACGCCGCTCGATCGCGGTGATCACCGGGTCTTGCTGGCTGAAGGCATGATCACGGCGGGTCTTGCCGACCGGCTGCGCGACGCGCTCGACGCCGATGATACGATTTCGGAAATCTGGCTGCGCTCACCCGGCGGCGATGCCTATGCCGGGAACGAGGCCGGCCGGATGCTACGGACCAACTATCCGGGCATCGTCACCCGCATTCCGGCGGGTTGGGCCTGCTTTTCCGCATGCAACTTCGTCTTCATGGGCGGACAGCTCCGAGTGGTGGAGCCCAACGGCCAGTTCATGGTCCATATGTTCACCCATACCGGTAACCGGGATATTGTCCGGCAGGAGGTCGAAGGCGGGACCGACAGCGCCATCGATTTCATCGCCGATATCGAGCAATCGAGTGCGCAGCTTGCGACCGAGGATAACGACTTTTTGATCCGGATGGGCGTCTCCCGCAGACTGCTTCGCGAGGTCATGTATGCCACCCAAGCGGTGGGCGAGGGCGAGACCCGCCGCTGCCTGACGCAGGACGAGGCCTATGACTATAATGTGGCCAATATCCGCGAATAGCCGGCGTCACGGCCAATCCCGCATGAGATAGCGATCCCGGCAGGCCTTCCTAGTGTGGAGATAGATGGTCAAGCAGATCGTGGATAACAGCCTCCGAGCCGAGAATCCTGTTATGGCCATGGCCCTCGGTACGGACCAGATGCGCCTCGGGCCAGATCCGCGCGATCCTGTCCCCGTCGCCGGGACGCACAACCTTGTCGTCGCTGTCATAGGCAATCATCAACGGGGCATCGGCGTCGCGTTCCCATGCCATGCCATTTTCCAGATCCGTCCAGCTGCACGAAAACTGATCCGCGATCATGGGTTTGATCCGGTCTAGCACGGGTTCGGGTGCACCCATTGCCCGCATGCGCTCGATCGGCACATAGGGCAGGAAAGGCGCTGCCAGACATGCATAACGGTCTGCCCGGATGCCATGGGTCCGGCGCCCGCGCATGATCGCCAGGGCCCCTGCCGAATGCCCGACCCATGCATAGGGCGTTTGCCCTATATGATGCTGCAGGGCCGCGGCATCCTCCATGAAACGGTCGAAACCCATCTCGCCATCGCCGGATTCTCCGTGCGATCCGGCATCGAAGAAAACAACCCGAAAATCATGTCCCGCCAGAAGATGCGCGAGACCGCTCATCTGCGCCCCTCGGCCGCCCCAGCCATGCACCAGATAGACAAGCGGGCCTTCGCCGATTTCCCAGCCGGCAAGCGCATCTCCGACGCCGAAGCGAAAGGCGGCGCATCCCGCCAGTCTCGCTGCATCCTCGTCCCGCAAGGGCAGCCCGGCGGCGCGGTCGCTGCGCAGCTTCGCATAGAGCGCATTGGCCATTCCCTCGGCCTGGCGAGAGGATATTTCCCCGTTCTCGTCTTTTTTCGTCTTGTCGTCTGACTGGTCCCGCGTGGTGCTTTCCATGTTTCTCCCTTTCCGTGTCATTGACAGCGACTCGTGAGAGATCAATATAGACCAGTCAATATAATTGTACGGGAAGAAGATGGCCGACCATGGCACCACCACAAAAACACAAAATCGCGATTGTCGAAACGGCGATGAACCTGTTCAGGAAGAATGGTTATGCCGCTACGGGCCTGAATGCCATTGTCGAAGCGAGCGGCGCGCCCAAGGGTTCGGTGTATCACTATTTTCCGAAAGGCAAAGCATCGATAGCCGAAGCCGCCGTTCTGCTGGCGGGCGAGCGGACCGCCGCGACGCTCGACGCGCTTTGCACCAAGACAGGCAGCACTGGCGAGGCGATTACCGGGCATGCGAAGCTGCTTGTGCAATGGATGAAAAAATCCGGATTTCGCGATGGCTGCCCGATCACCACCACCCTGCTGGAACTGGCCCCCGCGGACCGCGCGGTTACGGCTGCGGGCCGGAACGCATATACGCAGCGTATTGATCGCCTCGCACGGCGGCTGGTGGAGGATGGTTTCGATCCATCCCGCGCCCGTAACCTGGCTACCCTGTGCACATCGGCGTTGCAGGGCGCCTTGATCCAGTCCCGCATCGAACGGAGCGGGCGGGCGCTGCTGGTAACGGCGCAGGAACTGGCCGCTCTTCTGGACAATGAAACGGACGACCATAACGCCATTGCCGGGCCGTAAGCGCACGGAGATCCGCCACCGGCCCCTGCGCATTCGCGTGCAAGTGATTGCTGTGTGCGCTGCCCGTGCTAAAGGGCGCGGGAAATGACAGAGCTTAGCCATATCCGTAACTTCTCGATCATCGCCCATATCGATCACGGGAAGTCGACCCTTGCCGACCGCCTGATCCAACAGACAGGGGGGCTGACGGAACGCGAAATGTCCGAGCAAGTCCTTGATAACATGGACATCGAGAAAGAACGCGGGATCACCATCAAGGCCCAGACCGTCCGCCTCAACTATACGGCGCGCGACGGCGAGACCTACGAACTCTCCCTGATGGACACGCCCGGCCATGTCGACTTCGCCTATGAGGTCTCGCGCAGCCTCGCCGCCTGCGAAGGCGCACTGCTCGTCGTGGATGCCGCCCAGGGCGTCGAAGCCCAGACGCTCGCGAACGTGTACCAATCCATCGAGCATGACCATGAGATCGTGCCGGTCATCAACAAGATCGACCTCCCCGCCGCCGAACCCGAACAGGTCCGCGCGGAGATCGAGGAGGTCATCGGCATCCCGGCCGACGAAGCCGTGCTCGCCAGCGCGAAAACCGGCGAAGGCATCGAGGAAATCCTCGAACAGATCGTCCAGAAAATTCCGCCCCCCACAGGCGACCGCGACGCGCCCCTCAAGGCCATGCTCGTCGACAGCTGGTACGATCCCTATCTCGGCGTCGTCATCCTTGTCCGCGTGATCGATGGTGTCCTCAAAAAGGGCCTCAACATCAAATTCATGCAGAACGGCACGCAGCATCTGGTCGACCGCGTCGGCTGCATGCGCCCCAAGATCGAGCAGCTTGAGGAGCTCGGCCCCGGCGAGATCGGCTTCATCACCGCGCAAATCAAGGAGGTGGCGGACACCGCCGTCGGCGACACGATCACCACCGTCAAAAACCCCGCGCCCGAAGCCCTGCCCGGATACAAGGAAGTCCAGTCCGTGGTCTTTTGCGGTCTCTTCCCCGTCGATGCGGCAGACTTCGACAAGCTCCGCGAGAGCATCCACAAACTGCGCCTCAACGATGCCAGCTTCACATTCGAGATGGAGTCGAGCGCCGCGCTCGGCCAGGGCTTCCGCGCCGGCTTCCTTGGCCTGCTCCACCTCGAAATCATCCAGGAACGCCTGACGCGCGAGTACGACCTCGACCTCATCACCACCGCGCCCTCGGTCGTCTACAAGCTCAGCATGACCGACGGGACGGAGATGGAGCTGCACAACCCGGCCGACATGCCGGACGTGGTGAAGATCGCGAAGATCGAGGAGCCGTGGATCAAGGCGACCGTCTATGTGCCGGATGACTATTTAGGCCCGATCCTGAAGCTCTGCCAGGACAGGCGCGGCATCCAGAAGCAGCTGACTTATGTGGGCGGCCGCGCGCAGCTGGTGTACGAACTCCCGCTCAACGAAGTGGTCTTCGATTTCTACGACCGGCTCAAAAGCATTTCACGCGGCTATGCCAGCTTCGACTATGAAGCCATCGGCCACCGCGAGGGCGACCTCGTGAAAATGAACATCCTCGTCAATGCCGAGCCCGTCGACGCGCTCAGCATGATCGTCCACCGCGCCGCCGCCGAAACCAGAGGCCGCCACATGTGCGAGCGGCTGAAAGATTTGATCCCGCGCCACCTGTTCAAAATCCCCGTCCAGGCAGCCATCGGCGGAAAGGTCATTGCGCGCGAAACCATCGGCGCCATGCGCAAGGATGTGACCGCGAAATGTTACGGCGGCGATATTTCCAGAAAAAAGAAGCTGCTCGAGAAGCAAAAAAAGGGTAAGGCCAAGATGCGGGAGTACGGGAATGTGTCCATCCCGCAGGAGGCGTTTATTGCGGCGTTGAAGATGGGTGAAGAGTAGCTGGTTAACTCTGCCTGAAAGACATAAGGGTGATTTGCTTGCCCAAGATCTGATGCGCGCTGCCGTCATCCGGCGTGATTTTCGAGTATATTTCGAGCGGACCAAACTCTCGTCGGATGAGCAAACCCGGCTGCGAGAATCCTATTATGGCCCTCCCCCTCGCCGCTGGAGACACCAGATCGCGGAACTGAGCCTTGGCGTTTTCGGTATGGTATGGGTCGGTTGGCTGCTTGTAGAGCTTATATCCATTCCACCATTGTGGCTGCTTTTCTTCTCCGTTTTCACCGCTGTCGCCCTATGTACCTATAGGATCGTTCGGCAAGTAAAGAGGCGGTCCGTGCGTATTGACGGTTTTTCGATCGGAAAAGTGGCGGAAATCTGTAGACCGCTCATGGATCACGCCGTCGGCGAACGGTTCATCTTCATTGGAATATGTCGGAATTGGAATGAATACAGCATTTGGACAATGGATGGTGGTGCCTATCGCGTTCCGATCAAACTACCAGCCATGTTGCGAGCCCTCGTCGAATGGGATGCAGGCACGGTAGTGCTTGCACATAATCACCCAAGCGGTCGCGCGGAACCAAGCGAGGCAGATATTCATGCGACACACAAAATCGCTGACGCTCTCCGGTTGCTTGACATGCGGTTGGCGGATCATCTGATTTTTGCCGGTGGGAACTATTATAGCTTCCGCGAAGACGGGAGAATGTAAACTCGCTTTTCTGTAAGGCGAAGATGCGGGAGTATGGGATTGTTAGTATTCCGCAAGAAGCGTTTATTGCGGCGTTAAAGATGGGGAGGAGTAGTGCTGGCCAGAAGCTCAACGGCGATGGCACCAGCAGCCAATTCGAATTGAAAGCTTAGTTTCTCGTGCAACCTTCATTGAGATTCATCTCTCATAGAGTAAGGTCGTCGTATGGCGCGCAACTGGAATAAAGAAGAAACATTGCTGGCACTAAGCCTATACCTGCAAACGCCCTATGGAAAAATTCACGATAGCAATCCAGACATTATAAAATTGGCAAAAGCGCTGGACCGGTCCAGCGGCTCCGTTGGGATGAAAATGCTCAATCTTGCAGCGCTAAACCCAAATGTTATCGCCAGTGGCAGAGTAGGATTACAAAACTACTCCAAGCTTGATGCGTCAATCTGGCAGGAATATTCTTCCGATTGGGATGAACTCTCCAAACAAGCTGAAAAACTTGATTCCGTGTTTGCCAAGGGTCAACTGGCATCAAGCGTTGCGGAAACGAAAAGCACTTTCAATCTTCAGCCACCCACCGGCGCAACAATGGCCGAATCTCTTGTAGAACAGCGACGTGGGCAAAGTTATTTTCGCCGTATAGTTATGGCTAACTACCAAGAAAAATGTTGTATTACGGGTATCGCTGAACCGAAATTGTTGGTGGCCAGCCACATCAAATCTTGGAAA
Source organism: Parasphingopyxis lamellibrachiae (assembly GCF_003385775.1). Classification (GTDB taxonomy): domain Bacteria; phylum Pseudomonadota; class Alphaproteobacteria; order Sphingomonadales; family Sphingomonadaceae; genus Parasphingopyxis; species Parasphingopyxis lamellibrachiae. The sequence continues at coordinate 1,629,248 of NZ_QRDP01000004.1, forward strand.
GCGGATGAAACCAATCGCCTCAATCCGGCAAACGGACTGGCGCTCTCAGCAACCTTTGACAAAGCATTTGACAAGGGTTTGCTGACGATAAGTCACGATCTCCGAGTTAAAGTATCAGATCGACTGCTAGCGCACCCAAATGCCGAAACACGAGAGTGTTTCGAGCCCTATCATGGTGTTCTAATAGCGGAGGCAGACCGTTTTGTGCCGCAGCAAGAGTTTATTGACTGGCACAACGACTTTTTCGAGAAGCAGGCAGCATAGAGATGTATGAAATTCGTGTTCGCGAGCTTGGTTGCCGTGAAATCCTACAAAGACAACGTTTCAGCGCAGACACCTACGATGACGCTTTGAGGATACATGCAGAGTTTTGGAATGATCACTACGCTTACACGGATAGATTTACTTCCTCGCTACTCTATAAGGAAATTGGACAGCGACAATGGCGGTTAGGCGCTTTGATAAACTGGCTCTGAGCGGAATCAGTTTCGTGTGAAGCACGGCAATCTAGAAACACTCTACGAAAAATTCGAAACCGTGGTGCTTTAAATCTGCCTATCTACTTTCTCTCCTCCCTGTCCCTCATCACCCTTAGCTCCTGCTCATGGCCGCTCTGGTCGAGCAGGTCCTTGCCCTCCTCAGCCGCGCGCCAGGCGCGTTGGCGGGCGGCGGCGAGGAGGGTGGTCAGGGGGGCGCGTCTCTTCGCCATCGCCGGGCAGCCAGGGGCGTTCGGGGTCGCGCGTGCCGTTGGCGATGTCCACCAGCGCGCGCCGCGCCGCCAAATTCGATCACCAGCTCGATCCGGGTGAGCTGGCGCGCGTAAAAGTCCGTCCATGCCCGATCCTATTCCCTGTCCTACACGCCCCGGTCTGCGCTATACTCTCCGCCATGCACCGCCCTCTTGCCTTTTCCGCTGCTCCCCGCGCGCAAAATCCGAATCCGATTTATCCCGCCGGAAGGTCACACTCGATTTTTCGGCTTTGGCGGTTTTCCGGGATTTTTTGCTCCGCCGTTACCCCCGGCCTGTGTCAACCAGTGTCAACTTGATCGGAGAAGGTCTGAACCAGCTCATGTCATATAACCGCAACATGGAGGCCATCACACCGTAACACTTCCGTCATAGAGCCGGGGCGAAATTGTCATCGGAGCTTCATCGAAATGAAACATACCGCCCTTGCGCTGTCGGCCTGTGCCGCGGCGATGATCGTCAGCACACCGGCACTTGCCAACGACGTGCCGCCAGAGGTTCAGGCCGAGCTGGAGGAATTGCGCAGCCGCGTGCAGACGCTGGAGGCCATGGTCGAGCAGCTGGTCGGTTCGCAGACCGCTGTCGCAAGCCAGGCGGCGGAGGCCAGCGCGGCGGCTGTCGCAGCGCAGGCGGTGGCCAGCGAGGCGAGCGAGGCTGTCGCGGCGGCCCCGAGCATATCGATGGGCGCGGCGCCGCGGGTGCGCACGGAAAGCGGCTGGGACTTCCGGCCGTTCGGGCGCATCCAGTATGACATGGGCTATGTCAGCGGGCGGGACCGGCTGATGGATCCGGGGCTGGGCTGGTCGAACGAGCTCAGGCGCGGGCGGATCGGCGTGCGCGGCGCAATACCAGGCGGTTTCGAATATAAGGTAGAGGTGGATTTCGCCGGCAACGACGTGACGCTCACCGATGCGCTGATCAGCTATGATGCGGGCGATTTCAAGATCACGGTCGGCCAGCATAATCCGTTCCAGTCGCTCGAGGAGCTGACATCGAGCCGCTTCACCAGTTTTATCGAGCGGGCGGCCTTTACCGATGCTTTCGGGTTCGAGCGGCGGGTCGGCCTGTCGGTGAATTACGCCAATGGCGATTTCCGCTGGGACGGCGGCGTGTTCACCTCCAATATCGACGACCTGACCAGTGACGAGCAGGACAGCTATTCCTTCGATACGCGCGCCGTGTACAGCCCCGAAGTCGGCGGGGCGCAGCTCCATTTCGGCGGATCGCTGCACTGGCGGGACCTGCAGAGCCAGCCCGGCAATCGCTATCGCCAGCGGCCGCTGGTCCATTCCACCGACACCCGGATGATCGCCACCCCCACCCTGCCCGTCACCGAAGAGACGAGCTACGGGCTGGAAGCGGCGGTGATCCGCGGCCCCTTCCATGCGGTGGCCGAGGTCCACTGGCTGGAGGCCGAGCTGTTCGGCATGACCGACCCGACCTTTTTCGGCGGCTATGCCGAGGCCGGCCTGTTCCTGACGCCCGGCGACACGCGCGGCTATTCAGGCGGCAAGTTCAACCGCACACGCCCTGCGCGAACGGTTGATGAAGGCGGGATCGGCGCGGTGCAGATCAATGTCCGTTACGACTATCTCGACCTCAACGATGCGGGCGTGGTCGGCGGGCAGCAGAATCTGATCGGCGCGTCGGTGATCTGGACGCCCATCGATCATGCGCGGCTGTCGCTCAGCTATGGCCATATCGAATATGACGATGCTGCGATCCCCGCCGGGGCCGACAGAAATTATTCGGTCGACAGCTTCGGCGTGCGGGCCGAGGTGGATTTCTAGGGGCGGTTTCGCCGGGCCGGGCGGGCGCAGACCCACCGCACCGGCCTAGGCGGCCAGGCGATCGGCCTCGGGGTCGCGGACCTTGGGCTGGGCGCCTGTTACCGTATAGGTGACCATCTCGGCGATGTTCGTCGCCTGGTCGCCTATCCGTTCCAGATGCTTGCTGATGAAGAGCAGATGCGCGGCCTGGCTGATCTGGCCCGGCTTCTCGATCATGAACTCGATCAGGGCCTGGGTCAGCTCGTCATGCAGGTCATCGACGATATCGTCCCGCGCGCACACTTCATCCGCCAGCTCTACATCGCCCTCGGCATAAGCGCGGACGACATCGACCAGCATCTCCTTAGCGGCATCGTTCATCGCGCCGATCAGCTTGCGCAGCTTTTTGGGGTATTTGGCGGTGACGCTCGATACGCGGCGCGCGATATTGCGGGCATAATCAGCGGTCCGCTCCAGCAGCGCGGCGATCTTGATCGCCGACACCAGCACCCGCAAATCGTCGGCCATCGGCGCGCGCAGAGCAATAACGTTGACCGCGGCGGCCTCGATCCGGGCGGCCAGCGTATCAATGTCGCGATCGGCGATCACCACCTGTCCCGCCAGATCCGTATCGCGCTGTTCCAGCGCGCGGATCGCATCGGCCATGGCCAGCGATGTGCGCCAGCCCAGCTCGAGGATATTGGCGCGCAGCTCGTTCAGCTCGTCGTCGAACGCCGATACCGTATGTTTCACTTCACCCGTCATGACGGCCACTCCAAACACGCAATTACAAATATGACATTTATGTTACAACAAATGCGAGGCAAGTGCAATCGCGGCGTTTTTCGGGGCGTCGGCGTGACGGGCTTTCCTTCGGAACGCAAAACGGGCCGGCCATCGGTATGAAGAACGCACCGAGCGCGACCGCGCCATTCGCTATGAGGAGAGGGCCGGGATTGCCTTCCTGCGCAACATCGACCCTGTGCAGCATCGGCCATATCGCGCGCCGCATCGACAGAGGCGGCCCGTCTCTCCGAGCGGGTCAGCGTTTTCCAGCCTCAGCTCCCGCTCGCGCCGATCGATATGAGCGCCGCCCAGGCCAATATCGCCATGATGATCGTGAGGCCGATCGCCAGGTAGCAGGTCATGCCGGTTTCCGGGAACAGGCTGCCGATAACATGGTCATGCTGCGCCGCTACAGGCGGCGCTCGGATTGATCGATCGGGTGATCGTTAATGCTCGCATAGCGGCGGCGCATCAGCCCGTCGGCATCGAACTCCCACATCTCGTTGCCATGGCTGCGCCACCATTGCCCGTCGGTATCGCGCGATTCATATTCGAAGCGGACGGCAATCCGGTTGTCGGTAAAGGACCAGAGTTTTTTCTTCAGCCGGTAATCGCTTTCGCGTGCCCATTTTTCCCGGAGGAAAGAGCGGATTTCGCCGCGCCCCCTGAGGAAACGATCGCGATTACGCCACTCGGAATCTTCCGAATAGGCAAGCGCAACCCGGTCCGGGTCGCAGCTGTTCCATGCGTCTTCAGCAGCCTGGACCTTCGCCCGGGCGCTCGCTTCAGTAAAGGGCGGGAGAATGGGTTGCGGCATCATGTGTCTCCGAAAGAAAAAGGGTGGCGGCCGGGAAGGGGGAGAGGGGGGGCGTTTCCCGGCCGCCGAGGCAATTGGATTAGGCGGCGCGCGCCAGATCGGGGGCCCAGCTGTTCGGCGCGAACGCAGCGTCGACATCGGTTTCCGCGATATGGTTGGTATAGTTGGACATCACCTTGAGCGCGGTTCCGAGAATGACTTCGAGAACAGCCTGCTTCGTATAGCCAGCATCGAGAAATGCCCCGATATCGGCATCTTGCGGCCAGCCGCGCGTCTCGTTGATGACCGCAGCGAAGGTGCGCAGGGCTTCCAGCTTGGCGTCGGCAATCGGCGAGTTCGTGCGCAGGGCGTCGATCACATCGGTCGGAACGCCGGCACCCTGTGAAATGGTCGTGTGAGCGGCCATGCAATATGTGCAGCCGTTGAGCCGATTGTTGGTCATCAGGATAATCTGACGCTCGGTTTCGCTGAGGTCGGATTTATCGAAGATCCCGGCAAGCGTCATATAGCCTTCGAGAATTGCCGGAGCTTCAGCCATCGTGCCGAGCAGGTTGGGCACGAAGCCATAGGCTTTCCCGGCAGCTTCGAGCAGCGGCTTGGCAGCTTCGGGCGCGGTTTCGCCGCTATGGGTCGTGAATTCGGTCATTATTCGTCTCCTTCAGGGTTAAGGTGGCGGCCGGGGAGGGTGCGGGCCCCGGCCGCCGGGGCGTCGATCGCAAGAGGGCATGCGATCGAAAAAGGTCGACATCCGCATGGCGACAAGGTCGCCATATTTCCCAAACGGGCATGGAGCGGTGTCGAGCAGGTGAAGTTCGAAGATTCAGGAGCGCGGCCGTAAAGACTGATGCCGCTCCCCGGGGAAAGACGATCCGTGCGGTTCCGGCCGAGCAGCGCGGGCGAGCGATGGTCGCCGAAATCGGGGCTATTGCCCGGTTCCGCGTCGAGATGGATCTTGAAATGGCCGGGTCCGTCCGGCGCGGTCGGTGCCGATGCAAGCGCGGCCGAGGCCAGCGACAGCGTCATGATCGTCGCAAGAAAAGTTATCATGAAGATCACAAGCGATGAGAGGAAATAGCGAAGGTCGCTCGTCCTGCGATGATATTTGTAACCGGTACGCATGATGTCCTCCTGCCTGGCGGCGATCGGGCCCGACGACTCGGGTTAACCGATCTGTTAAGGTGATAGATAGAGACATTAACTGATCGGTCAACCATATTTTTGATTTTTCTGGAATCTCTCTCGCCTGGAGCCCCCGATCGAGTTTATCTCCAGATAGAAACGGCATCATATATATTTGTTTTTATGTGTATTTTTCTATCAATTCTTGTTCGTCGAGACACCTTCTCCTTGAATCGCGCGAATGATTCTATATGTACCGATCAGTTCACTTTTTACGTTGGAACCGGTGGTATGAGTGCATCCAAGAGAGACGATCTGGTCCAGAACGCCCTGAAGGTTTTCTATCAGGGCGGGTTTCATGCAATCGGCATGGACCGGCTAGCCAGGGAAACCGGCGTTTCGAAAACCGCCATCTACAAACACTTCCGTACGAAGGAGGAACTGATCCTCGCGACACTGCGGCTGCGCGACGAACAGTTTCGTAACTGGCTGCGGCGACGAATGGAGGCGCTGGCGGCCGAGCCCAGGGACCAGCTTCTCGCGATATTCGATGCGCTGGCCGAATGGATCGAAGAGCCGAGCTTTCGAAGCTGCATGTTCGTGAAGGCGTCGGCGGAGTACCAGGAAAAAGGCCACCCGATTCACGCAACGGCTGCGGAGCATAAAAGGCTGTTGGCGGTCCACTTCACTGAGATCGCGCAAAAAGCCGGAGCGACCGAACCGGCAAAGCTCGCGCAGCAATTGCTGATCATCAAAGAGGGCGTGATCGTTCTCGCCCATCTCAATCAGGGGAACGATGTGGCCGCCAACGCCAAAACCCTCGCGCAAATCGTTATCGACGAAGCACTTCCCGAAGGAGCGGATCGGACCGAGCAATAGGGCCGACAAGAATGAAGCGGCCGATCAACAAGGCACCTGGGCCTGTCTGTAATGGCGCACAAAAAGGGCCGGGCAGTTTCCCGCCCGGCCCTTCATGGAAAATGATTGTTTTTCCTAGCTTTCGAAGTCGGCCGCAGTCAGCGCCGTCATCGCTTCGGCGCTGGCCGCGTTGGTTGCGCGCACATCGTCCGGATTGGCGATCATGCCTTCTTCGACCAGATAGCCGTCGGGGCCCCATGCGGACACATATTCAGCCACAAATTCGCGGAGGCCGCGGATCGCCTGCAGATGGTTGCCCTTGATATAGACGAACAGCGGCCGCGCGCCCGGATATTCGAAGCTCGCGATGCTGTCATAGGTCGGGGCGACGCCATCGATCGACACGCCGACGACCTGGCCCTCATTCTGTTCGAGGAAGCTATAGCCGAGAAGCCCGAGATAGCCGGGGTTCTGGGCGACGCGCTGGATGATCAGATTGTCGTTCTCGCCCGCCTCGATAAAGGCCTGGTCTTCGCGGATCGCGGTGCAGACCCGGTCCTTGCGGTCTTCATCTTCCTCCTCGAGCGCGGCCATGGCGGGGTTGGCTTCGCAACCGGCTTCCATGATCAGCTCGATAAAGGCATCGCGCGTGCCGCTCGTCGTCGGCGGACCATAGACGCGGATGGGGGTGTCGGGCAGCGAGGGATCGATATCCGACCAGGTCTCGGCCGTCTGCTCTTCGCCATAAGGTTCAGCCGCCAGCGCTTCGTAGATCTGCGCGCGGGTCAGTTCCATTCCCGGGCCTTCCGGCGATTCCACAACGGCAAGTCCGTCGATACCAACCTGCAGCTCGATGATCTGGTCGACGCCATTTTCCTGGCATGTCGCGAATTCGCTGTCCTTCATCCGGCGCGAGGCATTGGCGACATCGGGATGCTCGTCACCGACACCGGCGCAGAACAGCTCCATTCCGCCGCCCGTGCCCGTCGATTCTACAACCGGAGAGCCGAATTGCGGATTGTTGCGGGCAAAATTCTCGGCCACTGCACGGGTAAAGGGGTAAACGGTCGAGCTGCCGACAACCGTGATAGCGCTTGCGCCGCTATCATTGCCTCCGCCGCCACAACCAGCCAGGGTCAGCGCCATAGCCGTCATCAGTCCTGAAATAAGGGGAGCGCGCACATTGTCCTCCATGTTTGATGTGCAAAAAGGGGCACACCCAGCCGGGCCACCCTTGAACCGCCTAATGCGACATCTATGTGACACTGGAGTTACAAAGACGGCGATGATTTGCGCATCCAAAAGCGGCAAACCGACATGCGCATTTGCTTCCCGCTCCCCTGGAAATCGACTAGAACATCCCGATGGCGCTTGAAGACCTTACCTCCAAACCGTTCTTCGTCGACAAGAACCGGGCATTCTGGGTGCTCCAGTCGGTTGGCTGGTCCGGCTATTTCATCCTGCGCGCGCTGGGCGGGATCGCCAACAATATGGGGCCGCTGTTCATTTTACCGACGGCGATCGCTACGGCGACCGGTTATTGCCTGACCCTGATCATGGCGGTCATCTTCCGCCAGCTTATAACCCGTCAGCCGCGCGTTACCTGGGGTGGATCGGTCACGGTCGTGCTGATCGCCTCGGCCATTTTCTCCTTCATCGAGGTGTGGGCTTTCACCGCTTTTTACCGCGGCGGCGAAATGCCTTCGGGATTGCAGTTTTTCGGAGCCATCCTGCTCGACTTCACCCTGCTCGTCGCCTGGTCGGGCCTCTATTACGGGATCAACTTCTACATCCTGATCGAAGAACAGAATGACCAGCTTCTGCGACTCGAAACGCAAAGCTCTAACGCGCAGCTCGCCATGCTTCGCTACCAGCTCAATCCGCACTTCCTGTTCAATACGCTGAACTCGATATCGACCCTGGTGCTGCTGAAACAGACGGAGCGCGCCAATGCGATGCTCTCGCGCCTCTCCTCCTTCCTGCGCTATACGCTGGCCAATGAGCCGACCGCGCGGGTGCCGCTGGCGCAGGAGGTGGAAACGCTGAAACTCTATCTCGAGATAGAAAGGATGCGGTTCGAGGAGCGGCTGCGCCCGACCTTCGATATCGATCCCAGGGTTACCCGGGCCCGCCTGCCCTCATTGCTGCTGCAACCGCTCGTCGAAAATGCTATCAAATATGCGGTAACGCCGCAGGAGGAAGGCGCCGAAATCCGCATTTCGGCGCAACAGGTCGGAAATCGCGTGCAGATCGCCGTGTCCGACACGGGACCGGGCTTGCAAGAGAAAGCCATAGCGCGCCAGAGTTCGACGGGCGTTGGGCTTGCCAATATCCGGGACCGGCTGGTTCAGGCTTTTGGCGAAGAACAACGATTTGACATTGAAACGAACGAAGATGGCGGTTTTCGCGTCCTCATCGAAATACCGCTCCAGTTCGACCAGGCAAAGGAAGCCGCATGACCATCCGCGCAATTATCGTCGACGACGAGCCGCTCGCCATTCAGGGGCTCCAGCTGCGCCTCGAACCGCATGACGATGTCGAGATTGTCGACACCTGCACCAACGGCCGCGAAGCCATCCGCTCGGTCAAGACGCATAAGCCAGACCTCGTGTTTCTCGACATCCAGATGCCGGGGTTCGACGGTTTTTCCGTCGTCCAGGGGCTGATGGATATCGAGCCGCCGCTGTTCGTGTTCGTCACCGCCTATTCCGATCATGCGATCCGTGCCTTCGAGGCGCAGGCGGTCGACTATCTGATGAAACCGGTGGAGGACGACCGGCTGGCCGATACGCTGGCCCGGGTCCGCGAGAGGCTGGCGGAAAAGAACAGCAGCGAGGAAATCACCCGGCTGCGCGAAGTGCTGTCCGAAGTCGCGCCCGATGCGGCCGAGGATCTTGCCGCCGAAGGCGAGGCCCCCTCGGCCAGCCGCTATGAGAAGCTGATCAATGTGAAGGATCGCGGGCAGATCTTCCGCGTCGATGTCGACAGCATCGAACGGATCGATGCGGCCGGCGACTATATGTGCATCTATACCGGCGACAACACGCTGATCCTGCGCGAAACGATGAAGGACCTGGAAAAGCGCCTCGACCCGCGCACCTTCCAGCGCGTCCACCGCTCGACGATCGTCAATCTCGATCTCGTCCGTCAGGTGAAGCCGCATACGAACGGCGAATGTTTCCTGGTGCTGGATTCAGGCGCGCAGGTGAAGGTCTCGCGCTCCTACCGCGATGTCGTGGCGCGGTTCGTGCATTAGGGTTGGAGGCTGCTTCCGACCCGGTAGCGGACAGTGCGTGATGGCGGAGCGACAGATGTCCGCCCATCCCTCCTTGCCGACGCGTTGGTTGCTAGTAGCACTCGGGAAAAATTGACTCTACATCCGACAATTCATAGCCGATTTCGGTGAGCTGCAAAGTGTCCCCGGTCCCGTCACCGCGCGCGTTGGTCTCGCTTGTTACCGCTGTCATGGAGTCGGTATCGATCTCGATCCGATGCGGCGGTCCGAAACCGCCGGCCATGGATACCAGTGTCAGCGTAGTCGGGCTTCTCGCCCACTCAAAATAGGCGACCTGATGGTCCCGGTCGGGGAAGACTCTGATCCAGTTGAGCGGACACCCGGTTCTGACGAACTGACCGCCATCATAATCTATGGTTTCCATATCAATCGCGATCAGCGGCGTTTGATCGATTGCCTCCGTCTGATCCGGATCGGCCATGATCCAATATTGGTTGTTTATTATCCCGGCCCCGTCGGCGATCCGGATGGATCGATCCGCCAGCGCGATGACGGCCGTCAGATCATATTCGTCATTGTGCAGGATTAGCGTGTCGGCCCCGCTATCTACGATGTCATACTCAACGAACTGGAGCCCGTTTTGTCCTTCACCCGCCCATTCAAGCCCCCAAAGGCCATTGGCCCGCACATAAAAGGATCCAGCACGAAAATCGACAGAATCTAACGGAAACTCACCCTCATCGTCCACGACTGTCGGAAGGGAAGCGGGTGTGAGCGAAGGCGCGCAATCACCAGCTTGCATGGGAATTCTGTCCGCTGAGACTCCGGTCAGTCTGATTTCTTCATAAGGATTGGGTTCAGATTGCCGTCGCACGATGGTCATGAGCATGCGGCTCGGATAAATCGTAATCAGGACATCATTGATCTCATCGAAAATTTGATGGGCTTCATCGGACACTTGCCACACGCGGAAGATGTCGCACCGTCCATCATTATTGCGTCTTACCCACCGGCCGGTTGAAACATTTCGCAATTGCCCGCCTTCGAAATCGATGGTTTCAATATACCACCCATCTGGTCGCGTAGGCCTTTCATAGTCGCGTTCGGCGGTTTCAATCGAGGTGAGCAGAAATCGTTCCTGTTGCGCGGATTCGCTCGGATCGGGTTGACTGGAAATGAAAACCGCTTCCATCTGAAAAGCGAAAGTTGCGCTAACCAGGCGCTCCGGATCGTGCAGGAAGGCGTGATTGGGCGCGGTCCTGATTACATCATAGGCGAATGTCTCGCCGGTATCGGTTGTTTGAGTCCAGCCGGAGGACGATTCTTCGAACGTGCCGCCTTCGTAGCGCACGGTGGTCACCAACTCGGGCGATACGTTCAAATCATAGCCTGGCATGCGGGGCGGCTCGGGTAGAGCCTGTGGATTTTCGTCCTGGCTCAACTCTGTTTGGGTGGCCGTCTGCGCCTGGGAGGGCATTGTCCCCACACCCAGTAGGGCCGAGATTACCAGCAGAAATCCTCTTTGCCCCCTGCACGCTTGGTTGATCGTCGTGATTTTCATACCGCTCCCCCCCCGGAAAGCACCGCTAGAGCAGTCCAGAACTCATAACACCAGAACTGATTCAGACCGGTCGGCGGAGAACGTCGCGTATTGGGTAAATCCCGGCGCGCCCAAAAATGAGATCCAACTGTCATGTTCAGCTCCGGCCCGGGAACGGACACTCCGGCAGACTGTGCGCCACCATCAGTTTCCTACCCATCATGGACAGTCCGACTGCGCGTACTGCCCCCGATCGGAGGCTTCGGCGCCGCGCCTTGCCTTCACCGCAAGAAACGGGGGGACGCGCCCGGCCTGAGCCGCTAGAACAGAGCACAGGGAGACTCATCCATGACCGACCAGCAAGACCGCGCCCGCACCTTCCACGCCCTGCATGTTCCGGGCGATCCCCTGATCCTGTTCAATATCTGGGATGCGGGCAGCGCGCTGGCGGTGGCCAAGGCGGGCGCGAAGGCGCTGGCGACAGGGAGCGCGTCGGTCGCCGGGGCGCGCGGCTATAGCGATGCGGAGTCGCTGCCGATGCAGCAGGCTCTGACCAACGCAGAGCGGATCGTCGAGGCGGTGGACCTGCCGCTGACGGTGGATTTCGAGGGCGGTTATGCGGTGGAGCCCGTGCTTGTCGCGGTCCATGCCAACGCGATCATCGAAACCGGTGCTATCGGCATCAATTTCGAGGATCAGGTGATCGGCGGCAAAGGCCTTCATCCCGTCGAACTTCAAGCCGAACGCATTGCCGCAATCCACACCGTGGCGGAGAGTGCGGGCGTGGATTTCTTCATCAATGCGCGCACCGATATGTGGCTGGGTGCCGGCCGCTCAACCGTCGCCGAAGACCAGCGCTTCGATGAAGCGGTTACCCGCGCCAAGGCCTATGCCGATGCCGGGGCCAGCGGCTTTTTCGCGCCCGGGCTGACCGATGAGAGCGAGATCGCCGCGCTGTGCGAAGCCTGTCCGCTGCCCGTCAATGCGATGATGTTCGACGCCATGCCGGACCATAAGCGGCTCGGCGAGCTGGGCGTCGCCCGGATCAGCCACGGCCCGGGCCCCTGGCGCGACGCGATGAGCGCGCTGACGGAAGCGGCGAAGCCCCTCTATTCAGGCTGAGATTTTCGGCACTTCAATAGGTGCTGAGTTCGACCTGCATCTTCTTGTAGCCATGGACGAAACAGGCCGAGACGCGCTCGGGCTCGCCGATCACGTTCACGCGCAGCCGGCGCTTGGCCATCTCTTCGAGCAACAGCCGCAGCTGGAGCTCGGCCAGCCGCGCGCCGACGCAGCGATGGATGCCATAGCCGAAGGAAAGATGCCGGCCGGGCTTGGGGCGTTCGAGCCAGATATCGTCGGGCCGGTCGAAGAATTTCTCGTCGCGGTTGGCCGAGATATACCACAGGATGATGGAATCCCCTTCCTTCACCTGATGCCCGAACATTTCGTGATCCTCGGTCGCCGTGCGCCGCATATGCGCAAGCGGAGTCTGCCAGCGAATGATTTCCTGCACGGCCGCGGGAATCAAATCCGGATTCTGTTCAAGCTTCTCGCGCTCCTCGGGGAATTGCGACAGGCCATAGGCGCAAGCGGACATCGAGTTGCGCGTCGTATCGTTGCCGCCGACAATCAGCAGCATCAGATTGCCCATGAAGGTGAACTGATCCATGTCGCGCATCTCGCTGTGGATCATGCGTGAGATCAGGTCCGGCGCCTCGCCTTTTTCGAGCCGCTCGTCCCAGAGCCGCTGAAAATAGGCACCGGCTTCATAGATATGCGCAAGCTGCTCACGGCGACTTTCCTCGGTGAGCGAGCTTTCGACATCGCCCATCCAGTCCGACCATTCGGTCAGTTTTCGGCGGTCTTCCCAGGGAAAGTCGAACAGGATCGCCAGCATCTGGGTGGTCAGCTCGATCGACACCCGATCGACCCAATCGAAAGGTTCGCCGACCGGCAGCGTATCGAAGAGTTCCGCCGTGCGGGCGCGGACTTCCCCGGTCATCCGTTCCATTTCGCTCGGTGTGAAGGCCGGCGCGATAACCCGGCGCTGCTCGGTATGTTCGGGCCGGTCCATCGCGATGAACATAGGCAGCTTGATATTCAGGTCTTCGGGCATGTTTTCCGGATCGGTAACGATCGTGATACCCTGGGCCGAACTGTACAGGTCCGGCAGAGCCTCGATATGCTGGATTTCCTTGTAAGTGGTGACGTTCCAGTAATCGCCATAGGCGGAGCCCACAACCTTGTTGATCGGCGCTTTTTCGCGCATTTCCTTGAAAATCGGTTGCCAGCGATCCTCGACATAAATGTCCGAAACACTCACATCCCAGGGATGCGGCGCTTCGACGACGACGGTCTCAACCGTCTCCTCAACCGGGGTTGCAGCTGTGGCCATAATCACTCTCCCTCACATCTGTTCTTCCGCGTTTCCGCTTTTCGGGAAAGGCGTTCCCCCCGAAAAAGCGGCGCTCAATATTTCGAGAGCGTAACCGGCATTTTCTTGAACCCGTGGACGAAATTCGAATTCACGCGCTCGATTTCGCCGGTGATTGTCGGGCGCAGCCGCCGCTTCGCCATTTCTTCGAACAGCACCTGCAGCTGGAGCTCGGCAAGACGCGCACCGACGCAGCGATGGATGCCATAGCCAAAGGCCACCTGACGCCGAGCATTTTCGCGATCGACGATCCAGTCATTGGCATTCTCGAACACGCTCTCGTCGCGGTTGGCCGAGATGTACCAGAGGATCATCCGGTCGCCCTTCTTGATCTTCTTCCCGTCAAGTTCGGTGTCCTGCATCGCCGTGCGCCGCATATGCGAGAGCGGCGTCTGCTTGCGAATGGTCTCGGACACCGCGTTCTTGATCAGGTCCGGATTCTCCTCAAGCTTGCGGGCCTGTTCGGGGAACTGGTTCATAAAATAGACGGCGCCGGACATCGAGTTGCGCGTCGTATCGTTGCCGCCAACGATCAGCAACGTGATATTGCCGAGGAAATTGCGCTCGTCCATATCGCCCAGCGCTTCCGAATGCGCCATCATCGAGAGGAGATCGGGGCCGGGATCGCTTTCCTTGCGCTGCTTCCACAGGGCCTGGAAATAGGCCGCAGCCTCCCACATCGCCTCGGCACGCTTGGGGCCGAGCTCGGGGTCCATCGCGGCAACCACATCGCCCATCCAGTCTGACCAGTAGGTCAGCTTGCGCCGGTCTTCCCAGGGAAAGCCGAACAGGATGGCGAGCATGCCCGTCGTCAGTTCGATCGACACCTTGTCGACCCAGTCGAATTCCTCGCCGATCGGCAGGCTGTCCAGCAGCTCGGCCGTCCGCGCGCGGACATTTTCGTCCAACCGGCTGATTTCGCTCGGCGTAAAGGCCGGGGAAACCGTGCGGCGCTGGGCCGTATGCTCGGGCCGGTCCATCCCGATGAACATCGGCAGAGCCATGGTTTCATCATCGCTGGAGTCGAGAATGGTGAAGCCGCCATTGCGCCAGTCCGAGCTGTAGATGTCGGGCAGCGATTCGACTTCGACGAGCGGCTTGTAGGTCGTCACCGACCAGAAAGCGCCGTACACGCTGTCCTTGCAATAATGGACGGGATCTTCGCGGCGCAGCTTTTCGAAAACCGGCTGCCAGCGATCCAGCGCATAGAGTTCAGGCCGGCTGACATCAATATCTTCGAGCGGCGTATCGGCGGTCGCCAGCGGTTTTTCGAGCGTCGAGCGATCGATACCGTCGCGAAATTCGCGCGCCCATTCTTCGCGATAGAGTTGCTCAGGGGTCTTTTCAGGAATGTTGTGCGCGGGATGCGTCGCCATTTTTGTCTCCTCAGTGGCGCTCACCCCGGAATGGCTCCGTGTTGCGGCGCGATCTCTGCCCTATTCTATAAGGCTAAATTTATCGGTAGCAAAATGAGACTGACACAATTGACACGATTGTCAATAGCCTGATCGTCCGGCTGCCGCTTGCCCGGGCCCAAATGTGCGTCAGGCAAGCTTGCCGCGAAACAGCGCACCTATCCGGGCGAATACCGAAGGCCCCGATTTCAGAACGCCCTTACGGAACCAGCGGGCGCCGAGCGAAATGGTGATCGAAACCCAGAGCAATTGCCAGGCAATGGCGGCAAGATGCGGCCAGAGGCGGGGATCGGACGCGCCCTTGGCGACCATCGCGAAGGGAGAGCTGAACGGAAACAGTTCGGCGAACAATGCCAGCGAGCTACCCGGCCGTGCCGCCGCTGCCGAGGCCAGGCCGAACATCGCCATCTGGAAAAAGGTGATCGGCAGCGACAGCATCTGGATCTCGCGCATCGAACTGGCCTGCCCGCCAACCGCCAGGAACACGGAGCCAAGCAGCAGATAGCCCATCGCGAAATAGGCGATCGCAAGCGCAAGGAAGGGGACGAACCCGATTGCCGGATCGAGCATGGTCAGCGCCGCGCCGCTGCCGGGAAGCGCCATGACAGCGAGCACCGCCAGCGTACCCCAGAAGGCCACGAAGAGCAGTGCCACGCCGAACAGGCCGACAAGCTTGCCGAGAAACACCGCTTCCAGCGGTACAGCGGCGGCAAGGATTTCGATCACCTTGTTGCCTTTTTCCTCGGCCAGAACGCTCACCGTCTGCCCGGCCAGGAGCAGGGTCAGCAGGAACAGCAGGAACAGCGCGGCAAAGCCGAGCGATTGTTGCCCGCCTATCGTCGCACTGGTTCGCGCATAGGATTCCCGCTCGATCTCCACCACCGTTTCGCCCGGCGGCGTGCCGCCCTGACGGTCCCGCGCTGCTGTATCGGCAAGCAGGGCAAGATAATCCGCGCCGCGCGCACCGCTTCCGTAGATAATCCGCGGCGTATCGGGAAAGCCGAAGAGCACGGCAGACACATCGATGCTACTCTCGGTGAACAGGGCGCGGGCCTGTTGCTCCGGATCGCCGCCCTGCGGCTCGCGGCGTTCCAGTTCAGCCGGGGCGATGCCAAGCGGGAAAGTCGCCCGGATGCGCTCATCGGCCGCCTCGATATAGGTTCCGTAATCCGCATCGGCGATGACAACGAGCCGCTGCGCATCGTCCCCGCTATCGGCAATCATCCGTGCGCCCGTTCCGCCGACCATGGCGAAAATCAGCATGAACAGGGGCGCGAGAAGGAACATCAGAAAGGCGGGCGTAGCAACGGTCGCAATGAAATCGCGGCGCGCAATCACGGCGGCCTGGTGCAGATGGTTGCTCATGCTGCCTCCTCCGCTTCGCTTTCCATCCGCTCGACAGTTTCCTCACCGACCAGCTTAACGAACACGTCGTGAAGGCTCGGTCGTTCCAGCGAGAGACCGGCAATCCCGTGTCCGCTTTCGAGCAGCATCGCAAGCAGGGCCTCCATGCCGCTGTCGGGCACATTGAAAACATAGCCGCCATTTTCGCGCACCGCATCGGCGGGCAGCAGCGCGGCCAGGGCCTCGCCATTGTCGCGCGGCGTGTAATGCGCCTGCATCGGCATGGTCGCCCGCGCTTCGCCGACACTGCCTTCGTAACGCAGCCTGCCGCTGGCGATGATCGCCAGCCGGTCGCACAACCGCTCGGCATGGCCCATGACATGGGTGGAGAAGAGGATCGTCGCACCGCGATCGCGTTCGGCGAGGATCAGCGCCTCGAGCCGTTCCTGATTGACCGGATCGAGGCCGGAAAAGGGCTCGTCGAGCACGATCAGTTCGGGCCGGTGGACGATGGAACCCAACAGCTGCACAAATTGCGCCATGCCCTTGGACAGTTTCTTGATCTTGTCGTTCGCTGCATGGCCGAGCCCGGCATCCGCCAAAAGCAGATCGGCCCGCGACCGGCCTTCGGCCCAGGGAAGGCCGCGCAGCGCGCCCATAAAGGCGATGGCTTCGCGCGCCTTCATGCCGGGATAGAGGCCGCGTTCTTCGGGCAGATAGCCAATCCGGTTGCTGGCGGTTCGGGGTCTCGTCGTGCCAAGCAGTTCGCGATCGCCGCTATCGGGATCGATAATGCCAAGCAGCATCCGCAAGGTGGTTGTCTTGCCCGCGCCATTGGGGCCGAGAATACCGTAAATGCTGCCGCGCGGCACCGAAATATCGACACCGTTAACGGCGCGCTTCGATCCGAAATTCTTGACAAGGGCCGTTGCTGAAAGGGCGGGTTCGACAGTCATATCCGGGCCTTAGCGGGGCGATGGTTAAGAGGCCACCAACAAGTTAGAAGGAGTGCAATGACCATCGACACTCTTTCCACCCGCCTGAAAGAGCAGGCGCTGGCCGAAGGTTTTGCCGCCTGCGGAATAGCGCCCGCCGATGCCGCGCCGAAAACGGCCGAACGGCTGCGCGAATGGCTGGCGGCGGGCGCGCATGGCGAGATGCTCTGGATGGAGAGCCGCGCCCATCACCGAGAGCGCCCCAAAGCGCTCTGGCCGGACGTGCAATCGCTGGTGATGCTCGGCATGAGCTATGCGCCGAAAGAAGATCCGCTGCGACTGGCGGGCGAGGCCGATATCGGCCGCATTTCCGTCTATGCGCAGGGCAAGGATTATCACGATCCCGTCAAAAAGGCGCTGAAGCGCGTCGCCCGCTGGCTGATTGCCGAGGCGGCGAAGGACGGAACGGAAGCGGACGTGAAAGTGTTCGTCGATACCGCGCCAGTGATGGAAAAACCCCTGTCGGAGGCCGCCGGAATCGGCTGGCAGGGCAAGCATACCAACCTGCTGAGCCGCGAGCATGGCAACTGGCTGTTCCTCGGCGCGATCTACACGACATTAAACCTCAATGCCGACACGCCCGCGACCGATCGCTGCGGCTCCTGCACCGCCTGCCAGACCGCCTGCCCAACCGATGCCTTCCCCTCGCCCTATCGCCTGGATGCCCGGCGGTGCATTTCCTATCTCACCATCGAACATGCCGGCCCGATCCCGCACGAATTCCGCGAGGCTATGGGCAACCGCATCTATGGCTGCGACGATTGCCTCGCCGTCTGCCCGTGGAACAAGTTTGCCGATCAGGCCCGCGCCAACAAGGCCTTCGCGCCGCGTGCCGAACTCGCCGCGCCCGCCCTCGCCGACCTGCTGGCCCTCGACGATCCGGGATTTCGCAAGGTTTTCTCAGGATCGCCGATCAAGCGGATCGGGCGGAACCGGATGGTGCGCAACTGCCTGATCGCCGCAGGCAACAGCGGCGACGGGGCGCTCAAGGAGCCGGTGCGCGCGTTGCTCGGCGATCCGGACGAGGTTGTGCGGGAAGCGGCGGATTGGGCGGTGGGGCGGTTGCGCTCGTTCTAACCCTTACCGTTCGGGCTGAGCCTGTCGAAGCCCTGTGCTTTGGTTGTCAGACCCGGCCTGGCGGTCGAGCGGCCCCGGCCCGCACCCCCTCCCGGCCTCCCACGAATGTATCCTGAACGGGAGGTCGGGAGGGGGTGCGGGCGGAGAGGAAAATTCTGACGAACTACCGCCGCGCCAGCGCCTCGACGCACGCCGCCCGGTCCACATCCTCACCCGCCGCGTTGCGCGCATCGACATAGGTGACGACCGGCTCGCGCCCGCTGCTCGGCGGATAGAGATAGGTGTCGAGCACGCAGCTTGCGCCCGCGAATTGCAATTTGCGCGCGCCGGCTTCGCGGAAATCCTGAATCGGGTTCCCGAACAGGCGGGTCAGCCCGGCGGCGTCCTGCCCGATCACCCGTTCCAGGCCTACGGTGTTGGTCATCGGGCGGCTGACCGCGGTGGGCACCGGCGCGGGCGCGGTGGCACAGCCGGCCAGCGCTGCCAGCCCCGAAATCGCTATCGTCTTACGCATCGTCATTGGTTCCCCCGTGCAGCATATGGGCCGCCATGGCTGCACTCAGCAGCGGCGCGAACAGATTGACCACAGGAATCACGAACAGGCCAGCCGCGACAAGCCCGATCTGCATCCGTCTGCCGCGCGTCTCTCTCTTCCAGTCGCGCCACCGGTTTCGGGGAACATGGCGGATCGCCACCAGCTCGCCCAGATCGTGCGCGAGCAGCAGCGCGTTGACGGCCAGAAACAGCATGATCGTGCCGATGCCCGTCACCAGCAGCAGGATGTAGAGCGGCGCGGCGAGCAGGTTCCAGCCGATCGCCCGGCCGATCGAGGCCAACCCGACGCGGATCTGCGCGCCATAACTCGCCGGCTGCGCGGCCATGGCCTTGTCGGGATAATGTTTGCGTTCGACCGCATCGACGATCTCGTCTGTAAACAGGCTGATCACGCCCATCGCGACCGCCCGGAACAGCAGCCAGAAGCTGGCAAAGGCTATGATCGCCGCGCTCGCCGCCGCAGCCAGCCCGCCGCTTTCCGTCCAGCCGAGCCAGGCGAACAGGCCGAGCAGCGCCCAATATGTGGCGATGCCGAAGATCAGGAACAGGATCACCGTCAGGGCAACCGACTTGGCCAGCACTTTCAGGAAGGCCGGGTCGGCAAGCTGGCCGATGGAAAGGAGGAGCGCGCGAAACATGGCGCCCCTGATGCGGGGAGCCATGCGGCGCGTCAATCATGCGGTTGCGCGCCGAGCGGCTCCCCGCTAGGTCCTGCGCACCCAAATTCCTCCCTTCCAAACATCGCTGGAGCCTGCCCTCATGTCCGAACCCACCCTCGATATTGTCGCCATCGGCAACGCCATTGTCGACGTGATCGCCAAGGCCGATGACGCGTTCATCGCCAGCGAAGGGCTGAGCAAGGGCGCAATGCAGCTGCTTTTCACCACCGAAGAGGCCGAAGCGCTTTACGCCAAGATGGGCCCGGGCGTGGAAGCCAGCGGCGGGTCTGCGGCGAACACCGTTGCCGGAATCGCCGCGCTGGGCGGCAAGACCGGCTTTATCGGCCAGGTTGCCGACGATCAGCTCGGCAAGGTATTCAGGCATGATATCACTGCACTTGGCGTCGCATTCGACACTCCCGCCCGCGCAGGTGAACCGAAAACCGCGCGCTGCCTCATTCTGGTGACGCCAGATGGCGAGCGGACGATGAATACCTTTCTCGGCGCCTCGCAGCACCTGCCCCCGGCCGCGCTCGACGCCGATCTGATCGAAAGCGGCGCGATCCTCTATCTCGAAGGCTATCTCTGGGATCCCGAAGAGCCGCGCGCAGCGATGGATAAGGCTATCGACATCGCCCACGGCGCCGGACGGCGCGTCGCCTTCACACTCTCTGATGGTTTCTGCGTCGACCGCCATCGCGATGGTTTTCAGGAGCTGCTCGACAAGGGCCGGATCGACATCCTGTTCGCCAATGAAGACGAGATCAAATCGCTGAACGAAACGCAGGATTTCGACGCGGCAGTGGAAGCTACGGCGGCCAAGACGCCGATCCTCGTAGTCACGCGCAGCGAGAAGGGTGCGATTGCGGTCAAGGATGGCGAGCGCTTTTCAGTATCCGCCGAACCGATCGACAAGATGGTCGACGCGACGGGCGCAGGCGACCAGTTCGCCGCCGGCTTCCTTGCCGGGCAGGCCGAAGGCCGCTCGATCGAAGACAGCCTCACCATGGGCGCCGTATGCGCCGCCGAGGTGATCCAGCATTACGGTCCGCGGCCCGAAGCCGATATCAAGGCGCTGATTGCAAAACGGCTCGGTTAGCAGGCGTCAGCTTCCCAACAATCCGGGGAACAGTCCGAACAGCAGGATTAGCGTCACGGCGAGCGGACAGAGCCAGGCGATCAGGAAGCGCCACAGCGCGAACAATCCGCCTTCCAGCCCGGTCTCGGCGACGACGAGGTTCCGGTCCGCTTTCCAGCCGATAAAGATCGCGGTCAGCAAAGCGGCGACGGGTAGCAGGATCGTGCCGACAACGCCGTCCAGCGCGTTCATGATATCGGCTTCGGCGAAGCTCGGCCAGAAGGAGAGCAGCCGGACATCGCTGAGGACGTTCAGCGACAGGGCGCAGAGCGCACCCACCGCGTAAATCGCACCGCCGGCAACGAGCGCCGCCCGATGGCGCGACCAGGCGAAGCGGCGCATCGCCCAGGCCGTAACCGCTTCCAGCAGCGAGATCGAACTGGTCAGCGCGGCAAAAAAGATCAGCACGAAAAAGAGAAAGCCGATCAACGCGCCTGCGGGCATCGCATTAAAGGCGAGCGGCAGCGACCGGAAGATCAGCGTCGCTCCCGCAGCAGGGTCGAGGCCCGCGGCAAACACGATCGGGAAGATCATCAGGCCCGCAACGATAGCGACGCCGGTATCGGCCAGGCCGATCATCCCGGCCACCGGCGGCAGCCTGGTTTCGCGCGACACATAGGCACCATAGGTGATCAGCGCCGCCGAACTGAGGCTCATCGAGAATAAAGCCTGGCCCAGCGCCTGGTTCATGATGGGCGGCGTCAGACGCGAAAAATCAGGCGTGAACAGGAAGGAAACCGCACGCGCAAATTCGCCGGTGAACGCGCCATAGGCGGTGATCGTGATGAGCAGCACGAAAAAGGCGGGCATCAGATAAGTGGCCGCCTTTTCGATTCCCGACAATACGCCGCGCGCCACGATCCAGATAGTAACACCCATAAACAGCGTATGCATGACGATCAGCAGCGGGACATTGGCGAATAGCGAGTCCATCCGGCCCCCAATTGCCTCGGGCGCTTCGCCGGCCAGTGCGCTTGCAAAGGGGTCGCCGGAGAAGAGTGCTCCGAAGAAATCCGCGCCCATGACCCCGGCATAATAAATCACCCAGCCGGCAATGATGCTATAGGTCGAAAGGATGCAAAAGGCGGCGATGATGCCGATCCCGCCAAGGATTGCCCAGTTGGTGCTCACGCCGGAATCCTGGGCAACCTTGGCAACGCTTCCCGCCGCATCCTTGCGGCCATGGCGGCCGATAACGATCTCCGACAAGACCAGCGGCAAGCCGAGGAAAATCACGCAAAGGATATAGAAAAGGACGAACGCCCCGCCGCCATTTTCCCCGGCAAGCGTCGGAAAACGCCAGATATTGCCGAGCCCGACGGCCGCACCGACAGCCGCCAGAATAAAGGCCCAGCGGGACGACCAGCCGGCCTGCTCCGTCTCAACACCAGTTCCAGCCATCACATCCCCCACTCATGATGCGCGCATGCTTTCCGGCGCGCTACCGACAAAATAGGCACCGGACTCTCCATCTCCGGCACCCTTGGCTCCTCATTTCTAGCCGCCGAGCAGGCCCGGAAACAGGCCGAAGACCAGGATCAGCGCAACCCCGACCGGCGCCAGCCAGCACACCAGAAAACGCCAAAGCGCGAACATGCCGCCTTCAAGCCCGGTTTCATTCTCGACAAGCTTTTTGTCGGCACGCCAGCCGACGAAGATCGCCGTCAGCAGCGCCGAGACCGGCAACAGCACCTTGCCGGTAAAGCCGTCGACAACGTCGAAGATATTGCTCTCGGCAAAGATCGACCAGAAGCCCAGCAGCCGCACATCGCCCCAGACGTTGAGGGACAACAGGCAGATGATGCCGAGCAGATAGGTGCCGATGCTGAACACCGTTGCCGATTTGAGCCGCGACCATCCGCGCGCATTGATGCCCCATGATGTCGGCCCTTCAAGCAGCGAGATCGAGCTGGTCAACGCCGCGAAGAAGATCAGGATGAAGAACAGGAGCCCAACCAGCGAGCCCGCTGGCATCTGCTGGAAGGCAACAGGAAGCGACTGGAAAACCAGCGTCGGTCCGGCTGCCGGATCGAGGCCGACGGCGAAGACGATCGGGAAGATCATCAGGCCCGCAATGATTGCCACGCCGGTATCGGCGAGCGCAATCATGCCCGCCGTCGGCGCGAGCCTGGTTTCCTTCGACACATAAGCGCCATAGGTCATCAGTGCCGCCGAACCGAGGCTCATCGAAAACAGCGCCTGACCGAGCGCCGTATTCATCACCGGCGCCGTGAGCTTCGAAAAGTCGGGCGTGAAGAGGAACGCCACCGCCTGGGAAAACTCCCCGACAAAAGCACCGTAAATGGTTATGACCAGCAGAAGAACGAAAAAGGCCGGCATCAGGTAAAGCGCGGCCTTTTCAATCCCGTCATGTACCCCCCGCGCAATCACCCAGAAGGTAATACCCATAAACACCGTATGCATAGCGATCAGCAGCGGAATATTGCCGAACAGATCTCCCATCCGGCCCTGGATCGCTTCCGGCGCTTCGCCGATCAGTGCCCCGGCAAAGGGCGCACCGGAAAAGAGCGCGCCAAAGAAGTCCGCGCCGAATACACCGGCATAATAGAGCACCCAGCCCGCAACGACGCTATAGAAACCGAGAATCATGAAAGCGGCAACGACTTCGAATACGCCGAATATCGCCCATTTCTCGCTGACGCCGGATTCCCGGGCGACGTTGCGGACGCTGTCGACCGCATCGCTGCGCCCGGCCCGGCCGATAAGAATTTCGGAGAGGATCAGCGGCAAGCCAATCAGGACAACGCAGCCGATATAAAAAAGGACGAACGCGCCGCCCCCATTTTCACCGGCAAGTGTCGGGAAACGCCAGACATTTCCAAGGCCGACAGCGGCCCCGACCGCCGCCAGGACAAAGGCCGTCCGCGAAGACCAGCCCGGTTGCGACGCTGCACCCCCTGCCGCTGCCACCATAATCTCTCTCCCCTCTATTCTTTTGTTGCGCGGACCCTAACGGCTAGCCGCGCGCAAGCATAGGCCCGAGCGGTTTCCCGCCAAACAGATGGACATGGAGATGGGGCACTTCCTGATGGCCGTGCCCACCGATATTGGCGAGAAGCCGATAGCCCGGCTCCACCAGATCCAGATCGCGTGCAATCTCGCCCACCTTGCGGACGAAATGGGCTATCTCGACATCGGGTGCCTTGGCCGCGAAATCGTCCCAGCTCACATATTCGCCTTTGGGGATGACCAGCACATGCACCGGCGCCTGCGGATTGATATCCCTGAAGGCGAGGACATGCTCATCCTCGAACACTGTATCGTTGGGAATTTCGCCGCGCAGGATCTTCGCGAAGATATTGTCGGGGTCGTAAGGCTGGGTTGCGTCGATCGGCATGGATGATCCTTTGTCGTTGGCTTGCGCCATCCTATGATTGCGATCACAGCATATCCAGAGCGGTCGTGATAGCGCCGTTGTCCAACTTCGGGGGAAAGGGACCATAATGACCATGATACGAACCGCCGCACTTCTGGCAGCGCTGAGCCTGCCCATAGCCGCAGAGGCGCAACCGACCGGCTTCGACGATTGCGAAAATGCCTGGCCCGCCCAGCTCGAGAACTTGGCGATAGGCGAGAATGGCGAGGGAATCCGCACATTCTACGACGGCGCCGTCACGCTGTTGCAGATCGATACGATCGAACCGGCCGCGGCATCGGGCGGGTTCGTCGTGATGATGTGGACCGGCTCGGAACTCAGCGATCTCGACCGGTTGTGCTGGGTTACCGCCGGCCATGGCGGGATCGACGTCGATGCTACGACATCCAGCTACGATCCGGCCGAAGGGCTGACCCTGTCCGTTCCTACGAGCAGACACAGCCAAGAAGATGGGAGCCTGATCGAAGGGGCGATCCGGTTCCGCCTCAATGTCGATGCTGGCACGTTGACGCCACTCTACTGAGCTGGAGGCAGGCTTAGCCCGCCGGTTTCTTCTTCTGCAGGCCTGAGCGTTTGCAGGTGGCGACAAGATCGCCATGCTGGTTATAGGCCCGATGCTCGAACGTCACGATCCCCTGATCAGGACGGGACTTGGACTCGCGCAGGCCGACAACTTCGGTCTCGACCCGCACCGTATCGCCATGGAAAAGCGGCTTGGGAAAACGCACTTCATCCCAGCCCAGATTCGCCACCGCCGTGCCAAGCGTCGTATCGCCAACCGATACGCCGACCATAAGGCTGAGCGTGTAGCAGCTGTTGACGATCCGGGTGCCGAACTCGGTTTCGGCTTTGCAATATTCCTCATCGAGATGGAGCTGGGCCGGATTGTGGGTCATCGTCGTGAATAACACATTGTCGGTTTCCGTGATCGTCCGGCGGATCGGATGATCGAACGTCTGCCCGATTTCGAGTTCGTCGAACCATTTGCCTGCCATTGTCGCTGCTCCGTTGGATGTTGCTTTCAGCGCTCTTAGCAAGAAGAAACGCCCGCGAAAATCGGCGCGGACGGCCTGTTGTCGACCGATTCACGAATCCTGCCTACAGCGCGCCCGCAATTGCGTTCCCTTGCACCGGCGTGCGGCGGGCCTATAGCGGCCCCATGCCGACACCGACGCCAGATCACCGTTCGGGCTCTGACAGCCGCACCCTGCGCGACGCGCTGGGCTGTTTCGGCACCGGGGTTACCGTCGTCACGACGCTGGACCGCGACGACGCGCCGGTCGGACTGACCGCCAACAGCTTCACCTCGGTTTCGCTCGATCCCGAATTGCTGCTGGTCTGCCTGAACAAGAAATCGGCGACGCTGCCCTGGTTCGAACGCGCGGAGGCTTTTGCGGTCAACGTCCTGCATATCGGGCAGCAGGAAACGGCCCAGCGCTTCGCAACGCCGGATATCGACCGGTTCCGCGATACCGACTGGGAAGCCTGGTCGACAGGCGTGCCGATGCTCTGCGATTCCCTGGCCAATTTCGAATGCGCCAAATTCGCCGAATATGATGGCGGCGACCATCTGATCCTGCTCGGCCGCGTAATCCGCGTCCGCTTCGACTCCGATCGCGATCCCTTGCTCTATTTTCGCGGCGGCTATCGCGCACTGCACTTCGACTAGGGACCAGCCGGGAAGGATCAGTCGGCAAAGACGAAGAAATTGCGACCACCCCCTTCACGCACGGTGACTTTCCGCCCGAACGGTTCGCCCTGCTGCAGCACGGCAAGCGTGTCCGTATCGTCAGGCGCGGCATTGGCCACGATCCGTGCGCCATCGTCCGTACGTGCGACAATAGCGGCAACCGTGCCCTTCTTGCCGGGGACGATCGTATAGGTTTCGACAAGCGCGCTGCCCGAATGGCTGTCGACAACCGGGCATTTTTCCGGCTGGTCGTCCAGCGTCCGATACCTTTTCATTTCCGTCCAGTCGGCAGGCCGGCCGGCATAGATGCCGGTGGCATATTTGCTCATGAAACCGCCATTGGCGCCGATCAGGGCATGGCCGTCCGGATCAGCGCGCAGCCGCTGCACGGCTTCGGCGATCGCATGGGCGGAATAATTGTTGCCCGCGCCGCCGAAAAAGGGGAGGCCGCCGGTCAGCGTCAGGCCACGGGAATCGTCCGGAGCGACCCCGAACGCATCGAGAATGTTGAAGACGGGGATCGCGAAACAACTGTACAGATCGAGGCAGGTGATATCGTCCATGCCAATCCCCGCAATCGCGAGCGCTTCCCCGACCGACCCGACCGACGCCGGGCTGGTCGCCATATCCGGCCGCTCGAGAACGGAGAGCTCTTTGGCATCCGTCACGGCGTGGATATGGACCCATTTTTCTTCCGCTATGCCAAGTGCCCGCGCCTTGCCAGCCGAGGCGATCATGATCGCCGCCGCCTGATTCACCTGATCGCGCGCGACCGTCATCCGCGTATAGGGTTCGGCGACAATACGGTTGCGCTCGGTAACCGTGGCGAGTTCTTCGGCGGATCGGACGACCGGCGCGGCAGCATAGGAATTGGCCGCCGCCACTTCGCTGAACGGCGCGAACAGGGCCCCGATCTCCCGGCGATAGGCCTCGAGCCCGGTCCCCCGCTGCGCCCGCCGCGCATTCTCGAACAATGCATAGAGCGGGATCGGCGCGCCAAGGCCATGCGCGATCAGGGTTTTGTCGAGCAGGCCGCGCATCCCGAAGCCGCGATCCTCGAAGCTGCCCTCCACCTCTTCGCTCCAGTCCGGCTTTTCGCCCTTCGCCATCAGGGTCAACACGGTCGAAATGGCTTCCGATCCGACAATCGCGGCCACCTCCGACCGGCCCTCGGCAATATCCGATGCAAATTCGCCGACCAGCTTCTGGTTGCCCTGCCCGCCGACGATTTCGAGGATTGCACGTTCCGGGTTCGCGCCCACGCGGGTGCCATAAGAACGGGCAGGATTGTTGGATTTGCCGAAGGGTACGGGCGCGCCCGGCGTGGAGATTTCGAACTGGCGGATGGCAGCGATGGTATCGATCGCGCCGGCAAGATCGCCGCTTGCCCCGCTATCGGCGATGGCCGCAGCCAGCGCCTTGCCGCCAAGATCCATTGGCGACAGCGCCCGGTATCCGGCATCGTCGGGGCGTTCAGCAAACTGGCCAACACCGATGATAACGGGTGTGGTGTCTGGAATGGCTGTCATTATTTGAACTCCGGTTTTCTTTTCTCGAGAAATGCGCGCCCTCCCTCGGCGAAATCCGGGCCGGAGAATGCGTCGAAGAATTGGGCTGTTGTCTCGGCATCGTCATCCTGCTGCCCGTCGAGGATACGGCGAATGATCGCCTTGCTCGTGATCTGGCTGTGCGAAGAGGCCGAGGCCATGGTTTCGACCAGCTCCGCTGCTTCGGCATAGGGATCGTCGGCAAGGATCGTGACCAGTCCGATATCGCGCGCTTCTTGTGCGGACAGAAGCTGGCCGGTGAACAGGATGCGCTTCGCTTGGGACGGCCCGACAAGATCGACCAGCAGCTTGGTATCGTGCAGCGGATAGACGATGCCCAGCCTGGCCGGCGTGATGCCGAAGCGCGCGCCGGGCCCTGCCACCCGCATATCGCAGGCGATGGCGATGCCGCAGCCGCCGCCGATACAGTCATGATCCACGATCGCTATGGTCGGCTTTGGCGCACGCGACAGTTCAACCTGGACCCGGCGGATCGCAGCCTGGTTTCTTGCACGCCATTCCGGATCGTCGACCCCGGCCACAAATTCGCCAATATCGGCTCCGGCGCTGAACGCACTCTCCTTGCGGCTGGCGTGAATGCTGAGCACCCGGACCGCGGTGTCGCCCATCGCATCGGCGAGCAGTTCGGGAAACAGCTCCCACATCTCCTGGGAGAAGGCATTGCGCTTGTCAGGCCGGTCTATGACCAGATGGGCGGTCCTGGCGGACTTTTCGAGGCGCAGCGTCATCCGTCCTGGTCCAGCTCCGGTGCAGGCCGGACCGGCACTCCCGGCTCTTCTAGAAAACGGATAGCCGGGCCGATCTGGTGCGTACCATCCCTTTCCACGAGCATCCCGCGTTCCGCCACAAGATCGCTGTCCAGCGCTTCGCGGAAATCGAGAATCGGCGCGAATGCGACATCCCTGTCGGCAAACCATGCGGCCCATTCATCGCGCGTTTTCGTGGCGAAGGTTTCGGCGAGAAAAGCGCGGAGCGGTGCCTGGGGTTCGCCTGCTCCCGCTTCGCCCAATTCTATCAGATCGGGCCGGTCAAGGGCTTCGAGCAGGTTGCGGACAAACTTCATCTCACGCGCGCCGAGCACAACATATCGCCCGTCTTTCGTCGTATAGACGCCGTAAAAAGCCGCGCCGCCGAGCGACCGCTGCGATCCCGAGCGCGGCGACGCACCGCCGGCGATCGCGCTGCCGGCGGTATGCGCCCCCCAGGGCAGGAGGGCATCGAACATCGTCGCATCGATATAGTCCCCCCGGCCGCTCTTCTCGCGCCCGATCAGCGCCATCAGGATGCCTGACAAAGCGGTCAACCCGGCCGCCATGTCGCCCGCTGCGACGCCTGGAACCACGGGAACGCCATCGGGCCCGTCATTCACCGACAGAAACCCGGCAAGTGCCTGTACGGCCAGATCGTGCGCCGGGTGCTGCGCCATCGCGCCTTCCTGCCCGAAGGCCGAGATGGAGCAGTAAACGATGCGCGGATTGATCGCCGAAACGGCGTCATAGTCGAAGCCCAGCCGCCGCATCACACCGGGGCGAAATCCTTCGACGAACACATCGGCATCGGCAATCAGCGCGCGCAGCCGTGCCTTGCCCTCTTCGCTCTTCAGGTCGAGCGCGATGCTTTTCTTGCCGCGATTGAGGCTGCGGTACCAGACGGACTGGCCCGCCTCCATAGGCGGCATATCGCGCGCCGGATCGCCGGCGAGGGGCTCGATCTTGGTCACCTCGGCGCCCTGATCGGCCATCATCATCGTCGCCATCGGCCCCGGCAGGAACAGCGACAGATCCAGAACCTTTATACCGTCCAGCTTCGCCATCGGGTCAGACCGCCGCTCTGTTACGAGGCGCGCAGAACCGCCACGGCAAGAGCTGACTGTCGGCATCGCGCATTTTCATTCCCCTTGAGACAAGGCACCGGTGGAAAGCGGTGCCCGAGCCATGCCTTGAGCGCCGGACGCGTTTCGTCAAGTCTCTCCTTCGCTCCCGGAGCGCATCGATATTGGTGATGCGCTCTGTCTGGGCTAGGAACGAACCCATGGCACAAAAATCACACACAGCGGCGCAGCTTGTTTCTTTGGCACGCGCAGCCGCAGCGCAGGCTCATGCCCCCTATTCGGGGTTTTCGGTGGGCTGCGCGATCGAGGCGGAAGACGGCAGGATCGCGGTCGGCAGCAATATGGAAAATGCCTGTTACCGACTGGGTACCTGCGCGGAAATTTCGGCCCTGACCTCCGCCCAGCAGACGTTCGGGCTCGGCAATGTCCGGCGGATCGCGGTCGCCGGCGGCCATATCGGCGACGATGGCGCACTGGCCGGAACGCAGGCCGTATTGCCGTGCGGGGGGTGCCGCCAGGCCATCGCCGAAGCGCGCGATCTTTCGGGCGTCGATATCGAGATCGTCGCTTCGTCCGGCGATGGCGGCGCCATATCGACGCACCGGATATCGGCCCTGCTCCCGGCGAGTTTCGGCACCGACAATCTGGACGATGCGAAGAACTAGACCAGATTGATCTCGCGCAGCCGCTGCAGCAGATAGTCATGCGCGGAGATCGGCTCGGGATAGCGGTTGGGATTGTCCTCAGAGATGCAGCTCGGCAGCGTCTCGATCATATAATCCGGCCGGAAATGCAGAAAGAACGGCATCGAATATCGCGCATGGCCGCGCCGTTCGGGCGGTGGATTGACCACACGGTGGGTAGTCGAGGGCAGGACGTGGTTGGTCAGCCGCTGGAGCATATCGCCGATATTAACGGCCAGCTCGCCTTCCTTCGGGGTTACCGGTAGCCAGTTCCCATTCCTGTCCAGCAACTGAAGCCCTGCCTCCTCGGCGCCCAATAAAAGCGTGATCGTATTGATATCCTCATGCGCCGCCGCACGTACGCCAGGCGCATCGGCGGGAACCGGCGGGTAGTGGATCAACCGCATCACCGAATTGCCATCCTCGACCGTATCGTCGAAAAAACCCGGCGTCAGGCCGAGATAGGTCGCGATCGCCGACAGGATGCGCTGCCCGGTCCGGTCGAACGCCGCGAACAGCCGTTCGAACACATCGTGAAAGCCTTTAACCTCATCGGGCCAGATATTGGGGGCCATGATATCGGCGAAGCGATGCCCCTCGGGAAGCGTGCGGCCGACATGCCAGAACTCCTTCAGGTCATAATCGGTGGCGTCCTTCGCCGTTTCGATACCGAACGGCGTATAGCCGCGCGCACCGCCGCCGCCTGCGATGAAATAGCGGCGCTTCACCGCTTCGGGCAGCGCGAAAAACTCGCGCATCCGGGCGTCGGCTTCGGCGATCAGATCGGATGGAACGCCATGATCGGAAACGACCGCAAAGCCGTATGTGGAGAAGGACCGGCCGATTTCCTGCGCAAATCCGGGCGCATCGCTATCCGCGTCGCTGAGAGAAACCGAGGCAATGGTATCGGGCAAGAGGCAATCCTGTGAGCAATCTGTGAAATCCGAATGACACAGGGCTTATCAGCTAAGCAAGAGCCCCGCGAGCGCCGCGCTCATCAGATTGGCGAGAGACCCCGCGGCGAGCGCCTTCAGGCCGAGCTTTGCGATCACCGGGCGCTGGTTCGGCGCAAGGCCGCCGGTAACCGCCATCTGGATCGCGATCGAACTGAAATTGGCAAAGCCGCACAGCGAGAAGGTGACGATCGCGTAGCTGCGCGGTGTGAGCTGCCCTTCCATCCCGCCCAGACTGATAAAGGCGACGAACTCGTTGAGCACGACCTTTTCGCCGAACAGGCTGCCGGCAAGGCCCGCCTCTTCCCAAGGCACGCCGATCAGGAACATGATCGGCGCGAAAATATAGCCAAGGAGCTGCTGGAAGGTCAGTGCTTCATAACCGAACCAGCCGCCGATACCCGCGAGCAATCCGTTTGCCAGCGCAACGAGCGCGACAAAGGCGAGCAGCATCGCGCCCACGGCAACCGCGAGCTTTACGCCCGTCTGCGCGCCCTGGGCGGCCGCCATAATGACATTGGCCGGGGCCGGCTCCTCTTGCGAATCGACGGGCTGGGCATCGGGTTCGTCACAAGCGCCCGGCGCATCGGGCATGATGATCTTCGCCATCAATATGCCGCCGGGAGCGGACATGAAGGCCGCGGCGAGCAGGAAGGGCAGCGCCTCGCTGCCGAGCAGCGCCGCATAAGCCGCAAGAATCGTTCCCGCGACGCCGGCCATGCCGACAGCCATCATCGTGAACAGCTGCGCTTCGGTCAGCGAGGCCAGATAGGGGCGGATCACCAGCGGCGATTCGCTCTGGCCGACGAAAATATTGGCCGCCGCGCCCAGCGATTCCACACGCGTGATCCCGGTAACAAGCTGGATCGCGCCGCCGACCCATTTCACGATCAGCTGCATGATGCCGAGATAATAGAGGATCGAAATCAGCGAGGCGAAAAAGATGATCACGGTCAGCGCGGAAAGGGCGAAACTGTTGCCCCCCATCTCGGGCGAGGCCATCGGCCCGAAAATGAAGTTCGTTCCCTCCTGCGCATAGCCGAGCAAATTACTCACGCCGCGCGATGCGCCTTCGATTCCCGCCCTGCCCCATGGCGTATACAGGACAAGAACCGCCATTCCCGCCTGCAGGCCGAAAGCGGCGCCAACGACCCGCAGCCGGATCGCCTTGCGGTTGGAAGACAGCAGGAAAGCCATGAGCAGGATCACCGCGATCCCCGCCAGGCTCATCAGGATGGAAGACGCGTTCATATTACCAGACCATCCCCTTCTCGGCCCCGTTTTCCGCGGTTTCGAGCTGTGTGATTGCATCGTTTATATCGGTGGCGACGAGCAGATGCCCGCGCCGCGCCGGGGAAATGAACCCGCTTTCGACAACCTGGTCGATAAAGCTGATCATCGAATCCCAGAACCCGGCAACATTGAGCAGCAGGAAGGGCTTGGCATGATAGCCGAGCGCATTCCAGGACCAGGCCTCGAACAGTTCGTCCAGCGTGCCGACGCCGCCCGGCATCGCCACAAAACCATCGCAAAGGTCCGTCATCTTCGCCTTGCGCTCATGCATGGACGGCACGATGTGCAGTTCCGTCAGGCCCCGATGCGCAACCTCCAGATCGACGAGCGCTTCCGGGATCACTCCATGGACTTCGCCCTTGGCCTCGAGAACGGCATCGGCGATCACGCCCATCAGGCCGAGCTTCCCGCCGCCATAGACCAAGCCGATATCCCGTGCCGCCATTTCGCGGCCAAGAGCCACGGCGGCCTCGGCAAATTTCGGCTCCGCACCGGAATTCGACCCACAATACACGGCCAGTCTACGCATTCTCGTTCGCCCCCCTCAAAGGCTCGCCAGGCCGTTGGCATGCAGACCGGCGCGCCACTTGTAAACGGTCAATCAGCCGCAAGCTGGGTCAACGCACCGCGCGGCCGCGCGCCATATTCGGCAATAACCTCGGCCGCCGTCGCCGCGCCAAGCGCAAGACTGGCCTCAAGCGGCCTTCCCCGGGCATGGGCGATGAGAAAGCCGGCCGCAAACAGATCGCCGGCGCCGGTCGTATCGACCAGAGCACGCGGCGGAACGGCGGGGACCGACACGGTTTCACCATCCCGGATTGCCGTTGCCCCGTCAGCACCGCAGGTGATCACGCAAAGACCGACAGTCCTGGCAAGCTCCACCATTGCGGCATCGAGATCATCGATCCCGGCCAGCGCGCGGGCTTCCTCCGCATTGCCGAACAGGATATCGATCCTCCCGCTTCGCACAAATTCGACGAAATCCTTACGGTGCCGGCCGATACAGGCGATGTCGGAAAGGGTGAAGGCCACGGCCCGGCCCGCCTCATGCGCCATGTCGGCCGCCTGCTGCATGGCGATGCGCGGTTTCTCATGATCCCAGAGATAGGCTTCGAGATAGAGGATGGTTGCTCGTGCAATCTGGTCCGCATCGACCGCATCGACCGACAGATGTTCGGACGCGCCGCGATAGGTGTTCATCGTGCGCTGTGCATCGGGCGTTACGAGGATCAGGCAGCGCCCGGTGCTGATATCGCCAGCGAGCGGTGGGGTCGCGAAGGTGACGCCCTGGGCACGGATATCGTGGGTGAAGATCGTGCCGAGCTGATCCGGTCCCACCTGCCCCACAAAGGCTGCCCGGCCGCCAAGCGCCGCGATCCCCGCCATGCTGTTGGCCGCGGACCCGCCGCTTGTCTCCTGCGCGGGGCCCATCCGCGCATAGAGCCGGTCAGCCGCATCCCCGCTCAGAACACGCATCGATCCTTTCGGCACATCTTCCGCTGCGAGAAACGCGTCGTCGGTCGGCGCAATCACATCGACCACGGCATCGCCAATCGCCAGAACGTCATATTCGGTATCGGTCAAACGGCCCCTCTTTTCTTGGCTCTTTTGTTGGAACGGCGAACAGGATAGGGATTTGCGATGTCGACTATACCAACTCCAGCGCCGCTATCGCGCTCGCTCTTCATCTTTTCAATCCTTTATGGCGGCATGACCTGTATCGCCGGCGTATTGGCCTTCAAGCAGGTCGCGCTCGGGCCGCTCGCAGTGGAGGCGGGCATATTCGCCTTCCTGATGCTCGTCGTCATATCCAGCACGGTGGCGCAGCTCCACGGCCCAAAAACGGCCAACTGGCTGGTATTGTTCGGATTTTTCCCGCTGGCATTGTCGGTGTTGCTCATTTTCCTTGTACTCTCGCTACCGGCCTCAATCGAGATGCCGGCAGACAATATCACAGCTTTTGAACGGGTCTTGTCGCAAACGCCGCGGATCATGATCGCGGGGCCCATCGCCTACGGCGTTTCGCTGTTCCTCAATGTCAAAATATTCTCGGCGCTGCGCGGCGCGGCCGGCGACAGCAGCTTTGGCGTGATGGTCCGCGGCGCCATTGCCTCGGCCCTCAGCCAGACCATCGATACGGTGATATTCATCTCGGTCGCCTTTTACGGCCAGTTCCCGATCGGTTCGCTGATTGCCGGGCAGATGCTGGCCAAGGTCGTGCTCTCCGCAATCCTCGTGCCGCCGCTGATCTTCGGCCTGGTGAAACTGGCCAGAAGGCTGGATCGTTCTCCAGCCCAGGACATGCCGGCCGAATAGCGCCGCGCCGGCTTGGCAGGGATCGCATACGCGCCAGCACATCTCGGGCCGATCCATAGTTGCAAGCGGGCCACGCCCCAGAACAGATTTACGTTAACGGCAACCAACGTGCATGCCAGCCCCGAATCCCCCTTTTTTGTTGCTGACGGTCGTGTAAGTAAGATTCCAAAAGCGCCGAGGAGATCGCCCGATGAATCTGGAATTCAGCCCCGAAGAACAAGCTTTCCGCAAAGAAGTGCGGGCCTTTATCGAAGAAAATTATCCCAAACAGGCTTCGGCAGACAGCCTGCGGGACGATATGTCGGCCGAGGAACTTGTCGCCTGGCACAAGATATTGGGAAAAAAGGGCTGGTCGGTTCCCGCCTGGCCGGAACAATATGGCGGTACCGGCTGGACGCCGACCCAGCGCTACATCTGGGGCGAGGAAAATGCCCGGGTCAACGCGATCATGCCGCTGCCCTTCGGCACCTCGATGGTCGGTCCGGTAATCTATACCTTTGGCAATGAAGCGCAGAAAGAACAGCATCTTCCCGGCATCCGCAGCGGCAATGTCTGGTGGTGTCAGGGCTATTCCGAGCCCGGCGCCGGGTCCGATCTCGCATCGCTGAAAACCACGGCCGTGCGCGACGGCGATCATTATGTGATCAATGGCCAGAAAACCTGGACGACGCTTGCCCAGCATGCAGATTGGGGTTTCTTCCTGTGCCGCACCGATCCGGACGCCGCCAAACCGCAGGAAGGCATCAGCTTCATCCTTGTCGACATGAAAACGCCGGGCATCGAAGTGCGGCCGATCAAGCTCATCGACGGCGGTTACGAAGTCAACGAAACCTGGCTCACCGACGTTCGTGTCCCGGTCGAAAACCTGATCGGCGAAGAGAATAAGGGCTGGACCTATGCCAAATTCCTGCTCGCCCATGAGCGCTCCGGAATTGCCGGGGTTGCCCGGTCCAAGCGCGGCATCGAGCAGCTGCGCGATATCGCCAAGTCTGAGGTGCTGGACGGCAAGCCGCTGATCGAGGATTTCGATTTTGCGCGTAAAGTCAGCCAGCTCGAAATCGACCTCGCGGCGCTTGAGATAACCGAACTGCGTACCCTGGCCGGGGAACAGGCCGGGCGCGGGCCGGGGCCGGAAAGCTCGATCCTCAAGATCAAGGGCACCGAGATCCAGCAACGCCTGACCGAGCTCGCGCTCGAAGCGGTCGGCCATTACGGCACCCCCTATTACCGCGCCGTCGCCGATGCCGGATCGAACGAATATCCGATCGGGCCGGACTATGCGCAGCACAGTGCGGGTTCCTATTTCAACATGCGCAAGACATCGATCTATGGCGGGTCCAACGAGATCCAGCGCAACATCATCACCAAAATGATTCTCGGCCTTTAGTCGAAGCCTAAGCCAGAGAAGCCGGGAGAAAATTTGTGGATTTCAATTTTACCGACGAACAGACAATGGTGCGCGACAGCCTGAACCGGCTGGTGCGCGAAAATTACGACTTCGAAACGCGCCGGGCCGCAATCGAAAGCGAAAGCGGCTGGCGGCCGGAAATATGGGCGCAGCTGGCCGAACTGGGTTTGCTCGGCATGCCGTTTTCCGAAGCCGATGGCGGCTTTGGCGGCGGGGCGATCGATTCGCTGATCGTGATGGAAGAATTCGGCAAAGGCCTTGTCGTCGAACCCTTTGTGCCGACCGTGGTCTGCGCGGGCGGGTTCTTCAAACATGCCGGAACCGATGCCCAGAAGGCCGAGCATATTGGCGGGATTGTCGATGGCAGCCGGATCTATGCTTTCGCCTATGCGGAGCCGCGCGGCCGCTACGACCTTGCCGACCTCGAAACCACGGCGAAGCGCGACGGGGACGGCTATGTCCTTAATGGTCACAAGGCAGTCGTCATCGGCGCGCCCTGGGCCTCCCATCTCGTCGTCACCGCTCGGACGTCCGGCGAGCGCCGCGACCGCGACGGCATTTCCGTCTTTGTGGTGGATAAATCGGCCAAGGGCATCGTCACGCGCGATTATCCGACAGTGGACGGCCGGCGGGCTTCGGAAATCTATTTCGAGAATGTCGCCGTGCCCGCTGAGGCGCTGATCGGGGAAGAGGGCAAGGCCCTGCCGCTTATCGGACTGGTCACGGACGAGGCGATTGCCGCGCTATGCGCCGAAGCCTGCGGCGCGATGAAAGTCGCGCATGAGATGACGGTCGAATATTCGCGGCAGCGCAAACAGTTCGGCACGCCGATCGGCAAGTTCCAGGTGCTCCAGCACCGGATGGTCGACATGTTCACCGAATATGAGCAGTCGGTCTCCATGGCCTATCTCGCGACACTGAAACTTGGCGAGGATTCCCGCGACCGCAAGCTTGCCGTGGCCGCCGCAAAAGTCCGTATCGGGCAGGCAGCGCACCATATCGGGCAGGAAGCCATCCAGATCCATGGCGGCATGGGCATGACGGACGAGCTCGCCATCGGCCATTATTTCAAGCGCCTGACGGTCTTCGATTCCGAATTCGGCAATGTCGATCATCACATGAAACGGCATGTGGCGCTGAGCAGCAGCTAGCCCCTGTAACGCATCCCGCTAACTCATCGCGCCGCCATCAGCCCCTGTGGCGATGGCGGCGGCTGAGCCCTTCATTCTTTCCGATCAGTCCTTTTGCGGACAGACCAAGAATTTCTCACCGGTGGTCTTTGCGTAGTAGCGCGCGACCACATCGGACTGCAGCGCCTCGACCAGCGAGATTTCGTCCGTGTAATGGCTGGCAAAGGTCGTTTTGAGTTCGGCCACGACGCGCGTGCGCAGCCGTTCGCCGACCTCGGCTCCCGCCTTGGCGAGGAAATTGGGCAGCAGCCAGCCGCCGACACCCCAGGCCATCCCGTAACCGCGGCTCAGCACCGTCGGCGAGACATCGAGACCGCCATAGAGATAAACCTGCTTGTGCGCGACCGAACCATAAATGCTGTAGGCACCCGGCGTACGCGCGGCGGCCGCTTCCATCGCGCTCAGAATCTTGGATGCCAGTTCGCCGCCGCCGGTCGCGTCAAAGGCCAAAGTCGCGCCGGTCGCATGGACGGCATCGGTCAGATCGGCCTGAAAGGTCTCGCTGCTGCTGTCGCAGACATATTTGGCGCCCATATCGCGCAGCAGCTCGGCCTGTTCCGGACGGCGGACCACATTCACAAGCTCGACGCCATCGGCCTGGCAGATTCGGTTGAGCATCTGGCCGAGATTGGAAGCCGCCGCTGTATGGACGAGCGCCGTATGCCCCTCCATCCGCATTGTTTCCAGCATCGACAAAGCGGTAAGCGGATTGACGAAGCAGGATGCGCCGTCTTTCGCTGTATGTTCCGGCAACAATGGCATGCACATGGCGGCAGGCAGGCAGCGATATTCCGCATACATCGCACCGCCCATCACCGCGACGGTCTTGCCCATCAGCGCCTCGGCGCCTTCTCCCGCAGCGACAACGGTTCCCGCGCCTTCATTGCCAACCGGCAGTTGCTGGCCGATGCGCGCCTTCATCACCCCCATCCCCTGCGGCGACACCGGGGCGGTGAGCACCGTGGCGCTTCCTTCACCGGTGGAGCTGCACTCGGCCATGCTGGCCCAGCCGAACATCACACCCTGATCGGAAGGATTTATCGGCGAAGCCTCCACCCGGACGAGAACCTCCCCGGCCTTGGGGGTCGGCATGGGCTGCTCGACCAGTTCCATCCGAAGCTCAGCACCTTCGCTCACGGTGGACATCATCTGCAGATAGGTTTCGGGTAGGGGCATCGGGTTCTCCTGAATTTCGGTTTCGATAAACTACCTACAATGTTTGGCTGGCCCTGTCTTGCGATTATGCACGCCCCTAACCGCTGTTCCTCAGCGCAGTCGCAATCGCGTTGATCGAAAGCTGTATGCCTTCCGGAATGCGCGGATCGTCTTCGCCCGCGCGGTGGCGTTTCAGCAGTTCGATCTGCAGCAGGTTGAGCGGTTCGATATAGGGAAGGCGCAGGCGGATCGACGTGTCGAGCTTGGGCGCGTTTTCGAGCAGGCGCGTCTGGTCCGTTATCTCGAGCAGCGTATCGTGCGTCACGTCCCAGCTCGCCCGGATATCGCCGAACAATCGGTCAGCCAGTTCGCGATCCTCGACCAGCCCCGCATATTTCGCCGCAATGCCCATATCGGATTTGGCGAGCACCATCTCCATATTGCCGAGCGTCATTTTGAGGAACGGCCAGGCCTCGGCCATTTCGCGCAGCAGGCCCTTGTCTTCGAATGCGGCGAGCGCATGGCCGACGCCATACCAGCCGGGCAGCATCACCCGCGCCTGGCTCCAGGAGAAGACCCAGGGGATGGCGCGCAGATCTTCGATCGCGTCCGATGTCTTGCGGCTCGCAGGGCGTGAGCCGATCTTGAGCGTCGCGATTTCAGAAATCGGCGTCATCTGGCGGAAAAATTCGGTGAACCCCGCGCTCTCGTAAACGAGCCCGCGATAGGCTTTGAAAGCGGTGGCAGAAAGCGTGTCCATTGCGGCGGAAAAGCGCCTGCGATCCGCCGGTGCCAGCGTTTCC
The DNA here is from genome assembly GCF_003385775.1 of Parasphingopyxis lamellibrachiae. Taxonomy (GTDB): domain Bacteria; phylum Pseudomonadota; class Alphaproteobacteria; order Sphingomonadales; family Sphingomonadaceae; genus Parasphingopyxis; species Parasphingopyxis lamellibrachiae. The sequence continues at coordinate 1,668,027 of NZ_QRDP01000004.1, forward strand.
GGTTCCAGCGTCGCCAACAATGTCGCCGACACCATGGAATCGATATTGGCGCGTGCGGCGTCAGGTGTGCCATATTTGGCGGCGATGACCTCGCCCTGTTCGGTGATCCGGATGCGCCCGTTCACGGTGCCGGCAGGCTGGCCGCGGATCGCCTCGAACGCCGATCCGCCGCCGCGCCCCACCGATCCGCCGCGCCCATGGAAAAGCTGCATGGTGGCGCCGGCCTCCTGAAACACAGGGTCAAGCGCCTCGCTCGCCCGGCTGAGCACCCAGCCCGATGTGAGGTAGCCGCCATCCTTGTTGGAATCCGAATAGCCGATCATCACTTCCTGATGGCCGCGCGCGGAGACCAGCCCGGCGATTTCCGGCAGGCCGAAATAGAAGCGCATGATATCCGGTGCCCGTTCCAGGTCGCCGATGGTTTCGAACAGCGGCACGGCCATCACCGGCGCCGCGGGCGGGTTGCCCGGGCGATAGAGACCGGCTTCGCGCAGCAGGATATGCACCTCGAGCAGATCCGAGGCCGTCTCGGTCATCGAGACGATATAGTTGGTTATGCAGCCGTCGCCGTAACGCCGGTGCGCCTCGGCCGCCGCTGCCATGATGGCTAGCTCGCTGCGCGTCTCGTCGGAATAGTAGCCATGCGGCACGGCCAGCGGGCGCGGCGAAGCCAGTTCGGTGCGCAGGAGCGCGACCCGCGCCTCCTCGTCCAGCGCCTCATAATCCGCGTCCACGCCAGCAGTGCGCAGTAACTCTCCGACCACGCGTTCATGGACGGCGCTGTTCTGCCGCATGTCCAGCGCCGCGAGATGGAAGCCGAAGGTCTTGATCGCACGGATGAGGCGGCCCAGCGCCCCGCTCGAGGCCAGTGTCTCCCCGCCGCTCTCCGCAAGCGCCCGGGCGATGGTCCTCAGATCGGTCTCCAGCGCTTCCGGTGTCGTATAGGGCTCGGCGGCAAGCGAGGAGGGCCTGGGCGGGGGGCCGCCGACAAGGTTTTCATGGGTTGCGGCGAGCCGGGCATAGATGCCGGCAATCGCCCGCCGATAGGGTTCGTCGCGGCGGCTGGGCGCATCGTCGCCGCTCGCATCGGCCAGGGCGAGAACGGCGGGATCGATGTCGGCCAGCTCGCTGGAGATGGAGAGCTCCGCGCCGATCGCGTGCAGGGCGTCGAGATAGCTGACGATCACCGTTTCCGCCGAGCGCCCGAGCGACAGGCCGAGCGTTTCCGCGGTCACATAGGGATTGCCGTCGCGGTCGCCGCCGATCCAGCTGCCCAGCCGGAAAAAACTGGCGGGAATGCCGCCCAGCGCCTCTTCCCAGCGATTATAGAGGCCGGGAAGGAGCGGCAGGAAAGTGTCGCGCAGATAGGAAAGCGCATTCTCCACCTCGTCCGCCACGAACAACCGTTCGCGCCGCAGGGGCCGGGTCTGCCAGAGCAAGGCGATCTGCCGGAAGATCGACTCCTCGACACCGTCGCCATCCGGCGTTTCGCTCCTGCCCGCATCGCGCATGCGCATCAGTTCGGCGATCCGGTTGCGGTGATCGATCATGCTCTTGCGGCGCACTTCCGTCGGATGCGCGGTCAGCACCGGGACGATCAGCGCGTCTTGCAGCATCGCCAGCACCGCCTCGCGCGAAACGCCATTCTCTTCGAGCCGGGCCAGCGCCCGGGCCACGTCCACATCATTGTCAGACAGCAGCTCCTGCCGGTCTTCGGCGAGATTGGCGAGCATGGAAAACAGCATGAAGCCGCGCACGAAATCGAGCGTCTCGTCCAGCGTCAGCGCGCCAAGCCCGGGATCGATGGCGTGGGAATCCGCAACGCCGCGATGCCGGTCGACCGAGGCGGCCCGGATATATTCGGTGCGCTTGAACAGCGTTTCCCCACCATAGGCGCGGATAACATCGCCCAGCAGCGCGCCCAGGAAACGAATATCCGCATTTTGTGATATCGGTGGGACAGTGCTCATCGTGATTTCCCTGCTGCTGGACATTGTGGCGGCGCGTGCAAACGGCCCATCCGCCATTGAGAACAGGAATCGGGGCGTCCCGCAATAGCGCTCTTCCCGCCGGCGCTTCCTAGATCAATCCGCGCGGCCCGTAGGGATCGGGATCGACCGGAAGCGGATCGCCTTCATCGTCGCCGCGCCCGGCCAGTTCGGCGAAGGCGCCATTTTGCGACAGGAATATCTCGCCGGTCAGCGCATCCAGAAAATCCGACTTCTGCAGCCGGTCCATCACCGGTCCCTTCACTTCCGACAGATGGAAGCGGATATTGGCGTCGGCCAGCCGGTGATTGATCGCTTCGAGGCTTTCCAGCGCCGAGGCGTCTATCTCGTTCACCGCCGAACACATCAGCACCAGATGTTTGAGTTCCGGCCGGTCTGCCATCTGCTCGAGTACATATTCCTCGAGCCAGCGCGCGTTCAGATAGGTCAGGCTTTCGTCGATCCGGATCATCAGGATATGCGGCAAAGTGATGACCTTGTGCCGCTCGACATTGCGGAAATGCTCGGTGTTCGGAACACGGCCGATGACAGCGGCATGAGGACGTGAAGAACGCCAGACGAAGAGCGCGAGGCTGAGCAGGACGCCGGCGATCACACCGGTTTCGACACCGAGGACCAGCGTGCCCAGCATCGTCATCGCCATCGCCGCGAAATCGGCCTTCGAATAGCGCCAGGTAACGATCGGAGCGCGCAAATCGACAAGGCTGAGCACCGCAACGATGATCGTTGCGGCGAGCGTGGCAAGCGGCAGGGAGGCCAGAAACGGCGTTAGCAGGAGCGCGGCGACGGCAATGCCGACGGCTGTAAAAGCGCCAGCGGCCGGGGTTTCGGCGCCGGCATCGAAATTAACGACCGACCGCGCAAAACCACCCGTCACCGGATAGCCGCCGGAAAAACCCGCCACGACATTCGCCGCGCCAAGGCCGACCAGTTCCTGGTCCGGGTCGATGCGCTGGCGGCGTTTGGCAGCAAGCGTCTGGGCGATCGACACCGACTCGACAAAACCGATGATGCTGATCAGCAGCGCCGGCACGGCAAGCGCCAGCCAGAGGTCCGCATCGAAAAGCGGCGCGCCGATCGGCGGCAGGCCGGTCGGGATAACGCCAACCGTCCTGACACCTTTGGCCTCCAGGTCGAGCAGGACGACGGCAACGATAGTGGCGACAACTGCAAAAACCGGTCCGGCCTTGGCGACAAGATCGGCCGGGCGGTCGGCAAGGCCGAGCTTGACCAGCAACGGCTTCAAACCCTTCCTGACCCAGAAGAGGAACGCCAGAGACGTCGCCCCTATCGTCAGGGTCGGTACGTTGATCGTGCCGATATTGGCAGAGAGCGTGGCCAGGAGCTGAGGCATGGTATGGCCACCCGCCTCGATGCCCAGAATATATTTGAGCTGGCTGGTGGCGATGATGATCCCGCTGGCGGTTATGAAACCGGACACCACCGGATGCGAGAGAAGGTTCGCCAGCGAGCCGAGCCGCAACAGCCCCATGACGAGCAGGAATATTCCCGACAGCAGCGCAAGAATGAGGGCGGCGGCGATATAGTCGGCCGACCCGGTCGCCGCGACCGCGCCCGCCGCCGTTGCCGTCATCAGCGAGACCACCGCTACCGGGCCGACGGCGAGCGTCCGGCTCGTCCCGAACAGCGCATAGGCGACGAGCGGCAGGATCGACGCATAAAGGCCGACCACGGGCGGCAGGCCGGCAAGCATCGCATAGGCGAGGCTCTGCGGTATCAGCATGATCGTGACGATGATCGCAGCGACGAGATCGCTGGTCAGCGCCGTGCCGGTATAGTGGCGACCCCAGTCGAGGATCGGGAAATAGCGGGAAAGCCTCATCGCCGGGTTCGGGATCGTATCTAACCGAGATTCGAGGCTGGCGACGCGGCCTCGAGAGCGGCCGGTTCTTCCATCGCGCCTGGCTCGATATCCGGCCGCGCCAGCCATTCATGCCCGCGCAGCATTCCATTCCAGTAAATCCAGGGCAGCGCCGACACCTTCAGATGCCATGCCAGGCGCGAGGGCCGGGTGGGATCGATCAGCCAGTTGGGAAAGGTTGGCTGCAAGGCACCGCCATAGCCGAATTCGGCCAGCACGATCCTGCCGCGCTCGACGGTAAGTGGACAGGAACCATAGCCGTCATAGCTGGCATGCCGGTCCGCACCGTTCAGCATGGCAAGGATATTCCAGGCGGCGACCGGCGCCTGTTTGCGGACCGCCGCAGCGGTTTTCGCATTTGGCGCCGAACAGACATCGCCCAGCGCGAAAACATTGCCGTAATGCGGGTGGCGCAGCGTCTCCTGATCCACCGCGATAAAGCCGCTATCGGCAGCCAGCGGGCTATCGGCGATAAAGTCCGGCGCAACCTGCGGCGGAGTCACGTGCAGCATGGCAAAGTCGCGCGTCACCTCGCCGTCGCCCTCGGCAAAAGTTGCGCGTTTGCTCTCTCCATCGACAGCAATCAACCGCGATTCGAGATGCAGGTCGATGCCATAGCGATCGACATAGCTCTGGAGTGCAGGGACATAGGCCGAAACGCCGAACAAGGCCGGCGTGCTTGTATGAAAGGCTACGTCAATCCCGCCAAGCCGCTTGTTATCCTGCCAGTAATCGCAGGCCATATACATGATCTTCTGCGGCGCGCCGGCACATTTTATGGGCATTGGCGGCTGGGTGAACAGGGCGCCACCTTCCTTCAGGGACTCGATCAGCTCCCAGCTATATGGAGCTGTCTCGAACGTGTAGTTGGACGTCACGCCATTTTTGCCAAGCGTCCCAGGCAGCCCGTCAATCTGCTCCCAGTCCAGCTTGATCCCGGCGGCGACAACCAGCACGCCATAGGCCAGGCGGGTACCGTCTTCGAGGATGACCTCGTCTTTCTCGGGTGCGAACCGGGCGACGCGTTCCCTGATCCACTGTACCCCTTTCGGCATGACACGGGCCATGGGACGGTGCGTCTGACTGCGCTCGAAAATTCCGCCGCCCACCATCGTCCAGCCGGGCTGGTAATAATGGGTGTCGCGTGGTTCGATGATGGTTATCGAAAGGCCCGCATCCCGGCGGAGCAAAGAGGCTGCGACCGCGATCCCTGCCGATCCGCCGCCGACGATCAATATGTCGTGGCGTTCGGAAGGCTTTCCTGTCGTCATGATGTCATCCTTGTCACGCGGTTGAACGGTTGAAGCTGCGATGTACGGTCATCCCTACGACCATCGCTATGACAAAGACCAGCGCTGCGGAGGGATTGAGCGCAAGACCGGCAATGGCCGGCCCCGGGCACAGGCCCGCAATGCCCCAGCCGATCCCGAACAGGATCGAGCCGACAATCAGCGGGCGATCCAGTTTTCCGGTTGCCGGCACGGCGAACTGCGAAGCCGCCAGGGGCGTTGCAAGACGTCGCTGGATCAGCCAGGCAATCGCCATCGGCAGGATCGCCCCGGCCATCACAAAGGCCAGGGTCGGGTCCCAGCGTCCGCCCAGATCGAGAAAGCCGCGTACCCGGGTGGGATCGGCCATACCCGAAACTGCCAGTCCAGCGCCGAACAGCGTTCCGGCGCCAAGCGCGATGAGGAACAGGCGGATCACCAGCCCAACCCCAGCGCATTCATGACGGCGACTGTCGCAAAGCCGGCTCCCATGAAACAGGCGGTGGCGACAATCGAGCGTTTCGAAAGGCGCGACAGGCCGCAAACGCCGTGACCGCTCGTGCAGCCGCTGCCGAGCCGCGTCCCGAACCCGACAATCAGACCGCCGACGATCAGTACCGCCGACGATTCCGGGAAGCGCGTCACGACCGGCCCGACGAACTGGGACACCAGAAATGCGCCGAGCGGCAGGCCGAGAATGAAAGCCCCCGCCAAAAGGAGCGGCGGCCCGCTGTCCGAAATCCGCATCATGCGGGCAAGCAATCCGCTAACGCCTGCAATCCGCCCGAGCCCCAGCAGCATGACAGCGGCGGCAAGCCCGATCATCAGGCCGCCGATCAGACCCTGAACGGGCATGGCATAGTCCGGCATCATGGCTAGACGGCGTTCAGCGGGAGTTTGAGATAGCGCGTCCCGTTGTCCTCCGGATCAGGCAGATGCCCGCCGCGCATATTCACCTGGATCGCCGGGAGGATCAGCGTCGGCATCGCCAGGGTGGCGTCGCGAGCGGTTCGCATGGCGACGAACTCGTCTTCGCCGACGCCCTTATGGACATGGATATTGGCCGCATGCTCTTCGCCTATCGTCGTCTCCCAGGCGAAAGTGTCGCGGCCGGGAGCCTTGTAATCATGGCAAAGGAAGACACGGGTTTCCGCCGGCAGCGACAATAGCCGCCGGATCGAGCGATAAAGGATATGGGCATCGCCGCCAGGGAAATCGGCCCGTGCCGTGCCATAGTCGGGCATGAACAGCGTATCGCCGACAAAGGCCGCATCGCCGATGACATAGGCGAGATCGGCGGGAGTATGGCCCGGCACATGCAGGACGACGCAATCGAGAGTCCCGATCCGGAATCTGTCGCCGTCCGCGAACAGGCGATCGAACTGCGATCCATCGGTCGCAAAATCCGGTCCCGCGTTAAACAGGGTACCGAAGGTTTCCTGTACCGTCAGAATTTCTCTGCCGATCGCGATCTGCCCGCCAAGTTCGGCCTGGAGATAGGGAGCTGCCGACAGATGATCGGCATGCGCATGGGTTTCGAGCAGATATTCAATCTCGAGACCCTGCTCCTGAACATAGGCGATGATCTTGTCGGCCGAAGCATGCGATGTCCTGCCCGACGGCGCATCGAAGTCCAAAACGGAATCGACGATTGCCGCCTTTTTCGTTTCCGGATCGTGCACGACATAGCTGGCCGTGAAAGTGGGTTCGTCGAAAAAACAGTGGACGGTGGGTTTTGTCTTGGCCCCAGCCCTGCTCGCTTCGACCAGTGCGCTCGCATCGTCGATAACCGGATCGGGGATTGTCGCTGCCGTCAATTAGGCCTCCTGCAAAAAATTATGCGAATCTCTGTAGTTTATGGGCAATGCTGTACACGTATATCCAGCGTTCCGAAACTTGTACGACCGCCATCGCGTTGCTCAAGGCCGACGGTTCAATCGACCGCCGCCGGACGTTCGCAATCGCGGGAAAAGAGACGGCAGCCGGGCGCATCAAGGGCCGCATAGATGCACCGGGTCCGACTGCCGTCACTATCAGGCCGGCCACCATACAAGGGGTGTGGCGCGGCCCGATCCCATTATCCGGTTTCGATTTCTTACAAATCGCCTTACCTCAACTGAGCATTGTCATCCTGCAGGCTTTTCGCGCCTGGCAAGTTGATTACGGTCAAGCGCTTCGCCGCGAAAAACCCCCACGGCGATAGACCTGCAGCTTGTCTGGATGCCGCCAGGCATGCGATATGCACTTATGGAGAGCGAGCGATGAGGGCGCCGAAAGAACCGGATACGGAGCTTGGCCGGCGGGACCTGCTGCTCAAGGCGCTGTTGTCCCTCTCCCCCGACATGATCGTCACGATCGATCGTCACAGCATCATACAGTCGGCCGGCGCGGCAGCCAGCACGATGCTGGGCTATGCCGATAAAGAGCTGGTCGGCAAGAATGTAAATATCATGATACCGCCGCCGTACCGGGATCAGCACGACGCCAATGTCAGACGCTATGTCGAGACCCACGAAGCGCACATCATAGGGATCGGCCGAAAGCTCGAAGCGCTGCGGAAGGATGGCACGTTAATCCCTATCTACCTGCGAGTGGCCGAAGTCTGGGATGGAGGCGAACCGCTGTTTGTCGGTATGGTCCACGATCTCACAAAGGAAGAACAGGCCAAGGACCGCGAACAGGAAATGCGCACGGCAATGCAGCACATGTCCCGCGTCGCGTCGATGGGTGAAATGGCTACCGGGCTGGCCCACGAGATCAACCAGCCTTTGACGGCGATCAACCAGTATCTGAGCGCCGCGACGCATCAGTTGAATGAGGACAATCCGGATATCGGTTCGGCTCTGAACTTTATCGAAAAGGCAAGCCGGCAAACCGAGCGGACGAGCGACATCATCCGGTCACTCCGCCAGTTCGTCCGCTTTACGGGCGGCGAGAAAAGGCATTGCCCACTGGAACCGTTGATCCGGGAGGCCGTCGACCTTTCGCTGCTGGAAAGTGAAAGGAAACGGATTACGGTTGCTCTGGATATCCCCGCTGCCCTTCCCGAAGTCCGTGTCGAACCGGTGCAAATTCAGCAGGTTCTGCACAACCTGTTGCGCAATGCGATTGAGGCAACCGCCGATATCGAGGCCCCGCATATCCGGATTTTCGCCAAGCCGCACCGCGATACCCATGTCCAGATTTGCCTCGAAGACAATGGACCGGGCATTGATCCAGCCCTGCGCGACGATCTTTTCGACCGGTTCGTCAGCGGCAAGAGCGAAGGCCTCGGAATCGGGCTCGCAATCTGTCGGTCCATCGTCACAGCGCATGGCGGAACGATCTGGGTCGAAGATGCAAGCCCTCGCGGCGCGCGCTTCTGTTTCGCCATTCCCGCGGCTACCGAAATTCAGCCATGACCAAAATAATCCTTGTCGATGACGATCCCGCAATCCTCGATGCCCTGGGCAGCCGTCTGGAACTTGCCGGTTATGCGGTCGAAACCCATGAAGATGCCGAACGGTTTCTGGACAGTGCAGACCTGTCTGCGGCGGATTGCATCATGCTCGACATCCGCATGCCGAAGCATGACGGGATGGAGGTGCTGGAGCGCCTGCAGAAACGCGACCCCGCATTGCCAGTAGTCATGATGACGGGACATGGCGATGTCGATCTCGCGGTCGCGGCGATCCAGAAAGGCGCAATGGATTTCCTCGAAAAGCCCTTTCCCGACGCGCGTTTGATGGATGTCGTCGAAAAGGCGGCTGTGCGGCGCGAAACGGGCCGCGACGAATCGCGCTATCGCGCTGACCTTGCGACCAAGGCGGAGCAGCTGACGCCGCGTGAAGTGGAAGTTTTCAGGGAGCTGGTCACTGGCCAGCCCAACAAGGTCATCGCCTATAATCTGGGATGCAGCCCCCGGACGGTCGAGATTCACCGGGCACGGGTGATGACGAAGATGGGCGCGCAGAATCTCGCGGAAATTGTCCGTATGGCGATCCAGCTGGGCATTCAGCCTGAAATTTAGCGCCCGCGGCCGCCCTGCCGGACACAACCCTATAGGTATAAGCCCCGACTCCCCCGGCCGGCCGTTACGCTCCACATATCTCCTGTTGGACTAAAACTGTCGGGAGGAAGCCATGCGCCCCGGAATTACGGACAATGTCGTTCCGCTCCATCCGGATTTTTCGGAACAACGCTCGCTTTCGATGCAGCTTGCCCCCGGCCAGGCGCTCTTTTGGGAGGGCGACGAGGCCAAACAGCTATACAGGATTGAAACCGGGGTTGTGCGAAGCGTCAGCTTCTCCGCTGAAGGCGAAAGGCAGGTCACGGGCTTTTTCTTTCCGGGCGATGTCATCGGCCTGCCCCGCGATCGCGACTATCGCTACACAGCCGAAGCAGTGACCAATACCAGCTACTCTGCACAGACCCTGAAAGGCTGGAGCGAGGAACTGCGGTGCAGACGAGACTTCAGCGATGCCTTGTTCGGTGCGGTCCAACCCGAACTCGAAGCCGGCCATGCCCGCAGCCTGTTGCTTGGCCGCCAGGGCGCGCTTGTGAGAATGTGCTCCTTCCTGGCCGATATATGCGCCAGGATGGGCGACCATGAGGAAATCGTGCTGCCCATGCCGCAAACCGACATTGCAGCCTATCTCGCAATGACCCCGGAAACCGTCTGCCGCACATTCCGGAAATTGAAAGATATCGGAACGGTCCGCATCGAAAAGCATGACCGTATCCGCATTCTCGAGCCGCGCAGGATAGCCCTGCTCGCAGCCTAGACGGCAATGGCGCGGTTCGGTTACGGCGTGATGGCGATTTTCAATACGCCGTCGCGCTGATCGGCGAACAGATCATAGGCCGCGCCGATATTTTCCAGGCTGAACCGGTGGGTCACGAGCGGTTTCAGATCGACCCGGCCCGACCCGACAACCTCGATCAGCCGCCGCATCCGTTCTTTGCCGCCCGGGCACAATGTCGTGACGATGCGATGGTCGCCAAGCCCCGCGGCAAAAGCGTCGAGCGGCAGGGACAATTTGCCGGAATAGACGCCGAGGCTTGATACCGTGCCGCCCGGCCTCGCCACGCGCAGACAAGCCTCGAAGGTCTGCTGCGTCCCGAGCGCCTCGATCGCGACATCCACGCCGCGCCCCGCCGTCAGTTCCATGATGCGTTCAACCGGATCTTCGGCCTTGAAATCGATTACGGTATCGGCGCCCATGGCCCGCGACATGGCGATCCGTTCGGGCACGGTTTCCACCGTGATGATCCGGGTGGCGCCGGACAGTTTCGCGCCGGCCGTCGCGCACAGGCCGATAGGTCCCTGGGCGAATATCGCGACAGTGTCGCCGATGCGGATCTTGCCGCTCTCGGCTCCCGCAAAACCCGTCGACATGATGTCGGGGCACATCAGCACCTGTTCGTCGCTCAGCGTTTCGGGCACGCGGGCGAGATTGGCCATGGCGTCGGGGACGCGCAGATATTCGGCCTGCGCGCCATCGATCGTGTTGCCGAAACGCCAGCCGCCGGCCGCTTCGCCGCCGCATTGCGCGCTATGCCCGTCAAGACAGGAAAAACACTGGCCGCAGGGCGTGATCGCCCCGGCAATCACCCGCTCGCCTTCGTGGAAACCCGTAATTGCGGATCCCAGAGCCACGATGATGCCAACCGGCTCATGCCCGATAGTGAGCCCCCGTTCGACCGGATATTCTCCCTTGAGGATATGGATATCCGTCCCGCAAATCGTCGTCGTTGTTATCCTGAGCAGCGCGTCGGTCGGCCCGATATCCGGAATCGGCTTGTCGGCGATTTCGATCCGGTTCGGCTCAACGAATATCGCCGCCTTCATCATCCCCATTTGCCACTGCCTTCCTGAATCAGTCCGGGCCAAAAACCGGTCCCGCATCATGGCCTGCACCATGCCAGTTCCCGAGACCCGCTTACTTGATCGAACGCAATTTCTCCTGCGACATGGGCTGGCATAACCGGGCCATGGCAGACACCCTCATCCCGTCCCTGCGCACGGCCCTGCTCGTCCTGTTGATCGCGATTGTAACCAGCGGATGCACACCGGGCATATCATGCGATGTATACCGCCTGCACCGGTTGCCCGCGCCGACCGGGGAAACGGTTGCGATTGTAGCTGCGGACAGCGACCTGCAGACCAGCCTGGAATTCGCGAATTACCGGGCCCTGTTTGAAGAACGACTGAGCAATGCGGGCTATACGCCAGTGGCTGACACGGCCGAAGCGACGCTGATCGCCGAAATCGAGTATAGCGTCAGCGAAGGCGCGCCCCGTGTCATGTCTTCCTGGCCGCGATGCTCCTATCGCTACTATTATCGGAGCGGAGAACCCTTCAACCCGCAATGGTACGGCTATCGCTGCTGGGAACCCCCGACGGTGTCCACGATCGCACAATATGTCCGCGAACTTCGGATGGACATAAGGCCAGCCGGCCAACCCCAGTCTGAACCCTTGTTCGAAGGGCGCGCCACCAGCATCGGACTCAGTAATCGCATGAGCGAAATCATGCCCTATCTGGTCGCAGCCATATTCGACAATTTCCCCGGCGAGAGCGGCCAGTGGAAAACGATCTTTATCGAGGAAGATGCGCTGGACGAACCGGACGAAGTCGGCGCAAGTCCTGCTTCCGGCTCCGGCTGCCCGGCAACAGTGTGAGAGAGAGCACCGGCTGAACAGGCCAGCTGACAAGGGAGGTTCGACATGAGCGCACTCGGGTTAAGGATTTTCGACAAGTCCGTTCAGGATGCCAATGTCTGGCTCGACGAGGTGATGGAACAACTCGGCTGGGACGACAAGCAACGCGCCTACCGCCTGCTCCGATCGACGCTGCATGTGCTGCGTGACCGCATACAGCTTAACGAGAATGTGCAATTTGCAGCGCAGCTCCCGACCCTTGTCCGCGGTATCTTCTACGAAGGCTGGCAACCCTCTCGGCCATGCACGGATCAGAAGCGCGCCGCCGACTTTATCGCATCCGTCGAAGCGGCTTTCGATACCGATCCCAACGCGGATCCGGAAGCGGCGGTGCGCGCCGCGTTCGCGGTGATCGCGCTGCATGTTTCGGCAGGAGAAATCGAAGACGTCAAATCCAGCCTGCCGCCGGGGATCAGGGCGCTCTGGCCAGCCAGCTAGGCCGCTGAGGCCGGCGCTTTCCCTATGACAGGCGACAACGCGGGTCCGCGCCCTCCGGGTCTGCGCCGGCGGCGTTCATCGCAACCGACTGCCGATCCCGATTGTAGACGTCCGGGAAATATCGGATCGCTCCGTCGCCATCCGGCTCAGCCGTAAAATAGCCGACATAGACCGGAATCGGTTCTGGAAGATCGATCCGCATCGTTTGCCCGGACGCCACCACCTCGTCGGTGCGTGCCCGGTTCCAGCCCGGCCGGGTGGCCAGCAATTCGCTTGCAAAATCCAGCGCATCCCCGACCCGCACGCAGCCATGGCTCAGCGTTCTGACATCGCGGTCGAACAGTGAACGGTTCGATGTGTCGTGCAGGAACACGCTGTGAGGGTTGGGCATTACCAGCTTCATCAGCCCGAGCGCGTTGCCGGGCCCCGGGCGCTGGCGATAACGGCCATTCTGATAGACATAGCCCCTTTGCCGCGCCACTCCCGGGCGATTGCGCACCATGGAAGCAATGCCTTCGGCGGCGATGCTCGCCGGCACCTCCCACCAGGGATTGAAAATCACACCGGACACTTCGGCCTGAAAAATCGGCGTGGGTGTACGCGTGGTGCCAACGATCACGCGCCACCGCCCCATCTCGCGCCGGCCTTCCCACAGCGACACTTCAAAGGCCGCCGCATTGACGATCAGGTAGCGGGGGCCGAGCGCAGCCGGCATCCGGCTCCAGCGCTCCAGATTGGAGGCAAGCGTCGCCCGGCGTACCGGATCGGTTTCCGTGGCATAGGCGGCCTGAAGAGCATCGATATAAGGATGGCCGACAAGCGCGGTCGTTGCGGCCGGTTCCCCGGCTTGCTCCAGGGCGACCGGTTCTTCGCCTGTCTGATCGCCAACCGCCTGGGCGCTGGCAGGAACCGGCACGGCAAAATTGATCATTGCTCCGACGATCACAAAAATAAGCGTTTTCATGCAGCTCTGTCTCGTTCACTGGGCCAGTCAGACCAATAGGGGCTTATACTTATAGGCAGTCGGACCCTGGATACAGATATTTGTCGTTTAGCCACGACAGAGTGAGTATTATCGATGGCCCGATTATCCCGCAGGAACTTCCTCGCCGCAGGCGGCGCGATGATAGCGAGCCTTCCAGCCGCCGCATCCGCGCCCCTGCCAGCAGTTACACCGCCAGCCGTGCCGCCAGCGACCGAATCGGACAATGAACTCGTGATGCGCGCCCGCGCGGCGCTGGAGCGGCATCAGGACGCTATCGTCCATCGCGACGTGATCGGCATTGCCGATTTCAACGTCCCTTCCCGCCTTCCCCGCTTTTCAATCGTCGATCTTGCCAGTGGGCGCACCGAGCAGCTGCTGGTGGCCCATGGACGAGGATCGGATCCGTCGCATAGCGGGTGGTTGCAGAGCTTTTCCAACGTTCCCGGATCCAATGCGACATCGTCGGGCGCCTATCTGACAGGCCAGGCCTATTCCGGTATCCATGGCGCGTCGCGCCGGCTCGCCGGGCTGGATCCACAGAACAGCAATGCCGAGGCCCGGGCGATCGTCATCCATTCCGCCTGGTACGCCAACCCGAATGTCGTTCAGGAGCAGGGCAAGCTCGGGCGCAGCGAGGGCTGCTTCGCCTTTTCCCAGGCCGATATCGCGCAGGTGCTCGAACGGCTTGGCCCGGGAAGGCTGATCTACGCCGACAAGGTTTGATAGATTCATGAAACCCGCGCGTTTCACGGAACACGCACGATAGCCCCTTCGATCCTGCAAGCGCGCGGCCTGTCGAGCGCGACGTTGAAATCCACCAGCAGTAGCCGGGCGACATGGGTCTGCGCCGGAATTCAGCGTAGCGTTTGTGCGCGCCGCGAATGGCCGGGGTTTCTCTTTTCGTTAGTGATTAACAAAATCGTGAGACTAGGATGGTAACTGCCTCTGGCTAGCGCGCATATTCAATAGGGGCACTCATGGGCAGCAGGGTACGACCCAAGCCAAAAACGATCGAGCAGTCGGTTTCCTGCGGGGAACTGACCTGCGTTCCATGGCGCGCGATGCTCGAGGAGACCCAGGCCTGGGACGAACTGGCGCAGAGCGCCGCCGAGCCCAATCCCTTCTACGAAAGCTGGTATCTGCTTCCATCGCTCGCAAGTTTTGACGACGGGAACGCTATCTCCATCCTCCGCTTTACCCGGCACGGGAAACTGTGCGCGCTCATGCCGGTTGTGCGGGAGTCGAAATATGAGGGATGGCCGCTCGCGCATATCGGCAACTGGCTTCATCCCAATATCTTTTTTGGTACGCCCCTGGTTGCCCGGGGGATGGAAACGCAATTTTGGCGCGCCCTTCTCGGTTGGGCCGACGACCAGACGAAGCTGTCGCTTTTCCTGCATCTGCACGAGTTTGCGCTCTCCGGGCCGGTTTTTGAAAGCCTGGAATCGGTTCTTGCCAGCGACGGACGCATCTGGGGCGTCGTGGAAGATAAGGAGCGCGCATTGCTTGCATCCGATCTTGCCGGCGAAGACTATCTGGCACAATCGCTTTCTTCCCGGAAACGCAAAGACCTCAACCGCCGCGCACGCCGACTGTCGGAAATCGGCAAAGTCTCTTTCCAATGGGAAACCGGAACCGACCGGATCGCACCCTGGATCGACGAATTCCTGGCGCTCGAGGCCGCCGGGTGGAAAGGCGAAGCCGCTTCGGCCCTGGCGTGCGACACGGCGACCAAAACCCTGTTCAGAAATAGCCTGACCGGTGCCGCCGAACGCCAGCGCCTCGCTCGCTTGTCGTTAAGGGTGAATGACAAGCCAATTGCGATGCTCTCAACCTTTCTGACGCCGCCGGGGGCTTTTGGTTTCAAGACCGCCTTCGATGAAGATTATGCGCGCTTCTCGCCCGGGCTGTTGCTCGAGCGCGAGTTTCTGGATGCGTTGAAGCGTTTCGATATCGACTGGTGCGACAGCTGCGCCGCGCCGGATCACAGCGTGATGAACCGTATGTGGCAGGAACGCCGGCCGCTTGGCCGCCTGTCGATCTCCATCGGCGGTCCCCTGCGCCGTGCCACCTTTGGCCAGGTCCTGCGCCGCGAAATGGCCAATGCCGATTTGGGAGCCAATGCATGACCATATTTCCGCAATCCACGCAGGATAAGTTCGCCGAGAACTATCCCGAAACGCCGCACATATTGCGGCACAATCTCGACCATCATCCGCTGCTCGAGCTGGACGCGCTTGCCGATCTGGCGCGGCGCCTGCCGCTCGCGTCGATCGAATGCAATCGCGGCGATCAGCCGATCGGCGTCGACCAGGTGCCCGAACAGATGCGCGAACAGGCCGCCGACACTATTCTCGACATCGGCGAAGCGGGCTGCTGGGTCTGTCTTCGCAATGTGGAGCAACAGCCTGAATATGCGGCACTGCTCGAAGAGCTGCTCGAAGAATTGCGCCCCCGGATCGAAGCCAAAACCGGGCCGATGATCAACCTGCAAAGCTTTCTGTTCGCGACCTCTCCGGGCGGTGTCACGCCCTATCATTTCGATCCCGAGCACAACATCCTTCTCCAGCTGCGCGGATCCAAGGTCATGACTGTCTTTCCCGCCGGCAATCCGGCTTGCGCGGCCGACGAAATCCATGAAGCTTTTCATGCCGGAGGACGGCCCGAACTGCCCTGGGGCGAACAGATGGCCCAGCATGGCACGGCCTGCCCGATCGGCCCCGGAGAGGCGATCTATGTTCCCGTCATGGCGCCGCATTATGTCACCAACGGCTCCGAGGTTTCGGTCTCTGTTTCCATCACCTGGCGCTCGGAATGGAGTTATATCGAATCCGATGCCCGTTGCTTCAACGGCATGGTGCGGCGCATGGGGATGAAGCCGAAAGCTCCCGAGCGTTGGCCCGGCAGAAACCTCGCCAAAGCCTATAGCTGGAGAATGGTACGCAAACTGCGCCAGATTGCCGGATAGCCTTCCTGCCGTCCGGGGAAATCCTGTACCGGCTCGCATCGAGGATGTCGCAAACAGCCCCTGGCACCACAGCCCATCATGACACTCGACAACTCCAATCCTAGCCAAGGGGCTCCCGGCGAACCGCCAGCACCCGCCAAGGGCGTATATCGAAGTGCGGCCACCGCCATCGCCATCGCCTGGTCGTTGCGGCTGATCGGCCTGATTTCCGTGCTCGTGCTGGCGCGGATGCTCACGCCGAGGGACTTCGGCATCGTGGCGCTGGCGACATCGGTGCTCGCTCTTGTCGACATTTTTTCGGCGCTTGGCCTGCGCCAGGCATTGCTGCGGATCGCGGTGCCCGAGCGCGCCCATTATGACACCGCCTGGACAATACAGCTCCTCGTCTTGGTCGTTCTGGCTGCGCTTCTGGTCGCCATCGGACCCGTGGCGGCCTGGTTCTACGAGGAACCCGCGCTCGGCCTGCTGATCGCCGTTCTGGCCAGTTGTTTCGTTATTGACGGCCTTGCCAATATCGGAGTGATCGATTTCGAACGCCATTTCGATTTCGGGCGAGATATGCGGATGCGGTTGAGCGTCCGGTTGACTTCATTCGTGGTGACGGTTTCGGCTGCGTTGATCCTGCAGAGCTACTGGGCCCTGGTGATCGGCACGGTCATGCAGTCGGCGCTGAATGCCGTCGCATCCTATGTCTTTCACCCGTTCCGGCCCCGCTTTTCGCTGGCCAAACGCGAGGAGTTGCTGGGCGTTTCGCTGTGGATGTTCCTCGCCTCCGCAGCGCAGACGGTTCATAACCAGATCGAAAAGATCGTCGTGGGCCGAATCTCGAGCCGCAATATTGTCGGATTCTACTCGGTATCGCGCGATCTCTCCTCGATCTTCACCGAAGAGATCGGCACCGCGCTCAACCGGGTGACGTTCGTGACGACCGCGCGGACGGGGCGGCCGCTGAGCGCCGATCCGGAAAGACTGCCTTCGATGCTCGGCGCCTATGGCCTTATCGCCGCGCCGCTTGGATTCGGCCTGGCCGCCACCGCAGACGAGGCGCTTCCCCTGCTGCTTGGCTCCCAATGGACGGCCGCAGCGCCGCTTCTGGCGATCATTGCCCCGGCCTGCGCGCTCTACGCCGTATACAAGCTCATCGTCATCACTCTTCAGGCATCGGGCGACGCGCGCGCCGCCGCTCTTCTCTCGGTCGCCGGAGCCGCATCGGTCGTCGCGGTGACCGTGACACTCGGTCTGGGCGGTTACGGCGCGGCCAGTGTGGCCCTTGGGGCGCTCATCGCCACCACCGCCCTTCTCGCAAGCGGGCTGGCGCTGCTCTCGCACAAGGCCGAAACCGGCATTGTCGGCCTGCTCACCGCCGTCGCGCGGCCTTTTGCCGCAGCAACCCTGATGATGCTGGTGGTACAAAGCCTCGATACGGGAAATCTCGGTCCGCTCGCAGCCATGGCCATCAAGGCGCCTCTCGGCGCAGCGATATTCGGGATTGCCGTCATCGCTCTCTGGCTGGGCCAAGGCGGCCCCGATGGCGCCGAGAAGACCATGATTTCACTTGTTCGTCAGCGATCCCGGCAATTTCTGATCAAACATTTCGCCCGGATGTAACCAGGGTCGGATTTTCCTCGCATGCACAGAAAACTGAATGGTGCGCGACGCAGTCCAGAGCGAACCAGTCTCTGGTGTCAATTCCGTGATAGGCAGGGAAAATACAGGGAAAATCACTGATTCAACGCACTCATGGCCAGAATCCGACGGTCTATCCGTCGGCAAACATGGCTTTTTGGTTCCAAATTCCTTATCGGATCGAACAGCGAATTTTCTGCGGCTAGGAGGCAACTCAATGTCACCAAACAGCCAATCACCGCTAGACGATCTGCCTGTGCCTTGCGCAGAGTTGCTCGACCAAATCCTTGCCGATTTGAACCTCCAAAATTCACCGAAAGCGGAAGAAATCAAGGCGCTTTTTGCCGCTCATGTGAAGTCTTTCGCAATAGGCCGGTTATTGCAGTCGCGATATCCAACCGTGCATGAAGATTCGGCGCGAGCGCGTAGAATCGCGAAGCTTATCACGAGCCTGCAAACGGAACTGGAGGCACAGAATCCGATGATCAATTTAGCGATGCGGGTGAGCTTCGGGGAGAAGGCCGGCGCAGATAAATCATGGTCGGATTTCAAGAATCAGCTGGATATTCTGAAATCAATCACCGAGCGGTTCGGCCAAACAAAATTTGCCAAGAAGCAGAAGGATGAAATCCTACGCCACTCGATAGGCGGGTTGATGCTGTTGCTGGAGGAACTGACGGGTAATCGTGCCCAGGTTCAGCAACGCCAATCAGATCGAGGTATACCTCCAAAGCTCAATTCGCCCGAGGCAAGAGCAATCGCAGCTTTGTTGAAGGTGGCGCAGCCTAGTCTGCAAGACACGACGATCGTCAATAGGATCGGAAATATTCGTAAGGAGGCTGGAGACGGCCCACTTTCGATGTTTGCGCATCAGCTTTTTCTGGGAGGTGTTGCCACCCCCCATTGAGCGGATAAATTTATTGCCGTCCATTCCGCCCTTAGAATTTTCTTCGTATCAGCCTGGATTGATCGTCAATGAAAGGGCTCCTCAAAAAAAGGAGCCAAACCATGACCATCAATCACCCCCGCCTTGAATTTATCAACCCCGCGTCGCTGAAACCCAATCCCAACAACGCGCGCACCCATAGCGATAAACAGATCATCCAGATCGCTACGAGTATAGAGCAGTTTGGCTGGCTCGTGCCAATCGTGATCGACACCGACAATATGATCGCCGCCGGGCACGGCCGCTGGCGCGCGGCGATGAAGAAGAAACTGCGCGAGGTTCCTGTTATCCGCGCGCACTTTCTGACCGATGGGGACCGCCGCGCCTTTGCGCTCGCCGAAAATCGTCTCGCTGATCTGAGCGGCTGGAACGACACGCTGCTAGCCGAGGAGCTGAACAGCTTGTTCGAAGATGGCTACGAGCTGGAGATCACGGGCTTCACCACGGCTGATCTCGATTTCTCCCTGCCAGAAACGAAAGTGGAGGACGGCCCCGAAGAAATCGAACTGCCGGACGAGTCTGGTCCGGCTGTCTCTCGGATCGGTGATCTGTGGGAAATCGGCCCGCACCGCCTCTATTGTGGAGACTCACGTGATGTAACTAGCTGGGAAAGGCTTTTGGGCGAGGATCGCGCAGCGCTTGTGTTTTGCGACGCTCCCTACAACGTCCCGATCGACGGTTTTGTCTCAGGCAACGGCCGCAATCGCCACCGTGAATTTATCGTTGGGGCGGGCGAACTGAGCCCGCCTGAATTTATCGCATTCCTGCGCGTGATTTTCCGCAATTGCGTTCGCTTCTCAACTAATGGATCGATCCACTATCAGTGCATGGACTGGCGCCATATGCGCGAGATGATGGACGCCGCCGACGGTGTTTACGACCAGTTCAAGCAACTCGTTGTTTGGAATAAGGGCGTGGGCGGCCTCGGCGCATTTTACCGTAGCCAGCATGAACTGGTCTTCGTGTTCAAGGCCGGCAAAGCCAAACACATCAATAATTTCGGGCTCGGCGATACCGGCCGCTATCGCACAAACGTGGTTGATCATGCCGGCGCGAATACTTTTAGAAAAGGGCGCGCTGCCGATCTGGCTGCTCACAGCACGGTCAAGCCAACGGCCATGGTTGCCGACTTCATCCTCGACTGCTCGCACCGCGGCGATCTCGTGGTCGACCCATGTCTCGGCTCCGGCACTTCGCTCATCGCCGCCCACCGGACAGGGCGCCGCGGCGCCGGTATCGAACTCGATCCCGGCTATGTCGACACCGCGCTCAAGCGCCTCGAGCTGGCAAGCGGCCTGCCGCCTGTCCTGCACGGCGATGGTCGCACCTTCGACCAGGTCGCCGCCGACCGCGATACGAAGGGGAACTGAGCCATGGACGATAATGACGATGAAGACATTGGCTATTGCAAGCCGCCAAAGCACTCTCGCTGGAAAAAGGGTCAGTCCGGCAACCCTAGGGGACGCCCCAAGGGTTCGCGCGGGTTGAAGACGGACCTCCATGCCGAACTCGTTTCGCGCATGGAAATCCAGATGAACGGCAAGCGGGTCAGCGGAACCAAACAGCAATTGATGCTCAAGACGTTGACCGCGCGGGCAGCGGCCGGCGATGTCCGCTCGATCAAGGCGCTCATCGATCTGGTGATGCAGATCTTCGGGCCCGAAGACCGAGGCGGTGACCGCAAAATGCTTTCTGCGCAGGACCGGCAGATCTTCGACGAACTGCTCGGACGCACCGCACCGGACGCGAGCAACAAATCCTCTAAAACCGGAAAGAAGAAAAATGATGACTGATCTTGCGATGGAAGACCCGCAGGCCCTGTTCACAGAACTGTGCCGTCATGATTTTACCGCGTTCCTGCGTAAAGCCTGGCCGTGGATCAGTGGCGGTGAGCTCTTGCAGTGGAATTGGCATCTCGATGCGGTCGCACACAAGCTGGAGCGGGTCGAATGCGGAGAGAGCCGCCGTTCGCTGATCAACCTGCCTCCGCGCAATGGCAAATCCAAGACCATATCAGTAATCTGGGTCGCCTGGATGCTGGGGCGCAACCCGGCCCTCAATTTCGTCTGCGTCAGCTATTCGAACGAACTTTCGGGCAAAATGGCCCGCGACTGCCGGGCGATCATGGAGGCGCCATGGTACCGTGAACTTTTCCCCCATACAGTCATCTCAAGGTCGCGTTCGGCATCGCACGATTTTGAAACCACGCGGGGCGGTGGCCGGCTTGCTACCTCGGTCACCGGCACGCTGACAGGACGCGGCGGCGATATCATCATCCTTGACGATGTCATCAAGCCCGAAGAGGCCAATTCGGAAACAACTCGCAATGCCGTCAACGACTGGTTCCAGTCGACATTGGCATCACGCCTCAATGACAAGGCCACCGGTGCAATTCTGTGCGTCATGCAACGTCTCCACCAATATGATCTGTCTGGTATGCTGCTTGAGAAGGGTGGCTGGGATCACCTGTCACTGCCAGCAATCGCGACCGAGGATCAATCAATCATTCTGGCACGTGGCGGGGTACATTATCGCCGTGTCGGCGACGTCCTTCATCCCGCTCGCGAACCGCTCGAGGTGTTGGAAGAACTGAAGGCCTCGATGGGTTCCCTGGCGTTCCAGGCACAGTATCAGCAGGATCCGGTTCCTGCGGATGGCAACCTGTTCAAGGCCGACTGGCTCAAGACATACGCCGCGGACTTCGCCGTCGACGGCTATGGCGAGGTGGTGCAATCTTGGGACACCGCTATAAAAACCGGTGACAGTCATGACTATTCCGTATGCATCACTGCCCGCAAACGCGGGAAGGACCTTTTCATTGTCGATGTCTGGCGAGGAAAACTGGAATTCCCTGATTTGCGGCGCAAAGCTATCGAGCTTGCCCGATTGCACGGCGCTCAAACGCTCATCATCGAAGACAAGGCGTCTGGCCAGCAGTTGATCCAGGCGCTTCGCGCAGAGGACATGGCTGGTGTTCCTAGCCCGATCGGACGAACTCCCGAAGCCGACAAATATGCCCGTGCGGCAGGGGTGAGCAGCATGGTTGAAGCCGGACAAGTCTTCATGGCGGCCGACGCGCACTGGGTGGCGGATTTTCGTCAGGAGTTGCTGGCGTTCCCGAATTGCCGCCACGACGATCAGGTCGATGCACTAGCACAGCTTCTCGACTGGGCGCGTCGGCGCTGGATGCATGAGCCGGCCATGATCGGTGCGCCAATTTATTTTGTGGCGGACGGCTACGGCCATCTGCATTCCAGCGAGGATGATGATTGGGAGGAATTCATTGGCTGACGGGATTTGGTGAAAGCAGTCCGGTTACAAAGTTAGTATTTCGGCGACCTTATGGACGAGTTACTTGGATTCCCGGCATCGCGGCACGATGATCAGGTCGATGCACTCTTCCAATTGCTTTTCTGGGTGCAAGAGAAAGACATGTACCGGACGCCGCCCAATGCAGGGCCTGAACTGTACACCGGCGACGGTGTGGACTGGACCGGAGATGTGTACGAGGGTGATCCATGGGGGGCCTAGAGGAGAATTGGGATACCGGATAGACGGATAGCAGCTCACAGATCGCAAATCGGTTGCTTGATGTTTCGCCGCCCGGCATGCTTCTTACACCGGTTCAAGATGGGGGCACTGCAAGCACTTGGCTCTTCCTTTGTCCTATCCTGTTTCAGGTACCAATATCCGGGGGAGTAGACGCAATGGCCAAATGGGCAAGCTGGATACACAAATGGCTCGCATTGTTGATGGCCGTTCAAATTCTGTTCTGGTTCGTAAGCGGTCTGTTTTTCGCTATTGCGCCGATCGAGACGGTTCGCAGCGAGCATCGGATCGCGAACCAAGAGGTTGAGCCCCTCGTTATCGATGAGATGAGCGCCCAGTTCGCGGCCTTGAATCTTCCCGAAGGTTACCAGCCATTGACGCTCGAAGTCCGAAGGCTCTTGGATCGTCCGGTTGTCGTTCTGACATCAGTTGATGACGCTCGGTCTTTATACGACTTAGGCGACGGACAGCGGCTTTCGCCAGTTACGAGCGAATTTGCCCAGACCATTGCGGAATCGCATCTCACGGGAAACGACGAAGCAATCGGCTTAACATTCGTCGAGGAAGAATCTACCGAATATCGGGGCGCGCTTCCGGCGTGGCGCGTCGAGTTCGAGCAGGCGAGCCGCGCAGTTTATGTCGCCGCGGACACGGGTCAGGTGACGGCGCGGCGATCAACGCTTTGGCGTACATTCGATTTCCTGTGGTCGCTTCATATCATGGATTTCAAGAATCATGAGAATTTCAACACGCCGCTACTGATAGGCGTCACTTTTCTTGGACTTGTGATCATCCTCACCGGGTTTGTTATGTTTCCCAGCCGGCTAGGATATTACGCTTGGCGACGGCGACGAAAGCGCCGCCGCGCAGCCAAATAGGTTGCTTTGAAGCGACTTAGGATGTCCAGCTGTAGATAGAATAAGGATGCCTGTCTGAATCGTCCATAAGGCCGCTATCAACTTCGACCCAATTCCGACCTGAAAAAGCTTCCGGATGATTGGCATGCAGATAGATGAAAACGAACACCCTGGGATGAGCGGAAAGCGACTCTGCGATCTTCGTCACGAACTGCTGGAAGAGCGGCTGGCCAACGGGATTATTGGCAAAACACAACATAGGACCCAGCGGGATGTCGAAGTCGCGAATGTCGACATTGTGCAAAACAAAATCGGCATGAGGAACACGTTGGTTGAACGTTTCCATATTGCTCATAGCTGAAGAATGCAGACCTTCGTCGATCTCCACGCCGATCATGTTTCTAAACCCCGCCAATGCACCGAGCATCAATACGCGTCCCTTACCGGAACCAACGTCGAGGAGCTGATACTCCTTAACATTTTCAATACCGGTTCTCGAAACCAGATCATCAAACCAGGCCGGATCGATGGCTTCATAGCGTCCAGCATTTTCGAGCGAACCGGCTGGATTTGTCATTTCATCAAGTTCAACAACGCCGCTCGTATCGACCCCGTATTCGAGATCGAAACTGCGGTCATACACGTAGCCATGATCATGCGCTTGGCCGGTTAACAGTATGGACACGTTATAGAATGTCAGCTTGATTGTTCCCCAGACGCCGTTGCGTGCCAATGATCTTCGGATTCGGGACGCTATCGATTGCGCCATGGTACTTCCCCTCACTTTAACGGCGCTTGGTTCTAGTTTATTGTTGCGCCAATTTTGTTGAATGCCGTCGCTTGTCGCGCCGGAGACCGGTATTCGCGGGTTAGTAACTGGCGAAAATTCGCGTGCCGCCCGCACGATCGAACAGGATCACGTCGTAATTTTCGCGCCGGTCGCCCATTTCCATGCCCGGAGAGCCGAGTGGCATGCCGGGTACGGCAAGTCCCGCGGCATCGGACCGTTCGGTGAGAAGTCTACGGATTTCGCGAGCCGGGACGTGGCCTTCGATGACATAGCCTCCAATTTCGGCAGTATGGCAGGAGCGCAAATTGGCGGGAACGCCAAGCCGCGTCGCAATCGGTGTCGTATCGGCAACATCGACGGCGCGCACCTGAAAGCCCGCTGCGCGAACGTGATCGATCCAAAGGTTACAGCACCCGCAGCTGGGCGATTTATGGACGACGATCTCAGTGGGCGTTGCCTGCGCACTACACGCCATCAAAGCGGCAGGCACCACGGCCAGGAAATGGCGGCGATTCCAAAATGTCATAGTATTTCTCCTTTGAGTTTGGATGATTGTCTCGTCACGGAACGCCAAAATGGCCCTCCGAGTATTCGAGCGAAATCCGGGAACAGAACGACCAACGCCCGTCGAAAAGTCGAATTGCGTCGAATCATTTGCCGGTCTCCGGGTCGCGATTGGCTCGTTCGGCAATAGGGTCGGCCAGCGTGCCGGCTGGCGGAGCCTGCTGATGGGCGGGCCATAATGTTACGATTTTCGGCCCATCGCATGATCGATCGGCCCGGCCGGTGATTGTGATCTTGTGCAAATTCATCGGACCAAACCCTTTCTCCTACCAAGCGAGGTGATCGGCACCGTGAACCAGCGCGCCGCCGTACCAGCCCTGCACGGCCAGCGCCGCTGTGAAGATGATGACTGATGCGAAGGCGGCCCGGCCCGACGCCGCCGTCCAGCCGCGCCATACCGAAAGAGCAAGACCGGTTCCGGCAATCGCGATCCCGGTGCCAAGCCAGCGATGGACGACAAGCAGACTGTCGTCGCCGGTCAGCGCAAAGCCACCCGCAAACCACCCAAGCAAGGCGGCGGGAACGGCGGCGATCCCGGCGCCAAGAATGAGGAAACGTGCAGTGCCGTTCCACTCGGCCCGGCGCCGCGCGACGACCATTGCGAGCAACGCCGTCGGGAAAAGTGCCAGTGTGAAATGCACGATCATCGGGTGGGTGCGGCCCAACCAGTCGATCAGCTTGGCGAAAAATCCTTTCGGCGTTTCTGCCGATTCATCCATTCCCGCCATTGCCGGGGCAGCATGGTGCCCGCCGTCGGCTTCGACCGCCGAATGATCGGGTTCGGGTATCGGTTCCGACTGCGCGGCTTCCGTTGTGCCGGCGTTGTGATCGCGGTGCGCGAATGCGGGAGAAAATGCTGCCGTTGAAAAGGCCAATGCAGCCAACAGCGCGATGATGATGCGATTTAGAACCATATTCTTACTCCTGTGAGGAAGACGACGCGGCTCGGGTCCTCTCCGGCCGCCCGGGCAAAGTCTGCGGTGTCGCCCATCTGCTGTTGCCATTCGACGCCGATGTACGGGGCAAATTCCGGGACGAATTCGTAGCGCAGACGCAAACCTGCTTCGAACGCGCTCAAACCCGCCCCAATGCCAATCTCAGGAATGTCCTGCGCTGCCAGATTCAGCTCGACGCGTGGCTGCAAAATTAAGCGTTGCGTGATGCGCTGATCATATTCGGCTTCGATCCGTCCGGTGAGATCGCCCTCGTCGGAAAGGAAGCCCGCAACGTCGATCTCGAAGAAATAGGGGGCCAGTCCCTGGATACCGAACACCGCATGAGCCCGATCGGGTTCAGGGCGGATATCGTAGCGAATACCGGCCTGAACGTCGAAATACGGACCAATGGCATGGCTCCACAATGCTTGGATTTCGGCTTCTTCGAGAGCTCCGCCGAATTCGCCTTCGCCTTCGCTCTTGACCCAGAGCTTGTCGATATCGCCGCCATACCAGGCGTTGAGCTCCCAGACATAGCCATCCTCGCCGTCGGCGATCTGCGCTTCGAGCCGGTCGATGCTGATCAGACTGTGCATGGCACCGCCCAGTTCGGGTGGAAGCGAGGAGCGCGCCTCTGCCATGACTTCGGGCGGAAAGACCGTATCGGCTGCGTGAGCAGGGCCGGAGAATGCCTCAGGCGGTGGGCCGGATTGCGGGATTGCCGAATCCTGATCCATAGCACCCATGTCATGGCCCTGATGGGCATCAGCGGCTGACGCTTCGTCCATCTGATGACCGGCATGCGGATCGGTTTCGCCGCTGCTTAGCGAGCCGGACTGATGCATCGCATGACCGCTTTGACCGTCATCGATAGAACCCTCACTGCCCGTCCGATGGCTGGCATGCCCAGTGTGATCCATAGGTGGATCATCCGGGCTGGCTTGACCCATGCCATGATCGTGATCTGGGGCGTCGTCGTTCGTCATGTGATGCCCGGCATGCGGATCATCACCTTCTTCCTCGCCATGGATCTCATGCTGCCCCGCCGTCGTCCCCTGACCAGCATGACCGCCGGTGGTCGAAGGATCGTGCTCACCCTGCTCTTCGGTTACTGGCTGATTATGTCCCTGATGCTGTGCGGCAGCGGGTGCGGGTGCGGCGGCGAGCAATGCCGTGAGTGTGATCAACCTCTTCATGCACCTTCTCCTTCGAGCGGCCGCACGGTGACGATGTTGAACATCCCGGCATGCATGTGCATCATCAAATGGCAGTGGAACGCCCAGTCTCCGGGCGCGTCAGCCGTGAAATCGAACCGCACGAACCCGCCCGGCAGTACATTGACCGTATGCTTACGCGGCTGGTGTCCATCATGCCCGTTGACGATTTCAAAAAAATGCCCGTGCAGATGGATCGGGTGCGTCATCATCGTGTCGTTGACGAGCTTGACGCGGACGCGCTCATCGCGTGCGAACCGAAACGGCTCAACTTGTTCGCTGAAGCGCCGCCCGTCGAACGACCACATATAGCGCTCCATATTGCCGGTGAGGTGGATTTCGAGTTCGCGAGAAGGCGGACGCGGGTCGGGATTGGGGTCGAGTGCAATCAGGTCCGTGTAGGTCAGCACGCGGTGGCCAACATTGCCCAGCCCGAGACCAGGATCGCCGGTTCGGTCCTGCGGCATCGGCGCGATCATCTCGACACCGGGGGTCAGCGCAACGCCGGGCGCAAGCGAGCCGTCGCGCATCCCATGTTCCATCGCACCATCGCCGGACATATCATGCCCCATGGCGGCATGATCCACTGCGCCGTCGCCGCTCTCGGCCATACCGGCCATTCCCATATCGCGCATGGTGAGCGTCGGGCGCTCTCTCAAAGGCGGGACTTCGGCTTCCATGCCAAGGCGCGGGGCCAAGGTCGCGCGGGCCATGCCCGATCGATCAATGCTCTCGCCGACCAACGTGTAAGCGCGGTCCTCAGTTGGCGTGACGATCACGTCATAAGTCTCAGCGACCGATATCTGGAGCTCGTCCACCGCGACGGGCCGGACATTCTCGCCATCGGCATTGACGACGGTCATCGCAAGGCCAGGAATGCGCACATTCATGATCGACATTGCCGACGCATTGATCATGCGCAGCCGCACACGCTCACCGGGCCGAAAAAGGCCCGTCCAGTTTTCCTGCGGCCCATGGCCGTTGATCAGATAGGTGTAAGTCGCCCCCGTCACATCGGCGATGTCAGAAGGCATCATACGCATGCCGCCCCACATCGCGCGCTCGCCCGCCGTCATTGGACGGCCGTCGAACAGCGTGTTCTGCTGGCGGTTGTAATAGTCGGGGCTTTGCTTGAGCCGTTCCATGATTTGGTGCGGATGCATGAAGCTCCAGTCCGAGAACACGATGACATGCTCTCGGTCGTAGCGAACCGGATCGGGATCGGCCGGATCAATGACGATGGGCCCATAATGCCCCATCGCTTCCTGCAAGCCCGAATGGCTGTGATACCAGTATGTGCCGGCCTGGATTACCGGAAACTCATAGGTGAAGGTCTCGCGCGGTCGGATCCCGGGAAAACTGACGCCGGGAACGCCGTCCATATCAAATGGCAAGAGCAAGCCGTGCCAGTGGATCGAGCTGTCCACGTCGAGCGTGTTGGTCACAGCGAAGCGGACATTCTGCCCCTCGCGCAGCCGGATCAGCGGCGCAGGCAAGGTCCCGTTCATCGTGATCGCATGGCCCGTGCGTCCGCCGACGGTGAAGGGTGTCGCACCGATCTCGATGGCGATATCTTCGCCCGAAAGCATTGGCATCTCTGGGCCGATACCGGCCGTGCCGGTCTGCGCCCAAGCAGGCATCAGGCTGGAAAGGCCCAGTCCGGCGACGCCTATTGCGCCTGTCTTGAGCATCGTTCTGCGGTCGATGGGTTGCATAGCTATAATGTTCGCCGCTCGGGACTCGCATCCCGGCGCTCCATTTTGAGTGAGTTTTGAAAGGCGAGGCGGCGAACGGCCGCCTCCGCCGCTCCCTATTCGCTGCCTGCCGGGTCATCCGAATGAGAGCTATGATCCTCATCATCGCTCTCATTCGCATCATCACCATGGTTCATGTGATGATCGCCGTCGCAATCGGCCATTTCATGGCCCATCGCTTGGTGACGTTCCCGGCATGCGTCGCGTTCTTCGGTCGTGCCATCGCAGCACACCATATGGTCATGGCTTTCGCCATGGGCCTCGTGATTGTCGAACGCGGCGGCGGGGGCTGCGATCGCCAATGCGATCGCGGTTGCCAAATATTTCATGGCTATTCTCCTGTGGAATTCGAATGAAGTGTCGAAATTCTCAGGAGGTTCGGGGAGGGGGTAGCTCGAAATCGGGGGACTGTTCGTGCGGCGTCGCGACGATGCTCTGACCAGGCGTTTCAATCGTCCGCGTCAGCTCAATAATGAGTGCGGGCAGACATACAGCGACACCCGTGCAAGCGGCGATGCAATCCGCAGCGCTCTCGAATGGGTTTTGGTTGTCACCGTCCATCTGTGAAACGCAATGCGCCATCGTGACCATTTGGGTCGGCTCATGGTCCATCGTCATTGAATGCGCTTCTGCCATACCTACCATGCCAAGCGGCGAGATGGTGACGGCGATCGCCATGATGATGCCAACAATTCGGGATCGTACGGGACGTCCGAACTTATCCAAGAAACGGCCTAGCGAGAATATTGTTGTGGCTGAAGGGTAGCGCTTCATGTCAGCGGCCCACTTTTCCGAACAAGTTAATGAGTTCGTCGAACTTCTGGCGTTGTTCGGCGGAGTCACCATTTTGCACGGCGTCTTCGATGCAGTGCGCTGCATGAATCGACAGTATTTTCGCCTTTGCCGAACGCAGCGCCGCTTCCATCGCTGTCATCTGGTTGATGATGTCGATGCAATAGCGGCCTTCCTCCATCATTTTGGCAATACCGCGCGCCTGCCCCTCAATACGGCGCATCCGAGCTATTTCCTTGGAGAACTTTTCGTTCATCGTTTCTCGTCTATCCATTTACTAACGCCAGCATACCCTTGACGGGTATGGTAATCAAGTTAAATCGGTCTACGAAATTGGCAAACTTGATTCCCTAGCCATGCGGCCTGACTTCTCACCCCGAAACAAGCGCAAATATGTAGAAAGAAGAAGATCGATGCTCATCAAAGCCCCCGAATTCCGTATTGCCCTGTTCGGGTCGCTCGCCGCCTTTTTGTGGGAAATGTGGCAGATGCCCTTTTACGACCAAAGCGGCATGACATTCATGGATATGGTGAAAGGGTGTTCGCTGGGATCGCTGGGCGATGCCGGAATCATGGTCTTTGCCTACCGCATTGCGGCTTGGCTTGCCAGATCGCGACTCTGGCTCATAACGTTGCCTCCGCGCGCCATATTTGCCTACGTCGCCACCGGCCTCGCCGTCACTATCATTGTTGAACATGTTGCGATCAACTTCGATTTTGGCTGGCGGTATAGCGGCCTCATGCCGCTTGACCCACTATTCGGAACAGGGCTGGTTCCGATTGCAATGTGGGTAGTCGTTCCGCTTGCGGCATTATGGTTGGCGCGGATGCCAGGGCCTGCCCTTTCCGAAGAATGACAGTAGCCCGATAGTCTGAATCGGGTTTTGCAGTAAAAGATACAGCGACGTTTTTCCTTGCATATACCCCCTATAGGTATTATATGGCGCGAGTTGCGTTGTCATACCGCACGCGATTGATAAACAGGAGGATGACATGAAAATAATTACAGTTGGAAATACCTTGTCGCTGTTTCTTGCGATCACGTTCGCACTCTGCGTGGCCTGGGGACTAGTTGCTCCGGAAAATCTGCATATGCATCAGGCTTGGCAAAACCTTCTGCCAGGATTTACGTGGATTTCCCTTCATTCGTTCCTGATCGGCCTTCTCGGCGCGTATCTCTATGGCTGGTACGCGGCTTTGATCATCGTTCCGCTTCATCGGTTCTTCAACCGGGGCGCAGAGAGCGCTTAGGCCCCATGCCCGGCTGACGGCCGCCTACCGCCAACCGGGCCCTTTTCAAATTAGTATACCGTGCTAGGGTATATAGAGCTTGCAGTTTTCGAGGATGTCAGATGAGCGATTGTTGTAGCAGTACCGATGCCAAGGCAACCGATCCCGTTTGCGGGATGACCGTTGAGCCGGACAAGACGGATCATCATGCGCAGCATGAGGGCGATGAGTTTCATTTCTGCTCGGCAGGGTGCCATGACAAGTTTGTCGCGGATCCGGAACTGTATCTTTCGAAAGAGTCCGGAGGCGGGGTGGACGATGTGCCCGCGGGCACAATCTACACGTGCCCGATGCACCCGGAGATCCGGCAAGTCGGTCCGGGCTCGTGCCCGATCTGCGGCATGGCGCTGGAGCCGGAAGAGGTTTCGCTCGATACCGGCCCTGATCCCGAATATCTAGATATGCGCCGCCGCTTCTGGGTGAGCGCAATCTTCACGATACCTCTGTTCATCTACGCAATGGGCGACCTCATTCCCGGACAGCCTTTCGCGGATCTGATTGAGCCGGTCTGGGCGCAATGGGTGCAGCTGATTATCGCGACGCCGGTCGTCCTGTGGGGCGCCTGGCCGTTCTTCGTGCGCGGTGTCCAGTCGGTGCGTACGATGAACCTCAATATGTTCACGCTGATCGGTCTGGGCGTGTTCGTCGCCTATGCCTTCAGTGTCATCGCGACAATAGCCCCCCATATCTTCCCGCCTGCCTTTCACGATGCAGACGGCCGAGTCGGCGTCTATTTCGAAGCGGCGGCGGTTATCACGACACTAGTGTTGCTGGGTCAGGTTCTCGAACTGAAAGCGCGGGGCCAGACCTCTAGCGCGCTCAGGGCACTTCTTGAACTAGCACCGCCAGTCGCGACCCGGATCGCCGAAGACGGTTCGGAATCCGAAATATCGCTGGAAGAGGTCAAGGCTGGCGATCACCTGCGCGTCCGGCCCGGCGAGAAAATCCCGGTCGATGGTGTTGTCCTATCGGGCGCGAGCACGGTCGACGAAGCGATGGTCACCGGCGAACCGATCCCGGTTCGCAAGGAAGAGGGCGGCGAGGTCACCGGCGGCACCGTCAACCAGACCGGGGCTTTCGTGATGGAGGCGCAACGGGTCGGCAAGGACACGCTGCTCGCCAAGATCGTGCGGATGGTGGCCGAAGCGCAACGCAGCCGCGCACCGATTCAACGGCTCGCGGATACCGTCGCCGGCTGGTTCGTGCCTGTCGTTGTCGGCATCTCAGTCGTGACCTTCATCATCTGGTCGATTTGGGGCCCTAGCCCCGCCATGGCCTATGCGCTTGTCAACGCCATCGCCGTGCTGATCATCGCCTGCCCGTGCGCACTGGGCCTCGCCACCCCGATGTCGATCATGGTCGGGACGGGCAAGGGGGCGCAGAACGGGATCCTCATCAAAAACGCCGAGGCGCTCGAAACCTTCGAGAAGGTCGATACCGTGGTCGTCGACAAGACCGGCACTTTGACCGAAGGCAAGCCCAAGCTGGTGGCTGTCGAAACAACCGACGGGTTCGAGAAAAGCGCACTTCTCAGAATGATCGCCTCGATCGAACGCGCGAGCGAGCATCCGCTGGCGGGCGCTATCGTCGAGGGCGCGGAAGAGCAGGGACTGCATCTTGCCGATACGCTGGATTTTGAATCCATGACCGGTGCCGGTGTCCAGGCCTTAGTCGACGGTCGGATCATCGCCATCGGCAATGAAAAGATGATGGAGCGCGTAGGCGCAGCAGATCCAGCGCTTATCAAGCGCGCAGATGAGGGCCGCGCTCTCGGGAGAACCGTGATGTTCGCTGCCGTTGACGGGAAGGCTGCGGGGATCGTCGCCGTTGCCGATCCGATCAAAGAGACGAGCGCCTACGCGATCGCTAAGCTCCACGAAAGCGGCATTCGCGTCGTTATGCTGACCGGCGATAGCGAGGGCACCGCCAATGCTGTCGCCCGCCAGGTCGGGATAGATGAGGTCCGCGCCAATGTTTCACCGGAAGACAAGAACCGGATCGTCAAGGAATTGCGCGCCGAGGGCCGGGTCGTCGCCATGGCCGGCGATGGCATCAACGATGCGCCCGCGCTCGCCGAGGCCGATATCGGCGTGGCGATGGGCACCGGCACCGATGTCGCGATGGAAAGTGCTGGCATCACGCTGGTGAAAGGCGACTTGTCAGGGATCGCCAAAGCTCGGCGGTTGAGCAGCATAACGATGCGCAACATCCGTCAGAACTTGTTCTTCGCCTTTGTTTATAACGCGCTCGGCGTGCCGCTGGCTGCTGGCATCCTCTATCCGGTCTTTGGACTACTCCTGAGTCCGATGATCGCCGCCGCAGCCATGAGCCTCAGCTCGGTCTCGGTGATCGGCAATGCGCTGCGTCTACGCCGTGCAAGACTGTGATCGTCGATGACGGATAAATCATACACGCCGCCACTCGGCCATGATGCGCTGACCCCGCTATACGATCTGGCGATCCGCGGCCTGACGCGCGAAAATGTTTGGCGATCCGCATTAGTCCGGCAGGTTGCGCCTTCGCCTTATGACCGGATTCTCGACGTCGGATGCGGCACGGGAACGCTAGCACTGGCGCTCAAGCGCGCGGCACCGGAAGCCGACATAATCGGTGTTGATCCCGATTCTCGTGCACTGACGAAAGCCAGGGACAAAGCTAAGTCAGCGGGACAAGCTATCGCCTTTGTACACGGATTCCTGGGCGATGCGGGACTCCCAGATGGATGGAAACCGACGAAGATCGTGTCGAGTCTGATGTTCCATCAGGTGCCGTTGCCCGCCAAGGGCGACATTCTTTCGACCATGCGGGAAATGCTCGATATCGGCGGCGAAATTCATATCGCCGATTATGGTTTGCAGCGCGATTTTCTAATGCGGAGTTTGTTTCGCATGACGGTACAGCTGCTCGACGGTATCAAGGATACCCAGCCCAATGCCGATGGGGTTTTGTCCCGCATCATGGATGAGGTCGGACTAGAGGCGGTGGAAACGCAGGTCTTTCAAACCGCTACCGGATCGATTTCTCTATTCCGCGCTACTCCGAATTGGAAAACTCAAAAAGACATCTAAGTTGGTAATCCGACGTCGCCCAGACAAAGGAAAACAGTGGATACTCCATACAACAAAGACAGCCTGACATTGCTCGGCACAGTCGCAATGGGGACTGGTGTCATGATCGGTGCGGGGATATTCGCACTGACCGGGCAAGTAGCCGAGCTCGCTGGCGCACTCTTTCCGCTCGCCTTTTTGTTGGCCGCGATCATCTGCGGTTTTAGCGCCTACACTTACATCAAGGTCTCGAACAAATATCCATCGGCGGGCGGGATCGCGATGATCCTCAAGAAAGCCTATGGTGAAACTACCGTCACCGGCGCGGCAGCGCTTCTGATGGCCTTTTCGATGATCATCAGCGAGAGTCTGGTGGCAAGAACCTTTGCGGCCTACACGCTCCAGCTCTTCGATGTGGGCAAAGATACGCTGCTGGTTCCGATTTTGGCCGTCGGACTGATCATTGCCGCATTTCTGGTCAACATCGCCGGCAATAAGGTCATCGGTACCGTTTCGAAGGTCACGGCGGTCATCAAGATCGGCGGTATACTGATTTTCGCGCTCGTCGCGCTCTGGGCTGCGGGGTTCAGTTTTCAAGCTGCCGAGTCCGCGAGCGCAGCTGCCGATGGTTCGGCAACCGGATTTCTCGCGGCGGTGGCACTCGCAATCCTCGCCTATAAGGGATTCACGACGATCACGAATAGCGGCGGCGAAGTCGTCGATCCGCAGAAGAATGTTGGACGGGCGATCATGATCTCGCTTGCCATCTGTCTCGTCGTATACATTCTGGTCGCTCTCGCCGTCAGCTCGACGCTCACGATCGACGAAATCGTCACGGCCCGCGATTACTCCCTTGCCGAAGCCGCCAGACCGGCGATCGGGCAATATGGTCTATGGTTCACGGTCGCCATCGCGATCATCGCGACGGCATCCGGCGTCCTGGCCAGCATCTTCGCGGTGTCGCGCATGCTCGCCATGCTCACCGATATGAAGCTGATCCCGCACAGTCATTTCGGTATGCCGGGTAATATTCAAAAGCATACACTTGTCTACACGGTCGTCGCAGCCGGACTGCTCGCAGCCTTTTTCGACCTCAGCCGGATCGCGGCCATGGGAGCGATATTCTATCTCATCATGGACATTATCATTCACTGGGGGGTCTATCGAAATCTCCATGAAGACGTGAACGCCAACCGGGCGGTTCTGCTTACGGCAATCCTGCTCGATCTGGTCGTGCTCAGTGCGTTTCTAATCATGAAAGTGGCGAGTGATCCTATGATCATCGCGATCTCGCTGGGCGGCATTGTCCTCATATTCGGTTTCGAGAAACTCTATCTGCGCCCCATCCGCGACCGGGAACGGCAGGGCGCGCACGATGCCCATGCCTGATCCCAATCCGATCCGCAGGGCGGTGCGGCTATCATCTTGGCGATCGTGAGCGCCGAATCCGACCGTGCTTAACCGCCGCCCGTTAACAAAATCGTTACCAAAAGTTTACGTTTTCCATTTAGTTGTGCGGTGCTGCAAATTGTCGGGATGTGATTGTGAACGGGAGAGACAATAGAACGATTGGTGGTCCGCCACTGACCGGTTTTGCCATAACGTTGGTCCTGGTGGGATTGGCGTGGGCGATATTGACGCTTTACGAATTCATCGCGCTCGATCTCTACCCGGTTCGTGAAGAGCCAGCCCTATTCACCCCATATTTTCTCGCTAGATCCGTTTTTGCAATAATCGTCTCAATTGCGTTGATCGGGACGCTCTATCGCTTCGCAGTCCCCTACTCATCCTTGAAAACCAGCCAACTGGACTCGACGGCCAAAAGGATCGCGGTCTGGACGATGATTCTTGGATTTGGCTTCGCAGCCTTACTTCTCGCCAGTCCTGCGATCCTCATGGAAATCACGCAGGAAGACACTTTAATAGAATGGGCTTCGGCGCTACTTCTTATCGTAGGGAGCGGCTGTTTCGTCGCGGAAACTCTCCGTCGGATCCAAAGTGGACCGGGCAGAGACTGGATTGCTAAGTTCGAACTCGCAATTGCCGTTGGCATGGCGCTTGTGTTGTTCCTGATCGCAATGGAGGAGATTTCCTGGGCCCAACGCCTGTTCGAGTTCGATACACCCGAAGAGATCGAGCAAATGAACTGGCAAGGCGAATTCAATTTCCACAACTTGCAAACCGACCTGTCTGAAACTGTTTATTATACGGGTGTAGGCTTTTTCCTCCTGGTCTTGCCGCTGGTTCGGGAGACTGTATTTCGCGGACCGGAGTGGTTTGATCGCCTGCTCGCTTTTGCGCCAAGCCGTAGCGTGGCTGCGATCAGTGCGCCGGTAGCGATGGTGTATTACGGGCACTGGAATCTTATTCCAATCCAGGTGACGACGTTCTGCGCGCTTCTCGCGATGCTGATCTATGCGAGAGCGGCAAAGAAGAGGCATGACCGCCGGGAATTTTCGCTGTTTCTCTTTCTCGCTGCCGGTATTGTCTTCACGCAGGGAACATTCCTAACGTATGGTGGGCGGATGCTGGAAGTCGGCAACGCCAGTGAGTTTACAGAGCTGTTTATCACGATCGGCTTATGCTGGTACGGGATCGATCGCTTCAAATCCCAGTGCGGTCTTGTAGACGAACCGCCGCTGTAACGTTTGGGTGGGGCTCACGATCAGCTACGCTCGCCGTTGCTAGCCGTTTTGAATTGATCGGTCGGGATTCCCATTCTGCTATTTCCCTAGTCGGCGGATGGACGACGAACTCGAATATCGTGGATCAGTTTAAGGGCCGAGATGAATTGTGCATCACGGCGATGCGCCATTCACCATCGTCCTGGACTAGCGCGCTGGTTGCCACGCCCTGTCTCTCAACCGGTTCACGGCCCTCAATCTCGATGCGATAATTGTACGTCTCTGAAGCAAGCGCCACCGAGCCTTCAAATTGGACGTCAACTTCGTAGTCGGAGAAGGTGAAAGATTCGAAATGACCAAGTTCGGGGCCGATATGGTGCGCGAGATAATCTGAATAGCTGCCCTCATATTTCCCTGTTTCGAAAATTCGCGAATTTTGGGTAAACAGAGATTGCGTGTCGCTTACGTCCAGAGATTCAAGCGCATCCTTATATGTGCTCAAAACGAGTTCAACTTCCGCTGCCGGTCTTGTCTCTTCCTGAAAAGTGATTCCCCATGCAGCCGATGCCGTAATGGCGATGGCTGCCGGAATGGCGATCAGTCTATTGCTTGTCATAATTAATATTCCTCTCGTTACTCCGTCATAGTCCATTTCCCGCCAGCCCAATAATCATGCTTCAATTTTACAAATCATACTGTGTTGCCAACGGGAACCGTCACTAACTGATCTCGGATCCAGCCAGTAAGTCGCCCTGCGGTTGCGGCTCATCTGAATCTTGGCTGGAGAACCCTCGAACCCCAAGCAACTTGTAAATCGCAGGGAGCACAAATAGCGATAGCAATGGTGCTGTGATCATGCCTCCGATCATCGGTGCGGCGAGGCGCTGCATCACTTCGGAACCAGTGCCGGTGCTGATGAGCAGCGGGAAAAGTCCCGCGAGGATGACCGCTACAGTCATCGCTTTGGGACGAACGCGCAACGCTGCACCCAGCACAAGAGCTTCGTCCAAGTCTTCGATCTTTGCGAAGCGCTTCTCTTCGATGCGTTCCTCGATCGCGCGATCGAGATAGACGAGCATGACAACACCGAATTCCGCAGAAAGGCCCGCCAGCGCAATAAACCCTACCACTGTCGCCACCGAAATCGCGTGACCCAAAAGATAGATCAGCCATATCCCGCCAATCACCGCGAAGGGCAGGCTGAGCAAGATGATCAGAGGCTGGCGCGCGCGCCCGAAGGCGAGAAAAAGGAGCAGGAAGATGATCCCGATTGTTGCCGGGACGACCCATTTGAGGCGTTCGCCCGCTCTCTGCGCATATTCGAACTGTCCCGACCAGGAAATCGAATAGCCGGGCGGTAGGTCGATCGCGCCTGCAACCGCCTCACGCGCCTCGTTCACATAGCCGACGATATCGCGATCGCGGACATCGACGTATACCCAGACGGAAGGCCGAGCATTTTCGCTTTTGATCATCGCCGGCCCGCTAACGATGTCGATGCTGGCGACCGCGGACAGCGGAACGATCGCACCGTTAGGCGCGATGATCGGCAAGCGGCCCAGCGCCTGCGTGCTGTTGCGCATCTCGCGCGGAAACCGGACGTTGATAGGAAAACGGGCGAGGCCGTCAATCTGTTCACCGACCGGTGTGCCGCCGACCGCGGTGGCCGCCGTGCGCTGTATCTCGGCTACCGAAAGCCCGTAACGGGCCGCGGCCATGCGATCCACATCGATATCGATATAACGGCCTCCGCCGATGCGGTCCGATACGGCCGAAGCCGTCCCAGCGATGGATCCGACTGCTTCGGCTACTTCGCTACCCAGCCTGTCGAGGGTATCGAGATCCGGACCCGATATTTTTACACCCACCGGGCTTTTGATGCCGGTCGCTAGCATGTCGATCCGGTTACGGATCGGCTGGACCCAGACATTGGCGAGCCCGGGAATTTGCAGCCGTGAATCCAGCTCCTCAATGATTGTGTCGATTGTCATGCCCGGTCGCCATTCTTCACGCGGACGCAGCTGGATTGTCGTCTCGAACATTTCGAGCGGTGCGGGGTCGGTCGCCGTATCCGCGCGTCCGGCCTTGCCGAAGACCGTTTCGACTTCAGGCACACTCATGATCAGCCGATCCGTAATCTGCAGCAGTTCGGAGGCGCGCGCGGCCGAGAGTCCCGGCAGCGCGGTGGGCATATAGAGTAAATCCCCCTCCTCCATCGGCGGCATGAATTCGCCGCCAAGCCGGGTCGCCGGAACAATCGTGACGGCCAGCGCGACTACCGCGATAAGAAGCGTCAGCTTGGGCCAGCGCAAAACCCATTTGAGACCGGGTCGGTACGCGGCGATCAGAAAGCGGTTTACGGGGTTTTGCTGTTCAGATCTGATCCGTCCCTTAATGAGCAGTATCATCAGAACCGGGACGAGCGTTATAGATAGACCCGCCGCTGCCGCCATCGCATAGGTCTTGGTCAACGCAAGCGGGCGGAATAGCCGCCCTTCCTGTGCTTCGAGTGTGAAGACGGGAAGGAAGGATAGCGTGATGATCATCAGCGAAAAGAATAACGCCGGCCCGACCTCGACCGCAGCCTCGGTGAGAATCTGGCGCCGCCGCTCTTCGCTGATGGAGCCTTCGTCGTTACGGGCATGCTCGAGTTTCTTATGAGCGTTTTCGATCATCACGATGGCCGCGTCGACCATTGCGCCGATTGCGATCGCGATGCCGCCGAGGGACATGATGTTGGCATTCACGCCCTGCAGATACATGACGATAAATGCAGTAAGCACGCCGATTGGCAGCATCAGGATCGCCACCAGAGAAGACCGGAAATGCAGGAGAAAAAGCCCGACAACCAGCGCGACGACGATGAATTCTTCGGCAAGCTTTTCCCAGAGATTGTCTACTGCACGCTCGATAAGCGCCGAGCGGTCATAGACCGTCACGACCTCGACGCCGGGCGGCAGGCCGTCGCGCAATTCTTCGAGCCGCTCTTTGACCTCCTCAATCACCGACAACGTATCTGCGCCTTGCCGGACGACAATAACCCCGCCGACGACTTCTCCCTCACCGTTCAACTCGGCAATACCGCGGCGGAAATCGGGGGCGAGTTGGACGCGCGCTACATCGCCCACCGTCACCGGCGTACCGCCGCCGCTCACCGTCAATGGGATGTTGCGAAAATGATCAAGCGTTTCGAGATAGCCGCCAACGCGGACCATGAATTCCGCCCCGGCCTGTTCGATGACGGAACCGCCGCTTTCCTGATTGGCCTCGCTAATCGCATCGATCACCTGACCGACCGAGACACGGTAGATTTGCAGCCGCTCAGGATCGACCTGTACCTGATAGGAGCGGACCATGCCGCCGACGCTCGCCACCTCGGCGACGCCCTCCACCTCCTGCAGCTGAAACCGCAGATACCAGTCCTGAAGCTCACGCAACTGCCCGAGATCATGCTGTCCCGTGCGATCGACGAGCGCATATTGATAGGCCCAGCCGACTCCGGTCGCGTCGGGGCCAAGCGTCGGCGTTACACCGGCGGGAAGCTGATCGGTCGCCTGACTCAGATATTCGAGCGTGCGCGACCGCGCCCAATAGAGATCCGTACCATCCTCGAAGATGACCGTGACATAGCTGTCGCCGAAAAAGGAGAACCCCCGCACATCCTTGACCTGCGGTGCTGACAACATCGTCGTCGCGAGCGGATAAGTCACTTGTGCCTCAACGATGTCAGGCGCCTGACCCGCATAGGGTGTCCGGATGATGACTTGCACGTCGGACAAGTCAGGAATTGCGTCAAGCGGCGTTCGCATCACCGCATAGGTGCCGGCGATCGCCAGGAAAGCTGCGCCGAACAACACCAACAACCGATTGGCTGCGGACCAGCGGATGATTCCCTCGATCATTGCGTTGTCGCCCGGTCGATTTGTTCGATGATGTACCGATCACCTTCCTGTCTCCGCCGGAAGCGGAATTGCACTCGGTCACCGGTGCTCAACCCCCGCAGTTGTCGCGGCTCGCGGATACTGAAAGTCATCGTCATCGGCGGCCAATTCATAGCCGGAACAGGGCCGTGCTGGATCGACACCGTATCCTGCGGCGTGTTGATCGCCCGGATCCGGCCGGTGGCGGACGCCATTTCGGGATTGGGCGCAGACTCAGCTGAAGTCGCCGAAAGACGCTCGATAATGCCCGAAAGCGAAGCCTCGGAATCGATCAGAAACTGGCCGGACGTCACCACTTCGTCGCCCGCCTCGACGCCCTCGAGGATTTGCGTCCATTCCCCCGCTTCGCGGCCAGTCCGCACTTCGACCGGAATGAAGCCGCTATCGCGCTCGACGATCACGACTTTGCGGCGGCCGGTATCGATGACCGCTTCGCTCGGTACGACGAGCGCCATGCCGCCGGTGCCCTGGATTGTGATATTGGCGAACATCCCTTGGAGCAGACGCCCGCCGGGATTGGCGAGCGTGATGCGCACCCGCGCTGTCCGCGCTTCGGGATCGAGCGCGGGAAAGACATAGTCGATCACGCCTTCGCGCACATCTTCGGGATAGGCCGGGAAGCGTATTTCGGCAGGAAGGCCTTGGCGAATGTTGCCAAGCGACGCTTCGGGGACTTCGGCGATCACCCATATGCGGGAAAGGTCGGCAATTGTTACGATGGATTGTCCCAGCTGGACCTGCGCCCCCGGCCGCGCACCAATGCGCGTCACGACACCCGATATGGGTGCATGAACCGGATAGGTCCGCTGCGGAGCGCCGCCGCGCTCCAGGAGCCGGATTTGCACGTCCGGCAAACCAAGCAACGTCAGGCGGCCGCGTGCAGCAGCACGCAGGCTTGGCGGAGCGACATCCTGCGGCATCGCCAGCACGGCCCTATACTCATGCTGGGCCGTCAGCAGCTCGGGCGAATAGACACTGGCTATCCTGCTGCCGCGTCGGACCGGTTCGCCTTCGGCGCGGACGGCGAGATATTCGACAAAACCCGCAGTAAGTGTCTGCACTTCGGCGATCAGCCGTTCGTCGATCTCAACTCGTCCGATCGCCGGGACTGTCGGGGCGATATCCCGCATCTGAGCCGCAACCACGCGAATACCGAGATTCTGGATCATCGCCGGCGATACCGTCACGCCGCCCGCGGCTTCGCTGGCGCATCTGGGAAGCAGCTCCATATCCATGAACGGAGACTGGCCCGGCTCGTCGAAGCGCTGGTCAGGTGCCATCGGATCGTACCAGTAGAGAACCTCTTCGCCATCGCATACGGACGGGTCGGACGTCCCTTCGCCACCATTTGTAAACAGCCAATAGCCGAGGATACCGACGCCGAGGGCGGCAACGACTGCGCCGAGGAGGATCAGCAATTTGCGGCGATCGGCCGAGCGGATGTTTGCGAGGATCTGGCTTCTGTTCATGATGGACACTCGTCTGTATAGAAAAAGAGATCAGCGCTCGCTCTCGCGACATTCGCCCGTTGCTCGACCAAATCGAGCGCGATGCGGGTCGTCCGGTCGCTGGCAATAAGCACGCTCTCAAGCGATCCGCCGCCACCTTCGAAACGTGCTTCCTGCGCCTGTTCAGCGGCACGCAAGGCCGGATAGGTTTCTTCGGCCGTAGTACGCAGCCGTGCCTCGGCCGCGTCAAAAAGAGCCATCGCCTGTTCGAGTAATGCTAAAAGTTCGCGGCGCCGGTCCTCGAGCCTAGCGCGAGAGGCGGCAGCAAGTTCACCGGCCTGCGCTACACGCCGGTTTTGAAGCCGCCCTCGGTTGAAGGGTAGGTCAATCGATAACTCTATCCCGAGAAGATCGGACTGCCCCCCTGCCCGGTTGCCGTAAACGACCGACCATCCCCATTCTGGTTGGCGGTCGCCGCGTGCAACATCGGTCGCGCGATCAGCGACACTGTTTCGGCGTTGTGCCAGTTCGATGAGGGGATGACTCTCAATCGATGTTCGCGCTAGCTGGCGATTCTGCAGTCGGCAAACCGGCAAGTGTCCAGAAAGTGGGCGGCTGGCCGCTTCCCCGATCCACCGGGATAGAGCCGCGCGACCTGCTGCTTCCGCTCCAAGAGCATCAGCAATCTGGGCACGAATCGCGGCAATCTCCGCCCTCGCCGAAATAGCATCGGCAGCATTGGAGCGACCAGTCGGGATATTTGCCTCCGCCGCAAAATACCGCGCTTCGCGCTGATCGATAAGGTTCTGCAATACTGCCTGCTGTTCCTGTGCTTCGATAACGGCGGTCCAGGCAATCAGGACTTCGCGTTCAATCTGTCGCAGGAATACCTCACGTTCCGTTTCCGCAGCTGAGGCCTCTGCAAGTAGGCGTGCGGAATCCGCCCGCCGCCGCGCGCCAGGAGTTTGGCGTCGACCAATGCCGACAAACCGCGCCGTGCTGCGCTCAGCATTGAAGCTAAAGGCATCTCCGTTTGTCACTGGGAAATTACGGACGCCGCCAAAGAGCTGGAAATCAGGCAACTGTTCAGCGGCCACTGCGGCTTCCTCAAAGGCACGCGCCGTCCTGTCGAAGGCGGAAAGTCCCGGTTGGTTTTCGCGCGATAGACGCAGCGCTTCGTCCAGACTGAGCATATTGAACTCTTGCGCCGGTAGCGGGCTAGCGAAAGCCGCCATCGCAAAGAGAGCTGTAAGCAATTGAGAGTATTGTTTCATGTGTCGGATATTCCATTCACGCCAATTCAACGGACATTGCTCGACGAGATAGGTGATCGCCCCACGGCAATCGCCCTCGCGTTCAATTTCCAGAAATTGAAGGTGCATTGACCGTGGCAACGGTCGAGCAAATTTTAGAGTGAATGGTGCCGTGGAGGAGGATCGACAACTCTCGGATCAATCGACGCGAACGGCAGAACGTCCGCAACGGATGTGATCTCTAACGTCAGATGGATTTCTCGTGCACCAATCTCGCCGAGCAGTGTCGCTGCAGTAGGGCACGCAATTCTGCAATCGAGCGTGCAGCAATTCATTGTATCGCGACTGTCATCCATATCCGCCGACATTTCCGGCATCGAACATCCGAGCGCAGACGCGGCAAAGGAAGGGCCGGACGCACCGAACAATGCAATCGCAACTAGAATAGAGAGAAAATATCTCTTCATAGCAGGACACTGATCGTGGCAAGATAGGCTGTCAAGGCGATGCCTGTTGAGCCACGGATGTCGCCAGCACGGAATATCTTTTCTCTAGTCGGCTTTGGGTGGCTAGCTGTCCTTCACTACTCAAAAGTCGAATACCAAATTTCAGGTGGTTTTGAAATCCCATCAGTATCTGACGCTGGACGGAAGCGGGCATGCAGCTTTTCCGTCTTTCTCGAAACTTGCGACGTCCGCATATGGGTGGTGAACGATCAGTACACTCATAGGCAAGAACCGAAAATAGCGGGCGGTCTACACCAAGTAGTAGCGCGTATAATTCCGGCACATTGTGAGAAGATGATGCCGAATCTACTCGCACACCGTCTTTTGGGCTTTCTTCAAATGATAATATAGGGTAGCCCCCTATCCCATGTCTCATACTAGCACTAATGATAAAAAGCTGTTGGCGCGAGTGAAGCGCCTCAAGGGGCAACTCGAAGCCGTCGAGCGAGGCTTGGAAAACAAAGCGCCGTGTGGCGAGATACTCAATCTCGTGGCGTCAGTCCGCGGAGCCGTAAATGGTCTGACGGCAGAACTGATCGAGGATCATATCCGCGAGCATGTCTCAAATCCTGAAACGGACAGCGACCTAGCGCGCGCCCAGGGCGCTGCCGATCTTATCCAAGTTGTCAGGACATATCTCAAATGATCGCTTCCGACAGCGAGATGCGCAGCGGTCATGAGCATGATCACATATTCTTGGGCGATAATCACGAACGCAACGAGCGCCGGACGTGGTTCGTCATTGCGTTGACATCGATAATGATGGTTGTGGAGATCACCGCTGGGGCCATCTTCGGATCAATGGCGTTAGTGGCCGATGGATGGCATATGTCCACCCATGCCGCCGCAATGCTTATCGCTGCATTGGCCTATATATTTGCACGCAGAAACGCCAGAAATCCGCGCTTTACGTTCGGAACCGGCAAGGTAGGCGATCTTGCCGCCTTCGCAAGCGCGATCATCCTTGCACTGGTGGCTCTGCTGATAGGGTGGGAAAG
Source organism: Parasphingopyxis lamellibrachiae (assembly GCF_003385775.1). Lineage (GTDB taxonomy): Bacteria > Pseudomonadota > Alphaproteobacteria > Sphingomonadales > Sphingomonadaceae > Parasphingopyxis > Parasphingopyxis lamellibrachiae. The sequence continues at coordinate 1,712,413 of NZ_QRDP01000004.1, forward strand.
CCTCGTCAGGCTGGCGAACCCGATTTCAATCAGTTTTCCGCAAGCCATTTTCGTGGCCGTTATCGGCCTCATCGTGAATCTTGTCAGCGCCTGGCTGTTACGTGAAGACCACGACCATCATCACGGGCATGGCCATCATGAACACGATCACCAGCACCAGCACGAACATCATGGCCGGGACCAGAATCTGCGTGCGGCCTATCTTCATGTTCTGGCCGATGCGCTGACATCAGTTCTTGCAATTATCGCCCTCGTGGCGGGCAGCATGTATGGATGGATTTGGCTTGACCCGGTAATGGGAATTGTTGGTGCGCTCGTGATTGCACGATGGTCGTGGGGTCTGATGCGCGACACCGGCGCGACCATGTTGGATTATCGACGGCCTAATGATCCGATCGAGGCAAAAATCCGTTCGGTAGTCTTGGAGGCAGGAGACCGGATCACCGATCTGCATGTCTGGCAGCTTGGCCCAGGTCATCATGCCGCTATTGTTGCCGTCGCAACAGAGAATGCCCAAAGCCCTGCGGCCTACCGTGACAGACTAGCCAAAGTCGCTGGACTTTCGCACATCACGGTAGAAGTGAGCCAGTTAGAGGTAGGTTGAAAGCTGTGCTATTTGGTCAATGCGTAGTGCTGGGATGTCAGCTTCAGGCAATGTCAGATTTTCGGTCTTCTGCCATACACTGGGTCGCAAGCGGATATGCCCAATATCTGGCCTGCCCCCCGAAAATTGAGCAAATGGCGAAGACTAGGCCCGTGTTCGAGTTAGTGTGACACTGCCAAAACAAGCAGCAACCCAATAAGTATCCAGGCCCTCAAGCGCTCAGCAACAGCGCTCCTGATGTCATAATGTGCCAATCGCGGAGATAGGTCCTCTGGTATTGGCATAGGTCGAATGGCTGAAACATCGGCACCGCCGGTATTCCCAATTGGAACCCAACCGAAAAGATATCCAGGAATGACGGCTAACAAGCGAAAAAGTTGGCCGACAATCTCTTTTATGTCTCCACGTATCATTCCTACTTGGAGCATCCACCAATGAGTGCGCATATGCGGAACAAAAAACCGTTGTCCGAGAATATGAGCGCGCTCAAGCCGATAAAAGGCAGCGTCAAACTCTCCCACCCGAAAATGCACGCGAGCGGTAGCGAATTCCCTTCGAAAACTCACCATTAGCTTGTTAGTCATATCGTCCCAGTCTCGTGTTCTGCCACTCCACCAATGACCTTAGTGCATCAAACTCGCCACAATGAGTTATGCAGTATACTTGGCATACTAGTCGTTTAGAAGCCAAAAGCGCTAGCTTGGCAACTCACTGTTCGTTCGTTCTTGTTTGTCCGAATCGACTGCTAATGGGGTACAATCATGTCAGCCAGATGCATGCGCGCCTAACCCAGACGGTAACCGAAAAATCCGTTGTCCGACGCAACATTCCATTCGTCATTGGTCGTGATTGGAGAGCATATCAGAATGGGGTGATATGAGATGCTCTTCGCATTCGGGTTCCAGACATGTTTCGAGCGTCGCGTGATGTATGGAGAAATCGACGGAGAGCATGTCCCGCACTCTCAATTTGACGTTCTCAAAGTCTGTTAGCGACCGTCCCAGAGGCACCAAATGCGCTTCGAGCGCACGTTCATGTTCGTGTAAATTCCAAACATGGACGTGATGGATGGTTTTTACACCGTCGACAGCTTCCAGCGCTTCTACGATACGGTCGAATTCAATATCGTCCGGCACCGCACCCATCAATAGCCGGATGGTTCGGGGCATGATCGAGAAACCCTGGTAGATAACATAGGCGGCTATCACCAAGGTCATGATGAGATCGGCGACATAGAGATCATATAAAATGATGAAGATTCCCGCGACGATAACTCCGACCGAGGCGAGCGCGTCGGACACGTTGTGCAGAAATGCGGCCTTGATGTTCAAACTTTTCTTCGAACCTGAATAAACCATAAGAGCAGTGACAATATCTACAATCAGAGCGACACCAGCGACGATAACCACGGTCCAGCCTTCAACCGGTTGAGGATCGATGAACCGGGTGACCGCTTCGATTATTAGATAGAAGCCGACGATGATGAGTGTGGTGAGATTAATGAGCGCGGCAATCAGTTCCGCACGCGCATACCCGAACGTCATCAACTTATCGGCAGGACGTCGCCCAATTCGGCGGGCGAATAGAGCCAAGCCAAGCGCTGCCGCATCGCTGAAATTATGAAGTGCATCCGCGATCAGCGCAAGCAAGCCGGAAACTATACCCCCCAGAATTTGGACGACCGTCAGCCCGATATTGACAATCACCGCCCAAATAAGGCGGCCATCGCTCATATTTTTGCTGCCGTGATCGTGTCCCGTGCTCAATGCGTGCTTCCTCTTTCGTCATGAATATCCTGATGCGCGTCGCGCAAAATTTCGATGCCGCCATAAATGGCAATACCGGCAACGGCGACACCAACGATCAGATCAGGCCAGTTCGCGCCCGTCATCATGACCAAGACGCCGGCGATGATGATGCCGCCATTTGCCACGAAATCGTTGAAACTGAACGTTGTCGCGGCGCGCAGGTTGACGTCCTTGTTCCGCAACCGTTTCAATAAGTAGAGCGAGAGTAAATTGACGACCGCAGCAATCGCGGCCATCGCAATCATCGTAATTCCGCCCGGTTCTGAGCCTTCAAGGAAGCGTCTGCAGGCGTCCAGGATTACGCCAGCGGCGAACAGCAGCAGCATGATGCCGGAAAAACGCGCGGCACCACGTTTCCATGTCCGCGGCCGCGTCATCGCCAACAGGCTCAGCGCGTAGACGATCGCATCCGACGAATTGTCGACACCGTTGGCGAGTAGCGCATTGGAATCAGCGACCACGCCTGTTCCGAAAAATCCGATCGCGATAGCGACATTGAGCGCGAGCACGACCCAAAGTGTTTTGCGCTTATCCTTGGAGCCGAGATCGAGATCGGCTGCACTCATGATCGTGAATCTCTCCAACCAGTCGTGACGATCTCGACCTGTGCGAGCGTCACAAGGCCGATTCCCCTCAGGTCTTCGAGCATGTTTAGAAAGGCCCGGAGATTTTCTTCGGAATCGACCAGCTCGATGACCATCGGTGGATTGTCGCCAATGCCGAGCGAATGATGCCTGTGAACGACCGATCCCGATGCGAAACCGGCCCTGCCACGCAGCACCGTGGCGCCGGCCAGGCCGGCCTTCCGGGCGCGGCTCACTATGACGTCCACCACCTCACCGTCGCCGTGCATCGCCGCGTCATCCGTGTAGATGCGTAGCAGCATGGCATCCTGCGATATCGTCATCATTCTTTCCTTTCGTTTTGCAGGCCTGGGCCTCAGGTTTGGTGACGGCGGGTCCACCGCGTGAATGGCAGTGCTGGCAGACTCGGCATCCGGCGCTTGAGCCGCGCGGTCCAATCGCCGCTTTCACGGCCAAGAATTAGACGCGTGACGGCAGGTAGAACGAACAGCGTCAACGCGGTCGCCGTAATCAATCCGCCGATCACGACAATTGCGAGCGGTTTTTGAACTTCGGCCCCGGTGCCTGTGGCTATCGCCATCGGTACGAAACCGAGCGAGGGCACTATCGCCGTCATCAATACCGACCGGAACCGCTCGACCGCGCCCTCGAAGATTGCTTCGTCGAGGGGCATATCTGCGTGCAATCGTCCCTGGATGCTGGTCATCATGACAAGGCCGTTGAGAACCGCCACGCCTGCCAGCACGATGAAGCCAACCGCGACCGAGATCGAAAAGGGCAACCCGGTGAGCGCCAGCGAGAAGATACCGCCCGCGATCCCGAGCGGAACGGTCGTGAATACAGCGATTGCCATGCGGACGTTTCCGAGCGCCATTACCAACAGTCCGAAAACGAGCAATGCAATAATCGGTACGACTACGCCGATACGTGCCTGAGCGGCCTGCAGGTTTTCAAATTGTCCTCCCCATTCCAGAAAGACACCCGGAGGCAGGTCAACCCGCTCGGCGATGCTCTCGCGGGCTTCTTCGACCAGTGAACCGACGTCACGACCGCGTACGTTGAGCTGAACAACAACCCGGCGCTGGCCGTTTTCCCGGCTGATCTGATTGAGGCCTTCGATCTCCGACAGAGTGGCAAGCGAGCGCAGCGGAACCGATGCCCTTCGGCCAAAGCCATTTTCAGGCAAGACCACTGGAAGCGCACCAATCGCATCGATATCGTCGCGGACTTCACCCGGCAAACGAACGACGATGTCAAACCGCCTATCGCCCTGAAAAACGATGCCACTCTCGACTCCACCAAGCGCAGCACTCACAGTTGCCGCTACTTCTTCGACTGTCAGGCCGTGCGCCGCGATCGCTGAACGATCAAACTGGACGTCGAGCGTTGGGAAACCCTCAGTTTGCTCGACCCGGACATCGGCGCTTCCTTCGATGTTCGAGAACACTCCTGCGATCTGATTGGCGATCGCGGTGAGCTGTTCGAGATCGTCGCCGAACACCTTGACGGCGACGTCGCCGCGTACGCCGGCGATCAGCTCGTTAAACCGCATTTCGATTGGTTGGCTGAACTCGAAATCATTGCCGATCAAGCCCGCCAATGCCTCCTCCATCTGTTCGACCAACTCAGCCTTTGGAAGGGAAGGGTCGGGCCATTCCTCCCGCGGGTGCAGGATGATGAAAGCATCAGAAATATTCGGTGGCATCGGATCGCTGGCCACTTCGGCCGTACCCGTCTTCGAATACATGTACCGGACCTGTGGGAAACGCGAGATCGTGCGTTCGATTTGCCGTTGCATCTCGACCGATTGGGCGAGCGAGGTAGATGGAATCCGGATCGACTGAACCGAGAGATCCTGCTCGTCGAGCTGCGGCATGAATTCGCTACCGAGAAAGTTGAACACGCCAAGCGAAAAGGCGAAGATTGCAAAACCGACTATCGCCGTGCGTTTGGGGAAGGCTAGTGCCTTACGCAGGGCGGGCTCGTATTTGCTTTTGGCCCAGCTCACGGGACGGACTTCCTTCTCGGCCACGCGTCCGCGAATGAGCAGCGCGAGCAGCGCAGGAACGAGCGTCAGCGAAAGAATGAAGGCGGAGGCTAGCGCAAGCATGACCGTGATCGCCATCGGTGAGAAGGTTTTCCCCTCGATACCCTGGAATGTCAGGAGCGGGACAAACACAAGCAGGATGATCGCTTGGCCGAAGAGCGAAGGCCGGATCATCTCGCGGGTCGAGGCGATAACCTCTTCCAGCCTTTCGCCCAGCGTCAGCAACCGTCCTTCTTCATGTTGTCGGTTTGCCATTCGGCGGAGGAAATTCTCGACTATAATCACACTACCATCAACGATCAGCCCGAAATCGAGCGCGCCTAAACTCATCAGATTGCCCGAGACGCCAAAGCGATTCATTCCGATCGCCATCATCAGGAAGGACAGCGGTATGACGAGCGCAGTGATGATCGCCGCCCGGAAATTGCCGAGCAGCAGAAACAATGCGACGATGACGAGCAAAGCGCCTTCGGTGAGGTTTCTTTCAACCGTAGAAATCGTCGCGTTGACGAGTTTCGAGCGATCGAGGACGATTTCAACCTCAATGTCCTGCGGCATCGATTCGCCGATCTCCGCCAAACGTTCGCCGGACGAAGCAGCCACCGCACGGCTGTTCTCGCCCAGCAACATTAAGGTGGTCCCGACGACAACCTCATTGCCGTTTTCTGTCGCCGCGCCGGTACGAAGATCACCCCCATTGGCAACGGTTGCAACGTCGCGAACGCGCACGGGAATTCGTTCGCGGTGCGCAATGATGGCATTCTCTATCTCGTCGATCGTGCGAATGCGCGCGTCGGCGCGGACCAGGAATGCCTCGCCGCCGCGTTGTACAAAATTGGCGCCTACCGAAAGGTTGGTTCTTTCAAGCGCCTCGGCCAGATCGTCGAATCCGATCCCGTAGGAGGCGAGCCTCGCTGGAGAAGGCGTGACCACGAATTGACGCGCATAACCGCCGATCGAATCGACGCCGGCTACGCCCGGCACGTTGCGCATCTGCGGACCGATGACCCAATCCTGCAAGGTTCTCAGATAGGCGGCCCGCGACACTTCGTCGGTAAGTCGTTCACCCTCCGGCGTCAGATAAGAACCGTCAGGCTGCCAACCCGGTCCGGTACTTGCCTCGCCGTCTCCTGGCTCGGCATAGCTGACCGTCCACATCAACACTTCGCCTAAGCCCGTGGAAACCGGCCCCATCGCCGGTTCAGCACTGTCGGGTAGATTCTCGCGGACAGTTGTCAGTCGCTCGGCCACTTGTTGGCGGGCAAAATAGATATCGACATCATCGTCGAATATCGCGCTGACTTGCGAAAAGCCGTTGCGTGAAATCGAACGGGTCGTCTGCAGGCCAGGAATACCAGCGAGGGATGTTTCCACCGGAAACGTCACTAACCGTTCGATGTCGAGCGGAGCCAACGACGGATCGATCGTATTGATCTGAACCTGGTTGTTGGTGATGTCGGGTACTGCATCGATCGGCAGCCTGACCAGATTGTAGATGCCCAATGCCGCGACTGCTGCGATGAGAAATACGACGATAAATCGATTGCGAACAGAGAGTTCGACAAGACGCGCGATCATGACTGCGGCTCCAAATTAAGTTTGTAAGTCAATGTTCCGCCTCTCCGCGCCCGAGTTCGGCTTTGAGGAGAAAGGCGTTACGGCCAGCAATGCGTGTTCCGGGGGCGATGCCCTCAACAATCTCGACACGATCTCCGCTGCGCGCGCCGGTCCGGATGGGTTGGGCACGAAAGCCCTCGGGAGTCCTAACGAACACGACGTCGCGGCCCTCGATCGACTGCACGGCCTCGGAGGGGACGACCAAAACAGATGATCTTGTACCATCGGCTCGCGGGCGGATACGCGCGCGAACATATTCACCTGGCACCAAGTCGGCGTTCGCCCCAAGAGATAACACGATGATCGCAGCCCGGTTCTCCAAGTCCGCGGCCGGTGTGACGGCAAGAACCCTTGCAACAATCTCTCCTTCGGGCGTTTCGACGCTTGCCGGATCGCCCGGCGCGATTTTGCGAGCATCTTCTGGAGGTACGGCCGCTTCGATCTGAATCTGGTTCGGATCGGAGATACGGAAAAGCTCATCCTGCGGCGTGACATAGGAACCAAGAACTGCCGGCGCAGCCGTCACTCTACCGCTGATCGGAGACCGGATGGCTATGAAGCGGCCAGAAACGCTTGATGCCGAGGCGGCTTGCCGTGCCCGATCGGCCTCTGTGACAGCCTGTTGAAGTTCTGAGCGGGCCGTCTCAAGATCGGCGCGCGCCGTCACGCGCTCCTCAAACAGCCTCCGTTCACGTTCATAGCGTGTCCGAGCGAGTTCGGCTCGCGACGCAGCTGACGACACGTCGGAACTTATCGCGGCGGCTTCGCGGCTTTCAATCGTCGCGACGACCTCCCCCCTGTCAACGGCATCGCCCAGGCGCTTGTTGATGCGCGATACGCGCCCCTCTGCGCCGGCGCTAAGCACCGCGTGTCCCTGCGGTGAGGGTACGACACTGCCCTGCGCGATGATCTCGGCATCGAGCGAACTAGCCTCTACCGAAATAATCTCGATATCGGATGTGCTGATCTGGTCTCCGGTGAGGCGAACGACCCCTTCTTCTTCGGCGTGACTTTCTTCACTTTCACTGACGGTCGGCGCCGTTTGCTCCCACCCAAAGCCAGGTGGGAACATCACGGCAATGACGAGGGCAGCCATGACGACGGCGACGAATGCTCCGATGATATATTTGTTCTTCATAACTAGGGCTTCCTTCATTGTGCCGTCACGCGGGCCAGGACTGCGGTGGCGGTATCCCGAGCCTCTCTCGCATCGATAAGGGCGTTGAGCGCCGCGTCGCGCGCTTCGGTGGCGTCGAGCAGTTCGATCAGACTGAAACGTCCGGCCCGATAACCGATATCGGCCAGCCGCAGCGCCTCCTCGGCTTGCGGAACCGTTCGGTTTTCGAGCGTTTCAACACGCTCATCAGCGGCTGCCAAAGTAGCGCGAGCGCTGGCAATACCTCGCACTGACTCGACGACAAGCAGTGATCGCTGGGCTTCGGAGACTCTCGCGGCTGCCTGGGCAGCGGCGATGGCCCCTTGATTGCGATTGCCGAAAGGCAGTGTGAACGATGCGCCGGCGACGAAGCCCCGCGCATCGGCTTCCTCGTTGCGGCGTATTCCGGCCGAGAGCGTCAGATCGGGCGTGCGCAGCGAGCGCTCCCGGTCGATAATGGCTTGCGCGGCAAAAACCTCAGCGTCTGCGAGCCGAATCGCAAGTAGGGACAGCGGTTCGACAGGCACCGAACGTCTATCTAGTGAAATGGACGTTTCATCGACTTGTGCGGGCGGCATCGGATCGCCCCAGAGCGCGGCCAGCGAGCGCCGGGCGTTCTCGTCTTCGGCGCGCCGCTCGGCCAGTTCCGCTTCCGCTTCGCCGAGATTTGCTTCTGCCCTCAACCCTCTGAGCGGCGGGTCACGGCCCACATCGACCAGTACACTGGCAATGCGTGCCAGCTCTCGCGAGCGCTCCAACGCCTGCTCAGCGAGCCGCAGTCGCTGCCGGGCAGCGACTGCATCGACGAAGCGCTGCCGGACCGACAGAATCAGGTCCGCCCGCGCGATCTCTGCCCTGATCGCCGCGACGCTCGTTTCGGCGCGTGCCGCTTCGACACGCGTGCTTCTCTTACCGCCAAGTTCAAGCCGCTGACCAATGGCCAGCGTGGTTTCAGTTGACCGAAAATCTCGGAACGGGCCGGTTCCGACTACATTTTCGATTTCCAAAGAAATTTCGGGATTTGGCCGCAGTCCCGCCTGCTCCTGGTTGCCGCGTGCAATATCGACCTGCGCTTCGGCCACATCGACGGATGGTGATGCGCCAGCAAGCTCCAAGGCTTGGGAAAGTGTAAGAGATTCATCCTGCGCGGATGCGGCAGGTGCCACGACTATTGCGAGTAGCGCACCCAATAAGGGGCGCTGACACGCGCGTATTACTGACATTTGGGAAACTCCTGATCAACAAAGGAACGCGCCGCATCAAGCAGCACGGACGTCATTGATCAGGCGCGTGGAGGACGCTTTAGAAGATTGGGATCGGTATCGGTTAGATAGTCATCATTGGAGAGCAAGACACCAATCGAACCAGCCATCGTCTGCGATGCTTTCGTAGGTGTCGCCGTGGCTTGTTGTCCGTGATGACAATGCCCGTGGGCGCAAACCCCGTGCTGATCGGCCGAGCGATTTTCATCTTTTGTCGGAGACTGCAGATCAACGAATTCGACCGAAATCGACATTTCGAGTTCCGTACCACAGGCGGTGGCTTCAATTGCGCCGCCAAACATGGTCGCGATCAGCACAAGCAAGCCGACGCTTGCTTGTCTGAAAGAACGAAAGCTATTCCAAGATCGACGATTCGGCACGGCCAGCTGTCTAAGAGCGGATGGTCGTCTTGTCATCCCTTATTCGAAGCTAATGGATTGGACGTAATAACGTCTCAATCGTCGATATAATTGTTGCGGTTGCGCGATCGCATCAAACTGCCATCTTGAATCTGGCGAAATGATTGAAGCGCCGAACAGCTAATTCATGGTAGTCAGTATTGTATTGCCTAAATAACGCAATCCACGCTGCAACTGAGTCCTGCGAGAATAATTGATGCTATCGATCCTCCGCAATCGTACTTACCGTCACCTGTTCCTGGCGCAGATAATAGCCCTTTTAGGGACAGGTCTTGCTACGGTGGCCTTGGCGCTACTGGCCTACGAACTTGCCGGAGGTGCCGCCGGTGCGGTGCTCGGAACGGCGCTAGCGATCAAAATGATCGCCTATATCGGTATTGCTCCGATCGTCGGCGCGTTTGCCGATCAACTACCGCGACGCTCTTTGCTGATCGCCATGGATGTCGTTCGGGCTAGCGTCGCGATCGTTTTGCCGTTCGTCGATCAAATTTGGCAAATCTACCTCCTCATTTTCATCATGCAGTCGGCTTCGGCGGCCTTCACGCCGACCTTTCAGGCAACCATTCCAGATATCCTACCTGACGAGCGCGACTATACGAGAGCGCTTTCTCTGTCGCGCCTCGCTTACGATACTGAAAATTTGGTGAGTCCCATGCTGGCGGCCGCACTGCTGTCGGTAATGTCATTCCACTGGTTGTTTTCGGGAACAGCGATCGGATTTATCGCCTCGGCGCTTCTTGTTTCGACAACCGTTCTGGAGCGCTCGCGTTCGACCGAACCACGCAAGGGCGGTATATATACAAAAACGACGCGTGGGATGCGTATTTATCTGAAGACACCCCGGCTCCAAGGGCTTTTGGCGCTCACTCTGGCGGCTGCTGCGGCAAGCGCCATGGTCATCGTAAACACCGTCGTAATTGTCCGCGACATTCTGGGCTTGGGGCAGCGAGACGTCGCCTTTGCCTTCGCGGCCTATGGCGGCGGTTCGATACTTGCTGCTCTTATACTGCCTCGGCTACTCGATCGAATTTCCGACCGAACGATCATGATCGGAGCGGCAGCATCGCTCAGCGTAGGTCTGGCTGGATTGGCTGTCGGGTTACCAATCGCTGGCTTGGCGTGGCTCTGGCCGACGCTGTTAGGAGGATGGTTTATTCTGGGCATTGCCTATTCCATGAGCGTGACCCCGACCGGCCGACTATTGCGCCGTTCGGCAAATGCCGAAGACAGGCCTGCGCTGTTCGCAGCGCAATTTGCCTTGAGCCATGTCTGCTGGCTCATCGCGTATCCGGTTGTGGGATGGCTGGGCGCCGAGGTCACGCAAGAAGCAGCATTAGGTAGTATGGCGATACTCGCTGGGTTTGGTTCGGGCCTCGCACTTTGGCTCTGGCCTCGCCATGATCCCCAGATAATAGCTCATAGTCACGATGAATTGGCTCCCGATCATCCGCATTTGCAGAAGGATCATGGAGAGAACCGGATCGCCAGCCATCCCTATGTCATCGATGAACTTCATGAGCATTGGCCAAATCGCGTTTGATCTTGCGGCCGAGAAAAACCGATGTTAGGCGCACATCCATGGTTCGCATCTTGGCTTTCTTTTTAATCATTGGGTTGTTGGCATCGCACGGCTCCATAGGCGTTGCAGCAACTCATGGGCCTGATGATCATGGCCATGATCATTCGACGGCGTCTGAAAGTGATACAATTGGCTTTGCAGCTTTTTCTGAAGCACTTGGCAAAGATAGTCGAGATATTGACACCGACGATCAACAATCGACACTAGGCCATGCCCACCTGACGGCCGATGGAATGAATGGCGTCTCTGATGTTGGACAGGTCTTTTTCGGTCCTGCACCTCAGATCGTTGCGGCGCTAGGCTACGCGTTGCCGTCTCTGGCGACCGCCCCACTTCTTGAGCCACCATTAGCCTGACTGGATAGCTGCACAAGTCCGCACCCAAGAAACGTTTCTGGGTGCAATCCAGTCAAGGATAATTTCCATGTTAAATTTGGCACGCGCCGCAATCCTTGCGGGCGTCACGCTGGCTACACCAGCCTTATCTGAAACCATAACGCTAGAGAACGCCATTGCGCTTGCGCTAAACCAAGCGCCTGAGGCAGACGCAAATGCCGCTCGGCTTGAAGCTTTGCGAGCGGCTCGTGCGCAGGCAGGTGTTTCCCCAAATCCGACAGTAGAGCTTTATGGCGAAAATTTACTGGGGACCGGTCAAAATCGGTTTGTAGACGGTGCCGAAATCACGGCCAGCTATGCTCAAACTATCGAGCGCGGTGGAAAGCGGGAAGCCCGCGTTACGCTTGCTAGCCGCGAGATTGATGTCGCGGAAGCCGAAGCGCTCGTGCAAAGACTTGATATCGCTCAGCGCGTGCAGACCGCTTATGTCGAGGCGATGACCGCGCAAGCGATGGTCGAAGTCACTTCAGAACAACTTCGGCTCGCCCGGGCACTGGAAGTCGAAGTAAACCGGCGCGTCCAAGAGGCACGTGATCCTCTCTTCGCTGGCACGCGTGCGGCTACGCGCGTTGCTGAGGCCCAAGTTGATTTTGACCTTGCCGAACATGCACGGTCTGCCGCGCTGACGAGACTGGCGGCGTTGTGGGATAGCTCGTCGGAAGACTTGACGGTCGACAACGACGCTTTCTTTGAGCTGGGAACGTCGGGAGATTTGCAATCTCGCCCGTCCGTGGCCGATCTGCGCGTCTACGAAGCGCGTGTAAGGCGAGCTGAGGCTGCCATCGAATTGGAGCGCGCTCGACGCGTGCAGGATCCAACGGTGCGTGGCGGCGTCCGCTATCTCAATCAATCACGCGAATTTGCGCTGGTAGTAGGCGCCTCTATCCCGCTCGGCAGGAACGACACCAATCGCGCCAATATCGCGCGCGCCATCGCGGAACGCCGTCAAGCGGAAGCCAATATCGAAGTTGCCCGAGTGGCGAGACTAAGAGCGGTGCGATTGGCCCACGAACGAGTAGAAGAGACGCGCCTCGAGGCCACGGCTATTTTGCAGCGGGTATATCCCGGTGCGCAGCGGACGCTGGAGCAGGTGCGCGAAGGTTTCGCTCGCGGCGGCTTTAGGCATGTCGACATCGACGAAGCGCAAACACGGCTTGGCGTGGTTCGAGAGCGAATAGTCGACGCTGCCGCCGAATATCATCGGGCTCGGGTAGAGTTGGACCGGCTGACAGGCCGTTTCGCCGCACCGCTGCCGCTAGAGGAGAATCGCTAATGCATATCCCCCTGTTGCGTCGCCTAGTGCTGACCGTTGGACTGATCGTTTCTCCTGTGCTGCTATCCAGCTGCGGCTTGACGTCCGATACGGAGGTCGCAGGCGAAGAAGCCGAAGCGGATTATGAACGCGGCCCCCATAACGGTCGAATGCTCCGCGATGGCGATTTTGCTCTTGAGATTACCATAGCCGAGGACGGCGTTCCTCCCGAATTTCACATTTACCCCTTTCTGAACAACGAGCCACTCGATCCCAGCCAAGTTGAATTGAACGTAACGCTCAGTCGGCTGGACGGTGAGGTCAATCGTTTCGCTTTCGCACCGCAGCAGGATTATCTACGCGGTAATGGCGTAGTCACCGAGCCGCATTCGTTCGATGTTGAAGTGCTCGCTACTTATACAGGTGAACGTCATAGCTGGAGCTATGAAAGTTACGAAGGGCGAACCTCGATAACGGCCGAGGCTGCACGCGAGGCAGGTATCGAGATCGAAGAGGCCGGTCCCGCAACGTTGGACCAAACCATCGACCTGACAGGCCGGGTTCAGCTTGCTCCGGGCGCGCAATCCGAAGTGGGGGCACGCTTTCCGGGCAGGGTGATGGCGGTGATGGGAAATGTTGGCGACCGGGTCGGCGCCGGAACCTTGCTCGCCCGCGTCGAGAGCAGCGAAAGCCTGCAAACATATTCAGTCACCTCGCCCAGAGCGGGCATCATACTCGAGCGACACACCAATGTCGGCGATGTGACGGGCAGTGACCCCATCTTCATCATTGGCGATCTCGCAGATGTGTATGTCACGTTCCCTATTTACCCCCGCGACCTGGAAAGGGTTCGCCCAGGCCAGCAAGTGATTGTCGAGAGCTTGGTTGGCGATCACGCAAGGACCACTACGATTGGCGGATTTCTACCACTTGGCGATGCGACGACGCAGACGATCACTGCGCGCGCGCCGCTTCCAAATCCAGACGGCTATTGGCGCGAAGGAATGGGGGTGACTGGCAGACTCACCATATCGCGCCGCCGCGTTCCGCTCGCGGTCAGAACCAGCGCGCTGCAAACGTTTCGTGATTTCACAGTCGTTTTCGCCAAAGTCGGCGACACCTACGAGGTACGGATGCTCGAACTTGGTCAACGAACTCCGGAATGGACCGAGGTTTTGAGCGGCATCGTGCCCGGCCAGGCATATGTCACCGAGGGTAGTTTCATCATCAAGGCCGACATCGAAAAAGCTGGCGCAAGCCACGACCATTAGGAGACCGAGCCATGCTCGAACGCATTATCCGGTTTTCGATCCGGCAACATTGGTTGATTTTGGCCTTAGTGCTCGGACTTGCCGCGCTGGGCATATACAATTTCAGCCGATTGCCGATCGATGCCGTACCTGACATCACCAACGTCCAGGTTCAGATCAACACCGAAGCGCCTGGCTTCTCCCCGCTCGAAGCCGAGCAACGCATCACCTATCCGGTAGAGACCGCAATCACTGGTCTTCCCGGTCTCGAATATACACGATCGACGTCCCGCTATGGCTTGAGCCAGGTGACCGTAGTTTTCGAAGACGGCACGGACATCTATTTCGCGCGCCAGCTTGTTAACCAACGGCTGCAAAGTGTGCGCTCGCAGCTGCCGGAAGAGGTTGAACCGGAGTTGGGGCCAATTGCAACCGGCCTTGGCGAGATCTTCATGTATACGGTCGAACCTGAGGCGGGCGCGCGAAAGCCCGACGGCACCGCCTATACTCCGCAGGATTTGCGGACACTTCATGATTGGGTCGTCAGGCCACAATTGCGGAATGTGCCTGGCGTTACCGAGGTCAACAGCGTTGGCGGCTACCGCAAGCAATATCATGTAACGCCCTATCCCGCGCGGCTTGTTGCCTACAATCTCGACGTAACCGATGTCATCGAGGCGCTGGAAAATAACAACGCGAACGTTGGCGCGGGTTATGTCGAACGCTCCGGTTCGCAATATCTAATTCGGGTGCCAGGACAAGCTGAAGACGAAGCTGACCTTGCGAGCATAATTGTAGCTGAACGTAATGGCATCCCGATACGGATTGCCGATATCGCCGATGTCGTGATCGGCAGCGAAATGCGCAACGGCGCGGCGACCAGGGATGGCCGTGAGGTGGTGCTGGGTACGATTTTCATGCTCGTTGGTGAAAACAGTCGCGACGTATCGATAGCGGTTTCGGAGCGACTCGAAGAGGTCAATCTCTCGCTGCCCCCCGGAGTCGTGGCACGCGCCGTTTACGATCGTTCGACTCTGGTTGAGGCGACAATTGAGACGGTTCAAAAAAACCTTCTGGAAGGCGCACTGCTCGTTATTGTGGTGCTGTTCCTACTACTGGGCAATATTCGAGCCGCGCTTATAACTGCCGCCGTTATCCCGCTTGCCATGTTGCTGACAATAACTGGGATGGTCGAGAACCGTATCTCCGGCAATCTCATGAGTCTCGGCGCGTTGGATTTCGGACTGATCGTCGATGGAGCCGTTATCATCGTCGAAAATTGTTTGAGACGGTTCGGTGAAGCCCAACGTTCTCTTGGCCGGCTATTGACCCGCGACGAGCGATTCGCGCTTGCCGAAACAGCAAGTGCCGAGGTGATTAAACCGAGCATCTTTGGCATTTTGATTATCACGATCGTCTATGTGCCCATTTTTGCGCTGACCGGTGTCGAAGGAAAGACGTTCCATCCGATGGCGTTCACGGTAGTCATCGCGCTCATCTCTGCAATGCTGCTTTCACTGACGTTTATCCCAGCAGCGATCGCGATGTTTGTTACCGGAAAGGTGCAGGAAAAAGAAAATCGCGTGATGCGTTGGGCGCATGACCGGTATGCGCCCGCTCTCGATTTTGCGTTGAGGCATGGCAAGGCGATGATTGCAGGAGCGATCGCCTTGGTGCTGCTGAGCGGTATCGGGGCAACCCGCTTGGGTTCTGAGTTTATTCCGCAGCTCGATGAGGGGGATATAGCACTTCATGCTCTCAGGATTCCTGGCACCAGCCTGACCCAAGCCGTCGAGATGCAATCCGCGCTTGAGCGGCGCATCAGGGAATTTCCGGAAGTGCTGGAGGTATTCGCCAAGATCGGCACGGCTGATGTTGCTACCGATGCTGTGCCGCCCAGCGTCGCAGACACCTTTATCATCATGCGTCCACGCTCCGAATGGCCCGATCCCAGAAAACCCAAGGCGCAGCTCGTCGAAGAAATGAATGCTGCTGTGCAACAGGTGCCAGGATCGCGCTACGAGTTCATCCAGCCCATCCAGATGCGGTTCAATGAACTGATTGCAGGCGTTCGCTCCGATGTGGCGGTGAAGGTGTTCGGCGACGATCTCGACCAGTTGGCGACCACTGGCGCAGAGGTATTGTCGGTCGTGCAAGGCGTGGAGGGCGCCCAAGACGCGCAAATGGAGCAAGTGACCGGGTTGCCATTCATATCGGTCCGGCCAAACCGCGCGGCGCTGACGCGATACGGCCTCAATATCGCTGACGTCCAACAGATCGTCTCGACGGCCATGGGCGGGACGCAGGCCGGGCAGATATTCGAGGGAGACCGGCGTTTCAACATTGTCGTTCGGCTACCCGAAACTATTCGAAATGACCCCACCATATTAGAACGATTGCCGATTCGATTACCCGGACGTGGCGACGCCATTCCGCTAGGCGAAGTGGCAACAATCGAGGTCACTGTCGGCCCGAATCAGATCAGTCGCGAAAATGGTAAGCGGCGAGCGGTCGTAACCACTAATGTGCGCGGAAGAGATCTCGGCTCGTTCATAGAGGAACTAAGATCGGACATAGATGCCGAGGTTGATTTACCCGAAGGATATTGGGTCGAATATGGCGGTACGTTCGAGCAGCTGCAGTCAGCATCGCAGCGGCTTTTCATCGTCGTTCCGCTGGTGTTATTGCTGATCTTCGGTTTGCTGTTCACGCTTTTCCGATCAGTCAAGGATTCGGCAATCGTCTTTACCGGTGTGCCATTAGCTCTCACCGGAGGCGTACTCGCCTTGCTTTTACGCGGCATTCCAATGTCGATTTCCGCTGGTGTCGGGTTTATCGCGCTGTCGGGCGTTGCCGTGCTGAACGGCTTGGTGATGCTGACTTTCATTCGAGCGCTGAGGGAAGATGGCCGCCCATTGTTGGAGGCCATCCGTGAAGGCGCGCTGTCTCGGCTTCGCCCGGTTCTTATGACAGCGCTGGTGGCAAGTCTGGGGTTCGTTCCGATGGCACTGAACGTTGGGCCTGGATCGGAAGTGCAACGGCCTTTGGCAACCGTGGTCATCGGAGGCATTATCTCCTCTACAATCCTGACGCTTCTGGTTTTGCCGGCTCTTTATCAAATGTTTCATGGGCGCAGAAAGAGATCCATTGAGCAATAGAACACGCCAATTTTCCGACCTATCGGACAGGTGCGTTCAATGAATGGATTTATGCGTCTGCGAAAACTTGATCTCTCGGATGCTGCATTGCTGCCACCGATCCGCGTCCACAAGACGCCAACCTGTGGATGCTGCAACGCCTGGGACATGACGCGCAACGGCGATCACTACGATTTGGGCCAACAATAAGAACAGAAAGCGTCGGTAAAAAGAAGGAACATGACATGGCACAGTCAATAGCGTCCCGGGTCCGAAGATCATTCGCGCGCAACGGCGTCTGGGGAACGATCAAGCTATCCCTCTACAATTTGGCGATCCTTGCGGCTGGCCGTGCACAAGAGCATCGCTATGTGCATGATCGAAGTTTCGATCTCCAATATGGGGTCGATACCGGCGGTGTTGTCGAGCTGGATGAGATGGAAAACCCGGCAGGTCCCCTCGAAAATGCCGGTCGCTATGAGGCCATCGATCCGGCCTGGTTTGACGATCTGATCTTGAAAACAGGCATCAAAAATGTCGAAGAATTTCAGCTCCTCGACGTTGGTTCTGGTAAGGGACGCGTATTGATGCTCGGTGCATTGGCGGGATTTAGAAACATGATCGGCGTGGAGATCGACGAAGGTCTGCATTCTTCAGCTATGAGCAATATGGAAACGTTCAACAAACGTGTTCCTCATGCCGATTTTGTTTTGCACAATGTCGATATTCGCGACTTCGACATCCCGCTCGGTCCTATGTTGTGTTTTGCCAATAATCCCGTTGGCCAACCGCTCTTCCAGCAGTTCGTGACGAAGATCGCAGAGTCGCTTTCCGCTCATCCCAGGATGTTCGTTTTCGTCTATCTGCATGCCAACCATACGGAAGCTTTTTCACGAA
Organism: Parasphingopyxis lamellibrachiae; assembly: GCF_003385775.1. Classification (GTDB taxonomy): domain Bacteria; phylum Pseudomonadota; class Alphaproteobacteria; order Sphingomonadales; family Sphingomonadaceae; genus Parasphingopyxis; species Parasphingopyxis lamellibrachiae. Next base: position 1,730,420 of record NZ_QRDP01000004.1, read on the forward strand.
GAAATTGGGCCGAAATCGATTCCGGTCATGTGGACGATTCAAACAAGCATCCTTATTCTATCTACAGCTGGACATCCTAAGTCGCTTAAAGGCAGCTTATTTGGCCGCGCGGCGGCGCTTTCGCCGCCGTCGCCAAGCGTAATATCCTAGCCGGCTGGGAAACATGACAAACCCGGTGAAGATGATCACAAGTCCAAGAAAAGTGGTGCCTATCAGTAGCGGCGTGTTGAACGGCCTTGTCATGCTTACCTTCATTCGGGCACTCAGACACGATGGCCGCCGATTGTTGGAGACCATCCGCGAAGGTGCGTTGACTCGTCTTCGCCCGGTTCTCATGACAGCGCTGGTGGCAAGTCTGGGGTTCGTTCCGATGGCACTGAACGTTGGGCCTGGATCGGAAGTGCAACGGCCTTTGGCAACCGTGGTCATCGGAGGCATTGT
>NZ_QRDP01000004.1:1730956-2318456 GCF_003385775.1 Parasphingopyxis lamellibrachiae
GCTGGTGGCAAGTCTGGGGTTCGTTCCGATGGCACTGAACGTTGGGCCTGGATCGGAAGTGCAACGGCCTTTGGCAACCGTGGTCATCGGAGGCATTGTCTCCTCTACAATCCTGACGCTTTTGGTTTGCCTGCTCTTTATCAAATGTTTCATGGGCGCAGAGCAAATACACCGTCCGACGAAACCGTGCCGAGCGCACAGTGAGCGCTCAAAGACAGTTTTATCGGCGCTAACTTTTTGGAGAAAATCATGAGCTACTATTTCGCAAAAACCGTTACTGGCAAAAGCTTTGACGACGTCGTCGACAATGTGACAGACGCACTGAAGAATGAGGGCTTCGGCATTTTGAACGACATTGATATTCGGGAAACGTTTAAAAAGAAGCTCGATAAGGATTTTCGCAATTACCGCATATTGGGTGCGTGTAATCCGCATCTCGCACGCCAAGCATTGCAAGCCGAAGACAAGATCGGCACAATGCTGCCCTGCAACGTGATCGTCCAGCAAACGGATGGCAGCGTCGAAGTCGCGGCCGTCGATCCCGCCGCCTCGATGCAGGCGGTGGACAATTCTGCACTGAAATCGGTTGCTGAAACCGTTCGCGAAAAGCTTAAGCGCGTCATCGACGCCCTCGGGCAATGACCGGGCTGTCCAAGCGGAAATATGCCGGCGGGGACAAAGACTTTACTGCTAGCCTATCTTGGCCATCATCCGAGAACACAGGCTTGCCCGATCGAACGCCTACCATCGATGACGGACCGAACCGACTGCGACGATCGAGTTAGACGCGAAGCAGACAATTGCGGGTTTGTCGTTGAATGTCCGCAATGGGTCGTGGGCTCAACTGCTAAATGGGATCCGCTGATAAGGAGATTCTATTTTCACTCTACTTACTACCTTCTGCTAGGTTGTTACTCAAATCACTGAGGATTTCGAAGAGCCGCACTCTTTCGATCTCGGAAATCCCCTTGAGCATTTTTTCATAGACGGTATCGGCCTCGTGTCTCAGTGTCGGCAGGAGTTCTAGGGCGGCGGGGAGCAAATAGATTTTCCATACGCGCCTATCGTCGTCCACTTTTCGCCGTTCGACGTAATTCAGCTCTTCCAGCCGGTCGATTGTTTGTCCGATGCTGGCCCGCTCCAGTTCTACGCATTGCGCCAGCTCAGTTTGCGTAAGCCCCTCCGACCGGAACACATATGCCAAGGTCCGCCATTGCGTTCGCGTCAGTCCAAAGCGCTTGATCGACTCATCGAAGACTTGGCGCAGCCGTCTCGGCACCTCTTCGAGCAGAAAGGCGAGTTCGTCGGTTTCCGTTAAGAAACTCGCGCTTGGTGAGGCTTCTTTCAGATCGGCGTTGGTGGTCATCAGAACATTGATAAACGAAGCAGGAAAAATAATAAAGTCATTTACTGTAAGGTAATTTACAATATAGTGCGCTCGATGACCATAAACGACATGAAATTTGAAGGCTGTGCGGGTCTGAAGATCGCAGCGAGCGTGTCCGGGCCCGGTGACGGCTTTCCGGTGCTGCTTGCGCATGGCGGCGGACAAACACGGCTCGCGTGGAAACGGGTCGTCGGAGAGCTGGGGGATGCTGGATACAGGGCAATAGCCATCGATTTGCGCGGTCATGGCGACAGCGAGTGGGCTTCCGATGGCGCATATGACATGCGTGACTTTGCCGCTGATCTTGTTGCAATATCCGAACAATTAGATCGGCGACCCGCAATGGTGGGAGCATCGCTTGGCGGCATCGCCGGGATGATTGCAGCGGGAGAACTGGCGCAAGACAGCTTCGCGTCGCTTACGCTGGTCGACATTGCCCCGAAGATGGAAGCCGCCGGCGTGTCGCGTGTCGTTGGTTTCATGCAGGCCCATGTCGATGACGGGTTCGCCTCGCCCGAGGAAGCGGCGAAGGTCATTGCCGAATATCTTCCACACCGGCCCGAACGCAAATCATCGGGCAACCTCAATCGTTATCTCAGACAGCGCGATGATGGCCGCTATTATTGGCATTGGGATCCCAGGTTCATCGAGAACGTCACTAAGTCGCGCAGTGATAGCAGCGAGGCGCGGGATGGCGGGTTGAACTCCCTTAGCGAAGCAGTCTCCAAACTGACGCTGCCGGTGCATCTGATCCGGGGCGGGTCCAGCGATCTGGTGTCGGAAGACGCCGTTGCGCATCTGCGCGAACTCGTACCCGACGCGCATTATACAGACATTGCCGGAGCCGGGCATATGGTTGTCGGCGACCGAAACGACGCCTTTTGTTCAGCGATTCTCGCCTTTCTCGATCAAATGCACGGAAAGGAACGGGCATTGTGACGGAAACACCAACTGGACCGATGGACGCGAAACGACTGCAGGATATTCTCCTAATCTCACCATTCCATCGCTGGCTTAGGCTTCGGATCGTTTCGCAAGCCAATGATAGTCTGGAACTCGAAATGCCATGGCGTGATGAGATCGTTTCCAATCCAGCCATCGGTGCGGCGCATGGCGGTATCTTGTCGGCACTTGTCGACCTGACCGGCCTATACGCTGTCCTCGCGGCAGGCGGTGTTGCAAAAGCAACAGCCGATCTTCGTGTCGATTTTCATCGGGCCGCTACCGAAGGACCGCTTCGCGCAATCGGCCACCCGATAAAAATGGGCCGCACCCTGTGCATCGCAGACACGCAAATTTTGAGTGCGGACGGACGGCTTCTTGCAAGCGGCCGCGGTGCCTATGTGAGCGGATAGACCCAATGTCGCGCAATCACCTTCTAGCCCTTGCGGCTCTTTGTGTTCTGGTGCCGGGATGTTCGGGTGCCGAAGACGAGGCCGCAAGTGACGCGCAAGCGCTCGAAAGCGGCCCCGCCCAAGTCGAGACAGTAACGGCCTCGACGGAGCTTGTGTCGGAGCCGGTAGAGGCGTTCGGTACAATCGCAGCGCAGCAACGCAGTTCCATAGGCGCGCTCGTCGAAGGTCCGGTTGATCGGATATTTGTCAACATCGGTGATCGAGTGACACGGGGTCAGCCACTTTTTCGCGTCAGGCAAGCCGATTATCGTCGCCGGGTTTCCGAGATGCAGGCCGCCGTCAATCTCACCACTGCGCAAGCGACACAGGCGGAACGGCAATATGAGCGGGTGATGGCCCTCGCGCCGCGTGGTTTCGTATCGCGAGCGCACGTAGAAAGCGTAGAGACCGATCTCGCCGTGGCGCGTGCCCAGACCGCGCAAGCGCAGGCGGTTTTAGCAACCGCACAACAAGCGTTGAGCGATACTGTGGCTCGCGCCCCTTATGATGGCGTTGTGACGGGGCGACTCATCGATGAGGGTGTCTATCTCAACAACCGGTTCTCCACGGGCGGTCAATCTGCGGCCATCGAGCTTCAGCAAGCTGGCATTGTCGCGGCCATCGTCAACGCGCCGCAGGCGCATGTCGACCAATTCCGGCGCAACCTGCCAGCACGGGTGTTCATCGATGGTTTTGACGAGCCGTTCGACAGCATAGTTTATATCATCAATGATGGCGTCAATCCGACTGCGCGGACGGTGGAGTTGCGGCTGCCGATCCGCAATCCAGGCTATCGAATCAGCCCCGGCCTGTCCGCCCGTGCGGAGATTGAAGTTCCGCCTTGTTCGGTGATGATCTTGCCCCGGTCCGCCGTGCTCGGTGACAGCGCAGCGCCTTATGTGTTTATTGTCGAGGGCAATGTGGCGCGTCGAAGGAATGTGGAAACGGACAGCATCGATTTTGACAGGGTGATAATCGTTTCGGGATTGGAAGAGGGAGAACGGGTCGTCAGCGAACCTCCTTCGACATTGAGAGACGGCGACCAGGTCGCACAAATACGGCGTAGCGAGGCTCAACCCGATGTGGCTCGTTGATGTCTCCATCCGCCGCCCGGTTTTCGCGACGATGCTCATTCTTTCATTGGTGGTTCTCGGAATTGTTTCGTTCGGCAATCTGGGTGTCGATCTGTTTCCTAAAATCGAATTTCCTTATGTTTCGGTGACCACGCAGCTGCCCGGCGCATCACCCGATACGGTCGAGACGGAAATCACCGATGTCGTTGAGGAAGAGGTCAATACGATCTCGGGCCTGCGTCAGATGCGTTCGATCAGTTCGGAAGGTGTCAGCCAGGTTTCTCTGGAATTCGAACTTGAGGAAAATGCGGACGTCAAAGCGCAAGATGTGCGTGACAGCATAGCGATAATAACCGGCGACCTTCCGGAGGATGCGGAGGTTCCTGTCGTCGCAAAGGTCGACCCCGACGCTGCACCGATAATGTCGATCATGCTGTCCGGCGATATGTCGGTGCGCGAACTCACGACCTATGCGGATGAGGTCGTCAAGGAACGGCTCCAGCGTGTCCAAGGCGTCGGCTCTGTTTCGCTGGTCGGCGGACGCGAGCGCGAAATGCGCGTATGGCTTGATCCAAGTGCAATGCGCGCACGCGGCGTGACCGCCGACGATGTCGTGCAGGCGCTGGCGAATGAGAATGCCGAGTTGCCCGGTGGGCGACTGGAGATCGAGGGGCGCACAAGGCAGTTCGGCGCGAGAACTCTTGCGGAAGCGGGAACAGCGGAGGAATTCGGCAATCTCGCTATCGCTTATAGGCCCAATGGCCAGACCACACGTATCCGGGATGTCGCCCGGATCGAAGACTCCGTTGAAGATGAAACGAGCTATGCGCAGCTCAACGGCCGTCCGGGCGTCGTGCTTGAAGTGCGCCGACAATCGGGCGAAAACACCGTCGAGGTATCAAATGCCCTTCGCGATGAAATCGAACGATTGCGCGAAGGTGCGCCGGAGGGCGTCGACATGGTTGTCGCCCGCGATACTGCCCGCTTTATCGAGTCCGCCATCGAAGATGTGCTGTTCGATTTGGCCATCGCCATCGTTTTGGTCGTGCTGGTGACGTTTCTGTTCCTTTTGAGTTGGCGAGCGACAATTATCGTCCTGCTTGCGATCCCCACATCGATAATCGCGACATTTACAGCCTTTGGCGCGTTTGATTTCACACTGAACATGATGACATTGCTCGCGCTCACCGTGGCCATCGGATTGCTCGTCGACGATGCAATCGTGGTGGTCGAAGCGGTGCAAAACGATATTGATGGCGGGGCGGAGCCCCGGAAGGCAGCTTCGACGGCGACCCAGCGGGTGGCTCTTGCCGTGCTTGCAGGCACGTTCGCCACCCTCGCCGTCTTTGTGCCGATCGCGTTTATGGAAGGGATCGTTGGCCGCTTCTTCTTCCAGTATGGGCTAGCCATCGTATTCTCTGTGAGCGTGTCGCTGCTGGTGGCATTCACGCTGACGCCGATGCTGTCGGCCCGGTTCTTGCGGCCCGAAAAGGGTCATGTCGGCTGGTTGGGCCGCATCGAGAATTTCCACAAGGCGCTTCGGTCGCGCTACGAAAGCCTAATCGGATGGGCTATCCGCCGCCGCTATCTGGTCCTTCTGGGCGCTCTGGTCAGCGTGTTCATTGGCGGCTTCTTCGCATCCTTGGTTCCCGCCACCTTTATGACGAGTACCGACCGATCCGAGTTTCTCGCGACGGTCGAATTGCCGCTTGGCACCGGTATCGAAACAGCGAAGGACGCTGCGATCCGGGCGGACCAGGCGCTGAGAGAGCATCCCGAAATCGATCTCGTTTTTGTGACTGCTGGAGCGGGCACCAATCAGAGCACGAACATTTTGAACCTTTATGTCGGCCTGACGCCAAAAAACGACCGCGATATCCATCAAGGCGAGATCATGTCCTTTGCTCGTGAGGCATTAGCCCAGGCCGTGCCGGAGGCGAACGATCTATTGGCTGAAGATGTTCCGTGGGTTTCCGGTAGCGGCGTCGGGCAAATGGCTATCGATCTGGTCGTAACCGGCCCCGATCTGGAGTCGATCAACGACTATGCGATTTTGGTGGCAGACCAGATGCGCGCATCGCCGGAATTTGTTGACGTCCAGACCAGCTATGAAGGTGGCCGGCCAGAGCTGCAAATCCGGCTTGACCGAAACCGGGCTGCCGATCTCGGTGTCTCGGCGCGCAGTTTGGCTACCGCATCTCAGACGCTTATCGGCGGCACGGAGGCTGGCAGCTTTGAAGACGAAGGGCGCCGCTACGACGTTCGTGTTCGTCTTGAAGAAAGCAGGCGCCAGACCTTGATCGATATCGAAACGCTTCCCGTGCGATCTGGCGACGGCACAGTGGTCGATCTTGCTGCAGTCGCCGAGGTCGGCGTGGCTGACGGACCCGCACAGATTGACCGCATTGACCGCGCACGCCAAATTTCCGTGCGCGCCAATACGCCGCCGGGTGTCGCATTGAGCACGGCGGTCGACCGGCTTGACGAAATACTCGCGGAAAATCCCCCACCCGAAGGATTGGAGACGCTGACCGAAGGCATGGCGCGACGCTTGGCTGACACCGCCGATGCGATCATTTTCGCCTTCATATTGGCGCTCGTCGCACTCTACATTGTTCTTGCAAGCCAGTTCGACAGTTTTGGTCAACCGATTCTCATTATGCTGACAGCGCCTCTCTCTTTTTCGGGAGCTTTTGCGGCAATGTGGCTCTCCGGTCAGGAGATGAGCCTGTTCGGTCAAATCGGACTTATAGCGCTTATGGGGATTGTCATGAAGAATGGCATCCTGCTCGTCGATCAAGCGAACCAATACCGGGATTCTGGTGAGGAAGCGGCAGAGGCCATGCGCCGAGCGGCACCCGAACGTCTCCGGCCAGTTCTGATGACGGCTCTCGCCGCGATCTTCGGCATGATGCCCGTCGCTTTTGCGCAGTCAGACGGAGCGGAATGGCGCAACGCAATGGGGTTCATCATCATTGGCGGTTTGACGACTTCAACGTTTTTAACGCTACTAGTGGTTCCAGCTGCCTATGCATTACCATCTGATTTCCGGCGCTTTTGGTTGAGAATAACCAACTGGTCTCCGCTAAGGGGAACGGGATAACAAGAAGTTGGGAAGGCACAATCAGCGCATGGCCGCTAATTGGATGTCTTTCGTTGAAAGTCCGCAATGGGTGGATACTGTTGAAGAACTCGGGTCGACGCTCGACGACGCCAATTTCCAGCAATATTGAATCAATGGAAGCCGCGCGCTTGAATCTTTGCTGCGCATATTGTCGCTAGGGTACAGTAATATTGCTCGCGAAAACTGCTCGCGGAGTTTTTCAACACTATTGGTGGAAAGCAGACCTTCACTACTCAAACAAAGCTTCAACCAGTGGGCAATCAGGAACCGCTTCTCCGCTGCACTCGGCTGACATCCGATCCAGGGTCCGTTTCAGTCGTTTCAGATCAGCAATTTTTTTCGCAATGTCTTCGATATGCTGCGTGGTCACAGCCAACACTTCCGCGCACGTATAGTCCTTGGTATCCACCAATCCTAGAAGTTCGCGCAGTTCGGCAATGGAAAACCCGAGTTCCCGGCACCGCAATACAAAACCAAGTCGCTTCTGGTCATCACGCGAATAGAGCCTGTGTCCGCTTGCACTTCGATCAGGCTCGTGCAGTAGGCCGATTTTTTCATAGTATCGGATCGTTTCGATATTGCTTCCGGTCGCCTCGGCCAGCGCACCCCGCTTTATCATATGTGACATCCTCGCCATCCACTTCCAAAACTAGCCCTTGCACCTGTAGTTACTACAGAGAGTATACTCTCGCTCATGGTCGATCAAGCGCGCAAAAACACCGGAAAATTATCGGCAGCCGGAGCGGCGCTTGGAGCTATCCTCGCTTCATCATGCTGCATCGCGCCGCTGATCTTGGTGACACTTGGTATAAGCGGCGCATGGATCGGCAATCTGACCGCGCTCGAACCGTATAAATGGGCATTCATTGCCATCGCATCGGCCTTTCTCGCCCTTGGCTTTTGGCATGTCTATTTCCGGCAAGCCGTTCCTTGCGAGGATGGCACGTATTGCGCGCGTCCCGAAGCGAGCTTGATTGTTAAAAGCGCTTTGTGGCTGGCGACTGGGCTCGTCGCGCTCTCGGCGACGGTCGATTGGTGGGCACCGCTATTTTATTAGGAGTAAGAAAATGAACAAAACAACGATGGCTGTGGTTGCTGTATTAGGACTTGCCGGAGCGGGAATTGGGGCAACCACCTTGTTGCCGCAGACTTCCAGCGAAGTTGTTGCTCAAAGCCCAGCGGAATTGCAAACGGCGAGCTTTGCGGTCGAAAACATGACCTGCGCGGCCTGTCCGATTACGGTGCGACAGGCGATGCAGGGCGTTGACGGAGTCCATGATGTAACGATCAACTTTGAAGCAAAGACCGCTACCGCACGGTTCGATCCCACCCGAACCACAACTAATGCCATTGCAGCGGCCTCGACCGATGCTGGTTATCCCGCACAAAGCAATACTGCTGAGCGACTATGAACGATAAAGTGTTACTCAAAATGGGAGTGATCGGAGCCGTCATCGCAGCCATCTGCTGTGCCACTCCGCTGCTCGTTATCATTTTAGGAACTGCCGGGCTGTCCGCCTGGCTCCTTTGGCTCGACTACACGGTGTTTGCAGCACTCATCCTCTTTTCGGGGCTGATTGTCTTCGCGCTGATGAAACTCAGAAATGCAGGTGAATGATGCAGCTTAGTTCGACGCTTACCTGTCCCGAATGCGGACACCGCGAAACCGAAGCCATGCCGACCGACGCCTGTCAGTTTTTCTACGACTGCAAAGGGTGCAACGCCGTGCTCCGCCCCAACGCAGGTGATTGTTGTGTCTTCTGTTCGTTTGGCACCATTCCCTGTCCGCCGATCCAAGAAGCGCGTGACAATGGCACACAGGCGGAGTGCTGCTAACCATGGAGAAGCCAATGACTGAGGTCGCACAAAAGCAGCTGGACCATGCACGCAAGCCGATCCCGTTTCTTTTCAACTGGGGCATTCCGATACTGGTTCTGGTTTCGGTGAATATCGTCCAGGGTTTCTGGCCAGTTTCAATCGTCCTTTGGATGATAATCGGCTCTTTTACGTGGATGGGCATTGGTTGCGTCATTAACGCGGCGCGCTGCGGTCGGTTGCATTGCTATTTTTCCGGGCCAATCTTTCTAATCGGCGCGCTGGCGACATTCCTGGTTGGATTTGAATTTGCCGATCTTGGATCGATCAGCGTTTCCCTCATCAGCAACGTCACCATCGTTTTGGCGCTCTCTACTTTCATTCTGGAGTGGGTGTGGGGAGCATACGGTTCGAAGAGATCTCCCGATCCTTTGAATTGAGATGAGAGCCTATCGATAGCCGTTATGGGCCGGGAGCGGACGTTCAACATCAACGGAGTCATAGGGATTCATTCGGCTAGGTTGTATGTCTGCTTCGGGCGCAAGTCGACGTCGCCAAATGGCTGGAAGCGGACCCGGAAATATCTTTTGATACCAGTATTGGTTTTACGAAATCGCAATCCACCACAGCACTATTGCTGTTTTCAAATTCGCGGTGCCAGCGTTTCAATGATTTTGCATTCAGCTACTGTTCCATGCTGACATGCACCAATCACACGTCCTAGCTCAGAACGTAGAGTTGTTAGGTCGTCAATTTTCTGATCAATTTCAGCAAGGTGTCTGCTTGCAATTTCATCCACCGCTTTACAGGATTGATCTTTATTGTCCGATAATGCCAGCAATTCGCGCAGCGCCTTTAGGGTAAAGCCAAGGTTTCGGGCACGGCGGATGAATGAAAGCCTGGCGAGATGGTCGCTTCCGTAGTCTCGGTAATTTGAAACAGTTCGTGCTGGAGGCGGCAACAGGCCGATTTTCTCATAGTAGCGGACGGTTTCAACCTTTGTGCCCGTTGCCTTTGCCAGTGCTCCAATCTTCATCGCTTGACCCTATAGTTACTACAGGGTGCATAGTATCGGCGAATCGAATTTTGTCTAGGAAAAACCATGTCTGATAATTGCTGTGCCGATGCCTGTGGGACTGGAGATGCGTTGAACGACAAACGCTGGCGGCGTATCTTGTGGATTGCGCTTGTTCTCAATGCGGCAATGTTTTTCATCGAAATGGGCGCTGGCATTCAGGCGGATTCACGTGCGCTTCAGGCCGATGCGCTCGACTTTTTCGGTGATGCTGCGAACTATGCAATCAGCCTCGGTGTAGCTGGAATGGCGCTTGCGTGGCGTTCACGTGCGGCATTGTTCAAGGGCGCAACCATATTGCTATTCGGTCTATGGGTGATGGGTTCTGCAATTTGGGCATTTTTCAATGGCACATCACCGGTTGCCGAAACGATGGGCATTGTCGGAACTCTGGCATTGTTTGTGAATGTGGGCGTTGCCCTCATGCTTTTTCGCTACCGCACAGGTGATGCGAATATGCGGTCGGTTTGGATATGCTCACGCAATGACGCGATCAGCAATGTTGCTGTGATTGCCGCTGCACTTGGCGTCGCGGGGACTGGCAGCGCATGGCCCGACCTTGGAGTTGCGGGAATAATGGCGGGTTTGGCCATTACTGGCGGTATCCAAATTATCTTGCAGGCTAGAAGTGAACTGACATCCGTGAAAAACCGCGAACTCTCTGTGGGAGAAGTTGGATGATTCAAACGGTTCCAATCATCGTACTGATTGTCATCCTCCTTGCTTCGCTCTGGCGTGGTCGTTCAGTGGCCCGATCATCAGGTATCAGCGCATGGGCATTCAATTCGGCAAAAGGCAAACAGCGACTAACCGGACTGGCATATTCGATCAGTACAGCCATGCTGACAGTTACAAGCGTCCTGGCAGCTCTGCAGCCTGCAACCAACTATGCATGGTTCGGAGCGCTTCTAACCGTTGCTGGCGGCTTGGTGGTAATCGTTGCCCAAATACAGATGGGCCGTGCTTGGCGCATCGGCGTTCGTGAAGGAGACGCGCCGCTTTTTATTCGGCACGGACTATTCCGGTTCAGCCGCAACCCGATATTCGTAGGAATGATATTGCTCGGCATAGGCATTGCTGTGAGTGCCGGCATTTGGTGGGGCTGGGTTGCAATGCTTGCGTTTGCGTTAGCCTGCCATGCGCAAGTCTGGATTGAAGAGGCGCATCTTAGCAAGAGTTTTGGCCCGGCCTATGAACAGTTTTGTAGCGAAGTGCCCCGCTGGGTCGGAATTTCAAAATGAACTTGGATTTGTTGCCCCATATTCTCTTCGGAATTTCCCTCAGTTCGGTTTGCATCATCTTGCTTCTATCGCTGGCTGCAGCGCGGTTGGACAATTTTCAATTTTGGCCGCCACCATCCGGAAAAAGCTGGCAGCATAAAAGCTTCCTGATTTTATTCAGATGCTTTTTGTATCCATTGATCGTTCTGTCAGTGCTGGAATTTGACATCAGCAGTATCCCAACTCGCTATGTCGCGATTGCGGTCGGCGTTTTGTTGTCCTGCGTGGGATTTGGATTTGCTGTCCGAATTACCCTTCGCATGGGGTGGCGCAATGCATTTGGAGAAAAACGCGGGCTGGTGACAGACGGTTATTTCTCCAAAAGTCGCAATCCGGTTTATGTGGCGACTTGGGTAGGACTTGTCGGTTGGGGACTCATAGCCAATTCAATTTTGGTCTCAATATTGTTGGGATTTTGGGCTGTGCTCTACCTGTTTGCTCCCATTTTCGAGGAACCATGGCTGGAACAAATGTACGGTGACAAGTTTCGAGCATATAGAGAACAAGTCCGTAGGTTCTTCTAAACATAATGCAATTCCCTCGCGAGGCACCTGGCAAGACATAAACTTACGACGCTTAGGTTAGGAGAGGTACTCGCTTTTGGGATACATCTGCCATCGGCTAAAAAAACCGGCGTATGTCCGCTTTGGGTCGAAAGCGGACATTCAGTGATAGAGCACAATATCTGGATTCAACCGACCACAACGAACGTCTGCAATGGGTCGAAGGCTGACGGGGGACAGTTCGGTGCCAGATTATGACCGTTCGGTCAGCCAAGTATTGATCACTATCGTGTGACCGGTAGGAATTTGCGCTCTCCCAGATAAGATTGGAAAGCATCATGAGAATTCTTTACTTCGTCCTTGGTTGGTTTGCCTTGGCGACAAGTGCGTGCGCGCAAGAAAACCCGCCCCCGGAAAATCCAGTATACTATGTCGGCTTTAACTATTTCACGGGTGACGGAGGCCTTCCTGAATCGGAGGTCTTTTCGAATTATACAGCAGCGCTTGAGCCAATCATGGCAAGATATGGCATGACGCTTGAAACCTATCGCGTTGTAAATGGCAGCGCAGACGCCTTGCCCGCACATGCCATCACATTTGGGTCCGCGCCCGATCCGGAAAGCTTCGGAGCTTTCTTTGCCGACCCGGAATTTCAAGCCCTTTTCCCCTCTCTTGTTGGCATTATCGATCAACACACGGTCGTATTCACACGCGAAGCCTTTTCGCTTGCCGGAACCACAGAAGCCGATAACATCTTGCTGAGTATCGGTTGGATAAAGGAAGGCGCAGACCATCATGCAGCGATCCTCGCTCGTGACGCCGCAATCAGCCAAAGCGGCACACAATATGGCCTTGAAACATTGGTGCATTCACAAGGCATGATGGCCAATCAGGGCCTCGCCGATGGCGGCATCGAAGTCCCCGCGCCCGACTATCTTGAGATCTGGCGTGTCGAAGACCCCCATGGCTTGTTTGACGATCCGATGTACAGAGAAGCTGAATCCGAAGCGCGCAACCATATGGACCGCAGCGCCTCATACTGGCTTCAGCCCTGGAGCTAAAATGGTTGGGAGGCCCGAGCAGTGAAATCGGTGATGGCGCGATTTAGGCTAACAAAAGCGGATTGGATAACCGCCGGCCTGATCGCGCTGTTCCTCCCGACATATTACAAGCTGAAATACATAATCGAAGGCGAAATCACATGGCGTGATTTTCTGTCTCCCGATTTATGGGTCGAGTATCTGTTTTCGTCTCTGCTCGCCCTTGGCCTGATCTTGATGAATAGCCTGCTGAATACATTGGGCCGCGGTCGATATGTCAGCATCGGGTTTGCGAGCGCCATCGCCGCTGCGACATTCACCTGGTTCTACTATACCATCGTGTTTCCGTTTGGCGCCCAAGGCAATTTCCTGTTTGATGTGGCTGTCTTGGCCCTTTTGACACCGCTTCTGATTGCCGGCGTCAGGGATCGCCTTATCCTGACCGAGAAAGTGGATATTGAGAAGCTGCGTGCAAGTGAAGCAGAGAAGGCAGCCCTTGAGGCCCGATACGAAACGCTCAAATCGCGGCTCAGCCCTCACTTCCTGTTCAACGGCCTCAACACTTTAACTGATATCGTCGAAGATGAGCCCTCGCTAGCAATCCAGTTCATAGACAATCTGGCGGCAGTGTATCGGTATCTGATCGAACGGCAGGACGCCGAACGCGCTCCGCTTAGAGATGAGCTTGCCGCAGTTAGTTCCTTGCTGTTCATCCTTCAAACGCGCCATCCAGACGCGTTTAATGTCGCCTTGCCAACTTCCGCCGAAATAGAAGATCTGGAAATCGTTCCGCTGACTCTACAAATGCTTCTGGAAAATGCGCTTAAGCACAACATCTATTCAAAAGACGCTCCTCTCAACATCACAGTTACGATAGAGGGAGATGAACTCCTGGTCGAAAATTCAAGCAACCCAAATCGCAATGCTGTTTCCTTCAAAACCGGCTTGACGACGCTCAAACAACGGATCGCACTTGTAACCGATCGCCCTTTTTCATTTGGCGAACGCCCGGGCATTTTTTGGGCGAGGGCTCCGATCTTAGAAGCCGAAGCGCGATGAAAGCCATTATTGTCGAGGACGAAATGCGCGCGGCGCGGCGTTTGTCCCGCATGATAAAAGCGGCTCGACCGGACATATCGATTTGCGGGCAGCTTGCGAGCATAGCATCAGCGCGCCTTTGGTTTTCGACCAATCCCCCTCCAGATCTCGTTTTTCTCGATATCCAGTTGGAAGATGGCGATGCTTTTGAGTTGTTGGAAGCGGTCGAAGTGGCCGCGCCGGTCATATTCTGCACGGCCTATGTGGAACACGCTCTGCGGGCGTTCAAAGTGAACAGTATCGATTATCTTCTGAAACCGGTCACTCAACCGGCTTTGGAGCATGCGCTCGCCAAATATGACAAATTGGTCGGCCTGACAGTAAATCCGGAGACTTGGCGCAACCTCCATGTAAACGACACACAGTACCGACAACGCTTTCTCGCGGAGCGCCACCGTGCGTTGGATGTTGTCCCTGTTTCGTCGGTGGTAGCCTTGAAAAGCTGGATGAAAGTGACCCAACTTATCACGACATCGGGTGAGGAACTCATTTGTGAGGAATCTTTGGCCGCTGTTCTTGATACGCTTGATCCCTCTGAATTCATCCAGATCAGCCGCCAAACAGCAGTGCGCGTTGGTGCAGTACGGTCGTATCACAAAACCGCTCGAATCTGTGCTCTGAACACGGAAATGGGGAAACTGGAATTTTCGATATCCCGTGCTCGTCAGAAATCATTTGCGGATGCGCTCGAGAGGATTCAATTCCGCAAAGGGATCTAGAATCGAGGGTTAGGACGGCATGATCGCGGGATGGCGCAATCAAGCATTGTCCGCGACAAACTGAACCATCACCCCCATTCAGATATCACTCTACGTCTGCAATGGGTTGAAAGCGGACAGTTGGCTGTTAGTGCAATTGCACGCAAACGTTCTAGTAGGCGCCGGGCTAGATGTGATGAAGAGTTTGTTTTCTAGATCCGCCGTTAAAAGCGGATATGCATGGATGGGTAGATCGCTTTGGCCCGGCCGAACACCTCATTGATGCTCATCTCTTGCCATCGCCCACTGACGATATTGACGAACACAAATTTGAACTGATCGCCGAGTTTTTGCGCAACGAGCAATTCTGCGTTCGTCAGATCGAAGAAATAGCCCTTTAGGTCATCTCCGATCCGCTCCTGGTTCGTCGATTTGACCTCGATCACTTGTATGGCACCGATGTTGGCCGCGATCGCTTCCGGATCGCTCAGATCGATATCGGCATCAAGTTTCACTAGGTCGAAGGCCGCGCCATAGAGGACCTTGCGATGCATGGCGAAGCCCACAAGCATCGCATCGCGTTCCTGCCTTGTTGGTTCGACATAGGAAGGATCAGAAGCAGCAAGAAGTTTGGCCGCACGCCTTGCCGTACTTTGCCCGGTTACGGTGCGCGCCTTGCTGCTAGCTTTGCTCTCAGCCACTGCGACTTCCGCTAAATCGTCCATTTACTGCATAATACATACTATAGTTGATAAACACTGTGCTGGCAGATCGCCAATAGTTTCTCGCATGGATATGCGGAAACTCGTTGGCGACAATTGTGCCAGAATCCGTAAGGAGCGCGGACTCACTCAAGAGGAACTTGCCGAGCAATCCGGGCTCTCGCAGCAATATATCAGCGGGCTGGAACGCGGGCGGCGCAATCCCACTATTCTGACCGTCTACGAATTATCTGTGGCGCTGTCCGTCAGTCACATTGACCTCCTTAGCCCGCGTTAGACCGGAACCCGGCACAGTAAGCGTTCGACTTCACCGGCAACTCACCAAAAATCGAAGTCTTGCTTGCGCAAACTATGAATGATGCTCTGAAGGGACTGGACTTTGGGAAGCTTCCCCGCATGTGTGTCTGCATGGCTGAACCTGACCACAGCGAATGTACAAATTTAATCTCAAGGTTATTCACGCTGATCACTATGAAGTGCGAGGATGGCGCCACACTAGCTGTCGAGGGACAAGGTAAGTCGAGGTCAACATCTGACCTGAGGTTGTTGGCCGAGCAGCTTGCATCGGCTGGCGAAGAAATATCCACTATCGCGGATGCAATTGTTGCCCTGTGCGTCAAATCCAATCCGGATTCTCGTTAGGTGAAACCGACGACGTGAGCCCTATCCATATCTCAGAAACAATCGTTCTGCGGACTGGACTGTCGTAGCAAAGCAAGCATTGGTACGTCCGTGCAGTGCGGTGTTTGGAGGCCGCGAGCCCCGTCAGCTCGATTGCCGGGGCCTTGGGCAGTGGGAGCAGCATGATGCTGCCCCATAACCCAAGGAACCCTTGATGACCGACAAAGCAAAAGAACCAACCAAGTCCAACAAACTGATCCTGATTGGGCTGTTGAAACGCAAGAGCGGCGCAACACTCGATGACATCATCAAAGCGACAGGCTGGCAGCGGCATTCGAGCCGCGCGGCATTGTCCGGCTTGCGCAAGGCCGGCTTCACCATTGACAGCGAGGCAGCCGATAAGGGTCGTCGTTACAACATCACGGCGGAACCCGCCCAATGAACGCGGCCGTCGATAAACAACTCGCCGCGCTCTCCATCATGCGCAAGGCTGAACTCCAGATCGAATGGCAACGCCATTACAAATCCGACCCACCTGACATTGCTCCCGGACTTCTCCGGTTCGGTATCGCGTACCGCATTCAGGAAAAGATGTTTGGCGGCCTGTCGCGATCATTGCAGGCGAAGCTGCGCCGCATCGCCAAGGGAGAGCCTGTGGGAACCAAACCGATCGGCAAACTTAAGCCGGGCACACGGCTTGTTCGTCGCTGGAATGATCAGACCATCGTCGTGCTCGTAACCGATGGCGGGTTCATGTTCGACGATCAGGAATATGGATCGCTGAGTGAAATCGCCCGCCAGGTAACAGGTGCGCATTGGTCGGGACCACGCTTCTTCGGACTGACCAAGGCCAAGGCATCTTCCGATGCTGCATGACGACCATCGCAAGCGTAAACTCCGCTGCGTAATCTACACACGCAAATCGACCGAAGAAGGGTTGGAGCAAGAGTTCAACTCGCTTGATGCGCAGCGCGAGGCGTGCCGCGCCTATGTGATGAGCCAGCAGCACGAAGGCTGGACGCTCGACGACACACTTTATGATGACGGAGGATATTCTGGCGGATCATTGGACCGCCCTGCCCTCCGCCAGATTCTCTCGCTGGTCAAAGCGAAGAAGATTGATGTCATCGTCGTCTACAAAGTTGACCGGCTCACCCGGAGCCTCGCCGATTTCGCCAAGATCGTCGAGATCATGGACGATGCAGGCGCTTCCTTTGTCAGTGTCACCCAGGCGTTCAATACAACGACGAGCATGGGACGGCTGACACTTAATGTTCTCCTGTCCTTCGCGCAGTTCGAGCGTGAGGTCACCGGCGAACGCATACGCGACAAGATCGCCGCATCGAAGAAGAAGGGTATGTGGATGGGCGGGCCGGTGCCGCTCGGCTATCGGGTTCAAGATCGCAAACTGCTGATCGACGAAGCTGAAGCCGAGCAGGTCCGAACATTGTTTCGCGAGTATCTGCGATTGGGATCAATGCGGGCGCTGGGGGAGCGTCTCGAGGAGCTTGGGATTCGTACACGGGTGCGTGTCTACAAGTCCGGCAGGACAGTAGGGGGTTGCACCTTTGCGCCTGGCAGCCTGCAGCAAATGCTGCGCAACAAAGTCTATCGCGGCATGATGGTACACAAGGGCAAGGCATGGCCGGGAGAGCATGAGGCAATCATCGATCTCGAACTGTGGGACGCCGTTCAGGCTCTTGTCGATAAAAATCTATCGGACAAGAACAATGGCGTCCGGGCGGCATCGCCGTCACTTTTATCCGGAATTGTTTTTGATGAACACGGCCGTCGATTGACACCCAGCCATGCGACGCGTGGTCCGCGACGCTATCGTTACTATGTGACGCCGACCGATCTACCTATCGATACAGAAACGCCCAATGTCAGAGTGCCCGCGCATGATCTGGAGGAGGCGGTCATCAACCGGCTTTGCGATTTGCTGCGCAGCAAATCCGAACTGGCAGCTTATTATCCAATCGAGCAGATTGAACTTATTGCTTCAAAGGCAAGTTCGGTCGCCCAGGCGTTGGGGGAGGGATCACCATCGGATAGGCGAAAGACCCTGCAAGATGTGATCGCACGCATCATCGTAGACCAAGCGCAGATCAGCATTCAGCTGACCAGCGACAGCGAAATCGGACTGCTTGAGCGCGAAGCGATCTTCTCGATACCAGCGGTCAAAATCAAAGTCGGTCAGGAAACGAAGCTCGTTGTCGGACCTGATGCGGGAACGACAGCTCCAAATGAGAGGTTGGTGAGATTGATTGCCGAGGGCTTTATTGTGCGGGAAAAATTGATCGCCGGCGAGGCGTTGGACGATATTGCATCGTCACGTGGCAGCACGAAGCAATGGACGGGGCGGCTGGCACGGCTTGGGTGGTTGGCCCCCGAGATTGTGGAAGCAGTAGTCTCTGGAACCCAACCCGAAACGTTGACGCGGCGGGATCTTAGTCAATCTGCCAAGTTACCAATCGCTTGGACGGAGCAAATTTATAACTTGGGAGCGCGCGCTTAAAGGCCCGCTTCGCGCCCAAGAGGGGGCATAGCTGGTCGAGATCATTAGTTCCGCTAACGGACGTTGATGACCGCTACAGCCGAAGCCCTTTATGGTTGCCATCGGTGCCACACTACGGGTCGATAATCTACCGCAACTGCGAATGCGCGTTGTTACTCAAGCTGATAAAGTCGGGCGGCTTGGCAATGCGAAACAGTCACTCTTCAAATTCAATACACGTATACTGATACCCTCTTCCGGTTTGATCAAAATACTGACTTTCTGCGCTTCGGCGATATTCATTCCAAGCATGACCTGAATCAACATCGTCGGAATGACGACTGCTACTGGCGGACAGTTTCCCCGCCTCGCTATCACTGGGCAGTTCGTCACCTGAGCAGAAGGCTTTCATGTATGGAGCGGATGGACTCTTCTTTGCCCACAAGATCATTCCGTCGCGTGAAACAACGAATGCAATAGGCTTGCTGGCTATGTCGGCAAAGCGCAATCCACTGGCTTGTAGAGAGCATTCAAATCGATTGCCCAACTTCCGGAGTGTGTCCACAGTCCAGCTAGATCGGTCAAATTCATCACGCACAACATTGGCTGGCATGAGCAGCCATGAAGCGAAGGTGTTTGCCTCCGCCTCGAGCTCTTGTTGAAAGTCATTGAGCGTATCGGGGCTGTCCTCGAACCGATTCTGCTGTTCGCGGTGGCACATAAAATGCCCTAGCTCGTGAGCATGAGTGAAACGCAATCGCCTCTGGTTTGTTATGTTCTCATTGATCAGGATATTCCAACGATCCGTTTTCGCGACACGAAGCAAACATCCTTCGAAGGAATCGAACGAGCCTCTTTTCGTTTCTAAACAAGCATTGTAGCCACTCGATTGAATTGCTCCTTCAATGAGGAGGTCAATATCTAGCGGGTATGTGTTTGGGCCATAATCTTGCCAGAATCTTGTCAGCCTATTGGCATGTTTTATCGGCCTATTCTGGCTCTTTTTCCTCAAGTCCTGAAATCATCCTCTCGATAGTTCTCTTATCGCTATCAGATAGCTTCTTGAACTTACGAAAGAAAGAGTCCTCCATTTGATTTTCTGACGGCTCTATTTGTCCGTCATCAATAAAAAACTCGGGGCTCTGACTAAAGTAACCGGCGAGCTTTAAGAGCATTTCAGCAGATGGCTTGGCATTTGGCTTGTTTTCAAGTTGCCACATATAGGCCTTTGAGCTGCCAACTGCCGCAGCCAAAACTTCAAGCGTCACCCCCTTGCCTGTACGCATCTGCCGCAGCTTATCCCCAAACTTTTCCGACATTTTTCACCTCTTACACGTTTTGCGCTTGACGCGCGTATAGTCCTCACTATACCTGCGTCAAGTATAGCAATCGCTATACTGCAGTGAACTGATATAAGGAAAACCACATGTCTGAATCGTGTACAGCCTCAAATGGCGACAAATGGGAAATCTATAATTCGGGCGGCTGGCGCTGGCGCCGTACTGCTCGAAACGGCAATATTGTAGGGGCTTCGACAGAGGCTTACGTCAACAAGTCAGATTGCATTGCGAACGCAAAACGCAATGGCATGACATGCACGCCGTCATAATCCCCACAAAACTTGATTGGGGCAGCTTTGTTTGAGGCTGTCCCAATCATTCTTGCAACAATCGAATGAGCTAACACCATGTCAAATTATTCAATTTCTAAGGATGGCGATGAATGGGCCATTCAAAAGCACGGGGCTGGCAAGCGCAGCGGGTATGCTCCTACGAAAGAAGAAGCGCGGCAGAGGGCGGCAGAGTTTGCCACCAACAGCGGTGGCGGAGAAGTACGCGAGCACGCATCAAGAGATGGGTCGGTCCACAAAAAGGGTCAGATCATAGACAGTGACACTCATGGGAAAACGGATCCGCCTAGCAAAGGATAACCGCTTCTTTCCGCCAGCAGTCCTGCACAAACCTAAGCTGAGCGGACAGTCCGCATTCGGCCCAAAATCTGCGATTTTAAACTTGATTGTTGAGAGCTTCCGACACCCGACCCGGGTTTACATTGAATTTTTGAGCAACATCGCGTTGGTGCAGTTTCGGGTTTTTCGCAACAAAAGCCCGAATTTTCTCAGCCAGTTCGGGCGTGAGCGAAGCGCTCTTCCTTGAAGCGCGCTTGACCGGGGAATTTCTGTACGTCTCATCGGCGAGGTCATGTAGCTCTTCTATCTCGTACTCATCGGCAATTTCCCGCATCCGCGCCCGGATCTCAGGAATTGAACGCTTGTTTTGAGCCATGAAAAAATAAATCTCCTAATAATTCGGAAATCTATAGAATAAATGACAAGAAAAATGAAGGTTCCACTGAATTTAGTCTACGTTTGATTGCCTGTTCTGCATGGATTTTGTCGACTCTGTTCGCCTGCCTAATTGAAGCTGGACAGTCTGCAATAGGCCCATCAGCGGACATTCCAGTTTGAATACAAAACATAGCCGCTCAGAGACTTGGGGCTATTTGTGCGAGGTCCAATGACCCCAAAAGCGTCTCTCGTACCGCTTCCAAGAAGCCAAGGGCCGCAAGCCTCGGGAAACAGGCAGGTTTTCCGGCCCTATTATTGAGTTAGTTTATTGATATCAAAGAAGAAAAATCGTGGTGCCGCTTAGGTGACTCGAACACCTGACCCCCGCATTACGAATGCGATGCTCTACCAGCTGAGCTAAAGCGGCACGCTCCCTCTATGGGCCGTGGCCCTTACCAAGCACCGAACGGCGAAACAAGCGGGTTATTTGTTCGCGAAACGCCGCTCCGGCACATGCGAATTTACCATTCGTAAACCATCCCGGTCCATAAGGGCCTTGTAAACCATCTCCGCGAGGGCAAAACAGCTATGGATAATCCCCAGCCATTCGAAGCCGATGAGAGCGGCATCGCGGATGCAGAAGGTGATGCGGCGATCGAACCGCCGCCGCAGATCGGCACGGATGAGCGGCGGATGCATGTTCGCGCCTATAATCACTGGGCGTCCCTGCTGCACAGCCGCGCCTATCCCTCGATCGAGGATCTGGACCCGGCAACCATTGGCGATTTCGGGCCCCATAGCGTTTTACTCGATTTCACGGCCGGGCTGAACAATCCGTCCATCGCCTGGCTTGGCGGCGCATTGCGCACCGAATGCGACATCGATGACACTATCGAAGACATTGCAGATGTACCGCCGCGGTCTCTGCTCTCCCGCCTGACGGACCATTATATGCAGATCATCGCCAACCAGGCGCCGGTCGGCTTTGAAGCTGAGTTCGAAAATCATCGCGATGTGAACATGCTGTATCGCGGCATCCTGATGCCCTTCTCGTCCGACGACGATACAATCGATTTCATATATGGCGTGATCAACTGGAAAGAGGTTGCGGCCGCCGAGGTTCACGCGGATCTCCAGCAGGGGGTCGATCAGGCCCTTGCCGCCCGGCTGGCGCCGGTCGAGGAAGCTGCGCCGCTATGGGCCGACGGCCCGAACAGGAGCTTTGAATCCTCCGATCCTGCAGCACCGGCCTTTTCTTCCGAGGATGACACGCCCAGCCATGGCGGTGATTTTGCAGCGCTCGACGAGAGCCTTGCGGGGCCCGAGCGCTTGGTCGATTATCTGGTCGCGGCGCGGGACAGTGCCGAACAGGCAAAATCCGCCGATCAACGCAGCCGTGCCGCGCTCTACGATGCGCTGGGCCGCGCCTATGATTTTGCTCTTTGCGCAGAGGCCGAACCGGAAACCTATGCCGAAATCCTCCAGGATGCCGGCATTACCGGACAGGATCGCGCGCCGATGACGCCCATCACCAAACTTGTTTTCGGGGTCGATTACGACAAGACCCGGCTGACGGAATTCGCTGCGGCGCTCTCCCACGCCAAGCGCGAGCACATCGCCGCCGGCACCTTTGCCGACTATCTCAAATCGCACAAAGGCGGCCTCAAGGCTGTCGTTGCGGCCGAACGCGCCGCACGCCGCCCGGCATCGCGCCCAGACAAGCTTGAAGATGCCTGCGAGGCGCTGCGCCATGCTCCGGTTCTGGACTATGTTACCCTGGATCAGGACGCCGACAGCGACGAAGAATTCGCGCTGCTGATGGCCCGCCGCCTTCCCGACGGGAGGATCGCCGTGATCGGAGCGGTGCCGCACGACAAGGCGCTCACGGATCGCGCAATCCGTAAGGTCGCTGGCTGACAGCCAATCTGTTTTCCGGGACGCGGAAATCATCAAGATTCTTCTTCAAACAAGGGTTGAGTAGCCCTTGTTTGGAGAGCATAGCTGCCCGCCATGACACAGGTTCCGCAAGACTCGCCGAGCGAGCAAACCGAAGCCCATATCGCAGCTATTGCCGACGCACTTGTGCACGACGCGCTGCCCGGGGAAACCGACAATTTTAGCGAAGCCGAGGCCATGGAGGCGGCACGTTTCGTCGCCGCCACAGCGGCCGAACGACTGCCCGGCATGGCGCAGATCAAGCTGGAATCGATAACCGATGAGAAGGGCCGCCGCTTCATGCGGATGGCGATCGTCAATGACGACATGTCCTTCATCGTCGATTCGATCACCGGCGCGGTCGGCGCGCACGGCCTTACTGTGCTGCGGCTGTTGCATCCCATCATGTCGGTGCGGCGCGACGACGATCACCGGATCGTCGAATATACGTCCGACCGCGAAGACGCAAAACGGGAGTCCTTCGTCTATCTGGAAGTCGACCGGGCCGACGCCCGCACCCGGCTGGAACTCCTGTCCGACGTGCATCAGGTTATGCTCGACGTGCGTGCGGCAGTGCGCGACTGGCCGGCGCTCCAGGAAAGAATGCGCGCAGATGCGGAGGCGACAGCTGATCCGGAAGGCCGCGCGTTGCTCACCTGGTTTGCGGACCATCATTTTACGCAAGTCGGCCATTATATCGAAAACCGGCTCGGCGAGCGCGAGGCGGGCCTCGGCATTTTTCGTGCGCTTGGCCCCTCCTGCTGGAATATCCGGACACGCGATGCCGCGTTCAGTTATTTCGAAAATGGCGGAACGGCGCCCCTGCTGTCCAAAGCTGACCGGCTCGCCACGGTTCATCGCCGCGTGCCGCTCGATCTCGCAATCACGCCAATATACGAAGACGGCGAATTGACGAGCCTGTCGATCCATGCCGGACTGTGGACCAGTGTAGCCCTCCATGCCCCCGCCAACGAAGTCCCGGTTCTGCGACAGCGCCTGGAAGCGCTGGAAAAAGATCTTGGCTTCAACCGGGAAAGCCATGCCGGCAAGGCGCTCGAACATGCGCTGTCACGCCTGCCGCACGATCTCCTGATCTCCTTCGACGCGGAGGCAATGAAGCAGGCCGCGTTGACGGCCATGTCGCTCGCCGACCGCCCGCGGCCCAAGCTGCTTCTTATCCAGGGGCCTATGCGACGCCATCTGTTCGCCTTTGTCTGGCTGCCGCGCGACGAACTTTCGACTGACCGGCGCACGACGATCGGCAGCCGCCTTGAAGAAGCGACGGGATCCATGATTTCGAGCTGGGCGATCGAACTGGGAGACGGCGATCTCGCCTTTATCCGCTATACGCTGGATATCGGCGAAAACCCTCTGGAACCGGACGCCGAAGCGCTGGATACCGAGATCGAGCAGATGGTCCGCGGCTGGTCCCCCGCCGTCGAGGCCGAACTGGGCGAACGCCTGCCTTCCGCTCGCGCGGCCCGGCTGACGCTTGTCTATGCCAACGCATTTCCGAACGGATATCGCGGCGAATATGGCCCTCAGGAAGCAGCCCGGGATATATTGCGACTGCGCGGCCTGAGCGAATATCAGCGCGGCGTGCGCCTCTATCGGCTCAAAGGCGATGGCGGCACGCAATTGCGACTGAAACTCTATCGGCTTGGCGCCTCTATCCCCCTGTCCGACACGGTGCCGGTGCTCGAGAATTTCGGCTTTCGCGTGCTTGAGGAAATTCCGACGCCGCTGAATGGCGGCCGGCTCGGCTATATTCACGATTTTCTGCTCGAGGTCGACGGCGTCTCCGACCTTGATACCTTGATCGAGCGAGCGGGTATCAAGGAGGGCGCGCTTTCAGCGGTGCTGGAAGGACGCGCCGAGAATGACGAGTTCAACCAGCTGGTCATATCGGTCGGCCTGAACCCGCGCGATGTTACGCTGCTGCGCGCCTGGTTCCGCTATCTGCGCCAGACGGGGCTGAGCTATGGTCTGGCGACGGTCGTCGAAACCTTGCGCGACGAACCCGACATCACCCGCGCCATCATCGAGCTGTTCGATACGCTGCACAATCCCGATTTCGAAGGAGACCGGGAGGCGAAGCTGCGGGCAATCAACCATGAAATCGACACAGC
The DNA here is from genome assembly GCF_003385775.1 of Parasphingopyxis lamellibrachiae. Classification (GTDB taxonomy): domain Bacteria; phylum Pseudomonadota; class Alphaproteobacteria; order Sphingomonadales; family Sphingomonadaceae; genus Parasphingopyxis; species Parasphingopyxis lamellibrachiae. The sequence goes on from NZ_QRDP01000004.1 coordinate 1,755,635, forward strand.
GCTCACCAGGGTGGCGGCGATCGACGACGATGCGATCCTGCGCGCCATCCGCTCGGTCGTCACCGCATGTCTGCGTACCAACGCATTCGCCTCCGCAGCCAGTGAAGCCCTGGCGTTCAAACTCGACAGCTCGGGCATTCCGGGTTTGCCGGCGCCCGTGCCGTGGCGCGAAATCTGGGTCTACAGCCCACGTGTTGAAGGCATTCACCTGCGCGGCGGACCCATCGCACGCGGCGGCCTGCGATGGTCGGACCGGCGGGACGATTTCCGGACCGAAATCCTCGGCCTGATGAAGGCGCAGCTCGTGAAAAACGCGGTGATCGTACCGACCGGCGCCAAGGGCGGCTTCTACCCCAAAGCCCTGCCCAATCCGGCGGAAGACAGGGATGCGTGGATTGCCGAGGGCACCGAAAGCTACCGCATCTTCATCCGCACCTTGCTGTCGGTGACCGACAATCTCGTCGAGAATGAAGTCGTCCATCCGGATCGCGTCGTGATCCGGGACGATGACGATCCCTATTTCGTCGTCGCCGCGGACAAGGGCACGGCAAGCTTCTCCGATGTCGCCAACGGCATCGCGATGGAACGCAAATTCTGGCTCGGCGACGCTTTTGCGAGCGGCGGTGGCCATGGCTATGACCACAAGGCGATGGGCATCACCGCCAAGGGCGCCTGGATTTCCGTGCAGCGGCATTTCCTCGAAATGGGCATCGATGTGCAGACCGATCCGATACGCGTCGGCGGTTGCGGCGATATGTCCGGCGATGTGTTCGGCAACGGCATGCTGCTCTCGAAAGCGATCAAACTTGTTGCTGCGTTCGATCATCGCCACATCTTCCTCGATCCGGATCCCGATCCGGCGACCAGCTGGACCGAACGTGCGCGGGTTTTCGAATTGGCGCGTTCGAGCTGGGAAGAGTATGACGGGAAACTCATTTCCAAGGGCGGGGGCGTGTTCCCGCGCTCCATGAAGGAAATCCCGCTCTCTCCCGAAGTGCAGGAAATGCTCGGCGTCACCGAAGAGACGATGCGCCCCTCGCAGCTGATCTCCGCGATCCTCAAGGCCGAGATCGACCTGATCTGGTTCGGCGGTATCGGCACCTATATCAAGGCATCGAGCGAAGCGCATATCGAGGTCGGCGATCCGGCCAATGACAAGGTGCGTGTGAACGGCCGCGACGTGCGCGCCAAGGCAATCGGCGAAGGCGCCAATCTGGGCCTCACCCAGGCCGGGCGTATCGAATATGCCGTGCATGGCGGGCGCATCAATACGGACTTTATCGACAACAGCGCGGGCGTCGATTGTTCGGATAACGAGGTCAATATCAAGATCCCGCTCAACCGGGAGATGCTCGAAGGCCGGCTCGAGTTCGAGGCGCGCAACACGCTTCTCGAATCGATGACGGATGAGGTCGGGTTTCTCGTGCTCGAGGATAACCGCCTGCAAACGCTGGCCTTGTCCCTTGCCGAGCATAACAGCGTAGCCGATCTGCCCAGCCATGTGCGGGTGATCGAGACCCTGGAAGCGAGCGAGCGGATAGACCGGCTGGTGGAAGGCTTGGGCGCGAACGATGAATTGCTCCGCCGGCAGAATGACAATCGCGGGCTCACCCGGCCGGAGCTTTCGGTGCTGCTGGCGCACAGCAAGCTGACGCTGCAGGACGCCGTCGAGGCCACGGCGCTTCCCGACGATCCGATGCTCGAGCCCTTGCTGCGCAACGCATTTCCGAAAGCCATGCAGGAGGGTTTCCCCGAAGCGATCGCCAACCATCGGCTGCGGCGCGAGATCATCTCGACGAAGATCGCCAACCGCGTCGTCAACCGCATCGGTTTCGTCATGCCGTTCGAACTCAGCGAAGAAGAGGGCGTGGGCCTCGCCCATATCGCGCTCGCCTATTTCACGGCCGACCGATTGTTCGGCCTTGAATCGCTCTGGCAGGATATCGAGCAGGCCGACATCAGCGAAGCTGAGCGGCTGCGCCTGTTCAATCTGGCCCGCACAAATCTGCGGATGCCGATGGCGGACCTTATCCGCGTCAGCGACGAAACGACGAACCCGAGCGCATTGGCGGATCGGCTCGGGCCGGGCGTCGAGCGGCTCAGCATTGCGCTGGACGAACTTCTCAAGGATGAATCCCGGTCATTTTCGGAAGCCATGCATCAGCAGGTTGCCGATATCGATGTCAGCCGGGAGCTGATCGACCGGATCGTGCGCATCGTCGAACTGAAAGGTCTTGTCACGACGTCGGATCTGGCCGCACGGCTGGGGGTCGCAGAAATCGATGTCGCCCTGGCTTATACCCGGCTTGGCGAAGCGCTGGGCCTAGACTGGGCCAACGCCACGGCGCTGCGCTTTGGTTCAAGCGATCCCTGGGAACGGCTGCTTGCTGCCAATCTCAGCCGCGATTTCGAGCAATTGCGCCTCGACTTCCTGGCCCGTGGCAATTCCGGCGATCCCATGGGGGATGTGACAAACTGGCTCGCTCTTCATAGTCCGCGGGTCAAGCAGTTCGCGGATCTGATCGACCGGGCGAAACTGACCCCGGTCCCCAGCGCGGCAATGCTCGCGCAGATCGGTGCGCAGGCCCGGATATTACTCGACCGGGAAGTCTAAGACCTCAGGCCGGATCCTGCCCATCGTGCTGGCGCGCATTTGCGTAGAGCCAGCTTCTCAGCGCGCTCGCCAGATTGGGCGGGTCCGCGCTTTCCAACCGCGCGGCATCGATCCGCGCGACAAGGGCGTTCAACGGCAGGGCCGCCTGCTCGGCAGCCCGTTCAAGCGCGTCCCAGAACAGCGGTTCGAGGGTGATCGAGGTCTGGTGCCCCGCAATGGTGACGCTGCGCTTGACCGGCGGCCGATAGAGATTGCCGTCACCGCCCATCATCGGCATCAATACATATGCTGGCCGCCATTGATCGACATGGTCGATCCTGTGACAAAACCCGCATCGTCCGAACAGAGAAAGGCCACGCCGCGCGCGATTTCCTCGGCCCGGCCCAGACGGCCCACGGGAATTTTCGCGACAATCTTCTCCAGAACCGGCTCGGGAACGGCGGCCACCATATCGGTATCGATATAACCGGGAGCCAGCGCGTTGACGGTAACGCCCGCCTTGGCGCCTTCCTGGGCCAGAGCCTTTGTAAAACCGTGAATTCCTGATTTAGCGGCGGCATAGTTCACCTGGCCATATTGGCCGCCCTGGCCGTTGATCGATCCGATATTAACGATCCGGCCCCAGCCGCGTTCGCGCATGCCGGGAAAACAGGCTTTGGCCATGTTGAAGCAGCCGCCCAGATTGACGCGCATGACCTCATGCCAGTCATCATAGCTCATCCGGGCAAGCGTGCCGTCTCGCGTGATGCCGGCATTGTTGACGACAATGTCGACCGGACCGACTTCCTCGGCAACTTGCGCGCACCCGGCCTGACAGGCATCGAAATCGCCAACATCCCATTTGCGGGCCTCGATACCGGTACGGTCCGTAAAGGCGCGCGCCTTCTCGTCATTGCCGCCATAATTGGCGACGACGGTCATACCCTGTTCTTTCAGGGCAACGCTGATCGCCTCTCCGATGCCGCGCGTTCCGCCGGTTACAATCGCTATTCTCGTCATTTCCAGGTCCCCTCACCGTCGCTCGTCTCCATCATATGTTTAGGGTAGTGGCGTGCGGCCGTGCAAGCGTTATCGGGCCGTAAACCGGCATCGCGAACGAAGTGTAAAAGCCATATTAACCACAACCCTAAAAGGACCTCTCACACATATGGTCTAGCCCATGGGCATGGATTTGCGCTCTCAACTGACCGAAACGGATGCGGGGGAACGGGCTGGCTGGATCGCCGGTCTGGGTCTGGCCGAGGCATCGACGACTTTCCAGGCAGAGGACCAGGTCGCCAGGGTCGAGCGTACGGCGGCTATGTGGCCGATGACCATCTTTGCGCAGTTGTTGACCCTGACACTCGCCCTGACCGCAGCCTGGAGCCTGCAGGCCCAGAATTTCGGAACGGACGCCCCTGTCTATGCGGCGGCGGTTCTTGGCCTCAACCTGATCGCCCTGCTGGCCATCCGTTCGAAACGGATCAGGCGTCTGCCGCCCCACCACGTCATCCGCGCCATCGTTCCGGTTGCCGGCATGATGAGCATCGGCATTGCCCTGCTCGGCTGGGAGCTGATTGCCTTCGGCTCCCTGCCGATCGTAACATTGTGCATCATTTCGCTCGCGGTGACCTTCCTGATCATGCTCACCGCCCTGATGCCGGTCCAGGCCGCTGCACTGGCATTCGTAGCTGCAGCGATCGTCACAGGAACCGTGCAGTCCGGCCAATATCAGGTGATGGTGGTCGGTATCGTCGTCTTCACGGCCTTCTGGATCGCGACACTGATCAATATGCGGCTGGACACAACCCAGAGCCATGTGCGGGAGCGCAACGAGTCCAAGGCAAGGCGCGCGAATCGCCTGCTCGAACAGTTCGAAGCCAATGGCAATGGCTGGTTCTGGGAAACCGACCGGAGCGGCAGGATCGTCTATGTATCTCCCAAGCTTTTCGAAGCGCTGGGCCGGGAAGCAAAGGATGTTATCGGTAAGCCGTTCACCTCGCTCATCCGGTTCGAGGGCGGCGCCCAGGATGGCGAGCGCGCGCTTGGATTTCACCTTTCGACGCGCAGTTCCTTCAACGACGTAACCGTCCGCGCGGACGTTCAGGGTGAAGAATTGTGGTGGGCGATCTCGGGTCGTCCCATTGTCGACCAGATCGGCCAGTTCCGGGGCTATGCGGGCAGCGGAACCGATCTGACCGAAAAACGGCGCTCGGAAGCGGAAGCCAATCGCCTGGCCCGATACGATTCGCTGACCGGCCTGGCGAACCGGAAGGAAATGCAGATGGCGCTCGAAAAAGCGCTTGATGCCAAGGAGGATGGTTCGGCGGAAGTGGCCCTGTTCCTGCTCGATCTCGACCGGTTCAAAGCGGTGAACGATACGATGGGCCATCCGGTGGGAGACGAACTTCTCAAACAGGTGTCGAAGCGCCTGTTCCGGGTCGTAGGCAGCAAAGGCATGGTCGGCCGCCTCGGTGGCGATGAATTCAAGGTCGTACTGCCAGATATGAGCAAACAGGGTCCGCTGGACGATCTCGCCGCGCAGATCATCAGCGATTTGTCCCAGCCCTATATGATTGACGGGATTACACTTTCTATCGGTTGTTCGATCGGGATCGCGGTAGCGCCCACCGATGGCGCGACGTCGGAAGAACTGGTCAGAAATTCGGATCTCGCATTATATGTGGCGAAGGCGGATGGCCGCGGAGTCCACCGCTTCTACCAGCGTGAAATGCATGCCGGCGCGAAACAGCGCAAGCGGACCGAAGACGATCTCCGGGTCGCCATGTCCAACGACGAACTGCACATTGCTTACCAACCGCAAGTCAGCACCACGACCGAGAAGATCGTCGGCTATGAGTCGCTGATCCGCTGGACCCACCCGAGCCAGGGCGCAATTTCGCCGGAGGATTTCATTCCGGTTGCCGAAGACGTCCGCCTGATCGAACAGATTGGCGAATGGATCTTGCGAAAGTCCTGCATGGATGCGGCCCAATGGCCCGGTAATGCGCGTGTAGCCGTCAACGTCTCACCCATACAGTTTGTGAATCCGAACTTTCCGAAAGTCGTGGCCAGCGCACTGGCCAACGCCCAGTTGGCACCGGAACGGCTGGAACTCGAATTGACGGAATCGGTCTTCCTGGATGAGGGCCACGACACCAATACGATGTTCAAGACATTGAAGCGGATCGGCGTTCGCCTGGCACTCGACGATTTCGGCACCGGCTATTCGGCGCTCGGCTATCTGAAAACCGCACCCTTCGACAAGATCAAGATCGACCAGTCCTTCATCCGCGGCGCGGCGGTCGTGGGCAATCGCAATGCCGCGATCATAAAGGCAATCGTCTCACTGGCGGAATCCCTTTATATGGAAACCACCGCCGAGGGCGTTGAGCTCAAGGACGAGATCGAACTCGTCAAACAGCTCGGCTGTTCCCACATTCAGGGATATGTGTACGGCAAACCGATGCCGCATGAAGAGGTTCTGAAACAACTGTCTGGCGGAAAAGGCGTGGCGACTGCCGAAGGCCATCGGGCCAGCCGCAGCCCGCGCAGGAGCCTGTTCCGGTCCGCAACCGTCGATATCGACGGGGCCAAAAACAAGGCGCTCATCCGCAATATTTCCAGCACCGGCGCGATGGTCGAGGGAATAGGGGATATCAAGGCCGGAACCGACATCCTGATCGAAATCCTCGAAGGGCAGATGTTCAAAAGCACGGTGCGCTGGTCCGACAAGGAACGGATGGGTATCGAATTCGCCCGCAATTTCGATCTGGAACGCCTTGGGGAAAGCCCCAGCAAGATTGCCAAGCCGGCGGCGCGGCGCGCCTCTGCAGCCTAGGAAATCCAGCCGCCAAGTTCGCGGCGGACAAGGGTTTCGAGCATAGCCATGCCTTCATCGCTCGCATTGAGGCAGGGTATATAGGCGAAGTCGCTCCCGCCGGCATCCAGAAACTGCGAGCGCCCTTCCATCGCCAGTTCTTCCAGCGTCTCCAGGCAATCGACGGAAAAGCCGGGGGCAAAGATCGCCACTTTTTTCAAGTCCCTGCCGGGCAGCGCACCGAGCAGGTCGGCGGTCGCCGGTTCAAGCCATTTCGCCCGTCCGAAGCGCGACTGAAACGTTGTAAAAAGCGGCTTCCCGAGCGCTTCGCTCACCAGCCTTGCCGTCTTCTGGCACTGGCAGTGATACGGATCGCCCAGCTCCAGGGTTCGCCGCGGCATACCGTGGAAACTCGCAATCAGCGCTTCGGGTTCAAAGTCCAGTCCCGCAAGCCCTTCGCGCACCGATCTCGCCAGTGCATCGATATAGGCCGGGTCGTCATGATAAGGCGGCATCACCCTGAGCGTCGGCTGCCAGCGCATATCGGCAAGTTCTGCCCCCGCCTCATCGACAACGGTCGCCGTCGTCGCTCCGCAATATTGCGGATAGAGCGGGGTGAGTAATATCCGCTCACAGCCCTGCGCCTTCATCTCTTCAAGCCGGAACCCGATACCGGGCCGGCCGTAGCGCATCGCATAGCTCACCCGCACGGCATCGCCGAGACGTTGCTGCAGACCCGCCATCTGCTGTTTGGTATAGACGGCAAGCGGCGATCCTTCCTCCATCCAGACCTTGGCATAGGCCCGGGCCGATTTGCGCGGGCGGGTGTTGAGGATGATGCCGTGCAGCAGGGGCTTCCACAACAGGGACGGCAGCTCGACCACGCGCTTGTCGGACAGGAACTCCGCCAGGTAGCGCCGAACGGCCTGCGGCGTCGGATCGTCGGGCGTCCCCAGGTTGACGAGCAGCACACCGATTTTGGGCGCCGCAATGTCCGGATGAAAGTCGGGTTTTTCCGTCATGCGACGCCGCCTACTCTGAAAGGAATGGAGCGGAGCCGCTGGCCGGTCGCGGCAAAGATTGCATTGCCGATCGCCGGCGCCACCGGCGGCACGGCGATCTCCCCAACCCCGCCCGGCTCTTCATCGCTGTCGATGAGCTCAATCTCGATCTGCGGGATATCAGTAAGTATCGGCAGGCCCAGATCGTGAAAATTGGAAACGAGCGGTTCGTCATCGGCATAGGCAATGGCAGCCCCCAGCGCCTGCGACATACCGAACACGATACCGCCCTCAATCTGCTGCCGGACGATTTCCGGATTGATCATCCGACCGCAATCGACCGCCGCCGCGATATTCTCGATGATCGGGCGCTGACCATCGCCGATATGCAAGCGGACGACCATCGCCACATGGCTTCCGAAACAGCTATGCGCAGCTAGCCCCATACCGCCGCCCTGCTCGCCGCCATCCCAGCCGCCCAGGGTTGCGGCGGCGGTCAGACAACGGGCGAGGCGTGAAGAATCACCCATCATGGCGATACGGAAGGATAACGGTTCGATACCAGCCTGCGCGGCCATTTCATCCATGAAGCATTCGGTGAAAAAAGCCGTGTAGCTATGCGCGACAGACCGCCAGATCCCGGTTTCCACGCCGATATCGACGGGCATGTGCTCGACCGCCAGATTTGGAATCGCATAGGCCGGTCTTGCCCCTTCCACGGCGCCCGGGCTGGCATCGCCGACACCGCCAAAAAACATGCTTGGCATGATCCTCCGGAACAGCTGGTTACCCGTTGAAGGGGCGGCAATCCGGGCGTGCCAGGCGGATATGGCGCCGGCAGCACCGAGTTTCGCCGTCAGCCGCCCGCGAGCCGCCGGGCGATAATAATCGCTGCGGGTTTCCTCTTCACGCGACCAGGTGAGCTGAACCGGCCGGTTCATGCGCCGCGCGATAATCGCGACCTGCACCGCCGCGTCATGTTCGATCTTGCGGCCAAAGGCCCCGCCGAGAAGCATCGGATATATGGTGACCTGGCCTTCGCTATAGCCGATCGCATCCGCCACGGCAGTGCGCATGAGGCCCGGCGCCTGGGTCGGTGCCCAGATTTCCAGCCGATCGCCGGTTACGCGCGCCGTTGCCGTCAGCGGTTCTATCGCGGCATGGGGTGCCAGCCCGACACTATATGTCGCGCGGTGAGCTCCCGATGTGCCAAAAGCTGCCGCCAGATCGCCTTCGCTGACGAACCGCGTGCCGCCATCTCCATCCAGGGCCACCTGCAGCGCTGCATCGATACTGGCATCATCGACTACCCCCTCGTCGTCGCTCTCCCATTCGGGTGCCAGTGCCTCGACACCGCGATTGGCCGCCCACCAGTTGGTTGCCACACAGGCGGCAAAACGGGGGTTCTCGAAGATCGCGGTAACACCGAACACATTGTTCGCGGCATCGCGGTTGACGGCGGTCAGCCGATGGCGGCTCGACGGGGCCTGCCGCGCGGACGCAAAAACCATTTCGGGCAGGCGGACATCGCCGGCATAGCGCGCCGAGCCATCGACCTTGGACGGCAGATCGATCCGTGGCATGGACTGGCCGGTGATCGGACGCCCTTCCGGATTGCGGAGTGTGAGCGTATCGGGCGGGGAATATTGCGCCGCATCGGCGGCCAGTTCGCCAAAGCGCAGCCTCTGATCGCCAAGCACCACAAATCCGTCGGCTGTGTCGCAGGCCTGCCAGTCGGCATCCCAGCGCGCGGCGGCCGCCTTGCACAAGACAGCGCGTGCAGCGGCACCAGCTTCGCGGAAGCGCTGCTCGAAGCCGCGAATGGAAGTCGACCCGCCCGTGATCATCAGCGCGTTGCGCACCGCATATTCGCGCGTCGCCCATTGACCAATGGAGCCCAAAAAGGAAGGCAGCGCGCCTTCCGCACCCTCGGTGACGAGAAAATCATTGGCATAAAGCGGGTTTATGGGAGCGGTTTCGACACCGATCGTCCGCCAGTCCGCCCCCAGCTCGTCGGCCAGCGCCTGGGGCAGCGCCGTCCAGACGCCCTGCCCCATTTCCGCTTGCGGCACGATAACACTGACATTGCCGTCCTCACCGATCTTGAGAAAGGCGTTGAACACAGTTTCGCCCTCGCCGGCGACCAGATTGTGCACATAGTGGCGCGGCCAGACGCCCCAGGCGACGGCCAGGCCCGCGCCGACCCCTCCGCCAATCAACAGGCGGCGGCGGGTAATGCCAAGACGGGAAGCTTGTGACATGGCTGGCTCTTTAAAGGGTGGCGATCAAGGATGCCAGCCGCAGTGCGGCATGGGTGTTCAGTGCGCTGCCGCGGTGTCCGCCACTTTCACGAAGGAGAGAAGGGCAAGGCCCAGGGCGAACAGGATTGCGATCGATGCCATGCCGATCCGCTGGTTATTGAATGCGCTTGTGAAGACCTGCACGAGCAGCGGCCCCATCCAGACGGTTATCGTACCGGCGATCGCATAGAGACCGAAAAACTCGCCGCTTCGCCCCGGCGGCGCAAGCTGGACCAGCATCGCGCGGCTCGAGGAAATACTGGCGGTGGCGCTGACCGCGACGACACTCACCAGAGCGAGGAAAGTAAGATCGGAAAGCGTTTGGAATACCAGCCCGTCCCATATCTGATAATTGTCCATAAGCCCGAAAAACAGCGTCTCCTGGGTCACTGAAAGCTGCACCGCGAACGCAACCACCATGCCGATAATTTCGATGATCAACGCTGCCTTCACGCCGACTTTGGTGTCGAGCCAGCCCCCGAACAACCCGCCGGCAAAGGCCCAGGCCGACGCGAAAATCGCATAGCTGATCATCTCGAGGAAGCCCCATTCGAGGAACAGCGCGACATAAACCGCCGCCAGTGCAAGCAGCGCCGCCATCGCGTCCGCATAGAACATGCGCGCGATGAGAAATTTGAACAGCTCGCGATATTTTGCCGCTTCGCGAACCGTGCGGACGACCGCTCTGGCGCCATCGATCACGGCCACCGTCCAGCTTGCGCCCTTCACCCCCGGATCCTTGGCGTTCAGGAAAAAGGGAATGGAAAACAGGATCAGCCAGACAGCGCATAGCGGCCCGGTGATGCGCACATGTTCGTACCGCTCCAGATCGAACCCGAACTGCGGCTCTGCAAACGGCCACTGAACCGCCGCCGGCAACACGAACAGCGCCACCAGCCCAAGAAACATGATCGTTGCGGCAAGGTTGCCCAGCCCGAGACCCAATCCGGAGATCATCGGCAGGCGCTTCGGTTCGCCCGCCGCGCTGAGCATCGAATTGTGCATCACTTCCGAATAGGTGAAACAGACATAGGCGATCACCAGAACCAGCATGACTGCGCCCGTCGGCAGTCCTTCTTCACCCGGAATCGCGTACCAGAGCAGCCAGGACATCAGGGCGATCGTGCCCAGCAGGAAAGCGAGCAGCGGTTTGCGTTTCCCGCCGCGGTCCAGCGCCGCGCCGAGAAAAGGCGCGGTCAGCGCGGCAATGAGCCCCGCCCATTTGGTGACCGATGCTATCGCCGCCTGCCCCTGGGCATTGGCGGTCTGGGTCGCGGTTTCGGCATCGAGGCCGGCCAGCGCGCCGCTTGCCAATATGTCCGCGCCGATGATGTCGCGCGCGAAATAAGGCGCGAAAATATAGATGACGATGAGTATATAATAGGGATTGCGTGCCCATTCGAAGATCGCCCAGGCAAAACCGGTTTTGCCTAGCGCTCCGCCAACTCCAAAATTCGGCGTGGCGACGACTGGCCCCGAGGGCGGTGCGTTGGAGGCTATATCGATATCCTTCGAAAGACGGCTGGGGGAAGTCGGCCTTGTTCGGTCTACATCATCTTCGGCGTACCGAAGACCCGCATGATCTCCGGCTCGAAGCTCTCCAGGCTATCGACCTCGAAGTCCGGGTCGAAAGCCGGGGCGTCCCATTCGTCTACGAGCTTGCAGGCAAGCCGATACCAGCTTGCATCCTTGTGATCTTCCCGCAGCGTCGTCGAGCGCCCCATATAGTTGTAATAATAGGCGCCCTGGAAATCCTGGTGATATTTGATGACGTGATAGAGGTCGTCATTGACATAGGGTTTGAGGATTTCGGCGGCGATCGCCCCGTGATTGGGCACCGACATGGTCTTGCCGATATCGTGGCACAGCGCGGCGACCACTTCCTCATCGCTTGCGCCGGCGCGGCGGGCGAGCGTTGCCGTCATCAGGGAGTGCTGGAGCTGGTCGCAGCTGAAACCGAGCGTCAGTTCGCCAAGGTCGCGCAGATGCTGCAGGATCCGCTGGGGCGCCGATGTCTTATAATGGTCCTGATGTTCCTTGCCGATAATGGCCCAGTCTTCGGCCTTGCCATCCTGCATGCGCGTGAAGCCGCTGCTCGCCGATTCCTGCTCGGGTGCCTGGGTCGCCATATCCTTCTCTCCTGCGCCTTTTGCTTATCTTGCTTATCGCGGCGCTTTCCGTTTTCGATTGCCACCATTATGAAGGCAAAAAAGCAAGGGGGAAAGCCTTGGACTTTCTGGCAACGACAATATCCGCGACATTGACGACGGGCGCCGAATATCTGCGGTTCGAAGATCTCGGCCTTCATGCCGTCGCGCTGAAAATAGGATTCTTCGAGCTTCGCTGGTACAGCCTCGCCTATATCGCCGGCATCGTTATCGGCTGGTGGTATCTGCTCCGGCTGATCGCCCAGCCCGGCGCCCCCATGGCCCGGCGCCATGCCGACGACCTGGTGTTCTACGCCACACTCGGCATTCTGATCGGCGGACGGCTCGGCTATGTCCTCTTCTACAAACCGGCCGAATATTTTGCCGATCCTGCCAGTATCATCAGGGTCTGGGATGGCGGCATGTCTTTCCATGGCGGGGTGATCGGCGTCAGCCTCGCGATCCTCTTCATGGCCTGGAAGAACCGGCTGCACTGGCTGCGCATCCATGACTATGTAGCCTGCACCATCCCGTTCGGCCTGTTTTTCGGGCGGCTGGCGAATTTCGTGAACGGCGAGCTTTGGGGCCGCACGACCGATGTGCCCTGGGCGATGATCTTCACCCGCGCCGGCGAAGAACCGCGCCACCCGAGCCAGCTCTACGAAGCCGGGCTTGAAGGCATCCTCCTCTTCGCCCTGCTCTGGTTCATGTTCTGGAAGACGAACGCCCGCCATCAGCCGGGCAAGCTCGTCGGTATTTTCCTTGTCGGATATGGCCTTTCCCGCTTCGCAGTCGAGTTTTTCCGTCAGCCCGATGCCGGGCTTGAGCATCTCGCATGGGGGCTCTCGATGGGACAAACGCTGACTGTGCCGATGCTGATCGGTGGGCTCTGGCTGATCGCTACCGCGAAGGGACGGGCAGACGGGGTCAGGCCCGTGCCCGCAGAGCCGGATGCCTCCGCCTGACGGACAATCGGCTGCCGATAAGCCGCTCGGCGAGAGACTGGCTGGCGTAATCGCGGCTGCCGGACCGATTTCCCTCGCCCAGTTCATGGCCGAGGCCAATGCCCATTATTATGCGACCCGCGATCCGTTGGGCGCGGACGGCGATTTCATTACCGCGCCAGAGATCAGCCAGATGTTCGGCGAGCTGGCCGGGCTGTGGCTCGCCGATCTCTGGTCGCGGGCCGGCGCACCCACCAATGCCCATTTCGCCGAGCTCGGTCCGGGCCGCGGCACGCTGGCGGAAGACGCGCTTCGGGCGATGCGCGCGGCGCGCTTCGAACCTCCTATCCATCTTGTGGAAACCAGTCCGGTGCTCCGCCACAATCAGGCGACACGGCTGCCTACCGCCCGTTGGCACAACGATCTCGATGACTTGCCGGAGACGGGACCCTTACTCGTGATCGCCAACGAGTTTTTCGATGCGCTGCCGATCCGGCAGGTCCAGCGCTGCGCCTCCGGCTGGCATGAGATCATGGTCGACTATCAGGACGGTGCCTTCGTTCCGGTGACATCGGGCCCGCCGCTCGACACGCTGGTTCCGGAGCCGCTTGCCGATGCGCCGGAGGGCAGCGTGATCGAGATGTCGCCGCCAACCGAAAGCATCGCGCGCGCGCTGGCGGCGCGGATTGCCAAACAGGGCGGCGCCGCGCTGATCGTCGATTATGGCTATGAAGGCACGGTGACGGGCGACACGCTGCAAGCCGTTTCGCACCATGAGCATGCCGATATATTTACCGAACCGGGAGAACGCGATCTTACCGCGCATGTCAATTTCAGCTCATTGGCGGGCATCGGGCGCGCAGCAGGGCTGACTGTGCATGGCCCGATCGGTCAGGGTGCCTGGCTGGAATCGCTCGGAATCGGCGCGCGTACAGCCGCGCTCGTCAAAGCCGCGCCGCACCGTCACGACGAGCTGATCTCCGCCCGGGATCGGCTCACCAAGCCCGAAGAGATGGGTACCCTGTTCAAGGCGATGGCACTGGTCGCACCGGATTGGCCGGCACCCGCCGCCTTCTGATCGCCGCGCGTTGCAACCGCGAAAAACGCCGCTAAGAAGACCGGCCCGACACTGAGCGGGCAGGAGATATATGGCCGCAAGAATAGAATCCATACACGCCGATGCGCTGAACGGCGTCGCCCACGGCTTTCTGGGCCGGGCCGGCGGCGTATCGACCGGCATTTTCGAAAGCCTCAATGTCGGGCTGGGATCGGACGACATAAGATCCAACGTCGAAATCAATCGCCGGCGCGCGGTAGAGGCGGTTTCGAAGGACGCTGCGCTCGTTACACTGCATCAGGTCCACTCCGCCGAGGCGGTTCAAATAACCCATGCTTTTCCGGATGATGACCGCCCCCAGGCCGATGCAATGGTAACGGACCGTCCGGGCCTCGCGCTGGGCATTCTCACCGCCGATTGCGCGCCGATATTGCTGGCCGACAAAGCAGCCGGCGTCATCGGCGCGGCGCATGCCGGCTGGAAAGGCGCGATGACCGGCGTCGCCAAATCGGTGGTCGAAGCGATGGAAGAACTGGGCGCGCAACGCGCGAGGATCGTCGCCGCTATCGGCCCGTGTATCGGGCGCGGATCCTATGAAGTCGACAGCGATTTCCGGAAGCGCTTCGAGGCTATCGAACCCGAAAATGCGCAATATTTTCGCGACGGGGCGCCCGGCCATCATTATTTCGACCTGGAAGCCTATGTCGCCGCCTGGCTGGCCTTTGCCGGCATTGGCACTGTCGAAGCCCTCGGCATCGACACCTATACCAATGAAGACCGATTCTTCAGCTATCGCCGCGCCACCCATCGCGACGAACCCGACTATGGCCGCCACATCTCGATAATCGCACTTTGACACGCCGCTGCATTGCCACCTTCGCGAAGCCGGCAAATGATGTTAGGCGAGCTGCGGGGGGAATGACGGAATGACAGCCAGGCAATACGGGTTTTTCGGCGGGCTCGCCCTGTTCATTACCCTGCTTTTGCTACCGGCCCCCGAAGGCATGCCCGTCGAGGCCTGGCGCGTGGCCGCGCTGGTTGCCCTGATGGCCAGCTGGTGGATGACCGAAGCGCTGCCGCTGACAGCCACCGCGCTTCTCCCTTTCGTCGCGCTTCCTTTCATGACCTCGATGACCACCAATGAAGTGGCGGCAACCTATTATTCGCCGATCCTGTTTCTGATCCTTGGCGGCGCATTCCTGGCGCTTGCCATCGAACGGACCGGCCTGCACCGTCGCCTGGCGCTCGCGATCATCGGCCGGGCCGGGAAAACCGCCTGGGGCCTGCTCTTCGCCTTCATGGCAGCGACCGCAATCCTGTCGATGATCGTCTCCAACACCTCGACGACCCTGATCATGGTGCCGATCGCCATCGCCGTGCTTGCCGCGGGCGGCGTCGCTGAAGGCGAGACGAAGGGCTTTGCCGGGGCGCTGCTCATGGGTATCGCCTTTGCCGCATCGATCGGCGGTATCGGGACGCTGGTGGGATCGCCGACAAACGCCATCGCGGCCGGGCTGATCAACCGGACCACCGGTACGGAAATCGATTTCCTGACCTGGGCGAAGTTCGGCCTGCCGGTCGTTGCCGTTGGTATTCCGCTCTGTCTGTTCATATTGATCCGGACCCAGCGGGTCACCCGGATGGCATTCGATATTGCCGCCGCGAAGATCGCCATTGGTGATCCCGGGGCGTGGTCCGGAGCTGAGAAAAGGCTCGTGCCGGTAATCATGCTCGTCGTTGCCGGCTGGGTCGTCCTCCCTTTCATCAAAACCTATCTGCCCGACGGCGCTATCCATGACGGCACGATCGCCATTCTTGGCGGCTTGCTCCTGTTCGTGCTCCCCGACGGCAGCGGCAGGCCAATGCTCAACTGGCCGGAAGCCAATCGTGCACCCTGGGGCGTGATCATGCTCTTTGGCGGCGGGCTGGCGCTGGCATCGGGCATAATCGCATCCGGCCTGGGCACCTGGCTGGGCGAAGCGCTGGAGCCGCTTCAGACCGTGCCGGTGATCATCATTGCGCTGGCCGTGACGGCGCTGGTTGTGCTGATCACTGAATTCGCCTCCAATGTCGCTACCGCCAGCGGCGTCATGCCCGTTATCGCTGCGTTGATTGTCGCAACGGGCGCCGATCCGATGCTGCTCGCCATGCCAGCGGCAATGGCGGCAAGTTGGGGCTTTATGCTGCCCTCCGGCACGGGGCCGAACGCTATTGCATGGGCATCGGGCCACATCGCCCTGCCCAGCATGTTGAAATCCGGATTTCTATTGGATATTTGCGGTATTCCGATGATCGTCCTGCTGACATGGGGCGTCTCGACCTTGGCCGGTTGAGGGAGATGCGCTCCTTGGAGGTAGGAGCCCTGGCCCTCGCCGTCTCATTGAGCTCCTGCCTTCCTAGGAGCGTAAACAGGAAGGAGCCACATGATGGCTGATACCCCCGAACAATCTGGCGACAATCCCGATTCGACTCCGGCCGATTTCGCGGGCACGACCCCGCGCCGCAAACCCAAACCCGAGATCGAAAAGATCGGCAATCGCAAGCTGAAGCCAGCCACATTGATGATGGGCCATGGCTATGATCCGGTGCTTTCCGAAGGCTCTCTGAAGCCGCCGATATTCCTGACATCCACCTTTGCGTTCGAGAATGCGGCCGCAGGCAAGCGCCATTTCGAAGGCATCACCGGCAAGCGGCCCGGCGGCGCGGAAGGCCTTGTCTATTCACGCTTTAACGGCCCGAACCAGGAAATCTGCGAAGACCGGCTTTCCGTCTGGGAAGAAGCGGAAGAAGCGCTCGTCTTCTCCAGCGGCATGTCCGCCATCGCCACCGTGCTCCTCGCCAATGTCAATCAGGGCGATGTCGTCGTCCATTCCGGCCCGCTCTATGCCGCGACAGAAACGCTGATCAACCGCGTGCTCGGCCGCTTTGGCGTTACCTTCCTCGATTTTCCCGCTGGCGCCAGCCGCGAGGAGGTCGATACCCTGCTCGAAAAAGCCAAGACCATGGCGACGGGATCGGGCAAGGTCGCGATCGTTTATCTCGAAAGCCCGGCCAACCCGACCAATGCGCTGGTCGATATCGAAATGGTCAGGGAAGCGCGCGACGCAGCCTTTGGCGCGGACGGCCCGCCGATCGCCATGGACAACACGTTCCTCGGCCCGCTCTGGCAGCAGCCGCTCAAGCACGGCGCGGATATCTCCATCTACAGCCTCACCAAATATGTGGGCGGGCACAGCGATCTCGTCGCCGGCGGCGTGATGGGCTCCAAGGCGCATCTCGATCCGATCCGCGCGATGCGCAACACGATCGGCACGATCACCGATCCCAACACTGCCTGGATGCTGCTCCGCAGCCTGGAAACGGTGGAACTGCGCATGACGCGGGCCGGCGAGAATGCCGAAAAGGTCTGCGCCTTCCTGCGCGATCACCCTAAGGTGGAAGGGCTCGGCTATCTCGGTTTCCTCGAAGAAGGATCGAGCCAGCGCGATATCTACGACCGGCACTGTTCTGGTGCGGGCTCGACCTTTTCTGTGTTCATCAAGGGCGGCGAGGAAGAGAGTTTCCGCTTTCTCGATGCACTGAAGATCGCCAAGCTCGCGGTCAGCCTGGGCGGCACGGAAACGCTGGCCAGCCATCCGGCGGCGATGACCCATCTGTCGGTGCCCGACGACCGCAAGGCTGCGCTCGGCATCACTGACAATCTGGTGCGCGTCTCGATCGGCGTCGAGGACGCCGACGACCTGATCGCTGACTTCATGCAGGCGCTGGAGCAGGTTTAGACCTCAATCCTCGATCGGCATTCGGATATCCGCTCGCCCATAAGGCGGCGAGCGGATATCCAGCATAGTGTCCGCAATCAGGCGGAAATAGCCCTCGGTAAACTGGGTATAGCGCCGCGAACCGTCCGGAAGTTGCTCAAACTCGACCATGCCATGATCGGTATTCGGATAGAGCGCGGTTGTGATCGGGAAGCCCTCCGCCTGCAGCGATGCAAGGCGTTCCTGCGTCACAAGGCCCGGCGCGGCCGTATCGTTGGCCGCAATGACCCAGAGCTGCGGGACCGTGATCGTCCGCAGAACGGCTATCGGATCGTGGCGCCAAAGCACTCCTGAATCTTCGAAATCCCCGGCAACGCCTCGACGCAGACCGGTCTCGCTGGCGCGCAAAATATCTCCGGTGAACTCGCCCTCGATCGATTGGAACCAGACCTCACCCCCAAAGCGCGCCTTGACCTCGACAAGCGCTTCGAACCCGCTGGTGAAATGACTGCCAACGATTTCGCCCGTCGCTCGCGTTACCGCGCGCGCATCGGCCAGAACATCCTCGCCATATCCGGCACGCCGCAACTCATCATAAACCTGCTCAGCATCCTCTTCGAGCGGTGACAGGACGAGACCAAAGCCGATTACCAGAAACTCGGCACCCGCCCTGTTGGCCGCAAGCGGCGCAACCCAGCCGCCCTGGCTACCGCCGAATAGCCCAAACCGTTCATATCGCCCGGTCGCCAGTCGCCGCGCTTCCGCAGCTGCGGCAACGACATCGCTGGCCAGAAGTTCGAAATTTTGGGTGTAACTACCCTCGGATTGCCCCGTCCCGCGCTTGTCATAGACAAACACCGATACACCCTGAGCGGCCAGCAGAAGGGGATAGTAGGAATTGCCGACGGTTGGCGTGCTTTCCGATCCATGGACGAACACGACGAGAGGTCGCGCGTGATCGGCTTCCCTGACAGGCTCTATCAATCGGCCAGCAAGATTCAGTTCACCACTGCGAAAAACGGTATCCGTCTCCACCGTTTGAATTTCCCGAAGTGCCGCTCGCGGGGTGGTTTGCCATTGGCCGTCCACGCATTGAAGGGCCGCCTCTGCATCGCCGATGACACCGCGTCGGCCATCAACGAAAGTGTAACGGGTCGTCCGCTCGCCGGGTTCCATCTCGCGGTCGTAAACGACTGCAATCTCTCGCTCATTGCCGTAGATGCCGAGATCGCAGCTCGCACGCACTTGGGGATGATGGGCGCAAGCCATCAAAAGACCAAAGAACGGCAGAAAAAATCCCGCCTTGAGGCGAACCAAGTGACGGTAGGACATATCTGTTTTCATGATTTTCAGCTCGACAATAGGAGGGATTGAGATCTGTGCGTCAGCGCTCGTACAGGGGGATTCTGGACAGGCTTTTCTCGGCGAGCTCGATCGCATCCATCAGATCGAAGCCCAGTTCCTGATTGAGAGTGCTGAGGGTGCGGGCAACCTCGCGACTGACCCGTTCGACGATCTTGGCATCTGCGCGACCATCGGATGTTAGTCGGCAGAGTTTCCGGCGCTCGTCATCCGGATCGACAGAAACCGCCAATAGGCCGAGCTTTTCCAACGGACCGATACGAGATGCGACAAGTTGGTGCGACTGACCATCGCGCCGCGCCATGTCCGCGATACTCGCCTCGCCATGCTTCAAGAGAAACAACATCACAGACACAGACCGGCCTGGCGTTTGCGCGCCAGCATGGATCAACATCGCCTTAGTCTGCCGTCCGATCAGCGTGTCCAACCGACTAGCCAGATGACCGAGAAAGGCAGGCCTGATTTCAGACAGGTAGGAAAAAGCGCGATCATGATCCACCATTGTATAAGTCACTTCCGGTTACCAAACATATTTGTACAAATATTTGTATTTTAGAGCAGAGTCAAGCTGAAGAGACTGTGCCTGTTTACCCCCAAGCGATAATGCGCCATCCGCGCTTTTCAGCGATTGCGCGGAGTTTGGCGTTTGGATTGGTCGAGATGGGGTCATCCGACCAGTCAAACACCGGCAGGTCAGTCTGGCTGTCGGAATAGAAGCGGACATCCAGATCGTCTCGCGGCAGACCGTGTTCTTCACCCCAGGCCTCGACCATCCGAAGCTTGGCCTCGCCATAGCAATTTTCACCGTCGATTTTTGGCAGGATCGCTTCATCCTCGCCACGCTTAACCAGCGTTCCAATCACATCGTCGAAACCCAGCAGCCGGGCCAGCGGTGCGGCGTAGAAGGCATAGGAGGCGGTTGCCAGAACGAGGCGATATCCATCGGCCTTTTCTTTGGCGATCTGCGCCAAGGCCTGAATATGAACATTGCCCTCCAGGGTCGCCTTGGCGAAACTTTCGGCCATCTCTTTCATTTTCCCGGCATCGACCTGCGAGCCGAGCAACATCGCCTGCATCAATTCCTTGAGGCGCGCACGGTCCAGAGCGCGGACGAGATAGCCTGCAAAGAGGAAGACCAGACCGGGCAGGAAGGCCAGCCTCCAACGCTCATGCCGCCATGCCGCGTGGAGCAGGAAGGGCATATAGGTCGGCCTTTTGGTGATCGTCTTGTCGAGATCGTAAAGCGCGATTTTCGTCATCGTTGCCATCCATAGCATGATGCGCCGTCTTGCCGAGCGTCGATTTTATCCGCACAAGACAGGGCGATGAGTCTCGAGGCGGATTTTACCGAATTGGACGAGGGGGGCGAGCGCGTCGTGCGCTTTTCCGGCCGACTGACCATAGCCCGGCTCGGCGATGTCCCGCAGCGGCTCGATGTACTGGAAGTGCGTCCGGTACGCGCCGACGTTTCCGCCGTAGACCGCGTCGACACGGTCGGCGCATGGATCCTCCACAAGCTCAAGCGCGATTATGGCGCCGAGATTGTCGGGGCCAGCGACTTTGCCGAACGCCTGATCCGGCAGGTCACCATTGCCGACGACCCCGCCAAAACCCATCATGACGATGAAAGCCATCTCCGGCGGATACTCCAGAATGTCGGCGAAGCGACGATAGACGCCCTGTCGAGCCTCAAGGGGCTGCTCGCCTTTTTTGGCGGATTGCTGATCGCCACGGGGACAGTGCTGCGCCATCCGGGCCGCCTGCGCCTCAACGCCGTAGTCCAGCGCTTCGAAACCGTCGGCGTATCGGCCTTGGGCATTGTCGGGCTTATGAGCTTCCTCATCGGTATCGTGATCGCCCAGCAGGGCGCGGTGCAGCTCCGCCAGTTCGGGGCCGAGGTCTTCACGATCAACCTGGTCGGCCGGATCACGACGCGCGAGCTGGGCGTGCTCATGACTGCGATCATGGTAGCGGGCCGGTCGGGCAGCGCTTTTGCCGCGCAGATCGGATCGATGAAACTGGCCGAGGAAGTAGACGCGATGCGCACGATCGGCGTGCCGCCGATGGAAGCGCTGATCCTGCCGCGCGTTCTTGCCACGACATTATTGATGCCGCTCCTCGGTTTCTATTCCACGGTTCTGATGATTATCGGCGGCGGGCTGTTGTGCTGGATCGGGCTCGGAATTCCGCCCGAAACCTTCATTCTGCGCCTGCGAGAGGTCGTCCCGATGACCGATCTGTGGGTCGGGCTGCTCAAGGCGCCGGTCTTCGGGATGATTATCGGGCTCGCCGGCTGTTACCAGGGCATGCAGGTGCGGGGGAATAACGAGGAAGTCGGCCAGCGCACCACCGCGGCCGTCGTCCAGGCCATCTTCCTCGTCATCGTGCTGGATGCCTTTTTCGCAGTGTTTTTCTCGTCGGTAGGCTGGGGTTAGGCTGGCGATGAGCGACGATCCGATCATCTCCGTCCGCGGGCTGCGCAACAGCTTTGGCGAACATGTCGTGCACGAAAATCTCGACATTGACGTGAATAAGGGCGAAATTCTAGGCGTCGTGGGCGGATCGGGTACAGGAAAATCCGTGCTGCTGCGCTCGATCATTGGCCTGCAGGAGCCGGATGTGGGGGAGATCAGCATCTTCGGCGAACGAATCGACTGCGCCACGGCCGAGGAAAATCTCGATCTGCGGCGCCGCTGGGGCGTGCTCTTCCAGAATGGAGCGCTGTTTTCCACGCTCACCGTGGCGGAAAATGTGCAGGTGCCGATCCGCGAATTCTACAAGAATATCGACGAGAGCCTGCTCTGCGAAATTGCAACCTTCAAGATCGTCATGAGCGGCCTTCACGGCGACGATGCCCCCAAATACCCGTCCGAGCTGTCCGGCGGCATGCGCAAAAGGGCGGCGCTGGCGCGGTCCCTGGCGCTCGATCCGGTGCTGTTGTTCCTCGACGAGCCGACGGCGGGGCTCGATCCCATAGGGGCCGCCTCGTTCGACAATCTCATTCTCGAGCTGAAAGAGGCGCTGGGCCTCACAATCTTCCTGATCACCCATGATCTGGATACGTTGCACACGATTTGCGACAGGGTCGCCGTGCTTGCCGACAGGAAGGTGATCGCCAGCGGAACAATCGAAGAATTGCTTGCTCTCGATCATCCTTGGATACAGGAATATTTCAACGGGCCGCGTGGCCGCGCCGCAATGGCAGCGAAAGGTTAAACCGATGGAAAACCGATCGAACCAGATTTTGGTGGGCAGTGTCGTCCTGCTGCTGCTCGCGGCACTCATTCTGTTCACTGTGTGGCTGGCCCGGATCGGCGATGGCAGCGCCAAATCCTATGACATCTATTTTTCGCAATCGGTGGACGGCCTCGCCAGCGGATCGGGCGTCACTTATTCTGGCGTCCCGGTCGGCCAGATCGAGGAAATATCGCTCGTCCCCGACAATCCCGAATTCGTCCGCGTCCGCATCCGGGTGAGCGACGATGTTCCGGTATTGGAGGGAACCAGCGCAACGATTGAGGGGATTGGCTTTACCGGCGTGTCCCAAATCTCTCTCAATGGCGGCATTCAGGGCGCCGACCCGATCGACGAACTGGGCCCCGGCGGCGTGCCGGTTATCCCGACCCGGCCCGGAGCCTTTGGCGAGCTGCTCAACAGCGCGCCTCGACTGCTGGAACGGCTGACGACACTGACCGAAAGGCTGACCGAACTGCTGGGCGACCGCAACCAGAATTCGATCGCCGCCATTCTTGAAAATACCCAGCGCCTTACTGCGGAACTGTCCGCCCAGGGCCCTGAAATAACGGCAACATTGGCGGAAAGCCGGATCGCGATCCGCCAGGCCGGTGTGGCGCTGGAGCAGATTGGCGAACTTGCTGATACCACGGACAATCTGCTCGGCACCGAGGGTGAAGCGCTGATGCGCGATCTGCGCTCGGCCGTGGCTTCGGCGGAATCCAGTATGCAATCTCTCGATCGCACGATCACCGCCGCCGAACCGGGACTCAACGCCTTTTCCGAACAAACCATTCCGGAGATCGGCCAGCTCGTTCGCGATCTCGGAGAGATGTCCGAAGCGATGACGGCGATTTCACAGCGCATCAACCGCGAAGGCGCCGGTTCGCTTGTCGGAACCGCCCGCCTGCCCGATTACGAGCCGCAATAGGAGCCGATGATGAAACGCCTAATTCCATTGATCGCTCTGGCTACGCTTGCCGGCTGTGTCAGCTTCGGATCGACCCCGCCGCCATTCCTTATGACACTCAGCCCGGATCAGCAGATCGAAAGCGGGGAGAGCCGCTCGGCCACCATGGGCCAGGCCATCACGATCCAGCGGCCAGAAGTCCCGCAGAAGCTGATCACCAATCGCCTGCCCGTGCAGACCGGTGAAACGACGATTGCCTATCTGACCAACGCGCTTTGGGTCGATACGCCGAACGAACTTCTGCGCTCGCTCCTGAGCGAGGTTGTGGCGGCGCGAACCGGGCGTGTCGTTCTGGATCCGGCCACCTATTCCGGCGATCCGGGGACAATAATCCGCGGCCAGCTACACGAGTTCGGACTGGATGCGCGGACCAACGAAGTCGTCATCGTCTATGATACGACAATCACCGACAATGCCGGTATCCGCACGCGCCGCTTCGAGCAGCGGGAACCTGTCTTCGAGCAGGATGCACAGACCGTTGCCCAGGCGCTCAACCGTGCGGCGAACCGCATGGCGATTGAATTTTCCGACTGGGTTTCCAGCTAGGCTATCAGGTCTTGCGGGGTGGCCGATTGCGCATCGCGCCGCTCGATACGCAACTGCTCAGCCAAGGCTTTTGGATGCCTGTTCGAACACATCCTTGGATAGGTTGGGTCCTGCCAATATCCGTTCCAGCTCGGCGCGCATCATCGCGCCCCGCTCTTCGTCGAAACGCCGCCATTTACCCAAAGGCGGGAGCAACCGTGCCGCGGTTTGCGGGTTGATCGCATCGGCCTTCAGGATGAAATCGGCAAGGAAGCGATAGCCATGCCCGGACGCGGCATGAAAGGCCCGCTGGTTGCTGCCGAAAGCTCCGACCAGCGACCGCAGCCGGTTGGGATTGTCGATGCTGAAGTCAGGATGGCGGGAAAGCGCCTCTACTGAAGCCAGTGTATCCTCGCGGGTCGAAAGGGCTTGTGCCATGAACCATTTGTCGAGAACCAGCGCATCGTTCCGGTAGCGGTCGTAAAATTGCTCCAGCGCACCGGTGCGTTCCGGCCATTCGCTATTGGCCAGTACGGCAAGCGCGGCCTGCCGATCGGTCATATTGTCGGCGCTTTCGAACTGATCGGTCGCTAACTGCGGCGCCTCGTCCAGACCGCTTGCGGCAACATAGCCAAGCGCCACGGCGCGCAATCGCCGTAGCCCCGTGGCTGCCGGATTATAGGTATAGGCATTGCCGCTCGAAGCCGCATAGGCTGCGCGCCAGTCTTCAGCGAGCGTCTCGCCGAGATCGTCGCGAAGCGCCTCGCGCGCCCGGTGGATCGCTTCCGGTTCCACGATCAACATTTGATCGCCAACGAAACTCTCGCTCGGCAGCAACACCGCCTCGGCAATGAATGCCTTGTCGAGATCGGGATCGGTTAGGGTTTGGCGAACGGCTTCGATAACCGGGTCGTGATCGACGGGCCGTCCTGAAACCGCATCGATGATCGTCTCGACCATCAACTGCTGCATCGCTTCATAGCGCGCGAAGGGATCGTCATCATGGGCGGAAAGGAATGCGAGCGTGGCAGGATCCTTCTCGCTGTCCATCGCGACCGGCGCGGTGAAATCGCGGTTGATCGAAAGCACAGGCGGCTCCCGCAATCCCTCGAAAACAATCTCCTGCTCATTATCGGTCAGCATCACCAGATGCTCGGCGACAATCGGCCTGCCGCTCCGCTCCCCGAGCAATGCCGTTTTCAGCGGAATCGCCATGGGCTTCTTTTCAGGCTGGCCCGGTGTTGCAGGCACGGTTTGCGACAGGGTCAGCACGGCGCTCGCGTCTTCGGCCTCATAGTCGAGCTTTGCCGTTACCTTCGGTGTGCCCGACTGGCTGTACCAGAGCCGGAACTGGCCAAGATCGGTACCGCTGGCATCTTCCATCGCAGTAACAAAATCCTCGCAAGTCGCCGCAGTGCCGTCATGCCGCTCGAAATAGAGATCGGCGCCCTTGCGGAAATCGTGCGGGCCCAGCATGGCGTGCATCATCCGGATCAGCTCCGCGCCCTTGTTGTAGACGGTCGCGGTGTAGAAGTTCGAAATCTCGATATAGCTTTCGGGCCGCACGGGGTGCGCGAGCGGGCCGGCATCTTCCGGAAACTGCGCGGCGCGCAACATCCGCACATCGCCTATCCGGGCGACGGCAGCGGACCCCTGGTCCGCCGAAAATTGCTGGTCGCGAAAGACCGTGAACCCTTCTTTCAGGGAAAGCTGGAACCAGTCCCGGCACGTAACCCGGTTGCCGGACCAGTTGTGGAAATATTCATGCGCGACGACCCCGGCGATGGCTTCGAAATCGGCATCGGTCGCGGTTTCCGCATCGGCCAGGATATAGCGCGAATTGAAGATGTTGAGCGACTTGTTCTCCATCGCCCCGAAATTGAAATCGGAAACCGCGACGATGTTGAACTGCGAAAGATCATATTCACGACCATAGACATGCTCGTCCCAGGCCATCGAGTCCTTCAACGCCTGCATCGCATGGCTGGTCTTGGGCAGATCCGCCTCGCGCACCCAGATCGCCAGCGCGACCTCCTTGCCAGATCGGGTGACAAAGGTGTCGCGATTGGCCGAAAGATCGCCTGCCACCAGCGCGAACAGGTAGCAGGGCTTGGGCCAGGGATCTTCCCAGCGCGCCCAATGGGCGCCGTTTTCGCCGTCCCCGCTCTCGACGCAGTCGCCGTTGGAGAGCAGGACGGGAAAGCGCTTGCGATCCGCCTCCATGCGCACGCTGTAGCGGGTCAACACGTCGGGCCGGTCCGGGAAGAAGGTGATCCGCCGGAACCCCTCGGCCTCGCACTGGGTGCACAAAATTCCGCCCGAAGCGTAGAGCCCCATCAGCTGGCTGTTCTTCTCCGGCAGAATCTCAACCAGCGTCTCCACCGTGGCTTCGCTGCCCGTCAGCGGGATGGTCAGTCGCTCGTCGTCCAGCATCCAGTCGCCATCGTCGAGCTTTTCGCCATTGCGCCGGACTTCGAGCAGTTTGAGTCCTTCGCCATCGAGGCGGAGCGGCTCGTCATGCGCTTCGTGACGAACGACCGTCATGCGCGCGCGAACCAGCGTCCGTGCAGGATCGAGGCTGAAATCGAGCGCTATCTCGGGCACGAGCCAGTCGGGCGGGCTATAGTCTTCGCGCAGGGTGGCGGACGGGATGGCGGAGGCAGATTGCAAATTGGACATGATTGCCGTCTAATCCTCCCGGACCGGCGGCACAATCACGCCGGCCAAGGAAATCGGGGAGCGGGTCATGATTCTGAGATATTTGGCAATCGCCATGGTTGCGGCGTTCGCGATCCTGCCGACAGCGTTATGGGCAACCATCGGGAGCTTCGATCCCGAAACGGCAACCCGGGCCTATACCGATACATTGCAGGGCGCCGCGCGCGACCGGTCCGATGCCTATTTCGAAGGCGGTTACTGGCTGGTCCTCTGGGGCACGATCGTCGCCGTGCTTGCCGAATGGATCCTGCTGCGGACGGGTCTGTCCGCACGCTTCAGGGATTTGGGCGAACGGATCACAAAGCGCCGCTGGCTCGTTCCCGCCCTTTACGCCATTCCCTATGTGATCGTCTCGACGCTGATCGTCCTGCCCTGGACGATCTACACCGGCTTTGTGCGCGAGGGGCATTACGGCCTGATGAATCTGGGCTTCGGGGCCTGGCTGGGCGAACAGGCCATTGGCCTGGGCCTCGGCATCATCGGCATGGCACTGTTCCTGCTGGCGCTGTTCGCTGTTATCCGGCGCTCGCCGAAACGCTGGTGGCTGTGGGGCACCGGTATAATCGCTGCCTTTTTCACCATCGGAATCGCGATCATGCCGGTCTTTGTCAGTCCGCTGTTCAACGATTACACGCCGATGGAAGACGGCCCCCTGCGCGACCGCATCCTCGCCATGGCGGAGGCTCATAATGTGCCGGCCGATAATGTCTATGTGTTCGATCAGTCTCGCCAGCATGACCGGATATCCGCCAATGTCTCGGGCCTTTTCGGCACGATGCGGATATCCCTCAACGACAATCTGCTGGAGCGGAGCACGCCGGAAGAGGTGGAGGCCGTGATGGGCCATGAGCTGGGCCATTATGTTCTCAACCATGTGCTGGTGCTGGTCGTCGTCCTTTCGCTGATCATGGGCCTCGGGCTGTTCGTAACGGCAAAGCTCGCCCCCCGGATATTGGCGCGGCACGGGGAAAAATGGGGCGTGCGCGATATTGGCGATCCGGCGGCCTTTCCGCTGCTTGTGGCGATCCTGACCGTGTATCTGATGCTGATGACCCCGGCGCAGAACAGCCTGGTCCGTATCGTGGAAAGCCAGGCCGACGCCTTCGGTCTCGACGCCGCGCGCCAGCCGGACGGCTTCGCCTCGATCGCGATGAAACTGTCGGAGTACCGCAAGATCGAACCCGGCGCGCTGGAGGAGCTTGTCTTTTTCGATCACCCCTCGGGCCGGACGCGCGTGCGCATGGCGATGGACTGGAAGGCCGCGAATGTGGAAAGCCCGGTGATGGTTGTGCCCCCCGCCCCCGAGGCCGAACCGGAAGGCTGAGCGATGCCGCACATGCTGATCTTCGGGCTGGGCTATACGGCGGGGCGGCTGGCCGAACGGCTGCGCTGCGATGGCTGGACCGTGTCCGCCACCCGGCGCGAGGCCGGGCCGGACGCCATGGCTTTCGACGATGATATCGCGGTGAACAGGGCAATCGGCCAGGCGAGCCATATCCTGTCGTCCGTACCGCCTGCCGAGGGGAGCGATCCCGTGCTCGATCGCTATGGCAAGGCGCTCGCCGACGCGCCCGCCGGCTGGATCGGCTATCTTTCCTCGACCGGCGTCTATGGCGACACCGGCGGGGCCTGGGTCGATGAAAGCGCGCCGACGGGCGGCGGGCGGCGCAAGGCGCGCAGCGAAGCCGATTCCGATTGGCAGACCCTTTCCGCTTCCGTCCGCATATTCCGCCTGCCCGGCATATATGGCCCGGGCCGCTCTATCCTCGACCGTATCCGGGCCGGAAGGGCGCACCGGATCGACCTGCCGGACCAGGTTTTCAGCCGCGTCCATGTCGACGATATCGTGGCCGGGATTGTCGCGGGCCTCGAAGGACCGCCCGGCGTCTATAATCTCGCCGACGACCTGCCGGCGCCCCATAATGACGTGGTTTCCCATGGCTTCCGCCTGCTGGGCATGGAACCGCCGCCGCTCCAGACGATGGACGAGGCCGGGCTCAGCGAAATGGCGCGCGGTTTCTATTCGGAGAACCGCCGGGTGGCGAATGGCAAGGCGAAACGGCTGCTGGGCTGGGCGCCGGCCTATGCCGATTACCGGGCGGGGTTGAGAGCGATCGCGGGCTAGATGGGAAGCCGGGGCCGCCTGGCGCGCCGCGAGCGCATCGCATAAAGCAGCCCGGCAATCGCCAGCACCGCCCCGCTGGCAGCCAGCAGCGACCAGCTATAACCTTCGAACAGCGTCGACAGGATCATCGCGACGATCGGCACGATCACGCTGGTATAGGCGGCCTGCGCCGCGCCGATTTCGCGGATCAGCCCGAAATAGATGGGGAAGGTCACGGCCGAACCGATCACGCCGAGATAGAGTATCCCGGCAAGATAGGCGGCGCGCATTTCGACGACGGGCGGCCCGACCGTCACCAGCGCAAAAGCGGCATTGAAGAGCGTGCCCCAGAGCATGGCCCAGGCGATCAGCGTCAGTATCGGATGCGCCTGCGCACCCTTGCTGGCCTGGAGGATATTGGCGGCGGAAGCGGACATGATCGCCGCCATCGTCAGGCCGATGCCGATGAAAACCGTGCTGCCTCCGACGGGCGCAAGCCGATATTCCCGCACAAAAAGGAGCGCGATGCCTGCGATCGCGATCGCCGATCCGATCACGAAACCGGAGGAGATATGCTGGCCGAGGAATATGCGGCCGAGAATCGCGTTGGGCACCATCAGCAGCGCGAACATCACCGCCACCAGCCCTGATGTGATGTAAAGTTCCGCCCCGTAGACAAAGTTGAAGTTGAATGCGAACTGACTGCAACCTAGCAGGATCGCCCAGAACTGGCCGCGTCGATCGAGCATCAGCGGTTGCCGCCGGATGAGGATGACAAGAAACATCGCCAGGCTCGCCGCAGCGAATCGGTAGCTGACCGACCAGACCGGCGGCACGCTGGCGATCTGGTCCTTGATGACGATCCAGGTTGAACCCCAGATCAGCGAAATCAGCAAAAAAGAAAGCAGGATCCGCGGCGTCCAGAAACTGGTATCCGCGTCCGCCGCTGCGGGCTGATTCATAGCGCTGCGATCGCCTCGGCAAGCGGCCGGACTTCCTCGGCACCCTGATCCCAGCTCGTCACGAACCGGGCCTCGCCAATGCCCCAGTCATAAAAATCGAAACCCGCCGCGCGCAGCGATGCCGCCTCGTCCGCCGAAAGCGTGATGAAGACCTCATTCGCTTCCACCGGAAAAACCAGCCTGTCGGGCGCCGCCTTGGCGATCAGCCGCGCCCCGGCATTGGCCGCGCGCGCATTGGTAAGCCAGAGATCGTCATCGAGCATCGCGAGTATCTGCGCCGCGAGATAACGGCCCTTGGAAAGCAGGTGCCCGCCGCGCTTGCGGCGATAGCGGATTTCCGCCGCCTTTTCGCGCGCATCACCGAACAGGAGCAGGGCTTCGGCAGACATACCGCCATTCTTCACACAGCCGAAGCTTAGAATATCGACGCCGGCGCGCCAGGTGATATCGGCAGGGGCGCACTCGCGATGGGCAACCGCATTGGCAAAGCGCGCGCCGTCCATATGCAAGTTCCAGCCCAGCGCATCGCACAGATCGCCCAGGGTCCGAACCTCGTCCGGACTGTAGACCATGCCGTATTCGCTTGCCTGGGTGATGGAGAGCGCACCGATCTGCATCTGGTGCACATCGTCGCGGATTGATGCCGCCAGCCGTTCGACCTCGTCAGGCGCGAGCTTCGCGCCATCCCCCTTGCCCAGCAGCAGCTTCGCACCATGGGTGTAGAATTCCGGCGCACCGCATTCATCATTCTGGATATGCGCTTCCTCATGGCAGACGATCGCACCGTGCGGCGGGCACAGGGCCGCCAGCGCCAGAGCATTGGCCGCCGTTCCTGTTGACACCCACAGCGCCGTCACATCGGTTTCGAAAATCTCGGAAAAAGCGCCGTCGAGCCGCTGGCTCAGCGCATCGTCGTCATAGGCCGTATCGACACTGTTCGCCGCCGCCAGCGCATTGAGCACGGGCTGGCATACAGAGGCCGCATTGTCGGAGAAGAAACGCATGGCATCCGCATGGTATGCGGACGTGAAAACGTCAACCGATCCGGCCGATCCGATCGCTGGTTTCGTCGGGCCGGTCCTGCAACAGAGCGGTTCGGATTTCTTCCAGGCCAAGCGGTTTGCGCAACAATGGCGCGGTGATGTTCTTGGCATCATATTTCGAATCATAACCGGAGGCGAAGACAAACCGGATGTTCCGCTCGTGCAATTCCTTTGCCAGCGGCAACGAATTCTCTTTGCCGAGATTGATGTCGAGAAAGGCAAAATCGAAATCCTGCGAATCCACCAGGCCTCTCGCATCGGCCAGTGTGGACGCATGGCTCACATCGCAGTTGCACAGCGACTGGATCATATCCTCGAGCATGAAGGCGAGCATATGCTCATCCTCCACGATGAGAATTTTCTCGGGCATCTTCTCGTTCATCGTCCCCCCGGTCGATTTACTGGTCACCGGCACCCTCCAGTGGAGCCAGGAGCGTATAATTCAATCCTGTTTCCCGATAGTCCAGCTTTGTTTCGCCCTGGAAGTCGCCGGGCAATATCCGTGTCAGCAGGGTCGATCCGAAACCCGAACGCTCCGGAGCGATGCAGGCCGGCCCGCCCTGCTCGGCCCATTCGAATTGCAGAAATGTATCGCCGTCCCGCCTGACCTTCGTCCAGTGCAGCGATACCGTGCCCGCGTCGTTCGAGAGCGCACCATATTTGATCGCATTGGTGGTCAGCTCGTTGATCGCCATAGCCAGCGTCAACGCCTGTCGCGCCCCGAGCCGAACCCGGTCCCCTTTGAGCGTAACCCGGCGTGCGCGTTCAAGATCGAAGGGCCGCAGCGCGCGCTGCACGACCTCACGAAAATTGGCGCCTGTCCATTTTTCATCGGTCAGAATGTCGTGCGCGCTTGAAAGAGCCTGGAGCCGGCCAGTGAAATCCCCGCGCGCATCGGCGATCGGCTCGTCCTTGCGAAAGGACATATGGGCAACCGCCTGAACGGTGGCGAGCGTGTTCTTCACCCGGTGATTGAGTTCATTGATCAGCGTTTTGAGATGTTCTTCGTCCGCCTTGCGCTTGCTGATATCCTCAACCAGCGAAATGCAGAAATCGGGTTCGCCGTTAATGTCCCGCTGCAGGCCGACCGTAAGATTGCCCCAGATCAGTTCGCCATCCTTGCGAATATAGCGTTTTTCCATCTGGTAGTACAGAATTTTGCCTGCAATCAGCGCCTTGAGCTGATCCAGGTCCGATTTCAGATCGTCGGGATGGGTGATATCCTGAAATGTGAGGCCCAAAAGCTCATCATGTTCGTAGCCCAGGGTTTCCAGCAGCCGCTTATTGACGCGGAGCCAGGAGCCGTCGAGGCCAACATGCGCAATGCCGATAGCCGCATTCTCGAAGGTAGCGTCAACAAGTTGGAGGTTAGTCAGCATGTCCTCCGAGGAATGATACATTCAACCCACCTGGCCATTCCGGCTCGCTAAAACTCAACGGCGATAGATTGCGGTCTCTTGCGAACCTTTCATCTAATCGAGTCCAACCCTAGCCATCACAGGTAAACGGATTGTTAACTGTATAAACCATGTCACTGGAGGAGGAAAATGGTGCTGCTAGAGAGAATTGAACTCTCGACCTCACCCTTACCAAGGGTGCGCTCTACCACTGAGCTACAGCAGCGTACCATTTGCCGGAATGCGGGCGTGCCTATGGCGGTGTGCAGGCCATTTTGTCAAGCTTAGCCTTGGCAGGCAGACCGTATATTGTCACTGTCAGGCCATGACCGACAAAGACGAACGCGCGAAAAGGCTGGCCGAAGAGCTGCGCAAGAATTTGCGCCGTCGCAAGGGGCAGGCGCGCGAGCAGGAAAAAGGCCCGGAGAAAGCCTGAACCGTCATCGCCGATATTGCTGGGCTCCCGCAGACAGATCACGATATCGCCTGCTGCACGGTTGCCGCCAATCGCTGCTTCGCCGCCCCGGCGATCAATCGAGCGGCGCGCAGACTTCGCCCAGCCAGGCCGCGGTCGCATCGTCGAGCTGCGGACCGATCCTGGCAATCACATCGGCATGATAACCATCCACCCAGTCGCGTTCGGCCTGGGTCAGCAGGCTCGTATCGATCAGCTTATGATCGATCGGTGCGAAGGTCAGCGTCTCAAAGCCGAGCATGGTGGCCTCGCCACCTTCGATCTCGCGTTCCTCAATCGCAACCAGATTCTCGATCCGGATGCCATATTCGCCGGCCTTGTAATATCCCGGCTCGTTGGAAAGGATCATCCCGGCATGGAGTGGCTCATCCCAGCCACTGCCCGGATAATTGGCCGCGCTGATCCGCTGCGGCCCCTCGTGCACGCCGAGATAGGCACCAACGCCATGGCCCGTGCCATGGCCGTAATCGAGGCCCGCCTGCCACAGATGCATGCGCGCGAAGCTGTCGAGCTGGCTGCCGCGCGTCCCCTGCGGGAATATTGCCGTTGCGAGGGCGATATGGCCCTTGAGCACGCGGGTGAACCGGTCCCGCATCTCGTCGGTCGGCGTGCCGACGATGATCGTGCGCGTAACATCGGTCGTGCCGTCCGGATACTGGCCGCCGGAATCTACTAGATAAATCTGGTCCATCTCTAGCGGGATGCTGGATTCTTCCGTCACCCGGTAATGGGGAAGCGCGGCATGCGGCCCGGCCCCTGAAATCGTATCGAAAGAGAGGTCGCGGAGCAGTGCGTTTTCCGAGCGAAATTCCTGAAGCCGCTTTGCCGCCGACATTTCCGTCACGCCGCCTTTCGGTGCTTCGAGAGACAGCCAGTGGAGGAAACGCACCAGAGCCGCGCCATCGCGTTCATGCGAATCCCGGGAACCCTGAAGCTCGGCCGCATTCTTGATCGCCTTGGGAAGGACCGCCGGTTCGGTTTGCGGCATGATCGTCGCCCCGGCGTCGTCGAGCGCCTGGAAAATCGCCGACACTGCGCGTTCGGGATCGGCAATGACTTTCTTGCCCTTGAGACCAGCCAGCGAGCCCCTGAAAGCGCTGCGCTCATGCACGCGCACGCCATTGCCGAGATGGCGCAATACATCGTCGTTCATCTTGTCGGGATCGACATAAAGATCCGCCGTCGCATCCTTGTGGACGATCGCATAGGCGAGCGCGACCGGTGTGTGATCGACATCGGCACCGCGGACATTCAGCGTCCAGGCGATCGAATCGAGTGCCGCTAGTACGGCAGCGTCGATATTTGCATCGGCCATTTCATCGGCCATTTCCTGGCGCTTCTGTGCGGAAGACTTGCCGGCATAGCTGTCATCATGAACGATCAGCTTGGCATCGGACGGCAGCGGCTTGTCCGGCCAGACGGCGTCGATAGGATTGGTATCGACGGCCACCAGTTCGGCACCTTTTTCGGCCAGAGCCTTTTCCGCCGACTTCACCCATTGGCGCGTGTGAAGCCACGGATCATAGCCGATCCGCGCGCCATTGTCGGTATGCTCGGCCAGCCACTCGGCGATGCTCGTCGCGGGAACGCCGACATATTCCCAATGCTTGCCATCGACCTGTTCGCGCACCTGGATGGTGTAGCGCCCATCTGTGAAGATCGCCGCTTCTTCCGAGAGCACAGCCGCCGCGCCCGCCGATCCCTGAAAGCCAGTCAGCCAGGACAGCCGCTGTGCATATTCGCCGACATATTCGCTCATATGTTCGTCGGTCAGCGGGATCACGAAACCGGCGAGCCTTCGTGAGGCAAGCTCTTCGCGCAGGGCTTTCAGACGGTCTTCATAGCTGGACATGGCAATTGGCCTTTTTGATCGTTACTAGCGGTTCTCATACCCAAGCGCGCGACCGTGCGCCACCGCTTGAAAGGTTAAATGCCATGACTTCCAGCCGATTGATCGCCGCCGCCAGCCTGCTCGCGCTCGCCAGTCCCGCTCCTGCCCAAGAAGAAAGCCCGTCCGTGTCCGAAACCGCCGCTTCCGCCTTGCCCGCACCGCCCGTCGCCGACCGGCGACCGCACAGCTTCACGATGCACGGCATTACTGTCGAAGATCCGTATTTCTGGCTGAAGGACCAGAGCTACCCTGAAATCGACGATGCGGATATCCTCGCCTATATCAACGAAGAAAACGCTTTTTTCGAAGCGGTTATGGCGCCACACCAACCCCTTATCGACACGCTCTACGCCGAAATGCGCGGGCGTTTGCCGGAAAATGATTCCAGTGTTCCTATTCCCGATGGCGCGTTCGAATATTGGTATGCCTATGACGAGGGCCAGGAGTATCGCAAATGGTATCGCCGCCCGATCGGCAGCACTGGCGAAGATCAATTGCTGCTCGACGAAAATGCGCTGGCCGAGGGTCATGAGCAGTTCAGCCTTGGCACGATCGCGATCAGCCCCGATGGTCGGCTGCTCGCCTATTCGACCGATACCGATGGCGCGGAACGTTACATATTACGCTTCCTGAACCTGGAAACCGGGGAGGTCTTTGCCGACGCGATTCCCGGTACGCTCGGCGATATCGTATGGGCCGCCGATTCCAGCGCTGTCGTCTATACGCCGGTCGACGATAACTGGCGCAGCAAGGTTGCGATGCTGCACCGCCTCGGTACCGAAGCAAGCGCCGATATCGAACTGTACCGCGAAACCGAAGAAGGCATGGAAATCGGCATCGACCAGACCCAGTCGCGCCGCTTCCTGACGATTGGAGCCGGGGACAATGTTTCCAGCGAAGTCCGACTGGTGCCGCTCGCCGACCTTGCCGCCGAGCCGGTCCTGGTCGCGCCGCGCGTCGCCAACCGGCTCTACGATGTCGAGGAGCGGGGCGGCACGCTCTATATCCATACCAATGACGGCCATGTGAATTTTCGCGTGGTCACGGCGCCGGTCGAAAATCCCGGCGACTGGACCGAGCTGATCGCGGGCTCGGACGATTTCTACATCACCGGCCTCACCGCGTTTCAGGACTTCTACACAGTCGAGGGCCGCGAGCGCGGACTCGATCAGGTCGAAATCCGCCGCTATGGCGAAGGCGAGCCAACCCGGATCGCGTTCCCCGAAGCCAGCTATGCCGCCAGCCTTGGTCCGGTCGCCGAATTCGATACAGACACGATCCGCATCGATTACGAGTCGATGGTCACGCCGGACACCGACTATAGCTATAATCTTGAGACCGGCGCGTTGACGACGCTCAAGGTCCAGCAGATTCCCTCCGGTTACGACGCCAGCCAATATGTAACGGAAAGGCTTGAGATCGAGGCGCGCGACGGCACGATGGTTCCGGTCAGCCTGGTCCATCGTGCCGATACCGAAATCGGCCCCGACACGCCCGTCCACCTCTATGCCTATGGCGCCTATGGCTATGCGATTCCGCCGACATTTTCGACGCGCCAGCTCAGCCTCACCAATCGCGGCTTCATCTTCGCCATCGCCCATGTCCGCGGCGGCGACGACCTGGGCTATCAATGGTATCTCGACGGCAAGCTCGAACAGCGCACCAACACCTTCAACGATTTCGAGGATGTTGCACGCGGACTTATCGCGCGTGGCTATACCAGCGCGGGCCGGATCGTCGCCTCGGGCGGATCAGCGGGCGGTGAACTGGTTGGCGTGATCGCCAATCAGGCGCCGGAGCTGTTCGGTGCGATCGTCGCCGAAGTGCCCTTTGTCGATGTCCTCAACACGATGCTCGACACATCGCTGCCGCTAACGCCGGGCGAATGGCCCGAATGGGGCAACCCGATCACCGATCCGGACGCTTTTCGCCTCATCCAGAGCTATTCGCCCTATGACAATGTCAATGCGCAGGATTATCCGCCGATGATGATTACCGCCGGCCTGAACGATCCGCGTGTGACCTATTGGGAACCGGCCAAATGGACGGCGCGGCTGCGCCATCTGCGTACCGATGACAATCTGACTGTGCTGCGTACCAATATGGGCGCGGGCCATCAGGGGCAGTCAGGCCGGTTCCAGGCCCTGCGCGAGGAAGCCCAGGCCATGGCCTTCATGCTGACGCAGCTGGATGTGGAGCAGTAAAAAAAGAACCGTTCGGGCTGAGCCTGTCGAAGCCCTGCTCTTTCTTTTGTGCAGCCGAGAGTGAAGAACAGCCCTTCGACAACCTCAGGGCAAACGGAATTTAGGATGAGTTTTTCCCACACCGTCACCGCCCGGCCCGAGCATATCGACGAGCTCGGCCATGTGAACAATGCGGTCTGGGTCCAGTGGATTCAGGATCTCGCCGTCGCCCATTGGACGGCGGTTGCCGCCCCTGAACATGTCGCGGCCTATATCTGGGTCGTGATCCGGCATGAGATCGACTATCTGCGCCCGGCGCTGGAAGGCGATACAGTGACCGGCACGACATGGATCGAAGAGCCGCCCATGGGCGCGCGCTTCAACCGCTATATGGAATTCACCGGCAAAGACGGAAAGCCCTGCATCCGCGCCAAAACGACATGGGCGATGATCGGCCGGGCAAGCGGCCGGCCATCGCGCGTTACGCCGGAAATCGCGGCACCCTTCCTGCCGGACCGCGGTTAACGGCCGAAACGGAAACTGTAATTTGCGCCGGGCGCATCCAGCGTCGCGACGCCGTTGCGACTGGAACCGCGAAACCGGCTCTGCCTTCCATCGGGAATGACGGTTACGATGCCGCCCCGGCTTCCAACCGCGCCGGCATGGCGGGCAGCATGGCAAATCGCCGAGCGTTCACTATAGACATTCGTCCCATAAACCTGCCCCGCGCTGACGCCGGTCCGCGTACAGCGGCACTGCAAACTGCCGCGAACAGCCCTCAGGCCCAGGCCATAACCCGGGCAGTTTTCGATCCGGCCATCCGATTGTGGTGGCAAAGGCGGATAGGGAACATTGGGCGGAACATACCCCCCATCGCCCGGATTCTCCCCACGATCTACGAAGATATAGCTTCCCTGCCAGCGGCCATAATCGCTTGACCGAACCCCGTTGCGACGGCTTCCCTCATAAGAGGATTGGCCCCGCCGCATATCGAGAGTCACCACTCCGCCGCGATTTCCAATCACGCCGTCATGAACAGCCGCGCGGCATATATGCGAATCGTCCGTGTAAATGCGGGTGCCCCAAACTCGGCCGCTCCTCGTTGCGCCGGCATCGCACTGACATTGCTGTCGGCCGCGCCTTCCGCGCCACTGCGTGGCGTTTGACGGGCAATTTTCAATATACCCGCCACCGCCCGGCTGCCCGCCATAATCGCCGCCGGCGAACCGAAAGCTACCCTGCCAACGGCCGTAATTTTGCGAGCGCACCCCATTTCGCCGCGATCCCTGATACGAACTGCGTCCGCCGAGGAAAACGACGCGAACATTGCCGCCGCGCTCGGAAATGCGGCCGTCATGCACGGCGGCCCGGCATATCCGCGAATCGTCAGTAAATATCTCCGTGCCCCAGACAGTCCCGCTGCGCGATGCCCGCGCGCTGCAATGACAGGTCACTGCGCCATTGCGACCGCGATACTGGACGGCGTTTCCAGGGCAATCATTCACACGCTGCAGCATGGCCTCACCGGGGGTCGCGACGGGCACCGAGAACAACGCAAAAAGCGACAGCAGGAACGGGATGGCAATACGCGGCATGATGGCTCCTTCCACCAATGCGCCGTCAGCGCGGCGCACGGAACAATTGGTCGCGACCCCATTTGTCTGGCCCCATATTCAACCCAATGACCGGAGATGGCAACAGCTGACAGCCCGCCTTCCGCAGCCTATGGCCATTCCATGGCAAAACGCTCGGCACTCATTATCGGCGCTGGACATAACGGCCTGGTCTGCGCCTGGTATCTGGCGCGGGCCGGCTATCGCGTCGAGATACTGGAGACCCGCGACATTGTCGGCGGCGCGGCCGTCACCGAAGAATTCCATCCCGGCTTTCGCAATTCGACCGCCAGCTACACTGTCGGACTACTCGACCCCGGCATTGCCAAAGAAATGCGGCTTGCCGAGCATGGGCTGACCATCGTCGACCGTCCGGTGGCCAATTTCCTGCCGCTCGACGATCGGAACTATCTGGTAATGGGCGGTGGCCAGAGCGCCGAACAGGTCGCGAAGTTCTCACGGGCCGACGCCGCCATGCTGCCTGAATATGAGCGCAGGCTCAACGCGGCGGCAAGCCTGCTACGCTATCTGACGAAAACCATCCCGCCCAACGCCAGCGGCGGGCTGGACGATCTGTTCCGTGCGATCGGCCAGGCGCGGGCGGCTCTCAAACTGCCGCTCGAGGCACAGCGCGATGCAGTCGACCTGTTCACCCGGTCGGCGCGCGAATTTCTGGACGGGTTCTTCGAGAGCGATCCGGTGAAAGCGGTCTTCGGTTTCGACAGCGTAGTCGGCGCGTATCACAGCCCCGACACGCCGGGATCGGCCTATGTCCTCCTTCACCATGTGTTCAACGAGGTGAACGGCAAGCCCGGAACATGGGGCCATGCCATCGGCGGGATGGGTGCGATCACCCAGGCCATGGCCGCGGCGTGCCGCCGGGAAGGCGTGACCATCCGGACGGATGTGCCGGTCGGCAGGGTATTGGTTGCAAAGGGAAAAGTTGAGGGCGTGGAAACCGCAGCAGGTGAACGTATCGCCGCCGATCTCGTTATCGGCAATGTCCACCCCAAGCGGCTGCTGCTCGAAATGGTCGATCCCGATGCCCTCGATCCGGCCTTTCGCAAGCGGATGGAACACCATGTTTCGGGGTCGGGCACATTCCGGATGAATGTCGCGCTTTCCGAGCTGCCCCGCTTTACCTGCCTGCCCGAATCCAGCCCGCACCTGTCGAGCGGTATCATCATGGCGCCCAGCCTCGACTATATGGACCGGGCCTTCCAGGATGCGCGCGCGCACGGCTGGTCGAAACAGCCGATCGTCGAAATGCTCATCCCCTCGACGCTGGACGACAGCCTCGCGCCCGAAGGCGCGCATGTCGCCAGCCTCTTTTGCCAGCAGTTCGATCCGGCGCTGGACTGGGACGTGCACCGCGATGCCGCGATCGAGACGATCCTCGATTGCGTAGAGGCGCATGCGCCCGGTTTCCGCGCGAGCGTCGTCGGAAAACTGGCCCTTTCGCCGCTCGATCTCGAACGACGGTTCGGTCTGATCGGCGGCGATATTTTCCATGGCCGCATGTCGCTGGACCAGCTTTGGGCCATGCGGCCGATGCTGGGGATAGCCGATCACCGGATGCCGGTGCCGGGCCTCTATCTGTGCGGCTCGGGTGCGCATCCGGGCGGCGGCGTCACCGGCCGACCCGGGCGCAACGCGGCAACCGCTGTCATCAGGGACGGACGGCGGTTCTTCTAAACCGCCGTCCTTTGGCCTTTGGGCTGGCTCAGCCCTTATCGTCTTCGAATTCGAAGCTGCCGGACCAGGCGCCATAGTCGCGGGATTCGACGCCATTGGCTTCCGAACCCGAATAGCTTTCCTGCCCGTCGACGATAGTGAAGGTCACATCGCCGCCATCGCCGGTGACAATCCCGGCATGCAGTGCAGCGCGGCAAACCCCGGAGTCATCGGTATAGGTTCCGCTGCCCCACACCGTGCCGTCCTCCGTCGCCTGCGCCGTACAGCTGCACTGCACCGCCTCTTCGGTTCCGCGGAGCTGCCGGGCATTGCCGGGACAGGCTTCCAGTGCGGCCGTCTCTTCGCCTTCCGGTTCGCCGAGCTCTGCGCCTTCAAAGGCGAAACTGCCGCCCCAGCTGCCCCACTGGCGGGTTTCCACTCCATTGGCTTCGGAAGCGGTGTAGGAATCGCGCCCGTCCATGAAATTGATCGTGACATTTGCCGGTTCATCGCCAACCAGGCCGGCATGCATGGCCGCGCGGCAAACCGCTGAATCGTCCGAATAGGGCCCCGCACCCCAGACGGTGCCCGCCTCTGCGGTCTCGGTAGAACATGAGCAGGTGAAGGCGTCGGTGGAACCTCGCATGTCCTGCACCCGGTCCGGACAGGCATCGGCAAGCGGTTCGACTTCCACAGCGGGTTCTTCGACGGGTTCGTCGGGCGCTGTACCGCCGCACGCGGCGAGCAAAGCGCCGGACATCGCAACTGTCGCAAAATTAATTATGGAATGTCGTTTCATTATTCGTTCCCCTATCGATGACTGTGTTGCGCCCGGCCCGGTTACCGCGACTCAAAATCATTGTTTTGGCGGTAAAAGAGTATTGAGTATCTTTTCGGCGGTTGCAAATCTCGCCCGGCACTGGCCTTCGCCGGTGCAGCGTTTATGAGAGGGAACAGACAGAAATGAGCGGAGCTCCGAGCAGATGATTGAAGCGGAATGGTGGGAATTCGAGGATAACAAGACGCTAGCCAGCGAAGTGGCCGGCGATATCGGGTTCATCATCGAACGGGCGATCGAAACCAATGGCAAGGCCGAACTGGCCCTTCCCGGCGGACGGACACCGACCCCGATATTGGAAACCCTCGCCAAGCGCGATTTCGACTGGTCGAAGGTCCGGGTTTTCCCGACCAACGAACGGATTGTCCCGGAAAATAGCGAACACAGCAATTACGAG
The DNA here is from genome assembly GCF_003385775.1 of Parasphingopyxis lamellibrachiae. Lineage (GTDB taxonomy): Bacteria > Pseudomonadota > Alphaproteobacteria > Sphingomonadales > Sphingomonadaceae > Parasphingopyxis > Parasphingopyxis lamellibrachiae. The sequence continues at coordinate 1,796,641 of NZ_QRDP01000004.1, forward strand.
ATGTTGAAACGGATCCTGGGCGCAGTCGGCGCAACGGTAGAGCCGCTGATCGATCATGCGCAAAACTGGAGCACAAAAGAAGCCGGGATGAGCGCCGATGCGCGGCTTGCCGGGTTCAGCTGGCCCGTCGATCTCGTCTGGATCGGCATGGGCGAGGACGGATCGACGGCTTCAATCTTCCCGGGCCAGATGGACGATGCGATCAACGCGCCCAAAAGCCGCCGCGCCGTCGGCGTCTCGCCCGATCCGGCACCGGAAAGCGCGCCGTTCGATCGCGTCACGCTGACCCGGAGCGCATTGCTCAGCGCCCACACGATGATCGTCACCCTTGCCGGGCAGAAAAAACGCGACCTGCTCGAAAAGGCGATCGAAGACGGCCCCTTGTCGAGCGTGCCGATCGGCCGCGTACTGGCCGAGGTGGAGATACCTGTCGATATCTATTGGAGCGCGACCTAGGCCTGCCTCTCCCGATTTTCGCCCATACCGGCTGGGCCATGAATATGGACGGGCTGCAGCCGCGGCATTAAAAACCGGCCTTTGCCTCCCCTCACTGTTCCCGCCCGGACAACGTCGCCGACGTCTGTGCGACCGATCCGGAGGACCGGCCAAATCGATCGCGATTCAATTTCCTTATCCGGAACTAAAGGTTTCGCGACCTGAATACACGTTTATTTTCAAGGAATTACCTTGATACCAAATCTGAAATATTACTATTCGAATGTTTCTCCAAACTTGTGCAAAATTGCGCGATGTGACAGTCCGCCCTATCAGGCATTGCGATGAGTTCGGACAGGGGTCGAATACAAACCGAGATGACTGCACAAGAGACGCCGCAGACACTTACCGATCACGAAGGCTCTCTTCTGTCCCTCGTCCATCGGCTTCAGCCGATTACGGCCTATAAAGTCGCGAAATTCTATCAGGATTCGCCCGTTGCCAGCGTCAACAAGAGCATGGGCCAAGTTTATCCCATGATCAGCCGGTTTTCGAAGGACGGCCTGATCGAAGGCCATCAGGTCGAAGACGATGCGCGCGGAACCGAAGTCTGGCGGACTACGGCCAAGGGCGAGATCGCGCTCAAGGCGTGGCTCCAGGAATTCAAGCCGCTACAGCTGATTCCGCACGATACGCTCGGAACGAAAGTTCTGTCGTTCGGCCTGCTGACCCATCAGGAACGGCTGGACTGGGTTTTGGAAGCGAAGGCGGAACTGGAGAAAAAACAGGCGGAGCTGGACGCCTATCACCGGAAATCCGACGAGCCTTTTCAGTCCTTCGCCCATGACAATGCGGTAAGCATCCTGCGCGCGCGGATGGACTGGCTCGATCGCGTCCTGTTCGATCTGGTCAAAAGCTCTTCCGCGAACCAATAAAAATGGCGGGGGTGGGACTTCCAAAACCACCCCCGCCATCGACTAGAACGTGACCAAACGTTCTAACTAGAACCGGACTCTGCCGGTAACCGAGTAACGACGTCCAAGCGTATCGTAGGTCGTCGGATAGGTGTTGCCCGAGTTGTATGAGCTTGAGCCGATGAACGAGCTTACGTTCGGGAAACTTCGATCGAGAAGGTTCTGGATGCCAAGCGTGATGTCGAAATTCTCGCTGACATTGGAGCGGACCGTCAGGTCGAAATAGCTCGCAGCGTCAATAGCTTCCTGCTCGTCCGTGAAGCCATCGCCGCGGCCGCGGAATTCATATTCCACGCCGTCGATCCAGCGCCACAGCAGCGAGATATCGACAAGATCGTCGATGCTGACCGTGGTGCGCAGGTTGAACGCCCATTCCGGCGTGATCGGCTCGCAGTTGTTGCTGTACAAGCCAACGCACTCACGATTGATTGCAGATGGCGTTGCCTGGAACAGCAGTTCGTCCGTCCAGGTGCCATTGAGGTCGAAGTTCAATGAACCAAAACTCAGCGGGAACCGATAGGCGACCCGGAAGTCAACGCCGCTGGTTTCGATCGCGCCCAGGTTCGAAAGCTGCAGGATCAGACCTAGGGTCTCACCGCCACCATTCATTGAACCGTTAATCGGGTTACGACCAACATTGGCACATTGTGCCGGATCCGAACCGTTGCCGTCTCCGTTGGCACCGAAACAAGGCGTAAGAATGTCGCCTGGCGTTGGGTTTGTGATGGCACCAGTAACTTTGATATTGAAATAATCGATCGACATAACAAGGCCCGGAACCTGCGGCGGTGTCGCCACAAGACCAAGAGTGATCGATTCGGCTTCTTCAACATCGAGATTGGTGTTGCCACCAGCCGTTGCGTTGATCTGCGCGGCGGAAGGCTGCGGGATCAGGCCGATCGTTGCAGCAGGCGCACCTTGGGCGATACAGATCGCGGTCAGCGTTGCATTGCCGACCGGGTTGGCGCCGGCACAAGGATCGACCGCAAGCGGCGTCAGGCCCGTGGTAACAGGCGCGAACAGCTCCCCGATGTTGGGCGAACGAACCGATACCGAATAGATGCCGCGGAAGCGGAAGCCTTCGAACGGTTCCCAGCTACCACCCGCTTTCCAGGTGACCGACGTGCCGGTGTTGGAGTAATCCGACACGCGGATACCGCCTTCGGCCTGGAGACTGTAGAAGCCCGGAACATCTTCGAGGATCGGAACGATCAGCTCGGCAAAGCCTTCGATGACGTCATAGCCGCCGTTGAAGGTCGGAGCCGGAGCACCCGTACCGAGAACTTCGTCCTGCGTACCGGCGGAAACGTCAGCAACGCGGCTGGCATTATATTCGCGATACTCGACACCGACAGCGAAGCCGATCGGGGTCTGGGTGAAGAAGCCCGTCTCACCAAACGTACCGTTGAGCGAAGCGTTGACCACCGACAGCGAGGTCGAGTCCGTGAAGCCGGAAGGCTGGTTGAAGAAGGCAACCGAACGCGGATCGATGTTCGTGCCGCCCGGTCCGCCACCCTGCAGGTTGATCGGGAAACAGCCGTTCGATGCATCGAAGCAGGTCGTCGTGCTCGTTGCGTTGAGCGCCTGCTCGATACGCGATTTCAGGCCCCAGTTACGACGCGTGGTCGTGCGCTGCGATTCGCCATAAGTCGCATAGACGTCGTAACCGACGGTATCGCTGATATCGCCGCGCACACCGGCCCAGAGCTGGAACTGGTTGGTAACCAGGTCGGTCTGACGCGGGCCCTGCTCAACCAGACGGCGGTTGATGATGACATCCGGTGCAAGGAAGTTGGGATCGTTCGGATCGGCCGCGTTCCGGGCTGCCGTACAGGTTGCCGGATCGATTGGCACAGCGAAGCTGGCACAAATCTGCTGGACTTGTGTGTCGGTCAGGAACGGGTTGTTGAGCGGCAGCGCGAACGGATCGCCGAACAGGCCGGACGGTGCGAGCTGCAGGCTGACCGTGCTGTTCGTGAACATGGCACGGGTGTAGATTTCGATACCCGGCGTCACTTCATAATTGGCCGAACCGAATATGTTGTAGCGTTCGAGCGGCGTCTGGAAATAGTTGAACGGCGCGAAGTTGAACGTGTTGTATGTCGGAACGAGCGTCGTGCCAGTCGGATCGATCTGGTTACCATTAAAGCGCGTCGGGACGGTCGTGCCTGAGCCGATAACCGTGGTGCCGAACAAACCCTGCTGGGACAGCACGCGATTGGACTGCAAGACATCGTCGACTTCCTGGTATCCGATGCTCAACGATGCGTTACCGCGACCGTCGTCGAAATTGGCACCAATTGTGACATCGCCGCGAATACGTTCACCATCGCCGCGCTCGTTGATACCGAAGGTGACAGCAGCTTCGAGACCTTCAAAGTCCCGGCGCAGAACGAAGTTGGCAACACCGGAAATGGCGTCGGCACCATAGACCGACGAAGCGCCGCCCGTGATGACTTCAACGCGCTCAACCAGAGCAACCGGGATGATATTCAGATCGGTCTGGCTGAAAATCGTCGAGGGCACGAGGCGCGTACCGTCCAGAAGGACGAGACTGCGCGTGGCACCGCCCGTATTGGCAATGTTCCGAAGATTCAGCGTCGACGTGCCGTTAGACCCGTTGTTGACCGAGCTGTTGGTGCCCGGCGCGATGCCCGGCAGTTCGCCGATCAGTTCCTCGGCGTTGGTCGCCTGGCGATAATCGATCTCGTCAGCGCCAACGACCTGGATCGGGCTCGACTGGTCGAGGTTCGGATTCGTGATGCGCGTCCCCGTAACAACGATGGACGGCTGATTCGCCGTGGTGGCCGCGAGTTCATCATTGTCCTGCGCGAAAGCCGGCGTGGCCACAAAGGCCGAAGCCGCCGTTCCAAGCAGCATGGCGCGCATGGTTTGCGCACGCACGGAAAACGGCTTGCCGTTTGTTTGTTTAGTCATCGAAATCTAACCCCTTCAAAAATCTCTGCGGCCTGCACTGATGAACGCCGCAATTCCTGTTTCTGGTTGACGAGAAATACCGATCTCGCCCTTGGCCATGCGACGGGCTTATGGCGCGCCGCCCTGCATCGCTCAATGCTTTTTTCACCCGTTTCGTAGTTCATGAGGATATGTGGCAATCTCACAACACCTGTAGAATGGACATAAAATCGGCGTTTTGTCGATTTCTATGGCATATTGAACGATCATCCCTATTTCGATACACAGTATTTATTACGAAACGATATATATTGTGTTGCAGGAAGAAGAGGTGATTATATGGCCCGCAGCGAAGCCCCGTCAGCCCGCAAAGCCATTGACTGGCAGGACTGGCGCGAAGACATCGCCACCCGCGTATTGCCGCTCTATATCGCCCGCCCCTGGAGCGCCGTCAGTATCGACGATATCGCCGAGGCGCTCGGCATCAGCTATTGGCAGGTCTACTATGCATTCGATGGCCAGGAAGATATTTACCGCGCATGCGTGAACCATCTGATCGACGCGGTATCTCAGCGAATCGCAGAGGCGCCTACCGCACTTCCTTCCGTAAATCGCACGATCCAGAATTATGTCCGACATTGCGCCGATCTCATCGGCAGCGACGCCTATCGCCACCTGCTCTTCCTGCAGCTGAGAGACGGGCATACCGACCCATGGGTCGGCGCAGCCTGTGAAAACAGGATTGCCAAGCCGTTGCGCAAGGGGCTGGAAGACGCCGTGGCCCATGCCGGCCGGCACCATGATCTGAAGATCGTCATTCTTCATGGGATCCCGGAACGCTACCTGACCAGGCTCGAGGCGGCGCTGGCGCTGCCGAAACTGCTCCAGCACAGCGACTTTGTCGATCAGATGTACGAGAAAACGGTCTCGTCCGTCGCCAAGGAGGTGTTCGCCTCCACATGCACATTCGACGGATTTGGCGAACAGTGCGGAGCGCCCAGCGCAGTCGCCGCCTGAGCAGCGCAACCGGCGCTACCCCCCTTATCGCCAGGCCGTCGTCAGCGGATTTCGGAACGCGGGCCGGGGCGACGGCGCCGATTGGCGGCGCCTAGCTCCAGTTCGAGCGGCAGGGAATTTTCGTGCGGTCGCAGCGGTCCGCATATTTCTGCGCGATTTCCCTGATCTCGTCGAGAAGGCCGTCATCGAGCGTGATTGGCTCAAGGCCAAGCCCCAGGAACCGGTCATTTGTGACATGCAGGTCGTTTTCATCGGCTTCATTGCGCGGATTGTCGACCAGTTCGAACCTGCTCCCGGTCTTGTCGGCAATCATCTGGGCCAGATCGCGCACCCGGTGCGTTTCGGTCATCTGGTTCAGGATATTGACGCGCTCCCCCTTTTGCGGAGGGTTGGCGATTGCAAGCTCGATGCACCGGCACGTATCCTGGATATGGATAAAGGCCCGCGTCTGTCCGCCAGTGCCATGCACGGTCATCGGATAGTCGAGCGCCGCCTGCATGACGAACCGGTTGAGAACCGTGCCATAGTCGCCGTCATAATCGAACCGGTTGATGAGCCGCTCATCCATCTTCGTCTCTTCGGTCTGCGTTCCCCAGACAATACCCTGGTGCAGATCCGTTACGCGCACCCCGTCATTCTTGTTGTAATAGGCGAAGAAAAGTTGATCCTGCGTCTTGGTCAGATGATAGATCGACCCCGGATTCACGGGATAGAGAATTTCCTGCTCGACCGTATCGGTCTCGGTCGGGATCTGGACGGTCAGATAGCCTTCGGGAATCTTCATGCCCGCCGTGCCATAGCCATAAACCCCCATCGTCCCGAGATGGACGACATGCGCATCGCTCTTTGCCTCGACGATCGCGGCCAGGAGATTATTGGTCGCGTTGAGATTGTTATCGACCGTGTAGCGCTTGTGGTAGCTCGATTTCATCGAATAAGGCGCAGCCCGCTGTTCGGCGAAATGGACAACCACATCGGGGCTTTCTGCTTCGATCAGGCTGAGCAGCCGGTGATAATTTTCCGAAACATCGAAATCGTGAAAGGCGATGTCCTTGCCGCTTACCTCTTTCCAGGCTGCCAGCCGCTGATCGATCGGCGCAATGGGCGTCAGAGACTCCACGCCAAGCTCGATATCGATCTTCCGCCGCGAAAGATTGTCGATGATCGTCACATCATACCCTCGACGCGAAAGATGCAGACTGGTTGGCCAACCACAGAAGCCATCACCGCCCAGTATGAAAATTTTCATCCTATCCCATCCGTTTTTCCAGTCCTGCAGCAAGGCCGGACCATAGCTGGAAACGCCCTATCAAGCGTGCCCGACAAAGCAACCGGATTACGCCGGCCATGATCAATCCGACGGCAAGAGAAAATGGCGGCGCGATATGCGCCCGCCCCCGCAGTGCCAAACCGCGTCGATCCAGCTCACTTTACGGCCGTCGAGCGAAAAGCCGGGGCTCAGCTCCTGCCTATGGAGGAATAGGCCCATGGCCGCGCCTGAGCGTCGCGGTCCCGAAATGAGGCAATGGCAGACGATTGCTGCAGCGTCCGGGCGATCGGATCTAGACCGGAAAGCAGGGCCTGTTTTTCTTCGGTATCGATATCGAATCGCCACCGACCGCCGACTTCATCGCGCAGCTCCTGCTCTTCGAGATCGACGGTGAGGAACGAGCCCGGCGCCGCGCCGAGCCCCCGGGCGATCGGCTCGACCACCGCCCGGTCGAGAATGACCGGCAACACCCCATTGGCGAGGCAATTGTTGCGGAAAATCGGGTTGAAGGACGGGGTGACGATTGCCCGAAATCCGTACTCGGCGAGCGCCCAGACCGCATGCTCGCGGCTCGATCCGCAGCCGAAATTCTCCCCGGCGACGAGGATTCGGGCGTTTTTCAACGCCGCATCGTTGAGAATGAAACCGGGGTCGGGATCCCGCCCGCCGATCGCCAGATAGCGCCAACCGGCGAACAGGCCATCGGCCAGGCCCTTTTTCGAAACGCTGCGGATCTCGCGCGAGGGGATGATCGCATCGGTATCGATATTGTCGCGCATCAGCGGGACGGCAACGGCGGTGAGGGTGGTGAATGGCTCCATCTCAGGCCGCCAATTTCCGCGGATCGGCGATATGCCCGGCCAGGGCCGAGGCGGCGACGGTCTCCGGGGAAGCAAGATGGGTGCGTGTGCCCGGCCCCTGGCGGCTTTCGAAATTCCGGTTGGTGGAGGACACGACCCGGTCCTGAGGGCCGAAGCTCTCCCCGCCCGCGAAGAAACACATGGAGCATCCCGATTCGCGCCATTCGAAACCTGCCCGTTGGAATATGCGGTGCAACCCCTCCTCCTCTGCCCGGCGCTTGACGGTGCTCGATCCGGGCACGCAGATCGCCTTCACGCCCGGCGCTACCTTGCGACCGTCGAGTATCTCCGCCGCCCGGCGCAGATCGCCGATCCGGCTGTTGGTGCAGGAGCCGATAAAGGCGGCGTCGATCGCCAGCGATTCGAGCGGCGTGCCGGGCTCCAGCCCCATATAGCGCAGCGCGCGCTCGCGGCTCTCGGCCCCGGTCTGCCCGGCGTCGTCCGCAGCAGGCACGGCGCCGTCGATTGCCACCACTTGCTGCGGCGTCGTGCCCCAGGTCACCATCGGCGCAACGCCGCTCGCATCGAAGGACAGCTCCGTATCGAATTCGGCATCGGGATCGCTACTCAGCGCGAGCCAGTCTTCCACAGCCCTGTTCCAATCGCCGCCAGCCGGCACAAAACGGCGCCCCTTCAGATAGTCGATCGTCGCCGTATCGGGAGCGATAATCGCGCTGAATGCGGCGAATTCGGTAGCCATGTTGCAGAGCGTCAACCGTTGCTCGATATCGAGCGCTTCGACCGCACTGCCCGCATATTCGACGATATGACCGGCACCGCCCCCAACGCCAAACCGGCCGAGCAGCGCGAGAGCGAGGTCCTTTGCGGTCACACCCGGCCCAAGCCTGCCGGAAATCGTAATGCGCATGCGCCTTGGCCGTTGGACTTTAAGGGTCGAGGTTGCGAGCGCATGTTCGGCCTCGGTCGATCCGATGCCCCAGGCGAGCGCGCCCAGCGCGCCCTGCGAACAGGTATGGCTGTCCGGGCAGATCAGCGTCGTTCCCGGCAGCACGATGCCGAGTTCGGGCGACATGACATGGACGATACCCTGATCGGGGCTGTCCAGGTCGAACAGGCGGATGCCGGCCGCCTGGGCGCCGGCGCGCGTCGTTTCGATGAATTCCGTACCCGTCGGCATCAATGTCTTGCTGGTGCGCCCCGGAAAGGTGTCGACGATATGATCCATCACCGCGAACACATGATCGGGCGCGCTGACGGGAATGTCGCGCGCGCTCAGGCTTTTGAGCGCGACGCCGCCCGTCCGTTCGTGGAGCAGGATGCGGTCGATGAGCAGAAGATCCGCGTCATCGGAGGGCCCGCCAATCGCATGGCCGTCCCAGATCTTATCGAATATCGTTCGTCCCAAGACGACCTCACCTAAGCAAAATTGACGCTATTGCTTTTGTCCGCGCGCGGCAAATCCTGGCGCAGACCCATTCTCTCGCCATCGACCTCGACAGGCAGCGCGGGAAGTTTAGCCTCCGTGCCGTCGTCAAGCGTCACATCGACGAAACCGCCGCCCGCCAGCAGATGCTGGTCTTCGAGCAGATCGTCGGGCCGCATGATCGGCGCGAAGGGCAGACCGATGGATTCCAGCTTGCCGACAATCTCGTCGCGCGTCATCCCGGCGAAAAGATCGCGGATCACGGGCAGGATGCGATCGCGCTGGCGCACCCGCTCATTGTTGAGGGCCAGCGCCGGATCGGCGGCAAATTCGTCGAGCTCCATCACTTCGCAGAACAACTTCCACTGGGGATCGCTGACAACACCGACGAAAAGCTGTTCGTCGGCATTGGCCGTTTCGAAAACATCATAGACGGCCCAGGCGGAAACGCGCGCGGGCATGGGCGGCGCTGACGTGCCGGTAACGGCCTTCTGCGCGATATGCTGGCCGACGAGAAAGGCCGTCGTCTCGAACAGCGAGCATTTTACCTCGCCTCCCTTGCCGGTATTGTGCCGGCGTTCCAGCGCGGCCAGAATGCCGATGACGCCGAACATGCCGCCGGTGACATCGATCACCGAAGCGCCGGCCCGCAGCGGGCGCCCGGGCGGCCCCGTCATATAGGCCAGTCCGCCCATCATCTGCGCGACCTCGTCAAGTGCCGTGCGATCCTCATAGGGCCCGGTGAGAAACCCCTTGGCGCTGCAATAGATGAGCCGGGGATTGCTCTCGGTGAAATTTTCGGGCCCGAGCCCGAGCTTGGCCAGCGCGCCGGGGCGGAAATTCTCGACCATCACATCGGCTTCGTCGATCAGCCGGCGCGCCTCGGCCTTACCCTTTTCGCTCTTGAGGTCGAGACAGACGCTGCGCTTGTTGCGATTGAACATCGGGAAATAGCCGGCCCCCGATCCCAGCAGGCGGCGCGTATGATCGCCGCCTTCCGGCTCCACCTTGATAACGTCGGCCCCCAGGTCACCCAGAATGAGGCCGATGGACGGCCCCATCACCATATGGGTGAACTCAATCACTTTCAGCCCTTCCAGCGGCAATGTCTTCATTATATCCCTGCTCTTCAAACCTTGTGCGTCCGTTTGCGCCTCTCGACACTGTCTCTCGACATCATGATCTGATTTGATATAGACATAGGACAATAAAGCAAGCAGAGGTTTGATGTCAGAAGATATTCTTGTCAGCGAAGTTGGCCCAAGGGACGGTTTACAGAGCATTTCGGCCATCATGCCGACAGCCGCCAAAAAATCATGGATCGCAGCCGAATCGGCAGCGGGCGTGCGGGAAATCGAAGTCGGCAGCTTCGTACCGGCGAAACTGCTCCCCCAGCTTGCCGACACCGCCGAGATCGTCGCCTTCGCCAAGACGATTCCCGGCCTTACCGTTGCCGTTCTGGTGCCGAATCGGCGCGGCGCGGACGATGCGATCGCGGCAGGCGCGGACAAGATCACCCTGCCGCTGTCCGTATCCGAATCGCACAGCCTGGCCAATCTGCGCCGCACCCATGACCAGGTGATCGAGGACGCCGCCGGTATCGCCGCGGCGATCGCGGCCCTGCCGGAGGGCAGCCGCCCCCATTTCGAAGGCAGCCTTTCTACCGTTTTCGGATGTACGATCGAGGGCAGCATCCCCGAGACGCAGATTCTCGACCTTGCCGAACGGCTGATGGCGGCGGGCTGCGACGAAGTCGGCCTGTCGGACACCACCGGCTATGCGGACCCGAAGGCGGTGCGGGACATGGTGAAGGCGGTGCGCGGCGCCGTCGGCGACGATGCGGTTACCGGCATCCACCTCCATAATACCCGCGGCCTTGGCCTCGCCAATGTGCTTGCCGCGCTGGAGGCAGGGCTCGATACGGTGGACAGCTCGCTCGGCGGGATCGGCGGCTGCCCCTTCGCGCCCGGTGCCAGCGGAAATATCGTGACCGAGGACCTTGTGTTCATGCTCCAGGCGATGGGTCTCAAGACCGGAATCGATCTCGACAAGCTGATTGCGGTGCGGGACATTGTCAGGGGTGCGCTGCCGGATGAAGAACTTTACGGTTTTACGCCGGATGCCGGGCTGCCGCTCGGATTTCGCGGTGAAACGGACCGGGCAAATTTGGAGACTGTAACATGACGACCGGCACCAGGATGATCTGCGAGGACAAGACGGCACGCCAGCTGTTCAACGAGGTTATGGCCAATCCGGCGCGCAAGAAATTCGGGTTCGGCGAGAAGCTCGCCATCGTCAATGTCGACGTCCAGCAGGCCTATACCCGGCTCGACATGTTCAAAACGTCTTACGAGACAGACCCGCAGCAGATCGACCATATCAACACTATCTCCCGCCTTGCCCGCGAGAGGGGAATGCCGGTCATATGGTCGCATGTCGCCTATAAAGCCGATGCGGGGGATGCAGGAATCTGGGGCACGCGAACCGACACCGAGGATTCGCTGCAGAACATCAAATATGGCAGCGAACGCCATGCCCTCGACTCGCGCTGCGCGATCGCCGAGAATGATCTTGTCTATACCAAGCGGATGCCGAGCGCCTTTTTCGAAACGCCGCTCGCCAGCTATCTGACCTGGCACAAGGTCGATACAGTCGTCGTGACCGGCGGATCGACCTCGGGCTGCGTGCGGGCGACCGCGGTCGACAGCCTCAGCCATGGGTATCGCACAATCGTTCCGATCGAGACCTGCGCCGACAAGCATGAAAGCTATCACTTCGCCAACCTGACCGACCTGCAGCTCAAATATGCGGATGTCGAACCGGTGCAGGCGGTGATCGACTGGCTGGAAGCCCGCTGATGCGCGAAGGAGAAAAGGATCCGGGGCTTTATGATTTCCGCCCCTGGCGCGACCGCGCGAAGATCGAATGGCCGGACGGCAAGTCGGTCGCCGTCTGGGTATCGCCGAATCTCGAATATTACGAAATAGACCCGCCGGCCAATCCCCAGCGCAAAAGCTGGCCGAAGCCGCATCCGGACATCGTGCCTTATGGCCATCGCGACTATGCCAACCGCATCGGCCACTGGCGGATGGCCGAGGTGATGGAGAAACACGGGTTCAAGGGTTCGGTCTCGCTCTCGGTCGCGCTGTGCCAGCATCATCCCGATGTCGTGGCCCATGCCAACGGGCTGGACTGGGAGTTTTTCAGCCACGGCATATACAACACGCGATACAGCTACGGGATGGACGAGGCGCAGGAACGCGCGATCATCGAGGATTCGATCCGCACGGTCCGCGACGCCACCGGCCAGACGATCAAGGGCTGGCTCGCCCCGGCACTGACCCATACGCCGCGCACGCTGGACCTGATCGCCGAATATGGGATGAGCTATACCTGCGATCTCTATCATGACGACCAGCCCGGCCCCGTTCATGTCAAACAAGGCCGGCTGATCTCCATGCCCTACAGCATCGAGGTGAACGACCATTACGGCTTTTTCGTCTACAACATGTCGCCGCGCGAATATGCCGACACGCTGATCCGCCAATATGAGCGGCTGGCGGCCGAGGGCGAGCGGTCCGGCACGGTCATGTGCATTCCGCTTCACAGCTATCTGATCGGCCAGCCGCACCGCATCGGGCCGTTCGAGGAGGTGCTGAAACATATCGCCGCGGACGGACGCGCCTGGATCACCCGGTCGGGCGACATTGCCGACCATTTCCTCGCCAATGACTATTATGACCAGGCGGCAGCCGATGCTGCCCGCTATGCGGAGCCGCAAGCATGAGCCTCGATCCCGCCTATCTCGACTATCCCAAGCGCCGCGCCGGGATGGATCACGATCTCTACACGCCTTCCTCCATGCCCTCGCGCAAACCGATTGCCTGGCCCGGCGCGAAGGCGGTTGCAGTCACGCTGCTGGTCAATCTCGAATGGTTTCCGATCACGCCCGAAGACGCACCCTTCCCGGCGCCCGGCCATATGGTTACGCCCTATCCCGACTATCGCCATTACACGGCGCGCGAATATGGCACGCGGGTCGGCTTTTACCGCCTGCTCGATGCCTTTGCGAAGGCTAGTGTGCGGACGACGATAGCGGTCAATTCGGCCATTGCCGAACGCTATCCCTCGATCATCGCCGATATCCGGGCCGAGGGCCATGAGATCATCGCCCATTCCACCGACATGAACGGCACCATCGCGACCGGAATTTCCGAAGCGGACGAACGCGCCCTTATCGTGCAAGCGCGCGATACGCTGGCCGAGGCCCTGGGCGAAGCGCCGCGCGGCTGGCAGTCGATCGCCCGTTCGCAAAGCTGGAACACCCCGCGCCTGCTGGTCGAAGAGGGGTTCGACTATATGTGCGACTGGGTGAATGACGACCTGCCCTATCTCGCGACGACCGAAGCCGGCACGATCGTCAGCATCCCCTTCAACCATGAGCTTTCGGACCGGCAGATGATCGCCGTGCAACAGCATTCCATGGAGAGCGCCGCGCAGCAGATCGGCGATGCCTTTGACTGGCTGGTGGCCGAAGCTGGCCGGTTCGGCGGACGCGTGCTGCCGTTCACAATCACGCCCTATATCACCGGCCTTCCCTATCGCATGGCGGCCTTCGAACAGCTGCTCGACAGGCTGGCCGGCTCGAAGCATTGCTGGTTCGCGGGCGCGGGCGAGCTTGTCGACAGCTGGCGGAGCCAATCCGGCTGAACCAGTCCGGCTGACCGGCAGAGATCCGGCTAGCTTTCCGCCTGGGCCCGGGGATCGATAAGAATGCGCAGCACACGCATCAGCAGGGCGTCGGTCGTCTCCTGACGCTGATCGGCAACCGCGCCGTCATAGCGGATTTCACGCAGCGCCTCGACATCCTCGCCGCGCAATTTCGCAACCAGCCTTTCGAGCCTGTCGATCTTGTCATTGGCGACCGACAGCTCGACGAGCAGCGCCAGCGCGATATTGAGCGTTTCCTCCACCTCGCGGTTTTCGAGGCTCTGGGGACGGTTGCCGCGCGCTGTTTCGACCAGCGCGGCTATGGCCTGTGCCTGGTTCGTCATTGGGCCGGTTTCCTTCCGCTGATCGCATACCAGCGATTATTCGCCATCCCCTGCAGCGCTGTAAGATCATGCTCGACGACCGTGTCTTCCGGGAAGCCCGCGGCGATCATGTCGGCCTTCAGATCGGCGGTTGCATAGGTGTTCCAATGGACCTCGCCGTTGAAATGGGTGTCCCAATCCCGCTCGACCTCATGAACGAGCGTCGGCTGGTTGCGGATCGCCACATCCTGATGGATGACCACACCGCCGGGGCGGACGAGGCGGAACGATTCGCGGATCATCGCGCGCCGCTTTTCCTCGCCGATTTCGTGCATCAGATTGTGCGAGACGACGAGGTCGAAGCTTTCGTCCTCGAAACGCATATCCGAAGCGTCCATCTGGTGGAAATGTACGGCAACGCCGAGCGATTCCGCCCGGGCATGGGCGTAGCGCAGCATCGCTGCGCCAAGATCGACCGCATGAATGTCAACCTCGGGCCATTCGGCGGCATAGGCGGCAGAGGCGGCACCCGCCGAACAGCCGATATCGAGCATCTTCGCCGGCTTGAACCCGTCAAACTCCTCCTCCAGCAGGCGCAGGATAACGCCGGCCTTGCTGTCGCCGCGGCCAATGCCCTGGCCGAAGGAGAAAACATTGCCCCCGCATTCGTACAGGGCGCCGGGCACGATATCATATTCGCTGCGGTTCATCGCATAGCCGCCGGGCTGCAGATGGATATCGACATTGGCGACCTCCGGCGAGGGATCGTAGGAAGGATCGAGCGACAGGCTGCCCCGCTTGTCCTCCGCTTCGATCAGTTCTTTCGTCGCCTGCTCCATCCGGTCGAGATCGCGATAGGTCGGTTCGCCCACCGACACCCAGATCATCTCCTGGGCGGACCGGTTCGCGGCGCTCCACATGCGATAGCCAGGCGACATCAGAAAGGCCTGGCGCACCTCCTCGGGCGACTGGGGCTGACGGCCATGGCGCTCGGCAAAAGCCGGCGCGGCTTCACTCTCGAAGATCCCGACATTGCGGGAGCGAACCTTGCTGTTGAGCAGGCGGCGCAGTGAAACCACGGCGTTCTGGCGGCTGTGCTCGTCGGCGGTCGCCCTGGGCAGAACGGCGTGCTGAACATCGCGAACTTTCATCTCAAACTCCTTGTCACGCCCGAAGGCCTTGTCGATATCGCGGCGATATTGTCCTATCTATAATACATTTTAATCGGTTTCGATCAACTCTATCAGTTCGCCGGCCGGTCCGGTCAGGACAAGCGAGGGCCGGCCGCCGTAACATACCCCGTCCGATTGCGCCGCCGGGCCGTGGGCGAGCGCGGTATAGGGCGCCAGGCTGGACACATCGAAACTGACGATCGCATTGCCCGGCGGCAGATGGCCGTCGAGCCGGGGCCGCGGGCCGGCAATCAGGCCCTCGCCGGTCGGATATTCGTCGAGCTCGATCAGATTGCCGTGCTGCGCCATACCGATAGCGCTGAGCGAAACGGTGTGATCGGTGGCAAGATTCTGGGCGCGCTGCAAGACCGGCACCCTGCTTTGGCGGACCGGCCTTTCCCGTAGGCGGAAATGATCGACATACCAGCGCAGCATCGGATCGAAGTCGTTCCCGGCGACCACCACGATAAAGGGCCGACCGACAAAGCCCGATGGCCGCGGCAGGATCGACTCGTTCCGATCCCCGCTTTCCATGGTGAAATACAGGCATTCCCCGCCCGGACCGGCAACCTGCATGGCCACGATGGAGGGCATGAACTGAAGCGGGCTCGGCCCGGCAAGATGCCGGAATGGTGAGGCGGACAGGCGGTCCGCCAGCCGGTAGACATCATCGACGATGAATTCGAAGGCCGTCCAGCCGAAACTGGTCAGCGGCCGATATTCGGGCACGATCGGCGCCTCGACAAGCCGCATGAAGACATCGTCTTCATTCTCGGGAATCAGGGTGCAAAAAGCAGCGCCAGCAGCAGCAGGCGCACCCCAACGCCGGGCCAGCGCCGTATCGATCCGGCCGCTTTCCACCACGCGATACCCCAGGAGATCGGCATAACAGGCTTCGGCAGCGGCTATGTTCGGAACGCTCGCCGTCATCGTCCGGATATGCAGCAATTCCGGTTGCGTATTGCTGGTCCAGTCGTTCATTCACCCAATTCCTCGCAATGGCACTATCGCCATAGCGGGTTATTTGTTATATTTCTATATCATTTAACACGGAGCCGGAATTTCCATCAGATAATCTGCGGCTCCATGCCGCGGGGGGAATTGAGATCGAGACGAATCTGATACCGGTCGGGGCGGAACTGGGCCAGAATATGCTGGACCGGCCGTTCGTTGACGTCGAGCACGGTCCGGCTGACCCTGAGGATCGGCGATCCGATGTCAATCTGGAGGCTCGCCGACACGGTGGCGTCCGCAAGCGTCGCGGAAATCGTCTGGTGCGCCGCGCCGATCTGCGCACCCGCATCCTCAAGCAAGGTCAGCATCGGCGTCGTTTTGAGTTTGGCCCGCGTCATTGCCTCGCCGAGATCGGACGGGATGTAGCTGACGAAATGGCCAAGCGGCGCGCCATCCAGCCAGCGATCGCGAACGACTCGCAGCACAGGAGTATCGGTGGGCAGATCGAGCGCTTCGTCGATCGGGGGATGGGCAGGGACCGTATCGACCTCGAGCAGCTTGACCTGCGTCGCCCGACCGAAATTGAGCAGCGATTCAAGCGCCTGTTCGATATTGCCCTGGATCGGACGCGCTGGCGACCGGAAGATGACATGCGTGCCCACCCGGCGCTTGCGTTCGACAAGCTGATTCTCAGCCAGTTCGTCAAGCGCGCGCCGTGCCGTGATGCGCGAGACGGCGAACTGTTTGGACAGTTCCTGTTCGGTCGGCAGCCGCGATCCGAAGGCCCGCTCCCCGCTCGTAATCTCTTCGCGCAGTTGCAGGAATATCTGGTGGTACAGCGGGACAGCCTGCATGCGGTCTACCGCGCCACTGCTATCGGTCTTTCCGGTCACTGGTTCGATCCTCCCCTGTCGAGACGCACGCCGAACGACAAGAATCGTACCGCCGCGTGTTCATTGCGAATCTTTGCCGCTATTAACCCAAGAAGGAAACCCACATGATCCCGCATAAACCGACTTTGAACTCCGCTCTTGCCCGCACAGCGCTGGATGCGGCGCTTGCAGCCGCCAATGCAGACGGCCCGGCAATGAGCATCGCTGTCGTCGACGAGGGCGGATTTCCCCTCTGCCTGGAACGGATGGACGGCGCCGGCTTGATGACGGCGAAGGTCGCCGCCGAAAAGGCCCGGACCGCCGCTTTGCTGCGCGCGCCGAGCCGGGTTCTGGCCGATCGCGTCGCCACCGATCCGGCGCTGCTCCGCCTGACCGACTATCTGCCAATGGCCGGCGGCTTGCCGATAATGGCAGAAGGAAGATGTATCGGCGCCATCGGCGTGTCGGGCGGAACGCCTGAGCAGGACGAACAGGTCGGCCAGGCGGGACTTGCGGCGCTGGGCCGGGATCATCCCTCCTGATCCGCGGCGGGCACCGGAAGCGCGAACAGTGCACCGACCAGTCCGCTGAGAGTGAGAAATCCACCGGCTGCAACAAAAGCCAGTGGCATGCCGACATGGTTCGCCAACACGCCCCATGCCGCACTGCCAAGGGCTACGCCGCCAAATGCCGTGGTCTGATAGATGGCCAGCACACGCCCGACATGGCTGCTGGCCACCGCAAGCTGCACCGAGATGTTGAAGGTTGAAAGCGCCGCCACCCACCCCGCCCCGGCAATGAAATGGGCGAATATCGCCACCGGAATCGATCGGGTCAGCCCGAGCAGGAACAGCGGCGCGGCCACCGAGATCACGGCGAGGCCGATCAGCGCGTCGGTGCCGA
The DNA here is from genome assembly GCF_003385775.1 of Parasphingopyxis lamellibrachiae. Lineage (GTDB taxonomy): Bacteria > Pseudomonadota > Alphaproteobacteria > Sphingomonadales > Sphingomonadaceae > Parasphingopyxis > Parasphingopyxis lamellibrachiae. The sequence goes on from NZ_QRDP01000004.1 coordinate 1,814,431, forward strand.
AACGCTCGCGGATGGCGATGCTGGCCATCGCCCCGACCATCGCCCCGACACCGAAACAGGCGAAGAGCAGGCCGAGAAGCTGCGCGCCGCCCTCCAGCCGTATCGCCACCAGCGGCATAAGGGCCCAGATGGCCGCGGCCCCGAAACCGAAGGCCAGGGTGCGCAACACAAGGTTGCGCACGGGCGCCTGGGCGAAGGCATAGCCGAAGCCTGCGCCCAGGGTGCGGACGAAATCGGGACGCGGCCCGCTTGGCCCGCGCGAACCCTTCCATCGCAGCAAAACCGCAATCACGCCGCCATAGGACAAAGCGTTGAGCGCAAAGGCGAAGCTCGCGCCGGCCACCGACACGATCGCGCCGCCAATGGCCGGCCCGATGCTGCGGGCGATATTGTTGCCGAAAACATTGGTGGCCACGGCGGAAGGGATCTGCCGGCGCGGCACGATTTCGCCGACCGAGGCCTGCCAGGCCGGGGCATGCAGGGCCGTGCCGCAGCCGATCAGGAAGGTGAAGCCCAAAAGCAGCGCCGGGGTCAGGAGATCGAGAAAAGCGCACAGCGCAAGCCCGATGGAAAGGACCAGCATCAGCAGCTGGGCGACCAGCATCACCAGGCGTCTGTCGAACATGTCAGCCAGCGCGCCCGCCGCCACCGCAAACAGCATGACCGGCAGGTTCGCCGCCGTCTGGACCAGCGCCACCATGGCTGCCGAGGCGCTGAGCGCGGTCATGGTCCAGCTCGTCGCGACAATCTGGATGAAACTGCCCAGCTGCGAAAGAACCGTTGTCGCCCAGATCGCCCGGAACAGAGGTATTTGCAATGGTCCCGGCCAACGGGACGCAGGCCCGGTCACGCTCAGTGCATTTCCTCGCCGCCCGAAACATTCATCGCCTCGCCGGTAATATAGCGGGCCTGCCCCGAACACAGAAAGGCGCAGGCATTTGCGGTATCCTCGACCTCGCCGACGCGGCCGAGCGGGATACGGCCGCGCATCGCCGCCAGATATTCCTCAACGGTCTGGCCGCGTTTCTTGGCCATATAGTCATTCTGCCAGGAGCCGAGGCCCGTGGTCACATGATTGGGGCACACCGCGTTCACCGTGATCTGTTCGCCGCCATATTCGATGGCCGCCGAACGCGTCAGGCCGACAAGACCGTGCTTGGACGCGATGTAGGAAGAGGTCAGCGCCGAACCCGATTTTGAACCGCGGCTGCCGATCGAAACGATCCGGCCCCGGCCCCAGTCCTGCTCGATCTCCTGCGTCTGCATCTGGCGGATCGCATGCTTCATGGCGAAGAACGCGCCGCGCAGATTCACGTTGAGCACCGTATCCCACATGTCCTGGGTCGCATCGACAAGCGGGCCGAACAGATAGCCGACACCGGCATTGTTGACGAGGATATCGAGTTTGCCATAGGTTTTCACGGCATGGGCGATAAGCGCTTCGACCTGCGCCTCTTCGCGCATGTCGGCCTGGAAGGTGCTGACATCGGGGTTGATTGCGCGCAGCCCTTCGGCAACTTCGACCATTTCTTCCGACGCGCCGACGCCGTGCGCCGGAGCAAGCTCCCCCTTGGCCTCCCCAAGATCGTGAATAACAAGTTTCACCCCATCGGTGGCCAGCTTGCGGGCGATGGCTTCGCCCAGGCCCTTGCGGCGCCCAGCGCCGGTTACGACGGCAACTTTTCCTTGCAGATCGGGATACATGCCCATTTTCCTTTCGTCAGATTTCCATGGCGATGCGATAGCCCTCGCGCGTCGCGCTCAGCGGGATACGGGGAGCCCGGGCATCGCCGATACTGTGCAGCGCAACACCGGCATCGCGGAGCGGGGCGGTCAGCGCGTCATCGGGAATCCGCGCCGTTGCATAGGTCAGGAAAGCGACATCGCCGATCACGCCGGTCTCGCCACTATAGACATTTTCATAGGCGATTTCGGCCTCTTCCAGCCGGGAGGTCGCCAGCGGACGCACCGAAGTCAGGATGGTCGCGCCCTTGCAATAGAGCCGGTGATAGACGCCCTGACGAACCACCAGCGCTTCATCGCTTGCCAGCCTTTCGCGGGGCGTGAGGATCGCCACCCGGTCGAACCGCTCCATCAGCATTTCGGCGGCATCATAGACGAAGGCGGTGTTGTCCTCGTCATAAATGACGACCGTACCGGGCGTGCGCCCGCGATGTTCGAGAAACAGCCCCGCAGCTTCGCGCAGATCGGGCACTAGGCCCTCGTCGCGCCATTCCTCCGGCAGGCAGGATGGCCAGGCCGGTCTCGAACCGGTCGCCAATATGGCGATATCGGGTTCGAAGGCGAGGATGTCCTCGAGCGTTGCCCGATGGCCGAGCCGTATTTCCGCGCCGTGGCGGCCAGCGGCGAGTTGCTGATAGTCATAGATGCTGCTGAGCCCCTCGCCCCCCGGCAGACTGGCGTGGAGACGCGTCTTACCGCCGGGCTCTTCCGAGGTTCCGAAAATACAGACCGTATGGCCGCGTGCCGCTGCGACCCAACCTGCTTCCATCCCGGCTATACCGGCCCCTATCACCGCAACGCGTTTGGGCTCGGGAGCGGGGGCGGGTGTCCAGTCCGCCTCGTCGGTTTCGCCCACACGGGGATTGTTGTCGCAGAGCAATCCGCGGCCCGATGTGATCATGTGCCAGCAGGTGTTGCAGGAAACGCAGTAGCGAATCTCCGCCTCGCGCCCCTGTTCCGCCTTGATCGGCCAGGCCGGATCGGTGACCAGCGGCCGGGCGAGCATGACGAGATCGGCAAGCCCGTCACGGACGATCCGTTCGCCCTCGTTGGGATCGGTGATAAGGCCCAGCGCACCGAGCGGCACATCGGGCGCAGCCGCGCGGCCAAGACGATGGATAGTCTCTACATAAGGCGTGCGCGGCCCATGATTGTCCGGAAGATGGGTGTAGAGCGATTCCGAATGGCTGCCCCAGCAATAAGTGAGATAGTCCATCTCGCCATCACGGCGCAGCAGCGCAGTGATCGCCTCGGCCTCATCAAGCCCGACACCGTTTTGGGAAAAATCCTCGGCAGGCAGTTTCGCGCCGATCAGGAAATCGGAACCACAACGCGCGCGGATACCCTGCATCAGCAGCACCAGTAGCCGCGCACGGCCGGCTAGGTCGCCGCCAAATTCGTCCTCGCGGCGATTGGAACGGGCAGAAAGAAACTGATGGAAGAGATGGCCATGCCCGGCCGATATCTCGACGCCTGCGAAACCGGCGTCCGCCAGCATCCCGCACGAAGCGATAAACTCGTCAATCATCCGGTGGATATCGCCGGTATCCAGTACTCGCGGCACGGTCCAGCTAAGGTCGTCGGGGAGGGCCGACGCCCCGCGCGCCTCAAGATTGCGGTGCCCGGCGCGAAATCCGCGACCATTGTCCTGCACCTGGCCGAGCATCAGGCAACCTTCACCGGCCACAGCCTCGGCCCAGCGAGGCAGTCTATCGCGATTGATCCCGGACAGGACATGCGGACGGGTGGGCAGTTTCTGCCAGCCGAGCATGGCCATAGGCTCGCTTACCAGCATCGCCGCTCCGCCTCTCGCCCGGTTCGCATAATAGGCGATCAGCCGGTCGGTAACATGACCGCGATCGGCATAATGGGTCGATGTCGAGGCATGGACAATCCGGTTGCGGAGCGCCCGGCGACCAACCGTCAGAGGCGAGAAGAGATTGGGATAAGCGGTCACGCTCAATCGGGTTCGTGAAACCGCATCACCCGCTTGAGGAACGCCTGGCTCCAGGCCGAACGTTCGGCCTCGCCATCGGCGTCGGGGCGATAGGCTTCGATCTCGTCCCGGCTTATGCTCCCCTTTTCGTCGAGCAGCCGTTCGATCGTATCGACGCGCTCGCGGAGCGCATTCGTCTCGGCCATCAGCTCGAGAAAGAAGGTCATCATCTGGTCGATAGCGGGATCGTCGAAAAAGCGCGATCGCGCGCCCTTGCTCGACCGTGGCAGCTTTACGTCTGTATTCGGAGTCTCACCGGCACCGTCAGTCATGGAACCTCTTGCCCGAGAAAGTGGGAAGCGGGCAGCATGAGAACCGCCCGCTTCCCGGTATAGCACAATATCAGAAGTCGTAACGCAACCGCGCCATCCAACGACCCGGCTCGCTCAGATACGGGTAGATCAGGAACGAAGTCATATAGAGATCGTCGAAGCAGTTGTTGCATTCGAGGCCAAGCGACCAGCCCGCTTCCGAACGCAGCGTAAGGCCGGCGTTCACGACGCTATGGCCTGGCTGAAAGCCGCGCGGATCGTTCGACGTCGAGACCCAGGTCGAGCTGATATAATTCCAGTTCACCGAAGGCTGGAGCGAGAAACCGTTGCCGAGCTCCCAATTATAGCTGCCGCCTACAGTCGAGGTGAAGGATGGCGCACGTGTCGGCTCCGCGATTCCCCCGTTCGGGGTGACGACGCTGACATTGCAGGCGGTCACGTCGCCGGCAAGGCAATCCGCCTGCTGGGCCTGGGTGACGCTGTTTATATTCTTATAGCTCGCATCCTGGAGACCGAACGACCAGAATAGGTTCAGCCCGGTGACCGGCGTCGTAGAGATTTCGGCCTCGATGCCATAATTCTCCATATCGGCGACATTGCGGGTCAGGTAGGTGATCGAACCGGTGAGCGGGTTGAGACCGCCACCCGGCAGCTGCTGATCATAGTCGGTGAAGTAGAAGCCGGTCAGGTTCACGGTCAGACGACGGTCGAACCATTCGGAGCGGACACCGCCCTCGAACGACCAAATCGTTTCTCGGGTGAAGGCAGCGGCATTGTCGGGCGAATAGGCCCGCGCATTCCAGCCGCCCGACTTGAAGCCTCGCGTTGCCGAGGCGAACAGCATCACATCGTCGGCCGCCTGATACTGGATCGCAAAACGCGGCGTCCATACGCGCGAACGCTGCTCGGTCGGAATACCCAGATCGATAAGATCCTGCGTGTCGAAGGGAACCGCCCGCGACGTCGGTGGCAGCGGATTCGCGTTGGGCGAGAACTCGATCGTCTTGCGCTCGTCCGTATAGCGAATGCCCGCCGTAAGCGTCAGTTCGGGCGTTGCGTGCAGATCGCCCTGGATATAGCCGGCATAGGCTTCGGTGTCGTTGGACATGACACGGTCGCCGTTCCGGAATGTCGGGCCGTTGATGATCGCAACCAGATTCGCGAAGTCGGTCTCGTTGGTTTCGTTGATGTAATAGACTCCAGCGACATAATCGAGCACGCCGTCAAAAGCACTGCCGCTGAATTTGATCTCCTGGCTGAACTGGCCGTGCCAGCTGTCGCTCGCAAGCGGAATACCGGTTCCCGGCCGGGCCGAAACGAGGTTCACGCCGTCAATCACAACCCCGGTCGCGCCGGCAAGGCTTTCGGTCAGGAACTCCTGATAGAGATGGCGATAGCCGGTGATGACATTCAGCGTCGCGTCGCTGCCGATTTCGACTTCGATGTTCGAACTGACCGAATAGCTTTCGGCCAGGTTGCCGGCTGCGTTATCGGCAAGACGCGAAGATACGAGACCCGGACCAAGCGGATTTTCCGTGCTGATCCGGGTAAAGGTGATCCGCTGATCTGTCGTCGGATCATAGAAATGCGGCAGGTTCGCATTGGAGTTATGGATATAGTCGGCCGACACGTCCCACAGCACGGAATCGGAAAGCCGGGCACGGACAGCGCCGCGAAGACCCCAATTCTCCTCGCCATTCAGACGCTCGCCGGTGATCTGGTTGCGCACATAACCATCGGATTCGATATAATAGCCCGACACTTTGGTGAGCAGGGAATCCGCGATCAGCGGCACATCCACGGAGCCGCGAAGCTGGACCCGGTTGAAACGGCCGTAACCGATTTCGGCATAGCCGCCGAATTCGTCTTGGGGACGCGCCATGATCACGTTGATCGCGCCACCCGTTGTGTTGCGCCCGAACAAAGTGCCCTGCGGCCCACGCAGAACCTCAACCCGCTCGACGTCGAAGAGCGAGAAGTTGTTGGCGCCCTGACGAGAAACATAGATGTCATCGATATAGGTGCCGACCGGTGGATCGAAGGTCGAGATCGATTCCGTGTTGGAAAGGCCGCGCATCGAATAGGCGTTGGCGGTGCCAACGGCGGTGTTGTGATGGCCGATAAGGTTTGGAACGTAATTCACCAGGTCCAGTGTATTGCTTACCTGCATGGTTTCCAGTTCGGTCGACCCGAACGCGGAGACGGCCAGCGGCACATCCTGCAATGACTGCTCACGGCGCTGCGCCGTTACGATGATCGGCGGCGGCGCGTTCGACGCCCCAGCTTCAGCGGCGGCGGTTTGCGCCAGCACGGATGTCGACGAAAGAAGTGTTGCACCCACCAGAATAGCGCGCCCCATGGTATTATATGTCATCTTTGCAGCCCTCCACGATTTCTGCATTGCGTGATTTTCGTTCTAGCCCGACAGGGCGAACGTCGCCCGACCGGCCCAACCCTGTAATCTATTTGTCTTATCTTTATATCAATTTGATGCATAGTCCAATGGTTTTCACCATTCCATGAAAAAATCCCATGTTTCTCTTCTTTTACAGATATTTAAATTGCCGATCTAGCAACTCTGCGGGTAATTATGTGACACCGGCCTACGAGATTTCCGAATCAAATTCGGTAAATTGTCCTATGTGAGACAACACTGGGTCGCACCACTCGTCAGGCCGGTCGAACACCATGCCGGGTCCCCCGGCGAATTCGGCATAGGCCCAGTCGGGCCTCGCCTCGGCAATCTGCCCGCCCCAGGGAAAGATCGGATCTGTCCGGCTTGCTATGACAAGCGTCGGGCAGGCGATGCGCGGCACGTCCGCCCGGAAATCGTAGAACGGGATTATTCCGTGCCCATGTTCCTTCCAGGGCCCGTGAAGGAAATAGGTGATAACCGCGATATGGACGGTCTCGTCGCTCCAGTCGGGATCGCCCTTTTCCCGCACCCAGGCCCAGCGGTCGGTAATGTGGCTCCCATCGGGCGCGATCGTCTGATTGTCCGGGAATTTCCCGATCCGCGCGGCCCGCTCCGCTTCGGTGTAGAAGGGCGCATTGTCGAGGATCAGCCCGCAGACGAGCTCCGGATGCTCTGCGGCCAGCCGGCCTGCCACAAGGCCGCCGCCGCGATGGCCGAGCACGACCGCCGGCCCGGAGCCGAAAGCCCCCAGCAGCTTTGCGAGGTTATCGGCATAGCATTCGATGCCCGGCGTCTTCGGTGGATCGGACATGCCGTGCGCGGGCAGGTCGACGGCAATAGCGCGGAAACCGGCATCGGCGATCCGTGGCAGCACATGCCGGAACTGGAGCGAGGACCAGGGTGCCTGGTGAACCAGCAGCACCGGCGGGCCCTCCCCGTAGCTGCGATAATGGAGCTGGCCGTCAAGGCCGTCGACATAGCCGCGGCGCTCGCCTGGCAGCGCCGTCATGATGGGTAGCGTCATTGCATCACCTTCGGGTCACTGGATTCCTGGGCATGGCCATGTGCGAAAACAGCCTCAATTGTATTGTACCCATAACTTTTTATCAGGCGGCCGCTCCTTTGGGACCAAGCGCTGCCGCGGCGGCGTCCCGATCGTCCATCGCGGTCGTCATGACCGTCATATCCTTGGCGAGTTTGCGATAATGTTTGAGGCCAAAAATCATCACCAGAATCGTCGGTATGCCGACGAAGAGGACGAAACCGCACAGGACAACGCCGATCGACCGCGGATCGCCCGACCAGTCGGTAGCCGCACCGATCAATGGCGGCCCGAGCAGCGGACCGACCAGAGTAATTACTGTGTTGAAGATGGCAACCGAACGGCTGCGCATCTCGCCCGGTGTAATCATCTGCAGCGCAGCAGGGCCGCCGGCGGTTGCCGCGGATTTGCCGATAAAGGCGATGAACATGGCCACGACGGCAAGCTGGGCCGTCGGCATGATCGGGTAGAGCGCGCTCATCGGTACCGTAATGCACAGGCCCAGGATGAGCGTGTACATCCCGCCCATATCGCCATCCCGGCCGAGCCGCTTGCTCGACCATAGCGCAAGCGCTGTGCCGATCGGTCCGGCGGTGAAGTAGAACAACCCGGTGACGGCACCGATCGTCATCACGTCCCATCCCCACACGCGTGAGAATAGCGGCACATTCCAGAAGGTCAGCGTCGCCATCGCAAAATTGCATGTCGAACCGGCAAACAAGACGCCGAAACCCCGCCACCGGTCCAGCATGTAGCGCACCGCGCTGATCTTCGATCCGCTTTCCGGCGTTTCGCTGATCGTATCTGTCTTGGGCGGCTCTTTGACGGTCATCAGCAGCAACGCGAACAGCATGCCCGGTGCGCCGACCAGCAGGAATGTCATCTGCCAGGGCTCAAACGAGCGGCCGAGAAACTCGACATGGCCGACATCGTGCAGTGCGGACACGAGCATGCCGCCGGCGAGAAACGCCAGACCGGCGCCGAGATAGGGCCCGGCCATATAGAGGCTGATCGCGCGGGCGCGGTCGCCGCGCTTGAAATAGTCGCTGATAATCGACACCGAGCACGGGCTGACGACAGCCTCGCCAAGACCAAGGCCGAGACGGAAAATCAGCAGCGGCAGGAACGACATGGCGAAACCGCTCATGGTCGTCATCGTGCACCAGATGACCAGCCCGGCGATGAGCAGCCATTTCCGGCTCCATTTGTCTGCCAGCAGCCCGAGCGGGATACTGACGGCGACATGGAATATCGAGAATGCCGGGCCGAGCAGCAGACCGATCTGAAAATCGCTCAGCCCCATCGATTCCTTGATCGGCTCAACGACGAGCGAGAGGATGAACCTGTCGAAATAGGAAAGGATGAAGACGAGGAGAAGCAGGATAACTACATACCAGCGATACCAGCCACTGTTCCGGTCAATGTTCACAAGGCATTCCTTACCAAGGGCGCTTACGCGCGTTTTCGTTGAGAGTCGTCGATCGCCCTAGGACGGGAGGCTGCTGCCGAACACATACCAGGCGCCCTTGCCATGGCGCGGACGGCCGGGCTCGTTCCAGCCGAACGCTTCGGCCCGGTCGGGATAGGCGCCGAGGTCGGGCAGCAGATGGGCAAAATTGCGTTCCGGCTCGAAGCCCGCCTCCTCCAGAAGGACGGCGGGATCCTGCGCCCGGAAATCGGTATAGTTCGGCTCGTTGTTATGTTCGGTGTCCCAGTTCCAGAAGAAATCTTCCCAGGCATCGACGAGGCAGGTCGCGGGCAGCTCCTGATGGACCATGATCCCGCCCGGCCGCAGCAGGCGGCGGCATTCCGCGAGCACCTTGCGGGTCGCATCGACCGTAATCTCGTGAAAGAAGAAGCTTGAGACGATAAGATCGAAATGCCCGTCCGGGAAATCCAGGGCCTCGGCATTCTGCTGGCTGAGATGGAGGGGAATGCCCTCATGCTCGGCCACCGCATGGCCGTAGCGCAGCAGCGGCGCGCCAACATCCACGCCATGCGCCTCCACACCGGGAAAGGCCTGCACATAGGGCATCAGGTTTTTGCCCGACGAGGTGCCGATGTCGAGCATCCGGGTCGGGGCGAATTCGTGGCGTTCATGCTTGAGCCAGCGGCTGATCACCTTGGCGACGCCGCCCCAGCTGCGATGGCTCATACTGGCCGAAAAGACGCGCGCACCGAGCGCCACAACAGCCCCCTGGGCAACATCGTCGGCAACCCATTCCTTGTGAAAACAGCCTGGCGTCAGATGCACGTCTAGCTGGGAAACATAGTCGGGAACGGGCAGCGCCGGATCGAGCCGTAACGAGCCTCCGGCCGGATTGCGCTCCTGCGCCGCCCGGGCCAGATCGATCATTTCGGGCAGCGCCCGCTCGATCGGCTCCTGTACCGACTGGAAACACATTTCCTGGGCGTTGTAGCGCAGCGTGCTGTAAAACCGGTAGGAAGCCTCACCCTCCATCGCATCCTCGATCGCCAGCGCGTCATCCAGCGGCACCCCTTCGGACTGGCGCGCCGGCGCGACCCGGTGGTCGAAATCCTTGTGGAGCATTTCCGGCATGTCCTGGATCGCGAAACGGCGCAGCGCACTGCAGAAACGCTGCCGCCCCCGCTCGTCGAGCGTCGATTCGGGCAGCGCCTCGATGTCGGGAATGACCGAATTCCTGCGTTCGGAAAGCCTGTCTGCTGTACTGGCCATAGATTCCCTCGCCTAACCCGAAAATACATTGTCGCACGATTGCCGATGCTGCCTTGCCAATTGCGCAGCTTGCAATTACGCGGGTTGAATAGTCTTATATCTAATACAAATCAGATCGCAAGGGTTCGGACGAGAATGACGCAGACAAAACCGGTAATCATCGTAGGGGCAGGGCCTGTGGGGCTGACGGCGGCCCTGTTGTTGCAGGCACGGAAAATTCCTTTCACCCTCTATGAAGCGGAACCCGAACTGCTCGACGACCTGCGCGCCTCGACATTCCATCCGCCGACGCTCGACATGCTCGACACGCTCGGCGTCGCGGCGCCCCTGGTCGCCCAGGGGCTGGTCAGCCCGACCTGGCAGATCCGCATGCACCCCAGCGGGGAACGGGCCGTGTTCGATCTCGGCGTGATCGCCGATTCGACCGCCCACCCCTATCGGCTGCAATGCGAACAATCCAAGCTCTGCCGGATCATGCTGGCCATGCTGCGCGACAAGGGCGCGGACATCCGCATGGGCATGAAGGTGGAAGGCGTTACCCAGGACGCAGACGGGGTCCGCCTGGATCTGCGCGATACGGAAGGTGTGGCTGCCGCCGACGAAGCCGGGTTCCTGATTGCCGCCGATGGCGCGCGCAGCGCGGTCCGTTCCGCGCTCGGATTTCCTTTCGAGGGCAAGACCTATCCCGAAACGACCATTCTCGCGACCACGCGCTTTCCTTTCGACGAGCATCTGGAGGGCCTGTCCAACGTCAATTATGTCTGGAAAGAGGGCGGCACCTTCAGTCTCCTGCATCTGCCCGGATTGTGGCGCTGCAGCCTCTATCCCGATGGCGAGGAGAGTATCGAGGACGCCCTGGAACCGGCCAGCATCGAGCGCAAGCTGCAGGAGATCGTTCCCATCGCGGGCAATCACCAGGTCGACGAAATCCGGCCTTACCGGATCCATATGCGGATCGTCGACGATTACCGTTCCGGCCGGGTGATGCTGGCCGGCGACGCCGCCCATCTCAATTCGCCATCGGGCGGCATGGGGATGAATGGCGGCATCCATGACGCGTTCGAACTGGTCGCAACGCTGGAGGAGGTGCTGAACGGGGCGTCCATGGACGTGCTCGACCGCTATACGCGGCGGCGGCGGCCGATCGCCGAACAGGAGATCCTCAACCAGGCCGATCGCAACCGCGCCCGCATGCAGGAACGCGACCCGGCCAGGCGCCGCGAATCGCTGGCGGCGTTGCAGCGTACCGCCGGAGACCCGGACGCCGCCCGCGAACATCTGCTGCGCAGTTCGATGATCGCCGGACTCCGCAAAGCGGCAGAAATCGCATGAGCGGCCGGCGCTACGATTATGGGCGGACCGCGATGATCGGCATCGGCACGCCCCAGGCCAATCCGACGGTCGAGGCGGAACTGCGGATCATCCTGCCGCCCGGCTGCGCACTGGCCGTCAACCGGCTGACCAGCTCGTCGGACGATCCCATGCAGCGGCTGCGCGACTATCTCGAGGGGCTGGAGGCGAGCCTCGATCAATATGATACGCTGCGCCCCGATGCCTACGGTTTCGGCTGTACCGGCTCTTCCTACCTGATCGATGCGAATGCGGAAGTGCGCATCGTCGAGCGCATCGAAGAGCGTCTCGGCTATCCGGTCGTGACCGCAACCGCCGCCATCCGCTGGCAGCTGGCGCAGCTCGGCGCGAAGCGGATCGCCCTGGCCTCTCCCTATCCGCCGGCCCTGTCCGAAGCGGCCCGCGCCTATTGGACAGGCGCAGGCTTCGATCTGGTCGAGGTCCGCCGGATCGACACGGGCAGCGGCGATACGCGCAGCATCTACACGCTGGGCAGCGAAGACGCCCGGCCAGCCGCCGAAGCGCTCGGCCGGCTCGAAATCGATGCGGTCCTCTTGAGCGGCACCGGCATGCCTTCTCTCGCGCTGATCGCCGACGCCGCCGATAGCGGGCCGGCCCTTCTTTCTTCCAATCTTTGCCTCGCGAACCGGCTCAGCGACCTTGTCGGCCTGCCGGCGCCCACCGGCTGGCGATCCCGCCTCGCCGAGGCCCTCGCACCAATCAAAGGAGCCCCTGCCAGATGACCCGCATACACAGCGCCATTATCGACGGAGAATCGATTGACGGCACCGGCGATCCGGTCCCCGTTGTCGATCCCGCAACCGAAGAGGTTCTCGCCGAGATCCCCGACGCCGGGGACGCCCTGGTCGACCGCACGGTCGCTTCGGCCCGCGCCGCCTTCGAACGCGGCGAATGGCGCGACATGAGCGTTGCCGGGCGCCAGCAGGTCCTGCGGGACTGCGCCGACGCGGTCGAAGCCGCCGCCGACGAAATCGCCGATCTCGAATGCGCGAACACCGGCATACCCTATAGCCAGGTGCGCGATCGCCAGGTCGGCCGCGCGGCGAACAATTTTCGCTTCTTCGCCGACTATATCGGCCAGATGACCGCCGAGCTCTACGAGCAGGACCCGAATTACCTGACCTATGTCCGGCGCGAACCGGTCGGCGTCGCAGCGCTGATTTCGCCCTGGAACTCGCCGATCACGCTGGGCTCGATGAAAGTCGCCTCGGCCATCGCCTTTGGCAACAGCTGCGTACTCAAGCCCGCCGAACAGGCCCCGCTCGCCCTGTCCAGGCTTGTCGAGGTCATCCAGTCGGCGGGCCTGCCCCAGGGCGTCGTCAACCTGCTGAACGGCAATGGCGCGACCACCGGCGACCGGCTGGTGCGCCACCCCGATATCGACTGCGTGTCCTTTACCGGCGGCACCGAAACCGGCCGCCGGATCATGGCCACGGCCGGCGAGAATCTGAAGCCCTCGATCATGGAGCTCGGCGGCAAGTCCGCCAATATCATTTTCGAGGATGCGGATTTCGAACAGGCGCTGGATGGCGCGCTGATCGGCATTTTCACCAATAACGGCCAGCAATGCCTGGCCGGATCGCGGATCCTCGTCCAGCGCAGCATCGCCGGCCGTTTCCTCGACGCCTTTGTCGAGCGCGCCCGAGCGATCAGGGTGGGTTCACCGCGCGACGCAGCGACGGAAGTCGGCCCGCTCGCCTCCAGGCGCCATTATGAGCATGTCATGAGCTTCGTCCCGGAAACGGACAAGGACGGGGCCAAATTGCTGACCGGCGGCAAACGGGCGGACGGCTTCGACCGGGGCTTCTATTTCGATCCGACCATCGCTCTGGTCGAGTCCAATGAAGACCGCCTGTGTCAGGATGAAATCTTCGGGCCATTCGCTTCGGTGATGGTGTTCGATACCGTCGAAGAAGCCTATGCCATCGCCAACCGGTCGCGCTTCGGCCTGGTCGGCTATGTCTGGTCGCAGAATATCGCCACCGTCATGGAAGCGCAGGAGAAAATCTCGGCCGGCACGATCTGGTGCAACACGCCGATGATGCGCGAACTGCGCGCGCCGTTCGGCGGCTTTCGCGAATCCGGCGTCGGCGCGGAAGGCGGCCAGGCGGCCGAAGCTTTCTACATGCACCAAAAAACGGTCAGCATTCCGCGCAAACCGCTGTCGCTCACCAAACTTGGCATGGGCGATGCCGAATGAGCGTCCTGCACGACCGGATTTCCGCCTATCTCGACGCCTATTTCGAAGCCTGGAATGCTTATGACGTTCCCGCCATGCGCGCCCTGTGGGACGAGAGCGAAGACAATCCGGTCTATCTGGCCGAGGAATGCGCGCCGCATCATGGCTGGGACGCGATACTCGCTTATTGGGGCGTCGACCGCTCCCAATCGGAACGGCTGCTGACCTGGCGCGATCTGAGCGTCACCCACGCCAGCACCGATGTCGCCATCGCTTTCTTCCACGCCAACTGGAGCACCTACATTCCCGGCAACCGCCTGTACCCGAGGCCGTTTGGCGGGCCGGTGCGGATCACCATGGTGCTGCGCAAGAAAGCGGAGGGCTGGCGCGCCATTCACTATGCCGAAGCGCCGCTCGCCTCGATCATCCAGCTGCGCGAGGCGCATGAGGCAGCGGTCGACCCTGCGCTCCACGAGAGACTGGCCGCCAAGGGCATACGATACTGATCCCCCAACCGAACATCCTTCAGGAAATCCGATCATGACAAGCGCTATCCAATCTATCCCGCTCAAGACCATAGACGGCAAGGACGCCCGTTTGGCCGACTATGCGGGTTCGGTCCTGCTGATCGTCAACACGGCCTCGAAATGCGGCCTCACCCCGCAATATGAGGGCCTTGAGGCGCTCTACCGCGCGAACAGGGATAAGGGCCTCGTGATACTCGGTTTCCCCGCCAACAACTTCCTGGCGCAGGAACCCGGCACCGAGGAGGAAATCGCGGAATTCTGTTCGCTGACCTACGATGTGAGCTTTCCGATGTTTGCAAAGATCAGCGTTGCCGGCGAGGACCGCCACCCGCTCTACGCCGCGCTCACCGCCGCGCAGTCCGAAGCGGCAAGCCCCAACGGCAACGCTATGCGCGAGCGGCTGGCGAGCAAAGATATTCCGATCTGGGACGAACCCGAGATCCTGTGGAATTTCGAGAAGTTCCTCGTCTCGCGCGACGGCCAGATAGCAGCCCGCTTCGGCCCCGACACGCCACCCGACGATCCGGCTCTGCTCGCCGCGATCCAAGAGTTGCTGGATTGAGTGGCCAGAGCCGCCGGCTCATAGTCAAAGGCGTCGGTGCCGGAGCGCGTCTGATTGCCGCTATTGCAATAGCCGAACGTCGTACCCAAGCGCTTGTTCTGGTTGGGAGTGTCCGCCGCATAGCTGCCCGGCCCACAAGACCGGGAGCGGCACCGCGAAAAAAAGGCTCGTCGTTCGCGGGAAGATGAGGCGAGCGGTTCGACCTGCTCTCCCATCTTCCCGCGAACGACGTGTGTGTTCGATATTGCCGGGTGACCGCTGAAGGCTCCCAGATCCCGCCCGATAGGTCTTATGCGGCTTCTTTCCCGGGTAGCGGGGCCTCCACGATAGCGATCATCGGAACCGTACGCGCTTCGGGCTTCTAGAAGCGCGCCCGGAAACCGACATAATATTCACGTCCGATCGCATCGTTCAACGACGATACGATATTCAGCGAACTTCCGTTGTCCGTACCACTCGGGACCAGCGGCCCGTAATTGTTGAAGATGTTGTTGACGCCCGCCGATATCCGGTAATTGTCATCCGGACCGAAAGTGTATCGGGCCGAAATCCGGTGAAAATCCTGTCCGCCGACACGGAAGTAACGATCGTTTGACGGGAACGGATCATTGACAAGGTCGTCGACACCGCCACCTTCGTAGGTAACCGTATACGCCAAGCGGAAACCGCCATTGCGGTAACCGACGCCGAGCCGCCACTCATCGCGACCGTTGCCGATCTCTCCGAGCGGGCTGTTCGTGATCACCGTTCCGCCCAGTCCAATGAAGGTCGTCTGCTGTTTGAAATAGCGGGAGTAGCGGAAATTGATGTCGAACTCGCCCGGGATAATCCCAAATTCTATCCCATCATAGTTGAGTGTGAAGTCGATGCCTTCCACCAACTCCTCTTCCAGATTCTCCTGGAAATTTATGACCTCGACCACATCGCCATTGAACGGATTGCGTGAAATGACATCGCAGAATTTGTTGTTTGGGAAATCGTCGGCTGCATAGCAAAGATCGACGGTGTTCTGCGTACTGACCGATGTGATCGCGTCGCTAATCTCGATCCGGTAATAGTCCGCGATCAGCGTCAACCCGGGCGCGAAGGGCGGCGCAAACACTACACCAAAGGTGTATGTATCGGCCGTTTCTTCCTGCACATTGGGATTGCCCGAATTGGGCCCCTGGGTGCTGCCATCGAATTCGAACGGCTCACCCGCATTATCGGGATTGGCGAAGAAGGCCTGAATGCCGGGCTCCGAAAGACAGTTTGCCGCAACCGTTCCGAGACTGACCGTTTCGCCGCCGACGCTGTCCGGTGCAGACAGCCCAGACCCGTCCGGGAAGAGGCCGTCGCACGGGTCCCTGAGATCGTCCGCATCCGGCCGGGGCGGCGAGAAAATCTCGGTCAGATTCGGCGCCCGTTGAGACCGGGAATATTGGGCTCGGAAGCGCAGCGCGTCCGTCGGCTGCCAGACCGCGCCGACATTGTAGCTGAAGATCGTGCCGACAGTGCTGTATTCCGAGATCCGCGCCGCGGCCTGCAGGAACAGTTCGTCGGCGATGATCGGGATGTCGATTTCGGCAAAGGCTTCAATCACGTCGAAACTCGCCTCGACGCTCGGGAATGTCGCCAGCGAGGTAATGTTGAAGTCGTCGGTCGTGGGGTCGCCATCGACGCCGCCCACGGGATCGCCATCCGGATCGCCGGTCGTCGACTGCTCTTCGCGACGATATTCGACGCCAGCGGCGAACTTCACGTCGCCATCGCCCAGCTGAAACAGATTGCCGCGAATATAGCCACCGGCCGTATATTGGTGGCGCGTCTGGCTACCACGGCCATTGTACCGGATATAGTCAGCGGCAGCATCCGAGATCGAACCTTCGCCAAAGATGTTCAGCGGGACACATCCTGCTGCCCTGGCCCCCGCATCGGCGCATTGGAAACCGCCAGCACCGTTCGGCTCGATGTCGAGCGCGAACTGGGCGGCGAGAAAGTTGACCTCATTCGGATTGCGCTGATTCTGTTCGAACCTTCCGAAGGTGCCGAACAGAGTCCAATCGATATCATCAGTCAACGTGCCATCGAGATCTGCCATGATCCGGATGGTGTCACGCCTGTTGATACGGGCCTGCTCACCGAGTTCGACCAAGCGGCGGTCAAAAGAGACCGAACCGCTTCTCGTTTCTTCGACCTCAGGAGGGATGAACGGATGATCGCTCGCCATATTGCCAATCTCGAATGCGTCAAGATTGCCGAATGAATCATCGTCGTTCAGCGTTTCGAACCCGCCGCGGGTTTCCGAATCCACGCGCGAAAACAGTCCAACGACAGAGAGTTCGACAGAGGGCGAGAATTCATAGCTGCCATGCACACCGATATTCAGGATCTCGCGCGAACCGTGGAGCGTGCGGCCGGGCCGGAAGTTGAACCCGTCAAAATCGGCAAAGAAATCCTGATTACCCGTCCGGTCCGCCGGCTGCAGCGACTTATCGTTGAACCATTGCCCATCGCGGAACCAGGCATCGCCGCCTTCGAACACGCCACCGGGAGTCGAACCGCTCCGCGATCCGACAAGGCAGAATCGATCTTCATTGTTGGGGTCACAGCCCGGCGTGTTGATTTCATCGGCAAATGTGTCGTTGGATCCCGTTGCCGGATCATCGAACTCCACCGCCAGCACCGAGAGCGGACGCGTATTGTCGGCAAACACCGCATTCTCGTTACGATAACTCACAGCAGTCATGAAATAGCCGCGATCATCGGCAAAGCGTAGGCCGACACGGCCATTGATGCGATATTCTTCGCCGCCGCTCGCCTCGGGCATGGAATAGCGCGCGTCGATTTCATAGCCCTCGAAGGAGTCGTTGAGGATGAAGTTTGCCACACCCGCGATCGCATCCGATCCGTAAATCGCCGAGGCGCCGCCGGTGGTCACTTCCGTGCGACTGACAAAACCGACCGGCAATGTAGAAAGGCTGACCCGATCGGAATTGCCCGAATTCGATACCGCACGTCGGCCATTGATCAGGACAAGCGTCCGATCGTCGCCCAACCGCCGGAGGCTGATCGACGAAAGGCCGCTGGTTTGGATGAGGTTGTTACTGCTCTGAACCGACACGCCGTCGCCAACGCCGGGCAACTGGGTAATTGCTTCGGCCAGATCGGTCGAGCCGATATCGTCGAAATCTTCTGTTCCGAAAACCTGGAGGGGTACAGCCGAATCCTCGGCGCCGCGCTCGATGCGCGAACCGGTGACAACGATGGCCGCCCCGCGATTGCCTCTGCTTGCGGTCTGGCTCGACGGTGCGTCGTTCTGCGCGTCGCTTAAAGCCGCGCCATCACTTTGCGCAAATGCCTGCCCCTGCATAAGAAGGACTGCACCAGCAGATACGCCGGTCAGGAAAATATTCTTACATTTTTGCATCTTTTAGACCCCCGAAAACATCGCCGAAAAGGACGAACGATTAAGTATGTTGTTTAGTTCGATCATTGAGCTATCCTCCCCTCAGGATTGCTTTGCGGCGCTCCGTCGGGAATCTCTCCTGTTGCTTGCCAAATGAAACGGTTGCTGAATTGACGGCAAATTCATAATCGGAATGTCGCAATGCGAAAATTGCAAAGCGTTGATAAGGAGACGTTTTTTGGAGTTGAAGTGGTTGGAAGATTTCATCTGCGTTGCCGAGAAGGGACACTTCGGACAAGCGGCTGAAAACCGGTTCGTGACCCAGTCGGCACTAAGCCGTCGCGTTCAGTCTCTGGAGCTCTGGATTGGCGCGAGCCTCTTCGATCGCTCGGCGCATCCGATCAAGCTGACCATGGCCGGAGAAGAGTTCATCAAGACTGCGCGGCAGATAGTCGATCAGTCATACGAAGCCCGTGCCTTCGCCAACAAATATTCGAGAATGGGCGACAACAGCATCACCATCTCCTGCCTGCATACCCTGGCGTTGAAATTCATCCCCGACTTGATCAGCGAATTGCGGCAGGAGATCCGCCCCTTTTCTGCATCGATTATCGCTGAAACCCGGACGGTCGAAGAATATCTGACAGCACTCAGCATCGGCACCTGCGATTTCTTCATCTGCTACGACCATCCGTCCATATCGTTCGACGTCGACCCTGCCCAATTTCCCAGCATCGAAATCGCCGAACACCGAATCCGGCCTTACCAAAGCAACACGGCAGAGCTTATCGACCTGAACGACACGGCAAAAACCGGAATACCCTATATCGAATATTCGGGGACTTCCTTCATGTCGCGCGTGTTCGAACAGCTTCTACGCAAGGCGCCTTTCAGAAAACGCCTGCGCACCGTGTACCGCGCGTCGCTCGTCGAAAGCATGTTGTCCGCTGCTCAAAGCGGTTTCGGCGTTGCATGGCTTCCCGAAACCGTCGTTCCCGGAGATCCGTCCGATCAGGGACTGCAACTGGTTTCGGATGATTTCTCGACATTGCTGACAATCAGGGCTTACCGATCGGTGAGCAACAGCAGCCCGCTGGTCGGAGAAATCTGGAAAGCACTGACCAAGGCCTGACGGTCTCGGCAAATGTCAGTATCCACATTGTCAGCAAGCGCTGCCGGATGCTCCCGCCTGACCCAGAAAGCGCACCGGCATCGCGCAATAATCGATCTCACCGCCGGACAGCGATACTTTGCGTATGCCCGCCTGTTCCCTGATCGAGTCGAAATTCTTAAGCCGTTCATTCTGGAACTCAATGGCCGTGCCTTCGTCCAGCGTATAAGCCGGAAAGGCCATCCGGTGATCGCCGGTAAAATTCCAGAAGGCTTGTACGCGGGCACTGCTCACATCGAAATGGACGCAAATGCAGCCTTTCAGAACGGCCAGCCCCGGGATCGGCTCAATCTGTGTCTTGATCGAGTCTGTGATACTCCATTCGAACAGGATGTTGAGGCCCGCACTCGCACCCGCGACGACGACACCAGAGGCATAGGCCGCGCGAAGCGCATCGCCCACGCCCCATTCCCTGAACAGCGCCAACAAATTCCGGGTTGAACCACCGTCAACAAAGACGATATCGACACCTTCGAAAAACTCATCGGCTTTGTCTGACGGCGGATCGTAAAGCTCCAAAACAACCGGTTTTGCGCCGACGCGCGCCATCAAATTCCGGAACGCCGCGATCCTCTCAAGATTGTCGCCGCGGGCCGCGCCGACATAGCAGACGATCGGTTCCTCTTTACAGGCGAGCGCCGCCAGCCGCCGGGCGAATGTGGGCGGTTCACTGTCCGGCACAAAGAAAGACGCGGAATCGCAAATTCCGTAGATCCGTCTGACCGGTCGCGTCACGATGTGACCATTCTCATCAACTCAGCGGTGAGGATCGCTCCATAGGTTCCCAGCGCATAGCCCAGAACGGCAAGGAGAACGCCGACCGGCGCGAGAGCGGGATGGAAGGCCGCCGCGACAACCGGCGCGGAAGCGGCGCCGCCGACATTGGCCTTGCTGCCCACGGCGAGGAAGAAGAAGGGCGCGCGGACGGCCTTGGCGACAATGATCAGCAGAACCGTATGTATGAGCATCCAGATGAGGCCGATCAGCATGAAGGAAGGCGCATCGCGAAGGTTGAGAATGTTCATCTTCGTCCCAATCACTGTCACGAGCACGAAGATGAAAACCGTTCCAACTTTCGAAGCGCCAATCCCCTCAAGGTCCCGCGCTTTGGTGAAGCTCGCCCCCAGTCCGATTGAGGTGGCGATGACCACAATCCAGAAGAAGCTGGACGCCAATACGCCTTCTTCTCCTCCATACATCTCGCTGAACAAACCGCCCAACCAGCCACCCAGCAAATGGGCGAAACCGACACCCGCAAAAGTAAATCCAACGAGCAGCATCAGGTCGTTGGCCGATGGAGTGCGTTCGACCGAGGCACTATAGTCGGCCATGCGATCGCGCAGCCGGTCAATCGCGCTGGTATCGGCTTTCAGCCAGCCGTCGATCCGCTCCGGAGCACCCGCACCATATAACAGAAAAGCCATCCACAGATTGGCGACGATGATGTCGACCGCCACCAATGCACCATAATTCTCCGGGTTGAACTGGTAGATTTCGAGCATCGCCGTCTGGTTGGCTCCGCCGCCGATCCAGCTTCCGGCAAGCGTGGCCAGGCCCCGCCATGCCGCCTGGTCGCCCGAACCGAGCACCGAAGGATCGAACTGGGCGACGAGCCACAAGGCTATCGGCCCGCCGATGACGATGCCGATTGTGGCTGTAAAAAACATGATCAGGGCCTTCGGGCCGAGACCGATGATACCCTTAAGGTCGATGCTCAGGGTCAACAGGATCAGCGCCGCCGGCAGCAGATAGTCCCGAACGATCGGCCAGAGACTCGAATTCTCGACGCCGATCAGGCCGAAAGTCACCATCAGCGAGGGGACCAGATAACAAACGAGGACAACGGGCACAAAGGTGTAGAAGCGCGTCCAACCTCCGCCCAGCTGCCGTGTATAGCCGACAAAAGCGAGTACGAGGGCCAGCAGGCCGAGAATTACCGCATCGTTGGTTATCAGAGGCGTTTCGATCATCTGGCTCCTGCCTCCTCAAGCTGAGTATCGGCCGGCTCCGGTTCTTCTGGCGCGGCCCCTTCTTCCGATTCCTGCGCTTCTTCTTCCTCTTCGTCCACCGCATCTTCCGCTTCCGGCAATATAGGCAGTACCGGATCATAAGCGGGACGACCGAGATGGAGCGCATACCATTCCAGTTCGCGATTGATCTTGAACAGCTGGTTTCGCGGCTCGCGGTAATTATGCGGCTCGCCATCGGCAATATAGAGTTCGGTCGGCGCACCGGCCGCGCGCACCGCCCGGTGCATCAGTATCGATTGTGTTGGCGGCACACGCTCGTCATCGCCGCCGGAAAAAAACAGTGTCGGCGTGCGCACATTCCACGCATCGGCAAGCGGCGACTGTTCTCGGAACGACTGATAGGGCGCATTCTCTTCCCATGGCGTGCCACCGAACCAGGGCGTACGACCGCGCCGTCTGTCGCTCTCTCCATAGAGCGATACCCAATCGGCCACGCCCGCGCCGGAAGACGCAGCTGCGAAACGGTCGGTAACGGTGATGAGCTTGCTCGTCATATGCCCGCCGGCGCTCCAGCCCATCTTTATCAGTTGATCGGGATCGGCAAGATCGCGGGCGATCAGCGCATCGATCCCGGCCAGGACATCGAGATGCGCGTTGCGGAAATAATTGCCGACCATGTCACGCATGAACGCATCGCCATAACCGGTGCCGCCGCGATGGTTCGGCAATAGGACTCCATAACCCTGCCCTGCAAGCACGGGGACGTAGCGGGAAACGTTCCAGCTGCCGAACTGGGATGAGGAACGCGGACCGCCATGGGTGATAGTGACAAGCGGGAAGCGTTCGCCTGGTTCATATCCGACGGGATAGGCGAGCAACCCTTCGATTTCCTGCCCGTCACCACCGCGCCAGCGAACCGCTTCCTGTCGCGGCAGGCGAAAGCGCTGCGGCCAGTCGGCATAGTGATCGGTCAAAGCCCGCAACGCACCGTCCGCCACGTTTATCTCGTATATTTCGCCCGGATTTTCCTGCGTCCGGACAATTGCGATGTGCCGGTCGAGTTCCGGATCATAACGCCAGTCGTCTATCGCCTGGTCGCCGCGCGTGATCCGCTCCAGCTGCCGCCGTTCGAAATCATAGCGAAACAGTTCGGTGCGCAACCCGATATTGCCCAGCACCCAAAGCGCATCCCCGGCACGCGTCCAGGCAAAGTCCAGCACCTCGACCGGCACATCCGGGAAAAGCAGGTGCGGCTGCGGTTCTCCGACCTGCTGGACAAACAGGTTGTCCTCATAATAGGGCGCGCCGTCTGCATTGACGGTGGCGATAAAGGCAAACCGGCGATTATCGGGCGACAGCTGCGCGCGAGATTCACCATAGTCATTGGCGGTCAGGCGGGTTGTCGCGCCGGTTTCGATCGTCAGCAGCCAGAGCTCGTTGAGCGCCGCGTCGTCCGACCCGCCACTCTCTCTCCTTCGATAGAGAATATGGCTGCCATCGCGCGAAAGCGCGTAGCCGGAGAGATATCCTCCGTCGTCGACCAGGGGCGTCGCTTGGTCGGTGCCGAGTGCCTGGCGGTAAAGCGCATCGGGACGGGCTGTGTCGAATGGCTCTATTATCCAGTCGGTATGGGGCTCGGGCTCCGCGTCGCTGCGGAAGTAGAAGGACAGGCCATCTCGCGCCCAGATCGGATCGCCTATGTCGTCGTGATGGTTGGTCAGTCGCTCGATCGATCCCGTTGCGGGATCGATAAGATAGGCCTGATCATGCTCAATCTCGCTTTCGCCAGTCTCCTCTTCTTCTCCGTCCGCATCGCGTTCGCCAATTGCGAGGAATGCCGAATGGTTCGGTTGCCAGTGAATCTGCCGCTCGAGAAGATCGGCGATAGCGAGGCCGGAAAGATCGATCGCCTCCCCCGTCGTCAGGTTGCGCAGCGCGACCGTTCGCCGAATTTCATTTTCCTGCCAGTCCGCTTCAGAGAGGCGGTAGGAGAGAATTTGTCCGTCGCTGGATAGCAATGGAGCTGCCAATCTTTGCATTTCGACCAAATCGACTGCGGTCATCGGCCGCAGTTCCGCCGCCTCCGCATGCGGACTGGTCACAGTCGACGCGGCGACCATCGGCGAAGCCAGGCATGACAGGATTAAAGCAAAAAACGGGATGCTCCAGCGCGTCACTCGCCCGCTCACCTTGTTGACCGATCTTTCGAGCACAGGTTCGATCTCATCTGAAGGCCCCCTCCCATTGCTTCTTATTGGATCGGTGGAGAGCCAACATCCACCCAGATTTCAAATTCCGATTTGACGAATCTCGATGCGGAATTAGCAAATAACTGAATTGCAAAGCTTTTCAGGCGGCTAACAGCAAACCGCGAAAGCTTTAACATTCCTTCCTTTCGTTTACCGTTGCTCAGCGATGAAATCCGGCAGGGCATCCAGGGGGAACCCCGGAAGAACTTTGTTCGCGGACTTGCTCATGGGGACGAAAGAAGAAGAAACAGCGTTATCCCCTGGCCCAAAACAGTCTATCGACATCGTTGCCGGTGGTCCCGGGCAAGGCTGGCAATCCATTTCTCAGAAAAACGCCAAAGGCCGGACCAGTTCATTGCGAAAGTCCGGCGGCTGGCGGACACGGAGGGATTCGAACCCTCGATACGGATAATCTCCGTATGCCGGTTTAGCAAACCGGTGGTTTCAGCCACTCACCCACGTGTCCTGACTCAGCCGAACGGCGCGTATAGCCATGCGGGCCAGCGCGATCAACAACTAGTCGCACTGCCCGATACCATCGGTTCGGACAGCGGGAAACCGGGAAATGGACTCATTTCGGCGCGCAACCGACTCCGTTCGTCCCGCCCTTGATTGCGCGGGAGTCCGACGGCGGCGTAAAACTGTAAGGCTAAGCTGTACCGGGGTATACGTGATGATCAAGAAACCGCTGATTTCCATTGTCGCGGCCCTCGGCCTTGCCGGGATGGCACTGTCGCCGGCCCCGGGTCAGGTCGATACTGTCGATCCGGATGCAGCGCTCGACGACAGCGCATATCAGAGCGGCGGCACGACGACCGACAATAGCGCGACGTTCAACGACGGCCCCGACTTCGATCCCGATGTTACGGCCGAAGACGATACGACCGTTTACAGCGATCCCAACTATATTCCCGATACGCCCGGCTATGAGGATGGCGCAGCGCCTGACGGCAATGCGGGCGATTCCGCTACGCCCGCCGAACCGACGGTTCCGGGCGAAGAAGAACGGCGCACAACCTATCAGCAGGACGATCTGATCGCCGCCGCCGACGGCCTTTTCGGGGACGGTGCCCAAGGGCTGGCCCGGATGATCCAGGATATCCTTTCCGAACAGGGCGAACCCAATGGCTATATCGTCGGCCGCGAGGCTGGCGGCGCGTTTATTTT
Source organism: Parasphingopyxis lamellibrachiae (assembly GCF_003385775.1). Classification (GTDB taxonomy): domain Bacteria; phylum Pseudomonadota; class Alphaproteobacteria; order Sphingomonadales; family Sphingomonadaceae; genus Parasphingopyxis; species Parasphingopyxis lamellibrachiae. The sequence goes on from NZ_QRDP01000004.1 coordinate 1,839,182, forward strand.
CGGTCTGCGTTACGGATCGGGTACGCTGTTCCACGCCGTCGAGGGGGAGCAACCGGTTTACTGGACCGGCCCCTCTATCGGCTTCGATGCCGGCGCGAACGGCGCGTCGACCTTTGTCCTGGTGTATAATCTGTACGACACCGAAGAGTTGTTCCGCCGCTTTCCCGCCGTATCGGGCAATGCCTATCTGGTGGGAGGACTGACCGCGAGTTACCTGCGCTCGGGCGACAAGGTGCTGATCCCCATCCGGCTTGGCGCGGGCCTGAGGCTCGGAGCCAATATCGGCTATATGAATTTCAGCCGCAACCGGCGCTGGCTGCCCTTTTAGCTCGCCGGAATTCCCCGAGCAGGAAATCGCCGCGCCGGGAAGTGTCTGTCAGACTTTCGCCTTAACCTCAGCCTCAGGCGCGGCTCCAGTCTGCATCCGTCCGACAGGTCGGGTCCGACAAACAAATATGCCTTCTGCTTCAACAACAATTTTCGTGTGGCACGGATGGCGCTAACCGACTAGCGCACCGCCATGGACGATCAGCAGAACACGACGGCCGGATATGGCTTTGGCATCGGCGTGTATCTCGTCTGGGGATTGGTTCCGCTCTATTTCAAGCTGCTCGACCATGTCGGGGCGGTCGAGACAGTGGCGCACCGGATCACCTGGTCCGTCGGCCTGCTGCTGGCTCTGCTGCTGGTGCTTGGGAAGGTGCGGAATCTCGGCATAATCTTCCGCAACCGGCGCACCCTGCTCGCCCTGACTGCATCGGCGACGCTGATCGGCGGCAACTGGCTGGTCTATATCTGGGCTGTCACTCATGAGCATATCCTTGCCGCTAGCCTCGGCTATTTCCTCAACCCCTTGCTCAACGTCGTCCTTGGCACGGTTTTGCTGAAAGAGAAGCTGAGGCCCGCAACCCTTGCCGCAATTATCCTTGCCGCCATCGGCGTAGCGATACTGGCAGTCAGCGCGCTCGACACTTTATGGATCAGCGTCTCACTGGCTGTCTCCTTCGCGCTGTACGGCTATATCCGGAAAGTCACAGATGCCGGCGCGATAGAGGGGCTGGCGGTCGAAACGTTGCTGCTCAGCCCGGTGTGCGTCGCCTATCTGATCTGGCTGGGGATGGCTGGTGGGCTGATGTTCGGTGCGAGTCTGGAAACGGACATGTTGCTCATTTTCTCAGCCGCCGTGACATCCGTCCCGCTAATGCTGTTCGCCGCAGCCGCCAAGCGACTGACGCTGACGACGCTCGGTTTCATCCAGTATGTCGCGCCCTCAATGGTCTTTCTGATTGGCGCGTTCGTCTTCAATGAGCCGTTGAACAGCGGCCAGCTCCTCTGCTTTGCGTTGATCTGGGCAGGGCTGGCGCTGTTTACCTTCGATTCGATCCGCACCGCACATGCAAACAGGACGCGGGCACGGCTTGCCGCCTGATCGGGTTTACGGCCCGAACGTCCAGCCCAGCGTCTCGCCCGCCTGGAAAGGAACGAGCTGCGTTCCGCCTGCCGTCAACTGCTCAGGCACCGCTGTCGATATGCGGCGCAGGGTGATCGTCCCCTCGTTCAGCGGCAGGCCGTAAAAACGCGGGCCGTTTTCCGAAGCAAAAGCCTCAAGCCTGTCCAGCGCATCTTCCGCATCGAACACCGCCGCATAGCTTTCCAGCGCAAAGGGCGCGTTGAAGATGCCTGCGCATCCGCAGGCCGATTCCTTGTCGCCGCGCGCATGGGGCGCTGTATCCGTGCCGAGAAAGAATTTGGCCGATCCGGATACCGCGGCGGCCCGGACTGCAAGCCGGTGCTTCTCGCGCTTGGCAATGGGCAGGCAATAGGCGTGCGGGCGGATGCCCCGATCGAAAATCGCATTGCGGTTGATAACGCAATGATGCGGGGTGATCGTCGCTGCAACAGTGGGCCCGGCGCTCTCGACAAACTGCACGGCATCGGCCGTCGTGATATGCTCGAGAACGATTTTGAGCGCCGGAAACCGCCTGACCAGCGGCTCGAGCGTACGTTCGATAAACACCGCCTCCCGGTCGAAGATATCGATCTCGGGATCGGTCACTTCGCCATGGATGAGAAGCGGCATACCGATCGCTTCCATCTGTTCCAGCGCGCCATGGATATTCCTGATATCCGTCACGCCGCTGTCGGAATTGGTGGTCGCGCCGGCCGGATAGAGCTTGGCGGCGGTCAATATGCCCTCGGCATGGCCGGCTGCGAGTTCCAAGGGATCGATCGTATCGGTCAGATAGGCCGTCATCAGCGGCGTGAAATCATGCCCCTCGGGAAGCGCCGCGAGGATCCGTTCGCGATAGGCCCGGGCGGCCTCTACCGTCGTCACGGGGCTGGCGAGGTTGGGCATCACGATGGCCCGGGCGAACTGGCGCGCCGTATAAGGCGCCACGGCTTCCAGCATCGCGCCGTCGCGCAGATGGACATGCCAGTCGTCGGGCCGGCGGATCGTGAGAATATCGGTCATGCGGCTTCCCTTTGCACGAGCCAATCCCTAATTGAAGCCCATGCCTGCATCCACCCTTGCCGACCGCGCGATCATTCGTCTTTCCGGGGAGGATGTTCGTGCATTCCTGCAGGGACTGGTCACGCAGAATATGGACGCTGTCCAGCTGGACGCGCCGCAATGGTCGGCGCTGCTCACCGCCCAGGGCAAGGCGCTGTTCGATTTTATCCTCTGGGCGGATGGCGAGGATATTCTTGTCGATTGCGAAGCGGGCATGGTGAACGACCTGATCAGGCGCTTGACATTGTATCGTCTGCGCCGACCGATCACCATTGCGCGCGATGACGCACTGGCCGTTCACTGGTCGCTGGATGCGACCGACCGGCCCGCAGACCCCCGCCTTGCTGCGCTCGGCCATCGCTGGCTGGCCCCGGCAGATGGCCCTGTATCGGGCTGGCGGGCGCACCGCCTGTCACTGGGCGTAACCGAAGGCGTCGCCGAATTGGGCAGCGACAGGACGCTCTGGCTCGAATGCAATGCCGAGAAGCTGAACGGCGTCGACTTCGAAAAGGGATGCTATGTCGGGCAGGAAAACACCGCCCGCATGCATTATCGCAACAAGGTGAACCGCCGCCTCGTCGTCGTGCCACTGGACCGGGCCGATGAGAAGCGTCAACGCATCGTCTATCCCGATCTCGGAATTTCGGTCGAACATCGCCGGGTCGATGATCTGACGGGCCTCGACCTCCCAGACTGGCTCTCCACCGCAATAGGATAACCCGCACATGATCAACCGCTTCGCGGCCCTGCTGTCGCTCCTGTTTCTCGCCATCCCCGCCCAGGCGCAGGATGCCCAACCACTGGGCACAATGACGCCGATCACCATCGGCACGAGCTACAGCTTCCGGTCCGAAGTGCTGGACGCGGAACGGACGATCAACGTCTGGCTGCCGGCCAGCTATGCCGAAAATCCCGAACGGCTCTATCCGGTGCTCTATGTGATCGATGGCGGCGCCGAGCAGGATTTCCACCATATTTCCGGCCTCGCCCAGCATGGTGCGATCAGCCGCACTTTCGACGAGATGATCGTGGTCGGTATCGAAACCGAGAGCCGGCTGCTCGAACTGACAAGCCCGGCAAGCGATCCGCGCTATCCCGACTATATGGAACCCAATGGCGGCGCAGCCGATTTCCGGCGTTTCATCCGCGATGAAGTGATCCCGCGCATCGCGGCCAATTATCGGGTGTCGGACGAGGCGGCGCTGATCGGGGAATCACTGGCCGGGTTGTTCGTCGTCGAGACATTGCTGCGCGCGCCCGATCTATTCACCAGCTATATCGCGATCAGCCCCAGCCTGTGGTGGGATCAGGCGTCGCTGGTGACCGACGCGGCTGCGCTGATGAGCCAAGAAGGCCACCAGGCGGGCAATCGTCGCCTCTATCTGACCATGGCCAATGAGGGCGGGACAATGCAGTCCGGGCTCGAAACCCTACTCGCCGCGCTGGAGAGCGAGGCGCCGGCAACGCTGCGCTGGACCTATGTCGCGCGGCAGGACAGCGAACATCATGGCAGCATCTATCATATCGCCGCACTCGACGCGCTGAGAGTGCTGTACGGCCATGCTGAACGCACCGGCTCGCCGAGCGACGCAACCTGGCTGTTTGAAGGCGAAGTTCCTCCACTAAGCGAAATGGCGCTGACCAGCATCGCAAGCGAATGCAATGCGGAAACGGCGATTCGCACGAGTCTGGCGGAAATCAATCACGACCCTGCCCGGTGGCGAGGCGTTTGCGTATCTGTGAAGCTTGGCCCTGAGCGGCCCACCGCGGGCAATATGGATCAACCGGGGACGGACGAACCCGTTACGCCATAGGCTGACGGACGCCCGCTATTCGTCGAGACTGCTGCCCGGCGCCATCCATTGTAGCCGCACGCGGTTTGCAGGCGCATCGCCTTGTACACGCACCGCATCGACCCCGGCTTCATCCATCAACGTCATCACCGCATCGGCCTGGCCGTCCGCACCGGTCACGCCAACCGGGGTGGCGATCCGCTCCGCTGCCCAGTTGGCAAGTGCTACACCGCGCCGCCCGGCCGCATCGGGCTCGCCATCGGAAAAGGATATTTCCGGCAGCGCCTTGGCGGGCGGGATGACCTGCACATCCCAATCCTCGGCCCGGGCATTGGCGCGCTGCTCCAGCGCATAATAGGTTTCGAGTTCGGCCCCGGGCAGGGCGCGGACCCGGACGATGGCGCGCCGCGCATTGCGGTCGACGATCACCTCTTCGGCATCGACGCCCGCAATCAGCGCCAGTCGGTCCGTCAGATTCTCTATCTCTTCCTCTGTCGCCGCCGCCTGTTCGCGCATGCGCGCCAGCGCCAGCTCGGCCCGATCGGTCGTATTTTCCGTATCGACCTGATATTGCCTGAGATCGACGACAACCGACCGGCCGAGCTCGCGTTCCAGCGTACGCTGCGCGCGCTCCCGCGCCCCGCCCACGATTTCCGGCGTCAGCACCGAAGCGCTGAGCGTTATGGGATCCGTGCTGAAATCGAAATCGAGCTGGGAAATACGGGCGGCGTCCCCAAACTGATCATTGACCATCGCCTGCGCCTGCCGGGTGGCATTGGCTTCCCAGGCAATCTGCCGCAGCGAAAAACCCAGCGGGATCGCAAGCGCTATGAACACGCCTATGATCACCACCGATTGGGCGACCGTCTGTTTGCTGGAAAGATAGGTGCTGAAGCCATAGGTGCGGGCCATCACGGCAGCGGTCAGCGCGATAGTCGTGAGGTTGGTGAAAAACAGGAAGAAGGCGCCGCCGAACACTGCCCAATTAAACGTCGCCAATCCGAAACCGATGGCCGCGAGCGGCGGCATCAGGGCGGTGGCGATGGCCACGCCGACAATCGTGCCATCGCGCCCCCGGATCATCGCATAGGCGCCGGCCAGCGCCGAAAACAGCGCGACGCCGAGGTCGAAAAGATTGGGCCGGGTGCGCGCCGCAATCTCCGTGGTTATCGTCTGCAATGGCGACATGGCGACGATGAACGCACAGAAGAGAATCGCAATAATCGTGCCCAGGGCCAGCGCCTTGCCCGCTTCCCGGAGCCAGCGATAGTCCGCGATGGCCAGCGCGAATCCGATGCCCAGAATCGGCCCCATCAGCGGCGAAAGCAGCATCGCGCCGATCACGACGGCAGGCGATGACAGGAGCATGCCGAGGATCGCGATGCCCGCCGACATGCAGGTCATGAACGCATAGCGCGGCGTCCATCCGGATTCGCCGCGCACCTTTTCGATCACCGCCACCTGATCGATTTCGCGGCAAACCATCCGCCACCAGCGCCGGACAAGCGCTATCGAGCCGCTGATCGGATCGCGATTGACGGCTTCGCCCTGTTCACCATTGTCCATGATTTGCGCGCCTTTCGACCGAAAGGGGCGTTATAGGCGCGCCAGCGACCAGCGACAATTCGGACCGGCCCGGAAATAATAATTGATATTAGCTATTGATTATCATAAAACTGTTATACAAATGCGATACAGTAGCATCAGGGAGACAGACTATGGCACGCCCCCAGACCGATCATGAAGCAACCGCCGAGAAACTGCTCGAAGCCGCCGAGCAGCTGATCCGCGAACGCGGCCCGGTTTCGCCGAGCGTTACCGATATCGCCAATGCCTGCGGCATGTCGCAATCCAACGTCTATCGCTTCTTTCCCAGCAAGGAAGCCCTGTTCGAAGCTTTTGCCGAACGGTGGTTCCGTGAACTGGACGATATCATGGAAGAAGTTGTTGCCGGCGATTTGCCCCCGCGTGAAAAACTCTATCAGTTCTTCGCCCGGCGCTTCGCGATCAAACGCGCCCGCTACGAGGAAGATCGCGACTATTTCATGACCTGCATGATGCTGGGCGATGAGCATCATGACGTGGTTATGAGCCATGTCGATCTTGCCGATCATTATATGGCCACCATCCTCGCCGAAGCGATTACCGATGGCGAATTTCCCGGCATGACGATCGACAGCCTGATGGCCCCCGTCAATCTGATGGTGGCGCCCTTTTGCGATCCCAAGCTGATCCCGCAATATGAAGGCAGTGCGACGCTCGACAATCTGCGGATTGTCATCAACACGCTTTTCAACGGCCTTAACAGCCAGAATGCAGAAGCGCCCGAAGCCATAGACACGCATTTGAAACTCGCGTCGTAACAGGCGATGGCAATGTTGGCCGGGTGGCCGCTTGACCCGGGTCAATTCAGCCCGGTACCGGCGAAGCTAAACATGGACCGTCAATAAACCGGCCAGGCCGGTCCGCCGGCAAGGAGCCCGCTGCAATGAAAGACCGAACCGTTCGCATCGCCCTGACCGCTGCCATTGCCGCGACAGCATTTGTCCAATCCGTGCCGACCACTGCCGCGGGACCAGGCACCGGGATCAGCGCGACCGCGGCCCCCGTGCGCGGTTCGGCCCAGCGCCGGGCGATCCTCGACGCGCTGCGCCCGGCCGTGCAGGCGGAAATTGGACCCGAGATAGAATTCGTCGTCCATGATATCCGCGTCGTGCGCGGCTGGGCGTTCGTTTCGGCAACCCCGCAAAGACCCGGCGGCGCGCCGATCGACGGCCATCGCTACTTCCCTTATTTCAGCGAGATGGACGGCCTTACAACTACGGCCGTGCTGCGCCTTGAAGGCGGCTTCTGGACGCTGGTCGACCATGCCATCGGCGCCACCGATGTCTGGTATTGCGACCTGGGGCCGGCCAATCTCACCCCATCCTGTTCGGGCTACTGATCGCCGCGGACGGGGAATGACGAACCGTCCGGAAATAAAAAAAAGGGCAGGGAAGCGTATCGGCTTCCCCGCCCTTTTCATTTGATTGCGCGTGCCGTCAGGCTGCCAGGTTGCGCAGCACATAATGGAGGATGCCGCCGTGGCGGAAATACTCCATCTCGTTCGCGGTATCGATGCGGCACAGCGTTTCGAACGTCGCCGTATCGCCGTTCGCCCGGGTCATTTCGACCTCGACCGTCTGGCGCGGATCGAGGCTCGCAACACGCTTGATAGTGAACGTCTCGCTACCGTCCAGCCCCAGGGTTTCGCGCGTCGTGCCTTCCGCAAACTGCAGTGGGAGCACACCCATGCCGACCAGGTTGGAGCGGTGGATCCGCTCGAAACTCTCGACGATAACCGCCTTCACGCCCAGCAAATTTGTGCCCTTCGCGGCCCAGTCGCGGGACGAGCCGGTGCCATATTCCTTGCCGGCGATGACGACGAGCGGCGTGCCGTCCGCCTTGTAGCGCATGGCCGCGTCGTAGATCGGCATCATTTCGCCGGTCGGGATATATTTGGTGAAGCCGCCTTCGACATTTTCGAGCATCTGGTTCTTGATGCGGATGTTGGCGAAGGTGCCGCGCATCATGACCTCGTGATTGCCGCGGCGACTACCGTAAGAATTGAAGTCTTTGCGGTTAACCTGATGATCTGTAAGGTATTTCCCGGCAGGCGAGTCTTCCTTGATGGCGCCTGCGGGGCTGATATGGTCGGTTGTGATGGACTGGCCGAACAGCGCCAGCGGACGCGCGTCGACGATATCCTCGATCGCCTCCGGCTCCATCGTCATGCCCTCGAAATAGGGCGGATTCTGCACATAGGTCGATCCGGAGCGCCACGTATAGGTCGCGCTCGGCTCGACATCGATGGCCCGCCACATTTCGTCCCCATCGAAGACATTGGCGTACCGGCTTTCGAACATATCGCGGTTCACATGCGCCGCAATCGTATCGGCGACTTCGGCGTTGGACGGCCAGACATCGGCAAGGAACACATCCTTCCCGTCCATATCCTGGCCCAGCGGCGTGGCCGTGATATCCTCGGTCACCGTGCCCTTCAGCGCATAGGCGACGACGAGCGGCGGCGAGGCGAGGAAGTTCGCCCGCACATCCTGCGACACCCGGCCCTCGAAATTGCGGTTGCCGGACAGCACGGAGGCCACCACCAGATCCTCGCCATTCACGGCCTTCGAGATCGGCGCGGCCAGCGGACCGGAATTGCCGATACAGGTCGTGCAGCCATAGCCGACCAGATCGAAGCCCATCGCGTCCAGATCGTCGGAAAGGCCAGCCTTGTCGAGATAGTCGGTCACCACCTGCGATCCCGGCGCGAGGCTCGTCTTCACCCATGGCTTGACGCTCAGCCCCTTTTCGCGGGCCTTGCGCGCGACCAGCCCGGCCGCCGCCATCACGGCGGGATTGGACGTGTTGGTGCAGCTCGTAATCGCGGCAATCACGACATCGCCATCGCCGATATCATGGTTGAGGCCATCGACAGGCACGCGCTTCGCATCGCGGCCATAGACACTCTGCATCTCGCCGTTGAACAGCTCGTCCACCTCGGGAAGGATCACCTTGTCCTGCGGCCGCTTCGGCCCGGCCAGGCTCGGCACGACCGCGCCCATGTCCAGCTCCAGCGTGTCGGTGAAGACCGGATCTTCATCCTCGACCGAATGCCACAGCCCCTGTTCGCGGCAATAGGCTTCCGTCATCGCGATCTGCCACTCGTCGCGGCCCGTCAGGCGCATATATTCGGTGGTTTTCTCGTCGATCGGGAAGAAGCCGCAGGTCGCGCCATATTCCGGCGCCATGTTTGCGATCGTCGCGCGATCGGCCAAGGTCAGCGCCTTCAGCCCTTCGCCGTAAAACTCGACAAAGCGCCCGACCACGCCCTTTTCGCGCAGCATCTGCACAACCGTCAGCACAAGGTCCGTCGCCGTCACACCCTCGGCCATCGCGCCGGTCAGGTTAAAGCCGACCACTTCGGGGATCAGCATAGACACTGGCTGCCCCAGCATCGCGGCCTCGGCCTCGATCCCGCCCACGCCCCAGCCGAGCACGCCCAGCCCGTTGACCATCGTCGTGTGGCTGTCCGTGCCGACCAGCGTATCGGGATAGGCGACCAGATCGCCATTCGCGTCCTCGGAAGACCACACACCCTTGGCCAGATTTTCCAGATTCACCTGATGGCAGATGCCCGTGCCCGGCGGCACGACCTTGAAATTGTCGAACGCGCCCGCGCCCCATTTCAGGAACTCGTAGCGCTCCATATTGCGCTGATATTCGAGCTCGACATTATGCTCGAACGCCTGGGGCGTGCCGAACTCGTCGACCATAACGCTGTGATCGATCACGAGATGCACGGGCACCTGCGGATTGATCCGCTCCGCCTCGCCGCCCAGATTTGTCATCGCGTCGCGCATAGCGGCAAGATCGACCACGGCGGGAACGCCGGTAAAGTCCTGCATCAGCACGCGCGCCGGGCGGTACTGGATCTCGCGCGAAATTTTGCGCTCCTTCAGCCAGTCCGCACAGGCCTGCACATCGTCCGTGGTCACGGTGTTCCCGTCCTCGAAACGCAGCAGATTCTCGAGCAGCACTTTCATCGAGAAAGGCAGCCGCGACACGTCTCCCAATTTCTCGGCGGCCTTGGCCAGCGAATAATAATGCACGGTGCGCCCCTCGACCGTGAGGGAGGAACGGGTGGAAAGCGTGTCTTGGCCTGTCTGCGTCAATGGAATGCCCTTTTCGTGGTTCTTGTGCCCGACGCCGGAAGGGGGACTGCGCAGGGCGCAGCGACCGGCGGTAAGGCGGTGAATGAGTCGGGAGGGTGATTAGCGCAGGACGGGGATTTGGGGAAGGCTGGAACCCGCAATTTCTAGTATGGCAACGTTTACTTCAATTCTCTTCATCCATTGTCCATTTACGCGCATGCTTCATGCCTAAGGTCCTCGATTGCAGCCCACTGACCTATTGACCGGCACTGCACCATGATGACAAAGTTGTCCGTCAATGACTGGCACGACGGTTTTACGGCGGAACACCATGATTCCAAAAAAATTTAGCTTGCCGAAAACTGAACTCCACGATTCAAGTCAGCACCTTCAATTCCATCAAATTGCATCGGAACTTAGAAACCGGATAGCTGAACTTCGGAAACGAGGTCCGAGAAGGCTCAGCTACAGTCAAACTCGACTACTTAAACCTCAAATATTTTCTACCGACGGCAGCATTGTGCTGTCGCATGATGTGTTTGATCGATTCGCACCGGCTTATTTCAAGAGGTCTCGGAGGGCAGTATTTTTCGAGAAAACCGTTCACCTGAGGGGAGGGCGATACCTTATATCCGCCAACCCAACATTCGAAATCAGAACAAAATTAAAAACCTATCGCGAAGATTTGGAAGAGGGGCTAAATGCCCTAGATGAAACACGGCATCCACTTTTCCAGTTGGCAATTGCAGATTATATAAAAAATGCAGCTGTAACTATGCTTAATAGCTTCTTACAAGATGAGAAAGTTGGACAGTATAAACATACTATCATAAGTTATCAATCTGCTAGAAGAAATGCTATATATTATACTCAAGCTGCAGTTAATCTATATTACGGAATTCTAATTCAAGATGAATTGCGTGTGAAATTTTCTTTTCAAGACCTTATTAAGAATCAAAAGCCTTTTGATAAGATGCAGTCTGTAATTTTGGATCGTTATCGAGAAGGAGTATTCTCGTCTCGCCATATTACAAGGCCAGAAGCCACCCATCCGATAGTTATCGCTGCTGCCGTGGCTCAATTTGCGAACGCTGGTTCGCGAGAAATTGATTTGATTATCGGTATGCCATCTGGATCAACAGAACTCTGCTTTGCTCATGCTTTTGGTCAGCAGATTTTCAACTCGAATTCATGCGATATCAAATTATTTCCGGTGTCTTTTCATTCATCGAAGAACGAGTTTGACCGCAAAGAAGATATGAAATCTGCATTTAATCGTTGGATAATCCATAACAGCAGAGACATTCGTGAAAAGAACGTTCTAATAGTAGATGACAATTCGTCGACAGGAAATACTATTGATAAAATACGAGATATAGTTGATCAATGCTCTCCAAAGGAAATTCATATTTCTATAGCTGAAGCTGACATAATTCGCAGCGAAATAGATTTGTTGAGTTCATCACGTCCAAATATAGCTCATAAGTCACTTTATGACCATGCCGTGAACATCCTCCCCGTGTCTCGCGTGCTCAAGCCGAAAACTGATTTGAAAGAAATTCTTGAACGTAGAAAGATGGAGTTATGTACAAAAAGACGGTACTTATCGGAAACTAAAAATTTTCCGAGAACAATAATTGGCAATGTATACTTAGACTTAATTAGAGAGTCTACAGAAGATGTACTAGATCGTTTGCCAGAAGATGGAATAATTAGAAAGTTTCAAAAAACTCCGCTTTCTAACTTCGCGCCGGTAAACGTGAGCTATCAAGGCGAGCGATTCAATTCGGTCGAACATGGCTATCAAGCGATGAAATTTCCTTCCAGCACATGGGAAAAGGTGAGCGATCGGCATATTGAAGCCATCAATCGGAAGCTCTCGCCAGGTGGAGAAAGGATTGGCAGAAAGGAACTCCCACATCTATTCAGCAGCCAGCAGCTTTCCGCCGGGGGCTCAAAAAAGGTAGCAAAATACCTCAGGCAAGTAGTTCACGTTCGCGATGATTGGGACGAAGTGAAAGTGTACATCATGATCGCCCTATTGATTCAAAAGTTCTCCAAGGAAAAGTTCTATCGATTGTTAAAATCTACTGGAGACAAGTACCTTATCGAGGGAAATACTTGGGACGACACTTTTTGGGGGGAATGTAACGGAAGAGGCCGGAATTTTTTAGGCAGAAGTCTGATGAAAATCCGCGAATGTTCGATTGAAACACTGCAAGTAGAGGCTACGAAAATCGAGGAAACGTTAATATGAAGTGATTCCAAATATGATCGTTAAGTCCATGCCATTGATCCTCAATTGTGATGCTCCATTCCCCCCAACCTTCCCGACCCCACCTTCGCCACTACTCACTCCCCCTCCCCTGCGCTAAAACCCCACCATGTGCGGACGCAAATATGCTCGTGAGGAACTGACCTGGGACGAGTATCGGGAGATACTCTCGCTGGTCCCCTCCGCTCCCATCACCCGCTCAGGGTGAGTGGAGAGTGGATGTTACTACGGTGACAGTGCACCAACTGACCCCTTCCATTGTGCTGCTAAAAGCCATTTTGGCGGGCCGGACTTTGCTGCTATACACAGCCCATGAGATTGCTCGCCCTGATTGTTCCTCCATTGCTCCTGAGCGCATCCGTCGCTCCGGCAACGACGATCATGGTAACTCCGCCCGGCGATGAACAGGCAGTGCATCAGCCCCCTCATGAGGGCGCGATTGATCCGCTCGATTGGGAGGCGGAGATGGATGCCGAAGACAAGGCCTGGGCCATCGCCTGTCCCGAAGGGCAAGCGGCGATCAATGCAATGGAAGCCGCATACAAGCAGGAACAGTCTGAGATGACGCTGGAAGAACAAATTGCGGCAGCGGTGGCGGATATGGAGGCCGCAGCCGATGACGCCATGGCCATGATGGACAATTGCCCCGATGATGCTGACGAGTGCGGCGCGCTGATAGCATCCGAGCCTTTCTGCCCCGAGGCCGCACAGTAAATCCTATTTCCTGTCCTACAGACCCCCAAATCGTATAAATAGATCGGCTCCATTCCCTGTGTGAGGAGCCCTTGTCATGGCCGATCCCGATCCGCCACCGTACCGCACCCGCCATGACGGGTGGACGGAAGCGCGCAAACGAAAATTCCTCCATGCGCTGGCGCGGACGGGCTGTGTGCGGGATGCGTGCGGGATTGCGCATATCTCCTCGACCAGCGCCTATCGCCATCGGGGGCGCGATGCGGGGTTTGCGGACGCCTGGGAGCAGGCACTGACCAAGGCACTGCCGGTGCTGGAGGCGGCAGCGTTCGAGCGGGCGGTGGAGGGGGTGTGGGAGCCGGTCGTTTCGGGCGGCAAGGTGGCGGTGTACAGGAAACGCTATTCGGACGCGATCCTCGTGACGCTGCTCAAGCGCGCGGACGAGGCGGCGTCGACAGCGCGCTTTGCCGACACGAGCAGCCGGGAAGGCGCGGAGGCGGCGTTCGAAGAGCTGAAGAGGCGGCTCGCCGCGATGCACCGGCGCATCTGCAAGGACCCGGATTGCCGGGAGTGCAACGGCTAGCCGGGCCGTTACACCGCACCGGCCCGTCCCGGTCGCCCTGCAGGACAGGCGTGACGGGCGACCGGGCGGGGGAGGGCCGGTGCGGCGACGTTGCCGGGGCAACGTTGGGAGCGGGCGGGTGCGGCAAGCCTAGTCCCAGCGGGAGCCGAGGATCACCGAACAGAAATTGCCCGGCCGGAACGCGGGATCTTTCATGGCGATGACATCGCCCTTCACATTGCCGAACGTGGTTTCGGGCTTATGCCTGATCCCGTCGTAAAAGGCGTCGATAATGCCGGTCTTGAAATCGGCCGGGCGCGGATGCGCGGCGACGACGGCCTCGCGGATATCGTCCGGATAGCGATCATAGGTCAGGCCGAGCACGTCCATCTCTACACCCGCCGTAACCAGCGCGATCACCGGGTGCATATGCCCGGGAATGCCCGGCGTGGTGTGCAGCGCGATCGCCGCCCAGACCGTGTCGATATCCTGTTGCGTTATGCCGTAACCGGCAAGGAAATCGCGCGCCGCGTTCGCGCCGTCGACCTCGAAGCGCTCGTCCGGGCTGCTGTGGCTCTCCAGCAGCCCGATATCGTGGAACATCGCGCCGACATAGAGCAGCTCGGGATCGTAGCGCAGGTTGCGCTGCCGCCCGGCGATCGCGCCGAAATAATAGACCCGGCTCGAATGGTGGAACAGCAGCGGCGTCGACACGTCCCGGACGAACTCGGTGGCCGCCCGGCCGAGCGCGCTGTCGGGGATTGTCACGCCGCCGATATCGGCGATGGCGTTCGTCTCGTTGCACATATCGATCTCCATTTGACGCGGTATCGGGCCAAGCATATGGTCGCGCTCTTTTGGCCACAATGATCGTTTTCCGTCGATTATGGCCAAAGACGCGTCCGATCGGGCCGCCGGATGGCCGGGCCGGCCAGGCGGGGCAGGAAGGGACGGGAAAAGACCATGATCATCGGCATCGCGATCCCGCCGAACGCCCAGTCGCTCGATATATCCGGGCCGCTCGACGTTTTCGTCGAGGCCAGCCGTCACATCGCCCCGGCGGCTTCCTATGACGTGCGGCTGATATCGGCGACGGCCACCCGGCGCATCCGGGCGAGCGGCATGACGATCCAGACGGACCTGACATTCCGCGACGCCGATTTTCCCATCGATACGCTGCTGGTGGCGGGGACGCCCGATTATCGCCAGGCCGGCGAAATGACGGGCTTCCTCTCATGGCTGCGCAGCCGGACGCCCGATATGAGGCGCTTCGGTTCCGTGTGTACGGGCGCCTTCTTCCTCGGCGCGGCGGGCCTGCTCGACAATCGCCGGGTCACCACCCATTGGCAGCACGCACCGGAGCTGGCGCGGCTTTACCCGAAAGCGCAAATTTCCGACGACGCCATTTACGTGCAGGACGGGCCGCTCTGCACATCGGCCGGCGTGACGGCGGGAATCGATCTGGCGCTCAAGCTTGTCGAGATCGACCATGGCCGGGACCTGGCTCTGAAAGTGGCGCGGCGCCTCGTCGTCTTCCTGCGCCGGCCCGGCGGCCAGTCCCAGTTCAGCGCCCATCTCGCGGCGCAGATCGCCGAGGAAAGCCGGATACGGTCCGTCCAGCACTGGATCCTGCAGGATGTTTCGGCTGAGCTTTCCCTCAAGGCGCTGGCCGCGCATTGCGGCATGAGTGTGCGCAACTTCACCCGGATTTTCCTGAGCGAAACCGGGCAGACGCCAGGCGATTTCGTGGAGCGCACACGCGTCGATGCGGCGCGGCGGCTGCTCGAAGACAGCGACACCCCCTTGCAGCGCGTTGCGACGCAATGCGGGTTTTCAAACCCCGATATCATGCGCCGGGCCTTTCTCCGGCGGATCGGAACCGGCCCGACCGAATATCGCCGGACATTCCGCCAGCCGTGAATGCCGCAAACCGCGCCGCGCCCGAAGAATGGGGCCGGTGGGGGAGCGGTTTGTCGTCAGAACGTTGCTCACGCAACGTCGCCGCACCGCCCTACGATGCCATCCATCGACGCTTCGCACGGCCGGAGCCTGTGTCATCTCCGCCCGCGCCCCCTCCCGGCCGCCCATTCAGGGTACACTCGTGGGCGGCCGGGAGGGGGTGCGGGCCGGTGCGGCGCCTGAGGCGAAGCCGAAGGTCTGACGATAAATGAAAGTGGGGAGCTTCTGTTGCCCGGTGCTCCCCGAACCGCTGGTTTCCACTTCTGTTGCCGGGCGTGGTCCAGCCCCGTTATTTACCTAGTAACTTAAGCCGTGAAGCTTTGGGTTACGCAGCAATAGCAAGAGCGTCGTTATCGTTTGCTCTTATGAGTTGTGAACGGTTTCACGGCGCATTCAGGCCGGGCGAAAAGTAACGTCTTTCAACACACGTCGATCCTGGTTCGGCCCCATCGGGAAGGGCGGAAATCGGCTGAAATCCGCTCTTTTTGGTGGAGCCGCCGGGTACTGCCCCCGGGTCCGCTGTGTCTATTGCACGACACCGTTTATCGCCATAGCCGAAACAAGTCCGGCAGCCCCAATATAGGGCTTCCCGCGTTAATGGGAAGTGAGTGGGCGAAAAGAGGGCAGATGCAGGCCTGGAAAGGCGATTTTGTTTGCCGGCATTCGGTCTGCCAGACTGTCAGACCTTCGGCTTCGCCTCAGGCGCCGCACCGGCCCGCACCCCCACCCGGTCTCCCATAAAATACACTGAGTGGGAGACCGGGTGGGGGCGCGGGCGGAGATGACACAGGTCCCGAACGAAAACGGCGCTGCGGGAAACCCCGCAACGCCGTCAATGCCATGGGAGGCATTCTCGCTGGTCGTCTCAGACCGTTATTGCGTGTCGCCGATACCGGTTTCGCTCGGCGCGATTTCTCCGTCATCGTCCATCGCATTGGCGGCTTCTTCGCCCTGCTCTTCGACAATGTCAGCCTGCTGCTCCAGCGCCTCTTCCTGCGCTTCGGTCGGAGCCTCATCGGCCAGTTCGTCCAGCGCCTCTGCTTCGGCTTCGGCCTGATCCTCTACCGCATCGGCTTCGGGGCTCTGGCAGGCACCAAGCGCAAGAGCGGCGGAGGCGGCGATCGTGGTGAAAACCATCTTTTTCATTTTTAACTGTTCCTGTTTACAGCGGCGCTTACGGGGCCGCGTTCCACCAATCCAATGAATGGGAACGGTGAAAGGTTCCAAAAAAAACACAGATGCCCGAAAGAAAGGCGAACGAACCCAGACGCCGCCACTCTTCGCAACGGCCCGTATCGCCTCAGCCTATCCCTTTTTCAGCGAGTCCCGGATCTCGGTCAGCAGGTCGATTTCGCTGGGGCCGCTATCCTCAACCGCCTCTTCGGCCTCCTTCTTGGCCATCATCTTGTTGGCCTGGCGCACCATCAGGAAGATGACAAAGGCAAGGATCACGAAATTGATAAGCACGGTGATGAACGCGCCGAGGCCGATCATCGCCACGCCCGCTTCCTTCAGCGCCGCATAATCCTCCGGCGATCCGGCATAGTCCGCCGGTATGTCGCCAAGCCGGATGAAGAGAGTGGTCAGATCGGCACCGCCGAAGATCCAGCCGACAACCGGCATGATGATGTCTTCGGTCAACGATGTAGTAATCGTTGCGAAGGCGCCGCCGATGATCACCGCGACCGCGAGATCGATTACATTGCCGCGCGCGACAAAATCCCTGAATTCACCGAACATATGGATGCTTCCCCTCTTCGTTGCCTGTTTCGCGCTATGACACAGCCCCGCGAATGCGCCAAGCGAGACGGCGTTGCCCGCCCCTTTCACGACCGGCCTGTTTCGCATCCGGAAAATATGCGATGGCCCATTTTTGAGCCTATTTGGCTCTGGCTTAACGGGAGCATCGCAATGAAACTGATCCATAGCATTCCGGCAGGCGCGATCGGCCTGGCCCTGACCCTGACGGCGTGCAGCGGCGAAGCGGCGACGGCGGACAGCGACGATATGGCGACGGAAGAAGCGGTTGACGAGAGCGGGGAAGAGGCCGCCGCTGTGGAGCATGATACTTCGGGTTATGCGGAGGATGCTACCGGCGGCCTTATCGATGCCGCGCTGATCGCTAGCCTGAATGAGAAGCTGGCCGGCTTTCACGGCGATAGCGGACGGGACATCCATATCATCGCCGCGATGAGCACCGACGGCCGCGATATCGAGGAAGTCGCCGAGGAAATGCGCGCCGAACGCGGCGCCGATGCGCTCATCTATGTGGCCGGAGCGGACCAAGCGTTGGCGATTGTCGGTGAAGGGTTGGACGAGGCCTTTACCACCGATGCCGAGGTCGCGATGATCGCGCACTTCGAGGAAGACGAGCTGGCCGAGGGACTGAACTCCGGAGCCGATGCGCTGATCGCGCGGCTCGGCAACTAGGGGGGATCTGCGCAATGCGTAAACTGGGCCTTGGCATCGCGGCGAGCGCTGCACTTGCGCTTGCTGCATGCAGCAGTGGTGAAGCCGGCGAGGCAGATGCCGGAGCTACGGCGGACCAGAGCGCGGCGGAAGTCGCCGAGCTGGCCGAGCCGATAGACTATGTGAAGGATATCGGGTTGCTCGAAGACGGATTCGGCGAGACGCTGAACGCGCGACTTGCCGCTTTCCATGAAGAGAGCGGCCATGAAATCCGGATCGCCGTCATCCTGACCACCGACGATCAGGATATCGAAGAAAAGGCCGCCGAGATGATCGAATCCAACGGTATCGGCGACGATGGCGCGCTGATCCTGATCGCAGCCGCCGATGAGCGTATCGGGATTGTTCCGGCATCCGGCACCACAGCGGCGCTCGACGCGGAATTCACCGATGCGACAGAGGCGGCGATGGCCGCCCGGTTCGATGCCGGTGACGTTACCGATGGTTTCAACGGTGCCGTCGATGCCATCATCGCCCGGCTGGGAAGCTAGTATAACGGCGGCAGAACGGCTATAACCCTGTTTCGGGGCGCTTTTCAGCAAATCGAAACAGGGGGTAAGAAACAGCATGACAAAAACAATTTCAGCAATGGTCTGGGCCGCAGGGCTCGGCATGGCTCTGGCCGGATGCAGCGCGAACGGGGGCGCGGCAGATGCCGAGGGTACCGAAGCAGCCGATAGCAGCGCAGACGAGGGCCCCCATGGCGCCTATCTGACCGATGAGACGGGTGAGTTTACGCAAGAGATTGGCGAGGCCGCCGCCGCGAACGTCAATGACCGTCTCGCCTCCAAACATGCCGAGGGCGGCCCCGATATCCATATCCTCATTACAGGGTCAACCAACGGCGAAGACAGCGATGCCGCGGCCGAAACGGCGCGCGCCGGAACCGACGCGGATGCGTTGATCTACATCGCAGTGGACGATCAGGAAGTTGCCGTGGTCGGCGAAAATATCAATCAGCGGGAAGGCGATGGCGCGGCCAACGCGATTACGACGGCATTCGACAATGGCAATTTCGAAAACGGGATGCTCAACGGCATTACCGCGACCGAAATGCACATGGACGAATGATCGCGAACCCGCATTGACTGAATCCAGAGAGACCCATTGGTCCGGCAAATATCTGGCGATCCATCAGGAAGGCCGGTGGGAATATGTGAGCCGCGTGCGCGGGATCGGCGC
Organism: Parasphingopyxis lamellibrachiae; assembly: GCF_003385775.1. GTDB lineage: Bacteria > Pseudomonadota > Alphaproteobacteria > Sphingomonadales > Sphingomonadaceae > Parasphingopyxis > Parasphingopyxis lamellibrachiae. The sequence goes on from NZ_QRDP01000004.1 coordinate 1,858,323, forward strand.
CGCGGTTCTCCTTGCCATCGACAGCGATCCGGCCGGCGACCACATCATCCTCGTCGAACAGTATCGGGTGCCGCTCAAGGCCAATTGTCTCGAGCTGCCCGCCGGGCTGGTCGGTGACGAAACGGCGGGCGAGGCGGTGGAGACGGCGGCGAGCCGCGAATTGGAAGAGGAAACCGGCTACCGTGCGGGCAGGATCGAAAATCTCGGCCGCTTCTGCTCTTCGCCCGGCATGACCAGCGAAACCTTCACGATGCTCCGGGCGAGCGCGCTCGAAAAAGTCGGCGAGGGCGGCGGCACGGCAGACGAAAACATCACCGTACACCGTGTGGCGCTCAACGATATCGCAAGCTTTGTGGAGGCGAAACGCGCCGAAGACTGCGTGATCGATGTGCGCATATTGCTGCTGCTCGGCGCGGGGATGCTGGGCGCATAGCCGCGCGCCGTTGCGCCGACCAGCGCCCGCTTGCTTGCCATAACCCCGCATTCCATGCAGTCTCCCATCGGGGGAACATAATGGATCAGGCTATCAAGCCGCCGCGCACGGTCGGGCTGTTCGGGACCGCATTGTTGCCGCTCAACGGGATGGTCGGTGCGGGCATTTTCGCGCTGCCCGCAATCCTGTATGCGGCGGTCGGCAATTTTGCCCCCTGGATGATCCTGCTCGGCGGGGTCCTCTTCTTCCCGCTGATTTTCGTCTTCGCATCGCTTGGCCGACGCTTCGATCATAGCGGCGGGCCGATGCTCTATGGCGAAGCGGCGTTCGGGCCCTTTATCGGCTTTCAGGCCGGGTGGATGCGCTATGCCTCCGCGCTCGCGGCGATGGCGGCCAACGCCCATGTCGTGATTTCCTATCTCGCCGCGCTTTGGCCGGTGCTCGAAGGCCCCGTCGCCCGGCCGCTGGCGGTTGCGCTCTTCATCCTGGCTTTCACGCTGATCAACCTGTTCGGCATGACCAAGGCGATGGGTGTTCTGGGCTCGATGACGCTGGTCAAGCTGTTGCCACTGGCGGGCTTTGTCGTCGCGGGCGTTGCGATGGGCAGCCCCGCCATCGGCTTTGCCCTGCCCGAATTTACCGCTTTCGAAACGGTCGTCCTGCTGACCTTCTACGCCTTTATCGGATTTGAGAATGTCTCCATGCCGGCGGGCGAAATGCGCGCGCCCAAGCGCGATATCCCGACCGCTCTTATCGGCATATTGGCGTTCGTGACGATATTCTACATGCTGATCATCTGGGCCTATATCGCCATCGACCCGGCCGGAAGCAGCGATACCATGCCGCTTGCGATCGCGGCCGAAGCGGTGATGGGGCAGGTTGGCGCGATCGCCATCGTCGTCGCGGCCGCCTTCTCCATCGGCGCCAACACGCTGGGCGGTTTCGTCGCCCTGCCGCGGATGACATTCGGCATGGCCGAAGAGGGCATGCTGCCGCCGATCTTCATGCGCGTGTCCAACCGGTTCCTGACACCCGATTTTTCAATTCTGTTCCTGGGCGGGATCGCCATGCTTGTCGGGCTGACGGGCAGTTTCGTTTTTCTCGCCGTTGCCGGAACGCTGTCACGCCTCGTCACCTATCTGATCTGCATCGCCGCACTGCCGGTTATCCACTGGCGGGAGGCCAAAGCCAGCGGCAACAGGCCCTTTTCCTTCGAAACGCTGATGGCGGGCCTGGCCATGATCAGCTGCCTGTGGGTGGCCAATCAGGCCGATAGCCGGGCCTTCCTGACCCTCGCGGCGATCCTGGTCGTCGGCAGCCTGCTCTATGTGCTTGGACGGATGAGCGCGAAGCGCGCAGTTGCTGCACAAGCGGAGCACGGCGCTTAGGGCCTGACTCCCCGGCTGGCAAAAACCGGAATCGATCGGAGGGCGTTTGGGCCCGGATTCCGGGCCGCGATATCTGCAGTTCGCCGATGGCCATCCGCGCTTAGCCGATACCGGCCCGCCATTGGCAGATCGCCGATAGCGGCCTGCTGCGGGAATCCTATCACCGGGCTTGCCGGATTTGGCAGGGGACAGGGGACACGAGACATGCGGACTATCTTCAAACTCATCGTCATAACCATAACGATCGCATCGGCCGGAGTCGCATCCGCGCAATCCGAAGAAGTGCAAACCGCCATGCAGCGGCTGGCACCGCTCACGGGCACGGCCCAGGTATCGGTCGTACAGCATAGGCCGGATGGCCCGGTGGCCATGCCCGCCACCCAGTCGCACGGTGTGTTCACCCTCAACGGCCATGGTCTTCGGGAAACTTTGCGGTTCGAGCAGGCACCGGGCGACCTCATTACGCTTGAGACAATGTTCAGCTACGACGCAAACCGGGACGTTTATCGCATTGCCGTGCATGACGACGATTTCGGAATCATGGATATCTATGAAGGCCGGTTCACGTCCGACACGGTGCTGATCGCGACCAATCTGCGCAGCGACACCTATTTCCCGCTAGACGACGGCCGGCACATGCATTTCCAGTTGCGCTGGGATTTTTCGGAGGAAATCGTCAAATTCGATGTCCTCTATACGACCGATGGCGCGGCTACATGGCACCTGTTCTACGAAATGGAATATTCGCACCCGACGCCCTAGGCATCCGTCCTTACCGGAAATTGTCGGCGTAGGCCTGAATCTTCAGTTTTCGTTCGGGTCCCGACACGACATGGTAATCGATGCCCTGCTTTTCCGCATAGGCCGTGGCGGCCTCGAGCGTCGGGAAGGTCAGCCGGACCTGGCGGCTGGTGTCCGACGATCCGGCCCAGCCCATCAGCGGGTCGGCGCGCTGCGCGTCGCTCGGCTCGAACTCCAGCGTCCATTGGCCCACCCGGTGGCGGCCGGACTGCATGGCGTTTTTCATCCGTTGATAGATACGCGCGGACATTGAAAGATCCTTCAAAAGAGCTGGCGCGGAAATGCCGCAGATCGGGGGGGCAGGTCAATCGGTTTGTGAAAAGGGTGTTTGTCAGACTTCCCTGACGGGAAATCGCAATCTAGCGCACAAAGGGATAGGCCAGCAGCTTGCCGAAGCTTAGGTCATGCTCGCCCTCGACGCCGATCGCCATGCCGATCCGCCGGGGCTCCGGATTGCGCGAGCCGAAGACCCGATCCCAGATCGAGAGGATCGCCGTATAATTGCTGTCCGTGTCGGTCCGTTTCTTGTGATGGTGCATCCAGTGGATGGACGGAGTGACAATCAGGAGCGACAGCCAGCGTTCCAACCGCGCAGGCAACCGGATGTTCGAATGGTGGAAAACCGCGTTGGCGGTGAGGATCGCCTCGAACAGCAGCAGCGTCGCCGCGTCGATGCCGAAAAGAAAGGCCGGGATCAGGCGCATCGCCGCGGAAATCAGTATCTCGCCGATATGGAAGCGAAAGGCCGAGCTTGCGTCGAGATGGTCGTCGAGATGATGGGGCGCATGAAAGCGCCAGAGAAAGGGCAGCTCGTGATAGGCCCGGTGCATGCCATAGGTCCAGATATCGAGGATCAGCAACTGGACGAGCAGCGCGGCAGGCAGGCCGAGGCCCGCCAGCGGGACAAGCGGCTCCACGCCCGATGCCAAACGCCCTGTCAGTGTGAGCAGCAATGGCGCGGCGGTTAGCGCGATGAGGCCGAGACCGATATTGCGCGCAATCCGGCGATAATTGTCCGGCGGCGGCGTTTCGGCGGCGGCCAGCCTTTCCAGCGCGAACACCAGCGCCACCCACAGCGCGAGCGCGCTGGCCAGCCAGGGATCGCTCATGCGCTGCCGGCGGGCCGGGCAAAGCGCCGGGCCACCCGCGCCTGCCACAGCATCAGCAGCGGCACGACGCCAAGCTCCATCGCAAACCCGAAACGATGACCTTCCGAAGGCAGGCCATATTCGGCGGCCGACCAAAGACGCGCGAGGCCGCCCATCACGACCATCGCGCCGAGCAACCGGAAACGGGCCGTCTTCGTCTCGATCCCCGGCACGCAGCTCGCAAAGGCAATACCGAGCATGAAGAAGATGCCCGACAGATAGCGGAAATGGCTATCGAGATCGCGGATCGGTGGATCATCGATACCCGAAAGGACTGACGGCCCGATGACGATGCTGGCCGCACCCATGGAGAGCGGCACGAGGCACGCTATGGCCGTCGCACCCTGCAACAGCCGTTTTTCGACGTCCGGCGTCATTTACGCGGCCCGCCGACGATATCCGAACGTACATGGATGGCCTTGTTGGCCAGGCGGATTTCATAGAGGAAAGTGACGAGGCCGAGGATGAGAAGGCCCATCGCGCCGACAAAGGTGACGGTCGTGACCCCGGTCAACGGCATGTCCAGATGCCGCGCGGCAAACAGCCCGGCGACGACGAGACAAACGGCGATCATTGCCATCGTGCCGAAGAGGATCGACAGGCTGATCACATTCATCCGGCGATCGAGCAGGCGCAACTCCCTGACACAGCCGTCATGCTCGGGGCCCGGCTCCACGGGCAGGATATCGGCGAGTATCCGGGCCCGGTCGACCACCCGGCCGAGCCGCCCCGCCGCGAGAACCAGGAACTGGCCGATCCCGACCAGCAGGAAAGCCGGCGCCAGGGCCAGCTGGATGGTAATCGCGATATCGAGCGGCATGTTATCCATGACCGGTATTCATCGCGCCCGCGCCTGACCGGGTCAAGCAATGCTATCGGCCGGCACCGATTTTCTGGGTTTCGTTGCACTGCAAAATGAAGCATGCCCCCCGCATGGCGAACCGCGCATCAGACACCCCGGCCCGCAAGGCACCGGGCTTTGCCGAATTTGTCGCCATGGTCGCATCGCTCATGGCGATGACGGCGCTCGCCATCGATGCGATGCTGCCCGCATTGCCTGCAATCGGCGAGGCGCTGGACGTTTCCTCCGACAATGACCGGCAGCTGGTGATCGGCGCACTGCTGATCGGGTTCGGCCTGGCGCAGATCGTCCACGGTCCCCTGTCGGACCGGTTTGGTCGCCGGCTGCTGCTGATCGGCGGACTTGGCCTTTATGCAGGATCGAGCATCCTGGCCGCCTATGCGCAATCCTTCGAACTGCTGCTCGCCGCGCGTTTCGCCCAGGGTATTGCCGTTGCCGCGACCCGGGTTCTTGCCGTGTCGATCGTCCGCGATCTCTATGTCGGGCGCAAGATGGCGCAGGTCATGTCCTTCGCGATGACCGTGTTCATGGCCGTCCCGGTGCTCGCGCCCCTGTTCGGCGAGATCATCCTCGCCTTCGCTTCCTGGCGCTGGATCTTCGGGATGTTCGCCCTGATCGGAATCAGCGTCGGGCTCTGGATCGGCTGGCGGCTGCCCGAAACGCTCAAACCGGAAGACCGGATGCCACTGACCGCCTCACGCGTCTGGCACGGGTGGCGGCACACGCTGACCGAGCGCAAGTCGCTCGGCTATATGGCGGCATCCGCCCTGCTGTCCGGGGCATTGTTCGGCTTTATCAATTCGATCCAGCAGATCATGTTCGACACATTCCAGCGGCCGAACATGCTGGTGCCGGCCTTTGCGATGATCGCTGGTGCGATGTCGGCCGCTTCGCTGCTCAATTCGCGGATTGTCCTCCGGCTTGGCACCCGGCTCGTTTCCCATAGCGCACTGATCGTCTTCATCGCGCTGGCGGCGATCGCGGCGCTCACCGCCTGGTCTGGGAGCAGCTCGCTCTGGCTGTTTCTCGGCCTGCTGTCGCTGAACATGGGCGCGTTCGGCCTGTGCGGCGCGAACTTCAGCGCGATGGCGATGGAGGAAATGGGCGCAATCGCCGGCACGGCCAGTTCCGTGCAGGGGGCGGTCGGTGTCTTTTTCGGCGCGATTGTCGGCGGCGGTATCGGCCAGATGTACGACGGCAGCACATTGCCGCTTACCCTGGGCTTTCTGGTCTGCGGCTCGCTCGCTTTGGGGTGCATCCTGATTACAGAAAAGGGCCGGCTTTTCGCCGAGGACGATCTGGCGGCCGAACCGGTGTAACCGGGCGCGCGGCCGGCGGCGGCGCGAAGGAGCCGGGGTGCGCATCCGGCCCCCATTTCCCAAATACCCGCAACCCGGCTACCAGCACATCATGCTGTCCGCCCTGAGTATCCTGTTACCGGCCATTGCCTTTTTCACGGCGCTGCTTTCGGGAATTTTCGGCATGGCCGGCGGGCTGGTGCTGATGGGCGCGCTGGCGTTCCTCCTTCCCATAAACGCGGCATTCGTGACCCACGGGATCATCCAGATCGTTTCCAATGGCTGGCGGGCTTTCCTCAATCGAAGCGACATCGTCTGGTCGATTATCGGTTGGTATGCGCTGGCATCCCTTGTCGCCGCCATCGCTTTCAGCGCCATCGCCTTTGTGCCGCCCCGCCCGTTCGTGCTCATAGCGCTCGGGCTGGTCGGCCTGTCCGTTCTGCTGCCCAAGAAGCGGTTCGCGCTCGACGCACAAAAGCCGGGCCATGCCTTTGCATCCGGCCTGCTGGTTACGGGTACGAACCTGCTGGCCGGGGTGGCCGGGCCGCTGCTCGACATCTTCTTTGTCCGCACGGTGCTGACCCGGCACCAGATCGTCGCGACCAAGGCCCTTACCCAGGTGTTCGCCCATCTCGCCAAGATTCTGGTCTATGGTGCACCGCTGATAGTCGCCGCGACCGGCACGCAGATGCCGTGGCCGGCGATCCTGCTGGCGATCCCGCTGACCCTTGCCGGCACCCGGCTGGGCAAGGCCATTCTCGACCGGATGACCGATACGAGCTTTCTCGGCTGGACGCGCTGGATCGTCAGCCTCATCGGGCTGGCCTATCTGGTACGCGGCCTGACGATGATGGCGGGATAAGGGACGGTTCGGGCCCGATGAACCGGTCCCCTAAGCAGGCCGGACCAGACCGCGCGACAACAGCCGGCGGATCAGATCGATCGCATCTTCCTCTTCGATTTCCGGCAGATCGGCACGGGCAAAAGGCTCGCCGTTCATCGCGCGCTCGAATGCTTTGCGCTTCGCCCCGACAAATTCGCTCGACCCGCCGCGCGTGACCACCGCAAATTCGCCGCTCTCTTCATCGTCGATGATACGGTACAGGCCGTTTTCATTGGCCAGATAGCGCTGGTCTTCGGCAATCGGTGCAGAGGCATAGCGGATGATGCCGGCCATTTCGGGCGTCCGCGATTTCACATAGTCCTCGGCCATGATGTCCAGCGGCTCGTCGAGCTCGGCCTTTTCCACCAGCTCGGCGACAAATTCGCGGAACTGTTCGCGCGCCGGTGCGCGGTCGAACTGGCGATTGGCATAGCCCGGCGGCAGGGCTCGCCTGAGACCGGGCGTTTCCAGCGCGGCTTTGGACACCGCTTCCAGCACGACATCGGCCCAGGTTTTGGAAACAAGGCCCAGCGTGATGTGGAGCGAGGCCGCACCCTCATGCGCCTGGGCATCATGCATCATGCCGCGCGGAATATAGACCGAATCGCCGGCATGCAGGACGAATTCCTCGGTCGGCTCGCCCACATCATGGACATCGGGCTCGAAACCCTCGCCGCGGAACGGCTTGCCGACCGGTTCGTCATACAGCCGCCAGCTCTTGGAGCCGGACACCTGGAGAATGAAAACGTCATGATTGTCGTAATGGGTGCGGAATCCCGTGGCGCCGGGCGGCGTGAGATAACAGTTGGTCTGCACCGAGGCGCTGAACACCGGCTCCAGCGCACGGACGAAATCGCCGAGCGGCTTGTGATAGCTGTGGAGATGGGGCGCGATGATCGTCGCCTTGTCCTGATACAGGCGCAGCAGGGCGCTGCGATCGATCTCGTTATTGTCGAGTGTGAAGGCGTCGCGGGTGATCCGCGGATCGGCGCGGGTTGCGTCGATCTGGCCGTTGAAGAGCAGATTGTTGGCGATAAAGGCATCGATGACGTCGACCGTAAGGAGATCGGTATAGCGATCCGCCTCGTCGCGCGTGATCAGGTGGAATCGTTCCTCGAACGTATCGGTGAAAAAGGCGCTCGGATCGATCGGATCGAGCACGCGCGCCAGTGCGGCGCTCGATTCCGCCGGAAGGTCAAGAGTCGGATCATATTTATGCATATTTCATCCTCCGCAATCGCGGATGGGCGGCCCGCCATCCATCAGATGCTGTCACTAAACAATGTGATCGGTCAAAAAGAATTGATCTGGAACAAAAAACGCCGGGTACGAAAATACCCGGCGCTTTTTGAAAGTCCGAAGCGGATCCTGGCCGATCAATAGTCCGGGCAGGGCGCTGTGTTTGCCGGATCGGCATTGGCGCCGCCATCGCTGTCGGAACAGCCGGTGCCGCTGCCGGCACCGCCTGGCGTGCCGCGGCCGTAATTGGCGCGGTCGGCCGTAGCCCCACCGTCGGAATCCGTAATGCCGGTTACCGAACTGCGGCGTCCGCCGCGGCCCTGGCCGCCCGGATCGGCGTTGGCACCGCCATCGCTATCGGTGATCTGGGCACGCGCCGCCCCCGTACCCGTTACGATTCCCAGCGCGCCGATACTGGCGGTTGCACCCATCCGGCGCAGGAATGAACGGCGATCAAGTTTCTTGGACATAATTGTTACTCCCACTCGGCGCTCCTTTCGAGCACCCTCTCCAATTCGCCCCGCCATACAGCCGGGCTGTTCAACCGGTTCCCCGTGCTAGTTGCCGCGGCCCTGGCCAACGGGGTCCGCACTCGGGCCGGTATCGCTGTCGGTAACGCCGCCACGACCACCGCCGCGTCCACCATTGATCGGATCGGCGCTGGCGCCGGTATCGCTGTCGGTAATGCCGGTGCGCGTTCCGCGACCCTGGCCAACAGGATCGGCGCTCGCGCCCGTATCGCTGTCCGTTACACCGCCGCTACCGCTGCCGCCGCGGCCCTGGCCAACGGGATCGGCGCTCGGGCCGGTATCGCTATCGGTAATGCCGCCACTGCGATTGCCGCCACGTCCGCGACCGACGGGATCGGCATTCGCGCCGCCATCGCTGTCGGTAATACCGCCGCGGCTGTTGCTCGGGCCGCCCCGGCCATTGCCGGCCGGATCGGCGCTCGCGCCGCTGTCGCTATCGGTCAGGCCGCTTTGCGAGTTGCGGTTATTGCCGGCAGCGCGACCTTCTGGCCGGGCACTGCCCTCGCCGCCGCCTTCGCTTCCGGCCTCGCCGCCATCGTCAGGCTTGGCATCGTCGCCACCAGCGGATTCGTCGCCGCCTTCGCCATTGCCCTCTGGCGCCACTTCGTCGCCGGGATCGGTTCCCACGGCATCCTCATCATCGTCTCCGCCCAGGCCAAGCCGGTCGCAGGCTCCCGTGACCACGGCCATGGCGCCAAGACTGGCGGTTGCGCCAACCCGGCTAAGAAACGAACGGCGATTGAATTTGGATGACATTAGGAGTTCCCCTTGATGAAACTATATATTTGGGCCTTTCAAACAAAGGCAGCGGCATTCACAGTCCGTGAACGACGCCTTGTCCCATAACCCGGAATTTTGCGGTTTTCGCAGCGATTACCCGGCATCGGCGGGGCTCATGCCCATAACCGATGCCGGGATATCGTCTAGTCGCTGTCGCTGCAGGCTCTTCCGCGTCCGCCCGGATCCGAACGGCCACCGGAGTCGTTATCGCTGCAGCTGCGTCCGTTTCCAGCGCGATCGCTGCTGCCACGGCCGGCTCCAACATTGTCCGAATTGGCGCCCGTATCGTTGTCAGTTCCGCCGCCGACGGGATCGGCACTGGCGCCGGTATCGCTGTCGGTGACCTGGGCCCGCGCAGCGCTGACCCCTGTGATTACGCTCAACGCGCCAACACTGGCGGTTGCGCCGACGCGGCGCATAAAGGAACGGCGATCCAATTTCTTATTCATTACTCTTCCCCTCTTACTAAACTCGATTGGTCAATTCTTCAGCCGGGATTCCGATCGATTCATGCCGATCCGATTCCCGGAGAAGTTTCTAGCGGTCCGTACCGCGGCCATAGCCGCCGCGATCAGCGTTCGAGCCGCTGTCAGCATCGGTGATGCCGGTGCGATAATTACGGCGTCCGCCGCGGCCATTGCCGCCCGGATCGGCCATGCTGCCGCTGTCGCTGTCGGTCAGCCCGCTGCGACCGCAACGGCGGCCACGGCCACCCGGATCGGCATTGCGACCACCATCGGAATCGGTGCAACCGCTACGGCTGCCCCGGCCATTGCCAGCCGGATCGGCATAGCTGCCGCTGTCGCTGTCGGTAATGCCGCTACGCCGGCTGCCCCGGCCGTTGCCGGCTGGATCGGCATTGCGGCCGCTGTCACTGTCCGTGATGCCGCTGCGCCGACCGCCCCGGCCGTTACCGGCTGGATCGGCATTACGCCCGCTGTCGCTGTCCGTGATGCCGGTACGTCGGCTACCCCGGCCGCGACCGGCCGGATCGGCATTGCTGCCGCTGTCGCTGTCCGTGATACCGGTACGCCGGCCGCGTCCACGACCAACCGGGTCGGCATTGCGGCCCGTATCGCTGTCGGTAACGCCGCCGCGCCCGCCGCCGATGGGATCGGCATTGCGGCCGGTGTCGCTATCGGTGATCTGGAACGCCCGGGCCGGGCTTCCCGCCACTACTCCCAATGCGCCTACGCCGGCTGCGGCGCCGACGCGCCTCAAAAAAGATCTGCGATCGAGCTTTTTACTCATGAAACTCTCCCCCACATAAAATTACGCGTGCCCTGTACAGGGCTGTAACCATCCTGCGTGAGCGTGTCAAAAAACATTCTTTTATTGATAATCGTTCGCATTTTCTGGCCTTTCTCCTTGGTTTGCGACCCTGGCGGTTTCGACGCCGGCACTAGGGTATACCCGTGTCCGGGCAGCGGGATCGCGTCCCGCCCCGGCCATAGCCGGCCGGATCCGCGCACCGCCCCGAATCGCTGTCGCTGAACCCGGAATGGCCGCGTTCACCGCGCCCATTGCCCGCCGGGTCCGCAAGCCGGCCACCATCACTGTCGGTAACGCCGGACCGGGACTGTGCCCCCCGCCCATGCCCGGCGGCATCGGCAAATTCGCCGCCATCGCTGTCGGTAATGCCGGTCCGGCCATAATCGCGGCCGGGCCTGCCCGGCGGATCGGCATATTGCCCGCGATCATTGTCGCTGTGCTGCATGGCCCGCGCGGGCCGGGAACAGGCCAGCAGGCCGATGGTCGTCGTCGCACCGACGCGGCTCAAAAAGGATCGGCGGCTGGAAAGGATTCGCCCTGACATCAGGCGCCGATCCCGCTGGAGCGCGCCACCCAGCGCACCTCCGGCTCAGTGAAATCGACCGCCTCGCCCAGCTCATAGACATTGGGATAGCCATAGCCGTGCAGGTTGATCATCGTCTGGATGTTGAGCGCCAGCGTGACCATCTTGCGGACGACCGGCGCCACATTGTTCACGAAATTGTTGTTGCAATAGATCAGGATCGGCCGGTCCGCCTCGGGCCCGATGACCGCTGCGAGGCTCTGGGCGGTGAAATCGGGCAGCGGCAGATTGACCGCGCCTTCGATATGGCCCTGCGCAAAAGCTTCGGCGGACCGCGCGTCGAGAAGCAGCGTATCGGGCTCGGCCGCCATCCTCTGGAACGTCGCCAGATCGATCAGGCGCTCGGCGCGCAAGCTCTGGACGGTTGCAGCAATCCCGATAAAGCCGGGAAAATCTATCTGCGGGTTATTAGCAGGAGCAAGACGGGCCGGAGCGGCATTGTCGCCCCCCTTCGCGGCCGTATCCGCCAGCGCCGGACCGCTGGCCACAATCAGGCCGGCACAGATTACCGATAGCAACACGCGCATTCGCTATGCTCCCTTGGCATGGCGGCGCGACCCGGTAAGAGGCATGGACCGGCCAAGATGACCGCGTGCTGAACGAAGGACGAAGCGCCCATGAACGAAGCGCCCATGAACGACAGGGCCCGGCAGATCTGCGACACCCTTGCGCTCCACCCCCATCCGGAGGGCGGCTGGTATAAGGAAACATGGCGAGCAGAGGCCGGGGACGGCGAACGGGCCGGCGGCACGGCAATCCATTTCCTGCTTGCGGCCGGCGAGCGCTCCCACTGGCACAAAGTGGACGCCGCCGAAATCTGGCTCTGGCATGGCGGCGATCCGCTCGCCCTCAGCCTTGCCGAAACAGACACGGGCCCGGAGCGCACCATCCTCATGGGCGGCGATATCGGAGCCGGGCAGGCACCCCAGGCGGTCGTCCCGACCGGTCACTGGCAGGCCGCCGAACCGGCCAGCGATGCTGCAGGCTATGTGCTGGTGAGCTGCATCGTCGTTCCCGGCTTTGAATTTGCCGGATTCACCCTGGCGCCCGAGGGGTGGACGCCCGCGAAGCCGTAAGCAGAACGCCGTTTATGCTGCGCACAATGGGTGCAGCATGAAAATGGGCGTGACGATTTCTCCCATAGAATGAACGGCTTGCCGAGTTATCCCCGATATCCTCGTTATTCCATGTCGCTTTTCGCTTGGTGCGACTCGCAGCCCCGTGAGACTTTGTTTGCGTCGAAGGGAAAAGCGACGGAAGGCAACGACCGAAGCAGGAACCGGAGACCGCAGAACCGGAATGAGCGCGGCGCGCAAGCAAAGCGGGAAGGAAGGGAAAGCGAAGTGTTTGGAAGAATTTTCGGCACCGTCATCGTGCAAGCGAAGACACAGCGGTTCATTCGGAGAAACACTGAAAGGCAGGAAAGATATTTTCGGATATTGGAACTGTCTCCGTGCCAGAGCGCGGAAAGGATGGTCTTCGGAACATCCGACCCCGGCGCCCGGCGCAGTGGGGGCTGATCTTCGGACCAGCCCCCATTTTCATTTCCGCTCCCGAGATCCTGAAAAGCCCCGGGAGCCCCGAAATCCACAAAAACCCTTCCCGATCGGCGCGCGCCTGTTACTGCTTCCGCACAGGCCCGGTCCGCCCGCTAGCGTTCGAGCTGGCCGCGCACCGCGCCCGCCGGATGCGGCTCATTATGGACATTGACGTAGAAACCGCCCGGATTGTCCCGCAACTCGCGGCGCAGGGAGGATGAGATTTCGACACAGCCGTCGCTGCCGCCATCCGCGCCCGGCGTGTCCAGTGTGATGACCGGTGGCCCGGCCTCGCCCGCCGCCCCGCGATGGACATGGGCGGCCGTGGCCGGATCGATATCGTCGATGGAAAGCGCATAACAGAGCTGCTCGTCTTCGCTGTCCCAGTCCAGCGTGGCGATGCCCGCCCCGTCCGGATCTCCCGGCCCGGGCACTTCGGCGGCGCCCGTCAGGTCGGCGGAATAGGATTCCTGCGCCAGTGCAGGCGCGCTGAGCCCGGCTGCGGCGATTGCGCCCAGCAGGATCGATGGCGTGATTTTCATGACACTCTCCCAGACTATAAGGGCGACCGCCCCGTGCCGCCGCCCGGATATCAGCCGCGATTATAGCGCCGAGCGCGGAGTCGGGGAAAGGGAAATCGTGCGGGAGGGGTTTTGGGGGCTGTTGGGGAGTCTTTTGTCAGACTGGAGCGGCGGGTTGAGCGGCGCGGGAGTTTGTTTGTCAGACCTTCGGCTTTGCCTCAGGCGCTGCACCGCCAGGTTGAGTCTGACAGACCAAATCCACAAAAAAGGGCGGCGGAACCGAAGCTCCACCGCCCTTTCCAACATGTGTCGCGAGAAGCTTAGGCTTCTTCGAGATTCGTTGCGGCCATCTTGCCGTTGCGGCTCTCTTCGAGCTCATAGGATACGCGCTGGTTTTCCTTCAGCGTCGACATGCCGGCAGCCTGGACAGCGGTCATGTGCACGAAAGCGTCATTGCCGCCTTCTTCCGGCTCGATGAAGCCATAGCCTTTTTGCTCGTTGAAAAATTTTACTTTGCCAATAGGCATAATCTTATTCCCTTATCTGGGTCCCCGAAAAACCGGGGGAGTGAGCCACGCCCGAACACCGGGTGCAGCCTGCGTCTGCTTGCTTGAGTATTGAGGGAAAAGAGGGCGCTGGACGCCTTAGTCCGTCGCTACGTGCGACATCGGCAGTGCCGCCTATATACGAGCGCCTGTGGATAAGTGCAATGCTTGTGAATGAGAGGGTTAATGGCAGGCCCGGGGCGGCGCTTCCCCGATGCGGCATGCGATCACCACGCCAGACATACTGTATTACTATAGTGACACACTCGATAAAGCTCGCTATGCTCGCCCACGATCCAGTCCCCGACAGCGGAAAACAGCAAGAACCCATGATGCAATCCCTGATCCTCCTCCTCCATATCGCGAGCGGCGGGGTCGCAGTGGCGGCGGGCGCGGTGGCGCTCTTCTCCGCCAAGGGTTCGACCGTGCACCGGGGCGCAGGCAATCTTTTCTTCGGATCGATGCTCGCCATGGCGGCGGCGGGCACATATCTCGCCTGGGTCGCACCGATGATGATCACGGTGCTGGCCGGTCTCTTCACCGGATATCTGGTGGCGACGAGCTGGATGACCGTCCGGCGTCCGGAAGGCGTGTCCGGCCCCTTCGATATCGCCGCTTTCCTCGTCGCGCTCGCGATCGGCGCAGGCGGCTTCTTCTACGGCTTCGAGGCCACGAACAGCGAGACCGGCCTTGTCGACGGCTTTTCCGCCGGGCCTTACTTCTTCTTCGGCGGGCTGGCCCTGCTCGCCGCTGCCGGGGACGCCCTGCTGATCGTCCGCCGCGGCATTTCCGGGGCGCAGCGCATCGCGCGCCATTTGTGGCGCATGTGTCTCGCGCTCTATTTCGCCGTCGGATCCCTGTTCACCGGCCCGGGCGCATCCGCCTTTCCCGAATCCCTCCAGGGCTCGGCCTGGCTTTCTGCGCCGGAGATGATCGTCGCGGCGATGATGCTCTTCTGGCTGGTCCGCGTCCTGTTCACCCGATGGTGGACTGAATCGGTCGAGACGAAGACGGCAGGCGCGGCACCAAACGCATCAAGTTGACGCTGGTTGACACTATCTGACGGGAGGGGGTCAGGGGTCCTCTTCCCCCTTCCCTTCCCGATCCTTGTCCCCGCCATCCGCCTCACCGCCCTCGTCATCATCCTCGAACAGCTGCTCGGTGAGGCCGGCGCGGCCGGGCGCCTCCGCCTCCGCGCACTCCGCATCAGGACCAATGCAATCGAGCAGCGCCTCGAAATGCCGTTCGGATTGCTGAACAGGCCGGGCGGCGAGCCGATCATCGTCGCAGCGCCGGTCCGCCCGGGCGAGCATATGGCGCAGCATCACCCCGTCAGGCTTGATCCGCTCGGCCAGCTGGCCATCGACGACAATCTCCTCGGTCACGCCGCCTAAAGTTCATTGGCGTCGCCCGCTCCAGGCACAGATCGACCCCCACCTTTCTTTGGCGCATCCCGGTGCTGCAGCATCGCCCCCTGCCACGCCCGCGCAAAAGCCGCATTGCGCGCGCGCAAGGCATAGACCGACTGCCGCGACAGCCCCATCTCCCGGCACACGCCCAGCACATTGCCGGTGTCCGCAAGCCGCGAGAGGAAGCGCGCGTTATGCGTCATGCCGGGGGCATGACTTATAGGGCGAGCCGCATCCGGGGCGGCGTCCAGCGCTGAAGATCGGTGGCAGCGGGCGCGGGGAGGGATTGGGGGTGCACAGGCCCATCCCCGCGCTCACATTGAGCCTGTCGAAATGTGGGTGGAGGCGAAGTACCAAACCGTTGACCTTCGGCCGCCTGCGGCTCGACAAGCTCAGGGTGAGCGCGGTTGGGAGAGGTTTCAGGGCTTTGCGGGTTTTCTGAATGGGTCATCTAACAGGATAAGTCAGATGATCTCCTACATTTCAAGGAAATAGGATTTGGGGATTACGACCCTTACGGAATGCGGCCAGCTGTTTTTCTTGTCTAGGCAGCAAGTTGCACATCGCCAGCCAAGGCCTCTTTCCAGAGACGATGATGGATATCAGCCAACTTTCTACAACCCGGATCGATTTGCGACGCTTCATAGAGTCTCGAGACGAGCTTCGGATATATCTCTAACTTCTCTTCGCGGTTCGCGCACTGCTTGATTGCCTTCAAATCTGCCTTGATTGCTTTCCAACGCGAATGAGGAAGCTCAATACCATTTTTGGTCACCATAACACCTGTTACGGGCTTAGCTCCTAGACCCATAAACCACTTGGCCTTGTGAGCACGTAGTCCATGCCTCATGATGATCTTTCGGACCTCATGCAATTGACGCAGCGTAGCGTTCGCACCGGACAGGGTGATATCATCGACATAGCATGTCATGACTAGGTGATTTTTCGCTGCAAACGATTGAATATCGTCAAACATCGCTTTGTACGCATAGTAAGATATGATTGGGCTGGACGAGCTTCCAGTTGGTAGTTTCCCATCTTTGCAGAGCAATGCCGCGAGTAAACCTGCAACATCCGCGGCGCATTTCAAGTCGTCCCTGAAAAAGTGCATGACTTTATGCTGTTCAACCGACGGAAAAAACTTTTTCACGTCGATCTTGATCATCGCCAGCGCGCCGACATGTGGCTTCGCATTTGAAATGTACGACCGCCCCTTCCTATTTGAATGCAGATAGTTCGGGGTTTCTATCCGCGATAAGTATCCGTGAATCTGACGATGTAGGCTTTGAAGCGGGGGCGGCGGTTCTTCGACCTGTCTCCCTGATCGTTTTAACCGGAACACTCGATATTTGGCATTCATTGATAGGTCTTCGAGTGTGTCTAATTTCCATCCGATCCGTTTGGCTAATACTTTTGGAGAGCCAATCCGGTAAAGATGGCATCGGTCAAGAGGTATAAGCGGTCTGTGTTTTTTCGCCGTTTTCACTTCCTGGCTCCTCTGCAATCCATTCAAGCATTCGCAACGCTTTGTCCGCAATAAATGACCGAGCACCTTCCTTGGCGCTTTGATCGGAGCGTTCCGCAAATAACACTAGAGACGAAAGAGGAATGTCAAATCGACGCGCATATCGCTTAAGCACGTCTAGACTCGGCTCTTTCTTCTCCCTTTCAATTTCATTCAAATAAGATGGAGAGACATCAAGCTGGTCCGCCAGCTCGATCTGGCTAAGGCGATGATATTGCCTAATCAGTTTCAAAGCTCTTCCATACATTCGCAATCTCCTTCCTCTTAGGAAAGATAAAAGGGGGATTAGCCCAGGATTTCCAAGAGCTTCGCGCCCAGCCGATACAGCCGATAACCTATGGCTACCAACCAGAATACGGCTTTAAGCACCCTTGGACCAAACAGCAGCCTCCGAAGAGGCTTTTTGGATGGCGGCCCTAAGGCTCGTTCCTTCTTAACGCTAGAAGTGTCGTGAAACATAAAAATGCTCCTTGTGTTCACTACAGCAGGATTGCTGCAGCGCCGCACAAACGGTTAGGAGCACAACAAAGAAGGAAACATCCCCCCAGAACCTTCGCGCCCGGCCGCACCGGGCGCCCTTATCGGTGTCGCGGGACGTTCCCGAGAAGGGAGCCCCTACTTCTGCCGATAAGTATGAGGATCACGAGGATCCCACAGGGGATTTCTCCCCCCGAGGTTGAGCGGCATGTTGCGTTCTTCCAGCGTCGCAACCTATATGGCAGTCGATTCGCTAAAAGTCAAGGAAAATTCGCTGATAGCGAATAATATTCTGAAATATGCGGATTTGCCTGTCCAGCACGTCAGCCCGACAGCATCGCTTTGAGATATTCGCCGGTAAAACTGCCCTTGGTCTTGGCCACATCTTCCGGCGTGCCCTGCGCAACAATCTCGCCGCCCTTGTCGCCGCCTTCGGGGCCGAGGTCCAGGATCCAGTCGGCCGTTTTGATCACATCCAGATTATGCTCGATCACAACCACGGTATTGCCCTGCTCGACCAGCGCGTGGAGCACTTCGAGCAGTTTGCGGACATCCTCGAAATGCAGCCCGGTGGTCGGCTCGTCGAGGATATACAAGGTGTTCCCGGTGGCGCGTTTGGACAGTTCCTTGGAGAGTTTGACGCGCTGGGCCTCGCCGCCGGACAGGGTCGTCGCCTGCTGGCCGACTTTGACATAGCCAAGGCCGACGCGTTCCAGCATCGCCATACGGTCCCGGATCGGCGGGACGGCCTTGAAGAAGACATGCGCGTCCTCGACCGTCATATCGAGGACATCGGCGATGCTCTTGCCCTTGAACTTCACCTCCAGCGTTTCGCGGTTATAGCGCGCGCCGTGGCAGACATCGCAGGTGACATATACATCGGGGAGGAAGTGCATCTCGATCTTGAGCACGCCGTCTCCCTGACACGCTTCGCACCGCCCGCCTTTGACGTTGAAACTGAAACGCCCGGGTTTGTAGCCGCGCGCCTGGGCTTCGGGGAGGCCGGCGAACCAATCGCGGATCGCGGTGAACGCGCCCGTGTACGTTGCGGGGTTGGAGCGGGGCGTGCGGCCGATGGGCGACTGATCGATGTCGATCACCTTGTCGAGATATTCGAGGCCCACGATCTTATCATGCTTGCCCGCGACCATGCGCGCGCCGTTGAGCGAGCGCGCGGCGGAGGCATAGAGCGTGTCTATCGTGAAGGTGGATTTGCCCGACCCCGACAGCCCCGTGACGCAGGTGAAGGTGCCGAGCGGAATCGAGGCGGAGATATTCTGCAGATTGTTGGCGATGGCGCCTTTCACCGTCAGCTTTTTGCCCGTGCCTTTGCGGCGGGTTTCGGGGACGGCGATTTCGCGCTTGCCGTTCAGATAGTCTGCGGTCAGCGATTTCTTGGCTTTCAGGATCTGCTTGAGCGTGCCCTGCGCCACGACCTCGCCGCCATGGACGCCCGCGCCGGGGCCCATATCCACCACATGGTCGGCATGGCGGATCGCATCCTCATCATGCTCGACCACGATAACGGTGTTGCCGAGATCGCGGAGGCGCTTGAGCGTGGCGAGGAGCCGGTCATTATCGCGCTGGTGCAGACCGATGCTGGGCTCGTCCAGGACGTAGAGCACGCCGGACAGGCCGGAACCGATCTGGCTGGCGAGCCGGATGCGCTGGCTCTCGCCGCCCGAGAGGGTGCCGGATGAGCGATCAAGATTGAGGTAGTCGAGGCCGACATTGTTGAGGAACCCCAGCCGCTCGACAATCTCCTTGAGGATCGGTGTGGCGATCTGGGACTGCTGGGCATTGAGCTTTGCGGGCAGCGCCTCGAACCAGGCGAGCGCTTGCCCGACGGGGCGGCGGGCGGACATGGAGATATCCTCGCCGCCGATCTTCACCGCCAGCGCCTCAGGCTTGAGCCGCGCACCGCCGCACACTTCGCACGGAGCCGCCGTCTGGAACTTGCCGAGCTCTTCGCGCATCCACGCGCTTTCGGTCTGCATCATGCGGCGGTTGAGATTGCCGATAACGCCCTCGAACGGCTTTTTCACATCATAGGATTTGCGGCCATCCTTGAAGGAGAGCGTGATCGGCAGGCCCTGTGTACCGTTGAGGACCACGTCCCGGTGATGCTCGCTCAGTTCGTTCCACGGCGTATCGAGATCGAACTCGAAATGCCGGGCGACGCTGGCCAGCACCTGCAGATAATAGGGCGAAGGCGGGTTGGACTTGGCCCAGGGCACGACCGCGCCCTTCTTCAGGGACAGCGCCTCATTGGGGACGACCAGCTCGAGATCGAACTCCAGCTTTTCGCCGAGCCCGTCGCAGGCCGGGCACGCCCCTTGCGGCGCGTTGAAGGAGAAGAGCCGGGGCGCGATTTCCTCGATCGTGAAGCCGGAAACCGGGCAGGCGAATTTCTCGCTGAACACGATGCGGTTGTCGGGCAGGCCAGCGCCCTTCAGCTTGCCGCCGCCATCCTCGTCATCCTCACGCCCCGGCACCACGCCGTCCGCCATGTCCACATAGGCCAGCCCGTCGGCCAGCCGGATCGCGGTCTCGAAACTGTCGGCCAGCCGCGTTTCCATGTCCGCGCGGACGACCAGCCGGTCGACGACCACTTCGATGTCATGCTTGAACTTCTTGTCGAGCGCCGGGGCGTCCTCGATATCGTAAAATTCGCCATCAACACGGACCCGCGTAAAACCGGCCTTCTGCCACTCGGCCAGCTCCTTGCGATATTCGCCCTTCCGGCCGCGCACGACGGGCGCGAGCAGATAGAAGCGCGTGCCCTCCGGAAGCAGCATCACCCGGTCGACCATCTGGCTGACCGTCTGCGCGGCAATCGGCTCCCCGGTCGCCGGGCTGTAGGGAATGCCTGCCCGCGCCCATAATAGCCGCATATAATCGTAGATCTCGGTGACGGTCGCGACGGTGGAGCGCGGGTTGCGCGACGTCGTCTTCTGCTCGATCGAGATGGCCGGCGAGAGCCCTTCGATATGCTCGACATCGGGCTTCTGCATCATCTCGAGAAACTGCCGTGCATAGGCAGAAAGCGACTCCACATAGCGCCGCTGGCCTTCCGCATAGATGGTATCGAAAGCGAGGCTCGATTTGCCGCTGCCCGACAGGCCGGTGATCACGATCAGCCTGTCGCGCGGCAGATCGATATCCACGCCCTTGAGATTATGCTCGCGCGCCCCTCGGACGCTTATTTTGGTCAGCATCCGGAAAACCGATGCTTTGCATTTTTCGTCAGACTCATGGAGGCTATGTTCCACATTTGTTCTTTGAGAGCAAGAATCGCTCTCACCTGCGCCCCGACATAGCGATACGCGGGCCATTGCCCAAGGATCGGGCGAGCTAAAAATCGTCAGCTGCGGCCCTCGGTTCAGGAACCCGGGCGGCGGCGCGGCCCGCCTTATCCCGCTGTTAACCCTCGGCAGCTATCATTTGGCCCGGGGCGGCGACCAGAACAGGCCGATCGCAGAATGAATACAGGGACCAATGCCATTGAGCGCCTTATGGCGGCCGGAATTTCAAGCCGGACGACACTGGACGACGCGCTGCGCATCTCCGCTGTGCGGCATATGGCCGAGCAGGAAAAATCGGCGCTGGGCGCCGGACTTTTCGGGGTCGTTGCAATTGCGCTGGCCGCCCTGTTTCGCGATCATGGAGCCTGGCTCGGGCCGGTGCTCGCCCTGCGGCTTCTCTGCATGGCTCATACCTATACCATCTGCGTCGACATCCTCGCGCTGATCGAAGCGGACAAGCCCCATGGCGCTGCGCTGAAACGGTTCGAGCGCGCCATGATCATCAACGGCCTGAGCTGGGGCCTCGTGCTCTGGCCGATCGGCGGCGCCTTTTTCACCGGCATGCCCACTCTTATCATCATCCTTACAGCGCTCGTCTCCATGTCGCTTCTGGTGCTGGCGATCGCCATCGAACGGCGGAGCATGCTCTGCGCTATCGGGGGTTTTGCCGTTTCCGCCCTGGCGCCGATGATCCTGGCTATCCAGTCGCTCGGCCTGTTACCGCTCATCGGCAGCATCGGGTTCGTCCTGGCCATTGCCGTTTATGGCGCCCGCCATGGCGAACTGGTGCGCGGCTGGCTGCGCGTCAGGATCGAGAACCAGCAGCTGGCCGAAACGCTGGGAGAAACCAATGCCCGGCTTTCCGAAGCGCTTTCGACGGCCGAGCGGATGGCCGAAGAGGACAGCCTGACCGGCCTGCTCAATCGCCGCGCCTTCGAAAAATATGCCGGAGACCTGCTTCTCGCGACCGGTCAGGATCGCAACGTCTATCTGCTGCTGGCGGATCTCGACCGGTTCAAGGCAATCAACGACAATTTCGGCCATGCGATCGGCGATGTCGTGCTGGAACTTACCTCGGAAGTGATGATGGACACCTGCGGTCCGGACGCCGTCTGCGCGCGCTGGGGCGGCGAGGAATTTCTGATCGCCATGGCCGCCCCCGACCGGGCGAGCGCGGAAAGTGTCATCCAGTCGCTGACCGCCGGGATCAGGGCCGTCAGCTGGCGGCTGGGGATCGAGGGCATTGCCGTATCCGCATCCTTCGGTCTTTCCCATTGGCGACTGGACGAGGATATGGACGCGGCCGTCGCCCGTGCCGACGGGGCCATGTATCGCGTGAAAAGCGCCCGACAGCATCACCGGCTAGCCGGCTAGCCGCCCGCCGCTTCACATCGCCAGGCGGTGCGGCACCGACTCAACTGCCGCGCCCGATGCCGATACCTTTTCGGCGATGACCCAGTCCTGCCCGCGGCGACACAGGAGAAAAACCGCAGTCTGGGCGAGCCGCGGCGTATCGATACGGACGCAGGCGAGACGGTTGTGCAGGATCTGGACATCCGCGACATGGCAGTTCTCGCGATGCAGATGCGGCGGCGCGGTATCGATACGCGCGATGAAGCTGGCCATGTCTTCCGCGACCAGCCCCCGTTCGCAGCCGTGCCGCTTTGCCGACCAGTTCTCGTCCGCAATCGCGTGTAGCTCTTGCCGTTCGCACCGCTCGACCGCATCGTAAAAACGCTCCAGGGTCGCGAGGACGTCGGGCTCCGCGGTCTTGAACTGCATTGCCGCTTCATTGTCGCCATGTTCGGCGGTCACCGATATCTCGCTGGCGATGCGCCATTGGCCATCGACGAAGAACAGCAGCAGGAGCGCGGCCTTCTCCTTCGCCCAGTCGTCAAGCCGGGCCACGGCCAGCCCGTCGCGGAAAATCTGCAGGCTGGTCAGCCAGACGCCGCCAGCCCAATCGAGCGGCTCCGCCGCGCTTTCGATGGAAACCGCATTTCCCGCGAAATGGAGCTTGTCGCCACCGCCATTGAGCTTGCGGCGGCTCCATGAGGGATCGCGCATACGATCGAGCACGGGTTTTTCGGACAGCGAGAGGGCGGCGAGATAGCGCGCGACAGCACGTTCCGCTTCAGCATAGCTGTTGCTGGCCTTCCAGGCGGTTATGCCGCCGGTTCGCGCTACTTCCAAAAAAGCCACTCGGACCTACTCCCTGATCCCGCATCGTGATCATACGTTGCCGTGCTCTGTACTCGGTCCCCCATCAGGGGCAGCAACCTATTAGACAAACGACATCTGTCGTTCGGCGAATATTGCTTCAGGACAGACAAACAGCAGGTTTGTGACAGTCTGTTACGCGTCTCTGTTCCAATATTTCCCGGCACGTCGCGCCCGCCTCTCACTGACTCACTGTATTATACCAATAACTCACATGGTGCTTCAGTTCAATGCGTATCTGTCAGCCTGCCATGCCGCGCGCACAGCCTGTCGCGGAAACAGCGGCGGATCGGGCGGATCGGCGGGAAATATGCCGGCCGGCAGTCGCAAACAACTTGCACATGATATATGTCGCCTCCACCTGTTGCGCGGTATGCAGCGCCTGCGCCGCGCCGTATGCGATTCCCTCCGGCTGAGTTGGTTCCCGTCCATGCGTCTCTCGATCCACGCCCTGCTCGATTATCTTATAGAAGACGAAGCCGATATCCTGCTGCAGATCGAGGCGGCCGCCGACGCGGCCTCGCAGCACGTGATCGATGGCGGCATAACCGCCTCCACCACACTGCGCCCGGCGCCTGTCGCGGCCGGAATCGGACAGCGCAGCTGGGCGCGCGCGACCGGCCCCTTCCGGGCCGAGTATCGCGCAACCGTGGAGGTCGAACGCCCATCGGTGGATATTGCCGGGCTCCCCGCCACACCGCATCATGCGCTGCCCGGCGATGCCGTGCCTTTCCTGTGGCCGAGCCGCTATTGCCAGTCGGACCAGTTTACGCGCTTCGTTGCCGATACATTCAGCGCACTGACGGACGGCGCCAGGATCCTTGCCATGGCGGACTGGATCCATACGCAGCTCTCCTATGTGCCCGGATCGAGCGATGCGGGCACCAGCGCGGCCGACACCTTCCTTTCCCGCAAGGGGATCTGTCGCGACTATGCGCATCTCCTGATCAGCTTCGCGCGCGCGGCCGGCATCCCGGCGCGCATGGTTTCCGCCTATGCCTGGGCGCTGGAGCCACAGGATTTCCATGCCGTGACCGAAGTCTGGCTCGATGGCGGCTGGCACATGATCGATGCGACGCGCATGGCGCCGGTGGAAGGCCTGGTGCCGATCATCGCCGGGCGCGACGCCACCGATATCGCCTTCATGACGATCTTCGGCCGCGGCGTTCTGCGCGAACAGGCGGTAACCGTGGAGCGGTTGGATTAATTTGTCAGAACATTGCTTACGCAACGTCGCCGCACCCGCCCGCTCCCGCTCCCGGCCTGCCCGGCCTTTCGATATCGACTTTTCGGGCCGCCATCCGTAGTTCCGGGATCATGATCCGCTATATCCTTATCGCCCTTGTGCTGACGATCATCGGGCTCGGCATATATGTCTATTCCGCCGACAAGCTGTTCCTGTTCAACCGCCTCGTGCCCAAGGATGCCGGCTCCGAACGGATCGGGCGGGATATCGCCTTCGGCAACGCCTATCGCCAGCGGCTCGATATCTATGCGCCGACCGGCCTGAGCAGCGACGCGGCGCTGCCGGTGATCGTTTTCATCCATGGCGGCGGCTGGCGCGCGGGCGACAAGGCAGGCTACGAGTTTGCCGGACGCGCCTTTTCCGCGCGAGGCTTTGTCACCGTCGTCCCCAATTACCGGCTTTCCCCGACCGTCCATTTCCCGGACTTCGTCTCCGACGGCGCGGCGGCGCTGGGCTGGGTTCGCACGCATATCGCGGAACGCGGCGGCGATCCCGACCGCATCATCCTGGTCGGCCATAGCGCGGGCGCACACATCGCGGCGCTGCTCGCAATGGACGAACGCTGGCTCGGCGCAGACCGGGCGGCGGTTGCCGGCTGGGTCGGCATGGCCGGGCCTTATGATTTCCTGCCGCTCGACACGCCGGCCACGCGCGGGGCGTTCGGCAATACGGTCGATCTCGACACGACCCAGCCGATCAACTTCGCAAGCGCCGACGATCCGCCCGCCCTGCTCCTCCATGGCAGCGAAGACACGACCGTCAAACCCCGGCAGAGTACGCGGCTGACTGATCGGCTCGAAGCCGCCGGGGTCGAGGTTCGCCATGTCGTCTATGACGGGATCGGCCATATCCGGATCATGACGGCGCTGTCCCGCTGGACCCGCAGCTCGGTGGCATCGCTGAACGATATCGAGGCTTTTGCGCGGGAGGTGAGTGCGCAAGACTGACTGATTGGGGTTTGGTTTGGCGCTTTGTCTGTCAGACCCGGCCTGGCGGCCGAGCGCGGCACCGGCCCTCTCCCCCACCCGGCCTCCCACTCAGTGTATTCTATGGGAGGCCGGGTGGGGGAGAGGGCCGGTGCCGCGACGTTGCGCTAGCAACGTTCTGACAAGAAAATCCGGTGCGGCGATTTCCTGCGAAGAAAATTCTGACGAACAGAATGCCAGCCGCCACCAAACGCCTCGTACACCTCCGAACCGAGCCAACCCTGCGGCGAGCGGAATCCTTGATCGACACAATTCCGACGTTTGTCGATTTGACGCAAAGCCATGCCTGATCGTCGATCCGCGCGCGACCCCGCGGCCCGGCTCCCCTATATCCATGATCGACGGCGAGATCGGGACCACCCGGCAACCGACCGTCGACCGGACCCGCCGGGATTGTCCCGGAGGGCCGAGGTTCAGGAGTTTTCGTTATGAAGAAAGTAGCTTTTGCAGTCGCAGCGGTCGCCATGGCGGGTACGATGACCCATGTCACCACCTCCCCTGCCCTTGCCGGTATGGCAACAGCGGAAACCGTCACCATCGACACCGCAGCCTATAATCTGCGTACGGTAGCGGGATATGGCCTGATGACCGACCGGATCGACCGGGCGGCGAAACAGGTCTGCGGCACAGTCGACGTGCGCGACATTGCCGGTGCCTATGAGGTGCGCAGCTGCCAGGCGGGGGCCACCGCCGACGCCCTGGCCCAGCTGAACGGCGTAGCCCGCCCGCCATCGGTTACGGTTGGCGCCTCGCGCTAACCGATACGGCCCTGACCAGCCCCTTCAGGGCCTGAACAGAACACCCCCGGGATCCCCTCTCCCGGGGGTGTTTTGGTTTTTGGGTTGGGGAATTGTTTTCCTGTCGGACTCAACCGGTCCGTCGAGCGCCGTGATATTCTTGTCAGACCTTCGGCTTCACCTCAGGCGCGGCGCCGGCCCGCTCCCCACTCAGTATATTCTATGGCAGGCCCGGTGGGGGAGCGGGCTGGTGCGGCGACGTTGCGCTAGCAACGTTCTGACACACTAAACCCGGTGCGGCGTTTAACCGACAGGTCGTGCCTGAAAAATCCCACTACTTCCCGGCGATCTGCTTGACCTTTTTGAGGTATGTCCGGCCGATCCGCACTTCGGCGCCATCGGTCATTTCGGCATACCAGCCGCCCGATCCATCGTGACGGAGCTTGGCGATCCGGTCGCGGTTCAGGATCGAGGAGCGGTGGACGCGGATGAAGCGTTCGGGGTCGAGCCGCTCTTCGAGATGGCTGATCGTCTGGTGCAGCAGATAGCTGCGCTCACCGATATGGAGCCGCATATAATCGCGCTCGGCCTCGACCCGGTCGATATCGTCGGCGGCGAGGCGGATGACTTCGGAGCGGTGCGGCACCCAGAATTCTTCGGTCCAGGGGGAAGGCTCGGCCTCGGTCTCGGGAGCATCGCGCAGCTGCTCGGTCACGCGGACCAGCGCCTTTTCCAGGCGCTCCGGCGCAACCGGCTTCAGCAGATAATCGACGGCCGCGACGTCGAACGCCTCGACCGCGAACTTGTCGAACGCGGTGACGAAGATGATAGCCGGCGCAAGATCGACCCCGTCGAGTGCACGGGCAACCTCCATCCCGTCCATGCCGGGCATGGCGATATCGAGGAGCAGCAACTCCGGCTGCAACGCTTCCACCATCCGCAGGGCGGCCTCCCCGTCCTGCGCGGTGCCGATCAGATCGATGCCCTCGGTGCGTGCGCACAATATCTGCATGCGCTCGATCGCGAGCGGCTCATCATCGACAAGCAGTGTACGGAGCGGTTTTGGTTCGGTCATGGTCTGGAAGTCCCCCGTCTCGGCTTTAACAGCTTTCGCGGTTTATCGGCAATTCAAGAGTGACGAGAAAGCCGCCGCCCGGGCTGGGGCCCCAGGTGACATTGCTGTCTTCGCCATAGCGCGCATCGAGCCGTTCATAGACATTGTTGAGGCCAACGCCGGTGCCGTGCGGTGCATCGTCCGGCAGCGGATCGCCATCGTCGGCGACCGTGATGATCAGCTTGCCATTCTCTTCGCGCGCATGGATCGCCACCTTCACCGGGCGGCGGACCCGCGACACACCATATTTGATCGCATTCTCGACAACCGGCTGGAGAATCAGCGCCGGCACGCAGCAGCCGTTGAGCGACTTGGGCACTTCGATATCGACGATCAGCCGTTCGGGGAAACGCACCGCCTCGATATCGAGATAGAGCCGCTGGAGCCGGATTTCCTCTTCGAGCGAAACATCGTCCGCCGGTTCGGCGGTCAGGCTGGTGCGGTAGAAAGTGGAAAGGTTGAGAATCATCTGTTCGGCCTCGTCGCGCCGGTCTCGCATGACGAGCGACGAGAGAACATTGAGCGTGTTGAACAGGAAATGCGGATTGACCTGGTAACGCAGCGCCCGGAGCTGGGCCGTCTGGGCTTCCTGCGCGAAGATCGCGGCGCGGCGCTCCGCCTGGCGCACGATCTGCGCATAGCCGAGCGCCATGTAAAGCAGCGTCCAGGCGATCACGACGAAATAGCGCGACATGACCTGCTCGGCAAAGCCGCGCCACATGGCATAGGGATCGAGCGCACGGAATTCCGCGAACAGCTCCCGCTCCTCTTTCCATTCCTCTCCGGCAAACAGCTGGAGCGGGTCGGAAATCTCGAAAATATAGAGATTGAAGGCGCCGATGGCCGCGGCGATCGGCAGGGCGGCGGCAAAGGCAATCGGAATGCGCCAGCGCAGGGGCCGGTCGGCGAAGCGCTCGAGGAAGAGATAGAGCAGGAAGGTCAGACCGATCGCGAGCGCGGTAACGACAACCCGGTAGATCAGCATATCGGACTGGCCCGGATAGCCGAGAATCGCCGCGCGGATCGTTACGACCGCGAAGTAAAACCCCCACAGACCGGTAATCGACACCAGGCCGAGCCGGTGCCCGATCAGGGTACTGCGTGTTGATTCGAATGGTTTGGCGTCCATGGGGGCCTTGTAACGCGTCGATTCCGATCCGTCTCGCGGCTGGGCGTTCCCAGTCGAACAGCCATTGCGCTTGGTCGATACGTTCGTCGAAAGCCCATTCCCCGGCTGGATGGGAACGAAACAGGGGGTTCCCGCATTGCATAGGGTAGAAAGGAGTTCCCATGACCGCACTATCAGACACCCCCGGCAAAGACCGCGAGGAGGAGGAACTGGAAGAGGGGCTGAAGGAAAGCTTCCCGGCTTCCGACCCGCCCGCCAACACCCAGCCGGGGCATGCGCAACCCATGCCCTCGTCAGGCTATGACGAGAAAGACGAGGGGAGAAAGAAGGGCTGACGGCAGCACCGGGCGGTCTCTCCCCCGACACTCCCGCTCGATGTTTTCGTGCAACAATATTGCGTCAATCCACATAAAATTGCGCAAAAACCTTGTCGAGTGGCAATAATACTGATTCAAAGGTGCAAGAGCGCCTTGTGGTTAACGCTTCGTCAACCTGTCGCGTCCCATAATGGCCCTATGGATCAATGACGAACCGGAGGGTTCGATGACCAAGGCAAATTCACCCCATACCGGCTCCGTCGCGCTGGCCGAGATGCAGGAATTTGCCACTTTCGAAGCCGCAACCCAGCGTTATGTTCGCCGTTCACTCGATGTCGGGCTGGACCGGCGGGACGCGATCCGGCGCTGGTCGCGTGATATGGTCGAGGCCGCCAGCATCAAGGCCCAGCGCGGCGTCTATCGCCGGCTCGACGACATTCGCGATATTATTCCCGACGATAGCGGCCTCGACAGCGTCGAACCCTTTATGGGGCCGCTGATTACCGTCTCTGCTTTCGATCTCGGACAGGACCGCCTGCCAAGCTTCGCGGCCTATCGTTTCCTCTATGAAAGGCTGCTCGGGCCCTATGTCCGGCCCTGGCTCCCCGGCTCCTTCTGTGCCGCAGCCGCGCTCCCGCATATCCACCCCGAACGGCGGCGAACCTTGTTGCAATCGATCAGCGAGGCGGCGGCGACGGCGGCAGGATGGTCAAACCGAGCTCCGGCCTTCTTCCCCGACTGGGTGGAAAAAGTCCCCGAAAACGCCCTGCCGAATTAGGCCCCAGCACACGCTTCCGGTTTCGTATTTTTTCGACTATACCGGCTCCATCGGTCAGACGGCCAATTGGGAGTATAGCCATGAAATCCATAATAACACGCGGCGCAGCAGCCCTGCTCCTCGTTACAGCCATGCCAGCCTATGCCGGTACCATCGCAGCCTGCATCACCGAGGTTGAAGATCGTGACGGCGTGCGCAGTTTCACCGACTATGCGGTCGCCCGGTCTGAAGCCAGCATGGCCGATACCGGACCGCTCCGCGAAGCCGCGCGCAATGAATTGCGAAGCCGCAACAACGCCGACGGCCGGATCGTCTGCCACACCCATAACGGCCCAGGCCATTATGTTATCGTCGCCGGCGGCCTCGAACTGAACGGACGCCTGCGCCACCTGATCGGCATCGGCTTCGGCAACGACCGGGCCGAGGCGCTTTCGCGCAGCGACGACCGGCTGAACGATGTGATCGAATATAACACTTTCAGCAGAAGCGGCGGCGAGTTGACGGTAATCGAAGAAGGCGCCGTCGGCAGCTGAGCGGATGACCGCGGTCAGGCTGACCACCCGCACGATCGAGAAAGTCTGGGGCCGGCACCGGCTTGGCCTCGGCTTTGACGATGTTCCCGCAGGCGCCGAACCGGTCGGCGAGATCTGGTTCGAAGCGCCCGATGGCGCCGCTCCCGAACTGCTCGTCAAATATCTGTTCACCAGCGCCAGGCTGTCCGTGCAGGTCCATCCGGACGACGACCAGGCCCGGGCCCGCGGCCATGCGCGCGGCAAGGAGGAATGCTGGCTGATCCTCGACGCCGAACCGGAGGCGACGATCGGCATCGGCCTGACCGAAACGATTGACAGCACAGCGCTGCGCGCAGCGGCGCTCGACGGATCGATAGAGCGGCTGCTCGACTGGAAGCCGGTCGCGCCGGGCGATTTCTTCTATCTGACCGCCGGGACGATCCACGCGATCGGCGCGGGCGTCACGCTGCTCGAGGTCCAGCAGAATATCGATCTTACCTACCGGCTCTACGATTATGGCCGGCCGCGCACCCTGCATCTCGACGATGCCGCGGATGTGGCGGTGCGCACGCCCTGGCATGCGCCCGATGCCCCCGGCGAGGTTGCGCCCGGCCGGACTATCCTGGCCGCGGGCCGCAAATTCGTTCTCGAACAGTGGAGCGGCGACCATGCGGGCCGACTGGGCCATGCCGATAGCGGGCCCTGTTGGCTGATTCCCCTGGAAGGCAGCGGCACCATCGATGGCCAGGACGCCGCCCCGGGCGGCGTCTGGTATGCGTCCGACGCGGCGACGATCGCCTATTCCGGGGCGCTGTTGGTCGCCTATCCCGGCGGCAAGGTCGCCCCGGCGCTGCTCAAGGCCGCTTAGGCCCGGCGCCTAGATCCCGCCGTCCAGCAAACTCCGCACCTGCGCGCGCAGCGCTTCGGGCACGGCCGTTCCGACCAGCGGCTCCGCCGTGCGCGCATCGCGGATCGCCAGGCTCCGGGCGAGCCGGTTCTCGATCCCCAACCCGCGCAGCCCGGCATAGATGCGGGCCGTGGTTTCGGGATCGGCATGGATCGGCGTTTCGGCCTGCATGAGCCTTTCCTGGCCCGTACCGCAAACAAAGCCGACTAGTGCTTCGTCGCCGTCGCCGCCGGCGCGATCGAAGGCGAACAGGGGCGTGTCTTCGGTCTGGGGGATATCCATCAGGCTGCCGTCCGGCCCTGTCGCATGGGTCAGCCGACCCCGGACGACGCCCTGCGCACAATCGGCGGTGCCGGCGATCCGCGCCGTGCCGACCATCGCGCCATCCCGAAAATAGAAAAAGCTGAGCGGCCAGCTGCCCCTCTCGGCCAGCGATTGCTCATGGGATACGAAGGCCGACCCGGCTTCGTCGGCAAAGACGAGATAGGTGCCGCGGGGCGTCGGCAGGTCCATCGGTTCCTGCGCCGCGGCCGGGGCGGCCATCGCCGCCAGGGCGAGGGGTAGGAAAAGGCTGGGCTTGGGCATATCGGTTTTCTCCGGAGTCGGCGGCACACAGTCAGCGCAGCCCATTTTTAACGGCTTTGACGATCGCGCTTGTCAGTCCGCCGCTGAATATCCGCTGAAGGCGCGGCAGGATCAGCCGCGGGTCATCTGCGACAGTTTCTCACCTGTAACCGGATAGCCGGCATCGTCGGGAATGCGCAGCCAGGGTTCGCCATCGCGCTCCTCGACCCAGGGCGTAATCAGCTTCACCTCATGCGCTTCGGCATGGATGCGCGTTTCTTCATAGCTTTCGAAGATCGCCAGCCGCTCCAGATTGCGATGGGTCGGGAAGATGATCGAGCAGTTCCCCGCCTCGGCATCGTCGATCACGCGCTGAGCGCTTGCCCAGCGGCTCGACACGCTTTCACCGCCATCGGGCACATCCCTGGCGAGCTCCGGCGCCCGGGCGACAAAGAACCAGGTGTCGAAGGTGCGTTCCGTTTTGAAATTCGGTTTCCAGCGCGCCCAGGGGGTCAGCAGGTCAAGGTCAAGCTGCCAGCCGCCGCTCGCCAGCATCGCGCCGAAATCGGCTTCCTCGTGCAGGGCCTCGCGCAGCTGCATGGTTGCGCCATGATCGGGCAGTGGATCGAAGGCTACGGCCACGCCGGTTTCTTCCAGCGTCTCGCGAATCGCGGCGATGCGCGCCGCGGTCTGCAGGGCGTCGTCCGGGCGGGCGCGCACAATCGCATCATTTTCCGCCAGTGCATGGTCGCCCGGATCGATCCGCCCGCCGGGGAACACCATCGCCCCGCCGGCAAAGGCCATCTTCGCCGCCCGCTCGACCATCAGCAGCTCCGGCGCTCCGGCTGGCTGGTCGCGCACCAGCACGAGCGTGGCGGCGGGGATGGCGGGACTGGTGTTGGGTTCGTGAGACATACCCCCTTGCTACACTGGTTTACGTTTAGGGCAAGGGCACGTTTACAGCCGGGCTGCCTGCACATGCATCCAGTCATAATTGCGCTCACGACCAAGACTGATCCAGCCTTGCGCTTCCCAGATATCGAGAAAGGCCGCATAATCCGGCCCGGCCATCCGCGCCCGGTCCCGCCCCCAGCGCAGAGCATTGTGTGCGGGGTCGAAGTCAATCGCGATGCCCCAGCTGTGCATAGAGAGCGCCTTGCCGCCGCGCATGTTCCGAACATTCAGACTGCCACCGAACAGATCGAGGCCAAGATTTCGAAGCGCGGCTTCCCCGTAAAAATCCCGGATTTGCGCAAAGGCGCGTGCGGCGCTGTCATGCGCTTTCTCATGGATCGAAAAACGCCGGATAACCGCATCCCTGTCCCAGGCCAGCCGCATCGGGAAGGGCAGTTCGAGCATGGTTTGGCTTTGCCCGGGCTCACCGTAAAAGGCGCCTGCGTCCCGTTGCCGGGGGAAGATGGCGGGCTGGTGCGCGACCTCGGCGGCGCGAGGGGTCAGGCCGCGTAACCGGTTCTGCCATTGTTCGAGCGCGATCCGGGTTTGCGGACCCGTCAGGCCATCTATCGCTCCGGTTTCGATACCGGCCTCGGCCATAAGGCTCTGTTCAAGGGCAATCCTGCACCGGGGGTCGATCCAGTCGGCGATGGCGAGACCGTCCCCGATCAGGGCAAGGCGCGTAGCGCGGCGAGAAAGGTCGCCATAGCGTCCGTCTATCAGCCCGGCATAATGGCCCCTGGCGGCCAGCGCCCGTTGCAGTGTCCGGTCATCTATCATTGCAGTCTCATTTAGAACAAATGAGGAACATAAGTCCCACAGCCTGTATGGCGGATGAGCCGATCCTATCGCCGCCCGGCCTTTCGGGTTGCATCCTGCGGCCGGCCTCGCGACAAGGCTCGCCTGAGCAGGAGCCATGGCATGACCGACGACCCCCTTGCGCATTGGCGCGACCAGATAGACGAAATCGACGGACAGATGGTGGCGCTGCTCGCCAAGCGATTCAAGATTACAACCGATGTCGGCCGCTGGAAGGCGCAGAATGCCGTCGCGCCCGTCGACCCGGACCGCGAACGCCGGCAGGTGGAGCGGCTGCATGCGCTGGCCTCGGAAACCGGCCTCAGTGCGGACTTTCTGGAGCGGTTCCTGCGTATCATCATCGACGAGGTCGTTTCCCATCACCGCGCAATCCGCGATGAGGATTTCGAAGCGCCTTCACCGCTTTAGCTGCCTGAAGGAGACTGTCATGAACCGGTTCCTTTCCCTGCTGATCGCCCTGGCCCTAGCCGGCTGGCCATCCCTCGCGGCCGCCCAGGACCGGCAGGTTGCTACCGGCGCGGACACGATCATCTATCCGGCAACCGTCGTCACCATGGACGAGAGCCGGCCAACCGCCGGTGCGGTTGCCGTGCATCAGGGCATGATCAGCGCAGTGGGCGCGCTGGACGAGCTCATCGGCGCGTTGCCCGCTGCAACGGTGGACAGCCGCTTTGCCGACCGGGTGATCGCTCCCGGCTTTATCGATCCGCATATCCATATGGCGCTCTCTTCCATCCAATATGCGATGCCGCTGACGCCGCCCTGGGCCATGGCCGGCCCAGACGGAATGATCGAGGGCCTCGCCACCCGCGAAGCCTTTTTCGAGCGACTCCGCGCGATCGAGGCCGATGCGCCGCCGGGCGAGCCGCTGATAGTCTATGGCTTTCACGATCTGGTTCATGGCGATCTGGACCGGCACGATCTCGACGCCGTGACGACCGACAGGCCGCTGCTTGTCTGGCATTATTCAAGCCATGATTTCTATCTCAATACGCCGGCCCTGGACTGGGCCGGTATCGATGCCTCGCTGCACGACCGGTTCGAGGGCGTACCGCTGGGCGAAGACGGCCTGCCGATGGGCCGGGTGTTCGAGGATGCGCTGGCCGTGCTCCTGCAGAGCGTTGCGCCGCTGATCATGGCGCCCGACGTTCTGGAGAGCGGCCTGGAGAATTTCTCCGGCCTGCTGCGACAGGGCGGCGTCACCACCGTCGCCGACCTCGGATACGGAATTTTCAGCTATCCGCTGGAAGATGCCAATATCGCCAGCAACTGGGTATCGCCCGAGCATTCGGGCTATCGCGTCTATCTGGTTCCCGAATATCGCGCGCTCGAACGCCGCTTCGGCGAAAACCGGGTGCAGGCCGTGCGCGACATGGTGTCGGGCGTTTTGCCTACCCCCGCTCCGGTGCTGCCCCAGGTCAAATTCTTCACCGATGCGGCTTTCTATTCGCAGACCATGCGCATTTCCGAACCCGGCTATCTGGCCGGTCAGTCGGAGGGCAGCCAGGGATTGTGGGTGATTGAGCCGGATGCGCTGGTCGACACGATCCGCCCCTATTGGGATGCCGGTTTCGGCGTACGCATCCATTCCAATGGCGATGCTGCGCAGGAAGCAACACTCGATGCCCTCGCCGCGCTGCGCGCCGATGATACAGACCGCCGCTTCGTGTTCGAACATGCCGGGCTGTTCTCGCCGGAACAGGCAGCGCGCGCCGCAACGCTCAATGCGGCGATTTCGGCGGCCAGCCATTATGTTTACTATCTCGGCGAAGCGTATCAGGCGCCGCTCGGCGATCCGCGGGGAGACTGGATCCTGCCCCTGAACTCGCTATCCGACGCCGGCGTTCCGGTGACGCTGCATTCGGATGCGCCGCTCGCCCCGCCGCTGCCCCTGCGCGCGGCGAGCATCCACATGACGCGCGCGACGCGGGAAGGCGGCGCGCTGACGCCTGACGAACGGCTTTCGGCTGTCGAGGCGCTGGAGGCGATCACCATCGACGCAGCCTATGCGCTGGGGTTGGAGGGGGAAATCGGCTCGATCACGATCGGCAAGCGCGCCGATTTCACGGTCCTCAATGCCAATCCGCTCGAAACGCCGGGCGAAAACTGGGGTGAAATCGGCATCTGGGGCGTGGTTCTGGCGGGCGAGCCCCGGCCGCTGCCCTGAGCGAAACCGGCGGTCCGGTTCAGGCCAGGTCTGAAGAGGCCGCCGCGGGCAGGCTCAGCCGGACGAGCAGTCCGCCCAGATCTTCGCTTTCTTCCAGCCTGACCGCGCCGCCGTAAATTTCGGCGACATCGCGGACAATCGCCAGGCCAAGGCCGGTGCCAGGCTTGTTGGTATCGAGCCGCGCACCGCGGCCGAATATGTCCGCACGTTCGGCTTCGGGAATGCCCGGCCCGTCATCCTCGATCAGGATATCGACAAAGTCCGGCCCCTCTCCCGATCCCGGTTCACGCTTCTCGACCGTGACGAACACCCGCCCGCCGCCATATTTGGCCGCATTCTCGATCAGATTGCCGAGCAGCTCGTCGAGATCCTGCCGTTCGACGCCGACCACGGCGTCCTGCGTCCCGGCAATATCGATTGTCACGCTGCCATGCAGGTGGCGCACCGCGCGCTCGACTGACTGCAGCGCAGACCACACATAGGTGCGCGATTGTCCCGCGCCGCGCCGCCCCACGGCGCGGGCGCGGGCAAGGTGGTGGTCGACCTGGCGCCGCATGATCCGGGCCTGGTCGATCACCGTTGCGGGCAGATCGGGGCTGCCCACTTCCGCCTCATTCTGGATCACGGTGAGCGGCGTCTTGAGCGCATGGGCGAGATTGCCGGCATGGCGGCGGGCCTCCTCAGCCTGGCGTTCATTGTGATCGAGCAGGTTGTTGAGTTCGGCGACCAGCGGTTCGATCTCGCGCGGCAGGGTTTCGTCGACCCGGGCCTGGCGGCCGGTGCGGACATCGGTGATCGCCTCGCGCACGCGGCGGAGCGGCCGGAGCCCGAAGGTTGCCTGCAGGGCGGCCAGCGCAATCAGGCCAAGCCCGAGCAGCGCGAAGGAGCGGACCAGCGTCCGCCTGAGCTCGGCAATCTGTTCGTCGAGCACCGCACGCGACGAGGCCACCTGAAAGCGGAACGGTACATCGGCCTCGGGCAGCATCGCATCGCGTTCCAGAATCCGCAGCGGCTCATCGGGGAAGCTCTCGTCATTATAGCTGTGAATATCGGTGTCCTGATGCGCAGCCCCCATCGGCAGGGCCCGGTCCCAGAGCGAACGCGAGCGGAACGCCTCGCGGCCGCCGCCCGACACCTGCCAGTAAAAGCCCGAATAAGGCTCCAGGAAACGCTGGTCGGCGGGCTGGCGGACAAAGCGGATCTCACCGTCCTGATCGAGTTCGGCCGAAACGATCATCGCGGAGAGCACATATTCCAGTCGCTCGTCGAAATTGCGGGTAAAGGCCTGGGTCAGGACCCGGTCAAGCGCGAACCCGCCAACCGCGAGCAGCACGACGATCCAGATCGAAGCGACCCCGATCATGCGCCGGGTCAGCGATCCGCCGCGGCGCGCGGCGGCCAGGCCGGATTCGGGCTCCGTCAGGGGTTCGGTCGGTTGGTCCAAAGGCTCTTCAGTCCTCCAAATCGCGGCCCGGAAATTCGATCGTCAGAACACTGCTTGCGCAATGTCGCCGCACCAGCCCTCTCCCCCACCCGACCTCCCATAGAATATACTGAGTGGGAGGTCGGGTGGGGGAGAGGGCTGGTGCGGCGCTCAACCGCCAGGTTGAGTCTGACGAATACTCCTTACTCCGTGCGCCGTTCGCTCGGATCTTCGAGGCTGTAACCCAGCCCGCGGATCGTCGTGATGACTTCTGCGCCGAGCTTTTTGCGAATCCGCGTAACGAAGACTTCGATCGTGTTCGAATCCCGATCGAAATCCTGGTCGTAAATATGCTCGATCAGCTCAGTCCGGCTCACCACCTTGCCCTTGTGATGCATGAGATAGCTGAGCAGCTTATATTCCTGCGCGGTGAGCTTCACCGGTTCGCCATCCAGCGTGACCTTGCCCGAGCGCGTGTCGAGGCGGACATCGCCGGCGATAAGTTCGCTCGAGGCATTACCCGAGGCGCGGCGGATCAGGGCGCGCAGGCGTGCGATAAGCTCTTCCGTCTGGAACGGCTTGGCGAGATAATCGTCGGCCCCGGCATCGAGCCCGGCCACCTTGTCGGACCAGCTGTCCCGCGCCGTCAGCACAAGCACCGGGATCGTGATGTCTTCCTTGCGCCAGCGATCCAGCACGGTGAGGCCATCAATCTCGGGCAGACCGAGATCGAGCACGATCACATCGTAGCTTTCCGTGGAGCCCAGGAAATGCCCGTCCTCGCCATCGGTGGCCAGATCGACGGCATAGCCGGCGCCTTCCAGCGTCGCGCGGAGCTGCCTGCCCAGCGTCGGTTCGTCTTCGACAATCAGTACACGCATAGGGTTTTTACCTGTCGCTACGGTTCCTAATGCGGCCCGACCTGGCATCCACTTCGACGCGAATGACCTGCCCGTCCCGCATGAACGTCATGCGATAGGTGTTACTGCTCTCAAAATAAATAGGGTTGCCCAGATAGTCATAGCCGCGCATCTGCGTGACGACGCGCCGTTCGATGGACCGGAGCGGCATCACCCGGCCCTGCTGGCGGTTCTCGAAGACCATATCCTGCTCGCTGCGCTGCTGCGCGGGCGCAGACACCGGCGCGGCCAACATTGCCGCGACTCCGAGCGCAAAAACAAGACGGATACCCATTGCCATATTCGGTGGCATAGAATGACAGCGTTGAACAACTGGTGAATATTGCTGCACACCGGTGTTCAGGAACAGCTGTTGCAACAATGCCGCACACAGTCGCATCGCCCCCGCACCGCTTGGAAAGGCGGCCCGGTGCGCGCTAAGGCATGATGACACAAAAAGGGGGCGCTTCATGGCACGGCTGATTTCATCGATTTGCGGCATCGCGGCGCTGGCGCTGGCGGCCCTTGCCCTGCCCGCGGGCAGCCAGGCACAGGACGCGCCGCGCATGGAACGCGTGCCGGACCGGACGGCCAGCGAAGGTATCGGCCCGTTCGGCCGCATGCTGATCCGCGGCGCAACCCTGATCGACGGCAGCGGCGCGCCGCCCGAAGGGCCGGTGGATATCCTCGTCGCGGGCAACCGGATCGAAGCGATCTATCGCGGCGATGCCCGGGCGCGCTCGCCCCGGTCGGTCGACCATGTGATCGAAGCGGACGGCATGTATGTGATGCCCGGCTTTGTCGATGTGCATGGTCATAATGGCGATCCCCGCAAGGCGCCCAACGCCTCCTATGGTTACCGGTTATGGCTCGCCCATGGCGTAACCACGGTGCGCGGCGTGCCGATCTATTCGGGCCCCAACAATATGGCGATCAGCGACCGTGCGCGCAGCCGGGCGAACGGAATCGTCGCCCCGCGCATCTTCGCCTATGCGGTGTTCGGCGACGAATGGTCTGGCGGTGCGGTCGACAACCCCACCCAGGCGCGCGCCTGGGTCCGCTGGGCTGCGGGCCGAGGCTATGACGGCGTCAAATTCTTTAACCAGGTGCCGCCCGCTGTGCTCGAGGCCGCGCTCGACGAAGCCGAAGCGCAGGGTCTGGGCACGGTCGCCCATCTCGGGCAGCGCGGCGTGGCCGAGGTGAATGCGCGGCGCGCGGTGGAACTGGGGCTTGCGGGGCTCACGCATTTTTACGGCCATTTCGAATCGCTGCTGCGCGAGGGCGCGGTTGTCCGCTATCCCAGCGACTATAATTATCTCGACGAGCAATCGCGCTTCTCCGAGATTGCGCGGCTTGCCGAACAAAGCGTTGAGCCGGGCAGCGAGGCATGGGACGCCTATCTCGATACGCTGCTTGAAAATGATGTCACGATGAGCCCGACCTTCAACATCTATTCCGCCTCACGCGATGTGATGCGCGCGCGGACAGCCGAATGGCATGATCGCTATACCCTGCCTTCCCTGTGGGATTTCTACCAGCCGAGCCTGACCAATCACGGCTCCTATTATCATGACTGGTCGACCGGCGATGAAGTGGCCTGGCGCAATTTCTACCATCTGTGGATGCGGCTGACCCGCGATTATCTGGACCGCGGCGGACGTGTGACGGCGGGCTCGGATCCCGGCTATATCTATCAGACTTGGGGCTTCGCCTATATCGGCGAGCTGGAGATGCTGCAGGAGGCGGGGCTGACCCCGCTCGAGGTGATCCAGGCGGCGACCATCAACGGCGCGCGTGAAATCTATGCGCCGCGGGGCGAGGAGCCGCCCTTCGGTATCGTCCGCCCCGGCATGCTCGCCGATCTCGTCATCGTGCCGGCAAATCCGCTGGAGAATCTGAAGATACTGTACGGCACCGGCCATCTGCGCCTAAATCGCGAAACCAACCAGCTGGAACGCATCGGCGGCGTCCGTTGGACGATCAAGGACGGCATTGTCTATGACGCGCCGGCGCTCCTTGAAAGCGTCGCCGCGATGGTCGAGGCGCAGCGGGCCGAGCGGGCCGCCACGCCCTGATCCACTAGGCCTGAGCCGGAAGCACTTCCGATTTCCGCAGGATAGCCGCCGAAATCAGCGATACGATCAGGCCAACCGGGAATATCTCGAGAAAGGTCATCGGCATGCGGAACAGGGGATTGCCGTAGCTTTCCCGCAGGTCTTCCAGCGTGGCGATCTCGCGCTCCAGAGCCGCGCCGCTCATCCCGGATTCGCGATACGCGTCTATCGAAGAGGCGATATAGCCGTTGATGAAGGCGTCACCACTGCTGGCCAGATAGGCTTCCCAGACAAGGACATAGGCGATGCCGGCAACCACCGAGATGCAAAGACCCAGCAGGAAGGCGCGGCCAAAGCCGATCACGCCGCCCCGCTCGACATCGCGATAGCGCTTGATGCCCATGAAGATGAGCGTGAAGGCGACGAGCATGATGAGATACCCGACCCATTGATTTGTGAGAAAGCCGAGCGTGTCCCCGAAGACGATGCCCAGCAGCATCGAACTGATGACGACCAGCCCGGACAATGTTCCGTAGATCAGAGCAAATTTTGTCATGATATCCTCTTTCCTGTGTCGCGATGCACCGGATCTACGCCGCAAGCACGCTCCATCCTATCGCCCGAAAGGGTGATTTTCGCCAAATCGCCCGTCTTTATGACGCTTTCTAGCGGATCAGCGAAAGGCGGCGGGCTTTATCGATAGCCTGGGTCCGCCGCTGCACTTCGAGCTTGTCATAAAGCCGCGCGACATGGGTTTTCACCGTATTGGGCGAGATATCGAGGGCGCGGGCGATCTCCTTGTTGGAATGCCCACCGGCAAGCTGTTCCAGCACTTCGCATTCGCGCGCCGTTAGACCAAGCGCAGTGATCGCCGCATGGTTGATCTCGAACGGACCGCGCGACCGGGCGGTCAGCCGGTGCCCGACCCATAGCCCAAGCCCGGCAAATCCCATGGCAATCACGAGGATATAGAATTCGGTCGAGATGGTCCGCACCAGATGATGGTATTCGATCCATCCGAGCAGCGTGGCGGCGCCGGCCAGAAGCAGCGCGTAGAGAAGGGCCGTCTTTCCCATTCCCGAAAGCTGGCAGATATCGCGCAGCATGACCAGTGCCGCGCGCCGAACGAAAAAGGGACGCTCCGCAGGACCACGACCGCGAAGCGCCCCAGTTGGCTGGCCGAGTTTCCCGGGCACGCTCTTTGGGAGAGCTGGGAAGGGGAAGCCAGCCTTGCGCCGCCGGTCGCATGGGGCGGCGCAATCCGTGGAAAATCCTATTCAGTGCCGCCGTGGCTGGCGCGGATGGCTGCCTCGGCTTCGGCTATGGCAGCGGCCTCGTCGCGGGTTCCCGCATCGATATCCTGGGCCAGCGTATAGATGGTGCTGGCTATCGTGTTGCCCATATTGGGTTCCTCGGTCAGCGTGATACCGCCATTCGCTGCGATCACCTCCGCCCAGGCCGCGCGCACCGCCGCCCAGTAACGCGCTGTATTTGCCCAATAGCTGTCACCCGGCGCGGGATCGTAATTCTCGGTCCGGCTATAGGTGTTGAGCACATATTCCTGGACGAAGGGTACAGTTTCGCCGTCGACAAGGCCCTGTTTGATATTGTCCTGCCAGTGGATCCAGCCGCCCGGCGTCGGCGAGTGACGATTTATCGAGAGATAGCGGTCATAAACGGGTTCGCGCACCGCATCGCGCCGGGCCAGCGGCCGCAGGGTCCAGTTGGAGCGCCAGCGCGGAATCCCGCCTTCCTCGGTCCACTCGCCCCAGCCGCCATAGCGCGGGGAATCGTCGACCTGCCACACGGTCTGGGACCAGCGTCCACGGCGCATGCGTTCCGGCACGTCCTGCACCGTCCAGACCCCTTCTCCCTCATAGGCAAGATAGGTTTCCGGCTCATAGACCCAGTCCTGCCGCCAATGCTTGACGACCACGGGATTGTCTTCATTGCCGACCACCAGAATATGCTGCAGCACAATGGTCCGACCCGTATCCTCGATCACCCGGATATTTTCGAAACCGCCGGACATCTTGGGGGCGATTGCCGCATAATCGGAACGCCAGCTCGTCGATTCCTGCATGTCGAAGCTGACCCGGTAATTGCCGGCCATGGAGAGGATGATCGCCCGATCCGCCTCGAAACTCGCCTGATCTTCAGCCGTCGTCGCGGCGGCGACCGGACGATCGGCCAGCGCCGGCGCAAAGGGCATTGTTGCGAGCAACGCCGCGCCCAGCAGCGCCGTTTTCAGTTTCATTGGTGTCATTCTCATTCCCCTTGTCTTGATCATATCGTCGTCAGAATCGCGCCGTTAGCGAGACGCGGAAGTTGCGGCCGGGCTGGGTGTAGGCGTCGGTATCGGGCGCGCTCGCCGGCAGACCGTTCGCATCGCGCCACCAGGCATATTTCGCATCGGTGATGTTGAAGAGCCCGGCACGCAGCGTAAAATTCTCGCCCAGCCGGTAAAAGGCCGTCGCATCGAAGGTCGTGAATGCCGGCGGCCGGAAACACTCCCCCGTGCACAGGCCCGCCGCATCGCCGGCCGATTTGCGGGCGACAGCCGTCATGAAGATCCGCCCGCCGAATCGGTCTCGGGGATCGCGGTAGCCGGCACCCAGCACGACCTCGAGTGGATTGATCGTGGAGAGCGGCGCAGTGCCGCCGCCCGGGGTGATCACATCGCCGCTGGCATAGGCGAATGTCGCATCGAAGCTGAGGCCGCCTGGCAGGTCGACGCCGACCCTGCCCTCGACCCCCTCGATCTCGACCCGGTCGAGATTGACGAACTGGAACACGCCGGGATCGCCCGGCGCAAAAGTACCGGACACGAGCTGCTGGCTGATGAAGTCGTCATAGCGGCCGACAAAGCCGGTCAGCGAGGCCGAAACGATATCGTCGTCATAGCGAATGCCCGCCTCGAACGTCTCGCTGGTTTCCGGCTTGAGATCCGGATTGGGCAGGGAAGTATAGCCGAAGATCAAATTCTCGAAGAACTGGTTGACCTGTCCCGGCTCGGGCGCGCGGAATCCCTGCGCATAATTGGCATAGAGGCTGGCCCCGCCGCCAATCTCGCCGACAATGCCGATACGCGGCGTAACCCGCGAGCCGCTCTGCCCCACGCCGGTGAAGGTCGGCAGCAATGGATCGCTGGCCGGATCGAGATCGTAGAAGTCGAAGCGCAGGGCCGGAAACAGGGTGATCGGGCCCAGCGCAATCTGGTTGCCAAGGAAAATGCCGCCCTGGGTGAAATCGGTTTCCGGGAAGGCCGAAGTCGGAAAACTCTCACCGATCGGCGGCACCGTTCCGTCGCGCAGGCCGCGTTGACGGGTGAAGGAAAGGTCCCCGCCGACCACCAGATTGTGGCTGAACGCACCGGTCTCATAGGCGCTGCGCAGCTCCACATTGCCGCCCCAGACCCGGTTCTCGAAGGTACTGAGCCGCTCGCGATCGGGCGCGGGCGTGCGATCTTCGTCGGAAAATTGGCGGTTTTCGGAATCCTGCCAATAGAGAGCGACCTGGGCATAGTCGATGACGCCCTCTCCCTCGTAGCGCCAGTCGAGCCCGACCCGCATCCGCTCAACCGTGTCGCGCGTGACAAGACTGTCGACCGTTGCCCCGGTAAAAGGAGATGTCCTCTGCCCGCTCAGAACGTCCGTGCCGATGAAACTGTCCAGATATTCGCCGGTCAGCCGGATGCGGTGCCGGGGATCGGGCGTGAAGACGATCTTGCCGAGCAGCGCATCGGAGCGGGTATCCTGCGGGTTGG
Source organism: Parasphingopyxis lamellibrachiae (assembly GCF_003385775.1). Taxonomy (GTDB): domain Bacteria; phylum Pseudomonadota; class Alphaproteobacteria; order Sphingomonadales; family Sphingomonadaceae; genus Parasphingopyxis; species Parasphingopyxis lamellibrachiae. The sequence continues at coordinate 1,901,452 of NZ_QRDP01000004.1, forward strand.
GGAGCGTGCGCATCGCCCCGGTCCCGCCGACCGAGCCTTCATTGTCCAGCTCTTCGCCGTCGCGGCGCGTATAGGCGGCCAGCGCGGACCAGCGCCCGGAACGGCCGGCGATGATCGCGGTTTCGGAAAATTCATCGCTCGCGCTGTCGAAGGTCCCACGGATCATCGCCGTGAAATCCCGGTCTCCGCCCAGCATGTCCGCAGGATCGGAGGTTTCCAAGCTCACTGCGCCCGACAGGCCGTCCGAACCGTAAAGCGCCGATGCCGGGCCGCGCAGGATCTCGACCGATTTGACCAGACCGATATCGGCATAATCGCCGCGCCCCGCCGCCTGCGCGCCGAAACTGAATCCGTCGGGTACGCGCACGCCATCAACCTGAATCAGCACGCGGTTGCCGCCAATGCCGCGAATATTGAAACCCGCATTGCCGTCGCGCCCGGTAGAGCCGAGCGCGGCCCCGAAGCGGGATGGCGCACGGCGCACGCTGACGCCGGGTTCGAAGCGCACCAGATCGCGAATATCGGTCGCCAGCTCGTCGGCAATCTGTTCCTCGTCGATCACCGTCACCGTTGCCGGGACTTCGCTGGTCAGGCTGGGCAGGCGCGTTGCGGTGACCGTTATGGCCGGTTCGGCAATGGCGGCCGTGGCGGCCTGTGCGCCCATGGCGGGTATGGCGGACGCAAGGATTGCGGCCGAAAGACGTAAGACTGATTTCACCAAAAGGTCCCCTGCAACTTCACTTGCTAATGCGAGTGATTCGCAATCTTAATAAGTGGGGCCAATTTGGGCGTCAACCGGAAAAGAGCCAAAAATTCCCGCTGCATGCCCGGCCAGCCTTGGGGCTGGCGGTTGCGCGCCGCTGCGCCTACATGGCCGCCATGGCTGCTCCCATCCTCTCGTTCGAAAATCTTGGCCTCAACCAGGGTACCGGCTGGCTGTTCCGCGGGCTGGACCTGCATATCGGCGCGCGCGACCGGCTGGCGCTGATCGGCCGCAACGGAACGGGCAAGACGACCTTGTTCCGCCTGATCGCCGAACAGATCGAGGCGGATGAGGGCCGCCGGACGATCCAGCCGGGAACCAAAGTCGTGCTGCTGGAACAGGACCCCGATCTTGCCGGCCATGAAACGCTGCGCGACTGGGCGCTGAACGGCGAGGATGCGCCCGCCCCACATGAGATTGAAGCCATTGCCGGGCAGCTCGGCATCGATCTCGATACGGTTTCGGAAACGGCCTCGGGCGGGGAGCGGCGGCGGGCCGCGATTTCCCGCGCGCTGGCCCAGAACCCGGACGTGCTGCTGCTCGACGAGCCGACCAACCATCTCGATCTTACGGCGATTGACTGGCTGGAGGACTGGCTGGGCCGGTTCAAGGGCGCCTTTATCGCTATCAGCCATGACCGGACCTTTCTCAGGCGGTTGACCAAAGCAACGCTGTGGCTGGACCGGGGAAGCCTGCGCCGCGCCGAGATCGGCTTTGGCGGCTATGACGCCTGGGTCGAGAAAATCTACGCCGAAGAGGCCAGGGCCGCCGAGCGCATGGACGCCAAGCTCAAGATCGAAACGCACTGGCTGCATCGCGGCGTGACGGCGCGCCGCAAGCGCAACCAGGGCCGGCTGACAAAATTGTGGGAGCTGCGTGAGCAGCGCGCGCAGATGCTCGGCCCCACCGGCGTGGCGAAACTTTCGGTTGAGAGCGACGAGGTGAAAACCAAGAGCGTGATCGACGCGCGCCGGATCACGAAACGCTATGACGACCGCATAATCATCGACGATTTCACGCTGCGCATCCAGCGCGGCGACCGAATCGGCATTGTCGGCGCCAATGGCGCGGGCAAGACGACCCTGCTCAAATTGCTGACCGGCGAGATCGAGCCCGATGAGGGCAGAATCAAGCGCGCCAAGACGCTCGACAGCGTGGTCATCGACCAGCAACGATCCAAAATGGAGCCGGAAAAGACGATCCGCGACGTGCTTACCGAGGGGAGCGACTGGATCGATGTGCGCGGAACGCCCAAACGGATCGAGGCCTATCTGAAGGAATTCCTGTTCGATCCGGGGCTTGCCGAGGCAAAGATCGGCACCTTTTCGGGCGGCGAGCGATCCCGGCTGCTGCTCGCCCGCGAGTTCGCGAAGATATCGAACCTGCTGGTGCTCGACGAACCGACCAACGATCTCGACATGGAAACGCTGGACCTGCTGCAGGAAGTGATCGCGGACTATGAGGGCACCGTCCTGATCGTCAGCCATGACCGCGATTTTCTCGATCGCACGGTCACCATCACGCTCGGCCTCGACGGATCGGGCAAGGTCGATATCGTCGCTGGCGGCTATGAGGACTGGGAAAAACGGCGCAGGCCCGCGCGCGCGACGAGCAAGCCGCGCGGCAAGGCAAAATCCGCACCCGCCGCGCCGCCATCTCCCTCAAAACCCAGCAAGCTCAGCTATAAGGACCAGCGCGACCTCGATCGGCTACCCGGCGAGATCGACAAGATCGACGCGCAGATCGCCCGGGCCGAAGAAGCGCTTGCCGACCCCGATCTCTACCAGCAAAATCCCGACCGCTTCCGCGCGCTGACGGAGGAGATCGACGAAGCCCGGGCCACCCGCGAAGCCCATGAAGAACGCTGGCTGGAAGTCGCCGAAATGGCAGAGGCGCTGGAGACGGGCTAGCCGGTTATCGTACCCACGCTCCCGATGCGTTGGAACGATAACCGAGGATCTCATAAGCCCGGTCGATCAGGCTCTGACCGCGGTCGTTCAGCATGATCCCCGGGCCCATCTGGTTCATCGTATAGCTGAAGGCGAGGTTGCATTCGGGGTCGGCAAAGCCGATCGAGCCGCCTGCGCCGACATGGCCGAAGGCGCGTTCGCCGATGATCGCACTCATCTGCTCGCCGCCCGGATAGGCGCGGTTGTCCATCGATTTCATGAAGCCCGAGGCGAAACGCGTGCGGCTCAAAAGCGTCGCATCGATGCCCGTCGCGACCGAACAGCGTTCCATGATCGCGAGCTGGTCCGCCGAAACGAGCGTTACGCCGCCATGCGATCCGCCCTTGGCGAGCGGCGTGTACATCGCGACCTGGCCGCGCGCATTGGAGATGCCGCCGGCGCCGCCGATCTCGGCGCGATGGCCGTCCGCGTCATTGGGCCCCCATCCGCCCGTATTGAGGAAGCTCAGCGCCTGCAGGGATTGCGGTTCGGTGAGCAGCTTGACCGTGAACGGAATTGGCGTTTCCTGGCCGCTGGGCTGGTAGGTCTGGATGGGCGCGACCGGATGGTCGAAACCCTCGGGAATGCCGATCCAGAAATCGGCGCCAAGGGGGCCGGCAACCTCGTCGCGGAAGAACTGGCCGAGCGTCTTGCCCGAGACGCGGCGCACAAGTTCGCCGACCGTCCAGCCGAAATTGACCATATGATAGCCGGCCGTCACACCCGGCTCCCACCAGGCTTCTTCCTGCTCCATGCGCGAAATCATGTATTCCCAGTCGAGAAAGCCGCCGGGTTTCACCGGCTCGCGCAGCGCAGGTACCGCGCTTTGATGATTGAGCATCATCTGTACGGTAACGCTCTCCTTGCCCTTCTGCGCAAAGCCGGGCCAGTAATCGGCAACGGGCCGGTGCAGTTCCAGCGCGCCGCGATCGATCAGGATATGTGCGCACAGCGCGACCGCCGCCTTGGTGCATGAAAAGACGATCGAGACAGTGTTCTCCTGCCATGCCTCGCCGGTTTCGGGATTCGCGACACCGCCCCACAGATCGACCAGCTTCTCGCCGCCCACGCTCAGGCAGACCGACGCGCCGACCTCGCCGCGCTCGGCGAAATTGCGTTCGAACTCGTCGCGCAGTGCTGCGAATTTCGGGTCGGTGGTGCCGTGGACTATGGTCATGCAAATTTCCTTTCAATAGAGCGCGGGCGTGTCAGCCTTCCTTTAGCGAGCGGCCCATCCGCCCCGCCAGCTCGACGATATATTGCCAGGCCACGCGGCCCGATCGCCCGCCTCGCCGATGGGCCCAGCCGATGGCATCGCTTTCGTCGAACGCGAGATCGAAATGAGCGGCATAGGCGTCGACCATCGCGAGGTAATCGACCTGGCTTGCCGCGTGGAAGCCGAGGCTGAGCCCGAAGCGATCGGACAGGGCCAGGCTGTCGTCCAGCGCATCGCGCGGATTCACCGGATCGTCCTGCTCGGCCATCGAACGCGGCACGATGTGACGACGGTTCGACGTGACATAGAGCCGCATATTGGCCGGCCGCGCCTCGGCTCCGCCTTCGAGCAGCGAGCGCAGCGCCCGGCCGGCCGCCGCATCGCCGTCAAAACCGATATCGTCGATAAACAGGACAAAGGTCCGCTCCACAGGCGCAAGCAGCGCAAACAGGTCGGGCAGGCTGTCGAGCCGTTCCGGGGCGACTTCGACCAGAGCGATCGTCTCGCCCTCGGCCTGCAGCGCCGCAACCGCGCTTTTGGCAAGCATCGACTTGCCCGATCCGCGCGATCCCCAGAGCAGGATATCATGCGCTGCGGCACCGCATGCGAGCCGGCGGCTATTCTCGAGCACCGCCTCTTTCTGCGCCCCGATCCCGGTGAGCAAAGCCAGCGGCAGCGGTGCAAAATGCTGCGCCGCGTGCAACCCATCGCCGCGCCAGACATAGGCCGGGGCGGCCAGAGGATCGGCGGGAGCGGCAGGCGGCGGCGCTAGGCGATCGAGGGCGTCGGCAATGCGGGAGAGCGGATCGTCGGTCATGCAAGCGCCTTACCCGCTAACTGCCCCGCTTTGCCAGCCTTGGCTACCCCGTAGCGGCCCGTGCGGCGGCCAGTCTTTCGGCGATTTGCGGATCGTCAGGCGCCAGGGCCCGGGCTTTTTCCAGCAGCTCGAGCCCGGCGACCCGGTCCATGCCGCTATCGACGAGTATCCATCCATAAATTTCGCTGGTCCCCGCATTCATCGGAAGCAGCAGATAGGCGCGGCGGGCCAGAGCGGCGGCGCGCGCGTCGCTCCCCATTTCGTGATAGGCCCAGGCCAGGTTGGCGAGAATCGCGGCATCGCGGTCACCGAGCCGCAGCCTGAGTTGCTCGAGGACAGCTGCAGCCTGAGGCCAGCGGCCGGACTGCAGGTTCAGCTGCGCCGAAACGAGCCCGGTCGCAATGTTGCGCGGATTTTGCTGCCGGAAAAGCGTCAGCACACGCAACGCTTCCTCGGGCTGGCCAGCACGTTGTAAAGCATCGAACATGCTGAGCGCCGCGCGTTCCGAAAAGCGGATATTGGCCGCGCTCGCATAGGCTGCGGCGGCATCGCCGTAACGGCCGACCGCGCCCAGCGCATCGCCATAGATAAGATGCGCATCGGGCGCGCCAATATTCCGGTTCCTGAGCTGTTCGGCGCGCGCCAGCGCGTCGCCGGTCCGGCCAAGCGCAAGATAGGCGCGAATCAGATCGACCTCGGCCCGGGCGCCGCCCTGTTGCCGTGCCTCGCGCTCGATCAGGGCCAGTACGGCACCGTCTTCGGGCGGTGCGCCGAGCGGGGTCGGGGCGCCGCGCCCCGCGCTGGCCGCCCGCTCCAGATAGGGCGCAGCGCGCGCGAAATCGCCGTCGCGCTCCCAGGCCCGGCCGATCAGCGTCAGCACATAGCTGTCGGCGTCGGGCCGGTCGGCAAGCGGGGCCAGCGCGGCAATGGCGGCGGGCATATCGCCGGCATGGAACTTCGCAGCGCCGAGCAGGCGCGTGGCCGCACGGTTCGCCGGCTGCAGGGCGAGCAACTCGCCGAGACGCCGGATCGCCGCTTCGTGATTGGCTTCCGCATAATCGATACCGGCCTGCAGGAGCAGCATCGCCGGCTGGCCATCGAGCTGGCCATCCGTCAACAGCACCAGTCGCCGCGCCAGCGGATAGTTGCGCGCGCGCGCGGCGAGCACGGCCTGGAGATACAGCGCCTGCGGATTGCCGGCATCGAGAGCGAGCACACGGCGTGTCGTTTCCAGCATATCGCTCATCCGGCCGATATCGCCCAGCGTCGCCGCACGTTCGAGCAGCGCGTCGACATTGTCCTCATCCGCGGCAATGGCCCGGTCGAACCAGGCAACACTCGCCACCAGCCCGTATTGATCGCGTACCATGCGCCCCTTGAGAAGCAGGGCATCGACATCGTCCGGATCGAGCGACAGCGCTTCGTCCACCGCATCAATCGCGCCGGCCCGTTCACCGGTGAAGAGGCGGAACCGGGCGATGTCGATCCACAGCTCAGCATTTTCGGGATTGTGTTCGATGGCCATGGTGAAGGCCTCGGCAGCGGCAGGCAGCGCGCCCTGTTGCTGAAACGCCCGGCCGCGTACCCGCGCGGCATCGGCAAAGAACTCAGGCGCGATCCCAACATTTTCGGTTTCGGCGAGCGCCCCTTCCACATCGCCAGAAAGCAGCAGCGCTTCGGCCATCAGGTGCCGGGTCTGCCGGGTCGGAATGCCCGCGTTCCGGGATCGTTCGACCGTCCGGCGCGCACCGCCGTCGTCGCCCAGGGCCAGTTGCGTGCGGGCCAGCGTCCGCCATGCCGCCTCGTCGTCTGGCGCATGATCCACCGCGTTCATCGCCTCGACCCGGGCCGCAGCCAGGTTGCCGCTGGCTTCATATTGCTGCGCGCGAACCAGCGCCCCAGCCGGATCGCTGCCACGCATCAGCAGCAGCGCGCCGATCAGCAGCAGGAAGGCCGCGCCGACGACGAGCGCCAGCGCTTTCCGCCGCGAAACCGGCGCGCGCACGGTGCGCGGTGAGCCTTTTCTGCGCCGCCGGCTCACGGGCTCAGATCATATTGTTTGAGGAGATCGTAAAGCGTCGGCCGGCTGATCCCGAGGAGTTTCGCTGCCTGCGAAATATTGTTCTCGGACCGAGACAGGGCAAGGCGAATCGCCTTGCGGTCGGCGATTTCGCGCGCAGCCTTGAGGTTCAGGGGCGCGCCCTCCTCGCCGCCGTCGAAATCCAGATCGACCGCGTTCACCAGCTTGCCATCGGCCATGATCGCCGCCCGTTTGACCCGGTTTTCCAGTTCCCGGACATTGCCGGGCCACGGCCAGGATTCGATGGCGTCCAGTCCGTCCGGTGCAAAACCCGTGACCGGAGACTGCATCTCGGCTGCATATTTGCGCAGGAAGTGGCGGGCGAGAAGGGTCGCGTCGCCGGGTCGTTCGGCCAGCGACGGGATCGTCACGACAATTTCGGCAAGCCGGTAATAGAGATCGTCGCGGAAACTCTTGCCCGCAATCATCGCGTCGAGATCCTGATGGGTTGCGCACACGATGCGGACATCGACGGGAATGGTCCTGCGCCCACCGATCCGTTCGACGACGCGTTCCTGCAGGAAGCGCAGCAATTTGACCTGTAGCGGCAGTGGAATATCGCCAACCTCGTCGAGAAACAATGTGCCGCCCTCGGCCAGTTCGATCTTGCCTTCGGTGGTCTTCACCGCCCCGGTAAAGGCGCCCTTCTCATAGCCAAAAAGCTCGGCTTCCAGCAGGTTTTCGGGGATGGCCGCGCAGTTGATCGCCACGAAGGGCTTGTCCTTGCGCGGGCTTTCGTCATGCAAGCCGCGGGCGAGCAATTCCTTGCCCGTACCGCTGGCGCCCAGCAGCATGACCGAGACATCGGCGGAGGCAACTCGCTCTATCGTGCGGGCGACCTTCAGCATCTCAGGCGCCGCCGTTATCATCCCGCCCAGCACCGTCTGTTCATCGCCGGCGGCGATGGCGAGCCGCGCATTTTCGCGCTCGATCGCATGGAGCTGGAATGCCCGCGCAACGATCAGGCCAAGTTCGTCGATATCGACCGGCTTCTGGTAAAAATCATAGGCGCCGCCGGAAATTGCGCGCAGGGCGCTTTCCCGCGCGCCATGGCCGGAGGCGATGATCACCTTGGTATCGGGCTTGAGCGCCTGGATTTCCTCCAGCGTGGCGAAGCCTTCGCTTGTCCCGTCGGGGTCCGGCGGCAGGCCGAGATCGAGCGTAACGACCGCCGGCTCATATTGGCGCAGCAGGGCGATCGCGCTCTCGCGGTTTCCGGCGACCTGCACGTCATAATCCTCATAGGCCCAGCGGAGCTGGCGCTGCAGCCCTTCATCGTCTTCGACGATCAGGAGCACGGGTTTCGTGTCGGCCATTATGCGCTCCTCTTGGTCAAACCGGTGTCGCTCGCTGCCGCCGGCAGGCTGATGGTGAAGCACGTGCCTTCACCCTCCCGGCTGTCGACATCGACCGTTCCGCCCATCTCGGCGACAAGCGACCGGGCTTCGAAGGCGCCAATGCCGAACCCGCCGCTTTTCGAAGAGCTGAACGGCCGGAACAACTTCTCGCGGACGAATTCCGCATCCATCCCGACGCCCCGATCCTCGATCGCTATCCGCACAGCCTCCCGATCGCCGTCGACCGTCAGGCAAACGGGCGTGTCGGGCGCGCTGGCGTCGATCGCGTTTTGCACAAGATGGGTCAGCGCTGTTTCAAGCCGCACCGGATCGACCATCGCGTGGAATTCGGGCCCCGCGGCGATATGGACGGGATGGGCATCGCCCTTTTGTTCGGCCAGCTGTTCGGCCAGTTTGCGCACTCCGGTTGGGCGGGGCGCTTCGCTGCGTCTCCTCTCCTTTGGCGCAAGCCGGGCGAGCAGATCGTTCATCTTGCCCACCGAATCCTGCAAAGTCGCGATCATGTCGGCGCGAAATTCGGGGTTGTCGGCATGCCGTTCGGCATTGCGCGCCACCAGGCTGAGCTGGCTCACCAGATTCTTGATATCGTGCAGGATGAAGGCGAAGCGGCGGTTGAATTCATCGAAGCGCCGCGCCTCGGCCAGCGCATCCTGGCTGCTGGCCTCGGCGAGATAGCTCGCCGCTTGCCGGCCGGCGATCCGCAGGAGATCGAGATCCTCCCAGTCGAGCGTCCGGTCGATACGCGGGCGGCGGAGCAGCACCGCGCCGGCGAGCTTGTCCCGGTGGATAAGCGGCACCAGCGCCCAGGCGTCGGCCTGGGCGATCATCCAGCCCGGAACGAGGGTGGCAATTTCGTCGGGGTTGCCGTGTTCGCCGCAGCGCAGCGGATCGAGCTCGACAATATGGCCGCTCGTTTCCAGCCAGTCACCGAGCACGGAATCGCCGGTCGCGCTGACCGCGCCAAGATCGTCCCAGCTCCAGCGGGCCCCGGGCTGCAGGACAGTATCGCCACTCCGCACCAGGAGGAGGCCGCCCTGGGCTTCGGTAATATCGGCCAGCGCCTGGATGATCCGTTTGTCCAGCGGATCGGTATCGCTGCCTGGCTGGGCGAGCGTATGGTTGAATCGGATCCATTCCGCCCGGTAATCATAGCGATGCTCGAACAGGTGTTTGGCGATCTTGACGCGCAGCCATGCGCGCACCCTTTTCGACGGCAGGAGAGTGATGGCGCCGACCGACAGCAGGAAGACGATCGCCACCTGCACCAGAGCGGCGCTGCTCCCGGCGAAAATGTCGATCAGCTCGGTCGCAAGGAACATGATCAGGAAATAGCCGGCGATCGCCAGCAGGGAGAGCGAGCGGAAGGCGACCTTTCTGGAGAGCTTCACCTTGAGTTCGACATTGCGGCGCATGGCGAAGAGAAAAGTGGGCACGAGACAGAGCATCAGCACGCCGCGTAGGGCCAGCAGCTCGAACGGCACACGCCCGGTCAGCCAGGCGAAAGTGTAGAGATTGAGGTCATAGGCCCACATCGCTGTGATCCCGATCATGGTCGGGCGGATGCCCCAGCGCGTTTCCGGAGCCGCGACTGTATAGAGCGCATGGACGAGCAGCAGCGCACCGATCGCGAAACACAGGTTCAGCATCAGCATCGAGGCCAGGGCTATCGCATTGAGTTCTTCGCCTCCCGGCAGCAACGCCAGCGCGCCATCGATCATGACCTGAAGCACGACCAGCAGGAAGAGCGCGATATAGACCAGCCCGACAAAGGGACGGCGATCGTCCCCGAGGCCGCGCCTGAGCAAGACATACATGAATGTCAGGAAACCAAGATTGCGGGCTGTTTCACCGAGCCTGGCCGCAACCGAGCCGGGGTCTGTTGCCGCCGCGAGCCCGGCCCATACCGCCGTCAGCAGAAAGGCGATGCCGAGGATCGCCATCGAGACGCGGCGCTCGTGGCGTGTGAACTGCCACAGCGCGAGCAGCCCGAACAGGACCGCCGCGATCGCGTGGCTCCAGGTACCGGCGAGCGCCACCATCTCAGCGTGCGCCTTCCGGCCAGATAACCACGCGCACCGTCTGCAACAGGATCAGCAGATCGAGAAACGGCGTGTAATTCTTGGCGTAATAGAGATCATATTCCAGCTTGTGCCGCGCATCTTCCAGGCTCGCGCCATAGGGATAATTGACCTGCGCCCAGCCGGTGATGCCCGGCTTCACCATATGCCGTTCCGCATAGTAGGGCATCTTGGTCGCCAGATCGTCGACAAACTGCTTGCGCTCGGGCCGGGGGCCGACGAAACTCATTTCACCCTTCAGCACGGTCCAGGCCTGGGGCAGTTCGTCGATCCGTATCTTACGGATCAGCTTGCCGATCCGGGTAACGCGCGGATCGTTTTTCTGGGCCCAGATCGCCTCGCCATCCTTCTCCGCATCCTCCCGCATGGACCGCAGCTTGATGAGCTCGAACTCCTGTCCATATTGGCCAACGCGTTTCTGCCTGAAGAATGCCGGGCCCGGGCTTTCCAGCTTGATCGCCAGGGCGAAGAGCAGGATGAGCGGAGCCGTCAGTATCAGCAGGGCCGAACTGGCGAGGATGTCGAACAGCCTTTTCGACGCGCTCGACAGGCGGCGGCCACTCGAAAAGCCGTCCGAGAAGATGAGCCAGCTCGGATTGACGCTGTCGAGATCGACCCGGCCGGTTTCCCGTTCCAGAAAGGTGGAGAGATCGTTGACATGCACGCCGGTCGTCTTGATGCGCAGCAGATCGTCCAGCGGCAGCGCGTTGCGCCGTTCCTCAAGCGCGAGCACGACCTCGCTCGCATTCAGCAGGACGACATGATCGGCAAGGTTGTAGATCGCCTCGCGGTTGATGGACTCGCGGATTTCCTGATGCCCGTCATTCATGGCGATATAGCCAACCACGACAAAACCCGATCCGGAATCCTGGGAGAGATCCCTGACCCGCTCTGCCTTGCTGCCGGCACCGAGCACCACAACGCGGCGCTTGAAGGCCGCGCCGCCCAGCGTCTTGCCGAGCAGGATCCGCATCCCGAACAGGAGCACGGTCGCAATGATCATCGAATAGAAGAGATTGGACCGCCAGAGAGACAGGTCCGGCACAAGGAAGAAAACTGCCGACAGACAGATAATGCCGATGGAAACCGCCACCAGGAGCCGGGCCAGCGCAAAACGCAGCGAATTGAGCGCCTCGACACCATAAACGCCTACCGCGATCATCGCGACCTCGAGCGCCAGAGCAAAGGCGAGCAGCTGCGGTATGCGATCGGTCATGGGCTCGGGAATGCTGCCGATCTGGCTGAGCCTGTAGACCCAGCCAAGCTCTGCCGAAACGAGCAGCAGCACGAAATCCATGATGCCGAGCAGCAAGACCGCATTCGGCACATAATGTTTGAACAGTCTGATCACGCGTGAAAGACCCGTTATTGCTTCATGTGAAGACGGTCTTAGCCGCAAATCGTAAAGAAATCCGACACAAGGGGCGCTGTCGGTGGATTTTACGGCGCGATGCCGCCTTCGCCAAGCGAGGACTGAAAATGTTCATTTTAAATCATACGATTAGAGATCGCCGCTAAACGGTGCCCGCCGTCGGCCTGTCTTGCCCGGCCAGCAGCCGGTCCGGATGCATGCCATCGACATAGCCCATAAAAGGCGGATGGATAGAATAGCCGATCAGTTCGCGCGCGCGCGGCGGCAGCGCGGCGGCTTGGTCGGGCGTCATCGTCATCGCCATATTTTCAAGCTGCCGCGCCCAGCCCGGGCAATATTGCGGCGTTGCGATCAGGCGCGGCGCATCGGACCGGTTGGCGCCGCCCCGATGCCAGAGCGTGCCCTTGGTTATCATCAGCGCGCCGGAGGGCATGACCGCTTTGATCGCATCCTCCCGCGCAGCCGGATCGTCGTCGACATCCCGGATCTGCGTGTTGGCGAAATCGGCCGATATGTTCGCCCCCTCGATCGAATTTTCTTCCCATAAATGGCTGCCGGGCAGAAGCTCGGTCGCGCCATTGTCTTCGGTCATCGGATCGATTGCCCAGAAGGTGCTCACGCCCCATGATCCGCGTGGCCGGTCGACCCGCAAATGGCTGTCGTCATAGTGCCAGGGCTGGACGGTTTCGCCCGGCTGGAGATTGATCGCGAGACAGGCGGACAACAGGCAACTCCGCCCGAGATCGGCCTCGGCAAAGGCCAGTGCGAGCGGATGGATCACCAGATCGGCAAAAGCCGGCGATTTGGCGAGCATCGCATAGACACGATTGGATTTAAGGCCTTCGAAATCGTTCCGGCCGGCGATATTCGCGGCGAGCCATGGCGCAAGCGCCTCGCGCAGCGCCGCGACTTCTTCAGCCATCAGCACATTTTCGAAAATGATATAGCCGGCTTCGTCGAATTCGGCCCGGCACTCGGCAAAGGAGCGGCCACCAAGCCAGTGGCTGATATCCTGTTCGGCAACGGCCTTTCCGTCCCGCGCCATATCAGGCGGCCACCATGGCGGGATCGTCGCGCACGGCCCGGCGCAGCATCGCGGGATAGCCCCGAGTCAACGAGCGATAGCCTTCATAATAGCCGCGCTCCCTCAACAGTCTGTGCAGCCGGGGCAGATTATAGGGCGGGACCGCGGGAAAATGATGATGCTCGCAATGAAAATTGACATAGTTGGGTGCAAGAACAAGGCGCTCCAGCGGATTGGCCAGCGTCGTATGGGTGTTTTCGCGCGGATCGAGGCTCGTCCGGTCGCTCGCGACGCCGTGTTCGCCGATATTCCTGATCCGCGTGATCGCCGGATAGAGGAACAGTTCGGCAGCCCACCACATGGCATAGGCCCAGGGCGCGCCGACCGCGAACAACAGGCCGAACAGCACGATATGGAAGGTCAGCCAGGGAAGGTGCCGGGGCAGGCGGAAATTCCTGATCTTGTACCAGGTGTCACGCAGGCCGGTGCGGCCGGTCAGGTCGCGCAGCATCTTGCGGCGGAAACTGTCGCGGGGAATCGGATAGTTCCGGACCAGCCCGATATCGGGATCCTTGTCCGTGCCGGCATATTGGTGATGTTTGAGATGATAGGCGCGATAAGCATAGTGCGAGACGTTGAGCGCGGCATTGGCGAACCAGTGGCCGACGATTTCATTCGCCCTTCGGCTCCTGAAAAAGGCGTGATGCGCACAATCATGGCCAATCACGACAAGGCCGAGAATCCGCCCCGCGATAACAACCGTGCCGAGGATGATCGTCAGCGGATTGGGCCACAGGATGGCGACCGCAAAAGCGCCCGCCAGTATCGCGAAATTGCCAAGCAGGATCGCCGCCGCCCTGACGTTGGAAAGCTTGAGCAGCGCGCGCAGTTCATCCTTGGTAACGACTTCGGGCAGGCTTGGGTTTTTGGACATTGTCGGCTCCAGATGCGGGCTCCTTGCCACGCGTCGCAATTACTTGTAACGATATTCATCATATTATGTCAAACTTTGTTTCATTTGAAGCGCCGGATACGGGCGAGATGACGGGCCGCGGCCTGATCCTTTCCCTGATGAACGCTATCGGTACCCAGCGGATAACGGCAGCCCAGATTGTCGCCGCCGGCAGCGCCTTTGGTATCGAGGACAGCGCGATGCGGATGGCGACGACCCGGCTGACCAGAGAAGGCCTGCTCGAAAGCGCCGGACGCGGGCTCTATATATCGGGCCCAGCTTCACGCCCTCTGCGCGATCAGGTTCGCGGCTGGCGTTCGGTGCGCGAGCGAACCAAGGATTGGGATGGCGGCTGGCTCGCCGTGCCGGCAGGCAATCTCGGACGCACCGACCGCAAGCAGCTCGCCGCGCGGTCCCAGGCGCTCAGGCTCTATGGCTTTGCCGAAGCCGAACCCGATTTGTGGGTTCGGCCGGCCAATCTTGCGATCGCATTGCCAGCCCTGCGCAGCGAGCTGATTGCGATCGGGCTCGATGACCGGGCGATGCTCTTTGCACTCGGCGATTATGCCGCCCCGGACAAAGTGAATTTCCGGACCCTGTGGAACTTGGATGCTTTGCAGGCGCGCTATGCCCAGGCCCTGGCTGCGCTCGAAACAAGCGCCGCGCGCCTCGACACCCTGCCGCTGGCCGGGGCAGCGCGCGAAACATTATCGCTCGGCCAGGCGGCAATCCGCGTCATCAATCTCGATCCGCTTCTGCCCGATGCCATGATCGACGGCGCTCTGCGCGCCCGGCTGGTCGAAACGATGAAACTCTATGACGCCAGCGGCAAGGACATCTGGCGACGTTACTATCGGGAGGCCGGTTAACGGCTTTCGTACCGCAACCGAACCCGTCATAAGGGCGACATGACAGCCCCATCCATCACACCGGTTATCCTCACCGGCGGCAGCGGCACGCGCCTCTGGCCATTGTCGCGTACCGCGCGCCCCAAACAGTTTCTGGCGCTGACGGGCGAGACCAGCATGCTCGAACAGACGATTGCCCGGGCCGGCGGCGCGCGTTTCGGCGAACCCCTGCTCGTCGGCGGCGCGGCGCAGGAAGATGTATTGCAGCTCTTGGCCGGCAGCGATGCCGCCATCATCCTGGAACCCGAAGCGCGCAACACGGCCCCCGCCATTGCGCTGGCCGCGCTCGTGCTCCCGCCGGAAACAGCGATGCTCGTCATGCCAAGCGACCAGGTTATTGCCGATGTCCCCGCCTTTGAAGCGGCGGTGGAGCAGGCTGCGGCGCTGGCCGCCAAAGGCTGGCTCGTGACTTTCGGGATCGCACCGACCGGCCCGGAAACCGGCTATGGCTATATCCGGCAGGGCGAAGCGCTGGACGGCCATGGCTTCCGCGCCGCCCGCTTCGTCGAAAAACCGGATCGGGAAACGGCACAGGGCTTTCTGGAGAAGGGCGGCTATCACTGGAATGGCGGCATATTCCTGTTCACCGCGGGCCGCTTTCTCGAAGCCCTGGAGAAACACGCGCCGGACATATTGGCAGCGGCGCGCGCGGCCTATGAGGCCGGGCATCGCGACGGCGCCGTCCACCGGCCCGATGCGGCTGCCTTTGCAAAAGCGCCAGCGACGTCGATCGATTATGCGGTGATGGAGAAGGCGGAGCGGGTTGCGGTCGTGCCGGTTTCGATGGGCTGGTCCGATGTCGGCAGCTGGGACGCGCTGCACGAGATTTCGGAGCAGGACAGCAGCGGTAACGCGCTGTCCGGCGATATCGTAGCGATCGACACGGCCAACAGCCTGGTGCGGTCGGACGGCATCAAGGTCACGACCGTCGGCGTCGAGGATCTGATCGTCGTCGCGACCAAAGATGCGGTGCTCGTCATGCCGCGCGGCGAGAGCCAGCGGGTGAAGGAGATCGTCGCGCAACTGAAAACCGAAGGCAGCGAGACGCTATAAATCTGTCAGGCACTTTATCTGTCAGACCTTCGGCTTCGCCTCAGGCGCCGCACCGGCCCGCTCCCCCGTTAGGTTGAGTCTGACAGATAAGATTCCCAAGCCCTAATCCCCGGCAAAGGCGAAAGGCGTAATCGCCCTTTCGCGCTCATTGATGATCAGCGCCCGGCCGATCGGCGGCGCGCTCCTTTGCGGGCAATCGGCGCGCGTGCACTGACGGCACCCAAGGCCGATCGGCGTCGTATCGCCGCCTGCGAGATCGAAACCGCGCGCATCGATAAGCGGGGCGGCATGGGCGGCCGCCAGACCAAGACCGATCGCGAATTCCGCGCGGATCCCGCTGGGCGCGCGGCTGACCGGGTGCACCATGCGCGATATCGTGAACCAGCGGCTCTCATCCTCCAGCTCGACCAGCTGGCGGGTGAATTCGCCGGGCCGGTCGAACGCCCGGTGGATATGCCAGAGCGGACAGAAGCCGGCCGATTCGACCAAAGGCGAGCCGCTGGCCCCGGCATAGCGTTTGGACACCATGCCCGTCCGGTCGATCCGCAGCATGAAAAAGGGCAGGCCTCGCTCGCCCACGCGCTGCAATGTCGTCAGTCGGTGCGCGACCTGTTCGAAGCCCGCGCCGAAACGCCGCTGGAGCAGCTCGAAATCATAGCCACTGCCTTCGCAGGCTCTGAGGAAGCGTCGATAGGGCATCATCAGGGCCGCAGCAAAATAGCCCGACAGATGGCGGTGATAGAAGCGCGCCTGTACGGGATCGAGAAATTCCGCCCCGGCGACCAGCGCCTCGATTTCCGCCTTGGCCTCGATCTGGGCGAGCTGGAAACCGGCCTGGAAGGTGCGCGACGCCTGGTCGAGCATTTCGGAAAGCTGCAACTGACGGGCATGGAGATCGAGTCGCCGAAGCCGGTCGGGCATTACCTCTGCCGGCAATATGCGGATGGTCAGCTGATGCTTGCTGCGCAACCGCTCGGCAATCGCCCCGTAAAGATCGCCGGCGCCGAGCCTGAGTTCGTCGGCCAGCGCCTCGGCCTGGCTGTCGAGATCGGCATAATGGTTTTTCCACCGCTCAATCTCCCGCCGTACAGGGATCACCG
The DNA here is from genome assembly GCF_003385775.1 of Parasphingopyxis lamellibrachiae. Classification (GTDB taxonomy): domain Bacteria; phylum Pseudomonadota; class Alphaproteobacteria; order Sphingomonadales; family Sphingomonadaceae; genus Parasphingopyxis; species Parasphingopyxis lamellibrachiae. The sequence goes on from NZ_QRDP01000004.1 coordinate 1,918,122, forward strand.
GATCGCTCGCATCCGGCCGGGCATCGCCGCCGCCCTGCGTCATCCGGTCGAAGGCGCGGGCAAAGGCTTCGGCGCCGCCGGGCGAAGCCGCCAGCCATTCATGCAGCTCGTTGCGATCGACATCGAGATCGGCGAACAGGGGATCGGCAAGGCGGCGACGGAGCCCGTCCTCTCCCCCACCCGGCTCGTCGTCGGACAGGCTGCGCATGTCGAAATCGAAGCGATCGGCCAGCCGTATCAGCAGGGTTGCGGACAAGGGCCGTTGGTTGCGCTCAATCAGGTTCAGATAGCTGGGCGAGATATCTAGCATCTCCGCCATCGCGGCCTGAGTCAGCCCGGCCTGACGGCGCAACCGTTTGATCCGGTGTCCGGCGAAAAGTTTGGCATCGGCCATGGCCTGTCTGTCGCTCCCGCGCCTGTCGTCATTCCGACGGGATTCCAATGGCGTCCCGCAGCTCGAACTCCCTTTGTCACTTTCCTTACAATATGACAACTCTTGCTGGCACGAACCCGACTATCACACCCGATTTTTCTGGCAGAGCTATAGGCGACCCGTACGAAAGTGAATAGCTTCATAGCAGAAGTGAGGCGCTAGACGACCACTCATCAATCCCTCGCATAGTGTAAAGGATTGACTGAGCCAGCGGCTTACCCGGAGTTTTAAAGGGCCGCAAGTCGGCCGGAAGAACGAGCTTACTGGTGGGGGCAGGTGCCCCCATCCTTTTTATTCCATCCTTGGGAGAGGATGCCGCCCCCAAGAATACCGCACTTTTCCTGGGGAGGAGAAGAAACGCCCGTCCGGCAAAAACCGGGCGGGCGTTTTCTGTTGATTGTCAGGCACGCATTTTCATTCCAGCGCCGCACCGGGTTTCTGCTTGTCAGAATTTCCTTGGCAGGAAATCGCCGCTCCGGCCCTCTCCCCCACACAACTTCTCACGAGTGTATCCTGTTGGGAGGCCGGGTGGGGGTGCGGGCCGGTGCGGCGCTCGACCGTGAAGTCGAGTCTGACAAAAACTATCCGAAATCGCGCGACAGTTCGGCGCGCATCTCCTCGCCCATTATCGCCGCATGGCCATAAGCCGGATGATCGATCTGGAAGAGTATCTGATTGACCGTATCGCGAAATCTCGCCTTCTGCTCCGCTGTGAACGCAAAGTGCAGGAACAGCACGGCAGAGGCCTTGCCGCTGGCGCTTTCGCGGTCGACATCCTGTTCGGGGACGGCCCCGATCTTCTCGCCATCCACCACGATATGGATATGGTCGATCACCCCGCCAAGCTGGTTCAGCAACAGATCGCGCCGCGCCGGGTCTTCGACCTCGAACATCAGGGTGCAGGTCAGCTCGTCGCCATTGGGGATCATCGGGTTATAGGCAGCCAGCTCATCAACCAGCTGCTCCTCGCCGCCCTTCTCGATGCGCAGCATTTCCTGCACCTGCAGCCACATCGTGTCCCAGCTTTCGAAATAGACGGTGACATGCGGGCCGACAGAGAGCCGGCGGAACCGCTTGCGCAGCAGATTCTCCTCCCGCTTCTCGGCACGGATCTGCTCGAAATCGGCGAGGCCCATAATGTCGTCGGCGGTGATTTCACGCGTGTTGCGCGGCATGTCTAGCTCCTAAAATCCGTAAGCTTTGGCGACCAGTTCGATGGGATGGCCGACCCGTTCGGGCACATCCTCGCCGCCGCTCGCCTTCATCACTTCGCGCAGATGCGGGCCGGCCAGCGGGCATTCGCTGACGACATAATCGGGATTGCCCTTTTTCAGATTGCGCACCGTAGGCCGGGCGAGTTTGACGGCGGTGTCGTAATTGTCCGCCATGATGCCCCATTTGCCGCCATGGCCCGAACAGCGTTCGACAATGGTGGGCGTCGCTCCGGGGATGAGTTTCAGCATCTCCATCGCCTTGGCCCCGATATTCTGGGCGCGGCTGTGACAGGCGAAATGCAGGCCGATCCTGCTCGCCATTTCGGGCACTTCGACCAGCCCTTTGTCTTTGGCAAGCTCGACAACATATTGGGCAAGATCGCGCGTATGTTCGGCCAGCTTCTGTACGGTCGGATTATCCGGCAGGATCAGCGGCCATTCGAATTTCAGCATCAACGCGCAGGACGGGGTGAGCGCGACGATATCGTAGCCGCGATCGATCAGCGGCCCGAAATGGGCGGCCACGGCCTCGGCGCTTTTCGCCACACCGGCAAGATCGCCATTTTCAAGGAGCGGCATACCGCAGCAATGGGGGTGATCGATCCGACAGGAGACGCCATTGTGCGAGAGCACATCGAGCGCGGCCCTGCCCGGCGTGGAATCGTTGAAATTGGCGTAGCAGGTGGCATAGATCGCCGCCTTGCGCCCGAAATTGGGCGCCTCGAGATTCACTGCCGGCATCGCTTTCGCCGGGGTCTTGCTGAACTGCTTCGAATCATAGCGCGGCAGGTGCGCGCGTTTGTCGATCCCGAGCGTCTTTTCCATGGCGCTGCGGGTCAGCCCGTTCGACTCTTTGGTCGCCCAATTGGCGAGGCCCGATACCTTGGTAGCCAGCTTGCCGTTGCGGTCGGTCTTGGCGAGCTCCCTGTCCGCGAATTTGGTTTCGCCCTTCTTATGCTCAATCGCGCGGGCGCGGAGCATCAGGTGCGGGAAATCGAGATCGAAATCATGGGGCGGCACATAGGGGCACTTCACCATGAAGCACATGTCGCACAGGGTGCAGGCATCGACGACCGGCTTGAAACTCTCGCTCGGGAGATCCTCGACCATCTCGGTCTCGCTGTCGTCGATCAGGTCGAAAAGCTGGGGGAAGCTGTCGCACAGGTTGAAGCAGCGCCGGCATCCATGGCAGATATCGAAAACCCGGCGCAGCTCGGCATCGAGCAGATCGGGATCGTAAAACTCATCGTCCTGCCAGGCGATCGGATGGCGCGTTGGCGCTTCCAGGCTGCCTTCCTGCATGTGGTCGCTCCCCTGCGAAAACCGTGCGGGCTGAGCCTGTCGAAGCGCTGCTCTTCTTGTTGGCGGTTGTTAAAAAGAAGGACAGCCCTTCGACAGGCTCAGGGCGAACGGGAAATGGGTATCTCGGTCTTCAGCAAAACGGGGGCCAAGCGTTTCCGGCTGGCCCCCGCCCTATCTCATTACCGTATCGAAACCTCGCCTACGCTTCGGCTTTGAGCGTATCGAGCGTCCGCTGGAACTTACCGGCATGGCTCTTTTCCGCCTTGGCCAGCGTTTCGAACCAGTCGGCGATTTCCTCGAACCCTTCTTCGCGCGCGGTTTTCACCATGCCCGGATACATATCCGTATATTCATGGGTTTCGCCGGCAATCGCGGCGCCGAGATTTTCCTCGGTCGAACCGATCGGCTCGCCGGTTGCCGGATCGCCGCATTCCTCCAGGAATTCGAGATGGCCGTGCGCATGGCCGGTTTCGCCCTCTGCCGTGGAGCGGAACACAGCGGCGACATCGTTATGGCCTTCGATATCGGCCTTTTGCGCGAAATAGAGATAGCGGCGATTGGCCTGGCTTTCGCCGGCAAATGCGGCCTTGAGATTTTCTTCGGTCTGACTGCCCTTCAGTTCCATGATCACTCTCCTTGTTGAAACGGATGATTGCCGACGTGCGCCGGACTCGCAACTTCGTTGCTAGCCGAGGCCAGCGAGTCGAAGGAAACGGAATTTACAGATGGTGTTGAGCGACAGAAACGATCAATCGCTTGATTTTAATTAAGAATGCTTCTCAATAAGGGATGGGCTGGCGCGGCGATTTCCGGATACGGGAATTCTGACAGATCATTCCGGCGCCAATATCTCCATCGCGGCAACCACCAGGGCTTCCGTTGCCGTGCTCACCACGGCCTCGGCATCGGGGGCCCATAGCCCGCTGTGCAGGGACGGCAGCTGGATCTCACCGCGCTCGGCCGCTTCCCAACGATCCGCCGGAACGCCGCCGACCCAGAAAAGGACGCTCTGGATATTCTCGCGGTCCGCCCGCCAGAAGCGGCTGAAATCCTCGCCGCCCATGACCGGCTCGCCTTCCAGCACCCGCGCCTCGCCAAAACGACCACGCCAGACATTCATCAGCTCGCCGGTAAGATCGGGCGTGTTGTAAACCGCCGGAGTATACTCGTTGCGGCGAGTGACTTCCGGCATCAGCTCTTCGGGCAATCCCGCGACGATCCCTTCGGCCCGCGCAATCCGCTCAATGCCCGAAAGCAGCTGTTCGCGCACTTCGTCCGTATAGCTGCGTACGGTGAGGAGCAGCTGCGCCTGGTCCGATATGATATTGTGCTTGGAGCCGGACCGGAAACTGCCAACCGTGACAACAGCCGGCTGTTGCGGATCGACTTCCCGGCTCACCAGAGTTTGCAGGGCGCCGACGATCCGGGAGCCCAGAACGATCGGATCGCGGGTTGTGTGCGGATAGGCGCCGTGCCCGCCAACCCCGTGTACATGGATATCGACACTGTCGACATTGGCCATGGCAAAGCCCGGCACAACGCCGATCGACCCGGCCGGCGCCGATGCGGAATCATGGAAGGCGAGCGCAAAATCCGGTTTCGGAAAGCGTTCGTACAGCCCGTCTTCCAGCATCATCCGCGCGCCCGCGCCGCGCTCCTCGGCCGGCTGCAGGATCGCCACCAGGGTGCCCGACCATTGATCGCGCCGCGCGACAAGCTGGCGCGCCGCGCCGACCCATGCGGTCATGTGCGTATCATGGCCGCAAGCGTGCATGACGCGCGATTCAATGCCCTCATCGGTCGTCGCGACGACCTGGCTGGCGAAGTCGAGGCCCGTCTGTTCCTCCACCGGAAGCCCGTCCATATCCGCGCGCATCAGCAGCACGGGGCCCGGGCCGTTCTCCATCACCGCGACCACGCCATGGCCGCCGACGCCGGTCGTCACTTCGAAGCCAAGCTCTTCGGCGATTGCAGCGAGTCGCGCGGCGGTCTGTTCCTCCTGGAAGGACAATTCCGGATTGGCGTGGAGGTGGCGATACAGCTCCATCAGCTCGGGCATATCGGCGGCAACCGCATCGCTCAGCTCATCGGCATAGGCCGGAGAAGCGAAAAGCAGGGGAAGGGCGTAAAGCAGGTGGCGCATGGATGATCCTCTCGAATGTTTTCGTGCTTACTGAACAGAATCCCCCACCGTTTCAAGGGAGGGAAATCCCCTACTCGGCCGGCACCAGTTCGATGATATCGACCAGCGATTCGAAGCGCGGATAGGGCAGAACGATCCGCCAGCGCGCATCGCCGATCCGCTCCAGCGTGCCGGCCATGTCGCGATTGGCATCGCGGCCATAGACATGGGCGCGCGTTTCATCGCCCAGCTCCAATACGCCGAGAAAGATCATCCGGAGCCTGTTTTCCGGATAGAGAGTTCCGCTCGGGCGCTGCGATCCCGTGAGCTTGGTAAAACGCAGCGTCTCGCCCTGATCCTGGATCCGGCAACGAAACCAGGGATAGGCGACAAAGGACAAAGGCACGCTGCCCTGCGAACCGAGTTTGACGAAGCGGCAGCGATAGTCTCCTGCGGGCGGCCGCGGATCGGCCAGCCCCGCATCGGGCCGGAGCAGCGCGCCTTCGGCGGCGACCTCATTGGCATGGCCGCCCGCCGCGGCATCGGCCACGCCTTCCCGGAAGGACCGGCGCCAGTTCGATATCCGCGCCCGATCGTCCCGCGTGGCGATCGACTGCCAATAGGTCGGCAGTTCCTGATTGGGATTGGCCCCTGCCGGAACGCCCGTCACGCCATCGGTATAGGCACAGGAGGAGAGCAGCAAAGCCGCCGCTATCCCCGTCAATATTGCGCTTGCTCGCCCCGTCATCATGGCTCAGCCTAACCTATCTCCGAACTACGGTATAGCAGTTACTGCGCCGTCCAGCCGCCATCCATGGAAAGGTTGGCGCCGGTGATCTGCGATGCTTCGTCGCGGCACAGATAGAGGGCGAAGCTCGCGACTTCTTCCGGCATGACGAATTTCTTGGTCGGCAGCGCAGCCAGCAGCACCTCCTCGATAACCTGTTCGCGCGTCATGCCGCGCGCCTTCATCGTATCGGGAATCTGCTTCTCGATCAGCGGCGTCCAGACATAGCCGGGGCTGATGCAGTTTACGGTCACCCCGTCCCGGGCGGCTTCGAGCGCCACCGTCTTGGCGATCCCGCCCAGTCCGAATTTGGTTGCGTTATAGGCCGATTTGAACGGGCTTGCGACGATCGAATGGGCCGAAGCGGTATAGATGATCCGTCCCCACCCCTTTTCCTTCATCGCGCCGACGACGAGCCGGGTCAGATGCCATGGCGAGGAAAGGTTGATGGCGAGCATCTGATCCCATTTCTCGACCGGGAACTCCTCAATCGGTGAAACATGCTGGATACCGGCATTGGCGATGGCGATATCGGGCGCGCCCAGTTCGTCCGTGCATCGTTCGACCATCGCTTCGATGGCGGCGGGATCGGACATGTCGGCGTCGGAATAAACGGCCCTGGCGCCGGACAGGTCTTCCAGCGCCTTGCGCTCGGCCTCGATCTCCTCGGCATCGCCGAAGCCGTTGATCATGACGCTGGCCCCTTCGGCCGCCAGCGCCTTTGCATAGGCCAGGCCGATGCCAGAGGTGGAGCCGGTGATGAGGGCGGTCTTGCCTTTGAGGAACATGGGATCGGGCCTTTCTGCTGCCGGTGATTTGCGCCCTACCTAACCGCCCGGCGCAATCATGCCAGCCCCAAATGCCGCGCCCGATTGCAACACCGCCCCGGCTCGCCCATTATTCGGCACCAGTTTTTGAGGGGAGAATCGCCATGCGTTTGGGCGGACGTCGCAGCAGCAGCAATATCGAACGGCAGACCGGCGGAGGACGCCGCGGCGGCTTTCGCATGCCCGGCGGCGGCCGGCGCGGCGGTGGACTGCCGATCCCGATCCCGGCAAGCGGGCGCGGCCAGATGGGCTGCGGCACGATCGTCATCATGATTATTATCTTCCTCGCCATGTCCTATTTCGGCGGAGGCCTCGGCAATCTCGGCCTGTCCGGGGGCGGAGGCGGCGGCCCGATGAGCGGCGGCGAAGTGACGCGCGGCGAACAGGCTATCCAGGACGAGACCGACCGTTTCGTGGCTCAGGTGCTCGGCTCTACCGAGGACCGCTGGACGGAGATTTTCGCGGAAAGCGGCCAGCGCTATCAACCGGCCACGCTCGTCTTCTACGATAACCGGGGCAGTTCAGGCTGCGGCGCGGCGGATTCGGCAATGGGGCCCTTCTATTGCCCCGCCGACCAGAAAATCTATCTCGATACGGACTTCTTCACCCAGCTGCGGACCGATTTGGGCGCGGGCGGCGATTTCGCCCAGGCCTATGTGATCGCCCATGAGGTCGGCCATCATATCCAGACAATCACCGGCATTTCCAATCGTGTGCGTTCCCAGCAGCAGCGGGCAAGCGCCGCAGAAGGCAACCAGCTGCAGGTGCGGATGGAATTGCAGGCCGACTGTTATGCAGGCGTCTGGGCGAACCGCGAGCGCGATGCGATGGAACCCGGCGACATGGAAGAAGGCATGCGCGCGGCCAATGCGATCGGCGACGATACGCTGCAACGCGCCGCCCAGGGTTATGTCGTTCCGGAGAGCTTTACCCATGGAACGTCCGAACAGCGCCAGCGCTGGCTGCGGCGCGGGATCGAAAGCGGCAACCCCGATGTCTGCGATACGTTCAGCGCGCGGAGACTTTAGTCCGTCAGAACGTTGCTAGCGCAACGTCGCCGCACCGGCCCGCTCCCCCACCCGGCCTCCCACGAGTGTATCCTGAATGGGAGGCCGGGTGGGGGAGCGGGCCGGTGCGGCGCTCAACCGTCAGGTAGAGTCTGACAAAAGAACCACCTTACGTTTATACCTTCACCAGCATCTTACCCGTATTCCCGCCTGTAAACAGCCCGATAAACGCATCGACCTGGCTTTCGAGCCCTTCATGCACGGTTTCCTGGCTGGTCAGTTTTCCGGCCTGCAGCATCGCGCCCATATCGGCGTGGAATTCGCCCATCCGGTCCATAAACTGGGTGACGATGAAGCCGCGGACATTCAGGCCCTTGCCGATGATGTTCATGATATAGCGGAACTCCATCGGTTCGGTGCTGTTATAGCCCGAGATCATCCCGCATTCGGCGAAGCGCGCGCCGGGATTGGCGACCGCGAAGGCCGCATCGAGATGCTCGCCGCCGACATTGTCGAAATAGACGTCGATGCCGTTCGGCGCCGCCTTCATCAATTTGGGCATCAGCTCGCCTTCGGCCTTGTAATCGATCACCGCATCGGCACCGAGTGATTTGACCCAGTCGCATTTTTCCTGTCCGCCGGCCGAGCCGATGGCCGTCATGCCCTTGGCTTTGGCGATCTGGATGACGGTCGAGCCTACCGCGCCGGCCGCACCCGATACGAACACGATATCGCCTTCCTTTGCGCTCGCGACATCGAGCAGACCGAAATAGGCCGTCATCCCCGGCATGCCGAGAAAGCCGAGAAAAGACTGAACCGGGATACCGAGATCGGGAAGCTTCTGCGCCTCTGCGGCATTCACCACCGCTTCGTCGCGCCAGCCGGCCCCGTGCTGGACCATGTCGCCAACGGCAAATCCCTCGGCATTGCTTTCTACGACCTCGCCGATCGCTCCGCCTTCCAGGGGCGCGTCGATCGCAAAAGGCGGCACATAGCTTTTCACGTCGCGCATCCGGCCGCGCATATAGGGGTCGACGGACAGCCACTGATTGGCCACCCGGATCATGCCATGACCCATTTGTGTTTGTTCGAATTCCCTGAGCTCAAAATTTTCGGGGGCGGGCATAGCTTCGGGGCGGGATTTCAGGTGCCAGGCGCGGGCCATATTATTCTCCTATCGTGCGATTCGGGTTTTCTATTGAAACTTAGGGTAGCAGGATAGATGGCAAAGGACAGGGCCGGATCGCCACTGCCCGATCAAAATTTTGCGATCCGTCCGCCACCATATTGCACCGATATTCGGCCATCGCTAAATATGAAGCACCGCCCCGGAAGGGCGGCCATTCCGGCGGTGCGGGGCTGTAGCTCAGTTGGGAGAGCGCTGCGTTCGCAATGCAGAGGTCGGGGGTTCGAATCCCCCTAGCTCCACCACCGCCGACCCCGCCAAAATCAGGCATGCGCTGCGTCGGGCCAGTCCAACGCACCGGGGCCGGCATCCGCGCGACCCAACGCGCCGACGGAATCCTGCTATCGATTTTTTCCCCTTGATTCTGGTGTTTACGATATGCAAGGTAGTTTCGTTATAAAACTGAGTAATAAATGAAACAGGGCATTTCGCCCGGCAATGCGGCATCGCAATCCTGCCATCGGATCGAAAACCATGGCGGGCGGGAAGAGGGGTCCCGAGCCTGTCGCGCCAGTCGAGATCGCCGAACCTGGAGTGTCTGCCTGCCATGACATAGACATTTGCGGCCCTGATGCCGCTGGACGGGCCGACACCCCTCGGCGCCCCCGGATCGAGATCCGACACCGTTAGATATTATCGAGGTAGCGAGGTTCGCAGCCTGCGGGCAGCTTTGCCTTCTATCGCTCTCAACTCCCCCCCACCAACCTTTCCAAGCAACAAGGATTCCATTGTGAAAAAGTCCATTCTGCTCGCCAGCGCCGCCGCCATCTTCGCCGCCGCTCCGGTCCATGCCCAGACCGAATCACCCCAAACCGATCCGGCCCCGGCCGCGACGGCCGAAGAGGGCAATTTCGACACGAACATCATTCTCGTTACCGCAACCCGGCGCGCGGAAGACGTCCAGAGCGTTCCCATTTCGGTTTCGGTTATCAGCGGCGATCTCGTCCAGAATGCAGGCGTCGACGACATCCGCGATTTCTCCCAGCTCGCGCCGAGCCTCGTCGCGACGACGGGCCAGTCCTCGTCCAACGCCACCGCGCTCTCGATTCGCGGTATCGGAACGGCCGGCGACAATCCGGGCTTCGAACCGGCGGTCGGCGTATTCATCGACGGCGTCTATCGTGCCCGCGCCGGTGTCGCGCTGAGCGAACTCCCGCCAGTTGAGCGCGTCGAAATACTGCGCGGCCCGCAGGGCACGCTGTTCGGCCGCAACACATCGGCCGGCGCGCTCAGCGTCACGACCCAGATGCCCGAATTCGATCTCGGCGGATTCGTCGAGGGCAGCTATGGCAATTTCGACGCCTTCGAGCTGCGCGGCGGCATCACCGGCCCGGTCAACGACATGATCGCGCTGCGCCTCGATGGCATCTACCGCCAGCGCGACGGCTATATCACCGATGTCAATTCGGGCCGCGATATCAATACCATCGATCGCTATGCCGTGCGCGGCCAGGGCCTGTTCGAGAATGAACGCCTTACCATCCGCATCATCGCCGATTATGCCGATACCGACGAGGAATGCTGCGGCGCCGTCAATCTCGTCTCCGGGCCAACTGCAGGCGCGCTCAACCTGATTGCGGGCCTTGCCGGCAATACCGGCGTTGCAACCGGCGACCCCGAAGACCGCATCATGGGCATCACGCCGGGCCGCAACTACAACGAAGCGGTCGAGGAATGGGGCATTTCGGCGCAGATCGATTATGAGTTCGACGCCTTCACCCTAACCTCGATCACCGCATTCCGCGACTGGCGCTCGCTGCGCAACCAGGACATCGACTATTCCGGCGCAGACCGCGCCTATCGCGACGGATACCGGACCGGCCTGGAAGATTTCACCCAGGAAATCCGGCTCCAGGGCACGGCGTTCGACGACCGGCTCGACTGGCTGGTCGGCGCTTTCTATCTCAACGAAACGCTGACCCTGCGCGACACCGTCCGTTTCGGCACGCAGGCCAACCAATATGTCGATGCGCTGTTCGCCTTCGATCCGGCGGCGGGTTTCGAATTCTTCGACAGCTTCGGCCCGTCGGTTCCGGAATTCGGCCAGGTTCTGCTTGCCACCAATCCGCAGCTCGCGGCGGCGGCGGCCCAGAACCCGGCCCTGTTCGCGCTGTTCAACACACCGCTTCCGGGCAACCCGGCCGGCTCCGGCCAGCAGGCGGACAATTATACGGTCGATACCGAGGCGATCGCGCTCTTCACCCACAATGTCATCGATATTACCGACGAGCTGTCGCTGACCCTCGGCCTGCGCTGGAACCATGAGGAAAAGGACATCACGGCCAGCCTAAATGCCAATGTGCCGGCTTGCGGCTTCTTCGCAGATCCAGCGACGGCGCCCTATAGCAACCTCATCCTCGCCAATGTCCCCGCCGCTTTCCTGCTCGCCTGCAACCCGACGGTGAACAGCGAATTCAACGGCAATTATTCGGGCGGGTTCAGCGATGACGAGTTCACCGGTACGGTGCGCCTCGCCTATCAGATCAACCCGGATGTGCTGGTCTATGCGGCCTATGACCGCGGCTATAAATCGGGCGGTTACAATCTCGACCGCGCCGGTTTCGACACGGTATTGCTGGGCGGCAACGGCCCCCAGCTTACCGACCTGCAGTTCGAGGCAGAAACCGTCGATGCCTATGAAATCGGACTGAAGACCAATTGGGGCCGCGAGTTCACATTCAATGTTGCCGCCTTCTATCAGGACTTCACGAATTATCAGCAGCTGGTCTTTTCCGGCACGAGCTTCTTCGTGCAGAATGTCGAGCAGACGATCTCCAAGGGTTTCGAGATCGATGCGACGATCCGCCCCGTGCGCGACCTGACTTTCCAACTCGGCTATGCGCTGACCGATGCCGGTTTCGATCCGAGCAGCAACCTCACCGGAACGCCGCTTGCCGGCGCCGAGGGGCTGCAGCTGGTCAACGTGCCGCGGCACACGCTGACAGGCGCGGCGACCTGGACCCCGGCCCTCACCAACGGACTTGACGGCCTGCTCCATGTCGATGCCCGATTCAACAGCAGTACGGCCACAAGCGCGGCCGGTCGCGGCATCACCGACAATGAGCCCTATGGCATCATCAATGCTCGGATCGGCCTGGTTTCGTCCGACGAAAGCTGGCGGCTCGAATTCTTCGTCGAGAATCTTCTGGACACCTATTACAATGTCCAGACCTTCGCGGTTCCCGAACAGACCGGCACCTTTGCCGGCTATCCGGGTGCGCCGCGTCTATACGGTATCTCCGCCCGGTTCGGCTTCTAGCCCAACCCGGAGATCCGAACGGAAAAAGCCGGTGCGGTTCGCCGCGCCGGCTTTTTCTTTGCCATGCGCGGGCAGGCCTTTTTTGCCGTAACGAGACACGGCCCGTGGCTTTGCCTATAGCACGGCGCATGATGATCGAGGCGCAGGGTCTGGGCGGTGTGAGCGTGGCGGCGGCCACGCTGCGTCCGCTCGACGCGATCATCGAAGAAGCGGCGCTCGACCGACAGGCCGTGCTCAACGCCGCGCACCTTCCGGGCAATCTGCTCGACCCGGACCATGAAGGGCAGATTAGCCTTGGCGATTATTTCCGGTTGAGCGAGCAGATCGCGCTCGCCATCGGCGATGAAACGATTCATGTTTCGGCGCGCCCGCTGATGCTGGGCACATCCGATTTTATCCGCGACCGGCTCCGCAGCGCCAAAACGGCTCGCGACATGCTGGATATCCTCGCCGCAAGCTACAATGTGATTCATGGCGGGCGCTACAACAAGGTGACACAGGCACGCGAAGAGCTGTGCTTCGTCATGGACGACAGCGAATTTCCCTATGCGATTCCCAAGGACGATCCGTTCATACTTTTCTCGCTCGAAGCCCTGCTCGTCTATGTTCATGTGCTGCTGCGATCGAGCAGCACCGCAGACGCGCCCCTCCCCGTCCGCAGCCTCCGCACGCGTCGGAAAAAAGGGGGCGTACCCAGCCCGCTGGCCGATTGGGGCGTACCTATCGTACACGGCGCCCGGCATTTCGAGCTTCACTATGACGCGGCAATCGCCGACTGGCCGGTTGATCCAGCAGCTTGCCCGGTGCTCAGCTCGCGGACAATCTATGGCGGTATCGCACGAACACTCGATCAGCTGGGTCATGCGGATGCAGCAGGCGGCGATATTGTAGAGCGTACGGCCCAGGCCTTGAGGGACGGCCTGGGGAACCAGCAGAGTGTGGCTCGCCATCTCGGCATGAGTGTCGCGTCGCTACGCCGCCGGCTGGAAGAACGCGGGACCCGATTCCGCGAGATTCGCGCGGCTACGCTAGCCAGCGAGGCGAAGCTCCGGATCGACAATGGCCAGCCGGTTGCCGAGATAGCCGAAGATCTGGGTTTCAGCGATGGACGCAGTTTCGCACGTGCATTTCGCGATTGGACGGGTCAGTCGCCCCGCCAGTATCGGGGTGATAGGCGCCTATCCTGAAAGCGGGCCGGGCAGCCCTTCTGAGCGAAATTGTCCCTTTCAAATTGATCGAAGGCGTCATCGACCAGACGGGCTTGCCGTGTCTAGGACGGAAAGAGAAGCTGGCAGCAATAGCCAGCGCAAAAGGGCCGGGTGTAGTGAAAAGTAAATTTTCAAAATTTGCCGTTTTGGCGGCCATTGGCGCATTCGCGCTGCACGGCTGTGCACCCGAAACACCGGCACCTGCGCCTGCTGCGACGACACCGGATTCCGCGCCGACCCTCAGCACCATAGATATTGACGGTGCCCGGATCCGGGTCAGCGAAGAAGGCCCGGTCGACGCGCCGGTGATCGTCCTGTTGCACGGCTTCACGATGAGCCTTGAAAGCTGGGACGGCTGGGCGGCGCGCCTTAGCGAAGACTATCGCATTGTCCGTTACGACCTGCTCGGCCACGGCATGACCGGCCCCGATCCGCTCGCCCGCTATGCGCCGGATGAGCGGGTCGAAGTTCTGGGCCGCCTGCTCGATGCGCTGGGCATCGAACGCGCGACTTTAGGCGGAAACAGTTTTGGCGGACTGGTCGCCTGGCGCTTTGCCGCGGCGCATCCCGAACGGGTCGAGCGCCTGGTTCTCGTCGATAGCGGCGCCTATTCGATCTACGGGGTTACCGAAAACCCTGTGCCCGTGCCCGATATGATGCGGGGCTATCTACTCGCCGCGCCGCTCGCCGGCGTCCAGGCCTCGGCCGCGCAAATCTATGCCGACCTCTCGCGCCTTCCCGAAGGCCGGGTCGAACAGATCCAGCAGATGATGGCCCAGCCGGGCAATGGCGAAGCCTTTATCGGCCATCTCGAAGAGTTCGTCCTGCCGGAACCGACCGAAGATCTTGGGCGAATTACCGCGCCGACCCTGATCCTGTGGGGCGAGGCAGACCGCATCGTTCCGCTCGACCACGCCGCGCGGATCGCCGCGGCGATCCCCGGCGCACGGCTCATCACCTATCCCGGCGTCGGCCATGCGCCGCAGGAAGAAATCCCGGCCCAGACCGCCACCGACGTTCGCGCCTTTCTCGAAAACAACAGCCAATGATCATCAACGAAAAAAACATCTACAGGGAGACTATCATGTCCAATCGCAGCCCCAGCCGCCGCGCGGTCCGCTATCTTGGCGGCATCGCCCTCGCACCGCTCGCCTTCGCACTGCCGGGCACAGCCCAGGCACAGACCGGAACGGACGCCGAAACCGCCAGCGGAAACGCCCCGATCGTTGTCAGCGCGCGCCGCCGCGACGAGACGCTGATCGAGGTTCCGCTTTCGATCAGTACGTTCAGCGGAGACGATCTCGATCAGTCGGGTACACTGGACATTACCGAAATTGCCGAAAGCGTTCCGAATGTAACGTTCGAAGTATCGCGCGGCACGAACACCACGCTCACCACCTTCATTCGCGGCGTCGGCCAGCAGGATCCCGTTGCCGGATTTGAAAACGGCGTCGGCCTGTATGTCGATGACGTTTACTTCAACCGCCCGCAGGGTGCGGTGCTCGATGTTTTCAATGTCGAGCGCATCGAGGTTTTGCGCGGGCCGCAAGGTACGCTGTACGGTCGCAACACGATTGGCGGCGCGGTGAAGTTCATCACCCGGCGACTGGAAGACAGCCCGACCGGCGAAGTGCGGTTCAACGCAGGCACCTATGGCCAGTTTGACGGGGTCGCATCGGTCGCGCTGCCCGTCGGCAATAGCGGTTTCTATGTCGGCGCGGCGGGCGCGCTGCTGACGCGCAACGGATTTGGCGAGAACCTCAATCTCGGAATCGAGAATTACAACAAGGATGTGGCGGCCGCGCGCGGTACGATCGAATATGCGCCGAACAGTGACATCTTCGTGCGGTTCACCGGCGATTATACCGATGACCGCAGCAACCCGCGCCAGGGCTCGCGCCTGATCCCGGGTCTGCTCTCCGGCGCACCGGTTCTCGACAATGAATTCGATACGCGCGCCGGTCTCCAGAATCCGGGCCAGCGGGTGGAAGCCTGGGGTGTCTCGATGACCGCCGAAATCCAGGTCAGCGAAACGATCCGGCTGCGCAATATCCTTGCCTATCGCGATGACGAAAGCTCGACGCCGATCGATTTCGACAGCCTTCCGGCCGCCGACCTCGACGTGCCCGCGCTTTATGCCAACGACCAGTTTTCCGAGGAATTCCAGATCGTTTATGACGATGGACGCCTGGCAGGCCTGCTCGGCTTCTATTATCTCGATGCCAACGCCACGACCAATTTCGATGTCATCCTCGACACGCTGGCCCCGACATTGCCGGGCCTGACCGCGAAAACCTTTGGCGATGTGGCGACCGAAACCTGGTCTGTGTTCGGCGATTTCACCTTCGACATTACCGATCAGTGGAGCGTATCGGTCGGCGGCCGGTACACGCATGACCGGCGAGATTCGCGCGTATTGCGGCAGACCTTCCTGTTCGGCCCGTCGACCGATTTCGGCGGTGCCAATCCGCTGCTTATCGCAACGACATCGGATTTCGACGATGGCGCGACCTTCGAGGAGTTCACGCCGCGCGCATCGATTTCCTATCGCCCGACGCCCGACCACAATATCTACGCGTCTTACAGCCGCGGCTTCAAGGGCGGCGGGTTCGATCCGCGCGGCCAGACAACGGCAGCGCCCGATCTAGATGGCGATGGCGATATCGATGCGGCGGATATCTACGAATTCATGAGCTTCGACCCCGAAATCGTCGACAGCTATGAAATCGGCTATCATGGGGCGCTGGCCGACGGCGCAGTCACCGTCGCGCTCGCCGCCTTCTACGCCGATTATTCCGATATCCAGATCCCCGGTTCTGCCGGTTTCGATACCGATGGCGATGGCACCAACGACACTTTTATCGGCATCACATCGAACGCCGGCGCAGCCACGATCTGGGGTGTGGAATTCGAAGGTCAGGCCCGGCTAGGCCGCGATCTCGTCGCCTCGGGTGACCGGTTCGGCTTCAACTGGGCAATCGGCTATATCAACGCCGAATATGACGAGTTCATCGATGCCTTCGGTGTCGATGTGGCGGGCCAGAGGGTATTCCAGAATACGCCCGAATGGACCTTGTCCGGCACGGCCAACTATTCGATCCCGGCATTTGG
Source organism: Parasphingopyxis lamellibrachiae (assembly GCF_003385775.1). Classification (GTDB taxonomy): domain Bacteria; phylum Pseudomonadota; class Alphaproteobacteria; order Sphingomonadales; family Sphingomonadaceae; genus Parasphingopyxis; species Parasphingopyxis lamellibrachiae. The sequence goes on from NZ_QRDP01000004.1 coordinate 1,934,578, forward strand.
CGGGGACCTGAACTTCCTGACGACGCTCAGCTATCGCAGCGAGACGAGCCAGTTCGAAGTGCAGAGCCCGCTGGACCAGCCCGGCTATGCGCTCTGGGATGCGAGCCTCGTATGGACCTCGGATGACGATCACTGGCAGCTTGGCCTGCACGCCAAGAACATCACCGATCACCGCTATATCGTCTCGGGCTATAATTTCGTTGCCCCCAACGGCGCCGGCGGCTTCACCCCGACGCTCGGCCGCGAAGGCACGCTGACGGCTTTCTACGGCGATCCGTTCCGCATGTTCGCCAGCGCCCGCATGCGGTTCTGACGCGGCGCAAGATATCGCACGCTCGAAAAGGGGTCGGAGATTTCCGGCCCCTTTTTAGTTTATCAGAACGTTGCTTGTGCAACGTCGCCGCACCGGCCCACTCCCCCTCCCAGCCTCCCAATCAGGATACACTCGTGGGAGGCCGGGAGGGGGAGTGGGCCGGTGCGGCGATTTCCTGCCAAGGAAATTCTGATAAAAAATCTGCCGCGCTCAACCGTTAGGTTGAGTCTGACAAAAACTCGACCTAGTCGTCGGACTCGCCGGACATTGGCGCGAGCAAATCCAGCACCGCGATGACCATCGCTTCCGTACCCAGCCGAACGGAGGGTTCCGGATCAACGCGGAAAAGCGGGCTGTGATGGGAGGGCACAGGCAGGCCACCAGCTTCGGCGGCGTCGAAGGCTGCCTGCGGTGTGCCGCCGACACTGAAATAGGCGCCGCGCACGCCGGTATCGGGCTGTACAAAATAGGCAAAGTCCTCCGCCCCCATGCCCGTCTGTTCAGTCGGCGGAAGCACGACTGCCTCGCCCAGCGAACCGACAAACACGCCGCGCAACCGGTCCGCGAGATCGGCATCGTTGATCGTCGGCGGCGTCGACTCGGTCGACACTTCCACTTCGGGCAGCCGGTCTTCGGGCATACCGTTCATCCGCCCCACATTTTCCGCGATCCGCGCAATGCCTTCCAGCAACGTCTCCCGCACCGCCTGATCGTTCGATCGGACCGTAAGCTGCATGGTGGCGCGGTCGGAGATGATGTTGTGCTTGATGCCGCCCTGGAACGCGCCGACCGTGACCACGGCGGGATCGAGCGGCGATACCGTCCGGCTGACCAGCGTCTGCAGCGCCATGATGATTTCCGCGCCCATCACGATCGGATCGATCCCGGCATGGGGATAGGCGCCGTGCGCGCCCACGCCGTGGATCGTGATATCGACGCTGTCTGAGGAGGAAGCGACAAGGCCCGGCTGCATGGCGATCGTACCGGTCGGTTGGCCCGAAGAAACGTGAAAGGCCAGGGCATATTCGGGTTTGGGGAAGCGGCTGTACAGGCCGTCTTCCATCATCGCGCGCGCGCCGCCTATCCGTTCTTCGGCCGGCTGGGCGACGAACAGGATCGTGCCGTTCCAGCTGTGGCGCCGGGCGGCGAGCTGCCGCGCAGCGCCGATAAGACTCGTGATGTGCACATCATGGCCGCAGGCATGCATGACGTTGGATTCGACGCCGTCGATACCGGTCTGGCGAGCGGTCGATGCATAGTCGAGGCCCGAGGCTTCGACTAGCGGCAGGCCGTCCATATCCGCGCGGACCAGCACCGTCGGCCCCTCGCCATTGCGCATCACGCCGACGACACCCGTGCCGCCGACGCCTTCCGTCACTTCCGCGCCGGCTTCACGGAGCTGCGCAGCAATGATCCCGGCAGTGCGGGTTTCCATATAGCTGAGCTCGGGATTGCGATGAAAATCGAGGAACAATTCTTCGAGAAAGGCGCTGTAATCGGCCTCGACATCGGCCGCGATATCCGATTGCGCGACGGCGGGCGCAGAAAGCAGGAAGGTTGCCGCAAGGGCGATAAGTGATGTGCGCATGAAATGTCCCCCGAATTGATCCGAATAGCGGATCGATACGCCGTCATCGGCACGGGGGCAAATGGGATTGCCCCGCCGCGACAGCGGCGGGGCAGACCGGAAATCTATTGCGCTTCCCGTGCGACGGTTTCGCCGACGGATTCGACATCTTCGCCAATGCCCTGGATGGTGTTGCAGCCAGCCGTGGCGGAAAAAACGAGTGCGGCGGCCAGAATCGCAAAGCTTTTCATTATTCTACTCCAGACTCAAAAACGACGCGGCATCGCGCGCCTGACGGGATATAAGCGCGCAACGGACCCAATGGTTCCCGCCGCTTGCGCCGGCGGGCCTTTAGGTACAGTCTGCCCGGAAAAAGAAGAGGAGAGACACTATGGCCGACCGGGACCCCGCCACCGAAATCAGGGCCGCACAGGATGCGCCCTTTTCCGTGCATCCGCTCACGCCCTCCATCGGCGCCGAGCTGCGCGATATCGATCTCGGCGCGCCCGATATCGCCGACGCGATCCCGGCGATCCGGCAGGCGCTGCTCGATCACAAGGTCATCTTCTTTCGCGATCAGGATATTAAGCGCGAGCAGCATCTGGCCTTTGCGCAGATGTTCGGCGAGCTGGAAATCCATCCGGCCACGCCCAAAGATCAGGATCACCCGGAAATCCTGCGCATCGAACATGGCCCCGACAGCCGGGGCCAGGAGAATATGTGGCATTCGGACGTGACCTGGCGCGCCGAGCCATCGCTTGGATCGATCCTGCGCGCGATCGAAATCCCCGAAGTGGGCGGCGATACACTGTTCGCCAATATGCACGCCGCCTATATGGGCCTCAGCGAAGAAATGCGCGGTTTCGTTTCCGGGCTGACGGCGGTGCATGATATCGCGCGGGTGTTTGCCAAGCGACTCGGCAAACCGCCCGAGGAGCTGCACGCAAAATATCCGCCGATGGAACATCCGGTGGTGCGCACGCACCCTGAAACAGGCTTGCCGGGCCTTTATGTCAACGGAGCCTTCACCAGCCATATCAAGGGGCTTTCGGATCAGGAAAGCGCCGATCTGCTGCGCCATCTGTACGCCCAGGCCGCCAATCCGGAAATTCAGTGCCGCTTTCGCTGGGCACCCGGATCGATCGCCTTTTGGGACAATCGCGCCTGCCAGCATTTTGCGGCGTCCGACTATTTCCCTGCCCGGCGGGCCATGGAACGCGCGACTATAAAGGGGGACCGGCCCTATTATTCGCCGGAAACGAACTGACGGCCGCGAGCCGAGATCACCGGGCAGAGCAAGCCCGGCAAACCACGCCAACAATTCCCTTAACGTTTACGTAAACCGTTGCTATCACAGGTGTCAGTAAGGAGAACGCCTGATGCTCGAACTCAACCATCTCAAATATCGGAGAGCCGGCTGGAAGGGACCGCGTAACACACCGGTTTACCCGACTGACGAGATCGTCAACCTCACCAGCCTTGACGTGTTTCGCACCGGGCATCCCATCGAAGGCTATAAGCGGCTGCTCGCCGAAGCGCCCGTTTACTGGCAGGAGGAACCGCAGGAAGCCGAGCCCGGTTACTGGGCGGTTTCGCGCTATTCCGATGTCAAAACCATCTCCAAGAAACCGGAAATCTTCTCCAGCCAGAAAGCCGGCGTAAATATCGCGCTGGGCGATCCGGACAATATGCACCCGCTGCTTTCCCCCGGGGCGCTCGACAATATGATCGCCCTTGATGGCGAACCCCATGTCGAGCTGCGCCGCCAGCACATGCCCTTTTTCACGCCCAGCTATATCGCGCAGCTGAAAGAGAAGGTGGACGCAAAGGTCGGCGAAATGCTCGACGAACTCGCGACCAAGGCGCCGCATTGTAATTTCGTCGATGAGTTCGCCGCGCAGCTTCCGCTCTTTACGCTCGCCGAACTGCTCGGCGTCGACCAGGCCGACCGGCCCAAGCTTGTCCAGTGGATGACCGATCTGGAGATGGCGAGCTATTTTGGCAGCGTACGCGAAGGGCTGCTCGCCCCCACGCCGGAACTGCTTGAGGCCTATAATGGCTGGGAAGACCGGATTGCCGAATTCTTCGCCTATGGTACGGCCCAGATCGAAGATCGCCAGAAAACCCCGCGCGACGACCTGATGTCGGCCATCGCCAATGCCGTTGTCGATGGCGGACCGCAGCCCGACATGTATCTGAAAGGCGCATGGCAGCTCATCTTCATCGCCGGCAATGACACAACCCGCAATTCGATGAGCGGCATGATGAAGCTGCTGACCGAGAATCCGGACCAAAAGGCCAAGCTGCTCGACAATCCGAACCTGCTGCCCAATGCGATCCAGGAGGCCATCCGGCTCGTCTCGCCGGTCATCCACATGAAACGCATCGTAATGGAGGACACCGAGGTTGGCGGGCAGCCTCTGTCCGAGGGCGAGAAGGTCGTCATGTATTACGGCGCCGCCAACCGCGATCCGGCCATGTTCGAAAACCCCCATGCTTTCGACATCGAACGCAAGAATGCGGACCGCAATCTCGCCTTCGGTTTCGGCACCCATGTGTGCCTGGGCCGGCAGATCGCGCTGATGCAGCTGGAAAGCGCCTATCGGCAGCTGCTCGCCCGCTTTCCCGATATGGTGATGGATGGCGAGATGGTGTGCGCCCCGAACAATTTCGTCCATGCGATCACCGAGATGCCGGTGAGCTTCAAGGGCTAGGCACAGGCGGCGGCGATCTGCCGGGCAGAGAGTCGCTCGACGGGCAAATCGCCGCACCGCCTGCCCCTTGCTTTTCCGGGCGAATCCGCCCAAACCGCCGCCCGATATGAGCGCGACTGTAACTCCGATCCGCGGCGACACATCGCCGCCCTCGTTGGACCCCGTAATGTCTCTGGTTTCGACCGACCTCAACAAGGTCAATACGGTCATCCTCGACCGGATGCGTTCCGATGTGCCGCTCATTCCGGAACTGGCCGGGCACCTGATCGCCGGCGGCGGCAAACGCATGCGGCCCATGCTGACGCTGGCCTGCGCCAAGCTGCTCGATTATCCGGGCGACCGGCATCACAAGCTCGCCGCCTGTGTCGAGTTCATCCATACGGCGACGCTTCTGCACGACGATGTCGTCGACATTTCGGATCAGCGGCGCGGCAAGAAAACCGCCAATGTTATCTGGGGCAATCCGGCCAGCGTTCTGGTCGGCGATTTCCTGTTCAGCCGGTCGTTCGAGCTGATGGTCGAGGATGGCTCGCTCAAGGTGCTCAAAATCCTTTCCAACGCCTCGGCGGTGATTGCCGAAGGCGAGGTCAACCAGCTCACTGCCCAGCGCCGGATCGATACCGGCGAAGACCGCTATCTCGATATCATCGGTGCCAAGACGGCGGCGCTGTTCGCCGCAGCCTGCCGCATCGCCGCGGTTGTGGCCGAACGCGACGAGGATGTGGAAAAGGCGCTCGATGCCTATGGCCGCAATCTCGGAATTGCTTTCCAGCTGGTCGACGATGCGATCGACTATGTTTCCGACGGCGAGACGATGGGCAAGGATGTCGGCGACGATTTCCGCGATGGCAAGGTAACGCTCCCCGTGATCCTGGCCATTGCTCGCGGCACCGACGAGGAAAAGCAATTCTGGCGCGACGCCATTGAAGGCCGCCGGGTAAGCGATGAAGATCTGGCCCATGCCAAGGACTTGCTCATCCATCACAACACCATTGCCGACACCATGACCCGCGCCCGCCATTATGGGCAGCGCGCCATCGACGCGCTCGGGCCCTTCGCCAATGGCCAGGCCAAGTCCGCCCTCACCGAGGCTGTCCAGTTCGCGGTAGCCCGCGCCTATTAGCCGCAAACCCGGTTCCATCCCTTTTCGGGTATCATCATGCAGCGTTTCATACTGACCGGCGCCCCCGGCGCAGGCAAAACCACGATCGTTCGCCAGCTCGCAGGGCAGGATTGCAAAACAGTCGCCGAGGCGGCCACCGATATCATCGCGCGCGAACAGGCCGCCGGTGTCGCCGAGCCCTGGACCGCAGCGGGCTTTGTCGCAAAGATAGCGCAATTGCAGAAACAGCGGATCGCGGCGGCAACCGGCTGGATCCAGTGCCACGACCGGTCACCGATCTGCACGCTGGCGCTTGCCCGGCATCTGGGCGTTCCGGTCCCGCCCATATTGGAGCGCTTGCTCGACCGGATCGCAACGCAACGCCTCTTCGAACCTTCCGTTTTTATCGTGGACAGCCTCGATTTCATCGAGAAAACCGCAGCTCGGCGGATCGATCTCGAGGAAGCGCGTGCTTTCGGTCGGCTCCATGCGCAGGCCTATGCGGAATTGGGCTATCGGCTGGTTTCCGTCCCTGCCGGCCCGGTAGCCACGCGCGTGGAACAGGTTCGCGCCCATTTTGTGGCCTAAAAGATACGTTCGGGCGAAAGCCTGTGATCCGGTTGCAACAAAGCGCTTCGCAGGGTCACGTAAGCTCGCTACACACGCCGCCACTATGAACTGCACGAGTCGCCTTAGCTGTGTCCGATAAATGGCAAACGCTTCTGCCCTTGATGGCCATCGGACGCCCATGCGCGCGGAGATTCGCGCCACCCTTGCCCTCGCCCTCCCGCTAATAATCGGGAATTTCGCGCAAGCCGCGATCAATACCACAGACGTCCTGATCCTCGGCCGCTACGATGTCGATGCGCTCGCCGCGTCGGCGCTCGGAGTAAACCTGTTCTTCGCTTTCGCGGTATTCGCCATGGGACTGGTGATGGCCGCCTCACCGCTGATCGCCGCCGAGCGCGGGCGCAAACCGCATTCAGTTCGCGATGTCCGGCGCACGGTACGACAGGCCTGCTGGGCTTCGCTGGCCGTCTGCCTGCCGGTCTGGGCAACATTGTGGAACACCGAATGGGTGATGCTGCTGTTCGGGCAGGATCCCGCCCTATCGGTGGCAGCGGCAGGCTATGTGCGCGTGATGATGTGGGGGCTTTTCCCCTTCCTGATCTTCTGCGTGCTCCGCCATTATGTGTCGGCGCTGGAACGGCCGATCTGGGGGGTTATCGTTACGGTGATCGGCGTGGGGTTCAACGCGCTGGCGGACTGGATCCTCGTCTTCGGCCTGTTCGGCTTTCCCGAGCTCGGCCTGACCGGCGCGGCGATTGCCAGCCTTGTGGCCAATTTCGTGCTGATGTTCGGCATGATCCTTGTCGTGATCATGGTGCCCTCTTTCAGGCGCTATCGGCTGCTCGGACGCTTCTGGCAGAGCGACTGGCCTCGCTTTTTCGGCATTCTCGGCCTTGGTCTGCCAATTGCGGTAACGCTGGCGCTCGAGGTGACGGTCTTCAACGCCGCAGTATTCCTGATGGGCCTGATCGACCGGGATTCGCTGGCCGCCCATGCGATCGCGATCCAGGTCGCCAGCCTCGCCTTCATGATCCCGCTCGGTCTCAGCCAGGCGGCAACCGTGCGGGTCGGGATATGGCACGGCCGGCAGGACAGGGCCGGTGTTGCACGGGCTGGCAGCGTTGCGCTGTGGCTGGGCTGCGGCGCGGCACTTCTGCTTTCGGCCGGGATGGTGGCATTTCCCAATGAGCTTGTCGGGCTGTTCGTCGACCGGGCCGAACCGGAAAGCGCGCCGGTCTTCCGGCTCGCCGTTTCCTTCCTGATAATCGCCGCGCTGTTCCAGCTCGTCGACGGAGCCCAGGCGGTCGGCGCGGGGGTATTGCGCGGCCTGCAGGATACCCGCGTGCCGATGCTGTTCGCCGCGATCGGCTATTGGGTGGTCGGGCTTGGCCTGGCGGTATGGCTCGGTTTTCCCGGCGGCCTGGCGGGGCTGGGTATCTGGATCGGGCTTGCCGCCGGTCTCGCAGCAGCAGCCGTCCTCATGGTATCGCGCTGGTTCATGCGGGAACGGATCGGGCTCGTGCGCTACGAGTGATTAGAGCGCAGGCTTAGTTTGTCAGGGCAAAATTTGTCAGAATTTCCCTGGCAGGAAATCGCCGCACCGGGATCTGTCTGTCAGACCTTCGGCTTCGCCTCAGGCGCCGCACCGGCCCGCTCCCCCTCCCGGCCTCCCACTCAGTGTATTCTATGGGAGGCCGGGAGGGGGAGCGGGCCGGTGCCGCGATTTCCTGCCAGGGAAATTCTGACAAATGGAATGCCCAACAAGCATTCCGCAATCCGCCCACATATGAAAAAGGCTGCCAGGCACATCGTGCCTGGCAGCCCTGAACATGGTCAGCGGCCGGAGTGCCGGCCGGAGAACTCAGGCGGGGCTTAGCCCCGCATCCTCCGAAACGACTGAACCGACCTCTTTACTGAACCATGAGACATCGGATCACCTCCTTTCGCATTGTTGAACTCATGTACAGGAATGAATCATTGCGACTCGTGGATCAAGCCTTGTTTTTCAATTTTATTTGGGCGATCTTCATTGGCTCGCCGCGAACGCTGTTTGCGGCGCTTCTATTGGGCGGGCTCCGCAGAGTCTCCGGTACTGGACGCCGCAGCACAGCTTTCGAAAAACTCCTGCAACACGGAATCGGTCTCGATCATCACCGGCGGTGCGCCATCGGCCTCGATCGTCAACGGTACGGGAAAAGCGCGGACCGCACCCATGAGCGGCCCGCCGACCGGAGCGCGGGCGAGCCGGACCGTCCCCTCGGCGGTGCCACGCATTTCCACCGGATCGACCCCGTGCATGAAATCACCGGCGCGCATCAGAATGGCCGGCCGCGCGCCATCGGCAAAACCGCCTGGCATTTCGAGCACAAGCTCGGCCGTTTCCGCGTCGCAGTGGAACGAGGCGAGCAAAACGCCCCCGTCATCGGCATAGCTTGCCTGTTCGGCACTGGCCGTCCAGGCCCCCGGGGTCAGCGTCAGCGCATCGGGCTCGCCGCTGCCTGCCTCATCGCCGGCGCCGGAACAGGCACCAAGGGCGGCGGCCGCGCCAAGTATAATTGCTGAACGAAATCTCATCGTCATTCCCTCCGGTCGGGCCCGATCGGGGCCAGGCCGTGGCGCATGGCATGGAAATGTTACAAACATGCGGCAACGCGCCGCACCGCGTCCGGCCGTTAGCCGCGACAATCCTCGAAAACCCGCGTCATTTGCGGCCAGTTGGGAAGGGCGACGACGCTCTGGCCGGTCACCGTCACCACAATCCGGCCGCGGCTGAAGGCGATGGCATCAAGATAGCTGTCCGTCCCGCTGGTTGCGGCGACGATATAGGGCTGCGCGCCCGAACTGTTCTGTGCGGCGTAGCTGGCCTCGCCGTGACTGGCCTGAAACGCCATGGTGCCGGCCGCTTCAAGGCTGCCCTCCAGCGAGAAAAAGATGCGCCGGTCCGCCCGGTTGCATCGGACCAGGAACAGCGCTTCGCTTTCCGGTTCGCCATAAAGCGCGAGCGAGCCGCGCTCATCCTCGCGATAGACCCAGGTTCCGGGCGCAAGCGGGATATCGCGCCAGTCTGTTTCGCTGGCACTCCCGGTCGCGGCGCCCGATGCAGCAGGCGTCTGGGCCGAACAGGCTCCCAGCGCAACGACAGCGCTGGTGGCGACAAGCGCTCCGTAAAGCGCCGCGCGGCGGCTCACTCCTCTGCCTCCCCGGCATTCTCCGCAACGGCGGCGGCACCGAGATCGGTTGTCGCTACCGGCGTGTCGCGGCGGTCACAGGAACTGACGACGCTGGTAAGCACGTCATCGGCCGGAATGGTAAGCTGCTGATCGCCGCCCATGCGGATCGCATAGGGCCCGCTGCCGCTGATCAGCCGACCGATAAAGGGGTCCGCCGCCGGAACGGAAATATAGGCCTCGGCAACATCGCCAACGCCTTCGGACGCGATGAATGTCGACCCGCCTTCGGGCGTATTGATAAACACCGTGCCGGATCCGCCCTGCGGCACCATGCCGATCAGCCGGACATCTACCCCGCCGCCGGTTTCGCAGGCGATCGAGACGATCGGGGCTTCACCCTCTTCGCCGAACCGGGCCATGCGTTCGCCATCGACGGTAGCGACGCTCCAGCTGCCCGGCGTGAGGCTGCCCGAACCGCTGGTGTCGATCTGGCCGGGCGAGGTACCGGAAAGCACCTCCTCCTCATCGACCCCGGCACGCGCTTCGGCCGCCAGCCGCGCATATTCGGCCTGCGCCTCTACCGCCGCGGCGCGCGCTTCTTCCGGCGTTTCGGTCCGCGCACAGGCGGACAATGCTACTGCTGGAAGGAGAATATAAGCTAGTGAACGCAAGGGGAGTCTCCCGGAAATGTCATTCCCCATCAATGGGGCGGGAGGGCGCGAATATCAAGGAAAGCGTGCTGGTGTCCTACCCCATCTTCCGCACGGTCTTGCCATAGCCCATCTTGCGGGTGCCGGGCCGGCCCTCCGTCGCGCGGCCCTTGGGGGCAGCGATCTGGTCGTCTGACGGGATGCCGAGTTCGTCGGCTTCCAGTTTGCGGATCTGGTCGCGCAGGCGGCCGGCTTCTTCGAACTCCAAGTCGCCGGCGGCGGCGCGCATGCGTTTTTCGAGATCCTCGATATAGGCGCGCAGGTTATGGCCGACGAGATTGTTGACCTCCTCATCGCCGGTGGAGACGGTGACGCTGTCCTTCGATGCCGTGTGCGCGACGATATCGGCAATATTGCTCTTGATCGTCGTCGGCGTGATACCGTGTTCGAGATTATATTCGCGCTGCTTCTCGCGCCGCCGGTCGGTTTCGGCAATGGCGCGCTCCATCGATCCGGTTATCCGGTCGGCATAGAGGATCACCCGGCCTTCCACGTTGCGCGCGGCGCGGCCGATCGTCTGGATCAGCGAGGTTTCGGAGCGGAGAAAGCCTTCCTTGTCCGCGTCCAATATGCACACCAGCCCGCATTCGGGAATGTCGAGGCCTTCGCGCAGCAGGTTGATGCCCACCAGCACATCATAAACGCCGAGGCGCAGATCGCGGATCAGCTCGATCCGCTCCAGTGTCTCCACGTCCGAATGCATATAGCGAACCTTCAGCCCCGCCTCATGCATGAACTCGGTCAGATCCTCGGCCATCCGCTTGGTGAGTGTGGTGACGAGCGTGCGATAGCCTTTCTTCGCGGTTTCGCGGCATTCGGCGATGCAATCGTCGACCTGCTCTTCCACCGGGCGGATGAGAACCGGCGGATCGATGAGGCCGGTCGGGCGGATCACCTGCTCGGCGAACACGCCGCTCGTCTGTTCCATCTCCCAGGAGCCCGGCGTCGCCGAAACGCAGACGGTCTGCGGGCGCATCGCATCCCATTCGTTGAAGCGCAGCGGCCGGTTGTCGATGCAGCTGGGAAGGCGGAACCCATATTCGGCCAGGGTCAGCTTGCGGCGGTGATCGCCCTTGGACATCGCGCCGACCTGCGGGATCGTCTGATGGCTTTCATCGACGAAGAGCAGCGCATTGTCCGGCAGATACTCGAACAGCGTTGGCGGCGGCTCGCCGGGGAGGCGGCCAGTGAGGAAGCGCGAATAATTCTCGATGCCCGCGCAGCTGCCTGTTGCGGCGATCATCTCGAGGTCGAAATTCGTGCGCTGCTCCAGCCGCTGGGCTTCCAAGAGCATGCCCGCCTCCTGCAGCTCCTTCAGGCGGACTTCGAGTTCGCGCCGGATCGCGCCCATGGCCTGCTTCATCGTCGGGCCGGGCGTTACGTAATGGGAGTTGGCAAACACCCGGACCTTGTCGAGCGCCGTGCCCTTCTTGCCGGTCAGCGGATCGAATTCGACAATCTCCTCGATATCGTCGCCGAACATCGAGATGCGCCAGGCCATATCCTCGTAATGCGAGGGGAAGATTTCGAGATTGTCGCCGCGCACCCGGAAATTGCCGCGCGCAAAGGCGGCGTCGTTGCGCTTATACTGGAGCGAGACGAGCTTGCGGATGATATCCCGCTGGTCGACGCTTTGGCCCTTTTTGATGTCGAAGGTCATCGCCGAATAGGTTTCGACAGAGCCGATGCCGTACAGGCAGGAAACCGAGGCGACGATCAGGACATCGTCGCGCTCCAGCAGCGCGCGCGTCGCCGAATGGCGCATCCGGTCGATCGCCTCGTTCACCGAACTTTCTTTCTCGATATAGGTGTCGGAGCGCGCGACATAAGCCTCGGGCTGGTAATAGTCGTAATAGGAAACGAAATATTCGACCGCATTGTTCGGGAAGAACTGCTTGAATTCGCCGTACAGCTGGGCCGCAAGAATCTTGTTCGGCGCGAGCACCAGCCCCGGCCGCTGCAGCGCCTCGATCACCTTGGCCATGGTGAAGGTCTTGCCCGATCCGGTGACGCCAAGCAGCACCTGGTCCTTCTCGCCGGACTGCGCCGTTTCGACCAGCTCCTTGATGGCGGTCGGCTGGTCGCCGGAGGGTTCATAGTCGGAAACGAGCTCGAAACGCTTTCCGCCCTCCGCCTTTTCCGGGCGGGCCGGGCGATGCGGCACGAAGCCGCCATCGGTTTCGGGTTCTTCAAGGCCGGTTCGGATCGCAATTGCCATGGATGAGGATATGGCCGCGCGCAGATGGTTTCGCAACGGGGTGCGCGCCGCATCCGGCACCTCTCCTGCCATTGGAAAGCGGCGCTTGCCGCTACGGATAGTGCTTGCGTCTTATCCCCGCCTTCGCCAGTGTTCGCGCCAAGGGTCGGTACTATCCCCAGTTTTTCGATACCAAGAGGTAATTCAACATGAAGAGATTTTTGATGGCGGCAGCGCCGCTTGCGCTGCTTGGCGCATGTTCGGGTGGCGGCGCCAGCGGCAGCGACGACCTTCAGGCCGGCGAATGGACGATGACGAGCCAGATAGACGAAATCACGCTGGCCGGCATGCCGGAGGAAATGGTCAACCAGATGCGCGAGCGGGCCAATGAACAGCCCCCCAACATCAACTGCCTCACCGAAGAAGATGTCGAAAATCCTGTCGAGGGCATGTTCGCAAACAGCGAGATGGGTGACGATTGCGATTTCGGCGACTCCGCCTTTGAAGACGGCGTCATCAACGTGAATGCAACCTGCCAGGGCCCGGAAGGCCAGGGCATAGCGAACCTCTCGGTACAGGGCACCTACACCGCCACGACGATGCAGGCGGAGCTTTCGGTGAATGTCGAAGGCGGTCCATCGGAAATGAGCATGTCGAGCACGCTGAGCGCCGAGCGCACCGGCGAATGCACGGCTGAGCCTGAGGCTGAGCCTGAATCTGACGCAGCCGCCACCGACGAGGAAGAATAACCGCGTAAATGCGAGCAACCGGCGTCGTCACGGTCCCCGGGATCGCGGCGACGCTTTTCTTTTGCAGCAGCGCGCGGCATTGATGCTGCAATCCAGCCCGCCTATCACGGGGGCACAAGCAACACCGCGCCGATGAGAGGACATGAAATGACGAAATCCCATTTGAGAACCCTGTTTGCCTTTGCCGCACCGATTGCGCTGCTTGGCGCCTGCTCCTCGGGCGGCGATACCGACACCGATGGCGACGGCGAAATCTCCAGCGAAGAAGCGCAGGCTGAGGTGGAGAGCGCCGGCATCAGCATTACCCCCGGCCAGTGGGAATCGACCGTCCAGCTTACCGAATTTGATATGCCGCAGATGCCCGAAGAAGCGCGCGCGATGATGCAGCAGCAGATGGGCACCGCACACACCAGCACGTCATGCATCACGCCGGAGGAAGCCGCCAACCCGGAAGCCAATATGTTCGGCGACGACAATGACGACTGCACCTATACCGATTTCACCATGTCGGGCGGCAATATCCTGATTGCCGGCTCCTGCCAGACGCAGGGCATGCCCGGCGCAACGAGTATGCGGATGGAAGGCAGCTATACGCCGACCAGCTATGACATGACGATGAACATGAACATGGAGTCCGGCCCGGCCGGACCGATGAGCATGGCCGGACAGGTCACTGGCCGCTTTGTGGGACCGGACTGCGCGGCGGACGCCGACTAGTGGACTGCAAGTCATGAAGCGGCGCGCCGTTGATAGCGCGCCGCTTCATCACTAGGGTGAGGGCCGACGCAGCGGCTACAGATGGGGGGCGATGATGGCGCAGGATAATGATGAAGCAGCACCAGGCCGCAGGCCCGTTGCCTTTATCAGCCATCACAGCTCGCAGGAGAAAACCGCCCGCCATCTCAAAACGGTGCTTGAACGCAATGGCGTCACCGGCTGGATGGCGCCCGACGATATCGATCCCGGCGTCGCCTTCGATCAGGCGATCATAGAGCAGGTCGAACGCTCGGACCTGATCGTCCTGCTGTTCTGCGCAAAGTCCGATCAGTCGCGCCATGTGAAGCGCGAGCTGATGATGGCGGAGAACAACAAGAAGCTCATCTATCCGGTGCGGCTGGAGGATATAGACGCCAAGGGCCTCGCCTATTGGCTCAACGATTATCAGTGGATCGACTGGATCGACCGGCGCGATGCGACGATCCAGAAAATGATCGAGACGGTAAAAAAGCAGGTCGGATACGAAGATGTCGACGACCATGCCGTTCCCGCTGAGGATGCCGAGGCCGATACACCGGGCGATACTCCGCCGGTTGGCTTGATGGGCGGAGACGGTGGGGCAGCGGACGGGCCGCCCCGCTTCGCCGGAATTCCGCTCAACCGCAATGGCTGGATCGCCATTGGCGGGGTCGCGGTGCTTGCCGCCATACTCCTCGGCCTTGCCGTCAACGCGCTGACAAGCAATTCCGTCGACAATGTACGGCCCGGTCGCTGGCAAACCAGCTATGTCGTGGACCGCATTCTCGAACGGCCCGATACCAACGTCATGAGCGAGACCCAGCTCGACACTTTTCTCGCCAATTTCGAATCCAACAGCGCCATCCAGTGCATAACTGAGGCGGATGCCCGCTCACCGGGCAACGATTTTTTCGATCCCGAGCGCGAGAATAACTGCGCAATGAGCAACCTGACCTGGGAGAATGGGCGTTTTCGCGTGCAGCTGGAGTGTGAAGCACCCAGTCTGGACGGCATCACCCTGAATATCTGGATGCGCGGAACCTATACCGAAGAGAATATGGAAACCGAGGCCGAATATGCCTGGACCGACGCCGCATCGAATGAGCTGCGTATCGTCGCCAACCAGAATGCGCGCTATCTCGGCCCCTGCGAGTGACGTGCAGGCCGTGTAAATGAGCGACGAGCCGCCGGAAACCGAAGACGCGCCCCGGCCGGTTGCCTTTATCAGCCATCACAGCTCGCAGGAGCAGACGGCGCGCCATCTGAAGACGATACTCGAACGCAACGGGATTACCGGCTGGATGGCACCCGACGATATCGAACCGGGGGTATTGTTCGACAAGGCTATCGTCGACGAGGTCAGGCAGTGCGATATGATCGTGCTGCTGTTCTGCGCAAAGTCCGATCAGTCGGATCATGTACGGCGCGAGCTGACGCTGGCCGTCGACAATAAGAAAATGATCTATCCGGTGCGGCTGGAAGATATCGATGCCGAGGGCCTCGCCTATTGGCTGAGCGGTTACCAATGGGTCGACTGGCTGGATCGCCGTGACGCCACGATCCAGCGCCTAATCGATACGATCAAGATCCAGGCCGGAGACGACGTGGCAGACGGGTCGGCGGCCCATCTTCCGGGTGGCCGCAAACGCGCTTTCGGCAGGCGACCAACGTGGCTGGGCGGCGGCGCTGCCGTCGCGATCGCGGCGCTGGCCGCTGGCTGGTATCTGCTCGGCGGCGAAGAGGATGCCGAATTCAAGATACTGGCCGGGAGCTGGACCCGCGAACTGACCGCCCATGCCGCTGTCGGCGCCGAGGACGACACGGCCGCACAGGCCCTGTTCGCCAGCCTCGACCTTGAATCGGCGAGAGGCTGTATCGGGGCCATCGAGTCCACCAATCCCGGCATCTCCTTCTTCGATCTCGATGGCCGTAACAATTGTTCGATGGAACAGTTTTCACCCGGCGACGATTCCAAGATGCTGGCCGAATTCACCTGCCGCCCCGCCGTGCTGGACGGCGCGACCGTAACATTCGCGCTCGATGTAGCGCCCGAGCGAAACACGAAGATCCTGGCCGATGGCAATCTGACGGTACGGGATAGCGCGGGCGGGCAAAGCCTCTATGAAGTGGAATTCCACTATTTCTACTCGGGGAAGAATTGCTGATCCACAAACCGGCAACGAAAGGCAAAGACGATGATCGGATATGCAACCATCGGCACCAATGACCTGGAAAAGGCGCGCGGCTTTTACGACGCACTTGCCGGGGTAATTGGTGCCAAACGCGTGATGCAGCTGGACGAAGGCTTTACCGGCTATGGCAAGGATATGACCCAGCCGATGCTGTGCGTCACGCCGCCTTTCAACGGCGAAGATGCGACGCCGGGCAACGGCGCGATGGTCGCGCTACAGGCTGAAAACCGTGCCGAGGTCGATGCGTTGCATGCCAAGGCGATGGAGCTTGGAGCAAGCGACGAGGGTGCGCCAGGCCTGCGTGAGCCGGAGGAAATGCGCTTCTATGCCGCTTATTTCCGCGATCTCGACGGGAACAAATTGTGCGCGTTCAATGTGGGGTCGGGAGACTGATTTGTCGGAACATTGCTTGCGCAATGTTGCGGGAGCGGGCCGGCGCGGCGATTTCCTGCTAGGGACATTCTGACAAACTAGTCTAGATCCCGGATCTCCGGCGTTGCCGCGCAGCGCTCCACCTCTGCTTCATCCAGCTCCGGCGTTCCGCGCACCGGCGGCACGTCGAAACGCTGGCCATGGCGGACGGCGCGGAAAAAGCCGTGCTCCACTCCGGCGCAATCCTGCAGCATGTGAAGCATGCGGGCCGGCGTCCAATAGCCTTCCCAGCTCAGGCGGAACGTGCCCCAATGGATGCCGATGGAGACCGGTCGGCCCAGCCGGTTCCAGACCTGCATCGCGTGCATCGGGCCGATATGGCTGCCGCTCCAGTCCTGCCCCCGCTGGAACCGGAACGCGCCGATCGGGATGAAGGCTAGCCGCACCGGGCCATGGGCTGCCGCTTCTTCCGGCCAGCGCATGTCGCCCGGGCCCGTATCGCCGCCGAAGAAGATATTGCCGCCGGGCGTGGCGATGATGAAACTGGACCAGAGCGCCCGGTTGCGGTCGACGCCCCAGCGCGATCCCCAATGATGGTTGCGGGTGACGATGACAGACACCTCTTCCGACACCTGCACGCTCCCGCCCCAATCGCGGGTCACGGCCTCGGCGCCCGCCTGGGCGATCACCGCGTCATTGCCAAGGCTGGTCACGATCAGCGGCCGATCGCGCTCCCAGAGCCGCCTCAGCGTTTCCAGATCGAGATGGTCGTAATGGTTGTGGCTGATCACGACGAGATCGATCGGCGGCAGGTCCTCGAACCGGATTCCCGGTGCGGCAACGCGCCGCGGACCTATCCCCTGCACCGGCGAGGCATAGTCCGACCAGATCGGATCGGTGAGAATGTTGAGGCCCTGGGTCTGGATGAGCGCCGAGGCATGGCCGATCCATGTCGTCACCATCCGGTCTCCCTCGACCCGTTCGTCGGGGACGATCGGATTGACGGTCACATGTTCCGGCCAAACCGGGCGGTCGTCGCCCAGAACAAGCCGCAACAGGAAACTGCCGCGCCGCGGATTGCTCCTGCTTGAAGGGTCGCCAACCCAGTCGCCTTCGCCCTGGTCGGGATTGACGAAATGCGCGCCATCGAAGTTCGCGGCCGCAGGACCCTGATAATAAATACGGTCGAGAAAGGGCGGGACGACCACCGGCAGCAACAGGATCGCGATCAGCGCGAAAAGCAAGCCGGAGCCGACCCAGTGGAGGATGCGTTTGACCATGCCCTTCGCCTAGCGCTTGATCTTGGCAAGGCCAAGGCCGACACAGGGGCGATGGCAGAAGCGAGTGATGAAACGGACAATATGCGCGAGAGGCTGATCGCCCTGCGCGCCCAACTGTCAGGCGAGGATGCGGGCGCGGCCGAATGGCGCAAGCCGGTCGCGCTGGACCAGCAAAGCGTGGGACGGCTCTCGCGCATGGATGCGATGCAGCAGCAGCAAATGGCCGATGCCGAGGCGCGCCGCCGAAAGTCCGATATCGCGCGGATCGATGCCGCGCTGAAAAGGCTGGACGAGGGCGAATTCGGCTGGTGCCTGAGCTGCGGCGAGGCAATCGCCGAAAAACGGCTGGAGATCGACCCCATGGCAACACAGTGCATCGCATGCGCATCCTGACGCTCGGCGCGCTCGCGCTGCTGGCTGGCTGCAACGAACCAGCGGAACCACCGCGCGAACTGCGCAGCGGAACCACCGTTTCAGGCCATTTCGGGCCCGAAGGGACGATTTCCGAAGATGTAAGCGGTCTTGCCTGCGACTGGCAGCGCGGCGGCGACAGCATGCGCTGCCTGGCCATCGAGGATGAGGGAGATTCGGCCCAATGGACAAGTTTCAACGGCACCGTTCTGGCAGCGGGCCAGCGTTTCGGCCTGCGCGAAGGCGGCGCTCCGCTGGGTTCCGCGCCGCGCGATATCTGCGATGAATATGATCCTGAAAGCCGCGAAGTGGATGGCGAGGCTGCGGCCTATAGCGACGGCGTGTTCTATGTAACCGGTTCGCACGGCTGCGCTCGAAACAGCAACGATTTCCGCCCGGCCAGCTTTATCGTCGCGCGCATCGCGCCGGACGAACCTAGAGGCCCGATCGTGCCGGGCACGGTCGCCCTGACCACAAGCCACAGGCTCGCCCGGCTGATGCAACAGGATGAAACGCTCGCGCCCTATTTCGGCGCCTCGCTCTACGATGCCAACGGGCTCAATATCGAAGGGCTGGCCGTGGACGGAGACAGAATGATCTTCGGCCTGCGCGCGCCCAGCATCGAAGGCCATGCCTATCTGTTCGAGACGAGCGCCACCGCGCTCTTTTCCCGCCAGATTGTAGGAAGCGGGCGCTCTCTCACCGTGCCACTGGGCCGCGATACCGGCATTCGCGATCTCGCCTTCCTGCCCGATGGGCGACTGCTGATCCTCTCCGGCCCTGCCCAGGACCAGGACGTGGCTTACCGGATCCATCTGCGCACGAACGACGGCGCGGTATCGACGCTGGAGACCCTTTCCCCCGCTGGAAACAGCAAACCCGAAGCCCTGGCCATTGTCGGGCTGCAGGGCCGTGTCCTCTCCCTGCTGATCCTGTTCGACAGCGCCGCGGACGGCGCGCCGGAACCGCTGACGCTACGCCTCCCGCGCTAGGAAGCCTGCGCCTCGACTCTCGCCGAAAGCTGCCGCAAGATGGCGGAAAAAATGGCGGGGAGAGGAACGGATGAGCGCAAAACACATGGATGTGGTAATTGTCGGTGCGGGTTTTTCCGGCCTCTACCTGCTCCACAAATTGCGCGAACTGGGGCTGTCGAGCCGCGTGTTCGAAGCCGGCGGCGATGTCGGCGGCACCTGGTACTGGAACCGCTATCCCGGCGCACGCTGCGATATCGAAAGCATGGAATACAGCTATAGCTGGTCGGAAGAGCTGGAACAGGAATGGAACTGGTCCGAACGCTATTCGACCCAGCCGGAAATTCTCGCCTATATCAACCATGTGGCCGACCGGTTCGACCTGCGCCGCGATATCCGGTTCGACACGCGGGTAGCGGCGGCCAGCTATGACGAAGCGAGCAATCTCTGGACGGTGGAACTCGATAGCGGCGAGAGCGTCTCGGCGCGCCATGTGGTGATGGCAACGGGCTGCCTCTCCTCCCCCAACCTGCCGGACATACCCGGCATGGCGGATTTCGAGGGGCCGACTTATCAGACCGGGCTCTGGCCGCATGAAGGCGTGGACTTTACGGGCCAGAAAGTAGGCGTGATCGGCACCGGATCGAGCGCGATCCAGTCGATCCCCGTCATCGCCGAACAGGCCGCCGAGCTTGTCGTTATGCAGCGCACTCCCAATTTCGTCGTGCCCGCACATAACCGGCCGCTCGGCGCCGACGAGATCGCCGAGACCAAAGCCGGCTACCCTGCCCTGCGCGAACAGGCACGCGACGAAGCGGCGGGTTTTCTCGGCTCGACCGTCACCATCGAAGCCATGGCGCTCGACACGCCTGAAGCCGAGCGCACGGCCGAGTTCGAGCGGCGCTGGAATTATGGCGGGCTTCGATTCATGGCGAGCTATCCCGATATCGGCATGGTCATGGAGGCCAATGACACGGCCGCGGAGTTCATCCGTTCCAAGATCCGGGAGCGGGTAGACGATCCGGAAACCGCCGAGCTGCTATGCCCGAAAACCTATCCCGCCGGGGCCAAGCGACTGTGCGTCGATACCGGCTATTTCGAGATCTATAATCGCGATCATGTCCATCTGGTCGACCTGAAATCGACACCGATCGAGCGGATCACCGCCAAGGGGGTCCGGACAAGCACGCGCGAATATGCGTTTGACGCGATCGTCTATGCCACCGGCTTCGACGCAATGACGGGTACTCTCGACAAGATCGCCATTACCGGCCGGGGCGGGCGCAGGCTGAAAGCCAAATGGCGGGACGGCCCGGAAACCTATCTCGGCCTGATGAGCGAGGGTTTTCCCAACCTGTTTCTCGTTACCGGGCCGCAAAGCCCTTCGGTCATCTCCAACATGATCGTCTCCATCGAACAGCATGTCGAGTGGATCGCAGCCTGTATCGGAGATGTCGGCGATGGCTGGATCGAACCGACACGCGAAGCCGAAAAGAGCTGGGTGGACCATACAAATTTCATGGCCGGCCTGACCGTCTATCCCTATGCCGACAGTTGGTATATGGGCGCGAATATCCCCGGAAAACCGCGTATCTTTATGGCCTATCTCGGCGGCGTGCCCGGCTATCGCGCGATCTGCGAAGACAGCAGGGCAAAGGGTTATGCGGGCTTTACCGTGTCGGGTGAAACCGGCGGAGAATCGGTGGACTATCTGTCACATCTCGATCTTCCCGAGGAAATCCTGGCGCTCGCCGCGGCGTAGCGTGTCAGAATTTCCCTTGCGGGAAATCGCGGCACCAGCCCGCTCCCCCACCCGGCCTCCCACGAGTGTACCCTGAATGGGAGGCCGGGTGGGGGAGCGGGCGAAGATGACAAGGCTCCGGCGGCGCGAAGCGTCGCTGGATGTCATCGGAGGGCGGTGCGGCGATTTCCTGCAAAGGAAATTCTGACAAACAAGCTCTACCGCCGGTTCATATGTTTGAGCATCATATAGGTGCCGATGTTGAGCGCCGTATAGCCGCCATAGAAGAAGAGGATGATCGACTGGCCCGACTTGGCGAACCACAGCGCGCCGACCAGGAACAGGAACTCGACCACATAGCCGCCATAGCCGCCGGCAAAGCGGTGCAGCGCCTGGGCAACTTCGGCAAATACCGGCCCGCGGCCTTCCATCACCGAGCGATGCAGAAAGAAGTTGCACACGCCCATCATGAATATGATCCAGATCATGGAGGCGCTCCTACCATCCCGGCCCGCATGCAGCCAGCGCCTGTTCGCGATCCCGCGCCGCATGGTTTGCGGATTGTCGGGCAATATCGGATCGGCCTTACTTCGGTGCGCGTCACTCCGGCCGGTGGTCGTCCAGCAGGATGCGCAACTTTGTCAGGGTCGGCAATATCGCTTTCAGTTCGCGCGCCGATATTTCCCCGGTCAGCACCTCGTTGAGCGGTGCCAGCCCATCGAGCCCGGTCCGGCGCATCGCCCTACCGGCTTTCGTGACTGCCACCCGGCGAATCCTGCGATCGTCCGGATCGGCCTCCAGCGCGACAAGGCCCTTGTCTTCCAGTTTCCGGACTGTGGAGGACATGGTGGGCTGACGCACCTGAAAGGCGCTGGCCAGTTCGCCGATCGTCTGTTCCGCATCGAGGCGGAGCAGATGGTTGAGCACGCCATATTGCGCCTTGGTCATGCCTTCCGGCAGCACCGATTCGAACAGGGTTTCGGCGAGCTGCGCGATGATCGCGATTTCGGTGATCGCCAGCATGATGGGCGGATCGCCCCTGAGACCGGGGCCCTTCGCCTTGCGTGTCCGGCCCTTGCTCATGCGATATCGACCAGCCGGCTGGTCAGCGGCCAGCGCGGTGCCGGCGGGATGGCGGGTGCCTGCCCGATCCGGAACAGACCCTGCAAGCGGGCGGGTGCCGCGATACCGAGATGGCTGTGGATGCGCCGATACTGCTCCGCCATCTCAGGAAACTCCTGCAGAGCCTGGCTAAGCGGTTGCATGGCCAGCCCCTCGCGCGCCGCCGCAAGCTGGACCCGAAGCCAGGCGGCGCCGGTATCCAGCTGCGTTTCCCGGCTGTTGTCCGCGCTGTGCAACCAGACCATTGCCGGGCTTGCATCGATAAGCGCCGTGTACATCCTGATCCCCTCGGCAAAGCCATAGCTTTCCGGATCGGCCAGCTTTTCGCGCGTCACCATACCGAGATTGCTGGCCGCCTCCATGAACGGCCCGTCCAGTATGATCCCGTCCGGCGCGGCATTGGCTTCGGCGGCGCCGATCCGCATCAGATCGATGCTTTCCTGCAAGGTGTGCGGCGTCCGGTATTCGATCATCCAGGCTTCGGTGGCGATCCTTTTGAGGGGCGCCACGCTTTCGGCATCGTTGGCCCAGCCCAGTCCGACCCTGTCGGCATCCGGCAACGCCGTCTGCAACGCGGCGAGCCGGCTGCCCGCAACCGGCTCGGGATCATAGGCTTCGCGGTTCGTGTGGCGATCGAGAACCGCCCCGAACAGCGGGTCTTTGGCGATACCCGGCTCGGGCACCAGCCGGATATCGGCAATGGCGCGCGCGTCGAGCACCGGCTGGGGCTCTCCATCGGGAAAGGGCGTTATCGCCGCGCGATACCCCTTCTCCGCCGCAGCCATCCGGAGCAGCTCCAGAAACGCGCCAAAGCCGATCGTAATCTGGCGATTCGGCGGATCGGTTTCGGGGAGCATTCTATCAAGGTCGGCCGTCAGGCGGATACCATCCTCGCCGATCAGCTCTATGATCCAGGGCTGACGATTGTGCGGATTGGGCGCGAGGATGGCATAGGCCAATATGTCGAGCCGCGTATCGCCAAACCCCTCGGCCGCAGCGCGCCAGGGTTCACGGGCCCGGGAAAGATTCGGCGAGAAGATATCATAGGCGAACAGGCCGCCGCCGACGATCACCGCGCTTGCGGCCCCGGTAACGAGAAGAGCGCGGCGTGTAGGCATGGCGAATCCCCAATTGCATATACGTCTATTATATAGACAACTACATATTTTGTCCACCTTGCGGGCGGACCGGGATCGGATGGGACGCGCAGCCGGAATTCGTACACGCCGCTCCCAACCCGGGTGCGGCGCAGGATATTTTTTTGTTCTTCTTTTGTCCCCTTGCAATCGCGCAACGGCAGTTTCCCCCGTGCGTCGCTGCACCTGCGAAGACGCCGGACTGCGACGAACCGAGTCAGGGGGGCGATGAAACGAGTCACGGTTTTACCATATCCCCCCTTGTATGCGACTCATGGTTAAGACACTATGACTAGTGGTTCGGACGGGGGTCTACGCAACAGGTTGTGGTGCTATCGATATTGGCGATGTGGGGGAAATTGCCCCTGGCAACCGCCCCGTGTGGATATCGGGGACAAGTGCGAATGAGTTCCCTCACGGCCGGCAAAGGGGTGTAGGAACGAAGTTTCCGACTCGAACGAAGTAGGAACATTCCTATATGGAATGGTGTATAAGGGGTATTGAGGCGATGGATTTGGCGAATAACGGCGAAGTCACCGTGGAAGACGTGATGGACGCAATGGACACACCGAAAACGGACGAAAAGGCGGAAGAGGAGCTTACGAGCAAGTCTATCCGCCCGCAGCTGCACCCGATCGAGAAGGACGATTCGCGCGACGCGCTGCTGACCGAGTTTGGCAAGGAAACGCTGAAAGACCGCTACCTCCTCCCCGATGAAAGCTATCAGGACCTCTTCGTTCGCGTCGCATCGGCCTATGCCGACGATGCCGAGCATGCACAGCGCCTGTACGACTATATCTCCCGGCTCTGGTTCATGCCGGCGACGCCCGTGCTCTCCAATGGCGGCACCGGGCGCGGCCTGCCCATCTCCTGTTACCTCAACAGCGTATCCGACAGCCTGGACGGCATTGTCGGCACCTGGAACGAGAATGTCTGGCTCGCGTCGCGCGGCGGCGGCATCGGCACCTATTGGGGCAATGTGCGCGGCATCGGCGAACCGGTCGGCCTCAATGGCAAGACCAGCGGCATCATTCCGTTCGTTCGCGTTATGGACTCGCTCACCCTGGCGATTTCGCAGGGCTCGCTGCGCCGCGGTTCGGCCGCCTGCTATCTCGATATCTCGCACCCCGAGATCGAGGAATTCCTCGAAATCCGCAAAGCCTCGGGCGATTTCAACCGCAAGGCGCTGAACCTGCATCACGGCGTGCTCGTCACCGACGCCTTCATGGAAGCCGTGCGCAATGGCGAGGAATGGCACCTCACCTCGCCCAAGACCGGCGAAACCCGCGCCACGGTGGATGCGCGCTCGCTGTTCCAGAAACTGGTCGAGACGCGGCTTGCCACCGGCGAGCCCTATATCGTCTTCAACGACACGGTGAACCGCATGATGCCCAAGCATCAGCGCGATGTCGGGCTCAAGGTTTCAACCTCGAACCTGTGCAGCGAGATCACCCTGCCCACCGGCGTCGACCAGCACGGCAACGACCGCACGGCGGTCTGCTGCCTCTCCTCGCTCAACCTCGAAAAATGGGACGAGTGGAGCGAGGACCCGATGTTCATCGAGGATGTCATGCGCATGCTCGACAATGTGCTGCAGGACTATATCGACCGCGCCCCGCCGGAAATGGCGCGCGCCAAATATTCGGCCGAGCAGGAACGCTCTGTCGGCCTTGGCGTGATGGGCTATCATAGCTTCCTCCAGGCCCGCGGCCTCGGCTTCGAAAGCGCGCTCGCGAAAAGCTACAACCTCAAAATCTTCAAGCATATCCAGGCCAAGGCGTCGGAAGCCTCGATGATGCTCGCCAATGAGCGCGGGCCCTGCCCCGATGCAGCCGACCAGGGCGTGATGGAGCGGTTCAGCTGCAAAATGGCGATCGCGCCGACCGCGTCGATCAGCATCATCTGCGGCGGCACCAGCGCGTGCATCGAGCCGATCCCGGCGAACATCTATACGCACAAGACGCTGTCCGGCAGCTTTGTCGTGAAGAACCCGCATCTCGAAAAGCTGCTGCAGGAGAAATCCAAGGACAGCGCCAATATCTGGAACTCGATCCTCGAACATGGCGGCTCGGTCCAGCATCTCGACTTCCTGACGTCGGAAGAGAAGGACAGCTTCAAGACCAGCTTCGAGATCGACCAGCGCTGGCTGCTCGAACTCGCCGCCGACCGCGCGCCCTATATCGATCAGGCGCAGTCCCTGAACCTGTTCATCCCGGCCGATGTCGAGAAATGGGACCTTCTCATGCTCCACTTCCGCGCCTGGGAGCTGGGCATCAAATCGCTCTACTATCTCCGCTCGAAATCCGTGCAGCGCGCGGACTTTGCCGGCGGCGTGGAGGCCGACAACACGCTCGATCCGGCCAAGGTCGAACTCATGACCGGCGAAACCACCGATTATGACGAGTGCCTTGCGTGCCAGTGATGGCACGCCCCGGCAATTCTCCCTTCCGTCCGCTCGCGGCGCTGCTGCCGCTCATCCTGCTCACCGCCTGCGCGGCGCAGCAGTCGGGGGCGGGGGTCGCGCCGGAGGCACCGGGCTTCCTGCTCGGCGTGTGGCACGGCTTTATCTTCCCGGTCGCCTGGGTGGTCTCGCTCTTTGTGGACAGCGTCGCCATCTATGCGGTGCCGAACAATGGCGGCTGGTACGATTTCGGCTATTTTGTCGGGATCGTGTTCATCGGCGTCGGCGCGCGCAGCAGCACCAAGCGGGTGATCGTTTATCGGGACAGGCGCCGGTGACGCGCAGCCTTGCCCTGATGACCGCGATCAGCGGCACATTGACGGTCAGCGGCCTTGCCCTGCTCGTCCGCCCCGCCGCCGTCCGCAACCTGCTCTCGATAAGCGAGAGCGAAGGCGCGGCTTATGCGCTGCGTATCATCGGCGCGATGCTGTTCGCCGCCGGCTTGTTCGTAGGCGGTTTCGCCGCCACCCTCAGTTTCAACAGTTAGACGCCCAGACAGAAAGCCCAGGAGAAACCAAAGATGTCCCTTCTCGAAGCCCGCACCCAGTATAAGCCTTTCGAATATCCCTGGGCGTTCGATTTCTGGAAACGCCAGCAGCAGATCCACTGGATGCCGGAGGAAGTGCCGCTGGGCGAGGATTGCCGGGACTGGGCGCAGAAGCTCACCGAGCATGAGCGCAACCTGCTCACCCAGATCTTCCGCTTCTTCACCCAGGCCGATGTCGAGGTGCAGAATTGCTATCACGACAAATATGGCCGGGTGTTCAAGCCGACGGAAATAAAAATGATGCTGACCGCGTTCAGCAACATGGAAACCGTGCACATCGCCGCATACAGCCATCTTCTCGACACGATCGGCATGCCGGAAAGCGAATACGGCATGTTCCTCGAATATGAGGAAATGTCCGCCAAGCATGATTATCTGAACGAGTTCGGCGTCGACAGCGACGAGGATATCGCCAAGACGCTCGCCATGTTCGGCGGCTTTACCGAAGGGCTGCAGCTGTTCGCCAGCTTCGCCATGCTGATGAACTTCCCGCGCTTCAACAAGATGAAGGGCATGGGGCAGATCGTCAGCTGGTCCGTCCGCGACGAGAGCCTGCACTGCGAAGGCATCATCAAGCTGTTCCACGCCTTTTGCGCGGAGCGGAACTGCCTGACGAAAAACGTCAAGGAAGAGATTGTCGATTGCTGCCAGAAAACGGTGCGGCTGGAGGATGCGTTTATCGATCTCGCCTTCTCCGAAGGCCCGGTGCCCGGCATGACGGCGAAAGAGATCAAGCGCTATATCCGCTACATCGCGGACTGGCGCCTCGGCCAGCTCGGCCTGCCCGCCGTCTATATGATCGAAGACCACCCGCTTCCGTGGTTAGCCCCGCTGCTGAACGGCGTCGAGCACGCCAACTTCTTCGAAACGCGGGCGACCGAATATTCCAAGGGCGCCACCAGAGGCGACTGGAACCAGGTCTGGGATTCGTTCGATGAGCGCAAAAAGGGCAAGGCCAATGACGACGAAACCGCCGATGACGGCGAAGATATGTTCGGCGAGAAGAGCGTAGCGGCGGAGTAGGCCGTGCTTGAATGCTGAAGTCTCTCAGTCTTGAGAATTTTCGAGGTTTCTCAAATCATCGAATTGATCTTGGTCTTGAGAATATTCTTATTGGCCGAAATAACGCTGGAAAAACTACCGTAATTGAAGCTTTGCGTATTTTGTCCGTGGCCCAAGCCCGCGCGCACAACGCAATTTTCATTGCTTGTCCAGAATGGTTAGATGGCCATTGCACCGGCGCTGGGTTCAAGGCCTCATTAGATACAATCGACTTCAATTACACCAACGTACAACATGCATATGCCACGGAACGCCCAGCGATAATCAGGGCGAAGCTCAGAAACAATAATGAGGTCCACGCCTACATCGGGACATCTCCTTCCGAAGTATTTTTTCAGTTGCGAAAAGGGCGAGCAAAAGTTGTTCATCAGCGAGCTGACGTCGGACCACGAACTTTCGGTATCACGAAGGTTATGCCGCCGATCGGATCACTACTCCCAAATGAAAAGCGGATAGCAAAAGATCGGCTAAACAAGTACTTAGACGGCTATTTGGCTTATCGCCATTTTCGCAATCAACTTTGGGAACGACAACCAGAATATCGAATCTTCGAGAGCCTCCTTGAGGAAACATGGCAAGGACTAAAAATTCAGCACTTTGAGAATGATCATGGGCCAGCGCGCAATGAATATTCGCTTTTGGTGCGAGAAGGACGATACATTTCAGAGGTTTCTTGGCACGGTCACGGTCTTCAGGCTTGGATGCAAACAATCTGGTTTTTGGCCCGCGTGTCAAAAGATGCGACCGTCGTTTTGGACGAGCCTGACGTATATCTTCATGCGGACCTGCAACGTAAGCTCATCAAGGTAATAGAAAATCTCAATTTTCGTCAGTCAATAATCGCTACGCATTCACCCGAAATTATCTCAGACGTGCCTTTTCAAGATGTCATAGTTGTTCAAAAAGCAGCTCGAACTTCCGGCCCGGCTAACCAAGTTGCGGAAATTCAAGAGTCTCTTCGTGGCATGGGAAGTCTGCACAGCATACAGCTTTCCAAGCTTGCTCAACGTGGCTTACTCTTGTTCGTCGAAGGCGAAGATAAGCCATTCTTGACTGACGTGGCATACAAGTTGGGAAGTCGAGAATTCGACAGCTTAACCCAAATCGCCATTCACAGCATTCAGGGAAAGGGAAATTGGGAACTCGCCCTCGGTGCCGCCAAGGGCTTAACGGAGGCGTCCTCGGGGGATGTGCAAACTGCACTGCTACTAGACAACGACTACATGCTTGATGTTGAGCGCACAGATTATTTTGAAAAAGCAAAGAAAGTTGGCTTGGTTCTGAAAATTTGGGACAATAAAGAGATAGAGAACTACTTTATTATTCCAAAGGTAATCGCGAGATATATATCGGATAATGTAGAAAAGGTGCCTGATGAAATCCTATTGAGGGTTGAGCAAATCATCTCTGACATTGAAGCGGACTGTAGGAGAAAGCTCACAGGTTGCTATTCTGATGTGATTCAAAAAAGTATTTATAAGTTTGAAAAGAAAAGGATAGAACCGTCTACTGCTTTTGAGAGAGCCGAAGCGCTTGTGGAAGATAAAATACAGAGTGGTATTGGCATCCGAGATATTTACTCAGGCAAACAGATTTTAAGTGCAGCTTCTGCCGCATGTCAGCGGGAATTTGGAGTTAGTTTTTCACCGTTAGCGATATGCAAAGAGGCTAGGATGAGCGAGATTGATCCTGAACTTGCGCATTTCATTAAAGGTATCTCACGAAAAGCAGCGTTGCCTATCGATCTATTTGCCGATTAAATCGTTCCTAAATGGATTTGGAATTGCCGGATTGCAGTATCTTTACCCTCACCCACACCAGCTCCGTCGCCCGCCCGCATAGGGCCGGGCCAGCCCTTCGCCAATCAGCATGTCGCCCACCGGCTGGCCGCTCACCTCTACCCGTCGCAAAAGCCGCCCATAGCGATCCCGGTCGCGGCCTGCCCTGTGCAGGGTGACTGCGCCTGAATTCAGCAGATCATGCAGCCGGGATTTGGCCGCCTGGCCCAGCCGCTCTTCCTCGGCGCAGCGAGCGGGGTGCAGCTCTGGCGTGTCGATATCGAGGATGCGGATCTTTTCGCCCTCCATCCAGAAGGTATCGCCATCGACCACGCAGTTGATACGCCGCCCCGATCCGCACATGCTGAAACGGATCGCGGGCGCACCGCCTGACAGAAGCGATTGCGGTGCAGAGAAGGGCGCGGCCCCTTCAAAACTGCCGCTGCGCTCCGCCCATTCCAGCCCCCACATGCCGATAATCGCTGCGATCAGCGCCAGCATCAGCATATAGGGCCAGCCCAGCGGCTGTTTTCGCCGCCCGCCCTGCCGATAACTCGCCGGATGCCCGGCCAGATAATAGCGCGGCGACAGGTATCGGCGCGGCGCGCGCCTCCGGTAGCGGCTATTCCGCTTGGGATAGGGCAGTCTTGCCATGCCAGCCACCCTGCCCCGCAAAGCACAAAATTCGCGTTAACCCCCCATCCCGTTTGAGCCAGATCAAGGTAGCGGGCGGGTTTTGCGGCCAGATATTGCCCATGAACCCTACAATCCAGGAGCCATTGTCATGACCAGCCTTTCCCCCGATACCGCGAAACCGCGCCTCGAAACGCAGCTTGCCGAGCTGGAGGCGCGGAAGGCGCATATTGCGCGCGATCTGGCCGAGCCGCTCAACGCCGATTCCAGCGAACAGGCGGTCGAGATGGAGGATGATGAGTCGCTCGAGGCGCAGGCGCTGCTCGTCACGCGCGAAATTACCTCGGTCAAACGCGCGCTCGCCCGGATCGACGAGGGCGAATATGGCATCTGCGTGCGCTGCGGCGGGGATATCAACCCGGCCCGCCTCGATGCGCGGCCCGAAGCGGCGCTGTGCATCGCCTGCGCGTCGAAAGAGGGGTAGGAAGAGGGCGCTCTATACCTGACAGGCCAGCCTATGCCTGACAGGCGAGCGCGGCGATTTCCTGCTAAGGAAGTCCTGACAGACAAATTTGGAGAAGTTCGATGCGTTTGCTGACCCTTTTCGCAGCCTTGCTGGCCGTTGGCGCCGCGCCGCTGGCGGCGCAGCCCGCACCGCCGCCCGAACCTGCCTCCGTCGCCGTCGAACAGCTGCGCCATGCGATCGGCCTGTGGAATGTGGAAACCGATTTCGTCGCCGCCGATGGCAGCGTGGCCCGCACCCTTATCGGCCAGTACCGCTTCGGCTGGGTCGTACCGGACCGGGTGGTTTCCGGCATGAGCACGATCCCGGAACTCAACCAGGCATCGGCGATCCTCTTTTTCGTCCGCCCGGGGCGCAGCGAGATCGAGATGGCCTCGGTCGGGGCGGACGGCCATTTGTGGCGGATGATCGGCCCCGATGACGGCGAAACCCGCACGACGCCGAACACGGTGATGGTGGACGGGTCCACCCTCATGCTGCGCTTCACCCGGTACGATGTGACGCCGGACAGTTTCCGCTCGCGCATGGAACGGTCGACCGATGGCGGCCAGACATGGAGCCTCGGCAACCGCCAGCGGTTCGTCCGCGCAGAGGGTGAATAGGGCCCGTTTCGGCGTACGGGGACAACGGCCCGTCCCCTCCGCCCACGAATTTCCGACCGTTGTCTCATATTCATGAAACCGGGCGGCCCCCTGCGCGTTGAGGCCCCGACAGCGACGCCCTGTTCACGAAAGGAATTTCCGATGCGTATTGCCAGTCTCGCTTTTGCGGCGACAGTTCTCGCCGCCACCTCCGGCCCGGCTCTGGCCGGGCCGCCCGCCCATGCTCCCGCCTGGGGCCAGCGCGCGAACGAAGCGCAGGTAACCCCCATCGTCTATCGCCGCGACCGGGATCGCCATCGCGGCTATCAGGGCCGCATCTGGCGCGACGACGAGGGCCGTTATCGCTGCCGCCGGGAAGACGGCACTGTCGGCCTGCTGATCGGCGGCGCTGCCGGCGCCCTTGTCGGCCGCGAAATCGATGGCGGCCGCGACCGGACGGTCGGCACCATTGTCGGCGCTGCGGCCGGCGCGCTGATCGGCCGCGAAATCGATCGCAGCGATTCCCGCTGCGAATAGGGGCCTGCACCCCAGCCGCGCTCTTCCCCTGCCGCCCGGCCCGGCCTAGACGGTTATGGCCTGAAGCTCTCCGGGAAAGCCGGACCGGGCAGCGGAGGATGGAGTGGACGCACCGCCAACACAGTATCGCGTGATCGAGAGGGACGGGAAGCTTATCGTCCTCGACGCGCGCACCAACCTGCCACCCAAACAGGCCGCCGACATGCATCCGGGCCGGGCGACGGACCGCCTGCCCGAGCGCATATCGGCCAGCGAGCTGTTACGGGACCATGCCGCCGACACGGAGGCCGGGTCGCAGTCGGCAGAGCAAAGCGGAATGGCAAGCCATATAACGGACCGGTTCGAGCAAGCAGTCAATGCTCGCTATCGTCCTGCATCCGGCGGCGAGGAAGATAAGCAGATAACCCCCATGCAAGTCGGCATGTTCGGCTTTGCGGTCTTCATGGTGCTGGGAATTTCGATCGGCGGCTTTACCGGTTTTCTTGTCGGTGCAGTCGCCATAATCATCGCGGGCAATCTTGCCATGAAAGCCCGGAAAGACGTGCTCTAGGCGACCGGGATCAGGATCTCGTTGCGGCGCATCGGCCCCGGGATAAAGGGCGAATTGTAAAAGGCATATTCGACATCGCCAGCCGGCTCGAGGCTGTTCGCCGCCATCCATTCGCGCAGCGCCGCCTCATTTTCGGCCAGCGCCGCATCGTCGGCATTGCCCGAAAAACGGATGGCCGCCAACTTGCGACCCGGTTGTTCGTTCAGCTTCACGCCCGGTGAAGGATCGGGCAGGTCCGCTTCGCCGAGTTTCGCCGGCATGACGAAACGGGTCCGC
This sequence comes from Parasphingopyxis lamellibrachiae, assembly GCF_003385775.1. Taxonomy (GTDB): domain Bacteria; phylum Pseudomonadota; class Alphaproteobacteria; order Sphingomonadales; family Sphingomonadaceae; genus Parasphingopyxis; species Parasphingopyxis lamellibrachiae. Next base: position 1,966,578 of record NZ_QRDP01000004.1, read on the forward strand.
CAGCCCTCATCCGCGCGGTTGGAGAGGACAGGCGATGTCATCGCGATTTTCTTGCCCGGCCGGGAACGGGCGAAGATATAGTCGGCTAGCACCCGGAATCCGTTCCCAAGCGCCGTCTCGCGCTGGCCGTTCTGCACCGTTTCGGCGACCATCATCGCCGGATAGGCGCGCAAAGCGAACCGACCCTCGTCGATCAGCAGATCGTAATCCGGCTTCTCGTTGTTGCGCTCGTTGAGATAATAGGCGGCCGCAGCCACCGCCGCCGTGCCAGCCGCTGCTGCGGCAATCCATCGTGCTTTTCCCATAGGCTCGCTTGTGCCGGGATTTCCGGCCCGGCGCAAGGAAAGCGACGCGGATCAGAAGCCGTCGGCAAAGGCCGCATTACCGACAAAGCCGAGCCTGGTTACCTCGGCACGGCTGATATCGGCCAGAATCTCGTCGACATCCTCGTACCGGGCGTTCGGAGCAGCCATTATCTCGAGCAGCGGCAGGCCGGGATCGGCCGCCATCCGCTCCAGCCTCGCGACAAGGCCGGCCCGGGATACCGCCTCGCCATCCCAGCTGAGCGCGCCCGACGGGCCGATCGCCAGCGCATGGGAGGGCGGCGGCACGCCCGCGGTCGCCGGGCCGACAGGCAGCTCGAGCGGTACCTTGTGGTTCATCACCGGCAAGGCAAGCAGGAACATGACAAGAAGCACGAGCAGCACATCGATAAAGGGTGTCGTATTGATCTCCCGCATCGGCTCCGCATTCGGAAACGGTTTGAGACTTGCCATCGTCATTATCCCTTTCTGGTTCCAGTTTGGATGATATACCATATCTTCTGTATAATGAGAAATGACCTCATCCGGCGGCTTTCGGCTTGACGCAAAGGCCGTGGCGCGCAACCTTCATTGCCATGACAGACACCGGCTATATCGATCCGAGCCGCGCCAATTTCGAGGCGTTCAAGGCCCTCGACCGCGACGAACCGGTCGCCATGCTGAATCTTGTGCGTTTTCGCGAAAAGGCAGCCTATCCCGAAGGCCATCCGCTCGCCGGCAAGGGCCTGAGCGGCGCGGAAGCCTATGCCCATTATGGCAAGGATAGCGGCCCGGTCTTCGAGCGGGTGGGCGGAACGGTGCTTTGGTCAGGCGAGCCCCAGACCATGGTCATCGGCCCGGAGGATGAGCGCTGGGACACGGCGTTCGTCGCCCGTTACCCGACGGCCGGCGCGTTTCTTGCCATGGTGACCGATCCCGAATACCGCAAAGCCGTCGTCCATCGCCAGGCTGCGGTCGAAACTTCGCGTCTGATCCGCCACAAGCTGCGCGAGGCCGGCAAGGGCTTCGGTTAGGGCGAAAAAGCGGCGCTAGAAGAGTCCGCCGCCCAGCATCAGCCGCAAAATTCCGATGATGATGACGACCATGCACAGGTTGCGCCCGCCATTGCTGCTCGAAAGCAGGCCGAGGACGAGACCGACAAAGGCCACGGGGAGCATGAGCCAGTTGACCCAGCCGAGTAGCGGGATGAGGCCGACAAAGGCCAGTAAAGCCGCGACAAGCCCGACCAGGATTGAAACTATGTTGAGCATCGCATTGGCACCTGTGGTTCGTGAACACTGACTGTATTAGTGATATAGGTCACATAGTTTGCGGATCAAGGCCGTTATGCGATATGCCATTTACGACACTGAAGGGGAAACAGACGATATGCGGACGGGATATATTGCGCTGGCGATGCTTGCGCTCACGGCATGCGGCGGATCGGACGAGCAGGTATTTACCGGCCCCGATGGCGAAGAAGTTCGCATCGAGCGCGGCGGCGACGGCACCACGACCTATAGCAGCACAGACGGCGAGGCGACGATCACCACCGGAGAGGCCGGTGCGGCGATGCCGGCCGGCCTCCCCGCCTATCCGGGCGCCGAAACCGCCGGCGGCCTCAACATCAACAGCACGGGCCGCGATGGCGGATCGGGCCAGATCTCGAGCTTTCAGACGAGCGATTCTCCGGCGGACGTGATCGCCTTTTACAGAGCGGCTCTGGAACGCGGGGGATACCGGATCGCCGCGAACATGGATTTTGGCGAAACGCACATGATCTCGGCTTCGCGGCCGGACAATAGCGGCGGCATCCAGATCACGGCGACGGGTGCGGGCGGCCGGGGCACGACGGTGTCGATCATCGCCGGCCAGGAAGGCTAGCGCTCAGGCGAAGAATTTACCGGATTTACAGGAGAAGATGCGATGAAACAGGCGATGGGCCTGGCTGTGCTGCTGGTAACGCTGGCAGGCTGTAGCGGAACGGCGGAAGAGGGCAGCGGCGGCACCGGCAGCGAACAGGCGGCCGAGGTTGTCAGCTATGAACCGGCTGAAGATTTCTCCAATGGCACACCCGGCTATGCCGCCGCCGATGCCGAAACCGTCGAAATGGACGAGCTTGGGGGCGGTACGCAGCGGACGAAATTCCGCACCAACGACGCGATTGGCGATGTCTATGACTATTACGCCTTTGTGCTTGGGGACCGGGGCTACACGCTCAATCATTTCGGGCTGACCGCCGAGACTAGCACCGGCGAACAGCTGGGCCGTTTCACCGTTCGTGACTCGAATGACGGACTGAGCCGGTTCGAAATGCTGACCAATGCCGAGATGATCAACACGCCCGGCGCGGACATGGCCGTGGATGTGCCCGCCTTTCCCGGCGTCGATCCGGCCGATGTGACGGTCGAAGAGGGAATGGGCTATGCGAACAAAATTAGCTTTACGGCCGAGGCATCGGCGGCCGACATACTCGCTTTCTATCGCAGCGCCTTTTCTGGAAACGGATTTACGGTCTCGCGGCTGGCCATGCGGGCGATCGACGAGACGGGACAGATGCCCAACCTGAACGTTGTCAGCGGAGAGCCTTTCCGGGGCGACCATGCGACCGAGGTGGAGTTGCAGGCCTATGAATAAGGCTGGCTGAATGGGGCCCGCGGGCAGGCAATGGTGAAGAAATCGTAAAATATTCGCCCGTTCACCATGTTTCTGAACGCTTTGGTAACCTTTACCCGCGAAAATCCGTCGCTTCCGATCAGGAGCTGCGGACCATGATGCTTAATCGTTACTCTCCCCTTGCCACCGCCGTTGCGCTGAGCCTGACGCTCGCCGCCTGCGGCACGGGGCAGACCGATACCGATGCCGACGCGGAATCGCTCGATTCGGCGCTGCTCGGTGAGGTCGATAACAGCGATCCTGCGCTTACAACCGCGCTCGAAGATCAGATCATGGTCGATCAGGAGCTGGCCGGGCAGTCCAATGCCAACGCCGCATTGCCCGGCGATGCGGTGAGCGGTTCACCGGTTCCCGAAACGCTCCACACGGCCGCCGACGCGCAAGAGGCGATCAGCGCAGGCCGGTTGCTCTCCGCCCCGGCGCCGACCGAAGGCGAAGAATGCGCCGAATGCGATGGCCGCAGCGCCGGCCAGGGTGAAACAACGCTGGGCGCAGCCGCCAGCCGCCAGTCTGGCGAACCGCAGTTCGAAGCCTGCACGGCACCGGTCGAATATGGCATGCAATGGGCCAACGCCCTGCCGCGCGCTTTCAGCGTCTATCCGGGTTCGGAGGTCGTCGAGGCCGCAGGCCATAATGCGGAAGGCTGCCGCGTGCGCGTGGTGAGCTTCCGGACCAACGCATCCATGCAGAGATTGCTCGACTGGTATTATACACGCGCTGTGCGCACCGGATATTCGTCAGAGCACCAGCTGCGCCACGACAATAATGTGCTTGGCGGCTACCGCACACGCGACGAAGGCGCCTATTACATCATCTTCGCCCCGCGCGCCGGTGGCGGCACCGATGTCGACATTGTCGCCAATAACGGGATCTAGCCCCTAATCGTCTTCATCGCCTTCCGGGGCCTGTTCCGCAGTATGCACGTCGGCAAGGTCGTTCGACAGCAGAAGCAGCAGCACAACCCCGGCAGCGATCACGCCGGCCAGCCACAGATAGCCCAGCCCGCACATGATGCCGATGCCCCCGCTCGCCCATATCGCAGCGGCGGATCCGGCACCGCGGACCACATTGTCGTCGCGAAACAGGGCGCCCGCCCCCAGAAAGCCGATCCCGGTCAGGATACCGTTGAACACCTTGGCAGGGTCTATCGAGAAGGTTTCGTCGCTCGCCGTGGTCGCGAATTCCGTGATCGCAATCATCAGCGCTGCGGACACCACCGCGATGATCAGGAAAGGGCGAAAATCGACGGGCTTCCTGTTCTTGTAGCGCTCGATCCCCAGCGCAGCGGAAAACAGGGCGGCGGCGCCGAGACGCGTCAGCATCTCACCCCAGCCAAGCGAAACGGGTGTGAACATGGCTTCCATATATCTATCAATACATGAAACGAGAAATAGTTCGACTGGCGATGCGCCGCACGCTCCGGTAAAGGGCGGCCATGCCTCATCTTCTTCTTGTCATGGCGGGCGGCGCGATCGGTGCAGGGCTTCGGTTCCTGGTCGGACGTTTTACGCTGCACCAGTTCGGCCCGGGCTTTCCCTGGGGAACGCTGACCGTCAATCTGGCCGGCGGGCTGGCGATGGGATTGCTGGTCGGCCTGCTCGCGCGCTTCGGGAGCGGCGGCGAGGGATGGCGGCTCTTTGTCGGCGTCGGGATATTGGGCGGGTTCACGACTTTCTCCGCCTTCAGCCTCGAAGTAACCAATATGATCGAGCGCGGCGCGGTCGGGCTGGCCGCCGGCTATGCGCTCGTCTCCGTCATCGGTTCGGTAGTGGCCTTGTTCGCAGGGCTCTGGCTCGTAAGGATGGCGGCATGACCAAGACCTTCAGCGACGATGTGCGCCAGTTCATCGTGAGCGCAGACGATGATGGCATCCGGCTCGATCGCTGGTTCAAACGCAACCTGCCCGAAGCCAATTTCAACATCGTCTCGCGCTGGTCGCGCACAGGCCAGCTCAGGCTGGACGGCAAACGCGCGACGCCAGGCGACCGGATCGAGACCGGCCAGGTGATCCGCGTGCCCCCGGCCGAAGCGCCCAAGACTCTCAAACCCAAAAAAGAACGCCCGCCGCTCAGTCAGGACCAGATCGACTTTGCCCGGACGCTGGATTTCCATCGCGACAAGAGTGCGCTTGTCCTCAACAAGCCGCCGGGTCTCGCGACGCAGGGCGGGACCAAGACCAAGGATCATGTTGACGGACTGCTCGATGCGCTGACCTATGACGCCGACACCCGGCCCAAGCTCGTCCATCGGCTCGACAAGGATACGAGCGGCGTGTTGCTGGTCGCGCGATCGGCGCGGGCCGCCGCCTTCTTCTCCAAGGTGTTTTCGACGCGCAAAGCGACCAAAATCTACTGGGCGATCGTCATGGGCGTGCCCGAAGTGCAGGACGGGGTGATTGACCTGCCGCTCGCCAAACAGCCCGGAACGGGCGGCGAGAAAATGCATGTTTTCGATGAGGGCCAGCCGGCCAAGACCCGCTATCAGGTGATCGAACGGGCCGGTAACAGCGCCGCCTTTGTCGCGCTCCAGCCCTATACCGGCCGCACCCACCAGCTGCGCGTTCATATGGCGGCGATCGGCCATCCGATCGTCGGCGACGGCAAATATGGCGGGGCGGATGCTTTCCTGACCGGCGGCATCAGCCGCAAATTGCACTTGCACGCACGGCGGCTGCGCCTGCCGCATCCCGACAGCCGGATCCTCGACGTCACCGCCGACCTGCCCGAGCATTTCGCAAACAGCCTCGCCGCGCTCGGCTTTTCGCCCGAACTCGGCGACGATGTGTTTGCCGAGCCGCCCGCCGAGGACCGGAAGGTCGCGCAGAAACGGGCGGCCAAAGCCTATGCCAAGGACCAGCGCAAGGCGCGCCGCGGCGAACGGCGCGGTCGCGGAATGCGGGACCGGAAATAATGCATCCCAATACGCAGTTTCACTGGCAGGACCGCGAGGCGATGGCCGATTTCATCGGCGCGCTGGGTTTCGGCATGGTCTTCGCCGAGACCCCGCACGGGCCGCGTGTCGCGCATGTGCCGGCCATCCTGGAGGAAGGACGGCTGCTCTTCCACCTGGCAAAGGGCAATGCGCTATCCAAGCATCTCGATGGGCAGAGCGCCTTGTTCCTTTTCAACGGCCCCGATGCCTATGTCAGCCCGGACTGGTATGGCGAGCCCGATCAGGTGCCGACCTGGAACTATGTTTCCGTTGAGCTGGAAGGCCCCGTCTCCACCCTTTCCCGGGACGAGTTGGTCGCGCAAATCGATGGTTTGTCTGCCACCCAGGAAGCCCGGTTCGACAAAACGCCCTGGACGCGCGCGAAGATGCGCGACGGGCTGTTCGAGAAGATGCTTGGCGGGATTGCCGGTTTTGCGCTCGAACCAAAGGCCTGGCGCGGCACGACGAAGCTGGGCCAGAACAAGTCGGCCGAAGCGATCTCCAGCGCCGCCGATGCAATCGAAGTCAATGGCCGCCCGGCGATCGCGCACTGGATGCGCAACCTCTCGACATGAGCAACCGTCTCGCCATTTTCGATTGCGACGGAACGCTTGTCGACAGCCAGGCCAATATCTGCATGGCGATGGAACTGGCGTTCGAGCGGGCCGGACTGGCCCCGCCGCCGCGCGAAGCCACGCGCAGGGTCGTCGGCCTGAGCCTTGTCGAGGCGATGGAAACGCTGCTCCCCGAAGCCGGTACAGACCAGCACCGGGAAATGGCGGAGGCCTACAAACAGGCCTTTACCGGGATGCGCGGCGCGGGAACGGTCCATGAACCGCTCTATGACGGCATTGTCGAGACGATCACGGCGCTGGACGAAACCGGCTGGCTGCTCGGCGTGGCGACGGGAAAGTCCGACCGGGGCCTGAAATTCGTACTGGAGGCGCATGGCCTGACCGACCGGTTCGTGACCCTGCACACCGCCGACCGGCATCCCTCCAAGCCGCACCCGTCGATGATCGACGCCTGCATGGCCGATGCCGGGGCTTCGCGCGAAAGCAGCGTGATGATCGGCGACACGACGTTCGACATGGCGATGGCCCGAGCCGCGAATGTTATGGCCGTGGGCGTTGCCTGGGGCTATCATGATCCCGATGAGTTGGAGGCTGCGGGCGCCGATGTCGTGATCGACAGCGCGCATGACCTGGCCGCCATTATCGAGGAGCTTGCATGACCCCCGAAGACCGCGAATTTCTGGCCAAATCGCGCTGGCAGACGATGCAACTGCTGCGCTTTACCGGCATCATCGTCATGATCATCGGCATGTGGATCTGGGCCGGCGATATCCTGCGCATCGGCGGGTGGCCGATGCTCGGCGTTCCGATATTCGCTCTCGGCATTTTCGAGGCGCTCGTCCTGCCGATCATCCTGGCCAAAAAATGGAAAAGCCCACCGCAAGAATGAAACGATTTTACGACAAGGCGGACGCGGTACGGACCAGCGATGGCTGGGCTGTGGCGCTGGACGAACGGACGGTCAAGACGCCGGGCCGCAAACCGCTGGCCATGGCCTCACGCAAGCTTGCCGACGCCATCGCCGCCGAATGGGCAGGTCAGGAGGAACTCATCGATCCGGCGGCGATGCCGCTTACCGGGCTCGCCAACGCTGCCATCGACCGGGTTACGCCCGGCCATGCCGATTTTGCAGCCGAGCTTGCTGAATATGGCGATACGGACCTCTTATGCTACCGCGCAGACAGCCCTGCAGAACTGGTAGCCAATCAGTGCGCGGCCTGGGATCCGCTGCTCGAATGGGCGGCGCGGCGTTTCGATATCGCCTTTGAAACGACCACAGGCATCGTCCATCGTCCGCAACCCGAAGCCACTGTTGCGCGGCTCAGGGCGGCGACCGAAGCCTATGGCCCCTTTCACCTGGCCGGGCTCTCCCCCGTTGTGCGGATCGGCGGATCGCTGGTTGCGGCGCTGGCACTGGCGGAAAATGCTTTCGACGAAGATACCGTCTGGGCGGCGACGCGGGTCGACGAAGACTGGCAGGCCGACAAATGGGGCGAAGACCAGGAGGCGATCGAAACACGCGACGCCCGCCGCAGGGAATTCAGCGCCGGAATGCGGTTCCTGCGGCTGCTGGAAGCCGGGGACTAGGAGTTCTGATTGTCAGAACATTGCTAACGCAATGTCGCCGCACCGGCCCGCTCCCCCTCCCGGCCTCCCACAAGTGTACCCTGAATGGGAGGCCGGGAGGGGGAGCGGGCCGGTGCGGCGCTCAACCGTCAGGTTGAGTCTGACAAAAGCAAAATTTCCCTATCCTTCGCCCTCAGCCACTTTCGGCAGGAACCAGCGCGCGATAATTGCGCCGCCGACAATGAAACTCACCAGATCGGCGACGAACAGATAGCCATGGAATACCCAGCCCTGGTGCCACCAGACCGGATTGCCCAGATGCATGAAGACGGCAGCGGCCAGCGCGAAAAAGATCAGAATCTTCAATCGCTCGGGGAAGGTCCGCACATGGCCGGACAACCCGTAAAGCGCCACGCCCAGAAGCAGCGCGGTGATCAGCAACTGGATAAAGCCGCCGATCATCGCGCCCGTATCGCCCAGCGCAAATCCGTTGGGATTATAATGCACCATGGCGATCGGGCCATCGATATAGAGCCGCTGTTGCGCTTCGCCGTTGATCCCGGGCACGACATAGGTGGCCGGGCCATCCGCTCCCATATTCTCAGCCAGAACCTGCTGGACAGTGGCCGCGCCTTCGTCGTCGATCTGGCTCACCGGGATATTGCCCAGCGGCGTTGCGAAAAACAGAAAACCGATGACGAACATGGCGATCGCTGCCGCGACCGCGCCAATTGCAACGCGTATCATAAGACCCTCTCCCTGTAGCTGGCTGCGAAGCTAAGCCTGTTGCAGGGGTATGGGAAGCCCGCCCGTGCCTATCCGGTCAGGCCGCGCACGAAATCGACCAGACCCGTGCGGCGGGCACGGCGCAGACGCTCGGCCTCGAGGATCGCCCGGGCCCGGGCAGCACAGCGCTCCGCATCGTCGTTGATCAGCACATAATCATATTCGGCCCAATGGCTGATCTCGGCCGCCGCCCGCTCCATCCGTCCGGCAATGACCTCATCGCTGTCCGTACGCCGCCCCCTGAGCCGGCTTTCCAGCTCCTCCATTGAAGGCGGGAGGATGAAGACGCGGACAATATCAGGATCGACCTGTTTGAGCTGCTGCGTCCCCTGCCAGTCGATATCGAGGAGCACGTCCCGCCCGGCATCGATCGATCTGCCGATTTCGGATTTGAGCGTGCCATAGCGCCGGTCGAACACATGCGCCCATTCGAGAAAGGCATCCTCCTCGACCATTTGATCGAACGCCGCATCGGTGACGAAATGATAATGCTCGCCGTCCGTCTCGCCCGGGCGAATCGGCCGGGTCGTCGCCGAAACTGATGGCGCGATCTCGCTGTCGGCCTCCAGCAGCTTGCGCGCGATGGTGGACTTGCCCGCCCCGCTCGGCGATGAAAGGACATAGAGGAGCCCGCGGCGTTCAAGCTGTATCGGATCGGCCATGGACCCGGTTCGCCCAAGCGCGCCGCAAGGTCAAGATGGAGAGGCGAAATCACGCGTATTCACTGGATCATCGCCGCCGCCATCGTGGCCGCCGCCGCGATCATCCTCACTCTTATGGGCCGCAATCCGATCTGCGAATGCGGTGAGATCAGGCTCTGGGTGGGCGAGGTGCACGGCCCCGACAACAGCCAGCACCTGGCCGACTGGTATGTGCCGAGCCATATCGTCCATGGCTTTATTTTCTGCGGACTGGGCTGGTGGCTGCTGCGGGAGAAATCGGTGGGTCTGTGGTTTTGCCTGGCCGTTGCGATCGAGGCGGGCTGGGAGATCCTCGAAAATTCGCCGATGATCATCGACCGCTATCGCGAGGCGACGGCGGCCTTCGGCTATACCGGCGATTCGATCCTCAATTCGCTGGCCGATATCGGCTGGATGGCGCTGGGCTTCCTGATCGCCCGGCGCATCGGACTGTGGCCGACGGTCGCGATCGCCGTAGTCCTCGAACTCTTCACCCTCTGGATGATCCGCGACAATCTGACGCTGAATGTGCTGATGCTGGTCTGGCCGATTGACGCGGTCAGGGTATGGCAGGGCGGGGCTTAGGTTTGTCAGAACGTTGCTAGCGCAACCTCGCCGCACCGGCCCGTTCCCCCACCCGACCTCCCATTCAGGATACACTCGTGGGAGGTCGGGTGGGGGAACGGGCCGGTGCGGCGATTTCCTGCAAAGGAAATTCTGACAAGTTAAGTCCGGTGCCGCGCGCGGCCGTCAGCTTGAGTCTGACAAAAGCATCCGCCAATCTAAACCTTTTCCTCCGGATTGATCTCGCTTTTCCAGCTATCCGTCAGCCTCCGCATGATCGCCTCTACGGGGCCGCGGTCGAACCGGCGGCGCCAAAGCGTGGAGGCGATGATCATGGCGACGTAGAAAAGTGCCGAATAGCCAATGATCCATTCGAGCGTCTGGTGCGGCTTGTATCCGGCCCAGCCGACCGCCCAGACACCGACCGTGCCGTGCAGGATATAGATGGTCAGCGCGAGCTGCCCGGTATGGACAAGCGGCGTGATCCAGCGGCGATCGGCAAAGCGATCCCCGAAAGACAGGCACAGCGACACGATGGCCATGCCCCAGCCGATACCGACCGCCAGGAAGAGCGACATCGGCGGATAGGGCGCGGTGCCGAGCAACAGGCTCGCCTCTTCCAGATCGATCGTCTGCGACACATCCTCCATCAGCTTGAAGAGTCCCATGTCGAGCGCGACATAAGCGATGCCCTCAGCCGCCAGCGCCAGCACGATCCCGCCGATCAGCATTTTCCGGCGGATGGCGGGATCGCTCATATCGAGCCGACCCAGAAGCATCCCGGCGATCATGAAGCCGATCCAGGGCGTTACCGGATGATAGCCCTGGAAGAAGAAATCGATCAGCACTTCGCGGACCGTGAACTCGCTCGTCGTTGCCCAGAAGGGAATCCCATATTGGGCGGGCAGGACATAATAGAGGACCGGAAAGGCCAGGGTGGCGAACAGGCCGGCAATCACGAGATTCCGGTTGGAAACGGTAAGCAGGACAGCCGCGAACATCAGATAGATGCCGTAAAAGTGCAGGATGTCATATTCCCAGATCTGCCGGAACAGGAGGCCGATCGCCAAAAGGAATGCCGCGCGGCGCAGCAGGTTGAACCGGTCCTCGCGAATTTCTGCGCGATCCCCGGAGAGCCGCCCCTTGCGAGACAGGAGCGCGATCCCGATCCCCGCGAGCAGCACGAACAAGGCCGCGGCCCGGCCATTGACCATGCCGGAGACGGTTTCGAGCCAGGCAGGGCTATCGCCGGTGATATGGAAGGTCGAACGATAATTGACCGTGATCATGCCGAAAATGGCAAAGGCGCGGGCAATATCGAAGCCGACGATGCGGCGCGCGGTGCGGCTCTCTTCGGCGGGCTGCGTTTCAGAAGGCCGGGATTGGACGACTGCCTCCTCCTGACCAGTCATTGCGTTTCACCGGACGGGTTCGGGCCGGTTCCGCGGCCGATCGGATCGGCGCTGAACCCGACATCCCGGTCCGTATGGCGTTCGGCCCCGCGGCCTTCGCCGACGGGATCGGCATGGCGGCCCCGGTCGCTGTCCGTGATCGGGCCGTTGCCATTGCCGCACCCGGCCGGATCGGCCGTCGCGCCACCATCGCTATCGCTGACGCCGGTATGGCCGCCCGTGCGACCAGCCCCGGCCTCGTCGGCATTGGCACCGCCATCGCAATCGGTGAGACCCGCGGCCCCGACGGTTTTGCCCTCCGGAGCCTTGCAGCCCGTAACCAGTGCGCCCGAACCGATCAGCAGCGTCGTGCCGCCGGCCACACGGGACAGGAAAGAGCGCCGCGTAAACGCGCGCATAGCAGGATTTTCGGTAATGACGGTTCCCCCTTTTCCCCGCGATAGATGCCGATCGGCATCAACGCAATCGCTGGCGCGGCAAGGGGTAGTCTAGAGCAGTTCCATCGGGCATAGGGCCCGCGATGGCGACTCAGCGCTCCCTTTTTGGCCTGCTGCGCAAGGACCGGTTCACGATCCTTGCGGCGATGCTGTTGTTTGCCCAGGCGATCGTCCCGAACGGCTTCATGCCGGTATTCGCAAAAGACGGACCGACGATCATGCTGTGCACGGGGCAGGGGCTGGGTCTTCAGGCCGCCGCCCTGCCCGCCGACGCCTCGGCCGCCATGCTTGCTCTCGCCGAAGCGCTCGACGATAACGAGACGCCGGCGGAAACCGATACTGCGCCCTGCGACTATGCGGCGGCGCCCAACCCGATCAGCGTGCCGCCCGCCTTTTCGGGCGCGGCGGTACCGGTCATCCGGATCGACGGCATTTTCCCGCCCGCCGGCCTTGTCGCCATCGGGGCCGGGCTCGCCGCTCCCCCGCCGCCGCAGACCGGGCCGCCCGCCACCTTCTGAACCGACCAATATGCGCCTTTCCGGGTGCAGCTATTTTCGATTCAGCAAGGATATATTTTGTGAAATACGCTTCTCTTGCGGTCCTTTCGGCCGCGCTTCTCTCGACTCCCCTCGCCGCCCATGAGGGCACCCATGCCAATGGCCATGCGCCGATCGGCGTCATGGGAGACCATACCCATAATGCCGGCGAGGTGATGTTCTCCTACAGGTTCATGCATATGGAAGGGTCTGGCAACCAGGTCGGCACGGACTCCATTTCCTCCGACGATATCGTCACCGCCATTCCGAACCGCTTCGCCGGCATGCCCGGCCAGCCGCCTACCCTGCGCGTCGTTCCGCAGGAAATGCGCATGGAAATGCACATGATCGGCATGATGTATGCGCCTGTCGACTGGATGACGCTGATCGCGTCCGGCCGCTACATGACCCGGGAAATGGAATCGACCACCTATCAGGGCGGTATGGGGACCACCGTGCTTGGCGGCTCCGACCTCTCGGTCAACGGTTTTGGCGACATGGTCGTCGGAGCGCTCTTTCCTTTGTCGAAAGTGGAAGGCGATCATGAAATCGTCGCCCGTGCCGCGATCAGCATCCCGACCGGCTCGACAACCCAGACCGGCGAGATGCTGACGCCGATGGGCACGACCCGGACAATGCGGCTGGCCTATCCGATGCAGCCGGGATCGGGGACATGGGATCTCAAGCCCGCCATCATCTATCGCGGCTATGCGGGCCAGATCGGCTGGGGTGCGCAATATAATGCGACGATCCGGCTCGGTACGAACGACCAGGGCTATAGCCGGGGAGACGTGCATGAGGTGACGGGTTGGGTCAGCTACGAACCGGCGCGCTGGATCAGCCTGTCCGGCCGGCTCGCGGCGCGAACGACCGGCAGGATCGACGGTATGGACCCGGCAATCATGGGCCCGAACCAGGCCGCCAACCCCGATTTCCAGGGCGGCGAACGCGTCGACGCCTTTTTCGGTATCAACCTCGCTGCCCAGGGATCACTTGATGGTCAGCGACTCGGTATCGAGATCGGTGCGCCCATCCATCAGGACGTGAACGGCCCGCAAATGACCGGAGATTGGTCGCTGACGGTCGGCTGGCAGGGCAGCTTCTAGCCGGCGGTATCGCCTCCGGCGCTCGCGGTTTCCGTTTCGGCGGAACCGGCGCCGGGGGCGTCCGCTTCATCGCGTTCACGCTTCCTGTCCCACAGATATTTGGCCACCAGCCCGCCGCCGACCAGGGCGGCCCCGGGCAGGGAGCGCGTCGCAACGCGCGCTGCGATCAGGCCGATGCCCGCACCGAGCAGCCCGCGCCCCGCCGTCCGGTTGCGGACATGGCCGCCCAGCGCGCCGCGGGCGATTTCCCTGAAAATGCTCATTTCTTCTTCTCCAGCGGTACGGGTTCCTTGAACGTATGGGTGATATAGGGAAAGGGAATTTCGATCCCGGCCCTGTCCAGCGCGGCTTTTACGGCGCGGACGACCTGATCGCGGCTTTCATGGCCCGCGCGCGGCGTGGAGCCCGACCACCAGCGGATCAGATAGTCGACCGAGCTGGAATTGAATTCCTTCGCGAAGACATCGACGCCGCGATCCGTATCGACCTTGTCACAGCCCCTGACCGCCTCTTCGATCACTCTGGCCGCTTCATCGAGATCGACATCGTACGCGACGCCGCAGACGACTTCGTGCCGCCGCCCGTCCATATCGGTGAAAATCTCGACCGGGTTCTTGAACAGCATGGAATTGGGAACGATCGTGACTTCGTTGGAGAGCTTGCGAACATAGGTCTCGCGCAGGTTGATCGCCTCGACCTTGCCGGAAATGCCCTCGCATTCGATGACATCGCCGATCCGCATCTTCTCCCGGATCATGATCAGCACACCGGCGAGGAAATTTTCGAAAATATCCTGAAAGGCAAAACCGATTGCCACCGCTCCGATGCCGAGACCGGCAATTATGCTCGCCGCGGTAACGCCGGGCAGGATGATGGCCGCGGTCGCAAACAGGCCGACAAACCAGATCAGGATTGTCACCGCCGTTTCGACAAGGGTCAGCAGGCTGGGCCGGATATCGGTCCGCCCGATAAAGCGGTGCGCTATTTTGCGCCCGCCCTTGGCAACGAGCCATGTAAGGATGAGAATGACCAGTCCGACCGCCAGCTGCGGCAGCATCCGCACGGTCGTCTCGGCCATATCGCCGAGCTGGTCCTGCAATATCGTCAGAAAATTCGCGTCCATCATCGCCCCTCTTATATCATACCCTTAACAAACGGGGCGCAGGGGCGATTGTTCCCCGCTATTGGAGGCGCCTTTAGCGGCCCAGCATTTTCTCCGGCCTGACAACCCGGTCGAACGTCTCTTCATCGACCAGGCCGAGATCAAGCCCCGCCTCTTTCAGCGTCATGCCTTTCTTGTGCGCATGTTTGGCGATGCCGGCGGCGTTGTCATAGCCGATTTCCGGCGCCAGCGCGGTCACCAGCATCAGCGAACGACCGACCAGTTCGGCAATCTTGTCCTCATTGGCTTCGATCCCCTCGACACAGCGTTCGGCAAAGCTCGTCATCCCGGTCGCCATCAGCTCAATGGAGCGCAGAACATTGGCGCCGATCAGCGGCATGAAGACATTGAGTTCGAAATGCCCCTGCATGCCGCCCACCGTGACTGCCTGATGATTGCCGATAACCTGCGCGGCGACCATGGTCAGGCTTTCGCACTGGGTCGGGTTGACCTTGCCCGGCATGATCGAGCTGCCCGGTTCATTGGCGGGCAGAGACAGTTCGCCAAGCCCCGAACGCGGGCCAGACCCGAGGAACCGGATATCGTTGGCGATCTTGTTAAGCGCGACCGCCAGTGTGTTCAGCGCGCCGGAGAAGAAGACGAGCCCGTCCTTTGCGGCGAGTTGCTCGAATTTGTTGGGCGCGCTTTCGAACGCGAAACCGGTAATGTCGCTGATCGCCCCGGCCATATCCGTCGCCCAGCCTACCGGGGCGTTGAGCCCGGTGCCGACCGCCGTGCCGCCAATGGCGAGCTTCGCGATATTGCCGGCAAGCGCGCCTTCGATCCGCGCCTTGCAGCTGACGAGCTGGGCCGCATAGCCGGAAAACTCCTGCCCCAAAGTCAGCGGTGTTGCATCCTGGGTGTGGGTACGGCCGATCTTGACGATATGATCCCAGGCTTCGGCCTTGGCCGTCAGCGCGGCGATCAGGATATCCAGCGCGGGAATCAACTGATCACGCGTCGCCATCGCCGTCGAGACGTGGAGCGCAGTCGGGAAGCTGTCGTTCGAGCTTTGCGACATGTTCACATGGTCGTTGGGGTGAACAGGCTCCTTGCCGCCCCGCGTACCGGCCAGCGTCTCATTGGCGATCCCTGCGATCACCTCGTTGACGTTCATATTGGTCTGGGTGCCGCTGCCCGTCTGGAATATGGTCAGCGGAAATTCGCCATCATGGCTGCCAGAGCGGATCGCGGTCGCCGCTTCCTCGATGGCATCGGCCAGTCCGGCATCGAGGCCGTGCTTCTTGTTGACCCGCGCCGCCGCCTGTTTGACCGCCGCCTGGGCATGGACGATGCCTATCGGCATCCGCTCGCTTGCGCCGAAGGGAAAATTCTCCAGGCTCCGCTGTGTCTGCGCGCCCCAATAGGCGGAGGCTGCTACCTCGATCGGGCCGATAGAGTCGGTTTCGGTACGGGTTTCGGTGGTCATATTGTCCTTGATATCCTGTGTCTCGATCCAATTAGCCGATCTGGTTGAACTCAATAAACTCTAAACGCTTCTTCCCGTCAGCAAATTCCCAAAAATAGCCGTCTCTCAATGGCAAGAAACCTCTGACCCAACGATCCACTTCGCAGTGCGCGGCCTTCGCAATGTACTCATCCGAGTCATTGCCAGCCAGCCACTCGATATAGGATCTCGAATAAAGCCTTACATATTCCTCTCGCGCAGTGCGTTGCGCCAAGTTTTCTAGATCAAGAATGATCCGTTTGAAAAGATTCCATGCTTCCTCATCCCGATCTTGACGCACGTAGACGGTTGCCAGAAGCGCTTCTGCGACCAACCATTGGGGAACTTCCTTGAGGTCTCTATCGAGAGCACGCTCGGCCTGATCAAATTTCTCTCGCAGATAAAAAATGTGCGCCCGCATGAGATGAATGCGAGCACTAAGCCTTTTCAGGAACAACCTATTTCTTCCGTTTGAAATCCACCGCGACGACATTGGAGCCGTCCTCGATAGGCTCGGCGGCGGGCGGATCGTTTTCCGCATGATCATTGGGCGCGCGATCATCGCCCTGCGCCTGGAACTGCAAGGCGAAGTTCACTGCCGGATCGACAAAGCCGGTAATCGCCGCGAACGGCACGACGAGGGTCGAGGGAATGTCGCTGAAGCTCAGTCCCACCGAAAACCCTTCTTCATCGACCGTCAGGTCCCAGAAGCGCTTCTGCAGGACGATAGTCATCTCGTCCGGAAAGCGTTCGAGAAGATGGCCGGGAATGTCGACGCCCGGCGCGCGGGTTTTGAAGGTAATGTAGAAATGATGCTCGCCGGGCAGATCGCCGGCATCGCCGACTTCGCTCAGCACCCGGCCGACCACCGCACGCAGCGCTTCCTGCACGATCTCGTCATAGGGAATCAGGCTGTCGGGCGTCTCGTCGGTCATGCGTGTTTTGGTGAACGGCTGGAAGCGCAGGGTCAAGATGAGATTGTATTTGGACGGCTCTCACCCAAATGGCCGCCCCGACAGCGCGAATGCAAATATCAGATCCGCGGAAGCCACATGCCCATTGTCGCGGCAAATATGCCGATCACCATGCCGAAGGTCGCGATCCCGATCAGTCCCGCTGCCGCGAATTTGCCGGCCGAACTGGAGCCATCCTTGGCGCGCAGATAGATTTCGAGGATGGCGAGCGGAACGAGCATCTGGCCAAAGAACAGGAAGGTGAGAAACGGTCCGGTAAAAGTTTCGGTATCGATGCCGATGCCTCCGGTCGTCATGAACCAGAACATCAGGCCAATCCGGTAAAACCAGACTGCGCTGACGACCATGAACAGTCTGAGCGCCCAGCGGCGATGCTTGTCGATTTTGCGCGCAATCGCATGGCGCAGCGCGATGACCGCAAACAGGATGATCAGCAGCCCGTCCAGACTGATGGCGATGTGCGCTACGCTTCCGCCGATCACGCCCCGCGTCCAGACAAGGAAAAGGCCGGCAATGCTGGTGAGAACCGCCATCGCCACATAGGTCCGCCCCAGATAGCGGTGAAAGGCGGGAAAGCGCGCGCGAATCTGCGGTATCAGCTGAAGCGGCCCACCACCGATGATGACGATAGCGATGAGGAGATGGAACCCTAATGCCAGATTCCCCATCAGGTCGCCGGGAACATATCCGGCCGGGAGATGGGTTTCATCCAGTCCCGCCAATCCCTTGCCGAACAGCAACGGGCCGTAAAAGGCCGTGACATAGAAAACGAAAATCCATTGGCCGATGGCGGTCACAACAAACCAAGCCGCAGCCGCTATCGACAAGATACGCACTGATCCATGAAGATTGGCCGCGCGCGCGGAGACCGAACCTGCTATTTCCATTGACTTGCTTTCCAGTCTGATATTCACCGTGTTACCGTATTAAGGCGATATTCAAGCAGAGCCCATGACCGCATCGTTCAAAAACATGATCCGCGCCATCAACAGCCAGGACGGGCTATGTGAGACCGCGCATGTCTGAACCGACCGTTTCCGCGGCTTATGCCAGGGCGCTATTCGACCTTGCGGTCGAAAAGGGCGCGGATCGCAATATGTTGACGGCTCGGACCGGGGTTCGTCCGAGAGATTTTGATGACCCGCATCGGCGTATTGCCTTCGACACGTTCAAAATGCTGATGCGCGAGGGTCAATCGCTGTGCGGCGAACCTGCGTTGGCGCTTTATTTCGGGGCTCAGATTGCGTTCGATCAATTGTCGCTGGTCGGATTGATCAGCCGGGCGGCTCCGACGATGGAAGACGCGTTCCGGGAAATGAACCGCTATGGCCGCCTGATCATCGAAGTCGAGGGGATCGGGGCGGAAGACCGGTTCCAGATCGTCCGCCGCGACGGCCGGACTTGGATCGACGATATCCGTATGTATCCAAACAGCTTTCCCGAACTGACCGAATCGACCCTCGGCCGATTCATCTGCGGCGTGAACCGTTACTTTCCCGACCGCCATTATTACCGATCCGCACAGGTGACGCATGCGAGACCCGAATATGCACCCCTCTATGACGAGTTGCTGGGCATTCCAGTCGAATTTGGATGTACGCACAACGCGATGGAAATCGATCCTTCGTTGCTCGAATTGAAGCTGAATCCGAAAAAGAACTATGTTTTCGGCATGCTCAGCGAACAGGCCGCGAAGCTTTTGGCGGAACTGGAAACGATGAAGACCTTGCGCGCCGAAATCGAACGCCATCTCATGCCGATCCTCCACACCGGCACGCTGGGATTGGAGGATGTGTCAAGCGAGATGGGCATGAGCCGGCAGCAGCTATACCGCGCGCTTCGTGCCGAGGGTGTCCGGTTCAAGGAAATAGTCGACGATCTACGGCACCGGCTGGCGCTCGAATATCTCAAGGGTGGCAAGGTCAGCATCAACGAAACCGCCTATCTCGTCGGCTTTTCCGACCCCAGCGCATTTTCGCGCGCCTTCAAGCGCTGGACCGGGGAAAGCCCCGGACAATTCGCCGCAACGGCAGGATAGCCACGGAAGCCGGATCGGCTAAGCGAGACATGACCGATTGCCTGAACGCTCGTTTCAGCTATATCGCCCGCCATGAGGACGGCAAAAATCGCTCGCAAGACCGGGGAAACCGATATCGCCGTCGAGATCAATCTCGACGGGACCGGCACCTATGACATCTCCACCGGGATCGGCTTTCTCGACCATATGATCGAACAGCTCTCCCGCCATTCGCTGATCGACGTGTCGCTCACGGTCGAAGGCGACCTCCATGTCGACCAGCATCACACGACCGAGGACAGCGCGATCGCGCTGGGCGAGGCGGTGGCCGAGGCGCTGGGCGACAAGGCCGGGATCCGTCGATACGGATCGGCTTATTCGCCGATGGACGAAACACTGAGCCGCGTCGCGCTCGATATTTCGGGGCGGCCTTTTCTCGTCTGGAATTCCGGTTTTACTCAGGAGCGGCTCGGCGAGATGGACACCGAACTGATCCAGCACTGGTTTCACAGCTTTGCGGGCTCTGCCGGCATAACGCTCCATATCGAAACCCTTTACGGCGACAATAACCACCATATTTGCGAGAGCGTTTTCAAGGGACTGGCCCGCGCGCTGCGCGATGCGGTGGAGATCGATCCGCGCAAAGAGGGCGCGATCCCCTCGACCAAGGGTACGCTCGGCTGATGAGTGAGCGCATTGCGCTGATCGACTATGGCGCGGGGAACCTCCGTTCGGTGCATAATGCGCTGATGGCAGCGGGTGCCCAAGCCGTCGATGTTGCCGCGAACGCCAGCGATGTAGCTGCCGCAGACCGGATCGTGCTGCCCGGCGTTGGCGCTTTCGGGGCCTGTATGCAGGCACTCAGCGCGCTTCCCGGTATGGTGGATGCCCTTCATGACGCGGCAGTCGAGAAGAAGCGCCCCTTTCTGGGCATTTGCGTCGGTATGCAGCTGATGGCCGAGCGCGGCGAGGAGCATGGTACGCATGACGGGCTTGGCTGGATTGCGGGCACGGTGAAACCAATGGCCAGCGTCGATCCCCAGCTCAAAATCCCGCATATGGGCTGGAATGATGTGACGCCGCACGGCGCGCCGCCGCTGATCGAGCGCGGCGAGGCCTATTTCCTGCACGGTTATCATGTCGCGCTGGCCGACCCGGCAGACTCCTATGCGATCACCGATCATGGCGGCCCGGTGACGGCAGCCATTGGCCGCGACACGATGATCGGCGTACAGTTTCATCCGGAGAAATCACAGGGCTATGGCCTTGATTTTCTGTCCCGTTTCCTGGCGTGGCGACCATGACGTTATATTGTCAGACTCGACCTGACGATCGAGCGCGGTACCAGCCCGCCCCCCCTCCCGACCTCCCACGAGTGTACCCTGAATGGGAGGCCGGGAGGGGGAGCGGGCGGGTGCCACGATTTTCTGCGAAGAAAATTCTGACAACAAGGATTTCTCCATGAGCCTTATCGTTTTCCCCGCAATCGACCTCAAGGGCGGACAGGTCGTTCGCCTTGCAGAGGGCGATATGGACCGGGCCACCATTTATGGCGACGACCCGGCCCATCAGGCCGAGCTGTTTGCCGAGGCCGGTGCCGAGCATGTCCATGTTGTCGATCTGGACGGCGCCTTTGCCGGCAAAGCGAAAAACGCGGCCGCGGTGGAATCCATTGTCGCGCGCTTCCCCGGCTATGTGCAGTTGGGCGGCGGCATCCGAACGCGCGCCGATGTCGAGCGCTGGTTCGATCTTGGCGTGGCGCGCATCGTGATCGGCACGGCGGCCCTTAAAGACCCGGATTTCGTCAGGGATGTGGCCCGCGAATATGAAGGCGGCATCGTTGTCGCTGTGGACGCTAAAGGCGGCTTTGTCGCAACTGAAGGCTGGGCCGAAACTTCCGAAGTCAGCGTGATCGACATGGCGCGCCGGTTCGAGGATGCGGGCGTCGCCTCCCTGCTGTTCACCGATGTCGGGCGCGATGGCCTACTCAAGGGCTGCAATATCGAAGCCACGGTCGATCTTGCGCGCGCTACGGATATTCCGGTCATCGCCTCGGGCGGCGTCAAGGGCATTGCCGATATCCACGCGCTCAACATCCATGCCGAAACCGGCATCGAAGGCGTGATCACGGGGCGGGCGCTGTATGATGGCACGCTGGATCTGGCGACCGCGCTGGCGCTGGCGGCCAAGTGAAGTTGGGAACTCCTCGCTCCGTTTGGGCTGAGCTTGTCGAAGCCCTGTCCTGCCTTTTCTCCCGTTCAAGAGAAGGTCAACCCTTCGACAAGCTCAGGATGAGCGGGATTGCGCGACGTTACTCATGACCGTCCGCAAGCGCATCATACCGTGCCTCGACGTCGCCAATGGCCGCGTCGTCAAAGGCGTCAATTTCGTCGATCTTGCCGATGCCGGCGATCCGGTCGAACAGGCGCGCGTCTACGATGCGGCGGAAGCGGACGAGCTGTGCTTTCTCGATATCACCGCCAGCCATGAAGAGCGCGACACGCTGCTCCATATCGTCGAGCGCACGGCGGCGGTCTGCTTCATGCCGCTGACCGTGGGCGGCGGGGTACGCACGCCGGACGATGCAAGAAGACTGCTCCTTGCCGGGGCAGACAAGATCGCCGTCAACAGCGCGGCCGTCGCGCGGCCCGAACTCATTGGTGAGATGGCAGAACGCTTTGGCAGCCAGTGCGTGGTCGGCTCGATCGACGCCCGGGCGGACGGCAAGGGCGGTTGGGAGATTTTTACCCATGGCGGGCGGCGCGGAACGGGGGTCGATGCGATCGCGCATGCGCAGCGGCTCGCTTCGCTCGGCGCCGGAGAATTGCTCGTCACTTCGATGGACCGGGACGGAACCAAGGACGGATATGACCTCGCTCTCACCCGGACCATTGCCGACAGCGTGTCCGTGCCGGTGATCGCGTCAGGCGGCGTGGGCACGCTCGATCATCTGGTTGCAGGGATCAGTGAAGGCCATGCCGATGCGGTACTCGCCGCCTCGATCTTCCATTTCGGCGCATACAGCATCGCGGATGCGCGCGCAGCGCTCGCCGCCGCCCATATCCCCGTCCGCAGGCGGGAATCCGTCGGGTAACTTTACACTAACCATATTCTTCAGGCGGCAGTTAACCATCGGAGCGCTGGTCGGAGCTTATTGCCCTGAAATTGGCCGAATTCTTGCGTTGTAGGCGGAAAGTTCACACTTTTCGGAGCGCGCATGCCTTTCGCCCGCCTTATTGCCGCATTTCTGGCCGCCATCGCGATTGGCGCAACGCCGGCCATGGCGAGCGCGGTAAGCGTGGATGCGCCGGGCGATGTCATGCTGTTCGGGCTGGGGGTGGTCGGGCTGCTTGTCGGGCGGCAGGTCAGCAAGCGCCGGAAAAAGAACGGGTCTGACAAGCCCGGTTGACGCGGCGCGCCTGCCCGCGCAGATGACGGCAATGGCCAAGATACTCACCCGCCTGGAAACGACCATCCATGCCCGCAAGGGCGGCGATGCGGGATCTTCCTATGTCGCGAAACTGATGGGAAAAGGCCGGGAAAAGGTCGCCCAGAAATTCGGCGAGGAAGCGGTCGAGACGATCGTCGCGGCGCTGACGGAGGACGATGCCGCGCTGGTTGGCGAGGCCGCCGACACACTCTTCCACCTGCTTGTCCTGCTGGCCGAACGCGATGTCCGGCTTGCCGACGTGCTGGCCGAGCTGGACCGGCGCGAAGGCGTGTCCGGGCTGGACGAAAAAGCGGCGCGCAAATCCTGACGCAAAAGCCCTAGCTGCAACGCAGCGCGCCCGATCCGATCGCGCTTGACCGGCATTGCGCCCCGCCGCGCACCGTTACGTCGCCCGACCCGATAAAGGAGGCTTCGACGTTTTCGGTTACATAGGCTTCGACGTCGCCTGAACCCGCGATACTGACATCAAGGGTCCGGGCGCGGAATTCTCCGGCCGCCACATCACCGGAGCCGGCAATATCCAGTTCGATGCTGTCCGCCGTCCCGGCAACGCTGAGATCACCAGAGCCGGCGATTTCAAATGCGGCGCGATCGGTTTGAAGAGACTGGATCGCTATATTGCCCGAGCCGGCAATAGAGGCTTCGAAACCCTGCGAAGCGAACTGGCCGACATCCATGTCACCGGATCCAGCCAAGGAAACACCGTTTAGGCCGGGCATCACGATCGAGATGGTGGCCGGCCTGTGATCGGGACGCCTCCAGCGGCGCCTGTCGTGATCGTCGCGATAACCGATCCGCAAAGTACCGTTCTCGACCGTCAGTTCCAGCTCGTTGAGTATCTCTGCATGGCCCTCGGCGCGGATGGAGAAAACAGCACCTTGCCTGATTTCAACGGTATCGGGCGTCGCCAATGAGACCCGGGCGAAGCCGGACAGATCATAGTCCCGGCGCGTTTCCGTGGCGGCCACGCGCCTTTCGGCCTGATCGTCACCGGGCGCGGCCCGGCTTTCCTGTGCTGCACTGTTCGTGCACCCGATCAGCGCGGCAACGCCCAATCCATAAGCTATAACTCGCATGCCAACCTCCCTGTTCGCAGGGACGATCAGTACGGCATAACCCCAATTACGACAAGTGCCGTTTATCGATTGCCTGATGGCGTTGGTCGGATTGCCACTAGCTGCAGCGCATTTCGCCGGAGCCGATCGAGTTCGACCGGCAATCGGCGCCGCCGCTCACACGAACATCCCCGGACCCGATCAGGCTGCCGCTTACAGTCTCGGTTGCGAAAATCTCGACACTGCCGGACCCGGCGATATCGACATCGGCGCGTTCGACCCGAAGTTCCGCGGCTTCGACATCGCCCGATCCGGCGATCCCGATTTCCAGATCGGCAACGGTACCGGCCACGGTCATGTCGCCCGAACCGGCAATATCGAATTCGGCCCGCGCCGCCTCGAGTGCGGCGATCGCCATGCTGCCCGACCCCGCGATCGAGGCTTCGAAATCATCCGACGCCGCACGGGCAATCTGCATGTCTCCCGAACCGGCAAGCGACGCGCCGTTCAGAACCGGCATGGTGATATGCACCGTGGCCACGCCCTCGTTTATCGTAATTCCATGACTGCTTTCGCGTCCGATCCGCAGCTTTCCATTGCGAATTTCGAACTCGACCCTGGCCACGACATCGTCATCCCCTTCGACCCGGATGTCGAATTCGTCGCCCAGGGCGATCACGACATTGTCGGGCCCTCGCAGCGATACAGAATCGAATTCCTCCAGGGTCAGTTCGGCAAGCGACTGTCCGTTGGACAGACCCGAGTCCCTGCCACCCATCTCAACCAGCGGCCCGCATGCCGCCAGTGCCAATGCCGAAAGCGATACCAAAAGCGCGCGCATCTTCATTCTCCTGACTGTATTGTTTACTTAATACAGCAATGCAGCACGGCTGACAAGTCCTAGCCCTTAGCGTCCGGTTTTGCGGGCACCGCTTCGGAGACATTGCGGATATCGCCATCGCGGTCGATCTCGCCGGCTTCGTCCGCTTCGATCTCCGCATGATGCACATGGAGAGGCGCAAATCGCAGCACGAGGAAGCCCACCACACCTGAAAAAGCGGATCCGAGCAGGACACCGATTTTCGCTTCCTCGATCAGCAGCGCGTTACCTGGAAAAGCGAGGCCGCCGATAAACAGGCTCATGGTGAAACCGATACCGCACAGCATGGCCGTCCCGTAGATCTGCAGCCAGGTGGCCCCGCGCAGCTTGCCGGCAATGCCGAATTTTACCGCAAGCCAGACGCTACCGAAAATTCCGACCTGCTTGCCTGCGAACAGGCCCAGCGCGATGCCGAGCGGCAGCGGGGCAAGAATATGTTCGACGCCCATGCCCGAAAGGTTCACGCCCGCATTGGCGAAGCCGAAAATGGGCACGATGAAAAAGGCGCTCCAGGGGGTTATCGCATGTTCCATCTTGTGGAGCGGGCTATCCACGGCATCGGGCGCGCCCGGCGTCTTGGTGATGGGTATCAGCATCGCCGCGAGCACCCCGGCAATTGTCGCGTGGACGCCGGACAGCAGCACACAATACCAGAGCAGGATCGCCAGCAGGATATAGGGCAGCAGGCGCTTAACCCCGGTGGCATTCAGATAATACATGACGCCGAGGACGATCGCCGCGGCGAAGAGCCAGATCGTGGCCAGCGATGGCGTATACACCAGCGCGATAATCGCAACGGCGCCCATATCGTCGACGATCGCAACGGTCACGAGAAACAGCTTGAGCGATGTCGGCGCACGCTTGCCGAGCAGCGCCAGCACGCCAATCGCAAAGGCGATATCGGTCGCCGCGGGGATCGCCCAGCCATTGGCCAGTTCCGGATAGTCCCACGTGAAAAAGAGGAAGATGATGGCGGGCACCGCCATGCCGGCAGCAGCAGCGATAATCGGCAAGCGGCGCTTTTCCCAACTCGACAGGCGGCCGTCGACAAATTCGCGCTTGATCTCGAGCCCGACGAGAAAGAAGAATATCGCCATCAGCCCGTCATTGATCCACAAATGGAGCGACATAGGCCCCAGTTTGCTTGTCAGTTCAGGGCTGAAAATCGGCCCCATATTGTCATGCAGGATATGGTGATAGGCATCGTACAAACTGCTGTTGGCGACCGCCATCGCCAATATCGCCGCCACCATAAGAACGATGCCGCCAGCGGCCTCGCTTTTCAGAAAAGTGCGCAACGCAGATCGGACACCCAAACGTTCAGCCATATTCACTCCCTCTTTGGCGCCTTGCTCTAATGGGTAATGGGGGCGATGAAAACCGTCATGAGTCGCTGCTGAGCCCCTTTTGCCTAACATCTTCCGTAGATTGGCTTTTCATCGTATAGACACGGATAACGCTCATGGGGGTACGAGCACGGGGGGAGCATGCAGGGGGGCGGACTGCTATTGGAGCTTGCCGGACTCGCTTTTCGCGAGCTGGCCCTGTTCGCCGCCTTCGGATTTCTGCTCGGGGCGATCGACACGCTTGCGGTCGACTTTTTGTGGTTCTGGCGAACCATCCGGCGCCGGGCGGCCCGCCGCGACGGGAAACGGCAGTACCTCGCCGACCTGCCACCGGCCAAGCGCCCCGGCGGTCATGCGGTATTCATCCCGGCATGGGACGAGGCTTCCGTTATCGGGCCAATGCTGGAAAACACAGCCCGGCGCTTTGTGGCGCAGGATTGCGTGCTCTTCGTTGGCTGCTACCCGAACGACCCGGATACGATCGCCGAAATCGAAGCCGTCGCAAGCCAGGTTTCCACTATCCGGACGGTCGTGTGTCCCAACCCCGGCCCGACAACCAAGGCCGATTGCCTCAACGCCCTTTGGGCAGAGCTGGAACGCGAAGAATGGCGCACAGGCCGGCGCTTCAAATCAGTAATCCTTCATGATGCCGAGGACGTCGTGCACCGGGCCGAGATCCCCTTGTTCGACAGGCTCATCGACCATCACGATCTCGTTCAGATTCCCGTGATCGCTTTACCGGATGCGCATTCGCCCTGGATCGCCGGCCATTATTGCGACGAGTTTGCCGAAGCGCATGGCAAGGATCTGGTGGTTCGCGACAGTCTTGGCGCGGGCGTACCTTCGGCCGGTGTGGGCTGCGCGATTTCCCGACAGGCGCTCAGCAGGCTGGCGCATGAGCGCGGCGGTCGTCCGTTCGATGCCGACAGCCTGACCGAAGATTATGAGCTTGGCCTGTCGCTGGCCGAGAATGGCGGGTGCGGAACCTTCATGCGCTGTTACGACAAGCGAACGAATGCGTTGATCGCCGTCCATGCCCATTTCCCCGGGACGCTGAGCGAGGCCGTAAGGCAAAAAACGCGCTGGATCGCCGGGATCGCCCTCCATGGATGGGACAGGCTCGGCTGGCATGCGGGTATTGCAGACCTCTGGATGCGCGCCCGCGACCGCAGCGCCATCCTGGCCTCGATGATATTGCTGGCCGCCTATCTTGCAGCCATTCTGGGATTCGGACTGCTGATCGCAACCGCCACGACGCCATACGCCCTGCCCGAGATGCCACCCGTCCTCACCTATATCCTCATCGCCAATTTCTGGCTCTTGCTGTGGCGACTGGCCGTCCGCGCAAGTTTCACCGGCTATTGCTACGGCTGGCGCGAAGGATTGCGGGCCATACCGCGCGCCCTTGTCTCGAACATCATTGCAATGATGGCCGCCCGGCGGGCCATGACCCGCTATATCTTCGCCCGGCGCGACGAACCCCCGATATGGGATAAAACGCAGCACACCTTCCCGGATACCGCCGCCCTGCAATGATCCGCTTCACCCCGCCTGTCCGCTTTGTCGCCTCCGTCCTGACACTCTGGATCGGCTTGCGGATAATATTCTGGACCCCCGCCGATATTCCGCAAAGGCTCCTCCAGATGCCCAATCCTTTCCTGCCGGGCCTGCCTGCCCTTCCGGCGTTCGGCGCACTGAGCCCGGATGAGGCGGGCGGCGCACCCGGCGCACGCGAGCCGCACCAGACGACAGCGCCGGGCGCGCGCCATGCGCAGCCGCCGACGCTCTATCCGAAGCGCGTGTTTGCCGTAGCGCGCCAACCCCGGGGTGAACGCTGCGGTGCCAGGTGTACGCGCATGCTGCTCGCTGCGAATATACCGCCGCTCAGCCAGGCCATGCTGATGCGTTTTGCCCGGCGCCGGTCCGGCATCCCGCCCGGCAGTCGGCTGGCGACGCAGGCAAATCCGGCCTTGCCCCCCGCATTCAGCCTTTCGGCATGGGCGCAATGGCGTTCGGGCGACGGGATCGGTGCGCTGGCCGATGACGGGGAATTGGGCGGCAGCCAGGCGGGAATTGCCGCCCGCTACCGGGTCTGGCGCGGCGCCGGTGCAGAGGCGGCGCTGGCCGCGCGCCTGTCCCGCCCGATCGACCATGGGAACGGAGCGGAAGCGGCCATCGGCATTGCGCTGCGCCCGGCCGAACGGATACCCGTCGAGCTGATAGCCGAACGGCGGATCGGACTGGACGATGGCGGGCGCGATGCCTGGTCCCTGGGCATTGCAGGCGGCGTCTACCGACAACCCCTGCCGTTGGGCTTCGAACTGGACGGCTATGCCCAGGCCGGGATTGTCGGCGCCCGGCGTCGCGATTTTTACGGCGATGCCGCGCTGGTCGTCTCGCGGCCCGTGCCGCTTTCGGAGCGCAGCACGCTCTCGATTGGCGGCGGCGTCTGGGCGGGCGCGCAGCCCGGCGCCTCGCGCGTCGACATCGGCCCCGAAGCCAGTGTCCGTCTTCCGGCCGGCGATGGCGGCATCCGGCTTTCGCTGAGCTGGCGCGAGCGCGTCGCCGGGTTCGCCGCCCCCGGCTCGGGACCGGTGCTGGCACTCGGTGCCGATTTCTAGAATGAATCCGTTCATCCGCGCAGACTCTACCTTCCGCTTCCCCGCCAAAATCGGTAGGCCGGGCACAGCATGGATATTTACCTTCCTATCGCTGAAATCTCCGTCAACGCCCTCGTCATCATCCTGCTTGGCGGCGTTGTCGGGATATTGTCCGGCATGTTCGGCGTCGGCGGGGGATTCCTGACCACGCCGCTGCTGATCTTTTCCGGTATTTCCCCCGCAGTGGCTGTCGCCTCCGCCACGACGCAGATCACCGGGGCCAGCGTTTCGGGCGTCGCCGCGCACGCCCAGCGCAAGGGCGTCGATTTTCGCATGGGCGGCGTATTGATCGCGGGCGGCATAGTCGGAACGATCGCCGGCGGCTTCCTCTTCCTGCAATTGCAGCAGGCCGGGCAGGTGGATGTCGTGGTCGCCATTCTCTATATCATCCTGCTTTCCGGGATCGGCGCGCTAATGGTCCGTGAATCCTGGACGGTGATCCAGGCGCGGCGCACCGGCATCCCCATCAAACCGCCCGTTCGCCGCCATCATCCCGTGGTCGCCGCCCTGCCCCTGCGTTGGCGGTTTTACGGATCGGGGCTCTACATCTCGCCGCTTGCACCGTTCGGTGTCGGCTTTCTTGTCGGCACCCTGACGGTGATGCTGGGCATTGGCGGCGGGTTCGTCCTTGTTCCCGCCATGATCTATCTGCTCGGCATGTCGACCCGGGTGGTCGTCGGCACATCCCTGTTCCAGATCCTGTTCGTCGCGGCGGCCACCACCATGGTCCACGCCCTGACCACGCAGGCGGTCGATATCGTTCTCGCCATATTGTTGCTGCTCGGCAGCGTGACCGGCGCGCAGATCGGCGCGCGGCTTTCCACGCGCATCAACGCCGAATGGCTGCGGCTATTCCTGGCAGCATTGTGCATTCTGGTCGCGGTTCGCATGGGCCTGGGCCTGGGTTGGCGGCCCGATGAAATCTACTCGATCCAGATCACATGAACAGGCTGGGCATCCTCCTTTTTCTGGCGCTCGTGCCGATGCTGATGGGACAGGCCCGGCCCCGGCTCGTCCCCGCAGTCGATCAGGAGCAGATCGAGATCATCTACAGCTTCACCGGTGCCGAGCTGATGGTCTATGGCGCGATTCTGTATCCGAACGGGCGCGTGCCAGACGAGCCTGTCGATATTGTGGTCGTCCTCAAAGGCCCGGAACAATCGATCCTCGTCCGCGAGAAGCAGCAGCGCATGGGTATCTGGATGAATGTCGCCCAGGCGCGCTTTCGTTCGGCGCCGGCCTTTTATGCGCTGGCCAGCGCACGCCCGATTGACGAGATTGTCGATGAGCGGACGGCCGCCATCTACGAGCTGGGGATAGACAGCCTGCAATTGTCGCCGGCCAGCGCCAATCCGCCCGAAGAGGCACAGCGCTTCGACGAGGGCCTTGTCGACCTGAGGGGGCGCGGCGGCCTGTATGTCGAGCAGCTGGACGCGGTCGAGGTTACCGAGGGCGTGTTGTACAATGCGCGGATCGACATTCCCGCCCGTGTGCCAGTCGGCGAATATACCGCAGAAACTTTCCTGATCCAGAATGGCCGAGTGCTGGCCGGCGAAGTCCGGGATATCCGGATCACCAAATCGGGATTCGAGCGGTTCGTTGCCACAGCGGCGGCCGAACACGGCTTTCTCTACGGCCTTGCTGCCGTTCTCGTCTCGCTGCTCCTCGGGTGGCTCGCGGGCATCCTTTTTCGGCGAATTTGAGCCATTTCGTTATAGTAAGCGAAAAATTTACCCCTGTACTGCTAGGCTTTCCGCTGTTGGAAGAACACAGGATTGAGCAGGGCATAAATATGGAAGATATCGGCGCCTTTCGGCCAGTAGCTGACGACCAGACACCGATTGCAACGGCCGAACCGGACGGAGATTCGTCGCAGCAGGGCATCGTTATCGGCCGGGTGACGGAGATTGCGGGATCCGGTTCGCGTATCGCGGTCGACGCCGAAACACTCAACGCCGTCCGTTCGGAACCCGATCCGACGCTGGCCATGGCCGGCCAGGTCGGCAGCCAGGTGAAGATCAGGGTCGGCGATACATGGCTCGTCGCCAACATCCGCACGCTTGCCGCCGACACCCATGATGCCAGTTCGGTCGACGCCTATATCGATTTTCTCGGCGAAGGCATGGTCGTGGAAGGATCAAGCAGGGTGAAAGGTTTTCGCCGCGGCGTAACGCGCTTTCCCATACCCGGCATGCCCGTATTGGCCGTGTCCGATGCCGATATGCGCCAGATGTTTGCAACCGAAAGCCGGCCGCATATCGAAATCGGCAACGTCTATCCGACCAAGGACATTCGCGGCGCCCTCTATATAGACGCCATGCTCGGCAAGCATTTCGCCGTGCTCGGATCGACCGGTACCGGCAAATCGACAAGCGTCGCACTAATCCTGCACCGGATCTGCGAACTGGCGCCCGAAAGCCATATCGTGATGATCGATCCGCACGGCGAGTATAGCGCGGCCTTCAAGAATACCGGCGAAATTCTGGATGTGAACAATATCGCGCTCCCCTATTGGCTGATGAATTTCGAGGAACATTGCGAAGTCCTGATCACCACATCGGGGGCGGACAAGCAGCGTGACCGGGACATTCTGGCAAAATGCCTGCTGGCAGCGCGCAACAAGAGTCGCCTTGCCCAGGATATTCCGCAAATGACCGTGGACAGCCCGATCCCTTATCTGTTGTCCGACCTGCTCGCCCTGATCACAACCGAGATGGGCCATCTCGATACCGCCAATGACACCGCGCCCTATATGCGGCTGAAGAGCAAGATCGAGGAGCTGAAGGCCGATCCGCGCTACACCTTCATGTTCTCCGGCATGCTGGTTGCCGACACCATGTCGGAATTCATTAGCCGAGTGTTCCGCCTTCCGGGCAATGGCCGGCCGATATCGATCGTCGATGTATCGGGCGTTCCTTCGGACATTACGTCAGTGGTTGTCGCCGTTCTCTCGCGGATGGTGTTCGACTATGCGATCTGGTCGCGCAACGAAGCGCAGCGGCCGATCCTGCTGGTTTGCGAAGAAGCGCATCGCTACATTCCGGCCAACAAGGCCAATGTCGACTCCTCGGTCGGCAACATTCTGAGCCGGATTGCCAAGGAAGGCCGTAAATACGGCGTATCGCTCGGGCTTATCACGCAGCGTCCGTCCGATCTGGCGGAAGGTGTGCTTTCCCAGTGCGGCACGATTATCGCCATGCGGCTCAACAACGATCGCGATCAGGCGCATGTCCGCGCCGCAATGCCAGAAGGCGCACGCGGGTTTCTCGACGTGATCCCGGCCCTGCGCAACCGCGAGTGCATTGTCTGCGGCGAGGGCGTATCGGTGCCGATCCGCATCGCTTTCGACAATCTGGAAGAGGAAAAGCGGCCCGCTTCGGGCGATCCCGTCTTCTCCGATCTCTGGACGCAAGTCGGCGACGAGCCCGGCATCGTGGCCCGGACGATCACACGCTGGCGCAACCAGGGGCGTTAGGCTCTCGTATATGTCAGAATTTCGCTCGCGGGAAATCGCCGCACCGGCCCACTTCCCCACCCGGCCTCCCACTCAGTATATTCTATGGGAGGCCGGGTGGGGGAGTGGGCGAAGATGGCAAAGGCTCCGGCGGCGCGAAGCGTCGTTGGATGCCATCGGAGGGCGGTGCGGCGCTCAACCGATAGGGTGAGTCTGACAAAGTAAATCCGGCGCTCCGCCTAAGACACAGCCAAAATCCGGCAATTCCAAAATTCTAACCTAGCTGCGCGGCGGTGCGGACCGGCTGCTGCTTGCGACGACTTCACTGTCTTCGCGATCCTCGCGGCGGGCCAGCGCGGCTCCCGGTTCGACTTCCAGCAGATTGGCAAGCGTGGCGCGGAAACGCTGGAGCTCACCACCTGTTAATTGCGCCTGCCGCGTAAAGCTGACCGAGCGCGGATCGACCTTGGTGCCGTTGCGGATCAGCTCATAGTGCAGGTGCGGACCTGTCGACATGCCGGTCGAGCCGACATAGCCGATAATCTGCCCCTGGCTGACGCGCGACCCGTTGGAGGCGACGATCCGGCTCATATGCGCATAGGCCGTCTGGATACCGCCGCCATGGTTGATCCGGACATAATTGCCGTAACCGCGATTGCGGCCCGAATAATTGACCGTTCCCGACTGGGCGGCGCGAATCGGCGTACCGCGCACGGCGGCAATGTCGAGCCCGGTATGGAGGCGGCGATAGCCAAGAATGGGATGGCGGCGATAACCGAAACCCGATGTCAGCCTGCCATTGATCGGCATCAGCATCTGCCCGGTCTGCTGGCCTTCGCCCGATGCCTCGAACCATTGATCGTCCCCGCCTACCGACCAGCGCAGCAGCTGCGTCTCGCGATCTCCGCGCTCGATACCGGCAAAGATCAGCCGGCCGGTCTCGGTTTCGCCGGTTTCGGCCCGGCGATGGTCGACGATGATGTCAAAGATCGCATCGGCGCCGATGTCGCGATTGACCGACATGCGCGTGCCGATCGCCCGCAGATATTCCTGGATCGCCGCAGGCGGCGCACCAGCGGCGCGTGCCGATCGGTACAGGCTTGAACCGACCCGGCCCCGGATACGCAGCGGTGTATCGTCGACCGCGATCTGGATCTGGTTGAGACGCAGCGCACCATCGACGCGTGCAACCTCGACCTTCAGATCGAAACGGGCGCGAAAAGCTATTGCGTCAACCGGCCGCGGCACCGTGCGGTTCGGTCGGCGGCCGAGAACAATGTCCATAACCGTGCCTGGCCGGATATCCTCCATCGGCACGGCGTCCGATATCATTCCTTCAAGCTCCGCAGCCTCGCCAGGGGCTACGCCGGCGCGCTGCAATACGCTGCGCAGCCCATCGCCGCGGCCAAGGGTTGCGGACATTTCGATACGCGGACGTTCGGGTGTGCCGGCAAGCGGCTCCACGGCGTCGGTCGCGGCCATCCGGCGGCCGGTATCCCCACCCAGCGCCAGCGGTGTTATCGCCTGGGCGCGAGCTTCGTCCCATTGCCCGGCCTCGAGCGGCTGGATCATGGTCGGGATGGCTTCGACGCTTGGTGCCATTAGGAAGGTCGTACCGCACAGCACCGCGCAGGTCAGCGCGCCGCGCCACCACAGCTTGCTGCCAACCTGGGCGCCAAGATCGACAACGAGATCGATATCCCGCCAGCCGCCGCCGGGCTGGGTCGATCGCATCGCTTCACCGAAAATCGGAGTTCTTCCGGGTTTTCCATCGGAAACGGCTGAATCGATGGAGAGAGCGGCTGTACCGCTGCCCTGTGACCCTTCGAATTCGTTGCGCTGATACAAGAGCGACCCCGTTTGAAACTGTTTCTGGCCCGGGCGCATCGGGCGCAAATCCGGGTATGAGCGTTGTGGTTAAAAAGTGTTAAAGTCAAATTAAGGTGGGACAGGGTGAATCGTCGATGCGGCGAGCCGTGACTCGGCGGCGACAAGCCGAATCCTGTTGCTTTTTGGGGGCCATATGCCTTGCGCCTGCATCCATCATCCCCGATCATGCAGCCATGAGTGATTTCGCCCGCGCACCGCTCGCCGCCGTGCTTGGCCCGACCAATACCGGCAAGACCCATCTCGCCGCTGAGCGGATGATGGGCCATGCTAGCGGAATGATCGGCTTTCCGCTGCGCCTGCTGGCCCGCGAAGTCTATGACCGGGTGGTTGCGGCAAAGGGCGCGGAAAGCGTCGCGCTGATTACCGGCGAGGAAAAAATCCTGCCCGAAAAAGCGCGCTGGCTGCTGTGCACGGCGGAATCGATGCCACGCGACCGCGATGTGGCTTTTGTCGCACTCGACGAGGCGCAGCTGGCGGCAGACCCTGAACGCGGCCATGTCTTTACCGACCGCCTGCTCCATATGCGCGGCCGCGAGGAGACCATGATCCTGGGGTCGGACAGCCTGAGGCCGATGCTCTCCGCGCTGACGCCCGAGGCCGATATCATCTCGCGTCCGCGCTTTTCGACGCTTTCCTATGCCGGACCGAGGAAACTCTCCCGCCTCCCCCCGCGCTCGGCGATCGTCGCGTTCAGCGCCGAGGAGGTTTATGCCGTTGCGGAAATGCTCAGGCGGCTGCGGGGCGGGGCGGCGGTCGTGATGGGCGCGCTTTCCCCGCGCACCCGCAATGCGCAGGTCGCGATGTTCCAGGCCGGCGAGGTCGATTATCTCGTGGCGACCGATGCGATCGGCATGGGCCTCAATATGGATGTCCACCATGTCGCCTTCGCCTCGCTGAGAAAATTTGACGGCCGCCGTCGCCGCCGCCTCCATATTCACGAAATGGCGCAGATCGCCGGGCGCGCAGGCCGGCACCAGCGCGACGGGACATTCGGCACGCTGGGGCTGGAGGGAGAGAGCCATACCGCCTTCACCGATGAGGAAGTTGCGCGCATCGAGGCGCATGATTTCCCGCCTCTGCGCCAGCTCTACTGGCGCGAGGGCGACCCGCGCTTCGAGACGCTCGATACGCTGATCGCCGACCTTGAGGCCAAGCCGCAGGATGCGGTGCTGCAGGCCGCGCCCGAAGCGACCGATCTCGCTGTCCTCAGAAAGCTGGCCGAGG
This sequence comes from Parasphingopyxis lamellibrachiae, assembly GCF_003385775.1. Lineage (GTDB taxonomy): Bacteria > Pseudomonadota > Alphaproteobacteria > Sphingomonadales > Sphingomonadaceae > Parasphingopyxis > Parasphingopyxis lamellibrachiae. The sequence goes on from NZ_QRDP01000004.1 coordinate 2,001,709, forward strand.
AGGGCTGGGTACGAGAGCGCACGGTCCAGCCGGCGCTTGTCGAGCGGCTCTGGTCGGCCTGCGGCCTGCCCGATTTTCGCAAGACCGGTGTCGACGGCCATGCCCGGCTCGTCGGCCGCTTGTTCCGGCATCTCTCCGAAGGCGAGGGCCATATTCCCGGCGCGGCTTTCGCCCAGGAGGTCAGTGTGCTCGAGAATCTGGCGGGCGATGTGGAAACGCTGGCTGGCCGGCTCGCAGCGATCCGCATCTGGGCCTATGTCGCACACCGCGCAGACTGGCTCGCCGACCCGGCCAGGGGAATTGCGCGGACCCAGCAGATCGAGCAGCGCCTGTCCGACGCGCTGCATGACAGCCTGACCCAGCGTTTCGTGGACCGCCGGACGACCATCCTGATGCGCGATCTCGGCGCGAGCGACGAAGACGCGCTGCCTGTGCATGTCGATACCGAGGGCATCGTGACCGTCGACGACGAACCGATCGGCCGGGTATCGGGCTTTCGCTTTCACGTCGATGCCGGCACCAACCATGCCGACACGAAGCGCCTCCTGGCCGCGGCCGAACGGCGTCTGGGCGGAGAATGGGCTGCCCGCACGGCAGCACTGGCGGCCGATGACGACGATGCCTTCGCGCTTGTCGCCGCACCGGGCGAGACCGCCACCCTGGCCTGGCATGGCGAAACCGTGGCGCGGCTGACCCCCGGCAGGATGTTGCTGAGGCCCGAGATCGCGCTGGACGCTTCGCTTGGCACCCTGACCGCCACTCAGCAGGGGCGGATCGCGGACCGGCTGCTCGGCTGGCTCGAGCGGACCCTTGCCCATATACTCGGGCCGCTCCGCAAGATGGAGGCCGTGCTCGAAGCCCCCGGCACGGCACCCGCCATTCGCGCCCTGCTGGCACCGCTCACAGATGCGGGCGGCATTCTCCCGCGCAAGGCGGCGCTGGAACCGCTCGGCGCGCTCGACAAGGAGCAACGGTACCGTATCGGCCGGATCGGACTGATCATTGGCGCGCTCGACATATTCCATCCCAAGCTCCTCAAGCCCGAAGCGATGCGCTGGCGCGCGGCGCTGGCCGCCGTGCTGAATAACCAAAAGATGCCCGAGCTGCCCCCAGCGGGTGCGACGCTCGTACCGGAGCCCAAAGGCAGGACGCTTGCAGCCTGGCGTTCCGCCGGGTTTCGCGGCTTTGCCGGGCAGATGCTGCGGGTCGACATGGCCGAACGGATCGCCCGGGCCGCACATGATGCCCGCGACGGCAAGAAGCCCTTCGTGCCCGATCCGGCACTCTCGACATCGCTGGGTCTCAGCGATGCGGCGCTCACCCGGCTGATGCAGGCGCTGGGCTTCCAGTCTATCCGCAAGACAGTCGGCGACAGCCCCGCCCAATGGGTGTGGCGCGGCCGGCGCGCACCGAAGAAAAGGACGCGCAAACCGGTTCCCGGCAACGCTTTCGCCAAACTCGCCGAACTCGATCTGGGCCATGGCTGAGGACGGGCTGAGGATCGACAAATTTCTGTGGTTCTCCCGCCTTGCCCGGACCCGCGCCCTGGCCCGCAAGATCGCCCAGAAAGGCCATATCCGCTGTGCGGGCCGGCGGATCGACAGGGCCCATGCCATGGTGCGCACCGGCGACGTGCTGAGCGTGCCGATGCCCGGCGGTGTGCGGGTTATCCGCATCGATACACTGCCCGAACGACGGGTATCTCCGAAGCTGGTAGCTGAGGTTTATCGGACCGTGGAAAGCCTTGATGACAGAAAGCGTTGACGGCAGCGTCAACAAGTGGCTAGCAGCGTCATGCGCACCAGCGAGGGAGAGCCGCGCCAATGACCTATGTCGTCACCGATGCCTGTATCAAATGCAAATATATGGATTGCGTGGAAGTCTGTCCCGTGGACTGCTTCTATGAAGGCGACAATATGCTCGTCATCCACCCGGCCGAATGCATCGATTGCGGCGTGTGTGAGCCTGAATGCCCGGCCGAAGCCATCCTCCCGGACACGGAGCCGAACCAGGAAAAATGGCTCGAGCTGAATACCAAATTTGCCGAGGAATGGCCCAATATCACGCAGAGCCGCGAAGCCCCCGAAGACGCGGACGAGCATAAGGGCGAAGAAGGCAAATATGAGAAATATTTCTCACCGGAACCCGGCCAGGGCGATTGATCGCCTGGAGGAATTCCGGCCTGAGACACAGGCTGGCAACCGGCTTTAGTAGATATCGCGCAATTTCTGGTTGCTCGCGATAATCTCTTCGAGCGCTGTTCCGCCTGCCGCCTCGGCGAGTCCCGTGAAATCGATCCTGACGGCCCTGAACCGGGCATATTGCAGCTTGCTCGCTTCCAGCGCCGTTTCATAGGCGAGCTCGAACAGCGTCTTGCCCTGATTCGGTCCACTATCGACGATCTTGCTGCCTTCGGCCGATTTGGGGCTGTCCTTGTTGAGCTGACTATGGGTCGGCGCATTCGGCCCGCACAGCTTGGGCGAGCCGATCCACCAGGTGCCGCTGACAATGGCCTCGGGCAGGCTGGCGAGCGTCTGATCCCATACCGGGACCGGCGACTGGCCCTGATGCAGCTCGATCCAGTTGGAATGGGCGTAGAAATCCTGCGTCGTATGGAGCAGCGCGCCGAACGCACCGAGCGCGCTATCGGCATATTTGTCGCCGACCGTGTCGATCACCGCCCATTCGGCGGCCAGATGGTCGATCCCGCCCGGAAAGTCGCAATTGTCGAAATGGACCTTGCTCTGAGTCTGTAGCAGATCCTGCGCAATATTGGCGGCCACGACATAGGCAAGCTGCGTCGTATCGAGCACGCCGTCATTCGCCTCGGAGGTAAGCTCGCTGTGATAGCCGATATCGAACTGGACGCTCATCGCGCTCTCCTTTCGCCATTGCGGCGCTCTGCTAATCGAAAAAGGGGCCGCCGCAATGCGGGTCCTTGGCCAGATATTTGCCGGTCGCGTTATAGGCATCGACAAAACAGGAGGTGCGGCACTGATAGAGCTTGCTGCATTTGGCGCAGTCCGGGTCGATCAGGTCGGGCTGGACAGTGCGCTCGCGCAGATCGGCAAAGGCTTCACCGTTCCAGATCGCCTCAAGCCCCCGGTCGAAGACATTGCCATAGGTGAAATCCTTCACCCCGTGCATCTTGTCGCACACCGATACATCGCCGGTCGGGAAAATCGACATGCCCATATTGATCCCACCGCACGGATACCAGTCACCGTCCTTCCAGACTTTTTCGGCATCCTTCGGCGGATGGATATCACACGTGCCCGCATAGAGTTCGCGCTTCGCCTGGACCCGGTCGCGAACAATACGCAACTCGTCCATCGATACATTGTCGGCGGCGTTGGCGCCGGACTCGATCGCCCCGCCTTCCATGAAGGAAATGCCGATCTCATGGACGCCCATCGTTACCAGCATGTCGATCATCGGCTCGACCGAATGCTGCGTCCTGGGCGTCAGCACGCTTTTTATCACCACGCGAAGCCCGGCATCGACCAGATAGCGGACAGCGTTGAGCACTTTCGGGAACTGGCCTTTTGACCGGGTAATCTCGTCATGCAGTTCGGCCGAAGGCGCATCGAAGCTGATCGTGATTTCCTCCATGCCGGCCGCCGCGAGACGCTGAGCGATCTCCGGATCGCTGCCGATCACCGTTCCGTTCGAGGTCATGGTCGGGATCATGCCGCGTTTCAGCCCGGCCTCGATCAGTTCGAGCCAGCCCTTGAAGATCGTCGGTTCGCCGCCCGTCAGCCCGAGAAACACCACGCCCCAGTCGGCCGCTTCCTCGACCAGTTCGCGGCACTTGCCGAGATCCCAGCGATTGTCGCCGGTCTGGAGCAGATCCTGATAGCAATAGGAGCAGTTGAAATTGCACTTGAAGGTGAGAGTCACATTGATGCCTGCCGGCACCGGCCATTTGCCATAGGCCGCGCCGTCAATCTTGCCCTTGTCGCCCGGAAAGAGGAAGTCCTGCGGACTGAACCGGACAGCCTCTCCGGGTTCACCGCCAAAATCCAGGAACATGCGGTGCTGGTCGAGCAGGCGGCTCGCCTGATAATCCGCATCGTCCGCGTCCAGGCCAAAGGTCTCGCCGTAAAGATAGGCGATTTCGGCCGGCCGGAAGGTGCCATTGCACAGGGCCAGGAAAAAGGCGTGGGACGGGTCGATCATCCGGATCAGAGACGGATGATAGCCATGGGCCAGCGCATAGCCGTTCATCGGCTTCAGCCGCACATCGGATTTCAGTGCGGGGATAAAATCATTCTGCTCGATGCCCATGGTCCATGCCTCCTGAACGCTTGCCGTCGGGGCACGCATTGGGATCGGCAGTTCCCCGCACGCGACCTGACAATGGCTGATGATTGGGCCGGCGGCGCACCGGCTGGCGCGCGCCGGACCGTTATGTTCTAGAGCGGTTGCACCTGGATACAGGTGGACAGCACGTTCCAGCAGCCGGATTCGCATCCGACGGCTTCCTCGCCGGTTTCAAGCCGGCTGGCGCGCGCTTCGGCGCGATCGGCTTCCGCACGCAATTGCTGTGCGAGGCCTTTGAGATAATCGGGTTGGTGAAGATGTCCTGCATTGGCCATTGGTCATTCTCCTTTTGGGTCAGACTGTCCTGTCAAAGCTCCGCCCTGCCGGCACACAGCCAGCATTTTCACGGAACCGGTCATTTCAAGCAAATCAACGCCTACTATACGCAACAATACATGTTTCAATGCAGTAATACCTGCATATTATAGTACGACTCGTCAGTGCCAATATTGTGGTTTCCGCCCCCAATCGAGTCAATCAACGGGCGGCCCGAACGGCGGGAAAGCTGATCCGTTTCCGATCATCTTGCGCTTGATGGCGCGGCAACGGCCCGGCACCCGGCGAGTCCCTGCGCCTCCGGGCGAAACGCCCGATCGACGTACACAGGCGCCCGGCCGCGCCATGCCGCAGCGCAACACTGGAAATTTTCTTACGAATGTGTTACATAATGTCGCGAAGCGGGAATAATTAGTTCCGCAAATGGTCTAACACACGGAAAAGGCTGATAAAATCGAAAATGCAGTGAGGGTCGGCAACGGTCTTCTGCACGATTCGCACGGCTGTCCGTCAAGAAAGGTCTTACTGCATGGCTAGCAAGGTGCTTGACTTCGAAGTCGGAGATTATGTCGTCTACCCGAAACACGGCGTAGGCCGCGTCATCGAACTCCAGAATGAAGAGATTGCGGGCATGCAGCTCGAACTCTACGTCCTGCGGTTCGAAAAGGAAAAGATGACGCTCCGCGTTCCGACGAACAAGGCGGAAGGTGTGGGGATGCGCAAGCTCTCCTCCGACAAGACGCTCAAGGACGCACTCAAGACGCTCGAAGGCAAGCCCAAGGTCAAGCGCACCATGTGGTCGCGCCGGGCGCAGGAATATGAAGCGAAGATCAATTCCGGCGATCTGATCTCGATTGCCGAAGTGACGCGCGATCTTTTCCGCGCCGATGACCAGCCCGAGCAGAGCTATTCCGAACGCCAGATTTTCGAAGCGGCCTCCAGCCGCCTCGCCCGCGAACTCGCGGCGATGGAAAAGACGGACGAACCGGCAGCGCTGGAGAAGATTCTCGAAATCCTCAACAAGGCAGCGGCCATCTGGAACGCCGCCAAGGCCGAGGAAGAGGCCGCGAAGGCCGAAGCCGCTGCCAACAGCTAAGCAGGCCGCGAAAGCGCCAAAACAGTTCGCGCAAGCGAGAGTGGGAAGAAGCCCGGTCGCACCCCAGTGGTTCGGCCGGGCTTCTTCGTTTAAGATAGGCACCGAACAGGGGGAACCACGCCATGGCAATTGCAGACCAAATTCCGACAGAGTCCGGTTTTCCGGCCAAGACGGACGGCGCGGACGTTATCAAGGGCATAGACTTGGCGGGCAAAATCGCGATCGTTACCGGCGGCTATAGCGGGATCGGGCTCGAAACCGTGCGCGCGCTTGTCGGCGCCGGCGTCACTGTGATCGTGCCGGCGCGCAACCGCGAAAAGGCGGAGAGCAATCTTGCCGAGGTCGACGGCGATGTTCAGGTCGGCGATATGGACCTGGGCGATATCGTCTCGGTCCGCCGCTTTGCCGATGCGATGGTGGACCAGCTCGACAGCCTCGATCTCCTGATTAACAATGCCGGGATCATGGCCTGCCCCGAAGCGCGGGTCGGCCCGGGCTGGGAATCGCAGTTCGGCACCAACCATATGGGCCATTTCGCGCTGACCGTCGGGCTGATGCCGCTGCTCGAGAAAACCCCCGGTGCCCGTGTCGTCGCGCTGTCTTCGACCGGACACAAGCGCAGTGACATCCAGTGGGACGATATCCAGTTCGAAAACACGCCCTATGACAAATGGGATGCCTATGGGCAGGCGAAGACGGCCAATGCACTGTTCGCCAATGCGCTGAGCCGCCGCCTGAAAGCAGGCGGCGGCCTCGCCTTCTCCGTCCATCCCGGCGGTATCTTCACCCCGCTCCAGCGGCATCTTTCCCTCGAGGAACAGGTGGAACTGGGCTGGCTCAACGAAGATGGCAGCATGTCCGAGCTTGCCAAGATGGGCTTCAAGACTCCGGCGCAGGGCTGCTCGACGACCCTCTGGGCGGCAACGTCGCCCAGGCTGGAAGGCAAGCCCGGCGTCTATTGCGAGGATTGCGACATCGCCGTGCCGACCGACCCGCAAAGCCCGATGTCCCGGTTCATGGGCGTCGAGGCCTATGTGTGCGACGATGACGCGGCGGAGCGGCTATGGGTAATCAGCGAGAAGTTGCTGGCGGAGGCATAAAAAAAGCCCCGGCGCGAACCGGGGCTTCTCTTTTTTTAGCCAGGGCATCGCGCCTAAAGCTTGCCCGTCAGCTCCGGCACGGCGTTGAAGAGATCCGCGACGATGCCGTAATCGGCGATCTGGAAGATCGGTGCGTCTTCATCCTTGTTGATCGCGATGATCGTCTTGGAATCCTTCATGCCCGCAAGATGCTGGATCGCACCGGAGATGCCGATGGCGATATAGACTTCCGGCGCGACGATCTTGCCGGTCTGGCCGACCTGGTAATCGTTGGGCACATAGCCCGCATCGACCGCGGCGCGCGAAGCACCGATACCGGCACCGAGCTTGTCCGCCAGAGGCGTGATGACTTCCTCGAACTTTTCCGAAGACCCCAGTGCGCGGCCACCAGAAACGATGATCTTGGCGCTGGTCAGTTCGGGACGATCGCTTTTCGCAATTTCCTCGCTGACAAAGGCGGAGAGCCCGGCATCGCCGGAACCGCTCACTGCTTCGACTTCGCCCGAGCCGCCTTCGGTCGCGGCTTTGTCGAACGCCGTGCCGCGCACGGTGATGACGAGCTTTTCGTCCGACGTCGTGACCGTGGCGATTGCGTTGCCGGCATAGATCGGGCGCGTGAAGGTCTTGTCGCCTTCGACCGAGAGAATGTCGGAAATCTGCATAACGTCCAGAAGCGCGGCAACGCGCGGGGCGATATTCTTGCCCGTCGTCGTGGCCGGCGCGACAAACGCATCGTGATGGCCCATAAGATCGGCGATCAGCGGCGCGACATTTTCCGGCAGCGCATTGGCATAAGCGGCATCGTCGGCAAGATGGACCTTGCCGATCCCGGCGACCTTTGCGGCCTGATCGGCCACGGCCTGACAGCCGGAACCGGCGACGATGGCGTGGACTTCGCCGAGCTTGGACGCGGCCGTGACGGCGGCCAGCGTTGCATCTTTCATCTGAGCATTGTCATGCTCAACCCATACGAGCGTCTTCATTAGGCGACTCCCATTTCTTTGAGTTTGGCGACCAGCGTATCCACATCTTCGAGGATCTCACCGGCTTCGCGCTTCGGCGGCTCGGTGACTTTGCTGGTGGTGAGGCGCGGCGCCGTATCGACACCATAATCGGCCGGCGTTTTCTGATCGAGCGGCTTGGACTTCGCCTTCATGATATTCGGCAGGGACGCATAGCGCGGCTCGTTGAGGCGCAGATCGGTGGTGACGATCGCCGGCAGCTTGAGCTGTACGGTTTGGAGGCCGCCATCGATTTCGCGCTTCACGTCGATCGTGCCGTCGCCGACTTCCACCGTATTGGCAAACGTGCCCTGGCCCCAGCCGAGCAATGCTGCAAGCATCTGGCCCGTCTGGTTGCTGTCGTCATCGATCGCCTGCTTGCCGAGGATCACGAGACCCGGGTCTTCGGCCTCGACAATGGCTTTCAGGATCTTGGCCACGGCGAGAGGCTCTACCTCGTCGTCCGTCTGGACCAGGATCGCGCGGTCGGCGCCCATGGCGAGCGCGGTGCGCAGCGTTTCCTGCGCCTTGGCCGGACCAACCGATACGGCAACGATTTCTTCCGCCTTACCGGCTTCCTTGAGGCGGATCGCCTCTTCAACCGAAATTTCGTCGAACGGATTCATCGACATTTTGACATTGGCGAGATCGACGCCCGAACCGTCGGCCTTGACCCGCGGTTTCACATTATAATCGATCACCCGCTTCACCGGGACCAAGATTTTCATTGCTTTCTTCCTCCTGGGCTTGCTTTTCTATCGCCCTTTACGTTCACGTAAACCTAGCTAGCATGTTGCACTGCAAAAAATCAACTCTCTCGTCAATCCCGCCACGCTCGCCCTGCGCCTGTTCAAGGCTGCGTCCATAGCCCCGGACGTGCTCAGCCTATGCTCGTTTCAGGTCGCTTATGGTCTTATTTCCGGACCTGGGCGACAATCTTGCGCGCGGCGTCGCCAAGATCGTCGGCGCTGACGATGGGCAGGCCGCTATTGGCGAGAATATCCTTGCCCTTGGCCACATTGGTCCCTTCCAGGCGCACCACCAGCGGCACATCCAGATCGACTTCCTTGGCCGCGGCGACGATGCCCTCGGCGATGATGTCGCACTTCATGATGCCGCCAAAGATATTGACGAGAATGCCCTCGACCGCCGGATCCGACAGAATGATCTTGAAGGCGGAGGTAACCTTTTCCTTGGTAGCCCCGCCGCCAACGTCGAGAAAGTTCGCCGGGAAGGCGCCATTGAGCTTGATGATGTCCATCGTCGCCATGGCCAGGCCCGCACCATTCACCATACAGCCGATGTTGCCGTCCAGCTTGATATAGGCGAGATCGTGCTTGGAGGCTTCGAGCTCCATCGGATCCTCTTCGCTCTCGTCGCGCAGCGCCGCCCATTCGGGATGGCGGAACTCGGCATTGGAATCGAAGCTCATCTTGGTGTCGAGAACGAGCAGCTGCCCGTCATCGGTTTCGACCAGCGGGTTGATTTCGAGCATCGCGCAGTCGAGCTTGAGGAACGCTTCGTAGAGATTGCCGGTCAGCGCGACACAGGCATCGGCCAGATCGCCGGAAAGCTCCAGCGCATCGGCAGCCTTGCGGCCATCGCTGTCCGTAAAACCGGCCAGCGGATCGATGGTGATGGTCGTGATCTTTTCCGGCGTGCCATGCGCGACAGCCTCAATATCCATGCCGCCCTCGGTCGACACGACCATGGCTACCCGGCCCGAAGCCCGGTCGACAAGCAGCGCCAGATAATATTCCTCTTTGATATCGACACCGTCGGTGACGTAGAGACGGTTCACCTCCTTGCCGGCATCGCCGGTCTGGGCGGTGACCAGCGTGTTGCCAAGCATCTCTTCGGCGTCACCGCGCACATCGTCGATCGATTTCGCCAGCCGCACACCGCCCTTGGCGTCTGCGCCCAGTTCCTTGAATTTGCCCTTGCCGCGTCCGCCCGCATGAATCTGCGCCTTTACGACATAGAGCGGGCCGGGCAGCGTTTCGGCGCCGGCCACTGCTTGATCGACCGTGGTCGCAGCCACACCGGCAGGGATGCCGATCCCGAATTTCGCGAGCAGTTCCTTGGCTTGATATTCATGGATGTTCATGGCGGCAAAGCGCTCCTGAAAGAAAATGGAGTCGGAAGGGTTCGCTGGGCGCTAAAGCATAGTCACCGGCGTATGGAAAGACCCTCCAGCCGCCGCGTCCGCAGCGCACAAACGGCGCCCGCCCGCCCGGCCAGTATCAGCACGTCCCGATCCCGCAATCCTCCCGTCGCGTCGACGAATTCGCCGATCGTCAGGTCATGTGCCGGACGATCGCGAAAAACGCTGAGCGAAGACAGACGCCAGAGCTGCGTGTAACTCAGATCGTCTGCGAGCCGGGAGGCCATGCACTCGGCAACCGGCTCTTCCAGGCCCGCCTCGACAAATGCCGCCCGCATGCGGCTTTCCGGCGTTCCGTAAATCAACAGGAAACCCAGCGGGACGATTATGACAAGGGCGAGGATGGCGAGCAGAATTTTCTTCATCCGGGTCTTCTCCTATTCCATGAGAGCGGTGGCAAGGCCGGGCAACCGGGCCTATATGACAAGTCATGCACTGGTCGCTCGGCATCCTGCTTTTTTTCGGCACGATCCTCTTCATGGAGGGTGTGGCCTATGTCGCGCATCGCTGGGTGATGCACGGGTTCGGCTGGTTCCTGCACGCAAGCCATCACCGGCCGCGCACGGGCAATTGGGAGCTCAACGATCTCTACGCGCTGATTTTCGCGGTGCCCTCCTTCCTGCTGCTGCTCGGCGGAGTGCAGCTGGGCTGGTGGCCGGGTTTTACCTGGATCGGCGCGGGGATCGCCGGCTATGGCGCGATCTATTTCGGCTTTCACGACGTGATCGTGCACAAGCGGCTGAACCATCGCTACATTCCCAAATCCCGTTACATGAAGCGCATCATCCAGGCGCACCGGCTTCACCATGTGGTGGAAACCAAACATGGTACGGTGAGTTACGGCTTTCTCTATGCACCGAAGCCGGAGGCTCTGAAAGCGGAGCTCAAGCGGCGCGGCTATGAAGGCGTACGGGCCCCGGTCGGCACCTTTCACGAGTCCGACCGGCAATCGGAGCATATCTAGCCCATCGAAAGCCGGTGCTCGCGATACTGGCCGGGCAACAGCCCGAGATAGCGCACGACGCTTTTGCGCATCGCATAATGCAGGCCGACCCCGACCAGCCCGCTGCCAACCACCGCGATGAAGAGCGCGGGGAAGAAACCATCGAGCCAATAGGCGGCCAGGGCCGCGACAAGGATCAGCGCGCCGATCACCCGGCCATGATGCGGAACGACGACCGTGTAGGAAACTGCGCCGGTCGGCCCGAACGGCATTTCGAACCGCACGCTGTTTGCCATACGGACCGAAAAATCGAGCTTGCCGCGCCGACGGAATGCGCGGCGGAAACGCTGCAACCAGCTGAGTTTGCGCTGCCCCCGCAGCGGTACCGCAGTGAAAATGGCGAAACCGTCACCAGCCAGCCGGTCAGGCAGCACCTCGCGAATCCGGTCGACAACGCCGGGGCGATCGATCGTCAGATGGCCGTTAAATTCCATGGCTAGCTAGCTGGGGCATAGGCGGCGCGATTCAATGCCTGCCGCCAGCTTTTGAACAGCCAGCCGAGCTTTTCGCGCCGCGTCGTGAAAACGCGCTCGTCCAGCGCCGCTTCTCCGCGCGCTTTCACCTTGCGGGCGATATCGCCATAAATCCCCGCTGCCGCCAGCACCGCCCAGGCGGAGCGGAAGGGCAGCGCCGCCGTGCCGCGCCGGGCGCTCTCTTCGTAGCGCTCGGCCAGTTCGGCCAGGCGGCGGGAGAGGCCGGCAAGGGCCGCGCGGTTCGCAGGATCGCCAAGCGCCGCCGGATCGACATGCTTCTCCGCAAGCCAGCTCATCGGCAGATAGCAGCGGCCGTTCGCCGCATCCTCCCCTATATCGCGGGCGATATTGGCAAGCTGGAAGGCAAGGCCGAGATCGCGGGCGCGCGCGAGCGTGTCTGCATCGTCCGGCTTCACGCCCATCACCAGCGCCATCATCTGCCCGACAACCCCGGCGACATGGTGGCAATATTGCAGAAGATCGCCCTCATTTTCTGGCATCCAGCCCGCTGCGTCGAGTGCAAATCCGGCGATATGATCGTCGATCATCGCGCGCGGAATACTGCATTCCAGCGCCACCTGGCCCAGCGCATCGAAACTCGAGTCGCCCGCGGGCACTCCGGCCAGGGCCTTGTCCGTACGGGTCCGGATTTCGTCGAGCCTTGCGACAGGATCGGCGACGACCGACATGTCATGGCCGAGCGCCTGCCCGTCCGCCAAATCGTCGCAGCGGCGGCACCAGGCATAGAGCAGCCAGGCCCGCTCGCGGGTTTCCTTATCGAACAGCCGGGAAGCCATGGCGAAGCTCTGCGAGCCCCGTCCGATCGTCTCGCGCGCTCTGGCGACAAGGGCTTCGCGGCCGGACATCGCTAGCTCCTGCCCTGAACGGGAGGGAGACTAGCGCCCGAGATCATCGATCATCAGCCCGGCGGTTGCCTTGGCGCTGCCCACCACGCCCGGAATGCCCGCCCCCGGATGGGTGCCCGCACCGACGAAATAGAGATTGTCGATAATATCGTCGCGATTGTGGACGCGGAAATAGGCGCTCTGCGTCAGGATGGGCTCCAGGCTGAAGGCGCTGCCCTGATGGGCATTCAGATCCTGCGCGAAATCCTTGGGCGTATACCAGAATTTGGTCTTGATCCGGTCTTTCAGGCCCGGGATCAGCCGCGCCTCGATATGGTCGAGAATCCGGTTCGCATAATCCTCGCCGATCGTGTCCCAGTCCGCCGGAAATTTGCCGAGATGGGGAACCGGAGCCAGCGCATAGAATGTCGAACAGCCGTCGGGCGCCATTGAGGGATCGGTGATCGTCGGATGGTGCAGGTAGAGGGAGAAATCCTCGGCCAGCACGCCATGGTCGTAAATATCCCTGAGCAATCCGTCATAACGCGGGCCGAACAGGATCATATGGTGCGGGATGCCCGGCCATGTGCCCTCCACCCCGAAATGGAGCACGAAGAGCGACGGGGAATAGCGTTTCCTGAGCAAGCTTTTCGTCGCCCGCTCGCCGCGCTTCGAACTGGTCAGCAGGTCGCGGTAGCTGTGCACGATATCCGCATTGCTGGCGACCGCATCGAAATCGTCGTGCCAGCCGCTCTCGCAGCGCAGCCCGGTTGCCCGGTCCCCCCTGGTTGCGATATCGACGACCGGATCGCCGGTCCGCACAATGCCGCCAATTCGCTCGAAGTGCGCGACCATGCCCGCGATCAGCCTGTTCGTGCCGCCCCTGGCAAACCAGACGCCGCCATCCTTTTCCAGCTTGTGGATCAGCGCATAGATGGAGCTGGTCTTCATCGGGCTGCCGCCAACCAGCAGCGTGTGGAAGGACAGCGCCTCGCGGAGTTTTTCGTTTTCGACAAAACTCGAGACGATAGAGTAGACCGAGCGCCAGGCCTGTTTACGGGCCAGCGCGGGCGCGGCCTTGAGCATGGATTTGAAATCGAGGAACGGCACATCGCCGAGTTTCAGATAGCCTTCCTCATACACGCCGGCCGAATATTCGAGGAACCGGCGATAGCCCTCGACATCGGCGGGGTTGAGCTTTTCGATCTCTTTGGTGAGATCGACCTCGTCGTTCGAATAATCGAAATTCGTGCCGTCCGGCCAGTTGAGGCGATAGAAAGGAAAAACCGGCTCCAGCTCGACATCGTCTTTCATGTCCGCGCCGGTCAGCTCCCACAGCTGGGTCAGGCAGTCGGGATCGGTGATCACCGTCGGCCCGCCATCGAAGACGAACCCCTCGCGCTCCCAATAATAGGCGCGGCCGCCCGGCTTGTCGCGCGCTTCGACGACTGTCGTCTCGATCCCTGCCGACTGCAGGCGGATGGCCAGCGCCAAACCGCCAAAACCCGCGCCGATCACGGCTGCCTTGGTCATGCGTCCCTGCTCTTTCGTTTCATGTTCTTCCCGATGGCCCGGATGCCACGGCCAACCGGGATAGGCGGCTTGCCGGATATGATGCGCAGCTTGTCGGTCCAGCGGCTGCGCCCTGCGTAGAAGCGCGATATAAGGGCCGGGCTCAGCCGATAAAAGCGCTCAAGGATTTTATATCGGTTTGATGTGTCGGCGCCGTAGAACATCATGCTGTCCAGCATCCGGTAATAGCTTGTCTCGCGCCATCTTTGCGCCGCCCGTGCGAACAGCCGGCCATGCAGCGCTTCGCCCGAAAGATCGGCATGGCCGGCGATGAAGAGTGCGCTGCGCACCGCATCCGGCAGTGAGTATCCGGTCACCGGGTGAAACTGTCCGGCGCGAACCCCCGCCTTGGGCACTGCGCCCGTCGAGCGCCAATATTCTCCGAATGCCCCGTTGCAGACCACGGGGAGAACACCCTTTTCACGGTGAACGACCTCAGCCACCCGCCAGCCTTGCGCCACCGCATAGCCAAGCACGCGCTCCTCGATCAGCGCCGCATCGAGTTCCGGTCCGTCGCTATAATAGGTGTCCTCGACAAATATCCGGTTCGGGCCGAAGGGCAGAAGATAGACGAAGCGGTAGCCGTCTATCTGTTCGACGGTCGCATCCATGATCACCGGCCGTTCCAGACCGTGCGGCGCGGCCAGTTCGAGCTCCAGCCCGACAAATTTCTGCCAGCCGCCTTCCAGCGCGTCGAGATCGCCGGCACCGCGACAATCGATAACCGCGCGCGCTGCAATCTCCTCCCCGCTTTCCAGGACGACATTGTCGCTGGTCGCCGAAGTGACCGCAGCACCTGTCCGGATCGTGCCTTCGGACAGCATTTTGCGAAGGCCCGCATCGAACTGGTCCGAGCGGATCGCATGATAGGCTGTGTCCAGCATACGCCGATGCGCGGGAAAGCGCACGTCATAGCCGTCCCAGCGATGGGTGATCAGAGGATCCAGCAACGCCATGCCGCGCGCATCCACATCGCCTGCAAAAAAGGACCATATATGATTGCCGCCCAGAACCGGGCCCGCCTCAATCACCTGAAGCCGCAGATCCGGGCGCTCCCGGCGCAAGGCCAGTGCAATCAGCCCGCCAGCGAGGCCGCCGCCGAGTATCGCAATATCGCAGTCCAGATTATGGCCGGCTCCGGCCTCTGCATGACCCATGGCGCTGCGCTCTACAGAAAAGCCGGCACGGCGAACAGCCCGTAACTGGCCAGCGGGATCGCGCTTTGGCGCTTGCACAATCCGGCAAAGGCGGTATTTCGGCCCCTGATGGGCAATACCGGGTAACCGGAGGCGTCTTTCCAATGCGCGCCGGTAGCGGGAATGCAGTGCGAGCCCCGGGCTCAAATCTGCAGCTATCCTTGTAACTGTAAGCGGCGAGCGCATCCTGCACGCGGCCCTTCGGGTCCGCAGCCACTGGATGTTCCGGCAATCGCCGGAACGCTATCTGGGAAGGCGCAGGAGGCGCGATGACCCGTGAGCCAGGAGACCGACCGACGCGCGTCGCTCTTGCCGGGCTCAAGGATTGGTCAGGCGCGGAACGGTTTCTGTCTGAGCGACATGAAGCGGCTGGGGCCGTTTCGACCTGTGCGAACGGGCGCGGCATGCCGCCCGCTTTCGCAGAGAGGCCACGCATCTGCGTGGAGGTCCCGCCACATCGCGCTCAGCATGCGGAGACCGAAGACTCATGACCAAATTTACCTATGGCGTTGCCCTGTCAGCGCTCCTCACTCCCGCTATCGCCCCGGCGCAGGCCGGACCTCCCCAAACCCCCGGCGAAACCCTGATCGTTACCGGCACCCGGGCGGCCGACCCCCTGCAACTGGATCAACAAGGCGGCTCCGTAACCGTTATTGATTCCCAAGCGCTCGTCCAGCGCCAGGCGCGCGAGATTGCTGACATCCTGCGCGACGTGCCGGGGCTTTCGGTATCGGGCATCGCCGGCCAGACCCAGGTTCGTATTCGCGGCACCGAAGCCAATCATACGCTCGTTCTGATCGACGGAATCGAAGTGTCAGACCCGTTTTTCGGCGAGTTCGATTTCGGCAGTCTCGCCATCGACCAAGCGGCGCGGATCGAAGTGCTGCGCGGCCAGCAAAGCGCGCTATACGGATCGGACGCGATTGGCGGCGTCATCCATTATATCACCCTGCCGGGCAGCGAGGCGCCGGGCCTGCGGCTGCGCGCCGAGGGCGGCTCGTTCGGCACCTTCAACGCGGCCGCCCGCTATGGCGGCGTCGCCGGCAACCTCGACTATGCAATCTCGGCAACCCATCTCGGCACCGATGGCACGGTCGGCACACGCGGCGGCACGCGCAGCCTCGACAAGACAAGCAACACGCTGTCCTTCAACACCCTGTGGACGCCAGCACCCAATGCCCGGGTCAGGATCGTCGGCCGCTATTCGGCAACCGATAGCGAGTTCAACAATCAGGACTTCACGCCCGGCAGCCCGACATTCGGTTTTGCCATCGATTCGCCCGGCACCTATACCGAAGCCGAAGGGCTTTATGCGCTGGTCAGTGGCGAGATCGACCTGCTCGACGATCGCTGGACGCACAGCCTGACGGCCCAGATCGCCGATATCGACCGCGACGGTTTCAGCAACAATGTCCGCAATTCAGGCAATGAGGGGCAAAGGCTCAAAGGCTCCTACACATCCAGCCTGCGCCTAGGCACGGACGCGGTGCGCCACACCCTCACCTTTGCCGGCGACTGGGAGCGCGAGCGTTTCCGCAACACGACACCCGGCGGCTTTGCTTTCAATGGCCGCCGCCAGATCCGCAATCTGGGTCTGGTCGCCGAATATGGGCTGATCCTCGATAACCGCCTCTCGTTCGATGCCGCGCTGCGCTGGGACGACAATTCACGCTTCGACGACACGACAACCTATCGTGTACAGGCCAGCTACAGTTTCGATTTCGGCTTGCGGGCGCGCGCCGCCGCCGGATCGGGGGTCAAGAATCCGGGGTTTTTCGAACTGTTCGGTTTTGTCGACGGGCGTTTTATCGGCAATGCCGCCCTGAAGCCCGAACGCTCCGAAGGCTGGGAGATCGGGCTGGAGCAGACGCTTGCCGAAGGCGCGATCACCATCGGCACGACCTATTTCGAAAGCACATTGGAAGACGAGATATTCACCGACTTCCCGCCGCCAACTTTCGTCGCAACGCCGGCCAACCGGACCACGGAATCGCGCCAGCATGGCGTGGAAACATTTCTGCGCGCGCAGCTCGGCCCGCAATGGCGGATCGACGCCAGCTATACGCGGCTGACATCGCGGGAAAACGGCACCCGCGAAGTCCGCCGTCCGCGCGACACCGCCAATGTCGCGATCGCATGGCAGGCGCCGGAAGAGCGCGGCGGCCTGACGCTTGTCGTCCGGCACAGCGGTTCGCAAACCGACAGCGCCTTTCTCGATCCCAGTTTCGTGCCGACGACGGTCAGGCTGGACAGTTTCACCCTCGTTTCGCTCGCCGGTTCGCTGCGGCTGACCGAGGGCGTCGAGCTGACGGCTCGCGTCGAAAATCTGCTCGACCAATCCTATGAGCAGGTTTTCAGCTTCACCAATCCCGGCATCGGCGCCTTTGCCGGCGTCCGCGCGCATTTCTGAGAAGGAGGACAGCATGGATACCCTGGCTACACATGGTCGCGATTGGGCGTGGCCGCCGACTTTTGCCGCAATAGCGGTCCTTGGCAGCCTTGCCGCAGCCTGCCTTATGCCCTTTGTCGCCGTAGCGGTGATCGCCGCCGGCACGCTCGATGGCCGGCGCGGCCTGATCACCGTGGTCGCGGTCTGGATGGCGAACCAGATTGTCGGGTTCGGCCTGCTCGGTTATCCGGTCAATGCGCCGACCATCGGCTCCGGCTTCGCGCTTTGTGCATCGACGCTGATCGCCTTTGCGCTCGCCCGGTGGCTCTTCGCCGCAGCGGCGCCCGCATTGGGCCGGATGCTGTTCGCCGGGCTCCTCTGCTTCGCCGCCTATGAAGTCGCGCTCTATGCGATGGCCCATCTCTATGGCGGCACCGATATGTTCACCGCCGAGATCGTTATACTTATCGGTTCGAACGAAGCGCTCTGGTTCGCGGGCCTGTTGCTGGCACATCAGCTTCTGACCCGCACCCTGCCCGGCCAGTTCGGCGCACCAACACCGTTGCGGATCGCCTGATGGAATCCCGCGGTGCCGACGATCTCAGGATCGTCTCGCTCCTGCCGAGCGCCACCGAAATCGCGGTGGCGCTCGGCCTTGGCGACAATCTGGTTGGCCGCTCGCACGAATGCGATTTTCCGGCGGCGGTAACGGCGCTGCCGGTCTGCACCAGAACCCGGCTCGAAAAGGGGCTGCGCTCGGCAGAGATCGACCGGCGCGTGCAGGAAATCGTGACCCAGGGCCTCTCCATGTACGAGGTCGATGCCGAACTGCTCCGGTCGCTGAAACCCGATATCATCCTGACACAGACGGCGTGTGCGGTCTGTGCAGTGACGCCGGACGATCTCGAAACCGCGCTCGCCGACTGGATGGGCGAGCCGCCGGAGCTGATTTCCACCGCACCCGATACGCTGGACGATGTCTGGAACGATATCAGTTCGGTCGGCGCTGCGGCGCACTGCAACGTGAAGGCCGAAACCGTCGTTCGGGATTTGCGGGGGCGACTGAACACTCTCGTCGGAAAGCGGACCGCCGGAACGCACAAACCGCGCATCGCAGCGATCGAATGGTTCGATCCGCTGATGGTCGCCGGCAACTGGATTCCCGAACTGATCCGCATCGCCGATGGTAAACCGCTTTTCGCCAAGCCGGGAGAGCATTCGGATTTTCTCGATTGGGACGAACTGGTCGCCGCCGATCCCGATCTGCTGATCCTGATGCCCTGCGGCTATCAGATCCCGCAAAGTCTGGCCGATATCGAGGCGGTGGCGGGCGATCCGCGCTGGGAACGGATGCGCGCGGTCCGCGAAAGCCAGGTTTATATCGCAGACGGCCATCATTTCTTTAACCGGCCGGGGCCGCGCCTCGTCGAATCCGCCGAAATCGTCGCCGAAATCATCGCGGCGTGGCGCGGAGAAGCGGAAACGGGCTCGCAGCACTGGATGCGCTATTCCGGGTGACGCTGGACGGACGGCGGGCTATGCAGGCGTGCATGACCGGCAGCATCACCGCCATCCTCGTTTCCGCGCTCGCGATGACGCTGATCGTCGGCGTCCGCTATCTGGCGGCAAGCGGCTTTTTCGCGTGGCTCACAGGGCGTGTCCGTCCCGGTCTCTATGCCAGCCTGCGTCCGCAGATCGGCAGGGAAATCACTTGGTCACTGCTCAGCGCGGCGATCTACGGCGTGCCTGCCGGCATCGTCGCCTGGGGCTGGAACAGCCAAGGCTGGACGCTGATCTACAGCGACATCACCGCCTGGCCGCTCTGGTATGTGCCGGTTTCCATTTTTCTCTATCTGCTGGCGCAGGACACATGGTTTTACTGGACGCATCGCTGGCTGCACCGGCCGCGCGTCTTTCGCATCGCCCACGCCGTCCACCATGCCAGCCGCCCACCTACCGCCTGGGCGGCAATGAGCTTTCACCCATTCGAAGCGCTGACGCTGGCGATCTTCGTGCCGCTGCTCGTTTTCCTGATCCCCATCCATATCGTCGCTTTGGCTATCGTTTTGACCATTATGACGATAATGGGGGTGACAAATCATATGGGGTGGGAGATTTTCCCTAGGTTCATAGTCAAGGGGGTAGCAGGGCGCTGGCTGATAACAGCAAGCCATCATCAGCGGCATCATGCGGACTATAGGTGTAATTATGGGTTATATTTCCGGTTCTGGGACCGGCTCTGCCGGACCGATACGGGGCTGGGGAGCTTCGATGGCGAAAGCCGGGGCAGCAGCCGCAGCGTTTCTGCTTCTGGCGGGCGTTAGCCCCAGCGGCGAGCTTGAGGTTAATGTCGAAGAGCTGCGTTCGGACCGGGGCTTGCTCCATGTCTGCGTAACCCGCGACGAACGCCATTTTCCGGATTGCGCGGGCGATCCCGCAGCAACGAAGGAGAGCTTCCGGGTTCGCGATACCCGGTCCGTCCACTTCGCCAACCTGCCCTCGGGCCAATATGCCATCGCCATCCTGCATGACGAGAACAGCAACAACCAGCTCGATCGTTTTGCCGGAATTCCGCGCGAAGGCATCGGCTTTTCGCGCAATCCCCGATTCTCCTTCGGCCCGCCGCGTTTCTCATCGGCCCGGTTCAGCCTAGGCAATCGCGGAGAAGTGCAGAGTATAAGGATGCGCTACTTCCTGTAGGCGGCAATTCTGGGGCATAAGGCGGATGTGAACACCGACCCGCCCGAAAACGCGCCGCTCCGCAAGATCATCCATATCGATATGGACGCCTTTTACGCATCGGTCGAACAGCGCGACAATCCCGAGCTACGCGGAAAGCCCGTGGCGGTCGGCGGATCGAGCGGACGCGGGGTGGTCGCGGCGGCAAGCTATGAGGCGCGCCAGTTCGGTGTGCGCTCGGCAATGCCCTCGGTGACGGCGAAACGGCGCTGTCCGGACCTTATCTTCGTGCGCGCGCGCTTCGATATATACCGTGCGGTCTCCAACCAGATCCGCGCCATATTCCGCAGCTATACCGATCTTGTCGAACCGCTCTCGCTCGACGAGGCCTATCTCGATGTCACCGACTATCGCAAATTGCCGACGGCGACCGCCGTTGCCGAGGAAATACGCGAACGGATAGAGGAGGCCACCGGGCTAACGGCCTCGGCGGGCGTTTCCTACAACAAGTTCATCGCCAAGATCGCCTCGGACCAGAACAAGCCGAACGGCATCTGCGTCGTGACGCCGAAACAGGGCCCGGCCTTTGTCGCGCGCCTGCCCGTCCGGCGTTTTCACGGCATCGGCCCCAAAACGGCCGAGAAGATGAAGCGGATGGGGATCGAGACCGGTGCGGACCTGGGCGCGCAAAGCCTGGAATTCCTGCAGGCCAATTTCGGCAAAAGCGCCAGATATTACTACCGCGCCGCCCGGGGCATGGATGACCGCCAGGTGAAGCCGGACCGCGTCCGCAAATCGCTGGGTGCGGAGCGCACCTATGGCCAGGATCTGAAGACCCGTGAGGCGATGGTCGCCAAGCTGGCCGACGTGGCCGATGTCGTTTGGGAGCGCGCGCAAAAATCCGAAAGCTTCGGCCGCACCGTAACCCTGAAACTGCGCTATGCCGATTTCGAAACGCCAACCCGGGCGCGGTCCCTGCCGGAACCGGTCGCCAGCCGCGACGAACTGCTCGCGGTGGGAACTGCCCTACTCGACACGCTGATCCCCGACCAACGCGGCGTACGCCTGCTCGGGCTGACCATGTCGGGCTTCGGGGTCGCGGAAGACGCGGACGGTGAAACGGAAACGGCACAATTCGGCCTCGAACTTTAGCCCGGCACGCGCACGCTTTTCGCTGCGTCGATAAAGGCCCGCACTGCTGGCAGCCGGGTCCGGTCCGCGGCAAAGAGCAATTGCACGGGAACCGGAGTCAGCCGTATCCGGTCCAGCACCGTCACCAGCGAACCCCGTTCGAGCGCCGCAGCGGCCTGATAGTCGAACAGACAGGCAAGGCCGAGCCCCTCTTCCGCCGCGGCCAGACAGGCGGCAATCGCGTTGACCGACAGCCGCGGCGCGATCGGCACACGGATCCGGCCACGTTCGCCAAAGCGCCAGTAAGTCCTGCGCTCGACCGTGGTCGACAGGATCGTCGCATGGCCGGCAATGTCGTCGGGCGTCAGCGGTGTGCCATGGCGTTCGAGATAGCCGGGGCTGGCGACAACGACCTGCTGGACGGCGTCGATCCGCACCGACTGATAGGCGCTGTCCGGCTGGGCGCCGACCCGCACCGCGACGTCGATCCCCTCTTCCTCCATGCGAACGTTGCGATCGAGCAGAAGCAGCTGGATATTGAGTTCGGGATGGGCACGGAGCAGTGCGGCAACGACCGGCATGATGTGGAGCTGGCCATACATGACCGGCGCGGTGATCCTCAATTCGCCGCGGATCGCGCCCCTGCTGCCAGCCACCCGCCGTTCCGCGGTATCGATCTGCTCGAGGATCCGCCCGGCATCCTCGAGATAGCGCGCGCCGCCCTCGGTCAGCTCGACGCGGCGGGTCGAGCGATGGAACAGCGTCAGCCCGAGATGGGCCTCGAGATCGGCAACAGCCCGGGTCACCACCGGCGGCGACAGGCCCAGCCGGCGCGCGGCGGCCGCGAACCCGCCTTCCTGCGCCACCGCGCGGAAAATCGTCATCGCCTTGAGTCGGTCCATGATTATTCCTGATTATGGAATATTAATTTGTCACTTAGACCGATTATCATTGTATCACGGTTCTATAAACCCCGGCGCATGGCAAGCAACTTCCTCCGCACCCTGTTTCGCCCCGGCGCCATCGCCCAGCAAAAGGCCTGGGGCTCCTATGAGAGCTATGCCCGGATGATTGCCGCGGGCGCGCCCGGGCCGGACCGGCTCGGCGAGAAGGAAGCCGCGTTCATCGCCGCGCGCGACAGCTTCTATATCGCCAGCCGCACCGACGACGGCTGGCCCTATATCCAGCATCGCGGCGGGCCGAAGGGATTTCTCAAACGGCTCGGCGGCAACCGGATCGGATTTGCCGATTATCGCGGCAACCGGCAATATCTGAGCGTCGCCAATATCGAAGCGGACGACCGGGTCGCGCTGTTCCTGATGGACTATCCGAACCGGCGGCGATTGAAGATGATCGGCCATGCCCATCGCATTGACGCCGACGACGACCCTGAAACGGCACAGGCACTGCAGGACCCCGGCTACCCCGCCAAAATCGAACGCTGCTTCCTCATCGATATTGTCGGCTTCGACTGGAACTGCCCGCAGCATATCACGCCGCGGCTCGACGGCGAGGCCATCGCCGAACATGTCCAGCCGCTGCACGACGAGATTGCCGATCTCAAATCCCGGATCGTGGCGCTTAACGCCCACCCGGACCAAGGAGACTGAAATGACCCAACCGCTCGCCGCTCCCCTGACCCTGGGCGCCCATCATGTCGGGCTGGCCGTGCCCGATCTCGATACCGCGCGCGACTTTTTCCGTGACGGTCTCGGATTCGAACTGGTTGCCGAGAAACCCGACTATCCCGCCGCTTTCCTGTCCGACGGCACGACGCTGATCACCCTGTGGCAGGTCGAGGATCCGGACACCGCCCGTCCCTTCGACCGACGGCGCAATGTCGGGCTCCACCATCTCGCGCTGGCCGTTGCCGATCATGACGCGCTGGCTGCGGTCCATGAACGGGTCAAAGCCTATCCCGGCACGGCGATCGAGTTCGCGCCAGGGCCGATGGGGCCGGGTGCCAGCGCCAGCCACATGATCTGCGCAATTCCCGGCGGCATCCGCATCGAATTCGCCACGCCCTTTGCCTGATTGGCGTCCGGCCTGGAGCCGTAACGCCCTTTTTGAAAAGCAAAGCCGCCCGGCGTGGAACCCCCCTGTTGACTTGGACCGAAAAATGGAAATTTTGGCCATGTCTTGAACGGGGGGAGATAGTTTCGTGTTTCGGATACTTGCATGCGGTCTTTCAACGCTTGCCGTGCTGGCCGGATGCGGGCCGGGCCAGGCACCGGCGGCGGGCGCCGCCGAAGCCGAGAATGCAACCGGCCAGAGCGGCTCGCCCGACGGATTGGCCGACCTGTCGCCATGGCTCGATTTCGCCGCCGCCCGTGATTGCGAATGGAGCGAGGAAGCCTACCGCGTTTTCGAAGAGGCAAGCGTCTTTGGCGACGACTATGTTTCCCGTCCGGGTACGGTGACCATCGCCGGTCTCGACGCGCCGGTCACCGCCCGGCTGGAACGCCCCTATGACGACGCACCGGACTTTGTGCAGGTCTATCTCGATTTCGAAGGACAATGGCTGAGTCTGAAAGTCACCGGCCTCTCCGACGCATTTATCGAGGAAGGCGACGGCGTGTGGAGCAAAGGCATTCGCTTCGATGCGCCGGTTTCCGAGGTCGCAGCAGCGCTTTCTGCGGCGGGGTTCGATGTCAGCGCCGACGGCAGCCAGCGTGAACGCGAACTTTCCAGCGAAGACGGCGAACGCATGGTCATGGCATCGGCTGTCGTTCGGGAGGGCGACGAAACCGTCTTTTTCTGCAATCAGCCCTATATCTATGAAGGCCAGACCTTCTCCTATTGATTTGGCTCTTCTTGAATTGGGGGCCATCAACGCATCGGTGAGGAGCTGACTATGCGCCGCGGATGTCTTGCCGCCCTGTGCGCCGGTATCGTTTCACTCGCCGCCTGTTCGGACGCCACGCCCGCAGCGGACACGCCATCGCCCGATCCGGGCGCGGCCTGACCGTCTCGGCCATCGGCTATCGCTTCCTGCCCCGGTCCGGCGCTCCGGCGAAGACGGCGCGATGTACGATTATTACGGTCTGGTTTCCTTTGTCGAACAGGCGGGCTCGGAAACGGTGTTCGAATGCAACGAGCAGGGCTGGGACCGGGGCGACTGAGACCATTCCGGTGCGGCATCACTGGCTGCACGCACCTGCTTCGGCTACCGTTGCTGCGACACCGGTTGGGCACGAGGGCGCGCGAGCGCGGCTTCTCCAGGCTCCACTTAGCCGCATCCGGCCAATGGGAGGGGAAATATGGCGGAAGGCACAGGTTCGGTTTTCGTATCCTATTCGCGACGGGACCGGGACATCGCCGAACGGCTGGTGAACCGCCTGAGGGAAGAGGGATTCGAAACGCTTCGGGATGTGGACGATATCCTGCCGACCGAAGCCTGGCGCGAACGGCTCGAGGTGCTGATCCGCAAAGCGGATTCGATCGTGTTCCTTCTGAGCCCGCAATCGGCCGTTTCCGAGATTTGCGCATGGGAGGTGGAGTTCGCCAACTCGCTGAGCAAGAAAATTGCTCCGATAGTGATCGAGGATGTCGCGGGCGCAGACATTCCGCCCATGCTGGCCCGCTTGAATTATATCTTCGCAACCAAGCAGGACCGCTTCGACAATGCGGTGCAGAGTCTGTGCGACGCCCTGGGTTGCGATATCGACTGGATCAGGGAGCATTCGCGTCTGCTCGACCTCGCGCATCGCTGGACGCAAGGCGGCTCTTGGATAGGCCAGCTGCTCAGGGGCGAAGACCTGTTGGCGGCTGAAAAATGGGCCAATGCCCGCCCCGCTTCCACGCCGCCCATTTCACCCGTCATCCTCGAATTCATCGAAGCCAGCCGCCATATGGAACGCATGGCGGCCGACTATGATCGCGAAAAACTTCTGGCTCTCGGGAAAACGATCGAACCCATATTGAAGGATCATGTGGCCGATCTGCAAACCAGGGCAGCCACCGCGGACCGGCAGACATCGTTTCGGGTGAGCACCACCGCCGCCGATATCCGGCTTGAAATCGAGACGATCGAGAATTTCTATGCCGATAACGGCCTGTGGCATCCGGAGCCGGCCATCCATCTGCAAACGGCAGACGGATCGGCGGACTATGCGGAAGTCTATAAATTTCCCTGCTGCGGGAAAACTGCAATGCGGCGGGATCGGTCGCCGCCCAGCCAGTTTCGTGCCGATGGCTGCTCCCGAAACCCGCAGGCAGAATAGCGCCTCGACAATACAGCTTGTGGACATTGCAGGCGACCGTGCCTAATCTCCTGGCCATTCCCCGGGGAGCCTTAGGCTGAGAGGTGCGGTGCAAGTCCGCGCGACCCGCAGAACCTGATCCGGCCCCTCTTCAAACAGGGACTTACCGGCGGAGGGAGGGAGCGGCACCCGGCGCCACGAAAGCCATCCGCCCCTTCTTTCCGGCAAGGCAAGGAGAGAGGTGCATCATGGCCGACCAATTCACGCTTACCGGCTGGCTGATCATGGCGTTCGGCCTGTACTGCATGGCCGCCGGCTTCGGCATGGCCATGACGACGGATCGTTTCCAGCAGATGTTCGCGGAGATGGAGCGCTCGCCGGCGCTCAGTTTCGTCGCCGGCCTGCTGGTCTTCTCGATCGGCACGACAATCCTGCTCGTTCATCCCACAAACGCCAGATGGCCCGACATCCTCGTCGCGATCATGGGCTGGGGCGCGGCCATCGAAGGGCTGCTCTTCCTCGCCGCGCCGCAGGTCATGTGGGCGATTGCGCGTCCGTTCATGAAAACCGGCCCAAAGCTTTGGGGCTATATCGCGCTCGCGCTCGGAATTGCCTTTGTCATCATCGGCTGGTTCGAAGTCGAACGCACCACCGTCACCCTTGTCTGATCCATTTTCCAACCCGTTCCTGAAAGAGAGTAACCCCCATGGCTGATATCCCCGCCCGCACCGAGATCGGCGTAACGACAGGCCCAATACGCGGCTCGAAGAAAATCCACGTCGCCGCCCAGACGGGCTCGGGCGTGCGCGTGGCGATGCGCGAGATCCAACTGGAGGAGGGCGAAGATCCGGTCCGCGTCTATGACACGTCCGGCCCCTATACCGACGAGAATGCTCATATCGACATCATGGCGGGCCTCCCGGCGCTGCGGCGCGACTGGATCATGGGACGCGGCGATGTCGAGAGCTATGACGGACGCGACACCAAGCCCGAGGATAACGGCCAGCTCGGCCCGGACCGCTCCGGCGGCGTCGACCCCTTCCCCAATGTCGTGAAGAGGCCCCTGCGCGCAAAGCCCGGCATGAACGTCTCGCAGATGCACTATGCCCGCAAGGGCATCATCACGCCCGAGATGGAATATGTCGCCGAGCGCGAGAATCTCGGCCGGGCCCGCCTTGCCGAATATATCCGCGACGGCGAGAGCTTCGGCGCGTCCATCCCCGATTATGTGACGCCCGAATTCGTCCGCGACGAAGTGGCGCGGGGCCGCGCGATCATCCCGAACAATATCAACCATCCCGAGAGCGAACCGATGGCCATCGGGCGCAATTTCCTCGTCAAGGTGAACGCCAATATCGGTAACAGCGCCGTCGCCAGCGATGTCGCCAATGAAGTCGACAAGATGGTCTGGTCGATAAGGTGGGGCGCGGACACGGTGATGGACCTCTCCACCGGCCGCAATATCCACGACACCCGCGAATGGATCATCCGCAATTCGCCCGTGCCCATTGGAACCGTCCCCATCTATCAGGCGCTCGAAAAGGTCGGCGGCGTGGCCGAAGACTTGACCTGGGAAATCTTCGCCGACACGCTGATCGAACAGGCCGAGCAGGGCGTGGATTATTTCACCATCCATGCCGGCGTGCGCCTCCCCTATGTCCCGATGGCCGCCAAGCGCATGACGGGCATCGTTTCGCGCGGCGGATCGATCATGGCGAAATGGTGCCTCAGCCACCACAAGGAGAGCTTCCTCTATGAGAAGTTCCCCGAAATCTGCGAGATCATGAAAGCCTATGACGTCGCCTTCAGCCTTGGCGACGGCCTGCGCCCCGGCTCGATTTACGACGCCAATGACGAAGCCCAGTTCGCCGAACTCTACACGCTTGGCGAGCTGACCAAGGTCGCCTGGGAACAGGATGTGCAGGTGATGATCGAAGGCCCCGGCCATGTGCCGATGCACAAGATCAAGGAGAATATGGAAAAGCAGCTCGAAGCCTGCGGCGAAGCGCCCTTCTACACGCTCGGGCCCTTAACGACGGACATCGCGCCCGGCTACGACCATATCACCAGCGGCATCGGCGCCGCCCAGATCGGCTGGTACGGCACGGCGATGCTCTGTTACGTCACGCCCAAAGAGCATCTCGGCCTGCCCGACCGCGATGACGTGAAAGTTGGCGTTGTCACCTATAAGCTGGCCGCCCACGCCGCCGATTTGGCGAAAGGCCACCCCGCCGCCCAAGTCCGCGATGACGCCCTCAGCAAAGCCCGCTTCGAGTTCCGCTGGCGCGACCAGTTCAACCTCTCCCTCGACCCCGACACGGCGGAGCAATATCACGACCAGACGCTCCCCGCCGAAGGCGCAAAGACCGCGCATTTCTGCTCCATGTGCGGGCCAAAATTCTGCTCGATGCAGATCAGCCAGGAAGTGCGCGATTTTGCCGCAGGCAAAAGCCTGAACCATCCGGGGGATGATTCAGTCTCGCGTGCTCGCGAGTTCGCGGCGAACAACCCGAACGGCGTGCTTGGCAATGCCGAGAATGTGAAGACGGACGAGGCCGAGGCGGGCATGGAAGAGATGAGCGAAAAGTTTAACGAGGGCGGCGGCGAGCTGTATGTGAAGGCAGACTAAGACCAATGCCGACCAGCCTCCACCTGACCCGGGATAGCGTTGCCGCCGGGGACGATTTCGACGCGCCGCATTCCCGCACGATCAAGGTCGAACGCCGGATCGAGACCCCCGGCGCGCTGCAAGAGTGCCTAGACGATATTGCCGCCGTCTATCTCCCCAATGTCGCCGGTCCGGCGTGCTGGGCGGCCTACTCCCATATGCCGCTCGCTATCCTCTCCGACGCTTGGAGCAAGTCCAAACCCTTCTGGCTGCCCGATGGCAACTTCCAGCATCTGGATATCCGCGATGGTGCGATCCATCTGAATTTTGTGTATCTGGCGTTGGAAGACCCGGAAACCGCGCACAGGATCATTGGGAGAATTGTACGGGCGGGTCGGGGTTGAATGTCTGGGGATGGCATAGAAGCCACATAAATTTAATGGGATGCAACCTCGATATTAATATTGAGGATCAGCGAACAGATGATAGAGCGATGGAGCAGCAAACGCGTAAGTCGACAAGACTAGATAATTGTCGGAAAACGAACCAATTTTGTCTAGTCTTCGATTGTCAAGAATTTAGTATTTAGGAACCGGCATGCCAGACGAAACCAAGTCCGAAAAGACTACGGATTATCTCGACCAGTTTTGGCTTTCCAAAGTGTACCCAAATGTCTCCGAAAGCTTTCTATTTGAACAAGATTCCATCGAAGCCATCAAAGGTCAATGTATAGTGGTCCTAGATGCTAACGTGCTTTTGATGCCGTATCGTCTAGGTTCACATTCATTAGATGAGATTAGAAAAGTTTACGCTGCACTATCGGGCGAAGATCGACTTTTTGTGCCCGGACAAGCTGCAAGAGAATTTTTGCGGAATCGAGGCAATAACATTCGCGACATAGTCCGCACACTGCATGAGCAAGTCAGTCAAATCACTGTTCCAGCAGATAAAAAAGTGGGGTTTTTAGATTCTGACGACAAATATCAAGAATTTGTAAAGTGCTCTGAACAGATTCGCGATCTAAAAAAATTGGCCTCTGAAAGCATTAAAGCTCTTTCCGCTGGGCTCAGGAGGGATTTAGGCTCAGATCCCGTTTCTAAGCTTTATGGTGAACTATTAGCAGAAAACGTTCTTGAAATTCCTATGGAAGATCACGCTCAGGCTTCTTTGGTCGAAGAAATGGAATGGCGCTTTAATCATAGTATCCCACCCGGATATAAAGATAGGAATAAAGCTGATGATGGCATTGGAGACCTATTAATATGGAAAGCAATTCTGCAGATAGGGCAACAGAAGGAAGAACATTGTATATTTGTTACGGAAGATGCGAAGGGTGATTGGTGGGTTCAATCTGAGGGTATTTTCCAACCTAGAATTGAACTCGTAGAAGAATATCGTCGTTTAAGTGGCGGAAAAACAATCCATCTGCTCCCGTTATCGGAATTTTTGCAGCAGTTCGGCGCGGCAGAATCGGTGATCGAAGAGACAAAAATAACCGAGGTGGCACGCCGATCTCGAGAACGAAAAATGACAGATATCGAAAACACCAAAGGAATATTGGAAGACAGCTACGAAATGAACTGGATTATGAAGGCCAATTTATCCGCGCTTGGTAGAGATTCTCTGCTGCAGCTGCGCAGCAAGGCAGAGGAATTGTGGACGATTTTGGCAAAAAGGCATTCTAAGAACAATGGGTTGATGTCAAATACAAATTTTCAAGATTTGAGCGATGCAGAAATTTCTGCAATCATCCAAGAAAAAGAGAATACTCAAGAACTGCTGATTAAATTGAATCATCGACGAAAGGAAATTGATAGTTACTTTAGAAATCTCTACGGCAAGCAGGGTAGACTTTAGATTACGGCGACAATGCACCAAATAGTGCTCCGCAGAAGATCGTTCTTGTTCCGACCTGCGCGCAACAAAAGTCCTGTCCTATTTGGATATAATCTGTTCTATCCTGTCGGATGACTCCCACCCCACATCCTCGCAGCGCAGAAATCCAGTCACGCCGTCTCTCGCGCATCCCCGCCTTTACGCCCGTTCCTGCCAATACTCGAACGGGGCGCGCCCGTCGTGACGGGTGGACGCCGGTGCGGCAGGCGGAGTTTATCGGCTATCTGGCCGAGACGCGCTGTGTGCGCACGGCCGCTGCCAAGGTCGGGATGAGCCGGGAGGGGGCGTATCGGTTACGGCGGAAGCGGGGCGCGGAGGGGTTTTGTGCGGCCTGGGATTTCATCCTTGGCGCGCCCGGAACGCCCCGGCGAAAGGTCACACTCGATGGGCTGATGCAGCGCATCCGGCACGGCACCTATCGCCCTGTCCTGCGCAGGGGCCGCTATATCGGGACGGAGCGAAAAGCCGACAGTTCCGCGCTTTTCGGGATGCTGAAGCGGGCGGACCGGCGGATCAGCCCTGCGCCCGCCGCGCCGCACAGGGAGGCAGATCGCGGGCAGGAAAAGGGGCGTTGAGTGTCAACTGCCGCACCCTGCCCTTGGCTATTATCCCCCGGTCACCGCGTCCCAGATCAGCTTGCTGCCAAGGAGAACCATGAGGAGATAAACCAGCGTGTAGAAACGCGCCGGGTCCATCCGGCGGATTAGCCAGACGCCGACAAAGGTGCTGACAATCGCAAGCGGCATGAGCATTGCCGAGGCGGTAAGGTTTTCGGGTGTGAACTCACCCAGCGCGGCATAGGCGGGAACCTTGATCCAGTTGATCGCGGCGAACAGGACGGAGCTGGTGCCCACGAACATCAGGTGCGGCATTTTTTGCGGGGTGAGCCACATCTGCATCGGCGGGCCGCCGGCATGGGCGATCTGGCTGGTGAAGCCGGTCGCCACGCCGAAGATGCTGCCGACCCAGCCGGGCGAGGTGGAGGCAGCGGCAATGCGCCCGCCGCGCTCCAGCCAGAGCCGGTACAGGCCGAAGCCCAAGGTGATGCCGCCGAGCGCGCCGGTGACTGCGGATATGGGAAGCGTCGCGGCAAAGGCATAGCCGAGCGCCACACCAATCGCCGCGCCGGGCAGCATCCAGCCAACGGCCCAGCGGCTCCAGCTTTTGCGGAAACTCCACACGCTCACCACATCCTGCACAATGAGAATGGGCAGCAGGATCGCGGCGGCCCGGGTGGGCGCGACACTGAGCGCGAAAATCGGTGTCGCCAGCGCGCCCAGCCCGGCAAACCCGCCCTTGGCCAGGCCGAGAATGAACACGGCGAGGCAGGCAATGGCGATGGTCGCGGGATCGTAGGACATGGCGTACGCCATAACGGGCCCGCGCTATTGCACAAGACGCGTCATTTGCGCGCGGCGGCGATCGGGCCTAGCCTTCCGCTTCGGCCCCGGGGGGCTTCCGATAACGGGCCGTTTGGGGGAGAAGTTTGATGATTGGACGCTATAGCTATTTGCAGATTGCCCTGGTGGCGTTCGGAGCGGTTTTCTGCCTGGTCTATCCGCTTGCCCTGGTCTGGCCGTCGGGCTGGATGTGGCATGAGGGGCCGCCGGCGGCCTCGCATTATTATATGATGATTATCGGCGTGTATGCGACGCTGGGCCTGTTCCTGATCCGCGCTGCGGCCGATCCGCAGGCCCATCGCTCGCTGATCTGGTTCACAATCTGGTCGAGCCTTGTCCATGCCGGTATCATGGCGGTGCAGGCGACGGGCAATCCGGAACATATGGGCCATATGACCGGCGATGTGCCCGCGCTGCTGCTCGTTGCGGTCGTGCTCGGGTTGCTGATGCGGGCCAAACCGCAAAGCTAACGCGCGGACGAGGGCGCGGATGAGCGGCGGGGCCGGCTTTACCGGCGGCCCATGCGGGCGACTACAGTGACAAAGAAGGCGGTCGACCAGCCGAGCAGGATCACGCCGTTCACGCCCTCGATCGCGGCGACCATCTGCCAGGCGGTGAGAAAGCCCTCATCGTCATAGCCGATCGTCGAATAGGTGATGGTGGAAAAATAGACGGCTTCGGGAAGGTTGGGCAGCGCGCCGAGCCAGAGATAGAGAAAGCCATAGGCCCAGATCTCCACACCATGCACCAGGAACAGGCCGAGGACGAGCATCAGGGTAACGGCCATGCCGCGCGGCGACATCGGGTGGATGTTGGCGCTCGCCTCCTCCTTCGCCTCAAGCCTGAGCAGGCGGGACAGCACGAACAGGCCGACGCCGTGGATGAGGACGGTCAGCACGACCATGAGGGTAGAAACGATAAGCGAGGCCAGCATGCCGCCTTCTCCCGGCGCGGGGCGGAGCCGTCAAGACCTCACGAAAAAGGGCGCGGGGTATCGCTCAGGCATCGATCATCGCCTTCAGCCGCTCGGCCTGCCGCCGCCATGCGGCTCCGCCGTCTGCACTCTCGCTCGCGGCCTCGAGCAGCGCGTCGACCGTCATGTCGATCCAGGCCGTCCACTGGGCCATCGGGATGGCGCCGTAATTGCGGTGCAGGTCGACGAAATTGACGATCGTGGTGTTCACCCACCAGGCGCCTTCGGCCAGCCCGAACAGGGCCTCCAGCGTTTCATTGACCATGCGGCCCGCGGCCGCCTCGACATGGGGAAAGAGCGCGCGAGTTTCGGGAAATTCGGCAAAGAACCGGTCGAAAATGATCGGGACGATATCGACGCCCGCCTCGCCCGCCCGCTCCATAACGGCCATCATGGCGGGTGAATCGTCTATTGTTGCGCTGTCTGTCATCATGCAATTCAACCCTATTGCGGAGCGGGGCGCAAGGGGCGCCTAGTCGAAGCTGAAACCCGCCGCCTTGGCTTCCTCGATCACCTCGGCACCGGTCTTTTTCACACTGTCCTCGGCGAAACTGTAATAGGCAGGCTTCTCGTCGATGAATATCTGTTCGTGCAGGGTCACCGCGCCGGGATCGTCGAACAGCCCGGCCGGGAAGGAATAGTTTGATGCCGGCGTGAAACAGTAGAAGAGATTGGAACCGCATTTTCCGCAAAATCCGCGCTCGGCCCAGTCGGACGAGGCATAGCGCACAATATGTTCCTCGCCGGTGAAGCGCACATCCGCGCCGCACTGTATGCCGAGAAAGGCGCCGCCGCCCCAGCGCCGGCACATCTCGCAATGGCATGCCTCGACATGGGGCCGCTGGGGCACGCCCGTCATGGTTACCGCGCCGCACAGGCAGCGGCCGCTTATTTCGCCGGATGTCTTTGCCTCATTCATCTGCACTTCCTCGTCATGCTCGCCCTTCCCGCCAGATATCGCCCGCGGCGTTCATGTCGGTCAACTGACAATCTGGCCCTTTTGCAGCCCGGCATCGAACGTTGGTCGAAAGACGGCTCGACAGGCCGGGTGAAGCGGTCCGAAAAGCAGCCATCGCCTCCCCGGCAATCAACAAAAGGCCCCGGTCTCATGAAATTCCTTTCCACCGCCCCGATCGCGCTCGCTCTCGCCCTGCTCGCCGCGCCGACCGCGCCGCTGTTCGCGCAGGAGCAGCCAAGCTTTGCGGAAATGAGCGCAGCCACACAAACTATAACCCAGGCCTATTTCGACGCCTATATCGCGCGCGACTGGGATAGGCTGGAGCCGCTGCTTGCCGATGCCGGCACCTTTCGCGACGTAACCGCAGACCCCGTTTTCGGAGGCGCCGGCGCGGAAGGTAAAGCGGCGATGATGACGTTGTTCCGGGAAGGCTATGCCGGGATCACGCGGATGTCGCTGCGCCCCCTGCGGACATTCCATTCCGGGCAGCATTCGGTTTTCGAAGGCGAGCTCGACTGGACGCTCCGGCTCGATGACGGCCGCGAGGTAGCAAGCGTCATGCCCTTCATCACCATCCTGCGCGTCGAGGACGGCCTTGTCGTCTCGCACCGGGATTTCGCCGATTATGCGCCGTTCATTGCGGCTCTCCGCGCATCGCGTGAGGCCACCGAATAGGCCTGCCGGAAAGGGTGCTGCACCCTAGCGCTTTTTCACAAATTCCGTCTTCAGCACCAGGCCCTTGATTGCATCGGTGCGGCAATCGATCTCTTCGGGGTTTGCGGTCAGCCGGATCGTCTTCACGACGGTTCCGCGTTTCAGCGTCTGGCCCGCCCCCTTCACTTTCAGATCCTTGATCAGCGTCACGCTATCGCCGTCTTCCAACCGGTTCCCGACCGCATCGCGCACTTCGGGGGCCGCATTCGCCGCCGCGCTCTTTTCGGCCGTCTCTTCCGGGCTGATCCATTCGCCGCTGGCCTCATCATAGACATAGGCCCCGTCGTCCGTATCGGCCACGACTCAGCCCTTCTTCTGCATATGTTCGAGGCCCGAAACGACACCCGGCTTGGTGGAGGGGTTCGACATATTGTTCTTTTTCTTTTTTTCCGCTTTGGGTTTGCGGGCTTCCTTGGTGGATTTCTTCTGGCCTTTGGCCATGGCGCGTTCCTTCATACGGGCGGGATGCCCGTCGGCCGGATGCTAGGCGTATCGTCTGCAAAATGCGCGCGCTATCTGCGCCCTAGAAAATTCCCGGTGAGTTGATCTGGGCCGGATTGGGCCGGGCGGGCATCAGCATGGAGCGGCGGAGGGGATCGGGACTCGCAGCATGCGGCGCAACCGCGCCGGTCTGCGCACTGCTCCCCGCGCTCGCACCGGCAATAGGCTGGCAGCTTCGCCCGGCGAGAAAATCGAGCGCCCGGGCCACCGAATTCTCGCGCGGATCGCCAAGCGGAAAGGCAATATCGTCCCCCGCCGCGCAGCTCGCTTCGACACTGGCGGACAGGCCGCCAAAATAATCGGCATTGCTCTGCGAATTCTGTGTGGCGAAGGCAACGATGCGCAGCCGGTCGTCACACTGCTCCCGGTCCTCCGCAATCTGGCCGACAGGCTTGCCGAAGGTGTTGCTTCCGATAAGCGCAAGATCGGGGCCCAGAAAGGGAATGAAGGCGTTGATGACCAGTTCGCTCGCCGAGGCCGTAGCCCCTGTCCCGATAAAGGCGATCCGCATCGGCGCAACAGACTGGGACTTGGCCGAGATCCGTTTTACCTCGTTGAACTGCGCTTTGCTTGCCCGGAAACTGAGCCGGGAGAAAACGGAATTGACCCGGTTGCGGCCCAGCAGATCGCCCATCAGTTCCGCCGTGCTGACGAGTCCGCCGCCATTATAGCGGAAATCGATGATGAACTCGGTAATCCCGCGCGACTTGAAATCGTTGAAGGCAGCCGTGAGCGCAGGATCTGCCGTACTGATAAAGGTCCGCAGGTTCAGATAGCCGATTTCGCGCCCGCCATCGGCGATGACCTGTGCGCCATAGCGGGAGGACACAGGCTCAAGATCGTAATCGGCCTTCGTGACGGAAATCGTGCGCGTGCCGTTGGTGGCATCGGTTATGCGCAAGGTCCGCCGTACCCCGGCCGATGACGGGCCGAGCGCTACCGTGAGCCCCGCCTGCCCGTCTTCCGCAACGATCTGGCTGATGGTGCGCAGGTCGGCGCTGCTCGTGCCGATAGCGAGAATCTCCGTCCCCCGGTCGATTCCCGCCGCCAGGGCGGGCGCCCCCTCGAAGGCTTCGGAAACGAACAGGCGCTGGTTGGCGCTGTCGACTGCGAGCCGAATGCCGAAACCGGCATTGGCACCCTGCTGGAAAAAGGCATTTTCCGCGGCAATGGACGTCAGATAGGTGAAGAAGCGGTCGCGCCCCTGCGCCCGCGCGGTGGCGGTCAGATTGTCGATATAGGCGCTGACGGTGGCAAAGCCGGTGGGGCTGCGATTGGCGGGCAGCGTTTCGGGAAACAGATACCATTCATCGATCTGGGCTTCGGCCCATTGCTGGCGGGCGCTGACGGAACAGGCGCTGCTGGCCGGGGGAGGAGGCGGCGGTGCATTTGCCATGGGCGGGTTGCTCGCGCCTCCGCCACCCCCGCTGCCGCCCCCGCCGCATGCCGCGAGCAGCGCCAATACGCTCAATGCTGCGCCGAACCTGCCCGCTTTCCTGATCGCCTCGCCCTTTCTTCGCCTGCGCCCCGATCGAAAACGGAGCCGGTTGCAACCTGTTTGAACCGCACGCATCCGGCGCGCAAGACGCTAGCGGGAAGCAATGGACATCCCGGTTCCATTTCATGGGTGTCTCGCCGCAAAAGCTGCGCTAGGGACGGCGCGAAACACAGGAGATGATGATGGCCGACAAGACCCTGCACCCCGAAACGCTCGCCCTGCATGCCGGCTGGCGAGCCGATCCCGGCACCGGGGCCGTTGCGCCGCCCATCTTCCAGACGACAAGCTACCAGTTCGAAAGCACCGATCATGCGGCCAGCCTTTTCGCCCTGTCCGAGCTTGGCAATATCTACACCCGCATCGGCAACCCCACCACGGCGATCCTCGAAGAGCGGATGGCGGCCATCGAAGGCGGCGCGGCGGCTCTGGCCGTGGCGTCCGGCCAGGCGGCGTCGGCCTATGCCGTGCAGAATCTCGCCCGGGCCGGCGACAATATCGTCAGCGGCACCGATCTGTATGGCGGCACATACAACCTGTTCGCAAACACGCTGAAGGATTGCGGCATCGAAACCCGGTTCGTCGACCCATCCGACCCGCAGGCCTTTGTCGATGCGAGCGATGACAGGACGCGGGCCTGGTATCTCGAGACGCTGCCCAACCCCAAGCTGGTGGTTGCGCCTATGGCGGACATCGCGGCCGCCGGCCGGCCCATGGGCATCCCTCTGATTGTCGACAATACCGCGGCGCCTTTGCTTGCCCGGCCTTTCGATCACGGAGCGGCCATCATCGTTTATTCGACGACCAAATATATCGGCGGGCATGGCACCTCGATCGGCGGGCTGATCGTCGATGGCGGCAATTTCGACTGGGCCGCGCACCCGGAGCGCCAGCCGATGCTAAACACCGCCGATCCCAGCTATCACGGCGCGGTGTGGACCGAAGCAGCAAAGCCGCTCGGGCCGATCGCCTATATCCTGCGCGCGCGCACCGTTTTGTTGCGCGATCTCGGTGCGGCATTGTCCCCCTTGAATGCCTTCCAAATTCTCCAGGGACTGGAAACGCTGGCCCTGCGCATGCCCAAACATTGCGAGAATGCGCAAAAGGTGGCGGACTGGCTCCAGAATCGGGAAGGCGTCACCCGTGTCATCCACCCGTCCCGGCTTGAAGGCGAACAGAAAGCCCGGGCCGAGGCCGTACTGACCGGCGGACTGGGCGGGCTGCTCGGTTTCGAACTGGCCGGCGGGGTCGAGGCGGGCAAGGCGTTTATCGACGCGCTGCAGCTGCTCTACCATGTCGCCAATATCGGCGATGCGCGCAGCCTGGCCATTCATCCCGCTTCGACGACCCACAGCCAGCTCAGCGAGGAACAGCAGCGCGCAACCGGCGTTTCTCCCGGCTATATCCGCCTCTCGATCGGGCTTGAGCATATCGACGATATCATCGCCGATATCGATCAGGCGCTCAGCGCGGCGCAGGCCTGAACCGGACAGGGAGCATGCAACGGATATCTCTCGCCTATGATATCGCTGCGGATATCGACCTCTTCTGCCGAAGCTTCTGGGATGAGGATTTCGTCCTCGCCAAGTTCCGGGCGCTGGGCGCTCGCGCCGTCACCCTCTCCATCGGCCCGGGCACCGATGGAGAGCAGATCGTGACCAGCGAGCGCGAAGTACCGATGGATGCGCCGCCGATGCTGCAGGCGGTGATCGGCGAATGGAGCAAGGTGCATCAGGTGGAAAGCTGGAGCGGGGAAGCCGGCGGTCCCTATCGCTGCGATATCGAAGTCCGGCCCGAAGGGCTCCCGGCCTCGGCCAGGGGCGAGATCATCGTCGAAGCGAACGGCGATGGCTGTACGCTGCGCTGCGAAACAGATGCTATCTGCACCGTCCCGATGGTCGGCAGGATGGCGGAAAAATTCATGGCCGCCGATATCGGGAAGCGGCTGGACGCCGAAGTCGCCCATATCGCGGCGAGCCTGTGACCGGAAACCCTTCCGGACATATCTTGACAGAAATCAATGTTGCCGCCGCGCTGGCCCGCCACTGATATACCTGTCGGAGTGTGTTTCCGACAGGCAGGGAGAGCAGCGGCATGACTGATACGCGAACGAGAACAGACAATACCGGCGCCGGACAGGCGGCCGAACATTTCGATGTTCTCATTGTCGGCGCGGGCATATCGGGCGTCGGCGGTGCCTATCACCTTGCCACCCAGTGCCCGGACAAAAGCTATGTCGTTCTCGAGGCTCAGGAAAGTTTCGGCGGCACCTGGATCACCCATACATATCCTGGCATCCGCTCCGACAGCGACCTCTATACGTTCGGCTATCGCTTCAAGCCCTGGGTCGGCGCACCGATCGCCTCGGCCGAGGAGATACTCGGCTATATGAACGAAGTGATCGAGGAGAATGATCTGGGGCCCCGGATCCGCTACGGCCACAGGATCAGCACGGCACGCTGGTCGAGCGAGGACAAGCTCTGGACGCTGGAAGCCGTGCGCGCCGATACCGGAGAAACCGTTCGTTTCACCACCAATTTCCTGTGGATGTGCCAGGGCTATTACCGGCACGAACAGGGCTATACTCCCGAATGGGAAGGAATGGAGAGCTTTGCCGGCGAGATCGTCCATCCGCAAACCTGGCCGGAAGACCTTGCCTATAAGG
This sequence comes from Parasphingopyxis lamellibrachiae, assembly GCF_003385775.1. Classification (GTDB taxonomy): domain Bacteria; phylum Pseudomonadota; class Alphaproteobacteria; order Sphingomonadales; family Sphingomonadaceae; genus Parasphingopyxis; species Parasphingopyxis lamellibrachiae. Next base: position 2,040,369 of record NZ_QRDP01000004.1, read on the forward strand.
GCAAGAAGGTCGTCGTCATCGGGTCCGGGGCGACAGCGGCGACGCTGGTTCCGGCGATCGCCGCGGATTGCGAGCATATCACGCTGCTCCAGCGCTCCCCGACATATTTCATTCCCGGCCGCAATGAGAATGAACTGGCCGATACGCTGCGCCAACTCGACATTCGGGAAGACTGGATCCACGAGATCGTCCGCAGGAAAGTGCTGTTCGACCAGCGCGAACTGACCCGGCGCGCGGTGGAAGAGCCGGAAGCGGTGAAGCAGGAACTGCTGGCCGGCGTGAAGGAGTTTCTCGGCGAGGATTTCGATATCGCCAGACATTTCACGCCCCGGTACCGGCCCTGGCAGCAGCGCATTGCCTTCGTTCCGGACGGCGACCTGTTTCAGGGCATCGCCGCGGGCAAGGCCAGCGTCGTCACCGATGAGATCGAGCGCTTCACCGAGAAGGGCATCCTGCTCAAATCAGGCGAAACGCTGGAAGCGGATATCATCATCACCGCGACCGGGTTCAATCTCAACGTGCTGGGCGACATCGCCTTCATCATCGATGACGAGCCGCTCGTTTTTTCCGACACCGTCACCTATCGCGGCATGATGTTTACCGGTGTGCCCAACATGGTGTGGGTGTTCGGCTATTTCCGGGCAAGCTGGACCTTGCGGGCCGATCTGGTCAGCGATTTCGTCTGCCGGTTGCTCAGGCATATGGAAGAGAAGGGCGCGCAGAGCGTTACCCCCGCGCTACGGCCCGAAGATGCCGACATGCCGCTGCTCGACTGGCTCGATCCGGACAATTTCAACCCCGGCTATATGATGCGCGGCATGCACCTGCTGCCCAAGCGCGGCGACAAGCCGGAATGGCAGCATAACCAGGATTACTGGACGGAGAAGGACGAACTGCCCGAGATCGATCTGGACGATCCGGCGTTCCGCTATGCATAGCGGGCGGCGCGGCTAGCTGTTGCCCGTCCGCTTGCCGAGCATGTCGCGGTAAAATGCGAAGGCCGGGGCCATATCGGCGTCATAATCGCCAGTCGGCACGATAACCGGACCGACCCCGGCCCGACGGCGCTTATAGTCCATAAAGCCGCAGACGATCGGCACGCCCGCGCCATGGGCGATCCGATAAAAGCCGGTACGCCATTCCTGCGCCGTTTTCATGCCGCGCGTGCCTTCCGGTGCGACGGTGAGGACAAACTCCGTCCGCCGCGCGAACTCGTCGATCATCTGCTGGACCATATCGCGCTTGATACCGCGCTGGACGGGCACACCGCCAACCTGCCGCATGAATTTGCCCATCGGCCATTTGAACAGCGAATCCTTGGCCATGAAATGCGTATCGAGCCCCAGTTCATGGGTCAGCCCGACATAGTTGGGAAAATCCCAATTGCTCGTATGCGGCGCAGCAATAATGACGAAACGGCGCTCTGCGGGCGGAGTGCCGATGGCGGTGAATTTGTGGCAGCGATAGATGAAATGGAGAATGCCCAGAACAAAGCGGGCGAGGAGGCCCATCGGCCGTGCGTCAGGGCGATCCGTTGCATCCATAACAACAGGCTCTGCACGAAAGCATGCCGATAGCCAATGGCCTTGCCCATGGCAGACAGTCCCGCGCATTCCTGCTAGCAAATGGCGGAGGCAGACAACGACCCCGGGGAGAGCGATATGCGAAACATGCTGGCGGCAACACTTGCAGCCATGGCGGCCCCGATTTCCACACCCGCCCCCGCGCAGGAAGTGACCGATCCCGATATGGAGGTCGACTCAATCGCACTGGTACCCGGCGAGGGCGTCGTGTTCGGTTTTGGCGAAGGCTATTCGCACCAGCTGCTGCTCGTCCGCCATCGCGGCGAAGAGGCGCTGGCGACGCCGCTCGCACCCGGCGAGGTCCGCGCCGTCCTCTACACCGATGCCGGTGAAACCTGGCTTGAAATGGAGAACGGCACAGGCGAGACCCTGTACTTCGATGCACTGGCGGACCGCAACGGCAATGGCGGCTTCGGTTCGGTGCCCTCCAGCGCCGTGCCGGTGGGCGAGCGGATCATCGCCGGGCGCTGGGCCTTCGAGATCGCAAGCCTGGTGATCGGAGAATTCTCCTATGGACCGCACGGAGATCACAACCATTAGCGGCGTGGCGCCGATAACGGGGCGCCGATGCTGAGCGCGACCCTTGCCGCCTTTCTCGGAACGGCGCTGCTGATCGAACTGACCCCGGGGCCGAACATGGCCTATCTCGCCCTGGTGTCCGCCGTTGAGGGACGGCGCGCCGGGTTGGCCACGACGATCGGCATTGCTCTGGGACTGGCGATCGTCGGCCTTGCCGCCGCATTCGGCCTGGCCGCGCTGCTCTCCGCTTCGCCACTAGCTTTTGCAGCGCTGCGCTGGGGCGGCGCACTTTACCTGTTATGGCTCGCTTTCGAAGCCTGGACAGGTGCCGGCGAAGTCTCCCCCAGCCGCGCCAACCACCGCAAAAATGCTGCGCAGCATTTTCGCCGCGGACTGACCGTGAACCTGCTCAACCCAAAGGCCGCCCTCTTTTTCGTCGCGATCCTGCCAGGCTTTACCGAGGCCGCCCGCCCGCTCATTCCGCAGGCCGTGATCCTCACTCTGCTTTATGTTGCGCTGGCGACAGCGGTGCATCTCGGCATTGTCGGGCTGGCCGGCACCGCGCAGCGCTGGCTGGCCGATCCGGCACGCCAGCGGGTTGCGCGCAAGGGCTTTGCCATCATCCTGGCGGGCGTCGCCGCATGGTTCCTGATCAGCACGCAATGAGCGCCGAACTTGTTCGCGGCCGAACGCCGTGCTTAACCCCGCGTCATGAGCGACCCCCATCCCAAAATCTGTATTATCGGGGCCGGCTGTTCGGGCTTCACCATGGCCAAGCGGCTTAAGGATCATGGCCTCACATACGATCAATTCGAGGCGTCGGACGATATCGGCGGCAACTGGTATTACAAAAACCCCAACGGCATGTCGGCCTGTTATCAGAGCCTGCATATCGACACCTCCAAATACCGGCTGGCGTTCGAGGATTATCCGGTGCCGGACGACTGGCCCGATTTCCCGCACCATGCGCAATTGCTTCAATATTTTCACGATTATGTCGATCATTTCGGGCTGCGCGAAGCGATCACCTTCAACACCCGCGTCGACAAGGCCGAGCAGCTCGAAGACAAAAGCTGGCGCGTCACCCTTTCGACCGGCGAGGCGCGCGACTATGATGCGCTGATTGTCGCCAACGGCCATCATTGGGACCCGAACACGCCCGACTATCCCGGCCATTTCGACGGATACCAGACACACAGCCACGCCTATTCCGACCCCTTCGAGCCGCATGACTATCGCGCCGAGACTGTCATGGTGGTCGGCGGCGGCAATTCGGCGATGGATATCGCCTCGGAGCTGTCGCAGAAACCGCTCGCCGCGAAACTCTTCATCTCGATGCGGCGCGGCGTCTGGGTGCTCGGCAAATATGCCAACGGCCAGCCGGCGGACAAGGCGGTGCTGCCAAGCTGGATGCCGGCCAAATTCGGGCGCAAACTCGCCCAGCGGGTCATCAAGAAACAGCTGGGCCGGATGGAGGATTACGGCCTGCCCAAGCCCGACCATGAACCATTGGAAGGCCATCCCAGCGTCTCGGGCGAATTCCTGACCCGGGTCGGCTGCGGCGATATCCTGCCCAAGGGCGCGATAGAGCGGCTGGACGGTGACGGCGTAATCTTCACCGATGGCAGCCGGGAACAGGTGGACGCGATCATCTGGGCCACGGGCTACAGGATCAGCTTTCCGTTCCTGACGGACCCCGCGCTGCAGCCCAAAGACAATGCCTATCCGCTCTACAAGCGCATGGTGAAGCCGGGTTACGAGAATCTCTTCTTCCTGGGTTTGGCCCAGCCCCTTCCAACGCTGGTCAACCTCGCCGAACAGCAAAGCAAACTGGTGGCCGCCGCCCTAACCGGCACTTATGCGTTTCCGGAAGCCGAAGAGATGGAACGCGTGATCGTCGAGGACGAGAAAATCCACCTCAGCCATTTCTATGCGTCCAAGCGGCACACGATTCAGGTCGATTTCGGGACATATTGCCGGGATTTGGTGAAGGAGATTGGGCGAGGTGCGGGGCAGAGTGGTAGTTGACGAACTGACCGCTCAGTATGCTTAATAACCACAGAGCGACTTCCTTGAACCGGAAAGCAGACAAAGAAATGCAGAAATTGAGAGTATCTGGATTAACCGTAGCGGCCATCCTCATATCGATAACAATCGGCAGAGCGGCCTCCGCTCAAGAAAATGACAGGATCCCCGCCCAATTTCACGGCGTCTGGAATTCCTCTGCCTTTGTTTGCGAAATGCCCGTCAATGAGCGTTTTGATGATGGCGCGATCACCATCGAAGCAACTGCAATCCAATATGTCGAAAGTGGCGAAAACGTTTCGGCAGTCCGCGTCCTCAGTGACAATAAAATCGAATATGACGCGACATATGAGGAAGCGGGAGACAGTCCTCCGGAGAGACGCACCGGCCAAACGTTGACGCTATCAGCCAGCGGCCGCGCGCTACGGCTGATCGGTGATTACGTGAATGATTATGTAAGGTGCGAATAAGCCGGTTTAGGTAGCCGCGCTCGGCAGCCGCCAATCGACCGGCTCCAACCCCTGCGCTTCCAGAAACGCATTGGCCTTCGAGAAATGTCGGCACCCGAAGAAGCCGTTATGCGCTGACAAGGGCGACGGGTGCGCGGCTTTCAGCACCAGGTGCCGCCCGCTCTGCTCCACGCTCTGGACGAACGCCGCCTTTTTCTGCGCGTAGCTGCCCCAGAGGAGGAACACGACCGGCTCGCTTTTCTCCGCCACCAGCCTCACGATCGCGTCGGTGAATTGTTCCCAGCCGCGCCCGCGATGCGAGGCGGCCATGCCGGATTCCACGGTCAGCACGCTGTTGAGGAGGAGTACGCCCTGCCCGGCCCAATGCTCCAGATGGCCATGGTTCGCGCGCGGGATGCCGAGATCGCTCTCCATCTCCTTGTAGATATTCACCAGGGACGGCGGCGGGCGGACGCCGGGGCGGACGGAAAAGCAGAGCCCGTGCGCCTGGCCCGGGCCATGATAGGGGTCCTGCCCAAGGATCACGACCCGGACTTTTTGAAGCGGCGTGGCGTCGAGCGCATGGAACCAGAGCGAACCGGCAGGGAAGATCCGCTTGCCGGCCTCTTTCTCGGCAACGAGAAAGGCGCGCAGCTGTTGCATATACTCCGCCTCGAACTCTCCGTTCAGCGGCTCCTTCCAGCTTTCGTCGAGTTTGATCGCCTGACTCATGCAGCGCTCCGCCGTGCCAGCATCCGGTCTATGGCGACGAGCAGCATCCCGGCGGCGATGAAGCCCGCCAATAGCATGGCCATGGTTCCCGCCAGCAGGCCCAGCGTCATCTGCGTCGGATCGAGGAAATAATAGGCATACCAGCCATCCGCCGCCCCGCGGGCAAAGGCGTAAATGCAATAGGCAAGCGGCGGGACAGCCGCCCATAGACCCGCGCGCCAGCCCAGCCCTTCATGCGGGAAAAGCAGCCAGGCAAAGGCAAAGAGCAGCGGCGTAGCGTCATGCAGCATGTGATCGGCCACCAGCTGCAGCCCTTCGGGATTCCAGATATGGCGCAGCGCGAGGGAGTAAACCAGGCCGACAAGGAGAATGGCGGCTGCCGTAACCATCCGACTCAACGGCCCGGCCAGCCGGCCCTGCGGGCGCAACGCCATAGCGGTGGCGACCAGCGCAACCCCGCTGTTGGTGAGGATCGTGAAAAAGCCGAAAAAGCGCCAGAGCGCGGCGGCGGGACTGAGCCCCTGCGCGTTGAACTGCGCAATCAGCAGGCCGAGCTGGATCGCCAGCCCCGTCCAGGCGATGAGGGCGGTCAGCAGTGCGATCGGTCTGGCGAGGTTCGATGTCATCGCTTCTTTTCGTCCGCCTTGTTGGCTGGCGCAAGAGGTGTGCCGCAGATTGCGCTGTCCTGTTCGCCGCGCTTTGTGGCATGATCGGCCGAGAAGGAGAGAGCATGATGACGATGACCGGACAATGTTTATGCGGACAGTTCAGCTATACCGTCGATGCGGAGCCGCAGATGACGGCGATCTGCCATTGCAAGAATTGCCAGCGCCAGTCGGGCAGCGCCTATTCGGCCCTGATCTCCGTCCCGGCGGATGCGGTTACGACCAGGGGCGAACTGAAAACCTATCATGACAAGGGCGAGAGCGGCGCCGGCGTCGACCGGAAATTCTGCACGGAATGCGGATCTCCGGTGCTGACCCATATCCCCTCCATGCCCGGCGCGACATTCATCAAGGCGGGGACGCTCGACGATACAAGCGGACTGAAACCGACAATCGAATTCTGGTGCCAGAGCGCCCAGCCCTGGGTGCCCGAAAATACCGGTGCAATGCGTTTCGATACCAATCCGCCGTCTGGCTGACTGGTCCCGAACGCATCTGTTTGAGGGACGGACGGCCCGAGGGAAGGGGGACCCTCAAGGGCCGTCCGAAAGGGGTTTAGTTGGCAGCCCAGCCGACAATCAGATAGGCGAGCAGCGCTACCGGGCCGAGGGCGAAAAGGGTGAGGGCGACCAGGCCGATGCGGATGGCCAGCACATTCCAGCCCGTCCAGCGAGCAAAGCCGGCGCATACGCCCATCAATTTGGCGTTGCTGCGGTCAAGGGCGAAATTCTGTGTCATGGTCGGGTCTTTCGTGAAGGGATTTGCAGTAGGAAGTGGTTAGGCAACCGGGAGAACCGGGCCGACTGCGGCGCTGATGCACGCTGCGCTTACGATAAGGGCGGCAACTGCGGAGAGAGCGGCGCTCTGAAGGTTTGAGAGATTGAGGGTCATGATGTTGTCTTTCGGATGAAGGTTTGGGGATCGGTGATCCCGTGCCCATTAGGCGACGGGAAGAACCGGACCGACTGCGGCGGTGATGCACACGGCGCTGACGATGAAGGCAGCGACTGCGGAGAAAGCGGCGCTCTGAAGGTTGCTGAAATTGATCGACATGGTTTTGCTCCTGTTGGTCCCGACAGACCGTTCTGCCGGTTCGCCCCATACTAAGCAGGATGCGTGCCAAAACTGCATAATCGTTGTATTACATATTGTTAGGCCAAAAGCTGCCTATCGCGACACATTATTACGTGCGGAGAGTTAGGGTATTTTCCGAACCAATGGGAAAATATTCAGGCGATTTGCCATTTGGGCAGGAAATCTATTCGCTGCCCCAGGCAGGTGGCGGCGTCTCGACCGGCGTCGTCAGGTCGAACTCGACCCGAAAAAAGCGCTCATTCTCGCCCGCGGGCCGGCGCAATTCATAGGCGAAAACCGTATCATCGACCTCCATCGCCCAGACATTGGTGACGGATGCAGCCAGCCCTTCGCGTTCGAACAGAGCGATCGATTCGGCATCGACGGGAAATTCCTGCCGGGTGGCGCTTCCCGGTTCGGCCGTATCCCCACCATATTGGGTAACCGCATCCTCGCTGCCATCCTCATGGCGATGATCATGTTTCAGCTGCAGGCCGGTGCCCGTGTCCGTAATCACCCAGGTGCGCGAGCGATCGTCGCCGACATGAAACGGAATGCGGATCTGATCCGGCGCACAAGACGCAACATGCATGACCAGCGGCTGGCTCGCGATGTCCGCATCTGCTTCGTCGGTCGATACAAGCTGTCCGGCAAAAGCCTGGCCGCAATGTTGGGACAGGTTCGCCATGAACGCGACCTGCGGATCGGCTTCCCCTTCGGTGTCTGCGGGTTCGGGTGCAGGCTGCGAACAGGCTGCGAGCGTCAAAGCCGCCAATGTCGCATGGAGAGGAAGGCGCGCGCGCCGAAGCGCCGGACGATAAGAAGAGGGATAGGTCATGCGCCATCTCTACCGATAGCTTGCGCGGCGCGCCAGTCTGACGGCCGGTCGAATTCTCCGCGCCAGATGCCGCGCCGGGCGGAACGCGCCGTTTCTTCGGCCCGCTCATAACCGGGAAAGGCATAGCGAGACAGAGCGACAGCCCAGCCGGCGCCGAGCATCGCGTGCGCAAGATCGACGCCCGCCGCATTGCGGCACCGCGCCACTGCACGGCGATACCGGTCCTGCTCATGGCTCTCGCAGGTCAGGCCAGGGGACCGGGCCAGCCGCTCCAGCGCCGCCCGCGCTTCACGCCCGCACGGCCATTCCGCGCCTGCGCCATCGCGGCAGTTTTGCCGATATTCCGGTGCGTCCATGCCCTGCAGACGAACGGTCCGTCCGTCCACCCGCAGGCTGTCGCCATCGATGACCTGCACATCGGCGGGCCCGGCGCTGAGCAGCTCGGGCGGATAGAGATGGTTGCGCACGATCAGCGCGGCGAAGGCCAGCCCCGCCAGCAGGGCCAGTGAAGCCAGCACATCGAACAGTCGCCGCACTCTTTTCATGATCGCGCCCTAGCGCGCATTGCGCTGCCATTCCAATCTACCGCTTTCGCACCCTCAATGCTTCGTGGCATAAGGGCGTGATGAGGAGAATCGATGACTGAAGTGCACGACATTCGCGCCGGTATCGGCGGCTGGACCTACAAGCCATGGCGCGGGACATTCTATCCCGAGGGGCTGCGCCAGGCCGACGAACTGAGCTATGCGGCCGGGCGGCTCGGCGCGATCGAGATCAACGGCACCTATTACCGGCTGCAAAAGCCCGAAAGCTTCGCCAAATGGCGCGACGCCGCACCCGAAGGCTTCAAATTTACGATCAAGGCCTCGCGCTACTGCACCAACCGCAAGGATTTGCGCGAAACCGGAGAGAGCATTGAGAGGTTTCTGGGCCAGGGGATTGCCGAGCTCGGCGACAAGCTTGGCCCGCTATTCTGGCAATTCATGCCGACCAAAAGATTCGATCCGGAAGAGTTCGACACGTTCCTCGCCATGCTTCCGAAAACCTATCAGGGGCTGACACTGCACCACGCGCTTGAAGTACGGCATGATAGCTTTGTCTGTACGGAATTTGTCGAACTGGCACGCAAGCATGGTGCCGCGATTATCTGTGCGGACAGCGAGAAATACCCGCAAATCGCCGATCAGACCGCCGACTTTTCCTATGCCCGGCTGCTCGGCGCTTGCGAAGATGTTCCAACCGGCTATCCCGAGCCGGAGCTCGATCGCTGGGCGGATATCGCCGAGGCCTGGCGCGATGGCGGACAGGCCGGGGGAATGGATTATCTGACACCTCCCACGCCTGCACCCGAGGGCCGCGACGTCTATATCTTTTTCATAAACGGAGCGAAGGTCCGCGCGCCTGCCGCCGCCGAAGCCCTGATCGCGCGAACGGTTTCATGAGGAGAATATCGATGCGCAGCATGGCAATCGCCACCACCTTCCTGGCCCTTGGCGCCTGTTCGGGCGGCAGTACAACGGACACCGCCGAACCGGACACTGCCGGACCCGGCACCGATATCGTCGCTCCGGAGACTCATGAGGCCATTCCCCAAGCCTTCCAGGGACGCTGGGATTTCACCGAAGACACATGCGCCGACCCGGGCAGCGAAATGCGGCTCGATATCGAGGCCGATCGCATTAGCTATTATGAAAGCAGCGCGACGCCGGAAACGATTACGCAAACAGGCCCCGGCGCCCTGACGGTCGATCACCGCTTCTCGGGCGAGGGCGAGGAATGGACCGAGACCCTGGCCTATAGTTTGAGCGAAGACGGCGAACGGCTGACCGTAACCTCGCCCGACGGCAGCATGTCGGTCCGGATGCGATGCCCGGCCTAGGCGGCCGGAACCAGCAGCATCCGGCAACGGAACAGCGGCATACCCGGCCCAACCCAACTCCATTCGTCGCACCCGCTTTCCGACGAACGACACTTTTACGACATTTGTCGAAAGATTGATGCCGCTTGTCGGAAAGCCCCCGCCAGACACTGGATGATCGCCCGCCATTCCCCGAAGGACGCTGCATCTCAGGGAAGGAAATTTATACAATGCGGCGTACATCCTGGTTGTTGGTCTCGAGCTCGCTGCTCGCATTTCCGGCTTTCGCGCAAAGCGACGAAGCCGCTGAGGCCGCCAATGCCCCGGTTGACAGCACCCCTTCCGTGCCGACAAGCGGCCAGGATTACACGCCGGATTTCTTCGCCCGCTTTTCCCCCAACTCGGCGCTCGACATGGTGCGCCAGATTCCCGGTTTCACGATTCAGCAGGGCGATGATCGCCGGGGCCTCGGCCAGGGCGGCGACAATGTCCTCATCAATGGCGAACGCGTCTCAGGCAAATCGAACGATGCGATCACCACCCTCGGCCGGATCTCGGCCAGCAATGTGACGCGCATAGAAGTGCGGGACGGCGCATCGCTGGATATTCCCGGGCTTTCCGGACAGGTCGTCAACATCATTGCCGAAACGAGCGGGATAAGCGGAAATTTTTCCTGGAATCCCCAGTTTCGCAGCCGCATCACCAATCCGCGCCTGACCAATGGCGAGATTTCGGTCAGCGGCACGCAGGGCGCGTTCGACTATACGCTCAGCCTCTCCAACACCGATAATTCGTTTCGCGGTGGCGGCGAGGGACTGGAACTGGTGACCGATCCCACGGGCCAGGTCATCGCCACGCATGATGAAATAGCGACATTTTCCGGCGACGCGCCGGTGCTTTCCGGCACCTTCCGGTATGACGGCCCGGGCAGTTCGGTCGGCAACCTCAACCTGTCCTATGGCCGCCGCTATTTCCGCGGGTCCGAGGACTCCGTACGCACCGGGCAGGGGCTGCCCGACCGGACCCGCTTTTTCCGGGATCGCGAGGATGAATGGAATTTCGAAATCAGCGGCGATTTCGAGTTCGCACTGGGGCCGGGCAGGCTCAAGCTGATCGGGCTCCGCAGCTTCGAACGCAGCCCGTTCCGGACCAGCCTCATCACAGACTTTGTGGACGCAACGCCATCGATCGGCGATCTCTTCGAGCGCCAGCTCGACGAGGGCGAATGGATCGGGCGCGCCGAATATGGCTGGGCGATGGGCGGCGAATGGCAGGTGGCCGTTGAAGGCGCGCTCAATACGCTCGATGTCCAGTCCGATCTCTTCGCGCTCGATACCGCAGGCGTTTTCCAGCCGGTCGCCCTCCCCAATTCCAACTCACGCGTCGAAGAAGAGCGGGCCGAGGTCAACATCACCTATGGCCGCCCCATCACCGACAATCTTGCGCTGCAGGCATCGCTCGGCGGCGAATATTCAACGATCATGCAAAGCGGCACCAACGGACTTACCCGGTCCTTCTACCGGCCCAAGGGCTTTGTCTCGCTGGCCTGGTCGGCCAGTGAAACCCTGGACATCCGCTTGCGGGTCGAGCGCGAGGTGGGCCAGCTCAATTTCTCCGATTTCGTCGCATCGACCAACCTTGGCACCAACAGCCAGGATGCCGGCAACCCGAACCTCGTACCACCGCAAAGCTGGAACTATGAGATCGAGGCCACCCAGCAGCTGGGTGCCTTCGGTTCGATCACGGCGCGGCTCTATTATGAGCAGATCAGCGACATTGTGGACCAGATCCCCTTAAGCCCGACGGCCGAAGCGCCGGGCAATATAGACAGTGCCAAACGCTATGGTCTCGAATGGAACAGCACCTTCAATTTCGATCCCCTGGGATGGCGCGGCGGGCGGCTCGATGTCGAATTCACGCTGCAGCGCAGCCGGGTCCGCGATCCGCTGACCGGCGAGAACCGGCCCATATCCAACGACATGCAGCGCGATATCGAGATCGAACTGCGGCACGATGTGCCCGGCACAGAATGGGCCTGGGGCCTTGAATATGAAGACTATCAGGAGGCCAATGGCTACCGCCTCACCCAGATCAACGACTATCGCAACGCGTCTGCCTTTGTCGGCGCCTATATCGAACATAAGGATGTATTCGGCCTGCGCGTTCGCGGCGGCGTCTATAACCTGCTCGACAGGGACGAGAATTTCACCCGCACCTTCTTTGTCGACCGGCGCGACGGGCCGATAGCTTTTATCGAGGACCGGAGCCGCGAATTCGGGCCGATTTTCTCTTTTCAGGTAAGCGGCAGCTTCTAGGAGGCATCCGGAGGGGATGGCCGGCACCGGTCGGCACCGACCAGCTTTGCGCACCGCCGAAAAGCATCGCCTGCTTCGCCCGTCTGCACGGCAGCGGGCAAGGGGGGGCGGTCGGCCCGGGCCAGCCCGCCGAACGTCTGCCACGCCAACAGCCCGACCAGGCCTGCGACAAGCGCGGCGGCGGCAAACTGCGCCAGACCCGCCATTCGGAAACGCGGCGTCTGCGGCCGGGCGCGCTCTGGCATGGCTGCCGCGATTTCCGCAGGCTTCAGGTTCCCGAAGCTGACGACATAGGCCCCTTTGGGAATGTTGATCCGCAAACCTGCGTACGCATCGTCAGCAGCATAGTAATCGTCCAGCAATTTGCGCAGCCGGCCGACCTGGACACGGGGATAGCTGTCTATCCGCGCATCGAAGTCCGCATCCCGGCCAAGACCGTCTACGGCAATGGTATAGGCTTTCAGCCGGTGGCCATTGCCCGCCAGCGTCTGTTCGACAAGGTAGGACAATAAGCGGCACATGACGGGAGAGTGGTTGAACTGCGGCGCATCGAATATCCGGCGCAGTTCCCCTGTTATGTCTTCGCTGCTGGCCGTATTCGGCACATTTGCGGCAACTTCGGTCATCTCAGCCTCGCGCAATCGCGCCCCCGGCTGCCTTCTCAATAGCCACCAAACCTTATGTAACGGTTAAACCCGGGTAACATCGTACGGTCGGAAAAGCCGAGAATCGGCCGTTTTCGTCATGTTACCCCGGAAATCGGCGCGATGTTCCGGTTTTCGGCAGGCAACCATTTGCGCGTTCAATCGTCGACCGTGCATGAACGATCCTTCTCGTCTCTGTCCCGATAGCCGCAAATACCCCCTGCGACTTGCCACCTGTGCGGCAAGCCTGACGCTATTGTTCGCGAGTGGGGCGGCAGGCGCCGTGCCCGAAAATGATTCGGTGCGCGGCGCCTCCTCCCTTGCGCGGGCAAGCGCCACGATCGCCAGCCCGGTATCGGTGCGCGCGGTGGAGCTGGAAAATATGGACATGGAGTTCGGCCGGGCACCGGGGCTGGCCGTTGCGCCCGCAGCGGTCACCCGCCGTGACTGCGCCGATGACAGCTTACAGCAGCGCTGCGCTCTGATCATTCTCGACCTGCCGTAATCGGCGGGCCGGCTAGCCTTCGCCGTTTCCCCAGAAAGATGCCGACTGCGCCGAATAAGGCCTGCATTCGGCCATCAGCAGCGGATAAGGGCGGCTGCTTTCCCGAACAAGAACCTCTTCGCTGCCCGCCAGGCATGCGGCTTCGCTGCGATAGACAGTGTCATCGCGCGCAACCTGCTGGCACATCGCCGCGCTATCCCCGCATCCCAAAATAGCCAAAACGAATAAACCCGGACCCATGATCGTTCCTTCCTTTCAATGGACCAATTCATAAACCCGGCCGGTTGTTCCCTCTGTGTGAAAGATCACAGGCTGGTCGTTTCGGCAAAATACCCTATCTAGGCCGTCCATGCCGCCCGATACCCCAACCAATGCCAAGCTGAAGCAACCCGGCCTCGCCCTGCTGCGCCGGTTCCTTCCCTATCTGTGGCCCAAGGGCGATCCGGGCCTCAAGGCCCGCGTCATTGGCGCCTTTGCGCTCGTCCTGTGCGCCAAAGCCGTGATTCTGGTCATGCCCTTCGCCTATAAGGCGGTGATCGACAGCATGGACGGCAATAACGATCCGGCGATCATGCTCGCGATCGCACTGGTCGTCGCTTATGCCGGCGCCCGCTTCGGCGGGGTTCTGTTCGACAATCTGCGCAATGTGGTGTTCGAAAAGGTCGGCCAGACTGCGGCGCGGCGGCTGACCGAAAATGTCTTCACGCATCTTCATGCCCTGTCGCTGCGCTTCCACCTCGAACGCAAGACCGGCGGCGTCACCAAGATCATCGAGCGCGGTACGAAGAGCATCGACACCATGCTCTATTTCCTGCTCTTCAACATTGCGCCAACTGCGGTCGAGCTACTTGCGGTCTGCATCATCTTCTATGTCAAATTCGGCCCGGGCCTGGTCGCCGTCACGCTTGGCGTGGTTGCGCTGTACATCACGTTCACCCGGCTGGTGACGATCTGGCGGACGCAGCTGCGCCGGGACATGGTGGACCTCGACACCACCGCCTACAGCCATGCCGTCGACTCGCTACTGAACTTCGAGACGGTCAAATATTTCAACGCGGAAGCCCGTGAGGCGCAGCGCTTCAGCCGCTCGGTATCGAGCTGGGCGCAAGCGGCGGTCAAAAGCGAAAACAGCCTTGCCCTCCTCAATGTCGGCCAGGCGCTGCTAACCAATGCGATGATGGCCGGCGCAATGGGCTATACCGTCTGGGGCTGGAGCGAGGGCTTCTTCACGGTCGGCGATGTCGTGCTCGTCAATGCGCTTCTTATGCAGCTGTTCCGCCCGCTCGATTTTCTCGGCACCGTCTATCGGACGATCCAGCAGGGCATGATCGACATGGAAGCGATGTTCGAGTTGATCGACACGCCGGCCGAGATTGTCGATGCGCACGATGCACCCGAACTTGCCGTGCCGCATGGCGCGGTGCGTTTCGAAAATGTCGACTTCGGCTATGATGCCGAGCGCCAGATACTGCGTGGCCTCGACCTCGACATTCCGGCTGGAACCAAGCTTGCAATTGTCGGGCCTTCCGGTGCCGGCAAATCGACCATCGCGCGCCTGTTGTTCCGCTTCTACGATGTCACTTCAGGCCGCATCCTGATCGACGGACAGGATATCGCCAAAGTCAAGCAGGACAGCCTGCGCGCCGAGATCGGTATCGTCCCGCAGGATACGGTGCTGTTCAACGATACGATCGGCTATAATATCGCTTATGGCCGGGACGGCGCGAGCCAGGCGGAGATCGAGGCGGCGGCAAAGGGCGCGGCGATCCACGATTTCATCATGAGCCTCGAACATGGCTATCGGACCCGCGTCGGCGAGCGCGGCCTGAAACTGTCGGGCGGGGAGAAGCAGCGGGTTGCCGTAGCCCGGGCGCTGTTGAAAGACCCGCCTGTCCTGATCCTCGACGAGGCGACCAGCGCGCTCGACAGTCGCACCGAGGCCGAAATCCAGGCAACGCTCGATCAGGCCGCACGCAATCGCACGACCATAGTGATCGCCCATCGCCTCTCTACCATCGTCGATGCCGACGAGATCGTTGTGCTGGAGCAGGGCCGGATTGCCGAGCGCGGGAGTCATGTCGCGCTGATCGCCAAAGCCGGCCTCTATGCCGAAATGTGGGCCCGCCAGCGCGAAGAGCGGGCTATCGACGCCGCCCGCTAACATATGCGTACGAATGGGGGTGACGCCCGGGCCGTCCACCCGATATGCGGAGGCCATGGGCGATCCCGATTCCATTCTCCGCAGCACATTCGGCTTTGCCGGTTTCCGCGGTTCGCAACGCGCCGTGATCGACCGGGTAATGGCGGGTGAGCATAGCCTGGCCGTGATGCCGACCGGCGCGGGGAAATCGCTCTGCTATCAGATCCCGGCGCTGGCCCGGCCGGGCACCGCGCTCGTCGTGTCGCCGCTGATTGCGCTGATGCACGATCAGGTGCGCGCGGCCAAAGCCGTCGGCATCGAGGCCGCCACGCTGACCTCCGCCGACAATAACCGGGCTGAAACCATGGCGCGGTTCCGCGATGGCTCGCTGGATCTTCTCTATGTCGCGCCGGAACGCGCCAGCGGATCGGGATTCCAGGACATGCTCCGTCAGACGCCGCTCTCCCTCATTGCCATCGACGAGGCACATTGCGTTTCCGAATGGGGGCATGATTTCCGACCCGACTACCGCCTGCTCCGCCCGCTCCTCGACCAGTTCCCCAGCGTTCCCCGCCTCGCGCTGACGGCCACCGCCGACCGACACACCCGCGCCGACATTCTCGAACAGCTCGGCATTCCGGAAAGCGGCGCGATCATTGCCGGGTTCGACCGGCCCAATATCCGCTATGTCATCCGCCCGCGCGCCGGGATCGGCCAGCAGGTCAAGGCGCTGCTGGCCGAACAGCCGGGCGCTGGGATTATCTACGCGACGAGCCGGGCGGCGACGGAAAAGCTGGCCGGGCAGATCGCGGCCACCGGCCGGAATGCCGGCGTCTATCATGCCGGCCTCCCGCCCGAAGAGCGCGCCGCGAACCAGGCGGCCTTCGTTGCCTCCGAAGATATGGTGATGTGCGCGACGATCGCCTTCGGCATGGGCATTGACAAGCCCGATGTGCGCTTCGTCGCCCATGCCGGCATACCCAAGTCTCTGGAGGCCTATTATCAGGAAACCGGCCGCGCGGGCCGCGACGGCGATCCGGCCGAGGCCCGTCTCTTCTGGGGAGCGGACGATTTTTCGCGCGCCCGGCGGCGGGTCGAGACGGAGATCGAAGAGCATCGGCGCGCAGGCGAACGCGCCAGGTTGAACGCATTGGGCGCACTGGTCGAAACCGCAAACTGCCGCCGCGCCATCCTGCTCAGACATTTCGGCGAAGACCCGCCCGCGCAGTGCGGCAATTGCGATAATTGCCTGTCCCCGCCCAAGACCGTGGACGCCACCGAAACGGCGCGCAAATTCCTCTCCGCCGTATATCGGACCGGCCAGAGGTTCGGCATGGGCCATGTCGGCGAAGTGCTGGCCGGGCGGGAAAATGACCGCATCCTCAGCCTTGGTCATGACCGGCTCTCCGTGTTCGGCATTGTCGAAGGCGAGGAGGAGGCGATGGTGAAGCCCGTCGCCCGCGCGCTCCAAACCCGCGACGCGCTTATCCAGACCGAACATGGCGGGCTGGCGCTCGGCCCCGGCGCGCGCGCCATCCTGAAAGGCGAGGAAGAGGTCGCGCTGATCCTGCCCCCCAAGCGCGCCCGCAAGAGCCGGGCAGGTCGCGCCGCCAACCCCGTCGGCGATCCGCTGTTCGATGCGCTGCGCGAGAAACGCCGGCTGATTGCCGCCGAAAATGCCGTGCCGCCTTACGTGGTTTTCCATGACGCCACCCTGCGCGAAATGGCGAGCGCAAAACCGCGTACCCTTTCCGCCCTGTCGCAGATTTCCGGCATCGGCCAAGCCAAGCTCGCGCGGTACGGCGAAGATTTCCTGGCCGTTATCGCGGAGCATGGCTAGGCGCCTCCGCCGCCTCCCCGCTTGCCTCCCGCCCCCTTCTCGCCATAAGAGCGGCGCGAAGGAGATCCCCCATGTTCCGTACCGTGACCGACAGCTTTCTAGCCTCGCCGCAAATCTCGACCGCCGATATTGCCGAGGCGGCGGCGCAGGGGGTGACGCTCATCATCAACAACCGGCCCGAAGAGGAAGATCCGGATCAGCCGAGCGGTAGCGCAATCGCCGCTGCGGCAAGCGAGGCGGGGCTCGACTATGCGGCGATTCCGGTGACCCATGCCGGCTTTTCCGTGCCGCAAGTGGAGGCCATGCGCGCCGCGCTTGACGAGAATGCGGGCAAGACGCTCGCCTTTTGCCGCTCCGGCACCCGCTCGACCCTGTTATGGGCGCTCGCCGAAACGCATAACGGGCGCGACCCGGAAACCGTGGCCGGCGAGGCGGCGAATGCAGGATATAACGTTTCCCCGATCCGTTCGATCATGGATGCTTTCGCAGCGGCAAAATGAACCTGGCCGTGCTTCTCGGTTCGATCGCAGCGGTGCTGGCCCTTGCCGGCATTGCCTGGCTGCTGAAGCTCGGCAATCAACCCCGGATCGAGAGCCCCGAGGCGGCGGCACGGCAGGCCCGGGAAGCGCATAGCGGGTTTCGGCCGACGGAGGTCGCGCTCGACGGGGAAGGGCGCGCGGCGCTGGTGCTGGGCGAGCAGGGGGAGGCGGTGCTGTTGCGTCCGCACGGCGCGCAGATTGCCGCACGGGTTTTCCGCACTCCGCCAAGGGCCACCCGGAAGGGGTCCACGCTGACGATCGCCACCGACGAGAGGATGTTCGGCGACGCGGCGCTGATGCTCGGTGAAGACGAGGCTGCCCGCTGGGCCGCACTGCTGGGGAGACCATAACATGCCCGATCTTCCCAGCCCGACCGAGATAGCAGTTCCCGTTTTCATTCTGTTGGTGCTCATCGAAATGCTGGTCGCCCGGCGCGTCAACCCGGCGCGCTATGAGCCGATGGATACGCTGACCTCGCTGCTGCTCGGCACCGGGAGTACGGTGGCCGGCGCGCTGACGGGGACGGCGGTGTTCGCGCTGGCGCTATGGGTGGCGCAGTTCCAGCTGGTCGAGATCGGCTATGTCTGGTGGGCCTGGCCGCTCTGTTTCCTGCTCGACGATCTGGCCTATTATGTGTTTCACCGCAGCGCCCACCGGGTCCGCTGGTTCTGGGCGAGCCATGTCATCCACCATACCAGCCAGCATTACAATCTCTCGACCGCGCTCCGGCAGACATGGACGGGCTTTATCAGCGTCTCCTTCATCTTCCGGCTGCCGCTCTTCCTGTTTTTCCCGCCGACGATGGTGTTCTTCTGCGCGGGACTCAACCTCGTCTACCAGTTCTGGATCCATACCGAGATGATCGGGCGTTTCCCGCGCTGGTTCGAGGCGGTGATGAACACGCCCTCGCACCACCGCGTCCACCACGCGACCAACCCGCGCTATCTCGACAAAAACTATGCGGGCGTTTTCATCATCTGGGACAGGATGTTCGGCACGTTCACCGCCGAGCTTGACGAAGACAGGCCGCGCTACGGCATCATCAAGAATCTCGGGAGCTTCAACCTGATATGGGCGGCCTTCCATGAATGGGTCGGCATCTCGAGAGATGTGTTCGCTGTTCGGGGGCTACGCAACAAGCTCAACTATATGATCCGCCCACCCGGCTGGAGCCATGACGGGTCGCGCGATACCAGCGACTCGATCAAGGCGCGGTGGCGGGAAGATGAGGATCGCGAGAGCAAGCCGAACGCGAATCCGTCCGAAACCCTCCCTACAGAATAAAAATGGGCCGGCGGATTGCTCCGCCGGCCCAGTTATTCGCGGGAACGAATTTCTAATAGTTATAGGCACGCTCGCCATGTTCGGCGAGGTCGAGGCCTTCGCGTTCGGCCTCTTCGCTGACCCGCCCGCCTGTCACCAGCTTGGCGATGGTGGCGGCGATTGCCGTGCCGATGGCGGCCCAGACGATGGCTACGAGGACCGCCACGATCTGGATCCAGACCTGCTCGCCCATGGCGACCGAACCGTCGCCGGGGCCGCCGAACAGGGGCTGGTAGACAAGGCCGGTGCCGATAGCGCCGACCATGCCGCCAATGCCGTGAATGCCGAAGGCATCGAGCGAGTCGTCATAGCCGAGCTTCGGCTTGAGGAACGCCACCGCATAATAGCAGACGATAGAAGCAACAGCGCCGAGGATGATTGCGCCGAACGGCCCTGAATTGCCTGCAGCCGGGGTGACAGCGACAAGACCGGCAATAACGCCCGAACAGAAGCCGAGAGCCGACGCCTTTTTGCCATTCACTGCCTCGGCAAGCATCCAGAACAGCGCGGCCGATGCCGTGGCGACGAAGGTGTTGATCATTGCCAGGCCAGCCGTGCCGTCCGCTTCGAGTTCGGAGCCCGCGTTAAAGCCGAACCAACCGACCCACAACAGGCCCGTGCCGATCATCGTCATCGTCAGCGAGTGCGGAGGCATCGGTTCTTTCGGATAGCCGGTGCGCTTGCCGAGGATCATCGCCGCCACGAGCGCCGAGATACCGGCATTGACGTGCACCACGGTGCCGCCGGCAAAATCCAGCGCACCCATGTCGAACAGAAAACCGCCGTCCCACCAGACCATGTGCGCGATCGGAAAGTAGACAATGGTGAGCCAGATAGCCGTGAACAGCATGACGGCCGAGAACTTCACGCGTTCGACGAGCGCGCCGAGCACCAGCGCCGCGGTGATCGCCGCAAAGGTCATCTGGAACGAGATGAACACATATTCGGAGATCACTTCGTCGGAAAAGGTCGCGGCTGTGCTGTCTGTCGTGGTTTGCGCCAGGAACAGATTGCCCCAACTGACGAAACTGTTGCCTTCCGGCCCGAAGGCGGTGCTGTAGCCATAGACAACCCAGATAATCATCGCGAGCGCCGATACCGCGCCGATCTGCGTCATCGTGGAGAGCATGTTCTTGGTGCGTGTGAGGCCGCCGTAGAAAAGGGCAAGGCCGGGAAGGATCATGAGCAGGACGAGGATCGTCGCCGTCATCATCCAGGCATTGTTGCCGGGATTGGGCACCGCTGCAGCCACCTCTTCGGCAGCTTCGGCGGCATCCTGCGCCCAGACGGGCGCGGCGGCGAGCGCCGCCATCGTCAGAGCAGAAATTTTGGTGAAAAGTCGCATCATAAACCCCCTTACAAAGCCGTATCGTCGGTTTCGCCAGTGCGAATTCGCAGTGCAGCACCAACATCGAGCGTGAAAATCTTACCGTCTCCAATCGAGTCCGTATTGGCGGCGGCGGCAATGGTTTCAACAACCCGCGGCGCGAGATCGTCGCTCACAACGGTTTCGATCCTGATCTTGGGAACCATGTTCGTGGCATATTCCGCACCGCGATAAACTTCGGTTTGACCCTTTTGCCGGCCAAACCCCTTCACCTCGATCGCGGTCATCCCCTGGACACCGACATCGGACAATGCCTCGCGGACCTCGTCCAGCTTAAATGGTTTGATGATAGCTATAATGAGTTTCATATCGCCTCCCTGTTCGACCCAAGATTGCTGCATCGCAACATAGCTGTCAAATGGTAAAAGCAATAAGAATAGCGTTTTTCTTGTAATTTAATTACAGATGTGGCGGCAAATCCCTGTTTTCCGACAAGTGTGCGGGTGCAAACTTTTTTAGATCAGGCCTGAGCCAGTCGCTCGATTTCCGGCATCGCTTCGGCCGTCGCGCGCCGGCCGATCGCGATCAGATCCTCGGCCCGCGTGAAGTTGGACGTGTCGATATGGCCGACCGGAAGCGCGAGTTCGAGGTCAGGCGGATCGCGGTCGAGCGACAGGCGCGTAAGCTGCGAAAGCATCAATCCGGTGGCGCTGCGCACCACCGAAAGCGTTGTAAGCCGGGGATTTTCCGCATCGCTGATTCCAACGGCTTTCCGGCGCGCTTTATAATCGCCCTGGAGATTGATCGCGACGACCGGCCTGCCACCTGCCATCGATCGCGCCGGAACGACAGGGACGGGCATCACCGCGCCGCCATCGGAAAGGATCCGTCCGTCATGCAGGACCGGCTGGAAAATGCCGGGCAGCGCAATCGTCGCGTGTATCGCATCGGTGACCGGACCATGATCGAGGATCACCGTATCGCCGGACAGGAGATCGGCGGCGACAACCGCCGTCGGGATCGAAAGCGATTCGAAAGTCAGGTCGCCGAGATGGGTGTCGAGCAATTTGGCAATCGCCTTGCCGCTGAGCACCGACCCCGGACGCCAGTTCAGCCCCAGATAGCGAACCACCGAGCGAACCGAAGAGGCCGAATGGGCAAGCTCTTCAAGTATTTCCAACCGGCCCGAGGAAAAGGCGATGGCCGCAACGCCGCCGATCGATGTGCCGGTCAGCGCTTTTATTCCGACACCCGCCGCTTCCAGTTCGCGCAATACGCCGATATGGGCCCAGCCCAGCCCGGCGCCGCCGCCAAGGGCGAGGGCGATTGTCATTGCGCCTCGGCCTCGCGGATAACGACGCGCGCCGCTTCCAGGTCGTTCTCATCGACCATGAGCCGGACAGGAATCATGATGCCCACGCTCTCGGCAATGTTCATACCGGCGTCGAAACAGACGGCATCGATCCCGTCGGCCGCCAGTCGGCCGCGGATTATTGAAGCCTCCACACCGTTCGAAAACCGGCCAAGTTCAACCAGCGCCATGACTATGCATCCGCCCCGATATAGCGATCCGTCTGACGGACCGGCAAACCGTCTATGCTGCGTGTTCGCCCCTGCCTTTTTTCTGTCCAGGCCTCGGGATCGGACTGGGCGTGATATTTGACGAGCGTTTCGCGGTCGTTGACCAGTTCCATGATCGGCACGCCCCAGCCGCAGCTGGTTTGCACCGAATCGATAGCGATATCGAATATCTGGCGCGTGCCCGGCAGCAGCGTGAAATGCGCGGCAAGCTCGTCCCAGCCCGCATCCTGCGGCAGCACCGGGACGCCCCGGCCATAGATGCGAAAGATCAGCGCCGGATTCTCAAACGCGCAGAACATGAGGGTGATGCGGCCGTCGGCGACGAGATGAGCATGGGTTTCATTGCCCGACCCGGCAAGATCGAGATAGGCGACGCGCCTGGGCGAAAGCACACGAAAAGCGTCATACCCTTTGGGCGAGAGGTTTACCCGGCCCTCCGGCGCCGCCGTTGCGACGAAGAACATCGGCTGCTTTTCGACAAAAGCGATGTGCTTGTCGGTCAGCTCATCGAAAAAATCGGCCATTCGTTCCTCCGTCGCATAGAACCGTTACAACTTACCAGATAGCGCCGCTTTCGATAGCCGCCTTTTCCTCATCCGTCGTCTCGCGCCCCAGCACGGCATTGCGGTGCGGAAAGCGGCCGAATCTCGCGATCACCGCACGATGCGCCCGCGCATAGCCAAGCGAGCCTTCTCCCGAAAATGTCTCGAACAGGGCCAGGCAGCGATCCTGATCGGCAAGGTCCTCGCTGTGCATGAACGGCATGTAGAAAAACTGGCGATGGCTCTCTTCATATTCGCTGTCGAAGCCGCGTGCTATTGCGGCGTTCGCTATGGCGCGGGCCAATGGGTCGCACGAAAAGGCCCGCGGATCGTCACGGAACATATTGCGTGAAAATTGATCGAACAGGACAACGGCAGCCAGCGCCGTATCGCCATTGTCCATAAAGCTATCGGCCGGTTCGCCTTGCCGGCCTTCCCAGTCGCCAAGAAAGCGCTCGCGCATCGCAGCATCGACAGCATCGTCCTTCCGATACCAGTCCTTCGGCGTCAGCTCGGCAAACCAGAATGCGAGGATATCCCGCGCCCATGCCGGAACGGTGTTCACCCCGCCGTTCCGCCGACCGTTAACCCGTCGACCAGCAGGGTCGGCTGTCCGACCCCCGCCGGGATAGACTGGCCCGCCTTGCCGCAGATGCCGATGCCTTCGTCGAGCTCCAGATCGTTGCCGATCGCCGCGACCTTGGTGAGCACGGTGGGGCCGTCGCCGATCAGCGTCGCACCCTTGATCGGCGCGCCGATCTTGCCATCCTTCACCCGGTACGCCTCGGTACAGCTGAACACGAACTTGCCGCTCGTGATATCGACCTGGCCCCCGCCGAAGCTCTTGGCGAAGATGCCGTCCTTGACCCGGCTCATAATCTCCGCCGGATCGTCATTCCCCGCGCGCATGAAGGTGTTCGTCATGCGCGGCATCGGCGCATGGGCGAAACTCTCACGCCGACCGTTGCCGGTCGCCGGCACGCCCATCAGCCGGGCATTCATCCGGTCCTGCATATAGCCGGCGAGAATTCCGTCTTCGATCAACACCGTTTCCTGGGTCGGTGTGCCTTCGTCGTCGATCGAGAGCGAACCGCGGCGATCCACAATCGAGCCATCGTCGACAACCGTGACGCCCGGGGCCGCAACGCGTTCGCCGATCCGTCCCGAAAAAGCCGATGTGCCCTTACGGTTGAAATCGCCCTCCAGGCCGTGGCCGATTGCTTCATGAAGCAGAACCCCGGGCCAGCCCGGGCCGAGCACGACCGTCATTTCACCCGCCGGTGCAGGCTCCGATCCGAGATTGACGACCGCCTGAGCAAGCGCTTCGTCAATTGCGCGATTCCAATTGGCCGGTTCGAACAGGCGATCATAGAGATAACGCCCGCCCATACCGAAAAATCCGGTTTCGCGGCGCCCGTTTTCCTCGACGACAATCGACACATTCAAACGCACCAGCGGACGGATGTCGGTTGCGACATAGCCATCGGGGCGGACGATCTCGACCACGCTCCACGAGCCGGAAACCCCCGCCGTGACCTGCACGACGCGCGGATCGCGGGCACGCGCGGCGGCATCGATCTGCTGGCACAGTGCGACCTTCTTGGCGAAGGGCACGAGGGTAAGCGGATCGCTATCGGTGTAGAGATGCCGGTTGGTCGGGCGCGGCGGCGCCTGGCGCGGCTGGTTCGCCGGATCGAGCAGACGCATGGTTTCGCCCGCGCGCAGAATCGCCGCCTCGCTAATTTCATTGGCATGAGCAAAGGCCGTGGTCTCGCCCGATACGCCGCGCAGGCCAAAACCCGCCTCGGTGCTGTAATCGGCGGTCTTCAGGCGCCCGTCGTCGAAAGCAAAGGCTTCGCTCGCGCTATATTGCAGATAAAGCTCGCCATCATCGGCGGTCTTCAGGATCTCCGCCGCAAGCGATTGCGCGCGATCGGGATCGAGGGCATCCGGGCGGTAGAGGAACGAGCGGGGGTCGGAGGCTGATGTCATGCTTGCCGATATAAGGCGATTAAGCGGCGGATACACCCTCGTCCGACCGATTTTCGCCGGAAACGGTATCGGCCGGCCCGCCGATCAGCACAAAGCGTCGATCACAATAGCCACAATCGACAAAACCCGCTTCGTCGATCTCCAGCCAGACACGCGGATGGCCCAGCGCGGCTCCGCCGGGAATGTCGTCGGCACCATCGCACGCGACGCGGGACTGGCTGACACGGAGGGTTTCGGGTTGATCGGTCATAGTGGCGATGCGCATAGCAAGCACCCGATTGCCGCGCAATCGGCTTAGACTGTCGATAGCAATGATTAGAAGCCCGGCGTCGGCCGGATGCGCGGTAATTGCTTGCTCATGCCCGGATCAAACGGGGCCAGAGCGGAAAATGCGCGCTGCGAGAACGGCGGAGGCCGAAAACTCGTGGGCCATCTTGCGCCAGAAGCCGGAGAGGGTTTTCCAAGTCATGCCAGCATAATAGGCCCGCACGCCTTAACCCATTCCTGTGCAGCACCCTTAAGAGAGCGTTAAGCGCGATGCATTCGTTACCCCGCTGTTAACCATAAGGATTGACGGGATTTTGAGCATGAACGGCCATAAGCGGCCTGTCGGATCCGGGGGGATTTATGGAACGCAAATTGTTATGGGCCATCATGGCTCCAGCCATGGCCTTGAGCCACGCCGGTACGGCGCTCGCCGCTGATGAAGCCGGCGACGCCGAAGCCGTGATCGTAACACCGCTTTCATTGGTCAACACAAGCGATCTGGAATTTGGTGCACTATTGTCCGGGCCGACGGCCGGGACTGTCGTCATCGATCCCGATAATGACGCACGCTCGGTTACGGGCGGTGTCACGGCGGCCGGTTCGGGGGGGCAGGCCGCCCAATTCTGGACCTATGGGGGGCCGCGTCAGTTCATCTACGTAACGCGCGGCCCTCTTCCGGTCCTTGACCGGGTCGGCGGCGGAGGCAGCATGACTGTCTCCCAGCTGACACTGAACGGCCCGGTCTTCCGGTATCTGAATGGCGCCGGCCTGCTCGATCTGCGCGTGGGGGGCAGATTGCAGGTCGGCGCCAATCAGGCACCGGGCATCTATGAAGGCGATTTCCAGATAACCGTCACCTATTTCTAGGGCCGCTTTTCAGGATCCGGACCGTTATCGGCGGGCCGGACTGCCACTTCATACAGACAGCGAAAAGAGCGCTATGCGATGTACCGGGAGGCATATCGCATAGCGCTCTTGATGCTGCCCAGCCGGACGGGATCAGCGATAATCGACAGTGACGTCGAATGTTCCGTCATACACGCCTTCGGCCTGGTTGGCGCCGACAAGCAGCCGGCCACTGACGTAAAATGTGCGTTCTCCAGCCGCGTTCAGCCGCTTGTTCGCGCGGCCGTTGATCCGCACCCGATCCATTGTCATGCTTGCCCCGCCGCCTAGTCGCGACAGCGTTATCGGAGCAGGCGCAGTTGTGACGCGGACGCGCTGACGCGAAGGTCCGGTAATCAGGAACTCGCCGCGCTGGCAATTTGTGCCGACCAGCATTGCCCCGCCCTGCGCAACGCACGTGCCGTCATTGCGCCGGATATTGATCCGTCCCGCGACATTGCCCGGTACGATCGAGCCGAAATCGAGAACGGATATCTGGGTAAGCGTCAGCGGTTGCAAAATCTCCGTTTCGGCGTTGCTATCAACAGATGCGGCATAGGCCGGTGCTGTTGTCAGCAATAGGAATGCAACAGCGGGCAGCGCCATGCGGCGCTCAAAGCAATTGGATTTCATTATGATATTCCCCCTTGCCTCCTTTATCGCTGAAAATAGAGAATGCAGGCCGAACAAGGCTGGTTAACAGGCCGCAAAGCATAAACAGGCAGGGCCGAGCTTTGCGCCGTCCGCGCGACGCGCTATGCGCGGGCGCATGACCGATGCAGCCATTCATGTCGAAAATGTCACCAAAATCTATGAGGGTGACGTCCGCGCGCTCGACAATGTGAATCTCACCGTGCCGCGCGGCACGATTTTCGGCCTGCTCGGCCCCAATGGTGCGGGCAAGTCGACTTTGATCAATATCCTTGCCGGGCTGGTCAACAAGACGGCGGGTTCGGCCTCGGTATGGGGCTTCGATATCGACCGGGATCCGCGCAACGCCAAGGCGAGCATCGGCATCGTCAACCAGGAAATTACCTTCGATCCCTTTTTCACGCCCGCTGAAACGCTCGATATCCAGGCCGGGCTTTATGGGGTGCCGCGAAACGCCAAACGCACCATGGAATTGCTGAAAGCGGTGCGGCTCGAGGACAAGGCCGATGCCTATGCGCGCACCCTTTCCGGCGGGATGAAGCGCCGGTTGATGGTGGCCAAGGCCATGGTCCATTCGCCGCCTGTACTCATCCTCGACGAACCCACAGCGGGAGTCGATATCGATTTGCGCCGCCAGCTCTGGGACTATGTCCGCGAACTGCATGCTGGCGGCGTTACCGTCATCCTCACCACCCATTATCTGGAAGAAGCCGAGGAGCTGTGCGACCGGATCGCAATCATCAATCACGGCAAGCTGATCGCCGACAAGCCGACGCGCGAGCTTGTGAACATGGCGCAGGAGAAAGCGGTCGTCGTGACCGTCGAGAAGGATATCACGACCCTGCCCGACAGGAGCTGTTTCGAGAAAGTCGAACAGATCGATCACAACACGATCACGATCACCTATCGCAAGGACCGGGTGAATGCAGGCGAAGTGCTCACCGCACTTGGCGAGGCCGGCCATGTGATTATCGACGTAACCACCCGTGAAGCCGATCTTGAAGATGTCTTCCTCAACCTCACGCGGGAAGCGGCGTGAGCGATCACGACATCCTCATAATCGGGTCTGGTGCGGCCGGGTTGACCGCTGCCATTACGCTGGCCGAGCGTTTCAAGGTCTTGGTGCTCGCCAAGGGTGCGATCTCGGGCGGCTCAACGGCCTGGGCGCAGGGCGGGATTGCGGCCGTGCTGGAGCCCGGCGACACGTTCGAAAGCCATATCGACGACACGATGGATGCGGGAGCCGGCCTCAATCGCCGCGAGACCGTGGAGTTCGTCGTGGAAAACGCACCGCGCGCCATCGCCAATCTCGTCGAGCTGGGCGTGCCTTTCAATGTCGAGGACGATGGCGACCTCCACCTGACACGCGAAGGCGGGCACAGCCATCGCCGCATCGTCCATGTCGACGATGCCACGGGCTGGGCCGTGCAAGAGGCCCTGGAAAACGCCGCAAAGGCCAATCCGAATATCACCATGCTGCCCGATATGGTGGCGGTCGACCTGATCACCGACCGACACAGCGAAGCGCCGACCGACACCGACCATGTCTGGGGTGCCTATGCCTTCAACAAGGCGAGCGGCCATGTCGAAGCCTTTGCTGCGCGCGCCACCATCCTCGCCACCGGCGGCGCAGGGCGCACCTATCTCTTCTCGACCGCACCGCGCGGCGCGACGGGAGACGGCATCGCCATGGCGTGGCGCGCCGGGTGCGGTATTTCCAACATGGAGTTCATGCAATTCCACCCGACCTGCCTCTACAATCTGGAGGTCAAGAATTTCCTCATCACAGAGGCGGTGCGCGGCGAAGGCGGGCATCTGAAATTGCCGCAGGATGCCCCCGACCCCGGCCACCGTTTCATGCCCGAATTCGACCCCCGCGAAGAACTCGCCCCGCGCGACATCGTCGCCCGGGCCATCGACCATGAGATCAAACGCTTCGGCCTCGACTATGTCCATCTCGATATCAGCCACCGCGATCCCGAATTCGTCAAAGGTCATTTTCCCAATATCCATGACAAGCTTATGGGGCTGGGCATTGATATGACGACAGGGCCGATCCCGGTCGTTCCCGCGCAGCATTATACCTGCGGCGGCGTGCGGATAGACCTGGACGGCCGGACCGACATGCCCGGCCTCTATGCCGCCGGCGAAGTCAGCGAAAGCGGGCTGCACGGCGCCAACCGGCTGGCTTCCAACAGCCTGCTCGAATGTTTCGTGTTCGGCGAGGCCGCCGCCAATCACATCTGCGCGCACTGGGGCGACCTGCCCGCGCCGCCTGCCATCCGCCCCTGGGATGAGAGCCGGGTAACGGATTCCGACGAGGAAGTCGTCGTCCAGCATAACTGGCGCGAGATCCGCCGTTTCATGTGGGATTATGTCGGCATCGTCCGCACCACGAAACGCCTGGAGCGCGCCCAGCACCGGGTGGAATTGCTGCGCAGCGAAGTCGACGAATATTACGGCAATTTCCGGGTAACGCCGGACCTTATCGAATTGCGCAACCTGATCGAGGTGGCAGCGCTGATCATTCGCTCGGCACTTGAGCGCAAGGAAAGCCGCGGACTGCACTTCACAACCGACTATCCCGACCTCGCCGACAAGGCCCTCGATACGGTGCTAACGCCTTAGCCAGCAAGTCCCTTTGCCCCGCGCGGCGCATCGGCTAGACCGCCGCGATGCCATCGGAAAACCATCTCTATCTTGTCGACGGATCGAGCTATATTTTCCGCGCCTATCACCGGCTGCCGCCGCTCACCAATATCCGCGGCGAACCGGTGGGTGCGGTCTATGGCTATACGACGATGCTCTGGAAGCTGGTCGACCAGCTCAATGCCGAGGACGGGCCGACCCATATGGCGGTGATTCTCGACGCCGGCTCGCAGACATTCCGCAACGATATCTACGACCAGTATAAGGCGAACCGCCCGCCGCCGCCCGAAGACCTTGTCCCGCAATTCCCGATGATCCGCGATGCGACGCGCGCCTTTTCGCTGCCCTGTATCGAGGAAGAGGGCTTTGAAGCGGACGACCTGATCGCTTCCTATTCCAAGGAGGCGCTCAAACAGGGATGGAAGGTCACCGTCGTCAGTTCCGACAAGGACCTGATGCAGCTGATTGAACCCGGTCTTGATCTCTACGATACGATGAATGATCGCAAGCTGGGGCGGGACCATGTGCTTGAGAAATTCGGCGTCGAGCCGGAGAAGCTCGGCGATGTGCTGGCGCTGATGGGCGACACATCGGACAATATTCCCGGCGTCACAGGGATCGGGCCGAAAACGGCTTCCAAGCTGATCGGCGAATATGGCGATGTCGAGGCCGTGCTCGCCGCCGCGCCGGACATGAAGAAATCCAAGATGCGCGAGAATCTGATCGAGCAGGCCGACAATGCGCGGATGTCGCGCGTGCTGGTGACGCTCCATGAGGAATGCGACCTGCCCGAAGAGTTGGACGATTTCGCGCTCAAGGGCATACCCGAAGAACCGCTGCGCGCCTTTCTGGAAGATCATGGTTTCAAATCGCTGCTGACGCGGATCGGCGGCGGAACGGACGGGGCGGGTGCCGGCGCAGAACGAGCCCAGCATTCCAGCGAAACCGATGTCGGCCCGGAAGACGACGACCCGCCGATTGATCGCAAAGCCTATGAGACGGTGACCGACGAAGTAGCGCTCGACCGCTGGATCGCGGAGGCGCGGCGCATGGGCCATGTTGCGGTCGATACCGAGACGGACAGCCTGGAATCGGTGACAGCGCGGCTTGTGGGCGTGTGTCTGGCCACCGAGCCGGGCAGGGCCTGTTACATACCGCTCGGCCATGGCGGCGACGACCTGCTCGGCGAAACGCCCGACCAGATCGATTTTGACGCCGCCATCGCGAAGCTCAAACCCCTGCTCGAAGACCCGGCCGTCCTCAAGATCGGCCATAACCTGAAATATGACATGGGCGTTCTGACCCAGCATGACATTGCGCTCGCCCCGATCGACGACACGATCGTCATGAGCTTCGACCTGGAAGCGGGCATGCACGGCCATGGCATGGATGAGATCGCCCAGCTGTTTCTCGGCCATGAGTGTATCAAGTTTAAGGATGTGGTCGGCACGGGGAAGAAACAGATTTCCTTTGCCCAGGTACCGCTCGACACGGCCACGGAATATGCAGCCGAAGATGCCGATGTCACGTTGCGCCTCTGGAAACGCCTGAAACCGCGGCTCTCCACGGACAAGGTGACGCGCGTCTATGAACTGGTCGACCGGCCGCTCGTTCCGGTGATTGCCGGGATGGAATGCGCAGGGATCAAGGTGGACCGCGAAGAGCTGGCCCGCCTGTCGGCCGAATTCGCCAAGCAGATGGAAAGCACCGAGAAAGAAGTGCACGCGATTGCAGGCGAGCCTTTCTCCATCGGCAGTCCAAAGCAGTTGGGCGAAATCCTGTTCGACAAGATGGGGCTGAAAGGCGGACGCAAGGGAAAGTCCGGCGTCTGGTCGACCGATGTGAACGAGATGGAACGCCTCGCCCGGGACGGCGAGCCCATCGCCCAGAAAGTGCTCGATTGGCGGCAGCTTTCCAAGCTCAAGTCCACCTATACCGATGCGCTGCAGGCGCAGATCAACCCGAAAACCGGGCGCGTTCATACCAGCTATTCGCTGACCGGCGCGCAGACGGGCAGGCTGTCCTCAACCGAACCCAATCTGCAGAATATCCCGATCCGCACCGAGATGGGTCGCAAGATCCGCTTCGCCTTTGTCGCGGAGCCCGGCAACGTGCTGCTCGCGGCCGATTACAGCCAGATCGAATTGCGCCTTGCCGCGCATATGGCCGATGTGCCGACGCTCAAACAGGCATTCGAAGCCGGCGAGGATATTCACAACCGGACCGCGCAGGAGCTGTTCGGCGAGGTCAATCGCGAGACGCGCGGACGGGCCAAGACGATCAACTTCGCTATTCTCTACGGTATTTCCCGCTGGGGCCTGGCCGGACGGCTCGAAATAACGCCCGACGAGGCGCAGGCCATGATCGACCGTTATTTCGAACGCTTCCCCGGCATCAACCAGTATATCACGCAAACGCTGACCGCTGCGCGCGAGACCGGGTTTACCGAAACACTGTTCGGCCGCCGGACGCATTTTCCGCGCATCAAAAGCAAGATGCAGCATGAACGACAGGGGGCCGAACGCGCAGCGATCAACGCGCCGATCCAGGGCACTAGCGCGGACATCATAAAACGGGCGATGGCGCGCATGGGGCCAGCGCTGGCCAGGGCCGGACTCGATGACGTCAGAATGCTGCTTCAGGTGCATGACGAACTCGTCTTTGAGCTGCCGGAGAACGACGTGGAATCAGCCTCTTCCGTAATCCGTGACGTCATGGCGTCGGCCGCCGGGCCGCTGGTGACGATAGACGTTCCGCTGGCGGTCGATATCGGCACCGGCCTGAGCTGGGGCGCCGCGCATTGAGGGCCGCCAATAGGGGCTCAGTATGACGGAGGGGAAAGAGCCGCCTCCGCCTGACCTTTCTGCCCTTGCAAAAGGCGGCCGTACGAATCTGTTCGGTTTCGTCCTGCGCCTTGCAGCCCGGATACCGTTTCTGTTCATCGCCGGACGCTGGTACGGCGCCGAAGCGCTCGGCATTTTCGCCTATGCCGTGATCGTCGTCGAATTTGCGGCCCAGCTTTCGACGCTGGGGCTGAAACGCGGCCTTGCAGAGCAATTGTCCAAGACGGACCGGCCCCATGTCTTTGTCGTCTGGGATGCGATGCTCGCGGGGTTCGTGGCCTCGGCGATTGCCGTGCTCCTGCTCGTCGCCTTTCCCTGGGCGATGTTCCCGAACAGCGAGATTCAGGGGATGGAGCGACTGCTGCCGCTGACTATCTTCGCGCTGGCTGCGTCGGACATCGCGCTCGCGGCGCTGGCTTATCGCCACGATATTGGCGCAACCGTGCGCGCGCGGGCGATTGTCGAGCCATGGACGATCAGCATCGCGGCATTCGCACTCGCCTTCTATTCCCTGCGCGACGGGCTGATCCTTGCCTATGTCCTCTCGATGCTGGCAGCGCTCGTCGCATCGCTCTGGCCGTTGTTCCGAAGCTACGGGATTCCCTATGGCTGGCGGCCCAAACCGATTCGGCTTCTGATGCTGGCCTGGCACAATCTCCCGCTGGCGGCGGCGGATGCCATCGAATGGGCGTCCCGGCGCATCGACATCGCCATTCTCGGCCTGTTCTTCTCGCCCACCATCGTCGGCATCTATTATGTTGCGCAGCAGATCGCCTCGCTGCCGCAAAAGCTCAAAACCAGCTTCGACCCGATATTGGGACCGGTCATCACGCAGAATCTGCGGGTCGGGAACAAGGCTGCAGTCGCCCATCAGGTTCGCCAGGCGGGCTTCTGGATCATCGCCGCCCAGGCCGGTGTTGCGCTCGCGCTCGGCATTCCGGGCGAAGCGTGGATGGGCCTGGTCGGCCCGACCTTTGTCGCAGGCACCGGCGTTCTCGCCTTTTTGCTGGCGGCTGAAGTGGTCGCCGCAACCGCAGCGGTATCCGAGTCCGCGCTGATCTATGTCGCCCGGCACCGCAATCTCGTAATTTCCACCGTCATGATCGGTGTCCAGGCAGGCCTGAGCGTCGTCATCATCCTCATCATGCGGGCCTATGACCTCCCGCTGCTCTATCAGGCGACCGGCCCGGCGATTGCGCTGATGCTGGCGCTCGGCGGTGCATCGATTGCCAAGGCGCGGCTACTGTCCCGGCTGCTCGAAGCGCCGGTCAGCCCGTGGCGCTGGGCGCTTGTCTGGGCGGCGGCAACGGCGACGGTGACCGGCTATATTGCGACATTCTTCCCGGAATGGAGCGAACTCATTATCGGCGTTCCCGCGGTACTCGTCGTCTATTGCCTGATCATCTGGTATCGGGGCTTCGGCCCGGACGACCGGATCCTGTTCAAGATGGGGAAAAAAGGCGAAGCTGTTTGACTTGTCCGAACGTTGCACGTGCAACGTCGCTGCTAAGGAAATTCTGACAGATTAATGCCGGAAATGCCGCATTCCAGTGAAGACCATGGCGAGGCCTGCCTCGTCCGCCGCGGCGACAACCTCATCATCGCGGATCGAGCCACCCGGCTGGATCACGGCTGTGGCCCCGGCTTCCACAGCGGCCATCAGTCCATCAGCAAACGGGAAGAACGCATCGGAGGCAACCGCCGAACCGATCGTGCGCGCTTCGCCCCAGCCGGCTTTCTCCGCAGCATCCCTGGCCTTCCACGCAGCGATGCGCGCCGATTCCAGCCGATTCATCTGCCCGGCGCCAACTCCGGCGGTACTGCCATCTTTGGCGTAAACAATCGCATTGGATTTGACGTGCTTGGCGACCGTCCAGGCAAACAGGCAATCGGCCAGTTCCTGTTCAGTAGGCTGGCGTTTTGTCACGACTTTGAGATCGTCGGCACCGATCCGGCCATTGTCGCGTGCCTGGAAGAGCAGACCGCCCGCAATCGTCTTCATTGTCATGCCGGGCCGAGCCGGGTCGGCAAAGTCGCCCGTCAGCAGAAGCCGCAAATTTTTCTTCTTCGCGAAGATTTCCCGGGCCTCGTCATCGGCATCCGGTGCAATCACAACTTCGGTGAATATTTCGGTAATGGCGGCGGCGGTTTCGGCATCCAGCGCATGGTTCAGCGCAACGATACCGCCAAAAGCCGAAACCGTGTCGCAGGCAAAAGCCGATCGATACGCCTCAATGGCGGAGCCAGCGACAGCAACGCCGCAGGGATTGGCGTGTTTGACGATGACGCAGGCGGGCTGGGCCGCCTCGAATTCGGACACCAGCTCCAGCGCGGCATCCGCATCGTTGAAGTTATTGTAGCTCAGTTCCTTGCCCTGCAGCTGCTCAGCCTGGGCTATGCCCGGCGCGCCCGGCATGTCCGGCACATAGAGCGCCGCCGCCTGGTGCGGGTTCTCGCCATAGCGAAGCGCCTGTTTGCGATGCACCGGAATCTGCAGGCGTTCCGGAAACTGCTCGCCCTGATCGGCAAAGGCGAACCAGCTCGCAATCATTGAATCATAGGCTGCCGTCGCCGCAAAAGCCTTTGCAGCCAGACGTTTACGAAATTCAAGCGACGTCTTGCCGCCATTGGAATCCAGTTCTCCGACCAGCTCCGCATAGTCAGACGGGTCGGTGACGATGCCGACATGGGCGTGGTTCTTCGCCGCCGAGCGGACCATGGACGGCCCGCCAATATCGATATTCTCGATGATGTCGGGGCGCTCCGCGCCGCGCGCCACAGTGGCGGCGAACGGATAGAGATTGACTACCACAAGATCGATCGCGCCGATATCATGAGCCTCCATCGCCGCGACATGCTCCGCATTGTCGCGCACTGCGAGCAGCCCCCCATGCACCTTGGGGTGCAGCGTCTTGACCCGGCCGTCCATCATCTCCGGAAAATCCGTCAGTTCCGAAATATCGCACACCGCAAGCCCCGCTTCGCGGAGCGCCTTCGCCGTGCCGCCCGTCGAGACAAGCTCAACGCCATGGCGCACCAGCGCCTGACCGAGTTCGGCTAGGCCCGACTTGTCCGATACCGACAAGAGCGCCCGGGTGATTGTAACATCCGACATGTGATTTCCTGAGTGAGAGAGTGGATCGCCGCGACCTGTTAGCCGTCTAGCCCGCACGGCGGAAGAGCCAACCGATCGTCGTGCCGCCGGGTGAGGATTCGCCGGCAAGCACCAGTTGTTTTGTTTTGCAGAGGCGCGACTTCTCGTCGATCCAGACACTGTCGTCGATCATCAGGCCCGTACCCCGGCACCGAAAATGCCAGGCGGGCCCGCCTTCGACGCGCAGCAGGGCACCCATATTGTCCGCCGTCGGTGAAACCTCGACCCCTGCCCCCAGATGGAAGCGGATCGCAAAGGCCGCGCCTTCGGATTTGTGCCGCCCGCCCGGAAGCAGCACATCTTCCCCGCGCAGTTCGTCCCCGTCTTCGGACAGGCCGAGCTGGCGGCGATGGACGAATCCGAAGCGCGGCACATAGCCGTCATGGCTTGCTTCGAGCCGCGCAATGCCGTTGCGCTCGCGCCGGTTGAGCTCGACTTCGACAACACCGCGCCCGAGCGAACCATCGGCGTTTAGCGCCGTCGAATTGCTGTCGCCTATGGTGAGGGTCGAATGGGCGGCAGTCGTGCGCAGTCCCTGGGCAAAATTTCCAGGCAGGGCCGAACCGCCCGCGCCGCCGCAATTGACAACGATACGGTGCGGTCCGTGCGACAGTTCAAAAGCCAAGGTCGAAGCACAGCCGCCGGTTTCCAGGCGCATCGAAGGCGGCGGCGCGGCGTCGACGACCAATACGGTGTCGCCCGCAGTCATCCGGTGATAGCCCCAGTCGCGCGCCTTGCGGAGCGGCAAACCGCGCTGACCGCTGGCCTCGATCGCCGCCGCGATCCGGCGTCCGGGTACCGGCGGGCCGCCCTGCCAGCTCGACAGGCCGCCATCGCCCAACGTGACGCCAAGCAGCGCTGGCACCGCAAAGGAAAGCGCCGAGGAAAAGGCCGCGGGAAAGGCAATGCCCCGCGAATCATAAGCCGATCGGAGCATCGCCAGAGTTTCGACCAGCGCGAGCTGCGCCACGGGAGACCGGCAGATGATGCCGCCATCGGCCGTCAATGTTTGCGAAAGCGAGCGTTCGAGGCCAACTTCGCCGCGCGCCACTCGCGATTCCCCACCCTGGACCAGCAGCCCGGCACCTATCACGCCCGCCCAGGCGCGCACCTGGGTCAGGCCCGGCGGCTCCTTGGGGGCTGCGCGGTCGAGATGGCGTGCGCCCCGCGCCAGGGTGTTGAGCACCGCAGAGCGGTAGACGAGATCGGCGGAAGACAGGATCAGCGGCGCATAGCTTGCCCAGAGGAAGATGCGGTGCCCCCACATTTCCGTCCGCCAGCCGGCTTCCGCCACCTTGCCGCCATGCGTTTCAAGCCAGTTGCGCATGAGCTTTTCGGCGATAGGCGCGGTTTCCTCGCGCGGCCCCGCCGAGGCGAGATCGCGCAGCCATTCGAAGCTCTGCAGATAGTCGGCAAGTCCGGGCGAGACGTTGAGCGTCGCGAAATCGAGATCGGCGAGCCGCGTTTCCTGTCCGTGATACAGCGCCCGGCCTTCGAGCAGCGCCGTGCCGCGCGTGCGATCGCCGGGAATCGGATCGCCGGGCACGGCGAGCAGTTTGAGCGGGAATTTACCGCGCAGGCGGAGCCGGTGCAGCGGCGTTCGCCAGAGCATATGGCGAAACCGCGTCGCCAGACGCTCGGACAGCGACAATCCGCCATCGTCGAGCCGTATCAGTCGCCGTCCCTTGTCGATACCGTCCCGGGATTCGTCGGGCATATCAATCCGCCCGGCGTGAGTCATTCACCCCTCAGGGCGCGGATATTGGCTGCATAGAAATCCGGGCCGCCGCGGAATGTCGCGGTGCCGGCAACCAGCGCATCGGCGCCAGCGGCGATAGCGCGCGGAGCCGTTTCGGCATCGACGCCGCCATCGACTTCCAGATCGATCGGCTTGCCGAGCGCGTCGATCCGTGCGCGGATGGCTTCGATCTTCCTGAGCTGGCTCTCGATAAAGCTCTGCCCGCCAAAACCAGGGTTGACGCTCATCACCAGAACCAGATCGATCTCTTCAAGCAGGTAATCAAGCGTTTCCACCGGGGTAGCCGGGTTGAGCGAAATGCCCGCCCGCTTGCCCAGCGATTTTATATGCTGGATCGTCCGATGGACATGCGCGCCCGCTTCGGGATGCACAGTGATCGTGTCGGCACCCGCCGCCGCAAAATCGTCGAGAAAGGAATCGACCGGCGAAATCATCAGATGGACGTCGAACGGCTTGTCGGTATGCGGCCGGAGCGCTTTGACGACACCCGGCCCGATGGTGAGATTGGGTACGAAATGCCCGTCCATCACGTCGATGTGAATCCAGTCCGCACCGGCTGTATCGATCGCACGAACCTCTTCCCCCAGCTTTGCAAAGTCTGCGGAGAGGATCGAGGGCGCTATGCGGACGGGGCTGGCCATAATTGGGCAGACTTAGGTGAGGGCCGCGAATCGGGCAAGCAGATGCGGCCGTCCCTGCGGACTATTTGGGGATAAGATGCACGGTTTGCGCGACCAAGGCTCAGGAGCAGGACCTAGCTGTGCCGAAAACGGACAATGAAAAAGCCGTCCGCTCCGCCCGGATCGGCGATCTGGCCCGGCAAAATGCGCAGCCAGCCTTCGGGCACCGGCGCCAGGCCTTCGGGCAGCGACGCTGCATCGATGGGTTCGACCGTGAAAGCCGGATGGCCGGCAAGGAAATCCTTCGCCACAGCTTCGCCCTCTTCGGGTTCCAGCGAACACACGGCGTAAACGAGGCTGCCGCCGGGCTTGAGCCAGCGGGATGCCCGGTCGAGCATCGCCGCCTGGATCTCGGCACTTTCGGCGATCAGGCGCGGACTGGCCCGATAGAGAACATCCGGATGGCGGCGGAAAATGCCGGTCGCCGAACAGGGGGCGTCGACAAGGATGGCATCATACTGCTCATCCGTCGCCCATTCGAGCGCGTCGGCGCAGACTGTGGCCGCCGACAGTCCGGTCCGTGCGAGATTTTCCGAAAGTCGCGTCAGACGACTTTCGGCCCGGTCGAGCGCCGTCACCTGCCAGCCCTGCGCCGCCAGTTGCATGGTTTTGCCGCCTGGCGCGGCGCACAGATCAAGGGCCTTGCGGCCCTCGCCGAGGCCAAAGAATCTTGCCGGAAGCGATGCCGACACATCCTGCACCCACCATCGGCCTTCGGCATAGCCGGGCAAGTCGTGCACGGAAGCGCGCTCCCGGCGCACATGGCCGGGCAGCAGGCTCTGGCCGCCCAGTTTTGCAGCCCAGTCTTCGGTGTTCGCCGGATCGGCAAGGATGATATCCAGCGGCGGCGGTACGGCAATGGCTCGCGCAGCGGCTTCCACCATGGCGTCGCCCCAATGGCGCTGCCAGCGCATGGACACGGGATAGGGCAAGGTCGGTATTTCGGGCAGTGTGACTTCCTGCCGCGACAGCGTCCCGAAAACGCCGTGCGCCAGCCGTTTCGGCCCGCCCGCCAGCAATGGCAGCGCCGTCGAAATCGCGGCGTGATGCGGTGTACCGAGCGCCAAGGCCTGGGCCAACGCCATCCGCAAGACCATGCGCGCCTTGGCGTCATCGGGCAGCGGGTTTTTCGTCGCGCTGTCGATCAGCGCATCATAATCGGGCAGGCGGCGCAGCACTTCGCCGGTAATGGCCGCGGCCAGCCCGCGATCGTCGGCGCGTTTCAGGCGCCGGAACGCCTGGCCCATTGCGGCATCGACCGATTTCCCCTGACGCAGAACGGCATCGAGCAGCTGCAACGCCGCCCGCCGGCTTTCAGCGCCCTGCACCGCGCGCGGCTTGTCGCGCGGTTCGCCCTGCGCGCTCAACGGCCACGCCCATGCGGGTCGAGCGCGCTACCGCGCCGGGCAGGTTTCTGGCCCAGCGTACCGCCGGGTTTCTGGCCGACGCCAAAGGATGGGGTTGCAGGTCCACTGTTCATGACGGAGGCCATTTTCTCGAGTTCGGCGATCCGGCTGCCCGTGTCCGGATGGGTGGAAAACAGGCTGCGCGCGCCGCCGAACAGCGCCGGGACGATATAGAGCTGGGCTGCTGCCGGGTTGCGGTCGACAACCGGGTTGTGAATCTTCGACGCGCCATTGGCGAGCTTGGCCAGCGCCGAGGCCAGGGCCCCGGGCTTGCCGGATATTTCCGCCCCGCCGCGATCGGCGCCATATTCCCGGGTCCGGCTGATCGCCATCTGGACGATCATCGCGGCAAAGGGCGCAAGGAATACGGCAACGAGCGCGGCGATACCCGCGCGCCCATTGCCGCCGCGAAAGAAATAGCCATAGCTGGCCAGCATGGAGATCGCGCCGGCGATCGTCGCCGTCATCGTCATAATCAGCGTGTCCCGGTTGCGAACATGGGCCAGTTCATGCGCCATGACGCCTTCAATCTCGTCGCGATTGAGAATATCGAGCAGGCCCGATGTTGCCGCAACCGCGGCATTTTCCGGGTTGCGGCCGGTTGCAAAGGCGTTGGGGTGAGGCGATTCGACGATATAGACTTTCGGCATCGGTAGGCCCGCCCGCTGGGCCAGTTGCTGAACAAGGCCGTAAAATTCCGGCGCGGTTCGGGCGTCGACCTCGCGCGCTCCATGCATCCTGAGAACGATCTTGTCGGCATTCCAATAGGTGAAGAGGTTCATCCCCGCCGCCAAGACAAGCGCCAGGATCATGCCCATCCGGCCGCCGAGCATCAGCCCGACGCCCATGAAGAGCGCCGTCATCACCGCTAGCATTATGAGGGTTTTGAACTGATTCACCTTGCGTCTCCGTCTTCAAGCCCCGAAATGGGGACTGGCAGGCGATTTGGCAATTGGAGGACTATATGGCTGGCAAGCGCCCCGACTGGGTCAAGGCTCCCGCATATCTTTCCGAAAGCCCGCCGGTTCCCGAGCCCGAGCCTGTCGAGACCCAGTCCGAACATGGCGGCAAGGATATGCTTGAACCGACGCGCTATGGCGATTGGGAGCATAAAGGCATTTGCTGGGACTTTTAGCGCCAGACCATCCTTTCGCCTAACGCTCATTCTTGAGCGGCCGGGCCATCAGCGCCTCGACCGTCGCCTCGACCGAATTTTTCCCCTCCAGCAGCGCGCAAACCGCCTCGGTTATCGGCATTTCGACACCGGCGTCATGCGCCGCTTCGCGCAGGACCGGCGCAGTGTGCGCGCCTTCGGCAACCGTGGTGCGATCTGCGAGTAGTTCCGCGCCCGACTTGCCTTCACCAAGCCCCTTGCCGAGCGAAAAATTGCGCGAGCTGGTCGACGAACAGGTGAGGACGAGGTCGCCCAGCCCCGACAAGCCGGCCAATGTTTCGGCCTCCGCCCCCCGCGCCAGTCCGAACCGCGTCATTTCCGCAAAACCACGGGAAATCAGCGCCGCGCGCGCATTCTGGCCCAATCGCTTTCCTTCCACCACGCCGCAGGCGATAGCGAGGACATTCTTCACCGCGCCGCCGATCTCGGCGCCGATCACATCCTTCGACAGATAGGGCCGGAAAGCCGGACTCGCCAGGCGCGCGGCGATCGACTGGCCCAGCACCTGATCCTCACAGGCCAGGGTCACCGCGGCCGGCAATCCGGCGGCGACTTCGTGCGCAAAAGTGGGGCCGGACAGGACAGCGATCGGCGATCCCGGATACACTTCGGCCGCGACCTCGCTCATCAGTTTTTTCGAGCCCGCCTCTATGCCCTTCGCGCACAGGATCAACGGCGCAAAACCGATCGACGCCGAACCGAGTATCTCGCGCACATGCTGGGCCGGCGCGACGACGAGAATTGCGTCGCAATCGGCCAGATCGTCCAGCTGACTGGTTGCGCGGATCTTGCGGGACAGTGGAATATTGGGGAGAAAGAGCGGATTGGCGCTCTGATCGTTGATCGCACGGACGACATCGCCCTCGCGGGCCCAGAGGACAACCGGATCGCCGCCCGCCGCCGCGGCTTGCGCCAGCGCCGTGCCCCAGGCGCCGCCGCCGATAACCCCGATTGTTTCTATCGTCATGCCTTTACTCCTGCGCCTCTGGCTTTAGCGGCATCGGCGTCAAGCGGCCAGCGGGCGCGGGCGGGAATATCGAGCGGGTCACTCAGGTCCGCGGCAAAGCGTTCGACGCCGGCCCAGGCGATCATGGCCGCATTATCGGTGCACAGCCAGGGCGGCGGTGCGATGAAGGGAAGGCCGTTCCGTTCGGCCAGCGCCCGCAGCGCTCCGCGGATTGCGCTGTTGGAGGCAACCCCGCCCGCAACCACCAGCGCCGTGATATCGCCTGCCGACGCAAGCCCTCTGGCCGTGCGGTCCACAAGGCAATCGATCGTCGCTGCCTGGAAACTCGCCGCGATATCCTCAGGCGTGTAGTGGCCGCTGTCCCGTGCACGAAGAACGGCCGATTTCAGGCCGGCAAAGGAAAAATGCGGATCCGCCCGCCCCACCATCGGCCGGGGCAGGGGCACGGAGGCCGGATCGCCCGTTTGCGCCGCCTTTTCCACTGCCGGGCCGCCCGGAAAGCCAAGGCCGAGCAGCTTCGCCGTCTTGTCGAAGGCTTCGCCGGCGGCATCGTCGATGGTCGTCGCCAGTCTTTCGTACGACCCGACACCCTTGACGAGCAACAGCTGGCAATGGCCGCCCGATACGAGCAGCAGCAGATAGGGAAATTCGAGCGCCGGGTCCGCCAGCCGGGGCGAAAGCGCATGGCCCTCGAGATGGTTGACCGCAACCAGCGGCTTGCCGCCTGCCAGCGCCAACCCCTTGCCCGTCATCAGGCCCACCATGACGCCGCCGATCAACCCGGGACCCGCCGTGGCCGCCACCGCATCGATATCGGACAGGGAAAGTTCAGCCTCTTCAAAGACTTGTGCTACGAGTGGTGTCATGACTTCAACATGGGCGCGCGCCGCTATCTCCGGCACCACCCCGCCAAAGGGGCGGTGCGCCTCCTCCTGCCCCGCCAGCGCATGGGCGAGAATTTCGCGCTCGCTCGTCACCAGCGCGGCCGCGGTTTCGTCGCAGCTCGATTCGAGGCCCAGAATGATCGCCATACCCCTTCCCTGCCACCGCTTCCCCGGCTAGCACAAGCCTCATGACGACAGCTCTTCGGATAGGGACGCGCGGATCGCCGCTCGCCATGACACAGGCACGCATGGTCAAGGCGGCGCTGATCGCCGCGCACGGCCTGAACGAGGCGGACATCGCGATCGTGCCGGTGAAAACGACGGGCGACAGGGTGCAGGACAGGCCCCTCGCCGAGATCGGCGGCAAGGCGCTATGGACCAAGGAACTGGACCGGGCCCTTGGCGACGGGACGATCGACTGCGCCGTGCATTCGATGAAGGATGTCGAGACGATACGGCCGGCCGATATCGTGCTGGCGGCTTATCTGCCGCGCGCCGATGTCCGCGAACGGCTGATCGGCGCGGACAGTATCGAAGCGCTGCCCCGGGGCGCGCGTATCGGGACATCCTCGCCGCGCCGCGCCGCCCAGTTGCTGTGTCTGCGCCCCGATCTTTCCGTCATGACGCTGCGCGGCAATGTGGCGCGGCGTCTGGCGGCTGTCGAAAGCGGCGATGTCGACGCAACCTTGCTCGCCGCCGCCGGGCTGGAGCGTCTCGGCCATGCCGATATCGGCACTGCAATTCCCGTCGAAAGGATGCTGCCGGCCGCACAGCAGGGCGCGATCGGCATTGAAACGCTTGCCGAAAACGCCCGGGTCCGCAAGCTGCTGGAGCGTATCGACGACCCGGCGACGCGCCAGTGCATCGAAGCCGAACGCGCCCTGCTCGATACGCTCGGCGCCGATTGCCATTCGCCGGTGGCCGCGCTTGCACGGATCGACGATGGCGTCATAACCGTGACGGCCGAACTGCTGCTGCATGACGGCAGCGAACGGGTCGGGCAATCGGCAGGCGGGACGATCGATGCCCGGCACGATCTGGCGGAGGAACTCGCTCGGGCATTGCTCGACGCAGCGTGCCCGGCCTTGCGGGCCCTGTTTGCCGGATGAGCCCGCCGCTCATCGTCTTCCGACCGGAGCCGGGCGCCAGCGCGACCGCGAAACGCGCCCGGGCGGAGGGTTGGGCGGTTACTCTCCTCCCGCTGTTCGAAATTGTGCCGATCGCATGGCAGCCGCCCGATGCGGACAATTTCGATGCGGTCCTGATGACCAGCGCCAATGCCGTGCGCTGCGGCGGGCCCCGGCTGGCCGACTATCATGGCCTGCCCCTTTATGCGGTGGGCGGGCAGAGCGCGGAGGCGGCGCGCAAATACGGCTTCGGGACCGTCATCGCCGGCGAGACGAACGTCGCCGAACTGGCGGACCGGATACGGGCCGAAGGCGCGGTGCGCCTCTTTCATCCATGCGGTGAACACCGGCGGACGTTTGACGAAAGCGGGCTCGGTATCGTCCATGTTCCGGTCTATGCGGCCCGCCGCACGGCACCGCCCGACCTAGCGCAAGCGATCGGCGATGAGGCGATCCTGCTCGTCCATTCGCCGCGGGCGGCACGCTATCTCGACACGCTATGCACCGCGCAGAGCATCGCGCGCGGCACGGTTTCGCTGGTCGCGATAAGCGAGGCGGCGCTCGCTGAAGCCGGGACAGGCTGGCGCGCGGCGCTGGCTGCGGAACGCTCGACCGACGCCGCCATGCTGGCCGCCGCTTCTTCACTAGGCGGACGGTCCGCTATCGGGTAAAGCAGCGGCCCGGCGCACATATCGTGGGCCGTTTCGGATCCTGGACCCACAACTATGCCGCGCGATTATGAGCCGATCGAAACAACAGAAACACCGCAGCGTTCGCTGATCCGGGTGTTGATTATCGCCGGTGTGGCCTTTTTCGGCGGCGTGATCGGCATGGGGTGGTTCCTCGTGAATTATGGCGGATCCATGGGCATTCTCGCCGTCGAGGAAAATGCCCCGCCCTCCGAAGAAAGCAGCGCAGCCATTACTGCGCTTGAGCGCCAGCTCGACGAAGCCGAGCCCGGGCTGCCCGGCGCGCCGGTGGGAGAGACGCCCGATACCGCGGAAATCGAGGCGGATCGCGCAACCCTGGCCAGGCGGGTCGCCCAGCTTGAGGATCGCATCGACCGCATCGGCACGCGGGCTGGCGCTGCTGCCGGCAATGCCGACCGGGCTGAAGGCCTGTTGGTCGCCTTCGCGGCAAGGCGGGCGCTCGATCGCGGGGTTGCGCTCG
The DNA here is from genome assembly GCF_003385775.1 of Parasphingopyxis lamellibrachiae. GTDB lineage: Bacteria > Pseudomonadota > Alphaproteobacteria > Sphingomonadales > Sphingomonadaceae > Parasphingopyxis > Parasphingopyxis lamellibrachiae. The sequence continues at coordinate 2,084,476 of NZ_QRDP01000004.1, forward strand.
GCTATATCGAGGGCCTTCTCCGCGAACGGTTTGGCCGGTCTGCGCCCGAAGCCGTGGCACGTGTCATTGCCGCCTCGCAACAGCCGGTAACGCTGGATGGCTTGCAATCGCGGCTGACCGAGCTTGAGCCCGCGCTGATTGGTAGAGGCGAAGGCGAAAGCTGGTGGGATGCGACGCGGCGGGAGTTTTCCGAACTTTTCGTGTTGCGGCAGGAGGGCACCCCTTCGCCCGCCCCGCGCCAACGGCTGCAGCGCGCGCGCGACAAGCTTGCGGTCGGCCAGGTCGATACGGCGCTGGCGGAAGTGCTGCGCCTGCCGGGCCGCGAAGAGGCCGATCAGTGGATATCCGATGCCCGCCGGTACATTGCCGCGCGCAATGCGCTCGACCGGATCGAGACGATTGCGCTTATGGAGCCGCGTATCGCCGAACGGCAAAGGCAGCGCGAAGAAGCCCGCGAAAACGCGGATACCGATACGGCGCAATAGCCGCCCTATTCCGCGCCGACATTTTCGCGCGGCGTATAGAGTCCGTCAAAAGCGACCGACCAGTTCTCCCCGCTATCGGTTGAGATTTCCCAGAATTGCCGGACGGCGCCGCCGTCTTCCGGCGTCCAGGTCACGCGGTTGATCGTGCCGGTCGCCCGGCTGATGGGCAATTCCGCGTCGGAGAGTATCATCGCGCCCTCGCCGTCGAGATTGCCTTCGAGATAGACCGGCGCACCATCGTTCGCCATCCAGGTCTGGTGCCAGCGGCCGGATACCCTGTCGTAGAAACTGAGGCTCATCCCGGCATAGGCGCCAGCGTCATATTGCTCCAATATCACGCAGCCGCCATGGCGGGAGCCTATCCGGCTTGTGGCTGTGAACTGGCTCGCCCCGCTCGCGGTGACATTCCACTCGCCGAGCCAGAAATCGAAGGCCCGGTGCGCATTGCCCGCACAAGGGGTCGGTGCGGCGCCGGGGTTTTCCTGCTGGGATGCCGCGTACAGGCCGCCGCCTGCCGCCAGCCAGCCGATCGCCAATGCCTTCGCGATTGTCGCCCCAAGAATTGTGTCACCCATAGTCGCGCTCCATGCCCGGACAGGATGGCAAGCTTGATCCTTTTTGGGGGTGCGCGAAAATCGCTATTCGACAAAGCGATATATGGCTTCGACCGGTCCGGTCAGCCGCGCTCCGCGCGATCCAGAACGCGCTGGGCCTGTAGCAGATGCGGGCGATCCAGCATTTTTCCGTCAAGGCCGATCGTTCCGAGATCCGGATTGGCGGCAAACAGCGCCACCACTTCGCGCGCATGCGCGATCTCGGCCTCGCTCGGCGTAAAGGCCGCGTTGATTACCGGCACCTGCGCCGGATGGATGGCCAGCTTGCCGGTGAACCCTTCGCGCCGGCCCTTTTCGCAATCGGCAGCCAAACCCGCCTCGTCGCGAAAATCGCCAAACAGGCTGTCGACCGGCTGCACCTGCGCCGCAACTGCACCCGCAAGGCAAAGCGACCGGGCGAGCTTGTAGGTAAAGCTGAGCTCGCCATCGCTGTCGAACTTGCTCGACGCGCCGAGCGCCGCAGACAGGTCTTCCGCCCCCCAGGTCAGCGCCGCAAGCCTGTCGCTGGATCCCGCATAGCTGCCAAGGCCGAACAGGCTGGCCCCGGTTTCGGTTGCCACGGCACTGATCCTGATCGTTCCGACCGGCACGTTGTGCGCAGCCTCCTCCGCCTCCAGCATGGCCGCCAATTTCGCTATATCGCCGCCGCTCTCGGTTTTTGGAACCATGACGCCATAGGGCCGGGCGCCGACAATGGCCGCCAGATCGGCTCCGGCAAGATCGCTGTCGAGCGGGTTGATGCGCACCCAGAGCTGCGCCCCGGCCTCGCCGCCATGCTCCAGCGCCGCAGCCGCGGTTTCGCGGGCGGCGGGCTTGTTCGCCTCTGCCACTGAATCTTCCAGATCGAAGATCAGCGCATCGGCCTCACCGCCGAGCGCCTTGGCGATTTTCTTTTCACTGTCAGCCGGTACGAATAGCCAGCTTCGCGGAGTGGTGGTCATAGAGGCGGGCTTATCCTGCGGCAGTGTCGGGAAGGTCGATAATGCATTCCTGAACCCCGCGCGAGATAAACTGGCCAGCCTCGAATGCCTGATCTTCGTCCAGATCGGCGCGCAGCTCCAGAGCGGTTTCCTCATCCCCGGCGATTTTGGCAATCACAAAGGCATGGGTTTCCGGTGTCAGCTGCTGAGCCTGTTCGTCGAGACAGGCGCAAAGCTCGGGCGTCAGTTCGCCCTGCGCATTGCAGGCAGCGGCGAAATCGCCCGGCGCGGGCGCTCCGCCACCACAGGCTGCAAGGGCAGTCGATGCGCATAGCAGCGCGGCAATACGGCTATGGGAATTGAATATGGCAGACATGGCACTCTCCCTTTGAGTCGCCCCGACCATGCCCCAACAGTCCGGGCTGCGCAAATGCGTATCACCCCTGATTGCGCACCCCCAATCCTTCGCCGACCCGCTTGACAGTCCAGCAATGATGAAACACCCCGAACAGGCCATTTTTCGACCGCAATGCAGGTGCCTTTCATGTTGCCTTCGCTCATCGTTATCGACGATTTTCTCAGCGATCCGCACGGCGCGCGGCGCCAGGCCCTGGCTCTCGACTATGATCCCGCGTTCAAAAAGGGCAATTATCCCGGATTGCTCTCGACCGATACGTTGCCGATCCGCGGGCTGGAGGAAAGCGTCGGCCGGATTATCGGCGCGCCGGTCAAGGCCGATCCCCAGACCAGCCACGGCCATTGCCGGCTGACGCTCAAGGCCGACAAGGGCAGGAGCGGGGTCCATATCGATCCCTGCTTCTATTCCGGCATCCTCTATCTGAGCCTTGACGCGCATTGCCGCGGCGGCACCGATTTTTTCCGCCATCGCCGGACAGGGCTGGACAGCGTTCCAAGCGACGCCGCAGCGCTGGCGGCGACCGGCTATACCGATCCCAATGTGCTGATCGAAGATGTGGTCAACAAGGACACGACACAGGCCGGCAAATGGGAGCGGACGACGCGGGTGCCGATGCGTTTCAACCGGCTGATCCTGTTCAAGCCCTGGCAATTCCACAATGCCGGGCCGGGCTTTGGCCACGACAGGGAAACCGGGCGCCTGGTCTATCTGATGTTCTTTGCCGCCGCGCACTAGCATCGGGCGAAAGGAGCGGCCGACGGGTCCCGATACGCAGCTTGGGGCATAAAGCCCCTGCTGGTCCGCCCAAAGTTTTCATAGCTAGACTCGTGGGGGAGGATAGGCGAGGCTGGCTGCCATAACGCCTCTTCGCCTATCACAGGACATCCGGACATGACCGAAACGACCGAAACCGACGCACCTGCAAACCAGCCTGCAGACTATGAGCCTGCGAAAATCTGGACTTGGGACAAAGCCAGTGGCGGCCGGTTTGCCGCTATCAACCGGCCCATCGCCGGGCCGACACAAGACAAGGAATTGCCGGTCGGCAAGCATCCGATCCAGCTTTATTCGCTGGCGACGCCCAATGGCGTGAAGGCGACCGTGATGCTCGAAGAGCTGCTCGCGCTTGGCCATGAAGGCGCGGAATATGACGCCTGGCTGATCAATATCGGCGAGGGCGACCAGTTCGGCAGCGGCTATGTCGACATCAATCCCAATTCCAAGATCCCGGTCATGGTCGACCGGTCCGTCCCCGAACCGCAGCGCGTGTTCGAATCTGCTTCGATCCTCGTCTATCTCGCCGAAAAGTTCGGCGGTGCCTTCCTGCCGGGCGATCTCAAAGCCCGCACCGAAACCTTCAACTGGCTGTTCTGGCAGATGGGCAGCGCCCCCTATCTCGGCGGCGGTTTCGGGCATTTCTACGCTTATGCGCCGATGAAGATCGAATATGCGATCGACCGCTTTGCGATGGAGGTTAAGCGGCAGCTGGACGTGCTCGACCGGCATCTGGCCGATCATGAATATATGGCCGGCAGCGACTATACGATCGCCGATATGGCGATCTGGCCCTGGTATGGCGGGATGGCCAAGGGCGTGCTCTATGAGGCCGCCGAGTTCCTGCAGGTACACGAATATACCCATCTCAATCGATGGGCCGACATGATCGCCGAGCGCCCCGCCGTTCAGCGCGGCCGCATGGTCAACCGCGTCTGGGGCGAGCCTGAAACCCAGCTGCCCGAACGCCACGACGCCAGCGATTTCGAAACGAAAACCGCCGACAAGCTGGCCGAACAGCCGGACAAGGTGCTCTAGCAAGGCACCGTCCGGTTCGGGATTTCCGGAAGAAAAATGGAGCGGGCGAGGCGATTCGAACGCCCGACCCCAACCTTGGCAAGGTTGTGCTCTACCCCTGAGCTACGCCCGCTCGGCGCTCTTCGACATAATGACAAAGCGTTGCCATCCGGTGAAGAGGCGGCGCAGCTAGCATGGGATTACACGGGGGGCAAGGGGGAAAGGCGGCTATCCGGTCGGACGCTCCGAAGTTAGCCCCGCCGCCGCCAGAGCAGCCATACCGCAGGCGATGTCTTCGGCAACCGGCGCACCGGAGACTCCGATGCCGCCCAGAGGGTTTGCCTCGGCATCGAAAATCGGCAGGCCACCGCCAATCGTGGCGATATGGGGAAGGTTGGGCATATCCCAGTCCGCAGACCGCTGGGTCGGCGAGCGGTACCGGGCAGCTGACTGGCCCTTCCATTGCGAAAGATCCTGCGCGGCGAGCGATGCGCCATCCATCCGGGAATAGGCGACCAGGATACCGGCATTGTCATAGATCGCGATCGCTACCCCCAGATCATGCTCCGCCGCATAATCCAGGCAGGCCTGCTGCATCGTCCGCGCCGATTCCAGGCTGATCTGCGGCCGGGATTCCTGTGCACCGGCCGGCGTCAACGCCAAACCGGCCGCCGCGACACCCATCAGAAAATGTTTCATTGCTCTTCTCCCTGTTCGCCTTCTGGCTATCCGATAGCCGGCGATCCTCCAGCCCTGTCTCGATAGGCGGCCAAATCCGTTCGATCAGCGGCCATCACAGGAATGCAAATTAGCGGCAGCTTTCCTTCAGGGCCTTGGGTTATCGGCACCGCTGCCCCATATATGCTGCAAACGTTCAAACAGGAGTCGAACTATCGTGGCCACGCAATTGGGACTGACCGAAGACCAGAAGGCGGAGGTCGAGAAATTCCGCGCGGATGTTGTCGAGCCATCGATGAGCCAGCTCGTCATTCTCGATTTCTGGGCAGAATGGTGCGGGCCCTGCAAACAGCTCACGCCGCTGCTCGAAAAAGTCGCGGCCGACTATGCCGACAAGGGTGTGGTCCTGAAGAAAGTGAATGTCGATGAAGACAAGTTCATCGCCTCGCAGTTCCAGATCAAATCGATCCCGACCGTCTATGCGATGTTCCAGGGCAAGCCCGTCGCCGATCTCGGCGAGGCGCGGACCGAGGGTGCGCTCAAGCAGATGCTCGACCAGATACTGGCCCAGTTGCCGGTCCAGGGCGAAAGCCAGCAGCAACAGGCCGAGATCGAACCGCTGATCGAAATGGGCGAACAGGTTCTTTCCGAAGGCGATGGCGAACGCGCGCTTTCCGTCTTCGGCCAGATCATGGAAATGGCCCCGACCGAACCAAAAGTGCTTTCCGGTTTTGTCCGCGCGCTCGTCATGATCGGGAAGATCGACGAGGCAAAGGAGATGCTGGCGCAAATTCCCGAAGATGTCGCCAAAGACCCGGCCATCGCCCGGGCACAATCGGCGATCGACCTGATCGGCGACGCACCGGCGGGCGAGGATACCGCGCCGCTGGCCGCAAAGGTCGAGGCCAATCCGGGCGATCACGAGGCGCGGCTGGAACTGGCGACGGCCCTGATGGCGAATGATGCGCGCGATGAGGCCGCCGAACATCTGTTCCACATTATCGAAGCCGACAAGGACTGGAATGAAGGCGCGGCACGGCAGAAGCTGCTCCAGCTGTTCGAGGTTGTCGGCCTGGAAGACGAATGGGTGTCCGAGCAGCGCCGCCGCCTGTCCGCAATCCTGTTCGGATAATGGCCGAAACGCCGATCCGCCTTTCGATTTTCCCGCTGGCCGGAGCAATCCTGCTGCCGCGCGCGCAATTGCCCCTGCACATCTTTGAGCCGCGCTATCAGGCGCTGGTGAAGGACGCGATGGCCCGGGACCGGCGGATCGGCATGATCCAGCCGCGAAGCGAAGGTGGCGAAGATGGCGGCAGGAATCCACCGCTGTTCGACGTGGGCTGCATCGGGAAGGTCTCCGAAGTCGAGGCGATGGAGGACGGGCGCTTCAACCTGATCCTCGAGGGGCTGACGCGATTCCGCATCGTCCGGGAGCTGGATGCGACGACATCCTTTCGCCAGGTCGAGGCGGTAACGCAGGAATTTGGCGATGAGGCCGTTGCCGAGCCATTGTCCATCGCCATGCGCGGCGGGCTCGTCGACGAGTCGAAGAAGTTCGCCGATCTGCTGGGCTATGCGGTCGACTGGGATGCGGTCGATACCCTGGATGACGAAACCCTCGTCAATATGGTGAGCCAGGTCGCGCCCTTCGATACGGTGGCCAAACAGGCGCTCGTCGAAGCGCCGACAATCGATGATCGTTCCGAACTGCTGATCCAGTTCATGCAGTTCTTCCGCATGCACCAGCAGCAGGGCGGCGACGATCATGCGACGCTGCAATAGGGGCAGTGCGTTGAACAAAAGCACCGCAGGCGCGCTGGATCCGGCCTTGCTCGACATCCTTGTCTGCCCGGTTACGCGGGCCGCGCTGCGCTATGACGCCGCAAAGAACGAGCTGGTATCGGAAGCCGCGGGCCTCGCCTATCCGGTGCGGGACGGCGTACCGGTGATGCTCCCCGAAGAGGCTCGATCGCTGATACGGAATTAATGCGGGCTAGCTGTCCGCCAAGGCGATCTTCCGCAGCTCGAGCGCCAGAAAATCGAGAACGGCGCGTATGCGGGGAACATGGCGGAGTCTTTCATGGGTGAGGAGCCACAGGCTTCCATCGTCGTCCTGGCGGGGCGGCAGACACCGGATGAGATCGGCATCATGATCTGCAAAAAAACTCGGCAATACCGCCAGGCCGACCCCTGCCCTCACCGCTGACAGCAACCCCGTACCCGTCCCGTGATGCACCGCCACCGCATTTTCGAGCCGGTTTTCCAGCAACCATTGTCGGTAGGGCCGCCAGAAATTCTCGCCGCCGCCGCCGACAAATGCATGGTCCGCCATGGCCTCGATTGTCTGTGGCAGGCCATGAGCATCGGCATAGCCACGGCTGCAATAGACGGTCCAATGGTCTTCGGCGATCCGGCGCCCCACCAGTCCGCCGCCTTTCGGTCCGCTGCTGCTGCGGATCGCGATATCCGCCTCGCCGGCGGCAAGATTGCGGGGCTCTTGCGAAGTATCGATTTCAATCCGGATGGCAGGAAATGCCTGATGCAGCTTGTTCAAGATCGGCGCGAGAATAGTCTCGGCGAATATGTCGATCGTCGTCAGCTTGACCGTCCCGCTGACATCGCGTGCCTGAGCGGCGGCGGCTTCGGCGAATTCGTCCGCAGCCCGGTTAACGGCGTGGGCCTTGTCGAGCAGCGCCTCGCCGACCGGCGTCAGCGCATATCCTGCCTGGCTGCGCTCGAACAGCGACAGGCCAAGCTCGCGCTCCAGCGCAGCAATCCGCCGCGCCGCCGTGGTCTGGCTGACGCGGAGCTTTTTGCCCGCGCCCAGCGTGCTGCCCGTCTCTGCGACGGCCAGAAAATATCGAAGATCATTCCAGTCGATCATGGCCCATTCTGCACTTTTGCAGAACGATAGCGCAATATCGTTGTTCGTTGCAAATTGAAACTTATGTTAGTTGGGCTTCGTACCGACACTTTCCCCTCCCCTTTTTGAAAAGGAACGTACGATGAAAACGCTAACCACCCTCCTGATCCCTGCCACACTGCTTCTCGGTGCGGCCTTCTCCCAGCCTGTCGCTGCCCAGACGGCCCCGGCAAACGCGCCATCGGTGACGGTTGTCCATGCCGATCTCGATCTCAATAACGCAGCGGATCGCGAACGCCTGCAACACCGCCTGCGTATAGCGGCGCGAGAGGTCTGCGGAACGGGTTTCGACTTCGATCTGCGGAGCCAGAATGCGGCCCGCGAATGCCAGGTTCTGACGCTGCAAAGCATCGACCTGCCCATGCCGAATGTCCTGGCGTCCGCCGAATAGCGGCATTCCCGCTCTCTCACAGGGGCCTCTCCAGCCCTGCCTTGCCGCCGCCTCCGAAACGGGGCGGCGGCTTTTTGCTCCGCTCTCCCCAAGATCCGACCTACCCGACAACGTGCGCTCATGCCGACCAATCTTCAGATCAAACCACGTTTATCTCGGACGATTGCAAATGATTTGTGCGCCAACCTCGCTTTGATCAATCTGATTTTTCCGGGAGGAATTTTCGCCTTCTCCAAATCAGATAAAATATCTGCTCGCCTTAACTCGTTAAGCGGTCCGATTATAATTTCTCGCAAACGGATGTCTTCATTTAGTTCAGAATAGTACTGATCGTCTGTAGAATCTGGAGTCTCAAGGCGACTGCAAAGTCGGAGTTCGTCTTCGTAACTCCATTCATGAAACTTCGTGAAGAGAAGATAGTCTAACAGCTTCTCATCGAGCGCTTCATTTCGAAAATCTTTGCGCGTTTTCTGATATTTAATCGACTTCAGATAGTCGCTTCGAACCTCCAACCCAAGACAAATACCGCGATGGCGATCCGCGTAGTGACTCCACAACAACGGGCTTTGCCAATTTCGACTGAAACACAGAATCCCATACCGTCGGTTCATCTCATCTTTCCATGATAGGAAAGCTTGCCGAGTCCGCTTGTCGCGCACCCTCAACCCCATGAGTTCAAATGGGTCGTTGAGATCAGCAATTCGAGCTATTTTGAGACGTTTATTGATGACGGCCTGTCTGGCCCACCTTTCCTTCGTAAAATGATAGACGAGCGTCAAACCGTAACGCCCTGCAACAGCAGCGGCAGTTTTCCGCTGCTGCCCCGCGCCTCGTCGACGAAGCGGCGCTTGAGGGGTGGGATACGGTCAACGGCGGTCATGCCGAAGCGGCGGATTCTGGAAGCGGTTTTACCCGGAATACCGAAGAGCCGAGTCAACCCGTCCGTCGCCATGGCGACCATCAGCGTGTCGAGGCTGCGCCAGGTTTCATAGCGTTTGAGCAGCTCCGCATCGCCGGCGTCCATTCCGAGACGCACGCCTTCGACCAGCACCTGGGCGAGGCATGCCACATCTCGAAAGCCCAGATTGAGCCCCTGCCCCGCAATCGGATGAATGCCGTGTGCGCTGTCCCCGACCAGGGCCAGCCGCTCGCCGGTAATCTTTGCCGCGTGGTGGAAGCCGAGAGGATAGGAACCGCGTGGGCCAGCCAGCGCCAGATTTCCGAGAAACCCGCCCATCCGCTTTTCCGCTTCGGCGAGAAAGGCGCGTTCGGACAGGCCCATCATTGCCGGGCCGTCCTTTTCATGCACCGTCCACACCAGCGCCGAACGATGGCCACCTGCATCATCCAGCATCGGCAGCAGGGCGAACGGCCCGGCCGGATAGAATATCTCATAGGCAATGCCGCCATGCGAACGTTCATGGTTGATCGTCGCGACAATCGCATGATGACGGTAACTCCATCGGGCGACGCGGATCCCGGCAGTTTCGCGCGTCGGCGAACCCCGGCCTTCCGCACCGATCAGCAGCGAGCCCTTGAGGATCGTGCCATCGTCAAGCGTGACCGTAACCCCTTCCTGCTCGCGCACCACGTCGGCTGCGCTTTTCGCCATATGTAGCGCGATATGCTCCGCTTTTTGCGATGCCCCGAACAGTGAGGCTCGCAGCAAACGGTTTTCGAACATGATACCGAGCGGGCCTTCACCCTCACCGGATTCGAAATCGAGGCGGCCCGGTGCAAGACCGTCGCTGGCACGGATCGATCCGATCGGACAGCCCTTGCCCTCAAGCGCCTCGCCAAGCCCGATGGCATTCAGCATGTTCCAGCTTGCGCTCGCCACCGCCGAAACCCGGCCGTCATAGCTGCTGTCGAGCAGGGCCTTTGTCGGCATCCGATCGACCACGGCGCTGGACAAGCCATGCAGGTCAAGGGCCAGAGCCAGCGTCTGACCAACCAGCCCGCCGCCGAGAATGATGACATCTGTCTGATTCATGAGAAGTTGCCCAATGCTCCGATGATATAGCCAGAAAGACCCTTGCCGGTTTTTGGATCAGACTCAACCTGTCGGTACGGCAATGTTGTGTTAGCAACATTCTGACAAACAAACGCCGTTTATCGTCAAGGGGACTCTCTTTAACGCAGCCAGGGCAAGCCGCACGGCCGCTTGTGCTTGACGGCGAGTCCGGCCGGAGGGCATTAGGGTTAATCGAGAGAACATAATGCGCACAAACTATGGGAGGCGCGAGATGGCACAGGGTGGATTGGCGGCGCAGATGCCGGCTTGGCGCGAAGCAATGCGGCGCGCGGCCTCGCGGTCGACCGCCCTGCTCGCCGCGCTTGGCCTGCTGATCCTGACCGTGCTTATCGGCCTTGCCCTGGTCAGCTATCGGCCCAGCGATCCGGCGCTCAATACCGCGGCATCGGGACCGGCGCAAAACTGGCTGGGCGGCATTGGCGCCTATGTGTCGGAAGCACTGCTTATCCTGTTCGGTCCGCTGGCCGGGCTGTTGCTGCCGCTCCTTGCGCTTGTCGCCTTGCGGCTGTGGCGCGATGCGCCCCTTGGCCGGTGGCTCCGTTCAACCCTGGTAATCGCTGTCGCCATCCTCCTGATCGGATCGGCGCTGACCCTGCTCGCCGGGCCAAGCATCCGGGGACTTCCGCTCGGCTGGGGCGGTGTGCTGGGCTATAGCGGCGGCGCTGCTTTTTCAGGATTGCTCGGCCTGTTGGGCAATCCCGATATCGGCCGCTATCTGGGCTGGGCGCTCGCGGCATTGCTGGGCGGCGCGGGACTTTTTCTCTGGTATCGCGGACTGGCCCTGGATGAAAGCGAACGGGCCTTCCTGTTCCGCCGCGGAGACCGCCCGGCGCCGGTCAAGATCACCGATGCCCGGGAAACCGCGAAAAAGACGCCGCAGCCGCGCAAAAAGGTTGCCCCCCCGGAAGCCGAGACCCGCGCACCGGTCATCAACGACGCCAATCCCGCCCGGCCGCCCAAGGGGAGCAAACCCCGGCAACGGTCGCTCAATCTCAAATATGACCTGCCGACGATCGAATTGCTCAATCCTGCGGCCGAGGAACGGGGCATGGCGCTCGACAAGGCGGCGCTGGAACGCAATGCCCGGCTGCTCGAATCAGTGCTCGATGATTTCCATGTCAAAGGCTCGATCGTCGAAGTCAGGCCCGGTCCAGTCGTCACCATGTACGAGCTGGAGCCGGCCAGCGGGATCAAGGCCAGCCGCGTGATCCAGCTGGCCGACGATATCGCCCGCAACATGTCCGCGATTTCGGCACGCGTTGCCGTTATTCCGGGACGCAGCGTGATTGGCATCGAACTGCCCAATGCGCATCGCGAGATGGTCGTACTTTCCGAGATGGTGGCGAGCGCGGCGTTCGAGGATAATTCGGCGAAACTGCCGATCATCCTCGGCAAGAATATCGCGGGCGACCCGGTGATCGCCGATCTTGCGCCAATGCCGCACCTGCTCGTTGCCGGCACCACCGGCTCGGGCAAGTCGGTCGGCCTGAACTGCATGATCCTGTCGCTGCTCTACCGGCTGACGCCGGAAGACTGTAAGCTGATCATGATCGATCCGAAGATGCTCGAGCTCAGCATTTACGACGATATCCCCCACCTGCTTTCACCGGTGGTGACCGAACCGGCCAAGGCCATCCGCGCGCTCAAATGGGCGGTCGAGCAGATGGAAGAGCGCTATCGGATGCTGGCGTCCCTCTCCGTGCGGTCGTTGCAGGGTTTCAACGACAAGGTGCGCGCGGCAAAGGCCAAGGGAAAACCGCTCGGCCGGCGCGTCCAGACCGGCTATGATGCGGATAGCGGCCAGCCGATCTATGAGGAAGAAGAGCTCGAATATGAGCCGCTGCCCCAGATCGTGATCGTCGTCGACGAGCTTGCCGACCTGATGATGACGGCCGGCAAGGAGGTCGAGTTCCTGATCCAGAGGCTGGCGCAAAAGGCCCGCGCCGCCGGCATCCACCTGATCATGGCGACCCAGCGCCCTTCGGTCGACGTCATCACCGGGGTCATCAAGGCCAACCTGCCGACGCGAATCAGCTTCTCGGTCACCTCGAAAATCGATTCTCGCACCATTCTGGGCGAACAGGGCGCCGAACAGCTGCTCGGCAAGGGCGACATGCTCTATATGCCCGGCGGCAAGCAGATCGCCCGCGTCCATTGCCCCTTCGTGTCGGACGAGGAAGTCCGCCGCGTCGCCGATCACTGGCGCGAACAGGGCCAGCCCGACTATATCCAGGCGGTAACCGAAGAGCCGGAGGATGGCGGCTATACGTTCGATGGCCAGCCGACCGGCGAGGATTCGGCCGAAGACCAGCTGTATCGCAAGGCCTGCCAGATTGTCGCGGAGAGCCAGAAAGCCTCGACCAGCTATATCCAGCGCCAACTTCGGGTCGGCTATAACAATGCCGCGCGTCTGATCGAACGGATGGAAACGGAAGGCAAGGTGAGCCCCGCCAACCATGTCGGCCGGCGCGAGGTGCTGATCGATCTGGAGGGCAATCCGGTTTAAGCCGCAACCCTGCCGCCTGGGCGTGGGCGGCCTGAATGATTGCAGATCCCCGGGTTCAGTTTGCATTCAACGGGTGAGCGGCACTACGCGCGCTCGACCATCAAATGGATAACCATATGCACCGCTTTACCGCTCTTGCCCTTCTCACCGCACCGATTGCCCTAGCGACCGGCGCCGTGATTGCCCCGATACCCGCCGCCGCGCAGCAGGATGTGCTCGGCCAGGTCCAGCGCCATTTGCGAAGCGTCAACACCATGCAGGCCGATTTCATCGAAACCAACCGCGCCGGCCAGTCCGTGCGCGGCGAGATGTTTCTCAAGCGCCCCGGGCGCATACGCTTCTCCTATGAAGACAGCGTCAACATGGTCGTGGTCTCGGACGGGCGGGCGCTGACTTTCGTCGATTACGATGTCCGCCAGGTCCAACGCTGGCCGATTGGGGATTCGCCGCTTGCGGTATTGCTCAATCCGGACCGCGATCTTTCAACCTTTGCAACGGTCCTCGATACCGGCCGCAACAGCGAGGTGCGCATCCGCGCGCGCGATCCCGAACATCCCGAATATGGAACGATCACCATCACCTTCCTGCGCAGCCCCTCCTCGCCCGGCGGGCTGATGCTGCAGGGCTGGACCGTTCTCGATTCGCAAAACAATCTGACCACGATCAACCTGGCCAATCAGCGTTTCGGCATGGCCATTCCCAACAGCACGTTCCGCTACCGCGATCCGCGACCTCGCAATCGCAGGCGTTAGTTTCACGATATTCACCGATCGTCCTGTCCCCGGCTCACTCCAGTGACCGACGGCCCGAATTCGTCGACCAACGACCAGCCGCTATTCATCTGCGCGTCAGGAACGAGTGGCTATAGAGAGGATGTGGAGGCGCATAGAGCCATGAGGGATTCCCCTGTTATTCCCATGCGCCGCACCTCCCGCCTAGCGTGACGAACGACTAGGTCTGACCCCCGCTCCAAATGCCCCCGGAGCGGGGGTCTTCGTTTCCGCCACGGGGGACCGGAAGGGATATGCCGCTTGGTGGTGGCATTGCCCCGGCTAGCCCGCTAGAGGCTCTTTGCATGGCCTCGACCCTCAAAATCGCGACATGGAACATCAATTCGGTGCGTTTCCGCATCGGCATCGTCGAACGCTTCCTGAACGAAGAGGCGCCCGACATATTGTGCCTGCAGGAAACAAAGACCGTCGACAAGACCTTTCCCGTCGATGCACTGAAGTCGCTCGGCTATGAATATCAGGCGCTGCACGGGCAGAAGATGCATCACGGCGTGGCGATCGTCAGCAAGGTGCCGTTCCATGAAGACGACCGGCTCGACTGGCAGGCCAATGGCGAGGCCCGCCATGTCGGCGTGCGGCTGGACAGCGGCTTCTACGTGGAAAACGTCTATGTGCCGGCGGGCGGAGATATCCCCGATCGCGAGCAAAATCCCAAATTCGGCCAGAAACTCGATTTTCTCGACCGGATGACGGAATGGTCCGAGACGCTCGACCGGCCGACGCTGCTTGTCGGCGACTTCAATGTAGCACCGCTCGAATCCGATGTCTGGAGCCATAAACAGCTGCTCAAAGTGGTCAGCCATACGCCGATCGAGGTCGAACATCTCGACCGGTTGCAAAAAGCGCATGACTGGGTCGATCTGGGCCGGCGGTTCATCCCGCCGCCCGAGCGCTATTACAGCTGGTGGAGCTATCGGGCCAAGGACTGGGCCGCATCGGACAGGGGGCGCAGGCTCGATCATATGTGGGCAAGCCCGGAGCTGGCCGAAAAAGCGGTCGCGCACAGCATTCACGAACCGAGCCGAAGCTGGTTCAAGCCGTCAGACCATGTTCCGCTGGTGACCGAGTTCCGTGTCTGACGCGGCAGCAAAGCCGGGCGATAGCCACAAGGTCGCGCGCGCGATCGACGCGCTCCGGCGCGGCTGGCCCGTCGCCTGCGGCGATGCGCACGCCATGGTTCGGATCCTCGCCGTGGAGACCGCGGACGAACAGAGCCTTGCCGAATTTGATGGCGCGAAACCTGCCGACATCCTGATCGGCGCAGGCCGGGCGGAAACCCTCAAACTGGCCAATCAACGCGAGGCCGCGACGCCGGGCGCGCCGGTGCGCATACAGCGCGAGGCCTGGCACGATCTGGCCGCGGCCATTGCCATTGCCGACCCGGCTTTTGATCTGAACACGCCGCTAAAAGGCCCGTTTCACGCGCTCGCTCTGCCCCAAGGCGAGGCGCTGGCAGCGGCGCTCAAACTGGCCCGGCTGGCGAATCTGCTGCCGGCCGTGTTCGTGACGGAAGCAGCCGGCGGGGACGCCGTCACCCCGGCCGATATCGCCGCCTATGACGATCCCAACGATCTTGCCATAGCCGCCCGCGCGCGGCTTCCCGTAGCAGCGGCCGAAACCGCCGAAATCATCGCCTTCCGCCACAAGGCCGATGCCGCCGAGCATGTGGCCCTGCTGATCGGCACACCCAATGGAAAAGCACCGCTTGTGCGCCTGCACAGCGAATGCCTGACCGGCGATGTGCTGGCCTCCCTCAAATGCGATTGCGGGCCCCAGCTCTCCGGAGCGATGGCGGCAATGGCCGAGCAGGGCTGGGGTATATTGCTCTATCTGCGGCAGGAGGGGCGCGGCATCGGTCTCGTCAATAAATTGCGCGCCTATGCGTTGCAGGATCAGGGCTTTGATACGGTCGATGCGAACACGCGACTAGGCTTTGCGGTCGACGAGCGCGATTTCGGTATCGCGGCGAAGATGCTCAAACTGCTGGGGCAGGACGAAATCCGCCTGCTGACCAACAATCCGGAAAAGGTTGCCGGGCTGGAAGCCGCCGGCATCGCCGTTCGCGAGCGGGTGGAGCACCGGCATGGCGAGAATGCCCATAACGAGCGGTATCTGGCAACCAAGCGCGACCGTACCGGCCACCAGCTCTAGCTTAGCGGCGCCGGTTCCCGGGGTCCGAAGAGCGCAGTGCCGACCCGGACATGCGTCGCGCCGCACTTGATTGCGGTTTCATAGTCGGACGACATGCCCATGCTCAGCCGGGGAAGCCCGTGATCGCCGGCAAGTTTGGCAAGCAGCGCGAAATAGGGGGCGGGTTCCAGGCCGTTGGGCGGAATGCACATCAGCCCGGCAATTTCGAGGCCCGCCGCATCCGCGCGTTCAAGCAGTACGGGAAGATCGGCAATCGCGCATCCCCCCTTCTGCTCCTCCTCGCCAATATTTACCTGGATGAACAAGACCGGTCGCCGATCGGTCTTGGCTAAGGCCTTGGCGAGCGCCTTGATAAGCGACGGCCGGTCGACAGCGTGGATCGCATCGAAGAGCGCCACCGCTTCCTCCGCCTTGTTCGACTGTAGCTGGCCGACAAGATGCAGTTCGATGTCCGGATTGTCGGCCTGGAGCGCGGGCCATTTCCTCTGCGCTTCCTGCACCCGGTTTTCGCCAAAAATCCGTTGCCCGGCGTCGATCAGGGGCTGGATCGCCCCTGCATCACGAGTTTTCGAGATCGCTATCAGCTCACAATCGGCCGGGTCACGACCAGCCAGCTTGCCCGCCCGTGCCATAGCTTCGCGCACCATGGCCAGCCTTTCGCCCGGGCCCTGAAGGATATCGCCTGTTGTCATGGCGCTTGCTATAGGAAGCCGCGTGCGACGCCGCCACCCTCTCATTCCCGCGCTTCCCAGGCTGTGGCTGATGACCGACGAGCGGCAAGGCGAGCAACTATGGGCGGCGCTCGGGGCTCTGCCCCGCGGCAGCGGAGTGATCGTTCGCCATTATAGCCTGGACTGCCCGGCCCGGCGCACCCTGATCGCCCGGATTCGCAAAATTGCCCGGGCCCGGCGTCTTGCCCTTGTCGTCGCGGGTTCTGCACAGGGGGCCAATGCGGCGCGAGCCGACGGATTCCATACGCGGTCGCCGCATATCGGGCCGCGCGCGCTGCTGCGCACGGCAGCGGTGCACAGCCTGACCGAGTTACGCGCTGCCGAGCGCATCGGCGCCGATCTCATTTTCCTCTCGCCCGCCTTCGCCACCGAATCGCATCCCGGTACGCGGCCCTTAAGCCATATGAGGTTCAGCAGGCTGGTTCGGGAAACCCCTATCCCGGTCATTGCTCTGGGCGGCATGAATGCCCGGCGGGCCCGGGCATTGAGGCGGTTCGGAATATATGGCTGGGCCGGTATTGGCGCGCTTACGCCAAAGCCGTGCCAAGAAGACCGCTAAAAGCGGAAGGCGGTTCCAACATAAACGGCCTGGCTGTCACGGCGCTCGTCATCAGGCTGTTCGAGCCGATGTTGCCGCTGATAGCGGACGCCGCCGGTAATATCGATGTTCCGCGCGATGGTGTATGACCCGCCAACATCGACCGCGACGCGCTCTTCGTTGTCGATCAGGCTCGGTGCCGATTGCGGTGTCGGCCGGTCGGCGGAAACCTGAACCCGCGTACTCCACCGCCGGCCCGAATAGCTGAGGCCGACATCTGCCGATTCGCGGGCGCGGCCCGGAATCAGGGCGCTATCGATGCGGGCGACATCGCCGGAAATGGCGAACCGCCGCCAGCCGACCGATACGCCGAGATTATAGGCGGAGGGCGTAATCGCCGTTACGCCGGTCGTCGAACTGGTCGCCATCGCGATTTCGGCGTTGCGCTGGGCCTGGGCTGTCGTTGTCGCCCGGGCGCGCACGGCAACCGTAACAGGGCGATCGCCCTGGCGGGAGGCCGATGGCGTAAACCGCATACCGCGACTGGAAATGCCGGCGCGGCGCAGCGCCCGCGCCATGCTGGGATCGCCGGAGGCAGGCGTGAAAGTGCCCATCGTGCCGGGAGCGTTCAGTGCGAGCGAGCGCGCCTGCGATTCGGCAGCATCGGGCATCGCCGTCAATGCGGCGACAACCAGCGCGGAACCCGCCAAAGCTGCCAATGTGAAGCGCCCGTACATCGAACTATTATTCTCCTTGCCGCATTGCCCTAGCATGAAGATTGCGAGTCGCACCACAAAGAACAAGGGCAAATGGCTGAATCCGCTCCAGTGTTGCGCAACTTCCACAACCCTGTTTGCGGGGGCCGGAAAATGGCCGCTTGCGGGGGTCGCGCAAGCGTCTATAACCGGCCATCCTTTTACATTTATTTCCTCGCAGGTGAGTATCATGTCCCGTTTGCGTCACGCCGCAATTGCCGTCCTTTTACCGCTGGTTCTGACCGCCTGCGGCGGCGGAGACCGCCCGGCCCAGAATCTGGCCCCGGCCCAGATTTCGACAATCGGCGTCAACAGCTATCTCTGGCGCGCGGCGCTGGAAACGCTCTCCTTCATGCCGCTTACCCAGGCCGATTCGGCAGGCGGGGTTATCGTGACCGACTGGTACGCCAATCCGGCGGCGCCGACCGAGCGCATGAAGCTGACCGTTACGATTCTCGACCAGGATCTGCGCGCCGATGCGCTTGCCGTCGCCGCGTCGCGCCAGCTCTACAACGGATCGCAATGGCTCGAGGCGCCGGTTCAGGCCGCCACCGTGCAGCGGCTCGAGGAGATTATCCTCACCCGTGCACGCGAACTGCGCCGCAACACCGTAATCGGTTAGCTTATCTAATAGTGGTTACCGCACCGGCCCGCTCCCCCACCCGGCCTCCCATAGGATACACTGACTGGGAGGCCGGGTGGGGGAGCGGGCTGGTGCCGCCTCAAACGGAAGTTTGCTCATAATGTCACGCTTCAATCCGCAAGCGGTAGACAGGCGCTGGCAAAAAGCCTGGGAAACCGCCGGGACTTTTGCCGCCGATACCGCGTCCGACAAGCCGAAAAGCTACGTGCTCGAGATGTTCCCCTATCCTTCGGGGCGCATCCATATGGGCCATGTGCGCAACTATACGATGGGCGATGTGCTGGCCCGCTACAAGCGGATGACAGGGCATGAAGTGCTCCACCCCATGGGCTGGGACGCTTTCGGCATGCCAGCCGAGAATGCGGCGATGGAGAAGAAGGTGCATCCGGGCGACTGGACGCGCGCCAATATCGCGGCGATGCGCGACCAGCTGAAAAGCCTGGGCTTCGCGCTCGACTGGAGCCGCGAGCTGGCGACCTGCGAACCCGATTATTACGGCCAGGAACAGGCCCTGTTCCTCGATCTCTATGCGGCGGGCCTCGTCTATCGCAAGGAATCGGCGGTCAACTGGGATCCGGTCGATATGACCGTGCTCGCCAACGAACAGGTTATCGACGGCAAGGGCTGGCGCTCGGGCGCAACCGTCGAGCGGCGCAAGCTGAGCCAGTGGTTTCTCAAGATCACTGATTTCGCGGATGACCTGCTCGCCGGGCTGGGCGAACTCGATCAGTGGCCCGACAAGGTCAGGCTGATGCAGGAGAACTGGATCGGCAAGAGCCGGGGCCTGCGGTTCCGCTTTACGCTGGACCAGCGCATCAACGGCCAGAGCAATTTGCAGGTCTTTACCACCCGTCCCGACACGATTTTCGGCGCAAGCTTCGTCGCCGTCGCGGCCGACCATCCGCTGGCGCAGAAAGTGGCGGAGAAAAACGCCGATGCGCAGGCCTTCATCGCGCAATGCCAGGCGGGCGGCACCTCGGCGGCCGATATCGAAAGCGCTGAAAAACTGGGCTTCGACACTGGAATTACCGCAGCCCATCCGTTCCAGCCCGAATGGGAACTGCCCGTCTATATCGCCAATTTCGTGCTCATGGACTATGGCACGGGCGCGGTTTTCGGCGTTCCGGCGCACGACCAGCGCGATCTGGATTTTGCCCGCAAATACGGCCTTCCCGTCCGCCGCGTCGTTGCCGATGGCGATGAAACCGCATCGGATTTCGAAGGCGATGAAGCCTGGTCCGGCGAAGGCGCACTGGTCAATTCACGGTTCCTGGACGGCATGGATATCGAGGACGCCAAGGCAGCTGTCATATCCCGTGCCGAGGAAGAAGGCTGGGGCGAGGGCACGACCGAATGGCGGCTCAGGGACTGGGGCGTATCGCGCCAGCGCTATTGGGGCACACCGATCCCGATCATCCATTGCGAGGATTGCGGCCCGGTTGGCGTTCCCAAGGACCAGTTGCCGGTTGTCCTTCCCGAGGATGTCGATTTCGACACACCCGGCAATCCGCTGGATCGCCACCCGAGCTGGAAAAATGTCGATTGCCCGCAATGCGGCACTGCCGCCCGGCGCGAGACGGACACGCTCGACACTTTCGTAAACAGCAGTTGGTATTTCATCCGCTTCGCGAGCCAGCCGGACGACAAGCCGTTCGACAAGGCAGAGGCGGAAAGCTGGCTGCCGGTGGGTCAGTATATCGGCGGCGTCGAGCATGCGATCCTGCATCTCCTCTATGCCCGCTTCTGGACGCGCGCGCTCAACCGGATCGGAATGCTCGATGTAAAGGAACCTTTTGCCGGGCTCTTTACGCAGGGCATGGTGACGCACGAAACCTATCAGATGGGCGATGGCAGCTGGCTTTCCCCCGACGAGGTTACCCGCGAGGGCGACGACTGGGTGCATATCGAGCATGGCGAGCCGGTGAAGGCCGGACGCGTCGAGAAAATGTCCAAGTCCAAGAAAAACGTCGTCGATCCCGATCCCATCGTCGATCAATATGGTGCGGACGCCGTGCGCTGGTTCATGCTCTCGGACAGCCCGCCCGAACGCGACCTGCCGTGGAGCGAGGCCGGAATCGAAGGGTCGTGGCGCTTTACCCAGCGGCTCTGGCGGCTGATTGACGGGAATGAGGCCGGCGAAGGCGAAGATAAGGATCTCGACCGCAAGCTGCACCAGACAATTGAAGGGATCGGCGAAGATATCGAGACCCTGTCCTTCAACAAGGCCGTTGCCAAGCTTTACGAGCTTACCAACGCGATCGAGAAAGCCGCAGCGAGCGAAAGCCGTACTGTAGCCGTCCGGACGATTGTACGGCTCGTAGCACCGATGGTCCCGCATCTCGCCGAACAAGCATGGGAAGCGTTAGGCGAAAGCGGCATGGTCGCCGATGCGCCATGGCCCAATGTCGATCCATCTCTGCTCGTCGAGGACGAGGTAACAATCGCGATCCAGATCAACGGCAAATTGCGGGACACGCTATCGGCGGCAAAAGGCACGTCCAAAGCCGATCTTGAGGCTCTGGCGCTCGGATCGGACAAGATTGCGCGCCAGCTGGACGGCAATGAGCCGAAAAAGATTATCGTCGTGCCCGATCGTCTGGTAAATATCGTCGCGTGAGCCGTTTTTGCCTTTCATCCCTTTGGGCCGCGATCCTCGAGTCCCTGCCTTTCCTTTTCCAACCGGGAAGAGGAAGAACCACCCTTCGACAGGTGCAGGAAAAACGGGCATTCGCCGTAACCGCTCTCCTCCTATGCGCATTGCCTCTCACAGCCTGCGGCCTGCGCCCGCTCTATGGCGGCGCATCCTCACCGGCGCGCCAGACACTCGGCGCGGTCGAGGTTGGCGGTATTCCGGGCCGTTCCGGCTATCTGATGCGCGGCGCCCTTGAGCAGAGGCTCGGTGCTGCGGGCCGGGAAGCCCCGCGCTACCGGCTCGAAGTCACGCTCGACGACCGGATCGAGGGTTTCGGCGTTCGGGCGGACAATGCCGTAACGCGCGAACGGCGAACGCTGCGCGCGCGTTTCCAGCTGCTGACGGCCGATCTGGGCACCGTGCTGCTGGATGCAACAGCAGGCGCGGATGCCGGCATCGACGTTGTCTCGTCCGAATATGCAACCATCGCCGCCGAGGATTCGGCGCTTGAGCGGCTCACAGAGCAGGTTGCCGACCAGATAGTCGCGCGGATCGCCCTTTATGCGACCAGGCGCGCCGATCAGCGCGCCGCCGAACCCGTCTCGGAACTCCCCTAGGTGAAGGCCAATCGCGGCCAGATCGCGCGCGCGCTTTCGGCGCCCGGCGAGGATGTCCGCTTTTACCTGCTCTACGGCCCGGACCGGTCGGGTTCTGAAGCGCTGGCTGCAATGCTCGGCAAAGCGATGGGGGAAGAGGCGGAGCGGATCGACCTTACCGGGTCCGAGCTCAAATCCGACCCCGCCAAACTGGCCGACGAGGCAGCGGCGATCTCGCTTTTCGGGGGCGCCCGCTTCATCCGGATCGACCCTGCCGGCGATGAAATTTTTGCAGGCGTGGAAGCGCTGCTGGAAGCGGAAAAAGCCGGCAATCCGGTGGTAGCGATCGCCGGTGCCCTGCGCGGCACGAACAAGCTTGTGAAGCTGGCCTTTGCCAGCGACGCGGCGATGGCCTGTGCCAGCTATGCCCCCGAAGGCCGCGATGCCGACCTGATGGTGATCGAAATGGCCCAGGAAACCGGCCTGCAGATCGCGCCGGACATTGCCCAGCGTTTGGCGCGCAGCAGCCACGGGGACCGTTCGATACTGGCCAGCGAGCTGGCAAAATTCGCGCTGTATCTGGATGCCGCGCCCGATCGCCCGCGCCAGCTGGATCATGACGCGATGGATGCACTTTCAGCAAGCAGCGACGAGGGCGATCTTTCGCGCCTCGCCAATGTCGTGCTTTCGGGCGATCTGGTCGCGCTCGATCGCGAACTTACCCAGTTTGCGAGCGAGGGAATGGTCGGCATACCGCTAATCCGCGCCATCCTGCGCCGCCTGCTGCTTTTGGCGAAATTGCGGGCCGAGGTTGAACAGGGAAACAGCACACAGACGGTAATCGCCAAGGCCGGCCGGGCTATATTCTGGAAGGAAAAAGCGGTTATCGCCGATCAGGTGGAACGCTGGCGCAGCGATGCCCTGGCGATCGCGATCAACCGGGCGAGCGACACCGAGCGCCTGCTCAAAAGCGCGGGCGGGCCGGGTTTAATCGCGGCCGACGAAGAGCTTTTCGCCATCGCCCGCAAGGCCCGGACATTGCGCTAGCCATTATGAACTAAATTTTTTCACCGGAAAGCCGCTGGCAGATCAGGTCGAGTTGATCGAGCGAGCGATAGGCCACGCTCACCGTTCCCATCTTGCCATTATAGTCGATCGCGACCGCCAGGCCGATGGCTTCGCCAAGCTGGCGCTCAAGCGCAACGATATCCGCATCGCGTTCGCGCGGCGGCCTTTTCTGCTGCGTCGATCCGCCGGGTTTGGCGCGGCGGGCCAGATCTTCGGCTTCGCGAACCGAAAGCCCCTGTGCCGCAATCAGCCGGGCCAGGGCCTCGACATCCGGCGCGCCGATAATCGCCCGCGCATGCCCCATATCGAGTTCGCCCGACACGACCATGGCCCGCACGGCATCGGGCAGTTCAAGCAGGCGCAACAAATTGGTGACATGGCTGCGCGATTTGTGGACGAGGCGCGCAAGCGCGGCCTGGCTGTGGCCGAAATCCTCGATCAGCCTTTTATAAGCTTCGGCTTCCTCGATCGCGTTGAGGTCTTCACGCTGGATATTCTCGACGAGCGCGATTTCCAGTGTCTCCGCATCGTCGAAATCCCGAACGATTACAGGAACCTGGTGGAGATGTGCGCGCTGCGCCGCGCGCCAGCGCCGTTCGCCGGCGACAATCTGGTAACCCGCGCCTTGCGGCCGCACGACGATCGGCTGGATCATACCGCGCACTTCGATCGAGTTTGCAAGCTCGCTCAGCGCGTCCTCGTCGAAATGGCGGCGCGGCTGGTCCGGATGGGGCGCGATCTTGCCGACCGGCAGCATCTGCACTGCCCCCTCATCCGGCGCGGCGCTGACCGACGCCTCCTGCTCGACCTCTCCCATCAGCGCAGAAAGACCTCGACCGAGCCCGCTGGGCTTCTTGCGCGCGGGCGTTTTTTTCTCTGCTTTTCCGTTGCTCATATCCGTCTCTCTCAGGCCGCTCGCGCTTTTTTGGGCAGCCGGGCGATGGTTTCGCGCGCGAGCGCCATATAGGCTTCCGATCCCGGGCATCGATAATCGTAGATGAGCGCCGGTAGGCCGTGGCTGGGTGCTTCCGAAAGCCGCACATTGCGCGGAATCACCGTCTTGAACACCAGCTTGCCGAGCACCGCCCGGACATCTTCGGCAACCTGGCCGGAAAGATTGTTCCGCTTGTCATACATGGTCAGCACGACGCCAAAGATCGAAATATCGGGATTGAATCGTTCACGGACACGCTCAACAGTCTGTAAAAGCTGGCTTAATCCTTCCAGCGCGAAAAATTCGCATTGCAGCGGCACGAGCAGGGATGGAGCCGCGACCAGGGCGTTGATCGTCAGCAGGCCCAGAGAGGGCGGACAATCGATCAGGCAGACGTCCCACCGGCCGGTCGGTGCGCCGGACAATGCCATGTTGAGCCGTTCGGTCCGCGCTTCATAGTCAACAAGTTCTATCTCGGCGCCCGACAGATCGACGGTGGCGGCGACGACATCGAGCCTCGGCACGCGCGACGCGATCGCCGCCTCTTCCACAGTTGCATCGCCAGTGAGCAGGTCGTAACTCGAAAGCGTGCGTTGATCGTGCCGGATTCCAAGTCCTGTAGAGGCATTGCCCTGGGGATCGAGATCAAGCAGCAAAACCTTCCAACCCGAGGCCGCCAGCGCAGTCGCAAGGTTTATGGCCGTCGTCGTTTTGCCAACACCACCTTTTTGGTTGGCAATCGCGATGCGGATCATGAACCTCTCCTTGGCCTCACATTGCGCGCGTCGATGATGAAAGCCTCGTCATTTGTCAGACTCGCATGCAGCGCGAAATCACCCTGCCATGTTCGTCGCGCCTCTGCCAGTTCTTCTTGCGCGCTTTTCCCTTTTGGCAGCAGCCATTGCGCTTCGGTACCGGCAAACCGATGTGCAAGAGAAAAAAGCTTTGGCAATGCGGTAAAGGCCCGGGCCGCAATCACGTCAAAAACACCGGCTTCGACGCGTTCGACCTTGCGACCTTCTATATGGACCCGCTCGCCAAGGCCGAGCTGCTCATGCGCCCTTTGCAGGAATTCGACCCGGCGCGACCGGACCTCAACCAGGGTCATGTCCATTGCGCCGATAATTGCCAATACCATTCCGGGCAGGCCCGGGCCGGAGCCCAGATCGATCCATCGGCCGCCTCGTGCGGCTGGCGTAGCCAGCGATAGGAGTTGGGCAGAATCGCGTATATGCCGGTCCCAGAAACTGTCGATCGTCGATCGCGAGATCAAATTCTGGCGCGTGGCTTCCTCCAGAAGTAGTGCTGAAAATTTTTCCAGCCGCTCCAATGTTTCACGTGAAACATCCAGCTCTTCGACAAGCCAGGTCTTTACTGCAGCCTCTTCCATCCGGTCAGGCGGCCCGCCTGCGCGCGTGCACAAGTATAGCCGCAAGAGCGGCGGGCGTTACACCCCGTATCCTGCGCGCCTCTCCTAATGTGGCTGGGCGCGCGGTTTCCAGTCTTTCGACCATCTCATTCGATAGACCGGCAATGACGCCATAATCGAGCGTGTCCGGAATACGGATTTGCTCATCCGCATTCACGCGGGCGATTTCACTGGCCTGCCGCTCAAGATAGGGCGCATAGCGGATATCCTCGACGGCCTCGTCGATCACGGCGTCCGGGATATCGGCAAGCGCCGGATCGACCGATCGGACGACCGAAGCATCCGCGTCCGGCAACTTGAGCCAGTCGGCCAGCCGGCGCGTTTCGCGATGCTGGCCCAGGACAAGACCCGCCGCTTCCATAGCGGCCGGTGGAACCATCTGCGCCATGGCGTCTTTCACCCGAGACAGCGCTTCGCCACGCCCCAATACCAGTTTCTTATAGACCGGGCCCAGGCAGTTCCACGTGTCTGCAGTCGCCGAAAGTCGGGTGACGGCATTGTCCGCGCGTAACCGCAGTCGATATTCCGCCCGTGCCGTCAGCATCCGATAGGGTTCGGTGATCCCCTGTAGAACGAGATCGTCGATCATGACGCCAATATAGCTTTCATCCCGTTCGAACCTCACAGGCTTTTCGCCAAATACGTTGCGCGCGGCATTGATTCCCGCAACGAGCCCTTGCGCCGCCGCTTCTTCATAGCCGGTTGTGCCATTTATCTGGCCGGCCAGATACAGGCCCGGCATGGTGCGAACACCAAGATCATGTCCTAGAATTCGCGGATCGACATGGTCATATTCCACTGCATAGCCGGGCTGCGCGATCTCAACGCGCTCCAGTCCGGTGATCGTCCGCAAAAACTTCAGCTGAACATCTTCAGGCAGCGAGGTAGAAATGCCGTTGGGATAGACCGCCGGGTCGTCGAGCCCCTCCGGCTCGAGAAAAATCTGATGGCCATCGCGGTCGCCGAAGCGATGGATCTTGTCCTCGATCGACGGGCAATAGCGCGGTCCCTGGCCCTGGATCGATCCGGAGAAAAGCGGTGAGCGATCGAGCGATGCTCGGACGATATCGTGCGTCCGTGCATTGGTCCGCGTGATCGCACAGAAAAGTTGCGGATTCAGCCGGCGCTCCGCCCCGAAGGACATCGTCCACTCTTCGGTGTCAGACGGCTGGATTTCCAGCGCTGCCCAGTCGATCGTGCGACCGTCAAGACGCGGCGGCGTGCCTGTCTTGAGCCTCGCCATAGGAAGTTTCGCCGCGTAGAGCTGGTCCGCAAGTGCTGTTGCTGCACGTTCGCCAACGCGCCCACCCGCATGATTATCCATCCCGAAATGTAGCTTCGAGCCCAGAAACGTGCCCGTCGCCAGTATGACTGACGGCGCTGAAATCGTCCGTTTGCCGCCGTCGAGGACCATGCCGCGCACCGTCAGCCCATCATCGTCGAGCGCGAGAGCCGTCGCTTCTGCTTCGACGATATCCAGCAGAGGCTCGCAACTCAGCATGTCATGAATAGCTGCCCCGTACAGCTTGCGGTCCGCCTGGATCCGAGGGCCACGCACAGCCGCCCCCTTGCTCCGGTTGAGTATCCGGTAATGGATGGCCGCGGCGTCCGAAGCCTTGCCGATAAGCCCGTCAAAGGCGTCCACTTCGCGCACGAGATGGCCCTTCCCCAAACCGCCAATAGCCGGATTACAGGACATCGCTCCAATCATATCCCGGCGCATCGAGACAAGCGCTGTGCGCGCGCCCATCCGCGCCGCTACCGCCGCAGCCTCGCAGCCGGCATGGCCGCCGCCTACGACAATCACGTCGTAGCGAAGGGATGGATCGCTTGTAGCCATGCCGCGCCTGTATCAGTGCGGCGATCCGATTCAAAGATGTTTCACGTGGAACGGGAGCCTATTTGCCGATGCAAAACCGCCCGAACAATGCGTCCAGCATATCCTCCACGCCGCCATGTCCGCTGAGCCGGTCCAGGGCTGCGCGGGCGTGGCGCAGAGTTTCGACGAGTAAAATCCAATCGCCAGCAGCAGCGTCCTCGAGCGCCGCCACTGTCTCACGAAGCGCCTGGCGTTGCCGCTGGTTGAGCGCCAGCTGGTCTTCCCGGGGAAGGAGCGAACGGGCACTTTCAAGCAACAGGATGCGCAACATATCCATCCCCTCCCCCGTCTTCGCTGATACCGCCAACTTAGCGTTCTCCGGTTTTGCCTGCCTTCCCGCCTCGTCCGCTCGCGGATGAACAATCAGAACATTGTCTCCTGACGGTGCTTCCTGCGGTTCGCCGAGCCAGACCAGGATGTCGGCGCCTTCCGAAGTGTCTCGGGCGCGCCGGACGCCCTCATCCTCGATCGCGTCGGTCGCTGCGCGAAGCCCAGCCGTATCGCTGAACAGGAAGGCCAGCCCGTCAATCTCCACCGGCGCCTCGATCACATCCCGGGTCGTGCCTGCCGTCGGCGAGACAATGGCCGCTTCGCGCGCCACCAGAGCGTTGAACAGGGTCGACTTCCCGGCGTTGGGCGGCCCGGCAAGAACGACACGGATGCCATCGCGGATACGCTCGGCCGGTGGCGCATCCTGCAGCGCCATAATTTCACATTTAACATCGCGGGCGATATCCAGAGCGAAACGCTCATCGCTCTCGTCGACATCGTCTTCATCGGAAAAATTGAGCACCGCTTCGAGCCTGGCCTCGGCCATCAGCAGGCGTTCCCGCCATCCGGCGATCCTCTGCGCCAGCCCGCCTTCGGCCATGGCCAGCGCATAGCGCCGCTGGCTTTCCGTCTCGGCAACGAGCAGATCGCCCAGTCCCTCGGTTTCGGAAAGATCCATCCGCCCGTTCATAAAGGCCCGGCGCGTGAATTCTCCTGCTTCCGCCGCCCGCAAACCGGGCAGCGCACCAAGCATCCCGAGCATCTTCGCCGCAACAGCCCGGCTGCCATGTGTATGAAATTCAATCATATCTTCGCCAGTCACCGTATCTGGTGCTGGAAACCACAAGGTGATTGCGCGGTCTATCGGTTCGCCATTCAGGGGATCCCGGATCAGCGCCAGCGAAGCCCGGCGCGCCTCGGGCAACCGGCCGGTCAGCGCCTCCAGCACCGGCCCGCATTCCGATCCACTAAGCCGGATGATCGCAATCGCACTCGGCAGTCCGCCCGTCGACAGCGCAAAGATCGTCGCGCGGTCATCCATCGTCAGCGCCATGCCGGGATCTTCATTTTTTCGCGCCGCCAATCTGGTCGAAGAAGCGGGTCCACATGGAAAGGCCAGCCTCGCTCATCGGCCCCCAGCTGCGCATAAGTTTCTCTACGGTATCGGGCGTGATGCCCTCTTCCATCGTCTCCTTCATCTTGTCGAGATAGAGATCGTGGACGGGCGTAAGATCCGGCAGTCCGATAAAGCGGCGCGCCTCTTCGGGGGTGCAATCGACGTCGACAGTGACTTTCATGGGTGGCTCCTCGGATGCTGGCCTCAAAATGCTGGCCTTTCCATACGCAATGCGCGAAACTCCGTCCATGACCTGCCATATTATAGCCAGTCCGGTCGGCGCCATCGCGATCTCGGCCAGCGACGATGCACTCCAGTCAATCCGCATGTTGGGCGCTTCCGCAGAGCCGGACGCCACAGATCACCCACTGCTCAGCGAAGCCGCGCGCCAGATCACCGCCTATTTCGAGGGCCGGCTGCAGGATTACGACCTGCCGCTTGAACCCGCATCGACCAAACGCGGGAACGAATTGCGCGCCGCGGTGATCGCGATCCCCTATGGCGAGGCTGCGA
Organism: Parasphingopyxis lamellibrachiae; assembly: GCF_003385775.1. GTDB lineage: Bacteria > Pseudomonadota > Alphaproteobacteria > Sphingomonadales > Sphingomonadaceae > Parasphingopyxis > Parasphingopyxis lamellibrachiae. The sequence goes on from NZ_QRDP01000004.1 coordinate 2,113,284, forward strand.
GCTATGGAGAGGTTGCGCGCCGCGCCGACTCCGGTCCGCGCGCCATTGGCCGGGTTTGCAGCCACAACCCCCTTCCGCTGGTCGTGCCCTGTCACCGCGTTATCGCAGCGGGCGGCAAGATCGGCTATTATTCGGGCGGCGAAGGCATCCCGACAAAACGCTATCTTTTGATTCACGAGAATAAGCAGGAGGCCAGCCAATGGGCAGCATGACCAAGATATCCACTTTGAGCGGCGGCGAGATGTTTGGGGTATATCGCGCTCAGCCGCAAGGCGAAGCCAAGGCGGCGATCATCGTTATCCAGGAAATCTTCGGCGTGAACCGGGGCATAAGGGCAAAATGCGACTATTGGGCGTCGCAGGGCTATCTCGCCCTCGCGCCCGATCTCTTCTGGCGGCTGAAACCCGGGGTCGAGCTCGATCCCGATGTCGAAACCGAATTCCAGACCGCGCTCGATCTCATGGGCAAGTTCGACCAGGACCAGGGCGTGCGCGATATCGAGGCCACGATCCATGCTGCGCGCGAGGAAATCGGCGGCGCATCCCGCGCAAAGGTCGGCTGCGTCGGCTATTGCCTAGGCGGCCGGCTCGCTTTCATGACCGCAGCCCGCACCGATATCGATGCAAGCGTCGGCTATTATGGCGTCGGGATCGACGGCCTGCTCGGCGAAAAAAACGCAATCGCACATCCGGTGTTGCTGCACATTCCGACAGCCGACGGTTTCGTCCCCGCCGAAGCGCAAGCCGCGATGCACGAAGGCCTTGACGATCATCCCAAGATCACGCTTCACGATTATGAAGGTCTCGACCATGGTTTCGCGACCGAGTTCGGCAATCGCCGCAACGATGAAGCCGCAACGCTGGCCGACGGCCGGACTACATCTTTCTTCGCGAAGATACTCGCATGACCACCGACCCCCGCCTGCAACGCTGGCTCGATCATATGGAGGGCGATCGCAGCGTCGACACGCTGCGTCCCCAGCTCGCCAGTAACGCCACTTTTCATTCCCCCGTCGTGCACACGCCGCAGGAAGGGATAGACCTCACCCTGGGCTATCTGAGCGCAGCGGATACGGTGTTCGGCGATGCCAGCTTTGAATATGTCCGGATGATCGTCGATGGCGACAATGCGATGCTGGAATTCACAGCGGAGCTGGACGGCATCCATGTCAACGGCATCGATATCATCCACTGGAACTCCGACGGCCTGATCGACGATTTCAAGGTGATGGTCCGGCCCCTGAAGGCGATCAACATGCTGTGGAAGATGATGGCCGCACAGCTCGAAGAACAGGCGGGTTGACGCGTCGACCTCCGCCATTCAACGCCCATTCACCCTGTTCGCAGCATCGGCACGAACATGATTGCGCGGCTAATCCTGTTACTAACTGGCCTCGCCATGGCAACCGCCAGCCCTGCGCAGCGCGTCACCAGCCTGCCGCTGACAGCGCCTTGGCTCGGCCTGCCTCAGGTGCCAGTGACGCTGAACGATACTGTCGAAGCGCGCTTTATCGTCGATACGGCCGCCAGCGATACGATTCTGACTGAGGCCGTGATCGACCAGCTCGGCCTGGCCGGGCGCGGAGAGCCGGCGGAGATCTCCGGCGCAACCGGCATTTCTGCGATCGAGTTTTACCGGCTCACCAGTCTGCGGCTGGGCGCGCGCGAATATCGGCGGCTCGGCGCCTACAGCTTGCCAAGCCTGGCCGCCCCCGTCGAATCGGATGGACTGATCGGCGCAAATATCCTGCGCCGTCATGTCGTCGAGTTCGATATTCCGGGGCAGAAACTGCGCCTGTTCGATCCACGGGCGCGATTCGAACTGACTGGCGGCAACTGGGCCGTCATTCCCTTTCACGAGCGCGCGGACGGCCTTCTGATCGTGCCGGTCTCCATTGGCAGGGTCACCATGCCCGCCCTGCTCGATACCGGCGCGGTACAGAATATCGTCAATCATGAGGCCGCGCGCCGGATCGGGCTGCATCTCTTTGCCGACAGCGATTCCCGCGAGCCGGTTTTCGGTGCATCCGGCCATGTTCAGGACATGAACCAGATCGAGGTGAGCCGCTTCAGCATCGGCAATCTTGCCTTTGGCAGTTCGCGCGTCGGAATCACCGACCTTGCCGTGTTCGAAACGCTGGGTATCGGCGACGGACCGGCCATGCTGCTTAGCGCGGAAGCCTTCGCCGACCGGCGTTTCGTTATCGACTATCCGCGTAACAGGCTGCTGATCGAGCGCTAGAATCTGTCAGAATTTCCTTGGCCGGAAATCGCCGCACCAGCCCTCGACCGTCGAGTCGAATCTGATGAACATATTATCCGAACAGCGTCATCAGCCCGACTTCGGGATCGATCGTGCCTTCGTAGATCATCCGGACCGCTACCCAGAGGATGACGAGCAGACCGATATAGGCAATCCACTTGTAGCGCTCGATATAGCGGGCGATCACATTGGCCGCGAGGCCCATCAGGGCAACCGACAGTAACAGGCCGATAACAAGGATTCCGGGATGCTCGCGCGCGGCGCCGGCGACGCCCAGCACATTGTCCAGGCTCATGCTGACATCGGCTGCCGTCACCGCCCATACAGCGCCCCAGAAACTACGCGCTGGTTTCAAACCCGAATGCTCGTCGCCCTCAACTTCGGCCGATCCAGCAGATTCACCGTCATGGCGAAGCTCGCGCCAGAATTTCCAGGCGACCCAGAGCAACAGCAACCCGCCCGCCAGGATCAGCCCCACAACGCCGAGCAGAATGCTGACCGCCAGGGCGAAAACGATACGCAGTACAAGCGCAGCCGCAATGCCGATCAGAATGACCTTGCGCCGCTGGTCGGCCGGCAAACCGGCAGCAAGCGCGCCGACCACAATCGCATTGTCGGCCGCAAAAACCAGATCGATCAGAACAACCTGACCGAAGGCCGCCATCGCGGCAGGCGAGTTTATGTTGGAGAAATCATGGACGATCGCGGCCCAGATTTCGGACAGAGATCCAAGACCTGGAGCGGTAGAATGAACGGAGGCAATTAGGTCAAGCATCGAACAGGGAAGCTCCGAAATAGGTTATCGTCGGCACAGGGTCATAAAAGCGATGAAGGCGATCGCGCCATTCCTTGTAACGGTCCGAACGCCGAAATCCATCGCGATGACTGGCGATATCTTCCCAACCGACGAGGAGGAGGAACAGTTCCGCTTCTTCCGCTGCCGGACACACTTCGATAAAACGGAAACCGGGAGATGTTTCGATCAGCGGCCTCGCCGAGTGCATCGCCGCTTCGAACGCCTCGCCCTCGCCCGGCCGGACGCGCAGCAAGGCATGTTCGAGAATCACCGGCGACCCGGCAAATTACTGATTCATCGAGTCGAAGAAATCCTCGTTGGTCTTGGAATCCTTCATCTTGTCGAGCAGGAATTCCATCGCATCGACCGTCCCCATCTGCATGAGGATGCGCCTGAGCACCCACATCTTGGCGAGATTGTCCTTGTCGACGAGCAGCTCTTCCTTGCGGGTGCCGGACTTGCCGACATCGAGAGCCGGGAAGATGCGCTTGTCGGAAACCTTGCGGTCCAGCACGATTTCCGAGTTGCCCGTGCCCTTGAACTCTTCGAAGATAACCTCGTCCATCCGGCTGCCAGTATCGATCAGCGCGGTCGCGATGATCGAGAGCGAACCGCCTTCTTCGATATTGCGGGCCGCGCCGAAAAAGCGCTTCGGACGCTGCAACGCATTGGCGTCGACACCGCCGGTCAGCACTTTGCCCGACGACGGGACTACCGTGTTGTAGGCCCGGCCGAGGCGGGTGATCGAGTCGAGCAGGATCACCACGTCTTTCTTGTGCTCAACCAGGCGTTTGGCCTTCTCGATCACCATCTCGGCGACCTGGACGTGGCGCTGCGCGGGCTCGTCGAACGTCGAGGAGATAACCTCGCCATGCACCGAACGCTGCATGTCGGTCACTTCCTCGGGGCGTTCGTCGATGAGCAGCACGATCAGATAGACTTCGGGATGATTGTCAGTGATAGCGCGCGCAATATTCTGCAGCAGCACGGTTTTACCGGTGCGTGGCGGCGCGACGATAAGCGCGCGCTGGCCCTTGCCCTGAGGCGAGATAATATCGATGACGCGGGATGACTTGTCCTTGATCGTCGGATCGGCTTGATCGAGATTCAGCTTCTCGTCCGGATAGAGCGGCGTCAGATTGTCGAAATTGACGCGGGTACGCAGATATTCCGGATCGTCGAAATTGATCTCGGTGACCTTGGTCAGCGCGAAATAACGCTCGCCATCCTTGGGTCCACGAATTTCGCCCTCGACCGTATCCCCGGTGCGAAGCCCGAATTTGCGAACCTGGTTGGGCGAAACGTAAATATCGTCGGGCCCGGCCAGATAGCTGGCTTCGGCGCTGCGCAGGAAACCGAAACCGTCGGGCAGCACTTCGATCGTGCCCATGCCCATAATCTGCTCGCCCTCTTCGCTCTCCACCTTGAGAATGCCGAAAAGCAGATCCTGTTTGCGGAGGGTTGAGGCGCCTTCGACGCCGAGATCTTCCGCCATCTTGACGAGTTCGGCAGGCTTTTTCTGTTTCAGGTCTTTGAGATGCATGAGGGTTTCCTGGCGGAAAATGGATTTTGGAAAAGCGGCGATGTTCGAATGATAATGCGCCGGAAAAACTGTCGCGCTGCGCAAGGAGAGGCAGCAGGTGCTTGGACCGCGAATTAGGCAGCGGCGCCGGTCAAGTCAAGACAAAGCGGCGCCACCCGGTTCAGGAAAAAGGACGCACGATCACAAGAATAACGATCACCGCGGCGGCAATGCCCGGCACTTCGTTCAGCATCCGCAATCGCTTGCCGGAGAGCGGTCGTTCGCCGCGCGACAGCTTCTTGCGATAAGCCATCAGCCAGCCCTGATAACCCGACAGCGCGGTCACGAACAGGAGCTTCACGAGGAACCAGGGCTGGGCCCAGAGATTGAGATAATAGGCCAGTGTCAAGCCGAGCACCCAGACGATCAGCATCGAGGGATTCATGATGATCGTCGCGAGCTTGTCCTCCCGCTCGACCCAGGCAGTTGCCTCCGGCGATCCTTCCGCCGCTTCCTGATGATAGACGAAAAAGCGGGGCAGCATGAACAGCCCGGCCATCCAGAATATCACGAAGATGATATGGGCGGCCTTGATCCAGGGATAGGCGAGCGTGAGAATCTCGATCATGGTTCAGCCCTTGCGCAGCCGCGCCAGCAAATGCTCGACATGAGCGATCGGGGTATCGGGCAGGATTCCATGGCCGAGATTGAACACATGCGGCCGCTCGGCGAAAGCCTTTTCTATCCGGTCGATAGCGCTGTCGAGGCGATCACCGCCGGCAATCAGCGCCAGCGGATCGAGATTGCCCTGCACCGGCAAATCCACCGGCAGCGTTTCCGCCGCCCATTCGGGGTCGATCGTCTCGTCCAGCCCCAGCGCATCGACCCCGGTTTCGCGCGCATAGGCCGGCAGCTTTTCGCCCGCGCCTTTGGGAAAACCGATGACCGGCGTATCGGGGTAGCGGGCCTTGAGCGCGCTGACGATCTTCACCGTCGGCGCGATCACCCATTGCTCGAACTGGGCGGGAGACAGGCTGCCGGACCAGCTGTCGAACAGCTGCACGGCATCGACACCTGCATCGATCTGTTTGCCGAGATATTCGATCGTCTTGCCCGCGATCGCATCGATAATCGCGCCAAAGGCTTGCGGATCGCCATAGGCCATGCGGCGCGTTTCGCTCTGGTCCCGGCTCCCCTGTCCGGCAACCATGTAAGTCGCAACGGTCCAGGGGCTTCCAGCAAAGCCCAGAAAGGTGGTGCCAGGCGGCAAGGCGGCGGCAACCAGCTCAACGGTCCGGTACACCGGGTCGAGCCGCTCTGGCGCGGCTTCAAGCGCGCCGAGCGCACTATCGACAAGCGGAGGCGAAAGCCGCGGGCCTTCCCCGGCAACGAAACGCAGATCCTGACCAAGCGCATGGGGAACGACCAGGATATCGGAAAACAGGATTGCGCCGTCGAAGCCGAACCGCCGGATCGGCTGGAGAGTCACATCCGCGGCGGCTTCGCTGTCATGGACGAGATCGAGGAACCCGCCCTTTTCGGCGCGCAGCTCCCGATATTCGGGAAGGTAGCGCCCGGCCTGGCGCATCAGCCAGACGGGAGGCGGATCCCTTCGCTCGCCGCGCAGCACGCTCAGCAGTTTCTTCTCATTCTGTCCGGAATTCGACACGTCGCTATGCCCTACTATTACTATATATACTTATATAATTATAAGATTGATGGAGTCAGTTGCAGGCTTGGTAACGGGGCTTAATCGCTTTAGCCGCTTACGCCAACAGCTTGACTCAGGAATGAATCATGGCCGCACCCGGAGTCGATTCCGTTATCCCGGTAATTCACAGCCTGTGTGCGAATTCCATTCCCTGTGGAAGAGTTTCGGGATCGAATATCGAGTCATGGGTGTGGTTTGATGGCTTGCCTCTATCCCGACAGTTCAGCTAGCGCCGTCATCAGGCTTTTCCACAGGCTTGTACGTCCAGGTTTGGTCGTCTCGGCCTCCGTCATACAGGCACCCCATGATCCGGCTTCATCTCCATCTCATATCGGACTCTACCGGCGAGACACTGGAAAATATTGCCAAGGCGGGATTGGCCCAGTTCGACGATGTCGAGACGATAAAGCATTTCTGGCCGATGGTCCGCAGCGAAGGCCATGTCGACCGGGTGTTCGACGATATCGGCAAACAGCCGGGTCTGGTTCTCTATACGCTTGTCGACCACAATGTCCGGCGGCGGTTGGAAACGCGGTGTCGGGCCATGGGGCTGCCGGCCGTATCCGCGCTCGACCCGGTTATCGACGCGCTGTCGCGCCTGCTCGGGATGGAAGCGAAGGAACGGCCGGGCGGGCAACATCTGCTTGATGCGGCCTATTTCCAGCGGGTAGAGGCGATCCAGTATACGATTGCCCATGATGACGGCGTCGCGCCGGACGACTGGGACCGCGCCGATATCGTGCTGGCCGGCGTATCGCGAACATCGAAGACGCCGACCAGCATCTATCTGGCCAATCGCGGCTACAAGGTCGCCAATGTGCCGCTTGTGCCGGAATCGCCGCCGCCCGACACATTATATCGCCTGAAAAATCCGATCATTGTCGGGCTGACCACAAGTCCCGACCGGCTTGTCCAGGTGCGCCGCAACCGCCTGCTCAGCCTCAATCAGACCCCAGAAACGGACTATGTGGATCAGGACCGGGTCAAGGCAGAGGTCGCCTTTGCCCGCCGCATCTTTGCCGATAATGACTGGCCGGTGATCGACGTGACGCGCCGCTCGATCGAGGAAAGCGCAGCCGCCATCCTCAATATCGTGACCGCGCACGCCAAAAAGGCTGACGATGAGAGTGGGGAGCCGGCGCCATCAGACTGATCCTTGCCTCGCAAAGCAGCACCCGCCGGGCCATGCTCGATGCGGCGGCCGTGCCTTTTGAAGCCATCGCTGCTGGCGTCGATGAGGAATTGGCCAAAGCTTCGCTTTGCGCGGGCGGAATCTCTCCGCGCAACCTTGCCGATGCGCTGGCCGAGCTGAAGGCCGTAAAACTGTCGCGCCGTTTCCCCGATGCGCTGATACTCGGTTGCGATCAGGTGGCCTCGCTTGGTGACAGGCTATTCGACAAGGCTGCAACGCGCGAAGAGGCCGAGTCCCATCTTCGGGTGCTGCGCGGGGAAACCCACAGCCAGACGAGCGCGGCTGTGATCTGCGAGGCGGGCAAGCCGGTCTGGCGTCATATAGATGTCGCGAAACTTGCCATGCGAGATTTCTCCGATGCGTTCCTGACCGGCTATCTGGATGCCGAATGGCCGGCCATCGGCGGCTGCGCCGGCGGTTACCGGCTCGAAGGCCGCGGTGCGCAGCTTTTCACGCGAATCGATGGCAGCCATTTCACGATACTCGGCCTGCCGCTGCTGCCGCTTCTCGATTATCTGCGGACCCGCGGGGTGATGGGGCAATGACCAGACCATATGCCGAGGTGATTGGCGATCCTATCGCCCATTCGAAATCCCCGCTCATTCATAATTTCTGGCTTGAAAGACTGGGTATCGACGGCACCTACCGGACGGCACATGTAACGCCGGACGGCCTTGCAGCCTATTTCGAGAGCCGGCGGACAGACACCGCCTGGCGGGGGTGCAACATTACGATTCCGCACAAGGAAACTGCGCTCGATCATGTCGAGGATCGCGGCGATCTGCGAACGAGTATCGGCGCCATCAACACCGTGCTCAGCGAAGATGGTGCGCTTATCGGCACGAACACCGATGCCGCCGGTTTCTATGCTCCGATTTCCGGTCTGGATCTCGAAGGCGCCGATGTTGCGGTGGTCGGGGCAGGCGGGGCCGCCCGGGCTGTGCTCTTCGCGCTAAAGCGGGTGGGCGTTGCCAATGTGGCGCTGCTCAATCGCACGCCGATCAAGGGTGCCGGCTTGCTCGCCAGTTTTGGGGTGAAGGGCGATGCCCTGCCGCTCGATGCGCCGCTCCCGCCCGTCGAACTCCTGGTCAACGCCAGCCCGCTTGGCATGACAGGGCAGCCGCCGCTGACGCTTGACCTCGATCCGCTGCCCGAAGATGCGGTTGTCTATGATCTTGTCTATGCGCCGCTCGAAACCGGGTTGCTTGCTGCGGCTCGGGAAAGAGAGCTGGCCACGGTCGACGGGCTCGAGATGCTGATCGGCCAGGCGGCGATTGCGTTCGAACTTTTCTTCGGCCAGCCCGCGCCGCGTGACCGGGATGCCGAACTGAAGGAGATACTGCTCGGATGAAATTGCTGGGACTCACCGGATCCATCGGCATGGGAAAGTCGACCGTCGCCGCAATGTTCGCGGCCGAGGGTGTACCGGTATTCGATGCGGATGCCGAAGTGCACCGGTTGCAGGGGCCGGGCGGTGAACTGGTTGCGGCGATCGAAGAGCTGTTTCCCGGTACCACCGGCGCCGATGGCGTCGATCGCGCGAAACTCTCCCGGGCCGTGCTGGGGGATCGCGCGAAACTGGCCGCACTGGAGGAGCTGATCCATCCGGCGGTCGGGCTCAACCGCGCGGCCTTTCTCGAAGAGCATTGCGATGCGCCGATTGTGCTGTTCGATATTCCCCTGCTCTATGAGAAAACCGGCGACGCCGGGCTCGACGCTGTCATCGTCGTATCGGCGCCGCCCGAAGTGCAGCGCGAACGCGTGCTTAAGCGGCCCGGCATGACGGCGGAGAAATTCGACCATATTCTGGCTCTCCAGCTCCCCGATGCCGAAAAACGGGCCCGCGCGGATTTCATCATCGACACCGGGACTCCGCTGGAAGCAACCCGGGCACAGGTTGACGCACTCGTCACTTGCTTACGGGAGCATGACGTCCGATATTGCCAACAATGCGTGAAATAGTTTTCGATACGGAAACCACCGGCCTTAGCCCCAAAGACGGGGATCGACTGGTGGAAATTGGCGCGCTTGAAATGGTCAACCGGGTCGAGACCGGACGCAGCTTCCATATTTATTGCAATCCCGAGCGCGAGATGCCGAGCGAGGCCTTTGCCGTGCACGGGCTTTCCGACGCTTTTCTGGCCAACAAGCCGCTCTTTTCGGCAGAGGTCGGGAATTTCCTGGAATTTATTGGAGACAGTCCGCTGGTTGCGCATAATGCGCAGTTCGATTTCGGCTTTATCAATGCCGAGCTCGATCGCTGCGGCCATCAGTTCATCGCGATGGACCGGATGATCGATACGCTGGCAATAGCGCGCACCAAGCATCCGGGCGCGAAGCACAGCCTGGATGCGCTGTGTTCGCGCTATGGTATAGATCGCAGCCAGCGGGTTTTGCATGGCGCGTTGCTCGATGCACAGCTTCTTGCCCAGGTTTATGTCGAGCTGACCGGCGGTCGGCAGATCGGGCTGGTGCTGGCGGAAGAGGAACAGGCTGCCACGCCTGCCGATTTGCGGACGGCGGAAGCCAGGCCGCAGCCGCGCCGTCCGGTTCGCGAGCCTCGCCCGCATGCCGCTTCGGCGGAAGAGCGCGCGCGCCATGCCGCATTTGTTTCGCAGCTCACCGATCCGCTTTGGCCGGCTGAGTCGCAATAGGATTTGGAAATAAGCGCCCCGCCCTTCCGGCCGGCGCATGATGAAGGAGTAGCGTAATGGACATTCGTGTATCGGGCCATCAGATCGAGACTGGCGATGCGCTTAAAGGACATGTTGAGGCGCGCCTTACCGCGATGGCCGACAAATATTTCCCGCGGACGATCTCGGCCAATGTCACCTTCGGCAAAGGGCCGCACGATCACGGTTTCCGCTGCGCCATTGTCGTCCATGTTATGCAGGGCGTGATGCTGAAGGGGGAAGCAGACAGCCAGGGCGATGCCCATGCCGCATTTGACGAAGCGGCAGGCCATGTTGAAAAACAGCTGCGCCGGCACATGGATCGCCTCAAGGACCATCACAAACATGCCAATGGCGATATCCCGGCAGCCATGCCTGATTCAAGCGCGGGCTATACCGTGTTCAAGAGCGATGAAGATGCCGAAGATCTTCCCGACAATCCGCCGATCATCGCCGAAATGAGCGTCGATATTCCCGATGCCAGCGTTTCCAATGCTGTCTGGATGCTCGATTTGCGCAATACCAACGCGCTGCTCTTCAAAAATAGCGACACAGGCGTATATAATATGGTCTACCGGCGCCGGGATGGCTCCATCGGCTGGGTGGAACCCGAGCGGTCGGTTTGAGCACAGACTAGTCCCTATTCCCGCATTCCCCGGGCGATCACCGCGTAACCAAGGTTTTCCATGATCGATTTTGATTTTTCGAGCCCCGCATTCGTCGTATTTGCCGACGCGGTGGAGAATAAGGCCGCATTGTTTCGCCTGATTGCGAACCATGCGTCCCGCATTGTCGATGTCGACGCCGGGACGGTTGAAGACCAGCTCGTCTCGCGGGAGAAGCTGGGCTCGACGGGTTTTGGCGACGGTGTCGCCATCCCGCATGGCCGGATCGAAACACTGGAACGCCCTTTCGGCCTGTTCGTCCGGCTCGACACACCGGTGGACTACGCATCGGTGGACGATCTTCCGGTGGACTGCGTTTTCGCGCTCTTTTCTCCCGAGGCCGACGGCGCCGCACACCTGCAGGCACTGGCACGGATCAGCCGGCGCTTTCGCGATGACAAGTTCGTAGCAAAGCTGCGCGGGGCCCGGTCGACGGACGCGGTTTTTGCACTGCTCGCCAATTTCGAGGCGGCGGACGCTGCCTGACCGGTCGAAACCGGATGCAGCGGCGCAAAACGCGCCGGTTGCCGGTGCCGAGGCACATTTCCGGGCGCTCGAAACATTATATGATTCCGCGCCGATCAATAGCCTGTGGCAATCCCGACTCGCGATCGTCGAAAACGGCGTTTCGCGGATCACGGCCGAGCTTGACGAGCGTTATTATCACGCCGCCGGGGCGGTGCACGGCACCAGTTATTTCAAGATGCTCGACGATGCGGCCTTTTATGCAGCGAACAGCCTGGTGTCAGACCGTTTCCTGCTGACCACCGGGTTCAACCTGCTCTTCACCCGGCCGATCAGGGGCGGATCGGTGACGGCCGAGGGGCGCTGGATCAGCGGCCAGCGCCGGGTGTTTGTCGCCGAGGCGCGGCTGATCGACGCCGATGGAGAGGAGGCGGCCCGGGGCACGGGAACCTTCATGAAATCGCGGATCCCGCTTTCCTCGCTGGACGGATATCGACTGCCCGCATGAGCGGCCGGATCACGAGCAAGGTGCTGATCGGCGCCCTTCGCCGACGCGTCGAGGCGGCGGGCGGCCATGCGATGGTCCTCAGCAAGGGCGACGAGATTTCCGGAGCCGTGCTCCTTGCCCTGGCCGATCGCGGCACCGTGCGCGGCCTGCGTGAACGCGGCCTTGCGCCCGATGGCAGCTATCGCTGGGTCGAGGCGGGGCCCGACGATATCGGCGATCCGCAGGCCCTTGCCGACTATCTGGAGCGCCGCCGCAAATTCGACCCCGATATCTGGGTTGTCGAGATAGATCTGGACGAACCGGAGGCCTGGCTCGCCGATTTCATCGGCGCGGCGTAGCAACCTCTTTTTTCTGTTCGATGTTTGTTCTAAACAGGCGCTATGGCGGATTCGGAAGTGATCGATAGCGATGAACAGCTGGGGGCGACCCACGTTGCGCGAGGAGTCTCTCGCCTATTCTATCGCCAGACGCTGATCGGGCAGACCGAAGTCACGCTCGGCAATGGTCGCCGTGCCGATATCATGGCCATCGACGCCAGGGGGCAGATCGTGATCGTCGAGATAAAGGTCAGCCGGGCCGACCTTCTCGGGGATCGGAAATGGCCCGACTATCTCGATTATTGCGATCGCTTTTACTGGGCCGTTCCGGCCGGTTTCGACCTCGATCTGTGCGCGCGGGCGGAATTGCAGCCGGAAATTTCGGGTCTGATCGTAGCCGACCCCTATGATGCCGCCATTGTCAGGGAGGCGGCCGACCAGAATCTGACCGCCGCGCGGCGCAAGGCCGAAACCCTGCGATTTGCTCGCCGGGCTGCGGCGCGGTTGCTGGCGGCCGAAGACCCGCATTTGGCGGGTTTCGACTGATCGGCCCGAACCGGTTTAGTTGACGCTGGGTCCGACGACAGCCTCTTCCTCTTCTGCTGTGATTTCGGGTCCGGCTTCGATGATCGCTACAATATCGCCGGAGCGGCCGTCCCGAACGGCATAGTCCCGCGCCGAGAGCCCGATTACGCTGTCAGCGATGTCGGGATTGGCACCGGCGTCGACCAGCTGGCGGACCAGCGCCGCATTACGCTGCTGCACGGCTAGGATCAGCGGCGTTTCGCCGCGATTGTTGCGCGCGTTCAGATCGGCATCGACGATCCTGAGCCAGTCGGCTGCTTCCAGATAGCCGATCTGCGCGGCAATATGCAGCGGTGTGTTGCCTTCCCTGTCGCGAATATCGGGATTGGCGTTCTGCCGCAGCAGATAGAGCAGCCATTGCGAATCCCGTTCCCGCGTGACGATATGGAGCGCGGCATCGCCGGTCGATCGGTCGCGTATGTTGATTACGGTCGAGCCAGGCTGTTCGACCAGGTCGCGGACCGTGGCAAAATCGCGGTCGCGCACGCCGCGCATGAAATTATAGGTGTCGGAGAATTGCGCCTGGGCGGCTACCGGCAGGAGCAGCGAAGCAAGTGCTGCGACGAGAATGGCAACCGCCTTGTTGGAGATTTTGTGTAACGTCGACCCGTGCATGGAAATCTGACCCCATTGATGCTTGCAACCTGCCCCTTAGCAAAGCATGACTGGCCCTGTCATGAACGATCTCAAACCTCTCAGAAAAGGCGGCCTCCCGATACTCGCCGCTCTTGCCCTGTTCGCCTGTTCGGCGGAACAGCAACCCGCACCGCCGCCGCTCCAGGGCGCGGCGATCGGCGGCGATTTCGAACTGACCGATGAAAATGGGGAAACCGTCCGCGAAGCCGATTTCGCGGGGCAGAACCGGATCATCTATTTCGGCTATGCCTTCTGCCCCGATGTCTGCCCGGTCGATATGCAGAAACTCGGCCAGGCGATGCGCATCGTTGAAAGGGACAATCCGGACCTTGCCGAGCGGATCACCCCGATCTTTATCTCGGTCGACCCGGCGCGCGATACGCAGGACGTGCTGGTCCAGTTCACCGACAGTTTCCACCCGCGCATGATCGGTATGTCGGGCTCGCGCGAAGCGATCGATGCGGCGGCGGAACGCTATGGCGTCTATTATGCGCTTGGCGAGGATGACGGGACGGGCAATTATCTTGTCGATCACAGCAACAACGCCATCCTGTTCGGCCCCGAGGGCGAGCCGCTTGCGATCCTGCCGATCCAGGACGGCCCCGAGACGATAGCCGAAACCCTGGTTCGCTGGTCCCGGTGAGGCCGGATCAGGAGGGTTTGGGTCGGTGACCGGCAATTTCTGGGAAACCAAGCGTCTCGACCGGATGACCCGCGCCGAGTGGGAGGCGGTTTGCGACGGCTGCGGCAAATGCTGTCTTCACAAGCTGCAGGATGAAGACAGCGGCGCTGTCCAGCCGACCAATGTGGCGTGCAAGCTGCTCGACAGGGAAAGCGCCCGGTGCACGGATTACAAACATCGCCGGATCAAGGTTCCCGACTGTCTGCGGCTCACCGCTCGCAATATGGAGGATTTCCCCTGGCTACCCCGGACATGCGCCTATCGGCTGCTGGCGCGGGGCGAGCCGCTGCCCGCCTGGCACTATCTGGTATGCGGCGATCGCGAGGCCGTGCACGAAGCCGGGGAATCGGTGCGCGGCTGGACGATATCCGAGCTGGATGCCGGCGATCTCGAGCATCACTGTGTCGAACGCGATCTCTGATATCCCGTTCGAAGGCGGCGGCCATCGCCGCTTTCTGACGGTGAAACGCCATCCGCGTGCGCGCTCTTTCCGGTTGCGTGTCGATCCGCATGACGGCCGCATACTGCTCAGCCTGCCCCAGCGGTCGAGTCTCACCAGGGCACGAAAATGGGCGGAGACGCAGCGGGATTGGATTGAGGCGCAGTTGGAAAAACTGCCCGGTCCTCGCCCGGTCCTCGCCGGTGGCGCCCTGCCCTATCGTGGCCGGGATATCCGGATAGACTGGTCCCCGGCCCATCCCCGGACGCCGCAATATCGTGGAGACAGGCTGGTTTTCGGCGGCCCCCAAGAAGCGATTGCCGGCCGCGCCCTGCGCTGGCTAAAGGCCCAGGCGCGGCAGATTCTCGAGGAGGAGACATACCGCCTCGCTCTGCGCGCCGGCATCCAGGTGGCCCGGATCAGCATCGGCGATGCCCGCAGCCGTTGGGGCAGCTGCGCATCGAGCGGCAATATCCGTTATAATTGGCGGCTCGTCATGGCCCCGCCGGAAGTGTTGAGCGCAACCGTGGCGCATGAGGTTGCCCATCGCATCCATATGCATCACGGGCCGGAATTCCACGCTGTCGTTGCGGATCTTTTCGGTCGCGACCCGGCGCCGGAACGGGCCTGGCTCCGCCGGCATGGTGCCGCGCTTTACTGGGTCGGCTCTTCTTCCTGATTCCGGATCGCCGGGGCGGGCGGCGCATTTCCGTCATCGGGCGGCGCCGGGCTGTCTCGCTGTTCCGCGCGCCTGTCGCCCTCGCTGCGGCGCAGGACTTCGTCGAGCCAGTCCTCGGTCATGGTGTCGGGCGCTACGACATCCTCATAGCGCCGGTCTTCGCCATAGACCCCGGGATCGCTGATCGGCATGCCATTCTCGTCGACAAAGATTTCGTCGTCCAGCGGATCGCCGAAATAGGCGTCATTCTCGTCTTCCAGCTGCCATTCGGGCAGCGTGACTTCGGTTTCGAACTGTTCGACCGGCCGGCTGGAAACGGCATAGCGCATGAAATCGGCAAAGGCGCGCGCGGGGGCCCGTCCGCCCTGCAGTCCGGCCACGGCGCGGGCATCGTCCCGCCCCATCCAGACTGCCGTGGTCAAGCCCGAGGAAAAGCCGACAAACCAGCCATCCTTGTTGGAGCTGGTGGTTCCCGTCTTGCCGGCAACCGGCCTGCCGATCTGGGCGGCCCGGCCAGTGCCGGTGGCGACCGCAGTTTGCAGAAGGTCGGTCATTTCCGCGGCGACATAAGGCGCGACCAGGACGCGGGACTGGTCGATCTCGGCCCGGTAGAGCTCTATCTCCTCGCGGGTTTCCGGGTCCTCGGTCGTCACGCGCACAATCCCGTAAGGCTCGATCGCGATGCCGTGCGCCGCAACGGATGCGAAGGCGCGCGCCATATCGATCACGCGCACTTCTGATGTGCCGAGCACCATGGAGGGATGGGTGTTGACAGGCGTACTGATCCCGAAGCGCTGGGCCATATTGGCGACAGTGTGCAGGCCGACTTCCGCGCCCAGTTGGGCGGCGACGGTGTTCACCGAATAGGCAAAGGCCGTGCGGACGTCCATTTCGCCCGAATAGCGGCCGGAACTGTTGCGCGGCTGCCAGCCATTCCAGTTGACCGGTTCGTCGATCACCCGGTCGTCGGGCGTGTAGCCATTTTCGAGCGCCGCCAGATAGACGAACAGTTTCCAGGAGGAGCCTGGCTGGCGCACGGCCGTCACGGCCCGGTTATAGTTGGATGTCACATAGTCCGTGCCGCCGACCATCGCGCGCACTGCGCCGTCCCGGTCGAGCGAAACAAGGGCGGCCTGGGCGCCTTCCGGCGTGTGGGCGCGCACCGATTCAACCGCCCGCGCCTGCATATCGAGATCGAGCGTCGTCCAGACGTCGATAGGTGCGCGGGTTTCATCGATCAGAAGGTCGAGCTGGTTTAGCGTCCAGTCAGTAAAATAGCGCACACTGTTGCGGCGCGGCTGGGGCGTCAGGGAGACATCGTCGGGGGCCGCCGCCGAAGCCTCGCTGGCGCTGATATGCCCGGTTTCCACCATCAGATCGAGTACAACGCCTGCCCGCCCGATGGCCGCCTGCGCATCGGCAGTGGGGGAATAGCGGGAGGGCGCTTTGACAAGACCGGCGACAACTGCGGCCTCGGAAAGATCGAGCTCGCGCGCCGAATGGCCGAAAAAGCGCCGCGATGCTGCATCAATGCCATAGGCGCCGCCGCCGAAATAGACGCGGTTCAGATACAGTTCGAGGATCTGCTCCTTGGTGAATCTCCGTTCGATAGCGAGTGCGAGAATCATTTCGCGGATCTTGCGGCCAAAAGTGCGGGTGTTGGTGAGGAACAGGTTGCGGGCCAGCTGCTGGGTGATCGTCGATCCGCCCTGGGCCCATCTGCCGCGCTCCATCCGGACCCAGACCGAACGGGCGATGCCAATCGGATCGACGCCGAGATGGCTCTCGAAACGCCGGTCCTCGACAGAAATCATCGCATCGCGCATGATCTCGGGAATCTCGTCGTGGCGCAGCCACTGGCCATAGCTCGGCCCCATCGCGAAGATCACCGTGCCGTCGGCGGCGCGGACGCGTACCGTTTGGCCATTGGGCGAAGACTGGAGCGTATCAAAATCGGGCAGCGATGACATGGCAATGCCGACCGCGACCGCCAGGGCCACAAAGCCCAGCAGCGCGGCGTAAAGGCCGAATTTGATCAGTCCGATCGTGACGCGCCAGACCGGCCCGCGCTTCGATGCTCGAGATGCCGCCATATATTCCTGCCCTAAGCGCCTACCCAATGGGCCACAAGCGGGGTTTGCGGCTGAATGTTAGCTGAATCACGGCCTGTCGGCAGTTGGCGACCGACTGTCCTGATGGTCGGTTCAGCCCTTTTCGTGCGGTTCGAACTCGAGCGACAGGCTGTTCATGCAATAGCGCAAACCGGTCGGTGGCGGTCCGTCCGGAAAAACATGGCCGAGATGACCATCGCACCGCGCACAGCGCGATTCGGTGCGGACCATGCCATGGCTCATATCCTGGTGATCGGTCACCGCGTCTTCGCTTGCCGGCTGGGTGAAGCTCGGCCAGCCCGAGCCGCTGTCATATTTCGTCCTGCTCTCGAACAGTTTGAGTCCGCAGCCCGCGCACAGATAGTCGCCGGCTTCATGATTGTCGTACAGGCTGCCGGCAAAGGCGGGCTCAGTGCCGCCTTCGCGCAGCACATGATAGCGTTCCGGGGTCAGCCGCTCGCGCCATTCGGCTTCGGTGAGATCCAGTTTGTCCATGGTGCGAATATGGGAGCGGCCGCGGGAGCGATCAAGCGCGAATCCGGGTCGCCTCGCCCAGCAGGCCGACAAGGCCGGGGAAACCGGCAAGTCGGATGGCATGGCGCGCGAGGCGGGGATGATCGGTGATCCGTTTCAGGAGGTCCGCGATCGCCATCGGCCGCCGCGCCGTCCGGGCGAAATTCTTCTGAAAGGCAATGGCGGCTGCGGGGCCGCCAGCAAGATAGGCTCTTGCTGCCGCTTCGCCGCTGGCCAGCGCAATGCCTATCCCTTCGCCGGCGAGTGAGGGGATGACCGCGCCCTGATCGCCGATCCGGAACAGGCCGCGATGCCCTTCACGCATCCGCCATCCATAAGGCACCCGGCTGATCGCGTCGGAAGTATCGGGCAGCGTTTCGCCGTCCAGCCGCGCGGCCAGGCTTGGCGCTTCCCTGCCCAATAGCCCGAGCAGCTGCCCCGGATTCCCGTTCGCCTCGCGCAGGCGGGAGCGGCGCAGCGCTAGGCAGAGATTGGCGCTGCCATCTTCCTGCAGCAAAAGTCCGGCATAGCCATGGCGGAACAGATGCAATTCTATCGCGCCGCCGATCCTGTCGCGAAGCGCGGCCGAGGCGGAAATCCGGTAGCGCAGGCCCATCCAGGGGTCGCGGTCCTGTTTGCCAACCGGTCGTTTCAGGCCGCGCAGCTCATATTTTCCGGTCGCGAGGAACAGCGCATCGGCGGCCAGGCTTTGCCCGTCCGCTAGGCGTATTGCATCGGGGCCATCTGCGCTGCTTATCGCGGTGCCGCGCTGAATATCGGCGCCCGCCGCTTCCGCTGTTTCGAGCAACACACTGTCCAGTCGGCGGCGGGAAAAGCCCATTCCGGGATGGGGAAGCTGCGCACTGCGCGATCGGTTGCCCGCGAACAGCCTGACCCGGTCGATCGCATGGCCGCCCAGCCGCGCAGGATCGATTTTGAGCCGCTCCAGGGATTTCAGCGTCTGCCAGCTGACAAAGCCTCCACAGAGCAGGTCTGGCGTTCGGGCGTGTCGTTCGATCAGCAGCGGTTCCATTCCAGCGCGGGCGAGCGCGATGGCTGCGGTAAGCCCTGCCGGCCCGCCGCCAGCGATCAATGCTGTCGTTCGACGCATAATCGAAACGGGAAATAGCGGACGATATGCGAGGCACCCGGTGCGATGCCCGCCTCGCCCAGCAGGGCTTGCCATTCCGCGGGGCGATAGCTGCGCGCTATCGATAACCGCCCGTCCGCCCGGACAATCGGATGCCAGCCCATGATCCGCGCGAGCAGCGGATAGCCGAAATACGCAAAGCGGTGCCGGTGGAGATCGTTGACCATCCAGCCGCGCATCGCCTGCGCTTCCATGTGGCGCAGAAAGGCGATGAGCTGGTCGTGCGTCATATGATGGGCGACCAGATTGGAGACGATGAAGTCGGTTGGCTCGCAATCGGCATAGTCGCCCGTCCGATAGTCGATTGTCATGCCATCGGGTGTTTGCGCTTCGGCAGCCGCCCGGCTTTTTGAATTGAGGTCGATGCCTGTCAGCCTTGCCTCTATGCCGCGCGCCTTCGCCCATCCCGCAATTGCGCGCAGCATGCCGCCCTCGCCATAGCCGACATCGAGTAGGCTGAAACTGTCCATCCCTTGTGTTGCACGGGCCAGAAAGCTGAGCGTTGGCCGGGCCGCGAAGGTCCAGCGGTTCGCCCGCTCAAGATCGGTAAGGACGGCGGCATAGATGTCCGGCGCCAGGCCCGGCGCGTCCATCTGCTCTTCGGCGATTGCGCGCTGGGAGAGGCCGGCCATCAGGCGCTCCGATACTCGAAGCCCTCGGCCGCCAGCCCCGGCCCGAAGGCAATCGCCAGGCCCTGACCGGCGGGCGGCTCGCGCATGATGCGTTCAAGCGCGAACATCAGCGTTGCCGAGGACATATTGCCTTTTTCGCGCAGGATATCGCGGGAAATGGCGAGCGCATCCGGGCCGAGGTCCAATCCCTTTTCGACCGCATCGAGGATCGATCGCCCGCCGCCATGCACAGCCCAGCTGTCGACCGCATCGGGGCCTTCGCCGTTGCAGATGGCGGACCGGAACTCGGCGCTGGCCAGCGCATCGCCAATCCGCCCCGGCACTTCGCCCGACAGATGCATGGCAAATCCCGTATCGCCGACATGCCATTGGATCAGATCGTGCGATTCCGGAAGGGTCGCGGCAAACTGGCGGCCCATTGCCAGTCCGTTGGGTTCGGCGCTGACAATCGCCGCCGCCGCGCCATCGCCGAACAGCAGCATCGCGAGCAGCGGTTCGAGCGCCGCATCGGGCTGCAGATGCAGGGTCGACAGTTCGGTCGTGATGACAAGTACCCGCGCCTCCGGTTCGGAACGCACGATATGATAGGCATTCCTGAGCGCGGTCACCGCACCATAACAGCCCATAAAGCCGACCAATGTGCGTTCAACCGAACCCTTCAGGCCCAGTCTCCGCGCGACCAGCTGATCGAGGCCCGGCGCGGTAAAACCCGTGCAGCTGGCAACGACAAGATGGGTGATGCTGGCCGGATCGGGTATCTCGGGCAGATTGGAAACCGCTTCAACCGCCAGTTCCGGAGCCGTTTCGGCGTAGAGCTTCATGCGCTCTGAGGTCGGCGGCATGCCCTGTGCGTAGAAGCCGCCCGCACAGATCGGGGAGCCCCCGTCCGCGCCTCTGGGCAAGACGGACCAGCGATGCTCGATCCCGGCCCGTTCGGCCATGCGGGCGAAGATCGCCTGTTCACGCGGATCGGACAATTGTGCCGCCGCCCAGCCGATAAAGGCATGGTGAATGTCATGGTCGGGCGTCGCTGCGCCGATGCCATTGATATGAGGCGTGGGTATCGGCACGGTCAGGGGGCTTTCGTAAAGGTCGCAGCGAACATGTGAACCCTTCATGGCAGGCTTTTATCGTTAACGATATATTGATTGGTTAGCGCCGAAAAAGGGCGTCATGTGGCGTCATCCTATCTTTTTCCCGGTTTTGCTCCTTGCAGCAATGCCAATCGCGTCGCCGACGGCGGTGCTGGCGCAGGGCGCGTGCCGCCTTTGCGAGGATACAGGGCCGATAATGCCGCAGGCGAGACCGTCGCGTCCGCTCCACATCGATATCGATACCGGCATCGATTTCGATCGCATGGCGCTGCTCGACTATCAGGGCGGCCAGGCAGAGATCGATCCGCAGACCGGCCAGCGCCGGCTCACCCGATTGCTCGACCTTGGCGGCCTTGCCATGCGTGGAACCGTCGTCATCCGTGGCGAACCGGGCCGCGCGGTACGGGTCGACCTGCCGGATGAAGTTATCTTGCGGGCACCGGGCGGACGGCGCGTCGAACTGCGCGATGTACGCAGCGATCTTCCGGTCCAGCCGCGGATCGGCAGCGACGGCCAGCTGCGCTTTTCCTTTGGCGGGCGAATCATCGTCGATGGCGAGGATGTTGGAAATTTCCGCGGAAGAATGCGGGTTAGCGCCGAATATGAATGATCGGTGAGATCAAAGTCTTAAGCCCACTTTAACCATAGTTGTTCGGCATATCTGAAACATAACCGGTCACAAGAGGCGCTGAATGGTGCGGGGGACACGTTCCGTTCAATTTTACATTCGGAAAGTGGAAAAGGGACTATCAATGAAAAATCTCAAAACTGTATTCGCCGCTGGTTCGGCAATGATTGCTCTCGGCCTGGGTGCCACCGGCGCGCATGCTGCAACGGCAACCGCCGATGCGACGGCTGAAATTCTGCAGCAGGTTCAGATTGCTCAGGTCAGCGATCTTAACTTCGGCACGATCGTGCCGGATACCGCAGCTTCTGGTGTTGTTTCGATTGCCGCAAACGCAGCCGGCACGCGCAACTGCGCCGCCAACCTGACATGTGCTGGCGCTGCCAGCGTTTCGTCCGCCTCCTTCAACGTCACGGGTGCCAATGGCCTCAATGTCGACGTTACCGGCCTTGGCGGCCTGACGCAGCTTAGCGACGGCACCAACAACATGCCGATCACGCTTGGTGGTTCGTCCACTGTTCTGGCGATGACCGGTTCGGCCGTTCCGCTTTATGTGGGCGGCAGCCTCTCGGTTGCGGCCAATCAGCCCGCTGGCGTTTACAGCGGTACCTTCTCGGTAAGCGTTGATTATCAATAACATGCCGATGCCGGCCTGAAGCTGGCACGATATCTGAACTTGGCCCGGCGGAGCGCAAGCCCCGCCGGGCTTTTCTTTGCACCAACCCCCAATTCTTGACGGAAAAATAACCAATTTCTGCAAGGTTCTGTGCGTATTTCCGGGGGGTTATGCGTTGCTGCGTCATGTGTGGCGTTGCTCCCCGTTTGTTCAGACGGAGACCTTCGCATGATCCTAGAATATCTGCCCAAAACCATCCGGTCCGGCTTTGCAGCTATGGCTCTTGCTGCGGCCGCCATTGCCGCGGCGGCGCCTGTTCTCGCAAATGACCTGCTCGTCGCGCCGACTCGTGTGGTGCTCAACGGCTCGCGTGGTACCGAGGTGATCCTCAACAATATCGGCACCGAGGAAGCGACCTACCGGATTTCGCTCGAACTGCGGCGCATGACGCCGGATGGCGGGCTTGAAGAGGTTGAGTTGCCGAATGACAGTGAAGAGGCGGCGCTCGGCATGATCCGCTATGCGCCGCGCCGCGTCGTGCTTCCGCCCAACCAGCCTCAGGCGATCCGTATCGGTGTCCGTGCGCCGCAGGGCCTGGCCGATGGCGAATACCGGGTTCATATGCTTTTCCGCGCAATTCCGCGACCAAGACCCGTAACCAGCGAAGCCGAAAGTCAGGGCGAAGGGTTCCAGATCCGTCTGGTCCCGGTTTATGGCGTTACGATCCCGATTATTATCCGTCACGGCAATCTGACGGCGACCGCAGCCATCGCAAACCCCCGGATTGTCGAGGAAAATGGCGTTCAGGGCATCGGTTTCGACCTCAGCCGCCAGGGTGATCGTTCAGTCTATGGCGAAATCATCGTCAGCCGGCCCGGTGTGGATGTTCCGCTGGCCCGCGCCCGGGGAATCGCGGTTTACTCAGAAATTGGCAGCCGCTCGGTAATCTTGCCGGTTTCCGAGGAATTTCAGGGCAATCTCGCGGGACCCATACGGATCCAGTACCGCGAACCCGATAGTGCGGGCGGCGGACTGATCGCCGAAACCGAAGGCGTGCTGCGGTAGAGCGGCACCCGGAGGGAGCGGGGCACCATGCGCCGCTGGGCACATCAGGCAAAACTCATCCTGGCAGGGCTCGCCGCGCTTTTTGGTGCGGCGGGCGCTTCTGCACAGGAGGCCTGGGAGCCGCACCCCGACGATTCTCTGTTGTTCGATGTCAGGCTTGGCGAATATCGGCTGGGCGACGGCGTGCGCGGCTATCAGACACCCGGCAGCGTCTGCATCGATCTTGCCGACACAATAGCGGCGCTCGATGTACCAATCGCCATCGACGACGCGGGTAATCGCGCCGAAGGCTGGGCTTTTACCGAAGAAAATCAAATTGTTATCGATCGCAACCGGAATCGGGTCAGATTCGGGGAATCGTCCGATAATCTTCCGGACGGGATCGTTTTCGATACACCCGAAGGCTGGTGTGTCGCCACCCAGGCGCTGGCCGCCTGGTTTGGCGTCACAATGGAAGCGGACCTGCGCAACGCCGTGCTTCTGCTCAGTTCGGAACAGCCCCTGCCCGTGCAGCGTGCAATGGAGCGCCGCGGCCGCGCGGCCGGGCTGCGTCCGCGCCTCGATTTCGACCTGTCTTCCCTGCCTCAGGCCAATACGCCCTACCGCATGTGGCGGACGCCCTCGGTGGATGTGGTCGTTTCGCTCGGCGGATTGCGCGATCGCCAGCGTCGGACCAGCGGTATCGAGCGGCGGTACGAGATCTACGCCTCCGGCGAGCTGCTGACGGCTTCAGTCGATGCGCGGCTGGCTTCGGACAATCGCGGGGTTCCGCAATCGCTGCGTGTGCGGGCTTTTCGCAGCTCGAACACGGGCAATTTGCTCGGGCCCTTGCAGGCGACCCATTTCGCGATCGGCGATGTTGCCGGCCAGTCTTCTCCTATTGCGGTGCAACCGACATCCGGGCGCGGCCTGATCGTCACCAACCGGCCGCTGGACCAGCCGGACAGCTTCGATCGCCGCACTTTTCGCGGCGAATTGCCCGATGGCTGGGAGGCCGAACTCTATCGCAACGGCCAGTTGCTCTCCTTTTCCATGGATCGCGGCGACGGCCGGTACGAATTTGTCGATGTCGAGCTGCGCTACGGCATCAACCGGTTCGAGGTCGTGCTGTACGGCCCCCAGGGGCAGACGCGCCGCGAAACCGAGGTGATCAATGTCGGCGCGGCGAGCATTCCGCCGCGCCAGACATGGTATTGGGCCGGCGCGAGCCAGGACAATCGCGACCTGATTTCGATCGACAATCGCGATTTTGCGCGCGGATCCAACTGGCGGGCGGGTTTCGGCCTCGAACGCGGGATCAATGCGCGCACCTCGCTGGCGTTCCAGCTCAACAATCTGGTGATCGCCGACGAGCGCGTCACGGTCGTCGAGGGCTCGGTACGCCGCGCGATCGGGCCCGCGCTGGTCGAAATAACCGCCGCATGGGCGGACAATGGCGGATATGCTGCCCGCGCCCAGCTTCTGGGCCGGTTCGGCCGGGCCTATATCAGCGCGGAATCGGTCATTGCGCGCGATTTCCGCACCGAACGCTATGGCACGGACACGACCGGGCGTCACAGCCTTGCCCTGGATCACAGCCTCAACATCGGCCGCGTCGTTATGCCGGTCCGGGTGCAGGCGACCTATCAGACACGCGCAAACGGGGCAGACCAGCTTGACGTTGCGGCCCGGATATCCGCCAATATGCGCCGTTTCGCGCTGACCGGCGAGATCGGATATCGCCGCCAGACGACGAGCGATACAGTCGGCCCGCCCGCCCAGACCAATGCCGCGATCCTTGCCAATGGCCGGATCGGGCGGGTTCGCCTGAGAGGGGAGGCTCGCTGGCGGCTTTCGCCGGGCAGCCGGTTCGAAAGCGCGGCGCTCACCGCCGACTGGGCGGCTGGCGAAAACAGCGCCTGGCGCGCGGAACTCGGTTATCAGGCGACGCTGAACCGCGCGAGGGCGAGCATCGGTTATGTCCGGCGCTTCAACCGTTTTGCTTTGACCGCATCTGCCGAAGCGGCGACCGATGGTTCGGTCGCGGCCGGGCTCAATCTCGCCTTCAGCATCGGCCCGAATCCGCGCGGCGGCGTGCAGGTCACGGCCGACAAGCTCGCAAGCAGCGGGCAGACGGTGGCCCGCGTGTTCCGCGATCTCAACAATGACGGCGTGCGCCAGCCCGGCGAACCCTATGAGGAAGGCGTGCAGATCACGACCGGCCGCGCGCCCTCCAACGAGCCGACCGACGAAAACGGCGTGGCGGTTGTCACCGGAATGACCCCATACCGGCCGATTCTCGTCGGCATCGACACATCCTCGCTCGCAGATCCGTTCGTCCAGCCCCGCGGGCCGGGCGTCGTCGTCACGCCGCGTCCCGGAATTGCCGCGGTTGTCGAACTGCCGCTGGTCAGCGCCGGCGAAGTCGACGGTGTGCTGGTGCGGGCGGGCGGCGGCGCGCTGGAAGGCGTGGATCTGGAGCTTGTCGATATCGAAGGCCGGGTCGTTAAGACGATGCGCACCGATTTTGACGGCTTTTTCGTCTTCGAAGGCGTGCCCTACGGCGAATACAGCGTCCGCATTGCCGAACTTTCGGCCCAGGCCATCGGCGTAAACGCCGCCCTTGGCCGCCGGGCTTTCGTTTCGGACGAAACCGACAGCGTCCGGCTCGGCACAGTCGCCGTCGGCGGTCCCGTCGCCTCAAGCGAGTAGCGGATTGTAGGCTTTCTTGTCAGAATTTCCTTTGCAGGAAATCGCCGCACCAGCCCTCACCCCCACCCGACCTCCCAATCAGTATACCCTGTGAGAGGTCGGGTGGGGGTGAGGGCTGGTGCGGCGCCTGAGGCGAAGCCAAAGGTCTGACAGACAAAAAAGTCGCGCTGCGCGACTTCTCTTCATCCTAAATCATTGAAATGTTGGAAAATGGTGCGGTCGAGAAGACTCGAACTTCCACGGGCGTTAGCCCACATCGACCTCAACGATGCGCGTCTACCAGTTCCGCCACGACCGCACATTTTCACAAGGCCGGCATAGCTTCCGGCTTCTGGCAGGCGCGAGCCTCTAGCAAAGGGTGCGGGCCGGTGCAATGGCCGATCATCATCGATTGCACCTCCCGGTGGCAACATTCGCCCAAATCGCTGCATTAAGGCTCTTTTTGGGGACCATTAACCCTTTCTTCACCTTTTCGCCCCGAATTTTGCCGCTTAGCCATCGCCCCATGGCCATCACAACCGCTCTCCTGCTGCTCGCCGCCCTGCCCGAATCAGGCACAACGGTCCATGCACGCGCCACCGCGCACATCCTCGCCGCCGAAGAGATAGATTTCACGCGCCCGGATGCCCGGCCGGAGGGGGTGCTGCTCAGGATCGTCCGCCGCCGTGATACGGATGGGACGGCAAGCCCCGACGCGGAGGGCGCGGAGCAGCTCGTCGAATTCCAGTAATAGGCGCTGCCTAACAGAGGAACATCGGCATGCCTTCGATGCGCATGAGTTTCGCGCGATAGGCCTTGCTGTCGTAGAGATTGGCGATATCGACCGATTTCTGCTGCTCGAGCAGCGTCCCGATCGGGACATGGCAATAATTGCCGTCGGTCAGTGCCACCATCCGGCCCGCCTTGCCGTCGCGCAGCAGCTGGACGGCCAGCCCGCCAAAGGCGAAACCCGCCATCCGGTCCATCGCGTCGGGCTCCCCGGCGCGCATCAGATAGGCCAGTTCCTGGACCACGGTGCCGATGCCGGTCCGGGCCTCGACAATCCGGGCGAGCTGTTGCCCGACCCCGCCTTCGGCCCGCTGGGTCGCCGATTTGCCCATTTCGCCATTCGCTTCCGAGCCGAGGATGCTGGCCCCTTCGGAAACCACGCACATCGCGTAATGCTCGCCGCTATGGTCGCGGTCCTCGACAAGCAGCGGGATCAGTATATCGGGATCCGCCGGCACTTCGGCGATTACGGTGCGGGCGACCTGGGCAAGAAAGCCGGAAAGCAGCGCGGTTTCGCCCGAACGGCGGCCGAACAGTTCGATCACGCCGATCCGTTCATGGCTGGCCGTGGTCGTGCGCAGCGCGTTGATTGCCGCCACCGAGCGGGTGATCGCGGTCGAAAAACCGATACAGTAATCGGTGCCGTGCACGTCATTGTCCATCGTCTTGGGGATGGAGATGACCTTGAAACCCCGTTCGGAGAGATGCGCGGAAAAGCGCAGCGTTCCGTCGCCGCCCAGGGTGATCATCGCGTCGATGCCGAGCCGGTCGAGCACTTGGAGCACATGGTCCGTCCGGTCGCCTTCGGCCTGGGTGCGCGGATCGGTGCGCGAGGTATGGAGGATCGTGCCGCCGCTGCGATCGATGCCGCGCACCCGGGCACGGTCCAGCGTCCAGCTTTGGGCGGCAACGGTCTCCGGGTCGTCGGGGTCGATCCGCAAAAACCCCTCCCAGCCGCGCCGGAAGCCGGTAACCTGCCAGCCTTCTTCCAGCGCGCCGAGCGTGATCGCGCGGATACAGGCGTTGAGGCCCGGAACGTCGCCTCCTCCTGTGAGTATCCCGATATGGATAACTACCCTCCTTCGAGGGGCACGAATTTGAGATTCAGTTCCTCGGCATTGCGGGGAATGTCGATCTCGGCGGAGTTGAACTCCACCATTTCGCGCGGCGGCAGGGAAGTCTGCGGCGCCTGGATCGTCCAGTCATAGACAACAGCGCCCTGTGCATTGCGCAGTTCGGCGCGGATATCGGGCACCCGCTGTTCTTCGTCGGTCATGTTGACGATCCGGCCGGAAATCGAGAGCAGTTCATGGCCGCTTGCCAGGGTGCGCCGCTCCGGGCTGCGCACGAGCTGCACGTCGAGCGCGCTGTCGGCGGCTCTGCCGCCAAAGCCCGACAGGAAGCCCGGCGGACCGAACCAGGCGACGGCCCCGATGCCGGCTGCGAGAAGAATAAACAGCCCGACGGCAATTGCGGTCCACATCTTTGCCGGGTTGCGCCGGGGCTTGAAGGGCGGCTCGTGGGCAAAGGGATCGTTGCCCTCGACGGAGGGCGTGCGCGGCGCCGGCTTCTCGATCCGGGGTTCTTCCGTGCGGCGCTCCCGGGGAGCTGTTTCCGCAAATTCCTGTTGCACGGGCTGCGGCGGAGGAGAAGGCGCGGCGGCGGCGGCGACGGTGTCCGGGCCTTCGGCGAACCAGCTATTCTTGCAATTGGCGCAGCGCACCTGCCGTCCTTCTACGCCGATGGCTGTATCGGGCACCAGATACCGTGTTGAACAGGAAGGACAAACGAGGATCATGCGAAAGGAACGCCAACTGATTGCAAACAGGCTTGTGATCTACGCGGGCAGGGGGCTTGCTGGCAAGTTGGTTCCGCTGTGCGTTGTGTGCTTTACGCCGGATGGCGGCTTGTGCCATGGCAGCAAGGATGGCCACGACAATTGTCCAGTTCGAAAATGTCGGGCTGCGCTACGGTACGGGCGCAGAGACGCTGTCTGACGTCAGCTTCTCACTGGATGGCGGCGGTTTCTATTTTCTCACCGGTCCTTCGGGCGCCGGAAAGACCTCCCTGCTCAAACTTCTCTATCTGGCGCAGCGCCCGAGCCGCGGGCTGATCCGGCTTTTCGACGAGGATGTGGTTACCCTGCCGCGCGATCGTCTGCCGGGCTTTCGCCGGCGGATCGGCGTCGTCTTCCAGGATTTTCGCCTCGTCCCGCATCTCTCCGCGTTCGACAATATCGCACTGCCGCTTCGGGTGGCGGGTGTGGAGGAAGACGAGCTTGCGACGCCGGTCAATGAGATGCTCGCCTGGGTTGGCCTGTCCGACCGCGCAAGCGCGCGTCCGGCGACGCTTTCCGGCGGGGAGCAGCAGCGCGTCGCCATCGCCCGCGCGGTGATCGGCCGACCCGAGATCCTGATCGCGGACGAGCCGACCGGCAATGTCGACCCGGAAATGGCCGCCCGGCTGCTGCATCTGTTCGATGCGCTCAACAAGCTCGGCACGACGCTGGTCGTCGCGACCCACGATATCCATCTGCTGAGCCGGGTGTCTGCGGCGCAGTTGATGCGGCTCGAAGGGGGGCGGCTGTCCGATCCCACCGGCGCACTGAAAAACCCGCCGCGCGAACCGCATATGGGCAAGCCCCGGAAGCCCAGCGCATGACCCTGCCCTTCGCCGCCAGCCCGGCCGAACGCAGGCTGCTCACCGAAGGCCGGCTGTCGGGGCCGATGCCATGGGTAATCGCGATCATGATGTTCCTGACCGTGCTTGCGGCGGCCGGCGGGCTGGCTCTCAACCACGCGGCGCGCAATGTGACGGGCAGTATCGCCCAGCGGATAACCATCCAGATCGTCGAGGCCAATCCCGACCTGCGCGAGCAGCAGACGCGCGCAGCCATGGCGGCACTTTCGGCCATGGAAGGCGTGACGGCGGTGAACCGGGTGCCCGATGCCGAGATCGAAGCGCTGATTGAGCCCTGGATCGGCGGCGCCGGCGAAGAGGAGGGGATTCCCGTCCCCACGATGATCGACGCGGACCTTACCGAGGAAGCGCATGACCGGCTCGAAACGGTGGAGGAGGCGATCATTGCCGCCGCGCCCGCCGCGCGGGTCGACGATCATGCCCAGTTCCTTGCGCCGCTGGCCGGACTGATCGGGTCGCTGACCTGGCTCGCCCTTGCGCTGGTACTGTTGACCGCCAGCGCTCTTGCTGCATCGGTGATCCTCGCCGTTCGCGCGGCGCTCAACACGCATCGCGGCACGATCGAAGTGCTGCACCTGATGGGCGCGACGGATATCCAGATTGCGCGCCTGTTCCAGCGGCGAATTGCGCTCGATGCCCTGCTGGGCGGTACGATCGGCTTCCTGACCGCGGTGATCGTGCTGCTGCTGCTCGGGCAACGGATCGGCGCGGTGGGGTCGGAGCTGCTCGGTTCCGCAACCCTGCCGCCCCTTGCCTGGCTGCTCCTCATTCTTTTGCCGATCATCGGAGCGGTAGTGTCGACACTGGTCGCACGGTTCACCGTCATCGGCGTTCTCAAGAAAATGCTGTAGGGTAGGGCGATGGTGCGGCGTATCCTTTCCCTGATCGTGCTGGTGTGGGCGCTCGGCTTTGCGGTGTTCGTCGTTGGTCTGCCCGGTCCGGCGGCTCCGCAGGAAACGGATGGGATCATCGTGCTGACCGGCGGCGAGAACCGGATCGATCGGGGCATCGCGCTGCTCGAGGCCGGGCAGGCCGGGCGCATGCTGGTCTCGGGCGTCAACCGGACGGTGCGGCCCGTCGAACTGGCCGAGCAAACCGGCGCGCCCGAGCGGCTGTTCGATTGCTGCATCGATCTCGGTCAGGAAGCGGTCGATACACGCAGCAATGGCCAGGAAGCGGCGCGCTGGGTTCGCGAGAACCGGTTCACCAGCGTCCGTCTGGTCACGACCGACTGGCACATGCCTCGCGCCCGTTTCGAGCTTGTCCGCGAGCTGGACGATGGCGTTTCGCTGCTGGCCGATGCTGTGCCGAGCGACCCCAGTTTCATGCAACTGTTTCTGGAATATAACAAATATCTGCTGCGCCGCGTCAGTGCGATAGTCGGGCTATAGGGCGTCATGGCGGCAATAAGGACGCTCCTTTTCATCCTCCTTTTCTACGGGCTGACCATTCCCTGGGTGATGGCGGCCCTGATCGGCGCGGCGCTGGGCGATGGGCCGATGCACAATGTGATTTTCGGCTGGGTGCGTTTCCACCGTTGGTGCGCGCGCTGGATCCTCGGCATCCGGGTGCGGATCGAGGGCGCGATTCCCGAGGGGCAATATCTGTTCGCCGCCAAGCATCAGGCGATGTTCGAGACGCTCGATTTCCTCAACCTGCTCGATACCCCGGCGCCGGTGCTGAAAAAGGAGCTTACCGCGATTCCGGGCTGGGGCTGGCTGGCGACACGCTATGGCGGCATCGCCGTCGACCGCGCCGGCGGCGCAGCGGCGATGCGCGCCATGCTGAAACGCACGCGCGCTGTGCTTGCCGATGGCCGTTCGGTCGTGATCTTTCCGGAGGGCACGCGGGTCCTGCCCGGCGAAACGCCGCCGCTCCAGGCCGGTTTTGCGGGGCTCTACAAGATGTTCGGCCTGCCGGTCGTGCCGATTGCCATCGAAAGCGGGCATGTCTGGCCGCGCAAGGGCTGGATCAAATATCCCGGCGTCGTGACCTATCGTTTCTTCGATCCGATCCCGACCGGCCTGCCGCGCGCGGAGATCGAAGCCCGGGTGCATGCCGAGATCAACAGTCTGGAGAGCGGGAGAGAGTAAAGTGTCAGCGCGCGCCCGGCGCCTGACACTCTCCGACCAGCGCTTCGAGCACTTCGGCCACGCCGCGCGTTTCCTCTTCGGTGCCGATCGTGATGCGCAGGCCATGGGCCAGGCCCTGCCCGGGCAGCCAGCGGGTGATATAGCCGCGCGCCATCAGCCCCTCATAGGCGGCCTCTGCACTCAGCGCGCCGTCGAACAGGACCAGCAGGAAATTCGCTTCGGACGGCACGGCGCTCAGCCCGGCATTGCCCATCGCCGCGATCCGCCCGGCCAGCCATGCGCGCCACTTTGCATTGTGCGCGCGGCTCGTCGCGACGAAATCCTGGTCGCCGAGTGCAGCCATGGCGGCCTTTTGCCCGGCGGTCGTGACGTTGAACGGCGCGCGGATCCGGTTCAGCGCTTCGATGACGGCGGGCGGGCCATAGCCCCAGCCGATCCGCTCGGCCGCCAGCCCGTAAATCTTTGAAAAGGTGCGCGTAACCACTATATTGTCAGCATCGCGCGCAAGCGCCAGCGGGGCTGCGGCGCGCTCCGGATCGAGATATTCGGCATAGGCCTGGTCGATCACGAGCAGGCAATCGGCGGGCATGGCGTCATGCAGGCGGGCGACCTCGGCCATGCCGGTATAGGTGCCCGTGGGGTTATTCGGATTGGCGAGGAAGATCACCCGCGTCCGGGGCGTGATCGCGGCGATCAGCGCGTCGATATCGGTCGCATAGTCGCGGTCGTCCGCCTCGACCGGTGTCGCCCCCACCCTTTGCGCCGCCAGCGGATAGACGCTGAAGCCGTATCGCACATAGAGGATCTCGTCGCCCTGCCCGGCATAGGCCCCGGCGGCCAGGTGCAGTATCTCGTCCGATCCCGTACCGCAGATGATCCGCTCCGCCGCTATCCCGTGCAGCGCGCCAATCGCGCCGCGCAGCGCCGTCGATCCGGGATCGGGATAGCGCGCAAGGCTGCCGCGCGCCTCCGCCAGCGCCTCTGCCGCGCGCGCGCTCGTCCCCAGCGGGTTTTCGTTCGACGACAGCTTGATCGCCGGGGCGTTTGAACCGCCCGTGGAGCGGCCGGGCGTGTAGGGCGTCATCGCCGCGATCCAGGGCTTGGGGGTTGGGCCGGTCATGCGGCGTCGATAGAGGGATTCGGGCGCGGTTCAAAGTGAGATCTGTTTGTCGGGCTCAACCTGTGGGTTGAGCGGCGAGCTTCCGCAGGGAAGTTTCCGACAAAGGTTTGACAAGCCGGCCCCCCGCGCCCTAGCGCCGCTTCTCTATGGCGGAGGACAATTCCCCCTTTGGCGCCGCGCGCGCGCTCACCCTGGCCGGGCCTCTGGCGCTCGATGGCGGGGCATCGCTTGCGCCCGTGGACTTCGCCTATGAAACCTATGGCGCGCTCAACGAGAGCCGCTCCAACGCGATCCTGATCTGCCATGCGCTGACCGGGGACCAGCATGTCGCCTCGCAGCACCCGGTAACCGGCAAGCCCGGCTGGTGGGCGCGCATGGTCGGCGAGGGCAAGCCGATCGATCCCGCGCGCCATTTCATCATCTGCATCAATGTGCTGGGCAGCTGCATGGGCAGCGCCGGCCCGGCCAGCCTGGCTGAGGACGGGCGGCCCCATGCGATGCGCTTTCCCGTCATCACGCTGCGCGACATGGTGCGCGCCCAGGCGATGCTGCTCGACCATCTGGGGATCGAGACGCTGCAGGCGGTGATCGGCGGCTCGATGGGCGGGATGCAGGTGCTGCAATGGGCGGCCTGCTATCCGCAGCGTGTGCGTTCCGCCGTCGCCATCGCCACGGCGGCCCGGCATTCGGCCCAGAATATCGCCTTTCACGAAGTCGGGCGGCAGGCGATCATGGCCGACCCCAACTGGCGCGGCGGCGATTATTATGCCGATGGCGAGCCGCCGACCAAGGGACTGTCCGTCGCCCGCATGGCCGCGCATATCACCTATCTGTCCGAAGAAGGCCTGACCGAGAAATTCGGCCGGCGGCTTCAGGCGCGGGATTCGAAAAGTTTCGGCTTCGATGCCGATTTCCAGATCGAAAGCTATTTGCGGCATCAGGGGATCAGCTTTGTCGATCGCTTCGACGCCAACTCCTATCTCTATATCACCCGCGCGATGGACTATTTCGATCTGGCAGAGGAACATGGCGGCCTGCTCGCCAATGCCTTTGCCGGCTCGTCGACGCGCTTTTGCGTGATCAGTTTCGACAGCGACTGGCTCTATCCGACCAGCGAGGCGAAAACGATCGTCCGCGCGCTCAATGCCGGCGGTGCGGAGGTCAGCTTTGTCGAACTGCCCAGCCCCTTCGGCCATGACGCCTTCCTGCTCGATACGCCGGGCCTGAATACGGCGGTGGACGGGTTTCTGAAAGCGGGAGAGGGGGCGTGACTCTCCCGGCCGGATATGAGTTGACCGAAGATCAGGCGCGGATCGATGCGGTGGCGGCCCATGCCTATCTGACGCGCGCCTATTGGTCGCCCGGCATTTCCGCCGAAACTGTCGCCACTGCGCTTGCCAACAGCCATTGCATCGCGATCTTTCATGGCAGCGAACAGGTCGCCATGGCCCGGGTGATTACCGACTGGGCGACCTTTGCCTATCTCGCCGATGTCTATGTACTGGAAGAGCATCGCGGGCGGGGGCTTTCCAAAGCCATGCTCGCCCATCTGCACGGCGACGCACGGCTGCGGGATTTGCGTCGCTGGGTGCTTTTCACCCGCGACGCGCACAGCCTTTACGAACAGTTTGGCTGGTTTGTCGGCAAACATCCCGAGCGGCTGATGCTGTTCGACAATCCGGAGGCCTTTTCGGCATGAGGCCGCTGCGCCCCGATCTCGCGATTATCGCCAGCCATGTGCCGGACCGCGCCAGCGTGCTGGATATTGGCTGCGGCGATGGCGGCCTCATGGCGGCATTGCGGGAAACCAAAAGCGCGGACGCCCGGGGGCTGGAGCTTGACGCCGCCGATGTCGCCACCGCCATGGCGAAGGGGCTGTCGGTGGTGCAGGGCGATGCCGATACCGATCTCGCCGACTATCCCGACAGCGCTTTCGACTATGCGATCCTCAGCCAGACGCTCCAAACCACGCGCGCGCCCGACGCGATCCTGGGCGAGCTGCTGCGCATCGCCCCGCGCGCCTTCGTCTCCTTCCCCAATTTCGCCTATTGGCGGGTGCGCGCGAGCCTGCTCTTCGGCGGGCGGATGCCGGTCACCGGCGCCTTGCCGCTAAGCTGGTATGCGACCGAGAATATCCACCATGTCACCATCGACGATTTCCGCGCATTGCTGCGCGAGCAGGGGATCGCCGTGGAGCAAGCCTGGTTCCTGAGCGGGAATCGGCAACGCGGTGCGGGGGCGGCGAATTTGCTGGCCGAACAGGCGGTGTTCTTGTTGGGGCGGTGATTTGATCGTTCAAGAAAGGCTTTTCGACCGCTCTTGATTCTGTGAGAGTCTTCGAAATGCCAAAAAACCGGATTCTATCAATGACTTAAGGCGCAACCCCATGATTCATAACAGAGGATCTTGATCCAGATAGCCAATTTGACTATATAGATGGTAATTCGGCTTCGGTCGAAGGGAGATCGTAATTTGCGATCGCGCGGGGGCTTATAGGCCCCCGCACACTTTTCAGGGCAACCATTTTGTCCCGTAGCCGGAAATCACGCCGCTGTTTGGATTCCGATCATACCAGTAGCGGCGAAGTAGACCTACGAGATAGGTTCCATGATCCGGTCCGATTGCCTCTCCAAGCTGCTCAAACTTGAGCGAGCGATGACAGGGATGCGCCAGGAGATCTGCAATCTGAAGTCCCGCTATGTTTTTCTCTTTTGGCAGCAATCGTAGATCTTTTGAAGTCAGGCGAGCTTGTATCATTTGGGAATCTACCATCCCGGTTTTATGTTTGTAAAAGTAGGTAAATGCCCGACGCAACTGCTTGTCGTGTCTGGGATTGCGCGCTTCGCCTAGCATGTCGCCTTGGAAGTTATTTCTCCGCAACCACAATACAAATCGTTCCAACAGGCATTCAAGCAGATAATGATAGGGGCTGTAGCGCCAGACTTTATATCGCTGTTTATGTTCAAGTTTATCGATTGAAATCGTGAAGGCAGCGATCAGACACTCAGCTATGATCGAAGACATTCGCCAGTCGAACTCCTGTCGCCGCTCCACGTTTCGGAGAGCCACGAAATCGCCTTCGCTCCTCATAATATCTCTTCGATGCAAGACTACTTCTTGCGCTCCGAAAATATCCTCTTTGAGCCTGTTCATCCGGCGGGTCAGATAGCCGTCATGGGTGTCTTGTTTCACGACGACACCCGTGATGCTCAGATAGCGTTCGTTTGGGTGCTTCTCCGCCGCATCTAAATCACCGTTGCCGGTCTCATCGAAATAGAGACGATAACGACTGGTTGGAGGCACAAAGTTCATGTCCAAGAACTTAAACCACCTAATGGATCAACGTTCAAACAATATCCACAGTTCAGCCACTTAGGGAATCTCAATATTACATCTAACCCCTGAGCTCACCGCCAACCTTCTCCGCCGCCTTTACCACCTTGTCCGAAATCGCCTTTAGCTCCTCTTCGGTAAAACTTTTCTCGCCGGGCTGGAGCGTCACTTCGATGGCGACCGATTTCTTGCCTTCGGCTACACCCTTGCCGGTGAAGACGTCGAAGATCCGCGCATCGACCAGCACCTGCTTGTCGGCGCTGCGGACCGTGCGGAGCAGATCGCCGGCGGGGGTGTCGCTATCCAGCAGGAAGGCGAAGTCGCGGGTTACGGCCTGGAGCGCGGGCGGGGTGAAGGCGGGGCGCATATGGCCGGAAGACCGCGGCATCGGCACGGCGTCGAGATACAGCTCGGCGGCCATGGCGGGGCCATCGAGATCGAGCGCCTTCAGGGTAGCCGGATGCAGCTCGCCAAATTCGGCCAGCATGTTCTTTGGGCCGAGGCAGAGACGCCCCGAGCGGCCCGGATGATAAAGCGGGCTGGTATCCCCAAACAGTTGCAGATTGGCGGTTGGAGCGCCTGCCGCATCGAGCAGGGCGAGGATCTCGGCCTTGGCGTCATAAGCGTCAAACGGTGCACCGCCGCCCTGCCAGTGGCGCGCATCTTTCGCACCGGCGAGGATGAGACCCAAGGTCGGGCGTTCGTCTTCTGCCAGATAGCGGCGGCCTATTTCGAAGAGCCGGATGCTGGCTGCGCCGCGATCCGCATTGCGTTTGGCGGCAGCCGCGAGGCCTGGAATCATCGAGGTCCGCATGACCTTCATGTCTTCGCTGATCGGATTGGCGAGCACCCATGGCGCTTCGCCGGAGAGCGCGGCCTCGGCCTCGGGAATGAAGCTCCAGGTCACGGCCTCGTTGAGCCCGCGCGCGGCGGCGGCCCGGCGGACCTTGCGTTCGCGCTTCTGTTCGGGCGAGGCGGTCGGCGTGGCGACGCCTTCCTTGCGGGGCAGGGCGGTGGAGGGAATGGCGTCGAAACCTTCGAGCCGCAGCACTTCCTCGACCAGATCGGGCGCTCCAACAATATCGCGCCGCCAGCTCGGCACGGAAACGGCGAACGGCGCCCCCTTTTCTTTCGGGCCCTCGACGGTGAAGCCAAGGGCCTCCAGCGATGCGCGTTGTGTGTCGAAGGGTACGGAAAGGCCGCCTAAGGTTGCACAAAGCTCAGGGTCGTACGCGACGGCTTTTGTTTCGAGTGGCGGGGCGCCGGCTTCCACTTTGGCCGAGGCTTCGCCGCCGCAGATATCGAGCACAAGCTGCGTTGCGATGGCGAGGCCGTCGTCGAGAAACGCCGGATCGACGCCGCGTTCGAAGCGCGCGCGCGCGTCAGACATCAGGCCGAGCCTCTGGCCGGTAAGGGCAATCCGCTCGGGCGTGAAATAGGCGCATTCGATCACGATATCCGTGGTTTCCGGCTGCACACCGCTATGTTCGCCGCCCATGATGCCGCCAATATCGTGAACGGAGTTTTCATCTGCGATCACGGTCATCGAGTCATCGAGGCGATACTCTTTGCCGTTGAGCGCGACGACGGTTTCCCCGTCCTCGGCCCGGCGCGCAAAGATCGCCTTGCCCAGTTTCGCGCGGTCATAAACGTGGAGGGGGCGGCCATGATCGATCATGATATAGTTGGTGATGTCGACCAGAGCCGAGATCGGCTTCTGGCCGATGGCGCGCAGGCGCTTCTGCATCCAGGCGGGCGAAGGGCCGTTCGCCACACCGGAAACGGAGCGCCCGAAAAAGGCCGGGCAGCCCTCGGGATCGTCTGTGCGAATCTCGATGGAACAGGGAGTATTTGCTGTAATATCAGACACTTGAAGGGGTTTCAGCGTACCAAGGCCGGCCGCGGCCAGGTCCCGCGCCACACCATATACGCCCATGCAATCCTGCCGGTTGGGGGTGATAGCGATATCGATCACCGGGTCGTCCAGCCCTGCCCAGATCGCGTAACTTTCGCCAACATTCGCTGCCGCTTCGTCGCCCAGATCGATCACGCCTTCATGCGCGTCGGAGAGCTCCAGTTCGCGCTCGGAACACATCATGCCGAAGCTTTCGACATCGCGGATCTTCGCCGGGCCAAGCGTTACGTCGATGCCCGGCACATACATTCCGGGCGCCGCGAAAACCCCGACCATGCCGGCCCGTGCATTGGGCGCGCCGCACACGACCTGCACCGGATCGCCGGACCCGGTATCGACCTTGAGCAGCTGCAGCTTGTCGGCATTCGGATGCTTTTCCGCCGATACGACCCGGGCGATCCGGAAGTCGCCGATCTGCGCGCCCGGATTTTCCACGCCCTCGACCTCGAGCCCGATTGCGGTCAGCGTCTCGAGGATGGTGTCGAGATCGGCTTCGGTATCGAGATGCTCTTTGAGCCAGCCCAGTGTGAACTTCATGCGCCCACTCCCGCGCTCAGTGTCGGTACGTCGAGCACCGAGAATCCATAATGTCTGATCCAGCGCAGATCGCCGTCGAAAAAGGCGCGCAGATCGTCCATGCCATATTTGAGCATGGCGAGCCGGTCGATGCCGCAGCCGAAGGCGAAGCCCTGCCACTCATCCGGATCGAGATCGCACGCTTCGATCACGCGGCGATTGACCATGCCCGAGCCGAGAATTTCCATCCAGCCGCCATCCTCTTTCGTCGGATCGCCGCCGATGATCCGCTTTCCGTCTTTCAGAGAATAGCCGACATCGACTTCGGCCGAAGGCTCGGTGAAGGGAAAATAGCTGGGGCGGAAGCGGAGCACGATATCGTCGCGTTCGAAAAAGGCCTTCACGAAGGTCTCAAGCGTCCATTTCAGATGGCCCATATGGATGTCGCGATCAATGACCAGGCCTTCGACCTGGTGGAACATAGGCGTGTGTGTTGCATCGCTGTCCGAGCGATAAGTGCGGCCTGGCGCGATGATCCGGATCGGGGGTTTTTCAGAAGTCATGGTGCGAATCTGGACGGGCGATGTGTGCGTCCGCAGCATCATCGGCTGTCCATCGCGCTGCTGCTCTTCGCCGAAATAGAAAGTGTCGTGCATAGCGCGCGCCGGATGGGTTTCCGGAATATTGAGCGCGGTGAAATTGTGCCAGTCGTCCTCAATCTCGGGCCCGGTAGCGACGGCAAAGCCCAGATCGGCGAAGATCTCGGCGAGTTCGTCCATCACCTGGCTGACCGGATGAATGGAGCCTTTCGGCATCTCTTTCGGCGGGAGCGACAGGTCGAGCGTTTCGGAAGACAGTCGTGCGGCGAGCAAGTCTGCTTCCAATGCGGATTTCCGGCTCTCTATGGCGGCGGCAATTTCCGCGCGCAGGCCGTTGATCTTTGGTCCTTCCACCTGGCGTTCTTCAGGGGACATTTTGCCCAGCGTTTTCAGCAGGCCGGTGACGACGCCATTCTTGCCGAGCGCATGGACGCGGACAGCGTCGAGCGCATCAAGGCCGGCGGCGACGTCGATCGCGGCCTGCAGGTCCGTGTTGAGCTGCTCCAAATCTGGCTTTTGCTGGTCCATGTCTCAGTCCGTTCCGGTTGCCGTGAATGCAAAAAGGGCGCGTGGAGCCATTTCGCTCCCCGCGCCCTCTTTAATAGGAATCGCCGATGTTGCTACCGGCTATTCTTGTCGTTGCCTCAGGCTTTCGAGAGCGCGTCTTTGCTCTGGGCAACGACGGCGCTAAACGCCTCCGGTTCGTTCATGGCAAGATCGGCAAGGACTTTGCGGTCCAGCTCGACGCCTGCCAGTTTGAGGCCATGCATGAAGCGCGCATAGGTCAAATCCTCCGTGCGCACCGCAGCGTTGATCCGCTGAATCCAGAGGCCCCGGAATTTACGCTTTCTGACCTTGCGATCGCGATAGGCGTACTGGCCAGCCTTTTCGACTGCCTGACGGGCAACACGAATCGTGTTTTTCCGCCGGCCCCAATAGCCTTTGGCTTCGGTGAGAACTCTTTTGTGACGTGCCTTGGTCGTCGTTCCGCGTTTTACTCTAGCCATGACCTATTTCCTCAGTCCGTAAGGCGCCCATTTCTTGACGACCTTGGCATCGGCTGCGGACAGTTCGTCCGTGCCGCGATTCTGGCGGATATATTTGGCGTTGTGGCTGATCAGGCGGTGACGCTTGCCAGCGACTCCGTGCATAACCTTGCCGGTTGCGGTGATCTTGAAGCGTTTCTTCACACCGCTCTTGGTCTTCAGTTTGGGCATTTTCGTCTCCTTTTGTCGAGGCGATTTCAGACGGACCTGGCAGCCCTTTCGGCCAGCCCGCCTCTTCGCAAGGCGCGCGCATTAGCTGTTTTTGGTGCACCGCGCAAGGCGCATTATCGAACTGCGCTGCGGAATCCGCAGGCGCCTGTTCCTAATCCTGGCGCTTCCAGACCCAGCTGTACAGTGCCAGCCCGGTGATGATGAACAGCGCAAAGCCGGAAAGCATCCAGGGATTCACATACCATTGCTCGCCCCAGGAGAACTCACCGGACATGATTTTTCTCCACCCGGCAAAATGCTGTGTAGAACCAACGACAATCCCGAACAGCGCAAGAACCGTTACGATCCAGCGACTGAGCCAGTGATCTGGCCTCGGGAAGAGCAGGGAAAGGCCGATCAGCCCGATAACGGTGCGCTGTGTGCGGCAATAGGGGCAGACATAGACCCAGCCGAGCAATTCGACAGCCCAGGTTACAATGCTGATGATGATCGCTGCGATCGCGATCGGATAACGATACCGAAACAGATCGTCCAAAGATGGTATTTTCACCAAAGCTTCCCCCCAAACGGTAGATGGATTTTCATGGCAAGCCGCTCGCAGGCTGCATGTGGGATCGACTATTGGCACGACGAATTTCGTTTGGCCAGCGCCGGCTATTGCGAGTCGGCAGCGTGCTCCAATGCCTGGTCCGCTAGGCTGCGTGCAGCGCTTCCAACACATCGTCGAGCCGGGCTGAATCGCCCAGCGCGATAACTCTGCCGTCGCTTTCGGCGGTCAACGGTTCTCCCTGCCAATCGCACATCTGCCCGCCCGCGCCCTCGACGACCGTAACCAGCGCTGCGAAATCGTGAACCTTCAGCCCGGCCTCGATAACAATATCGACATGACCGGAGGCGAGCAGGCCATAATTGTAGCAGTCGCCGCCATAGAGCGGCCAAGGATTTTTGCCGTAAGCAGTGGCGATAACGCGCAGATAGGCGGCCGCTTCGTCCTCGGAAAAACAATGCGGGCTCGTGGTCGCCACCGTTGCGCCTTCCAGCGATTTGCATCGCCGTGCCTTTGCCGGTTTGCCGTTGAACAGTGTTTCGCCGCCCATAGCCCCTGTCCAGCGCTCATTGGCAATTGGCTGGTCGATCATGCCGAGCACGGGCCACCCATCCTGCAACAGGGCTATCAGCGTACCGAAGATCGGGCGGCCCGCCATGAAGCTGAGCGTGCCGTCGATCGGATCAAGCACCCATTGGCGCGATGCGGTTTCGCGGGTGGTTCCGAATTCTTCACCGATGATCCCGTCTTCCGGCCGCTCGCGTTCAAGGATTTCGCGGATAGCAGTCTCCGCTGCGCGGTCTGCCTCGGTAACGGGCGTGGTATCGGCCTTTTTTTCATGCGCGAACGCGGAGCGGAAAAAGGGACGGATGGCCTGGCCGGCGGCATCGGCAAGCCGGTTTACGAGATCGAGATCGGATTTAAGTGTCATGCTGCGGGCGCTAAACCAGCGGGCGGGATTGCGCTAGTCGGAACAGCCTATTGCCCCATCATCCAGTTAAAACCGACCAGCCTCTCGCTCTCTTCCCAAAGCCACTGCGCAACCTCTTCATCCAGCGCGCGCCGGGCGACGAACGCGTCCCCGACCGGGCCCCGGGCATCGCCCCAGCCCGTCGGACCGTAATAGGCTCCGGCTCTGGCTTCGCTTCCCGCCGCTGCGAGCACGGTTGGAATTGCGCCTTTCTCGGAAGGCTGGGCCATGAGTGGGTTGAGGAACTTGTAGGCAAAATTCAGCAGGCCGGAGGGCCCGGTATCCTGAAGCGCGGTGTTTGAATATCCCGGGTGGCAGGCGATGGCCTTTACCGGGCTGTCCTTGGCCTTGAGTTTCCGATCCAGTTCAAGGGCGAACATCAGATTGGCA
The DNA here is from genome assembly GCF_003385775.1 of Parasphingopyxis lamellibrachiae. Lineage (GTDB taxonomy): Bacteria > Pseudomonadota > Alphaproteobacteria > Sphingomonadales > Sphingomonadaceae > Parasphingopyxis > Parasphingopyxis lamellibrachiae. The sequence continues at coordinate 2,155,080 of NZ_QRDP01000004.1, forward strand.
AGCTTGCTCTGGCTATAGGCGTTGGTAGGCGAATAGGCTTTTTCCAGCATCAGGTCGTCGCGGTGGATGGTGCCGAATTTGTGCGCAATGCTCGAAACCACGACTATCCGGCCTTGCGCCCGTTCCACCAGATCGAGGAGCATACCAGCGAGCAGGAAATGGCCGAGATGATTGGTGGTGAGCTGAAGCTCGAAGCCGTCGACGGTTCTGGTTTCGGGCGTCTGCATGATGCCGGCATTGTTGATCAGGGCGTCAAGAGATCGGTAGCGCGTGTGTGCCTCGTCCGCAGCTTTGCGGACCGAGGACAGGTTGGAAAGGTCGAGCGCGATGGTTTCGACTTTGCCTCTGGCGGTTCTCTCGAGTTCGGCGACCGCGTTTTTGGCCCGGTCGGGATTGCGGCAGCCAACGACGACATCGCCGCCGGCTTCGCCCAGCATTTTCGCGGCGTCAAAACCGATACCCGAGTTGCCGCCTGTGATGAGAAAGGTTCTGCCCGTCAGATCCGCCAGGCGATCCGGGGCCCAGTCGGAAAATCCACTGTTCGCGATCTTTGGCATATGCGCCTCCGATTCGCGTTATGACACTGGCTCACGGTTTAGTCGAACAGGCTGGAAACGGAGCTTTCGTCCGCGATCCGGCGGATTGCCTCGGCAAAAAGCGGAGCGATGGGAAGGTGACGAATCTTGCCCGTCTCGGCGATCGCATCATGATTGCCGATCGAATCGGTGATCACCAACTCTTTCATCACCGATTTGTCGACCCGGGCAACGGCGCCGCCCGAGAGTACGCCGTGCGTGCAATAGGCCATCACATCCTCGGCGCCAGCCTCTTTCATGGCCGCGGCTGCGTTGCAGAGCGTGCCCGCCGAATCGACAATATCGTCGACGATGATGCAGAACCGACCTTCGACATTGCCGATGATGTTCATGACTTCCGACTCGCCCGGCTTTTCACGGCGTTTGTCGATGATCGCGAGCGGCGCATTGTCGAGCCGTTTGGCCAGCGCCCGGGCGCGCACGACGCCGCCGACATCGGGCGATACGACGGTGATGTCTTTCTTGGAGAAGCGCGCGGAAATATCTGCGGCCATCACGGGCGCGCCATAGAGATTGTCGGTCGGGATATCGAAAAAGCCCTGAATCTGGCCGGCATGGAGATCCATGGTCAGCACGCGATTGGCGCCGGCGATGGTGATCAGATTGGCCACGAGCTTGGATGAGATTGGCGTGCGCGGGCCGGGCTTCCTGTCCTGCCGGGCATAGCCGAAATAGGGCATGACGGCGGTAATGCGTTTCGCCGATGCGCGTTTGAGCGCATCGATGATGATCAGCAACTCCATCAGATTGTCATTCGCAGGATAGCTCGTTGATTGCAGGACGAACACATCCTCGCCGCGCACATTTTCGAGAATTTCGACGAAGATTTCCTCATCGGCGAAACGCCGGACATTGGCTTCAGTCAGCGGGATCTCCAGATATTGGGAGATGGCGCTCGCAAGCGGCAGATTGGAGTTACCCGACAGCAATTTCATGGATGCTCTTCCCCTTTGCGCGTTGTTTTAGGACGTGCCCCGGAAAAAGAAACTGGTTTGCTGCGCTTTTTTGGGGAGAGACGATGGTGTGGCCCGGCCACACCTCTTGTCAGAGCCAGCCTTCGCGCTTGAGGACTTCCTGGCGGTTGCGCGAAACCGGTGCGAGAAGGCCGTTGGCAAGTTCGAGTTTGATCGCGCGGCCTTCGCGCCGGATCGCGCGCACTTGATCGCGGGCCACCCACCAGCTGCGGTGCACCTGCATCCCCTCAAAGCCCTCCAGCTCGGCGATCGCGTCGCGCAAACGCATAAGAATCATCTCGCTCCCGACGAGCGTGTGCGCGCACACATAGTGATCCTGCATTTCGAGGCAGACGAGATTGTGGCCCAGTCGCGGCGAGAGCCGGTCGAAAAAGGGTGCGGGCGGTTGTTCGGGCAGCGGAATTGCAGTGATATCGAGCGGCGTCGGGGCGGCCGGGGTTCCGGTCGCCAAGCGAGGTTGGTCAGCGCGGCGCTGGCCGAACAACAGCCACATCACGATCTGGATACCGATGCCGATGCCCAGAACCTGCAGATAGAGCATGGCAAAGCCGGCCTCGAAATAGCGGCTGTCCAAACGCATGCCGCCGAGAGCGAAACCGATCAGTGCAGTGAGTGGCAGCGAGGCGAGGCCGGCCGCCAGCAGCAACGTCCCCCAGATCGGGATGGCCGTTTCCCGAGCCAGCCAGGTCGCCACGGTCTGAACGGGCCGGTAAACCGCATATCCGACCAGTATGAAGCCCAGCCAATAGGCGAAGCGCGGCGCGCTGGGCATGGCATAGGTCCCGAACGGTCCGAGCAGGCCGAGCATCGCCCCGATTGCCGCGATGATGAAGATTTCAATGGCCAGTCGCCGCAAGAGCATGGTCGTTTCTTGTCCCGTTCGCGCTTCGTGAATGGGCAAATAGCGCAAATCCGGGGGTTTGGCGAAGAAAATGCGCGCGGCGCGTAGAGGCGCTTGCCGACCGGTGGCCTGGTGTCAGCATGAAGGCCCAAATTGGACAGAGGAGCCAAGCCATGCCGAGACTATTCTATTGCCGGACGATCCATCTCATCTTCGCCGCCTGTCTCGCTGTGTCATTGCTGACATTGGCTGATGGCTATGCCGAGCAGGTCGGAATACCGGGAGCGCCCATCGCCGGGAGATTGGTATGACCGTTATCCCTAAATCCCGGCAGACCGGAATCGGTCTGATTGGAGCGCTGGCCGTCCTACTCGGGACGGTGGTTGTGACCCTTACGCTGATGTCGCTCAGCTATGGTGAGGGTCAGCCCTCTGACAACAATTTGTCTCTTGCCGTCGTGATCCATCTTGCAACCGTTGTCCCTGCGGTGCCTCTGGGCGGCTATGTGCTGCTTCGGCGCAAGGGCGATTCGCTGCATCGGATATTGGGCAGGGTCTGGGTCGTGCTGATGCTGGTAACGGCAATATCCAGCTTCTGGCTCTCCCTCTCCTTCATTCACATTTTCTCGGTGCTGGTGCTTGTTTCGGTACCGCTCTCTCTCTGGAGAATCAGCAAAGGCGATGTCGTCGGCCATCGCCGGTCCATGGAAGGCATGTATATCGGGCTGGTCGTGGCCGGCGCCTTTGCCTTCATACCGGGACGGCTTCTGGGAACATTGCTGTTCGGGTGAACGCTGCAATGCGACCGGGCGGCTCGTCCAAAGCATTGCCGCCCGCACCGCGCCCGCTTAAGAGCGGGCCATGACCGACCGGCTGGCGATAGCGTTTGCGCAACTCAACCAAGTGATGGGCGATCTGGCCGGCAATGCCGATGCCATGCTCCGTGCGCGCGCCGACTGCCCCGATGCCGACCTGATCGTTTTCCCCGAACTGCAGCTGATCGGCTATCCGCCGGAAGATCTGGTGCTCAAACCCGCGCTTATCGCACGTGCGCGCGCAGAACTGGAACGGATGGCCCGGATGACTGCGGGCGGCGGTCCGGCCATGCTGGTCGGTACGGCGATCACCGAGGAGGGCGGCCTCTATAATGCGATGGCGCTGCTCGATGGCGGCGAAATCGCGGCGATCACCCGCAAGCACCGTTTGCCCAATTACGGTACGTTTGACGAGCTCAGGCTGTTTACACCGGCGCCATTGCCCGAGCCGATCGAGTTTCGCGGGGTACGGCTCGGCGTGCCGATCTGCGAGGATATCTGGGTCGACGGCGTCTGCGCGCATCTCGCCGGGCTCGGCGCGGAACTGTTCATCGTCCCCAATGGCAGCCCCTATGAGGTGGAGAAGGACGATATCCGGCTGGCTCTCGCCAGGGGCCGCGTTGCCGATACCGGGCTGCCGCTGGCCTATCTCAACCGCGTCGGCGGACAGGACGAGATCGTGTTCGACGGTTCCTCCTTCGTCCTCAACACGGATGGCGAGATCGCCTGGCAGTTTGCCGACTGGGAAGAAGAGATCGCAACGACCGTCTGGGAAAAACAGCCGGATGGCTGGGCCTGTACCGACGGGCCGCAACATGCGCTCGATGCGCATCCGGCCGATATCTACCATGCGATGCTCGTCGGCCTGCGCGACTATGTGAACCGCAACCGTTTCCCCGGCGTCGTGCTCGGTCTGTCCGGCGGGATAGACAGTGCGCTGTCTGCCGCCGTGGCCGTCGATGCGCTGGGTGCGGACCGGGTCTGGTGCGTGATGATGCCCTCGCGCTTCACCAGTCAGGAGAGCCTGGACGATGCGGCGGAATGCGCGCGCCTGCTTGGCTGCAAGCTCGATACGATCCCGATCATGCCCGCAGTGGAAGGGTTTGACGCGATGCTGGCGGGCAGTTTCGCCGATGCCGAAGTTGATATCACCGAAGAGAATATCCAGTCGCGGATTCGCGGCGTCACCCTGATGGCGCTCTCCAACAAGTTCGGCCATATGCTGCTCACCACCGGCAACAAGTCCGAAATGGCGGTCGGCTATGCGACCATCTATGGCGATATGGCGGGCGGCTATTCAGTGCTGAAAGATGCGTACAAGACCACCGTTTTCGATCTGTCGCGCTTCCGCAATGAAACGCGGCCCAGCCTTGCGATGGGGCCCGATGGCCCGGTCATGCCGGACATCGTGATCTCCAAACCGCCTTCGGCAGAGCTGCGTCCGGACCAGAAAGATAGCGATTCCCTGCCCCCATATGATGTGCTCGATCCGCTCCTGAAAGGACTGATCGAGGAAGAGGCCGATATCGATACGCTGGTCGAACGCGGCTTTGAGCGGGAAACGGTCGCCCGGATCGAACGGCTGCTCTACATCGCCGAATATAAACGCCGCCAGTCGCCGCCCGGCGTCAAGATCGGCGTCCGCAATTTCGGCCGCGACCGCCGCTATCCGATCACCAATGCCTTCCGGACCGTTTGAACCATGACCGTCATCACCCGTTTCGCCCCGTCGCCGACCGGCCGGCTCCATGTCGGCAATATCCGCACGGCGCTCCACAACTGGCTCTGGGCGCGCAAGCAGGGCGGCCGTTTCCTGCTGCGGCTCGACGATACCGATAGCGAGCGATCGAAAGAGGAACATGTCGAGGCGATCCGCGCCGATCTGGCCTGGCTCGGCATGGATGTCGATGGCGAGGAGCGTCAGTCCGCGCGCTTCGATCGTTATGACGCCGCGTTCGAGAGACTGCGCGCTGCCGGGCGTGTTTATGCGTGCTACGAGACGCCGCAGGAGTTGGAGCTCAAGCGCAAGATCCTGCTGGGGCGCGGCAAGCCGCCGGTCTACGATCGCGCAGCGCTCGACCTAACGGATCGGCAGATTGCGGATCATGAAGCCGAGGGCAGGACACCGCATTGGCGGTTCAAGCTCGACCATGACACACCGATTGCATGGGACGACCTGATCCGCGGGCCGCAGCATTTCGATCCGGCGCTGCTCTCCGATCCGGTTATCCGCCGCGAGGACGGAAGCTGGCTCTATATGCTGCCGAGCGCGGTCGACGATGCGGAAATGGGCATCACCCATGTCGTACGCGGCGAGGACCATGTGACAAACACGGGGCTCCAGTTGCAGATGTTCGACGCGATGAACGCGTTGCCCCCGGCCTTTGCGCATGAGGCGCTGCTGGTCGGGAGCGAGGGCAAATTGTCCAAGCGATTGGGCTCGCTCGGCGTCGAGACATTCCGTGAGGACGGTATCGAACCTATGGCTGTGGTCTCTTTGCTTGCGCGGATTGGCACGAGCGATCCCGTCGAGCCGTTCACCGAGGCCGCGCCGCTGATCGAGAGTTTCGATTTCGCCCGGTTCGGCCGCGCCCCGGCCCGGTTCGACGGCGAAGAGCTGCAAACGCTCAACGCCAAGATCCTCCACCAGCTCGATTATGACGCTGTGGCGGCCCGTTTGCCGCAGGGCATGGGCGCGGATGGCTGGCAGGCAATTCGCCCCAATCTCACAACGCTTAGCGAGGCAAGCGATTGGTGGCATGTGGTTGAGGGGCCGGTGGACTCGGTTGCCATTGATGCCGAGACCGAGGCTTTTCTCGACCAGGCTGCGGAGATAGCTGCGACGCTCGATTGGTCGGATGCCGCCTGGAAAAGGCTGACGGGCGAGCTGAAAGAAAAGAGCGGCCGCAAGGGCAAGGCGCTGTTCCTGCCGCTTCGTCAGGCGCTGACCGGGCGCGATCACGGACCCGAAATGGCGTCGCTGCTGCCGCTGATCGGCAAAGATCGCGCGATCGCCCGGCTGGCCCGCCGCCTGTAGATACATCGCGCCGCGCTTGCCAAATTTGCGTGGCCGCGCGAAGCTGGTTTCAAAGAAAAACCAGTTTTGGGGGAGTGGATATGGGCGGATTACAAATCGACCGGAGACGATTTCTGGGCGGCGTCGGGGCAAGCCTTGCTCTTACAGGCTTTCCCGCGGCGCGCTCCATGGCATTCCGGTCGCCGGCTTCCGCTTGGCCTTCGGTTGAAGCGTTCGTGCCCCGCTTTGTCGCCGACCATCCGATTCCGGGAGCCCTGATCGCGCTTGGTCGCGGCCAGGCCGCACCCGAATATTTTGCGGACGGGGTGACGGCGCTGGGCAGCGCGCAGCCAGTCGATGCGAATACACTCTGGCGCATCTATTCGATGACCAAGCCAGTAACCGGCATGGCAACAATGCTTCTGGTTGAGGATGGCGTGATCGGCCTCGATCAGAATATCGCCGATTTCCTTCCAGCTTTTGCCGAACCGCGCGTTCTGACCGATCCCGACAACAGTCTGGAGACGCGACCGGCAAGCGGGCCGATCACCATCCGCCACCTGCTGACCCATACGGCAGGGCTCGGCTATACGATCATCACGACCGGGCCGTTGCTTGCTGAATATCGGCGGTTGGGACTGGAGCCCGGCGTTATCATGCATGAAGAGCCGGAGATTGTCGCACGGCGCCCCCAAAGCCTGGAGGAATTTGCCAACCGGCTGGCGACGCTGCCGATCATTGCCGATCCGGGAACCAAATGGAGCTATTCCGTGTCGCTCGACCTGCTCGGGCGGATTATCGAAATCGCTTCCGGCATGCCCTTCGATACATTTCTTCAGCAACGCATTTTCACGCCGCTCGATATGCGCGACACGATCTTCCAGGTGCCGGCCGAGAAAACCGGCCGGATGACTGCAAGCTATACCATCCGCGACGGTGCGCCGGTTCTCGTCGATCCGGCCGAGGGGTCCGTTTATGCGCAGCCGCCGCGCTACCCCTATGGCGGGGCCGGGCTGGTCTCGAGTGCGCGCGACTATGACCGTTTCCTCACAATGTTGCTCGGCGAAGGCGCGCTGGGCGATGTCCGCATCATGGATGCCGAAACGGCGCGGCTCGCCATGTCCGATCTGTTGCCGGCCGATGTCGACAAGACGGACATGTATTATCAGTCGGGCTTCGGAGCCGGCGGACGGGTCACGACGGAGCCGGGAGCGGCGGGCGAAGGTATCGGCACCTATGGCTGGGGCGGTGCGGCTGGCACTGTCGCCTGGGTCGACCGCGCTAACAATTTGCGTGCATCGGGCTATGTCCAGAACCTGCCGAGCGAGGTCACGCCGTTCCGCGCAGGCGTTTTGGGCGCGGTCTATGCCGATCTTTACGGCTAGGGAGTTTGCGGCCGGGCTTGAATTGTGCAGTGCACTGAACGAAGACGGACGCAACGCCGGTTGAGCTGGCGGGCAAGCACGAATTGAAGGATAAATTTTGGAAAACGACGATGATGCGCAAACCTCCGGGTTGAAAACGCCTGAAGAGCTGGTCGGGAAATTATGCGATCTGCTGACGGTCGAGGAGCTGGATACCGATCTCTATCGGGGGCCGCGCCTGCCGGGCGGCGTTGGCCGCGTCTTTGGAGGCCAGGTGATTGCACAGGCGCTTGTCGCGGCAAACCAGTCCGTCGACGATGAACTCGTCGCCCATTCGCTCCACGCCTATTTCATGCGGCCCGGCAATGAAGACTTTCCCATCATCTACCGGATCGAGCGTGACCGGGATGGACGGAGTTTTTCGACCCGGCGGATCATCGCTCTGCAACGCGGCAAGCCGATTCTCAACATGGCGGCGAATTATCAGCGTCCCGAGGAAGGTCTCGCGCACCAGTTCGATATGCCCGACGTACCGAGTCCCGATTCGCTACGGAGCGAAGCCGACTATTGGCGCGATAATATCGAACAGATTCCCGAGCCGTTTCGCAAGCGCATGCTGCGCCAGCGTTCGATTGAGCTCAAGCCGGTGGAGCGGCGCAATCCGGTGAAGCCCGAGCCCTCGGAGCCCTATAGCTGCACATGGTTCCGCGCCGTGGCCCCGATTGGGGATGACAAGCGCCTGCATCAGGCGATTCTGGCTTATGCCTCGGATATGAGCCTGCTCGGCACGAGCACGCTGAAGCACGGTATCAGCTGGATGCGCCATCCGCTGCAAATGGCGAGTCTCGATCATTCGCTGTGGATGCATGAGGATTTCCGCGCCGATGAATGGCTGCTCTACGCGACCGATTCGCCATGGACGGGACATGCGCGCGGCTTCAATCGCGGCCAGATATTCACGCAGGACGGCCAGCTCATCGCCAGTGCTGCGCAAGAGGGACTGATGCGGTTGCGCGGAAAATAGCGCCCGCCTTCCTCTCTGCCACCCTAACCCCGGTTCCATCGATAGACGGCAACGGTTTCGGTCGTCTGGATTTCATTTATGATATGGTGTAACATTACCTTTCTTGCAATTGTTCGGGAGAGAGGAAGTGGCAGGACACACATCGAAACAATCCAGCTTTCTGGGCCAGTCACGGCATAGCGGGTCGGGGTTTGCAATTGTTATCGGCCTGCACGCCGCGGCGATTGCGGTCGCATTTCTGATGAAATCGGGGGCGATAAGGCTTGCCGATCCGGGCGAGCCGCCCGAAGTGGTCAATATCGTGCGGCCGCAGGATCCGGATCCGCTTCCCCAGCAGACGGGCCCCGAAACCGCGTTGCCGCCCCCTCCTGTCGCAACACCGACGCCGGTGCCGACTCCGCCCGGCCGCATAACCTTCACCGAAGCGCCGGAGATTCGGCCGGTGCCGCCGCTTCCTCCGGTCACGCCGATCGTCGAGGCAACGCCGGAACCGGTATTGGTTGCGGCGCGCATTCACCCGTCACATCGCGGCGCGCTGCAACCGCGCTATCCAGCCGCACTCATACGGCAGGAGATAGAAGGCAGTTGCACGATCCGCGTCCATATCGCCGCCAATGGCAGGGTTATCGCGGCCGAGCCGGTTCGCGCGACACACCCGGCCTTTTGCGAGGCGACGCAGCGTCAGGCGCTGCGTCGCTGGCGCTTCGAACCGGCCACGCGTGACGGTGTCACGGTAGACAGCTGGCAGCAGCATGTCGTGGAATTCCGGATCACCTGAACGGCGAACAGACCCGGCCTCTGGCGCTGGACGGTCAGTTGGACTATTTGGGGGCCATGGTAATGATGCCCCCCAAGCCCCGTGTGATCGTGAAGGACACCGTGTCCTTCTTCACGCGCCGCGAACGCCACAGCTGGGTCGCGCTGGTCATGGCGATCACGATACCCACCGTAGTTATCGGTGTATTCGCGATCGACAGCGCGTCTGGTATCGAGCCGACCGAGCCGACCATCACCTATGTCGAGAGCTGGTCTGCCGACCGGACGGACGAAGAAATCATCGAGCGCCAGCGGGTTCTCGCCCTGGCCGAAAATGAGCGCCGGGCACTGTCACGCCAGCGGTTTCAGGAATTGGCCGATGCTTCCGGCGTGGATTATGATCGCGAGGCCGCCGCCGAAGCGGACCGGATCACTGAAGAAAATCGCCGGACGCTGGCGCGGCCACAAGATGACGATGTGGCGGAGCCGGGCAGCTGACGGCCTTTGACGCGCGGATCATGGCCATGGCGCTGGCGCTTTCCTGGCGCGGCCGGGGCCGGACCGCTCCCAATCCCAATGTTGGCTGCGTGATCGTTCGCGATGGGCGTGTTGTTTCGCGCGGCTGGACCCAGCCAGGCGGCCGCCCGCATGCCGAGGCGATGGCGCTGGAAGGCGTGGATGCGAAAGGTACCGATATCTACACAACGCTTGAGCCCTGTGTGCACCAGAGTGCGCGCGGCCCCGCCTGTGTCGACCTCATAGTCGCCGCCGCGCCGCGCCGCGTTGTCATCGCCGCAACCGATCCCGACCCCCGGACAGATGGAAGGGGAATAGCGCAACTGCGTTCCGCGGGAATCGAGGTTGTCGAAGGCCTGCTCGCCGACGAGGCGAAACGCGCAATGGCTGGTTTCTTCACAAGGCTGGAAAAAGGCCGGCCCCATGTCACGCTGAAACTCGCCACCTCGCTCGACGGGCAGGTCGCGCTTCCCGATGGATCCAGCCAGTGGATCACTGGTCCCGAAGCGCGCGCGCACGCTCATGTCGAACGGGCGCTTGCCGATATGGTGGTGGTCGGCCGGGGAACCGCGGAGAGCGATTCGCCGACATTGAACGTGCGGCTGGACGGCCTGGCCAACCGCACGCCGGCCCGGGCCGTGCTGACGGGCGATTATAGCAATTTCAGCAAGCTCCAGCTGCATGCGGACAAGCCGGTCTGGCAGCATCTTGCCGAGCCCGGCGCGATTGCCGATCTCGAAAATGTCGATCATCTGCTGGTGGAGGGTGGTGCGGGCGCAGCGGCGGCTTTTATAGCGGCCGATTGTGCAGACCGGCTCATACTGTATCGCGCGCCAATATTGATCGGCGCGGGCCTCAGCGCGCTGGGCGATATCGGTCTTGCCCAGCTCGACGATGCCCATGGCCATTGGCGGCTGATCGAAACACGCATGCTTGGCAAGGACCGGATGGAGGTTTACGAGCGCGCCTAATGTTTACCGGAATCATCACCGATATCGGCACTATTGCCGAGGCCGAGCAACGCGGCGATCTGCGCCTGCGGATACTCTGTGGCTATGACATGACGACTGTGGATCTCGGCGCGTCGATCGCCTGTTCGGGGGTTTGCCTGACAGTTGTCGACAAGGGCGAGGACTGGTTCGCTGTCGATCTCTCCGCTGAGACCGTGTCCCGCACGGCACAGGGGCAATGGAATGAAGGCGCACGGCTGAATCTCGAACGCTCGCTCAAGCTGGGTGAGGAAATGGGCGGTCATATCGTGACCGGCCATGTTGACGGGATTGGCGAAATTATCGCTGCCGAGCCGGTGGGCGATTCGCTTGAACTCACGATCCGTGCGCCGGACGAATTGGCGCGCCTGATCGCGGCCAAGGGATCGATCACGCTCAACGGCGTGTCGCTGACCGTCAATACGGTGAGCGACACCGATGACGGATGCCGCTTTACGATCAATCTCATTCCGCACACGGCCGAGGTTACGACGTTCGATAAGGTAGGCGCCGGCCAGCCAATCAACATCGAAATCGATATTTTGGCGCGTTATCTCGCGAGAATGACCGGCAGCTAACACCTTGGTGTGATTGCGGTCTGGACATCACATCCAAATGTGATATTCAGGCCCTATGTCTACACCCTTGATCGAAAATGTTCGCAGTCTTGTTGCTTCCGGCGAAGCCAGCAAGGCCGGCCTTGCCAAAGCGGCGGGCCTCCACCCCAACTCTCTGCGCAAGCTTGACGACGAGGACTGGAATCCCACTGCCGAAACGCTGCTCAAGCTCGAACGCTATCTGGTGACGGGCGGCGGCCAGGCGCTGGCCAGCCCCGAAGAGATAATCGAAGCGGCGCGCAATGGGCGGATGTTCATTCTCGTCGATGACGAGGATCGCGAGAATGAAGGCGATCTTGTTATTCCCGCCCAGATGGCGACGCCGGATGCGATCAACTTCATGGCCAAATATGGCCGCGGGCTCATCTGTCTGGCGATGACCAAAGACCGTACGGAAGAACTCGGGCTGGACCTGATGAGCCGTCACAACGGCACCCGGCATGAAACCGCCTTCACCGTGTCGATAGAAGCGCGCGATGGCGTGACGACAGGAATTTCAGCGGCGGATCGCGCGCGAACCGTCTCGGTCGCCATCGATGCCTCCAAAGGCAAGGACGAGATCGTGACGCCCGGCCATGTGTTTCCGCTCGTGGCGCGTCCCGGCGGCGTTCTGGTGCGCGCGGGACATACCGAAGCCGCTGTCGACATATCGCGGCTGGCCGGCCTGAATCCGGCCGGTGTGATCTGCGAGATCATGAATGAAGACGGCACGATGGCGCGGATGGGGGACCTGCTGGCCTTTGCGCAGCTCCACAACCTCAAGATCGGAACGATCCGCGATCTGATCGCCTATCGCCGCCGCCACGATCATCTCGTCGAGAAAAAGGCGGAGGCTCCGTTCACCAGCCGCTGGGGCGGCGACTGGACGGCGATGACCTTCTTCAACAAGGCGACGGGAACCGAGCAGGTCGCGCTCGTCAAAGGCAAGGTCGATCCCGACAAGCCGACCCTGGTCCGCATGCATGCGCTGTCCGCCTTTACCGATGTGTTCGGCGAAGAGGGCGCACGCGGCCAGATGCTGTCCCGCTCGATGGAGATTATCGGCGAGGAAGGCGCGGGCATCGTGGTGGTGATCAACCGGACGATGCAGGGTGCGTTCACCAAGGCGCTGCAGGTTAAGAGCGGGCAGGAGCGTCCGGATATGGAAGAGCTGCGCGACTATGGCGTGGGCGCGCAGATCCTCACTGAACTGGGGGTCCAGACCATGACCCTGCTCACCAACACGCATCACAGCCTGGTGGGCCTGGATGCCTATGGGCTGTCCATTGTGGGCGAGCGTGCAATCGATGTTGAGGAGCGGAGCTGATGGCGCATTTCCTGATCGTCGAAGCGCGATTTTATGACCAGTATAATGACTGGCTGATCGAGGGGGCGAAGGCCGCGCTTGAGGCGGCCGGGCACAGCCATGAGCTGATCACCGTGCCCGGCGCGCTGGAGATCCCCGGCGCGGTTGCCATGGCGGCGGAAAGCGGTCGTTATGACGGGTTCGTTGCGATCGGTGTCGTTATCCGCGGCGAGACTTATCATTTCGAGATCGTGGCCGGTGAAAGTGCGCGCGGGCTTATGGCGCTGACCATGGACGGCGTCGCCATCGGTAATGGGATACTGACGGTGGAAAACGCCGCCCAGGCCGAAGTCCGCGCCCGCCCGGACCAGAAGGACAAGGGCGGAGAGGCGGCAAAAGCCGCCATCGCGATGTTCGATCTCGGCCAGCGCTTTGCCGGCGAATAAAATCGGCGTCTGAAGCTCAGGCCGTGAAGGCTATTCGGCGGCTACCGTCTCTTCGGCGAAAGGGTAATCCGTATAGCCCTCGGGTCCGGGAATATACCATGTCGCCATATTGGACTCGTTGAGCGGCAGACCCTCGCGGAAACGGCGTGGAAGGTCGGGATTGGCGAGGAAAGTCCGGCCATAGCTGACCGCATCGGCTATTCCGCTGTCCAGCGCGGCCTGACCGTCTTCGGCGCCATAATCGGAATTGAGCACCAGCGGGCCGTCAAAGGCCTTGCGGATTAGGGGCGAGAGTTTCGGCACGTCCGTGCGTCCGAATGTTCCTTCGGGGCCCGGTTCGCGCAACTCGAGAAAGCCGATCCCGAGATCGGAGAGCTTCTGGACTGCGAGCGGGAATACGGCTTCGGGATTGCTGTCGTCCACGCCCTGGCTGTCGCCATTGGGGGAGAGGCGAACCGATGTCCGGTCCGCGCCCGCCTCGCGCACAACCGCTTCCGTGATTTCCGCCAGAAGCCGGGTGCGATTGTCGGGAGATCCGCCATATTCGTCTTCGCGCAGGTTGGAGCCGTCGCGCAGGAACTGATCGATCAGATAGCCGTTCGCGGCATGGATCTGTACGCCGTCAAAACCGGCTGCCATCGCGTTGCGGGCCGCCTTCGCATAGTCGTCGAGCAGGCCGGGAATCTCGTCTGTACGCAGGGCACGGGCCTGTTCGTAGGGCTTCTTCCCCGTCGGCGTATAGGCATGGCCGGGCGCTGTCGTGGCGGATGATGACACCGGCGGCTCGCCGTCCAGATAATCGGGGTGCACGATCCGGCCCATATGCCACATCTGGAGGACAATCCTGCCCCCTGCCTGATGAACGCTCGCCGTCGTCTGCTTCCATCCTTCGGTCTGCTCTTCGGTCCAGATACCCGGCGCGGAGGGCCAGCCCAGCCCCTGCCTGCTGATGCCGGTCGCCTCGCTGATGATCAGGCCGGCGCTGGCCCGCTGCGTATAATATTCCGCCATCAGCGCATTGGGCACGAAACCCGGCGCGGCGCGGCCCCGCGTCAGCGGCGCCATCAGGATGCGGTTGGGCGCTTCGATGGCGCCAAGCGTTACTGGATCGAAAAGCGTAGGCATGAGTTGTATGTCCCTGAAAGTTTCGTCAGCAGCGAACATAGGCAGCGCGCGCTCTTCAGCCAGAGGCAAATGCGCGGCAATTGCCCAAGCATTTCTAGGTGGGCCTAAAGTTCAGTGCGATCGGGATGGGGTAGGGCCGGGCGACGGCACCAACCGCCGCCCGGACTATGTTCAGCTGCCGAGCAGACCCTGCGTCACCATGCAATAGAGCATCGGGATGGAAAGCAGCGTGTTCAGCCGCGATGCGATCAACGCACGCGGAGCGGCCGCGGCCTTGGCCGCGTCATCGGCTTCGACAATGCCGAGGATTTTCTTCTGGGCGGGCCAGATGATGAACCAGACGTTGAACGCCATGACCAGCGCCATCCACATGCCGATACCGATCAGCATGACGCCTGGCTGCAAGGTCAGCGCTTCGACCATATAGCCCGAGAGATGCGCGACCGTGAGGCCGGTCAGCACCGTGAACAGCGCTGCCCAGCGGAACCAGAACAGTGCTTTAGGCGCGATATGGCCGGTAACAGCGGGCTTATGTTCGGCCGGAATGGCAGGCATCGCCGGAACCTGCACGAAATTGAAATAATAAAGCAGCCCGATCCACATGATGCCGCACAGCACGTGCAGATAGCGCATGAAACTGTTTGCATAGGCATCGCCCATCACATCGCCATGCAGGCCGAACATGATCGCGACGAGGACCACCACGCCGGCGAGCAGCACCATATTCAGATTTCCGAAAAACTTTGCCATTTTGCTTCCCCTGTTGTTCTCAAGGCTCAAGGCCGCGAGCCTGTGAATGGGAGCGATACCAAAGGCGTGGGAATCTGTCACGAAGCACGTGCACAGGCCTTGGCCTTATTTGTCGAAGGCGT
This sequence comes from Parasphingopyxis lamellibrachiae, assembly GCF_003385775.1. Classification (GTDB taxonomy): domain Bacteria; phylum Pseudomonadota; class Alphaproteobacteria; order Sphingomonadales; family Sphingomonadaceae; genus Parasphingopyxis; species Parasphingopyxis lamellibrachiae. The sequence goes on from NZ_QRDP01000004.1 coordinate 2,170,315, forward strand.
ATATACAGACCCATGGCCCAACCCCTTCCTGCAGACCCGACACTCGACGAAATCCGTGTGCACCTTGCGCCGATTATCGCCGGGCATGCCGCTTTTGACGGGTGGGACGAAGAGGCTGTGCACCGGGCTGCGGACGAAGCCGGTGTTGACACCGGCGCCGCGAGCCTCGCCTTCCCCCGGGGCGCTCCGGACATGATCGATGCATGGTTCGCGCATATCGATGCGGAAATGGCGGCGGCCTTCTCCGCCGAAGAGCTCGCCGCAATGCCCGTTCACAAGCGCATAAGGGGCGCGATCCTCAAACGGATCGAAATCGCCCGTCCCAACAAGGAGGCCCTGCGCCGCGCCATGGCGATCCTGGCCATGCCCAGCAATATGCCGCTTGCCGGCAAGCTTGCCTGGCGGTCGGCGGATGCGATGTGGAGGCTGGCTGGCGATACCGCGACCGACTTCAACCATTACAGCAAGCGGACCATCCTGTCCGGCGTTTACGGGTCCACGATCATGGTCTGGATGGACGATGAGAGCGAAGGCGAGGCGGAGACCATAGCCTTTCTCGATCGCCGGCTGGGCAATGTCGCGCAGTTCGAAAAGTTCAAGAAAAAGCTGCGCGGCGATCCGGACCGCCGGTTCAGCGTTTCCCGCTTTCTCGGTCGATTGCGCTATCCCGGCCGCTAGCGGCCCTGCGGTATATAGATGGCTGGCTTTTCCTTTCCGATATTGATAATCACTCGCAGATAACCACATCAGATGGATGATTCCCGTGAGTCTTGATGACCTGCCTCTCCGCCAGTCCGCCCGCATAGCGGCGATAAACTGGTCGGCCTTGTCGCCCGCCGATGGCAAAAGGTTGCGCGAGCTCGGCTTTGGCGAGGGTGTTGCGATCCAGCCCCTGCACCGCGCGCCCTTCGGCCGCGATCCCATTGCCTGCAAGGTCGGCCGGATGACGATAGCGGTGCGCCGGGCCCATGCCTGCGCCATAGAGGTAGAAGTTTCAGAGACATGACGGGTATTCCGCTGGTTGCGCTGGTCGGCAATCCCAATGCCGGCAAAAGCGCTCTGTTCAACGCGCTGACCGGCGCGCGGCAAAAGATCGGCAATTATCCCGGTGTCACGGTAGAGCGGCATGCTGGCCGGCTTGCGCTTGCCGATGGGCGCCCGGTCGAGCTGATCGATTTGCCCGGCGCCTATAGCCTCGACCCGTCGAGCCCTGACGAGGAGGTGACCCGCGATGTCGTAACCGGCGCACAGCAAGGCGAACGCCTGCCCGATGCGCTTGTCGTGGTTATCGATGCCGCGAATCTCGAAAACCATCTCCGCTTCACGCTGCAACTGATCGCCTTGGGGCTGCCGATTGTGGTTGCCCTCAACATGGTCGATCTTGCCACGCGCGACGGGCTCGAGCTGGATCCGGATACGCTTGCCCGGGAACTCGGCGTTCCTGTCGTTCCGACCGTCGCCGTTCGAAGGCGCGGCATTGAAGAGCTGAAAGAAGCCATAGACGGCAGCGTTACCGGTGCGAACATCCGCGCGATCGACCCGGGTCGCGGCGACGGAGACGAATATGATACGCTGCTCAATACGGAGCGCGCCCGGACAATAGCCCGGCGCACGATCGTCAGCGAAACGCCCTCCCGGCGTCTGAACCAGCGTATCGACTCTGTGGCCCTGCATCCGCTGTTCGGTCCGCTGCTGCTTGCCGGATTGCTGTTTGTAATGTTCCAGGCGGTCTTTGCCTGGTCGGAAGCCCCGGTCGGATGGATCGAAGCCGGGCAGGGCTGGCTGACCGCCACCGCGGACAACTTGCTGCCGGAAGGATATTTCAGATCCTTTATCATAGACGGGGTGATAAACGGGGTCGGTTCGGTCGTCGTTTTCCTGCCGCAGATCCTGATCCTGTTCTTTTTCATCCTGCTGCTCGAAGCCACTGGCTATATGACGCGGGCGGCTTTCCTGATGGATCGGCTGATGGCGCGTTTCGGCCTGTCGGGCGCGTCTTTCATTCCCCTGCTTTCCTCCTTTGCATGCGCCATTCCGGGCATCATGGCGACCCGGACGATTGCTGATCCTAAAGACCGGCTCACAACAATCCTGATCGCGCCGCTGATGACCTGTTCGGCCCGGCTGCCCGTCTATGCGATCATTATCGCCGCCTTCATCCCCAACAGCAGTGTGGGGCCGGGTATCGGTCTTCAGGGTCTGGTCCTTTTCGGCTTGTATATATCGGGCATTGTAGGGGCGATGATTGCGGCGCTCGTTCTGCGGCGCACTGTCGCCAAAGGGGCGGCGGCCAGCTTCATCATGGAGATGCCCAAATATCAGCTGCCACTGCTCCGCGATCTGGCGCTCGGTCTCTGGCAACGGGCCTGGATATTCCTGAAACGCGCCGGGACGATAATCTTTGTCACCACAATCGTGCTCTGGGGCCTGCTTTCTTTCCCGCAGGCACCCGAAGACAGCCCGCTCAGCCAGACCGAATATTCGATTGCCGGGCGGGTTGCCGACGGGCTCCATGTCGTGATGGCGCCGATCGGCTTCAACGAGGAAATTTCGCTGGCGCTGATCCCCGCCATGGCGGCCCGCGAAGTGGCGGTTTCCGCCCTTGCCACAACTTATTCGATCGATGAAAGCGACGAGGAGCAGGCCGAACAGTCGCTGACCCAGCAGCTGCAGGGGCAGTGGAGCCTGCCAACCGCGCTCGCTTTCCTCGCCTGGTTCGTCTTCGCCCCGCAATGCCTGTCGACGATTGCCGTCACAAGGCGCGAGACCAACAGCTGGCGATGGCCGGCCTTCATGCTCGCCTATCTGTTTGCGCTTGCCTATCTGGCCGCCGGGATCACCTATTGGACGGCGGTTGGATTCGGGTTGTAGCGACCGGTCCGGTGCCCGATCACCTGCCTGAGACCGGCGGACAACAAGCGAAATTCTGGCAAGCACACACACACCGCTCCAACATAACCCCATGTTGCGTTCTCCCGGTGCTTGTCGAATCCCCGCCCTTTTTCTAAGCCAAGGCGAACTATCCGCCGGGACTCGGCGGCAGGAATTCTGGGAGACAAGACATGGCTGGCAGCGTCAACAAGGTAATCCTTATCGGCAATCTGGGGCGCGACCCGGAATCGCGTTCGTTCAGCAATGGCGGCAAGGTCTGCAATCTGCGCATCGCGACATCCGAGACATGGAAGGACAAGCAGACCGGCGAGCGCAAAGAGCGCACCGAATGGCACAGCGTCGCGATCTTCTCCGAAGGCCTCGCCAATGTCGCCGAACGCTATCTGCGCAAGGGCAGCAAGGTTTATATCGAAGGCCAGCTTCGCACCCGCAAATGGCAGGACCAGTCTGGCAACGACCGCTATTCCACCGAAGTCGTAATCGATGGCTTCAACGGCAGCATGACCATGCTTGACGGCCGCGATGGCGGGGGAGGTGGCGGCCAGTCGTCCGGAGGCGGTTCGGGTGAAAGCTGGGGCGGCTCTGGGGGTAATGACGGCGGCTATGGTGGTGGCCAGTCATCCGGTTCGAAGCCTGCGGGCGGCGCGTTCGACGACGATCTTGACGACGATGTTCCTTTTTAGCGGCTAGTCGGCGCTTTTCCCGGCAAGGGCATCGCGCAATCCCTTGAGTGCGCCAAAGGGCCCGGCTTCCTCTTCGCTGATAACGCCTGCATCCCGCAAAACCTGTTCCGCATTGCCGCTGCGGGGAAATGGGTCCAGAGCGAGCGCCACGGTCTGGGCGGCCGCTTCGCCGATATCGATAGCGCCGCCGGTATAGGTCATGGTTTCGCACTCGTCCGCGCTCAGTTCGATTTCCTCCTCGGATGGCGGCGCGGTTTCTGGCAGGAAGCGCAGATCGAACTCGGCTTCGATCCTGCTTGAAACCGGATCGCCGGTTACCACGCAGCTTTGCGTGACTTCGGCTCTGGCCAGTCCCCTGGCATAGACGACAGTGTCGTTCCGCCGGACCTCCGCTTCCGCAGACAGGCCGTCCATGGCCATCAGTTCGAAACGCCCGGCCAGCGCAGCGCATTCCTCGGCACTGGCCTCCACACTGTGCGATGCCGCTCCCGCTCCGATCGCATCGATCGGGATCGGGCGCGAAAATTCGGGCGGCTGACTCATGCGAGTTCCGGAAGCGCGCCGGCGATGATCGCATCCGCCGGTTCCTTTGCCAGCGCCTGCGCGAATGCCCTGAGGCGTGAAACGGTGAATGCCGTCTGATCCCTGGTTGGCGGTTCGCCGCGATAGAGATTGCGGAGCAGGGCTTCTCCGACATCGCCGCCTTCGGCAAATCCTTCGCGATAGGCATCCAGCCTGCCGCCGAGTGCACCCAGCATCTTGCCGATATGCTTGCCCACCACGATGTCGCCAATCCCCAGCTGGCGCAGCTGGCCGTCCATATCGCCTATGAACAGCTCCGCCAGCAACGCACTTTCGCTGGCATAGGTCCGGCCCTCGCGCTCGATCCGCAGCAGGGTCAGCGCAAGGATGGCGGCGATCATGTCGAACCGGCCGTCCTGCGTATCCGGAACCCCGCCCGTGGCATACCATTGCGTGTCGCGTCCGCGTTCGACGATGCCGCGATAGAGCGGGACCATCGCCTCTCGTGGACGGTTGCGCTTGAAAAGCCGGTCTATCAGGGACATTGGTGGATATCGCTCCTTCGATGCGGCCTTGCTATCCGGGTCGCCTTCCGCATATTGAGCGCCGAGTATCAAGTTGCAATGCTGGCTGTACAGGTGTTGCGCGTAAGGAGACCGAAATGCCCCGGAAAATCCGGCACTTGCCGTTGATTGCAAGCGTGACTGCCCTTTTTGCGACAGGCTTTGTGACGAGCGGCTGCGCGCAGATTCGCACGCATCAGGGATATTTTGGTGAGCCGATCCTGGTCCAGTCCGTGCAGCCGGGGGTCGATAACCGCGCTTCGGTGCAGGCTATGCTGGGCCGACCGACCTTTACCAGCCAGTTCACGACCTCCACCGAAACGCCGACCTGGTATTATGTTTCGCGCGATTCGCGCCAGCTTGCCTTCGCCCGTCCGCGGCCCACCGACCAGACGATATTGGCGGTGCGATTCGCCGGCGATGGCAATGTCGCGGCTGTCGACCGTATCGGCATGGATCAGGTTGCTTCGATATCGCCGTCCAGCGACGAGACGCCGACGCTCGGCCGCAACCGCGGCTTCTTCGACGAACTTTTCGGCAATATCGGCCGTGTCGGCAGTGTCGGCCAGGCGGGCAGCACCGCCGACAATCCGGGCGGATAAACAGAACTCATGCGCGCGCCTCAACCCGCCGGTTGAGCCGGCCGGTGAGATAACCTTGCCTCAGCAAGGTTCCAACAATGGAAATCTAACGCGCGATTCCGCCGGCGGCGAGCACAGCCAGCGTGACGAGCTCGCTTGCCGTTGCCGACATGGTTGCGATCTGCACCGGGTTGGCCATGCCGACCAGCATCGGCCCGATAACATGGTCGCCGCCCAGTTCGCGTAGCAGTTTGGCGCTGAGATTGGCCGATTGCAGACCAGGCATCACAAGGACGTTGGCCGGTTCGGACAGGCGGCTGAACTGGTAGTTCTTCATCAGCTTCGGGTTCAGGGCGACGTCGGGCGCCATCTCGCCCTCATATTCGAAGCTGACGCCCCGCGCGTCGAGCAGAGCAACCGCATCGCGAATATTTTCCAGCCAGTTGCCGGGCGGGTTGCCGAAAGTCGAATATGAGAGGAAGGCCACGCGTGGTTCGTGGCCCATCCGGCGCGCCACGGCCGCCGTCTGTTCGGCGATATCGGCAAGTAGCTCGGGCGAAGGCCGCTCGTTGACCGTAGTGTCCGCCATGAACACGGTGTGGCTCTTGCCGACCAGGATATGGATGCCGAACGGTCGCCGCCCTTCCATGGGATCAAGCACCTTCATCACCTGGCCTAGCGACTGGTTATACTGGCGCGTCACACCCGTAATCATGACATCGGCTTCGCCCAGCGCGACCAGAAGCGCGCCGAAGATGTGGCGATCCTGGTTGACGAGCCGTTCGCAATCGCGCCGCAGATAGCCGCGTCGCTGGAGCCGCTCGTAGAGATACTCGACCATCTCGGAGACGAGGGGGGACTTGCGGCTGTTGTGATACTCATACTCTTCCGGGTCGCTGACACCCAGCGCGCGCAGCCGGTCCGGAACATCGTCGCGCCCGACCAGGACGGGGATACCATAGCCGCCTTCGCGGAACTGGATGGCGGCCCTCAGCACCACTTCCTCCTCGCCCTCCGCGAACAGAACGCGGCGGGGGTGCGCGCGGGCCTGGTCATAGGCCAGGGTAAGCACGGATGTGGTCGGGTTGAGGCGTGATTTCAGGCGATGGCGATACTCGTCCATATCTAGGATCGGCAGCCGTGCAACGCCGGTATCCATAGCGGCCTGGGCGACGGCGGCAGGCACGATTTCCATCAGCCGGGGATCGAAGGGCGCCGGTATGATATAGTCGGGCCCGAAACTGTGCGAGGTCCCATAGGCGGCCGCCACTTCTTCGGGCACCTGTTGCCGGGCCAGTGCGGCGATGGCTTCGGCAGCGGCAATCTTCATTTCATCGTTGATTGTCGTCGCGCGTACATCGAGAGCGCCACGGAAAATGAACGGAAAACCCAGGACGTTGTTGACCTGGTTGGGATAGTCGGACCGGCCCGTCGCGATAATCGCGTCGGGCCGCGCTTCTTTCGCCTCGGGCGGGGTGATTTCAGGATCTGGATTGGCCATGGCGAAAATGATCGGCTGGTCGGCCATTTCCATTACCATTTCCGGTCTCAGCGCGCCGCCGGCGGACAGGCCGAGGAAAATGTCTGCCCCAGACAGCGCCTCTTGTAGCGTGCGCGTATCGGTGGCGGCGGCATGGGCGGATTTCCACTGATCCATCCCCTCCTCGCGGCCCTGGTAGATAACGCCCTTGCGATCGCACATGATGACATTGTCATGCGGCATTCCCATGGCCTTGATCAGCTCCGTGCAGGCGATAGCTGCGGCACCGGCACCGTTCACGACCATGCGGCAGTCCCTGATGTCCCGCCCTGTCAGATGCAGCGCGTTGATCAGGCCGGCGGCCGAAATGATCGCCGTGCCGTGCTGATCGTCATGAAAGACGGGAATATTCATCCGCTCTTTCAGTGTCTGCTCGATGATGAAACAGGCTGGCGCGCCGATATCTTCCAGATTGATGCCGCCAAAGCTCGGCTCCATGATCTCGACCGCGCTGATGAACTTGTCGACATCTTCGGTATCGAGCTCGATATCGATCGAATCGACATCGGCGAAACGTTTGAAAAGAACGGCTTTTCCTTCCATCACAGGCTTGGAAGCGAGCGCACCGAGATTGCCGAGGCCCAGAATCGCCGTGCCGTTGGAGATGACGGCGACGAGATTGCCCTTGGCCGTATAGTCATAGGCCTTGGCCGGATCCTCGGCGATGGCTTTAACGGGGACCGCAACTCCGGGCGAATAGGCGAGACTCAAATCGCGCTGCGTTGCCATGGGTTTGGTTGCAACGATTTCGATCTTGCCCGGCCGATCGTGTGAGTGAAAAAGCAGCGCCTCCCGCTCAGAAAATTCGACATTGCTGCGGTCGTTCATCAATTCCCCCCGGTGATGATAGTGTGGCTGAGCGGACGAACTCGTCCTTTCGCCTTATTGAGGCATGGCGGCCACGGCGGCAAGACGCTATCCCCCGATTCGACATGGCGACCAAGGCAAAAAAGACGCGCGCAGCCAAAACCGGCCCGACGCCGATGATGACGCAATATCTGGCGCTTAAGGAAACTGTGCCGGATTGTCTGCTTTTCTATCGCATGGGTGATTTTTTCGAGCTGTTTTTCGAAGATGCGAAGCAGGCGGCGGCGACTCTCGATATCGCGCTCACGGCACGCGGAGAGCATGAAGGCGAGCCGATTCCGATGTGCGGCGTGCCAGCACACAGCCATGAAGTGTATCTGGCGCGACTGATAAAGGCGGGGCACCGGGTTGCGCTTGCCGACCAGACGGAAACGCCGGAACAGGCGAAGAAGCGCGCCGGATCGAAAGCGCTGGTCGGCCGCGCGGTGGTGCGCGTCGTTACGGCGGGCACGCTGACCGAAGAAACGCTGCTCGACGCGAAATCGGAAAACTGGCTCGTCGCCATCGCCGAAACCGGCGAGGCGCTGGGTATCGCCGCTGCCGACATCTCGACCGGTCGGTTCACATTGTCGCTGGCCGAACCCGATATGCTGGACGCCGAACTTGCCCGGTTGTCCGCGGCGGAGCTGATCGTTCCGGAAGGCTTTGCCGCGGCGCCTAGCGATGCGCAGATTTGCCCGAGAACGGATTTCAGCAGCATCGGCGCGGAAAAGCGGCTGAAGGCCATGTTCGGGGTCGCGACGCTGGACGGCTTTGGCGATCTTCACCGCGCCGAACTTGCTGCCGCCGGCGGGCTGCTCGCCTATCTCGAAACGGCGGGCCAGGGCGCGGTGCCGTTTCTCCAGCCGCCGCGCCGCCACCGGACCAGCGATCATATGCTTATCGACGCGGCGACGCGGGAAAGCCTCGAGCTGACCCAGGCCGTGGGCGGCGGACGCAAGGGAAGCCTGCTCGGTAGCATCGACCGGAGCGTTACCGGGGCGGGTGCGCGATTGCTTGCGGCTGACATTTCGGCGCCGCTGACATCACCCGAAGCGATCACGGCGCGGTTCGATCTTGTGCAGCTGTTTGCCAATGACGCCGGTCGCCGCGAAAGCTTGCGCGCGGCGCTCAAGGCGCTGCCCGATCTGGGCCGGGCGCTGGGCAGGCTGGTGGCCGGGCGCGGCACGCCGCGGGACCTTGGCCTGCTGCGCGACGGCCTCGGCGCGGCGCGGGATCTGCATATCAGCCTTGCGCGGATTGCAGAGCCGCCGGCGTTGCTGAGCCGGTTGCTGCCGCTCCTGACCGGGCATGGCGCATTGACCGACCGCCTGTCGCGGGCGCTCGTGCCCGAGCCGCCGATAGACATGGCCAAAGGCGGCTATATCGCCGAAGGCTATGACGCCGCACTGGACGATCTGCGGGCGACGGCAGGCGCCGGGCGCAAGGCGATCGCCGCGCTCGAGGCGCGCTACCGCGAGGCGACGGGCATCGCCAGCCTGAAGGTCAAGCACAACAACGTGCTCGGCTATCATATCGAAGTGCCATCCCGGCATGCCGATCCGCTGATGAGCGCGGAATCCGGCTTCACCCATCGCCAGACGCTGGCCGGGGTCGTGCGCTTCAACGCGCCGGACCTCCATGAGGAAGCGCAGCGGGTGATCCAGGCCGGTGCCCATGCCCTTGCGGCGGAAGCGGCGCATCTCGAGGAACTGATCGAAATCCTGTTGGCCGACAAGGCGCGCGTCGCCGCGACGGCCGATGCGCTTGCTCGGCTGGATGTTGCCGCCGCGCTTGCTGAGCAGGCGACCCTGGCCGGCTGGGCCCGACCCAAATTGGCGGCCCATGCCTGTTTCGAAATCGAAGGTGGTCGGCACCCGGTTGTCGAACAGGCGGTCGAGCAGCTGGGCGAGCGATTTGTCGCCAACGATTGCGGCCTGTCTCCCGAGGAGCGGCTCTGGCTCGTAACCGGGCCCAATATGGGCGGTAAATCGACCTTTCTGCGACAGAATGCCCTGATTGCCGTACTCGCCCAGGCAGGCAGCTATGTGCCGGCGGCCTCCGCCGAACTGGGCATTGTCGACAAGCTGTTCAGTCGTGTCGGCGCGTCGGACAATCTGGCGCGGGGCCGGTCGACATTCATGGTCGAGATGGTGGAAACGGCCGCAATTCTCGCCCAGGCGACGGAGAACAGTCTGGTTATTCTCGACGAGGTCGGGCGCGGTACGTCGACCTATGACGGGCTTGCCATTGCCTGGGCGGTTGTCGAGGCGGTCCATGACGTTAACAGGTGCCGCTGCCTGTTCGCCACCCACTATCATGAGCTGACCCGGCTCGCCGAAAGGCTCGACGCGCTCTCCCTCCATCACGTGCGGGCGCGGGAATGGAAGGGCGATCTGGTCCTGCTCCACGAACTGGCGGATGGCGCGGCGGATCGCAGTTACGGCCTCGCCGTGGCCAAGCTTGCCGGACTGCCGAAGGAAACGGTTGCCCGTGCCAAGGCAGTGCTGGCGAAACTGGAAGCGGGCCGGGCGTCGACTGGCGGGCTTGCGGCGGGACTTGATGACCTGCCTCTTTTCGCGGCGGATGCCGTGCAGGAGGAAGAGCGGCCCGATCCGCTGCGCGATGCGCTGGCCGCCATTCATGCCGATGATCTCAGCCCGCGCGAGGCGCTTGAAATGATTTATCGGCTCAAGCGGCTGGCGGACGATGGCGGCGACGCCTAGATTGGAGCCATGGCCGGTACCACCATTCCCAATCGCCGCGCAATTATCGATCGCCGCGAAGTCGCGGCCCGACTGCACGGGCTGGAAGCAGACGGGTCGGCCGCCTTGCGCGCGGCGGCGGTGGAGGAGCTGCGCGAAGCCATGGAAAAGGGCGGTGCAGAGATTTCCGCGCGCCTGGTGGCCCGGCCCTCGCACGGGAGCATTATCACCGCGAGCTATTCCTTCCTCTACGATCAGCTGCTCAGGCTCATTTATGATTTCACGGTCCAGCGGCTCTATTCGAACAGCAATCCATCGGATGCCGAACGGCTGACCCTGATCGCGGTTGGCGGCTATGGCCGCAGCGAGCTCGCGCCCTTCTCCGATCTCGATATCGGTTTCCTGACGCCGTACAAACAGTCGCCCTGGTGCGAGCAGGTGATCGAGACGATCCTGTATACGCTCTGGGATCTGGGTCTGAAGGTCGGCCATTCGAGCCGCTCGCTCGACGATATGGTACGGATGGCGAAAAGCGATCTCACGATCCGCACGGCCCTGCTCGAAGCGCGCTATCTCTGGGGCGACGAAACGCTGTATGATGAGGCAACCCGGCGCTTTTATGTCGAAGTTGTCGAGGGTACGGCCCAAGCCTTTACCGCAGAAAAGCTGGCCGAACGCGATTCCCGGCACGAGCGGATGGGCGACAGCCGCTATGTTGTCGAACCCAATATCAAGGACGGCAAGGGCGGCCTGCGCGATCTCCATACATTGTTCTGGATCGGGCGCTATGTACATCAGGTGCGCGATCTGGGCGAGCTGGTGGAACATGGCCTGCTCACTGCCGACGAGCTCAAACAGTTTCGCAAGGCGCGCACCTTCCTGCTTGCCGTGCGCTGCCATCTCCATCTGATTTCGGGACGGCCCGAAGAACGGCTGACCTTCGATGTGCAGCCCGAAATTGCCAAGCGGATGAACTATGCCGAGCGGACCGGAAAATCGGCTGTCGAACGGTTCATGCAGCATTATTTTCTGACCGCGAAACAGGTCGGCGATCTGACCGGCATCTTCCTCGCCCATCTCGATGAGCAATATGGGCCGCGCGGCAGGCGGTTCATCATGCCCACATTGCGCCGCAAGCCGCGAAAACTGAACGGCTTCACGCTTGACCGCGGGCGCCTTTCGATCCCCCATGAAGGTTTTTTTGCGGAAGACCCCGTTCGCCTGATCGAGTTGTTTGCCCTCGCCGACAAGCATGGGCTGGAAATTCACCCGACCGCGATGCGGCAGGCGGGCCGCGATGAGAAGCTCGTGGCAAAAAAAGTCCGCAAAGACGCCCGGGCGAATCAGCTCTTCCTTGATGTGTTGACGAGTCCGCGCGATCCGGAAACCGTGCTCCGCTGGATGAACGAGGCCGGGATTTTCGGGCGCTTCATTCCCGATTTCGGCCGCGTTGTCGCGCAGATGCAGTTCGACATGTATCATCATTATACGGTCGACGAGCACACGATCCGCGCGATCGGACTATTGTCCAAGATTGAGAGCGGGTTGCTGAAAGACGATCACCCGCTCTCCCATGCAGTTATGGGCAAGCTCGTCTCCCGGCGCGTGCTTTATGTGGCGGTGCTGCTGCACGATATTGCCAAGGGCCGGGGCGGCGACCATTCGATCCTCGGCGCGGAAGTGGCCAACAAGATCTGCCCGCGACTGGGGCTCGATGCGGGGGAAACGCAAACGGTCGCCTGGCTTGTCCGCTGGCACCTGTTGATGTCGGCTTCGGCGTTCAAACGCGACCTTTCCGATCCCAAGACGATCGAGGATTTCGTTCTCAGGGTCAAAAGCCCGGAGCGGTTGAAACTACTGCTCGTGCTCACGGTGGTCGATATCCGTGCGGTCGGGCCCGGCGTCTGGAATGACTGGAAAAGGCAATTATTGTCCGATCTATATAGTGCTGCGGAAGAAATGCTGCGGCTGGGCCATATGCATCAGGGCCGCAACTCGCAGATTGAAGCGGCTCAGAAGAAATTGGCCGAAACCCTGGGCTGGTCGCAGTCGGAGATGGCGCGGCATTTCAAACGGATGCCCAAAGCCTATTGGATTGCGGAAAACGAGGAAACCGCGGCCGCCAATGCCCGGCAAATGTCGGCAGCGGAGGGGACGAATGACAAGCTCTCCATAGCGATGCAGCCGGACCCGGAGCGCGGTGCGACCCTGGTGACGATCTATACTGCCGACCATCCGGGGCTGTTCTACAGACTGGCGGGAGCTGTCGATATGGCCGGGGCCAATGTCATCGACGCGCGCATCTATACCAATCGCGATGGCATGGCGCTCGACAATATCCTCGTTCAGGACCCGTTTGGCGGAACTTTTGACGATCCCGGGCAGCTCGAGCGTCTCGAAACAGCCATCCGTGACGCGATGGCCAACAAGCACAGGATGAAAGAACGGCTGGAGGCGCGACCGCTTTCGCGAACCCGCGCGGAAGCCTTCCATATCGAACCGCTCGTGCTGATCGATAACAAGGCGTCCAACCGGTATACGGTGATCGAGGTCAATGCGCTCGACCGGCCGGCCCTTCTCAACAGTCTGACCCATGCCTTGTTCCAGTCAAAGGCCACGATCCGCTCCGCCCATATCGCGACCTATGGCGAACGGGCCGTCGACACTTTCTACCTGACCGATCTTTTCGGCGAGAAAATCGTCAATTCCTCGCGATTGAAGGCCCTCCAGAAGCGGCTTCTGAAAGCGGCTGCAGCGCCGAAAGAAGAGGAGCAGGAAGCGGCTTAAACCGCCGGTTCGGGTTGTGGTGGCCGCTGTTTTTTCTCGCGCTGCGTTTCGGGGCTTGCGGGCGGCGCATAGCTGACGATGATATCCCCCGGCTCGACAATCGGCCGTGCGTCCGTCGAGTAGAAAAGCAGGCGCCTGTCGGGTTTGAGAACGCAGATCATCAGCGCTTCGGGGTCGAGCTTCTGCTTCAGGTCCGCGATGCCGAATTTTTCCGTGATCTTGGTGCGCGTGAAGACCCAGTCGGCATCTTCGCATTTCAGCAGATCGTCAATCGTGGGGGCGGAGCGCATCAGCACGCGGCCGCGCGAATGATAGGGTGCCCGGTCTTTGTCCGTACCGATCTGGCTGACCGAGTCGTAACCCATTTCGGGGCCCAGATCGTCGCAGATCAGGGCGTTATAGGCATCATTGTCGGTTGCCGCGATAAGCTCCTGGAACTGGCCGAGATCGAGATGCTCCTGGCTCACTTCGTCGAGAATGTCTCCGCGATAGACGTCAAGCTCCCGCCGTCTGGCGGCCCGCAGCGCATATTGCGACGGGTCTGCAATAGTGACGGGGATGTCCAGCTTCTTGAGCAATTCGCCAAAATCGATCGTCCAGCGATTGGCCCCGACAAGCAATACGCCATCGGCCGGCCCCTGATCGATGCCGAGCCGTCTGGCCCACCATTTTGCCGAAAAACCGTGCGCAAATATTGTCGCGATGACGACGCCGAAGGAGAGGGGGATCAGCGCTTCGGCATCTTCCACCCCATAGTCGACGAGGCGGATCGCGAAGAGACCGGTGATCGCGACGGCGACAATCCCGCGCGGTGCGATCCAGGCGATAAACAGCCGCTCGTTCCAGGGCACACTCGAAAAGAGCAGCGCGACAAGGATGGTCAGCGGGCGCACCACGAACAGCAGCAGGACGAGGAAGCCGGTGAAGCGCAGCACGCCTTCGACGGGATCGGGGGAACTTGTCTGGAAGCTGGTGATGACTTCCCAGTCGAGGGTCGCGGAGAGGATGATGAACACCCCGGATATGAGGAGGACCGAAAGATCCTCCTTGAAGCGCCGCAGGGCATGGCTGGAAAACATCGGCCGGTTGGCCATGACGACGCCCATGATGGTAACCGTGACCAGACCCGTTTCATGCTGGATGATATCGGCGAGTACGAAGCCGCCGATTACGAGGATGAGCAGCATCGGCGCTTTCAGATATTCGGGTACATAGCCGCGCGGGAAAAACCATGTGACGCCCCAGCCAAGCGCTGCGCCGAGCAGGGCTGCCACGAAGGTCGATCCGATAACGTCGAAGCTTATCGCGGCGATATTGGTGCCCGACCCGCCATAGGTGACATAGGCGAAGATGAAGACGGCAAGCAGCGCGCCGATCGGATCGTTGACGATGCCTTCCCATTTCAGGATGTTCGATACGCGCGGGCCGACGCGCAGCGTGCGCAGCATCGGGCCGATCACCGTAGGGCCCGTCACGACCAATATGCCGCCGAACAGTGCGGATACCGACCAGCTCAGCCCGGCGCCGTAGTGCGCGGCCAGCGTGCCGAGGAACCAGCCCAGCGGCACACCGATGACGACAATGCGCATCACAGCCCAGCCGGCCTGTCGCAGCTCCCGGAAATTGAGGCTGAGCCCCCCTTCGAACAGGATTACGGCAACTGCGAGCTTGATGATGGGCTCCATCAGGGCCCCGAAATCTCTTTCGGGATTTATGAGGCCTCCGCGGAATATATCGAGGGGAATGAGGGAGCTGAGCGGCCCGACGATGATGCCCATGATGAGCATCAGTGCGATGGCGGGTTTGCCCGTGCGCCATGCTATCCACTGCGCGCCGACTCCGGCAACGCCGATCACCGCGATTTTCACCATGAGGGAGTCGAGTGCCATTATCTATCAATGGCCGGGAAAGGCTCTCTCTTCAACTGATTGTTCTGAGACAAAAAAGAGCCCGCGCCGTTTGATGGGCGCGGGCTCCTCAAAAGGTTCAGGTTGCGCGGCTTAGAAGCGCGTACGAACCGTTACGCCATAGGTCCGCGGTTCGGCGAGGAATGCCGAATAGGTCTGCTGCGGAGCGATGAACGGGGTGTTGAAGGCAACCTGCGTATAATCGGTGTCGAAGAGGTTCTGAGCCCAGAGTTCCAGCGACCAGCGATTGTCGGCGCCGCGGAGGCCCACGCGCGCATTGACCACGACATAGCCTTCCTGTTCTTTGCCGAACAAGAGATCGGAGCCGGTATTATAGCCGCTCGTCATACGCGTGTTGAGATAGACGAGGCCGCTCATGCCGTTGGAGCCGATAGGCGGCGTCCAGCTCATGGCGCCGGTCACGACGATGTCAGGCGCGTTGGACAGGCTGTCGCCGGGCAGCAGGCGCAGCGCCGGATCGAGCGGCGTGCCGTCGTCACGGCCGATAAGGTCATTTTCATAACCGGTATCAGCGTATGTGAAGCCCGCGTTGAAGGCGAGATAGTCGGTCGGATTGAGCGTAGCCTCGACTTCGATGCCCTGGGAAATGACCCCGGGCTGGACATCGCCAGGCGCACAGGCACCGGTCAGTCCGCCGGTATCCTGGTCGGCGCCGTTAAGGCCCGTGCCGCAGCTGTTGATGTTCTGAACGAGGAAAACCGTGCCGTTGAACGTGTTCAGCTGGAAGTTTGAAAACTCCTGACGGAAGGCTGCCGCACTGATCGAGAAGTTCCGGCCCGTATATTTCGCACCAATCTCGAAGGCATCGACCGTTTCCTCGTCAAACTGAAGATTGGCCGGATTGTTCAGCACAGCAGGGCCGACGACAACCGAGATATTGGACTGGCCGGTCGTATCGGCAGGGCTGTAGAACGCGCCGGTAAGTGCCGAGCGATCAAGGTTGAAACCGCCTGCCTTGTAGCCGCGAGAGTAGCTGGCATAGAGCAGCAGATCGTCCGTCGGGCGGTAGGAAAGAACGGCGGTGCCGGTGAATTCCTCTTCGCTGCGGTCATCGGAAATGTTGAGCGCATTGAGTTCCGTCGACGAATTGCCCTGACAGCTCAGCGATATCAGCGCTCCGGCGAGCCCGGCCAGAGGCCCGGCCAGCAGCGGGGACTGAAGATTGCGCTGCACCGGGCAGATCGCATTGGTGTTGTTGAAGTTCGCCGAGAAGTCCTTGTTCTCATTCGTGTAGCGAGCGCCGAGCGTCAGATCGAGGCGATCGGTGATATGAATGATGTTATGTGTGAAGAAGGCGAAGTTCTCGCTGGTCTGCTCGTAACGCGTGCCATTGGCACCGACATTGTTGACTTGCGACAACAGGTCGAGGCCGCCGAGAATGAGCGGCGTTCCTGCGCCGAAAGCCGGCATAGTGCCGGGCGCCGTTCCGGCCAGCACAGCTCTTCCGCCCGCGCTCAGGCAGCCCTGACCGCCCGGCGATACAAGAGCCGGGTTGATTGCGAGGATGACCCGACAAGGCGCGAAGGCCCCGTACTGGCTGCCGAATTTCAGATTGTCGGTAACCGTCAGGTCTTCATGCGCGTAATAAGCGCCGATCAACCAGTCGAGCGTGTCGTTGAACGCCGTCCCCTGCAGGCGAAGTTCCTGGCTGAACGTCTGGAACTGGCGTGAGCCGGCATCGTTGCCCGGTGCGCGGAACAGAATGTCCACACCCGTATAGTCGGTGTCGGAACCCTGATTGTTGCTATAGTCGCGATAGGCCGTGATCGAGGTCAGGTCGACTGCGCCCAGTTCCCAGTTCGCCTGGAGCGAAACGCCCCAGTCCTCGGTTTCGCCCGCATAGGAGCGACCGGCTGTGGGGTAGATGTTGCGATCATAGGGATCGTCGGTGAAGGCCCGCGGATCCTGTCCCAGAGCAAGCAGGATCGGAATGATCGGGTTTTGCAGGCCAACCAGCGATCCGCCGCCGCCCGGTCCCGCAAAGGGATTGAGTGCGGCATTCTGCGTGGCGCCCGGTGTCATCTCCGGGGTCACGAATACTGCGGCACAGCATTCTTCGTCCTTGTTCGAATAATCGCCGATAATACGGATGCTGAGTTCCGGCGTCGCTTCCCACAGGGCCTGGGCACGGAGGAGATAGCGATCCTGATCGTTGACGCTGCCGCCATTGATCCTGTCATTATAAAAGCCGTCGCGTTCCAGATATACGCCATCGACGCGAGCTGCGACGGTGCTGCCGATCGGGAAATTTATGCCGCCTTCGAGACGGATGGTGTCGAAATTGCCGTATGTTGCTGCCGCATAGCCTTCAAGGTCGAAGCTGGGTCCTGCAGTAACAATGTTGATCAGGCCTGCCGACGCATTCCGGCCAAACAGCGTTCCCTGCGGGCCGCGCAGAACTTCCACCCGCTCGATCGGGCCGAGTTCATTGAGACCGGCGCCGGAGCGAGAGCGGTATACGCCATCGATGAACACAGCGACCGAGCTTTCAAGGCCCGGGTTGTCGCCGACCGTGCCGATGCCGCGGATACGGGCCGAGCCATTGGCTTCGTTGCCGGTCGACGAAACGAGCAGGGACGGAGCAAGCTGGTTGAGCTGGCGGATGTCATTGGCACCCGAATTCTGCAGGCTTTCCGCATTCACGGCGCTGACGGCGATCGGAACGTCCTGAAGCCGCTGTTCGCGACCCTGTGCGATCACGACGATAACATTGTCATCGCTGCTGTCGCTCACTGCGGCGGTTTCGGCGTTCTGCGCCATGGCGGGTGAGGCTATTGCAGCGATTCCAGCGGTCGCTAGCAAGATTGATCTACGCATCGGTTTGGTCTCCTGTTTGCATATTTTTTGTTTTATAGTTGCCTACTTTCTAGGATTCTCGGCGGGAAACACCAGAGATACCAACAGGTCCGGATCGTTAGTCGGGCCGAGTGATGTCTTTGAGCAACACACTCCGAACTGGCCGTAGACCGGCATTTCCGTTACGGATGGTCCGGAAAAACCGGTTGTTTGAAAGGAAAGCGGGTCATGGCGGTAACGGGTATGGGCGGGCTATTCTTTCGGGCGGAAGATCCCGAAGCGCTTACGCAATGGTATCGGGATCATTTCGGACTCGGTGGCGGTGACAGCTGGTGGCACCAGGCGGCCGGCCCCACGGTCTTTGCGCCGTTCAAGCAGGACAGCGACTATTTCAGCGCGGACAAGGCCTTCATGATCAATTTCCGGGTCGACGATCTGGCTGGAATGATCGAGAAACTGGAGGGCGCCGGAATCGAAGTCATCCGGAAGGACGAGTGGGACATGGACGGCAGCTATGGCCATTTTGCGCGGGCCCATGATCCCGAGGGCAATGCGATAGAATTATGGGAGCCGCCGGCCGAGCTGCCCGAAAGCTGAACGTGGGTGCGCCTTCCTAGCTGTCGGGAGCCTGGGCTCCGCCAAGTGTCGGCGGTACGCGTTTCTCGACCTGCGGCATCGCCTTGCTCGGGCGGCGGACAAGCAGGATGGCGGCGAAGATCATCGTCATTCCCGCAACATCGATCATAGTCAGGATTTCTGCGAACCAGAGAAAACCCAAAAGGCCGGAGAATAGCGGTTGGATCAGCAGTCCCAAACCGCTTGCAAGAGGAGGCAGGTGCGGCAGCGCATAGATGATCAGCCCCTGCCCTGCGACCTGGCTGCTGATGGCCAGCAGGAGAAGGGGCGTCCAGTCCTGCGGCCAGAAGGTTCCGCCGTCGAGCAGGGCAACGGGCAGGAGGAAGAGCGCGCCGGCCATCGTTGCATAGCCGAGAGTCGACAGCGCGGACAGGCCGGCCCGCGCCTTGTTCATCACGATCAGATAGGCGGTATAGAACAGGGCGGCGAGCAGGCACAGCAGATCGCCGTTCAGGTTGGCGGCGGAGACCGAGGCGGACTGGGCCGACAGCGTCCCGATGCCGATTGCGGCCAGCAGCAGGGCGAGGGCGGCGAGCGGCGTCGGCCAGCGGCGCACAACCAGATAGCCCCAGACCGGGAAGAGAAAGGCCGCAGCGTTGCCGAGCAGGGTGGAATTGGCCAGAGTCGTGCGCTCGATGCCGAGATGCCAGCTGGCGAGATCTGCCGCGAAAAAGAAGCCGCCAAGCACCAGCCAGACGATGCTCCATGCAGAAGGCGGCCGCGCAATGCGCCCTTCTGCTGCGCGCACCATCAGAATCAGCAACGGCGCGCCGATGGCCAGACGCCAGAAGGCGGACTGCACCGGTCCGACATCGGCGAGGCGCACGAGCAGGGGGCCGGCAGACAGGATGATGCTGCCGAGCAGGAACAGGGGAAAGACAAAACGCGGTGCGGTCATAACCGCCGCCCATGCGCTTTCCGGACGGCGGTTTCAATCGTTGCGGTTAATCGCGATTATTTCGGTGCGAGCACCATCAGCATCTGCCGGCCTTCCATCTTCGGATGGGCTTCGGTTTTAGCGTTTTCCTTGGTGTCTTCCTGCACGCGGCGCAGAAGATTCATGCCGAGTTCGCGGTGGGAGAGTTCGCGGCCGCGGAAACGCAGCGTGATTTTCACCTTGTCGCCATCTTCGATGAAGCTGTGAACCTTCTTCATCTTCACGTCGTAATCGTGATCGTCGATGTTCGGACGCATCTTGATCTCTTTGATATCCTGCGTCTTTTGCGACTTGCGGGCGAGATTGGCCTTTTTCTGGGCCTCATATTTATATTTGCCCACGTCGAGGAATTTCGCGACGGGCGGATCTGCGTTCGGCGAGACCTCTACAAGATCGAGGCCGACATCGGCGGCCTGTTCGATCGCTTCATTGGTCAGCAATACGCCCAGATTCTCGCCATTCTCGTCGATCACGCGGACCTTCGGCGATTGAATGAACTGATTGTAGCGAGGGCCGTTCATCGGCGGTGCCGCAGGGCGGCGGGTCATGGGGGGACGTATAGCTGAAACTCCTTAAAACATGTGACGGCCAAGCGCCGCCCATACAATATACGGTGCTTTGTCCGGGAATCAAAGGCGCGGATTGCAATGATGATCCTTAGACACGTCGCGCGAGCAAGTTTCAACAAACCAATGCCGACAAAAACCCTGCCCAGGCTACCGCATGTCCGGCGGTGTCGCCTCTTCGGAAAGCATCGCCACGGCCTCGTCCAGCGTCATCACCTTCTGATGCTCGTCCGAACCCAGGCGCCGCAGGGCGATCGTGCCTTCTTCCGCTTCCCGCTTGCCGACAACAAGCAGGTTGGGAACCTTGGTCAGGCTGTGCTCGCGGACCTTGTAGTTGATCTTCTCGTTGCGCAGATCGGTTTCGACCCGGATGCCAGCATCCCGCAGTTTCCCGGCAACAGTGAGCGCATAGTCGTCGGCATCCGACACGATCGTTGCAACGACTGCCTGAACCGGCGCCAGCCAGAGCGGCAATTTTCCGGCATGGCTCTCGATCAGGATGCCGATAAAGCGTTCGAAGGTGCCGAGAATGGCCCGGTGCAGCATCACCGGCCGGTGGCGTTCGCCATCCTCGCCGACATAGCTGGCGTCCAGGCGTTCAGGCAAAACCGTATCGGTCTGGATCGTGCCGACCTGCCATGTCCGCCCGATGGCATCGGTCAGATGGAATTCAAGCTTGGGTGCATAAAAGGCGCCTTCACCGGGCAGTTCTTCCCAGCCATAATCCTCCGTATCGCGGCCGGCGGCTTTCACGGCATCGCGCAGCGACTGTTCGGCCCAGTCCCACATGGCGTCGCTGCCGAAACGCTTTTCGGGGCGCAGCGCAAGCTTGATCTTGTAGTCAGGGAAACCGAGATCCTTGTACACGCTGTCGAGCAGGTCGCAGAAGCGCCGAACTTCGTCCACCAGCTGGTCTTCGCGGCAAAATATATGCCCGTCATCCTGCGTCATCTGGCGGACACGGAGCAGGCCGTGCAGTGCGCCATGCGGTTCGTTGCGATGGCAACAGCCCATTTCGGCAAGGCGTAGCGGCAGGTCGCGATAGCTTTTGATACCCTGGCGGAAAATCAGAACATGGGCCGGGCAGTTCATCGGCTTCAATGCCATCATGTCGGCAGTGCCGCTGATGACGGGCGCATCCTCTTCGCTGCTCGGAATTTCGTCGGGCACGACGAACATATTCTCGCGATATTTGCCCCAATGGCCCGACTGCTCCCATTGCCGAGCATCCATCAGCTGCGGCGTTTTGACCTCGTCATACTCCGCCGCCTCTATCTGTCGGCGCATATACTGCTCCAGCGCCTGCCAGATCACATAGCCTTTAGGGTGCCAGAAGCAGGAACCCTGCGCTTCCGGCTGGAAATGGAAGAGATCCATCTCCTGCCCCAATTTGCGATGGTCGCGCTTGCCTGCCTCTTCCAGCATGTGGAGATGCGCATTGAGCTGTTTCTTGTTGAGCCAGCCCGTGCCGTAGATCCGCGACAGTTGCGGGTTGCGCTGGTCGCCGCGCCAATAGGCGCCCGATACGCGGAGCAGTTTGAACGCCTTGGGATCGAGCTTGCCGGTCGATGCCAGATGCGGGCCGCGGCACATGTCCATCCAGTCGTCGCCCGACCAATAGACGCTCAGCTCTTCGCCTTCGGGAAGCTCGGCCGCCCATTCGGCCTTGAAGCTCTCGCCATCCTTTTCCCAGCGCGCGATCAGGTCGTCGCGCTCCCAGACCTCGCGGCGCAACGGCTTGTCGGCGGCAATGATCTTGCGCATTTCCTCTTCGATGAGAGGCAGGTCCTCGTCCGTGAACGGCCGATCCTTGGGCGCGAAATCATAATAGAAGCCGTCCTCGGTCGACGGGCCAAAGGTGATCTGCGTGCCGGGAAACACCGATTGCACGGCTTCTGCCAGTATATGGGCATAGTCATGCCGCGCCAGTTCCAGCGCGTCGGCTTCGTCGCGGCTGGTGATCAGGGCAAGCTCGGCATCGCTTTCCAGCGGGCGCATGATATCGCGGACTTCGCCGTCAACCTTTGCCGCCAGCGCGGCCTTGGCGAGGCCCGGCCCGATATCGGCGGCAATATCCGCCGGGGTCGTTCCGGGCGCGACTTCGCGAACCGAACCGTCGGGAAGCGTGATGGAAAGCATGTCGGACATAGAAAAGGGTGGCCTGTTATCGGAAAGCTGCGCTTGCCATAAAAGAGGCGTGGCGGCTGTCAATGCAAGCTATGAATTGCCTTTGCCGCGAACAACCCCCAGATTGCCGCAATGAGCGAACCGGAATCAGGGGCCTGCCTCGTTATCGGCGCCGGCGCGGACACGGGTGGGGCGATTGCCCATGCTTTCGCGCAGGAGGGTTATCAGGCCTGTCTGGCAAGGCGGCCCCGCAATGCGGACGAGCTTGAAACCCTGGCGCAAAGCATCCGCACGGAGGGCAATATCGCCCATGTGACGCCGGTCGACGCGCGCGACGAGGAAGCGATGATCGCATTGGTCGAACGCATCGAAACCGAGATCGCGCCGATCGAAGTGGCGGTCTTCAATGTCGGCGCCAACGTCAACTTTCCGATCGCGGAAATGACCGGGCGTGTTTATCGCAAGGTTTGGGAAATGGCCGCCTTTTCCGGTTTCCTGATGGGCCGGGAGGTTGCCAAGAGGATGGATACGCGCCGCCGCGGGACGATCCTGTTCACCGGAGCCACCGCCAGTCTGCGCGGCGGCCCCGGCTATGCGGCCTTTGCCGGGGCGAAGTTTGCGCTCAGGGCGCTGGCCCAGTCCATGGCGCGGGAGCTTGGTCCGAAGAATATCCATGTCGCCCATGTCGTGATCGACGGGGCCATCGATTCCAAATTTATCCGCGAAAACCTGCCGGATGTTGATGAGAGGCGGAGCGAAGATGCGATCCTCTCGCCAGATGCCATCGCCGCCAATTATGTCATGCTCCATAACCAGCCGCGCAGCGCCTGGACGCATGAGCTGGACCTGCGCCCCTGGAAGGAAAACTGGTAGCATGACCAAAAGCGTCGATTTCATTTTCGATTTCGCCAGCCCGAACGCCTATCTGGTTCACCGGGTCTTGCCGGGGATCGCGGAGCGGACCGGCGCGACCTTCCGATATATTCCCTGTCTGCTCGGCGGGATTTTCAAGGCAACCGGCAACCAGGCACCGATGATCGCCTTTGCGCCGATTCCCAACAAGCTGGCCTATGAGCAGCTGGAATTCGGGCGATTCATCGCTAGGCACGGACTATCCGATTTCACCTTCAACCCGCATTTCCCGGTCAACACGGTTTTGCTGCAGCGCGGCGCGCTGGTGGCGGAGCGCGACGGCCGGCTGATGGACTATGTCGAGGCCGGGCTGCACCATATGTGGGAGGCGCCGAAAAATATGAGCGATCCGGAAACCTATGCCGAAGCGATGAGCGAATCGGGCTTCGACGGCGCAGCCTTGGTCGAAGGCGCGCAGGATGCAGCGATCAAGCAGAAGCTGATCGACAACACCGGGGCGGCGGTGGAGCGTGGCGCTTTCGGCATCCCGACCTTCTATGTCGGGCAGGAGATGTTCTTCGGCAAAGAGCGCCTCGATCAGGTGGAAGAGGCAGTTGCCACTCTTGCCGATTGACCGGGCGCGCGGCTTGCGCTTCGCATTCCGTGCCGGAATGGGTAAGGCCTCTGGCATATCGCTTGATTGTGAAAGGGCACAGCATTGACCGAACTCCGCTATTATGAGCGCGCGGGCCAGCCGAACCTTGCCTATCGCCACCGGGAAGGCATCGGCCCTACCCTCGTATTCCTGCCCGGCTATATGTCGGACATGGAAGGATCCAAGGCCGCCGCGATCATGGCCTATGCCGAAGCGGAAAACCGCGCCTGTCTCTTGCTCGACTATTCGGGCTGCGGATCGAGCGAAGGCACATTCGAAGATCAGAAGCTTACCGACTGGCGCGACGATGTGATGGATCTCGTCAATGCGCTGGTCCTCGGGCCGGTCGTGCTCGTCGGGTCGTCCATGGGCGGTTGGCTTATGCTGCTCTGCGCGCTTGCGCATCCGGAACGGGTATCGGCGCTGGTCGGTATCGCCGCGGCGCCCGATTTCACGGACTGGGGTTTTACCCAGGACGAGAAGTTGACGATCCTGCGCGACGGGCGCCTCGAACAACCGTCCGACTATGACGACAGCCCCTATGTCACGAGCCGAAAATTCTTCGAAAGCGGCGAAGCCAGCCGGCTGCTGGGTACCGAAATCGCCATCGATTGCCCGGTGCGGCTGATCCATGGCCAGCAGGACGTTGATGTGCCCTGGGAATATTCGGTGCAGCTGGCGCGCCAGCTGCGTTCAGCCGATGTCCATGTCACCCTCGTCAAGGACGGCGATCATCGCCTGTCGCGGATCGAAGATGTTGCGCGGCTCCTGGCCCAAATCGAATGGTTGCTCGAAAGCCTGAAAGCGTCCTGAGTTGAGTATTCTCTTTGTCATCGCCGCCTTGCAGGCGGCTCCGCCACCTGTCGACCCCATCCTGATTCCCCCGCGGGAAGATGCGCAAACGCAAAGCCCGTCTCCGGCGATGGCCAGAACTCAGCGTCTGCTAAGCTGTATGCGTGTTGCCGCAAGCGATCCGGCAGCTGCGATTGCGGAAGGCGCACGCTGGGCGCTCACCGATGGCGGAATCGAAGCCGAACTGTGTCTGGGCCTGGGCTATGAAAACAGCGGCGATTGGGATGCCGCCGAGCGCGCCTATATGCGCGCCCACGGCTTTGCCGAAGCAGCAGGCGACACGCGCGGCACCGGGATTCTGGCCAATGCAGGACGTATGGCTTTGCGCAATGGCGATCCGGCAAGCGCGCGCGACAGATTCGGTGTCGTGCTGGCCGATTCCTCCCTCTCCGATTCGGTGCGCGGCAATGTCCTGATCGAGCGCAGCCAGGCGCATGTGGCGCTGGAGGACGGAGACGCTGCGCAAGCAGATCTTGTGGCCGCTCAGGCGCTGCTTCCCAATGACAGTTCGGTTTGGCTGCTTTCCGCGACACTGGCGCGGCGGCAGGGCGATTTCGATACCGCCGGTGACTTTATCGACCGGGCACTGGAGCTTGACCAGACAGATCCGGCCAACCTGCTTGAGGCGGGCAATATCGCAATCGGGCTTAACGCCTATGATATCGCCCAGCAGGCCTGGAGCCGGGCGGCGGCGGCGGATCCGGATGGGCCATCGGGCCAGGCGGCGGCCCGCAATCTTGAGCGGCTCGCCGCGTTGCTGGCGGAAGACCCCGGCGTCCCGGTGGAGTTGCCTGATCAAAGTCCGGGAATAGAAGAGACTGACCCACAAGGCTAGTTTGTCAGACTCGACCTTTCGATCGCGCGCCGCACCAGCCGGCTCCCCCACCCGGCCTCCCATAGAATACACTGAGTGGGAGGCCGGGTGGTGGAGTGGGCCGGTGTGGCGATTTCCTGCCGAGGAAATTCTGACAAAACGCGACTAGTCCAGATAGAAATCGATTGTCGTGACCACGCGGACCAGCTTGTACGGCGTGTCGGCCACGCCATAGCCGCCGGCATCGCCGTCGCGCGAGGCAATCGAGAAATAGCCCTGCGTGGCGCTCCTTATACCGCCTACGCCGGTGCCGCTGTCTTCGGCGAACTGGCTGGCGGATGCGCGCGCATCCTGCGTCGCTTCGGCTACCATTTCCGGCTTGATCTCGTTGAGCCGGGTGAAGGTATAGCTCATCCCGGACCCCTCTTCGAGAACGACGCCGCGGCGCACGAGATCGAATTGGCGAGCCACTGCATCCTGCGCCCTGTCTATGTCGGTGGTCCGGAGCTGTAGCCGCTGGCGTATCGTATAGCTCGGCTGGCCTCGGTTGTTGTATTGTGAGACGTTGACCCCTGAGGGTTGCAGCGCTTCGGCTTCGAATCCGAGCTCGCCGAAAAAGGCGCGGATGGCTTCGGTATCGCGGTCGATATCGCCCTGCGCCTCTGCAAGGTTGGTGGATTGCGCCGAATAGGAAATCGTCCAGGTCGCCAGATCGGCGGTCACTTCGCGCTCGGCCAGGCCGCGCACCGTAACCGATCGGTCGGCCATCCGCGCTCTGAGCAGTCCGTCGCCGAGCAGATAGCCGCCTGCGACAATGCTGATCCCGAGCACACCGCTTGCAACGAGGAGGGTTCGGGCATCCGGCATCCGCCAGCCCCGCCCGGTGTTTTCGCTGTTTTCGTCAGTCATCAGTCCTACCCCTTATGATCGCCCGCCGATGCTTTCACTCATCCCGGCGGGCGTCTATGACGCGACCCGATAGCATTCCCGCCTATGACGCACCAGAGATGAACCGTTGCTGACTTGCGATGAACCGTTGATCCGATAAAGGAAGTTTCTCGATGAAATATCTCCACACCATGATCCGCGTATCCGATATCGACAAGACGCTTGCCTTTTTCGATCTCCTGGGACTGGTCGAGCTCAAGCGGTATGACATTGAGCAGGGGCGCTTCACCCTGGTGTTCCTGGCGGCACCCGGCGATGAAGATGCGCAGGTCGAACTGACCTATAACTGGCCAGCGGAGGACGGTATGGCAGAGCAGTATGACGATGGCCGCAATTTCGGGCATCTCGCCTATGCCGTCGACAATATCTACGATAGCTGCCAACGGCTGATGGATGGCGGGGTGACAATCAACCGGCCGCCGCGCGACGGCCGCATGGCCTTTGTCCGCACGCCCGACAATATCTCGATAGAGCTTCTGCAAAAGGGCGACTCCCTGCCACCGGCCGAGCCCTGGGCTTCGATGGAGAATATCGGCAAATGGTAGGTTCCGGCTCCATCGGGATACTCGCGATTTCCGGCTGTATGCGAACGGAAGCTCATGGCTGAAGGCGCCGCTTTGTTTGCGAACTGGCCCGATGATCGGCTGACCCGGTTGCTCGGCACGCAGCACCCGATCATCCAGGCGCCGATGGCCGGAGCGACTTCGCTCGGGCTCGTCGCCGGGGCGATTGCCGGTGGTGCGCTGGGATCGCTGCCCTGCGGTATGCTGAGCGAGGATGCGGTGCGGGAAGCGGTGAACGCCGTCCGGGCCCTAGAGGCCGGGCCGCTGAACCTCAATTTCTTCTGTCACGATTTGCCGCCAGATGAGGATGACGGCGATTGGCGGGCTGCCCTTTCATCCTTTTACGGCGAATATGGAATCGACGGTTCGGGCCCGACGCCGCCGGTCCGCAAACCGTTCGATGCGGCGATGTGCACTGTTGTCGAGGAGGCGCAGCCTGAAATCGTCAGCTTCCATTTCGGGCTTCCCGACGCGCCCCTGCTCGACCGGGTCAGGGCGACGGGCGCCCGGATCCTGTCATCGGCCACAACGGTCGAAGAGGCGAAATTCCTGGCCGATCACGGGTGCGATGCAGTGATTGCCCAGGGCTATGAGGCTGGCGGCCATCGTGGCTGGTTTCTCGGGACTGAGCCGGACAGCCAAATTGGCACTATTGCCCTGGTTCCGATGATCGTGGATGCGGTTTCGGTTCCGGTCATCGCTGCAGGCGGTATTGCCGATGCGCGCGGGATCGCGGCGGCTCTGGCGCTGGGCGCTGCGGGCGTGCAGCTCGGCACGGCGTATCTGTTCGCCGAGGAGGCACCGATCATCGATGTGTTCCAGCAGGCACTCATGTCTGACCGGGCCGGTCAAACGGTCCTTACAAATCTATTCTCCGGCGGGGTGGCGCGGGGCATCGCCAACCGGTTGACGGACAGCTTTGGAGCGATATCGGACCGGGCGCCGCCCTATCCCCATGCATCGGCGGCGCTGGCCGCACTCCGAAGTGCTGCGGAAGCGGCGGGCGACGATGGCTTCAGCCCCTTATGGGCGGGCCAGGCGGCACCGCTGGGCGCGCCGACCGGAGCGCAGGCCCTGACGGAGCGACTGGCCCGCGAGGCGCTTGCGCAGATCGGCCGGGCTTAACTTTGTTCCGGGGCTGGCTTATGGTCGCGCCATGCTCGAAATCGTCCGCATTCCTGTCCTTTCCGATAATTATGTCTGGCTCGTCCATGAGCCGGAAAGCGGGGAGACGATGGTCGTCGATCCGGCTGTTGCTGAGCCGGTTCTGGCAGAGGCCGACAAGCACGGATGGACCATAACCCAGATCTGGAATACGCACTGGCATCCCGATCACACCGGTGGCAATGAAGCGATCAAAGCGGCGACTGGCTGTACGGTTACCGGGCCGGAAGCGGAGCAGGCGCGCATCCCCACGCTCGATCGCACCGTCAAACAGGGCGACACCGTAAAGCTTGGCGATGTCGTCGCTGACGTCATCGACGTGCCGGCGCATACCGCCGGCCATATCGCCTATTATCTGCCTGGCGAGGATGCGGCCTTTGTTGGCGATACGCTGTTCGCGATGGGCTGCGGCCGATTGTTCGAAGGCACAGCCGAGCAGATGTTCGACAATATGCGCAAGCTTGAAAAGCTGCCTGACGAGACGCAGGTCTATTGCGCGCACGAATATACTGAGGCGAATGGCCGCTATGCCGTCACCGCCGAACCCGATAATCGCGACCTGCAAGCGCGGATGGACGAGGTTGTCGCGATGCGGGCAGAGGGCAAGGCCACCGTCCCGACCACCATCGGCCTTGAACGGGCGACCAATCCCTTCATGCGTGCTGGTTCGGCAGAAGAACTGGCGGAGCGCCGCGCCGCGAAAGATGCGTTTTAGGCAAACCTGTGCTATTCTGAGCCTTCGGGGGCAAGAAGCGGAAGGAACTTAGACATGGTTCGATTCATACCCGTGGCGCTTTTGGCGCCCCTGCTAGCCGGATGTACGGCCAATGCGATGGAAACATCCAACGCCCAGGCCGACCCTCTGTCCGAACGCGATCAGCGCCGGATGGCGGCACTGCTCGACGGCAAGGCGCCGGGCGATTCCCAGCCTTGCATAACGACCCGTCCAACGACGCAAAGCTCGATCATCGGCAACCAGGCGATACTCTATCGCGTGGGCAGAACCGTTTACCGGAATGATCTGGATGGCATGTGCCCGACACTGACTTCGGACAGTACGCTTGTCGTTCAGCGATATGGCTCAAGCCAGCTGTGCAGCGGAGAAATATTGCAAATTCGCGATCCGCACAGCGGCGCATCTTTCGGCAGTTGCGTGCTCGGTGAGTTTACGCCCTACCGGGAAGAATAAAGCGCAACCAATGCCCGGCGCACCTCAATTCTTGTAAAGCGCGTCGAGCCGTTCGCCATAGACGTCGCGAATGACATGACGGCGGATTTTCATGGACGGTGTCATCTGGTCATTCTCGACCGAAAAGGCCTCGTCGGCAAAGACGATCCGCCTCACCTTTTCAACTGTGGCGAGCCCTTTGTTGACCCGGTCGACAGCGGCTGAAACGGCTTTGTGGAAATCCGGATTGTCGCGTAGGGTGACGTCGTCGTTCGGTACACCATTTTCCGCAGCCCATTCCCGCGTCCAGTCGGGGTCCGGAACAATCAGGCCGACAAGATAGGGCCGCTTGTCGCCGACCACCATCGCCTGCAGGATTTCCGGTTCGAGGGTCAACATGCCTTCGACGCGCTGCGGGGCGACATTGTCGCCCTTGTCGTTAACGATCAGATCCTTCTTGCGATCGGTAATGGCGATCCGGCCTTTCTCGTCGATATGGCCGATATCGCCGGTGTGGAGCCAGCCATCTTTCAGGACGCGCGCCGTCTCTTCCTCATTGCGCCAATAGCCCTGCATGACGAGCTCGCCGCGGATCAGTATCTCGCCATCTTCGGCGATTTTCACTTCGGTATTTTTGAGCGGCGGGCCGACTGTGTCCATCTTGAGCCCTGTTTTGGGCCGGTTGCAGGATATGACGGGGCCGGATTCCGTCTGCCCATAGCCCTGCAGCAAGGTCATCCCGAGGGAATGGAAGAAGATGCCGATTTCGGGATTGAGCGGAGCGCCGCCGGAAACCATCGCTTTCAGCCGACCTCCGAAGCGCTTGCGGATTTTCGGGCGCAGAATGACATTCAGCAAGGCATCCATCGGTCTGTCCCTGAAGGGAAGCGAACCCGAATAATCCTTCTCGCCGATATCGAGCGCTTTTTTCAACATATAGTTGGGAAGCTTGCCCTGCGTCTCAATCATCTTGAGCAGCCGGGTGCGCAGGACCTCGAAAAGCCGCGGCACGACGACCATGATAGTGGGCCGGGTTTCGAGAATGTCGGCCGCCAGCTTGTCGAGCCCGCGCGAATAGTAGATTTCGCCGCCCAGGCCGATGGGGAAGAACTGCCCGCCGCTATGTTCATAGGCATGGGACAGCGGCAGGAAGGAGAGAAACACCTCGTCCTTCCAGCCGAAATCTTCCGAGATAACGCTGACGCAGCCCTCAACATTGTGAAGGATTGCGCCATGATGCTGCATCACCCCGCGCGGCGCGCCCCCGGTTCCGCTGGTGTAGATGATGCAGGCGGTGTCATCGCGTGCAAAATTACAGGTCGCGGCGCGCGCTTCGATATCGGGTGTCTCTGCGCCGAGCAGAGAGGCCCAGTCGTGAAACCGGATGTCGCCGCCCTGGCCGACCCGCATGGGCTCGATACCAATGATGGATTTGCAATGGGTGGTGTTGAGCGCGGCGCTGGTGACGATCTTGGCCAGTTTCTGGGTCGAGACGATGATCGCCTTTGATCGGCTGTCTTCCAGGATATGCGTGTGATCGCGCTCGGTATTGGTGATGTAGGTCGGTACTGTGATGCAACCCGCCGCCATGATGCCAAGATCCGCAATGCACCATTCGGGCCGGTTCTCGGACACCAGCATGACCCGGTCGCCGCGCTTCAGGCCCAGTCGCTCCAGCGCGTCCGCAAGCGCGCAGACCTGTTGTGCGACCATGTTCCAGCTGATCGATTCCCAGCCGCTATGCGTTTTGCGCCAGAGAAAGGGCGCATTGCCCTTTTCGCGCACTCGCGTGAAAAACATGGTCAGGAGATTGGGGAAATGTTCGAGCTCACGCATTATCAGATATCCTGGGGAAGGGGCTGCTGGTCGGATGCCCGGCCCTGCTCACAGACAAGAGGGTCACGGATTCCATCTATCGCGGCCGGTCCGGCCAAAAGGCATAATTTCGTGCGGCAACCCGCCATGGCATATCCTCTCTCGCCGATCTGCGCCGACCCATCATGCTTTTAACGGATATTGGCGCAAGTGCCAGATAGACAATCCCCGCAAGGCTCGCCTACTAATCGTCGCATGATCATATCTCGCCTCTCCGCCACTATCGGGCTCGTTCTGGTCGCCGCCTGCGCGTCCGTGCAGTCGCCTCCCGCGGCCTCGCAGACGCTTGCGACGGAAGCCGCTTCGGTCGAAAGCGGCGTAGAGCCGTTCGTTATCGCGGCCAATCCGCTTGCCGCCCGGGCCGGTATCGAGGTTCTGGAACGCGGTGGCTCGGCCGTTGACGCGGCAATCGCCGTCCAGGCGATGCTTTCGCTTGTCGAGCCGCAATCCTCGGGAATTGGCGGCGGCGCGTTTCTCCATTATTTCGATGCCACGACCGGCGATCTGACAGTGTTTGACGGACGCGAGACTGCGCCCGCCCAGGCCAGCAGGACGATGTTTCTCGATCCGGATGGCGAGCCGATCTCGTTCCGCGATGCTGTAGTAAGCGGCCGTGCAACTGGCGTGCCCGGCGTCGTGGCGGCGCTGTCAGCTGCGCATGAGGCGCATGGCACCCTGCCATGGAACGGCCTGTTCGGCAGCGCGATCCGAACCGCCGATGAGGGGTTCATCGTCAGCCCGCGGCTCGGCCGGTTCCTTGCAATCAATTTTCCGCAGCTCTCCGTGCCGGAAGCGAATGCCTATTTCTCGCGGCCGGACGGCACTCGCCTGCAGGTCGGGGATCGCCTGCGCAATCCCGACTATGCGGCTTTCCTGGCCCGCCTTGCCGATCAGGGGCCAAGCGCATTGTATAGCGGCTCGATAGCGGCCGAGATTGTCGAGCGGACTCGCGCCGGGCCGTTGGGCGGGCAGATGACGATGGCGGACCTGGCCAATTATCGCCCGATTGAACGCCAGCCGGTTTGCAGCGCCTACCGCATTTACCGGGTCTGCGCCCCGCCGCCGCCTTCGAGCGGAGTCGGTTTTCTCCAATTGCTCGGCCTGCTTGAGCGCACCGATATTGCCGAGCGCAGACCGGAGGATCCCCGCGCATGGTTCCTCTTCGCGGAGGCAAGCCGCCTGATGTATGCGGATCGGGATCGCTATGTCGGCGATGTCCCGACTGTACCCGTCGAGGGGCTGCTCGACCCGGCCTATCTCGATAGCCGCGCCGCGCTTATCGGGGAACGCGCGATGCCTGCGCCGGAGGCCGGCACACCGCCGGGTGCCGAGCGGCCCGTTGCCGACCAGACGCATGAACCGGCAGGAACCTCCCATTTCATCGTCCGCGATGCCCGGGGCAATGTCGTGTCGATAACGACGACGGTGGAATCCATTTTCGGAACGGGCCGGATGGTCGGCGGCTTCTTCCTCAATAACCAGCTCACGGATTTCTCCTTCAATCCCCATCAGGCGGATGGCAGCCTCGCGCCCAATGCCGTGGCGCCGGGTAAGCGGCCGCGCTCCTCGATGATCCCGCTGATCCTGCTGGACGAGGCGGGCAATTTTGCCGGTGCCATCGGATCGGCAGGGGGCAATTCCATCCTCGCCTATGTCGGCAAATCGCTGGTCGGTGCGATCGATTGGGGTCTGCCGATGCAGGATGCACTGGCGCTGCCCAACCTAGTGGCGCGCGGCGAACGGATCGGCGGCGAGGTCGGTGATTTCGATCCGGCGATTGTTGCCGGTCTTGCCGAGCGCGGGATCGACCTTCTTCCCGGGCAGGGAGAGGATTCAGGCGTCCATGGTGTGCTGATCAGGAATGGCGAAGTCGATGGCGGTTTCGATCCGCGCCGCGAGGGCGTTGTCCTGACCCTGCCGCGCTGAGCGTCTAGCCGGTTCCCACGGCCTCGGCGATCGAGGCGAAGCCCTCCCGCTCGCGCAGTTTATCCAGCCCGAGGGCGATGCGCCTGCCAAGGCCGGGGCCATGAAAGGCGAGCGCGGTATAGAGCTGCACCAGGGATGCGCCGGCGCGGATGCGCGCCCAAGCCTCTTCGGCGGAATCGATTCCGCCGACGGCGATGATCGGCATGGCGCTCCCCGTCGCCTTGCGGAAATCCGCGAGGCGCTGGCGGGACAGAGGGGCCAGCGGCTTGCCGGACAATCCGCCGGTTTCGCCGGCATGGCGAGAGTGCAGCGCAGGTCGGCTTATCGTCGTGTTGCCGACAATCAGCGCGTCGATACCGCGCGTTATCGCGGTGCGGGAAATGGCGTCGATATCGGCCGGCTCGAGATCGGGGGCGACTTTGAGGAAGACCGGGGGGCCTTCTGCGCCGCGGGCTGCCAATACGCGTTCGAGCAGGGCATCCAGCGCGCCCTCGTCCTGCAGCGCCCGAAGTCCCGGCGTGTTGGGGGAGGAGATGTTGATCGTCAGATAGTCGGCCATCGGCGCCATCGCCCGCGCGCCCGCTTCATAGTCGGTGATCCGGTCTTCGCTGTCCTTGTTGGCGCCGATATTGATGCCGACTATGCCGCGCGACCGGTCGCGGCGCGCGAGCCGCTTTGCCGCCGCCGCCTGCCCCGCATTGTTGAAGCCCATCCGGTTGATGACGGCCTCGTCTTCGCGCAGCCGGAACAGCCGCGGCTTCGGATTGCCCGATTGCGGCAGCGGGGTAACCGTGCCTATCTCGACATGGCCGAAGCCCAGGCCCAGCATTTCGTCGAAGACTTCGGCGTCTTTGTCGAAACCGGGAGCCAGGCCGACCGGGTTGGGAAAGGTCAGGCCGGCGATCTGCACCTGCAACTCCCGCGGCGCCCGCTTTGCCCCAATGGCAGGGACAGCCTTCAGTCCCGCGATAGACAGGCGGTGGGCCCGTTCCGCATCGATCGTGAAAATAAGGGGGCGAAGCAGCGGGTATAACGTCATGCGCTGCGCTATGGCAGCGGCGGCGTGACTGGTCAAAATGCGGTTGAACTGGCTAGGATATGGAACAGTCATAAACAGGGGTTCTCGACCATGAAGCGCATTCTTCTTCTTTCCACTGCGGGAGCACTGGCGGCTTTCGCATCCGTGACGGTGCAATCCCAAACTCCCGCCGCGTCGTCCGAGGCGGGCGCCGTTTCGGCGGACGCCGCGTTGGCCGAATTTTTCGAAGCCTATGACCAGGCCGAACTTGAATTTTCACCGCTGACGAAAGCGTTTCGCGGTATTCGCGACGAGGATTACGGCACATGGGGCGATTTCAGCGACGCCGATGCGGTTGCCGAGCAGGAACGACGGATCGCCGCGCTCGACCGGATGCACGCGCAGTTCGCGGAAGCCGGTCTCAGCCCGGACTCACGCCTGTCCTACCGGCTGTTCGAGCGGGTGGCCGAACGCAGTTCCGCCGCGTTCGAATTCCGCCGCAACGGTTATGTGTTCGATCAGATGAATGGTGCGCAAAGCGGCTTGCCTGCGTTCCTCATCAATATCCACCGGGTTTCGAACATGGAAGAGGCGGAAGCCTATGTCAGCCGGCTTCAGGGCCTCGGCCAGGCGATGGACCAGCTTATCATCGAAGCCGAAGCGCGCGAGGCCAATGGCGTCCTGCCGCCCGATTGGGTGTTTCCCTACATTATTTCGGACGCCCGCAATGTGATTAGCGGCGCGCCCTTCACCGAGGGCGATGACGCGCCGCTCTATGCCGATCTCCAGGAGAAGGTGAACGGACTCGAGATCAGCGACGAGGCGAAGGCGGATCTTATCGCCCGCGGGCGTGCGGCGCTGCTCGAATCGGTCGGCCCGGCCTATGAGCGGTTGATCGCCATGTTCGAACGCCAGCAGGCCGGCGCGCCCGAACAGGATGGTATCTGGCGCTTCGCCAACGGTGCGGACTATTACGCCGAACGGCTGCGCTATTACACAACGACCGATCTCACGGCCGATGAGATCCATCGGATCGGCCTTGAACAGGTCGCGCGGATCCATGGCGAGATGCGGGCGATCATGGCGCAGGTCGGCTTCGAAGGAACACTGCAGGAATTCTTCGTCCATCTGCGCAACAATGACGACATGTTCCACACCTCGCGCGAAAACTATCTGGCAGAGGCCAATGCCGTCATCGCCGCGATGCGGGAGCGGTTGCCAGAATTCTTCGGGACGCTGCCGCGGGCCGACCTGGTCGTCCGGCCGGTCGAGGCGTTCCGCGAACAATCGGCGGGCAAGGCGTTCTACAACGCCCCGACGCCGGATGGTTCGCGACCGGGCATCTATTATGTGAACCTCTACAATCTGCGCGACATGTCCCGCACCGAACTTGAGGCGCTTGCCTATCACGAGGGTGTGCCGGGGCATCACCTCCAGCGCTCCCTGCAGGTAGAGGGGGGCGAGATTCCGACCTTCCGGCGTTTCGGCGGATTCACCGCCTATAACGAAGGCTGGGGTCTCTATGCCGAAGAACTCGGCAAGGAAATGGGCGGCTATACCGACCCCTATTCCGATTTCGGCCGGCTGGGCATGGAACTATGGCGCGCCGCCCGCCTCGTCGTCGATACCGGCATCCACCATATGCGCTGGTCCCGCGAAGAAGCGATTGCCTATCTGCAGGAGAACACGCCCAATCCAGAGGGCGATATCCGCAGAGCCATTGAACGGTACATCGTCTATCCGGGTCAGGCGACCGCCTATATGATCGGCAAGCTCAAGATCATGGAGCTGCGCCAGCGGGCCATGGATACGCTTGGCGAAGATTTCGACTATCGCGGATTCCATGATGCGGTTCTCGCGCCCGGCCCCGTGCCGCTGGATATCCTCGAAACACAGGTCGATGCCTGGATAGCAAGCGTTCAGGCGGAGGGCTGATCGGCTTTTTGTCGCATTTGTCCAATACGCCGGCTTTGACTCCGGCCTATTCCGGCGCTGCGACCCGAAGGATCCTCATGTGAGGAACCTTAAGACTAGCGGCCCTTGGCAGGAAACTGCCCTGGGCCGCTTTTTTTTGTGATCGAATTGCGCTACCCCCTGTTTTTGAAGCAGAAAACAAAAACGCTTCGGGGCGCAAAACTTGACCGATATGTCGAAATTCTCGCTGGAATTCGCACCACCTCCCGATGATATGCAGGAGTTGGTCTCGACCTTCTATCTGTTCTCCGCCGATATCGACGAAAGCACGCAGACCGAACGAGCAGACCGCGCGCAGCTTCGTTTTCTGCTGCAGGGGAGCGGTGGGTACGAGTTTCATGACGGCGTCTATCTGGATGCGGCTCCCGTAACGATTATCGGGCCGACGACGGGCCCGACCATCGGCCATGTCAAAGGGCCGTTGGAAATTTTCGGGATAGGACTGCAACCGGCCGGATGGGGCAGCCTGATGGGCGCCGATGCAGAACGCTACACGAATCGTCTGATCGATGCGGCTTCCATTTTCGGCGACGGCGTGATGGAGACCCATGCCGCGATCGACGCTGCCGAAACTCTGGCGGAAAAAGTCACGATAGGAGAGGCCTTCGCGCGGGAACTTCTGAAAGATGCCGAGTCTTCGCCGATCTGGTTCACCCGGGTGGTCGATGAATGGCTGACCGGCAGTGCCTCTCCCGATATCAACGACCTGATCGACCAGTCGGGCCTGTCAAAGCGTCAGGTCGAACGCATGACGAAGCGCTTCTACGGCGCGTCGCCCAAACTTCTCGCCCGCAAATATCGGGCGCTCCGCGCCGCTTCGCTCCTCGTGCGCCAAGACGGCGATGAAGAAGCCCCGCTCGAAGATGCCTTTTACGATCAATCCCACCTGATCCGCGAGATCAAGGAGTTTACCGGGGCGACGCCCGGCAAGATCAGCAAAGAGCCAGATACGCTGTCCAAGGAAGTGGCCGAGCGGCGCAAGAAACTGGCCGGCAAGGTCAGCAAACTGATTTCCGATACTTAGCACCCGGGGCGGGATCGCTATTCGCCCTCTCACGCCTTGATTTCTGGCGGACAAGCGCCCAAATCGTCAATCAGAACGAATCAATCCGATTTGAGGATTCGCAATGCGCCTTTCGAGTATGGCCGACTATGCTATTGTCACGATGCGGGCCGCGTCCCGGCATTGCGGCGGATCGCGGACCAGCGCAACGCAGCTGGCCGAGGAAACGGGCATTCCGCTGCCCACGACCCAGAAGCTGATCAGCCTCCTGTCGCGCGGGGGCCTGCTCATATCGATGCGCGGCGCGGGTGGCGGTATCCAGCTGGCGCGGCCGGCCGCGGCGATCAGTCTTGCCGATATTATCGAAGCCGTTGAAGGCCCGATCGCGATGACCGCCTGTGTGGAAAAGGGCCGCCATGATTGCGGGCTGGAAGATGCCTGCCAGGTCAGGCCGCACTGGGGTATCGTCAACGATGCAGTTCGCGGTGCGCTGAACGATGTCAGCCTTGCAAGCCTCTCCAGCACCGGCCCAGCCGGTCTGGCCGTTCCTGTTACCGAAAGTGCCCATGCATGACCGACGATACGAAATTCCGGAACGAAGAAGCCTTCGAGGCTGCCAAAAAAGCGGAAACCTATGAGTTCGGCTGGTCGTCCGACATCGAACAGGATTTTGCGCCCAAGGGCCTGAACGAAGACACGGTCCGTTTCATCTCTGCCAAGAAGGAAGAGCCGGAATGGATGCTTGAATGGCGGCTGAAGGCGTATCGCCGCTGGTTGAAGATGGAGACGCCGGACTGGGCGAAGCTCAACATTCCGGCGATCGATTATCAGGACGCCTATTATTATGCCGAGCCCAAAGCCAAGGAAAAGCTCGGTTCGCTCGACGAGGTCGATCCGGAAATCCTGCGCGTATACGAGAAGCTCGGCATTCCGATCGAGGAGCAGAAGGTGCTGGCCGGGGTCGAGGGCGCGCGCAAGGTGGCCGTCGACGCCGTGTTCGACAGCGTGAGCGTGGCAACGACATTCCGCGAGGAACTGTCGAAAGCCGGCGTGATATTCCTCTCCATCTCCGAAGCGATTCGCGAGTATCCGGAACTGGTGAAGAAATGGCTCGCCAAGGTCGTGCCCGTGCACGACAATTATTTCGCCGCGCTCAATTCGGCGGTCTTTTCGGACGGCACCTTCGTTTACATCCCGGAAGGCGTCCGCTGCCCGATGGAGCTTTCCACCTATTTCCGGATCAATGCCGAAAATACCGGCCAGTTCGAACGTACGCTGATCATTGCGGAGAAGGGGAGCTATGTCTCCTATCTCGAGGGCTGCACCGCGCCGATGCGCGACGAGAACCAGCTCCATGCCGCAGTCGTCGAGCTGGTCGCGCTCGACGATGCCGAGATCAAATATTCAACCGTGCAGAACTGGTATCCGGGAGATGCCGAGGGCAAGGGCGGGATCTACAATTTCGTCACCAAGCGCGGGCTTTGCCAGGGAAAGAACAGCAAGATCAGCTGGACCCAGGTCGAGACGGGTTCGGCCATCACCTGGAAATATCCCAGCTGCGTTCTCAATGGCGAAAACAGCATCGGCGAATTCTATTCGGTTGCGCTTACCAACAACTACCAGCAGGCCGATACCGGCACCAAGATGATCCACAATGCGAGCGGCACCCGCTCGACGATCATCTCCAAGGGCATCAGCGCGGGCAAGAGCGACAACACTTATCGCGGGCTGGTGCGTGTGGCGCCGGGCGCGGAAGGCGTGCGCAATTTCACCCAGTGCGATTCGTTGCTGCTCGGCGATCAGTGCGGCGCCCATACCGTGCCCTATATCGAGGTGCGGAATCCGAGCGCCCAGATCGAGCATGAGGCGACGACCTCCAAGATCAGCGACGACCAGATGTTCTATGCCCAGCAGCGCGGCCTCGACGAAGAGGAATCCGTGGCGCTGATCGTCAACGGTTTTGCGAAGGAAGTGCTCAAGCAGCTGCCGATGGAATTCGCCGTCGAGGCCCAGAAGCTGCTCGATATTTCGCTCGAAGGGAGTGTTGGATGATGATGCGCTTTGCTTCCATGGCCGCGTGCCTGGTGCTTGCTGTCCCGACCGCGCTGGTTGCCCAGAACGATGAGCAGGAAGGCGGCGGTACCGTCGATCTCGACGCGATCGATGCGCTGTTAGGCGGCGCAGCTGTTACCGGTGCCGGTGACACCGCTGCGGGCGATGCCGATACTACGGACGCCGAAGGCGAAGAGCCGACCGAGGAGGATACCGACTCGTCTGGTGACGGCGAAGAAGATGCGGCGGAGGAGGATGCGGAAGCACCCGAGATTTCCGATCTCACGCTTGCCTTCAACGCCTATTCGCTCTGCGCTTCCGAAGCGGGCGCGGCGCTTGAGGAAACGGGCTTTGCGCTGGATGTGATCGGGCGGGAGGCTTTGCTGCGCTGTTCGGGCCAGCGCGCAGCCTATGTGAACGCATTCTATTTCAGTCTGCTGCCATATCATCCCGATGGTGAAGAAATCGAGGTTCGGGCAAGCGCCGAACGGCTTGTCGCGCAATCCGACACGGCGATTGCCAACGTCGTCACGCGCGAAGTGACAGACCTGCGAGAAATCAGAGAGCTCGACGCCGCTGCGGAGGCCGAGGATGAAGAGGCCCGGTCTGCCGATCCATCTGGCGAAGACGATGCGGCGACTGCCGAAGAAAACCCCGACGGCGATACAGCCGAAGACGAAATGGAACCCAATGCTCAAGATTGACAATCTCCACGCCGAAGTCGGCGGAACCGAAATTCTCAAGGGGCTGAGCCTCGAAATCGCGGCCGGCGAGATCCATGCCATCATGGGTCCCAACGGCGCGGGCAAATCGACACTCGCCTATGTGCTGGGCGGCCGCGACGGCTATGAGGTCACCGGAGGGTCGGCGACCTATGACGGGATCGACCTGCTCGAACTCGCGCCGCATGAGCGTGCTGCAGCAGGTCTGTTTCTGGGATTCCAGTATCCGGTCGAGATTCCCGGAGTGTCCAATGTCCAGTTTCTGCGCTCGGCGCTCAACGCCCAGCGAAAGGTGCGCGGCGAAGAACCGCTGTCGGGCGCCGAATTCCTCAAGCTCGCCCGTGAACAGGCAAGCGCGCTCAAGATGGATGCCGAAATGCTCAAGCGCGCCGTCAATGTTGGCTTTTCCGGCGGCGAGAAGAAGCGCAACGAAATGGTGCAGATGGGGATTATCGATCCCAAACTGGCGATCCTCGACGAAACCGATAGCGGCCTCGATATCGATGCATTGCGCACCGTAGGCGAAGGCATCAACACGATCATGCGCCAACCGGATAAAGCCGTGCTGCTGATCACGCACTATCAAAGGCTTCTGGACGTGGTGAAGCCCGATTTCGTCCATGTTCTGGCGGGTGGCCGGATCGTGAAGACGGGCGGCGCCAATCTCGCGCTGCAACTCGAGAGCGAAGGCTATGAAGCCATTGCGGAGGCGGCGTGACCGAAACTCGCGCCCTCCCCACTCGCCGCGATGAGGCATGGCGGTACGCCGATCTCGATGCGCTCGCTCCGGTCTGGCCGAATATCGCCGGCCAGCGCGAAGAGATTGCGGTC
Source organism: Parasphingopyxis lamellibrachiae (assembly GCF_003385775.1). GTDB lineage: Bacteria > Pseudomonadota > Alphaproteobacteria > Sphingomonadales > Sphingomonadaceae > Parasphingopyxis > Parasphingopyxis lamellibrachiae. Next base: position 2,210,841 of record NZ_QRDP01000004.1, read on the forward strand.
GCAGCGGGCGAAGCTGTTAGCCGGCAGATCATTCTCGAGTCCGGCGATCCCAATGTCGCGGTAAAGACGCTCGCCGTCACCATCGGCAAGAATGCGCGTTTCGCCCTTCACTGCCTTGCCATCGCCGCCGATTATGGGCGCATCTCGGTGGAAGCGACGCTGGAAGAAGGCGCGCATTTCGAACTGGGCGGGGCCATTCTCGGCACCGGCGATCAGACATTGGAGATCGTTACCGATATTCGCCACGCCGAGCCGGGCGGGACGAGCAACCAGATCGTTCGCAGCGTTTTGGGCGGCAAGGCGACGGGCAGTTATCTCGGCAAGGTCGGCGTCGCGCGCGACGCGCAAAAGACAGACGCATCGCAATCCGTGAAGGCCATGCTGCTCGACCGGACCGCCACGGCCAACGCCAAGCCCGAACTCGAAATCTTCGCGGACGATGTGAAATGCGCGCATGGCGCAACCGTCGGCGAGCTCGACAAGGCCGCGCTTTTCTACATGGCCTCGCGCGGGATTCCGCCGGTCGAGGCCCGGCGCCTGATGCTGCAGGCTTTCATCGCGGATGCCTTTGTGTCGCTGGATGATGACAGTGTCCGTGAGGAGATCGAAGCGAAGGCGCTCGCTGAATTGGAGGCGATCACATGAACGTCATGACCGCCCCCACTCCTGTCGATGTGCGTGCAGACTTTCCCGGTCTGGCGAACAACTGGCATTATCTCGATACGGCGGCGACGGCGCAGAAGCCGCAGGCAGTGATCGATGCGATCGCGCGCGGCTATGGCGAAGACTATGCCACCGTGCATCGCGGCGTCTATTCGCGCTCGGCTGATATGACATTGGCCTATGAGGCAGCGCGCAAGCGGGTTGCGGATTTCATCGGTGCAGCTTCCGACAGCGAGATCGTGTTTACGCGCGGCGCGACCGAGGCGATCAATCTTGTCGCGAACAGCTGGGGCAACGGGGCGCTGGGCGCGGGCGATCGCATCATGCTGTCCGCGCTTGAGCATCATTCGAATATCGTGCCGTGGCAGATGCTTGCCGAGCGCGTGGGTGCGCAAATCGATGTTGCGCCGCTGACCGACGATGGCAAAATCGATCTCGATGCGATGGCGGTGATGCTGACGGACCAGCACAAGCTGGTCGCGCTTGCCCATGTTTCCAATGTTCTCGGCTCGCTGCTCGATGTGAAACGGGCGGCCGAACTGGCCCATGGAGTGGGCGCAAAGCTGTTGCTCGATGGCTGTCAGGCGGTACCGCGCATGGCCGTGGATGTGCAGGCGCTCGATTGCGATTTCTACGTCTTTTCCGCGCACAAGCTTTACGGCCCGACGGGAATCGGCGCGCTCTGGGCGCGGGCCGATATTCTCGAAGCCATGCCCCCATGGGAGGGCGGCGGATCGATGATCGACAAGGTCAGTTTCGAACGCACAACCTATGCCCCGCCGCCGCAGCGGTTCGAGGCGGGTACGCCGCATATTGTTGGCGCGCTCGGCCTGCATGCAGCCATCGATTATGTGTCGGCTATCGGGCTCGACGCTATCCATGCGCAGGAGGCGGCGCTCGTCACGTGGGCGCGTGAGGCGCTCTCGCAGTTCAACAGCGTGCGCTTGTTCGGACCAGAAGACAGCGCCGGGATCGTCAGCTTTGCGATCGAAGGGGTACACCCGCACGATATCGGCACCATATTGGACGAAGAGGGCGTGGCAATTCGCGCCGGGCATCATTGCGCCCAGCCGCTGATGGCCGCGCTCGGCGTCGACGCCACGGCGCGCGCGAGTTTCGGCGTTTACAGCAACAGCGATGATGTCGCCGCGCTCGTGCAGGGCATTGAGCGCGTCACACGAATTTTTGGATAGGGATCTTCTGATGGGAAACCGGGCATGAACGAAGAACGCAAGATCATGGTCGAGGAAGTCGGTGCCGTCGACAAGCCCGCCAGGGCGCGGGTCGAGGATGCATCCGAACCGAAAGCCTATGTCGCTGCACCTTCGCCGGTCGAGGGTGAAAGCGATTCCGCGAAGCTGGAACGCAAGAAGGACTATCTCGAGGGCTTTCTGGCCCAGCCGCCTGTCGAGACCGCCGACGCGGGCAGCGGCGATCTGACCGCCGATGTGATCGCCGCGCTCAAGGAGATCTACGATCCGGAAATCCCGGTGAACATCTATGATCTCGGGCTGATCTACGGCGTCGAAGTCTCCGACAACGCCGAGGCGATTGTCACCATGACGCTGACCACGCCGCATTGCCCGGTTGCCGAATCGATGCCGGGCGAGATCGAACTGCGTGTCGGCTCGGTTCCAGGCGTCGGCCATGCCGAGGTTAATCTCGTCTGGGATCCGCCCTGGGATCCATCGAAAATGACCGACGAAGCAAAACTCGAACTGGGGATGCTGTAATGGCCACGAAAACCCGGGAGATGCCGGCCGCGCTCACCCTGACCGAAACCGCCCATGCGCGGATCGCGGCCCTGATGGAGCGGGCGCCGGAAGACGCCATCGGCGTGAAGCTCTCGACGCCGCAGCGCGGCTGTTCAGGCCTTGCCTATTCGGTCGATTACGTCACCGAGGCCGATCCGATGGACGAGAAAATCGTCACGCCCGGCGGCGATTTCTATGTCGATGCCGGATCGGTGCTCTATCTGATCGGTTCGACCATGGACTGGCAGGAAGACGATTTCACCGCGGGTTTCGTTTTCGATAATCCCAATGCGACGGGCAGCTGTGGCTGCGGTGAGAGCTTTACCGTCTAGGCACCGGCCGCCGGTTGAAGGCTAGAAGCCCAGCGTAAACCGGATCGCGCCGCCCATATCGTTGTCGATCGATGCGTAATGGCCCGGATCGCGGCGATAGAAGAGATGACCGGTCAGCCAGGCCTGGCCGATCCTCCGCGAATAGGCCGCTTCCATGTCGATCTGCCGTCCTTCGGGTGCGAGATTGAAAAACCGGTTTTCATAACCCGGCGTCTGCAACGCATAGTCATAGCTGGTCGGCAAATTGAGCCGGAGGCCGCCGCGATAGACGCGCAGCGGCTGTGCGACGCGTAGTGAAAGCCTGTCGTTGTCGGCCAATATGCCGGTCTTCGAAATGTCTGCGGATACCGCGAAACTACGCAACGTGCCGCCGCGCAGAACCGCGCCCGATCCGTTTGCGAAGCTCCAGCCATGGCGCATATTGCCGCCGAGCGACCAGCCATCGGGACCGGCCCAGCGCAGGGCGATATCGGCGAACAGCGAGGTGCTGCCCTGTCCGCCGCCCAGCGCTTCGCTGAACCGGGCGCCAAGAAATGTCTCGTCTTCGGCCATCAGGCTGAGCCCGCCATCGAGACGCAGCCCGCCCCATTGGCGGTCCGCGGCGATGCCCATCATCGTATAGCCGGATTCCAGCCAGGCATCGCGGGCGAGGGCCTGGTCCCTATCGTGCGGCGACAGGGCCTGCCCGCGCTCCGCGACAATGGTCACGCCGAGAGCGCCAGCCCGGCGGTGCAGCGCGAAGCTGGTGTCGGCCCGGCTCGAAAAGCCGCTATCGCCCACCGCTTCGCGCGCGATAAGAAAGGCGGGCCTGACGCGGCCGTTAAGCCGGGCGCCAACGCTGCCGCCGTCCTGCGAAACAGCAAAGGCGATGCGGGTGCTGGCGTCCAGCTGCGCCGCGATCATTCCGGCCGCGACGCGGGCGCGCCGGGCATCTTCGCCGCGCAGGGCAAGCCGCGCGATCCGCGTCTGGGTGGCGCGCGCATCGATGGTGAAGGCAAGGATCGCGTCGCTGCCGGCCGGTGCGATAAACTGCCCGCCGCGGTTCACCGCGAGGCTGTCGGCCAGCTGCGTGCTCGGGGTCGAACGACGAACCGTATCGGCCAAATCGATCGCAAAGGCCCGGCTGAAACCGTCCAGAATGATCGCACCGGTTCCGCTTTGGCGCGCGTCGCCCATCGGGGCGGAAAGCGTGATGTTGCTGGCCATGCTTACCGGTGTGGCGCTGCCGGCAAGGCTGGTCGATCCCTGTGGCCGGAATGCTTCGCGGAGATCGAGAATCCCCTGGCCGTAAATGGCATCGTCGCCAGCGGTGCCGCCATCGCGCGCGCTCTGGAACAGGAGCTGCACGATTTCGCTGCCCGTGAGATTGGGGAAGGCGGAAGCAAGCAAGGCCACGGCCGCCGTGATCTGCGGTGCGGAATAGGATGTTCCGCTGAACAGGTAGTTGGTGCCGGTCTCGTCGAAACTGCGCACGCGCTCGCCGAGCGCACCGAGATAGAAGGCCTGCCCGTCACCGGCACGATTCGAAAAATCGCTGATCGCGTCATTGCGGTCCACGGATCCCGCGATGATGACATGGCCGTTCGCTTCGGCCGAAAGTGCGACAAGGGCGAGTCCGTCGGGATTGTCTCCTTCGGGTTCTTCGCCTTCATTGCCGGCCGAGATCACGATGACGATACCCGCATTGGCAGCGCGTGCCACGGCATTGCGAAAGCGCTGCGTCGTGCCGCCTCCGCCCAGAGAGATGTTTATCGTCCGGGCATTGTTCCGCACGGCGATGTCGATCGCGTCGGCAAGGTCGCCGGTATTGTGCAGACAGCCCCCGTCGGGACCGGTGTCGGCGCAGCTGCCGGGCTCGTCCGTCCTGAGGACGAGCAATGTGGAATCAAACGCCATGCCGACTACATTGGCATTGTCGCGGTTGGCGGCGATGACGGCCGAGACGGACGTGCCATGGCCGCTTTCATCGTCGATGCCCCGGCTGCCAGCGATGTCCCGTGAGGCAGCGCTGATCCGGCCGGCAAATTCGGAACTGTCCTCGTCGATACCGCTGTCGAGCACCGCGACGGTTATGCCCGCACCCGTCGCTCCTTCGTCATAGGCGACAGTCGCATTGGCATGGTCGATCCCGGCGGAATTGCTGAACTCCGTCGTATTGGTGTTGATCGAGGGTGGGGGAGGCGGCGGTGGCGGAGGGGTAGGCGGTACCGGATTGGGCGCGGCGGCGGGCGTTGGCACGGAATTGACAGTTCCGCCGCCGCCGCCACCACCGCAGGCGGCCAGCGCAAGAAATAAAGGAATATTGGTAGCAACGAGGAGGCGCGCTTTGCCGGTCATGAACGAATCACCCTGTGAGCGCCCCACGCTCGCCCGACTATTGCCCGATCCGGACTTTCGGAACGATTAAGTCCAAATTCGCTTTGCGGTAACCATCCCGTCGGACTAGGAACGCCCAGCCATGCCGCCCGACCTTTCGCATATCGATCACTGGATCTTCGATCTCGATAACACGCTCTATCCCGCGAGCGCGAAACTGTTCGATCAGATCGATATGAAGATGGGTGACTATATCGCACGTCTGCTCGATGTTGATCGGGTTGAAGCGCGGCGCATTCAGAAACAGTTTTTCCATTCGCACGGCACAACCCTTTCGGGCCTGATGGAGAAACACGCCGTCGAACCCGGGCATTTCCTTGATTATGTGCACGATATCGATCTCGAGGTTATCGCGGAAGACCGGTTGTTGGTTAACGCCATTGGCGCGCTGCCCGGCCGGAAATTCGTGTTCACCAACGGCGATGCACCCTATGCCCGGCGGGTGCTCGACAGACTCGGTCTTGGTAAAAGCTTTGAGGCGATCCACGATATTGTTGCCTGCGATTATGTGCCGAAGCCCGAGCGGGCCAGCTATGAGGCGATGTGCCGCACATTTGAAATTAAGCCTGATCGTGCACTGTTTGTGGAAGACATGGCGCGCAATCTGAAGCCCGCAAAAGCCATGGGCATGGTAACGGTCTGGGTGAATAATGGTTCGGAAAGCGGCTCGCATGAAGCCGAATCGCATTATATCGATTATGAAATTGCCGCGGTGACGCCGTGGCTTGACTCAATAGTGGAGGCGGCATGACCAAGAAGCTCGAACGGATTATCGAAGAGGGCTGGAACAGGCGCGAGAGTGTCGACGCGAACACGGGCGGCGAATTGCGAGGGGCCGTGGATACGGCGATTGCGATGCTCGACAATGGCGAAGCGCGTGTTGCAACCCGCGCGGGCGCGGACTGGACTGTCCATCAATGGCTGAAAAAGGCCGTACTCCTGTCGTTTCGCCTCAACGACATGCAGCTGATCGAAGGATCGAACGGCGGCGGGCACTGGTGGGACAAGGTGCCCTCCAAATTTGCGGACTGGGATGCCGATGCGTTTCGCGCCGCCGGTTTTCGCGCGGTCCCCGGATCGATCGTCCGGCGCGGCGCGCATATCGGCAAAGATGTCGTCCTGATGCCGAGCTTTGTGAATATCGGTGCCCATGTCGGCAACGGAACGATGGTGGATACCTGGGCCTCGGTTGGCAGCTGCGCGCAAGTGGGCGAGCATTGCCATATTTCGGCTGGCGCCGGGATCGGCGGGGTGCTCGAACCGCTTCAGGCCAACCCTACGATTATCGAGGATAATTGCTTTATCGGCGCGCGATCGGAAGTCGTGGAAGGCGTGATCGTCGAAGAAGGCGCGGTGCTGGGCATGGGTGTCTTCATTACCGCCTCGACCAAGATTATCGACCGCTATACCGGCGAAGTCTTCACCGGCCGCGTCCCGGCCTACTCGGTAGTTGTTGCCGGATCGACACCCAATCGCGAAATGGTGGACGGCGCCGCTGCGCCAAGCCTTTATTGCGCGGTGATCATCAAAAGAGTGGACGAGAAAACGCGCTCGAAAACCAGTGTGAACGAGCTGCTGAGAGGTTGATTATCGGATTCTGTTATCCGTCAGACTCGACCCGTCGGTCGAGCGCCGCACCAGCCCTCTCCCCCACCCGGCTTCTCACGAGTGTATCCTGTTTGGGAGGTCGGGTGGGGGAGAGGGCTGGTGCGGCGAACTTTCGCCTGAAAGTTTCTGACAGACAAAGCGCCTGACCAAACAAACCTAACCGCCCAATGCGCCGGAGATCAGCGTTTCGGCGCGCTCTCCGGCCCAGTCCATGCCGCCGATGACGCGGAACAGCTCCGTGCCGTCCTTGTCATAGAGGATGGTGACCGGCAGCGTATCGAGGGCGAGCGCCTGCATCATCGCATTTTCCTCGTCGAGCCATTGTTCGAGATGCCGGAAATCATTCTCGGCGAAAAACGGACCGACCACGGCCGCGCCCTGCAAATCCTGGCTGAGCGTCAGCACTTTCAGCTGCCCGTCCACGCGCTCAGCAAGTGCGTCGAGCGCGGGCATCTCGCGGATACAGGGCGGGCACCATGTCGCCCACAGATTGACGAGCAGCGGCTGGCCCTCGAAATCGTTGAGGCGGATGGTCTGGCCCTCGGCATTGGAGAAAGCGAGGTCCGGGGCGGCCGTGCCGCGATATTCGACACTGACCCGGCCCATGGTTTCCGTTCCGCCATAGCTTTCGGCGCTGCCGCTTCCAGACATGACTTCTTGCGAGGCTTCGCCGCTTTGCCTATCGCAAGCGGCGAACAGAGGCGCAAATCCAAGGAGCAGGGCGATCAACACGCGCACGGGCAATTCCAATCAGATGTGGGGCGGGCGCTTCGCCGAAGGCCCGGCGTCTATCATGCGGGAGATAAATGCCTCCATCCCGTTCGACAAGCGCCTGTGGCGTCAGGATATCGCCGCGAGCCGCGCGCATGTCGCGATGCTCGGTGCGCAGGGTATTGTCGATGCCGCCGATGTGAAGGCGATTGACGAAGGGCTGCAGGTCATTGCCGCCGAATATGAAGCTGACGAGGTTCCCGAAGATCTCGATCTTGAAGACATTCACATGCATGTCGAGAATCGCCTTGCCGAGTTGATCGGCCCGGCGGCGGGGCGCCTTCACACGGCGCGCTCGCGCAACGATCAGGTGGCGACCGATTTCCGGCTCTGGGTCCGCGATGCGATCGATGCCGTTGATGCGGGGCTGGCCGCGTTCCAGGCGGCGCTTGTCGGCCGCGCTGAAGAGCATGCCGATACGGTTATGCCGGGCTTCACCCATCTTCAGTCGGCTCAGCCCGTCACGCTGGGCCATCACCTGATGGCCTATTATGAAATGGCCCGGCGGGATCGCAGCCGCTTTGCCGATGCGCGCACGCGGTTGAACGAAAGTCCATTGGGCAGCGCGGCGCTGGCCGGCACGGGGTTTGCGATCGATCGTGACGCCACCGCGGCGACGCTCGGGTTCAGCGGCCCTACGGCCAACTCGCTCGATGCCGTATCGGACCGCGATTTTGCGCTCGACTATCTGATGGCGGCAACGCAATGCTCGCTGCACCTGTCGCGGCTGGCGGAAGAAATGGTGATCTGGGCGAGCCAGCCATTCGGCTTCGTCACCCTGCCCGATGCCTATTCCACCGGTTCGTCGATCATGCCGCAAAAGCGCAATCCCGATGCCGCCGAACTGGTGCGCGGCCATGCGGGGCGGATCGCTGGCTGCATGACGGCGCTGGTGATGACGATGAAGGGCCTGCCTCTCGCCTATGCGAAAGACACGCAGGACGATAAGCCGCCGGTGTTCGAAGCGCATGACCTGCTCGCTCTCTCGCTGGCGGCGATGACCGGAATGGTAGAGACAATGGGTTTCGTGCCCGAACGGATGCGGGCGCTTGCCGAATCCGGCCATGCGACCGCAACCGATCTTGCCGACTGGCTGGTCCGCGAGATTGATGTCCCGTTCCGCGAAGCGCATCATATTGTCGGCAGCGCCGTCAAACTTGCCGAAGACAAGGGTCTGGGCCTGGCCGATCTGGCGCTCGCCGATTTGCAGGCGATTGACGTCCGAATCGATGCGAGCGTGTATGACGTTCTCACCGTGGATGCGTCGGTGGCCAGTCGGGTCAGCCATGGCGGCACCGCGCCAGACCAGGTTCGCGCCCGGGTCGCCGAGGCGAAGGCGGCATTGGAGAAGGGCGAATGAAGGCGCGAATTGCGATAGGTGTGGCAGGCGCTCTCCTGCTTGCGGCTTGCGGTGGCCGCGAACCGCTGCAACCGGCGCAGGGTGAAGGCATGCCGGTAACGCCCGCGATGGCGCAAAGCCAACCGACAACCGACGATCTTCTCGAACCGACAACGCAGCAACGGCCCGAACGCGTCGACGAGCTTTTGCGCCGTTCGCAGGAACGCGAAGACGATCCTTTCGACCTCCCACCGCCGGGTTGAGCCATGGACCATTTCGCAATCCGGGAAGGCCGCATGTTCGCCGAAGACGTGCCGATGGCGCATATCGCCGAAAAGGTAGGTACGCCCGTCTATGTTTATTCGCGCGCGACGCTCGAGCGTCATGCCCGCGTCTTTCGCGACGCGCTGTCGGCCTTGCCCAGCATCCATATCGCTTTTGCTATCAAGGCCAATCCGAACCTTGCTGTGCTGCGCGTACTGGCGCGCGAGGGTTTTGGCGGTGACATCGTCTCGATCGGCGAGATGAAGCGCGCGCTGGCTGCGGGTATGAAGGCTGCCGATATCGTTTTCTCCGGGGTCGGGAAAACCCGCGGCGATCTGCGCGATGCACTCGATGCCGGTGTTGGCCAGTTCAATATCGAGCTGGAGGAGGAGGGCGTCGCCCTTGCGGAAATCGCGAAAAGCATGGGCAAGACCGCAACCGCCGTTCTGCGCGTCAACCCGGATGTCGATGCCGGTACCCATGCCAAGATCTCGACCGGAAAGTCGGAGAACAAGTTTGGCGTGCCGATCGATCAGGCGCCGGACATGTTCGGGCGGCTTGCGGCGCTAGACGGGCTCGCGATGCGGGGGCTCGCACTCCACATCGGCAGTCAGATATTCGATCTCGATCCGATTGAACGCGCATATGTCAAGGTCGGCGCGCTTGCCATGCAGCTGCGCGGGGCAGGCTTCGTGATAGATCGCGTCGATCTCGGTGGCGGTCTCGGTGTGCCCTATGAACGTGGCAAGGTTCCGCCATCGCCAGCCATTTATGGTGAGATGGTCGCGCGGGTGACGAAGGGCTGGGACGTAACGCTCATGTTCGAGCCCGGGCGCGTTATCGCGGGCAATGCCGGCGTTCTGTTGACGCGTGTGATCTGGGTGAAGCCGGGTATCGTCCGCCCCTATGTTATCGTCGATGCGGCAATGAACGATCTGGCCCGGCCGGCCATGTATGATGCCTGGCACGATTTCGAGGCCGTTTTGCCATCGGGAGAGCGCGTGGTTGCCAATATTGCCGGCCCCGTGTGCGAGAGCGGCGATACCTTCGCCATGAACCGCGAGATCGATGCGGTGAAGTCGGGGGACCTTGCCGTGTTCCGCACCGCCGGGGCCTATGGCGCAACCATGGCCAGCACCTATAACAGCCGCGCCCTGGTGCCGGAGGTGATGGTCGATGGCGATAAATTTGCAATCGTGGCGGAGCGGGTTGTGCCGGAGAAGCTGATCGCCGCCGAGCAGGTACCGGATTTTTTGAAGGATTGAGAGTGATTCGCGCACCGTTTCAACTGCAATTTCGAAGGACAATCACATCATGAAGCCCGTTCGCAAAGCTGTTTTTCCCGTTGGCGGTCTCGGTACGCGGTTCCTGCCCGCCACCAAGGCAATCCCGAAGGAAATGCTGCCCGTCGTCGACAAGCCGCTGATCCAGTATGCTGTCGATGAGGCGCGCGAAGCCGGGATTGAGGAGATGATCTTCGTCACCGGGCGCGGAAAATCGGCGATCGAGGATCATTTCGATATCGCGCATGAGCTGGAAACGACGATGAATGCGCGCGGCAAGTCGCTGGCCGCTATCGAGGGAACGCGGTTCAGGCCGGGCGATGTTGCTTATGTGCGGCAGCAGGAACCGATCGGGCTTGGCCATGCGATCTGGTGCGCGCGATATATCGTCGGCGACGAACCTTTCGCAATCTTCCTGCCGGACGAGCTGATGATCGGTGAGCCGGGCTGCATGAAACAGATGGTCGATGCCTATGAAGAGCTGGGCGGCAATATCGTGTGCGGATATGAGGTGCCGGACGACCAGACGCACAATTATGGCGTAGTCGATCCGGGCGCCGAGAAAGGCCCGCTGGTCGAGGTGAAGGGGCTGGTCGAGAAACCTCCGCAAGGAACCGCGCCGTCCAACCTGATGATTCCGGGCCGCTACATACTTCAGCCGGAAGTCATGCGCGTCCTTGAGAATCAGGGGCGCGGTGCGGGCAACGAAATTCAGCTGACCGATGCGATGGCGCAGATGATCGGCGAACAGCCATTTCACGCCTATCGCTTTACCGGCCGCCGTTTCGATTGCGGCAGCAAGGCTGGCTTCATCAACGCCAATATCGCGCTCGCGCTCGACCATGAAGAGATGGCGGACGAGGTCAGGGCGTTTATCAAAACGCTATAGCTTGCCATCCCCTCGGCTTTGTCCCGGGCGCGCCTGTGCGGCGACCCCGCGCCGGGAAATTCCTGCAAACAAACCCTCTTCGCCCTCACAGGTTGGCCTGCTATAGCCGGGATATGCAGAGTCTACCGATTTTCGTCCGGCTCCAGAATCGTCCCGTCATCCTGATTGGCGAAGGCGAGGCTGCTGATGCGAAGCGCCTGATTCTGGAGCGAGCCGGTGCGGATATCTTCGGAGAGGACGGCGAGGCAGCACTGGCCGTAATAGCGCTCGAAGACGAAGATGAGGCAAAGGCCGCGGCCGCGCGATTGAAAGCGCGCAATATTCTCGTCAACGCGGTTGACCGGCCCGGCCTGTGCGATTTTACCCTGCCGGCGATCATAGATCGCGACCCTGTCATCGTTGCGATCGGCACGGGAGGTGCGTCCGCTGGCATGGCAAAAGCCATCCGGCAGCGGCTGGAGCAGCTCCTGCCGGCCCGACTCGGAGCTATCGCGCGCCGGCTCAAGGACAAACGGGCCGATATAAAGGCGAAATGGCCAGACGCTGCGGCGCGCAGGCGTGCAATCGATGCGGCACTGGACGAGGGCGGTGTGCTGGACCCGCTGGCCCCGCACGTGCCCCGCGATGTCGACAGCTGGATCGATGGCGATGATGGCGATCATCATGCCAGGCACGACCAGCTGGAGATCATCCAGCTTCGGTCGGCCGATCCCCATGACCTGACGATTGGCGAGACGCTTTTGCTGGGCCGCGCCGATACGCTTTATCTTGCGCCAGGAGTTCCCCAGACGATTTCCAATCGCGCCCGCGCCGATGCGCAGCGCGTATCCTGTGCCGAATTGCCGGAGGAGCCCGCACCAGGCCTTTCGGTGTTCGTGACGGTGACGCCGCTCGACTGACGTGCAGGCGGGTGGTTACGCTTCCAGTTCGACATCCCAGTAGAGCCAGTCGCGCCAGCTGTCGTGGAGATAGTTGGGCGGGAATTGCTTGCCATGCTGCTGCAGCTGCCAGGTGGTCGGGCGGTGAGGCGGCACAGTCAGGCTCATATTCGCCTGTTTGGGCGTACGCCCGCCTTTTTTGAGATTGCAGGGCGCGCAAGCCGTCGCGACATTCTGCCAGGTCGTCTTCCCGCCCAGCCGGCGAGGGACGACATGATCGAAGGTCAGGTCTTCCGGTCGGCCGCAATATTGGCAGGTGAAATGATCGCGCAGGAACAGGTTGAATCGGGTGAAGGCTGGATATTCGCTCGGCCGCACATATCGCTTGAGCGCGATCACGCTCGGGATCTTCATCGTCAGCGAGGCGCTGTGTACTTCGCGCTCGTAATTTTCGACAATGTTGACCCGGTCGAGAAACATCGCCTTGATCGCCGTTTGCCATGGCCACAAGCTCAAAGGGTAATAGGAAAGCGGCGTGTAATCGGCATTGAGCACTAGCGCCGGGCAGCTGTCCGGATGCCGGATCAGGTCAGGGTGATACATGGTCTTACGAAAACACCTCCGCTCTGCGAACCGCAGAACCGGAGTCCCTCGACCTGTCGCCACTCAGGACGAAAGAAACCGGCTCTCCGGCTCTTCCATCTGTTGTCACGCCTTTAGACAGATTAACGTGACGCGATGATGACAACACCAGTGGCGACTCACGGTCAAGAGCCGGTTTCAGGAAATTGCGGATGAGTGACGCCCTGACGACCCGCTTCGCGCCCAGTCCGACGGGCCTGCTTCATCTCGGCCATGGCTATTCGGCGCTCAGGGCGTTTGACTTGGCGCATCGCACTGCGGGCCGGTTTCTGCTGCGTTTTGAGGATATCGATGCCGGCCGTATCCGCGAAGAATATTATGCCGCGATCGAGACGGACCTGCACTGGCTCGGCATTACGTGGGCCGAGACGCCGCTCCGGCAATCTTCCCGTTTCCCGGCCTACCGGGCCGTGCTCGACAGGCTGAAGGACCGGGAACTGGTCTATCCCTGTTTCTGCACCCGCAAGGATATCGCTGCGGAAATTGCGGCAAGTGCGTCTGCGCCCCATGGCCCGGACGGCGCGCTTTATCCGGGAAGTTGCCGGACCATGGCGGGGGCCGAACGTGCGCGCCGCGTCATCACCGAGCCGCATGCATGGCGGATCGATATGGCCCGCGCCGCCGCGCTTGCCGGCCGGCTTTTCTGGACGGATGCCAAAGTGGGGCGTGTAGAGGCCAGACCCGAAATTCATGGTGATGTCGTGCTGGCGCGCAAGGATGTGCCGACATCCTATCATCTGGCCGTCACCGTCGACGATGCCGAGCAAGGGGTCACCGATATCGTGCGCGGCGAGGATTTGTTCGCGGCAACCCATGTCCACCGGCTGCTCCAGCACCTGCTTGAACTGCCGGTGCCGCGCTATCACCATCATGCGCTGATTGCCGACGAGCATGGCAAACGGCTGGCGAAACGCGACGATGCCCGCTCGCTCGCATCGCTGCAAAAGCGGGGGATTGGCCCGGCGGTCGTCAGAGACGCGCTGCGGCGAAATCCGCCGGACATCGCCCGGTTGATAGACACAGGCGAATAGGGTCATCGAATTATTGGGCTGGATTTACCGTGTCCGGGGCCTACATTGATCCCATGCAGATATTCCTCATCATTCTCCTGATCGCGGCCATGGGCGCGACCGTCTTCTTTCTCGTGCGCGGAATCGTCACATTCCTCAAAACGACGGAAGCGGATTTGACCGGTGACGGGCCCAACCGGTCCGGCATGGCGCAGAACAAGGCCATGCAGGGCCGCATCGTCATGCAGGCTGCTGCGGTTGTGATCGTCGTGCTGCTGCTCCTGTTGATGGGGCGGTGAAACAGGAACAACACCGTTCACCCTGAGCCTGTCGCAGGGTTGTTCGGTGTCCTGTTCGACTGAATGAATGTAGCAGGGCATCGACCGGCTCTGTAAAAGAAGGGGGCGCTGGCGATCCATGGTCAAACTCAACAAGATATACACGCGCACGGGCGACGATGGTCAGACAGGCCTTGTCGATGGCTCGCGTGTGTCGAAGGCCGATGCCCGCATGGCGGCGATCGGCGATGTCGACGAGACCAACAGCGCTATCGGTGTCGCGCTCTCGACCGATCTGTTCGACCCTTTCCGGACGATGCTTGGGCGGATCCAGAACGAGCTGTTCGACCTGGGCGCGGACCTCGCCACACCTGGCGACGATTTCGAGCCCTCGGAAATGGTGCTGCGGATCACGGCCGACCAGGTGGAGCGGCTGGAAGCGGAAATCGACGAGATGAACGAACGCCTGGCGCCGCTGACCAGCTTCATCCTTCCCGGCGGCGAAGCCGCGGCAGCCCAGGTGATGTTCGCCCGGGCGATCGTGCGGCGGGCCGAGCGGACCATAGTTGCGGCCTCGGAGGCGACATCGCTCAACCCACTGGCCATGGCTTATATCAATCGCCTGTCCGACCATCTGTTCGTCATGGCTCGGGCTATCAATGGCGGCGCCGATATCCTTTGGGAGCCCGGCGCAACCCGATGACGGACGACGCCAAATGAGCTCTTTCCGGATCACCATGTTCTTGATATGTTCTTTCTGTATAGAGGGCTGATGCCGGCGAGACAGGGTTTTCCGGCAACAAAATGAAAAACTTGTGCGTTAAGCACTTGTGGTGCGCAGGCGCGCGCCGTGGCCCAAATTTTGTGGCGAGTGTCAGTTGACCCATGCCATGCGAACAGGGATGCTTGGAGACGAATCATGGCAATGCGCGCACCTTCCCCACAGACGGCAGATAGCCTTGGCGCTCGTTTTGCCGAAGTCCGCGCGCTGACCGAAGCGCTTGCCGCACCGCTTTCCGATGCCGACGCGACCGTCCAGTCGATGGAAGATGCCTCTCCCGCAAAATGGCATCTGGCCCATACGAGCTGGTTTTTCGAAACCTTTATCCTGCGTGACCATGTCGATGGATATGCCTTGTTCGACGATGACTGGCCGTTCCTGTTCAACAGCTATTACGAGGCGGAGGGCGAGCGGCAGACTCGCGCCCGGCGCGGCATGATCACCCGGCCGACACTGGACGAGGTTAGCGCCTATCGCGCCCATGTCGATGCGGAGATTATTGCGGCTCTGCCGGATCTGGACGAAGCGCCGCGTGCTCTGCTGGAGCTTGGCCTCCATCATGAGCAGCAGCATCAGGAACTGCTCTTGATGGATATTCAGCATCTCTTCGCGCAAAATCCGCTTGAACCGGCAATGGTCAAGGCGAACCCGCCGGCGACGCGAGAGGCGCCTGGCGAACTGTGTTGGGTCAAAGGCCATGAGGGCGAGGCGGAAATTGGCTGCGATGGCACGGGATTCACGTTCGATTGCGAAGGGCCGCGGCACAAAGTCTATCTGAACCCCCATGCGCTTGCCGACCGGCTTGTCACCAACGGGGAATGGATCGCCTTCATCGAGGATGGCGGATATGAAGACCATACCCACTGGCTTTCCGAAGGCTGGGCCTGGGTGCAGGATAACGAGGTCGCCGCACCGCTCTACTGGCGCAGGCGTGATGATGGTCAATGGTACCGTTTCGGGCTTGCCGGCGCGCGGCCGATCGATCTTGCCGCACCCGTCTGCCATATCAGCTATTATGAGGCCGATGCCTTCGCCAGCTGGACCGGCTTTCGCCTGCCTACCGAAGCCGAATGGGAAGTGGCCGCCTCATCGCTCGATCATATGACCGGCAACCAGCTCGATTGCGCCGGCGACGTTCGGACCCAGCCTCTCGGCCCGGGCGAGGGGCTGCGCCAGATGTTCGGCGATGTCTGGGAATGGACGGGCAGCGCCTATGTGCCGCATCCGGGTTTCCGGGCGGCAGAGGGAGCGGTCGGCGAGTATAACGGCAAGTTCATGGTCGGCCAATATGTGCTGAAAGGAGCGAGCTGTACCACCCCGCGCGGCCATAGCCGGGCCAGTTATCGCAATTTCTTCTATCCGCATATGCGCTGGCAATATGCCGGATTGCGCCTCGCACGGGATCTGTAACATGGCCGACGGCCCGGACGAACCGGACATCATGACCGATAATGCAATTTCTGCGGGTGCCGATCCCGCCTTCCATGCCGATGTCCTTGCCGGGTTCCAGTCCCGCCCAAGGGCTATCCCGGCGCGCTGGTTTTACGATTTGCGCGGCTCCGAGCTGTTCGAACGGATCACCGATCTGCCCGAATATTATCCGACACGGGTCGAGCGCTCCATTCTGGGGGACAAGGCAAGCGAGATTGGCACTGCGGTCGGCACCAGCCGGGCGGTCGTCGAATTCGGATCGGGCTCTTCGGCCAAGACGCCGCTTCTCCTCGAGGCGATCGATCCGGCGGCTTATGTGCCGATCGATATATCGGGTGAGTTTCTGCGTGAATCCGCTGAGGCGCTGAGTGCCGATTTTCCGGGCCTCCCTGTCTATCCGGTCGAAGCCGATTTCACCCATCCGGTCCCGTTGCCTGTCGCCATTGCAGAGATGCCAAAGCTCGGTTTCTTTCCGGGTTCCACAATCGGCAACTTCATCCCGCCCTCCGCCGTCGATTTCCTCCGGGCGATGAAGGAGACGCTGGGTACGGGCGCAATGTTGCTTATCGGTATGGACCGGGTGAAGAGCGCGGACATGCTTGTGCCCGCCTATGACGATGCGGCCGGCGTGACCGGGGCTTTCAACCTGAACCTGCTCGAACGGATCAATCGTGAGTTGGCAGGCGATATCCCGATCGACGCCTTTCGGCACCGGGCAATCTGGAACGATATGTTGGCCCGGATCGAGATGCATATCGAGGCGGTGCGCGATGTCCGTTTTTCGGTTGCCGGGCAGGATTTTGCAATGGAGCGGGGCGAAACCGTTCACACTGAAAACAGCCATAAATATGGGCCGCGTGACGCGCGTATCCTGCTCCGCGCCGGTGGCTGGACAGTGACGCATGAATGGACCGATGCGGCGAATCAGTTTGCGCTGATCCTTGCTGAGGCCCAGCCTGAGCGAACGGCACCGTAAATTCCATCAGAATTTTCTTGTCAGGAAATCGCTGCACCAGCCCGCACCCTCGCCCGGCCTCCCATAGAATACACTGAGTGGGAGGCCGGGCGAGGGTGCGGGCTGGTGCGGCGCTCAACCGTCAGGATGAGTCTGACAAAAAGTTCTGAACACGCCTAGGGGTTAACCCATTCGACATTGGCCCGGTACACCGTGATCCAGTGTATGCTCCCCCGACAATTATTCATTTCGCGCCGTTCCGTCAGGCGGAACATCTCGCCGTCCCAGACAAAACTCTCGGCTGTGCCGCAATCTCCCAGTCCGCGTCCTTTTGCATAGGTGCTGAGCGTGCCTTCTTCCGGGTCCCAATAGGTGTTGACGAGGAACGGCATTTTCCGGTCCTCGCCCCAGCTGAAGACATGATCGAACCGGGCGGGCGTGAGGGTGCCATTTTGCCTGACAAAGGCGATGTCGCTGAAATTATATGCGCCCCGGCTGCAGCTAATCAGTACGAGGTCGGCGGTATCGGAAAGGACCACAGCCCTGTTGGACAAGGGATCCTCATCGCCATAATCGCATTCGACTGCCGGACGCAGCGCCGCGCGTTCGGACTCTGATAGCCCGCCTGCGGTGTCTTCAGCACGCGCGGCAACGGGCATGGCCGCAATTGTCGGGATGGCGGGTGGTTCGGGAATGGTTGAGGCCGGCTCGTCACCGACCATCGCCGACGCGGTGACGGTGCCAGCCCGCCCCTGAATATCTTCGATATAAAGCAGCGCGGCGCGCGATCCATTCAGCGAAACCGCGCCCAGCGACGCGCCTGCCTCGTCGAACAATTCCGCCGTTTGCCCCTGCGCGATGCGGTAGAGCAGGTTTTGCGCGATGGCCGGATCGAAATGGAACAGCTCATCGCCCTCGGATCGTTCGGCAATCGCGACTTGCCCGCCGTCAATTTGCAGCGCGATGCGATCGCCCTCAATCTCTTCCATGGCCCGCAGCCCGACCCGGTTATAGCCGTCGGCTCCTCCGGCCCGGCGGACTGTCAGCGAAATACCGTCGCCTATGCTCCAGTCTTCGGCCGCCAGCGACAGGGCTTCGCAGGTCCAGCCATTGTCGCAGCCTACCGCCCAATCGCCGAAATTGCGCTCTTGCCCGATTGTTGGATCGGGGGTCGCGATTGCGGCGGCGAGAAAGGTGAAGAAAGCTATGGTCATGGCTTTCTGTCTAGCCTCACAGACCATGGCGCGATAGTGACCACCGTCACAGCAGGAAAGGATAGTCATGCAGGCAGTTGGCGTTATCGGGGCGGGACAAATGGGCGCGGGCATCGCGCAGGTTTCGGCGCAGGCCGGCTATCGGGTGCTGTTGTCCGATGTCAGTCAGGATGTTGCGGAAAAGGCCAAGCAGGGCATCGCCCGGCAGCTCGACCGGCTGGTCGAGAAGGAAAAGATCGAAGCCCAGGCGCGCGATGTCGCGCTGGAACGTATCGAGCCGGTTGGCGATTTCGCACCGATGGCAAGTGCTGGCCTCATCATCGAAGCGGCAACCGAGCGCGAGGATATCAAGCGCCAGATTTTCGAAGCTGTCGGCAAGATTCTTGGTCACAAGGCCGTGCTCGCCTCCAACACCTCATCGATTTCGATCACTAGGCTGGCCCAGGCTTCGCCCGATCCACAGCGCTTTATCGGCGTGCATTTCTTCAATCCCGTACCGCTGATGGGATTGATCGAAGTAATCCGCGGCCTTGCGACCATCGACGCCACGGTCGATCTGGTCGAAAAATATGCAACCGCGCTCGGCAAACGCACCGTCCACGCCAATGACGCGCCCGGCTTTATCGTCAACCGTGTGCTGATGCCGATGCTCAACGAGGCGGCCTTCGCGCTCGGCGAGGGCGTTGCGGGTATCGAGGATATCGACGCGGCCTGTCAGCTCGGTCTCAACCATCCGATGGGGCCGCTGACGCTTGCGGACTTTATCGGTCTCGACACCTGTCTGCACATCACCAATGTGCTCTATGCGGGCACCGGCGATCCCAAATTCCGGGCCGCGCCGCTGCTCGTCAAATATGTCGAGGCCGGCTGGCTGGGGCGCAAGGCGGGCAAGGGCTTTTACGATTATTCGGGCGATACGCCCAGGCCGACGCGGTAGGGGAGCCCGATCATGGCTGGCGAGATACGCGATTTCGAAATCGGCATAGATCAGACGGAGTTGGACGATCTCAAAAACCGCCTGGCCAATGCCCGCTTCCCCGAAAAGGAAACGGTCGACGACTGGGATCAGGGCATTCCGCTCGCCTATGTGCGGGAGCTAACCGACTATTGGCGCGACAGTTATGACTGGCGGCGCTGCGAGGCGGCGCTCAACGCCCACCCGAACCACCTGATCGAGATTGACGGCGTCGATATCCATTTTCTCCATATCCGCTCGCCGGAAGCCGGCGCACGGCCGCTGCTCCTCAGCCATGGCTGGCCGGGCTCGGTGCTGGAATTCATGGATGCGATCGGGCCGCTCAGCGATCCCGTGGCCCATGGCGGCAGGGCGGAGGACGCCTTTCATCTCGTGATTCCCTCGCTGCCGGGATACGGTTTTTCCGGCAAGCCCGCCGAAACCGGCTGGTCGGTGGAGAAGATCGCCGAGAGCTGGCACGAGCTCATGACCGCGCTCGGCTATGACGCCTGGTATGCGCAGGGCGGCGACTGGGGGGCGATGGTGACATCGGCGATCGGCGCCCAGAACAAGGGAGGCTGCAAGGGCATTCACCTCAACATGCTGGTTGCCGCCCCGCCGCCCGAGGTGATGCAGAGCCCTACGGACGTGGAAAAGGCCGCCATGGCGCGGTTGGCGCTGTACCGCGAAAAGGGCGGCGGATATTCCGCGCAGCAACGCACCAAGCCGCAGACTCTCGGCTATGCACTGGCCGATTCTCCCACCGGCCAGATGGCGTGGATCGTCGAGAAGTTCCACCAATGGTCGGACTGCGATGGCCATCCGGAAAACGTCTTCAGCCGCGATCATCTGCTCGACAATGTGATGCTTTACTGGCTCAACAATGCCGGGGCCTCGTCCGCCCGGCTCTATTGGCACAGCTTTGCGCAGCCCGATCTCTCTCCGGTGACCATTCCGAGCGGATACAGCCTGTTCCCGCATGAGATCATGCGCGGATCGCGGCGCTGGGCGGAATCGCGTTTCACCGATCTTGTCTATTGGAACAGCTGCGAACGCGGCGGGCATTTCGCGGCGATGGAGCGGCCCGCGCTTTTCATCGACGAAGTCCGCGCCTGTTTCCGCCAGATGACGCTGTAGCGGTTGCGCTTTACTTTGCCGCCCTTGCGCCTTTAGGCAGTCCCGCATGACCGACGATCATTCCCCAGACCCGGCCCAGCTCGCCAAAGCCGAAACGCTTGTCGAGGCCTTGCCCTATCTGCAGCGCTTTGCCGGGGCGACTTTTGTCGTCAAATATGGCGGTCACGCGATGGGCGACGCCAAGGCGGCCCGCGAATTTGCCGAGGATGTGGTGCTCCTCAAAGCGGTCGGCATCAATCCGGTCGTCGTGCATGGCGGCGGGCCGCAGATCGGTGCGATGCTCAAGAAACTGGGCGTCGAGAGCGAATTTGTCGACGGGCTTCGGGTTACCGATGCCGAGACCGCACAGATTGCAGAGATGGTCCTGTCGGGCGCGATCAACAAGGAATTGGTCAGCTGGATCGGCCAGGCCGGCGGCCGGGCGATCGGCATTTCGGGCAAGGATGGCGGCTTTGTCCGTGCGGAAAAGGTGAAGCGCACGGTCCGCGATCCGGAAAGCCTCATCGAGAGGGTGGTGGACCTCGGTTTTGTCGGCGAGCCGGCAACGATCGACCGTTCGGTCCTCGATACGATCTCCAACTCCGGTATGATCCCCGTCGTCGCCCCGGTCGGCGTCGATGCGGTCGGCCAGACCTATAATATCAATGCCGATACCATGGCGGGTGCCGTGGCCAGCGCGATGGATGCAGCGCGCCTGTTCCTGCTTACCGATGTCGCTGGAGTGCTGGACAAGAAGGGCGTGCTTCTGACCGATCTGTCTCCGGCCATGATCGCCGAACTCCGGTCGGACGGCACGGTTTCGGGAGGGATGATTCCCAAGCTGGAAACCTGCGTATCCGCCGTGAAGGGGGGCGTCGAGGCAGCGGTCGTGCTCGATGGGCGTATCCCGCATGCGATGCTGCTGGAGATCTTCACGCGCCAGGGTGCGGGCACAATGATCCGGGCAGGCTAGACCGCGGGCAGGCTGGAGGTCGGCGAGCCCGCGCAAGCGTGAGCTCGCCGCTCATCGAAAGATTGGCGTCAATGGTGGATGGCCGCATTGAACCGCGCCTTACCAGTCGCTAGATGCGTCAGACAGCTCCCGAGGAGTATTGCTCATGGTTCCCGCCTTGCTTGGCGTCATAATCCTGCTGATCAACATCCTGATCTGGATCATCATAATCCAGGCGATTTTCAGCTGGCTTGTCGCGTTTAACGTGATCAACACCTATAATAATGGCGTTCGCCAGTTTCTTAATCTGCTCGACCGGGTAACCGCGCCTTTGTACAGGCCGGTGCGGGCCATCATGCCCGATTTCGGTGGAATAGATTTCTCGCCGATCGTCGTCATCCTGTTGCTGCATCTGCTCGCCCGCTTCCTGATGAGCGTGCAACTGCAATCCGTAACCCTGTAATAGTGAGAACCGCGCATGACGGCTGAGATCATCGACGGCAAGGCTTTCGCAGCAGATTTGCGCGCGCGCGTCGCCGAACATGTCCCGGCTTTTGTGAAGGCCTCTGGTCGCAAGCCCGGCCTTGCGGTGGTTCTGGTTGGCGATGATCCGGCGAGCCAGGTCTATGTCGGGTCCAAGGGCAAGGCGACGGTCGCGGCGGGCATGGAGAGTTTCGAGCATATTCTTCCCGCATCGACGCCCCAGGATGATCTGAACGCGCTCATCGCGCGGCTCAACGCCGACGACAGTGTCGACGGCATTTTGGTGCAACTACCCCTGCCCGACGGGCTGGACGAGGCAGCTGCGGTGGCGGCTATCGATCCCGCGAAGGATGTCGATGGTCTGACCGACGCCAATGTTGCCCGGCTCGCCAATAATGAGGTGGGCCTGGTTCCGTGCACGCCGTTCGGCTGCATGATGCTTCTCAATGACCGGCTGGGTGAGCTTGCAGGGCTTGATGCGGTCGTCGTCGGTCGGTCGCAGCTCGTTGGCAGGCCGATGGCGCAGTTGCTGATCAACGCGAATTGCACGGTGACAGTTGCCCATAGCCGCACGCGCAATCTTCCCGCCATTGTCCACAACGCCGATATCGTCGTTGCGGCCGTGGGCCGTGCCGAAATGGTGAAGGGCGACTGGCTGAAGCCCGGCGCAGTCGTGATCGATGTCGGGATCAACCGGCTTGCCCCGACCGAAAAGGGCAAAAAAGGCCAGCTGGTTGGCGATGTCGCCTTTGGGGAGGCCGATCATGTCAAGGCGATCACACCTGTACCCGGCGGGGTCGGGCCGATGACGATTGCCGTGCTGCTGCGCAATACGCTGGTCGCGGCCCATGCCCGGGCGGGCCTTGCTCCACCGGACGGGCTGTGAGCGCACTCGCCGCCCTGCTGCTCCTGACATCGCCCGTCGAAGGTGCAATTTCTGCGGAACGCGCCTTTGCCGAAGCCGCGCAAACCGAAGGGCAATGGACCGCCTTTCGCTCTTATGCAGCCGATGATGCCGTCATGTTCGTACCGCGTGAGACAAATGCGCATGAATTCTTGGAAGGCCGCGAAGACCCGATTGTCGCGGTAATGTGGTGGCCCGCCGAAAGCTATATATCCTGCGATGGCACGACGGCGGTCAATTCCGGTCCCTGGGTGCAGCCGCGTTCGCGCGGCTATTTTACTACCGTCTGGCAGCGCCAGGACGATGGCAGCTGGCGCTGGCTTCTCGATCATGGCAGCGGGCTCGCCGAGCCGCGCCCCGCCGGGGAAGTGCCTTCCGTCCGCCGGGCGGTCTGTCCCGAAACGCCGCTTGTCGTGGAAGAGGTTGCCGCACCGGACGGCGCGGTCGATTACGGCCGGCATCACTCGCCCGACGGCACATTGATCTGGAGCTGGGAGGTGCGCGAAGATGGCGCGCGCCGTTTCGAGGCGCTTCTCTATAATGGCACTGGCTATGATCATGTCATTACCAATGATATTGCCGCTCAGACGCCATGATTGAACTTTTCATTTCCGCGCTGATCACTTTTTTCGTGGTCATCGATCCGCCCGGCTGCGCCCCGATTTTCGCCAGTCTGACGACCGGGGCCTCGGCTGCCGAGCGGCGGTCACAGGCCATTCGCGCGATCGTTATCGCGACCCTGATTCTCGTCTTTTTCGCACTGTTCGGAGAAGATCTTCTCGGGGCATTGGGGATCACTCTGGATGCTTTCCGCATCGCCGGCGGCATCATGCTGTTCCTGATCGCGTTCGAAATGGTGTTCGAAAAGCGCACCCAGCGGCGCGAGGACAGGGCCCAGAAAATCATCGGGACGCCGGAAGTCGAAGATGTTTCGGCTTTCCCGATGGCCATGCCGATGATCGCAGGTCCCGGTACGATCGCGTCCGTCATGCTGCTCGAAGCGCGCAGCAGCGGGGTCGAGGAATCGCTTGTCGTGCTGGCTGCGCTGGGCGTCATCCTGCTGCTCACGCTGGTCGCCCTATTGGCGGCCGGGCCGCTTATGCGGCTGCTCGGTCAGCGAATCGAAGCGGTGATCACCCGTCTGTTGGGCGTCATCCTGGCCGCGCTGGCCGCGCAGTTCGTGATTAACGGGCTGGTCGGTGCATTCGGGATCAGCGTACCCGCCACAACCTGAACGGGGAGTTTGCAGGAAGCGCTACCGGTTCGAGCCAGTCTGGCGGGGCACCGCGGTTCAGCCGGGCAAAGCTGCTGTCAGGGTCATTCGCACCATAATGCCCCTCGCCGGACATGCCCGGGCACAGCAGTACATAGCCGACATCGTAGCGCGCTACCGTTTCGCGAAGCCGCGCCATGTTTCCGCGAAAGCCATGGAACACATCCAGTATCGCTTCGCCATTGCGATGATAGGGGCCGGCAATACCCCGGTGATGGGTCATCACGATCAGGCGCGGTGCAAGGTCGATCGGCGTCAGGATCGTCGACGGAGGCAGGCCTGCAATCGGGGCCAGCCCGGCAGCGGATGAGCATTTCGGCATATCGCCGGCACCCGCCGAGATATCCGCGACATCTTCCTCGGTCTCTTCGGGAAAAGCTATGAGCGGGATCACCGCCCACAGGCCGGTCATCAGCGCGACGGCGGCGACCGACCCGCCGACCCGCGGCAGTATCTGTGCCGATGCGCGCCAGCGCGGGAGCAGCCAGGCGCCCAGTATCGTAGCGCCCGGAATGGCGAGGAGTTGGGCCGCTGGCGCCGTCCGTACCTGCCAGAAGAGCAGGATAAAGCTTGCAAATGCGAGGGCCGCAAGGGCGATCAACGGCTCCAGTCTCTCGTGCTTGCGCCAGCTCTGCGCAATGCCAAGCGCATATCCGGCGAGCCCCGAAAGCGGCAACGCAACGATCAGCAGCGCCTTGCGCCAACTCTGCCGATAGAGGGGGCGGGCCTCTTGAACATTGTCGAGCCACAGGGCCTGCAGCTCGGCGCTGACACCTTCTGGCCGGCCAAGGCAGTCGGGCCATATAAGGGCAAAGCCGAGGGCAAGCACGCCGCCGGCGATGGCGCCAATGCCCAGCCTCGCGCGCCAGTCTCCCAAAGGCAGAATGGCGAGCAGCACCAGCAATGCACCAGCTGCGACAATAGCCGACAGCCAGACCGGCGATAGCGCATCGCAAACGGGCGCGCGATTGGCGTTGGAAGCAAAGAGTGCAAAGCCAAAGGCCGCACCTCCGGCCAGCGACGCGCCATAGCGGGAAATCCGTACCTTCTCGGCCCGGTCGCGGACCCAGAACAGCGCCGTCGCCGCGCCGATAAGGGCGAGAAAGGCCAGCATCTCGAGGCCGATGGTGAGCGAAAGCGCGCTGGCGATCCCGCTTGTCACGCCGCCGCGGGCGCGCTTCGGATCGACAAGGCCCGCCAGTGCGACCGCCAGCATCGCAAGTTGCCATCCATGATGATCGATCCTCAGCGGCATCCACATTGGCATCAATATGCCCGCGCAGAGCGTCGCGAGCAGAGCCAGTGGCCAGGCGATGGGGGCGACGATGCGGCGCGCGATCAGGGCAATAGCGAACAGGCCGATGGCAAAGGGCAGGAGCGGCGCCAGCGCGACAGCCCAGCGTTCGGCAGCCGCCGTCCCGATCAGCGGGTCGAGCAGCAGGATCAGGCCGGCAATCGGCAGGTCCGGCAGGTGCGACCAGTGAATATCCGCGCCGACAGGCGGCGCAAGCCGATACTGGATCAGATCGTACCAGGGCTGTCCGCCGAGCAGCGCGCGTACTTGGGCCATCCGCAAATTGTCATCGGTATCGCCCAGTGCCAGCGCTTCGATAGCGGGCAGTTGCGCAAATATCATAAGCAGCGCGATCGCAAGCCAGATAGCGAGCGTTCCGCTTTTCCAGCGATCTTTCAGCCAGATATTGTCCGAAAGCTCAGTCATTCGTTCCCCGTTTGGCCGCTTAGCCTATAAGCAAAAAAGATTAACCATCTTGTCTTATGGCGCATTCGCATGTTGATGAAAGCTGTGTTCCGTTCAAAAGATCTTCGTCGACAGCTCATCCGCTATGCGATCAGCGGTGGCGGGCTGACGCTTTTCTACTCGGCGATCTATTGGATCGCGGCTGTCCCGGTGGGGATCAATCCGCTGATCGCCAATTGCATTGCCTTTGCGGTTACGGTCGTCCTCGGCTTTGTCGTTCATTCGCGCTGGAGCTTTGCCGGCCATGGTAGGCGCGACCGGCCGGTCCGCTCGTCGCTGATCTTCCTGCTCGTCAATCTGGCCGGCTTTGCCCTGAACAGTTTCTGGGTCTGGGCGATCGCCGTCTATTGGAGCCTTTCCCCATCGCTGCCCCTGCTGCCAATTATCTTCATCACGCCCTGGGTAAGCTTCTACCTCAATCGGCGCTGGACCTTCGGCGACTAGGCCTGCGGCGCCAGCCTGGCCCAGGGTTCAACCGGGCGCGCGATGGCGTCCGCCAGCTGCCCGGCAAACCGCCAAAAGGCCAAGGTTGCAATGGCCGAGACAATTCCGTCGAGCGCATAGTGCCAGCCGAGATAGACCGATCCGACCCAGATCAGCACTGCATAGCCGATCATCGCAAAGCCGACCCAGCGGTGTATGTGGAAGGCAGCAATAGCGAATAGCACCGACAGGCCGTTATGGACGGACGGCATGGCCGAAATCCCGCCGCCGATCACAATTCCGTCGGCACCCCGCGCACCCAGCAATGCGGACATATTGTTGAGCGCCTGAACATGGCCACCTTGGCTTTGAAGGACCGCGTCATGCTCCCGCAGCACGGCCATCATGTCGGCATAGCTTTGGTGCGACCCGACGAGATCGTTGAAGAAACAGGGCCCTGCCGAAGGGAGAAGAAACGCCATAACGCTGCCAAGCCCGATCCAGACAAAAATATAGCTGAACAGATATTGTGTGCGCAGGCGATAGCTTTTCGCGCCGAGAAAAGCGCAGATAATCACGCCTACAGACATTGGCAGGAACCAGGCATGATAGGATGTGTCGATGAACTGCGTGGCTGCTGGCGAACCGAACAGGTTGTGGAAGAAAGCCCAGCCATCCTGCCCGAAGAACAGCCACTGATCCGCCTCGGCGAGCCACCCGTCATGAGTAAAGGGTTGCGTCGCCAGAATCTTTTGCTTGAAGGCGTTGAAGGCTGTGAGCAGCATCGCAAAAAGCAGAGGCGGCCAGAAGGTTCGGGTGAGCCGGTTCTCTTCCCATTGCACACGGAACCAACTCAGTATCACCATGGCCGGCGACGGAGCTTCCTGGCCGTCTCGCGGCCGGTTGCGCCAGAGCAGAATAGCCAGTCCGAATACGCCGATGGCGAACCACAGCGAAAAGCCTGCGAGCAGATAGTTGCGGAACAGCGCGAAGAAGCTTTGGGTCGGCACATCGCCGTTGCCGAGGACCAGGACAAAGAAAAAACCCGTTACGAGAAAACCCCAAAGGGCAGCGCGTGCTTCGCGAAAGTCCGTCATTGGCTCGCCCATGAAATTTCGATGCGTTTCATGGGTGATCGCAGGAAGGTTTAAACTTTTGGTTAAGAAAGGCTTATCAGCTGCGGAAAGCCGGGCGTGTCCGGTTGGCGAAGGAGACCAGCGACAGCATGACGGGAACCTCGACCAGCACGCCGACGACCGTTGCGAGTGCCGCGCCGCTACCAAGTCCGAACAGGCCGATGGCGACCGCGACGGCGAGCTCGAAGAAGTTGGAGGTGCCGATCAGCGCGCAGGGAGCCGCGACATTGAACGGCAACCGCCACAACCATGCCGCACCATAAGCGAGGAAGAAGATCGCATAGCTCTGAACAAGAATCGGCGCTGCAATCAGCGCGATCAGGATCGGCTGGCCGATGATGACCTGGCTCTGGAAACCGAACAGTAGCACGACGGTGAGCAGCAGGCCGATAACCGAAAGCGGTTTCAGCTTTGCCGTAAAGGTGAAAACGGCGGCTTCTTTGCCATTAGCGCGGCCTAGCAGAGCCCGCCTCGTGATCGCCCCGGCCACCAGCGGCACGACGACATAGAGAGCGACCGAGAGCAGCAGCGTCTGCCAGGGGATCGCAATGTCGGTAACGCCGAGCAGCAGCGCCACGATCGGCGCGAAAGCAAAGATCATGACGATATCGTTCACCGAAACCTGCACCAGCGTATAGGATGGATCGCCGCGCGTCATTTGCGACCAGACGAAGACCATCGCCGTGCAGGGCGCTGCGCCGAGCAGGATCAATCCAGCAATATATTGCTCGGCGTCGCCGGGCGCGATCAGTCCGGAATATATCCAGTTGAAGAATAGTATGGCGAGCGCCGCCATAGTGAAAGGCTTGATCAGCCAGTTGACGGCCAGCGTGATGATCAGGCCCTTGGGCATGTCGCCAACATGACGCAGGCTGGCGAAATCGACGCCGATCATCATCGGATAGATCATCGCCCAGATCAGCACCGCGACGACAAGATTCACCGAGGCATATTCGAGTGCCGCCAGGGCACCAAACAGGCTGGGGAACAGATTGCCCAGCACCAGCCCGGCAAGGATGGAAAGCCCGACCCAGAGCGATAGCCATTTTTCAAACAGGCCGAGGCCACCCTGTTCGGACGGCGCGGCCGCTGTGCGTGTAGTCATGGCTTGGTGTTTTCCTTCGCCCCACTCTTACCAGTTATCACGGGTTGCCCGGCGTTCAGCCGCAACAGGCTCCAGCCGGTCCCCGTCTACTTGGAGCGGCGGTTGCAATGTCGGCGAGGGAGGGCCCACTGCCATAATCGGTGGCTTCGCCATGGGTCAGAAAAGTTTCCCAGACCAGACCGTCCGGATCGCTGATCCAGCTCTTTTCGGATTTTGCGTAGCAGCAGGTCGTTTCGCCCTCTTCGAGTATTGGGCGCCCGGCCTTTTCAAGCTGGCCGTATACAGCTTCGAGTTCGGCAGGATCCTCCGCCTGGATGCCGAGATGTTCGACGCCCTTTGCTGCTTGGTTGCCGGTCGAGATCGCGAAATTGACACGCGGATCGTCGAGCATCCATTTGGCATAATCGGCCTTTGTTACGGTCGGTTCGGTCGCGAACAGGGTCGAATAAAATGCAATGGACGCATCGAGATTATCGACGCCGACATGGACGTGCAGTCTTTTCATGAGGCTATCCTTTCCAGTGAATCGGTCAATTCGGTGACACAGCCT
Source organism: Parasphingopyxis lamellibrachiae (assembly GCF_003385775.1). Taxonomy (GTDB): domain Bacteria; phylum Pseudomonadota; class Alphaproteobacteria; order Sphingomonadales; family Sphingomonadaceae; genus Parasphingopyxis; species Parasphingopyxis lamellibrachiae. Next base: position 2,239,965 of record NZ_QRDP01000004.1, read on the forward strand.
TTTCCGCCGCAGCAATTTTCCATCAGATAGCCGACAAGCCGGTTCATCGCGGCATAGTCGGCGCTGTAAATCAGCGAGCGGCCGTCGCGGGTGCGGGCGATCAGGTCCGCCCGTTCAAGATGGGCGAGATGGAAGGAGAGAGAGGAATTGGGAAGGCCGAGCCGCTTGGCGATTTCACCAGCCGGCAGGCCGCCTTCGCCAGCCTGGACGAGCAGGCGAAACAGCGCGAGGCGGTTGGGCTGGGCCAGTGCGGCCAGCGCATCGACCGCATATTTTTCCTGAAGGACGTCACTGGTCATGTTCATATTTCTATATTTCCAGAATAATGGAAATATGTCAAGTGAAGAGGAATTCGCTGGAGATTTAGAATGGGTTTGGACCGGGTTTAAGTGTCAGACCTGACCTCTCAGTTGAGCGCGGTGCCGGGTGGGGGAGCGGGCCGGTGCGGCGCTCAACCGATAGGGTTAGTCTGACAAAACTAACGCGTGCGCCGTCCCAGCAATCTCAGGCGCAATGCATTCAGTTTGATAAAGCCTTCGGCATCGCGCTGGTCATAGGCGCCCGCATCGTCCTCGAACGTTACCACATCCTGGCTGTAGAGATTATAGGCGACATCCGCCTTGCGACCGACCACATCGACGGAACCCTTGTAGAGTTTGAGCCGGACCGTTCCGGTTACGCCCGCCTGACTGCTATCGATTGCCGCCTGGAGCATCTCGCGCTCTGGGCTGAACCAGAGGCCGTTATAGATGAGCTCCGCATAGCGCGGCATCAGCTCGTCCTTCAGGTGCATTGCGCCGCGGTCGAGAGTGAGCTGTTCGATCCCGCGATGGGCGGAGAGCAGAATGGTCCCGCCGGGAGTTTCATACATGCCGCGCGATTTCATACCCACGAAACGGTTCTCGACCAGATCGAGACGGCCGATCCCATGCGTCTTGCCCAGTGCGTTGAGCTTGGTCAGCAGATTGGCAGGCGACAGCGCGACCCCGTTTATCGCGACGGCGTCTCCATGTTCGAAATCCATCTCGACATATTCGGGCGTATCGGGTGCGTCCTCGGGATTGTCGGTGCGCGAATAGACATAATCGGGCGTTTCTTCCCAGGGGTCCTCGAGCACTTTGCCCTCGGACGAAGTGTGGAGGAGATTTGCATCAGTGGAGAAAGGCGCTTCGCCGCGCTTGTCCTTCGCCACCGGAATCTGGTGCGCCTCGGCAAACTCGATCAGCCTGCTGCGGCTTGTCAGCTCCCATTCGCGCCATGGCGCGATAACCTTGATGTCCGGATCGAGCCCGTAATAGCCGAGTTCGAAGCGGACCTGGTCATTGCCCTTGCCTGTTGCGCCATGGGCGACGGCATCGGCGCCGACTTCATGAGCGATCTCTATCTGGCGCTTGGAGATCAGCGGCCGCGCGATCGATGTGCCGAGCAGGTAGAGCCCTTCATAGACGGCGTTGGCGCGGAACATCGGGAAGACATAGTCGCGCACGAATTCCTCGCGCAGATCGTCGATAAAGATATGCTCGTCCTTGACGCCCGCCATCTGCGCCTTGCCGCGTACCGGTTCCAGTTCCTCGCCCTGGCCCAGATCGGCGGTAAAGGTAACGACTTCGCAGCCATATTCGACCTGCAGCCATTTCAGGATGACGCTGGTGTCGAGCCCCCCCGAATAGGCAAGGACAACCCGTTTGATTTTCTCGGCCATCGGCACGCTTCCCGTATCTCTTTGTGATGTAGAAGGACGCGGCCTATTCTCTGCGCAAGATTTGCGCAACACTGGTGATAGGGAAGATCGACAATGGCCGAAAACAAGACGAAGCCCAACGCGCGGGATCCCGACGCGTTCATCGATGCCGTCGAACCCGAGTGGAAGAGACGGGATGCCAGGGCGATCTGCGCGATGATGGAGCGCTTGTCGGGGAAGCCGCCGGTAATGTGGGGCGGTTCGATTGTCGGTTTCGGCCAGTATCACTATAAATATGAAAGCGGGCGCGAGGGCGATTCCCTCATGACGGGATTCAGCCCCCGCAAGGCCGCGCTCACCCTCTATGTGATGGGCGGCTTCAGGCAGCGCCCCGATCTCATGGAACGGTTGGGGAAATACAAGACCGGCAAATCCTGTCTCTATGTGAAGCGCCTGAGCGATATCGACCTAGAGGTTCTTGAAGCGCTTATCGCCGCAGACATCGCCTATATGCGGGCCAATTACGATACGACGTGAGATTCCGTCGACGAAAAGATGGGCTGCGTTAAACGATCATACAGGCTTCTTCCCATATAGATGCTCCCATCACTATACGCCCCGGGGCGTCTGCAGGAGCTTGTCTTTTGGATCGTTCACTGGCCATCGGTTTGGCGTCATTCGCTCTGACAGCATCCCTGCTCGCTATTCCGGCAATCGCCAATCATCACGGCGATGGACATGGGGGCGGGCAGCATTCCAGCGAATCAATAACCCGCGCGCAGATGGAAAGTCGGCTGGCCGAGCGCTTTGCGGCGGCGGACAGGAACGGCGACGGATCGATCGATCGCAGCGAAGCAGCGGCGGTTCACGCGGCGCGCCGGGCCGACCGGCAGACCCGCCGTTTCGAGCGGCTGGATGCGGACGGAGATGGAGAGATCAGCCTCGCCGAGCGAGACGCGGCACGGGCAAGCCGTTTCGAACGCCGCCGGGTTCGCCGCGAAGACATGATCGTCGAAAACCGGAATATGCGTGGCCGGGTAACGCCGGAGCAACTGGCCCAACTCCAGCCCGGAGCGGCGCAAGTGACGGCGACTGAAGATCGCCCTGCTGATCGCTACGCACGCCGCAACGCCGCATGGGCAGATGCCGATGCCGATGGGAATGGCGCCTTGTCGAGAAGCGAGTTCGAAGCCCTGTCCAGTGCGCGTCACCAACGCCGTGCCGGCCGCAGGGCCGGCCGGTTCGATCGGATGGATAGCGACAATGACGGCCTTTTGTCGCTCTCGGAAATGTCCGCCCGGGCGCTTGCCATGTTCGACCGGGCCGATGCCGATAATGATGATGTGGTTACGCGCGCCGAACGCCAGGCCGCCCGCCGGGCTATGCGCGAACAGCGTCGGGCGCGCCGCTGAAAATTTCCCGCTCCCATAGCGGAAGAGGAAGAGCCGGGGCAGCGAATGCGCCGGCTCTTTTCGTTGAACGGCTGTTTTGCTCGGCCGAATGGCTTGCCGCCATCGAAAAAAGACAATAGTCGTATTTCTTCGAACGCACTGTTGGAGGCAGGAAATGGGACCGATACAGCGCTTCGCTCTTGGCGCGACAGCGGCTTTGGCGGGACTGATCGTACCGGGATGCTCCGGTGCCGAAGAAACCGAAGCCGGACTGAGCGTCGAACAGGTGATTGCGCGCCATATCGACGCGATTGGCGGCGGCGATGCGATTGATGCCATCCGCAACATCCATATCCAGCCGGAAATCGTCGAGCCTGAATTCACCCTGGTCGGCGATTATCGCGCCACGCGTGAGGGCCGTATGCGCGTGGATGTCTTCATCGCCGGCGAACGTGTGTTCAGCGAGGGCATCGATGGCGACGGAGGCTGGCAGCAGAATGGCGAGGGCGCGGATTTCACCGACACCTCTCCGCTGGCCCGCGCCGCCCTGGAACGGGGTATCGATTTCAACCTGTTCGGCCTTCACGATCTCGCCGCGCGGGGGCATCGCGCATCCCTGTTCGGGCGCGAGGAAATTGATGGCGTCGATTATTATGTGATCCATGTGGCGATGGCTGAGGGCTTCGAGCGCTTCTACTATATCAATCCCGGGACATGGATGATCGAGCGTCATCGCGAAATCAGCGCGCTGCACCCGGATATCGATTCCGAAGAACGGCCGGCGGAAACCATCGAAAGCAATTTCCAGGAATTTTGCGGCGTGCTGCGGCCAACCGAAACCCGCAAGATCGACCGGGAAACGGGCGACGAAATCCAGCGCAGCCGGGCCTTTCTGATCGAGTGCAACCTCGATCCCGACAATCTGCATATCGGGCGCAATGAACCGGTCGCGGCACCCGTGAACGCCAACTGATGCAAATGTCCTAGTATCACCTGGCGATTTGCGATTAAGTTCGCGTCATGGGAGCGGGGCATTCGCATCACGGACATGGCCACAGCCATGCGCCGGCCGATTTCGGCAAGGCTTTTGCGATCGGCATTTCGCTCAACTCGGCCTATATCGTGGTCGAGGCCGGTTACGGATTCGCCATCGGATCGATGGCGCTGCTTGCCGATGCCGGCCATAACCTGTCGGATGTGCTTGGCCTGATAATCGCCTGGACCGGCGCGACACTAGCAAAGCGGCCGCCCAGCAAGCGCTTCACATTTGGATTTCGCGGGTCTTCGATTCTTGCGGCCTTGTTCAACGCGGTGCTGCTTCTGATTGCGGTCGGGCTGATCGCACTCGAGGCTATCCAGCGGATCGTTTATCCCGCGCCAGTGGCGGGCGGCACGATAATGGCGGTGGCCGCGATCGGTATCGTGATCAACGGGGCCACGGCGATGCTTTTCGCGCGGGGCCGCAAGGGCGATATCAATATTCGCGGTGCCTATCTCCATATGGCCGCCGATGCGGCGGTTTCGGCCGGTGTCGTAATTGCCGGGGGGCTTATCCTCTGGACGAACGCCAGCTGGATCGACCCCGCCATCAGCCTGTTGATCGGGCTTGTCATCCTGCTCAGCACATGGGGGTTACTCAAGGATTCGGTGAAGATGTCTTTGGCTGCGGTGCCGGCGCATATCGATCCCGACGAAGTGCGCACCGCGCTGTCAGGGCTTGATGGCGTCAGCCAGGTCCATCATCTGCACATCTGGAATATGAGCACGACCGAAACCGCGCTCACCGCCCATATCGTGATGCCGGCCGGCCATCCCGGCGATGCCTTCCTGAACCGGTTGCACGCGGACCTGGCCGATCGCTTCCATATCGGCCATTCGACGATCCAGATCGAACAGGGTGACACGGAGGATGGCTGCGAAGCCTGCTGATTCCGGTGCGGAAATGTGTAATCGCGCGCGCGGGCCCTAGCTGGCTTCTAGCGCGGCCTGTTTTTCCGCGGCGATCCGGTCGAGCTCGGCCCGGCTTTTCTTTTCCGACGCGGATTTCAGTTGTCCGCAGGCAGCCATGATATCGCGCCCGCGCGGCGTGCGGATCGGCGCGCTGATGCCGGCATCGAAAATGATTTCGGAAAAACGCGCGATCCGCACCGGGTCCGAACATTCGTAATCAGCGCCTGGCCACGGATTGAACGGTATGAGGTTCACCTTGGCCGGAAGGTCATATTGTTTGATCAGGCGGACCAGCTCATGGGCGTCGGCATCGCTGTCATTCTTGTCCTTCAGCATCACATATTCAAACGTGATGCGCCGGGCGTTATTGGCACCGGGATAATCGGCGCAGGCCTGCAGCACTTCCTCGATCCCGTATTTCCTGTTGAGCGGGACGATCTCGTCGCGCACCTCCTTCGTCACGGCATGGAGCGACACGGCAAGATTGACGCTGATCTCCTCGCCCGCCTTTTCGATCATCGGAACGACGCCTGACGTGGACAGCGTGATGCGTCGCCGCGACAGGGCCAGTCCTTCGGCGTCCATCACGACTTTCATCGCATCGCGGACATTGTCGAAATTGTAGAGTGGTTCGCCCATACCCATCAGCACGATATTGGTGAGCATCCGGCCGTGCGGATCGTAATTGCTGCTCTCGCCAGGCCCCGGCCATTCTTCCAGCGTGTCGCGCGCCAGCATGACCTGGCCGACTATCTCCCCCGGCGTAAGGTTGCGGACCAGTTTCATCGTTCCGGTATGGCAGAAGCGGCAGTTGAGCGTGCAGCCGATCTGGCTCGAGATACACAAGGTTCCGCGGTCGGCATCGGGAATGAAAACCATTTCATAGTCCTGCCCGTCTGCAGTCCGCAGCAGCCATTTGCGGGTGCCGTCTTCCGATACCAGATGTTCCACTATCTCGGGACGTCCGATCACGAAATGCTCTTCGAACCAGGGCTGCTGGGCCTTGGCTATATCGCTCATCGAAGAAAATTCGGTCCGTCCGCGATGGTAAATCTGGTGCCAGACCTGCTTGGCGCGCAGCTTGGCCTGTTTGGGCGCCAACCCGGCTGCCTCGAATACTGCGCGAATCTCGGCGCGGGGCAGGCCCATAATATCTACACGCCCATCTTCGCGCGCCGCAATTTCGCGGGGCACGGGCACAGGGTCGACCGCGCCGGGGCGGTCCATGGGGGCGGAAGATGCGCTCATGCGGCGCATGTAGGGGGTAAGCGGCGGATTTGCGAGTCGTGTCTTCTGCGCAGCCTTCTATCCCGCACAACCGATCGCGGCGGCATCGATTGCGCTCGCCGCCCCGCGCAGCGTGTATGTGTCGACAAAGCGCCCTGCCCGGCCGGTGCGGGCTTCGATCCGCATCGAGCTGCCGTTGCGCATCGCAGCCACGATCGCGGTGTCGTCGCGGCTGTTTGCGGCCCAGGCATCGGGCCCGCGGCCAACCAGCTCGAACCGGCGCGATCCGATTGTCAGGACGGGCGTGCTGCCATCCTGCATTTCGCGGCGCAGTCGGAAATGAACCTGCCCGCGCCGGTCCCGTTCCGGCCAGCTGCCGACCGAGGCAAAGGGTTCCCAATCGCCCCGCCGCTGGCGATCGGGCCGTGCGATGGCATAGCAGCGCGGCGTGTCCGGATCCCGAAACGCGCCCCAATTGCCGAACACTCCGAGCGAATCCCGGGCGAGGGCCGCGGTGGGCAAACACAGTGCGGCCAGCAGGAGCAGGGCGACGGGCGCCCTCATGCGCGTTCCCCGCCGGTCCCCTCAACGACCAGCGTTTCCTTGCCGTTTTCGACCATCACGACCGAGCCTTGCGGCAGGCTCGGCGCAACCGGCGCGCCATAGCCCGGCAGCGACTCCAGCCCGAGAAGCACGCCGCGCAGTACGCGGCTCGATATTCCATGCATGATGACCAGTTTGTCGCCGGGCGTCTGGCCGTCCTCTTCGAACCAATGGGAGACGCGTCTTGCGATTTCTGGGTAAATCTCGCCGTCGGGCGCCGGTTTGAGAACGCGATGTTCGGAGTCGACCACCGGGCCGTGTTCGGCGATCACGTCGGCATAGTAACGGCCGCCCCATGTACCCATGCCGATTTCCACAAGCCTGTCATCATGTCGGGCATCGTGCCAGTCGAGGCCGAGATGATCAGCGATGATCGCGAGCGTCTGCAGGGCGCGGCCCGCGCTCGACGACCATAAGGCGAGCTCCGGCTCCGGCCCGAGTCGATCGAGCAGCGCTGCGCCCATCGCGTCCGCCTGCGCAAATCCTGCGCGCGTGAGCGGCGTGTGGGCATGGTCTCCCTGTAACCGCGCCGCAGCGTTGAACACGGTTTCGCCATGGCGGGCGATAAAGAGACGACCGGGCCTGTTCATCGCACGGCTGATCGCCAATTCACCACCCGAAAGCAACTGAAATCCGCCATTTATCCTGTGTTCATGCAACTTTCTGCAACGCCATGCGCTGGTTCCCAAGCCCATGATCTTGGGGCCGTGTAAATGTGTAAGGAGTATTCGCATGCGTACCGTATTATTTTCCGCCATTCTGCTGTCCGGCATCTCAGCTCCGGCTCTGGCCCAATCCAACACGGATGCCTTCACGGGTTTTCGGCTCGAGGCCATAGGAGGCTATGACAGCACAAGCGCCGACAATGACGGCGATTTTTCACCCGGTACACAGGATCGTTTCGACGATGGCAGCGGCGAGGGCTTGGACGGCTTTCTCTATGGTGCTGGCGTCGGCTATGATTTTGCGGTTGGCGGCGCCGTTTTGGGGATTGAAGGCGAAATTACCGATTCGACCGCCGGTGAAACCGACAATGGAGCATTCGGCGCCGGCAGCCGGGCTTCGTTCGAAGCCGAGCGCGATCTGTATATCGGCGCGCGCGTCGGCGTTCCCCTGTCTTCGCAGGCCCTGCTCTATGCCAAGGGCGGATACACCAATGCCCGGTTCGGGCTCGACGCCGATGACGGCGCTGGGTTCAGCGAGGATTATTCTGCAACGCTGGATGGATTTCGGGTTGGCGCCGGTGTCGAATATCTTTTCGGCCGCAATGTCTATGGCAAGGTCGAATATCGCTATTCCAACTATAGCGATCTCGAGGTCGATGTTGCGGACACCAACATCAATTTTGCTGATTTCGACGTCAATACGGACCGCCATCAGGTCGTAGCTGGGGTCGGTATCCGCTTCTAGGCTCTGCTATCCACAGGAAAGTGCCAAAAATGGGGGTCGGGGCCTTGCGTTCCGGCCCCTTTTCCTTGCCATGTAGAGGCTGAGAGGGCAGTACCCTTTTCCCAAATAATGATGACGCCGTGTGCAGGGGAATACGATGAAAGCGACGATTGAACGGGCAGTGCTTTTGAAGAGCCTGGGCCATGTGCAATCGGTGGTCGAGCGCCGCAACACCATTCCGATTCTGTCCAATGTCCTTATCGAGGCGGTCGAAGGCGGCGGGATCAAGCTGATGGCAACCGATCTCGATCTGCAGATCGTGGAGACGGTCGAGGCGCAGGTGGAGCAGGCCGGGGCGACAACCGTATCGGCGCACACCCTGTTCGATATTGTCCGCAAACTTCCTGAAGGTAGCCAGGTTTCGCTTGAAGCAGCGGAAGGCAAGATGGCCGTCAACGCAGGCCGGGCGCGCTTCAATCTCTCGACGCTGCCGCGCGACGACTTCCCGGTGATTGCCGAGGGCGATCTGCCGACGGTTTTCGAAATTCCCGCTGCAACCCTGCGGGAAATCGTCGACAAGACGCGCTTTGCCATCTCCACCGAAGAAACCCGCTATTATCTGAACGGGATATTTTTCCATGTAACCGATGACGATCAGCCGGTGCTTAAGGCTGCTGCGACGGACGGCCACCGCCTGGCGCGATTCACCCTGCCGCGCCCCGACGGGGCAGAGGGCATGCCGGACGTTATCATCCCGCGCAAATGCATTGCCGAGCTTCGCAAGATGCTGGACGAGCTGGACGGAACGGTTGAAATTGCATTGTCGGACAGCAAAGTCCGCTTCGGGCTGGGAACGGCCGTGATGACTTCCAAGCTGATCGACGGAACCTTCCCCGATTATAACCGTGTGATCCCGACCGGGAACGACAAGCTTCTCAAGATCGATCCGCGCTCGTTCGAGGAAGGCGTCGACCGCGTTGCGACCATCGCGACCGAAAAGACCCGTGCGGTGAAGATGGCGCTCGATACGGACAAGATCACACTGTCCGTGACCTCGCCTGAAAATGGCACGGCATCGGAAGAGGTCGCCGGCCAATATGGCTCGGATGGCTTCGAGATCGGTTTCAATGCCCGCTACCTGCTCGACATATTGGGCCAGGTTCAGGGCGATGCGATCGAAGTGCATCTCGCCGATGCCGCCGCACCGACCCTGATTCGCGAGAATGACAAGGCAAGCGCGCTTTATGTGCTGATGCCGATGCGGGTGTGAGCTTTTAGCGAGTTGCCCCTATAGAGGCGGCAGATGACACTCCGCCGCCTTTCTCTCACCGATTTTCGTTCCTATGAAACGGCGCTGATCGAACCCGGTCCGGGCTTTGTCGTGCTGACCGGCGAGAATGGGGCGGGCAAGACCAATATTCTGGAAGCCGTATCATTGCTGACGCCGGGGCGCGGGCTCAGGCGCGCCCGACTTTCCGAAATGGCGCGGCAGGGCGGCCCGGGGGGCTTTTCAATTTCCGCCATACTCGAAACGCCGGGTGGCGATGTCGATCTGGGAACCGGGACCCTGCCAGGCGCGCCCGACCGCCGCCGGGTGCGGATCAACGGCGCGGCGGCCTCGGCGACGGCTCTCACTGAATGGTTGTCTATCCTCTGGCTGACTCCGGCGATGGACCGGCTGTTCGCCGACGCGCCGGGCGGCAGACGGGCCTTTCTCGACCGGCTGGCGCTGGCGCTCGAGCCGGCACACGCCCATCATGCTTCGCGCTATGAGGCCGCGATGCGGGCGCGCAACCGTTTGCTTGGGGACGAGGCGCCGCTGGATACCGAATGGTGCGCAGCGCTGGAACTGCAGATGGCCGAGCATGGCGGCGCGCTGGCAGCGGCGCGAGAACGGACGATAGACGCGCTGAATGCCCGGCTGGCCGATCAACCGGACGGGCCTTTCGCCAAGGCGTATCTGGCGCTTCACGGCTGGGAAGCCGATGGCGATCTTGGCGCTGCCCTTGCCCAGGGCCGGGATCGCGACCGGGCCGCGGGCCGCTCGCTCACCGGGCCGCACCGCAGCGATCTCGCCGTCACCCATCTCGGCAAGGGTCAGGCGGCGGATCGCTGCTCCACAGGCGAGCAGAAGGCGCTGCTACTCGCCATCGTCCTTGGCCATGCGGACCTTGTGGCCGAGCGCGCGGGGCGCCGTCCGCTGATCCTGCTGGACGAGGTCGCCGCCCATATCGATCCGGTCCGCCGGTCCGCCCTGTTTGAGCGACTCGCGCTCAGCGGCGGGCAGGTCTGGATGACGGGAACGGAGTCGGCTCTGTTCGACGCGATTTCGGACAAAGTCACGAGACTTGACATAAATACGACTAATGTCGGAAGCGTTGTCATTCAAGTTTGACAGCGCAGATAGGCGCTCTGGTCGTGGAGATAGGCATGCGATCTACCGCTCTGGTTCTCTTGCAGGTTTGGCTGATGATCTCCGCGCCCGTCATGGCGCAGAATGTGTCCGTTGATATTGAAACAGCGCCAGCAGAACGGCTGCTGGCTATCGCCTGTTCGGGCGAGGAGGTCGACGAGTCCGAATTTGCGCAATCGCGCCTGCTGCAAAGCCAGATCGCCCATCATCGCGAATTTGCCGAACGCTTCACGCTGCAAAACTATCTCAGCGGCGTCCGCACAATCGCGCGCTGCGAAGCGCCTGACCCTGATCCGTTCAGATTTTCTGCGCTGGTCGAGCGGCGGGAAGCTATGCAGGAGGCAATCGCCTATCTGGTGCAGAGGCGCTCTGAAATCGGCGATAGCGCAGCGCGATTGCTGACGCCCTATGTGCCGCAAGACTTCACTTTTGAAGGCAATGCTGTGCTTGCAGCGGCCAGTTTCTCTTGCGGGGGATTCGCCAGAGACGGCGCATTCTTCGTCGATATTCCCTGTCTGGCAGCGGATATGCCCGGCAATTATGAAGCGCTCGTCCGGTTGATAACCCATGAAACCTATCATGCAATCCAGCTGCAATTCGCCGCGCAGCCCATGGCAGAGTCTGAGGAGGTTGGCAGCCTTGAAGAGGCGCTGGACCACATGTTCGCGACGCTCATGCTGGAAGGCAGTGCTTCGCATGTCGCCGCAATGCAAGACATTGCGGGTGATGGCCGATATGCCAGCTTTTCGCGGTCGTTGGCGCAGCGCAACTTCCGGCACCTGGAATATAATTCGCGGCTTTTCGATTACATGATCGAAGCCCTGGTTCGCAACCCTGAGCATATCGCCGAACGGTTTCCGGGTATCTATGGTCTTGCTTTCGATGGCGCCTTTGGCGAGTTGGGATATTATATCGGTCAGCAGATGGCGGCTGAAATCGAACACAGTTTCGGTGCGGCGGCTATTCCCTGCCTGCTCGCCCTGCCGGGCGAGAATTACGTGCTCGGATATGCCAGCGCTTTGGCCGACAACGACAATCTCGATCGCTCGGTGACATTTGATGCTTCGACATTGGAAGCGGCGCTCTGGATGGCGCAAGCACGCGCCGAACCTGCCGATTTCGAGGCGTGCTTGACGCTCCGTTGAGGGAAAGCGAGAGGCCGGCTCAATCCCCAGTGAAAGGCCCAATTCTCTTGGGTTTTCGTTTCAAAATGCCTATATCCAACAGATGACTGAAACACCCCGAACATCGCAAGAAAACGCCCCTCTCCAGGGCGATTATGGTGCCGATTCGATCAAGGTTCTCAAGGGCCTGGATGCGGTTCGCAAACGCCCCGGCATGTATATCGGCGATACTGATGACGGATCGGGCCTCCATCACATGGTGTTCGAGGTGTCCGATAATGCGATCGACGAGGCGCTGGCTGGGCATTGCGACCGGATTCTGATCCAGCTCAATGCCGATGGTTCGGTGACGGTTGAGGATAATGGCCGCGGTATTCCGGTCGGTATCCACTCCGAAGAGGGCGTGTCGGCGGCCGAGGTCATCATGACCCAGCTCCATGCTGGCGGGAAGTTCGACAACTCGTCCGATGACAACGCCTATAAGGTTTCGGGCGGCCTACACGGCGTCGGCGTGTCCGTGGTGAACGCGCTCAGCGACTGGCTTGAGCTGCGTGTCTGGCGCGATGGCAAGGAGCACTGGATGCGTTTCCGCAACGGTGAGGCGGAGGCGCCGCTGGAAATCCTTGGCGATGCGGGGGACAGGAAGGGGACGCAGGTTACCTTCATGCCGTCCGCCGAAACCTTCAAGATCACCGAATTCGATTTCGAGAAGCTCGAGCATCGCTATCGCGAGCTGGCGTTCCTGAACTCGGGCGTCCGGCTGTTCATCGCCGATGCGCGCCATGCCGACCGCGAAGAGGTCGAGCTTTATTATGAGGGCGGCACATCGGCATTTGTCCAGTATCTCGACCGGCATAAGCAGCCGATCATCGGCGATCCGATCGCGATCACCGGGGAGCGCGACGATATCGGCATCGATGTCGCGCTGGAATGGAATGACAGCTATCACGAGAATGTCCTCGCCTTCACCAACAATATTCCCCAGCGCGACGGCGGCACGCATATCGCGGCCTTCCGCTCGGCGCTGACCCGCACACTCAACAACTATGCCGACAGCTCCGGCGCGCTGAAGAAGGAAAAGGTCAAACTCACGGGCGACGATATGCGCGAGGGTTTGACCGCCATCGTTTCGGTCAAATTGCCCGATCCGAAGTTCAGCTCTCAGACCAAGGACAAGCTGGTATCGAGCGAAGTCCGCCAGCCGCTCGAAAGCCTGATCGCCGACAAGCTCGCCGAATGGCTGGAGGAAAACCCGCCCTATGCGGTCGCCGTGATCCAGAAGGTGATCGACGCCGCCGCCGCCCGCGAAGCCGCCAAAAAGGCCCGCGAACTCACACGGCGCAAGGGCGCGATGGATATCGCCTCGCTGCCCGGCAAGCTCGCCGATTGCCAGGAGCGCGATCCGGCCAAGTCCGAGTTGTTTCTCGTCGAGGGCGATTCCGCCGGCGGCTCGGCCAAACAGGGCCGTGACCGGCACTATCAGGCTATCCTGCCGCTCAAGGGCAAGATCCTCAATGTCGAGCGTGCCCGTTTCGACCGGATGCTCTCGTCGAAGGAAGTCGGCACGCTAATCCAGGCGATGGGCACCGGCATCGGGCGAGACGATTTCAATATTGAGAAGCTGCGCTATCACAAGATCGTCATCATGACGGACGCCGATGTCGACGGCGCGCATATCCGAACACTGCTGCTGACCTTCTTCTACCGTCAGATGCCCGAGATCATCGAGCGTGGGCATCTCTATATTGCCCAGCCGCCGCTCTACAAAGTCGCCAAGGGCCGGAGCGAGGTCTACGTCAAGGACGATGCCGCGCTTGATGCCTATCTGATCGATGCCGGCCTCGGCGCAATGATGCTGGAAACCGGCGAAGGCGCGACGCGCAGCGGCGAAGATCTGCGTGTGCTGATCGATCATGCCCGGCGCATGCGCTCGCTGATGAACTATGTGCCCAAACGCTACGACCCGGCGATTGTCGAGGCTTTCGCGCTGATGGGCGCGCTGGATGAAGCGCTGACGACGGAACAGCGCGCGGCGGCCGTCGATCTGGTCGCTCAGTGGCTGAACACCCATGATCCCGAGGCCAAGTGGACGGGGCAGGTCAATGACGATGGCGGTTTCGAGCTGCACCGGCGCTGGCGCGGGGTAACCGATGTCCACATGATCGACGCGGCATTCGTGCGTTCTGCCGAAGCCCGGAAACTGCAACAGGTTGCCGCCGAACAGGCCGAAAATTACGCTCTGGTGTCGCAACTTGTCAGCATGAAAGCGGCCGAGGCTGCAGCGGCAGAAGAGGGCGGCGAAGACGATATGCCGGTCAAGGGCGCCACGTCGATCACCCGGCCGTCAGAGCTCCTCGCCGCCATTCTTTCCGCCGGCCGCAAGGGTCTCGCGATCCAGCGTTATAAAGGGCTGGGCGAGATGAATGCGGACCAGCTCTGGGAAACGACCCTCGATCCGGAAAACCGTTCACTGCTACAGGTCGAAGTCGGCCAAGCGGATCTAGCCGACGAGATTTTCACGCAGCTGATGGGCGATGTCGTCGAACCGAGGCGTGAGTTCATTCAGGACAACGCCCTGAATGTGGCCAATCTGGATGTCTAGGCACCGCTACTGAAGGCAGCGCCAAATCCCGTTTCGACGATCATCGATGCGGTGACATATAAGCCGAGGCCGAAGACCATATGCGCGATGACGCTATGGACACGGGCAATAGCGGGGCGCGGCGTCCGGCTTGCGGCGATGCCGGAGCCCATTGCCGGTTGCATGATCAGAAACGGGGCCGCGACCGTACCGATTCCGACGACAAGGGCGGGTCCAATCGTTGGATTGCGTCCCCAGTCAGGGCCCCAGGCGAACAGCAATATGGCTGCAAAGACCATGCCCGTTAGATAGTGGAACATCCATCCGATGACGCGCTCGCAGGGTATCGGGTTGGCCGCGCCAATGGCATCATGCCTGAAGCGACCGCGCACGATATGGCCGAGCCACCGGCCCACCAGGCCATAATCCAGCAGTGGAATAGCAAAAACGAAGCGCCGGATGACGGTCCACAGGTCCATCAGTAAGGTCGCACCCATTCCGACAGCTGCGCTGTGGAGAAGGAAAATTCCTACCTCGGTCATGTCGCAATCTCCTCCCGTCCGCCGCTTGCAGAGGGAGCACGCGCCGTGATGACCCAGCAGGCGGCTGTGAAATTGACCGTCTCCCCGACAATGTAGCGATCGAAAGCCGGGCGGACGGCCGCCAACATCTTTTCACGCTCGTCTTTCCCGGCTCCTTTCAGGGCTGCGCCAAGCGGTCCCATCTCGGACACATAGGTGTCGAGTTGGGCCG
Source organism: Parasphingopyxis lamellibrachiae (assembly GCF_003385775.1). Classification (GTDB taxonomy): domain Bacteria; phylum Pseudomonadota; class Alphaproteobacteria; order Sphingomonadales; family Sphingomonadaceae; genus Parasphingopyxis; species Parasphingopyxis lamellibrachiae. The sequence goes on from NZ_QRDP01000004.1 coordinate 2,255,077, forward strand.
CCGGGAACGCGCAGTAGAAATCGACCGGCTCAAGGTGCGGCGCTGTCCAGCCGGTCGCGTCCAATATCCCGCGCACATAGGGGGCCTCGGCAAAGCCGAACTGGCCCGATTTATTGGGCCGAAACGCCGGTAGATCGATCAGCGGCGCGGCCGCCTGCACGGCCTCTGTCATGAACGGATTCTGGTCGGGACTGCGCCAGGCGATCAGGGTCAACCGGCCGCCGGGTCGCATCGCGCGGCGTAAATTCAGGAAAGCGGCAACCGGATCGGCGAAGAACATTATGCCGAAGCGGGAGACAATTGCATCGGCGTCGTTGCCGGAGAAATGATGGTCCTGCGCATTCGCGCACAGAAATTTGGTGTCCAGGCCCTCGCGTCCGGCGCGTTCACGTGCCGCCGCGATCAGCGGGGCCGATATATCGACACCCGTGCAGCGCGCGCCCGGTCCCAGTCGCCGGGCCAGCGCGAGCGTGGTTGCCCCTCCGCCGCAGCCAATGTCGAACAGGCGTTCCGGCCCGTGTGCCGCAACCTCTTCCGTCAGCTTTTTCTCGATTGGCTCGAAAATCCTATCGAGCAGTACCTGCTGGTCGACCCAAGTCTGTCCAACGGCTCCGTTCCAGTCGATTCCGCCATCGGTTTGGGTCGATTGCGCGTCTTGCATAAATTGTCTCCCTGCTTGCATCTCATGTCTGAAAATCGCACCATGCCACTTCAAGTCGACTTGAGGTCAAGCATGAAAGCACTGGATATTTCCGAGGTGGCAAAACGATCGGGCGTACCGGCCTCGGCGCTGCGTCACTACGAGGAAAAGGGGCTTATCGAATCGATTGGCAGGCGGGGCCTGCGGCGAATATTCGAACCGGTGGTTCTCGATCAGCTGGCGCTGGTTGCGCTGGGCCGCGCTGCGGGCTTTTCACTGGATGAGATTGCCCGGATGTTCGGCGTGGACGGCCGGCCGAAAATCGATCGCGCCATGCTGGCCGCGAAGGCCGCAGATCTTGATGCGACGATCCGCAAGCTGGAAGCGATGCGCGACGGGCTGCGCCACGCGGCGGCCTGCCCCGCGCCGAGCCATATGGAATGCCCTAAATTCCGTCGGTATTTGCGCGTGGCCGCCGCCGGCGCCCATGGCGGCCGCAAGCGGGACAGGCTGGCGGCCCCCTTTAGTTCGGGTACCGGCAACAGCCTTTCACATGATCGTTCACCACGCCGGCCGCCTGTAGATAGGCGTAGATGATCGTCGAGCCGACAAAGCTCATGCCGCGTTTTTTGAGTGCCTCCGATATCGTGTCGGAAAGCGTTGTCGAGGCAGGGACGTCGGCGAAGTTTTGCGGACGATTGACGATGGGTTCGCCGTCGACATGGCTCCAGAGCCAGCTGTCGAAGCTGCCAAACTCCTCCTGCATCGCGATAAAGGCGATGGCGTTTTTACGCGCCGACCGGATTTTCAGCCGGTTGCGGATGATGCGCTCATCCTCGCGCAGGGCTTCCAGTTCCTCATCCGTCATCGCTGCGACGCGCTCGATATCGAAACCGTGAAAGGCCCGGCGATAGCCATCGCGCTTCTTGAGCACCGTTTCCCAGCTCAGCCCGGCCTGCGCGCCTTCGAGGATCAGCATTTCGAACAGCTGGCGATCGTCATGGACGGGGATGCCCCAATCGGTGTCGTGATAATCGCCGTAAAACTCCTTGCCCGGCTGGCCACCGAAACAGCGTTTCCTGCCATCGCTGCCGAGCGTCAGATCCATATGCCGCAGCTTAGCCGAGCTTGCCGAATTTCGCTTCGAACGCCTCGACATTGCCCTCGGCGAGCAGAACGGCCTGCTCCACCCAGCGATCGCGTTCGATGCGCTGGGCGAATGTACCGCCCAGCCTGGCGCCCACGGTTTCGATATCGCCTGCCGTCCAGCCTGCTATCTGTTCGAAACGCTTGACGCCCATTTCCGCCAGGCCTGCGGATGCCTTGGGGCCAAGGCCCTTGATCTGGGTCAGCGTGTCGCCTGCACCGCCGCCGGAGATGCTCGCCCCGCTGCCGCTGCCGTCTTTGGACTCGCCGACCATCTCGGTATCGCCCGGGAAGTCGGGGTTGACTTCAACGCCGGTAAATTCGCCCACCACATCTTCGACCGCGGCCGCCAGCCCGTCGCTAACGCCATCGTCGCCGACTGCGCCTTCCTGCGCGCCGCCGCGTGTTCTCAGCAGAACGACGAAAACGATAACCGCCACGATGGCGATGAAAATATAGATCAGCAGATTCTCAGGCATGGAGGACTCCGAAAGCTTGGGTTTCGGGCTGGCCTATGCCGGGGGTGGACGGCCCATGCAAGGCTGCACGGGCCGTCCTGTCGGAGCGGGGCTAGTTCTTCGAGCCCTCGCTGGTCCCGCCGGGTGCTGTGCGCGCCTCGGCAAGCTCTGTCAGTTCGACGAATTCGCGTCGCCAATAGTCGCTATTGTTGCCGCTTGCTTGGGCGAGCCGGCGAATATCGGCAAAGCTGAATTCTCCCAGATAGGTGTCGCCGCGCAGGCGCTGCCCAAAGGCCGCAACGGCGGCAACGAACGCCATGTCGCCGCGCGGGTTTCGTGCTGTGCCAACCAGGCTGGCGCTTACGGGCTGCTCGATCAGCCGCGATTCGGCTTCGCCGGGCAGCTTGTAGCGCAGCCGGAGATGGGCAAGTTCCGCGCCCAGATCGCCGCGTTCGGCCGTCCGGTTTGCGGCATAGCGCCGCTCGGGCAGCCAGCCGCGCGATCCCGTGGGAACCACTTCGTAAAGCGCTGTTACCTGATGGCCTGCGCCGATTTCCCCGGCATCCACCGTGTCATTGTCGAAATCTTCTTCGGCAAGCAGACGGTTCTCGTAACCGATCAGGCGATATTCACTGACATGGGCCGGATTGAACTCGATCTGGATCTTCACGTCCGAGGCGATGGTGAAGAGCGTCGAAGAAAGCTCCTGTACCAGCGCACGGTGGGCCTCCATCGCGCTGTCGATATAGGCGTAATTGCCGTTTCCGTGATCGGCGATCTGCTCCATCATTGCTTCATTGTAATTGCCAGTGCCGTAGCCGAGCGTGGTGAGCGAGATGCCGGCCTCGCGCTCGCGTTCTACCATCTCGATCAATTGCTCGCGATTGGTGGTGCCGACATTGAAGTCACCATCCGTGGCCAGGATGATGCGGTTGATACCGCCATCGATCATGTTGGCGCGGGCCGCGTCATAGGCGAGGCTGATACCCGCCGCGCCGGCCGTCGATCCGCCCGAACGCAGTTCGCCCAGCGAGGCGATGATCTCGTCGTGGTCGCTGGAGCCGGTAAGGATCGTCTTGGTCGATCCGGCATAGGTGACAATCGAAACCCGGTCGCGCGGGTTCAGCTGTTCCGCCATCATCGCCATCGAGCATTGCACGAGCGGCAACTTGTCGCGGCTGTGCATCGAGCCCGACACGTCGACGAGGAAGACGAGGTTGGCCGCAGGCCGTTCGCTCCGTTCGATATCGTAACCGCGCAGGCCGATACGCAGAAGCCGCGTATTGGCGTTCCACGGCGTGGTCGCCATGTCGGTCGTGACGCTGAACGGCTGGGTACGATCGCGCGGGCGATCATAATCGTAGCGGAAATAGTTGAGCATTTCCTCGGTGCGGACCGCCGCGCGCGGCGGCGTGCCGCCCTGGTTCAGGAAGCGGCGGACATTGGCATAGCTGCCTGTGTCAACATCGACGGCAAAGGTCGAAACCGGGGTCTCGGCCACGGCCATGATGCTGGCGACGGCTTCGCCCGCATATTGCTCGCGATTCTGCGGGGGCTGCGCATAGCCGCTGACCACGCCAGACGCGATGCGTCCGCGGCCGACGGCATCGGCGACTGCCTGCTCGGCTGCAACGGGAGCGGGTGGCGGCGGGGATGGCATCGGGGGCGGAGGAGGGGGAGGAGGAGCAACACCCGTGGGCGCGCTCTGGACGCTCGATGGCCGATAGCGGCGGCGATCATATTCATCATTGTCCATGGCCAGAAACGGCGCACAGATCTGATCGGCCGTAGCAGGCGTCATGGGCCGCTGTGTGGCCTGGCCCGGTTGTACCGAATAGACAAGCCCGGTCAGAACGAGCGCCGCCATCGGCGCAAATGCAAATAGCCGCATTGGAAATCTCCCCTCAGCTGCCGACCCAATGTAACAGTATCACATCATCCCCTGAACCGGAGCTTAATGTCTTTTGTCAGCCTTTGGGGTAACCTAGAGGCGACCGTTCATTTTTCCAAATTCCCGCTCAAAGGCCGCAATATCGCGGTTGGCGAGCATGCGCGCCTGATCGACCCAGCGATCGCGGCTGACCCGGCCTTTGAAGGTACCGAGCTGCGAATCGACTTCTGCGACCTGGTCTGCGTCCCAATCGGCAATCTGGGAAAAATGAAAGACGCCCAGCCCGTGGAGCATATCGCCCAGCTTGGGGCCGACACCTTTGATGAGCGTAAGATTGTCCGGTTCACCGTTCGGTTCGGTCAGAAACGGCGAAGGTGCCGGGGTCGGTTCTGCTACGGCTTCCGGTTCGCTATCCGCGACGGGTTCTGGTTCGGGTTCCAGCGCAGGTTCAGGCTCGGCATCGGCGACGGGTTCCTCAATCGTCGGGAGTTCCGCGACCGGCTCGGGCTCAATGGCTGGCGGAGCGGGAGGAATGATCGGGGCGCTGACCGCAGCATACCCAAATTCCGCCTCCTGTGCATCGCGCGACGGATCGCGCCAAATCCATGCGCCGATAATGAAACCGAGTATGGCCGACAGCGACAAAACCAACCAGAGGCTAGCGATCAAATAGAACATCCATCGCCCTCCCTAGGCTGCTTCCCGGCCCCAGATCAGCCAGGCGATGCCCAGCCCGATCAGGAAAACCGCGATATTCAGGAGAAGCAGCTCGATCCACAGTGCAAACATCAGCCTGCTCCCCCATTTGCCAGACTCACGGTGAATTCGATCCGCCGGTTTGCAGGATCCACCGGATTGCCTTCCAGCGGTTCGTTCGCACCCTTGCCAATCGTTGTCAGCATATCGGCCGATACACCGCGTTCGACCAGCGCATCGCGCACGGTTGTCGCGCGAAAGGCCGACATTTCCATCGTGACATTCGGCCGTCCTCCGCCGGTACCATGGCCAGCTATTTCGATCCGGACGCCGGTACAGTCGTGCGCAATTTCCGCCATCCGGTCTAGCAGTCGTTGCGCCTCCGGGTTGAGATAGGGTGAACCGCTGCGGAACTGGATCCGGTGGCTGGCGATCACGGCGTTCAGTTCGTCGCGACATGTTTCTGCCGCCGTTGCTTGGGCCGTTGCCATTTCCACTGCCTCGGCTGGATCGGGCCGAGCCCATGTCGCGGAGGAGACGCCGTCAAGCGCCTGCACCGCTTCGAGGAGCTCAGCGCGTTCCATATTCGGCAAGTCGCCGGCCAGCTCCAGTGTCCGGCGTACCGGGCTGCGCGGCACTGAGACACCGACATTGCCTGCACCGCGCGCGGTCAGCGTCTCGGACGCCCGGCTCTCAATGTCATCGGCGATCGCCCTGGCCTGACCGAATGGCTCCAGCCAGACCCATGTCAACAGGCCCACGGCCAATAATCCGACGAGAAATTTCGCCTGTGCCGACACTGATTTTGCTCCCGCCCGCCCCGAAAATCAGGCCTGAATCTCTGGCCTGAATCTCCGGAGTGTGTCGGCCTTTCGAGATTTTTGCAAATCGTTAACCACGTTCCAGTTCGCGCCATCCGATGTCCGCACGGTAGAAACCGTCGGCGAAGTCGACTATTTCAAGCGCTGCATAGGCCATGTCACGCGCCTGCCGGAGCGTTTCGGCCTTGGCCGTTGCGTTGAGCACCCGGCCGCCGCTTGATATCAGGGAATCGTCTTGTTTCGTTGTTCCTGCCTGGAAAACCTTTGCGCCGCCGGCATCGGCCGTTTCGATGCCGGAGATGGCACCACCGATTTCGGGTGTGCCCGGATATCCCCTGGCGGCCATCACGACCGTCATTGCGCTTTGGGACGAAAAGGCCGGCGTTTCTATCTCGTCCAGCCGTCCCTCTGCGGTGGCCAGCATCAGATCGAGAAGGTCCCCCTCGAACCGCATCATCAGAACCTGGCATTCGGGATCGCCAAACCTGACATTATATTCGATCAGCTGCGGCCCCGTTTCGGTCAGCATCAGGCCCGCAAAGAGGACCCCGCTATAAGGTGTGCCGCGACCGGCGAGGGTTTCCACGGTCGGCGTCACGATCTCCGCCATCACGCGTTTCGTCGTTGCTTCGTCAAGAACAGGAGCCGGACTATAGGCGCCCATACCTCCGGTATTCAGCCCTGTGTCGCCCTCGCCGACGCGTTTGTGATCCTGCGCCGTGCCGAACGGGACGGCCGTTTTTCCGTCGACCAGCGCAAAGAAGCTCGCCTCTTCTCCTACGAGAAACTCTTCGATGACGATTTCGGCGCCCGCCTTGCCGAAGTCCCCTTCGAACATCCCGCTCACCGCAGCTTGGGCTTCTTCGGCCGTTTCGGCGATGATGACGCCTTTCCCGGCCGCAAGTCCATCGGCCTTGATGACAACCGGCAGGCCAAATTCTTCCAGCGCCGGCAAAGCGGCATCCGCAGATGTGAAGCGCGCGTACCGCGCCGTCGGAATGCCTGCTTCCGCGCACAGATCCTTGGTGAAACCCTTGGATCCCTCGAGCCGTGCGGCCTCCTTGTCAGGCCCGAACACGGGAAAACCCATTGTGCGCAAATTGTCGGCGAGACCGTCGACCAACGGTGCCTCGGGGCCCACCACGACCAGTTCGATCGAGTGTTTGAGGCAGAAGTCGATCGTTCCGCGATGATCGCCATCCTTGATCTCGACGATTTCGGCATGCTCGGCTATTCCCGGATTGCCGGGTGAGGCAAACAGCTTTGTCAGCTTGGGCGATTGCGCAATCTTCCAGGCCAGCGCATGCTCGCGTCCGCCCGATCCAAGTAACAGGACATTCATGCAGTCTTCCTCTTCAGATATGTCGTCGCCGGAAAGCGGCCGGAACGATCCCGGCGCTGCGCTCCTAGCGGAGACACCGGCGGGCGACAATGCGCCGCCTCTTTCCGTTTCGGAAATTTCGCGGGCGCTCAAGCGCGCGGTGGAGCAGCGCTTTGGCCATGTTCGGATCAAGGGGGAAATTTCAGGGTTCAAGCGGGCGGCATCCGGGCACTGCTATATGGGTCTCAAGGACGAGTCTGCGGTGATCGACGGTGTGATCTGGAAAGGGCAGGCCAATCGGCTGGCCTTTGTTCCCGAGGACGGGATCGAGGTGATCGCGACGGGCAAGCTGACCACCTATCCGGGACGTTCGAAATATCAGATCGTTATCGAACGGCTGGAAGTGGCCGGCGAGGGCGCCCTGATGCAATTGCTCGAGCAGCGCCGCAAGGCGCTGGCCGCCGAGGGCCTGTTTGCGCAGGAGCGCAAGCAGCGCCTGCCCTTCCTGCCGAGTATCATCGGTGTCGTGACCTCGCCGACGGGCGCGGTCATTCGCGATATTCTGCACCGGCTTGCAGACCGTATGCCGAGCCATGTCATCGTCTGGCCTGTTATCGTGCAGGGGGAGGGGGCGGCTGAGCAGGTGGCCCGAGCGATACGGGGCTTCGACGCGATGGGCGCCGGCGGCGTTATCCCGCGGCCCGAACTGCTGATCGTTGCACGGGGCGGCGGTTCCATCGAAGATCTTTGGGCTTTCAACGAGGAAGCCGTTGTCCGCGCCATTGCCGATTGTGCGATCCCGGTCATATCGGCCGTTGGCCATGAAACCGATACGACGCTTGCCGATTTTGCAGCCGATATGCGGGCGCCGACACCGACTGCCGCCGCAGAATTGGCCGTTCCTGTGCGCGCTGAACTGCTTGCGACCCTGGACCAGGCATCGCTACGCAAGGCGCAGGCGATCCGCCGCCATGTCGAGCGTCTGGCCGAACGTCTGGCCAATGTGGCTCGGCTGCTGCCCAGACGGGAGAGCCTGTTGACCGCGCAGGTGCAAAAGGTTGACGAACTTGCGGAGCGATTGCCGCGTGTCTTGCGGATCAGGCTCGATCTGGCGCAGAGTTTCTTTGCCCAGCGAACCGGCCGATTCCGGCTCGATCTTGTGCGGTCGCGCCTGCTCGACGGAAAGGTCCGGCTGGATGGCGTGTCGCGATTGCTGGACCAGTTGCACCCGGAGCGGCCATTGGAGCGCGGCTATGCCAGGATAACGACGCGCGACGGCAAAACGCTGGTCACGGCCGCTGACGTGCGATCCGCCGAGGCGATAACGCTGAAATTCGCCGATGGCGGGGTTGACGCGCGGGTTGAGGAAGCGGGCAAGGCATCATATTCTAGGCCTGAGAAGCCCAAATCCCGGAAATCGACGGCCAAGCCAGGCCAGCCCGGATTGTTCGATTAAAGGAGTAGCCATCAATGTTGACGTCACGAAGCGGGGGAGCCGCCAAACTCCATTATATGGCCAACAACTTCCGCATGCTTTCGCCGGGCGACCATGTGCTGTGCGCGGTCACCGGAGAAGCGATTCCGCTGGATGACCTGCGCTATTGGAGCGTCGAGCGGCAGGAGCCCTATGCGACGGCCGAAATTTCGGTGCGCGCTGCGGAGAAAATGGGATGAGGCTGCGGATGGCCGGCATAACGCTGTGTATTGCCGGGTTTGGCGCGGTTTCTTTTGCGGCAATGGCGCAATCCGCCAATGTTGTTTCCGCAGATGCTGTTGCCGAATCGGATCGTGCCGCATTCTCTTTCGACGGAACTTTCCGTCAGGGCGGCGTTGTGCGCGGTCGTGCGCCGTCCGGAACGCAGCGCCTGATGCTGGACAGTACCGAAATAGCGCTGACCGCGGAAGGAGAGTTTCTCATCGGTTTCGGCCGCGATCATGGGCCCTCCGCGACCCTGGCCGCCGAATTCGACGATGGGCGGCGGTTGGCCGAGATTTTGACAATTGCGCCGACCGACTGGCGGATCGAACATGTTAACGCTGCGCGCCGGGGAGGGCGTTCTTCGGCGGACTTCCAGCGACGGCGCGCACCGGAAATCGCCCAGATCGTCGCAGCCCGCGAAATCCGGTCGGAAACCGATGGCTGGCGGCAGGATTTCCTGTGGCCGGTTACTGGCCGTATAAGCGGTGTGTTCGGGTCCCAGCGCGTATATCGGGGGGAGCCGGGCTCCTACCATGGCGGGGTCGATATTGTCCGGTCCAGCGGAACACCGGTCGTGACGCCTGCGGATGGGGTGGTGGTTCTGGCAACTCGGACGCCCTTCACGCTTGAGGGTTATCTGGTGATTATCGATCATGGCATGGGGCTGAACAGCGCTTTTCTCCATCTTTCGCGCATTGACGTGGAGGAAGGGCAGCGCGTCCAGCGGGGCGAGAGGATTGCGGCAATCGGTTCCAGCGGCCGTGCAACCGGACCCCATCTTCACTGGGGTATGAAATGGGGCACCGAGCGAATCGATCCCCGTTTCCTCGCCGGGCCGATGCCCGTGAACCGATCTGGCGGAGACCGATAGGCTCTCGATTTTCAAGTGTTTTCGGGCAGTGAAGCGCCGCAAAAGGCTAGCATATAGCGATTCATCGGGGCCTAAACCTAAACTGTTGCATTTTGGCGACATATTCCCGCGAACCCGTTCTGGAAGCTGAACCTTTGCTTTACAGCTCGCCCTTCTCCATGCAGTGACGCTCCAAGCCTATGGATGAGCTGCGCGTGTCGTATGTTCGGACCAATCCTAGAAAGGCTAGAATTTTAGGCCGCGATCGTGCGGTATCTACTCCAGAGATAAGGGGCTGGAAACGTGACCAAGACTTCCAAATTTACTCAACTCAAGACGGGTGCTGCACCTGTCGTGATCGGCATCGCAATGATGTCGACGCCTGCCTTCGCGCAGAATAACGAACAGCTGGCGGCCGCTACGGCGAACCAGCCATCCATCGTTGTTACGGGTACGCGCATTACGAACCCGAACCTCGAGCAGTCGAGCCCGATCCAGGTTGTTGGGGGCGACGAGATTGATTATCGTCAGGCAACCAACGCTGAAGAGCTGATCGGCGAACTGCCGGGCATCGCGCCGGGCACCAACAGCTCGGTCAACAACGGTTCGAACGGTACGTCGACGCTGAACCTGCGCAACATCGGTTCGACGCGCAGCCTCGTCCTTCTGGACGGTACGCGCCTCGTGCCTTCGACGATTGCCAGCCAGACCGATTTGAACATCATCCCGGTCGCGCTGGTCGAGCGCGTTGAAGTCATCACCGGCGGTGCTTCGTCGGTGTACGGTGCCGACGCCATTTCGGGCGTTGCCAACTTCGTGCTGCGTCGCGATTTCGAAGGTCTTGAAGCTGCCTTCACCTTCGGCATCAACGAGCGTGGCGATGGCGAGCGCATCCGCGGCGATGTCACCCTGGGCGCCAATTTCGACGATGGTCGCGGTAACGCGTCGTTGAGCATCGGCTACCAGGAAGTCGACGATGTGATTCAAGCCAGCCGTTTGATTTCGCAGAATGCTACTTTCGGTGGCAACGCTCTGGGTTCGGGTACTTCGGTCCCGACGCGCTTCAACGGCCAGCAGATCGATCCGGCCGGTCAGACTCTGGTTCCGACCTACAACACGTTCAACTATGCGCCGTTCAACTATTTCCAGACGCCGTTCGAACGTTACAACATCTTCGGCACGGCCAACTATGAAGTTGCTCCGGGCATCGAAGTTTACACCCGCGGCATGTTCACCAATTCGACGGTGAGCCTGCAGCTGGCACCTTCGGGTCTCTTCGGCGATCCGTTCGCTCTGCCATTGAACAACCCGTTCCTGACGGACACCCAGGTCCAGCAGATCTGCGCCAGCTTCGCTGTGCCGATCGATCCGGTAACCTGTACGGCGGCTCGCAACGCGGCCGATCCGAACGATCCCAACTATCTTGCGCCGGATGTCATCATCAACCGCCGTCTGGTTGAGCAGGGTCCGCGCCAGACTGACATCGTCACCAACCAGTTCCAGATCTGGGCCGGTGTGCGCGGCGATCTCAGCCCGACGATCAGCTATGATGTCTATGCGACATATGGCGAATCGCAGCGTACGATCACGCGCACCAACTGGGGTCTGAAGTCGCGCATCGAGCAGGCGCTCAACGCGACCAGCACGACGACCTGTTTCGATGCATCGAACGGTTGTTTCCCGCTCAACCTGCAAGGTGGCGGACCGGGCGGCACGAACATCGATCCGCGCTCGGTTGCCTTCTTCAACCAGCCTTCGGGCTTCACCGACTCGACCTCGCTGTCGGTCGTCAACGCCTCGCTCAACGGTACGTTTGGTGAGACGGGCTTCTTCACGCAGACCCCGATCGGCTTCGCTGTCGGTGTCGAGTATCGCGAATATACGGCCAGCCGTATTGCCGACGTTTCCGCCGGTACGCAGGACGAAGTTCTCGGCACCGGTGCTCCGGCTCCGACCTTCAGCGGCCAGTATGACGTCATCGAGGGCTTTGCCGAGCTGATCGTGCCGATCCTCGAAGACGTTCCGGGCTTCTACAGCCTCCAGGCTGAAGGCGGCATCCGTGTGTCGGATTATTCCAACACCGGCACCAGCACGACCTGGAAAGCGGGTGGTAGCTGGGAACCGTTCGAAGGCTTCCGCTTCCGTGGTATCTACTCGGTATCGGTGCGTTCGCCGAACATCGGTGAGCTGTTTGCCCCCGTTACCACGGGCTTGACGCCGCTTCCGGTTGATCCGTGCGCTGGTGCCAACCCGGTGGGCAATGCGACCTTGACCGCGATCTGTATCGCACAGGGCGCACCCGCCGCGACGATCGGTGCAATTCCGCAGCCTTCTGCCGCGCAGATCAACGCGACCTCGGGTGGCAACGTCAATCTTGATGTTGAAGAAGCCGAATCGATCACACTCGGCCTTGTGGCGACTCCGCCGCAGGTTCCGGGCCTGGTTGTCTCGGTCGATTATTTCGACATCGAAGTGACTGGTGCTATCACGACGCCGAACCCGGGCGACATTTTGACGCCTTGCTTCGGTCCCAACGGAAACGGCAACGGTTCGGATCCGGCGCAGTGCGCCAATATCGGTCGTAACCCGATCAACGGTTCGCTGAACGGCGGTGGCGAGACAGCTGGTCTTATTCTCCAGCTCTCGAACCTGGGTGAACTTAAGACCAGCGGTGTCGACTTCCGGGTCAACTACACGCTGCCGGTCAGCTTCGGTTCGATCAACTGGGACCTCAACGGTACCTGGACCGATTCGCTGACGTTCAACGCCAACCCGGCCAACCCGAACAATCTCACTCGTGAGTGCGTTGGCTTGTACAGCGGTAACTGCGAACCGATCACGCCGGAATGGGCGTTCAACCTGCGGACGACAGTCAGCATTGACGATCTTGTCGACGTCTCGCTGCTGTGGCGCTGGATTGACGGTGTGGAATATGAATTCCGCGGTCAGGGCAACGGCTTCCTCGACGAATCGGAAGCCTTTGACGATGCGAGCTATTTCGACCTGACGGTTCGTTCGAATGTCAGCGAGAATTTCGACATCACGCTGTCGGTCTTCAACCTGCTGGATCGCGATCCGCCGAAAACCAGCTCGTTTATCGGTTCGAGCTCATATAACTCGGGTGAAACCTATCCGACGACGTATGACACGCTTGGCCGTCGTTACTCGGTTACCGGTCGCCTGCGCTTCTAAAGCGTTCGACCAAACCAAAAAAATCAGGGCGGTGAGGGAGACCTCACCGCCCTTTTTTGTATGACCTGCTGGCTTGCGCGGCCGCACGATATGGTTGAAACGCGATAAATCGGCACTTGGTGAATAGGATGATGCGCGATGGCTTCTGATGCAGGAGCACCAGTTGGAGCGGACGATCCGCAAGCGCTTGTTAGCCAGGCCCTTCAGTTACGTGATGCAGGCAGGGCGAAAGACGCGATCGCGCGCGTCGAGGCGGCGCTCAAGAAACACCCGGACCATTTGCGGCTCTGGCATGTGCTCGGGCTGCTGCATCGCGCCGAAGAGGATTCCGCAGCAGCGATAACGGCCTTTGCACGGGCGGTTGAACTCGCGCCAAACGATCCGAAAGTCACCCACGCTCTTGCTCGGGTTACCCTGGAGGCCGGGCGGCCGGATGTTGATTTGTTCGATGCCGCCCGAGCCTGTTCTCCGGCGGACGGTTCCGTTCTTCTGGGGCGTGCCGCCGCGCAGTCCGCATTGGGCCAAACTGAAAACGCGATTGCCGATCTTGATGCAATTCTCCTCCAAAGCCCGGAATGGATCGAAGGTCAGGAAGCGCTCGCCGGTTTCTACTGGATGATAGGCCAGCGCGAAAAGTTTACCGAAGGCTTCGAACGGGCGCTGCTGGCTGCTCCCCATAACAGCCCGTTATGGTTCAAAATGATAAATTCGCTCATCCAGGTTGAGCGTTTCGCCGAGGCCGACACGGTAGTCGCGCGCGCGCGGTCTTCGGTGAAAGAAGTGCGCAACCTCGATATCTGCGAGGCGATCTGCGCGTCGGAGCTGGGCGATCACGAACGCGCGGATCGGTTGTTTGAGCGCGTTGCCCCACATGTAGAGATGCCACTCGCCGTCCGGTATATGCGCCATATGCTTCGCACCGGCAGGCCGGAAGAGGCAGCACGATGCGGGGAGGCCCACAGAAAAGATGCGGAGGCCAATGAAATGTGGCCCTATCTCGGATTGGCATGGCGGATGCTTGACGACAAGCGCTGGCGCTGGCTTGAGCGTGATGAGCGACTGATCAAGACTTACGACATCGGAGACCGGGTCGACATGGAGGAGCTCGCCGCGCATTTGCGGACGCTGCATGTTCTCAAGGCAGACATGGCCGGCCAGTCAGTTCGCGGCGGAACGCAGACCGATGGCCCGCTATTCGCGCGCGCAGACAAGCAGATACGCGCATTGCGAGCGGCCATCGTCGATACCGTGGCTTGCCATATGCAAACCCTGGCTCCGATTGACCCTGATCATCCCATTCTCCGCTTCGCGCCCGGCAATGTGCAATTTGGAGGCTCCTGGTCGGTTCGCCTTGCGGGGGCTGGCCGCCACACCAATCATATCCATCCCATGGGCTGGTATAGTTCCGCGCTGTACGTAAGCCTGCCATCACCGGGCCAGCTCGGCGATCCGCCGGCAGGCTGGCTGGCCTTTGGGCAACCGCCCGAAGAGCTGGCGCTCGATCTGCCCGCCTATCACACGGTGGAACCCAAGGTCGGGCATCTGGCCTTGTTCCCCTCTATCATGTGGCACGGGACTGTCCCCTTCGACGATGGCGAAAGGCTAACTGTCGCTTTCGACGTCAAGAAACCGTCTGGAAGCGGAAGTTAGTCCAAAAGCCGGCCGGCAGGCTGCATGGCGATACCCAGTCCCCGGGCAACCGTTTCTACCCACAATGCGACTTTTTCGATCTCGTCGGCATGAGCGCTGTCGCCGGCGGCGCGCTCCCGTTTTCTCTCGTCAGCGTCGAATTTCTCTCCAAATTTGGAGTGGCGGTGAAACACGTCGCTATGCGCAATCTCCTGAGCTTGAACTGAACCGATACCCAGATCGAACAAACTCCCGATACCTTCCAGCGTTTCTGCCGGGCGGGCCAGGAAGGACTCACTATCGAGCGACCGGATGCGCTCCTCTCCGAACTCAGCCAGCAACAACTGGTAAATCCGGTTCTGGACCAGCCAGGCGAGGCCCGCGATCTGCAAGTCCGTCTGGCCGAAGAGCTCCTCTTCGCTGAATCCCAGATCGGGCCTGTTGGAGCCGTGCAGTCCGCGGAACAGCTCCCGGCCCCACAGTCTGCCCGTAATTCCCTTGCGGGCTATCGAATTGAGGAACACCCGGATTGGCGCGTAGAGGAAAATTGCCTGGCTGGATGGGGAGGTCGCCAAAATCGTTTTCGCTTGCCGGTTCACAACGCAGGACGGCTTGGCGATCACGGCTTCCCCGGGTTCGAACGGCCGTGCGAGCAGTTGCAATGTCCGGGCGAACACCGCCGGATAGCGGTCTCTATGCGCCCCCCGATCGAAAAAACCGACCATATCGCGCAACAATGTGGGCTCGCTCAGACTGGTCGCTTTGCCAGGCAGTTCGAGCGCGCGCGTCAAAAGCGTGGAACAGCAAAAGCCCGAATGGAAAATGAAGTGAATGGGGGTCCGGTTCGGTTCCAAAACTCCCAGTTCGCTTCTCGATACAATTTCCGTGTGCAGATCGGGAGGCAGATATTCGTCGGACAGAAATGTCGCTTCCCCCCGTGCTCCGCGCGGAAGGTGGACAAACTGGTAATTGTCGCTCGCTTCATCGTAGCGATGGGCCAGCCATGCGGCATCTTGAAGTTCAATCATTGCCCATTGGCTACCAGTTTGCGGGAAATGGACCAATGAATATTTGGTCTGCCGCTCCGTCTTTTGGCTGGAATTTCCGCGCCAACCTTGTCGTGCAGCAATTATGCGGTTAGTTTCCAGCATCCTATCGAGAATGAACGGCATTTTTCGAACATTAACTTAGCGAAGGTTTCCTTATGAAAAAGCCTCTATTGGTCCTCTCACTGTCTGTCGTGGTTGCAGCTGCGCCCCTGCACGCAATGACCGAAGAGAGCAACGCTTCGGCGGACGATGTAGCGGCTGAAGAAGCCGTCGAAGAAGATCCTTCCCAGCGGGTTCGGTGTCGAAACCAGCGAGTGACGGGTTCCAACGCAAGGCGGATCCGCGTGTGCATGACGATTGCGGAATGGAGCGAGCTCGCCCGCAATGGCAATCGCGATGCGCGCAGGGTTCTTGATGATGCTCAACGCGATTCGACGCAGCGCAACTAGTCTCGGCGCTGCCGGAGCAGCGCTATTCTACCGACACAGTTACCAAGAACCGTTCGCTTAAGCGAATAATTGTATGGAGTGAGCATTGAAGTTACCTTTTGTTGCATTTGTTATGTCTGCTTTTGTTTTTAACGTGCCTGCTTCTGCCTCGGTTGAGGACCAGGAAACGGTATCCGAAAATATTGATGCGGCTGAAGAGGAAGATCCGTCCCAGAGAATTCGGTGCCGGAACCGGCGCGTTACCGGTTCCAACGCGAGACGGATACGCGTGTGCATGACGGTTGCGGAATGGAGCGAGCTCGCGCGCAATGGCAATCGCGATGCGCGCAGGGTTCTTGATGATGCCCAGCGCGATTCGATAAACAGAAATATCGATCCGGGATTCTCGGTAGGTGGCCCCGAATAGGGAAGCTTCTCTCTGTTCATCAGTTTACGAACCCGCGCGACCGTGATGAATCCAGGCCTGCCATCGAAATTTAACCGATAACGACCGACGCAGCTGTCAGATATGGTGTCGTGGCCGGTGTCTCACGGGTTCCGACGCCAGGCGGATACCTGTGTGCATGACGATAGTGGAATGGTGCGAGTTCGCCCGTAATAGTAGCCGCGATGCGCGCGGGCTTCCTAATCGCCTTCAGCACGATTCGACGCAGAGCGGCTCATTCGATATGATCGACGCCGGGTACAGTAGTGAATTACCTATGAAAGTAGGCCCTCGATGAAATATGGCCTTTCAGTGTTCGCTTTGTCGTGTTTAGCGCTTGCAACCCAGGCGTCCGCACAAGCAGAAGGCGGCGAAACGGCGACCGAAAATGTTGCGGTTGAAGAAGTCGATGACCCGTCGCAGCGGATACGCTGCCGAACCCGGCGCGTAACCGGTTCGAATGCCAGGCGTGTTCGCATCTGTATGACGCTCGCCGAATGGGAAGAAATGTACACCAGCGGCAATCGCGATACCCGGGACGTTTATGATCGTTCCCGGGTTAACAGCTGCGCCGCTGTCAACTGCCCGAATTAGTCGGTTGCCAATGTCGGGTAGGAACATTTTCATTCGCATCCGGCGATAGCAGGCTTTCTTGGTGGGCCGGCTAACGGATCCGCGCGACCGAGATGAAGCCCGTTCTGCCTTCGATACGCAATCTGTAGCCGCCGATACCGCCACGCGATACTGTCGCGGTCGATCCGACGCGTATGCGTCCGCGCAGGGTGGTGTTGCTGCCTTCGCGCCAAATCTGGCCGTTCTCCAGGAGGAATACGCGCCGCCGTGTCCCGTCGATGAAGGTTTCCGTGATAACCGATGTTACCGACTCGGGCTCGGGCGGTGCGAGGTCGGCAACGTCTTCTGCTGACCCCCCGCGTTCCTCAGACCGGCGCAGCTCGCGCTCGTAACGTTCTTCAATCTGTATTCCAGAAAGCCCGAAATCTTCGACTGTGCGGCGCCTTCTCCGCTCCTGGCGGGCCTGTTGGGCGGCATCGGCACCGGATAGCGCTGCATCGAAGCAGGCGAGCCGCGCGGGCCCCTCGGCAATCGTGCCGCACTCCCGGAAAGGTTCAAGGGCCTCTTCCCCGTCATCGGCATGAGCGGGTGTCGCCATGAATAATGGGAGCGCGGCCGCGGCGATCGGGGTGAGTCGGGAAATACGCATCATCTACAACTCCGGAAGGGCGGTATCGTCATTGATACTGTTCAAGCATCATTACCGATAATCGTCCGTCTGGCTAGGCTTGGTGACTAGGCGTTTCGCGTTCCTGTGACGAGCCAGGCGATCGGTTCGGCCAGACCCCGGATCTGGATCGGGCCGGGCGGTGCGCATTGAAATGCGCCGTCGAGCGATGCGAGGAACGCCTCGATACCGGGTTCGTCTAGCGCGACCTTCAGAAGCGCGCCGAGAACGCCGCATTCCTGCGCCAGATTCGTATCGATCCGATCAAGCTCGCCTGCTCCTTTCTTTCCGCCGATCCGGATCGCATTATCCACGCCTGCGGCAATTTCGCGCACTACACTCTGGTCGGGATGGTTCCGCGCGATCAGCGAAAACGCCTGGGAAAGCAACGCAGTACTGGACCCTGGCTGGACAACGGCAGAGCGCGCCATGTTGAGGATTGCGGATTGAGCGATGGCATTCAGCGCCGCATATCGGCTTCGGTTTTGCGCGACGATCGGGCTTGCGGCATGATGGACGACCAAGCGGAGCGAGGCACCGGTCTTTGCAACGCGCGCCATTTCGGGGGCGCTTTGCCCGATATCGCTATATTCCACCCCGAACTGGCTCGACAGGCCATCGAAACTCTCATCGGCAAAGGAAAGCGCGGCAATATCGGTTTCGCCGACGAGCCTGACTTTTTTCGTTCGCGTTTTCGGCAACACGGCATAGTCCACGCCTGTTAAATCGAGGCGGTCGTTGCCGCGCAGAAGGGAGCGCATGACCGCCCCCGTACCGCAAGCAAGATCGAGCAGTTTCGAACCCGGTGCAAAGCCCTGGGCGAACTCTTCCCATAGTTGCGCCAGTTGCGCTTCGACGACGGGCGGCGCGCCCGGCAGGCACCCACCCGCTTCGCCCATCTGGGCCCAATAGGCGCTCCATGCTTTGGCTTTGGTCATGCCGAAAGACTTAACCGAAAGTCATGGCAAGTGCACCATCTCCTTCATCGACTTTCACGGTTGTGCCATCCAGCACATCGCCGCGCAGGATGGCATCGGCCAGTGGGTCCTGCAGATATTTCTGCACCGCGCGTTTGAGCGGCCTTGCGCCGTAGACGGGATCGTAGCCGACCCGGCCCAGCCACTCGCGCGCCTTGTCGCTAAGCTCGATTGCGATCTTGCGATCCTTGAGCAACTTGCCGACACGGGCAACCTGGATGTCGACGATCGGCGCCATATGTTCCTGGCTGAGCCTGTGAAAAAGGATGATCTCGTCGAGCCGGTTCAGGAATTCGGGGCGGAAATGCCCGCGTACCGTTTCCATGACTTGCGGCTCAACCTCGTCGACCGTCTGATCGTCCCCGAGTGAAGACAGATACTGGCTTCCGAGATTGCTCGTCAAAATGATCAACGTGTTGGAGAAATCGACCGTGCGGCCCTGGCCGTCGGTAAGCCTGCCATCGTCCAGCACCTGGAGTAGTACATTGAACACATCATTATGCGCCTTTTCGACCTCGTCGAACAGGATCACCTGATAGGGGCGCCGGCGAACGGCTTCGGTAAGCACACCGCCTTCGTCATAACCGACATAACCCGGCGGCGCGCCGATCAACCGCGCGACCGAATGCTTCTCCATGAACTCGCTCATATCGATGCGGACCATTGCCGACTGGTCGTCGAACAGGAATTCGGCGAGCGCCTTGGTAAGTTCCGTCTTGCCTACGCCGGTTGGCCCGAGAAACAGGAAGGAGCCGAGCGGCCGGTTGGGGTCCTGCAAACCGGCACGCGATCTGCGAACGGCTGTGGACACGGCTTTGACGGCATCTTCCTGGCCGATGACGCGTTTGCCGATCGCTTCTTCCATCGCGAGCAACTTCTCCCGCTCGCCTTCCAGCATCCGTTCCATCGGAATGCCGGTCCAGCGGGCAACGATCGAGGCGATATCCTCGCTCGTCACTTCTTCGCGCAGCATCGCGCCCTCGGTCGCCTCACCAGCTTCTGCCAGCTTGCGTTCGAGATCGGGGATTGCGCCATAGGATAGTTCGCCTGCCTTGGCGAGATCGCCCGCGCGCTGCGCCTGTTCCAGCGCAATGCGCGCTGCATCGAGCTGTTCCTTGAGCGCGGCCTCGGCGTGGATCTTGTCGCGTTCGGCCTGCCAGCGCTGGGTCAGCGCGGTATTCTCTTCCTCGAGATTGGCAAGTTCGCTGTCGATCGTCGCCAGCCTGTCTTTCGAAGCATCGTCCTTTTCCTTGGACAGAGCCTCGCGCTCGATCTTGAGCTGGATGATCCGCCGATCAAGCGTTTCGATTTCTTCGGGCCGGGATTCCACTTCCATGCGGATCCGTGAGGCGGCTTCGTCCATGAGGTCGATTGCCTTGTCGGGCAGAAACCGGTCGGTGATATAGCGTTCGGAGAGGGTTGCGGCGGAGACCAGCGCGCCATCGGTTATCCGTACGCCATGATGGAGCTCGTATTTTTCCTTGATGCCGCGAAGGATCGAGATGGTGTCCTCGACATTGGGTTCCTCGACCATCACCGGTTGGAAACGCCGCTGCAGGGCCGGATCCTTCTCGACATATTTGCGATATTCGTCGAGCGTCGTCGCCCCGATACAGTGCAGCTCGCCCCGGGCCAGTGCCGGCTTCAACAGGTTGGAGGCGTCCATCGATCCTTCGGACGCGCCGGCGCCAACCAATGTGTGCATCTCGTCTATGAACAGGATGATCTCGCCCTCGGCGTCTTTGACCTCGTCGAGTACGCCCTTGAGCCGCTCTTCGAACTCGCCGCGATATTTCGCACCGGCGATGAGCGCGCCCATGTCGAGCGCCATCAGTTTCCGGTCCTTGATTCCGTCGGGCACGTCGCCATTGGCAATGCGCAGGGCCAGACCTTCGGCTATCGCGGTCTTGCCGACGCCGGCCTCGCCGATCAGTACCGGGTTATTCTTGGTACGGCGGGCGAGAATCTGGATGGTGCGGCGAATCTCCTCGTCGCGACCGATGATCGGATCGATCTTGCCGTCGCGCGCTCGCTCGGTGAGGTCGTTGGCGAATTTCTTGAGTGCATCATACCGGTCTTCGGCCGAAGCAGTGTCGGCCGTGCGGCCGCCCCGCAGTTCGTTGATTGCCTCATTCAGCGCTTCGGGCTTCAATCCCGCATTATCGAGCGCATCGCCAGCCGATATGCCCTTGGCGAGGGTAAGCGCGAGCAACAGCCGTTCAACGGTGACATAGCTGTCGCCGGCGGTATTGGCGATCTGCTCGGCCTGGTCGAGCACCCGTACGGAATCATTGTCGAGCTGGGGAGTCTGCTGTGCTCCGCCGCCGGATACCTGGGCGATTTTCGCCAGCGCGGCATCATTTTCCCGCACCGCTGCTTCGGCGCTGCCGCCGGCGCGGGCGATAAGGCCCGATGCCATACCCTGATCGTCCTCCAAAAGCGCCTTGAGGAGGTGGTCTGGCGATACCCGTTGATGGTTCATCCGGATGGCAACGGTTTGCGCCGATTGCAGAAAGCCCTTGGCGCGATCGGTGAATTTTTCGAGATTCATAAGTTCGTCCCTGTTTCGCTCTTTGGTCCGATATAGTGTTGCGAAAATACAACACAAGGCGTTGCCGTACGATCTTTGTCGATAGATTTAGGCGTTCGTCGAGCGACCGCAAGCGCGACTTGCACGTGCCCTTTGCGGCGCTATGGTTCGCAGCGTATTTTCCGGGAGATAGAATAGATGCGTTCCTTGAAGCTGGCAGTCCTGGCGCCGCTCGCCTTCCTCGCTTTCCCCGCCCAGGCATTGGAGGAGGCCCCTGTCGGCCCGCAGCCCAATGTGACGGTCGCGGATCTGGTCAACGAGGTCGAGATTCCCTTTGAGCGTTTCACGCTCGACAATGGCCTCAGGGTCATCGTGCATGAAGATCACAAGGCACCGGTGGTGGCCGTTTCCATCTGGTACCATGTCGGGTCGCGACACGAGCCGGAGGGGCAGACCGGCTTTGCGCATCTGTTCGAGCATCTGATGTTCAACGGTTCGGAAAACGCGCCCGGCGATTTCTTCGAACCGTTGCGCGAAATCGGCGCAACCGATTTCAACGGCACGACCTGGTATGACCGCACCAATTATTTCCAGACCGTGCCGACCCAGGGCCTTGAACTCGCGCTCTATCTCGAATCGGATCGTATGGGGCATCTGCTGGGTGCGGTGACGCAGGAAAAGCTCGATAACCAGCGCGGCGTTGTCCAGAATGAAAAGCGGCAGGGCGACAACCAGCCCTATGGCCTGGTCGACTATGCGCAGATCGAGGCGCTGTTCGGCGAAGATCATCCCTATGGCCATTCGACGATCGGATCGATGGCCGATCTGGATGCAGCTAGTATGGAGGATGTCCAGGCCTGGTTCGGTCGGCATTATGGCCCGAATAACGCCGTTCTGGTGCTGGCCGGAGATATCGATATGGCGACAGCCCGTGAGATGGTTGAACGCTATTTCGGCGATATCGCGCGCGGCCCGGAAACCGAACAGGTCGACCCTGGCATCCCGACGCTCTCCGAGCGGCGCGAGATCGTCATGCAGGACAATGTCGCGACGACGCGGCTTTACAGGACCTGGGTCGTGCCCGGTCTGAACGACCCGGCGACCAGCGACCTCGATGTCGCGGCGAGCGTCTTTGGCGGTTTGGCCAGTTCGCGGCTCGACAATGTGCTCGTGCGCGATGAGCAGACAGCAGTCTCCGTAACGACTTTCCTGCAGGAATTTGAGTATGTCAGCCTGTTCGAAGTGCAGGTCAATGTCGCGCCGACGGCCGATGCCGATGCCGTGTCCGCCCGTCTGGACGAATTGATTGCGGACTATATCGCCAATGGCCCGACCCAGGACGAGGTGAACCGGGTCGCGATGAGTGAGGTTTCCGGGCGGATTGCCGGGCTTGAGCAGGTTGGCGGGTTTACCGGCAAAGCCGCAGTTCTTGCCACCGGCGAGCTGTATTCGAACGATCCCTCCTATTACCGGACCCGGCTCGAGCGACTGGGCGCGGTGACGCCGGACAGTGCGCGCGCGGCGATGCAGCAATGGTTGACCCGGCCGGTTCTGGCGATGCGCGTCGATCCCGGCGAACGCGGTGCTTATGAGGAGGCGTCTTCCGTTGGTGGCGAGCGCACGGGCGGCCTGAACAGCCCGGCCTTCTATTTGCAGCCTGGCGAGGAAACTGCTGAACCGTCCCCGGCGGCGGCAAGCGCCAGTCTGGGCACCCGTACCGTGCCCCGTCCAGAAGTCGGCGAGATCGACGATCTCGATTTCCCGGAAGTGGAGCGGGCGACTCTGTCGAACGGGGTCGAAGTGCACTTTGTGCGGCGGACTGCCGTGCCGACGCTGTTGACGCGGCTGAGTTTCGACGCGGGTAACGCGGCTGATCGCGCTGATCAGCTCGGCACTCAGGCTCTCATGCTGTCGCTGATGTCGGAAGGCACGACCACGCTCAATTCCGTGCAGATCGCCGAGGCGCAGGAAAGGCTCGGCGCAGCGATGAGCGCGAGTGCCAGCCTGGACAGGACCTCGCTGGGGATTTTTGCGCTGGCGGCCAATTACGAGCCGTCGCTCGATCTTTTGCAGGATGTTGTGCGCAATCCCGCTTTCGCGCCTTCGGAGATTGAGCGGATCCGCGCGGCGCAGCTCTCGACGATTACGACAGAGCGGACAACGCCTGCCAGCATGGCGAGCCTCAACCTCTGGCCGGCGCTTTTCGGCGAGCAGCACCCCTATGGCAGGCCGACCAGCGGTCTTGGCACGCCGGATTCTGTGGCCGCCATCACGCGTCAGGACCTGGTCGATTTCCACCGGAGCTGGATCAGACCCGACAAGCTGACGATCATGGTTGTGGGCGATGCCACACTGGCCGAAGTTGTTGCGGCGCTTGAGCCTCGGTTCGGGGACTGGACCGTAGAAGGCGAAGCCGGGACGAAAGCGATGGAGGCTGCGATTCCCGCCGCCAATCCGCGCATCATCCTTGTCGATCGTCCCAATTCCCCACAATCCTTCATCTATGGCGGGCAGGTGCTCGATCTGGTCGGAACGGACGAACTGTTGCCGTTACTGACGGTGAATGAGGCGCTGGGGGGAAGCTTCCTGTCGCGCCTCAACATGGAATTACGCGAAACGCGCGGCTGGTCCTATGGCGTCCGCGGATCGGTAAACCGGTTCGCCGGGCCGGTCAGCTATACGATCGCCGCGCCGGTCCAGGCGGACCGCACGGGCGACTCCATAGCAGCCATGCTGGAACAGATCGATGCGTTCCTCACGAGCGACGGCATGCGCCCCGAAGAGTTCAGCCGCGCCATCTCTGGTAGCATTCGCAGCCTGGCCGGACGCTTTGAAACTTCGAGCGGGGTGATCGGCGGCATGTCCAACAATCTCCTCTACGGGCGGTCGGACGATTATTATGATGACATCGCAGCTATGTATCGCTCGTTCGGCAGGGAGCAGCTTGACGCTACGGCGCGTTCAGCCATCGATCCTTCGGCGTTCACCTGGGTTGTCGTGGGAGATGCCGGCCAGGTCCGGGAACAGCTTGACGCACTGGGTCTGCCTGTGGAAACAGTCGCAAGCGAATAACTGACATCACTGTAAGGAAGGAATTGTTATGACGGATGTAAGCGGAACCTGGGATGCAGTCGTGAACTCGCCAATGGGTGAGCAGAAATCGACAATGACGTTGAGCCAGGATGGCGACACGGTAACGGGTACCAATGCCGGCGCGACCGGTTCGGCCGAAGTGCAGGACGGCAAGGTCGACGGCAACACGCTGACCTGGAAAATGGACATCACCGTTCCGATGCCGATGACGCTGGAAGGCACGGCAACTGTCGAAGGTGACACGATGGCCGGCAACATCAAGGCCGGCGCCTTCGGTGAAATGCCGTTTACGGCGAAGAAAACCGGCTAATCGCCGATGGCTTGTTCGCAGCTTAGAACAGCTGCGTGACATGCCCCATTTTACGGCCCGGGCGCGCTTCCCCCTTGTTATAGAGGTGGAGGTGCGCCCGGTCTTTTTTCAGCCAGCGAGGCCAGTCATTGGCGGCGGCTCCGATCAGGTTTTGCATTTCCACGCGGGGCGCTGTCAGCGCTGTATCGCCGAGCGGCAGGCCGCATACGGCGCGGATATGGTTTTCGAATTGTGATGTTACCGCGCCCTCGATCGTCCAATGGCCGCTATTGTGCACGCGCGGGGCCATCTCGTTGAATACGGGGCCATCGGCGCTGGCGAAGAATTCCAGCGTGAGCACACCGACATAGCCGAGCGCCTCGGCGACGGTGCTGGCGAGCTTTCCGGCGGCTGCCTTTTGCTCGGCGATGATTCCCGTTCCCGGAGCGATGGACTGTGCCAATATGCCATCCACATGGTGATTGTCGGGCGCGTCCCAGATCCGGATCGAGCCGTCTAGGGCGCGGGCCAGCAGGATCGAAAATTCCTTGTCGAAATTCATGAAGGATTCGAGAACCGAGGGCTGTTCGCCAATCTCCGCCCAAGCGGCGGCGGGATCGGAATCCGCCGTGAGCCTCACCTGGCCCTTGCCGTCATATCCGAAACGCCGGGTCTTGAGGATCGAAGGCGTCCCGAGATCGTCCAGCGCCGCTCTCAGCTCATCGAGCGACGAAACGCTGCGATATCCGGCGGGAGTTCCGCCATGGCTTACGATATAGTCCTTTTCCGAAAGGCGGTCCTGCGCAAGTTCAAGCGCTTCGGCATTGGGGCGGAGCGATACCTGGCCGGCAAGAGCATGCAGGCCCGCAGCGGGGATATTCTCGAACTCATAAGTGACGATATCGGCGCTCTCGGCAAACTCCCTTAGCGCGGCTGTATCGGCATAGTCGCCGCGCACATGCCGGGCGGCAACATCCGCAGCGCACGGAGCTTCGTCCGGCGCATAGATATGGCAGGCATAGCCGAGCTGCGCCGCAGCGACGCTCAGCATCCGGCCGAGCTGGCCGCCGCCGATTATGCCTATGGTCGAACCGGGGGGCAGCGGCTCCGAAGTGACTGTCATGCTGCCGGGTCTTCGCCGACAGCGTCCGTCTGCGCCTGACGCCAGGCGTCCAGCCGTTCAGCCACCGCATCATCGTGGTTCGCAATAATTGCCGCAGCGAGAAGCGCTGCATTTTTGGCACCGGCAATGCCAATGGCCAGTGTGCCTACCGGTACGCCGCCCGGCATCTGGGCAATCGAAAGCAGGCTGTCCATACCGCTGAGCGCCTTGGATTCCACCGGTACGCCGAGCACCGGCACCCTCGTCATTGAGGCAACCATGCCGGGAAGGTGAGCTGCGCCGCCGGCACCGGCGATAATCGTTTTGAGGTCGCGATCGACGGCGGATTTTGCATAGGAAAAGAGCCGGTCGGGCGTGCGATGGGCCGATACCACCTTGCATTCATGCGCGATGCCAAGTTCGGCCAGAATATCGGATGCGTGGCGCATGGTCTCCCAGTCGGAGCGGCTGCCCATGATGATGCCGATAAGCGGGGTGTCGGTCATGCTTCGTCCTGCGCGTTACGCCCCTGTTCAGGGCTCGGGGAAGCGATTTCTTCTAGGGCGAAGCCGTGCCGCGCGCAATGGCGCGGATGAGCCTGGCGCTTAACGTTCGGAGAGATAATAGCGTTCATTGGCCCTCAGATCTTCAGCCAGATCGTAAACGATCGGCTGGCCGGTAGGGATCTCAAGGCTGGTAATTTCATCGTCGGGAATTTGGGAAAGGTGCTTGACGAGTGCACGCAGCGAGTTGCCATGGGCCGAAATCAGCACGCGCTTTCCTTCGCGCAGGGCTGGCACGATGCGCGCTTCCCAATAAGGGAGCACGCGTTCGATCGTGTCTTTCAGGCTTTCGCTTTTCGGCACGGTAACCCCGGCATAGCGGCGATCTGCACTCAGATCATATTGGCTGCCATCATCCATCGGCGGTGGCGGGGTATCGAAGCTGCGGCGCCAGATATGGACCTGCTCGTCGCCATGCTTGTCCCGGGTTTCCTGTTTGTTGAGTCCGGTCAGCCCGCCATAATGGCGCTCGTTCAGTTGCCAGTTCTTCTCGACCGGCAACCAGAGCCGGTCCATGGCTCCGAGCGCTAGATTGAGTGTGCGGATGGCGCGGGTCTGGACGCTGGTGAAGCACAGATCATGATCGACGCCCTTTTCGCGCATCAGTTCGCCCGCGGCCCGCGCTTCGGCAACGCCTTTGTCGGTCAGATCGACATCCCACCAGCCGGTGAAGCGGTTTTCAAGATTCCATTGGGACTGTCCGTGCCGGATAAGGACGAGTTGAGGCATGGGTCTAATACTCCTGTAGCGCTTGGCGCTTTCCTTAACGCGCTCGCGGCGCGATACAATGGGGCCAGCAGGAAACTCAACGGGGGAAACAGGCAGTGGCGATTGAACGCAATGAGATCATCTATGACGGCCCGGGCGGGCCTTTCGAAGGATTGGCCGTGCGCGATACGGACTGGGACGATCCGCGCCCGGGGGTGATGCTGGTGCCCAATGTGCTGGGCCCGAAGGAAATGGATTTCGCCAATGCCGAGCGGCTGGCGGAACTGGGCTATGCGGCGTTCGTCGCCGATGTCTACGGACAGGGCAATCGCGCGACCCGCGCAGATGACGATCCCGCCCGTTTCATGAATGCGCTTAATGCCGACCGGGAGATGCTGAGAGACCGGCTGCTTGCGTCCCTCGCGACCCTCAAAACCCTTGACGGGATAGACCCGGCAAAAACGGCGGCCACCGGCTATTGCTTTGGCGGAAAATGCGTTCTCGATCTTGCGCGGTGCGGGGCCGACATTTCAGGCGTCGTCAGCTTTCACGGCGTCTATGATCCGCCGCCTTTTCCCAATGTTACGGTAATGACGGCGAAAATCCTCGTCTGCCACGGCTGGGGCGATCCCCTGGCACCGCCAGAGGTAACGGTGGCGCTGGCGCAGGAATTGACCGCGGGCGGTGCCGACTGGCAAATCCACGCCTATGGCCATACCGGGCACGGGTTTACCGATATCAGCGCCACCATGCCCGAACGCGGCATCGCCCATCAGCCCGATGCCGACCGGCGAAGCTGGCGGGCCATGCAAGATTTTCTGGGAGAGCTTTTTGCCTAAGCGGGAATCTCATCGATCATGTCGAGCAGAGCAGAGAGGCAGGCGCGGCCAAGCAGCGCGCTGCGCACTGGTGACCAGCCAAAATCGGCATCGGGCAGCTCGTGATTGTCCTTGAACGGCATTTCCAGCGTCATCGCGACGCAGCCATAGCGTTCGGCGACCTGATTGGTGGACATGGAGAGGTTCCCCTTGCGCGGTTTCGCGATCGGATAGCCGAGCTTGGTCTGGAAATCCGGTGACGCTTTGAGGAGCGCTGCCAGATAGGTGTCGTAAAGCTTACCCTGGCGCTCGGTCCAGCTTGGAATGCCTTCGAATCCCGCGATGAAATTGGCGGGAATGGCTTCATCGCCATGCACGTCCATCGCGAAATCGACGCCTGTCTTGTCCATATGGTTGCGAACCCACAGCACTTCCGGGCTCTTTTCGGGTGTCGGGGCATGCCATTCGCGGTTGAGGTTGGTGCCGACCGCGTTGGTGCGCAGATGTCCCCGTTTCGATCCGTCAGGGCACATATTGGGCACGATGTGGAACGTCGCCTTTTGGCGCAGCACCCGCGCGACGGGATCGGACAGGTCGGTCAGCCGGTCCAGCATCCCTTCCATCCACCATTCGGCCATGGTTTCGCCCGGATGCTGGCGGGCATAGAGCCATACCGACAGCTCGCCCTCGCCGATCTTGAAATAGTCGAGTTCCTGTCCGTCGAGCGTCTGGCCCAGCGATGCGTGGAACACGCCTTCGCGGCCCGCAATCTCGCTAACGAGATCATGATGCTGTTCCATCGTATAGGGCGCGAAATAGGCGAACCAGACGCTGTTCGTATCCGGTGTGTGGCGGATGGTGAGGGTGCCGTCGGCATAGCTGGTTTCTGCCTGGTGCCACTCCTCCCGGTCGGTCGATACGCGGGCCTCATAATCGACCCATCCCTGCGGATAGGCGCTGTCCCCGGCATTGGTGATGTTGAGAACAAGTTTTTTGCCTGCACAGCCCGTCACGCGAAAATAGAACCATTGGTAGAAATCGGATTGATGATCCTTGACGATTTCTAGCTGGGCTTCGCTGCCTGAGGTTGAGAGGAGCCGGATGTTGCCGCCGTCAAAGGCGCTTGAGATGCTGATTGTCATTCGACGGTGATAGTGCGCCCCGACTCGCCTGGGAAGTCCTGAAACAGGGCAGCGGCAAGGCGTTGAACGATCTCTGCAGGGCTTTCAGCGCCTGGCTGAGTAACGCGCGTTGCAGTGCCCTCCCAGATCACCGTCCCTTCGGAGCGTCGCTTGAGCGCCACCGAGAGTTCAGTGACGATCACTTCACCGCCACGCGATCCGCCGATGCCAAAACTCGTTCCCAGGCCGATGCCCGTGCGGCGACCGAATGTGCCTCCGCCGATGCCGATGCTGAAGGGTGAGCGCCTGGCGACTTCCTCACGCGTACCGCGGTCGACATTGATAACCGCGATCATCTCGGCGTCTTCCAGCGCTGTCTGCGTAAAGCCGATGCCCGCGAGCTGATCCGCGACAATATTCGCATATTGCCGAAATTCGAGGCTGTTTTCCTGTCCGGGATCTGCCGGCTCCATATTGATTGCCTGAGCCGGGATGGTCTGACCAAGATGGAAGCGCGTGACTTCGGTGCCGCGCTGGTTTGGCGTTGCGCAAGCCGCAATCAGGGCAAGCGCCGCCATGGCAGAACTGCGTGTAAGCATCTTTTTCATAAAGGCTCTCCATATCGCGACCCACCGCGCTATAGGACAAACAACGATTGTGACACGAAAAGGCTGCATAGGGGAGTCAGGAATGACAGATAAACCGGCAATTCTGGTAACCGGAGGCGCGGGATATATCGGCAGCCATGCGGTTTTGGCCCTGCTCGATGCGGGCTGGCCCGTCGTGGTTATCGACAATCTGGTCACAGGCTTCCGCTGGGCGGTTCCCGATGGCGCGACCTTTGTGGAAGGGGATATCGCCGACGTCGAGCTTGTGGGCAGTATCATAACCGATCACTCGATCCGCGCGATCATGCATTTCGCCGGATCCGTGGTTGTGCCCGAATCGGTCGAGAACCCGCTGAAATATTATGACAATAACACGGCCAGGAGCCGTAGCCTGATCGAAACGGCGGTTGCGCAGGGTGTGCCGCACTTCATCTTTTCCTCGACCGCCGCGACCTATGGCATTCCCGAAACGAGCCCGGTTACCGAATCCATGCCGACCGATCCGATCAATCCCTATGGCCGGTCGAAGCTGATGACCGAATGGATGCTGCGCGATACGGCCGCTGCGCATCCGGTCAATTATTGCGCGCTGCGCTATTTCAATGTGGCCGGCGCGGATCCCGAGGGCCGTTCCGGCCAGTCGACAGTCGGGGCAACCCATCTGATCAAGGTCGCCGTGGAGGCTGCGCTCGGCAAGCGTGACGCCGTGGCGGTTTTCGGCACCGACTATGACACGCCCGATGGAACCGGCGTACGCGACTATATCCATGTAACCGACCTTGCCGCCGCGCATCTCGACGCCCTCGAAAAACTGATCGCCGAGCCCGGGAATAGCCATATTCTCAATTGCGGCTATGGCACGGGATTCTCGGTGCTCGATGTCCTGGACAGCGTCGACCGGGTGGCGGGTGTCACCATCGAACGGTCTCTCGAGCCGCGCCGTGCTGGCGATCCCGATGCTTTGATAGCCGACAACAGCGCGATTCTGGCAACCTTGCCCTGGCGGCCACGCCATGCCGATCTCGACGGCATCGTTGCCGACGCGCTGGCCTGGGAAAAGAAGCTTGGCGAGCGCGGCTAGCGGGTCGGTCTTATCGTCGTAACGGCCAGCCCGTCGCTGTCTTCGCCGGCATCGTATCGCCGTGAGACCTCGCCGCGCACCATATTGACCGCGGCGATCTGGTTGCGGCCGGTTTCCGCTACATAGAGGGTCTCGCCATCGTCCGAGAAGAGGATGGTGACTTGCGCCGCTTCAGCGCTTCCCGATACCGGTATCGTGCGGGTTACAGTGCGGCCTGCCGCATCGATCAGCGTCAGGCTGCCATCGGCATAGTTTGACGTGACGACGGTTTCTCCGTCCGGACTTATCGCGACGCGGATCGGGAAATTGCCGACCGGGATTTCGGCGAGCGTTTCAAAGCTCCGGGCATCGATCGCATAGAGTAGGGCATTGTCCCGATCCGCGATCCACAGCGTCGATCCGTCCTGCGAAAGCGCCAGGCCTTCCGGCGTATCGCCGACGTCCAGGTCGGTTATCTTTTCACCGGCGACAAGATCGATCACGCTGACCGTGCCGCTTCCCATATTCGCCACATAGGCCCGGTCGAAAAACGCACTTACCGTAACCATGTGCGATCCCTGCTGGCCGGTCGCGATTTGCGATACCGAGCGGTCGGTCAGGTTTACAATCGTCAAGCTGTTGCTGCCCTCTGTTGTCGCGATCAACCGGTTGTCCGGCAGCCACAGCAATCCATGCGGCCGGCGGTTGGGGGTAAGGTCGATCCGATCCACACGGCTTGCGCTGGCAATGTCGATGATATCGATTGTCGTGCCGCCATAGGCGACCACGGCCGCTTGCTGGCCATCGGGCGAAATGGCTATTTCATGAGGCTGGTGGCCAGTGTTCAGTCGGGCATATTCGCGGCCTGTTTCAAGGTCGATGAGGCTGACCGTGTCCTCCCCCTTGTTGCCGGTGATCAGAACGTCACCGACGATCGGCATGCGGCTGCCCTGTTCGGCGCCATTCGCTGCCGGGCTGCAGGCTGTCAGAAGCAGGATAAGGGGAATGAACAATTTCATGGTGTGGGGCCCTAGCTTTGGATGAACCAGCGAGCGCTGCCTTCAAGGCCGAGCGCAGTCAGAGTGTTGCTGAAATAGGCGCCGGTGTCGATGCCGATCCGGTTATGCCGGCTTTCCGGCTGCGGAGAGATGGAATGGCCATGGACGACAATCGCGCCATGGTCCGATTCGCTGTCCAGAAATTCGGAGCGGATCCAGAGCAGATCCTTTGGCTTTTGATCGGCGACGGCGATGCCCGGCCGGATGCCCGCATGCGCAAAAATATAATCGCCCCGCTGAAGGAGGGTCGGACGATCATGGAGCCAGTCTCTGTGCTTGTCGGGGACAAGCGTTCGCGCGGCTTCGGAAATATCTGCGCTATCCCCTGCCGCCAGCAAATCGGGCGGCACGCCATAGCTGAGCAGTGTTTCCCGGCCGCCATAGCCAAGCCAGCTGTCCATCCATTCGGTCTGTCCCTCAAGGACGGCAAGCAATGAGGCTTCATGATTGCCGAGCAGTGCGTCCATGGTGGCAAAGCCGCCTGACCAGCTTCGGGCATGATCGATAACTTTGGCCGAATCGGGGCCGCGGTCGATCAGGTCGCCGAGCAGGATGATGGCCGTGCTGGCGCTGCCCCGCTTTGCATTGTCGGCCTCGATTTTCTCGAGCAGCGCCTCGAACAGATCGAACCGGCCATGAATATCGCCTATCGCATACAGCCGGTCGCCTTTGGGCAGGCTGTGGGGCGACGGACTGCGAAACGGCGATTTCAACCGGAACTCCATGGGTTTGAATACGCGGCGATGCTTGACTTTGGCGCTGCGCGACCATAGGTGCACGCTTCGTTTCCGACAACTGAGATAGCAAAAAGGCCGGGCAGCGCCATGAAAGTCCGTAATTCACTGAAATCGCTCAAGGGCCGTCATCGCGACAACCGCGTGATTCGTCGCCGTGGCCGTACCTATGTGATCAACAAGACCAACCGCAGGTTCAAAGCGCGCCAGGGCTAATGGCTGTTCGCGCTGCCGTCTTCGACGTTGGCAATGTACTGTATCGCTGGGATCCGCGCTTTCTTTTCGAAAAGCTGATCCCCGACCCGCAAGAGCGGGACTGGTTTCTCCAAAATGTCGTTACGATGGACTGGCATGCACAGCATGATGCCGGTCGTCCGCTTGCGGCGATGGTGGCCGAACGCAGCGCAAAATTCCCCAAATATGCAGGCCTCATTCAGGCCTATGTCGATCGCTGGCTGGAAACGATACCGGGGCCGGTTCCCGGTGTGCATCCGCTGGTGGCAGAGCTGGCGCGGCGCGATATACCGCTGTTTGCCATCACCAATTTCGGCGCTGAATTCTGGGAGCTGTTCCGCCCCGAGGCTCCGGTTATCGGGCATTTCGCTGACATCGTGATTTCCGGCCGTGAAAAGCTGATCAAGCCCGATCCGGCAATTTACCGGCTGGCGCTCGAGCGTTTCTCGCTGGAGCCCGGCGAGGCTCTGTTCATCGATGACCGGGAAGAAAATATCCGCGCCGGCGAGAAAGAGGGCTTTGTCGGCCATCATTTCACCGATGCCGATCGGTTGGCGGAGGCCCTGCGCGGCCATGGATTTCTGGCCTGACCGCCTAGCCGTCGCGCTCGATTTCAGCTTCCGTATGGCGTTTCAGTTCGTCGCCGGCCAGCCGGACGATATGAAGCACATTGGTGGATCCGGGCGTCCCGAACGGCACGCCGGCCATCACGATAACCCGGTCTCCACCCTTCGCAATCTGGGCGCGCAGGGCCATGCGTTTCGATTTGTCGACCATCTGCTCGAAATTGTTGACGTCACGCGTGTGGACCGAATGCGCTCCCCATAACAGGCCCAGCCTGCGGGCGGTCTTGAGCTTCGGTGTGAGGACGAGCAACGGCACAGACGGGCGTTCACGCGAAACCCGACGGGCCGTCGATCCGGATGTCGTGAAACAGATGATCGCATGGGCATTCACAGTCTGGGCGATGCCGTTCGAGGCCTCTGCCAGCGCATCGGCGCTGGTGGAATCGGGAAGCGTTTCGGTGAAATGGACCCGCGCCCAATGGCTGGGGTCGGCTTCCACCGCCGTCGCGATCTTGTCCATCATTGCGACCGATTCTTTCGGCCAGTCACCGGCAGCGCTTTCGGCGGAGAGCATGATGGCGTCGGCCCCGTCATACACGGCGGTGGCGACGTCGGAGACTTCCGCCCGGGTTGGCGTGGGTGAGCGGATCATCGATTCGAGCATCTGCGTGGCAACCACAACCGGCCGCCCGAGCATGCGGGCTTTTTCGATTATCTGCTTCTGGAGCGGGGGAACGTCTTCGGGTGGAATTTCCACGCCAAGATCGCCGCGCGCCACCATCACGGCATCCACGGCTTCGAGAATTTCGTCGATCCGTTTGACCGCCGAAGGCTTTTCTATCTTGGCGAGCAGGGCTGCACGGCCCTGTATCAGTTTCCTCGCCTCCGCCGCATCTTCCGGTTTCTGGACGAAGGATAATGCGATCCAGTCTACCCCCTGATCGAGTGCAAAGGTGAGGTCTGCACGGTCCTTGTCAGTCATCGCCGCCATTGGAATGACGACGTCTGGGACGTTGAGGCCCTTGTTGTTGGAGAGCGGCCCGCCGACTTCCACGGTCGTTTCGATCGCCGCCGATCCGGCCTTGGTCACGCGCAGCACGATTTTGCCGTCGTCGAGCAGCAATCGCGCGCCCTTCTCAATCGCCTGGAAGATTTCGGGATGGGGCAGGGTAACGCGGCTCGCATCTCCGGGGCTGACATCGCTATCCAGCGTGAACGAACTGTCGGTTTTCAGCTGCACAAGGCCATCCGCAAACTCGCCTACCCGCAATTTCGGTCCCTGAAGGTCGGCAAGGATCGTCATCGGGCGGCGAATGTCTTTTTCCAGCGCCCGGATCGATGCGATCACCTGCTGATGGTTTTCATGGCTGCCATGGCTCATATTGATCCGGAAGGCGTCCGCGCCTGCAAGATAGAGCTTGCGGATCATCGCCGGATCGGCGCTCGAAGGCCCGAGCGTGGCAAGAATGCGGACCTTGCGCTGGCGCGGGGCAGTGTCTGAAATCACAACGCCTCCTGACTGGCTGGACTTATGGTTGCGGCTCTATAGCCTTATCATGACAGTGCAACTGCAACGGAGCCACTTTCGATGTCCGATTCCCCCATCATGCCCGAGATTGACGATGCGGTTGCGGCCGCCGCGTTTCGCCGCCTGGTTTCTCATCTGCGCCACCGGACGGATGCGCAGAATATCGATTTGATGGGTCTGTCCGGCTTCTGCCGCAACTGCCTGTCGGACTGGATTTCGGAGGCATCGGCGGACCAGGACATCAACCTGCCCAAAGAAGAGGCCCGTGCTGCCATATACGGCATGCCCTATGCCGAGTGGAAAGAAAGGTATCAGGAAGAGGCGACGCCCGAACAGTTGCAGCGGATGAAGGACAGCATCGCGAAGAACGCTTGAGGCTTTTCTCATGCTCGCCTAGAGCCTCGCGCTTTCCCTATTCCAGCAGAAAGACATCACCATGGCAGATGGCACGGTACAGGCAGACAGGCTCAGGCTTTTGATCGAGCGAATCGAACGGCTCGAGGAAGAAAAAAAGGCCATGGCTGACGATATCAAAGACGTTTACGCCGAGGCCAAGGCGGTCGGTTATGATCCCAAGATCATGCGCAAGGTCGTAAGCCTCAGAAAAATGGATACGAATGATCGGCGCGAGCAGGACGACCTGCTGGAAACCTACAAGGCTGCTCTCGGTATAGACTGAGGGTGAAATTGCCCGGCTGACCGACTTGGTTTACATTCAGGCCGCGACAGGGAGCCGGGCATGATCACCAAGACAGGGCCGCATATCGAATCGCCTTCGCTTGGCAGATGACCGTTGCGGTTCGCCTGGGCCGGGCCGATGACGCCGAACGCTGCCGGGCGATCTATGCGCCGTTCGTCGAAAACACCTGGATCAGTTTCGAGGAGGAAGTGCCGTCACTGCGCGAAATGGCGCGGCGGATCGAAGGCTATGGTTCTTCGCACGGCTGGGTGGTTGCCGAGCTGGACGGCGAGGTTGCCGGCTATGCCTATGGATCGCCGCACCGACTGCGCCATGCCTATCGCTTTGCCTGCGATGTCGCCATTTACGTGCCGGATGCGAATATCGGCCAGGGCATCGGCCGGGCTCTGTATGAGGGGCTGTTCCCGATACTGGCGGGTAACGAGGTCCATGCCGCCTTTGCCGGTATAGCGCTTCCCAATGATGCCAGCGAAGCTTTGCACAAGGCTGTCGGTTTCACCCCGGTCGGCATTTACCGCGAGGTGGGCTGGAAGTTTGGTGGATGGCGCGATGTCGCCTGGTGGCAGCGGCTGGTTTGACGTTGCGCGCGGCCCGCCTGCTAAGCTAAGGCCGCATCAGACCAACATTGACGGGAATAGCAAGACTTCATGGCAGGCCATAGTAAATTCGCAAATATCAAGCATCGCAAGGGCGCGCAGGACAAGAAGCGCTCGGCGCTGTTTTCCAAACTCAGCCGCGAGATCACGGTGGCGGCCAAGATGGGCACCCCCGATCCCGACATGAACCCGCGGTTGCGCCTTGCGGTCAACACGGCGCGTGGCCAGTCCATGCCCAAGGACAATATCCAGCGGGCGATCGACAAGGCGACTGGCGGCGATGCGGAAGATTATGAAGAAATCCGCTTCGAGGGCTTCGGGCCGGGCGGGGTCAGCCTGATCGTCGAAACGCTGACCGACAATCGCAACCGCACCGTTACCGATGTCCGCACTATCTTTTCCAAGAATGGCGGCAATATGGGCGAAAGCGGCTCGGTCGCGCACGGGTTCGAGCGGCTGGGTCTCGTCACCTACAAGGCCGATGCAGGCGATGAGGAAAAAGTGCTCGAAGCCGCCATGGAAGCCGGGGCGGAGGATATCGCCTCGGGCGATGACGGCCATGAAATCTGGACGGCCGCCGACGATCTCCACGCCGTTGCCGGCGCGCTCGAAAAATCCCTGGGCGAGCCCGAAGGCGCAAAGCTCGCGTGGCGGCCCAATGTCGAGGTGACGGTGAACGAGAAAGAAGCACAGACCCTCCTCAACCTGATCGATACGCTCGACGACAATGATGACGTACAGACCGTCTGGGGCAATTATGATGTGCCGGACGAGATCATGGAGAAGCTGTCCTGAAACTGATCGGCCTCGACCCGGGGCTGGGCTGCACCGGCTGGGGCGTCATCGCGGCGGAGGGCAACCGATTGTCGCATATCGCCAACGGCCAGATCAGGACGGACGCCAAGGCACCGATGGCTGAGCGGCTGGTTGTATTGGCGGAGGGTCTGCGCGCCGTCCTCGCTGAGCATAGGCCCGAGGATGCCGGGATCGAGGAAGTGTTCGTCAACAGTAATGCGCAATCGACATTGAAACTGGGGCAGGCGCGCGGCGCGCTGATGCTCGTGCTGGCCGATGCGGGCCTGCCGGTTGGCGAATATGCGGCGCGCTTTGTTAAAAAGGCGGTTGTCGGAACGGGCGGTGCGGACAAGGCGCAAATCCATGCGATGGTCTCCGTCCTGCTCCCCGGCTCAAAGATAGCGGGCGCCGATGCCGCCGATGCGCTCGCCGTTGCCATCACCCATGCCCATAACCGCGCCAGCGCCCGGGCCGTGGGGCAGGCAGCATGATCGCAAAACTCAAAGGGATATTGGAAAGCGCAGCCGCCGATCACGCGGTCATCGATGTGCAGGGCGTCGGCTATCTGGTTGCTGCGTCGTCGCGGACATTGGACGCGCTCGGCCCGGTTGGCGGCGATGTGACCATCCATACCGAGATGCTGGTCGGTGATGATTTTATCCGGCTGATCGGCTTTGCCAGCGCCAGCGAGCGCGACTGGTTCCGCCTGCTCGGCAGCGTGCAGGGCGTCGGCAGCAAGGTCGCGCTGGCGCTCCTCTCAACACTGGAGACGGCGGAGTTGCAAACCGCGATTGTGGCGAGCGATGCTGCTATGGTCGCGCGGGCGCCGGGCGTCGGGCCGAAACTGGCCTCGCGGATCGTCAATGAGTTGAAGGACAAGGTTGGCGGGATCGCGATTGCGGCTGGCGGTGTCGCACCGGTCGCTGGCGGGGCATCGTCGGATGCCGTCTCCGCATTGCTCAACCTCGGCTTCAAGCCCGCTGAAGCGAGTGCGGCGGTTGCGGCGGCGCAAGATGAGCTTGGGGCGGATGCCGGGCTTGATGCGCTGGTACGGACGGCGCTCAAAAAGGCAGTGAAGTGACCAGGGTTCGAAATGCAGAATGTCGTTGTGGACGCCTGAGCGCGCGATGCGAAGGCGATCCAATCCGCATATCGGTATGCCACTGTTTCGCTTGCCAGCAACGCAGCGGTTCACCTTTTGGCGCACAGGCGCGCTTTCTTGCCGACAAGGTCAAGGTTAAAGGAGAAAGCGCGGTTTGGGAGCGCACGACCGATGCCGGTAATACAGTTTCCTATCATTTTTGCCCGACCTGTGGGTCGACGGTCTGGTATCTCGGCGGACCCATACCCGATGCTATCGCTATTCCGGTAGGTTTGTTCGTCGAATCCGATTTCCCGGCCCCGCGTTTCTCCGTATGGGAGGCGCGCAAATATCCATGGGTCGAAATCGGCGGTGAGGTTGAGCATAGTGACTGACACCGACCGCCATATATCGCCCGAACGCAAACCCGAAGATGTCGATGCGGCGCTGCGCCCCAGGACGCTGGCCGAGTTTATCGGGCAGAAGGCGGCTTGCGATAATCTGCGGGTGTTTATCGAGGCCGCTAAGGGGCGCGAGGATGCGCTGGACCATGTCATGCTGTTCGGGCCTCCGGGGCTCGGCAAGACGACACTGGCGCAGATTGTGGCGCGCGAGCTTGGGGTGGGTTTTCGGGCGACCTCCGGGCCGGTGATCGCAAAGGCGGGCGATCTCGCGGCGCTGCTGACGAACCTCGAGGACGGCGATGTCCTGTTTATCGACGAGATTCACCGGCTCAATCCGGCCGTCGAGGAAATCCTCTATCCGGCGATGGAAGACCGGGCGCTAGATCTGATCATCGGCGAGGGGCCGTCGGCGCGATCCGTGCGGATCGACCTGCCGCAGTTTACGCTTGTCGGCGCGACGACACGGCAGGGGCTGATCACCACGCCGCTCAGGGATCGCTTCGGCATTCCGGTGCGGCTCACCTTCTACAGCGTCGAGGAACTTGAACTGGTCGTCAGCCGTGCTGCCGGCATGCTCGATCTTGGGATCACCGAGGACGGCGCGCGGGAGATTGCGGCCCGCGCGCGCGGCACACCGCGGATCGCGGGCCGTCTCCTGCGCCGCGTTCGCGATTTCGCCAATGTTGACGGGGTGAGCGAGGTTGATGCCAAGGCCGCCGATGCTGCGCTCAATCGGCTGGAGGTCGATGCGCTAGGTCTCGATATGATGGACCGGCGCTATCTGATGATGATCGCCGATATCTATAAAGGCGGCCCGGTGGGTGTGGAAACGCTCGCCGCGGGCCTGTCGGAACCTCGCGATACGATCGAGGAAGTCATCGAGCCCTATCTGATCCAGCTTGGTCTCGTCGCGCGCACGGCTCGCGGGCGCATGCTGAACAGCCGTGGCTGGAAGCATCTCGGGCTCAACCCGCCAAAGACCGCAGAAGACGGATTGTTCGATTAGCGCGCTCACCGGTTGCACCATCGCGACCATCTGAAAATCGCGGCTTCCCGCGCGACTCCGGCCCGGCTAAGGCTGGAGGCATGAACGAAGACACGCGCGACAGGCCGGTTTCCGGCTATTTTGACGGAAAGCAGCACCGCTTTCCCGTCCGCGTTTATTTTGAAGACACTGATCTTTCCGGAATTGTCTATCATGCCAATTACTTGCGCTATATGGAGCGGGCGCGCTCCGATATGCTGCGGATTTCCGGCATCGACCAGCGCGAACGGATGGAGGCCGGCAAAGGGGCCTATGCGGTCGTCGACCTGGCGATCAAATACCGGCTTCCCGCGAAACTGGATGACGATCTGCTCGTGGTCAGCCATGTTGTCGGTGTGCGGGCGGCTAGCTGTTCCATTCATCAGCGAGTCATGCGCGGAAGCGAAATATTGACCGAAGCTGAGGTGAAGGCTGCGTTGGTCGCGCCAACGGGGCGACCAATACGCCAGCCGCGCGAGTGGATTGATACGTTCAAGCGTTTGGAAACAGGAGAATAAGTAACGCTATGGGAGGATTGGAACTCGGCGCGAGCGAATCGCTGATGAACCCGATGACGCTGTTCCTGCAGGCCGATATCGTGGTGAAAATCGTGATGGTCGGGCTGCTATTGGCCAGTATCTGGACATGGGCGATCATTGTCAGCCATGGCCGGAAAATCGGGCAGATGCGCAAAAAGAGCGAGCGGTTCGAGCGCGATTTCTGGCGGGCCGACGATA
This sequence comes from Parasphingopyxis lamellibrachiae, assembly GCF_003385775.1. GTDB lineage: Bacteria > Pseudomonadota > Alphaproteobacteria > Sphingomonadales > Sphingomonadaceae > Parasphingopyxis > Parasphingopyxis lamellibrachiae. The sequence goes on from NZ_QRDP01000004.1 coordinate 2,294,908, forward strand.
TCGACCGGTTTTACGACGCGCGGGGCGGTGAGGAAGTGCCCGCAGCCCGTGTGTTCAGCGCGGGCCTCAGCGAATGGCGGCGTTCGACGAAAAACGGCACCATAGACCGGCCCGGCACGCGCCAGCGTCTCGCGACGGCAATGGGCGCGGCGGTGGCGTCCGAGATGGACAAGCTCACCGACCGGCTCAACATCCTCGCCACCGTGGGTTCGGTTGCGCCCTTTGTCGGCCTGTTCGGCACGGTCTGGGGGATCATGCGCGCCTTTACCGATATCGCCGGCCAGGCTTCGACCAGTCTCGATGTCGTGGCACCGGGCATTGCGGAAGCGCTGTTTGCGACCGCGCTGGGCCTGTTCGCGGCGATCCCGGCCGTTATCGCCTATAACCGGCTGACGCACGGGTTGAACCGGCTCGAAGCGCGGCTTACCCGCTATGCCGACGGCTTGCACGCGACGCTGAGCCATGAGCTGGAGGCGGAGCGCTAGGCCATGGCTATGCATCTGCCTTCCCAGTCGATGCGCGGCCGCCGTGCGCCGATGGCCGAGATCAACGTCACGCCCTTTGTCGATGTGATGCTCGTGTTGCTGATCATCTTCATGGTGACGGCGCCGCTGCTGGCGTCCGGCGTTCCCGTGCAACTGCCGGAGAGCAATGCGGGCGCTCTCGATCAGGAGAGCGAACCGACCCAGGTTGCGATCGACGATAGCGGGCAGATTTTCGTCGACGATGTCGCGATTACCGATGTCGAGCTCGCCTCGACCTTTAACGCCATCGCAGCGCGCCCCGCCGGGCCGGAAGGGCATGCGGTTTTCCTGCGCGCCGATACACGGCTCGATTATGGCCGGGTCATGGTGGTGATGGGGGAACTCAACCGGGCCGGTCTCAACCGGATATCGCTGCTGACGACGATGCCGGGCGAAGACGGCCCGGACAATCCGGTCGCTGAAACCGAAGACGCGCCGGCGGAAAATAACGACGATGCGCTACTCGGTCCGGCCGAAGTGGAGCCGATCTAGTGGAACGGGCGGAGCGTCTCGGCCTTGGTGTGGCCGTGATTGGCCATATTGGGCTGTTCGCGATCCTGTCCTATACTCTGATCCCGCGTGCGGAGCTTCCCCGGCGCGAGGCCGTGGCCGTAACGCTGTCCGACGATATCGGGGAATTCGCCACCGCCACCGATCGGCCGGCGCCGGCTTCCCAAGAGCGTGCAGTCGAGGATGATCTTGAGGCGATGGTGCCGGAGGATACCGAACCCCTGCCGCAACCCCGTGTCACCCCGACGCCGGCTCCACAGCCTGCTGCCGAGCGCCGGACCGAGCCGGCCCCGCGCCGCGACACCCGGCCGGAACGCCGTCAACCGGCCCGGAGTCGATCCTCCCGCATATCCGGAATTACCGACGGCATCGGTACGGCGAACGACACCGGCACTTCGGTATCCCAGGCGACTGTCAGCGCATCGGATCAGGCGAATCTGATCAGTCGGATCGTGACGGCTGTACGGCCCTGTTACAATCTCGGATCGCTGAGCGGCACGGCGGCCGAAGACATCGTCGTGCGCTTGCGGATCCAGCCATCGCGAGACGGTTCTTTAAACCGCAGCCAAGTGACCGTACTGGGCGCGCGCGGCGTCAACGGTTCGAACCGTGAATATCAACGGCAGATGGTGGAGGCGGCCCAGAGCGCAGTGCTCAATCCGCGCTGCCCGTTGCCGCCCCTGCCCGACGCGCTCTATGACAATGGCTGGAGCGATGTCGTTCTGAATTTCATCCCGGCGCAATTGACCTGAGGAGCATGACCATCATGGTTTTCCGAATCCCATCGCTTTCGGCTTTTCGCCACCTCGCCTTGGGGCTTTGCCTCGCAGCGCTCGGCAGTGCGGCAGTAGCGCAGGACGACGTGTCTTCGGGGCCGATCGAAGGAGATGTCGTTGGCGGTATCTCCAACCCGACCGCGATCGCCGTCCCGGACATGCCGACACCCCGTTCGGTAGGGACGCCGGCAGGCAATACCGAGGACCTTGGCCGTCAGGTGGCGCGCGTGATCGAGGATGATCTTCGCAATTCGGGTTTTTTCGATCCCGTTGCCCGCCAGTTTTTGCGCGATGTGAACATGCCGCAGGTTACGGCACCCGAATATCCGGCCTGGAACCAGGTCGGCGCGCAAAACCTTGTTCAGGGCTATGTACAGGCAGGGAGCAATGGACGGCTTACCGTCGGCTGCTATCTCTACGATGTTTTCGCGCAGGCGCCGCTGGAACGCGCAGGCTATGAAGTCAATTATGCCGACTGGCGCCGCGCCGCGCATCGCTGCGCAGACATGGTCTATGCACGGCTGACGGGCGAGGGCGCCTATTTCGACAGTCGGATCGTCTATGTCGCCGAAAGCGGCCCGAAGGATAACCGGGTCCGCCGCATCGCCGTGATGGATACGGACGGTGCCAATCACCGCTTCCTGACCAACGGCCAGTCGATCGTGCTGACCCCGCGCTATGCGCCGGATGGACGGACGATCGTCTATATGAGCTACCAGAATGACGAGCCGCGCGTGTATATTTATGACGTAGCGACGGGCCGCCAGCGCTTGCTGGTCGACGCGCCATATATGACCTTTGCTCCGCGTTATTCGCCGGACAGCCGTTATGTCGTTTTCTCCATGGCCGTGAACGGGAACAGCGATATTTACCGCGTCTCGGTTTCGGGCGGGCGTCCGGAAAGGCTTACCAACACGCCCGGCATCGATACCAGCGCGAGCTATTCGCCCGATGGCCGGCGTATTGTTTTCGAGAGCGATCGTTCCGGCGGCCAGCAGCTTTATGTGATGAACGCCGATGGATCAAACCAGCGACGGATCAGTTTCGGCGGCGGGCGTTATGCGACTCCCGAATGGAGTCCGCGCGGCAACCTTATTGCCTTTACGCGGCTGGGAGGCGGGTTCCGGATCGGCGTGATGCGGCCCGACGGGTCCGGCGAGCGTATCCTTACCAACAGCTGGCAGGATGAGGGGCCGAGCTGGGCGCCCAATGGCCGGGTTATCCATTTCTTCCGCACCCCGCGTGGCAACAGCCTGCCCAGCCTCTGGTCGGTCGATGTGACCGGACGGATGGTGCGCAGGCTTCCAACGCCGGTTGGCGCTTCGGATCCTTCATGGTCGCCGCTTCGCGACTGAATTTTCAGATTTTCACACCCGTGTGTTAGACAGGCGGCAAGACGGGGCCGCGTTGAATATTGATGAAAAGGATGGGTTACATGATTCAGTTTTCCAAAACTGCTGTTCTCTTGGCCGCCGGCTCCGCGCTGGCTCTGGGTGCCTGTTCGCGTAGCGCTCCCGATGAACTGCCTCCACCCCCGGTCGGCACGACCGGGCCGGATACCACTCCGACTTATTCGGGGCCGCCGCCGGGCAGCCGGGAGGATTTTCTCGCCAATACGGCCAGCGACACGATTTTCTTCGAAACCGATTCGCATGATATCGATCCCGAGGATCGCGCGATCCTGGATTCGCAGGCCGCATGGCTGGTCGCCAATCCCGGCGTTCGGGTCACGATCGAGGGGCATTGCGATGAACGCGGAACGCGCGAATATAATCTCGCACTTGGCGAGCGCCGGGCCAATGCAGCGTCCAACTATCTGGCGGCTCGCGGCGTCGATGCATCCCGAATGACGGTCATCAGCTATGGCAAGGAACGGCCGATCGCGCTTGGTTCGGACGCTGCCAGCTGGGCGCAGAACAGGCGCGCGGTTACAGTGGTGCCCATGTAGGGCGCCAGCGCCGATATCGGGAATAAAGAAGGGCCGGGACCATCGTATCCCGGCCTTTTCTATTCGTCGCCATAGATGGCAACGCTGGCTCCTCCTTCGCTCGATGCCATGCCACGATACATGCCGGGCGTGTTAAACGAATAGGTGCCCGTGCCCCAAGGCGTGGTAACGATAACACCGCCCGTCCCGCCGAGTTCGGCCATTTCGGCAATCACGCTATCGGCGATTTCCTGGACTTCGTTCGCTTCCAGTCCGAACTCGCTGGCATGAACATAATATTCGGGCACGCCTTCTTCATCGACCGGCACGGAAGCCCGGGCCGCGGCAAGGTTTTGCTGGAAGCGGAAGCGGATTTGCGCGCAGATTTCATGAGCGACGCCAACCCGGATAAAATATTCGCCGGATCCCGTCGCGGAAACAGCGCAACCGCGATTATCGGCATAGGTGCCCGCACCGATCACCGGCGAATCCCCGATCCGGCCCCAGCGCTTGCCCGTCATGCCGCCGGTTGAGGTTGCCGCCGCGACATTGCCGTTCGTATCGACTGCAACCGCGCCTACCGTTCCGTATTTCAGATCGACATCATAGGCGCTCAACCCTGCGGTCTCGCCGGCCAGAAACTCTTCCAGCTGACGGCGGCGGCGGTCGGTTTCGAACCAGCTATTCTCGACCTGCTCCAGCCTCTGGGCCAGCGAGAATTCGTCGGCGCCCGATCCGCGCAGGAAAACATGGGGCGATTCGGTCATCACCCGGCGCGCCAGCGTCACCGGGTGGCGGGTGTGCGAAGTCCCCGTAACCGCGCCGGCCGCTCGCGTGGTCCCGTCCATGATAGACGCGTCATGTTCGATCGTTCCGTCATAGGTGAAGACCGCGCCGCGACCGGCATTGAAATTGGGATCGTCTTCCAGCTCTCTTATGGTCGCCTCGATTGCGTCCATGGACGTTCCGCCGCCGCGCAAAATGGCGCTGCCGGTTTCAAGCGCATGGCTCAGCGCCGCGCGAATGGCGGCATCCTGTTCAGCCGTAATCCGGTCGCGTTCAATCGTGCCCGCGCCGCCATGGATGACCAGCGTCCAGCGCCCCTCGGCTCCGGACTGCGCCGATGCCTGGCTTCCCAGCATCAAGGCACCAAATGCCAGCAATAGTCTGAAGCGCATTCCTGTTCTCCTATGAAAAACTCTCTTTTGCCTAACCCAGTTTCCGCCAGGCCAGATCCGCAAATTCGCATAATCGCGGCCGCGTGTCGCGGGGGTCGATAATATCCTCGACGCCGAAATGCTCGGCCGTGCGGAATGGGGAACGAACCTTGTTCAGCCGGTCGCGAATGTCTTCGAGTTTTGCCGCGGGATCGTCGCTGGCTTCGATTTCCGACTTGTAGGCGACCTCGATCCCGCCTTCGATGGGCAGTGAACCCCAGTCGCCGCTCGGCCAGGCAAAGCGATACTGGAAGCGTTCGGCGTTCGACATGGCGGAACCCGCAATGCCGTATGCCCGGCGGATGACGATGCTGGCCCAGGGGATGGTCGCCTTGTAGATCGCATTCATCGCGTTGACGCCGTAGCGGATCGTGCCGGCCCGTTCGGCCTCGCCGCCGATCATGAATCCCGGATTGTCGACCAGATGGACGACAGGTAGCCGGAATTGCTCGGCCAGTTTGACGAACCGCTCGGCTTTTTCAGAGGTTCTGGCTTCCCATGATCCGCCGAGAAAGCTCGGATCGCTGGCAAGCACGGCAACCGGCCAGCCATCGAGCCGGGCAAAAGCCGTGATCGCGGCCTGGCCCCAGCGGCGGCCCATCTCGAACACGCTGCCCCGGTCGAACAAAGCCTCTATGATGCGACGCATCGAATAGACCTGCTTGGCCTCATGCGGGACAATGGAAAGCAATTCTTCCTCACGCCGGTCGACCGGGTCGTCATTGGCTGTGCGCGCTGCCAGCTTACCGGTCGATGAAGGCAAATAGGAAAGGAAGCGCCGCGCGGCTGTAAAGGCTTCGTCCTCGCTCGCGACCTCATCGTCCACCACGCCATTGCGGGTATGGATGTCACTGCCGCCCAGTTCTTCCTTGGTGAGATCATCGCCGATTGCCGCAGCGACCGCCGGCCCGGCGGCAAAGAGCTGGGACACGCCCCGCACCATGACCGAATAATGGCTGGCGACGATGCGAGCGGCGCCAAGACCCGCCGTCGGCCCCAGTGCAAGGGCGACAACCGGCACGGTATCGAGGTTGCGGACAATATGCTCCCATCCCGGAACCATCGGCACATAGGTATAGCCCATTGTTTCAAGCGTTTTGACGGACCCGCCGCCGCCCGTCCCGTCGATCATCCGGATCAGCGGCAGGCCCAATTCATGCGCCATCGCTTCGCACTGGACGAATTTGCGATGGAGCGCGGCATCGGCGGCTCCGCCGCGTACGGTGAAATCGTCCGCGGACGCTACGACCGGGCGGGCGTCGATATCGGCCCGGCCGAAAATGAAATTTGATGCGGCGAAGTCGGCCAGATCGCCATTCTCGTCATAAGTGCCGCGGCCTGCAATCTTGCCTATTTCGCGAAAACTGCCGGCATCGACCAGCCGTTTCAGCCGTTCGCGAGCATCGAGTTTGCCGCGCCCATGCTGGCGCGCGAGTTTCTCTTCGCCGCCCATTTTTTCCGCCAGCGCTTCGCGGCGGTGCAGCTCCTCTATGTCTTTTTCCCAGCTCATGCCGTCTGGCTTAGCAATCGCCAACGACCAAGGCTATTGCCTGAGCATGCACAGATTTCAGATTCGTGAGGATGATCTTTCCGGCGCAGATATCGCGGCGCTGCTCGAATTTCATATCGCCGAAGCGATCCGCCATTCGCCGCCGGCCAGCGTCCATGCGATGCCGATTGACAGGTTGCGCGGCCCGGATGTGACCTTCTGGTCGCTGTGGGAGGGTGAGGCGCTGGCCGGGTGCGGCGCGCTCAAGGAACTCGCTCCCGATCATGGCGAACCCAAATCGATGCGGACGGCCCCGGCCTTTCTGCGGCGCGGTGTCGGTGAGGCGATATTGCTGCATCTGATCGCGGAAGCACGGCATCGCGGTTATCGCCGTCTCAGTCTTGAAACCGGCAGGACAGAGCCTTTTGCCGCTGCCCGTACATTATACCGCAAGTATGACTTCGAAGAATGCCCGCCCTTTGGCAATTATCGGGCCGACGATTTCTCGATGTGCATGACGCGGGCGTTTTAGCGCGCATATACCAGCCTTTCCCTTATACTCTTCAGCGCCTATATCGCGGCCATGTCGATACGCCCCTGGAGAGATATTGTACGGCGCCAGTCGCGCCAGATCATGGTCGGCGATGTGCCGGTCGGCGGCGACGCGCCGATAACAGTGCAGACGATGACCAACACACCGACATCGGACGCCAGGGCGACAATCGACCAGATCCGCCGCTGCGAAGAGGCCGGCGTCGATATCATCCGTGTGTCGTGCCCGGATGTGGAATCCACGGCTGCGATGAAGCAGATCGTCCGCGCCGCCAAGGTGCCGATCGTTGCCGATATCCATTTCCATTATAAGCGCGCGCTGGAAGCTGCCGACGCGGGCGCCGCATGCCTGCGCATCAACCCCGGCAATATCGGCAGTGAAGAGCGCGTGCGTGAGGTGATCGCTGCGGCCAGAGCCAATGGCTGCGCGATCCGGATCGGCGTCAATGGCGGCAGTCTGGAGAAAGACCTGCTCGAAAAATATGGCGAGCCCTGTCCCGAAGCGCTGGTCGAGAGCGCGCTCGATCATATCAAGATCTTGCAGGACCATGATTTCCACGAGTTCAAGGTCGCGGTGAAAGCGTCCGACCATTTTCTCGCCGTCGCCGCCTATCAGCAGCTTGCCGAGGCGGTTGATTGTCCTCTGCATCTCGGGATCACCGAGGCCGGCGGCCTGATCGGCGGCACGGTCAAGAGCGCGATCGGCATCGGCTCGCTGCTCTGGTTCGGCATCGGCGATACGATCCGTGTCTCGCTCTCCGCCGAGCCCGAGGAAGAAGTGCGTGTCGGTTATGAAATCCTGAAGACGCTGGGCATCCGCACGCGCGGCGTTCGTGTCGTCTCCTGCCCAAGCTGCGCGCGGCAGGGCTTTGATGTGATCCGCACGGTCCAGACTCTGGAAGAGCGTCTCCAGCATATCCATACGCCGCTGTCGCTTTCCGTGCTCGGCTGCGTAGTCAACGGCCCGGGTGAAGCCCGCGAAACCGATATCGGCATAACCGGCGGCGGCGCGGGCAAGCATATGGTCTATCTCTCTGGGGTCACCGATCACCATGTGCAGGATGACGATATGATCGAGCATATCGTCTCGCTGGTCGAAGCCAAGGCGGCCGAGATCGAGGCCGCGGAAGCGGAAACCGCTGAGGCCGCGGAGTAAGTGGCCCATTCTGACATATGACGGGGGCATGGAATGGCGGAAGCGGAAACCGACTATCTGATCATCGGCGCGGGTGCGGTCGGCATGGCCTTTGCCGATACGCTGCTCGACGAGACCGATGCGCATATCACTTTCGTGGATCGCCATGCCAAGCCGGGCGGCCATTGGAACGATGCTTATCCCTTTGTCGCGCTGCACCAGCCATCGGCTTTCTATGGCGTGAACTCGACACCGCTGGGCTCGCCCGAAAAAGACACGATCGGCCTTAACAAGGGCTATTACAGCCTCGCCACGGGTTCGGAAGTTTGCGCTTATTATGAGAATGTCATGGCGAGGCGGTTCCTGCCAAGCGGCCGGGTCGCCTATCATCCGATGTCCGATTACTGCGGTGACGGGCGGTTCGTTTCGATCCTGTCGGGCAAGGAAAGCCATGTCGAAATCCGCGGCAAGACGGTGGATGCGACTTATTACGGAACGTCCATACCCTCGACGCACAAGCCGAAATTTGAAGTGGCCGAAGGCGCCCGCATGGTGCCGCCGAACGCCTTGCCGCAGCTCTGGCAGGCACCCGAATCAACGCCCTCGCAATTCGTGATCCTCGGCGCGGGCAAGACGGCGATGGATGTCGGCGTCTGGCTGCAACAGGCGGGCGCCAAGCCGGACAGCATCACATGGGTCCGGCCGCGCGATACATGGATGCTCAATCGCGGGAACGTCCAGCCGGGTCTCGAGTTTTTCGAGGAAACGATCGGCGGCCAGGTCAAGATCATGGATGCGCTGGCCAAGGCGACGACTCCGGAAGACCTGTTCGCCCGGTTGGAGGCCGATGGCATCATGCTGCGGCTTGACCCCGACACCAAACCGCTCATGTTCCATTATCCGACCATCTCGCGGGGCGAGGTCGATATACTGCGCAACATTGGCGATGTGGTCCGGATGGGCCATGTCAGGCGGATCGAGCCGGGCAAGATGATTTTCGATTCAGGTGAGGTGAAGACCGCGGAGGATGCGCTCTATATCGATTGTACGGCGACAGCTGTCGAGCGTCGGCCGGTTATCCCGCAATTCCAGGGAGATACGATTACGCTCCAGATGATCCGGGTGCCGCAGCCCGCGTTCAGCGCAGCGCTTACCGCCTATATCGAAGCCAATTATGAGGACGACGCGACAAAAAACAGTCTCGGCCAGCCCGTGCCCCTGCCTGACGGGATCGACGCCTATGCGCGCGCCAATCTCGTCAACATGATGAACCAGTTCCAATGGTCGCAGCGGCCCGAACTTCAGGATTGGATGATCAGGGCCCGGCTCGATGGTTTCGGAAAGACGATTGCCGCCGTCGCGCCCAATGACGCGGAGAAGCAGGATCTACTCCAGCAGTTCCGCGACAAGGCTCAGGCGGCAATTGCAAACCTCCCCAAACTGATCGCGCAGGAAGAGCAGGGTTAGGGCGGTGACGTGCAAATACTTCCACGCGCTGGCCGCATTTGCGCTCGCTGTGCCGATCGCAGGTGCCGTGCCTGGCCATGCCGAGAAAAGCGATGCCGGGCATCCCGAAACGCGGCCTTTCGATGAAGAGAGCGCCGCGCTTGCGGAAGTTGCCTGGGCGTTTGCGCGGGCGACGATCAATCGGCGCCGCGTCATCCTCGTCATGGGTGCGAACTGGTGTCATGACAGTCGCGCTCTGGCGGGTTGGTTCGAAACATCGCGTTTTGCCGAGATGCTCGATCAGCGATACGAGCTGGTCTATGTCGATGTCGGCCACCCGCAGGAGGGCGACGGGCGCAATATCTATATAGCGCAGGGCTTCGGTGTCGACGAGATTGTCGGCACGCCGACCGTTCTGGTGCTGTCTCCTGAAGGCGCGCTGCTCAACCCCGAAACCGCGCCAAGCTGGCGCAACGCTGCCAGCCGTTCCGAAGACGAGATTTTCGATTATTTCGCGGCGTTCGAACCCGAGTGAACCTTGCGGCAGGGCTTTGCCGTTACCCTATCGCGACGGCCTCTTTCTCCAGCCATGCCCCGACATTGCGCAGGTGTTTGCGCGGTGAATCGGCGGCGACTCCGGCGGCGATCTCGACCAGCGATATGGCTTGGAGACTTTCGCGGAAGGCCACTTCGGCGGCGTGAAAGGCGGCCGCGATCGCGCATTTCTTCCGGCATTGCTCGGGCGTGGCACCGCACGGCCCGTTTTGCCGGATTTCGGTGCAGGTGAAGGCCGACTTGCTGCCCTCGATCGCGGTCATGATATCCCAGAGCGTGATTTCGCCGGCCGGCCTGGCGAGGCGATAGCCGCCATGTTTGCCGCGCGCCGTCTGAACGATCCCGGCCTTGCTCAGTGCCTGCATCTGCTTGGCCATATAGGGGCCGGGGACGCTGTGGTAGCGGGCGAGTGCCTCGGCTTTCAGTCCACGGCCAGTCGGCAGGGCGCTCAGCAGCACGGCGGCATGGGCGGCCCATTCGACACCTTTGGAAATCTGCATAGTTCGATCCGCTTCCGCTCATTGAGACAAACTATATCCGAATATAGTTGCTTCTCGAAATATATCCATTGCCGCTCCCCGAAGGTGCATATTGACAGCCCTTCCATAATCGGACAATAAATATCCGAAATAGGAGATACGCTATGTCCGGCCCATATGATACACTCGATCGTGTTGCCCAAATCATGATCGCGCTGGTCGCGCTTTTTGCATTCGCCAACGGCGCGTTTATGCTGATCGCGCCGCTCGACTGGTATTATGCGATCCCGACGGTGCCCGCGAGCGGACCCGCGAACACGCATTTCATCGGCGATATCGGCCTGGCCTATCTAAGTTCCGCCGTCATGCTGGGCTATGCGGCCGTAAACCCCAAGATGCGCTGGATGGCTGCGCTGGCGGGGACGCTGTGGCTGCTCGCCCATGGTATCCTTCATATCTACGAGACGATTGTCGGCATCTGTTCACCGGATCGCTTCGTGCAGGACATTCCCGGTGTGCTCGGCCCGCCCGTCTTCGTTTTCGTGGCGCTTGCTATCCTCTTCATCCGGCAGAAGGCCGCGCCGACTGGCCTGCCCAAAAGCCTGTTCCTTGGCTTCATCGACCGGATGATTCCCGATGAAAGCCAGTATGTGCATGAGATCGCTAGGGCGCCGGGCCACGCGCTGGAAAAATTCATGCACTTCATGCCGGCCAGCAGTCATCGGCATGCTGCGCCCGCATCGGTGCTAGGCGCCGCGCGGATCGGCGCCGTCCTCGTCGAGGATTGCGGGCCATGCGCATTAACCTGTGCGCAGGGTAGCCTTGCCGATGGCGTTTCGAAGGAGACTCTCAATGCGGCGCTTGCGGGCGGTTCGGGCTTGCCCGACGATGAGGCGCTGGCCTTCCGGTTCGGCGAAGCGATTGCGCGTCAGGGCGCCGATGCCGATGAGCTGGGCGATGAAGTGGAGGCGCGTTTTGGGCGGACGGTTCGGCTCGAACTGGCCATGGCGGCGGCCATGGTGCGGGCCTATCCGGCAATGAAGCGGGGGCTGGGGCTGACGAAAGCCTGCTCCGCGACCGCGCTCACAATCTGACACCGTCCGATGGCGTACGGGCCGATGGCGTGCGGGGTGCGTCATTTCCTGCCTCGCCGGATGGCCGGGCTGCGGCTATGGGATCAGTTGTGAAACCGCTGCATAATCCCGAATCGCACAATTTTCTGATGCCCGCGCTGATGGTGATTATCGGCCTCGCGCTATTTGCCGGGATGGACGCAGTGATGAAGGGCCTGTCGGTTGCGATGGGTGCCTATAACGCGGTTTTCTGGCGCTATGCCGCAGGGGTGGTGCTGATCGGGTTGCTCTTTTTCAGCCGCCGCCCCAGGCGGCCGAGCCGGCGCGCGATGCGGTTATATCTCATCCGGGGCGCGTTGATCGCGGTCATGGCATTTCTCTTCTTCTGGGGCCTGGTGCGCGTCCCTCTGGCCGAGGGCGTGGCCCTGTCCTTTATCGCGCCTCTGATTGCCCTTTATCTGGCGGCGGTCCTGCTCAAGGAGCGGATCGGACGAAACACGATATTCGCCTCGCTGCTCGGTCTGACAGGCGTTCTGGTTATTGTGGCTGGCAAAATGGAGGGGGATTTCGGGCCAGAGGCCCAATGGGGTGTCGCTGCAATCCTGCTGTCGGCGACGGCCTATGCCTATAATCTGGTATTGCAGCGCCAAATGGCGTTGATTGCGGGCCCTGTCGAGATCGCCTTTTTCCAGAATGCCATAACATTTTGCTGCCTGTTGGCCGTGGCGCCCTTTTTCGCCGTCGTGCCGGATGCTGGCCACTGGCCCGCCCTGGCCGGCGCCGCCGCACTGGCGATCGTTTCGCTGCTGGCAGTTACCTGGGGCTATGCGCGGGCCGAAGCCCAATATCTGGTCAGCCTCGAATATAGCGCCTTTATCTGGGCGGCGATCCTGGGCTGGTATGTCTTTGGCGAAGCCATCACCTGGGCGACCCTTTTCGGGACCGCACTCATCGTCGCCGGCTGCCTGCTTGTCGCGTGGCGGCGCCCGCAAAAGGCGGAGATTGTCGAGGCGGCGGTCGGATGAGTGTCGATGAAGGGCTGGTCGACTGGGTGGCGGAATGCCTCGAACCCATGGGCAGCGTTACAATGAGAAAGATGATGGGCGGCGCGGTTCTCTATTGCGAGGGCACCGTATTTGCGCTTGTTTCGGACAGCGATCTTTATCTCAAAAGCGATGCGGAGAATGCCGGTGAATTCGAAGCGGAAGGGCTCGAAAAATTCGAGTTTGCCGGAAAGGACGGGAAAATCGGCACGATGAACTACCGGGCCGCGCCGCTTGATGCCTATGACGACCCCGAAGCGATGCGCCGATGGGCGCGGCTGGGCATCGAAGCAGGGCTGAGGGCGCCGAAGAAAAAGCTCCGGGCGAAAAAACGAACCGGGAAGAAGTCCTAACCCAGCGGTTCCAGCAGCCGATCGATGCCCGCGGTTCCGCTGCCCGTCCGTTCGAGATGCGGGTATCTGAGGCCGCCGCGCCAGTCGATCTCGATCCGGCGATACCGATCGCCATTTTTCACGAGCAGCTCGATAGCATTCTGGCCGTCGGCGGCGGTGGCGATGGTATTGGCCAGCAGGCTGCTCGAATAGGCATAGCTGTTGATTGCGACGATTTCCGCACCCACGGTGAGGCCTGCATTGAAGGCGGGGCTGTCCCAGATCACGTTACTGATGGTTCCGTTGTCGCGCACCGTCATCCCGCCGGAAAAGCTCAGATCGACATATTCGCCGCTGGTCTGTGCATGGCGTTGCGTCGCGCTGGGTTCGGGGCGATAGACAAGCTGGTATCCGCCAAGTTCGAGCCCGCGAAGCGGGGCGCCGGCGGCATTCTCGTCCAGCCGCTGCCGGATCAGGCTCTCCCAGTCATAGACGTGGAGGGCGTTCAGGGTCGAAACAATCTCATCCATATTATAGGTGACCTGGCCCCAGTCTCCGTCGCGCTGGCCGAAAAAGGTGCGTGCGAAATCATCCAGCGATCGGCGGTCACGCGTTTCCGAGCGTAGGATCTGGTCTATCTCCAGCCAGACAAGCGCGCCTTCGCGATAATAATCTTCGCTGCGCTGCCAGCTGCGCCAGGGCTTGGGCCGCCGGGCTGCGATGATAGGATCATGGGTGGTATCGGCAAGATCGCGCCAGCGCCGGGCCGGAAGCTGGTCAAGCGCCGCTGCCTGCATCGCCAGCGTGTCCAGATATTGTTCAGAGCTATAAAGCCCGGATCGCGCCGCCAGCACATAACCCCAAAATGTGGTCTGTCCTTCATAGACCCACAGATAATCGTCCTGCATCGGCGTCCGGTAATCGGGCGTCCAGATGCCTTCCGGTCTGCGATGCTTGCCGTTCCAGCTGTGAACCACCTCATGGGGCAGCAGCGAGCGCCGCCCGGGGCCATCGTCCCAGTCGAGAAAATAGCCGGTCGGCACGCCATTTTCCGACGAGCGGTGATGTTCAAGGCCAATACCCGACATTGCATCCGATATTGCGAAGAGAAAATCATAGCGATCGAAATGCTGCGCTCCGAACAGGCGGACCGATTGCTCGGCAAGTGCGCGATGCGCCGCTATCTGCTCGTCCGTGGCGGCCAGTTCCGATGCCCGGTCCGCAAATATGTTGAGCCAGATATCGTCGCTCAACTGCTCTTGCCGGAAATGCGCACCGGCAAACATCGGGCTGTCGACCAGCGTTTCATAGCTGACCGTGTCATAGATAATTCTGCCATCCTCTCCGTTGCGCTGACCGCGTAGCGCAACGGCGCTGTGCCAGCCCGGCGGCAGGGTTACCGAAGGCGAGACCATGATGTTGCGGACGTAATAGCCTGCCGGATAGAGTGACATCTTCTCCCATTGCAGGTTGAGCATTTCCGGTGTCATCACGATCCGACCCTGGTTGCGGGCCGTGGGCGAGAGGAACTGATAGCTGAGGTTCAGCGCCGACACGCCCTCGGGCACATCGACGTGAAAGGCATAGACGTTGAGCGAATCGCGGGACCAGTCGATCGGCTGGCCGTTCCCCTCGATCGTCAGTCCGGCAAGGCTGGCGATCGGGCCGCGCGGGGCATGGTTGCCCGGCAGCCATTCGGGATAGAGCAATGTTATGCGCCCGGCGCCCGCTACCGGAATTGTCTGTTCGACCCGGAAAACTCCGCGCTCGGTGTCGGTGGCATCGACATGGAGCGTCATCGTTCCCGGATAGGCAATGTCCCGTGCGACAGGGACCGTATCGACGATCGGGTTGGATTCGGGACGGCTATTTTCAATTTGCGCTGTTGCCGGACCGGCGAAAACCAGAAGCAGGGTTGCTAGAGCGGCACGCATCATATCGAATGTTCCTTGGGCAATGCTGTTTTGTCATGGGTGGCGGATCGCGAGGCTAAGGTCCAGTGGCTGGGCCTTCTTCCTCATCCCCCGAGGCGAGGGTGCGCAGTTTCATACCGACAATCGCATAGACCAGCGCGGCGAGAAACAATGTCAGCCAGGCGACGGCTGAGCCCTGAACGGTCAGCGCGATATAGCGATCATCCGCGATCAGCGCGGTAGTCATCATGCCGCCAAGGGCGATTATCGGGCCGAACAGGAAGCCCAAGCCCTTGCGGCGGGTCAGGAGGACGCCGATGACGATGGCGCCGACGCCAAGCAGCAGGAACTTGGCGCGCACGGCCGGGATCAGCCAGTTTATCTCACCCTGCGATCCGGGCAGTCCATCCATGATGGAAAACAGCCAGAATCCCTCGATCTGGTCGAAAACTGCGGCAGCTGCGACGGCGGCAACCCCGATCCCGGAAAGCGATCCGCCATAACGGCGCAGCCCGATCAGGGCGCAGATCAGGAAGGCCGAATAGGCGGGAATAAAGCCCAGCGCATCCACCCATGTTGCATGGCGCATGGCCGCAAGGAAGCTGGCGGTACACGGGTCCGCCCCGAAAAGAGCCGCAACATCGGACGGGGAACGGACAAGTTCGAAGGCGATGATCGACCCGATACTGGCCTCGCCTGCATCGACGGCACAGCCTTCGATATTGGGGATTTCGCCGAAATAATAGGATATCGCCAGGGTAACCAGACCGGCCCCGGCGCAGCGCCACCACCAGCCTCGTTCCCCTGCCGTCATGCTTTCGCTCCCAGCCTTTCGATCGCTTCTGTTACGATCTGGCGGGCTTCGTCGGCCCCGCCCCAATTGCCTACCCTGACCCATTTTTCGGGCTCCAGGTCTTTATAGTGGGTAAAGAAATGTTCGATCTGCTGCATCACGATTTCGGGCAGGTCGTTGCCCTCATCAATCTTCCGATAGTAAGGGAAAGTTGCATCGATCGGTACGCAAAGCAATTTTTCGTCGCCGCCATGCTCGTCTTCAAGATTGAGTACGGCAATCGGCCGGCAGCGCACGACGCAGCCCGGCATGAAGGGCGAGCGCGCGACGACCAGAGCATCGAGCGGATCGCCATCGGGGGACAATGTGTGCGGGACAAAGCCGTAATTGGCCGGATAACGCATCGGCGTGTGCAGGATGCGGTCGACGAACAGGGCGCCCGAGGCCTTGTCGAATTCATATTTCACCGGTTCGCCGCCTACCGGCACTTCGATGATGACATTGACGCTGTCTGGCGGATTGTCGCCGACGGGGATGAGATCGATATTCATACACTATAGTCTTTCTTTTTTTCGGTGGCCCCGCCCCTGTTGCCGGGTGCCGTGATTCCGAACCAGTGATATCCTGGCAAACACACTCCGCTATTCCCCTAGCGCCTCAATATGCTCTAGGGGAGCCGCCCATGGGAAAAAATACGCCTCACGCCATTCGCGGCACGCAGGATATGCTCGGTGAGCAGGCCGAGCGGTTTGCGCATGTCGTTGATACGTTCGACCGGGTTCGGCGGCTTTACGGCTTTGGCCGGGTCGAAGTGCCGGTGTTCGAGGCAACCTCGGTGTTCGCCCGCTCGCTGGGCGAGACCACCGATGTCGTGTCGAAGGAAATGTACACGTTCGAGGATCGCGGCGGCGATTCGCTGACCCTGCGCCCCGAATTCACCGCTGGAATTGCACGCGCCTATCTTACCAATGGCTGGCAGCAGCATGCGCCGCTGAAAGTCGCGACCCACGGGCCGCTGTTCCGGTACGAGCGCCCGCAAAAGGGCCGTTTCCGGCAATTCCACCAGCTCGATGCAGAGATTATCGGCGCGGCTGAACCGGCGGCCGATGTCGAGCTGCTCGTCATGGCCGATCAGCTGCTGAGGGAACTCGGCATAGCGGACGGCGTGACGCTCCAGCTC
Organism: Parasphingopyxis lamellibrachiae; assembly: GCF_003385775.1. Taxonomy (GTDB): domain Bacteria; phylum Pseudomonadota; class Alphaproteobacteria; order Sphingomonadales; family Sphingomonadaceae; genus Parasphingopyxis; species Parasphingopyxis lamellibrachiae. The sequence continues at coordinate 2,311,852 of NZ_QRDP01000004.1, forward strand.
AATACGCTCGGCGATGCGGCGACCCGCGACGCCTGGCGCGCCGCGCTCGTCACCCATTTCGAGGCGCACAAGGGCGATCTCTCCGAAGACAGCCAGGAGCGGCTGGAACGCAATCCGCTGCGCATCCTCGATTCCAAGGACAAGCGCGACCGGCCGATTGCCGATGCAGCGCCGTCGATCGACGATTTCATGAGCGACGAAGCGGGGGCTTTCTTTGCACAGGTGACGGCGGGTCTCGATGCGGCGGGCGTCGCCTGGCAGCGCAATGCCCGCCTCGTCCGCGGCCTCGATTATTATCGCCACACGGCGTTCGAGTTCGTCACCGACCGCTTGGGCGCGCAGGGAACGGTGCTCGGCGGCGGACGCTATGACGGGCTGGTCGAAACGCTGGGTGGACCGCCAACGCCCGCTGTCGGTTGGGCGGCCGGGATCGAGCGGCTGGCGATGTTGCTGGATCTGCCTGATTTGGTTCGACCGGATGTAGCGGTTGTTGCGGAAAACAAAGATCGTGAAGAAGAAGCAATAGCGTTGACGACAAAATACCGACGAGCGGGATTTTCGGCGGAAGCATTCGTCAGCGGAAGCCCTCGTAAGCGATATGATCGCGCCGTAAAATCCAACCCGCGATACATCGCTTCTTTCGACATTCGTGATGGTGTTCCTACCCACGGCCTTAGCGCACGCGATGAAGGCGCAGCCGACGGCGCGGCAATCCATGACATATTCGAAGCAAGATCGCCTCCAAAATGACCACAATTTCCACCGCCCGTATCGACGCGATCCTGTCGCGGCATGAAGATTTGCAGGGGCTGATGGCCGCCGGCGATCTGGCGCCGGACAAATTCGTGGAGCTCTCCAAGGAATATTCGGAGCTTGAACCCGTGGCCGAAACGGCGCGCGAGCTGAAAAGGCTGCGCGAGGAGCTGGCGGCGCTGGACGAGATGCTCGCCGATTCCGAGATGAAGGAAATGGCGGAGCTTGAAGCCGAGGAGCTGAAGGATAAGATTCCAGAGGCTGAACGCGCGCTTGCCGTACAGCTGTTGCCCCGCGATTCGGCGGATGACCGCCCGGCCATGCTCGAAGTGCGAGCCGGAACGGGCGGCGATGAGGCGGCGCTGTTCGCGGGCGATCTTTTGCGAATGTATCAGCGCTATGCCGAGGAACAGGGCTGGGGGTTCGAACTGATCTCCGCCAGCGCCGCCGATGTCGGGGGCTATAAGGAAGTCGTCGCCAATGTGACGGGCAAGGGCGTGTTCGCCAAGCTGAAATTCGAAAGCGGCGTGCACCGGGTCCAGCGCGTCCCGGTCACCGAAAGCGGCGGACGTATCCACACATCGGCGGCGACGGTGGCTGTGCTGCCGGAGCCGGAAGAGGTCGACATCAAGATCGACGAGGCGGATTTGCGTATCGATGTGTTCCGGGCGTCGGGCCCCGGCGGCCAGTCGGTCAACACGACGGACAGCGCTGTACGGATCACCCATATTCCGACCGGTATCGTCGTCTCGCAGCAGGATGAAAAATCGCAGCACAAGAACAAGGCAAAGGGCATGAAGGTGCTGCGGGCGCGGCTTTACGAGCATGAGCGCGCCATTGCCGAGGCCGAATATGCCGGTGCGCGCAAATCCATGGTCGGCTCGGGTGACCGGTCCGAGCGCATTCGCACCTATAATTTTCCGCAAGGCCGGGTGACCGATCACCGCATCAACCTGACCCTGCATCAGCTGCCGCAGATACTGGAAGGGCAGCTGGGCGAGTTGATCGGGGCGCTGATTGCCGAGGACGAGGCCGAGCGGCTCGCCCATATCGACGAGGATTGAGCGGATGAAGGTGCGCGACGCCCTGCGCGCGGCAACCGAAACGCTCGCGAAAACCAGCGAATCGCCCCGGCTCGATGCCGAATTGTTGATGGCCCATATTCTGGGCGAAAGCCGCGAAGCGGTGGTGTTGGGTGGCCTCGACGCGGAAACGCCTTCCGGTTTCGAGGCCCTTGTCGAACGCCGCGCGGCGCACGAGCCGCTGGCCTACATTACCGGAAGCCGCGAATTCTGGAGCCTCGATTTTGCCGTCGGGCCCGGCGTGCTCATTCCCCGGCCCGACAGCGAGACGCTGCTCGAAACAGCAGTTCGCGAACTGGCGGGGCGGCCGCCTTCGACGATTCTCGATCTGGGCACGGGGTCCGGCGCCCTGCTGCTGGCCGCGCTGGGCGAATGGCCCTCGGCAACCGGTATGGGCATCGACCAGTCGGATACGGCTCTGGCTTACGCCCGGGAAAATGCGGCTCGGCTCGGCCTGACAGAGCGCGCCCGGTTCCGTAAAGGTCATTGGGGAGATGCGGAAACGGAGCGCTACGATCTCATTCTGTGCAATCCGCCCTATGTCGATCCGGCAGCGTCCCTGATGCCCGATGTCGCCGATTTCGAGCCCGGCGAAGCGCTGTTTGCGGATGACGACGGGATGGCGGACTATCGCTATATCATTCCGCAATTGCCCGAATTGCTCTCCGATGGCGGTATTGCATGTGTCGAACTTGGCGTCGGACAAGCGTCGTCCGTGGCAGAGCTTTGCGAGCGGCAGGGCCTGTTTTCGGCCATTTCCCGCGACCTGGCCGGATTGGAACGCTGTCTGCTTATCCACAGCTAGAGTCGGCGGCCTGTTATATTTTCGCTTGCAATTGGCAAAATGGTGCGGATATGGGCGTAAGTGGAACGAAGGTTCTGACAGCAAACATCGTTGAAACCTTCACCCCATGATCTCCATCGTCATACCGCTGATGTCCGGTGGTTCTGGCTTTAGGACCGGTTTGGCCGGTCCTTGCGGAGAAAATGTATCCGAGCGACCGGGATTGGCCCGGCTGATCAAGCTGCGCGCGGGGGCGCGCTTTTTCCGGAAACAATGGACTGAGGATTTTGTATCTTGATGAATAATCGCAATTCGGGTCGTCGCCGCAGCCGTGGTGGCCGTCCAAATAATCGCGGGCCGAACGACGGAAACAGGCTGGACAATCGCGCGCGCGGGAACGCCAATCAGCTGTGCGAGAAATACAAGTCCATGGCGCGCGATGCTCATCAGCAGGGCGACCGGGTGATGAACGAATATTATCTGCAGTTCGCGGACCATTATTTCCGGGTTCAGGCCGAGACAAATTTGCGCAAGGAAGAGCAGAAGCGCGAGCGCGAAGAAAATAAGGCCTCCCAGCGATCCGGCGACACGCAGGATCGGGACAAATCCGATCGCGAGGCTTCTCCGGAAGCCGGCAAGGTTGAGGAAGAACCGAAAAAACGTACGCCGCGGAAGAAGCGCGAACCCCAAAATCGCGAATCCGAAGGCGCGACGCCGGACGGCGAAGAGCAGAAGATCGAAGCCGATCGCCTGCCAGCCGCTTTCTCGGTTTCGGCGTCTGCCGATGGCGGCGAGGCCGTGAACGGTTCGGCCGAGAAAAAGCCCGCAAAGCGAACCCGTACGCGCAAAGCGGACAAGGATGACGACGATAAGGGAACGGCTGCGGAAGCTTAGGCTTTCGTTTTCCGCCTAATTCCTTTTTCGGGGCTGGCGCAGGCTTGCCTGGCTCTGCGCATCGACATCGTCGTCATGGCCCGAACCTGAGCTCAGGAATACAAGCCCCATAAGGGCGGCGGCCATCAGGACCGTCAGCCCGACGCCGAATGCGGTGGCCAGCGCGACCGCGATGGTCAGCCCGCCCCCATAAAGATGCATCCATATTAGAGCCGCGAGCGCTGCGCCGATCGACGGAACCATCATCCATTTCATTGTCCGGCGATAGCGGGCCCATGCGAACCGGGCATAGTCGGGATCGTCCAGTGATGGTCTGTTTTCGGTCATGCAATTCCTTTGACGATTGCGGCGCTAGTCATCAAGCAGAAGTTGGCCGATCCACGCCTGTCTTCCCTTTATCGGCGAAAAGGCGCATCATTGCGGTGTGGAATTTGGCGATTGGGAGAGACGCTATGACAGTCAGCATCATTCTGGAAAGCCGAGACCATGATACGATCACCGGCACGCCGGGCATGTCAGTCTCCGACGTGGTGAAACTGTTTGCCGCGAAGCGAATCGGCGCCGTGCCGATCGTCGACGGCACTGAGGTCGTCGGTATCATGTCCGAACGGGATCTCGTTCATTGCGTTGCAGCCGAAGGATCGGCCGGCCTGGAAAAGCCGGTGTCGGAAGTAATGACCTCGCCGGCTATCACGGTCGATCCCAATTTCAGTATTCTCGCTGCGCTGGGCCTTATGACCCGGCGCCGCATCCGCCATTTGCCGGTTATCGACAATGGCGTTCTTGTCGGTTTTATCTCGATTGGCGATCTTGTGAAATACAGGATGGACCGGATCGAGCAGGATGCGCAGGCGATGCGGGATTATATTCAGTCGGTTTGACCGGTTGTCGATCAGGCAGTTGCGGCCTGACGCTTGACGATGAGCAGCCACATGTCGCTGACAAGATCGCGCGCAAACAGCATCAGGAGAGCGGCGTAACTGGCGACGCCGGTTCCCGCGAGCACGGCAAGCCTTGCAAAGGGCGCCAGCGGGGGCAGCACCGAATCTATTGCGACGACGATAATGGCCATCGCGAGCGAGGCCGATAGACCCGGCGCAATGGCGCGTGCGAGCTGGCCGAGTGAAATGCCGATGGCCGGCATCGACATCAGCATCGTAACCGCGGTCAGCAAAGGCATGCCGACCAGCCATGTCCGCGCCAGGCCGATCACGCCGTACCGTGCGCCGATAAAAAAGCCCGTCGCCATGATCAGCGCGCCGGCAATATTGACCCTGAGGGCGATGCCGGGCCGGCCGAGGGCATTAGTGGCCGGTGCAAACAGGATTTGCAGGGTCATGAACGGCATGGCGAAGGCGAGCAGAGAGACCAGCGGAATGGTCGCCTGCCACTGCTGGCCAAGAATCGATTCGACCAGCGGTTCGGCAGTAATCGCCAGGCCGAAATAGAAAGGCAGCACGGCGGTAAGAACCAAACGGGCCGAATTGGCGAAGGCCGGACCGATCGGCTTTTGCTCCCGGTGCATCTGCGAATAGGCCGAAAAGGCGACATCGTTCAGCGGCGGAACGAATTTCGAGACCAGCATCTGGGTGAGAAACAACGCCGTCGTATAAAGGCCGATATCGTGCGCATCGTAGAGGCGGCCCGCGATGAAGACGTCGGACTGGCTTTGCAGGAACCAGAAAAACTGGGTCACGGTCAGCGCTCCGCCAAAGCCGATCATCGCGCCGGCGCCGCGAAAGGAAAAACTGGGCCAGTAGAAGGAGCGGGCGGCGATGGTCATGCCGGCAGCGCGCACCGTGAACATGACGATCGGCGCATAGACCAATGTCCAGACGCCGAATCCCGTCAGCGCCAGGGCCAGCGCGGTCCCCGCACCTGCAAGGGATCCGAGCAGATTCGCGATCGCCATCTTGCGATATTCAAGTTGGCGACTCAGCAAGGCGAAGGGCAGGGCGAGAAAGGGCGTGGTAAAGAAGAGCAGAGCCTGCACCCTCAGGATATCGACCAGCAAAGGCTGTCGAAAATAGGCCGCGGCGAAGGGTGCGACGAAAAATTGGGCCGTGGCCAGTGCGGAATTGATGAGAATCAGCAGGCCGAAAACCTGTCGCACCTGTTTTTTTTCAAACGATTCGCGCTGAATCAGGGAGCTGGCAAAACCATAACCTTCAAGCAGACTGAGCAACGAAACCACCAGCGCGGCCATGGCGGCAAGGCCGTAATCCTCGGGATTCAGCAACCGAATGACCAGAAAGGTCGACGACCAGGTAATGATCTGCGCAACGATCTGGCTGCCAGAACGCCAGAAAACTGCGCTGCGGACACGGTCTCGCAACGAATCCGGGCTGGTTTCGGGTTCCGTTATACTCAAGCCGCAGCATCCTTCGCCAATCGCGTGTCGTCCGTGCATAGCGCGCTAAGGTGTACGAGCTGTAAACCAAGCCATTCGCTGCACCGCAGAAATAATTGAAATAAAATTGCAAAGAGGGTGTTGACCGAATCCTGCGACCCGCATATATGGCTGCTTCCCGACGCGGTAACGGGCACTGCCCCGCGCCCCACTGGGAACATTTCTTAGAACGGTAACCCCGTCTCCCTCTGCTTCGGTAGGGGCTAGGAATTGTCGGCTCTTTGACATTGTTAGTTAGAATGAAGGGACATGTGGGCGGCGGCGCCCGGTCCGGAGACCTCAAGGCTCCGATCACCGGTCAAATTTGTCGTTCCTGTTTGGATCTCATCGAACTTGTTCGATGGGTGTCTTACATGTCCTATCACGTATCCATTACGTAATAGAATATATTTGTGCAGGAACGGCTCCTAGAGACGATCCTGGATGTGCGCGGCTTTTAGCACGTGGCGTCCTTGATCGGTCATCAACTTGAGAGTTTGATCCTGGCTCAGAACGAACGCTGGCGGCAGGCCTAACACATGCAAGTCGAACGAAGTCTTCGGACTTAGTGGCGCACGGGTGCGTAACGCGTGGGAATCTACCCTTAGGTGCGGAATAACAGTTAGAAATGACTGCTAATACCGCATAATGACTCCGGTCCAAAGATTTATCGCCTAAGGATGAGCCCGCGTAAGATTAGCTA
>NZ_QRDP01000004.1:2320956-2859829 GCF_003385775.1 Parasphingopyxis lamellibrachiae
TTACAATTCAGTTGGAGCCCCTTTGGGGGTGACAGCGTACCTTTTGTATAATGGGTCAGTGACTTAATGTATCGAGCAAGCTTAAGCCGTTAGGCGGAGGCGAAGCGAAAGCGAGTGTGAATAGCGCGACTGAGTTCGATGCATTAGACCCGAACCCCGGCGATCTAGGCATGGCCAGGTTGAAGGTGCAGTAACATGCACTGGAGGACCGAACCGTATAATGTTGAAAAATTATCGGATGAGCTGTGTTTAGGGGTGAAAGGCCAATCAAGCCGGGAAATAGCTGGTTCTCCGCGAAAACTATTTAGGTAGTGCCTCGGATGAATATCTTGGGGGGTAGAGCACTGGATGGGCTAGGGGGTCGCGAGACCTACCAAACCTAACCAAACTCCGAATACCCAAGAATACTATCCGGGAGACAGACGGCGGGTGCTAAGGTCCGTCGTCGAAAGGGAAACAGCCCTAACCTACAGCTAAGGTCCCCAAATCATATCTAAGTGTGAAAGCATGTGGGAATCCCAAAACAACCAGGAGGTTGGCTTAGAAGCAGCCATCCTTTAAAGAAAGCGTAACAGCTCACTGGTCTAAATAAGGGTTCCTGCGGCGAAGATGTAACGGGGCTAAAGATATGTACCGAAGCTTAGGGTGTGATCTTCGGATCATGCGGTAGCGGAGCGTTCCGTAGGCGGTTGAAGCGGTCTGGTAATGGACCGTGGACGTATCGGAAGTGCGAATGCTGACATGAGTAGCGATAAAGAGGGTGAGATGCCCTCTCGCCGAAAGCCCAAGGGTTCCTGCTTAAAGCTAATCTGAGCAGGGTAAGCCGGCCCCTAAGACGAGCCCGAAGGGGGTAGTCGATGGGAACCACGTTAATATTCGTGGGCCTGGTGGGATGTGACGGATTGCGTAAGTTGTTTGTTCTTATTGGATTGAACAGGCTGCGAAGCAGTTCCAGGAAATAGCCCCACCATATAGACCGTACCCGAAACCGACACAGGTGGGCAGGTAGAGTATACCAAGGCGCTTGAGAGAATGGTGTTGAAGGAACTCGGCAAATTGCCTCCGTAACTTCGGGAGAAGGAGGCCCTGCATGAAGGCAACTTTTTGCAGGGGGCACAAGCTGGGGGGTAGCGACTGTTTATCAAAAACACAGGGCTCTGCTAAGTCGGCTTCAAGACGACGTATAGGGTCTGACGCCTGCCCGGTGCCGGAAGGTTAAAAGGAGGAGTGCAAGCTCCGAATTGAAGCCCCGGTGAACGGCGGCCGTAACTATAACGGTCCTAAGGTAGCGAAATTCCTTGTCGGGTAAGTTCCGACCTGCACGAATGGCGTAACGACTTCCCCACTGTCTCCAACACCAACTCAGCGAAATTGAATTCTCCGTGAAGATGCGGAGTACCCGCGGTTAGACGGAAAGACCCCGTGCACCTTTACTGCAGCTTCAGAGTGGCATTAGAAAAGAATTGTGTAGAATAGGTGGGAGGCTTTGAAACTTGGGCGCCAGTCCGAGTGGAGCCAACCTGTGAAATACCACCCTATTGTTTTTTGATGTCTAACCTAGAACCGTGAAACCGGTTCAGGGACCCTCTGTGGCGGGTAGTTTGACTGGGGCGGTCGCCTCCTAAAGAGTAACGGAGGCGCGCGATGGTAGGCTCAGGACGGTTGGAAACCGTCTGCGAGAGTGCAATGGCATAAGCCTGCCTGACTGCGAGACCGACAGGTCGAGCAGAGACGAAAGTCGGTCATAGTGATCCGGTGGTCCCTCGTGGAAGGGCCATCGCTCAACGGATAAAAGGTACGCCGGGGATAACAGGCTGATAACCCCCAAGAGCTCATATCGACGGGGTTGTTTGGCACCTCGATGTCGGCTCATCACATCCTGGGGCTGGAGCAGGTCCCAAGGGTTTGGCTGTTCGCCAATTAAAGTGGTACGTGAGCTGGGTTCAGAACGTCGCGAGACAGTTTGGTCCCTATCTGCCGTGGGCGTCGATATTTGAGAGGAGTTGCCCCTAGTACGAGAGGACCGGGGTGAACATGCCTCTGGTGGACCTGTCATCGCGCCAGCGGTGCAGCAGGGTAGCTATGCATGGACGGGATAACCGCTGAAAGCATCTAAGCGGGAAGCCTCCCTCAAGATAAGATATCATCGAGCCGTGGAAGACCACCACGTTGATAGGCCGGATGTGGAAGCGCAGTAATGCGTGAAGCTGACCGGTACTAATAGCTCTTATTACACTTCGAGAGTCCCACCATCAACGACAGTGCCGTGCATTGTCCGCGATTGTATGGATAATCTTAGTCGCAGCCCATGACGGGTATCGATTTCTTTCCCTTTTCTACGCCAGCTCCATAGCTTGGTGGCTATGGCGTCAGTGACCCACCCGATCCCATCCCGAACTCGGCCGTGAAACCTGATTGCGCCGATGGTACTTCGTCTTAAGACGCGGAAGAGTAGGTCGCCGCCAGGCTTTGAAGCTGGCGTAGGAAAAAGGTCAGGGATAACCCATTTACGATGATCAAAGGCTTTCGGCCTCACCGGCCCAAGTTGGCGCGGGGTGGAGCAGCCCGGTAGCTCGTCAGGCTCATAACCTGAAGGTCGTTGGTTCAAATCCAACCCCCGCAACCAACATTTCCAACGGATCTGCCTAACCAGGCCTCGCTTTGATCGGCGGGGCTTTTTTGCGTTTGATACGGATCAAACCGCTGGGCCTCTCCAATGCTAATCTCCATACGGTCGAACGCGAAGGCGATTAGACTGGATGGGCCGGTCGACAGGCCTGCAGGATGGGGGAACGGCATGGGCGAGGATATCGGGCAATCCGAATTCGATCGGTCCGATTTCGAGGCTTTCCGTGCCCGTCTACGTGATGAGACGAAGACGCTCAAACGATGGTTCGACGAGCGCCGGTTCGATGCATCCGACACCTTCACAACGGGTCTGGAGATTGAGGCCTGGCTCGTCGACGGGAATTGCCTGCCAACGCCCCAGGCCGAAGAATTTATCGCCACTGCAAATGATGCGCGGATTGTCCCGGAGCTCTCCAAGTTCAATTTCGAACTCAATGCAGATCCGGGGCCATTGCGCGGCGATTGTCTCGACCGGATGTCGAGCGACGTTTCCGCCCTTTGGGAACGCTGCGTTCGCGCCGGCGAAACGCTGAGTTTGCGACCCCTGGCCACGGGAATACTCCCAACCGTGCGCGACGAAATGCTGCAGCCAGCCTGGATGTCCAGCACCAACAGGTACAAGGCGCTCAACAAGGCGCTTATCGGCGCCCGGCAATCGGAACCGCTGCATATCTGCATCGATGGCGAAGACCAGCTCGATTATCGGTGCGACCATATCATGCTCGAAGCAGCCTGCACTTCCCTCCAGGCCCATCTGAAGGTCAATCAGGACGATGCCGCGCGATTCTACAATGCATCGGTCATCGCGTCGGCACCGCTTGTTGCTGCGAGCGCCAATTCGCCCTTTCTCTATGGCCATTCGCTCTGGTCGGAGACGCGCATTCCCGCTTTTGAGCAATCGACGAAAATTCACGGCTTTCCCGATCTGGCGGGCCGCGATGTCCTGCGTGTTACGCTGGGAACCGGATATGTCCGGCATTCCCTGCTCGAATTGTTCCTCGAAAATCTAAGTTATCCGATCTTGCTGCCCACGCATGTGGAGGCGGTGGAGACGCTGCCGCACCTGCGCCTGCAAAATGGCACGATCTGGCGCTGGAACCGGCCGATTATCGGATTCGAGGACAGCGGCGAACCCCATTTGCGCGTCGAACAGAGAGTGATGCCGTCCGGCCCCACCGTCACCGATATGGTCGCCAATCTGGCACTTTATTACGGGCTCGCACTCGCGCTGGCCCGCTCGTCGACGCCAGCTGAATCACAAATGCCGTTCGAGACCGCGCGCGCGAATTTCTATGCCTGTGCCAGGGAGGGGCTGGCCGCGCGGGTCGACTGGTCGGGAAAGACCATCGATATGCAAGCCCTGCTTCTGGAAAAACTCTTGCCGTCCGCCAAAACGGCGCTGGCTGCGGAGGGGCTCAATCTGGACAGCCTCGATCACTATTTCGATGGTGTGCTGCATGAAAGGATCAAGTCGGGCCGGACGGGGGCGGAGTGGCAGCGGCGTTACTACCGGGAAAAGGGCCGGAACTTCCAGGCTCTGACCGAGCGTTACGTCGAATTGCAGGCGCAGGGTGAGCCGGTGCACAAATGGACGATATGATGGCCTCGCCGGCGCCGTACACGCTCGATCGGTTGGACTGCCTGCCCGCGGGCCTGATCGGCGCGAAGCCGACGGACATATTGAGCATTTTTCCCAATCCGGCGCTGATCACTCTGGCAGGGGAGCGAGGCCCGCCGCTCTGGCTTACGACCCTGCTGCACGGGAATGAGACGACCAGCTTTTTCGTGTTGCGCGCGCTGGCCGAAAAATACCGGCACCGGCCGCTGCCCAGGAGCCTGACGATTTTTGTCGGCAATGTCCGGGCAACGGCGTCCGGCGTCCGCCACCTTCCCGACCAGCCGGATTTCAATCGGATCTGGGCAGCGGGCGATACCGCCTGTCACCACCTGGTGCAGGAGGTCGTGGAGGAGGCGCGGACGCAATGCCCTTTCGCCAGTATCGATATTCACAATAACAGCGGCAACAACCCGCATTATGGCTGCGTGAATGTAAGGCGGCCGGCCGACCTTCATCTGGCTGCCATGTTCGCCAGTCTGGGTGTTTATTACCGCAACCCCAGCACAACCCAATCCATCGCCTTTTCCCAGTTCTGTCCCTCGGTGACGGTGGAATGCGGCCAGAGCGGAGACCGGGCGGGCATTGCGCGCGCTCTCGATCTGGTTGAGCGGGTGCTGCATCTTGAGAGTTTCCCAGAAACGGCTCCTCCGCCCGGCGCTGTGCGTCTCTATCGCACGCTCGGTTCGGTACTGGTCGATCCGGCATGCGATTTTGCTTTTGGCGAACACGGGGCTGCGCTCAACCTCCGGCCCGATCTGGAGGCGCTGAACTTTTCGGAACTGGATCCCGGCACGAAATGGGCGACAACGGCATTGTCCCGAAACCCGCTCCGGGTGATCGACGAGCATGACCATGACCTGACCTCGGAATTCTTCGCCCATGCCGGGGAAGATATCCGGCTCGCGCGTTCGGCAATCCCCGCAATGATCACCCATGATCTGGACATCATTAGGCAGGATTGCCTCTGCTACCTGATGGAGCCGCTTTAGGTAGGCGCGCCAATCGTTCGCGCGGCGATTTGCGCGAAATCAATATTTGGGTCGGCGCGCTGCACTATCGAGGTAGTCGAATCACAGGGCACTTGCCCGAAACCAGCAGGAGAATCCCTCTATGTCGCATGTTCCCCATGAACTGGCCGAAGAATTTCCGGACCAGATCGAGAAGCTTCACGACTTGAAAATGGAAAACGGCCATTTCGCGAAGCTCGCCGAGGAATATCATCAGATCAATCGCGAAATTCACCGGATCGAAAGCGGTGTGGAAGCTGCGACGGATGAGCGCACCATCGATCTCAGGAAGCGGCGGCTGGAGCTTAAGGATGAAGTGAACGGGATGCTGGCCACCTCCTAAGGCGATATCCGAGGCCTGACCATGCGACGGTGCTTTGAGAATCGTTTCCCGGTCAAAAACTCTTGCGTCTGCGGTACAATCCCGCTGTTGATGATCCGATGACCGATACGGACACCACCCTTCGCGTTGCCGCGCTGTATCAATTTGCACCTTTCGAGGATTGCGCCGCCTTGCAGGTCGACCTGCAAGCCAGGTGCAACGAGGCCGGGATCAGGGGTACGATCCTGCTCGCCCCGGAGGGGATCAACGGCACCATCGCAGGAGCGCCTGCCGGGATTGAAGCGGTGCTTGCCTATATCCGGACGTTGCCCCGGTGCGCGGCGATCGAAGTGAAATATTCGGAGGCCGCCGAAATGCCCTTCTACCGCATGAAGGTGCGGATCAAGCGCGAAATCGTGACGATGGGGGAGCCCGATATCGATCCGGTGCGCGGCGTGGGGGCCTATGTATCGCCGGAAGATTGGAACGCGCTGATCGCCGATCCCGATACGGTCCTGATCGATACGCGCAACGCATATGAGGTGGCCGCTGGGACGTTCGAAAACGCCATCGATCCCCAAACACCAAGTTTTCGAGATTTCCCGGGATGGTTTCGCGACAATCGCGAAAAGCTCTTGGAGGGCCGGGAACAGCCGCGCATCGCGATGTTCTGCACGGGCGGTATACGCTGCGAAAAGGCAACGGCCCTGCTTAAGTCCGAAGGATTGGATGAGGTGTATCACCTCAAGGGCGGGATCCTCAAATATCTGGAAAATATCGATCCCGAAGACAGCCGGTGGAATGGCGAGTGTTTTGTCTTCGATGAGCGGGTGACCGTAACTCATGGACTGGAGCGTGGCAGCCATGCACTGTGCCGAGCGTGCCGGATGCCTGTCAGCAAAGCCGATCGGGCATCTCCGCTCTATGAGGAGGGGGTCGGCTGCCCGGCCTGCCACGGAACGCGTACCGAGGCGCAAAGGCGTGGTTATGCCGAACGCCAGCGTCAGGCGACTTTGGCCGCGGCGCGGGGCGAGACTCATATCGGTGCAGAGCCGTCTGGCGATGGCTGATCTGCCGATTCTCTACAGCTTTCGCCGCTGCCCCTATGCGATGCGTACGCGCATGGCCCTGCTGGTGAGCGGCCAACGCTGCACGGTTCGCGAAGTCCTGTTGCGCGACAAGCCCGAGGCGATGATCGAAGCCTCGCCCAAAGCGACCGTTCCGGTACTGGTGCTGCCAGAGGGAGGGGTGATCGATCAGAGCCTTGATATCATGCGCTGGGCGCTCGCTAAGCATGATCCCGAAGGTTGGCTGGGCAAGGGCGCGGAAGACACGGAAGCGTTGATTGCGGAGAATGACGGGCCGTTCAAATATCATCTCGATCGCTACAAATATGCGTCTCGCCATGATTGCGATCCGATCGAGCATCGCGATGCGGGAATGATGATATTGGCCAGCCTAGACCGGCGCCTGGCGGGCCGGCAAAATTTGTTCGCGGACGAGCGCGCTCTGGCCGACATCGCGCTTTTTCCCTTTGTGCGACAATTCGCCGCGACGGACCGTCAATGGTTCGATGGACAGGCGGTACCGAACCTGCAGGCATGGCTTGCGCGGCATCTGGAATCGGCGCTGTTTGCCGCGGCGATGGTAAGGCTGAACCAATGGCACCCCGGTGACGGGGATGCGATGTTGCCGGATTATGCGGGAGAAGCAGTCGCCTCGTAATCGAATTCCAGATTAGCCGCTTATAGCGCGTTTTTTGCTGACCGCGCCCAGATCACCGGCATGGAGGCCCTGCTGTGCCGCCCAATAGGCAACCTGGTCGAGCGCCATCACGCGATTGAACGATATGCCGGCATGGTCACCGCTGACCCAGCGGACGACGCTTGCCCGGACCGGCAGGCCTTCAATCTCGACAACCACATCGAGACCGGGTTCGAGTGTCATGCCGGCATCGACTTTCACGCCGCCTTGGGAAATGTCGAAGATCTGCAGTCTTTCGCGGACATCCCCGGCCACCACGCGCGCCATACTGTCTATGCTGAGTCTGGGCGAACGGGGTGTCATGCGCCCGCCATTCGGAGCCAATACGGCGTGCACGTCGATCGCTTCGTCAAATTCGATGCCTGCGCGGCCATCCTTTACCCAGCGGACCATGCCACAAACGCTTGCTCCGGCCTTGAACTCTATTTCAACCGGCACATCGGCTTCGAGCGGAGCAAATATCTCCGCCATGATCCCCTTGGAGGAGATGTTCCGGATGAGGCACAGTTCCTGGATCGTGTCGGTGATGATCTTGCCCGCCTGGAGGACGCTCATATAGCGCTGCCCCTCCCTGCGATCCGGCGATTTGGGTGGCGTCTCGGAAAGTGAAATGGTCGTGAACTCGGTGAAGCCGGTTTCGTTCAACATTACACTCTCCTCCTTTAATATGCAAGAACTACAACCATCGGGAAGTCGTAAAGTTCCGAACTTTCATAAAAAATATTGTCAAAGGGAGTGTTTAGTTAAATTTTGGTTAATTATTAGTTGAGTTATTCTTAAGAATTGAATTTATAATCGACCCTGCCATTGTTTGTTGCGTGAAACGACCATCGATGGCGCGGCAACGCCATTGGAGCGATTTTGCCCATAGCGGATTGTTTTCGGCTCAGATATGCACTTCCCAAAAAGGAGACGCATATGAACACCCCGAAGCTGCTTGAGGGTATCCGCGTCGTCGATATGACGAGTGTGATTTTCGGGCCCTACGCAACCCAGATTTTGGCGGATTGCGGCGCAGACGTGATCAAGATCGAATCTCCGCAGGGGGATTTTTTTCGGGGCGCAGGCAAACCGGTGAATACCAGGGGCATGGGTGCCTGCCATATGACACTCAATCGCGGGAAACGCGCGATAACCCTGGATGTCCGGAAAGACGAGGATGCCGAAGTGTTGCGCGATCTTATCGAGACCGCCGATGTGTTCATTCACAATGTCCGCAAGGCTGGTATCGAACGCCTTGGTTTTGGCTTTGACGCAGTAAAAGAGCTGAAGCCGGATATTATCTATGTCCATTGTACGGGCTTCGGATCGGGCGGGCCCTATGAACCGCTCCAATGCTATGACGATGTCGTGCAGGCTGCCAGCGGGCTGACATCGTTGATGCCGCTTGCCGATGGCAATCCGAAACCCCGCTATGTGCCTTCGGCGATCGTTGACAAGGTGGCTGGGCTCCATGGTGCCTATGCAACGATGGCGGCGATCATTCATAAATTGCGCACCGGTGGGGGCCAGTTTGTCGAAGTCCCGATGTTTGAAGCCTTTACCGGCTTCCTGCTTGAAGAGCACCTGTTCGGTGCGACATTCGATCCGCCGCAGGAATCCATCCTGTACAAGCGTCAGATCGATCCCGACCGCCAACCGTCGCCGACCAAGGACGGGCATATGAGCATCGTTCCCTATGTCGATGCGAATTGGCAGAAGACGTTCGAAATCATGGGCGATCCGGGTTTTCTCGAACGCGAGGGTCTGGATACGCCGGTCACGCGTTTCCGCAATCAGGGAAAAATGTTCGAACGGATCGACGCGCTGGCACCGGCGAAAACGAATGCGGAATGGGCGGCATTGTTTACCGAAGCCAATATTCCGTTCATGCCGGCCCGGGATATTCTCACAATCATGGAAGACCCCCATCTACAGGCTGTGGGTTTCTTCAAGCGTAAGGAACATCCCAGCGAAGGCGGCTATTTCGAAATGCAGCCGCCTGTGCGGTTTTCCGCGCGGCCTGATCCGGAGATTGGCCCGGCGCCGCGGGTCGATGAGCATGGCGAGGAGATTCGCGAAAAGCTGCAAGCGTCCAAAACAGTGGAGGGATAATCCATGATCCGTCTTTACGACTATTTCCGGTCTTCGGCGAGCTACCGCGTCCGGATTGCGCTCAATCTCAAAGAGCTCGATTATGAGCGGGTCGCCGTGAATCTGCTCGAAAATGGCCAGAAGAGCGATGAGTATCGCGCGCGCAATCCCCAGGGCTTGGTCCCGATGCTGGAAGTGGACGGAGCGCAGCTCACCCAGTCCCTCAGTATCATAGACTATCTCGATCGCACCCGTCCCGAACCGCCCCTGGTGCCCGCCAATCCTGTTGCAGCGGCGCATGTTCGTTCAATGGCGCAGGTCGTTGCGAGCGACATTCACCCGCTCAACAATTTGCGCGTTCTCCATTATCTGACCGACAATCTTGGCCACGACAAGGAAACGCGCGCGCGGTGGTATGCCCATTGGGTGCGAGAAGGGTTCGTAGCGCTCGAGCAGCTTGCAGCCCGCCATGGAAAGGAATTTCTGTCCGGAAACCTGCCGGGTCTCGCCGATCTCTGCCTCGTGCCGCAAATCTATAATGCCCGCCGCTTCGATATTTCTCTCGACGATTTTCCCACATTGCTGGACTATGATGCGCGAGCGAATAGACTGGCGGCCTTTCAGGCGGCGCATCCCGACCATATTGACTAGTGCGTCCGGTCCCCTTTCTGTGTTTGAGTAACTTCATGCGAATACTTACTGTCCTGCTCCTTTCCGCGACGGCTACTCCGGCTCTGGCCCAGGGCGCGCCTATTGTCGTAACCGCAAGCGGCCTTGAAGATCCGGTTGGCGAAGTCGCCTATAATATCGTTGATTTGGGCGCCGAGGACATTGCCCGCGATCCGAGCGGGCGGCTGGAGAATATCCTTGGCCGCGTCGCCGGGTTCCAGCTCTTCCGCGTGTCGGACTCGCGATCGGCCAATCCAACCAGTCAGGGCGCTACACTTCGCGGACTGGGCGGCAATGCTTCGAGCCGGGCCCTGCTGATCCTGGACGGGATTCCGCAAAGTGACCCTTTTGGCGGCTGGATCAGCTGGCCGGGCTATGATGCCCGGAATCTGGGCCGGGTTCGCGTAACGCGGGGCGGAGGTAGCGGGGCCTTCGGGCCCGGCGCCCTGGCGGGCACGATTGAGCTGGAAAGCCTGTCGACGGAGAATTTTCAGCCGGCCCGTGCCAGTATCGCTTATGGCAGCCGCGATGCGACCGAGATGGGATTCGGGGTCATGCTGCCCCCGGGCGAGAACGCGCTGCTCGATGTGTCGGGCCATTATGCGAGCGGCGACGGCTTCATTCCGGTTATCCGATCGCAACGCGGCTCAGTGGATGAGCCCGCCGGTTACGAGCAATATGGCGGGGCCGTGCGATTGGCGGCTCCTATCGGCAGCAGCGAAATACAGGTCGGCGGCCGCTTTTTTCACGATGAACGTAGTCGCGGCATACCGTTCAGCGGCAACCGGACGCGCGGTATCGATGGTAGCGTTAGGCTCGTCGGGCGGGGCGCCTGGCAATGGGAAGCGTTGTTCTACTATCAGGATCGGGGTTTCCGGAACAGTTTTGCGCGCGTCGATGCCGCGCGGACCACGGCGACGCAGGTGCTGGACCAGTATAGCGTTCCTTCCACGGGCTATGGCGGGCGTTTTGAAATACGCCCCGCCCTGCCGGGCGATGCGGTCGAAGTGCGGCTTGGCGGCGACTATCGTGAAACCGAAGGTCGAACCAAAGAACGTTTCTTCTTTGTCGCTGGCGCACCGACCCGGGAACGGGAAGCTGGCGGCGTGACGCGCACGGCCGGCGGATTCGCCGAGCTGACGGCGCGCGCCGCGCCCGGCCTGACGCTGACCGGAAGCGCCCGGGTCGATCGCTGGTGGATCGAAAACGGGTTTTTCCGGCAGGGCGATCTGGGCGGGCCGCTCAATGACCAGACCTTGTATCCGGATCGCAGCGACTGGCGGTTTACCGGCCGCGCCGGACTGGCCTGGCAGCCGGCCAATCCCCTGACGATCAGGGCGGCAGGCTATACCGGCTGGCGGTTGCCGACGCTGAACGAACTGTTTCGCCCGTTCCGCGTGGGCAGCGATGTCACAGGGGCGAATGCCATGCTGCGTCCCGAAAGCCTGGATGGCGTCGAAATAGGCGTCGAATATTCGCCGGCTTCGATTCTCAATCTAAGCGGGACGATATTCTACAACCGGCTCGAGGATGCGATCGCCAATGTGACCGTGGGGCAGGGCCCGGGCTTTTTCCCGGGTATCGGTTTCGTGCCCGGTGGCGGTCTCGCCAGGCAAAGGCAGAATCTCGATGCGATCGAGGCGGCCGGCATCGAACTCGACGCCCGGGCACAATTCGCCGAATGGAGCATCGCGCTTTCCTATGCCTATACGGATGCCGAAGTGGAATCTTCGGGCGCCGCAGCCGCGCTGGACGGGCTGCGGCCGGTTCAGGTCGCGCGGCACAATGGCGCGGCGACGCTTGCCTATGCGCGCGATCTGGGCGGCGAGGCGGCCGTCACCGTGCGATATATCGGCGGCCGTTTCGAAGACGATCTCAACCAGCGACAATTGAACGACGCGCTGACTGTGGGCGCTCGGGCCCTGATTCCTCTTTACGGACCGCTAAAGGCGGAGATTCGCGCCGAGAATATTTTCAATACGCGCGTCGAAGCCGGAATATCCGGTGCCGGTCTGATCGAGCGGGCGATGCCGCAGACCTTTTGGGCGGGTCTGCGTTTTGCGTTTTTCTAGGGCGAAGTCTTCGTAAAAGGCCCTCTCGCTTTCCGCTTTCCGTTCGCGTAAACCTGTAAGAAACGAGAATATGGAGAGGCCCCGATGCACCCTAGCGTTCATGCGCAAGATAACCCTGACAAACCCGCAATCATCATGGCGGCGAGCGGAGAGACGGTGAGCTATGACCAGCTCGACAAGAATTCGAACCGGATAGCCCATCTGTTCCGCCAGCTCGGCCTCGGCCATGGAGATCCGATTGCAATCTGCATGGACAATCGGGCGCGGTTTTTCGATCTTGTCTGGGCGGCACAGCGGGCCGGCCAAATCTATATCGCCATCTCCTGCCGGCTGACGGCTCCCGAGATCGCCTATATCCTTGAGGATAGCGGTGCCAAGGCTCTGTTTACATCGGATTATATCGGCAAGGCGCTGGACCAGCTGGCCGATTTCGGTCCGCCACTCGAGCGCTTCATCGTGGGGAGCGAACATGCCGGGTATCGCAATCTCGATAAGGCGCTAGAGGGATTGCCCGATACGCCGGTCGCCGATGAACGGGCGGGCGTCGACATGCTCTACAGTTCGGGGACGACCGGCCAGCCCAAGGGCGTGCGGATACCGCTTCCGGAAAATCCCGGGATCGCGGAATCAAATGCGCTGGTCATGCTGGCAACCGGGGTGTTCGGATTCAGCGGCGACAGCGTCTATCTTTCGCCCGCGCCCTTGTACCATGCTGCCCCGCTCCGATGGAGCCTCACCGTGCACAAGCTTGGTGGGACCGTGGTCGTGATGGAAAAATTCGATCCGGAAAATGCGCTGGCGCTGATCGAGAAATATAAGGTGGATGTCAGCCAATGGGTGCCGACACACTTTGTTCGGATGCTCAAGTTGCCCGATGAGGTCCGGCTGCGGTATGACGTTTCATCGTTGAAAAGCGCGGTACATGCCGCGGCACCGTGCCCCATTCCGATCAAGGAAAAGATGATCGAATGGTGGGGGCCGGTGCTCCGGGAATATTATGCCGGCAGCGAGGGCAACGGCTTCACCGCTATCGATTCGGAGAACTGGCTGACCCATAAGGGATCGGTCGGCACGGCCCTGCTAGGCATTGTCCGCATCTGTGACGAGAATGGCGATGAAGTTCCACCGCGGACGGAGGGCACGGTCTATTTCGAGGGCGGCTCCCCCTTCACCTATCATAACGATCCCGAGAAGACGTCCGACGCGACCAACAAACATGGCTGGACAACGCTTGGCGATGTCGGCTGGGTCGATGAGGACGGGTTCCTCTATCTTACCGACCGTAAGAGCTTCATGATCATCACTGGCGGTGTGAACGTCTATCCGCAGGAGATCGAAAACCTGCTGATCACCCATGACAGGATTGCCGATGCGGCCGTGATCGGCGCGCCCGACGAGGATTTTGGCGAGCGTGTGGTCGCGATTGTCCAGCCGCTGGACATGGCGGACGCCACGCCGGAATTCGGCGAGGAACTGATCGCCTGGATGCGGCATCATCTGTCGGGTGTGAAAGTTCCCCGCCAGGTCGATTTTCTCGAGGAACTGCCACGGCACCCGACAGGCAAGCTCTACAAGCGCCTGTTGCGCGACGAATATTGGAAAGACGCGAAGGCCGGATAGCAAAAGCCCTCCCTCCTTGCGGAGGAAGGGCTCGCCGTCTCGAAAAGACAGTCCGGTCTATCCCGGATTCATGCGGCCGCCCGAGATTTAACGAGGGGCCATGCGAATCGCGCCGTCGAGGCGGACGTCTTCGGCATTGAAATAGCCGTTTTCGATCATTGCCAGCGCCAGATGAGCATATTCTTCCGGCTGGCCGAGGCGCTTGGGGAAGGGCACGGAAGCGGCAAGCGCATCGCGAACTTTCTGCGGCGCGCCCATCAGCAGCGGCGTATCGAAAATGCCGGGCAGGATCGTGTTGATCCGGATATTCTCGCTCATAAGGTCGCGCGCGATCGGCAGCGTCATACCGACGACACCGGCCTTGGAGGCCGAATAGGCGACCTGGCCCATCTGGCCGTCTTCGGCGGCAACCGAAGCGGTGTTGACGATGGCGCCGCGATCGCCGCCTTCGGTCAGCGGGTCGAGCGTCATCATGCCGGCCGCCGATTTGGCGATGCAGCGGAAGGTGCCGACCAGGTTGATCTGGATAAGCCAGTTAAAGGCGTCGGCCGGATAATGTTTGATCGAGCCGTCTTCCTTGGAGCGGCTGGCGGTTTTCATCGCCGCGCCCGTGCCCGCACAATTGACGAGGATGCGTTCCTGGCCATGGGCTTCGCGGGCCTTGGCGAAGCCGGCATCGACGCTGGCGTCGTCCGTAACATTCACTTCGCAAAAGGTGCCGCCGATTTCTGCAGCGACGGCGGTGCCCTTTTCTTCCTGCAGGTCGAACAGTGCGACTTTCACGCCTTTGGATGCAAGCAGGCGGGCCGTTGCCGCGCCGAGTCCGGATGCGCCGCCGGTGACAACGGCGGAGATGTTTTCATTGAGTTCCATTATGTATTTCCTTTCAATTGAAGCCGTTGGCCCCGGGCCTGTCGAAGAATCGGCCTTCTCTTTCTTTGCCGGGAAAGAAAAGGCAGGGCCTCGACACGCTCAGCCCGAACGGAAACTATACCTGCTCGAATGGACTAGGCCATCCGCTCGATGATCGTGACATTGGCCTGGCCGCCGCCTTCGCACATCGTCTGAAGACCATATTTGCCTGCACGCTGTTCAAGGGCGTTGAGCAGGGTTGCCATCAATTTTGTGCCCGAAGCGCCGAGCGGATGGCCTAGCGCAATTGCGCCGCCATGAACGTTGAGCTTGTCCGCTTCCGCGCCGGTATGTTTGAGCCAGGCGAGCGGCACCGGGGCGAAGGCCTCGTTGACCTCGTAAAGATCGATATCGCCGATACTGAGCCCGGCGCGTTGTAGGGCCCGGTCAGTGGCGAACAGCGGTTCTTCGAGCATGATGACCGGATCGCCGGCTGTTACGGTAACATTGTGGATGCGCGCGCGCGGCGTGAGGCCATGATCCTTCAATGCCTGTTCGCTCACGATCAGTACGGCGGATGCCCCGTCGCAGATCTGGCTGGCATTGGCGGCGGTTATAACGCCCCCTTCCTGGATCAGCTTGACCGACTGGATGCCCTCGAGCGTCGCATCGCCGCGAATGCCTTCGTCCGTCTTGTGGGATACCATGCCTTCGGGCGTTTCCACCTCGATCGGGACGATCTCGTTGTCGAACGCGCCGGCTTCGGTAGCGCGGGCGCCCTTCTGGTGAGACTCGAGTGAGAACTGGTCGAGCTGTTCCTTGGTGAAACCGTGCTTCTTGGCGATCATCTCGGCGCCCATGAACTGGCTGAACATCATCTTCGGATATTTTTCTTCCAGCCGCGGGCTTTTATAATTGCCCATGCCCTCTTTCATGTAGAGCGTGGCGGTCGAGCCCATCGGCACGCGCGTCATGCTCTCGATACCGCTGGCCAGAACCATGTCTTGGGTGCCGCTCATTACCCCCTGCGCCGCGAACTGCATGGCCTGCTGGGATGATCCGCACTGCCGGTCGATCGAAACCGAGGGGATCGAGTCGGGAAGATTGGAGGCGAGCACGGCGTTACGGCCGACATCCATCGCCTGTTCGCCGCCCTGGATTACGCAGCCGGTAATGACATCTTCGATCGCTGCGGGATCGAAATCGTTGCGATCGGCGATCGCGTCGAAAACTGCTGCACCGAGATCGACCGGATGCACACCGGCCAGCTTGCCGCCGCGGCGTCCGCCGGCTGTTCGCACTGCATCAACTATATAGGCAGCTGCCATCTTTATTCTCCTCGTTTTTCGTGAGTCGGGGGGGCCCGCATTCGCCGACCCTTGTGCAATAAGGTTGACGTTCGCGTCAACCTGCATATCACGGAACGCGACTGGCAAGATCGACAAGGATGGATTCTCGCGCGGAGTGCCGTCGGGACGAAAGGAAATTACAATGCTCCAAACAGCCAACCGCTCCGTCTATGACGAGAATCACGAGCTTTTCCGCGATCAGGTCCGCAAATTCTTCGATAAGGAGTTGCATCCCCATCTCGACCGCTGGGAAAAGGAAGAGATTGTCGACCGACATTTCTGGACAGCCTGCGGTGAAGCCGGGCTGCTGTGCCCGACCATGCCCGAGGAATATGGCGGCCTCGGCCTCGATTTCGGTTTCAACGGGGTGATCGACGAAGAGCTGGCCTATGCCGGATCGTCGGCCGGGATCACGCTGCAGTCGGATATCACGGCCGACTATTTCCTGGCCTATGGTTCGGAGGAGCAAAAGAAGCACTGGATTCCGAAGCTCGTATCGGGTGAAGCCATATCGGCTATTGCGATGACCGAGCCGGGCACGGGCTCGGACCTGCAGGGCATTAAAACGACCGCCAAAAAGGATGGCGATCATTATGTCATCAATGGCTCCAAAACCTATATCACCAATGGCCAGAACGCCGATGTCGTCATCGTCGTGGCCAAGACCGACCCGACTCAGGGCGCGAAGGGTGTATCGCTGATCCTGGTCGAAGCGGATCGCGAAGGCTTTGCGCGGGGCAGGAACCTCGACAAGATCGGCCAGCATTCTGCTGATACGTCGGAACTGTTCTTCAACGATGTCCGCGTTCCCATCACCAATTGCCTCGGCGAAGAAGGGCGCGGCTTCATCTATCTGATGAACCAGCTCCCCCAGGAAAGGCTCAGCATTGCGATCGGTGCGCAAGCCGGCGCGCAGCGCGCCTTCGACGAGGCGGTAAGCTTCACCAAGGACCGCAAGGCGTTCGGCCAGCGCATCTTCGATTTCCAGAATACCCGCTTCACACTGGCCGATCTGGCGGCGCAGCTTCAGGTCGGCTGGGCGCATATCGATTGGGCCTTGTCTCGGCATTTGCGCGGCGAACTGACCGCCGATGAAGGGTCGGCCGCGAAGCTCTGGCATACCGAATTGCAATGGCGCGCCTGCGATGCCGCGCTGCAGCTGCATGGCGGTGCGGGCTATATGAATGAATATCCGGTTGCGCGGCTGTGGCGGGATGCGCGGGTCCAGCGCATCTATGGCGGCACATCGGAGATCATGAAAGAAGTTATCGGCCGGAGTATCTGACATGGCGACTGAAACCAACGAATTCGATTATGTTATCGTAGGCGCGGGCAGCGCCGGTTGTGTGATGGCGAACCGCTTGTCGGCGGATCCGTCGGTGTCGGTTTGCCTGATCGAGGCCGGCAAGGAAGACACGAGCCTGCTCGTAAAGATGCCGGCCGGTGTCGGGGCGCTTCTCAAGGAACCCAATCCGCAAAACTGGTTCTTCTGGACCGAGCCACAGAAGCATCTCGACAATCGCAAGCTCTACTGGCCGCGCGGCAAGGGGTGGGGGGGTTCGTCCAGCATCAACGGCATGATCTATATTCGCGGCCATGCGCGCGACTATGACCAGTGGCGCCAGACCGGCCTGACCGGATGGGGCTATGACGATGTGTTGCCCTATTTCAAGAAATCGGAAAGCTATGATGAGGGAGACGACGCCTATCATGGCCGCGACGGGCCGCTCGGCGTCACCAATAGCGAAATGCGCGATGCGGTATATGGCAAGTTCGTGGAGGCGGGAGCGGCAGCAGGCTATCCGACAACCGACGATTTCAACGGTGAGCAGCAGGAAGGGCTCGGCCCCTATCAGCGCACCATTGCCGATGGCGAGCGGTTCAGCGCGGCACGAGCCTATTTGCACCCGATAGCCGGCAAGCGCGACAATCTTGCCATTCTCTCGACCGGCCTGGTGACGAAAATTCTTGTCGAGAACAGGCGCGCTACCGGCGTCGAGGCGGTGGCCGGTAAGGGGCAGGAGAAACGAACCATAAAGGCCCGGCGCGAGGTGATCGTCTGTGCCGGGGCCGTGCAATCGCCGCAACTGCTGATGTTATCCGGTATCGGCGATCCGGAAGAACTGAGGAAGCACGGGATTGAGGTCACTCATGCTTCGCCGCAGGTCGGGAAGAATCTGCAAGATCATCTCGATGTCGTGGTCGCGCACGAGATGACACAAAAGCTTTCCGCTCATTCTAAACAGGCGGGCCTCAAGAAGCTGTTTGTGGGCCTCGATTTCCTGTTGCGGCGGAAAGGCGCGGGCACTGACAATTTCCTCCAGACCGGTGCGTTCCTCAAATCGCGGGACGGGCTCGACCGTCCCGATATCCAGCTCCATCTCGTGAACGCGATCATGATCGAGCATGGGTTCCAGGAAGTGAAGAAGGACGGCTTCACCGTCCATGCCTGCCAGTTGAGGCCG
Organism: Parasphingopyxis lamellibrachiae; assembly: GCF_003385775.1. GTDB lineage: Bacteria > Pseudomonadota > Alphaproteobacteria > Sphingomonadales > Sphingomonadaceae > Parasphingopyxis > Parasphingopyxis lamellibrachiae. The sequence goes on from NZ_QRDP01000004.1 coordinate 2,339,396, forward strand.
GAAAGCCGCGGCGAAGTCGGCATCCATTCCGCCGACCCCTTCGCAACTCCCCGGATCGACCCCAATTATCTTGACAGCGAGGAAGACAAACGCGTCATGCGGGAGTCGGTAAAGATGATACGGACCATTTGTGAGCAAGCGGCACTGGCATCGCTTCGCGGACCGGAACTGGTTCCGGGGCCGGGAGTCATGACCGACGAGGAGATTGACGGGTATGTCCGCGAGTCCGCCGAAACAATCTATCACCCGGTCGGCACGGTACGGATGGGTGCAGATGACGAGTCGCCGCTGGACGGGTCGCTGAAAATGCGGGGAATGGAAGGTCTGCGGGTCGTGGATGCCTCGATCATGCCCACGCTAATCGGCGGAAATACCAATGCGCCGGTTATCATGATCGCCGAAAAGATAGCGGCAGAAATGGCCTGACCTCAGCATTACGTAACGGAAACCCTGTATTTCCCCAAAAATCGACTGTTGCAACGATGCACACCGACCCCTTCTTGCGTTCCCTTTACGTCAATTGCGGTTGACGCAATTTCTGTCGAGGCTTAGCTTCAAAAGAAAATAATAAGTCGGAGAAGGTGCCTGCGGGAATAAGAAAGATGCCATTGGCGTTCGATTTCAGCATCGCCGATGTATGTCTCCCCACAGACATTCTGATTGAATAACCGGGATTGGCGCAAAGCCTTGCCGAGAAAAAAAGCCGGAAAAACCGGTTCAATAATGGGGAGAGAATGCCGTGAAAAAAGTTGAGTTGTTGATAGCTACAGCACTCGGGGCCGGGCTGGTTACGCCTGCCGTCGGGCAAACTGGTGATACCGCCCAAAGTGCGGGCCGGACGTCCAACGCGCCGATTATCGTCACCGCACAACGTCAGTCACAGACGCTGAACGAAGTGCCGATCGCGGTGTCGGCTTTCAACGCTGAAGCGCTTGAAAGCCAGCAGATCGAAAATGTCAGCGATCTGATGCTCACCCTGCCCAATGTGACCTTCTCCAAGGGCAACTTTACTGGCTCGAGCCTCGCCATTCGCGGCGTCGGCAATCTGTGCGTGGGCTTCTCGTGCGACAGTGCGCTCGGCATCCACATCAACGGTATGCCGGTTCTTTCCACCAACCTGTTCGAAACCGAATATTTCGACATCGAACGGATCGAAGTGCTGCGCGGACCGCAGGGCACCCTGTTCGGGCGCAACGCGACCAGCGGCGTCCTCAACACCATTACCGCGCGTCCCGATCTGAGCGATTTCGCGGCGAGCGGCGAAATCGAATATGGCAATTACAATTCGATCCGCGCGGAAGGCATGGTCAATGTGCCGCTTTCCGATTGGGCCGGTATCCGCGTTGCGGGCTTCTATCTGAACCGCGACGGTTACACGACCAACCTGTTCGACGGCAGTGATATCGACGGCCGCGACATGTATGGCATTCGCGGGTCTTTGCGGCTTGAGCCCGGTCCCGACACGACGATTGATATTTCCGGTTACTTCTTCGAAGAAGATGATGATCGTTCGCGCATCCAGAAGCAGCTTTGCGCACGCGACCCAACCGGGGTTCTCGGTTGTGCGCCAAATGCGCTGCGCGCCGAACCGGTCAATGGCAATGCCACCCTGGCATCGATATTCGCCGCTCAGGAGTTCCTCGCGATTGCCGTTTCCCCGGCTTTTGCACCGCTTGGGCTGACCAGCCTTTTCGGGCCGGACACCTATTCCGGCGTGGTCGTTCCTGAAGATGTTCGCACGGTCAATATTGATTTCGCCCCGACCTATTTCGCGGACGAATGGTACGTCCAGGCACGCCTTGAGCATGATTTCGGCCCGGTTGCTCTGTCGATCAATGGCGGTTGGCAGGAGCGATCGATTGACTCGCGCTCCGATTATAACCTGACGGCGGCGCCCGCGTTCGATTTAACCGCCCGGACGGCCATCGCCACCTATGCCGGTTTCGCGGCCAATCCAGGAACGGCGCAATTCTTCGCACCGTCCTTCAATGCGCTGTTCCCCGGCGGTCCGGGCGGCACTGCCTGTGTGTCCGACGCGACAATCAGCTATGCTGGCGTATTCGGCGGCGATGTTGGCGGCTGTGCCAATAACAGCACCGAGTTCGACCGTTCGACCAGCGATTCACGGCAATGGTCGATTGAAGCGATCCTGACGTCTGATTTCGACGGGCCCTTCAACTTCCTGCTTGGCGGCATCTATTTCGATCACACCCAGCGAGGCGACTATTTCGTCAACGCATTCGGACTTGATTATGCGGCCGGCGTTCTTGGCGGAGCGACCGGTGCAGGTACGGCTGCGGCTACTGTAGCGGCGCTGACCGCTGCCGGCGCCACGCCGGCACAGATTGCCGCTGCGGTTGCCGCAATACCGGCAACCTATCAGGGACCATCGATGTTCAACAGTGAGACGGACCGTTTCACGCTGGAATCCTATGGTCTGTTCGGCGAAGTCTATGTCGACATCACGGACAATCTGCGGCTGACCGCCGGAGCCCGCTATTCGAACGACTCGAAATTCATCCGGGCGCGTTCGGCCCTGCTGTCGACCCAGGTTCCTGTCGGAACGGCGGACGTGAACACGTTCCTCGGCACGGTGTTCGACGGCGATCCATCGACACCCGGTCAGCAAATCTATCGCGAGGAAACCGCCTCCTTTGACGAGGTAACCGGTCGTATCGTGCTCGATTGGCAATGGTCGCCCGACAATCTTCTCTATGCGTCCTGGTCGCGCGGCTATAAATCGGGCGGTCTGAACCCGCCTGTGGATCCGACCCAGTTCCCGAGCGTACCGAACACGTTCGAGCCCGAGATCATCAACGCATTCGAAATCGGGTCGAAGAACACGCTCGCCGGCGGCGCCGTGCAGCTCAATGCCTCGCTCTTCTACTATGATTATGGAGGATTGCAGCTGAGCCGGATTCTGGCCCGGACATCGATCAACACCAACACCGATGCAGAAGTTTACGGGCTTGAGCTGGAGGCGATCGTTTCGCCTGATCCTGCTTGGATGTTCAACTTCTCGGCCAGTGTTCTCGAAACGAGCATCAGCAGCCTGAGTGTCATCGATACGCGTGATCCCTCGGGAGGCCGCAGCGACACAGTTATCATCAAGAGCCTCGATAACGCATCCAACTGTGCGGTTATCCCGCAAACTGCAGGCAATGCGGTCGGAGCCAATTCGTTCGTCGGCACGATCAACGGCGCACTGGGGCTTCCGGGTCCGGTGCCGGTTCCCGGTACAAGCACGACCGGCGCCTATGCCTTCTGCTCGGCCTTGTCGGCCGCGGCTGCTGGCAACATTGGCCTGTTCAACCCCGCACTGGCTGCCCTGCAACCGTTGCTGAACAGCTTTGGCGCATTCTCGGTAGCGGAAGGCGCAGAGGTTGACGTCACGGGCAACAACCTGCCGCAGGCACCGAACTGGAAATGGTCGGTCGGCGGTCAATACACCCATGACTTCAACAACGGGATGAACCTGGTGCTTCGCGGTGACTATGCCTTTACCGGCGGTCAGTATTCACGGGTTTTCAACAGCCCGATTGACCGGATCGCACCCTATGGCATCGCCAACGCGCAGGTTCGGCTGAACGGTGCCGATGACCGCTGGTATATCCGGGCGTTCGTGCAGAACATCTTCGATAACAATGCGACCACCGGCCAATATGTGACCGACCCGTCCTCGGGCCTGTTCACGAATATCTTCACTCTGGAACCGCGTCGCTACGGCATCGCCGCCGGCTTCAATTTCTAGAGCGAAAGACTGGACGGAATTGGGGCGCTGCGTTTGACGCGGCGCCCTTTTTCGTCCGTACGGCCGGAAACAATAGCGTCGAAACAATTACCCCCTTTGCGGCCTGCCCGCGACCAACTGATCTGGGAGATTTCTCATGACCGACACACGCGAATTCGATGTCATCGTCTATGGAGCCACGGGCTATACCGGGCGTCTCGTCGCCGAATATCTGGCCAAAAACTATAGCGGAGATTTGCGCTGGGCGATGGCCGGGCGCAGCGCCGAGAAGCTTGCCGCCGTTCGCGACGAAATCGGCGCGCAGGCCGATACCCCGCTGGTGGTTGCCGATGCGGACGATGAGGATTCGGTAGCGGCGATGGTCGCGCGCACCAAATGCGTTGCCACGACGGTAGGCCCGTACCAGCTTTACGGCGAATCCCTGCTGGCGGCCTGCGCGGCCGCCGGAACCGATTATGTCGATCTGTGCGGCGAACCCGCCTGGATGCGGCAGATGATTGATAGTTACGGCGATCAGGCGAAGGCAAGCGGCGCGCGGATCGTTTTTTCCTGCGGTTTCGACTCCATCCCCTTCGACCTTGGCGTTTGGTTTGCCCAGCAGTCGGCCGAGGAAACGTTCGGCGCACCATCGAACCGGATCAAGGGCCGTGTCCGGGCCATGCAGGGGACATTCTCGGGCGGCACGGCGGCCAGTCTCAAGGCGACGATGGCGGCTGCCGCGAAGGATCCGGAGATCATCAAGTTGCTGATGAATCCCTATTCGCTTGCGCCGGGTTTCGCGGGGGTTGAGCAGCCGGCCGGGAATGCGGTGGATTTCGAAGCCGATCTCGACAGTTGGGTGGCTCCGTTCATCATGGCGGCGATCAACACGCGCAATGTCCATCGTACCAATTTCCTGCTGGGCCACCCCTATGGCGAGGATTTCGTCTATGACGAAATGGTGTTGACGGGCCCGGGCGATGGCGGCGAAGCGGCGGCCAATGCGGTGGCCGGGGACACGTCCCTTGGCGGCGAGGACGGCCCCAAACCCGGCGAAGGCCCGAGCAAGGAAGAGCGCGAGGCGGGTTTTTACGACATTATGTTTGTCGCCGAGGGCGACGATGGCGCGCGCATCATGGTGGGTGTCACGGGCGACAAGGACCCCGGCTACGGCTCGACGTCAAAGATGATCGCCGAAAGCGCAATTTGCCTTGTGCGCGATGTGCCAGATGCCCCGGGCGGAATATTGACGCCGGGGGCGGTTATGGCAGCGCCGCTGATCGAGCGGCTGCAGGCCAATGCCGGGCTGACATTCAAACGCGAAAGCTAGGCCGGGGTTACTCCCATAGCGCCAGCGCTTCCTCGATATCGAGGTCGCTGCTGTTGCCGATGGCTGCCGGCGTTCCCGAAAAACGCGGGGCGGGCATGGGGTGCATCGTGCCGTCCCGTTCGGCGAAGGTCTGGCGCGCCACATTGTGCGGGTGCGCGGGGGCTTCGGCAATGGACAGGACAGGTGCCACACAGGCATCGCTGCCCTCGAAATGCGCGGCCCATTCATCGCGCGTTCGCGATGCGAATCTGGTTTCGAAAGCCGTCACCATATCGCCCCAGCGCGCGCGGTCATATTGCGGGAAATCCGCCGCATCGATCTCCAGCTTCTCGAGCAGGACGGCAAAAAATTGCGGCTCAAGCGCGCCGACGGCCATATAGCCGCCATCTGCGGTTTCGTAACAGCGGTAGAAAGGCGTCCCGCCATCGAGCAAATTGGCCTCGCGTTCGGCCTTCCACATCCCGACATCGTGAAACGCGTAGAACATACTCATGAGCACAGCTGCACCATCGGTCATTGCGGCATCGACCACCTGACCCTTGCCGGTCGTCCGTGCCGAAAGGATCGCCGAGACAATGCCCAGCGCAAGGAACATCGTGCCGCCGCCATAGTCGCCAACCAGGTTGAGGGGCGGGGAAGGCGGTTCGCCCTTGCGGCCCATCGCGCCAAGCGCACCGGTGATGGCGATATAGTCGAGATCGTGGCCTGCGCTTTGCGATAACGGGCCTTCCTGGCCCCAGCCGGTCATCCGGCCATAGGCAAGCTTGGGGTTGTGGGCAAAACAGTCTTCGGGGCCGAGCCCCAGCCGCTCCATCACGCCCGGCCGCGTACCTTCGAGCAGGGCGTCGGCCTTGCTGACCAGCGCCATCGCCTGATCGCGCTGTTCCGGATCCTTGAGGTCGAGCGCAATCTTGTTCCGCCCGCGCAACAGTATCTTGTCGCCCGGCGCATCGACACCCGCCTTGCCCGGGCGGCCGATCCGTACAATATCTGCGCCGAGGTCCGAAAGGATCATGCCGGCAAGCGGAACTGGCCCGATCGCGTCAAACTCGACAATCCTGCATCCGGCCAGCGGGCCGGTTTTGGTTGTGCTCAACTTCATGCTCCCTTTGATATTGTGCGCCGATCAGGCGAGCAGTTCCTTGAGCGGAACCGCAGCGTTGGCAAGTTTTTGCATATCCGGACTGATACCGTTGATGATGAGTTTGCGCCCCTGCACATAATCCTTGGTCGCATTGACGCAGTCGAGGGCGATAACCCGTCCCTGTCTGAGATAGGTGATCGAGAAACTGCGGTCGGCAGGGTTTCCGCGGATGACGGTCATATCATATCCAGTCGAAAGCCCGACCGTTTGAAGCTTGAGATCATACTGGTTCGACCAGAACCAGGGAATGGCGTCATAGGGAGCGGGATTGCCCAGTATCGCTTTTGTTGCCGTCGTCGCCTGGTCGTTGGCATTCTGGACCGATTCCAGCCTGATCGTCGCACCATCCGCGAAGCTGTTGGCATGGGCAGCGCAATCGCCGATCGCATAGATATCGGGCAGGGTCGTGCGGCAATATTCGTCGACGACCACTCCATTGCCGCCTTCTGCGCCCGCCTCGAGCAGCGGCTCAACCGCGGCGACGATGCCGATCCCGACGATCACCATGTCGGCCGGGACAATCTCGCCATCTGCCAGTTCCACGCCGGTTGCCCGGCCATCTTCGCCCGTGATGCGCGTTACGTCGACCCCGGTTCTCAGGTCGACGCCCTGGGCGCGATGCTCGGCCTCGTAGAAATGAGAGAGTTCCTCGCCCGCGACACGCGCCAGCACCCTGTCCAGCGCTTCGAGCAGGGCCACTTTCTTGCCCAGCTTGGTGAGGACCGCGGCGGCTTCCAGACCGATATACCCGCCACCAACAATCGCAACGCGTTCGATCGTGTCGAGCTTGGCCATCATCGCGTCGACATCCGCGCGCGTCCGCACTGCGTGAACTCCGGCCAGATCATTGCCCGGACAGGATAGACGGCGCGGCGTGCCGCCGGTTGCCCAGATCAAAGTTCTGTAAGCCAGTGTATCGCCGCCTTCGAAGGTCAGCAGGTGGGCCTCGGGGGCTACCTTCATCACGCGCCGGCCGAGCATCATCGTGATATCGCGCTCTTCCCAGAATTTTTCTGGCCGGATCATGATCCGTTCGAACGGTTTCTCCCCGGCAAAATAATCTTTCGAAAGCGGCGGGCGCTCGTAGGGATATTCGGGTTCGTCGCCGATCAGGGCGACCGATCCTTCGAATTTCTGTTGTCGCAGCATGATAGCGGCTTGCGCCCCGCCATGCCCCGCACCGACTATCGCGATATCAACTTTCTTGCTCATCGGAACTTCCTAGCCGAGTCCGGCGCGGTTTCAACGGCTCTTTTAGAGAGAAACCACGGATGGCTTGCGCGGTAGTCGCGCTCGGATATGGTGGTCGAAACAGGAGATATCTGCATGATGAATTCCCCAATCTGTTCGATGCTGGATATCGAGTTTCCGCTGCTTGCCTTTTCGCATTGCCGAGATGTCGTCGCTGCGGTTTCGAAAGCCGGCGGCATGGGGGTGTTTGGCGCCGTCAATCTGTCACCAGAACGGTTGCGCGAGGAGCTTGACTGGATCGACGCCCATGCGGATGGAAAACCCTATGGCGTCGACTTGATCGTTCCCAACAAGTTCGCCGGGAAGGGGGAGAAACTCGATACCGGCAGGCTCATCGATTCCATTCCGCAGGAACATAAGGATTTCGCCTCGGGCATATTGGCCGAGCATGACATTGCAACCGATGAGTTGGACAGGACGCGGGGCATATCCGGCAATTTTGCCAGGAACCTGCGCGCAGAGGGCGCCGCGAGCAGCCTGGAGGTGGCCTTCGAATACCCGATCAAGCTGATTGCCAATGCGCTCGGTGTGCCGCCGCAGGTGATGCTTGACCTGGGCAAGCAGCACGGCGTGCCGGTCGCAGCTCTGGTCGGTGCGAAAGAGCATGCCGTCGCGCAGGTCAATGCCGGTGTTGACATTCTGGTTGTGGCTGGCGGCGAGGCGGGCGGGCATTGCGGCGATGTCTCGACGATGGTTCTGATTCCCGAAGTGGCCCGAGCGTTGAAAGAGGTTGGCGCCGATACCCCGATATTGGCTGCCGGCGGCATCACGACGGGGGAGCAGATGGCTGCCGCCATAGCGATGGGCGCCGCCGGGGCGTGGTGCGGGTCCGTCTGGCTGACCACGGCGGAAGCGGAGACGAATCCGGTAGTGAAAGAAAAGATGCTGGCCGCCAGCTCACGCGATACCGTCCGGTCTCGGTCCCGCACGGGCAAGCCATCCCGCCAGCTCCGCTCTCCCTGGACCGATGCGTGGGAAGGGGAAGACGCGCCGGAACCGCTTCCCATGCCGCTGCAATCGATGGTCAGCGAACCGGCATTGCGCCAGATCGACAAGCTCAGTCAAAGCGGTCATCAGGGTGCGAAAGACTTGGCCACCTACTGGGTTGGCCAGGGGGTTGGTCTGATGAACCAGCCGCTATCTTCAGGCCAGGTTGTCCAGCAGTTCAAGGAAGAATTTGCCGAGGCTTTTGAAAGGCTTTCAGCAAGCCTGGGAGACTAGTCGCAAGTTTTTGGGGCCAACTCGACCGACACATCTGGAATCGACAATCGCTTTGCCGCATGCTCTAGTCGGCCATAACAGGTTGGCAAAGAAAGACTTTCAAGAAGGTCAGTTGGCCGATCGGCCTGTAGCGGAGGGGTCCGGTGGAAGCATTGAACAAAAAACTGACGGCGGAGAATGCCGAACTCCGGCAGCAGCTGACAGATGCACTCGCCAGTAGCGCCCACCATGAAGAGCAGGCGAAGAACGAAGCCCGGCAATCGTCAATCCTCAGCGCCGCGCTGGAAACTGTTCCCGTGGGCATTGTTCTGGCCGAAGCGCCCAGCGGCGAAATTTTTCTGGGCAATTCACGTGTCGAAGAATTGGTCGGCCACCCGGTTCTCAAGTCCGAAGATACGGACTCCTACGGCGAATGGGTATCATTCCATCCCGATGGCAAGCAGGTTGAAAGTCACGAATACCCGCTCTCCCGGGTGATCCGGAACGGAGAGGAATATGCCGAGCTCGATGTCCACTACCAGCGTGGCGACGGGGCGCGTTTCTGGATGAAGATCGTGGGCCGGCCGATCAGAGATAATGACGGTGAAATGTTGGCGGCGGCGGTTGCTCTGATCGATATCGAAAAAGAGCGGCAACTGCAGCGGCAACAGGAAATTCTGATTGGGGAACTCGATCATCGGGTCAAAAATGCGTTCACGGTTGTCAAGTCGATCGTAAGCCAGTCGTTGCGCAAGGACGGCGTACCTGAAGGGTTGCGCGAGACCATCGACCGGCGCCTCGATGCCTATGCGGCGGCCCATGCCGGGCTTGTGGGACGACAATGGAAAAATTCAACGATCGCGGGGATCGTTCACAAGACCCTGGGGCAGCAATTGGAGGAAGGTCGGGTCCGGTCAACCGGCCCCGATATCGAACTGCCGGAAAAACAGGCGCTTGCACTGTCCATGGCTTTGTACGAATTGTCTACCAACGCATTCAAATATGGGGCTTTGTCCGTGGACGATGGCACTGTCGAACTTATATGGTCGGTGACGGAAGAGCCGAACCCGATGCTACAGATCGACTGGATGGAACATGGTGGCCCGGTAACCGTTGAACCTGAAGGCAAGGGATTCGGGACGTTTATCATCAAGCGCGCCCTTGCGATGGAGACTCAGGGCTCCGTTACAATCGAATATCCGGCGACCGGTTTGACCTGGCAGCTGATCGCACCGCTCGCCAAAGCAAAACAGGATTGAGATGACCGATTCAGTGCGCCGCGTGTTCATCGTCGAAGACGAAATTATGGTTGCGTTCGAGATGGTGGATCTTCTGGAAGATATGGGCTTTGAAATTGTCGGCCCAAGCATTCACCTAGAAGATGCAGAAGCCATCGCCAGAAAACAGGACATCGATATCGCCTTTCTCGATGTCAATCTTGGCTCGGGACAAACTTCGCAACCCGTGGCGGAAACGCTGCGCAGCCGGGGCATCCCGTTCGTATTCATCACCGCCTATAACCGTGACCAGATCGACTTTATCGACAGTGGGGACAAGGTGCTTAAAAAACCTCTCTCCGGTGACATGCTCGCGCGTACGCTTACGCAGATCGAGCCGTAACCGGTCCTCCTAACCTGCGTGCGCCACGGGTCAGATCGGCCAGAATATCACCTCGTCGCCCTCTTCGACGCGTTCAGCGAGCGACCGGTCGACGGCGACAGGGCCTTCAATAGTATAGGGATAGAGCGGTTCACGGCCACCGGCCCGGTGTGCGTCGAGCAGGGCCCGCATCGCGGCAACGCGCTGCGGCATCCGCTCGGCCAGATTGGTCTGCTCGGTCGGATCCTCGGCCAGATTGTAGAGCCATGCGCGGTCCGGACGCTCGCTGACCTGCAATTTCCAGTCGCCCTGGCGGATGACGCGGTAATAGCCGCTCTGCCAGAAGATCGCATCGTCGGCCCGGCTCACCTCGCCTTCCCCGGCTGCGACGGGGAGCAGGTTCACCCCGTCAATTGCAACTCCCTGCGGCAGGCTGGCCCCGGCGGCAGCGGCCAGCGTCGGCATGACATCGATATGGGCGACGGGGTTTTCGCTACGTGATCCCGCTGCGATGCGGGCCGGCCAGCGCAGGAACATGGGCACACGAATGCCACCTTCGAAAAATGTGGCTTTCCAACCGCGATAGGGTGCGTTGATTTCCGGCAGGCCGATATAGCCCGCACCGCCATTGTCGCTGGAAAAGACGATAATCGTATTGTCGGCCAGGCCCTGGGCTTCCAGCTCGTCCATGACCGTGCCTACGCTGCGATCGAGCGCACGGATCATGGCGGCATAGACGCGTTCGCGGTGCGGTTCGATATCACCGACCGCTTCATAGTCCTCGCGGGTCGCCTGAAGCGGCGTGTGTACGCCCCAATGCGCGAGATAGAGGAAGAAGGGGCGGTTGCGATTGGCGCGGATGACGTTGACCGCCTCGTCCGTCCAATAATCGGTGAGGTAGCCGCCCGGCTCGAACCAGTCGCTGCCGTTGAAGGATGCGGCGAACTGCATGCGCGCCCAGAGGAAGATGTCGACGGGGTCGAAATCGACCCGCGCATTGACGACATCGGGGTGGTCTTCGGGCAGGAACAGCCCGCTTGCCATGAGCAGGCTTTCGTCGAAACCCTGCGCGTTGGGTCCGAACTCATCGCCCCGGCCAAGATGCCATTTGCCGATATGAACCGTATGATAGCCGGCATCGCCAAGCACTTCGGCAATCGTGATTTCTGAACCCGGCAAACCCTGCTCGGCATAAGGCGGCGCAGTTTCAGACCGGGCGCGGTCCCAATCTGGGGGCGGCAGGCCGCTGCTCTCCGGATCGGCGACCATGTTGAGGATGCGGCCCATGCCGTCCGGCGTCGGTGTAAACTCGAACCCGGTGCGGGTGGGATAGCGCCCGGTCATCAGCATCGCGCGGCTCGGCGCGCAGGTGGCAGTGCCCGAATAGGCCTGGCTGAAGATCATGCCTTCGGCCGCAAGCCGGTCGATATTCGGTGTTGGCACGCTGCCTCCGGCGATGCCGCCGCCAAAGGTGGAAATGTCATTGATGCCAAGATCGTCGGCCAGGATGAAGACGATATTGGGCGGTCGTTCGGCAGGCGCCATATCGGCTTCGGCAGGGCCGTTCGCCCACTCAATCGGGCGATTGGGGGCAACATCCGTCTTCCCCCTATTCGTCACATAGTAGAGGATGATCGCTTGCCGGTTGAACCAGGCGACACCGCCGCCGATTACAACAACCAGCAGAATGCCCAGCAAGATTTTCTTGATCACGCCCACCCCCTTCTTGGTTTTCACGCCCTCTGGGTACGACTATCCTTTGCCATATCCGCTTTATCATTAGCGCATTATTCCGGGAGAAAATACAGGTGAAACTTTACCAGTCCATCGGACCAAATCCGCGCGTTGCCACCATGTTCATCGCTGAAAAGGGCCTGGAGATTGAACGCCAGTTTCTCGATATTCGGGTCGGCGAAAACCGCCAGCCAGACTATCTCGCGCTGAATCCGCATGGCGGCACGCCGCTGCTCGTGCTCGATGATGGAACGAAGATTTCGGAAAGCGTGGCGATCTGCGAATATCTGGACGAAACACATGCGGCCAGTCCGCTGCTCGGGTTCACGCCGGAGGAACGCGCTGCAACCCGTCAGACTACGCGAATTGTCGATCAGAATATTGTTGTACCGCTGACGAACGGTTTCCGCAGTGCCGAGGGCTTGCCGATGTTCAAGGACCGTCTCTTCTGCTGCCCTGAAGCGGCCGATGGCAACAAGGCCTATGCGCAGGATGGCCTGAAGCAGGCGGATGCGATGCTGGCGGGCAGGGAATATCTGGTTGGCGATCGTTTCACGCTTGCCGATATCCTGTTATTCTGTTTTGTCGAATTTGGCAGCACGGTCGGCCAGAGCGCTCCGGCGGAACTCGCCAATCTCCATGCATGGCGTGCGCGCGTGGCTGCACGCCCCAGTGCCGCCCTCAGCGGAAATCCTCAAAACGGCGTCGCCAACTAGGCTCTTCAATCCCTCGTCCTGCAACGAAACGGGTGGGTCTCAGCCGGATCAATCGGCCGGGGCGGCTTCGGCCGGGCTGTCCTTCGAAAAATATCTTTTGAACCGCTGATTGGCCCGATACTGGAGCATCGCGAGCGCCGGGATCAGCAGCATCAGAAGCACCGTTCCGAAAAGGACGCCAAAGCCGAGACTGGCCGACATCGGTATCAGGAATTGCGCCTGCAGGCTCGTTTCAAAGGTGATCGGAGCGACACCGAGAAACGTCGTGACCGATGTCAGGACGATTGGGCGGAAACGCGATTTGGCGCTGGTGATGATCGCCGTCTTGATATCGTCGCCTTCGCGCAATCGTTCGTTGATGAAGTCGATCAGGATCAGCGACCCGTTCACGATCACGCCCGACAGGCCGATAATGCCGAACATGCTCAAAATGCCGACCGACAGGCCGAGGATGAGGTGCCCCATCAGCGCGCCAATTATGCCGAAAGGGATGGCCGCGATGATGATGAGCGGCTGGACATAGGATCGAAACGGCACCGCGAGCAGGATGTAGATCATCAGGATTGCGGCCATGAATGCCATGCCGAGATCGCCGAAGGAATCCTGTTGTTCGGCCTGTTCCCCGCCGAACGAGAAGAGCAATTGTGGATGATCGCGCTGGAGCACCGGGAGCACTTCTTCCTCGAGCTGGCGGGATATTTCCTGACCCGTCACCACGGTCGTGTCGACATTGGCGCTGACGGTCACGACGCGCCTGCCATCCTGCCGCCGGATGATGGACGGCGATTCCCCGAACGACACATCGGCAATTTCGCTCAGCGCCACCTGACCTCCCGGAACGCGCACCTGAAACCCTTCTACATCGACGATGGAATTGCGCTCTTCCTCGGGCAAACGGATATAGACGCGCACATCTTCGCGCCCGCGTTGCACGCGCACGGCTTCGTCGCCGAAAAAGGCGGCGCGAACCTGACCGGCCACATCCTGAAGCGTTACGCCCAATGTGCGCGCGGCGGGTTTCAGGCGAAGCTGGATCTCCTGCAGCCCGGCATCCTGATCGGTTTCGATATCGAACACGCCCTCGAAGCGGGCGAGGTCGCGCATCAGCTGCTCGGATATCCGGGTCAAGGTTGCGGTATCGGGATGCGAGAGCTCGACGCTCACCGGTGCCCCGGCGGAAAACAGGTCGGAGGCGAAGACCAGCGATCGCGCCTCCGGCATGGGCCCAACGGCGTCGCGCCACGCATCTTCGAATGTTGCGGCGGAAATATCGCGCTCATCGCCCGGCAACAGGCTGAACTGCACGGCCGCGCGGTTGGCACCGGTGGTCGTCCTGCTGCCGTCGGGGCCGCCGCCGGCTGTGGTTTGTCCGATGGTTGTGTAGATGCCGCGAACGAGATCGGGTGCGTCTTCGGGGCGTCCGGCTTCGATCTCGGCCATGGTTTCGCGGCCACGTGCCTCGAGGAAACGGGCAATCTCTTCCGTGCGTTCGACAGGCGTACCCGCTGGCATTTCCAGCACAGCCCTCACGATATCGCCTTCGACATCCGGAAAGAACTGCACTTTCAATATGCCGGCCGGAACGAGCGACATGAAGATGATGACCAGGGCAAGCGCCCCGGCAAGGATGATCGCCGGGGCATCGACCGCAAAGCGCAGCGCCTTGTCCAGCGGTCCGTTGACGAATTGCTGGAAACGCGCGTCGACGGCTTTCTGTACGCGATCGAAAAACTTGGCCAGGCGCGACTGTGCTTCATGGCCAGGCGGCGGCAAATGGCTCAGATGGTTGGGAAGGACAAGCAGGCTCTCGATCAGGGAAAGCGCCAGAACGATTACGATAACGAGCGGGATATCGAAAAGCAGTTTGCCGAAAACGCCGCCGATCGCGAACAGCGGGGAGAAAGCGGCGACCGTCGTCAATACGGCAAAAATCACTGGAACGGTGACGCGTCTCGCGCCGATAATCGCGGCGGACAGGCCTCGTCTTCCCCGCTCCCGTTCGGCGTAGATATTTTCGCCGACAACGATTGCATCGTCGACCACCAGGCCCAGGGCCAGGATGAACCCGAACAGCGAGAACATGTTGATGCTGGAGCCGACGGTATTGAGTACGGCCATTGCGCCGACAAATGTGATCGCAATCCCGAACGCGACCCACATGGCTAGGCGAATGTTGAGGAACAGGGTCAGGGCGATAAGGACCAGGGTCAGGCCGATCGCCGCATTTTTCAGGAGCAGACTGAGCCGGTCTTCGAACACTTCGGAATCGTCGTTCCAGATCGCGTAGGAGATGTTTTCCGGAAGCGTTGGCGCGAATTCGTCCGCAAGATAGCGCTCTACCTGTTCGGCAATGTCGAGTACGCGTTCGTCGCTGGTCCTGAAGACCTCGACAAAGGCGACTGGCGTCCCGTTGTAGAAGGCACTCAGATCATTGTCTTCAAATGCATCTACTACCGTTGCGACATCGCCAAGGCGGATATTGGTGCCGTCTTGCCGGCTGATCAGGACGATTTCCTCGAAATCGTGCTGGCCGTAATTCTGGCCGATAGTACGGATGCGGACTTCTTCGGAATCGGTATCGATCGAGCCGGCCGGACTATCGAGACTGTCCGCCGCCACAGCCCGGCTGATATCGGTGAGCGACAGGCCATAGGCGCGCAGTGTATCCTGCGGAACTTCTATCGATACCTCATAGTCGCGCACGCTGCTGGTCTCGACATAGGATACTTCGGAGAGGGAGGAGAGCTGGTCTTCCAGCTGATAGGCAAGCCGTTTCAGCGCATCTTCGCTGACATCGCCGTAAAGCGCGATCTGCATCACGCTTTGCCGTGTCGTCAGTTCCCGGACATCGGGTTCTTCGGCATCGGCCGGAAAGGTCTGGATCTGGTCGACTTCGCTTTTGATATCGTCGAGCGCCCGGTCGATATCGGTGCCGAGCTCAAGCTCGATCGACACCGAGCCTCCCCCTTCGGTCGCATTCGACCGGATTTCCTTCACACCTTCGACGCCTTCCACGGCCTCTTCGATCTTCTGGATAACTGATTCCTCGACCTCTTCGGGCGTTGCGCCGGGATAGACGACACTGACCGAAACCGTATCGAGGCTGCTCTCCGGGAAAACTTCCTGAACGATGGCGCCATAGGCCATGATCCCCGCGATCAGCAGGAAGATGGCGAGCAGGTTCGCCGCGACGCCATTGCGCGCCATATAGCCTACAGCGCCGCCGCCTTTCGTGATGTCGAAATGGCCGGATCCGGGAGGCGGGTCGGCGCTCATGAGGCAGCGTCCGTTTCAGCCGTGGGGCTCTCGTCCTCATCCTCATCCGACGTGCGCACACGCATGCCGTCCGTCGCGACGCCGATATCGCCGACGATGACCATCGGGTCGGCCCCTAAAGGCTCTGCGCGCACGAATATCTCGCTGTCGCTGCGCTGGATTACCTGCACGGTCACGATCCGCAGCCTGCCGTCACGGGCCAGCCAGACCTGGTTTCCCGGGCGAAGGGCGGCGACGGGAATGGCGGCATATTGGGTCAGCGCTAGGCCATCGATTTCGGCCTGTACGAAGCTGCCGACCAAGAGCGGCGGGCCCTGGGTGCCGTCGGGGCTGTCCGCACCCGCTTCGCCGTCGGTTTGCCGGGCCGCGAGCTGGCCGCGCTGCATGGGGTTGGGTACCCGCAGAAATATGTCGATGGTGCGCGTCTCGGGATTGAGCACCGGATCGGCGCGATCGACATAGGCCTGCCAGCGATAGCGGCGACCGCCATATTCTGCGTAGACGGACGCCTCGGTCCGGCTTCCACCCTGTCCCCACAGTCCGGGAATGAGGGCGGCCTCTCGCTGGGTGAGCGGCACGATGACATCAAAGGTCTGGCTCGCCACTATCTGAGCCAGCGACTGGCCCGGCGAAACATAGCTGCCGAGCGCCGCGCTTTCCGAGCGGACAAGCCCGGAAAAGGGTGCGCGAACCGTCGTCCGGCCGAGCGCGACCTGGGCATCGCCGAGCTGCGCGCGCGCGCGTTGCAGGGCGGCCCGGGCGGCCTGCAATTGCGGGACGCGCAATGTGAGACTGCTCGCTTCGTCGGCGGAGGGCGCATCGGCGCGGGCCGGGGCAGAGTCGGCGGCCAACAGGCTGGGCGGCAGGATCTGCGCGGCAAAGTCGTCGGCATCGACGCTGGCAAAAGGATTGGGCGCCCGCCGCGCTTCGCGCTGCTGGAATCGCTCATATTCGCGTTGGGCAAGCGTTGCCTCTTCCTGCGCCTGAAGGACGGAAACGCCCTGCTGCGCGACATCAGCGCGCGCGCTTGCCACCTGGTTGCGATAGTCGGTTGGATCGATACGGAACAGGACTTCGCCCCGGCTCACGGCCCGACCCTCAATCAGGTTCGGGCTTACATAAACCAGCTTTCCGGGCACTTCCGCCGCCAGTACCAGTTCCTCATGGGCGCGCACCGTGCCGGCACCGCTGACGGTCAGCCGTCCGCTGCGAATCTCCGCGGGTACGACCTGAACCAGCTGGGCCCGCTGGTCGGGCGGGCGTTCGTCGGGCGATGGGCGCGCCAATATGAGGAGCGCCGCGATCAGGAGCGCGCCAAGCACGATGCCGATCGCGATAAGTCTGTTTCGGGTCACGCCCTTGTCTCCGCTCTTGTATCAGGAACCATCAAAGTCTCCATCGGACGAATCTTCTACAGGCCGGTCCACCAGCGGTACGTCGGGCGCTGCCGCATCTTCCGTCCAGCCGCCGCCGAGCCCGCGATGCACGGCGAGCTGCGCCAGCGCGACATCCCGCCCCGCGGCCGAAAGCGACGACTGGACCTGATAGAGTGTGCGCAGCGCGTCCAGATAATCGGTAAAGGCCGACACGCCCGCGCGATAGCGCTCGGCCTGGAGATTGGCCGATGCCCGGGCTTCCTGCAGCTGGCCGAAAATCAGCGTATAGCGCTGCCTTTGTTCTTCGTAATCTTCGAGCGCGCTCGTCACTTCGCGATAGGCGGTGAGCACCGTCCGGGCATAGCTGGCCGTCTGCTGGGCATAGCGGGCTTCGGCAACATCGATATTCGCCCGGATCCGCCCGCCCTGGAAAAGCGGAGCGGTGAGGCTCGCCCCGAGATTCAGGACCCAATTGTCCAATATGTCGAAGATGCCGGAAGGCGCGCCGCTCTGGGTGCCGAGCGTGCTCGACAGCGAGAGCGAGGGAAACAGTTCGGCCCGGCGCGCGCCGACGCGGAAACGCGCGGCCTCGAAACGCTGGGCGGCGGCGGCAACATCGGGCCGCTGGATGAGGAGCCGGGCGGGCAGGCCGGCGGGAATGGGCTCGAACACCAGCTGCGGAGCCAGCCGGTCGCCCATTTCTTCGCGCAGCGTTCCGGCATAACGCCCGAGCAGCACGGCCAGCCTTCCTTCGGCGGCCGTCAGCTGGCTCTCACGCTGGGGCAGGGCGGATTGAATGTTGCGATAATCCTGGCGGACCTGATACAGTTCGAAGGAGGAAGCGAGGCCGCGATCGTAGCGGCGCTCGGTATTCTCGACCCGGTCCTGCAGAACATCGATCGTGCCGACGGACAGGGCGATTTGTGCGCGCAGGTCGACGACCTCGAAATAGGTCGAGATCGTGTTCGCCAGGGCGCCCAGCCGCGCGGTGCGCAAATCGGCTTCTGCGGCGAAAAGGTCGGCCCGCGCCGCGCGGGCATCGTTGCGAATGCGCCCCCAGAAATCTAGCTCATAGGCAAAGTTGAGGCCTGTCGAATAGGTTTCGTTGGTTAACCGCGAGGCGCCGCCGCCGAAATTGCCGAAGCTGGTGCCGGCCAGGGGCGAATCGGAATAATTCGCGCCGGCCGATCCGTTGACGCTGGGAAAGCGCGATGCACCCGCGATCCGGGCCTGGGCACGCGCCTCATCGACCCGCGCAGCCGCTTCGGCAATGTCGAGATTGGCAATAAGCGCTTCCTCGACCAGGCGGTTTAGCGTGGGATCGTTGAACGCATGCCACCAGTTGAGGGAGGACTGCGCCCCATCGGCTGGCGATTCGCCGAAATCGGCCGGCAGCCGGGATACGGGTGCCGGCATTTGCTGGGGCGGCGAAAAATCGGCGCAGCCCGCCAGCGCCGCGGTGAGCGGCATCAGTATCAGGAACCGGGAAAGTCTCGTCACAGTCTGGCAGTCCGCAATCAGTTCGAGAATGGCATCTCGTCTCTGTCATGTTCGGATTCAATCCGCAACGATTAAATGTACGCTATCGTTCAATAATAGAATTGTCCTGCCATTCCGATCATGTGGCGATCAGCAGCGCCAGCCATGTTCCGGGCAGTGCCGCGGGTTGCCGAGGGGTGCCGCCTGTCAGTATTCCGGCCAGTATAGTCGCATCGGGTTATCGACGAGCAGCTTCTTCCGCAGCGCCTCGGTTACCGCGATTTCCGGAATCACATCGACCAGTGTGCCATCGTCGGGCAGCACGGCCTGCTGATTGGGGTGCGGCCAGTCCGACCCCCAGAGTATCCGGTCCGGATAGTCTTCGACCAGCGGCCTGACGGCGCGCACGAAATCGGCATAGGGCGGGCCAGCCGGATCGAGCCGGTCGGGGCAGCTGACTTTGGTCCAAATATCCGCGCGGCTTTCCATCAGGGCGCGAAAGGCGTGCATATCTGGGCTGTTCGGGCCCTGCGAAACATCCGGCCGCCCCATATGATCGATCACGACCGGAACCGGAAGGGCGTCGATAAAGGGCCGAAGCTCTGCCAGTATATCCGCCTCGAAATAGACAACCACGTGCCAGCCGAGCGGTGCGATGCGTCTCGCGATCTCCAGAAACCGATCCTTGGGCGCATCGTCGACAAGCCGCTTCAGGAAATTGAAGCGCACGCCGCGAATCCCACCAGCGTGCAGGGTGTCCAGTTCCGCCCCGTCAATCGCCGGATCGACGGCCGCGATTCCCCTTGCCTTGCCGTTCGAGCGCGCAATGGCATTCAGGGTCGCTGCATTGTCTGTTCCGTGGCAGCTCGCCTGGACGATCACATTGCGTTCAAACCCCAGATAGTCGCGCAAGGCAAGCAGCGCGTCGGGGCCGGCATCTGCTGGCAGATATTTGGCCTTCGGGCTGAACGGAAACCGGGCTTTTGGCCCGAACACATGGCAATGCGCATCGACCGCGCCGGGCGGCGGTGCGTAACGCGGTCTGGAAGGGCTGGTGTGCCAGCTTGTAATGCGCCGGGTCATGCGAAAATCGTTCCGTCCATAAGTTTGCGCGCCGTGCGCAACAGGCCCGCGCCGATCACGGTACCGCTTTCGTCCCGCTCCATGATGCAACTCATTTCGCCGGTCGGATGCTCGACCGAAAGGGTCAGCTTTCGCCCTTCATCTATCTCGGCAATGGCGGCGGCCGGGGATCCTTCTGTCAGGCAGGCCGTGGCGACGCTCACCGCACCGAAGACCCCGATCGAGGCATGTGCGCGGTGGGGGATGAAGCTGCGTACGGTGATCGCTCCGCCCATTCGCGGCGGGGCGATGAGCATCATCTTGGGGACGGTTTTTTCCGCAACGCCGCCAAGGTTCATACGCGCGCCGGCGGCCCGCCGAATGGCTTCGACGCGCGCTTTCAGATCGGTTGCGGCGTCGAGCGCGTCGCGACTTTCATATCCCGTCGCGCCAACATCCTGGGCGCGCATCACGATGCATGGCATGCCATTGTCGATCAGCGTGCAGGCCACGCCTTCGATGACGTCCACCGCCTTTCCGCTGGGCAACAGAGCGCCGCAGCTGGACCCGGCTGTATCGCGGAACTCGAGCGCGACGGGGGCGGCGGTGCCGGGCACGCCATCGATCTGCGCATCGCCTCCATAGGCCGGTTTCCCTCCGGGCGTGGGAAGGGTCGCGATTGCTATCTGCCCGGTATTTTCCATATGGATAGTGACACGGGTCCGGTCGCCCTGTGGCGCGACAAGCCCGCGCTCGATCGCGAAATGTCCGACTCCGGCAAGAATATTGCCGCAATTCTGCGCGTCGCTCACCAGCGCCTGATCGACGAAGACCTGCAGGAAAAGATAGTCGACATTGATGCCAGGGCGCGTCGACTTGCGGACAATGGCGACTTTGCTGGTCAGCGTGTCGCCGCCGCCCATCCCGTCTATCTGGCGCGGGTCGGGCGAGCCCATGGCGCGCAGCAGGAAGCAATCGCGCACAGCATTATCGGCTGGCAGGTCTTTCGCGAGAAAATATCCGCCTTTGGATGTGCCTCCGCGCATCCACATGACGGGAACGCCATGGTTCGAAGGCGCCGGGTCAGACATATTTCAGGCCCGCCTGTTCCAGCCTGCCCCGCATGGCATACATGTCGAGCCCGAGCTCGCCATCGGCCAGCCGCCGCCGCTTTTCCTCTTCATTGGCCTCCCGCGCCCGGGCCCGTTCCAGCACGTCGGCGGCTCGCATCCGCCCGACGATGCATATTCCGTCATCGTCCGCCACGACAACATCGCCTGGATTGACAGCGGTCCCGGCGCACACGATCGGCACATTCACCGATCCCAGGGTGTTCTTGACCGTGCCCTGTGCGAAAACCGCCCTCGACCAGACCGGGAACCGCATTTCCGTCAGGTCGCGAATATCGCGGACGCCGGCATTGATGACGAGCCCCCGGCATCCGCGGGCCCGGGCCGATGTCGCCAGAAGGTCGCCGAAATAGCCGTCTTCGCAGGGGCTGGTCGGTGCGAGGACCAGAATATCGCCATCCTGCACCTGTTCGATGGCGACATGCAGCATCCAGTTATCGCCGGGCGGAGCGCTGATCGTCACCGCGCTGCCGGCGATCCGCGCGCCGCGATAGATGGGGCGCATATGACTGGCGAGAAGGCCGGTTCGGTCCTGCGCCTCATGGACGGTGGCGACCCCGCATCGCGCCAGGCCGTCTATCAGGGCCGGATCGACACGCTTGATATTCTGGACGACAATTCCGCTCATGCCCATGCTCCGATGGCAAAGGCAATAGACTGAGGATATTTGCGGAGCCGGGGCAAATGCAAAGTTGTTTCGAGTTATAATAAAAGGCTAATGGTGGGTGGCAGTGACCAGCCATTTCAACCTGCGCCATTATGCGGCACTGGCGGCAACCGTCCGCCATGGGAGCCTGACTCGCGCTGCGAAGGCCGTGAACCTGACACAGCCGGCCCTTACTCAGGCGATCAGGCGGCTCGAAGACGATCTCGGCTGCGCCCTGTTCGAACGCAGGCCGGACGGCATGATCGCGACCGAGCCCGGGCTGCTTCTCGCGCGGCGGGCAGAAGAGGTAATCGACCAGATCGGTAGCACGCGGGTCACGGGAACGCAGTTCAGCGCGTTTCTCGAACTGGCCCGGGCCGGCAGCTATGCCATGGCTGCCTCGAATATGGGGCTTTCCAGCGCCTCTCTCCACCGCGCGGTATCCGGTCTCTCGGACGCCGTCGGTCATCGCCTTGTGGAAAGGCGCGGCCGGGGCATCATGCTGACCCCCGCCGGACAGCGCCTTGCGCGCCGTTTCGGCCTTGCAAAGGCGGAGCTCAGGGCCGGGCTTGCCGAGGTGGCTCAGTGGAAAGGAGAAGCCGAAGGGCAGATCGCCATTGGCGCGATGCCCCTTTCGCGAGCCCGCTGGCTGCCAGCGGCGATCGCGCGGTTCGGTCGGGAACATCCCGGCGTCGATATTGCAATTATCGAAGGCAGCTATGCGGAACTCAGCGGTCCATTGAGAGATGGAGAAGTCGATATGATGCTCGGCGCGCTGCGCGCAGATAGCGACGCGGCCGATCTGGTCCAGGAACCCGTTTTCGAAGATCGCCCGGCCATCATCATGCGCGCCGATCACCCCTTGCTGGAGAAGCCGGGGCCGCCAAACCCCGGCACTCTTCTCGAATACCCATGGATTCTGCCCGGTCGCTCGACGCCGCTGCGCACCTATTGGGAAGCGATGCTGCGCAGCCTCGATGTCGAGCCGCCCCATGTCGCCATCGAATGCGGATCCGTCCTGACGATTCGCGAACTGCTGCTATCGAGCGATGCCCTGACCTTGCTGTCCACCGATCAGCTCCGGGTGGAGATCGAAGGAGGCCTGCTAGGGTGGTGTGCACCGCCCGTTCCCGTCTCCCGGACGATTGGCATTATCACCCGATCGGGCTGGCGCCCGACCGCAACCCAAGCGGCATGCGTTGCCGAACTGAAAGGGTTCGCCTCAGAATAATTCGCAAAAACTTATATCCATGGCAGTCATTCGATTGGCCAGCCGGGCCTGATTGGCGGCAGGGATGACCCATGTTGGATATGCCAATTGCCCTGGTCGGCTTCGGAGAGGCCGGATCGACTTTTGCCGAAGCGGCGGGGTGGCGCGCGCAGGCGCGGGCCTATGATATCGCACCAGAGCGCCGGGGGGTCATGCGAAAGGCGGGCGTATCCGCATGTGCAACACTGGGCGAGACGCTAGCCGACGCGCCCTTGGCGCTTTCGCTGGTTACGGCGGATGCTGCTCTTCAGGTGACAACCGATTCTGCGCCGTTCCTCCGCGAGGATGCGATCTTCTGCGATATGAATTCGGTGGCTCCGGCCACGAAAGCAGCGGCGGAAGCGGTCTGCGTTTCCGCAGGAAAACATTATGTGGATGTGGCGATACTGGCGCCCGTGAGGCCTGCGGCGCTGGATGTTCCGTTGCTGGTTTCGGGGGCGGCGGCCGAGAATGCGGCGGGGCTTCTCAAAACATGCGGGTTCACCAATGTGTCGCTTGCCGGGCGGCAGGTTGGGCGGGCTTCGGCGATCAAGCTGGTTCGCTCGATCATGGTCAAGGGCATTGAGGCGCTGACCGGAGAGATGATGATGGCGGCCGGGCGGCTGGGTGTTACGGACGATGTGCTTGAATCGCTTGACCGTTCCGAACGCGAGGCCGGGTGGAAGCAACGCGCCGCCTATAATATGGGCCGAATGCGCGAGCATGGGCGACGCAGAGCCGCCGAAATGGACGAGGCAATCGCGATGCTCGAAGCCGTCGATATCGATCCGGTCATGACGCGGGCCACCGCGGCCCGGCAGCGCGAGCAGGCCGGCGATGCGAATGGCGGGGACGTGGCCGCATGACGCTGATCATCGATTGCCACGGCCATTATACAACGGCTCCCGCGCCGCACAGCGCATGGCGAGAGGCGCAGGTGGCGGCGTTCGAAGCGGGCGCTGCCCCGCCCGCTTATCCGGCGATATCCGACGATATGATCCGCGAAACCATCGAGGAGAACCAGCTCAAACTGCTTCGGGAGCGGGGCGCCGATATGACGATTTTTTCGCCGCGCGCTTCGGCCATGGCGCCGCATATCGGGGATGAGAGCGTCGCGCGCCCATGGGCCGAGAAGTGCAATAATTTGATCAAGCGGGTCGTAGACCTATACCCCGAAACCTTTGTCGGGGTGTGTATGCTCCCCCAGTCGCCCAAGGCAGACATGGCCGGATCGATAGCCGAGCTTGAACGCTGCGTTACCGAACTCGGCT
Organism: Parasphingopyxis lamellibrachiae; assembly: GCF_003385775.1. GTDB lineage: Bacteria > Pseudomonadota > Alphaproteobacteria > Sphingomonadales > Sphingomonadaceae > Parasphingopyxis > Parasphingopyxis lamellibrachiae. Next base: position 2,363,589 of record NZ_QRDP01000004.1, read on the forward strand.
TTATCGGATGCAACCTCAATCCCGATCCGAGCGGCGGGAAATTCGAGCACCCGCCGCTCACTGATCGCTACTGGTATCCCTTCTACGAGAAGATGTGCGAGCTTGATGTGCCCGCGATGATCCATGTCTCGGGCAGCTGCAACCCGGCCATGCACGCGACCGGCGCATATTATATCGCCGCGGACACCATCGCCTTCATGCAGCTGATCCAGGGCGACCTGTTTGCCGACTTCCCCGATCTCAGGTTCATCATCCCCCATGGCGGCGGCGCTGTTCCCTATCATTGGGGGCGCTATCGCGGTCTCGCCGACATGCTGAAACAACCAGACCTCGCCAGCCATGTGATGAACAATGTGTTTTTTGATACCTGCGTCTATCACCAGCCGGGTGTAGATCTGCTGGCGGAAGTGATCGACACGAAGAATATCCTATTCGGGTCCGAAATGGTCGGCGCGGTGCGGGGGATCGATCCCAAGACAGGCCAGTATTTTGACGACACCAAACGCTATGTCGATGCGCTCGGCCTGACGGAGGAACAGCGGCACGCCATCTATGAAGGCAATGTCCGCCGGGTCTATCCGCGGCTCGACGCCCGGCTGAAAGCGAGGGGGCTGTGACGCGGGACATCCACGCCTATCTCGCCGAACTGGAGGATATTCCCGGCACCCGCGTCTTCACCGCCGAACGGGCGCGTCAGGGCTATCATCTGAACCAGTTCGCGATGAGCCTGATGTCGGAAGAGAGCCGGGTCCGGTTCACGCGGGACGAGCGCGCCTATCTCGACGCATGGCCGATGAGCGAGGCGCAGAAACAGGCGGTGCTCGATCGGGATTATAATCGCTGTCTCGATCTTGGCGGTAACATCTACTTCCTGTCCAAGCTCTTTGCGACCGACGGGATATCCTTTGCCGAAGCGGTCAGCACGATGACCGGAATGGATTTCGACAGTTATCGAAAAATGATGGCGGCGGGCGGCCGCTCGCCCGACGGCCAGCGCTCGATCCGGGAAGGGCGTTAGCCATGGCCCGTATCACCGCCGGTATCGCCTCTAGCCATGTACCGCTGCTTGGCGTCGCATCCGACCAGGGCAAGGACAGGGACGAATATTTCGGCCCGATCTTCGCCGGTTACGACTGGACGCGCACATGGATGGAGGCCGAACGGCCCGACGTGATAATCCTCGTCTACAACGATCATGCTTCGGCCTTCGACATGACGGTGATACCGACCTTCGCGATCGGATGCGGGGAGCGTTACAAGCCCGCCGACGAAGGCTGGGGACCGCGGCCCGTGCCGGATGTGGCCGGGCATCCCGATCTTGCATGGCATATCGCACAGAGCCTGATTCTCGATGAGTTCGACATGACCATCATCAACGAGATGGCCGTCGATCACGGCCTTACCGTGCCGCTGTCGATGATGTTCGGGAAGCCCGAAAAATGGCCCTGCAAGGTCGTGCCGCTGGCGGTCAATGTCGTCACCTATCCGCCGCCTTCGGGCAATCGCTGCTGGGCGCTCGGCGAAGCGATCCGCAAGGCGGTCGAAAGCTTCCCGGAGGATCTCAACGTCCAGATCTGGGGTACCGGCGGCATGAGCCACCAGCTCCAGGGGCCGCGCGCGGGCCTGATCAATGCCGAGTGGGACAACAGCTTCCTCGATCGGCTGGCCGGAGACAGCGACGATCTGCGCCATATTCCGCATATAGACTATCTCAGGGAAGCGGGCTCCGAGGGCATAGAGCTTGTCATGTGGCTGATCATGCGCGGTGCGCTTGGCGCAGCGGCAAAGGCGCTGCATCGCCATTATCATGTGCCGTGCAGCAACACGGCGATCGGCCATATGGTTTTGCGCCCGGACAATGGCGAAGGTTTCGACATGAGCGGCAGCGACCGGCAGCGGTCCGCCACTCCCTGAATTCACTCCATCTCCCGGCGAAGGGAGGACAAGATATGAGGATAAATCCATGAAGATTGCACTCGTCGGCGGCGGCGCATTCGGAGAAAAACATCTGGACGGCCTAGCGAAAATCGACGGCGTCGAGGTGGTTTCGCTGGTCGGTCGCAGGCTTGAACCCACACAGGCGATGGCCGAGAAATATGGCATTGGCCATGCGACGACAGATTTCGACGAGATGCTGGCGCGGGCCGAGATCGATGCCGTCATCCTGTGTACGCCGACCCAGATGCACGCGGCGCAGGCGATCGCCTGCATGGATGCAGGCAAGCATGTCGAGGTTGAGATTCCGCTCGCCGACAGCCTTGCCGATGCCGAAGCCGTACTCGCCAAGAGCCAGGAAACCGGCCGCATTTGCATGGTCGGCCACACGCGGCGCTTCAACCCGTCTCACCAATGGGTGAAAAACAGGATCGATGCGGGCGAAATCGCCATCCAGTCGATGGATGTCGAAACCTTTTTCTTCCGCCGCCAGAATATGAATGCCAAGGGCGAGACGCGCAGCTGGACCGATCACCTGCTCTGGCACCATGCCGCGCATACGGTCGATATCTTCCAATATATGACTGGCGCGGATGTTGCGGAAATGAATATCCTCCAGGGGCCTCTCCATCCGGAACTCGGCATCGCGATGGACATGTCGATCCAGATGAAGAGCGTGAAAGGCCAGATTCTGACGCTTGCGCTCTCATTCAACAATGACGGACCGCTCGGCACCTTCTTCCGCTATATCTGCGACAATGGCACCTATCTTGCGCGCTATGACGATTTGTTCACCGGCAAGGAGGAGCAGATCGACGTCTCGGATGTCGATGTTTCGATGAATGGCATCGAACTGCAGGACCGCGAATTCATTGCCGCGATCCGGGAAGGTCGCGAGCCCAATGCAAGTGTGGCCAGGGTGCTTCCCTGCTACCGCGCACTGGGTGCGCTGGCGGCCCGCGTCGAAGGCGCCTGATTGCAGGCCTTGTCGCACCGCTTTCGCCAGTGCCGAGCGGTTCGGGCTGGCGAGGAGCGATGAGGCCGCTCCCCGCCATTTATGATAGGCTGCCTTTCCGGGGGCGAAAATCCTCTTGATGTAAAAACTTAGTGCTCTAAGTATATGGCTCAGGAGACAATCGTCGATATCGGGAAGGGGAAGTGCGTGTCGGGACCATTAGCCGGCCTTAGGGTGGTCGAACTTGGCCAGTTGATCGCCGGGCCCTTCTGCGCCCAGCTTCTGGGCGATATGGGTGCCGATATCGTCAAGGTCGAACCGCCGGGCGCGGGTGATCCCATGCGCCAATGGGGGCGCGGCGATCCACCGGTCTGGTGGGAGGTTATCGCGCGCAACAAGCGATCGGTTTCGCTCAACCTTCGCGAAGAGGAAGGGCAGGAAATTGCCCGCAAGCTGATTGCCGATGCCGATATCGTGGTGGAAAATTTCCGCCCCGGGACGCTGGAAAGGTGGAATCTGGGGCCAGATCGGCTGATGGAGGAAAATCCCGGGCTCATCGCCGTGCGCATATCGGGCTATGGGCAGGACGGCCCCTATGCGCAGCGCGCGGGCTTCGGCGGGATTGGCGAGGCCATGGGCGGCTGGCGCGGCATTGTCGGCAGCCCGGACGAGCCGCCATCGCGAATGGGCGTGTCGATCGGCGACAGCCTTGCCGGCACGTTCGGGGCGTTGGGCGCGCTGGCCGCGCTGCGCGAGCGGGATGTCAGCGGAAAGGGCCAGATTGTCGATTCCGCGCTGTATGAGGCGGTTCTCCAGATGATGGAGAGCCTGGTGCCGGAATATGACGCTTCCGGATTCATCCGCCAACGGTCCGGCGCCATTCTTCCCGGTATCGCGCCGTCCAACGTCTATCCGTGCCGCGACGGCGATTTCCTGATCGCCGCCAATCATGATGGCGTTTTTGCGCGGCTTGCAAAGGCAATGGGGCGGGAAGACCTTGCCGACGATCCCCGCTTTGCCGACCATGCCGCGCGCGGTGCGCATCAGGCAGAACTCGACGGGATAATCGCCGCATGGACGAGCACCAAGACGCTCGAAGATCTTGAACAATTGATGGTGGACAATGCCGTGCCGTCCGGCCGCGTCTACACCGCCGAAGACATGATGGAAGATGCGCATTTCAAGGCCCGCAAAGCCATTGTGTCCGTGATGACCGAGAAACATGGTCCGCTGCAGATGCAATCGGTTTTCCCGAAACTCTCCCGCACGCCGGGACGGATTCGCCGGACCGCACCGGTGCAGGCCGGCGCCGACAATGCCGAAATCCTCGGGGCCCTGGGTATCGACGCGGCGCGGCGCGTCGAGCTTGCCGACAGGAACATCATCTGAGCGGCCCCATCGGGATCGGTCTTTCACCGGCTGGCGGCATGGCCGACCGTAGCGTAGCAATGACTAGAAGGAGGCTGGATTGGATAGCGAAATGCCCCGCAAAACTGTCGAGATTGTCGAAGTTGCGCCGCGGGACGGGCTGCAGAACGAGGCGCGCCAGATCCCCACTGCCGAAAAGCTTCGCCTTGTCGAACAGGCGATTGCCATGGGCGCCCGCCGCATCGAGGTAACGAGTTTCGTCAATCCGAAGAAAGTCCCGCAAATGGCGGATGCGGAGGAGCTGATGGGCCTGCTGCCGGTGCGCGACGATGTGACCTATATCGGGTTGGTGCTCAACGGTCGCGGAGCCGAACGGGCGATTGCGGCGGGCGTAGACGAACTGGGTGCCGTTTGCGTCGCCAGCGACGAGTTCGGCATTCGCAACCAGGGGCAGGACCGAGATCAATCGGTGGCGGTCGCGGGCAGTATCGTCCGCCGCGCCAGGGAGGCAGGACTATCGGGCCAGGTGACTATCGCCACCGCCTTTGGCTGTCCGTTCGAAGGGAAAGTGCCTGCGGCAAGGATCGTCGACATGGCGCGCGGGCTTGCCGAAACGTCACCGCGCGAGATCGCGCTCGCGGATACGATCGGAGTCGGCGTTCCCGCCCAGGTTGGGGATTTGGTTGCCGAGATCGCTGAAGCTATCGCCCCGATCCCGGTGCGTATCCATCTCCACAACACGCGCAATACGGGGATAGCCAATGTCTGGGCGGCGGTCGAGGCAGGTGCCTCCACCGTCGATTCTTCACTGGGTGGGCTGGGCGGATGCCCGTTCGCGCCGGGTGCTGCGGGCAATGTGGCGACCGAAGATGTGGTCTATATGCTCGAACAAAGCGGTGTTTCAACGGGCATGGACCTCGATCGGGCGATCGACGCTTCGCGCTGGCTTTCCGGCGTGATGGAGAGAGACCTGCCTGCGATGGTATCGAAAGCGCCGCTGTTTCCCTAGCCGCCGGTTCAGCCGAGTTCCTGCCGCACAATGGCTGCCCCGTCGGCCATCGCCTTCAGCATCGCGAAGGAATCGGCGCGGCTGTGATATTTCATGCCGCAGTCCGGTGCGATTATCAGCCGCTCCGCATCGATATGGGGCAGCGCCTCGCGAATGCGTTCGGCGACCAGCTCCGGCGTTTCGATGGTGGGATCGTTCAGGTCGAGCACGCCGTACATAATCCGCTTGTCGGGCAGTTCGGAGAGGATAGCGGGATCTAGCTTTGGCTGGGCGGCTTCGATCGAGATGATATCGATGCGCGAATCGTTGAGCTCGGCAAGAAAGTCGTAGCCGCCCGGTTTTTCCGCGCCGCCATGCACATGCGCATAGCCGAAACAGATATGGAGCGCCGACAGACCGTCCAGATCCTTGAGCGCCCTGTTGATCGCCGGAATAGCATAGCGCCGCGCTTCTTCGGGCCGCGCCTGAAGATACGGTTCATCGAGCTGGACGATGTCGATGCCGATTTCGAACAGTTCGCGGATTTCCGCGTTCAGCGCATCGGCATAGTCCATCGCCAATGCTTCATTGTCGTCGTAATAATCGTTCTGGGCTTGCTGGGTCAGTGTGAAGGGGCCGGGTAGAGTGAGCTTCACACAACGCTCCGCCCGCTCCTTGAAAAAGGCCGCATCCTGCGCTTCGATCGGGCGGTTGCGGCGGATCGGGCCGGCGACGCGCGGGACGGGATTGGCTGCGCCCGTCCGGTCGATGGCGGTACCTGGATTGTCGATATCGATGCCGTCAAAGGCGTTGGCGAGGCGGTTGGAATAGCTTTCCCGGCGCATTTCGCCGTCGCCGATAATATCGAGCCCCGCATGCTTCTGGTCGCTGATTGCGACAAGGGTGGCCGCTTCCTGCGCATCGGCAAGTTGGGCGGGTTCGATACGCCACAGCTCGTCCGCGCGCACCCGGGGCGGCAGGCGGGCGCCCAGCTTTTCGCGATCGATCAGCCAGTCGGGCTGCGGATAGCTTCCCACGATGGTTGTCGGAAGCAGGGGCAGTCCGGGTAGAGGGGTCACAGGCAAGGCTCCTTATTGCTTAGCAATCTAATTATTGGAGGAGGGGCGCATAGGTCAACCTGTTTCGCGTCATGCTGCGGTAAATTTGGCCGGACGGGCCGCGCCGTTGTGGGTCGGCGGCCCTTGCTATACTTAGTAATCTAATATTAAAAGGGCGACCTATGATTGATCACGATACCATCCGTTTCATGGGCCACATTCCCGAGGCCCAGAGAAGAGCCCGGCCCGACTCCCTCGCGCTCAAGAGCGGGGCGCGGGAATCCAGCTATCGCGAACTGGCCGACCAGGTCGGCATGACCATGGCGGCCCTGGCGCGCGAATCGGTCGAACCCGGGGACCGCATCGCCTGGATCGGCGCCAATGGAACCGAATGGTTCGAGGCGTTTTTTGCGGTCATCGGTTTGCGCGCCTGCTTCATGCCGCTGAACATTCGCCTCAATCCGGCCGAAATCGCCTATATGCTGGAGGATAGCGGCACCCGCTTGCTGTTAGTGGGCCCCGGCGAATCCGCGCTGGCCGATGCGGCGGTTTCGCGGTTGAAAACGCCGCCGCGAATGGTGACCCTGGGGTTTGATCATCCAGAGCATGACAGGCTGGCGCTGACTGGCGATCAGCGTGCCCCCGCCGAATTCCGGGCGGACGACGATATTTTCCAGCTCTATACCAGCGGCACGACCGGGCGGCCCAAAGGCGTCCGGCTGACCAACGGCAATTACGAGGCTTTCCTGCGATACAGCCCTCGGGTGGAAGGGTTCGATTATGAATCCCATGAAACTGTCCTGATCGTCATGCCGCTCTTTCATGTCGCGGGTACCAATGTGTCACTTGCCGGGCTTGCGCATGGGTGCCGGGTCATCGTTGAACCGGCCTTCGATCCCGCCCGTGTCCTCCAATTGATCGAGCAGGAATCCGTGGCGCAGGTTTTCCTGGCCCCGACGCTCATCCGGATGTTGCTGGAAGCGCCCGGGATCGACGGAGCCGACCTGTCGAGCCTGCGAACCGTGGGTTATGGTGCTTCACCGATCCCTGAATCCCTGCTCGCCGCCGCCCAGGCGCGCATGGGCTGTCAGTTCACCCAATATTACGGCATGACCGAATCATCCGGCTCGGGCACCTATCTCGCGCCGCGTGACCATCGCCCGGAGCTGCTGCGCTCCTGCGGCAAAAGCTGGCCTGGCGTTGAGGCGAAGATCATGCGGCCAGACGGCTGCGATGCCGAAGTTGGGGAAGTGGGCGAAATCGTCATCAGCGGCCCGACCGTGTCGCCCGGTTATTGGCGGCGGGACGAGGCGACCGCCGAGACCATCCGGTACGGTTGGTTGCACACGGGCGATGCCGGTTATGCCGACGAGAATGGTTACCTGTTCGTGCATGACCGGATCAAGGATATGGTCGTCAGCGGCGGCGAGAATGTGTATCCGGCGGAGGTCGAGAATGCGATTGCCAGCTGTCCCGGTGTCAGCGATGTCGCCGTCATTGCCGTTCCCTCCGAACGCTGGGGAGAAGAGGTCCGGGCGGTCATAGTCCCGGTAGCCGGTATGACGGTCGAGGCCGATGCCGTTATCGCTTGGGCGAAGGACCGGATCGCCGGGTATAAAGTTCCCAAATCGATAGAGTTTGTCGCGGAGTTGCCGCGCAACGCGTCAGGCAAGGTCTTGCGCCGGGAGCTGCGCGACCGGCATTGGCAGGATATGGACCGGACCGTCGGTTAGATCCCCGACCCGGATCTACATTCTGTCGCGCCAGTCCTCATCCTTGCCGACCATGCCTTCGTAATTGGAAAGCTGTGCGTGCGGTATCCGGTCTTTGCCGGTGCCGATCGCCGGCTCGCCGCGGGCAACGGCGTTGGCGGCCGAGAACATCTGTTTGCGAAATTCGATGATAGCCTTGTCGCTCGAGCCCAGCTTGTCATGGCTGCGATCGGCTATCGCTCCCATGGACTCCCACATCGCCATGTCCTGGATCGGGATGCCGCTGATTCCGGTAAAATCCCCGGCCTTCATGGCCTCGCGATCCTGGCAGTAATTATTCTCTGCATTCCGGAATTTCCGGAATGTCACCGGATCGACGTCGACACCGGGTACGGCTCCGCAGAATTTGCGCCATTCGTCCTGACTGATGCCTTCGGTTTCATGCCAGGCGATCCAGTAAAACATGCAGTTGGTGTCATCTATGGGCACCAGCATCTGGATGAGCTTGTAGCGATTGTTCGGCGGGATCATGACCGTGAACGGTGCGATGAAAAGCGTGGTGCGGACATAGTCCTGCTTGTCGGGCTCCTGCACGGGCTTGCGTATCGCGGCATAGCGGAAACCGTAATCCGTCCGTTCGACGTCGAGCCGCGGCGATTTGTCGGCCGAAGGGCGCAGCCAGTGCTCATCGGTTGCCGTCGAACCGCTGACATTGCCGGCCGTCGGCATGTTCGAAGAGTGTAGGCTGGAGCTGTGCGCGGAATCGATAGCGCCTTCCAGAACCTGCGCCCAGTTGCACGCCGCATGCATCTTGACGATGGCGATCTTGTCGTCGGGCGCCGCCGACCAGGCCGGTGGATCGAAGCTGTCGACCTGTTTGGGGTCGCCCATCCAGACCCAGACAAATCCTGCGGCTTCGTGAACCGGATAGGCCTTTGTTTTCATTGTCGCGCAAATCTTGGCGTCGACCGGTTCCGAAGACATCTCGACGGCGTTTCCGTCTACGTCGAACTTCCATCCGTGATAAAGGCAGCGCAGTCCGCTCTCCTCGTTGCGGCCAAGCGCGAGCGATGCGCGGCGATGCGGGCATTGCTCGTCCAAGATACCGATCCGGCCTTCCGTATCGCGAAACACGACCATGTCTTCGCCCAGCAACCGCACACGCAGCGGCGTGCCGTCACGCTCCACCACCTCTTCGCTCATACAGGCCGGTATCCAGTGTTGGCGCATCAGGGCTCCCATCGGGGCATCGCCCTCGACCCGGCAGAGAATGTCATTTTGTTTGGGTGTCATTTTGGTTTCTTAGCGAGAAATTCGTCCGCCACGGTTCGGCTTCGGTAAAATACTTCTAATACGAAGTAATTTGCAATTCAAGGCATGCGCGGCTAATTCCACCATTGGAAAAGGGGCAAGATGGCGCAGCTACGATTGGGTATTTCCGGCCTGGGACGGGGGGCCATGCTTACGGTTCCCGGCCTGGCTGCCAATGCGCGCATCGAACTGGTTGCGGGCTTCGATCCATCCCGCGAGCCCCGGCTGGGCCTGCGCCGCGCCTATGGCGTGAGAGCGTATGAGAGTTTTGAAGACCTGATCGCCCATCCCGGTCTCGATGCCGTCTATATCGCTTCGCCCCACGGGCATCATGCGTCGCAGGCCATAGCGGCGGCACGCGCCGGCAAGCATGTGCTGGTCGAGAAACCGATGGCGGTGTCGATTGCCGAAGCGCGCGCCATGGCCGACGCGGCGGCGGAGAGCGGAACCTGCCTGATGGTCGGTCCGAGCCATGGTTTTGACGGCCCCGTCTCCCTTGCGGCCGATATCATCGCCTCGGGCAATATCGGCCGGGCCCGGATGATCCAGGCGTTCAACTATACCGATTTCCTGTTGCGGCCCCGCAGGCCCGAGGAACTCGATCGCGAGCGGGGCGGGGGCGTTGTGCTCAGCCAGGCCACCCACCAAATCGATATCGTTCGCCGTCTTGCGGGCAGCAAAGTGCGCAGCATCCGGGCGCAGCTTTTCGACTGGGATACCGAGCGGCCGGCAGACGGCGCCTTTTCCGCCTTTCTCTTTTTCGAGAACGGCGCCACGGCAACGCTCGGCTATTCCGGATACGCCCATTATGACAGCGACGCGTTGCTCGGCTGGATAGGCGAGATGGGTAGGCCCAAAGCGCGCGAAACCCATGCCCGGGCGCGCAGCCGCTTGGCCGGTACCGACGAAGCCGCCCAAAAACAGGCGAGAGGCTTTGCCGGCCCGGCTTCCAATACCGCCGAACCTCCGGTCGCTCATGAGCATTTCGGCTTCGTTCTGGCGAGCTGCGAACAGGCCGATGTCGAACTCACCACAAGCGGCGTGATCCTGCACGGCGATACATCGCGCGAGGAACTGGCCGCGCCCCTGCCCGAGACCCGGCGCACCAATATCGGCGAAGCGTTCGCCGCCTGCGTCCTCGACGGCGAGGCTCCGATATTCGACGGGGCTTGGGGCCTGCACACGCTGGCATGCTGCCACGCGATCTTGCGATCAGGCGATGAGGGCCGCGAGGTCATGCTCGACGAAATAGTGTCCGAGTCCCATTAACCCGAAAAGGCTTTCCATGTCCCTGCTTCCCCTGTCCCTTGCCTGCTGGAATTACGATCGCACCGAAGCGTTGGCCAACGGGTCCGTGCGCCCCGAAGGCATCGATCTCAACTTCCAGGCCCTTGAAGTCGAAGAGACGTTTTTCCGGATGTTGCGCCATCATGAATTCGATGCGGCGGAACTTTCGATGTCGTCCTATTGCGTGACGCTGGCGCGAGACAACCCGCCCTTTGTCGCGATTCCGGTTTTTCCCTCGCGGCTGTTCCGCCACAGCTGCATCTTCGTGTCGGCGCAAAGCGGGATCGAACGACCGGAAGATCTGGTGGGCAAGCGGATCGGCGTGCCCGAATATCAGATGACGGCACCGGTCTGGATCCGCGGAATCCTGCAGGACGAATATGGCGTCGATCCGGCGAGCGTTACCTATTTTACCGGTGGAGAGGAACAGCCTGGACGCGAAGAAAAACTCAAGCTCGACCTGCCCGAGAAATTTCGTCTCGAGCCGATCAGCCCGGACAAAACGCTTTCTCGCATGCTGGCCGATGGCGAGATCGATGCGCTGCACACCGCCCGCACGCCAAGCACCTTCTATTCCGAGCCTGACGCCGTACGGCGCCTCTTTCCCGATTTCGTGCCGGTCGAAAAAGACTATTATACGCGGACCGGCATATTTCCGATCATGCATGTCGTCGCGCTCCGGCGCGAAGTGTATGAGGCCAATCGCTGGATCGCCCGATCCCTCTTCAAGGCTTTTTGCGAAGCACAGCGCCGCTTGTATGACGAGCTACTAATCACCGCATCACTCAAGACGATGCTGCCCTGGCAAATTGCGGCCGTGGAGGAAACTGTCGCGCTGCTCGGCGAGGACTGGTGGCCCTATGGGTTTTCCCGCAATCGCGCGGCGATCGACACCTTCCTGCGCTATCACCACGAACAGGGGCTGTCATCGCGCCGGCTCCAGCCGGAAGAGCTGTTTGCCGAGGAGACGTTCGAGAGTTTCCTGATCTGAGAGGTTGCGGGGCGGGTTATCCGGAAACCGCTTCGACCTGCGCCTCGTCCGCGACAATGGAATGGCCGCCGGCATTGCTGTCATCCTCGATCAGCGCGACGACGCCGGCGGCGAGAGCGGCCGGCGGCATCGCCACATTGTCGTCGAGGATCTTTTGCATCCAGTCGGCGCGTGTGTCGCCGCCGGTCGTGTCGACGATCGGCGTGTCCACCAGCCCCGGCAATATCGCGCAGACCCGCACGCCATGGCTCTCCATCAGCTTGCCGCAGCCTTGGGTGAATTGAAGGACCGCCGCCTTGGTGGCGCTGTACAATATGTCGATAAACCGGTCGTGAAGCGATGAGGTCGACCCGGTGTTCACGACCACGCCGCCCCTGTCTGCCATATGTTTGACGGCAAAGTTCGTGCCGGCGAATACCGCCGATATATTCACCGCGACGATAAGTTCGATCCGGGCGTTCGGCGTATCCGGGAACATATCGGCTCCCGTCACCATACCGGCATTGTTGAACACGATGTCGAGCCCGGTTTCCTCCGCGGCAGCGGCGAAGACCGCCTCCAGCGCACCCAGATCGGCGACATTGCACGGGTGCACCGTCGTGCCGACATTCGCGCCGCACAGGCGGGCGGTTTCCCGGCAGCCTTCGTCGTTGAGGTCGACGAGATGGATATGGGATGCTCCCTTTGCCGCCAAAGCCTCGCAGGTTGCTCTGCCGATACCGCTTGCCGCGCCCGTCACCAGCGCCGCTTTACCCGAAATATCCACTGTCTCTCTCCCGGTTCAGTCTCGCGGCCCGGCAATCACCGCGGGCGGCGGCAGATCGTAATCCTTCAGGCGTTCGCGAATGCGTTTTTTGTCGATCTTGCCAGTCGGCCCGAGCGGGATTTCATCGACAAACACGACTGCATCGGGCATCCACCAGCGCGCAATCTTGCCATCCAGATAATCCAGGAACTCCTGCGCTTCGGCCTTTTCACCGGGTTTGAGCTCGACAAGCAGCACCGGCCGCTCGTCCCATTTGGGATGGGTTACGCCGATAACGGCGGCAAGCTGCGCCTTGGCGTGGCCGACGGCGATATTCTCGATATCGATCGAGCTGATCCACTCGCCGCCCGATTTGATGACATCCTTGGCGCGGTCGGTAATCTGCATGATCCCGTCTTCGGTAAGCGTCGACACGTCGCCGGTATCGAAAAACCCCTCCTCGTCGAGCGCGTCCGTCTCCTCGCCATAATAGTCCGAGGCAATGGCCGGCCCGCGGATCATCAGCCGGCCCGGAGTTTCGCCGTCATGCGGCAGGCGCTGGCCCGCATCGTCGACAATCTTGAGATCGATATTGCACAGCAGCCGCCCCTGTTTGAGCTTGAAGGGCACCTGCGCGTCGAAAGGAAGTTCGGCGATTGAGGGCGTGGGAGAGGCGACGGTCGCGAGCGGCGACGTTTCGGTCATGCCCCAGCCCTGGATAACGTCCACTCCGTAATCGTCGTGAAAGGTGCGGATCAGCGATTCCGGGCAGGCCGCGCCGCCGACGGTGACGCGCTTTAGGGTGGTGAAACCGGCGCCGGCCTCTTTCATGTGATCGAGAAGCATCTGCCAGACCGTCGGTACTGCGGCTGAATAGGTGACGCCCTCGCTTTCGATCAGTTCGTGGATCGAGGCGCCGTCCATATGCTGGCCCGGAAGGACGAGCTTCGCGCCGACCATCGGCGCCGAATAGACAACGCCCCAGGCATTGGCGTGGTACATGGGAACGACCAGCAGCACCGTATCGCGCTTCGACAGGTTCAGCGCGTCCGGCTGCAGCGTCATCAGCGCGTGCAGATAGTTGGACCGGTGGCCATAGAGCACCCCTTTCGGGTTGCCGGTCGTGCCGCTCGTATAGCAAAGCCCGGCCGCTTCCTCTTCGGAAAAACCGCCCCATGGGCATGTTTCCGATTGATCCGCAATCCAGCTTTCGTAGGGCCGCGCGGCGAAGCTCGTCTCTGGCATGCCGGCTTCATCGGTGAGGAATATGACCGTCTCGACGGTCGGGCATTGCGGCAGGATTTCTTCGAGCAGGTCCACGCAGGCGGCATCGGCGATGATCATCCGGTCTGCGGCATGATTGATGATATAGACGATCTGTTCGGGAAAGAGCCGCGGGTTCAGCGTGTGGTGGATCGCGCCGATGCCGAGGGTGCCGTAACATATCTCGAAATGCCGCGAGCCATTCCACGCCATGGTGGCGACCCGGTCGCCAACGCCGATCCCGGCTTCAAGCAGCGCATTGGAAAATTGCTTCGCGCGGCGGTGCAGGGCGGCATAGGTGGAGCGCACGATTTGGCCGTCGTTCAGCCGCGAGACGATCTCTCGGCCGCCATGCCATTTCGCGGCATGGTCGAACAGCTTGTCGAGCGTCAGTGCATAATCCTGCATGAGCGCTTTCATGGCGATGTTCCCTTGCTGTGGTTCAATCGTCCCATGCCTTGCCGGCCCAATCGGCGGTCAGTTCGCCGCCCTCGGGTGCGGGCACTTCGGCGATCCGTTCCGGGACATTGTCGAATTCCAGCTTGAGCGCGCGGCATATGGTGGCGTGATTGACATAGCCGACGACATGGTAGGTGAATTCGAGAATATCCTCGTCGCTGAGGATCTTTTTCAGCGCTGCGAACAGGCCGTCCGACACGCGCCCGCGCTCCAGGACAAGGCAATCGACATAGCCGAGGAGAACGCGCTCGTCCGGGCTGTAGGCGTCGGATGCCGGCCATTCGGCAATCGCCGCAATCTTCTCTTCGGCTAGTCCGTTGCGCCGCGCCGCCTTGCAATGCTGGGAGAAGACGAACTGGCTTCCTGCCGTATAGCCGGCGCGCAGAATGCCGAGTTCGCGAACATCCCCGGCCAGTGTGCTGACGGCGGTGTCGGAGAACATGCCGAACATGCCGAAATGGGATGTCGCATGTTTGAAGATTGCCGGCACCAGCGCATAGGTCGTCCACCAGTCGCCCGGGGTTCCGGTCGCCGTACCCGGTTCGGCAACCGGGTCGCGATCGCCGAACAGCAGGTCATAATAAGGCAGAACGCTCTCATCCGCTTCGGCGCGTGAGACCTGTTTCAGACGTGGCATGAGGGTGTTTCCTTCGTTTGTGGTGGGCGATCAAATTCTCTCGGCGATCCAGCCGGCCATCAGATCGGCGACGGTGTCGCGCTCTTCGACGCTGTCTTCGAAATAATGCTGACCTTTCACGAACTCGAGGCCCTTGTCCGCGGAACCGATGGCATCGTGAAGGGCATGCGCATCGCTCGGGAACACACCGGCGTCGCCAAGGCTCTGGACGACCAGCGCCGGCATTGTGAATTTGGCGAGCTGCTCACCGCCCTGGCATTTCGAGGTTTCCAGGCTCCACATCGAGAGCCAGGTCTTCAGCATGTTGGCCCGGCCGATGCTCGGACTCTTATTGGCCGGTTCCGGATGACCGCGATAGCAATGCTGGGGTTTGCGTTCGGACGGATCGATCGCCGGATCCATGAATCTGAGATCGCCCCACACGCGAAACAGCGGAAACAGCCGGTCCGGAATGCCCGCAGCGTTGAGCCGCTCCAGCTCTGCTTTCGCCCAGTCCGTGATCCGCTGGTTGCGGGCGCGCTGGGCGGCCCGGTAGCGCGTGATGAATTCGTCGGAATAGGGTGGGCCATTGTCGGGATTGAACGGATTGAGCGATTCGTCGGTCAGCGTCGGATCATTCTCATCCACGACGGACCCATCCATCCAGTTGGTCAGCACTTCCGGCCTGCCCTGATGGGCATTGAGCGCAATATAGAGATCCGCTGCGGGAAGGGCGGCCAGCCTGTCGACGCCGGACCCTGAAAAATCGGCTGCGAGGGAGGGAGCGAGCGCTTCCGCCTGATAGGCCCCCATCAGCGATCCGCCGCCGGAATTGCCCAGGGTCACGATTTTCTCGACGCCGTGGTCGCGCAGCCATTGCATGCCGACCGAGATGTCGATCAGCGCATGTTCGAGCAGAAACAGGTCTTCAAAACCCCGGAACCGGGTGTTCCAGCCCAGAAACCCATATCCCCGGGCCGCGAAATAGGGGGCAATATAATGTTCGGTGAAGTCGACATTATAATGGGTTGCGATAACCGCGACTTTGGGCGCGGGATTGCCTTTCGGCGTCCAGTACAGCCCCTGGCAGGGATGTCCGCCCGCTTGGATGCGCGGAGCGGTCGGCGATGCCATGCCGACAAACCGCCGGTCCACTTTTTCAACAATATGTGCTTCGTCCAGCATTAAAATCGTTCCCCAGATTAGGTGGTTGGTTCAACCGAAAACGTCGAGAATGTCGATCACCGGCGGTACCGACAATTCGGTGGCAAAAAGCTCTTTCAACGGAGCGAAATGCGCGGTCGCACTATGGGCTGCAAGCGCGGCTTTGTCCTCATAGACTTCAAAAACCTTGAAGACGTTGGGTTCCCCCGCGACGCGCGTTGGCTGGTAATAATGGCAATCCGGTTCGGCATCCGAACGGACGGCCGGTGCGGCAGCGGCCAGCGCATCTTCAACCTTCTGCGCGCTGCCCTCCTTTGCGGTAAGAGTCGCGATTATGGCTATCATGAAATCCCTCCTGATTCGGGCGTTTCGGTACGCCGTTTTTCAAACTCCCTAGAATACTAATTAATTTCCTTCAAGGCTGGGAGGGCTCATCGGGTCGACAATAGTTAGAATACTAAGTAGAGGGTTGCTATGGTGGACGAAAATCGCATCACACGCTGTTTGATCGAACAGGGGCTGGCCGCCGAAGGCGAAGCAGTGACGTTCGAACCTTGCGGGGGCGGGGTCTCCTGCGACGTCTTCAAGGTAGCGCTGAAGGGCGGCGCTGTCTGCGTAAAACAGGCACTTCCGCAATTGCGCGTAGCGGCGGACTGGCGGGTTTCTCCAGATCGCTCGCATGTCGAGGCGATGTGGCTTCGCGAGGCCGGGCGGTTGGGCGTTCCCGCTCCCACAGTATTGTTCGAGGAGCCGGAGAATCACTTTTTTGTCATGACGTTTTTTCCAGAGGAAACGCATCATGTTTGGAAAGCGCGGTTGGCGCAGGGGCATGCCGACCCGGATTTCGCCGCTGCGGTAGGCAAGGTGCTGGCGCTGATGCACAACGGGACCGCCAATTCCCGGGAAATCGCGACAGATTTCGACAATGGCGCGCTGTTCGAGGCGCTGCGTATCGATCCCTTCATTCTCCATTGTGCGCGTCGACATCCCGACCATGCGGACCGGCTTGTGACGCTTGCCGAGCGAACCCGCGGCGAAAGGCGGGCGTTAGTCCATGGCGATTTCAGCCCGAAGAATATTCTTTGCGGTCCTGAGGGGCCTGTAATTCTCGACGCCGAATGTGCGACCTATGGCGATCCGGCGTTCGATCTGGCTTTTTGCGCCACCCATCTGCTGCTCAAATCGCTGTGGCAGTTTCAGGCTTTCGACGCCTTGACCATGGACGCAGCAGTCTTTGTGAGCAGCTATCTGGAGGCACGGGCAGATGTAGATGTCGCGACCGCCGAAGCCACGGCCCGACACGCCGTCGATCTGATGGCCGCCCTGATGCTCGCCCGGGTCGATGGAAAATCACCGGTCGAATATCTTGATCAGGCCGCGCAGGCAAAGGCGCGGCGGACCGCGCTTGCATGGCTTGGCACTCCACCGGAATCGCCGGACGCGCTGATCGCTGACTGGAAACAAAGAAAGGACGAGGAATGAAGACAGGAATTGCATCGGTATTTGCGCGACAGATCTGGGATTCGCGTGGATGCCCGACGGTCGAGGCGGAGGTCACTCTCGCCAGCGGCGCTTCGGGCCGGGCTGCAGCTCCGGCCGGTGCTTCGCGCGGCGAATATGAAGCGATCGATCTGCGGGATGGTGGGATTGCTTTTGGAGGAAAGGGCGTCGGACGCGCCGTGGATGCCGTCAACGGTCCGATTGCCAAAGCGCTACAGGCTGTAGATGCGCGCGACCAGGCTCTTGTCGATTCCCGCATGATCGAAGGCGATGGCACATCCAACAAGTCCGTATTTGGTGGTAACGCGACGGTCGCCGTGTCGATGGCGGTTGCGCACGCCGTGGCGGATGCTGAAGGTTTACCACTATGGCGTCTGCTAGCGGGTGATCGGCATGTCCGCATTCCGCTTCCCGAGATTCAGATTTTCGGAGGCGGCGCGCATGCCGGGCGGCGCACGGACGTTCAGGATTTCATGATCATGGCCCCCCAGGCCGGCTCGATCCGCCGCGCGCTGGAAATCACCGGCAATGTCTATCACGCCGCCGGTGCAGCGATGGAGGATGCGGGCCTGCTTGCCGGTACCGCCGATGAAGGCGGCTGGTGGCCCAATTTCGATTCCAATGAAGCAGCATTGTCGATGCTGGTATCGGCCATCGAGCGCGCGGGCTACCGGCCGGGCGAAGATGTGTTCATTTCGCTCGACATCGCCGCCAACGAACTGCGCAGCGGCACAGGCTATCAATTGAACCTGGATGGAGAAAAACTGTCCAGCGATGAGATTGTCGACCGCGTTGTGCGCTGGTCCGAAGACTATCCGATCCTGTCGGTCGAAGATCCCGTTGGTCAGGATGATACGGCTGGCATGGCGAATATCACTGCGCGGATCGGCGAGACGGTCCAGATAATCGGCGATGATTTTCTGGTCACCGATGCCGGTCGGGTCGCGAAGGCGGCCGAGGCGGCGGCCGGCAATGCGGTGTTGGTGAAGGTCAATCAGGCGGGCACGCTGACCGAAGCCAGGGCGGCGCTGGAGACGGCACGGGAGCTCGGCTGGGCAACCATAGTTTCGGCACGCTCGGGAGAAACCGAGGACGTTACCATCGCCCATCTTGCGACCGGCTGGAACGCGGGTCAGATCAAGGTAGGGTCTTTCGCCCGATCCGAAAGAATGGCCAAATGGAATGAGCTGCTGAGGATCGAAGAGGCGTTGGGCTCTAATGCGGAATTCGCCGGTGCCGGCGGCCTGCCCCGGCGCGTAGGAAAGGAGAAGGCATGGTGAAACTCCTGCTGCATTATCGGGCCAGTGCCGGATTTCGAGCGATGCTGGAGGAGGCTGCGCCCACGGGAATCGAACTCGTCGTCGTCGGCGAAGCGGATACGGAATTGCTGGCCCGCGAGCTTCCCGACACCGATGTCCTGTTGCACGTGCTGGAACCGGTAACGGCCGCGATGATAGCCAGCGGACCAAGGCTCAAATTGATCCAGAAAATCGGCGTAGGTGTAAACACGATAGATCTCGATACAGCGGACGCTGCCGGAATCGCGGTTGCCAACATGCCGGGTACGAACAGCCGGGCTGTCGCCGAGATGGCGCTGACTCTGATGCTCGCCGTGCTGCGCCGGGTGACCTATCTCGATCCGCTGACACGGTCGGGAAGGGGCTGGGAGCCGGATCTCGCGCTTATGGACGGGGTTGGCGAGATAGCCGGGCGCACCATAGGTCTTGTCGGTTTTGGCGCAGTTCCAAGGCTTTTGGCGCCTATTCTTGACGCAATGGGTGCGGATATACTCTTCACTGCCCGGTCGCCGCAAAAAAGCGAACATGCGAGCCAGGTCGATCTCGATACTTTGCTGGAGCGTTCCGATATCGTCTCGCTCCATGTGCCGCTGACGGATGAAACCACACAGATGATCGATGGCGGCGCTATTGAGAAAATGAAACCGGGCGCTATCATCATCAACACGGCGCGCGGCCCCTTGATCGATGAGGAAGCCCTGGTCAACGCCTTGGAATCCGGCCGGCTGCGCGGTGCGGGCCTGGATGTTTTCGGCGAAGAGCCGGTCGATCCGCAACACCGAATGCTCGCTTTACCCAATATTGTCGTCATGCCGCACATGGCCTGGCTGACGCCCGAGACGCTCAGGCGAAGTCTTGTCATGGCCTTCGAAAACAGCAGGCGCATTGCCGCGGGCGAGGAACTTCTGCACCGTGTCGGTTGAACCGCCCTGTTCCGTCTGTCCTCTGGTGCTTGTTGCCGGGCAGTTGATGACCCGGCAGCTATGGGACCCGATCGTGCGGCTATTGCCGCCCGGCACCGATGTCAGATTTGCGGATGTTTCGCAGGACGATAGCATCGGGGGAATGGCCGGACGATTGCTCCGGTCCATGCCCGCACGGTTCGATCTGGTCGGCTTTGCGATGGGCGGCTTTGTCGCCTTCGAAGTTCTGCGCCGCGCGCCCGAGCGTGTCCGGTCGGTCATTCTCATAAGCACCCTGGCCGAAGCCGATACAGACGTGCAGCGCGAACGGCGCAGCGGTTATTCGACGATGGTGAAGGCGGGAAATTTCGATGCCGTTGTCGAACAGCGCCTCCCGATCCTGCTTGGCCGACGCGCGCAGCGTGACGATGCAACGGTCGCCACGATACGAGCGATGGCCCGGGCTACCGGCGCGGCGACTTTCTTGCGGCAGCAAATGGCGATCCTGAACCGGGTCGACAGCACATCATCCCTTTCGGCCTTCCGCTGCCCGGCGCTTGTTCTGCGCGGCGAGTCCGATGCCATCACCTCCGCGGATCACCAGAATGTCATGGCATCGGCCATTGCCGGCGCAACCAGTCTCAGCATTGCCGATTGCGGGCATGTGATACCATTGGAAGCCCCGGGCTATGTCGCACAATCGATAGTCGATTGGCTGGGCGACCGAGAACAGGACGGAGTTGCCGGGCATTGATTCTGAAAGGTTCGAGCATGAAGCACATATCCGGATGAAAAGGCTGGCGGTATCAAGGGGAGGCATTGCCTGGCTCTGGCCCTAGTGATGCGGAACGGATAAGATGTGTTTGGAGAAAGATTCAATACTATTTGGATTGATATCGAATGTGGGGCGTATGACAGAACAAAAGAACCGTCAGCAGGCCGAATATTATTCGGATCCGAATAACAGCATCGGCTATCTTACGCGGGTCGCATTTCGATCTTTCTCGAGATTGCTTGAGCAAAGAACATTGCAGCATGGCGTGTCGGCAGGGCAGTGGCGTTTTCTTCGCCAATTGTGGCTGAACGACGGTATCACCCAGCGCGAGCTGAGCGAGAAAGTTGGGCTGCGGGAACCGACCACGGTGATCGCGATAAGAAGCCTCGAAAAAGCGGGGCTGGTTACACGCAAGAAAAGCAAGGTCGATCGCCGCAAGATCCACATCCATCTTACGAAAGAAGCCAAGCGACTTGAGCATGTTCTGGGCCCCTGCGTGGCCGAAGTGCAGGATATGGCGACCCGGAGCATGAGCGATCGGGATATAGAACAATTACAAGCGCTCCTCAAAACCACGATCGACAATCTCGCCGAGGAAAGCGAGAAATTGCCTCCTGCCGCTTCGCGCGTTTGAAAAATCCGGGCATGGTGGGGCCGAACGGGCTTGCTGAATCCTCCATAGATAATTAGTAATCTAACTAAATGGAGGTGCGGGATGACCACGAAAATCGGAATTGTTGCAGGCAGTACGCGTCAGGGTTCCTATAATCGCCGACTGGCAAGGATTGCCTCAGCGGATGCGCGCGCAGCGGGAGCGGAGGTCACCGATATAGACCTGCGCGACTTTGAGCTGCCGATCTATGCGCATGAAATCGAATTCGATGCCTTTCCGGCTGCTGCGATCGAATTGAAAGCGCTGTTCCAGGCGCAGGATGCGATCCTTTTCGCCAGCCCGGAATATAACGGCTCGGTCACCGGTCTGCTGAAAAATGCCATCGACTGGGCTTCGCGACCTACCGACGGCGAATCGCTGATTGCGCTGAGCGCTTTCCGGGGCAAGGCGGCTGGTATCATGTCGGCCTCGCTAAGCCCTTTTGGGGGCCTTCGCAGCCTGGCCCATCTGCGCCAGATCCTCGGCACGGTCCAGATGTTGGTCGTGCCGGAACAGGTCGCCATTCCTTCCGCCCATCAGGCTTTTGAAGACGACGCACTGGTCGATGCGCTGCCCAGGCAGCTGATTACAGGCCTTGTCGAAAGCCTGCTCAATGTTGGCGGGAAACTGGGTTTCGATTAACGGGGTAGCGCAATCCCGCCCAACGGCGCCGGACAGCACTACCCGGTATTGTCGCGGATCAGGCGGGTACGGATTCTACCGATTTCGGTTCATGGCGAACGTCGCTTTCGTCCAGTTCGCGCGTCCAGGCCGCGAATTCCAGGCAGATGCCATCCGGATCGAAGAAATAGACGGAGCGGACATAGACATCTTCGTCATTGGGGTCCGGGGTCGATCCGGTCGGCGAATTGTCGTGGTTGAGCGGCGGGGTGACGTCGATGCCCTTTGCCACCAGTCGATCATAATATTCGTCGAATTTGTCCGCCGCCACGTTGAACGCAATATGGTTCATGGAACCATGGGCGGAAACGAACGACCCCCGGGTCGGCAAGGCTTCGGGAGCGGCGATACCTGGCTGCGCCTCTGGGGCGTCCGGAAACCAGAAAAAGGCGAGGGCGTCGCCATTGCCCACATCGAAGAAGAAATGCTGCCCCATTCCGCGTGGCAGGTCGATGGTTTTGATAAGCGGCATACCGAGAATGTCCCGGTAGAATTCCACCGTTTTCTTCATGTCGCGACACACAAGAGCCAGATGGTTTACACCGAGCAGCTCGAATTCCTTATTTTGGGACTTGGACATCTCAATCTCCTTAGATTACGAAGTATATCGGAATCGTTGATTTCAGTCAATCAGCCTAGTCAGTTTTCGCCAGCCTTCAACGATATGGCAGGCCGTGCCGGCGCGATGCATGCAACCGCACCGCATCGTCGCTTAGAAAAAGATTAGAAGACTAAGAGATATATGCTATGCTAGCGGCAAACCGAAAATTGGGGAGATGATGTATGAATGAGCCCGCCGTTCGCGATCTTGCAAAGCGCTTCTTCGATGCGATTGAACAGGCCGATGTGGAAACGGTCGCGAGTTGCTATACCGAAGACGCGATCATCTGGCACAATTTCGACAATGCCGAGCAGAGCCGCGAAGAAAATCTGGATACGCTGCGCGGCATGGTCACGCGGATCAGCGACCGTGACTATGGCGATCGCCGTGTGGAAACGTTCGAGGGCGGATTTGTTCAGCAACATGTGTTGAGGGGAACACGCAAGGACGGCGCGCGCCTGGAGATGCCGGCGATTATCATTTGCAGACTGCGCGACGGAAAGATCGCCCGGCTGGACGAATATCTGGATTCGGCTCATGTCGCCGCCTTTCGCAAGACGTTCGACTGATCGTGCGGGCGGCGGGGCTGTGCCAACAAGGGCCGAGGGCGCGATCGACCTCCATTATTCCGCGACCCCCAACGGCCAGAAGGTCGCGATCATGCTGGAAGAGCTCGGCCTTTCCTACCGCGTCACTCCGTACGACATTTTCGAGGGCGATCATCTGACCGAGGAATTCGGCAGGATAAATCCAAATTACAAACTTCCCGCGATCGTCGATCGTGAACCGGACGACGGAGCCGGGCCGATTACCGTGTTCGAGTCCGGCGCTATCCTTCAATATCTCGCCGACAAATATGGCGCATTTCTAGCGCCTCGCGGCCGGGAGCGCAGCGCCGCGATCCAGTGGCTCACCTGGCAGGTCGCCGGCCTCGGCCCGATGGGCGGGCAGGCCAGCCACTTCCTCCGCTACGCGCCGCCGGGCCAGGAATATGGCATCGAACGGTATCGCCGGGAGCTGGACCGCTTGTTGCGGGTGCTCAACAAAAGGCTGGAGGAGAGCGCCTATGTCGCCGGCCCTGATTATACGATTGCCGACATGGCGATCTGGCCGGGGCGGGCGGCGTCGTTCGTTGTCGGCATCGGACTGGAGACGTATCCGGCCATCCATCGCTGGTTCGAAGCTGTCCGTGTTCGGCCCGCCGTGGAAAGGGTGATGACACACCCGGATCTCGCCGCGCCCGGCAGATATCTCGGTCGAACGCAGAAACTGTCGGAACGGGAATGGTCCAACATGTTCGGCGACAGGATGCACGGCGCAGTCGATTGAGGTGCGCTCGGCTCAGCGCTCTACATGCTGACGATCGCCCCAGAGAATTTCCCGGTGCCTGTCGGTGAAACCTTGCAGACCGCCTTCAACAACTTCCTTGCGTGCGATCCCGACCGCCATGCCTGCCTGGACGGCCGGCCGTTCGTTCATGGCGGCGGCCCAGCGCTCGATCCCCGGATAGTCGCCAGCCTTTTCGAGAAGTATCCGGCGCAGATAGGGGAGGGTTGCCATATCCGCGATGCTGTATTCATCCCCGGCCAGCCATTCGGCCCCGGCGAGCCTGCCGTTCAGGACCATCAACAACCGGTCCACTTCGCGCGTGTAGCGGCCAATCGCATAAGGATGCTTGTCCTTCGCATAATGGGTAAAATGGATAGCCTGGCCGAACATCGGGCCTACGCCTGAAACCTGGAACATCAGCCATTGCCAGCAGGTGGCCCGTGCGATCGGCGAGTCCGGGACGAACCGGCCGGTTTTCTCCGCGAGGTAGAGCAAGATCGCACCGGTTTCCCACAAGGTGAGTGGGCTACCGCCCGGGCCGTCATCGTCAACGATCACCGGAGTTTTGTTGTTAGGATTCAACTTGAGGAATTCCGGGGTAAGCTGCTCGCCTTCCAATATATCGATATTGTGCAGCTCCCAGGGCAGGTCCATTTCCAGCAGGGCGATGGCAATTTTCCGGGCGTTGGGCGTTGGCCCTCCACAAAGCGTAATCATCCGGGCCTCCTGGAGAGTGAATGGTTGCGGCGTCGACCCTGATCAACGGACGGCATAGAGATGTTGCCGCGCGCCCAGATCGGTGCGTTCGCCCTTGCCAATGGCAAGAATGCCGTTGAGCCAGTCATATTCCGGGCTCGCCGTCTCGAACACCGGGGCGATTCGCAGATAATAGCGTGCGGGGTCGACCCGTCCGGCCTTGTCCGGGTCGCCGAATTCGGCGCGTACATCGTCAGGCACGACGCTCCGGCCAGCATAGGTCATATATATCCGCGCGCCGTCATGGGTTTGCAAAACCGCACGGGCATCGAAAGTCCCGACCGCTTCACCAGATGCGAGGCGCCCGGCTCTCGACCAGTTGCCTCCGCCCGGCAAGACGATACCGGAAAGTTTCGGGCCTTCGAAAGTGCCGCCCGAAATATAGCCGACTCGCTGCTCCCCGAATGGCGACTGGCCGAGCGCCAAAAGGCCACCTTCAACGTGGAAGTCGATGGTGCAAAGATGCTCTTCTATCATGCCGCTTCTCCGGATCATGCCATATTACCACATAATATTAATTAGATAACTAAGTGATTGACAGCGGAAATATCTCGCGTCAAGTTTGCGGCGAATTTCCGTCAGAAACGGAAGATAGGGGAGACAATTATGAAATCGACCGCGACCTGCATATTCAAATCCGGCGTTGCCGCTTCAGCGCTCATGCTCGGTGTGGCTACACCGGCGGCCGCGCAGACAAATGACAGCGATGTGCCGGAAACGCGCAGTGGCAATGCGCCGATCATCGTTACCGCGCAAAAGCGTGAGCAGGGTATTCAGGACGTTCCGATTTCCATGGAAGTGGTGTCTGGCGAAACCCTGGCGGATTTCAACGTCAACGATTTCCAGGCGATGTCGGCTTATGTGCCGAATGTCGCGGTCGAGACGACGGCAGGCAATGACGTCATCTATATTCGCGGCTTCGGCTCTCCGCCCTCCAACTTCTCGTTCGATCAGGCTGTCAGCCTCTATATCGACGGGGTCTATGCCGGACGCAGCCGTCAGGCCCAGGCGCCTTTCTTCGATATCGAACGGGTCGAGGTGCTGCGCGGTCCGCAGGGCGCGCTGTTTGGCAAGAACACGGCGGCCGGCGCCATCAGCATCGTTTCGGCGGGGCCGACGGATGAATTCTCCGCATCCCTGACCGGCAGCTATGACTTCGAATATGAAGGTTTCGAGTTTTCGGGCCATGTCTCCGGGCCGATCACGGACACGTTGAGCGTCCGCCTCGCCGGCCGGCTTGTCGACAATAATGGTTATATTGCCAATGCTGCGACGGGTGAACGCAATCCCCAGACACAGCAGCAGCTGCTTCGCCTCACCGCTCTATGGGAACCAAGCCCGAATTTCGATTTCACGCTGCGGGCCGAATATGGCAATCAGGAGATCCGTGGCGGCATAACCGTTTCGGACTTTGTTGATCGGCGGCCGAACCTCCGTCAGCGGCGTTTCCTGGAAGATGCAGCGCTTGGCGAAGAGGGAATCGACGGCGAAACGCTGATCGTTTCCGGTACGGCCAATATCCAGCTTGGTGATTATACGCTGACCTCGATCACCGGCTATTCCTGGTTCGATTCGAACATCGTCAACGGCTTCGATCAGTCCCTGCCTACGGGCGGTAATGTGCCGAACAATGTGTATAACAGTTACCCGGAGAATTTCGATCAATTCTCCCAGGAAATCCGCCTCCTTTCCCCGACCGGACGACCGCTCGAATTCATCGTCGGCGCCTATTATGACACGTCCGACTATCATCTCGATCAGTTTGGCGGGTTCAACCTCAGCAATGCCGTACTCAATTATTTCGGGCTGCTGAACACCGTCTTCGACCAGGAAACGGAATCCTATTCGCTGTTTGGCCAGGCCACATTGAATGTCAGTGATTCCCTCCGCTTCATCGGCAGCCTGCGCTATACGCACACGTCGAAAGACGCCACCTTCGACGGCCAGCTGATCTACGGCCCATTCCCGTTGCGGCCCCTGACCCAGGCGTCGGGTTCGCGATCCGAGAACAATGTCGATCCGTCGATAACCGCACAATATGATATCAGCGACGATGTCATGGTCTATGCAACTTATGGTCGCGGATCCAAGTCGGGCGGTTTTGTCAGCAACACCTATGGCACGGTTGATTCGACCTTCCAGTACGAGCCGGAACGTTCGGAGAACTGGGAGGTGGGCATCCGCTCCACATTCGATGATTTCACGCTCAACGTGTCCGTTTACGACACCAGCTTCAAGAATCTGCAGGTCTCGGTTTATAATCCGACCATCTCGACCTATCAGACGGGCAACGCAGCAAGCGCTGCATCGACCGGTATCGAGGCAACCCTGATATGGGCTCCGTCCGAACATTTCGATCTGCGGGCATCGGGTGCCTATCAGGATACCCGATATCTGGACTATCCGGGTGCCGCCTGTCTGGCGACGCAGCCGGTCAGCGAGTGCGACGCATCGAGCCCGGCCAGCATCGCGGCGAACAATATTGCCGGCTCGCCGCTACCCTATGTTTCCAATTGGTCAGGCAGCATGCAGGGGCATTTCAGCCATCCACTGTCGGAGAATCTGCAGCTCGATGTAACCGGTGTCGTCTCGGCGCGTTCGGGGTATTTCAATTCCGACAATCAGGATCCGGCGTTCGGCTATCAGGAAGGTTATGCCAAGATCGACATGCGCGTTCAGGTCGGCGATCCGGATGGTCGCTGGCACCTCGCCTTTGTCGGACGCAACCTGACCAACGTTCTGTCGGCTGGCAGCTCGTTCCGGCTTCCTTTCCCGATCACGGATGCGACCCGTTCGATCCATTATCTGGAACCGGCGCGCAGCCTCGCTGTCGAAGCAGGGTTCAGATTTTAGAGAAGGCGGGGCGCTTATGTTTCCGATGTCGAGTGTAGCGTCGTGAGCACCGCCGCCGGCAGCAAATCTCCGGTCGATCTCGCCGATCGCAACACACCGCTGATCCGCAACGAATGGTATGTAGCGGCTCTCGCCGATGAGATTACGCGGGAGCCGCTCCGCCGTACGATCCTGGAGCAGGATATCGTGTTCTATCGCGACACCCAGGGGCGGGCGATCGCATTGCAGAACCGCTGCGCGCATCGGTCCTACCCTTTGTCAAAAGGGTATCTCGACGGCGATAATATTGTCTGCCCCTATCACGGCATGGAATTTGGAACGGATGGCCGATGTGCGCGGATACCGTCTCAGAAAACCGTTCCCGAGGCCATGTGCGTCCAGGCCTATCCGCTTGTCGAGCAGGGGTCGTTCGTCTGGATCTGGACTGGTGCACCGGATCAGGTCGACAGGGACAAGCTGGTTGCACAGCCCTGGTTTACCGAGCCTGACTGGGCTCATGTCGCCGGCTATTTCCCGATGAAGGCAGGGTATCTCGGCCTGCATGAAAATCTGCTCGATCTCAGCCATTTCCCCTTTGTTCACGGGGCCGCGCTCGGCAAGCCTGAACATGCCGAGTCCAGGCCGAAGTTCGAGGTTGTGGATGGCATGGTCAAATCCGCCGTCATGCACCGCGACGTTGTCGTCGGCCCGGCCTTTGCGTCCGTGGCGAAAATGACCGCGCCGATTGATCGGCTCAGCGAACAGATCGTGCCGACCCCGGCCATTCATCTGGGCAAGGCAATCTATACCGATTCCTCGGATCCGCAAAAGACATCCGTCCGCTATATTGTTCACTATCCAACTCCGGAAACCCGCACCTCCACACACTATTTCTGGGGCGTTGCGCGCGATGTCGGGATCGACGATCCGGCGGTCGAGGAGGAAACGCGGGCCGTTGCCGCCAAGGCTTTTGACGAGGACCGGCGGGTGTTGGAGGATATTGAAACTGTCTACGAGGCCGACATCAGGCCCCAGTTTCGCGAGAAAATCATCGCGACTGACAGCGGCGGTATCCAGCTGTTGCGGCTTTTCGCGAAGAAAGCGCGAGCCGAACACGCAGACGCATGATGCGGGCCGGTGCCAGGCGGATAGGCGGTATCGTTGAATATTACGCGGCCGATTTTCGCCATGGCGGTTTGGAACGGCAACAGGGAGACCGGTTTTGATCGACGTATTTTTCACGCCAACGCCGAACGGACACAAGGTTTCGATCATGCTCGAGGAGGTCGGGCTTCCGCATACGCTGATCAAGATGGACATGCTGGCCGGAGACCATCTTACGCCGGAATATCGACAGGTTAATCCCAATGGTCGCCTGCCTGCGATTGTTGATCATGATCCAATCGGTGGAGGCGCTCCGCTGGCGATCATGGAATCGGGTGCGATCCTGCTATATCTGGCAGACAAGACCGGAAAGCTGCTTCCCGAGGATCCGCGCGCTCGCTCGCTCGCTCAGCAATGGCTGATGTGGCAGATGGCGAGCTACGGACCGATGCAGGGCCAGGCCCATCACTTCATCCGCTATGCGCCCGAAGGACAGGAATATCCGGTCGAACGGTATCGCAAGGAAACGGTGCGCCTTCTGAACGTCCTCGAAAGGCGGCTTTCGGAGGCCGACTATCTCGCCGGGGAATATTCGATAGCAGACATTGCCGCCTGGCCCTGGACGCGCGCGATCCGGGCGATCGATCTCGACCTAGCCGATTTTCCGGCGACAGAGAGTTGGTTCGAGAAAATCGCCATAAGGCCCGCCGTGCAGAGCGGAACGGGTGTGAAAAACGCATCCAACCTGTCCAGCGCCCGGCCGGTTCTGACCGAAGAGCAGTGGTCCAATCTGTTCGGTGACAATCTTCACGAGTCCGCACGCGCCGCGGCAGAAAAAGCGCATTCAGAGAGGAAGCCGGCATGACTGCCATCGAAGGAAAAACCTGTTTCATCACGGGTGCGGCCAATGGCATCGGCCTGGCTATGGCGGAATCCATGGCGTCGCGGGGTGCGCGCCTGATCCTGTCTGACATCGATGAAGTCCGTCTGGCCGCTGCCGCCGCCGAACTGGAAGCTGTCGGCGCGGAGGTCGCGACGGTGGCGTTCAATGTGGCCGAAGAAGGCGATTGGGACAAAGCTCTGAAAACCGCCGACGCTTTCGGCGCGGTGGACATCCTGTGCAGCAATGCCGGGGTGGGTGGCGGCAGCGGCGCGTTCGAGGCCTATGATGCCGATGTCTGGCGCTGGAATTATGCGGTCAACGCTCATGCGCATCTCTATGCCTGCCGGACCTTCCTTGGCGGGATGAAGGAGCGGGGCGGCGCGCATCTGCTCATTACCGGTTCGATGGTAGGTATCACGCCACCACCGGTTTCGGTTGCCTATATCAGTTCGAAATTCGCGACGGTCGGTATTGCCATGGCGCTCCGCAACGAACTGGCGGACAGCGATGTCGCCCTATCCCTTTTGCTGCCGGGCATGTCGGCGACCAACAATGTCGTCACAACCCGCAATCTACGGCCCGGCGGATCGGAAACCGGGCAAGCGGCCGAAACCTCCAGAGCGATGGAGGGTGTCCTTGCTACGGGGATGTCCCCCGACGCTATTGGCGAGCGCGTTGTCCAGGCCATATTGGGTGATGAATTCTACATATTCACGCATCCGGAATGGAAGCCGCTGCTTGAGGCACAGGCCGATGAGATGCTGGCGGCATTCGGCGCGTCCGCCGATCCCAACTATTCAGGCGACGATATCGAAGCGCTGCTGGCTGCCAATGGTGCCCGGGCGTTCGGCGCCGGCGCAAAGGCTGCCGGAAAATAGGCTGAACCCGGTTGGCTCGATCCGGTCGAAGGGCGCTTTTCAAAACAGTTGCCGTCAGGTTCCTTCGCCCGGCACCGAATTGGTTGCGACGCGCTCATGATCGCGCACAATATAGCGTGTGGCGATAAGCAGGGACGCCGATGTCAGCACGGCGATCGGCACCATTGTAACCATCATCGCATAGCGTAGGCCATCCGTTCTCATGGTCGGGGTCAGCATATCGCTGACTACGCCAACCACCAGCGGCCCCAGACCGATCCCGACAAGGTTGAGCACGAGCATCAAAATCGCCGATGCAGTGCTGCGTACATTGGCCGGTGCCAGATTCTGCACCAGGGTCAGCGCAGGCGGGACGACGAAGTTGATCAGGGCCAGCGGCAGGGCCATCCAGACGAGCGCCATTTGCCAGCTTCCCGCGCTGAGCGCGCCCGCGAACAGCGGCGCACAAAGGAGCATCGCGGCGGCCGGTATCAGGGTATAGGCGCGCAGCGAGCGCTTGGCGAACCAGGTGATCGTTGCCCCGCTCGAGAACAGGCCGATGGCCAGGGAGATGCCGACTACCGGTCCGTAGTAGAGGGCGACATCGCGAACGCTGGCTCCATAACCTCGCATCAGCAGGGCGGG
Source organism: Parasphingopyxis lamellibrachiae (assembly GCF_003385775.1). Taxonomy (GTDB): domain Bacteria; phylum Pseudomonadota; class Alphaproteobacteria; order Sphingomonadales; family Sphingomonadaceae; genus Parasphingopyxis; species Parasphingopyxis lamellibrachiae. The sequence continues at coordinate 2,394,256 of NZ_QRDP01000004.1, forward strand.
CACCCAAGTGATGAGGCCATTGGCGATCATCGCGAACAAGCCGCAGGATATGGCCATCCAGACAAGGGTCGGGCGGCGAATGAACAGGAGCAGGGTCGCTCCGAAGGAGGGCTGCCTGGCGTCAGGATCGGGAAGCGGCTCGAAATTGCCGCGTGGCGGTTCGGGTGCGAATTTGAGGAGCAGCGGCGCCAGCAGCAGGCCGACAATCGCGGCACCGATGAATACGGCCCGCCATCCATAGGCATCGGCCACCAGCCCGCCGATCATTACGCCGGCCAGAATACCGATCGGCGAGGCGCAGGTGAACAGGGCGATCGCGAACACTCTGCGGCGTGGCGAAAAATAATCGCCGAGAACAGACAGAGAAGGCGCAACACCGCCAGCTTCGCCAAAGGCGACGCCGATCCGGGCGATCGCCAGCGCGAGAAAGCTCATCGCGAGGCCGGAAACGCCGGTAAAGATGCTCCAGAGAAAACACCCGATCGCGACGATGCGCACGCGGTTGGTGCGATCCGCCAGCATGGCAATCGGGATCGTGATAAAGCCATAGAAAATGGCAAACAATGTACCGGTCAGAAGGCCGACCTGTGTGTCGGTCAGCGCGATATCCGCCTTGATCGGTTCGATCAGGACCGCGAGGATCTGGCGATCCATATAGTTGAGAATATAGACCAGCGTTAGCAGCCCGACGCCGAGGATACGGCCCGGCACGACTATTCCGGTCGAGGCGCTCCCGGGCGTTTCCTGAGCCGCATCGACAGCATTCATGCCGCGTCCCGGCTGCGAGGTGCGGGGTAATGTCCGGGCAATATTCGCATCACTGAATTTCCTTCTCGCAGCGTCTTCGGCCGATTTTCAGCCATTGGGTTCCTATTGCATAGTTAGTATTCTAGGTAAAATCACGTGACGCAACCCGAAGCTGACTCGCAAAGGAATCCGATGACCGATACTGGCCGATCCCCTGATACTAACCGTAGCTGGCGCCTCGATCGTCGCCCGGATTCCGATCCGGCAGACGGCAATCTCAGGCTGCACAGGGAGGGGCTGCCTGAGATTGCCGATGGCGAGATCCTGGTGCGGAATGTCTATCTCTCGATCGATCCGACGCACCGGATATGGATGTCGGATATCGACCAGTATATGGATCCGGTCGAGCTGGGCGACGTCATGCGCGGCGGAACGATCGGCGTAGTCGAACAAACGCGGTCTTCGCGCCTTTCGGTTGGCGATATCGTAACCGGCCAGGGCGGTTGGCAGGATTATTGCGCCCTGTCTGCCCGCATGGTGCGCAAGATCGAGCTTGCATCGGGCCTGCCGCTTACGGCCTATATGGGGCCGCTCGGAAATATCGGGGCAACCGCCTATTTCGGCTTGCTGGAGATCGGCAAACCTCGGCCCGGCGAAACGGTTGTCGTCTCGGCAGCCGCCGGCGCCGTCGGCTCCCTGGTCGGCCAGATCGCGAAACTGATGGGCTGCCATGTTGTGGGCATCGCGGGGTCCGATGAAAAATGCGCCTGGCTGACGGATGATCTCGGCTTCGATGCCAGCGTTAATTACAAAAGCGGATCCATATACGATACGCTTGAAGCGGCCTGCCCCAATGGGATTGACGTGTATTTCGACAATGTCGGCGGGGAAATTCTCGACACGGCACTCACCCTGATAAATCTCAATGCCCGTATTGCGACCTGCGGTCTTATCTCGACCTATAACGATCTCGAACAGGGTGGGCAGGGGCCAAAAATGTATCGAAACGTGTTGATGAAACGCGCAACCATTCGCGGCTTTATCGTCAGCGATTTCCTACGCCGTTATCCTGAAGCCTTCGCTGCGATCAGGCACTGGCTCAGGATCGGCGCGCTGCAGTATCGCGTCGATGTCCGCGAAGGCCTGGAACATGCGCCGGACGTGCTGAAACTGCTGTTCAGCGGCCGGCATGATGGCAAGCTCATCGTGAAGATATCCGAGGAGCCCTAGGGCCCTTGGCTATGTCGCCAGTGCGGCATCCTCGGCTTCGAGGCTGGCGACGCTGCCGCGGAAGGGCGCGCGGCTGAGCATGATACTGCCTATTGCTACAGGCAGGACAATTGCGGCAACGAGCGAGAGAGAATGGCGCAGCGCGCCATCGTCTCCAAAACCGAAATCCGTGATCATGGCAACGGCGGTAGGGCCGATACCGAAACCGATCATGTTTGCGGTGAAGAAATAGAGGGCGATAACCTGCCCCCGATAGCGGTTGGGAGTGATGATCTGCAGAGAAGCTCCGGCGACGCCTGCATACATGGCGGAGACCAGCTGGCCGATAAAGATGCAGGCAAAGGCCAGTGTCGGTGTCGGCATTTGCGGCCCGAAAATCAGGAAGGGCGCCGAGCCGGTGATCGCGACAAGAATCGTGAGCACATGCCCATCCTTCTTGCCCTTGCCGAACCAATGATCGGCGAGGACGCCGCCGAGAATGAGGCCTGCAGCCCCGCTTATGGCCAGGATGATGCCATAATAGAATCCCGCGCTGGCTGGCGCCATGGCATAGGTGCGGGCGAAAAAAGTCGGGATCCAAGTCATCTGGCCGTACATGACGAGTGCATAAAGGGCGAGGCCGGCAAAGAGCGGTACGAAGGTGCGGCCATGCGAGAATACAAAGGTAAAAGCGTCGCGAAACCGGACGGTGCCGGCCTGCTGTGTCTGGCCCAGCCCGCGGCGAAAGGGTTCGCGGACGGTTGTCATCAGCAAGGCGATGGCGAGGCCGGGCAGGCCGACAAGAAAAAAGACCAGCCGCCAGGGTGCAGCTTCCCCGATGCCGGGTAACGATATCGCCGGCGCTTCGGTGGCAAGGGTCACGATCAAGCCTCCCAGCACCAGCGCGATGCCCGAGCCGAGCGGTACGCCGATCGAATAGACGGCTACGGCGCGGCCGAGTTTGTCTTTCGGGAAATAGTCGGACATCAGCGAATAGGCGGCGGGCGACAGTGTGGCTTCGCCGATGCCGACACCGATCCGCGCCAGGAAAAGCAGCGCATAATTGGGCGCAAGCCCGCAGGCAGCAGTCATTGCGCTCCACAGGCTGATACCGACCATGATCAGTTTTTTGCGATTGCCGCGATCGGCGACGTAACCGAGCGGTAGGCCGGCCAACGTGTAGAGCACGGCAAAAGCAAAGCCCACGAGCAGGCTCATCTGGGTGTCCGAGATCCCGAGATCCGCGCGGATCGGCGCGACCAGCAGGGTCAGGATCATCCGGTCGATAAAGGAACAGGTATAGGCGAGCAGCAGAATGACGACGACGTACCAAGCATAGCCCGGATTGGGCCATGGCGGATTGGTGTCGGCTGGGCGCTGCGGCGGGGTGGCGGTCACGGGCGCATATCAGGCAAGTTCGAAAATATCATAGTCGACACCCTTAGCCGTTCGCCGCCCGACGCCCGCGGCCACAATCCGGTTCAGCCGTACATAGCGCGGATCGGCGGTCTCGAACGTTGCCGCGATGCGGAAATAATAGCGGTCTGCAGGAAGCTCTTCCACCTTCTCGGGTTCCCTGAAGATACCGAGCACATCCTTGGGAATGACAAGTCTGCCTTGATAGGCAACATAGATCAACGCGCCGTCATCCGTTTTCCAGAGCGAACGCACATCGAGCAGGGTCAGTGCATCGCCATTGTCGTCCATGCCGAGTTCGGACCAGTCGCCGCCGCCAGACATGACCCGCCCGGTAAGCCGTTCCCCGGCGATGGTTCCCCCTACAATATGACTGACCCGGCGATTGCGCCAGGGCGACGGGCCGATAACGATCGGCGCTTCGTCTTCCAGCTCGATGGAAACGGTGCACATTGCCCGGCTTTCCAGCATTTCTCTCTCCCCTATTGCATCTGGTTCCTGATTTTTCAGGCAAAACTCATGGTGGTCACGCTCCGGTTGACAAATACTTAGACAGCTAACTAAAATTGTGCAATAGTTCGTTCGTGCACGGTTGAAACGACCGGCTGACTGGGGAGGGTTCAAATGGCAGTTCAAGACATTTTACGCGGGTTTTCGATATCCACGGCGATTGCCGGGCTTTGCGCAGCAGCGCCTTCGTTTGCGCAGGCGGAGGGCGAGACGGATCCTGCGGCAAGCGGCCTGGGCGTTATCGTCGTGACGGCGCAGCGCGTTGAAGAAAATCTACAGGACGTTCCTGTGGCCGTCACCGCCTTCAGTGCGCAGCAGTTGCAGAACAGCCGGGCGACATCGCTCCGCGACATTGCATCGATGACGCCGAGTTTTACGGCGACCGAAGTCAATCCGGGCGAACCCAATTTTGCGATACGCGGTATCGGCACCGAAGGCATCAACTCGAACGCCGGCGGAGATGCTTCCGTCGTGATGTTCGTCGACGGTGTCTATATCGGCCGCGGGGGCGGTTCCAATCTCGAGCTGTACGATCTTGAGCGTGTCGAGGTGTTGCGTGGGCCGCAGGGCACGCTGTTCGGGAAGAATGTGGTGGGCGGTGCGATCAGTCTGGTGAGTCGGCGCCCGGATCTCGGCGACAATTTTGTCGGCGGAACCATCACCTATGGCAATTTTGACCGGCTCGAACTGCTTGGGCGCTTCAACTATGCGGTCAGTGACAGTTTCGCGATTTCCGGCGCGCTGAACCGTGTGGAGCGCGACGGCTATACCTTCAACGAAACGACCGGCAACGATGTGGACGACGAAGGCTCCATGGGCGGTCGTCTGTCTCTGCGGTGGCGTCCAAGCTCTGTGGTCGATGTCGTGCTCACCGGCGACTTTACCGATCAGGACCAGCGCGGCCAGCCGCGCGACAATGTGTGCGATGCGACGCTGGCAGGCGGTGTTCACTGTGTCGGCGTCAATCCCGATCCGCGCATCGTCAATGCGGTGGATGACGGTTTCCTGCGCCGCGAAGTGGGCGGCGTAACCCTGAATGTCACGGTTGATGCACCTTTCGGCGAACTGACGTCGATCACCGCCTATCGCAAAGCCAATTATTCGCATCGCGACGCCTTTTTCAGCAATCCGATCAATCCGCCGGCGCAGATCGAATCGATCAATGAGAATCGCGAACAATCCGAACAGTTGAGCCAGGAACTGCGCCTAGCCTTCAACATGTTCGATGACCGGCTGAACGGTGTGGTCGGGCTGTATATCCTGAACGAGGATATACGGCGCAACGAAATACTCGAACAGACATTCCCCGTGGCGGTCGTAACCGGCATCGGATCCTTCCCGCAGGATGTCGATTCCGAAAGCTATGCCATTTTCGGGCAGGTCAATTTCGAAGTGACCGACCGGCTCACGCTTACCGCCGGCGCCCGGATGACCTGGGAATCGAAAAATGCCCATCTGCAGGGCGTTCTGGTGGCGGGGCCGGGTCTGCCTCCGCCATTGTCAGCACCCTATGACATCACTGCCAGCCAGAACTGGAATGCCTTCACCCCGCGGGCGGCGATCGAATATCATATCTCGGATGAGGTCATGGTCTATGCGAGCGCTGCGCGCGGCTTCAAGAGCGGCGGTTTCCAGGGGACGGCGGGAACCGGCGCCAGCGCGGCAATTGCCTATGATCCGGAATATGCCTGGAATTACGAGGTCGGCGTGAAATCGCGCCTTTTCAACGATCGCCTCCAGATCAATCTGGCCGGTTTTCACACCGATTATACCGATTTGCAGGTGTCTCAGCTCGTCCCGCTCTGCTGCGTCGTTATCGGCAATGCGGCGGATGCAACGATTGACGGTTTCGAAGCGGAGTTCATCGCTGTGCTGGCGCCGGGTTTCAGGCTGAATGGCGGCTATAGCTGGCTCGATGCCGAATTCAGCAGTTTCGCAACCGGTGCGACGGCCGACCATACGGGCAACAGGTTGCCCCGGGCGCCCCGGCACCAGTTCAATCTGGCGGCGGAGTATGAAGTGCCGGTTTCCGATGCGATCGATCTGTATGGCCGGGTCGGCTGGTCATACCGATCGAGCGTCTTTTTCGAAGCCTCGAACACGCCGCTCGAGGTTCAAGAGGGGCATTCGCTGTATGACGCCCGCCTGGCGATCCGGTCATCGGATGGCGGCTGGGAGCTGGCCGTTTGGGGGCAAAATCTCAGCAACGAGCTGGTCCGCAACCATATCGTGGCCTTTGCGCCTTTTGGTCAGCAGCTGAACACCTATCAGCCGCCCCGAACATATGGCGCGACACTCTCCTTCGAGTTTTGACCAGAGAGTATCGCGGATTGGCTTTCGTCGTCTAGCGAGTGGCTTCTTCCGATCAGCGAGCGAGAACGAACCCGCCCGGCCCCGGAGACCGCGAAGCCCGTGCTCGCCGTCCGGATGGGGCCCGGGCCTGTTCGCTATTTTCCGAAGCGATATCAATTCTCTAGACATCGTGAGCTGGTACGGGCGCTTCCAGCACGGCGGTGCCGGGCCCGATTCGCGGTCTGGTTTGTGACGGCCAGATCATGGACAGGCGATGACCGTCTCGAGCCGGCCTGAGGCTGCTGGAAATTTGCGCGCTGTTGATCGAAGTTAATGGTGCCCGGGGACAGATTCGAACTGCCGACACTGCGATTTTCAGTCGCATGCTCTACCAACTGAGCTACCCGGGCACTTCCCTGGATCATGCGGCGCAGATCGTGCGGGAACAGCGCCTATAGGCCGGGTTAACTGTCGCTGTCCAGCCCGTTTGTGCGCCCCATAATCTGTTCCGGATCGGCTGGCGGGCCGGGCACGCGATAGCCATCGCCCAGCCATTGCAACAGATCGCGATTGCGGCAGCCTTCACTGCAAAACGGCTTCTGATCGGCGCTGGGCTCGGCGCCGCAAACCGGGCAGCCTTTAGATCGGGATGGGGGGGACATGCAGGGCACCATATGTGGCGGGGGGACAGGCTGGCAAGGCTGGAGTTGGGGCGTTTGGTTTTGCCTGTGAAGTTTTTCGATTTTGTCAGACTCAACCTGTAGGTTGAGCGCTGCACTGGCCCGCTCCCCTCAAATCAGCGCCAGGCTATCCAAATCCAGTATCTGCTGGGCCGGGCGTTCGGCCATGACGGCAAACATCTCGTCCCCGCGTTCGGTGCGTTCGACATTCATCGAAGCGAATATCGCCATGACGAAACCGGAAAAGGCGCCGCGGCGATAATCGGTCCAGCATTGCCCGGCATCGGCCTGCACGCCCCGCGCCTGAAGCTGGGCGACATAGCCGGAGAACAGCCGTTCCTCTTCGGCCGCGCGCTGGACAGGGTCGGCAATGCTGGTGCCGATCAGATAGGCGATGTCGGTCGGCCCGGCGCCAATGCCCACCGTCTGCCAGTCGACAACCGTGACTGCGCCGGTGTCTGGATGGAAGAGCAGATTGTCTATGCGAAAATCGCTATGGACGACGGTACGGTTTTGCGGCGACTGGTCAAGATGGTCGTCGAGCCGGGCGATATAGGCATCGCCCATTTCGAGGATGGCAGCATCGAGGCGGCCGCGATAGCGATCCTTGAAACCCTGGTAGAGGCCGGGAAGCAGCGCGCTGACCAGCGCCTTGTTCGCCGCGCCGAAGCCGAACCATGCATAGTCATCCAGCCGGGGCGAGTTCCAGAGCGGCGCGTGGAGCATTGCCGCCTCGGCAATGGCGACCTCGATCATCGGGATCGTGGCGCCTTCCAGCTGATCCCCCTGCCGTGCCGGGGCCATATCGCCGAGCAGGAGCGCGAAATCGACTTCGTTTTCCGCAATCTCGGCATGATAGCAGGGCGGACAGGCGACCGGGATTTCGTCGGCGAGATCCCTGTACCAGCTGATCTCGAACGTATAATTGTGGATCGTCTTGGCGATCTGCCGGCTATCGGCACTCGCGCTCGGGCATTTTGCAACGATACAGGCAGGGCCGTCATGCCCGTCCCAATTGAGCGTCAGGCGGAAACTGTCGCACATCTGCCCGGTGCCGATCGCTTTGGCGGTGAATCCCGCGAGGGAGCCTGGTGGCGCGCCCAGCTTGTCCGCCAGCCAGTCGGCGGTGAATTGTTCGGGCCGGGTCGGGATTGCTGCCATCGTCAGGAAGCCGGATCCAGGAGTTCGGTAAAGCCGCTGGGCGCATGTGGGCCGATCAGCAACTGTTCGAGAATGCCATGGCCGTGATGCTGCATGCCGTTCAGGGTCAGCGTGGCCCGGACAAAGGCCTGGATGTGCCAGTGGAGCGTATCGCGCGGTTCCGCGGCAGCGGCCTTGATACTGTCATAAGCGGTTTCGCTATCGCCGTGATCCATTCCGTGACCCCATACCGGGTGAGTATAGCCAAGTCCGGACATGTGAAAATCGGTGCCGGTCGGTTCGACCAGCAGCTGCGCGCTGCCATCCGGTGCCAGCTCCACCTGCAGGGACTCGACCCGTCTCGTGCCGGGTTTGTAGCGAACCTCATAGGCCGTATCGTCATAGTCTGCCGGGCTGCCCGCCAGGGCATCGACAACGGCCCGCCGGTTCCAGCCATTGCCATCCGCATCGTCATTGCTGTGAAAGAAAGTCGCGTGGTCGGGGAAGTTGAGTGGCGCCCAGAGCCAGTAGAATTGAGGCAGGGTACCGCTGGGCGGTGGCTGAGGTTCTGGCGCGCCGATCGGACGGATGCCCCAGCTGCGATCGCGCGTTCCGAGATGCCGATCGTTCGTGAGCCTATGATCCACGCCGTCGCAGCCGATGGTGCCGGACCAGCTGCCGCTTTGCGTCATCCGCGTATAGTCCATGAACATGCGTGGGCCGTTGCGCCGGATGAAACGCGGCTCCTCGATCGGCGCATGGCGGGCCGAGAAAGTGATATCGGCTGTCACCGGGCTTTCATTGCCCGAAACAACAAGGCGCAGCTTTTGCAGGGCTTCCACAATCTCGATCCGGACCGGGCCGACTTCCAGATCGAGACGCTCCGAGCCCATCCGCCGGGATGCGCGGATATTGTGCTGTACGCCGTCGATCAGCAGGCAGAAGCTGGCGTCGATAATGTCGAGCTGCGGGTAAATACCCATTGCAGCGGCAAAAAACAGGCTGCCGTCCGCGCTATAGCCGTTGAAGAAATAGCGATCGTAGAAATTCCGGTCCGAGCCTGAATAGGCCATCGGTTCCGGCGTCTGGTGTAGTGGAAAATCGTCGCCTTTGGTCAGCATGGCAGGCCCTCTCTTTCCCCCCACGTTGGCACATTATGCACCGCGCGCAAACATCAGGCGGGATGGGCGGTGCTCACATGGCCAGCCCAGAGGGAGAGGGCAGGATCGGGCTGGAGGGTTACAGGCGCGCCGATCCGCCGTTCCAGCGTGGGAAGCCAGTCCGGATGGCTGGCATACTGGGCCAGGAGGCCCGGATGGGCCGTTACGATGCGTTCGCCGGCTCCCGCTGCGCGTTCCGCCCTGCGAAGCAGTGAGCGCGCCGCCGTGGCCGTGCTTTCATATTGAGCATATTCGAGCAGCGAGGGGCGGGCTCGCTTCCGCACGATCTGGAGCAGGCCGAATCCGTTGACCGCCGTCCGTTCGAACGGCTTGGGCAAAACGACATCCAGTGCGTCGACCGCAGCCTGCCGCTCCGCCTTTACCGATAAGCTTGGCAGGTCGATCACCGTAGATCCGCCGATATCGAATTTGCGGATCGCCTCGCCCGATGCTTTCGCGCCGTCCCGGGCCAGTTCGGTTGGTGGTAGTACCCCATCGACATCGATAACCGTCATTGCGGGTGTTAGTGCGATACGCAGCGCGCCGCCGGGAAAGGGCATGGAGCCCGTTGTCGCTTGTTCGATGAGTTCGGACCAGCCCGCCGCTTCGAGCACGTCGCTGCCATGGCTGGCGAGAGTCCGGATGGGTACATCGCCGGCGGTCAGTCGTTCTTTCAGGGAGGGTGCGAGGCCTTCGCTTCGTCCTGGGGCGGCGGGCCGGGCACGGGCGCGTTTCCGGCGGCCCGGCTCGGGGATCGCACTCCGGACGATCTCGACGAGCAGGGAGACGCCTTCGGTGACGCCGCCGGCCAGCGGTTCGAGCAGGGCCTCTTCGCCGCCGTCCAGTTCAAGCCGTCCGACGCCATTGCCGGGAAGGATCTCGGACAGTTTTGCCCGGCATATATCGCCGGGCTGCGCCGCGCTGCGTTCCGGTTCGAGAAAGGCCGCGACAATGACGTCATTGTCGACGAGCGCCGCCCGCGCTTCGCCGATGCCCTCTTCGAACAGCCACTCAGCCAAGGCGATGGCCCGCGCTTTCGAGCAGCGTCCGTGTTTCGTAGAGCGGCAGGCCGACCACCCCGGAATGGCTGCCCGACAGGAAACGCACCCAGCTTTCGGCATAGCCCTGGATCGCATAGCCGCCGGCCTTGCCCTCCCATTCGCCAGTCGCGAGATAGGCGGCGATTTCCGGTTCGGTCAGGCGTTTGAAGGTGACGATGGTTGTCGAAACCCTGTGACGCGCCGTGCCTTTCGCATCGACCAGCGTTACGGCGGAATGGACGCGGTGCCGGCGGCCGCTCAGCAACGCTAGGCATATGGCCGCTTCGTCCTCTGTCTCGGCTTTGGGCAGGATGCGCCGCCCAACTGCGACAACGGTATCGGCCGCAAGGACAAGCGCGCCCGGATGGCGCGGCGCGACGGCAGCCGCCTTTTCCGCTGCCATGCGCTGCGCATAGCCGCGCGGCAACTCGGCCCGTGCCGGCGTTTCGTCAATGTTTGCGGGATCGATCGTGGTCGGCCCTATGCCGATTCTGGCTAGCAGTTCGAGGCGGCGTGGGCTGGCCGAGGCAAGGACCAATTTTATCGGGCGCATCGATGCGCGGCCCGCTTTACTTGAAGCGATAGGTGATACGGCCCTTGCTCAGGTCGTAGGGCGTCAGTTCGACGAGTACTTCGTCGCCAACCAGCACGCGGATGCGGTTCTTGCGCATCTTGCCGGCCGTGTGACCGAGAATTTCATGATCATTTTCAAGTTTGACGCGGAACATCGCATTTGGAAGCAATTCCATTACATGCCCACGCATCTCGAGTAGTTCTTCTTTAGCCATAACAGTCCATATAATCCCGGAATTTCGCGCTGCCATAGCGGGGTAGCTCGGGAAAGGGAAGGGAAACGCCGATATCGCAGCCTACGCACCGGCTTCGGCTATCAGCCGGACCGTCTGATCGTCCGCTGAACCTTGTTGATTGTCCGCCATGCTAGCGATTTGGCGTGATTCTGATGGGGAAAGCGTTTGGGCGCGGCGGGGTTCAGGCCCAAGCGGCGGAGTGTGGCGTTCATCGCCCGCGCGTATTGCTCGCGATAAGCCCATTCCGATTGCCAGGTGATCGACAGGGAAAGGGATGGTGCCGGGCCGTTCTTCACCCAGTGCGGTGCTTTGACGGGAACATAGATAGCTTTGCCCGCAGGCAGGTCGAACGCCTGGCCGCGAGTCGCGAAGTCGTCACGCCATTCAAGATTGCGGTGTCCGCCGCTGTGAAAGGCCTCATGGGCGGTGCCTGGTGCCATTTCTTCGTCGTCCGCGGGGAATATTGTCATCGTCTTGCTGCCCTTGAGCTGCAGCAGGATATTATGCTCCGGGTCCATATGGAATGGCGTCACCGCATCCGGCGAGGAGAGGAAGATAAAACCCTCCAGTTTCAGCATCCTGCCGGTTACAGCGCGTACGGCTGGCCCGATTTCGGCCAGCGTTTGGTGAAGAAAGTCCCTGTAGGCGGGGACCTGTTCGATGAATTTCAATACCATCCAGCTGCGATTTGTGGCGATGTTTTCGATCGTTTCGGCAACACCCATGCCATTGTCCGGCACGTCGACTGGGTCGACGCCGACGGGCAGATCGGCCCGGTTATATTCGACATCGACGGAGCGCATTGTGCGCGCGAGATCGATCAGCGCGTCATGGGTCAGCAGCGGGTGATCGCCGAGCCGATGATCGAGCAGAACGGGCGCTTCGGGATAGGCTCTGGTCAATCCCGCGATCGCCCGGTCGTCGAATATTGCCGTTTTATCCATCATTCCGTTCCCTTTTTCTCCGCGCTACTCCGCGCACTTGCTTCGCAGTGGTCTCGGCCGCGCGGCAGGCCCGAAACAGTAAGCCGGATCGTGCTCCGCCAAGTGGAACCGACACGCGCACAATATCGCGGCGTTCGCTCCACAGGCTGTCGATCATCGAATGATCCTCGGCCGCGCAACTGTCGATCCATTCGATGTCGCGGTTTTCGAGAATGCGAAGATTATAGCGCTCGATCAGTACGCCGGGAGAATAGCGCGCATAGGTCTCGTCAAAGGCAATCTTGAAAGAAAAACCGCCAGGCGCGGCAAGGAAGTTGATCAGCATGGCGATCGGTTTGCCGTCGAGATCGAGCCGGTGGAAGTCGAGCTTGCCGATGGCGTGCGCGCCAGTCACGGCATTTTCCAGAAACCGGACGAGCTTCGGGTCGCAGCCTATTGCTGAGCCTGCCTTGCCTTTCCAGCCCGTCTTCTCGAGGGCGAGAAAAGAGGCAATCCATGGTCGGGCGTCTTCATCGGGCGCGAGTGTTTTGTAACTGATTGTGCCCAGTTCGCCGAGCCGGTTGGCCAGGCGATTCAGCTCCTTGCGCTTTTTCTTGCGGACGTTGCTTTCCCAATATTCCTGCGGAGTCTGTGCGCTTTTCAGCAGCGCGCGCCGCGTGCGGTGGACGATGGCGCAGGGACGCCCCAGAGTGGCTGCCGCCTCCTGGAGCCCGCGAATTGTGCGGCCGTTGTCCGGCAGGCCGTTGATGTGCAGCAGGCCTCTGGCCCAATCGGCCTGGTCGAGTGCGCCGAGCAACACCGTCCAGAACTGGGTCTCCATTCCCCGGCGGACCAGCGGAACACCCAGGAAGCTGTTGTGGTGCAACCAGTTCTGGACATTGGCCACTGGGATCCGACCATATTTCGGTTTGATGGTAAGCGGGATCATCCCGACGAGCAGGCCGCTATGCGATGTAACGACGGCAAGCTGGACATCGCCGGATTCGGCGAGGAGGGCAAGCGATGGCTGGAGAAACCAACGTTCGGCAAAGCAATTGGGTTCGGCCGCCTGATCGGCCAGTACCATCCACTGCGCGGCGATGCTTGCCGAGAGCGCATCGGGCGACTGAAAACTACAGATCAGCTTTGAATTGCCGGTAACGCTGACCGGACGAGTTCGGGCTCCGAGCAAAGCGCGCCGGGATGCCAGAGTCGTTTCCGTCGGAATTGGATGGGTTTCACCCGCGTACATGCGCTTGTTCTCCGGTACCTGATATGCAGACCAGTACGCGGTTGAGGTTAAATAATTTTTGAAGGGCGCGGTTAGCGGAGAGGGTTAATTTTCGCGCGGGTAAACCCGGTGCCAAAGAAAAAGCCCCGCCAGACGAATCCGGCAGGGCCAAGGTTCAGGAACCGGATAGCTGTCACATATTTGCCGTAATTGCAACAATCGCGGATGGACAAGAAAAACCCGCCCGGATCGTTCCGGACGGGTTCTCAATTTCCGGCTGCCATTACCTCGGTTTAGGCAGCGCCCGCCGCTAGGGCAGCAAGCAACAACAGCGCCACGATGTTCGTGATCTTGATCATCGGGTTCACGGCCGGACCGGCGGTATCCTTGTAAGGATCGCCAACCGTATCGCCTGTCACCGCGGCGTGATGGGCGTCAGAGCCTTTGCCGCCATGGTTGCCGTCTTCGATATACTTCTTCGCATTGTCCCATGCACCACCACCGGCAGTCATGGAGAGTGCGACGAAGAGACCCGAAACGATCACGCCGAGGAGCAATGCGCCGAGGGCGGCGAAGCCGTTGGCCTGACCAGCAACAGCGCTGACTACGAAGTAGACAACGATCGGCGCGAGTACCGGCAGCAGCGAAGGAATGATCATTTCCTTGATCGCGGCCTTGGTCACGAGATCGACCGTGCGGGCATAGTTGGGACGCGATGTGCCATCCATGATGCCCTTGTCGGCAGCGAACTGCGCGCGAACGTCTTTTACAACGTCACCGGCAGCGCGGCCCACGGCGGTCATGCCCATGGCTCCGAAGAGGTAAGGCAGCAGTGCGCCGAGCAAGAGGCCGACAATCACATAGGGATTTTCAAGGCTGAAGCTGACCGCCAGGTCCGGGAAGAACTCGGCAAGGTCGGCTGTGTAAGCCGAGAAAAGAACGAGCGCGGCAAGACCGGCGGAGCCAATGGCATAGCCTTTGGTCACGGCTTTGGTCGTGTTGCCCACTGCATCGAGCGCATCCGTCTTTTCGCGAACGCTTTCATCCAGGCCGGACATTTCGGCGATACCGCCGGCATTATCCGTAACCGGACCATAGGCGTCGAGTGCGACAACCATGCCGGCAAGCGCCAGCATTGCAGTGGCCGCAAAGGCGATGCCGATCAGGCCGGCAAGCTGGTAGGCCGCGACGATGCCGATCACGATGACCAGCGTCGGCAGGGCCGTTGCTTCAAGCGAAATCGCCAGACCCTGGATCACGTTCGTGCCGTGACCGGTTTCGGACGCCTTGGCGATCGACTTGACCGGGCGATAGTTGGTGCCGGTGTAATATTCGGTGATCCAGATGATCAGGCCGGTCACACCCAGACCAACCATCATCGACCAGAACAGATCCATGCCGGTAAAGCCAACCCTGCCGTCCGAAGCGGAGACAATGGCCGTGCCCATATCGCCAAGTGTATATTGGGTGGCGAAATAGATGCCCGGGATCGAAAGAATCGCGGTCGTCAGGAAGCCCTTATAAAGCGCACCCATGATCGAATTTCCCGATCCGAGGCGGACCATATAGGTGCCGATGATCGAGGTGATGATGCACACGCCGCCGATCAGCAGCGGAAGAACCATCAGGCTGGTGAGGGCAGCGGCGGAAACCGCTTCGCTGAGCAGCAGTGCCAGCAGCACCATGGTTGCGCCAACCGTCACGACATAGGTTTCGAAAAGATCGGCAGCCATACCGGCACAGTCGCCGACATTGTCGCCGACATTGTCCGCAATGGTGGCCGGGTTGCGGGGATCGTCTTCGGGGATGCCAGCTTCTACCTTGCCGACGAGATCGGCACCGACGTCAGCGGCCTTGGTGAAGATACCGCCGCCGAGACGCGCAAAGATCGAAATCAGCGACGCGCCAAAGGCGAGGGCCACGAGAGCGTCGATCACTTCGCGGCTATTGGCTTCGATGCCCATCGAAAAGACGAGAACGTAAAAGAATACCGAGATGGCGAGGAGCGCAAGACCGGCAACGAGCATGCCCGTAACGGCGCCTGCCCGGAAAGCCACGGTAAGACCGCTCTGGAGGCTGTCGCTTGCGGCCTGAGCCGTGCGGACATTGGCACGAACCGAAATGTTCATGCCAATATAGCCTGCAACGCCAGACAGGATAGCGCCGATAAGAAAGCCGATCGCGGAGAGGTTCCCGAGGAAAAACCAGACCAGGGCGGCGACAACAATGCCGACCATTCCGATCGTACGGTACTGGCGGCCCAGATAGGCTTGCGCGCCTTCCTGAATAGCGCCGGCAATGCTTTGCATTTTTTCGTTACCGGCGCTTGCCGCAAGCACCTGGCGGCTTGTCACAATGCCATAGAGAACGGCAAGAAAACCGCACACAATGGCTGCGACAACAATCGTCATCGGTTCAATAGTCATTTGGCTCAAAGCCCCCTTTGAAAGCGTGTTCCGCATAGAAAAATACGCCCGAAACGGACGCAGCGGAGTTAAGCTGGCTATAGAGGGACAGCTGGGGTTTTTGCAAGCCGGTTCGTCGCCGCTACCGGCTCTGGCCGTTTGCCGTCAATGTTCCCAGCCCAGGGTTTCGGGCAGCGGCAGGGGGCGTCCCCCTTCCTGCAAGGAAAGGCCTTTGCCTGCCTCGACAAGTCCGACGCACTGGATGTGAGCGTCCAGCCCCTCGGCAACGGTTTCGATCTGACGGCGGGACCGGGGCGGGGCCGCAAAGAGCAGTTCGTAATCGTCGCCGGCGGTCGCCGCTTCAATCGAGGCTTCTCGCGTATCGCCCCGTACGCCGACAAAGGCGGAAGAAAGCGGCACATCGATGCTTTCGATCGCAATGGCGACATTGCTGGCTTCCGCCATGCGTCCGGCATCAATCAACAGGCCGTCCGACACATCCATCATTGCAGAAACGAGCGGCGCCAGTTTCTGGCCGAGTTCGAGCTGCGGCACCGGTCGACGATAGGCCTGAAGCAATTCCTTCGGTCCCTCCAGCTCTCCTTTTGCAATTGCAAGGCCAGCCCCGGCATCGCCCAATGTACCGCTGACCCACAGATCGTCGCCCGGTGATGCACCATCGCGTCCGGGCACGAATTCCGCTTCGCCGATCGCGGTCATGCCGAAGTGCCGGGCCGAGCCCTCGGGAACGCGCACCGTATCGCCGCCGATCAGCGGACAACCATATCTGGTCAGCGCCTCGCCCAGGCCCGCCGCGAAACGCGCATCCCAGTCCCCGTCGCCCGACAGGCTATACGCCATCAGCGAGGCGATGGGCTTCGCGCCTTTGGCGGCCAGGTCGGAAAGATTGGCGACAGCCAGTTTCCAGCCGATATCTTCGGGCGGATCGCCCGGCAGGAAGTGCACGTTTTCGACGATCGTGTCATGGGTCAGCACGATGGTGCGTCCGGCATGGGTGAGGGTTGCCGCATCGTCCGTCAAGCCGCGGGCCGCAGGATGGGTCGCGAAAGCGCGAAGCTTGTCGATAAAGGCCGATTCGCTGGTCATACGCTTCTGGCTAGCAGAGATTTCAGCGCAATATCTCTACAAAAGGTTGAGACGGGTCAGCCGCGAACATCCTTGGCGATGGCATCGAGCATGCCGTTGACGAAACCCTTTTCGCGCTTGTCGTAAAAGGCATCGGCGACATCGATATACTCGCCGATGATCGCGGCAACCGGTACATCGGCCCGTGCCAGCAATTCATAGGTACCGGCGCGCAAAATCTGTTTCTGGGGGCGATCCAGCCGGTCGAGAGACCAGCCCTTGGCAAGCTTTCCTTCGATCAGGGCATCGATTTCGGCGCGCCTTTTGTTGATACCCGAAACTACATCGTCGAAAAAATCGACTTCGGCTTCGGCAAATTCGACATCCTCGACCGTCGCACCGAGCCGGTAATCGTGAAATTCCTTTAGCAGCCGGGCAAGCGGTGTGCCCTCCATTTCCTGTTGATAGAGTGCCTGAACGGCGGCCAGTCGGGCGGCGGAACGGGATTTTGAACGTTGGGTCATGAGGCGGTTTTCATCCGTAGCTGGCCAAGAAAATCGCGCTTACCAATGGAAACTCCCTCGGCCCGTAAAATGTCATAGGCCGTGGTCGCGTGGAAATAGAAATTGGGCTGGGCGAAGGAGAGCAGGAAATTCTCGGCCAGGAAAGGGATAACCATCTCGCCGAAGGAGAATTGCATATCATTTCCGGCAAAAGCATCGACTTCAGCCCGGTCGAGGGCCTCGAGCGCTGAAGCCGCAGCGGCGAGCTTGGCTTTCAGACCGGCAAAATTTGCCGGCGGCGCGCTGAGATCGGGTGAATAGTTACCCGCTCGCACGCCCTCGATCGCGCCGAGCGAATGTTCGGCGACCGCTTTCACCTGATAGGCAAAGGGCAGCATGTCTTCGATCAGTTTGGCCTGCAGCATATCCTCTTCCGAACGGCTCTCGGCAGCGCAGAACGCCTTCGCCTTGTCGAGAAGGCCCGATACAGAGCCGATGATTTGAAGATTGGCCGGGATGACGGCGTCGTACAGCGAAATGCTCATCAGTCGCTCCTGTTTTCGGGTTCTCGTCGTGGTAGCCGCATCGCGACCGAACGGGCATGGGCAGGCAGGCCTTCCGCCTCGGCCAGTCGCACGGCAGCCGGGCCGATTGCTTCAAGAGACTGTTCGTCGCAGCGAAGAAAACTCGTACGCTTCATAAAATCGAGTACCGAAAGCCCGGACGAAAAGCGAGCTCGGCGCCCGGTGGGCAATACATGGTTGGGGCCGCCCACATAATCGCCAATGGCTTCGGGGGTCAGGCGGCCGAGAAAGACCGATCCGGCATGACGGACGCGCAAAAAAAGGGCGTCGGGATCGGCCACCGCCAGTTCGAGATGCTCCGGCGCAAGTCGGTCCGAAAGCGGCAGGGCATCGTCAAGCGTGTCGACGCAGATGATCGCGCCATTGTTTGCCCAGCTTGTTTGGGCGGTTTCCTCCGTCGTCAGCATGGCAAGTTGCGTTTCCACGGCCCTGTCGACCGCATCGGCGAATTCCACGCAGTCGGTAAACAGGATGGATTGGCTCGTCGGGTCATGCTCGGCCTGCGACAGCAGGTCCGCGGCGATCCAGTCCGGGTCGTTGTCCCTGTCTGCGATCACGACGATCTCGGAAGGTCCGGCAACCATGTCGATGCCCACTGTTCCGTATAGCTGGCGTTTGGCTTCAGCGACCCAGGCATTACCCGGGCCGACAATCACGTCCGCGCTCGGAACTGTGTCGGTGCCAAAGGCCAGTGCGGCGACAGCCTGTGCCCCGCCGATCCGGTATATCTCGCCGACACCGGCAATCTCGGCGGCGGCCAGGATCAACGGATTGATCTCGCCTCCTGGAGTCGGCGTGACCATTACAATATGCTCAACACCGGCGACGAGCGCCGGAATCGCGTTCATCAGCAGCGATGACGGATAGGCGGCGCGGCCGCCGGGGACATAGAGTCCGGCCGTTTCGACGGCTGACCAGCGCGATCCCATGCGCACGCCTGCCGCATCAATTGTCTGGCTGTCCTGTGGCCGCTGCTTTTCGTGGAACGTCCGGATACGGCCCGCGGCCAGCTCGAGGGCATCGCGAAGATCTTTGTCCAGCCGGTCAAGAGCGGAGGTCCGTTCTTCCCGGTCGACGGACCATGTCGTCTCGTTCAGGCTGAACCCGTCGAATTTCTCTGTGTATTCCGCGACCGCGTCGTCACCGCGCGCTCGGACATCGGCGATGATCGCAGCAACGTCGCGCGCTATGTCGGTATCGGTTTCCCTCCGGGCTTCTACCAGCGCGGTAAAGCGGGTCTCGAAATCGCTGTCGGAAGCGGCCAGCCTAAGCGGCATCGCTGCCGCCTACAATCTCGCGGAACCGCTCCACCAGAGGCCGAATTTCGGGCTGTGTCTTGAATGCCACACGGTTGACGATGAGGCGGGATGTGATCTCGCAGAGAATATCGACTTCGACTAGATTATTGGCTTTCAGCGTTCCGCCGCTCGACACAAGGTCGACAATTCGCCGGGTAAGGCCCAGCGCGGGGGCGATCTCCATCGCGCCATTCAATTTGACGCACTCGGCCTGCACGCCCTTGGCCTCGAAATGGCGGCGGGTGAAATTGGGATATTTGGTTGCGATCCGGACATGGCTCCATTCGCTGATATCGTCGCTGGCCGCGAGATCCGCGGGCTCGGCCACCGACAGCCGGCAATGGCCGATATCCAGATCGACCGGCGCGTAGATCTCCGAATAGCTATATTCTTCCAACACGTCGGAGCCGACTATGCCAAGCTGAGCAGCGCCGTGCGCGACGAAGGTTGCGACATCGAAGGCACGGACGCGAATGATGTCGATGTCCGGGTTGTTCGTGCCGAAGCGCAGCGCGCGGCTGTCCTTATTGTGGAAATCCGCATCGGGTATGATTCCTGCCTCGGCGAGCAGCGGTAGCGCTTCATCGAGGATACGTCCCTTGGGGATGGCGAAGATTATCGGTTTGGCCATGGCGGGAGCGCTTTACTTGGGGGCGGTGCAGCGGGCAAGCTAGGACTATGGACGATAAATTTTCCAGTGTGCGAACCGCCTTCGGGCGGCAGGCCATTTTTTGCCGCGACAATGGCTCGCCGCTTACAGCAGATATCCTCGACGCGATTGCCGGACACATCGATCCCGAAAGCGGCGTGGGCGCGCAGATAATGGCGATGGAGGGCGATCTGGAAGGCGCAGGCGAAGCGGTAGCCCTGCGGCTTGCCGGCGGGCTCCATGCGCTGGCCCGATCCGGCCGGGACGAGGTTCTGGCGACCGCTTATCGTGGGGAAGGCGATCTTGCGAAAGCCGTGGGCGCATCGCTTGCGGCTTATGACGAGGTGCTGGTCGGCTGGCTGGATTCACCACCCCAGACCAATGAGCCAGCAAGGGCGGCCTATGTCATGGCCGGGCTGATGGTTGCCGCTGCGCGCTATCCCATGTCGATCGATTTGTTGGAAGTCGGGTCGAGTGCTGGCCTGGTCCTGAATCTCAATCGCTATCGCTACGATCTTGGCGGCGTGGAGGCGGGCGAACCGACATCGCCCCTTCTGCTTGCCCCGCGTTGGATCGGTGGGCCGCCGCCGGCCAGCACGATCAGCTTGATCTCCCAGCGCGGGGTGGACCGCAACCCGGTCTATCTGGGGTCGCAGGAAGCCGCCGAGAAGTTGATCGCCTATATCTGGCCGGATCAGGCGGATCGCATTGAGCGCGCCGAGGAGGCGATCGCGCTGGCACGGGCGTTCCCGCCGCCGATTGTTGCCGGCGAGGCCGGTGATTGGGTCGAGGACCAGCTTGTTGCACCGCAGGTCGATGGCGTGTTGCGCCTGATCTTCCACACCATCACTCTTCAATATCTGCCGGAGGATCAAAAACGCCGATTCCACGCCGCCATCGCTGCTGCGGCCGCTCGGGCGACTGAAGATAAGCCTTTTGGCTGGCTTTCCTACGAATTCGACGATGTGAGGAAGGCGTTTGAATTGCGGTTGAAGCTCTGGCCATCGGGTGAAGACCTTCATCTTGCCGACGGTCATCCACACGGAGCAGTGGTGGATTGGCTGCTCTAACGGAGCGGCCGCGTTCCGCTACTTCGCAATCTCGCTTGGAGCCTTCGCCCGAATCTGCATGGCGTGGACGCGCTCTTTCATCATGTCGCCCAATGCCGAATTAACCGCGCGCTGCCGGTCGACCCGGCTCAGATTTTCGAACTGCCGCGCCACGATCTCGACGGTGAAATGGCTTTCGCCGCTGCCATCGTCCCCAGCATGGCCGCGATGCTGGGCACTGTCGTTGATGACCCGCAAATGCACGGGGGCGAGGGTCTCGGTTAGTCGCTTTTCAATTTCGGCCGCGACGGGGCCTTTCGATTCCTGGGTCATGGCTCCTATATAGGCATGTTGCACGAAAGGAGCACCCTTGGCCTCGAACCCGAGACACGAAAAATTTCATGGCCGGCTGGATGACAGCGAACGGATGTGTGAGCATCCCGACTGCGCCGAACTGGGAGAGTTTCGTGCGCCCAAAACCGGGCATCGCCGCGGCGGTTTCGATGGGCCGGGCGACTATTTCTTGCTGTGTCTGGAGCATGTCCGCCGCTTCAATGCAGGCTATGATTATTTCGATGGCATGAGCCGGGACGAAATCTACAGCCAACAGCGGCCATGGTCCGGATGGGACCGGGAAACGCGTACTTTTGCCGGTAATGGTGCCAGTCCGACTCCGCGATGGGCGGATTTTACCGACCCGCTGGATGCCATTGGCGCGCGATTCAGAACCGGCGTCCGTACGCCCAGGGACGATGGCAAACCGCTTTCCGACCGTGATCGGGAAAATTTGCAGATTCTCGGACTGAACGCGAATACCGACCGAAAGACGCTACGGCGCCGCTATGCCGCGCTGGTTCGTAAATATCATCCTGACAAAAATGGCGGTGACCGGAGTCATGAGAAGATGTTGCAGCGTGTTATCGACGCCTATACGCAACTCAAGGTTACCCCTGCATTTTCCTGATTGGCGCAAGCGCTGTCGGGACATCACGATCGAGAAACCCCAAGCGAGACACTGGAATTACGATGAACAGCATAGCCAACACGCAGCCCGATAGCCGGGCCGAACCCATCATGGCCGAGCCGGACAAGATGGTGAAAGTGCGTGAGCTTTTCGGTATCGATTCGGATATGGAAGTGCCCGCTTTCAGCGAAGCCGACGAGCGCGTTCCCGATCGCGACGAAAGTTATGTTTTCGATCCGGATACGACGCTTGCCATTGCTGCTGGCTTCGCCTTCAACCGCCGAGTCATGATTCAGGGCTATCACGGCACCGGCAAGTCGACGCATATCGAGCAAGTCGCCTCGCGCCTCAACTGGCCGTGCATCCGGATCAACCTCGATAGCCATATCAGCCGGATCGATCTGGTCGGCCGCGACGCCATCGTATTGCGCGATGGCCAGCAGGTTACCGAGTTTCGCGAGGGCCTGCTTCCCTGGGCGTTGCAGACGCCCACGGCGCTGGTTTTCGACGAATATGATGCGGGCCGTCCCGATGTGATGTTCGTGATTCAGCGTGTGCTGGAGACCGATGGCAAGTTGACGCTGCTGGATCAGAATCGAGTGATCCGCCCCAACCCCTATTTTCGCCTGTTTGCCACGTCGAATACGGTCGGGCTCGGCGATACGACAGGCCTTTACCATGGCACGCAGCAGATCAACCAGGGCCAGATGGACCGCTGGAATATCGTCGTCACACTCAACTATCTGCCTGCCGCCACCGAGGCGAAGATCGTCCTCTCCAAGAATGAGGATTTCGACACCGAGGCCGGACACAAGATGGTTGCGGATATGGTCAAGGTGGCCGAGCTGACGCGGCAGGGCTTTATGGCCGGCGATATCTCCACCGTCATGAGCCCGCGGACGGTGATTACCTGGGCCCAGAATACAACAATTTTTGGCGATATCGGTTTCGCCTTCCGCCTCTCTTTCCTCAACAAATGCGATGAGGCGGAGCGATCTCTGGTTGCCGAATATTATCAGCGTGTTTTCGGTACGGACCTGCCGGAGAGCGTTGTCGGGGCGTCTGAATAGACCCGGACTGATGGCCGATTCCAATCCTCTCGACGATCTGAAAGCGGCACTGTCCGGCGCGGCGCGCGCCATGGCGGCGGATCCGGAGGTGGAGCTTGCCTTTACTGCCGATATTCCGATCTCCAACGGGCGCCATATCAAGGTACCGATGCCGTCCCGCGCGCTGCCACCCGATCAGGTGGCCGAGGCGCGGGGTTTCGCCGATGCTGCGGCCCTGATGCTGCGTCACCATGACGATGCCGTGCATGCGTCTGCCCAGCCGGCGGACGCGATCGCACGCTCGGCCTTCGACGCGGTTGAAAAGGCCCGGGTCGAGGCTCTGGGCGCGCGGTATTATGCTGGAGTCCGCGGAAATCTCGCCGAGGCGCTCGATATGCGGCTCAAATCCGATCCGATATCAAAGGCCCGCAACCGCGACGAAGTCCCCCTGGCTTCGGCCATCGCGCTGATGGTGCGCGAGCGTCTGACGGGAGAGGTGGCACCGGAACGCGCCCAGACCGGGCTCGATCTTGTTCGCGACTGGATCGAGGAAAAGGGCGGAGCCGACCTCGATGCGCTTGAGATGCTGCTCGACGATCAACGCGGCTTTGCCGAGCTGACGACGCGCCTGCTTGAGGATCTCGAGCTGATCGATGGCGATCTTCAGCCAGACGATGGCGATGAGGGCGGCGACGAGGATGAGGGGGAAGACCCCGACGAGAATGACGATACCGACGATCAGGAAGAAGGCGACGCCGGCGCCGAGTCCCAGGTCGATGCGCGCGCCGAAGAGTCCGATGAAGCCGGAGAAGAGGGCGAGGGCGATTCGCTGGACGACGAATTCGGCGACATGGACGGCGATCCAATGGATGACGGCGAAGAGGGGATGCTCCCCGTTCGCCCGAACCGGCCGTTCAGCGATCTGACGCCGCAGTTCAGTTATAGCGCGTTCACGACCCAGTTTGACGAGGAGATCGCCGCCACTGAATTGTGCGACGAGGAGGAGCTGACCCGCCTGCGCGCCTATCTGGATCAGCAACTTGTCCATCTGCAGGGCGCGGTTACCAAGCTGGCGAACCGGCTCCAACGGCGGCTGATGGCGCAGCAGCTGCGCTCCTGGGATTTCGACCAGGAAGAGGGCACGCTGGATGCGGCCCGGCTTTCGCGAGTGATCGTCAACCCCGCCCATTCGCTTTCCTACAAGATCGAACGCGATACCGAGTTTCGCGACACCGTCGTCACCCTGCTGATCGACAATTCCGGTTCGATGCGTGGGCGGCCGATTTCGATCGCCGCCATCTCCGCCGATATCATGGCGCGAACGCTCGAGCGGGTTGGGGTGAAAACCGAGATATTGGGGTTCACGACCCGGGCCTGGAAGGGCGGGCAGTCCCGCGAGCAGTGGCTGGCCGAAGGGCGCCCGGCGCATCCCGGCAGGCTCAACGATTTGCGCCACATCGTCTACAAGCAGGCGGATGAGCCCTGGCGCCGCGCGCGCAAGAGTCTGGGTCTGATGATGCGTGAGGGGCTTCTCAAGGAGAATATCGACGGGGAGGCGCTGTTATGGGCGCATAACCGGTTAATGGCCCGGTCCGAGGAGCGCCGGGTGCTGATGGTGATTTCCGATGGCGCACCGGTCGACGATTCGACGCTGTCGGTGAATTCGGGAAGCTATCTCGAAAAGCATTTGCGGCAGGTTATCGCCTGGATCGAAACCCGCTCGCCGGTTGAACTTTGCGCGATCGGTATCGGCCATGACGTTACCCGCTATTATGAGCGCGCCGTGACGATCATGGATGCCGAACAACTCGGCGGCACGATGGTCGAGCAGTTGGCGGGGCTGTTTGACGAGGCGTCAAAATAGAATTGCCGGCACAAAATTCGGGGGCCGGAGCAGATACGCGCGCCGACCCCCTCATCCTCGGTACGCTACGCGAGGACTAGACTATGTAATTCGTGTTGCGTCTTTCTAGCAGTCGCGGTCGATTTCCCGGCCGGCAAGAGCCCCGACGACACCGCCGATGATTGCGCCGGCGGTGCCATCGCCCCGGCCTCTGCGCCCCTCGGCGATCTCATTGCCGAGCAGCGCGCCGGCGATGCCGCCGATGATCGTTCCGCCCGTGCCATTGTCCCGGCATCGTCCGCGATAATAGCGGCGGTCGCGACGACGGTCCCGGCGGCTGTACCGACGCCCGTCATAATAATCACCGCGCCGATAACGGCGACCTTCATAATAGTCGCCGCGCCGATACTCGCGCCGGTCGTAGCGATCATCATACCGGCTTTCGTAGTAGCGCTCACCATTATAGCCGTCATTATAGTAGCGATCCCCAGCATGGGCCGCTGCGGGAAGCAGCATCGCTCCGGCGAGAGCTGCCAATGTGATTTTCTTCAATGCCATCTCGAATTCTCCAAAGCGCCTGCAAACCCGTGTCAGATCCTGTGCGGCGGGCTATCTGTCCAAACGGCTTCCACCAACCGATTGCCCTTATGCCGATGGTTAGCGGAACCTCGTCTGAACGATACTGTTGTCTGTTGTTCAGCTTGCGCTGTCTTTCGGCTGTGCGCAACGTTGTGCCAATGATAGAAGGCGGCGATGTTCCGCCGTATCGTTGCCTCGCTGCTGATCCTGCTCATTGCAGGTTCGACCCTGATCCTTTCCGGAGGGCAGGGCGATACGGCGAATCGGCCATTTGCGATTCATGCCGCACCGGTAGCGCTCGATGGCGGGAATCCCTCCCGCCGCGATATTGGCGGGCTGCACTATCTCGGCGGCTGGGTGTTGACGAGCGAAAATCCCGATTTCGGCGGTATCTCCGCCATGGTTCTGGAGGGCGACGGTTTTGTTGCGATTGGCGATGCTGGCGGACTGTTCCGTTTCGCGCTCGACGATGCTGGCGCGATAATGCGCGCCGATATTGCCGAGCTGCCGGCAGGCCCGATTCCGGACGATGGCGGTGACGTGCGGAAGCGCGACCGGGATGCCGAGGCGCTGGCGCGAGATCCGGAAACCGGTCGTTATTGGGTGGCCTTCGAGCGGGCCAACGGATTCTGGCGGTTCGATGGGGCCTTTGACCGATCCGAGGCCAACGCTGCACCGGAAGCGATGGCGGACTGGCCTTCCAATGGCGGAGCGGAGGCGATGGTCAGGCTGGACGATGGCCGGTTCCTCATATTCTCGGAAGCCGGAAACGGGCCCGGCGATTCGCGCGAAGTGTTGCTGTTCGCCGGCGATCCGGTCGAGGGCGGCCTGGCGCCGCTGCGCCTCGGCTACCGTCCGCCGGATGCGCATCGGATTACCGACGCCGCGCTTTTGCCGGACGGGCGGCTTTTGATCCTCAATCGCGACTTCAGCATCATGGGCGGGGTCTCGGTAATCCTGTCCATCACCTCGCTGGACACATTGGTGGCCGGGACGATTCTGGAGAGCGAAATTGTCGCCCGGCTCGATCCGCCAGTCACGATCGACAATATGGAGGCGCTGGCCGTTGAAGAGCAGGATGGCCGCACGATCGTCTGGATGGCGTCGGACGACAATTTCAATCCGCTCCAGCGGACCTTGCTGCTCAAGTTCGAGCTGGTTGCCAGGCGCTAGTTGCGCGCCGGTATGCGCGCGACGATCTTGATCTCGGTTATACCCTGATCCGGAATGAGTCGTTCGATCTGGATCGCCGTCCAGGCGGGGAAGGGTTCGGCGATATAGCGCTGTTGCACCGCGATCATCGGTTCCATCTGGGATGAAAGATCGGTGTGAAAGCTGAGGATGTCCACAATATCGCCCCAGCCGGCGCCGGCGCGTTCGAGGATGGTTCCGATTTCGGTATAGGTCTCGGCAAAGGCCGATTCGATGTCGCTGTCGCCAGGCGCAAGCGAAACGACGATTCCGGACAAATAGACATGTCCGTCATCGGTGACGATGGCGTCGTTAAAACCGATCTGCTGCTGGATAGCGCGCATGTCCTCCGATTCGGACATGAGCACGGTCGCCCGGTCCCGGGCGCTGGTTTGCGCGGTCGCTGCACTGGCCGTCATGCATAATGCAGCGGCCAGAGCAAGCGACAGCCGCACGACTAGGCGGCGGCTTGTTTGCTGGCGATCTCGCGCTTGACCTTGCGGGCATTGGCGCTGAGCTTGTCGTCGGCTGTTTTGATAAGCCAGTTATCGAGTCCGCCGACATGCTCGACCGACCGCAGGCCGGTGGTCGAGACCCGGAATTTGAAACTCCGCTCCAGCGCTTCGGACATCAGGGTCACATTCTGCAGGTTCGGCAGAAATGTTTTCTTGGTCCTGTTATTGGCGTGGGACACATTGTTTCCCACCATCCGGCCCTTGCCGGTCAGCTCGCAAATACGCGACATAATCTTTAGTCCTGAAATCTCGGGGTTGCCCGGAAAGCGGGGCAAATAGCCCGATCATGTGCTTTCGTCAACCGGAACAATGCCGGTCGGCGCACGCAACTAGCGGGAAACCCTGTCGGCAGTAGTTTACAATCATCTTGTTTAGAGGGTCGGCCAGGGGCTAGGCGGAACCATGGTCTTTCCGCTGCCCCTTCCCATGCAACGCGCCTTGGCGCTCGCGGAACAGGCCGCGCAAGCATTCGAAGTGCCCGTCGGCGCGGTCATTATGCAGGGAGAGCGGCAGATAGCCGAGGCTGCCAACGGGATGCGAGC
Organism: Parasphingopyxis lamellibrachiae; assembly: GCF_003385775.1. GTDB lineage: Bacteria > Pseudomonadota > Alphaproteobacteria > Sphingomonadales > Sphingomonadaceae > Parasphingopyxis > Parasphingopyxis lamellibrachiae. The sequence continues at coordinate 2,421,670 of NZ_QRDP01000004.1, forward strand.
AAGCGGCGATCCCACCGATCATGCGGAAATGCGCGCGATTCGTGCGGCGCTAGACTTGCTGGGTACGGGTCGGCTCGACGGCTGCGATCTCTGGGTTACGCTTGAGCCATGCGCCATGTGTGCCGGTGCAATTGCCCATGCCCGGGTCGCCCGGCTATATTATGCGGCGCCCGATCCGAAGGGCGGTGCTGTCGAACATGGTCCGCGATTTTTTGGGCAGCCTACCTGCCATCACCGCCCGGATGTCTACTCCGGCATGGGGCAGGAGCGATCTGCGGCGCTGCTGACGGATTTCTTCCGCGAACGGCGAGACTGAAAAGGGCGCCCGGTGTTCGCCGGACGCCCTTTCATGCCCATGACGTTCTGCCTCAACGGTGGAGATTAGTTGCCCGCGGCGTTCACATCCTGCTGGGTAATCGGAACGATACGGATTTCGACACGGCGATTCTGCTGCTTTCCGGCAGCCGTGGCATTGCTTGCAATGGGCTGGCTTTCGCCGAAGCCCTCGGTGGCCATCCGGGCCCGGTTGACGCCGCGGCTGGCAAGATAACCAGCCACCGACTGGGCGCGCCGGTTTGACAGGTCGAGATTATAACCGTCCGATCCGTCCGAATCGGTATGACCGTAAATATCGATATAGGTTTCCGGATAGCTGTTAAGCGTTTGCGCGATTTCATCGAGCGTAGCGCGAAACTGCGGGCGCACGGTGCTGGAATCAACATCGAATTCGGCGACCGAGCCGGGCATTTGCAGATAGAGATTGTCGCCATCGCGAATCACATTGGTGTCGGTTCCCGCGGTTGCCTGTTCCAGCTCGCGCTGTTGTCGGTCCATATAGGTGCCGATGGCGATCCCCGCGACAGCGCCAAGCCCTGCGCCCACGATGCGTTCGGTACGGTCGCGCCGACCGCCGACCAGATCGCCGATCAGATAGCCACCGACAGCGCCGGCGACGCCGCCAATGGCGGCGCGGGATATCCGCTGGTTACCGGTTTCCGGATTGGTCGTGCATGCTGCCGTGGCACCGATCATGCCGACGATTGCCGATCCCGCCAAAAGCTTCCTGGCTGTGACCTGTTTGAGTTTTGTCATTCCGTGTTTCCTCCGCACAAATAATATGTCCATTAACCGTTGACGAACCCCACTTGTTCCCAACTTATCGTGAACAGAAGCTGATCATGCGCTTGTCCCGCTTATCAAAAGCGGGCAAATGACGGCAACAACCCCGATCATGCCACCCGACTTATCCCCCTTTCCCTGGTTCGACCTCTGCATCATTTTTGCATTGGTCCTGCTGAACGGTGTGTTCGCGATGTCCGAGCTGGCCATCGTATCGTCGCGTCGGGCGCGGCTGCAGGCAATGGCGAAAGATGGCCGCGCGGGCGCGCAGACGGCGCTTGATCTGGCAGCCGATCCCGGGCGTTTCCTGTCGACGGTGCAGATCGGGATCACCCTGATCGGTATTCTTGCCGGCGCCTATTCAGGCGCAAGCCTGGGCGGACCCGTTGGCGAGCGTCTCGCGTTCGTCGGTGTCGAACCGGCACTGGCGCAGACGCTTGGCTTTGCACTGGTCATTGTCCTAACCACCTATGCCTCGCTCGTCATCGGGGAGCTCGTCCCCAAGCAGTTGGCGCTGCGCAATCCGGAGCGCGTTGCCGTGTTTGTGGCGCTTCCGATGCGCTGGCTCGCGACGTTCACGGCACCGCTTGTCTGGTTGATGGACCGGACGAGTGCGCTGATATTCCGCCTGATGCGGCTGAGCCGCAATCCGCAATCGCGCGTTACCGCTGAAGAGCTGCACATGCTTATTGCCGAGGCGACCAAGTCCGGCGTGATCGAGGAAAGCGAACGGGCGATTATCTCCGGCGTCGTGCGGCTGGCCGATCGCCCCGTGCGCGAGGTGATGACCCCGCGCACCGAAGTCGACTGGATCGAAGCCTCGTCGAACCCCAATGAAATCCGCGAAGCTTTGCTGGCGACCCCGCATACCCGGCTGCCCGTCGCCGAGGGATCGGTCGACGAGATTATCGGTGTCGTTCAGGCGCGCGATATCGTGTCGGCACTATTCGAAGGCCGGTCTTTGGATTTGCGGGCACTTATGCGGGCCGCCCCGATTGTGCCCGACCAGGTCGATGCAATGGATGCGCTGGAAGCACTGCGCGAATCTGATGTTCCGATGGCGCTGGTCCATGACGAATATGGGCATTTCGAAGGGATCATGACCCCTCTCGACTTGCTGATCGCGATAACGGGTGAATTCGTCTCGGATCAGGAAATCGGCACCGATCCGTCCTTTGTGGAGCGCGCTGACGGCAGCTGGCTGTTCTCCGGTTCGCTCTCGGCAGACAATATGGCGGAAAAGCTGGGATTCGACCTGCCGGACGACCGCGATTACGCAACCGTGGCTGGTTTTGCGCTTTCCGTATTCAAACGCCTGCCGATAACCGGCGAACTGTTCGAAAAGGACGGTTGGAACTTCGAGGTTGTCGATATGGATGGCCGCAAGATCGACAAGCTCCTTGCGCAAAGATCCAAGGCCAGCATTTCCGACGATACTTGAATAGCCGCGCTTGATGTATTATATGTGTAATACACCTAGTGGAGAATATTCGTGTTAAAGATCATCCTGTCTGTCATCGCCGCGATTGTTCTGCTGGTCATTGCCGTGAAGGTTTTCACGTCAATCATATCGCTGGTATTCTATGGTCTGGCGCTGCTGCTTGTCGGCTATGTCGTCTGGTATTTTCTCAGCGGTTCAAAACGCGGAAGATAGCCGAGCGGCATCGTGACGCCCGTCATCCGCATGTTCCTGTGCCTTGCCGCCGCCGGTATCTTGTCGGCCGTCGGCATGCCGCGGATTGATACGCTATCGGGAATGCTGCTTGTCGCCCTGTCGGTGGGCGCCTTCATCCTGGGTATCGTCAATTACTATCTGCACGCCCGCACCCGTTGGCCCTTTCGGCGAGATCGCTAGGCAGCGCGGTTCGCGAGTTTCTTCTGGCGCCGCCGTTCCACCGAAGAGCCGATCCCCATCGCTTCGCGATATTTGGCGACTGTGCGCCGCGCGATATCGAAGTTCTTCTCTTTCAGCAGTGCGACCAGCTTGTCGTCGGAGAGAATCTTGTCCTCCGCCTCGATAAGGGCTCGGATATGGCTTTTCACAGCTTCCGACGACGCTGCCTCGCCCTCCTCACCCGATTTGATGCCGCTGGTAAAGAAATATTTGAGCTCGAATATCCCGCGGTCGCAGGACAGGTATTTGTTGGATGTCGCCCGGCTCACCGTTGATTCATGCATGTCGATTGCGTCCGCGATTTCACGCAGGGTGAGGGGCTTGAGATGCGTCACCCCCTTGCGGAAAAAATCCGCCTGGCGCTTCACGACTTCGCTCGAAACCTTGATGATCGTCCGCGCGCGCTGGTCGAGCGCTTTGGTAAGCCAATTGGCGTTGGCCATGCATTCGTTGAGCCAGGCCTTGCTCTGCGCGTCATTCCCCGCCTCGGACATCTCATGATAATAGCTGCGGTTGATAATGACCTTGGGTAGTGTGGCGTTATTGAGCTCGATCGCCCATCCCCTTTTGGCCGGCGCAACGAAGATATCCGGCACCACGGCCTGTATCGGATCGCCGCCATATTGGCAGCCGGGCTTCGGGTCGTAGTCACGCAGTTCGGCTATCATATCGGCCATGTCTTCATCGTCGACGCGGCACATTCGTTTCAACCGGCCGAGATCTCCGCGCGCCAGAAGATCCAGATTGTCGATCAGCCTCGCCATAGCCGGGTCGTAGCGGTCGGATTCGCGGGCCTGGATCGCAAGGCACTCCGAAAGGTCGCGGGCTCCGACGCCTGTGGGCTCGAAGCTCTGGATGGTCTCCAACCCCTGCTCGAGCGCGGCAACCGGCACGCCCAGCTGGCGGGAGAGACGGAGCAAATCGGCTCGCAAATAGCCGGTTTCGTCGATCCGTTCGATCAACTGGCCCGCAATCATCAGGTCCTGTCCGGAAAGGCAGCTGCCTGCCTGTGCCAGAAGATGATCGTGCAGCGACATATCGCTCTCGGCGAGCAAATCCAGCTCAGGCCCGGCTTCGCCGCCGCTACCCTGGATATTCGCCATACCGAGTGCGCCGTCCATCCCGGCATCTGATCCGGTATCGTCGGAAAGGGCACTGTCCTCGATATCGAGCCGGGCTTCATTCTCCGCGCCGCCATTTTGCAGCAGACTGTCTGCGGTCGCCGGTTCCGGGGAGTCGTTCGAGCCGTCGCTATCGGTCGGCGCTCCATCGTCGCGCTGCTCTTCGCCAGCTGTGTCGAGCAGTGGGTTTTTCTCCAGCTCTTCGGCGATGAAGCCTTCGATTTCGAGATTAGATAGCGCCAGCAGCTTTATTGCCTGCTGCAGTTGCGGCGTCATTACCAGAGACTGGCTCTGCCTGAGGTCGAGGCGCGGTCCTAGTGCCATATCGGCACCCTAACGAGTGAACCCTTCGCCGAGGTAAAGCCGCCGGACCTCATCGTTGGCGACCAGATCGTCGGGCGAACCGGAAAACAGAACCTTGCCGTCATAGATGATGCAGGCCTGATCGACGATGCCCAGCGTCTCGCGGACATTGTGATCGGTAATCAGCACACCGATATTGCGGTTTTTGAGATCGGCAACGAGATCGCGGATGTCGGAGATTGAGATCGGATCAATCCCGGCGAACGGCTCGTCTAGCAGCATGATGGACGGGTTGGCGGCCAGAGCGCGGGCAATCTCGCAGCGCCGCCTTTCGCCGCCTGACAGGGCCATCGCCGCAGAATCGCGCAAATGACCGATTGAAAACTCGTCGAGCAATTGTTCGAGCCGCTCGGCACGGGCATCGCTGTCGGGTTCGCTCATTTCAAGGACGGCCGCGATATTCTTCTCGACGCTCAGCCCCCGGAAAATGGAGGTTTCCTGCGGCAAATATCCGAGACCGAGAATCGCCCGGCGATACATGGGAAGGCCGGTAATGTCGGCGCCATCAAGCATGATCCGACCTGAATCCGGCCGTACCAGTCCCATAATCGAATAGAAGCATGTCGTCTTGCCGGCACCATTCGGGCCCAGCAGCCCGAGGACCTGGCCGCGCCCCACATGCAGTGAAACATCCGACAAAACCTGCTTTTTGTCATAGGATTTTGCAATCGAGACGACAGACAGGCCCTCTGTCTCGATTTGGAGGCCGGAATGGGCCTCGGGAGGATCGATTGTCTCGGCTTTGTTCATCGGATCGCTTTTTGGCATCATCTGTGCATGTTGGGAAGCGCAGACCTTGTTTCCACAGGGCTGTATCGGTCTATTGATCGGGTTGGGTGTTCCGCTGCGGTACCGTGAACCGGCCTGTGACCCGGCCTGTCGACGTACCTTCTGTCACAATACCGTTGCCCCCTTGCGACCGTCCGTCGATTACCGCCCGGCCGGTATCGAGATCGATCACCAGCCGGCCGCCACGGATGACGTTGCCGCCCTGATTCAGCTCAACGCCTCCTATCAGCGTGATCAGTCGCCGATCGAGATCATATACACCAAACTGGCCGCGCGCGGTTTCGCTCGGGCTGCGGACGAAAACGCCGCCGCTTGCATCGAGCCGTCTCACTTCCACGCCGCCGGTTACGCTGCCGGAATAGGCGACCGTGATACGCGCGGCGTCAAGCGAGAGATTGCCCTGGCGAACCTGGACATTGCCGGAGAATATCGCGCGATCGGCTCTGTCCTGTACTTCTATCCGGTCGGCCGCCACATCGACGGGGGCATTGGTGTTGAGGCCCCCAAGGGCAGACTGGCTAGAAGCCGGCACGGCGGCCAGCATCATCAGTGCGAATCCGGCGGCAGCGGGCAAAAGGAAGGATCGGGTCATGATTGCTATCTGCCTTGACCTTGAACGATGCGCAAGCGCGCGCGCCCTTCCAGGAAAACTGTGCGGCTCGGCATATCGACTCGCATCCGTTCCGCGCTGAACGCGCCCAGAGGAATCTGGCCGTCCACTTCTCCCGCACTTCGCATTTCGCGCTGGTCCAGCCGTACCAGGACGTTGCTAGTCTGCAACCGGTAGCCGTCGGCGGCGCGAAATTCGAGGGGGCCTTCGATCGAGACGACTTCCTCCTCCAGGTCATAAAGTCCGCGATTGGCCACGATGAAGGCGAGTCCGTCATCCAGTTCGAGTTGGGCGGACAGGTCCTCAAGTTCGACGATGGGCGTCGACGAGGTTCGTTGGAGGGCCGATGCCGCGTTCAGTTCGAATGGACGGCCCGCTCCGTCTGCGCCGCTGTAGCGGGCTGCTTCGACGCGAAGCCTTTCGGGTGCGATATCCACATTGTCGCGGGAGAGCAGGAAGCTCAGCTCATTGCTCTTCTGCAGCGGCGCCATGGTCAAAAATGCGGCGAGTACGCCGATCGCGACCGGCAGGATGATCTGCAAATATTTGACGAGGCGGTCATGCCGCCCACCCGGCGCGGCCCAGCTCTGGCGCTTGCCCAGCCGTTCCCGGGCAGCCTCAGACATGGGCGAAAATGTCGATTTCTGGCCAGCCTGCCAGATCTAGGCGCGCACGGTGCGGGAGGAAATCGAAACAGGCCTGGGCCAGGTGCATCCGCCCTTCACGCTCGAGACGCGTGTCGAGCACCTCTTTCAGCCGGTGCAGAAAACGTACGTCGGACGCGGCATATTCTTTCTGTGCATCGCTGAGCTCGGGCGCGCCCCAGTCCGATGATTGCTGCTGTTTGGATATATCCGCACCCAGCAGCTCGCGGCAAATCTCCTTCAGGCCGTGCCGGTCGGTATAGGTCCGCACCAGCCGTGAAGCGATCTTGGTGCAATAAACGGGCGCCGCGGTGACGCCGAGATAATGTTCGATCGCGGCGAGATCGAAGCGCGCGAAATGATAGAGTTTGATGCGATCGGGGTCGCTCAGCACGGCTTTCAGATTGGGCGCTGCATAGTCGCTGTCGGGCGCGAAGCGAACGAGATGCTCGTCGTCCCCGCCATCGGAAAGCTGAACGACACAAAGCCTGTCGCGGGGTGTTTGCAGCCCCATCGTCTCGGTATCGACGGCGATCGCTCCGCTTCCCAGTGCGTCTGCGGGAATATCTTCTTCGTGGAAATATACGGTCATGCCTGCGCACATAGGCGCAATGGGCGGGCCGCTCAATGGCTTCCGCTATGCTCCGTCTGCGAATTTGCCCCGTCGATGCGTCTCTGACGTGCCTTGCGAGCCAGAATATTGAGCGTCTCCACCCCGGCCGCAAACGCCATGGCGGCATAGATATAGCCTTTGGGGATATGCACACCGAACCCGTCTGCGATGAGGACGAAGCCGATCATCAGCAGGAAGGATAGGGCCAGCATCACCACGGTCGGGTTGCGGTCGATAAACTCTGCCAAGGGGTCGGCTGCGATCAGCATGACCACAATCGCGACGACAACCGCCACGACCATGATCGGGAGGTGATCGGTCATGCCAACGGCAGTGAGGATCGAATCCACGGAAAAGACCATGTCGAGCAAGAGTATCTGCACGATCACAGAGGCGAAACTCATCGTCGCCTTGCCCTTTTTGTCGAGCATCGTGCCGGAAATTTCCGGGTCCATCGCGTGATGGATTTCCTTTGTCGCCTTCCAAAGGAGGAACAGGCCGCCGGCGATCAGGATAAGATCACGCCAGGAAAAGGCTGTTTCGAAAGTCGGTTCGCCATATGCTCCCGCCGGGCCAACCAGGCCAAGATCGAAAACAGTCTGGGTGGCCTGCACGATCCAGGCGATCATCGACAGCAAGGCAAGTCGCAATATCAGGGCAAGCGATATGCCTATACGCCGCGCTTTCTGGCGCTGTCCCTCGGGCAATTTGTTCGAGAGGATCGATATGAATATCAGATTGTCGATCCCCAGCACCACTTCGAGCACGATCAGGGTGACGAGAGCAGCAATGTTGGCGGGATCCGCGAATACGGCGATCAGGCTTTCCATGGTGCCGATCATTGCCTTGACCGCGGCTGCGGTGCAAGCATGATGACAACACTATCGGTGACGGGAGCAACGAAAATGGGGGAAGGCCGCGGCAGACGGGGAAAATTGGAATTTGACCCACCAAGCATGTCGCGTCCGTCGCCCGAAGAAAGGGAGACGGTGCGCCCCCGGCCAGCCGGTCCGGGCCAGCGCTCCGGACAGGCCGGGAATCCGGAGCCAGGCACCCGCCGATATGCCGCGGCCGCAACCGGCACGAACAAGCCGATGATCCTTTCCATCCTCTATTTGACCAGCGTTCTGGTAGGGCTGACCGGTCTGGTCGCGTTCATATTGGCGCTGGTCTGGAAATCGGAACCGGGGGAGGAGTGGGAGCAGTCCCACTATCAGTATCACATCCTGACATTCCTGCTCTGGCTGGGAACCACGATACTCTCTTTCATCCTTATCGTAACGATAATCGGGGCGCTGATCGGGATTCCGATGCTCTTTTTGGCGGTAATTTGGGTGCTCGTCCGGTCCATCATGTCTCTCGTCCGCGCGTCCAATCGTGAGCCGATGCCCAATCCCGGAACATGGTTGGTGTAAATAGCTCGCGAAAGCGGTGTTTTTCAGCTATACCGAATCACGGTACGGCAGATTCGTGCCATGAAGGGGTTGCGCCCCGCCCGGCGCACGGTCTTCGATTGAGAGCTTTGGGCGAACGGGAAGACTTTAGGAAATATGAGTTTCGACAAAGACCGGCGTGGACGCCGGAAGGACAAGCGCGACAGTTTCGGCGACGAAAACTACCAAGGATATAACGAACCAAGCGGTTTTGGCGGACGCCAGGATTCGGGCGGCTTCGACAATCGCGGCGGAGGTGGCGGCGGTTACCGCGGCGGCGGTGGCGGAGGTTTCCGCGGTGGCGGCGACCGGATGCCCGCGCAGATTGTCGGCGAAGGCAAGGGCGTTGTGAAGTTTTTCAACGGCCAGAAGGGTTTCGGTTTCATCGTTCGCGACGATGGCGGCGAGGATGTGTTCGTTCATATCAGCGCCGTCGAGCAGGCCGGCCTGACCGGCCTGGCCGAAGGTCAGCCTTTGAGCTTCAACCTGGTTGATCGTAACGGCAAGGTTTCCGCCAGCGATCTCGTTATCGATGGCGACCCTTTGCCGGTTCCCGAAAATGAGGGGCGTGGCGGTGGACCGCAGCGCGAACTGACGGGCGAAAAAGCCAGCGGTACGGTTAAATTCTTCAACAGCATGAAGGGCTTTGGTTTCATCCAGCGCGATGACGGCCAGCCTGATGCTTTCGTTCACATCAGCGCGGTCGAACGGGCGGGTATGCCGACGCTGAATGAGGGCGATCGGTTGAACTTTGAACTTGAGGTCGATCGCCGCGGCAAGCATGCCGCTGTGAATCTTGAGCCCAATCAGGACTAGTTCACCGGCGATTGGCGCTCCGCCGGACGGAGCAACGATCTTCAACAGACAAGGGGCCTCGGCAGGATATTGCCGGGGCCTTTTTGCATGGCGGTGCAAGGTTCGCCTGACAGGACTGTGGCCCGCTCCTGCCTATTGTGATGCAGCACAGCGAGGACCGGGCAAGACGGCATTGCACCGGTTGCCGCCCTTCATCGGCGCCTGATTGCTCCCGTGCCCGGTTGGCCCATAGAAAAAGGGCCCCGGCGGAAATTCGCCGGAGCCCTTTCTTGTAAGGCTTTCTGCTTAGAAGCGGAAAGTCGCTGTGGCGCGATAAGATTGATTACGCACATCATTCCGCCAGACTGTCGTATCGGCAGCGATGTCCAGATCAATCGAGCCGGTTGTGATCTGAATGCCACCGCTGACTTCGACCCAGTCCCTGTCCTGTCCTACGCCGAGGGCGAAGGGTGCTCTGCCGATTGCCGGACCGCCGACGAAATTGGCCTGGAAGATCGCAGGGTTGTCGGAGAAATCATGGACATAGGTTGCATTGAAGCGCGGACGCACCGATGCGGAGCCGAAGCCGAGATCGAAGCCGAACCGGCCCTGGAAGCTGTCCAGCGAGCTCGGCGGACGCTGGAACTGCAACGCAATTGCGCCGCCCGTTTCATTGGCCCGGTCAAAATCGATCATGCCGTAACGAAGAGCGACATTCGGCACCAACGAGAAGTTACCGCTGCCCAGTTCCTTGCCGACCATTGCCTCGGTCGAGAAGGTCAGAGCATCATCCTCCAGTGCGAGATTGAAGTTGTTCGGTCCAATCGCGACCGTCCGGCGGGCACTGCTTTCAAAGGAACCCAGGCTTGTCTGACCCGAGACGATAAAGCCTCCGGGTGTCGTCACAGAGCCATAAATCGTGCCCTGGAACAGCTGGCCTTCAGCAGTTTGCCCTGCCGATGCCTGACCATCGAGATCGGTGTAGGATACCGAAATACCGATAACCGAATTGTGGCTCGGCATATGTTCGAGGCCGCCAGCCAGGAAATAACCGTCGAACTGGTCACGGCCAGTGGCAATTGCCGCCGGCATAGAGCGGAGGCTGCCATCGATAAACCCGCCGGCGAGGAAAATCGCCATGCTGTCATCAATGCCATGATCATGCATGGAGCTGCCGCCGGCATCAGTGTCTGACATAATCTGGTTCTGCCACGGCGCACTGCCGGCACCGCTGGAAGCCAGAGCTGCAACCTGAACCGGTTCACCCACCATGCTGATCGTGCCACCGCCATTATAACCATTGCTGCGAATGGCCGACAGACGATCTCGCATGAAGCGCGATGCCTGCTCATAGGCCGCAATGCCCAGGCCGGTCCGCGTCGATTCCGTGAGCGGAGCCAGGTTTTCGAAGACCTGTTGAATCTCGGCCGCCGAGGCAAGGTCGAGATAGCTATAGACTGGCCCAAGACCGGCGCCGCCGCGATTTGCATCGAAGATGTTGGCGAACGATGTCTGCACTTGCGAGCTGCCATCGACGACATCGGCATAGTTTCCGGCGACGATAGTTATGCGAACATTGTTCGCATTGTAAGCCACATCGGCACCGAGGATCGCACTGATCTGACCGACGGTGTCGAACGTGCCCGTCACACCGCCCGCGGCAGTGATGACCGTATAGACGTCGCCGTTAAGCGGCGTCGTGCCGGCTACCGGGGCAAAGGCGATCGTACCGCCGAGATTTGCGCCGCCGGTTACGGCGAGCAGATCGGACGTCGGCGCATTGCCAAGGTCGAACATCAGGGTCGAACCCGAAGAGGCAACAAGGCTGCCGTCAACGGTCAGCGTACCGACCGTGCCGACGCCGCCCGGAGCGATGCCGCCCATGATGTTGGTCAGGAACGGCGTTTGTACTGTACCCGTACCGGTCAGGATGCCGCCCATGAGCAGATAGTCTCCGACCGACCGCAAATTGCCATCGACATTGATGCCGCCGCCGACCTGCGTGATATCGATCAGCGAAGTCAGGTCTCCGGCTGCCGCCACATCGAGACCCGCATTGCCGCCAACCGTCAGGCGATCAATCGTCACGGTGCTCGACAATGTGGTTACGCCATCGGCGGTGAGCGAAACATCGAAATAGCGACCGGGCGTGCCCGCTGCGGCAACGGGATCGATATTGTCGGGGACGAAACCGGTTGCACCGGGAAGGCCGTTATCCAGCGTCGGAGCTGGGTTCGGGCCCGCTGCGAATTCCGGTGAACCGCCGCTGATGCCCTGAGGCTGTTCTTCCGCCGTCTCGGCGCCATCGCCCTGAGCCTGATTATCGGCGATTTCGACGCCATTGTGCGGGGCTTCGATAGCGAAATCCACGCCATTGCCATGGGCCTGATGTTCAGCACCCAGGATCATGCCAGCGCGTGCGCCAGGAGCAGAGGCCGAAGCGACCTGTTCCGCCGGTGCACTCTCCGATGCTGCAACAGCATTGGGAGCAACGGCTACGGAATCGTCTGCCGCCTGATCCACATCGGCTGCGGCCGGCTGGCCGTCAATATTAGCCTGTCCGATACCCGAAACCAGCGTATCGCCGATTTCCCGTGCCGGCGGCGTCGGGTCGCCGGTTCCGAGATCCTGGCATCCATCGCCCGGATTGGCCCCTTCAGGGTCGAAACATACTTCGCCGAAATCAGGCGAACCGCCCTCCGGGCCAAGACCCGGCGAACTCGGCAGGCCGTTTACGACATTACCGTCGGCATCGATAATCCGGAAAGCCGGGTCGAGATTGGTAACCCAGTGGTTGGGATCTTCCCAGTTGCCGTCGCCAGCGGTCGCTCCAACGTAGCGATATGGGCTGTTGGCAACGATATAGTCCCAATAGAGATAAAGCGGCTGGTAGAAGCTTTCCGTACCATAGCTCGAAAAGACCTGCGGGCCGAAGAAGCGGCTGCCGCCGGAAAGAACGCCAACGACAAGATCTTCGTCGCTCAGATCGTTATTCGCCGCGTCAAGAACCAGGGGCCCACCGGAGTCGCCGCCAGCCGTCGTGGCTTCGCGAGTGGTCGGCTCGTCCTTGTAAAGGTTAAAGTCGAACGGATTGGTCTTGTTCGGATCGTCAAAATCGAGACGATACAGGCTTTGCGGCAGATCACCGAAAGGATTGCCGAACAGGAACTGGTTGCGCTCGTCGAAAGAGGTCAGCGCACCGATATAGTTTTCGGCAAGCCTGCGGCGCCAGTCGATGCCCTGCGATGCGCCCGTCGTTCCGCTGCCGGAACGGCCATAGCCCGTTACGTTGACATGATAGCCTGTACCGGTTGTGTCGTCGATCGCATCGGGGGTCGGCAGCGCCGAGAAGAGCAGGGCCCAAGTCGGGATGTCGGCTACCGGCGTGTCGAGGGTCGCCATCGCGATATCGGCTTCGAGGAACCCGAACGCATTCGGATCGGCAAGCGAGCGCGGATCGTATACGATCTGGCTGATATTGTAGACAAACGCCTGCGGGTTGCTGCTGAAGCCGTTGTTGATCCAGTTAATAAAGCCGGGAAGCGCGTTGTCGTCGAAGGAGAATGCTGACGAGATGGTTCCGCCAGTTTCATAGTCGGTGGCGGGGCGGTCGTTCACGCAGTGCGCAGCAAATAAAACCGTACGCGGGTTGATCAGCGTACCCGTGCAGACAAAGCCGTCATTGCGGAAAAACATGCCGACGCCATTTGGGCCGGTGTCGTCGATAATATCCGCAGGCGTAAAATTGTCATTCGGCACGATGGCTTGCGCCGGAGCGGCCAGCGCCAGCGCCAACGCGCCACAGGCCGTAGAAGTTGCGAGTGAAAGAATATGATTTGATTTGGCTGACATTGTGGAAGCCCCCTAGCTGTATGTCTTCTTGTTTGTATTCGTGTCAGCTTTTTGATCGCAGTTCAAGGTTTCTGAAAGGTTTTCCCGAGTTGTTGCGTAAATGACCTGAATCCCTGTGTCATGGTTCCGAAGTATAGGGAAGAATGGGCGTAGTGATGTAGAGGCGCACCGCCGCGATTGCCTGCCAACCGATTGTAAAGAAAGAAAAGCCCGGCAGAAGCGAGTCCTGCCGGGCAAATTCTGAGAAGGGAGCGGCGTTATTCGACGCTGAGGGAATAAGCGCCCGTTGCCCCGCCGCCGAGCGTTGTCGCCCGGATCAAGAGCATGCCCGATTGCTGGAAGGTCACGGTGAGCCGGGAATCAAGCCCCAGCGATTCCTCGTCGTCATTCGCAGCGCCGTCATCGTTGCTCTCGACGACTGCAAAGCCGAGTGGCGTCAGGCCGCCAATCTCCAGGAAGGCGTCGAAATCGGCCGACCGGAGGGTGACGACGCGGGTGTCGCCGGCCCGTCCGCGCAATTCATAGAGCGCATAGTGACGGTCCATTCCGCCATAATTGTCCGAAGAATAGGTCGGGCTGTCCATCGTCAGTCTGCCGTCTGCCGTTCGACCGGCACGAATGCGGATCGGCGGTGGCGGTGGTGGTGGCGGGGCGAGTTCGCTTACCTCGATCGTGTAGTCGCCGACTGTGTCGGCGCCGAAGGTTCTTGCTCGAACGGTGAATGTTCCCGTTTCCGGGAAGGTGAAAACGAGGCGGGAATTGAGGCCGTCGCCGCCATCATCGTCCACGAACATCTGCTGGAACTCGCCGCCGACGGTGCGGCCGACTTCCAGCAGTGTATCGAATTCGGCCTGCATTGAGATCGCAACCCGGTCTCCGGCATTGCCGGTGATCGTGTAGCTGTCGAGAAAATAGTCGTTGGTCGTGACGCGTTCGCTTTCGCGGGTCAGTTCGCCTTGCACCGCGCCGTCCATCGGCAGCGCCGTCTGCGCAATGGCGGCTGGCGAGAGTGCAGCGGCAAGCGCGGCTGCGAGGGCAATTTTTGACAACTGAATCTGCATTCGAATTCTCCCTGTGATATCGGAGCGGCTCGGCTCCCCTTCATCTCCACGACCCGAGGATGGCTATCGACGAAGCGTTCTTTATGAACGATGAACGGTTTAAAGTAAAATCAGTAGTGCGCCCGCCAGTATCGCCGACATGGCGACGATCCGGCTTATAGTCGCGCGCTCTCCGAATAGGGTGACGGAGATCACTGTCGCGGTGATCATGCCGGTTTCGCGCAACGCCGCAAGCTCTGCGGTGGGGCCGAGAGACAGGGCATAGAGCGCCAGGCCGAATGTCCCAAGAGACAAGACCCCGGCCAGTGCTGCGCTTCGGCCATAGGCGCGGGCGGCTTCGCCCAGCCGGTTGGATGTGAAGCGCGGAAGCAGCATCATGTTGCCGATGCCCATGAAGAGGAAAAGCCAGAGGATAAAGCTCAGCGGATTGGCGACAGCGCGCACACCCTCGGCTCCGACAATCGTATAGGCCGCAGTTAGCGCCCCGGTCGCGAGGGAAAGCAGCACAACCTCGCGGCTGGCATGCCGGCCCTGCAGCATAAGCAATATCCCGCCGCCGATAAGCGCGATCCCGGCAAGCGCGCCAGCCGTGGTCGGGTCTCCGAGTATTCCGATCGCGATCAGGGCGGTGAGGAACGGCGCACTTCCCCTATAGATGGGGTAGGCTGCAGACAATTGGCCCTTGTCCAGGGTTCGCGCGAGCAGGACGAAATAAACCAGATGCAGGCAGGTCGCGATCGCCAGCCAGCCCCAGCCTTCGCGCGGTAACGGCACGAAAAAGAGCAGGGGCAGGGCGATCAGGCCGCTGGTGAAAGACATCAGCGCGGCATGAAGATACCGATCGCCGCTGCTCTTTATCAACGCATTGACGGTCGCGTGGAGGCTTCCGGAAACGATCATCAACAGGGCGGCAAGAGGCAGGGCAGACATTGCGGCGCTATTGCCCAGTCAACCTTCGTCCGCAACACTTGCAACTAGGCAGCCTGCCCGTGGCCTTCCTTCAGTCAATTCGCGTGAAGTCGAACGTCTCGATCCTCGTTTCGCCGTTACTGCGCAGGCGCAGATGGA
The DNA here is from genome assembly GCF_003385775.1 of Parasphingopyxis lamellibrachiae. Lineage (GTDB taxonomy): Bacteria > Pseudomonadota > Alphaproteobacteria > Sphingomonadales > Sphingomonadaceae > Parasphingopyxis > Parasphingopyxis lamellibrachiae. The sequence continues at coordinate 2,437,032 of NZ_QRDP01000004.1, forward strand.
CGAGCAGTTGGTCGTCGCCGATGCGTTCATAGGTTAGGCCAGAGAAGTAGGCGGTATCGTTTTCGATCGCGACGAGCGGAAATTCGAGAGCAGACTCGGCACCATTGTCCTCCCAGCCGGAAAGATCGCCATTGAAATGCTTAAGCCTGAGGACAAGCGATCCGTCACGCTCCACCATCTGGAGTATCTCGTAGAATTGTAGCTGGCTGTCGCTGCCCTGGTGAAAGATACCGGCCATCTGCCCATGTACGGGGGGCAACCAGCTTTCATGGCTTTCCCCGCCAAGGCCGGTTCCCCGCCAGCTGCCAGCGAGCCAGGCGACCTGATCGAGCGTTGCGGGCGGAGATGCGGCATCGCCCAGCGACCGGACATCCTGCGCTGCGAGCTGCGAGGGTAATAAAAGGGCGGCGATCATGATCAGGCGCATGGCTGACTCCTTCGGTCTTTATTTTATACCATGAAGTCTGGCGGCCCGAAACAAAAAAGGGCCGACCCCAAAGGACCGGCCCAGTTTCGATAATGCGGATCGCCCGCATTTCGGGGTCAGGATAGCTATATCCTTCGCGCACCTACCAGGTGCAGGATGAGGAAAATCAGGAAGATTGCTACCGCAATATAGAACAGGATCTTGGCGATACCGATAAAGGCGCCGCCAATCCCGCCAAAGCCCAGAACGGCCATCACCAGGCCGATGACCAGAAAGATAAGTGCCCAACGAAACATGTTTTTCTCCCTTGTTAATAAGGAGTAAACAAATGAAATCGCGCTTGGTTCCGTCCGGTCGGGGATAGTGCAAAAAAGAAAAGAAGGGCCAGTCCAACGGACCGGCCCTCTTCATCATCGATCCGCGATGCGTCAGCCCGTGCGGCCTGCCTCAAACAGGAACCATGCCCTTTCTTCGGCCTGGTCGGTCCAATCGTCGAGCAGCCCGTCGGTCGCGTTGTCGCCGGCAGCTTCCGCAGCTTCTTTTGCCGCGCGGAGCGTCTCGACGAGCGCGAGGTTGTCTCGGCGCAATTCCGCCAGCATGTCTGCGGCGCTGACATAGTCCTGGTCGTTATCGCTGATCGTCTGATGACGGGCGATATCCCCGATCGAACGCAGGGTCGTTCCACCGGTCTTGCGGACGCGTTCAGCAATGACATCTGTCGTGGCAAGGATGGCTGCCGCCTGCTCGTCGAGCATCAGGTGATAGTCCCGGAAATGGGGACCGGAAACGTGCCAGTGAAAATTCTTCGTCTTGAGGTAGAGCGCGAAGCTGTCGGCAAGAATGCCGTTCAGGGCTTCGGCGACATTCTTTACTTTATTGTCGTTGAGATCGGTCGGGGTCGCGAGGTTTGCATTGGCCATTATGATGGTCCTCCAGTTTTGCGTGTGTCGATATGATATCAACGCCCGTATAGCCTATCGGATCCACACAATCGCCGGGTTTCGGGGGAATATCCTCAATTGCTGTAATCGGATAATTAGATCAATGAAAATGCATTGATTGCTAAAACCGATGATACGAACGCAAATAATACACCGATCGACCGGCGAACGGAGGTAAGCGGCGCGCGCTCCCTCAGGGTCTGACCAAGGATGATTGCCGGCGCGCAACCAATCATGACGCCCAGGGTCGCGCCGATCGCGGTCAATATCCAATTTGGTGATACGGCGCCGAACCCGGCTGTAATGAACTGGGTCTTGTCGCCAAGTTCGATGAGGAGAAACCCGATCGCGCTCGTCGTGATCGCTCCGATCCCCCAAATGGCATCGGCATCGGTATCGCTGAAGGGGACAAAGGCACCGACAGCAGCAAAAGCGAAGCCAAGCGTCAGGAACAGCAAGGCAGCATCGGGCGAGATCATCGAGGCGATCAGGGATCCGCCAAAAGCCGCAAGACCCATATTGATCGCCGCGGCTATGCCGACGCCGATGAACACCGGCACGGGTTTCCCAAACCGCACGCCGAGCATCATCGCCAGAATCTGAGTCTTGTCGCCCCATTCGGCCAGCGCAGCGGCAACCAGGGGCAGGAAAAAGGAATCCATTGAGGTGGGGCTAACCCGTCAACCGTACCGAGATAGCTGCCAGCATCGCGTCGCGGGCTTGTGCATCGTGAACCTCGGCGCATCCGGTGGCCAGTTTGAGCTGGTCGAAATACAGGCCGAAAGCAGTGGCCTGCCGGTTGCGGGCAATCGATCTTTCAAAAGCGTGGGCGATACCCTCCACGGCGAGCAGGTCGTATGCGTCGGCCTTGGATCGGATTTCATCAATGGCTTCGTGCAGCGCGGGCAAAGTCATCGCCCGGCAATTAAGTTCCAGTTGCTCGATCTGGGCATAGAGATCGGCGCAAATCGGTAGGCGGGAATCCTCGCGAAGCTGCATTGTCCAGGCTCCTTAATATCGCGATCCCATTTGTGCGCCATTATGGTTAGCAAAGCGTTAATAGGGGCTGACCGACGATGTTCTGGTTGACAATCGGCGCGATCGCGGGCATCTGCGCGCGCTTCGGGCAGGCGATGGCATCTTTACAGTCACCGCGCCCCAGACAGCTCTTTTGATGAAAAGGTTAGGGTCATGGCCAAACCGGCGACCGTGAAAATTAAACTCGTCAGCTCCGAAGGTACGGGCTTCTTCTACGTAACGAAGAAAAACCCCCGCAACCTGACGGAAAAGATGGTCATGCGGAAATATGATCCCGTCGCGCGCAAGCATGTCGAGTTCAAAGAAGCCAAAATCAAATAGGCTTTGGTGATATCGCCGGGGTTTGCCGCCCGGCCGGTCGCGCGCTGCGCCTACCCGGATGCCGATCAAATCAGATTGCGCACTTCCTCGACAAATTTCATGACCGATATGGGCTTGGAGACATAGCTTTCCGCCCCGGCGGCGCGAATTCTCTCCTCGTCGCCCTTTGCCGCATAGGCCGTCACGGCCATGATCGGGATGGCCTTGAGTGCATCGTCCTTCTTGAGCGCGTCGATCAGATCCAGCCCGCTGACATGTGGCATCTGGATATCCATGATGATCAGATCGGGAGACTGGGCCTGGGCCGCAGCCAGTGCCTCGCGGCCGTCTGCAACCGGCTCCGCCACATAATCATGAGCGCGCAACAGATCGCAGAAAAGTTTTCTGTTGAGATCGTTATCCTCGACAACGAGCACCTTTTTCGCCACGTCCCACCCCGGTAAGATTGTTCGGGAAATATCTAGGCGATGCGGAACCACGATACAAATGGCGATGCGGATTATGACTCCGAAGCGTTGGCTCTCCGCGCCCTCGCCTGGACCCTGGGCGAGGAAGATCGCGCGCAGCGACTGCTGGCGCTGACCGGGCTGACCGCCGATCACCTGCGCGTCGCAATCGGGCAGCCGCCTGTGCTCGCGGCCGTTATAAAGTTTCTGGAAGCCTATGAACCGGATCTGATCTCTTGCGCTGAGGCGATCGGAACCTCACCTCAGAACCTTGTAACCGCGCGAAGGGAATTGGAAGCATGAGCCAACCGCTCGTCATTTGCGACTGCGATGAAGTGCTGCTGCACATGGTCAGCCATTTCGGAGACTGGCTGGATGAAGCCCATGACCTGGATTTCGTTCTGGAGGGCGGCAATTTTATCGATGCCGTGCGCCCGCGCGATGGCAGCCCGGCGCTCAAGGGTGAGGAGATATGGCCGCTGCTCAATGGCTTTTTCGATACCGAGATGGATCGCCAGACGATCGTGCCCGGCGCCAGCGAGGCACTGGTTTCGATTTCCGAACATGCCGAGATTGTGATCCTCACCAATCTGCAGGACGAGTTTCGCACCGCGCGGGCAAGGCAGCTCCAGAAATTCGGAATCGATTTCCCGGTTCATACCAATCAGGGTGGCAAGGGGAACAAGGTCCAGGAACTTCTGGCCGCCCATGCGCCCTCGCTTGCTCTTTTCGTCGACGATCTTGGCGTCCACCACGAATCGGTCGCGCGCAGCACTCCGAAAGTCTGGCGGCTTCACATGATCGCCGAACCCAGCCTCGCACCCAATGTTCCGCCCGCCACCCATGCCCATGCGCGGATCGACGATTGGCATGAGGCCCAGCACTGGATTATTGATCGGATTACGGAAGGAGAATCGGCATGAGCGGATTGATCGAGACAAAGCTGGCGGAGATCGGTCTTTCGCTTCCCGAGCCCGCGGCGCCGGTCGCTGCTTATGTACCGGCAGTGGAACAGAATGGTTTTCTCCACATTTCCGGTCAGCTGCCGTTTGATGAAAATGGCGATCTGATGGTGGGCCGTCTGGGCGAAGATCGCGATATCGCTTTCGGCGAGCAGGCCGCGCGGGCGTGCGGCGTCATGCTTGTCGCGCAGATGAAGGCGGCACTGGGCGATCTCGACCGGGTCGAACGGGTCGTGAAGCTCGGCGTGTTCGTCAATTCCGCATCGAACTTCACCGATCAGGCTCAAGTGGCCAATGGCGCGTCTGAGTTGATGCAGGAAGTTTTCGGCGATCCGGGCCGCCATGCGCGAAGCGCCGTCGCGACGCCGGTCCTGCCTCTCGGCGTTGCTGTGGAGATCGACGCCATAGTTGCGGTGTCCGATGGCTGATCTGGCTTTCCTGACGCGCACGCCCTTTGCCCATCGCGGGCTGCACGGGGTTGACGTGGTCGAGAATAGCCGCGCCGCCTTCGAGGCCGCGATAGCGGCCGGGCACGGTGTCGAAACCGATGTTCAGGCCAGCAAAGATGGCGTGGCGATGGTTTTCCATGATTATGAACTGGACCGCCTGACGCGCAAGAGCGGTCCCGTGATCGACCGCAAGGCGGCGAAGCTCGAGAAGATCAGATTCAGGAACGGTGACGAGACCATTCCCCGGCTGACCGAGATGCTCGATCTCGTTGACGGTCGTGCGCCGATTCTGATCGAACTGAAAGCAAAGAGTCGTAAGGTGAAGAAGCTCTGCCGTTCGGTTGCCGACGCGCTCTCCGCTTATGACGGCGAAGCGGCCGTTATGTCCTTCAACCCAGAAGTTGGCCGTTGGTTCGCCAAACATGCGCCAGACATTGTTCGCGGCCTGGTCGTGACAGAGCATGATGAAGTTTCGCTGGCGGCCCGGCTCAAGGGCGCGATGCAACGATCGCTGTCCGTGTTGCGCGCAGAGCCCGATTTCCTGGCCTATGATGTGCGGGACCTGCCTTCGGCCTTTGCGGACTCTCTGCGCGCCAAAAATGTGCCGGTCGTGACATGGACAGTGCGAACGGATGGAGAGCGGGTGTCGGCGGCCGAGGGCGCCGACCAGATCATCTACGAAAATCCATGAGCGAGGGCGATCCCGAGCCAGTTGTGGCGCGGATTTCAGAAGGCGTTGGATCGATCGACGCTGCCGATTGGGACGCCTGTGCGGGGCCCGGCAATCCTTTTCTCAGCCACGCCTTTTTGTCGATCCTCGAAGAATCCGGCAGCGTCTCGTCCCGGACAGGCTGGCAGCCCGTACCGGTTTCGATTGCAGGCCCCGGCGGCGCGCTCGAAGCCGTCGCCCCGGCCTATGTAAAGGGCCATAGCCAGGGCGAATATGTGTTCGATCATGCCTGGGCGGATGCCTGGGAGCGGGCCGGCGGGCACTATTATCCGAAATTGCAGGTCGCCGTGCCGTTCACGCCGGTGCCCGGGCGGCGTTTGCTGGCGCGCGATTCGCTCCACATCCCTGCGCTGATTGCGACCCTGGAAACGATCACGCGCGACAATGGCCTTTCCTCTGCCCATGCGACCTTCATTGCCGAGGATGAGATCGCCTGGTTCGAAAATGCCGGCTGGCTGATCCGCGAGGGCAGCCAGTTCCATTGGGAGAATGACGGCTTTGCAGAGTTTGACGATTTTCTGGAAGCGCTGTCGTCGCGCAAGCGCAAGGCAATCCGAAAGGAACGGCGCAAGGCTGTCAAAGGCCTGGAGGTTCGGCACATCACCGGTGCGGAGCTGACCGAAGACCATTGGGATATCTTCTGGGAATTTTATCAGGATACCGGGATGCGCAAATGGGGGCAGCCCTATCTGACGCGCGAGTTCTTTTCGTTGTTGGGCGATCGGCTGGGTGAGCAGACTTTGTTGATTCTTGCGCTGCGCGATGGCGAGGCGATAGCCGGAGCGCTCAACCTGATCGGCGCCGATACACTCTATGGCCGCTATTGGGGATGTTTGGAGGATATTCCCTTTCTCCATTTCGAGCTCTGCTATTACCAGGCGATCGACGCTGCGATTGCCCGCGGGCTGAGGCGCGTGGAAGCGGGCGCACAGGGCGCGCATAAACTGGCGCGCGGCTATCGGCCGGTCCTGACATGGTCGGCCCACTATTTCCCTGACCTCGGTTTCCGCGACGCCGTAGCCGAGTTCCTTGTCGCCGAACGCCATGCCGTTGAACGTGAGATCGAATTTCTGGGAGAGATGACGCCGTTCAAAAAATCCAGTTGATCGGAGGCTTTGTGCCACAGATCGAAACGCTATGGTCCGCAGCCCGGCAATATGCTTTAGATTTCCACTTCAAGCCAAGGGGGTTATCCATGCTCAAGCGACTCTGTGCGGCCATTTTACTGGTCTTTTCTGTTCCTGCTTTCGCCATACAGGCAACTGGACCGGAACGGCACTTTACTGGCGCCGACCTTTTTTCGCTTGAAGTCGCTGCCGATCCGCAGATCAGCCCCGATGGAAGCCAGGTCGCCTATGTCCGGCGCTCAGGCGATATCATGACCGACCAGTTTCGCTCGACCATCTGGCTTGTCGATACGCGTTCGAGCGAGCAGACACCGATTGCCGCGGGGCCGGGGGGGCATTTCAGCCCGCGCTGGTCGCCGGATGGCAGCAGGCTTGCCTATATTTCTTCAGCAGAGGGCGGGACTACACAAATCTTCGTGCGCTGGATGGAGAGCGGAGAGGCGGTTCGCCTGACGAACCTTCCCTACGCGCCGGGCAGCATCGCTTGGTCGCCGGATGGCACCAGAATAGCCTATTCCATGCTGATCCCCGGCGAATCGGCCGGGCTCGGTTCAGCGCCCGATGCCCCGGAAGGGGCGGAATGGGCGGACCCGCTGGATGTGACCACGGCGGTTGGCTATCGCGCGGACGGGCAGGGTTATTTGCGACCCGGCTTCAACCAGATCTTCGTGGTTCCCGCCGATGGCGGCACTGCTCGCCAGCTGAGTTTCGGAGACTATCATCATGGCGGGCCGCTGTCCTGGACGCCGGATGGTCGTGCCATTCTGTTTAGTGGCGATCTCACGCCTGACTGGGAAATGGATCCGGTCGAGGGAGAAATCTATTCGCTGGACGTTACGACAAGCGCAATCACCCCGCTTACCGATCGTAACGGGCCCGATGTAAATCCCGTTGTCTCGCCCGACGGACGTCATATCGCCTGGCTTGGTTTCGACGATCAGCGGCGCGGCTATGAGAATGTGTTGCTTCATGTTTCTGATAGCGACGGCTCAAATCAGCGGGTGCTTACCGGCGCCCTCGACCGTAGCATCAATACCGCCATTTGGTCGGCCAATAGCCGTGCAGTCTATGTTTCCTACGACGACCACGGACAGACGAAGGTCGCGCGCGTTTCGCTTTCGGGCAGTATCACGACGGTTGCCGAGGGGCTCAACGGCGCATCGCTCGACCGGCCCTATTCGGGCGGAAGTTTCAGTGTCGCGCGCGATGGTACGCTTGCGATTACCAGCGGCCCGGCGACAAGCCCGGCCGATATTGTGCTTGTCCGCGGTAGCAACCGGCGGCAGCTTACCCACCTGAACGACGATCTGCTCGGCCACAAGGTAATGGGCGAAGTCCGGCGCATGGAAACCGCTTCGACTTTCGATGGCCGGCCGATCGAATCCTGGCTGACCTTGCCACCGGGCCATGTCGAGGGGCAGCGCCATCCACTGATCCTCGAAATTCATGGTGGGCCCTTTGCCGCTTACGGGCCCCACTTTTCGACCGACAACCAGCTCTATGCAGCGGCAGGCTATGCTGTGCTTTCCGTCAATCCGCGCGGATCCACCTCATACGGTACCGAATTCGCCAACCTGATCCACCATGCCTATCCGGGCAATGACTATCATGATCTGATGAGCGCGGTGGACGGCGTGATTGCGGCAGGCTTTGCCGACCCGGACCAATTGTTCGTGACAGGCGGTTCTGGCGGCGGCGTGTTGACCAGCTGGATCGTGGGGAACACGAACCGATTCCGCGCGGCGGCAACCCAAAAGCCGGTCATCAACTGGACGACCCAGGCGCTGATTTCCGATATCCCCGTGTTCGTCGCCAATTACTGGTTCGGCGCGCTGCCCTGGGAAGACCAGCAATCCTATTGGTCGCGCTCCCCGCTCTCGCTTGTTGGCAATGTTGAGACGCCGACGCTGGTTCTCGTGGGCGGTGAAGATGAACGCACCCCGGTTAGCGAAGCTGAGCAATATTATATGGCTTTGCGCATGGAAGGCGTACCAACCACCCTGATCCGTGTGCCCGGTGCCAGCCATGGCGGGCTCGCCGCCCGGCCATCGCAAAGTGCCGCCAAGGCCTCCGCGATTCTCGCCTGGTTCGATCGCTACCGGAATGCGCCGAACGATATCATGGAGTGAGGGCATCTGTGGGTCTGACACAAAAAAGGCCGCCCGCAGGCAGCCTTTCTCAAATTCATATCGGTTGAAGCGATCTAGCTTCCGTCGCGTTCCAGGCGCTTACGCTCAAGCTTGCGGGCGCGGCGGACGGCGGCGGCGCGTTCGCGCGCGCGCTTTTCGGACGGCTTTTCATAGTGCCGGCGCAGCTTCATTTCGCGATACACACCCTCGCGCTGCAGCTTCTTCTTGAGCGCGCGGAGCGCCTGATCGACATTGTTATCGCGAACTGAAACTTGCATAAACCCGTACGTCTCCAATCGAACCATCTCGTTCCGCGAGCCGATTACGCCGGCGGACATAAATCTCTTAGCATCAATGCAATATGGCCGCAGAATCGCATTCCGCAGCGCTTCAGATGGGCAGCTAGCAACCGGCGCAGCCGATTTCAAGCAAAAAGCACATGGTCCGGCACTCGACATTCGCGCAGCTATGGGCGAAACTGCACCCAATCCCCTATTTCGAATGGAGAGCGTGATGGCCACGACACTTGCTAAGTCAAATCATGAAATGACCGACGAAGAATGGCAGGCCCGGCAGCAGCTCGCAGCCACGTATCGAATCTTCGCGATGATGGGCTGGGATGAAGCGATCTTCAACCATATTACCGTGAAGGTCCCGGGTGAGGATGGCGCGTTCCTGATCAACCCCTTCGGACTTCATTTTTCCGAGGTGAAAGCCTCGAACCTGATCAAGATCGATATCGACGGCAACAAGCTCAGCGAGAGCGATTATGGAGTCAACAAGGCTGGCTTCGTCCAGCACAGTCTCTTTCATCGCCATCTGCACGATGCCCATTGCATCATCCACACGCACACGACGGCAACGGCGGCGGTCTGCTCTATGGAGGGCGGGCTGCAGCCGGTGAATTTCTACGCCTGCAACTTCGCCGGCAAACTCTCCTATCATGATTTCGAAGGGGTCACTGTGCGCGAGGAGGAGGGCGAACGCCTGCTCGAAAATCTCGGTAGCAACCGGATCCTGATGCTCAAGAATCATGGCCCGGTTGTGATTGCACCGACATTGCCGATTGCGGTAATCCAGTATTGGGCGCTGCAACGCGCGTGCGAGATCCAGCTCGAAACGATGCGGGCCGGGGATCCCATTGTCGTATCGCAGGATGTGATCGACGTGCATCAGCGCGATCTCTTCATGGCGCAGGCTTCGGCCGAGCCGGGCAAAGCCGAATTCGATGCATGGGTGCGTCAGGTGGATAAGATCGATACGAGTTGGCGGGAATAGCACGGCCTTGCCTTCTATAAGGATGCCGCAATGACTCGTATGACCGTCAACGGCCAGCCCGTTCACTATCGGATGGATCCGCGCACACCGTTGCTGTGGGCGCTGCGCGATGCGTCCAACCTGACCGGCACCAAATATGGTTGCGGTATCGGGATGTGCGGTGCCTGCACAGTCAATCTCGATGGCCGGGCGGTTCGTTCCTGCCAGATCAGCATCGCCGATGCCGAAGGGGCATTCATCACGACCATCGAAGCGCTGTCACGCTCTCGCGACCATCCGGTTCAGCAGGCGTGGATCGAGAAAATGGTCCCGCAATGCGGATATTGTCAGTCGGGGGTCATCATGGCCGTTGCGGCCCTGATCGACGGAAACGCCAATCCCAGCGATGACGAGATCGACGAGGCTGTCACCAATATCTGCCGCTGCGGCACCTATCCGCGAATGCGCGAGGCGATTCGGCTTGCGGCACGCGTTTCGCGCGGTGAGGAGCGGCTGGCCGCGGCTCCGCCGCCGGGAATTGATCCCGGCGATGCGGCGGCGCATGTCGCCGCCCTGACACCGCCGGACGAAGACGCCGACGACGATCCAGGTCGAATTGTGACGGATTAGGCCGGTTTTGCACTTTCGACGCTGTCGTTAATGAAAACTTGCTATTTCCTGACTCACGAGTTCAGGATCGCCTCATCGCGGCCCCTCTAGAAGGGCCTCAGAGGTGGCCATTCCCGTGCCGCCATGGATGGAGATGTAACAATGCGGATCAAGATGATCGCTCTGTTGCTGGCGGCGAGTGCGGGAACACCGGCCCTCATAGCCCCGGCGCAAGCCCAGAATTTCAGAGAAGGTGGCTCGCGCGCAGTCGAGACGGCCCTGCCCGAAGTGGCAGTGCTTCAGCGTGACGGCCGACGTGCGAACCGTGGCGAGCGCCGCGCCAATCGCGGACAGCGTTCCGGCAATAGAGCCGACCGCCGGCAACGCCGTGCAAATCGCGCGCAGAATAATGGCAATCGGGCCAATCGTCAGGAGCGTCGCGCAAATCGTGGCAATCAGGCCAATCGCCAGCAGCGCCGGGCCGAACGGCGCGCGGATCGCCGTCAGGAACGGCGAGCTCAACGGCGCGTTGATCGTCGTCAGGACCGTCGGGCAGAGCGCCGTTATGAGCGTCGCCAGGATCGCCGCGCTGACCGGCGTCAGCAGCGTAGGGCAGAGCGCCGGGTAGAACGTCGGCAGAATCGCAGGGCAGAGCGCCGCTATGAGCGCCGTCAGGATCGCCGGGCCGAGCGTCGCTATGAGCGCCGCCAGGATCGACGGGCGCAGCGTCGCTTCGAACGTCGCTGGGATCGCCGCGCATGGCGCAATGATCGCCGCTATGACTGGCGGCAGTATCGACGCTACAATCGCAATCTCTATCGTTCCGGGCGCTACTACTCGCCGTATCGCGGCTATCGCTATCGGAGATTCGATGTTGGCCTGTATATCGGCGCCGCCTTTTTCGGATCGCGCTACTGGATCAACGATCCCTGGCAGTATCGCCTGCCGGCTGCCTACGGTCCGTATCGCTGGATCCGTTATTATGACGATGTCCTCTTGATCGATACACGCAACGGCTATGTCGTCGATGTGATCTATGAGTTCTTCTACTAGAATTCATGCGGGGGAGAAAACCGAACGGCTCCGGGCAAAAATGCCCGGAGCCGTTTTCTTTTGGCTTGCAACAATGCCGGTGAGGCAGCAGCATGGCTGGATAGGTCCTGACCTCTGGGGAGATCACCATGCTACGCCTGTTTTCGTTCTTTACTCTGATGTCGCTGTCCAGCGCTGCGCTTGCACAGGAAGCGACGACCGTCATCCATGCCGGAAGAGTCATCACCGAAGCAGGCATGCCAGCGCTCGGGCCGTCGACAATCACGATCCGCGATGGCCGGATTGTCAGCGTATCGGAAGGCATTGTGCCACCGGAAGCCGGTGCCGAATTCGTCGATCTTTCCAACCGCACCCTGTTGCCGGGCCTTATCGAAACGCATTCGCATCTCGCCGGCGATCCCGGCGGCGATTACCGCAATGAAGCGGTCGACTCAGATGAATGGGGCGTCGTTATCGGCGTCAGGAATATGGCCACCACCGCGCGGGCCGGTTTCACCACCGTTCGGGTGCCGGGCATTGGCAACGATGTCGGTGCGGCATTGCGCAGGGCGACCGCCGAAGGCAGCCTTCCCGGTCCGCGCATTCTATCTTCCGGCCATGGCCTGTCGATCATTGGCGGGCATGGCGATGTTTCGGGCTTCCGAGAAGATGTGAATGCGGTTCTTGATGGCCATAATACCTGCACCGGGCCGACAGAATGTGCGGCGCGCGTCCGCGAAGCGGGCAGGCGCGGGAGCGATTTCATCAAGATCACCGCAACCGGCGGCGTGCTCAGCCAGCAGGCCCGCGGTCTCGATCAGCATTTCACGGATGAGGAAATGCGCGCCATTGTCAGCACGGCGCATGGCCTCGGCATGCATGTTGCAGCCCATGCCCATGGCGCGCGCGGCATCGAGGCGGCGGCGCGGGCGGGTGTGGATTCCATCGAACATGGCACCTTTGCCGATGATGCGGCACTCGCGGCGATGCGCGAAAACGGAACCGTCTTCGTGCCGACGCTGATGGCCTATACTGGCATCCGCGAGCGGCTCGGCACAGGCGTGTATACTGCCCAGGTCGAGCAGAAAATCCGCGAAACGCTGGCGGTGGTTGGGCAGGCGGCCCGGCGCGCGCATGAGCGGGGCATCACGGTTGTTTTTGGTACGGACGCTGGTGTGTTCGAGCATGGCCGTAATGCCGAAGAACTGGCCATGTATGTGGATATCCTCGGCATGACGCCTGCAGAGGTATTGCGTTCGGCGACCGTCGATGCCGCGGAGCTTGTCGGAATGGAAGGCGAGATTGGCCGGCTTGCCCCGGGCTATTCGGCCGATCTCATTGCGGTATCGGGCGATCCGCAGGCGGATATCGCCGTGCTCGGCGACGTCGGCTATGTGATGGTTCGCGGACGGCCGATCGAATAACGGCCGCCTTGTCGATCCGGGCTTTGCACGAATCACCCTTTTTGATAGCGCTTCAGGCATGAGCATTACCGACAAGTCCGTTCTTGCCGCGCGCAACCGCGAAATCATTGCGCATATTCAAGCCCATCCCAATGTGCAGCGCGTGCCGACACGGAATATCGATGCCTATGTCTGTCGCAATTTCCTGGACGATGCCGAGTGCCAGTTGCTGGTCGAAAAGATCGACCGCGATGCGCGTCCATCGACATTGTTGTCGAGCACCGACGATACAGAATTCCGGACAAGCTCCAGCACCGATTTCAATCGGCAGGAACCGGCGATCGACGCGATCGAAGAAAAGATCACCCGCTTCATGGGAATTGCCAAGGAAAATGGCGAAACGATCCAGGGTCAGCGCTATGAAGTCGGCCAGCAGTTCAAGCCCCATAATGACTGGTTCTACGAAAATCAGGATTATTGGAAGACCGAGAAAACACAGGGCGGCCAGCGCATCTGGACGGCCATGGTTTTCCTCAACGATGCCCAAGTTGGCGGCGCGACCCGGTTCAAGCGGCTCGGCAAGATGTTTCACGCCGAAAAGGGCAAGCTGTTGTGCTGGAACAACCTGACTTCAGAGGGCGATCCCAATGAATGGTCGCTTCACCAGGGGATGAAAGTTCGCAAGGGCGTCAAATATATCATCACGAAATGGTTTCGTGAGTTGCCCTGGACCCCGGGCGGCCAGCCGAGCCAATATTAGCGGTTGAAACCGGATCTTGCTGCATTTCGTGGAAGGCCTTTGTCTGCTCGTCTAAGAGCGATGGACATTTGTCGACACACGCATGATTGCATCCGCCAATACTCTGTATTATGCAGCTAATACACATCGACCACATGACTTCCTCCGGAGATACAGTTCAATGACCCGCAAACTCATCCTGCTTGCAACAGCCGCCGTCTTTTCGACCACTGCGATCCCGGCCTATGCCGATCACCACGAAGCGCCGGCTGCCGAGGCATCCGATGCCGAAATGACTGAAGACCAGCGTTTGCGCGCGCTGTTTGCTGCAAGCGATGAAGACAATCTGCGCCGCAACCCGATCGGGGCCATTTTCCGCGGTGACATGCGCTATGCAGACCGGATCGGCGATTTCATCACCGACGAATATTTCGATGCCGAGCGCGCAGCCGCGACGGCAAATCTGGCGGCCCTGCATGCCATCGATCGCGAGGCGCTGAACCAGACCAACCAGATCGCCTACGATATTTTCGAGCTCGATCAGGAAGAGAGCCTGCGCGATCTGACTCCCGAACTGATGGCGCTGACGGTTGTTCGCCCGGTCAATCATTTCACGGGCTTTCACACATTCTACCCGACATTTGCCTCGGGGCAGGGCGCCGCGCCGTTCAACACGGTCGAGGATTATGAAAACAACCTCCTACGGCACCGCGATTACATCACGATAAGCGACCGGGCGATCGGCCGGTTCCGCGAGGGCATGGAATCGGGCGTTGTCGAAACCAAGATGACGATTAACAATGTGATCAGCCAGCTCGACACCCAGCTTGCCGGGGATATTGAGGATTCGCCTTATTATCGCCCTGTCCTCAACTTCCCGGAAGATATTTCTGCAGAAGATCAGACGCGGCTGACCGAAGCCTATCGCAGGGGCACGGAAGAGCTTTACGCGGCCAATACCCGGATGCGCGATTTCCTGCGCGACGAATATCTGCCGGTTGCCCGCGATGGCGTTGGTCTCGTCCATATGCAGGGCGGCGATATGCTGTACGCGCAGATGGTGCGCGATACGACGACGCTCGACGTTACGCCGGACTATATTCACGATCTCGGCCTCAGCGAAGTCGCGCGGATCACGGCGGCGATGGAAGCGGTCAGGGACGAAGTGGGTTTCGACGGTACGCTGCAGGAGTTTTTCGAATTTCTCCGGACGGACGACCAGTTCAAACCCGAATCGCGCGAATGGCTGACCCAGCGCTATTATGAGATTGGCGAAACGGTCGATGAGCGAATCGCGCCGCTCTTCTCTCTGCTGCCGCAGAGCCCACTGGAAATTCGTCCTTATGAACCGTTCCGCGAACAGTTTGAGGCAGGTGGATCATACAATTCCGGTACACCGGACGGGTCGCGTCCCGGCGTATTCTATTTCAACGCCTATAATTTGCCGGAACGCCTGACGCCCGGCATGACGACACTGTACCTGCATGAGGGCGCCCCCGGCCATCATTTCCAGATCAGCCTCGCCCAGGAAAATGCGGAACTGCCAAACTTCATGCGCTTCGGCGGCAATACGGCCTTTGTCGAAGGCTGGGCCCTTTATGCCGAAACGCTGGGCTATGAGATGGAGATGTTCGACGATCCCTATCAGCGGTTCGGGACGCTCAATGACGAGATGCTCCGCGCTATGCGGCTGGTCGTCGATACCGGGCTTCATTCGAAAGGTTGGACCCGCGATGAATCGATTGCCTATATGCTCGCCAATTCGGGCATGACCAACGTCGAGGCTACTTCGGAGGTTGAACGCTATATTGCCATTCCAAGCCAGGCTCTGGCCTATAAGGTTGGCGCGCTCACCATTCAGGCGTTGCGCGCGCAGGCCGAAGCGGCGCTTGGCGATAATTTTGACATTCAGGGTTTCCATGCCCAGGTGCTCAGCACCGGCGCACTCCCCATGGCGGTGCTGGAGACGAAAATCTATGACTGGATCGAAGCCAATGGCGGCGAACGCCCGAGCGGCGTCGACATGATGGCCGTACACGGTTCGGCCGACTAATCGAACCGGCCTCGGCGGCTAATAGTCGTCGGGGCCGAGCTCACTGTCGAGATCGCGCGGTCGGACGAAGCGGAGAAGCTTCCCCGTGCCGGGCGCGAGATCTTCCCAGCTTTCCACATCGAATTCCATTTCGGCGAGGCTGCAGGTCGGGAATTTCTCCTCGACCTCGGCCCGCGCCTTGTCCCCCTTGCTGTCCGGCACGAGCAGCAAAACCAGATCCTCAAGCCCCGAATTGTGGCCTGCGAGCAGCAGGGAGCCGATGCTGTCATCAACCTCATGCACGATATCGAGTAATGTCATGTTGGAGGCGAGATAGACGCGGCGGTCCCATTCGGGTTCGATCGCTTCGCCATACCCTTGGGCAACGCTTTCCAGCGTTTCGACAACCCGGACGGCAGGCGATGCGATCGCGGAATCGAACAGCACGCCCTCTTCCTGCATATGCTCACCCATCGTGGTGGCGGCGCGCTTGCCCTTGGCATTTAGGGGGCGGTCGAAATCGCGTTCGACGGGATCGTCCCAGCTCGATTTGGCGTGACGCAAGAGGATCAGGCGCTTCATTTACTCTCCATGACACGTGATTTTGCAACCTGTTGCCCGATTTCGGCGACAGAAGAAAGACGTGCCGATACACGGGCTACCGCCTCATCGAGAGGAACGCGCGACACGGCTGTACCTTCCGGAAAAGCCGTCAGCAGGCGCGAAGGCGTGGCGGCGGACAAAAGAACGAACATGCCGGTATCATCCTTGCGGCGGATCAGGCGACCAAAGGCCTGGGCCAATCGTGCGCGCACGACCCTGTCGACATAGGCATTGCCGCCATTGGCCAGTTTTCGTGCGGCATGGAGCACCGTCGGGCGTGGCCAGGGAACGGTTTCCAGCACAACAAGGCGCAGCGAGTCTCCCGGCACATCGACGCCGTCTCTGAGAGCGTCCGTACCCAGCAGGGATGCATGTGCGTCGTCGCGGAAAATATCGATCAGCGTACCCGTGTCGATCGGATCAACGTGCTGGCTGTACAGGGGAAGGCCGTTGCGCGCGAGGCGGTCGGCGATCCGCGCATGGACGGCCTTTAGCCGCGCAATCGCCGTAAACAGGCCCAGCGTCCCGCCATTGGCGGCTTCCGTCAGCCGGGCATAGGCACCCGCCAGCGCAGGCAGGTCGCCCTTTTTCAGATCGTTGACGATCAGCACTTCGCTGTTGTTCTCATAGTCGAACGGGCTTGCGGCCTCGAAGCGCCTAGGCGCAAAGTCGAGATGCTGCGCTCCTGCACGCGCTTCGGCGGAAGCCCAGCCTTCACCGCCTTTCAGGGTTGCCGACGTGACGATCAGGCCGTGCGCTGGCTTGATGACGGTTTCGGCAAGCGGCTTGGTCGGGTCCAGCCAGTGGCGATGCAGGCCGATATCATATTCGCGCCCGTCAAAACGGTCGATAGCCAGCCAGTCGACGAAGTCGAGGTCTGCAGGACCGCCCAGCCGTGCAAGGAGCGAAATCCAGGCGGCGAGCATCTGGCCGCGTGTCATCAGGCCCATCATCGCCCCTTCGATCCGTGCGCGCGCCTGCGTGTCCAGCCAGTCGGGCGCATCTTCGAGCACGGCTTCCAGCCGCTGGCGAAGAACGGTCAGCGGCCGGTGCAGCGCTTCCAGCGCCTCCGCGGCCACTCCTACGGCGGCGATCAGCGCGCCGTCCAATTCGGCCGCTTCCGTCTCGAGCCCATAGCCTGCATCCTGTGCACTGGCCCGGGCGAAGACCGTGCCGCGCACGGCGGCGAGAAGTTTTTCGATAGGGCCCAGCGGCATGCCCTCGGCGACCCGGCCGAGCCAGCCATCGCCCGGCAACGCGGATGCCGCTGCGCTGGCTGCCTCGATCGCTTCGCCGCCCGCCTCGTCATAGGAGGCGACATCCATGAGCCGGGCGGAAAGCCCCCGCCGCCGCCCGCGATGCTTGCCCTCGGGGCCGATGATCCAGCGCCGGAGTTCGATCGCTTCCTGCCCGGTCAGCGCGGCGGAGAATGTGGAATCGGCAGCATCGAACAGATGATGCCCCTCATCGAAGACAATGCGCGTCAACGCCGAACTGTCTTCCCGCCGCCGTTCGGCCATGATCATCACCAGCGCATGGTTCGCGATGACGAGGTCTGCGCCTTCGGCTGCACGGGCCGAGCGTTCGATGAAACATTTGCGATAGTGCGGGCAACCGGCATAGACGCATTCGCCGCGCCGGTCGGTGAGAGCGGTGGCGCCTGCACGGCGGAACAGGGTTGCCAGCCAGCCCGGCAGATCGCCGCCGACCATGTCGCCATCCTTGCTATAGGCGGCCCAGCGCGCGACGAGTTGGGCCAGCACCGCAGCCCGCCCGGCAAACCCGCCCTGAAGCGCATCTTCCAGATTGAGCAGGCAGAGATAATTTTCGCGGCCCTTGCGAACCACGACTTTTTCGCGCCGCTCGGCCGGGTCGGGAAACAGCTTCTCCGTTTCGCGGTCGAGCTGGCGTTGCAGGGCCTTGGTATAGGTTGAAAGCCAGACCGCGCCGTCGGCTTCCTCCGCCCAGAGCGATGCCGGCGCCAGATAGCCGAGCGTTTTGCCGATCCCGGTTCCGGCTTCCGCGATCAGCATGTTCGGCTGGCCTGTGGCCGCGCGCGGTTTGAAGGCGCGAGCGGCGGCACGGGCATAATCGCGCTGTCCCTCCCGTCGTTCGGCGTCGGTCCCGACCAGATTTTCGAGCCGGTCGATCGCGCGGTCTTCGTCCAGCGTCACCGTTCGCGGGGCAGGGCGGGGTGGCTGATCCTCCCATTCCGGAAGCCGGGAAAAGAGCCAGCGTTCGGCCTTGTCCGGCTTGGCGATCCGTTCCGCCACCGCCGCGGCCCATGGCCAGCGCAACCGGAACAGGCTTTGGGCAGCGCTCCAGGCACCCTCGCGCTCGCCCCATTCCTTCCACTGCAATGTATCGAGCAAATGTTGTGCCGCTTCGAGCAGCAGCATCGCCGCATCTTCGTCACTCTCGGGGACGGTCAGGCCAAGTGTCCGGGCGATACCGGCCGGAGTCGGTACGGTGAAACGCGCCGGGTGGACAAAGGCAAACAGCTCTAGAAGGTCGAGGCCGGAAAGTTCCGGATAGCCCAGCCGCTGACCGGTCATCGGCGCGTTCAACAGGATCATCGGTGTTTCGGCAGCGGCCGAGATGGCCTCGCCGCGCCCGCTTTCACGAATCTCGCCATCGGGCGAAGCTATCCAGATCCCGCCATGGGTGGCGTGAAGGGCGCTATAGGGGAGCGGATCCATGTGCGTCTCATCGCGCACCGGGAACGAAAGGGCAACAAGGCTGCTGCCTGCCTCGACTTTTCCTACACGAGCGGGCTCGCGCGCCCCGCGCGATGATGCAGCATGGCGTCCAGCATGGTCAGGGCGCGTTCGAGCCGATCCCGGCCGAGACTGCCGCCAATAGAAAGGCGGATGGCCCGTTCGCCGATCCCCGGTTGGGCCCAAAAGGCTTCGCCCGACACGGCGGAAACTCCCAGGGGTTGCAAGGCATTCACCAGCTCGAAAGGCGATGTCCCTTCCTTCACCGGAATCCAGAGATGATAGCCTGCGCGCGCCGCCCGGTAGCTGCCCGGCGGAAGGATGCCGTCGACGATCTCCTGCCGGGCCAGGCACTCGGTTCGAATCTCGTTCACCAGTTCCCTCCAGCTCCCGTCGAGCAGCCATTGCGTACATGCCGCCATGTTGAGCGGCGGCGGCATGATGGTCGTTTCGTGCGCATCGGCGGTCAGGAGCAGGGCTTCGCGAAGTGTGGGCGCGCGCAGATAGGCGATACGCAATGCCGGCGATATGATCTTGGACAGGCTGCTGACATGCCATGTCCGCTCGGGCGCAAGCTGGGCGAAAGAGGGAAGCCTGTCGGTTGCGAGGCTGCAATAGGGCGCATCCTCGATGATCGCGACATCGTGCTCGCGGGCAATAGCAACGATCCGTTCGCGCCGGTCTTGGGGCAGGGTGGCGGTTGTCGGATTGTCATTTGTCGGCACGGTATAAAGGGCGCGAATGTCCGAAGTCGTGCAGGCCCGGCTGAAAGATTCCGGGTCGATGCCATGTTCGTCTGCTGCAAGGGGGGCGATTTGCAGTTTTCGCCGCCTGCATATGGAGAGCCAGCCGGGATAGACGGACGGTCCGCAACAAACAGTCTCTCCCTCTTCCAGGAGCGAATTGGCGATGGCGTGGAGGCCGGTTTGCGCGCCGCTGACGACTAGGACTGTGTCTTCGGATGCTTCCATGCCCTGCTCCGAGAGCCATCCAGCTCCGGCCTGGCGGTCGGCCGGTGCTCCGCCGCTGGGTTGATACTGCAGCCGGTTGGCCGCGGCGTCGCCCTGCAATATGCTCTGGATGGCGGCTGAATAGCGATCGGCCAGGGAGCTGTTCGCCGGAATTGGCGGCAGGTTCATCCCGGTGTCAAAGGGCGCAATTTCGGCGAGGATCTTTGGGTTTGTACCATCCCGGACAAAGCTGCCGCGCCGGCCCGCTGCATCGATCAGGCCCAGTCTGCGCGCCTCGGAATAAGCGCGTGTGACCGTGCCCAGGTCAACGCCAAGCGTTTCGGCAAGGTCCCGCTGTGGAGGCAGTCGGTCTCCCGGGCGCAGCCGTCCGCTCTCTATGTCATGGGCCAGTGCGCCGCTTATCGAAAGATATATCGGCCCGTCATGTGTGGCGATCTCGGGGACCCATTTTTGTCCGGCTGATTGCATTGACTTTGTATGCATACAAAACCCATATGAAGCAAGGCTGCGAATCGCAGCGCGATGCTTGAACAAATGCGAGGTGCGTTATGTCCGACGCGAAATTCGATCCGGATGACAAATTGCACTGGATTTTCCACTGCGGCTGGAAGAATCGCTGCCCGCATTGCGGCGAAGGCAAGATGTTTTACCGGTGGCTGAAACTGATCGACACATGTCCTGCGTGCGGGCTCAACTATAATTTTGCTGCTCCGGATGACGGGCCAGCATTCTTCTCCCTGTGCATCGTCGCCTTTCCGCTCATCTTCTTCGTGGTCTGGATCCAGATAGCGTTCAATCCGCCGGTCTGGGTGCATTTTCTCACTTCCGTCCCGTTCATGGTGATCGGGTGTATCGTGCCGCTGCAGCTCATAAAGGGGTGGCTGGTGGCCTCGCAGTATGTGAACAAGGCTCAGGAAGCCGGCACCGCCAAGATCTGGGGGGATTTGCATGCCAAGGCGGAGAATGAGGAGAGTTAGGTCGCGAAACCCGCGCGCATCGTGCGGCAATTTCTACCCGCCCGCTTCCTGATTATTCTGGCGCCTGTGGGGAGTTCCCCCTACCTGCTCTTTCCGCTAAAGCCCCGGCGATGAACGACAGCTCCATATCTTCTGCCCTGCGCGACGCAGCCCTCAACTCCAAGGCCTGGCCCTATGAGGAGGCGCGCAAGCTGTTGAAACGCTATCCCGACGGCAAGCCGGACGGATCGCCGATACTCTTCGAAACCGGCTATGGGCCCAGCGGCTTACCCCATCTTGGTACATTTCAGGAAGTTGCACGCACCGAAATGGTTCGTCACGCCTTTGCTGAGCTGAGCGACACACCGACCAAACTCATCGCCTTTTCCGACGATATGGACGGCATGCGCAAGGTCGCCGAGAATCTTCCCAACCGCGACATGCTGGCCGAACATCTGGACGAGCCCCTTTGCCGCGTACCCAATCCCTTCGATACCGGACATGAGAGTTTTGCCGCGCACAACAACGCGATCCTGTGCGAATTTCTCGATCGTTTCGGTTTCGACTACGAGTTCATGGCTTCTTCGGAGTGCTATCATTCTGGGCGGTTCGACGATTCGCTTCGTCTCGTTCTTGCGCGCTATGGCAAGATCATGGATGTCATGCTGCCGACTCTCGGCGAGGAACGGCGCGCCACCTATTCGCCCGTGCTGCCGATTTCGCCGGTGAGCGGCAAGGTGTTGCAGGTGCCGGTCGAGGTTGTCGATCCGGCGGACGGGCTTGTGCGGTTCGTCGATCCGGCGACCGACGAGGCCATCGAGCATTGCATTCTGGGCGGTCAGGCCAAGCTCCAGTGGAAAGTCGATTGGGCGCTCCGCTGGACGGCGCTTGGCGTTGATTATGAGATGGCCGGCAAGGACCTGATCGATTCGGTAACGCAGAGTTCGAAGATCACGCGCGTCCTGGGTGCAAAACCGCCAGAGGGGTTCAATTACGAACTTTTCCTCGACGAAAGTGGCCAGAAGATTTCAAAGACCAGGGGCAATGGCGTGACTATCGATGAATGGCTCACCTATGCGCCCGAGGAGTCGTTGAGCTTCTACATTTATCGCGATCCGAAAAAGGCAAAACAGCTAAGCTTCGGAGTGATCCCCAAGGCAGTGGACGAGTATCATCGCTTCCTCGGCGCCTATCCGGAGCAGCCGATCGAGCAGCGGCTGCCGAACCCCGTGCATCATGTCCATGCCGGCACTCCGCCTGCGCCGCATATGCCGATCAGCTTTGCGCTGCTCCTCAACCTGGTTGGCGTGGCGAGCACCGACGACAAGGATCTGATCTGGGGTTTTGTCCGGCGTTACGCGCCGGAAGCCAGCCCGGAAAGCCATCCCGAGCTCGATGCGCTGATCGGCCATGCCCTTGCCTATTTCCGCGATTTCGTAGCCGATACGCTCGAACGGCGCGCGCCTGATGAGCGCGAAGCGGCCGCGTTGCGCGACCTGGACCAGGCGCTGGCGGCAATGTCGGGTGATGCCGATGCGGAGACGATCCAGAATGCCGTGTTCGAGATAGGTAAACGGCACGAATTCGAGCCGCTGCGCGATTGGTTCAAGGCCCTGTACGAAACACTTTTAGGTACAAGCCAGGGGCCGCGCATGGGCAGCTTCGCTGCGCTCTATGGAATCGACAATGTGCGTAAACTGATTGCCGGGGCATTGGCGGCGGCTGCGGACTAAGTCTCGCTTGTCAGCCCGCATACGCGGGAAGGGCAGGGCCTATTCGGCAAGCGCGTCGGCGAGATTGCTTCTGAGCGTTTTCAGTTCGGCGAGCAGGTCGGGCGGAAGGCGAACAGCGCCGGTTTCCGGTTTTGCCGGCGCGGATCCGCGTTCTTCGGTCTTGCCCGCCAGCACTTTCTGCACTCCGCGGATCGTATAGCCGTCCTCGTTGAGCAATCGGTTTATGCGTTCGACGAGCGCCACATCTTCGGGCCGGTAATAGCGGCGATTTCCCGCCCGCGTCAGCGGTTGAAGTTGCGGGAAACGGGTTTCCCAATAGCGCAGGATATGTTGCGCAACGCCAAGCTGGCCGGAAAGCTCTCCGATAGTGCGAAAGGCGTCTGCGTCCTTTGCCATCAGATCCGAATTCAGCTTCCCTGGGCGATTGTTTCGCGCATCGACTGGCTGGCCCGGAATGTCAGTACGCGGCGCGGTGCGATCGGCACTTCGACACCGGTCTTCGGATTGCGGCCAATGCGCTCGCCTTTGTCGCGGAGGATGAAACTTCCAAATCCGGAAATTTTGACATTCTCCCCATCGGCCAGCGAATCGCACATATGCCCGAGTACCGATTCTACCAGCTGAGCCGAATCGGCGCGCGAGAGTCCCAGCGATTCATGGACGGAATCTGCCAAATCTGCCCGGGTCAAAGTCCCTGCGTCGCTCATCAACATCCCCCTTATCGTTCTTTTCCTGTGACAATCCTTAACTGAGCACGGACAAAGGAGCAAATCCCGCAGCGCCGGGCCCTGTATCAATACCGGACGATGGAGGCGCCCCAGGTGAAGCCGCCGCCCATGGCCTCCAGCGCCAGTACGTCGCCGCGCTTGATCCGTCCGTCGCGTATCGCCGTATCGAGCGCCAGGGGAACCGAGGCCGCCGACGTATTGGCATGCTGGTCGACCGTAATGACGATCTTTTCCGGCGACAGGCCGAGTTTCTTGGCTGTGGCATCAAGGATGCGGCGATTGGCCTGATGCGGGACGACCCAGTCGACCGCCGAGGCGTCGAGACCGGCCGCGTCCAGGGTTTCGTTCAGCACATTGGCGAGATTGACCACCGCGTGGCGGAAAACTTCTCGACCCTTCATGCGCAGTTTGCCCACTGTGCCGGTCGTCGAAGGGCCGCCATCGACGTAAAGCAGCTGATTGTGTCGCCCATCGGCGTGGAGTTTCGATGCAAGTATGCCCCGGTCGCCCTCTTCGGCTCCGAGTATCACGGCGCCCGCGCCGTCCCCGAACAGAACGCAGGTCCCGCGGTCCTCCCAGTCGAGAATTCGGCTGAAGGTTTCCGAGCCGATTACGAGCGCTTTCGATGCGGAGCCGCCACGGATCATATTGTCGGCAACGGTGAGCGCATAGAGAAAACCGGAACATACGGCCTGCACATCGAAGGCAACGCAATCATCGATTCCGAGACTGGTTTGAATGATTGTGGCTGTGGCCGGGAAAGTCTGGTTCGGCGTGGAGGTTGCAAGAACGATCAAATCGAGATCGCCGGCCTCCATTCCGGCGTCGTCGAGCGCCCTTTGCGCCGCGAGTGTGCCAAGGCTGGCCGTCGTTTCGCTGTCGTCGGCGATATGGCGGAAGCGAATGCCGGTACGTTCGACGATCCACTCATCCGATGTGTCTACCGTTTCCGTCAATTCCTCGTTGCTGACGCGCCTCTCAGGAAGGGCTGAACCGGTGCCCAGAATTGCCGATTTCAAAGTCATTCAGCTGCGTCCTCGATTGCTTTGTTGGGAAAATTTTCGAGGTCGTTCGATATTTTCCGGATGATATCGGCTTTCGCCATCTTTGCAGCAACCCCGATCGCGTTGCGCACGCCGTTTGAATCGGCACCGCCATGGCTTTTCACTACAAGGCCGTTCAGCCCCAGGAAGACGCCGCCATTATGGTTGTTGGGGTCGAGCGTCCGTTTCAGAAGGTTCGCCGCTGGGCGCGACAGCAGGAAGCCGAATTTGGAACGGAGCGAGCTCGTAAAGGCATTGCGGATCAGGTCCGCCACGAACCGTGCGGTACCTTCGATCGTCTTCAGGGCGATATTGCCCGAAAAACCGTCCGTAACGATCACATCGACATGACCGCGCGAGAGACGGTCGCCTTCGATAAAGCCGGTAAATTCGAGCGGCAGCGCATCGGCGGCGCGCAGCCGGGCTGCTGCGTCCTGCAGGATGCCCGTGCCTTTCAGTTCTTCGGTCCCGATATTGAGCAAGGCTGTGCGCGGTCGCGGGATATCGAGGACGGTGCGGGCATAGGCGGCGCCCATGACGGCAAACTGGACGAGGTTTTCAGCATCGCATTCGGCGTTGGCGCCCAGATCGAGCATTACGACATCGGTTTTGCCGAGTGTCGGCAGGAGTGCGGAAATAGCCGGCCGCTCAATGCCCTCCATGGTGCGCAGGGCTACCTTGGCGATGGCCATCAGCGCGCCTGTATTGCCGGCCGAAAGCACCGCTTCGGCTTCGCCTGCCTTCACGGCGGCGATGGCCATGCCCATGGACGAATCCTTGGAGCGCCTGAGCGCCTGGCTGGGCTTGTCCTCGCCAGAGATTACGCTGTCGGTATGAACCAGCTCGACATTGTCGGCCAGTGTCTTGTGCTTGGCGATTTCGTTCCGGATCACGGCTTCATCGCCGAAAAAGACGAAACGGAGATCTGGGAAATCGGCGCGTGCAGCAGCCGCGCCTCCCACCATCACTTCCGGACCCACATCGCCGCCCATCGCATCGATGGCGATCCGCGGCGCTTGTGTCATCCGGTTACCTCCGGTTCCTGCTTAGGCGTCGACCGGAAGGATTTCGCGGCCATTATAATGGCCACATGCCTGACACATGTGATGGGGACGCTTCAATTCGCCGCAATTTGGGCATTCGCCAAAGGCTTCAACCTTCAGCGCATCATGCGCGCGGCGATTGCCACGGCGGGAGGGCGATACTTTTCTCTTCGGAACGGCCATGTCGGCACCTTAATAGCTAGCAATTGCCAAAAACTGTCTCACCCACGGCATTACGAGCTTCTCCGGCGACCATCAAGGCTGCCGCATTCTCTCGATACCGATAAGCGGTGAAGACCGGCGCATATAGCGAATTCGCAGCGGCTTGCAACCTTTGTAAGTGCATGCGAGGTCAGGCCCCGAACGAAAAAAGGGGGCATCATGAAACTCGAAATCACACTTGTCGTTGCGGCGGCGGCGGTATTGCTCAACCTCTGGCTCTCCATCCGCGTCGGCCGGGTGCGGTTGGCGGAGAAGGTTTTTGTCGGCGATGGAGGCAATGAGGCGGTGATTCGCCGTATGCGTGCGCACGCCAATTTCATCGAAAATGCGCCCTTCTTCCTCGTTCTGCTGGCGGTTATCGAACTGGCGAGCGGTTCCAGCATCTGGCTGTGGGGCGTCTCGCTTCTCTTCGTTATCGCGCGCATAGCCCATGCCTTTGGTATGGACAGGGACAGCAAGCTGCGTCCGTTCGGCGTGATGATGACGATGCTAATCCTGCTCGGCCTGGCTCTCTATGCGCTTTTCATTGCCTATTCGGGAACCGTTTTCACGGGGACCGAAACGACAACCTCCATCGCGGCCTAGAAGATCAAATTCAGCCCAGCGCGGCATCCGAAACAAAGGCATTGGTCTGCCGTTCACGGGCGAAGGTCGACATCGGCCCATGCCCGGGAACGAACGCCGTTTCGCCCCCGAGCGGCCACAGCTTCTGCGTGATCGCGTCGATCAGGTCCTGATGGTTGCTCATCGGGAAATCGGTGCGACCGATAGAGCCCTGGAAGAGCACGTCTCCGACAATTGCGAATTTCGATTCGGGGTGATGGAACACGATATGGCCGGGTGTGTGACCGGGGCAGTGATAGACATCGAGGGTCAGCTCACCCACCGTTACCTGATCGCCATTGTCGAGCCAGCGATCGGGTTCGAAAACCTTGCCCTCCATGCCCCATTTCCTGCCATCATCCTCAAGCTTGGAAATCCAGAACCGGTCCGCTTCATGCGGCCCTTCGATCGGCACGCCCAGTTCTTCGGCAAGGATCTTGGTCTGTCCGCAATGATCGAGATGGCCGTGCGTCACGAGCAGTTTTTCGATGGTCACGCCCATCTGCTTGGCAGCGGCCTTCAGTTTGTCGAGATCCCCGCCAGGATCGGTAAAGGCGCCGCGCATCGTCTTGGTGCACCAGATCAGGGTGCTGTTCTGCTGGAGCGGCGTCACCGGAATGATCGCGGCTTTGAGGGGGGCGGTGTCTGTCATGGCGGGTGACATGGCAATTGCTCGGCACGCTTGCAACTGGCGAAGTGCGCCAAGGCTTGGCATGGGGCGGGGGTGACAGACGCAATCGCCCATGAAACGCCTTTCGTGCTCCTCGACGATGCACGGGTCGACGGTGCGTCGGCGCGGTTGTTTACGCGGCCGGTCGCCATGGTCGAAGCGCGGTCGCACGATCAGGTCGAGATGGCTCTGGGCCGGCTGGAACGCGCAAGAGAGAATGGCCTCCATGTTGCCGGTTTCATCGGCTACGAAGCCGGCCTGGCGCTGGAGGACCGGCTGGAGCCGTTGCGGCGCGAGCTTGAGGCCGGCTCGTCGCCACTGCTGTGGTTCGGCCTGTTCGAAGAGATGGAGCGGATCGATGCCGATGCAGTGCCGGCAATGCTGCCGGATCCCGCCGGCGGCTGGGCCGGGGCGCCTCTGCCGCGCGTTACGGAAAGCGGCTATGAAAAGGCTTTCGCACAGGCGCAGACCTATATTTCATCCGGCGATATTTATCAGACCAACCTCACCTTTGGCTGCGATGTAAAGATCGCGGGCCATCCGCTCGCCATCTATGCGCGGCTGAGGGCGGGGTCGCTGGCCGGCTATGGCGGTGTCGTCTGGACCGGTGCGCACTGGCTGCTGTCGCTGTCGCCGGAACTCTTCTTCTCGCTCGCCGATGGCCGGATCACGGCCCGGCCCATGAAGGGGACGGCGGTCCGGCAGGGCGATCCTGCGGCGGATAATGCTGCACGAGAGGAATTGCAGGGCGATCCCAAGCAGCGAGCAGAAAATCTGATGATCGTCGACCTGCTCCGAAACGATCTTTCGCGGGTGGCCGCTCCCGGCAGTGTCGATGTGCCGTCCCTGTTTCATGTCGAATCCTATCCGACCGTCCATCAGATGACTTCCACGGTTACCGCGGAGATATCGCCGGGCGCATCGCCAATCGATATCATCCGAACCATCTATCCCTGCGGCTCGATCACCGGCGCGCCCAAAATCCGGGCCATGGAGATCATCGACGAACTGGAGGCGGCGCCGCGCGGACCCTATACAGGTTCGATCGGCTGGATCGATCCGTCAGGCGATGCGGCGTTCAACGTTGCCATTCGCACGCTGGTGCTCGAAGATGGCGCCAGCAGTGCGACGCTTGGCCTGGGCTCGGGCATAGTCGCGGATAGCCTGATGGGGGACGAATGGCGCGAATGCCTGGCCAAGGGGGCTTTTGTGACTGAGGGGCAGCCACGCTTCGATCTTGTCGAAACGATGCGCTTTGACCCGGTTGCGGGGATCGAGCAACTCGAACGGCATCTTGCACGCATGAAAGCGAGCGCTAGGGCATTGGGATTTACGTTTGACCGGCACACCGCGCGCAACGAGCTGCAGGCGGCAACGTTCAGGGTAAAGGCGCTGTCGAAAGTCCGCGTGCTGCTGTCACGGCACGGGCGGTTCGCGATCGAAGTGCGGCCATTGCCTGAGTACGCCGCCGAACCGGTGGTTGTGGCGATCGCTTCTCGCAACGCCGATCCGCTGGACTTCAGGCTTAGCCACAAGACGACCGCCCGGTCGGTATATGACGAGGCGATGGTCGGGCGCGGGACTTTCGAAACTCTGCTCGAAGACGGCGAGGGTTTTCTCACCGAGGGCTGCTTCACGTCCCTGTTCGTCGAGCGGGAGGGGCGGTTGCTGACGCCGCCGCTATCCCGCGGCCTGCTGCCCGGTATCTTACGCGAAGCGCTGATCGAGGACGGGCGCGCTGTCGAGCAGGATCTGGTGCGCGATGATCTTGCCGGGGGTTTCCTGATCGGCAATGCGGTGCGCGGTCTGCTTAAAGCGCGGCTTGCCTAGACGCCCAAGCGGTAAAAATCGAGCGCCAGTATTCGTTCGATATGGCCGAGCCACTCCCGGATGCCGTCATTGGCGCGGGCGCAATCGAGCTCAATCACGACATTCTGTCCGCGCCGTCCGGTACGCACTTTCACACCATCGGCCAAGAACACGCTTTTGAGTGCGATGGCCGTACCGCCGTTTGCGCCGACAAGTTTCGGGGCATAGATATTGCTGTCATCGAACGAGAATTGGCCGCCTGCGCTGTCGGCCGCCGAGACATTCTCCATACCCATGAAAACATCCGCCCGGTGCAGGGCGCTGGCAGACCGGCTGATTCCGGCATGCCGGAAAAATTCGACCGCCTTTTGCGCATCTTCACGCGCGCCGACAGCAATATGCTGGCGTTCTTCGAGATAACTGTGCCAGCGATCGATATTGTCGAGGCTCGAAAATTCGCTGTTGAACAATGCCCGGAAGCTGTTCGCATAACTGTACCGCAACGGTTCTTCTGCTACATCAAGAGTAACCAATTTGACGATTTTGCGCCGTGAGCGGGCCATGAGGATCGCATTGGTAAAGAGGAATGCAGCAGCCAGTGTCTCGGTCAGGTCGGCACTGGCGGGCAGATTGTGGCAGCGCAGTGCAAAGACGCTGGCTTCGCCTGACGCGATATCACCGATAGCGGTATCGAACTCGGTCTTTTCACTGTCGAGAAACAGGTTGGGAACGTTGGGAAGCGAGGCCATGGGGCGCTCCTATAGTGCCGTTACGAGCTTGGCGGCGATTTCGTCGATCTTGGTAATATCTATGCCGGCAACATTCATCCGCCCATCGGGAATGATATAAACGCCCTGCTCCTCGCGCAGCGCGGCGGCCGCTTCTGGCGTGACGTCGATCAGCGAGAACATGCCCATACCCTTGTCGATATAGGTCCAGTCGCGATCCTGTTTGGCACGCGCCAGTGCAAGGGCCAGTGCACCGCGTGCGGTGTTGATCGTTTCGCGGATCTCCTTGAGCTCAGCGAGCCAGTCGGCCTTGAGCGCCGGGTCCTGAAAAATGGTCCGGACGATGGCGGCGCCATGATCGGGTGGCATCGAATAATTGGCGCGCGCAAGAGCGAGAAGGTTGGAATTGGCGGCCGCCAGATTGGTGTGTCCCTTGCCAACCAGCAGGGCCGCGCCCGTGCGTTCGCGATAGATGCCGAAATTTTTCGAGCAGCTCAGCGCGAGCAGCATTTCCGGCGCTTTATCGGCGACAACGGCAACCCGTTCGGCGTCTTCCTTCCAGCCCCTGCCGAAACCCAGATAAGCGGAATCGACAAAGGGGATCAGCCCCCGCGCAACTACGCCTTCCGCAAGTTTTGCCAGTTCCTCAAGGTCGGGATCGATCCCGGTGGGATTGTGGCAACCGCCATGGATAACAACGACGTCGCCGGGCGAGGCGGCATCCAGCGCTTCGAGGATCGCATCGATTCCGGAATCCGCGGTGAATTTCGGATAGGGATAGGTTGCAATCCGGGCGCCGACCGCGCCGAAGATCGCCCGATGGTTCGGCCAGCTCGGATCGGGTATCCAGAAACTGGCGCCGGGATTGAGGCTCAGCGCCAGTTCGGCCAGTACGCGAACGGCTCCGGAGCCGCCAATCGACTGGATACCGACCATATCCGTCCCATAGACATGGTCGGGCAGCACTTCCTTCGCCAACAGCTCGACAAAAGCCTGATCGCCGCCGACGCCGACATAGGTTTTCGTCGTCTGCGTATCGATCAGCTTCTGTTCGGCGGCCTTTACGGCGCGCATGATCGGTGTCAGGCCGGTTTCGTCCTTATAGACGCCGATCCCGAAATCGACCTTGTCTTCGCGCGGATCGGCCTGATAGGCGCGGCTGATGGCAATGATTTGGTCGAGCGGGCGGGCGACGGCATTGTCGAACATGGGTTTCCCTTAAAGTTTGACCGATTTGACGGGCAGGAAGCCCGAATTGGCGTTACGGACGTCGCTTGCGACATAGCTGCCGAGCAGTTTGACGTAGCGGGCCTTTTCTTCAAGCGCACGCAAAGCGGACTGCACAGCATCATCCTCCAGCCCGCCGCCGATATCGATATAGAAAGTCGGCAGCGCCGTTTCTTCGGATATCGTATAGGTTTCGAGCGTCGTGATATTGATGCCGGCGTCGCGAAACACGGCGAGCGCCTCGATCAATGCACCCGGCTGGTGATCGATCTGAAAGATCAACGTGGTGATCGTCGCGTCGGAATAATCCGGGTCGAGCGACGGTTTCTCAAGGGCGAGGAAGCGGGTGTAGTTATTCTTCTGGTCGGCAATGTCCCGTTCGATCACCACGCCGCCGAAAACCTGAGCCGCAACCGACGAGCCGATCGCTGCAACATGCGGATCGCCAAGCTCGGCCACCTGTTTAACCGCAGAGGCGGTATCGACCGTTTCGATCTGCTCGGCGTCCCGGCAATGCGCTTCGATAAAACCGGAGCTCTGGAGGAATCCCTGGCGATGGCTCAGGATGCGAGTGATACTGCCGAGTTCGGACACGGGCTGCGGGCCCGAATGCGCCTGGATCAGGCAATGTTCGATCCGTTGCATCCGTTCCTGGACGATGGCCATTTCCGTCGAGAGCATCAGGCGATGGACGTCCGGAATGCGTCCGCTGGTCGAATTCTCGATCGGGATAACAGCCGTCTTGCGCTCGCCGGCTTCCACCGTTTCCATGATTTCGCCGAAAGTGCGCAAGCCGACATGCTCGGCATCGGGAAACATGCCGACCGCCGCCTGATAGCTATAGGTGCCCGGCGATCCGAGATAGGCGATTGTGTCAGCGGTCATCCATCATTCTCCAGCGCTTCGATCCGGTCCTTTGCCTCGCTCAACGAGTCCAGCAACGGGTCGGGATCAGGCTCGTCGGCCATGGCGGCGATCAGATCAAGCCGTTTTTTGAATTCTTCGAGCACGGCTTTGAGTTCGGGGCCGTTGGTACGGAATATGTCCGCCCACATTTGCGGATCCGATCCGGCAAAAGCGGCAATGCTGCGATAGGAGGTCGGCAACAGCGTAGCCGGTTCTTCGGCGCCAAGGCCGGCAAGCGCATAGGCAATCAGATGCGGAAGATGAGATCCCAGTGCCAGCGCCCGGTCATGGGCATCGGGCTTCATCTCGCTCACCGTCGCGCCGAGCCGTTCCAGCAGCTCCCGTGCGTCGGCAAGCGCTTCGGGAGCGGTCTTTTCGGTTGGCGTGAGCACGAAAGGGCGCGTCGTCACGATATCGCCGCTGGAGCGGCCGGGCCCGGCAGAAATACCGCCGGCCAGCGGATGGCCGGGAACAAATCGGCTGGCGTCGGCATGCGAGTTTTCCGCAGCGTCCACAACCGCCTGTTTTACGGATCCCGTATCGATGATGAGCGCGGTGCAACCCGGCAGCTCCAGAAGGGCGACAACCTGCCGGGCGATCGTGGCGACCGGCGTCGCCACGAAAATCGCATCGCAACTCGCAAGGTCAGCAACCTCGGTCGCGATCCGGGCCTTGGGATGGCGCTCCGCCACATAGGCGGCATTGCCGGCGCTTATATCGTGCACGTGCAGGGTCACATCCGGCATCACGCGCGCCAGCCGGGCTGCGACGGCGCCGCCGATCAGCCCTGCTCCGACAAGGCCGATATTCTGGAAATCGCGAATGCTCATCGCGCGGACAGGCAAAACATGTGCTGCATGGCACTGCTCAAAAGCCGCTTCACGGCACAAATGCAAACAGAATAGGCTTTGTCTGTAACAAAATTTGCTTTCCCTCCGAACGACTGAGTGGGGCGAGCGATATCGGTTTCAGCGCTGGTTCAGTCCAGTTGGGCCATAGTCCGGTCCGGGAGCCGCACGAACGAAGGAATGATATATGCAGATCGATAGGCGATCCCTGTTGGCTGGCGGCGCGACCGGCGCGCTGGCGATTATGGCCGGTTGCAGCGGCCGGGCCGAGGCGACCGAAGGTGGCGTGTTCCCTGTCCGCTACAGCGAAGCCCAATGGCGTGAACGTCTGACACCCGCCGAATTTCGCATCTTGCGCGGGCATGGCACGGAGCGGCCCTTTTCCAGCCCGCTGGACGACGAGCATCGCCGCGGCACCTTTATCTGTGCAGGCTGCAACAACCGGCTGTTCAGTTCGGCAACCAAGTTCGACAGCGGCACGGGCTGGCCGAGCTTTTACCGGCCGCTTGCGGGTGGGGTCGGAACCACCGTCGATACCTCGCTCGGCATGACCCGCACCGAGGTTCATTGCGCCGATTGCGGCGGGCATCTCGGCCATGTTTTCCGCGACGGGCCGCGCCCGACCGGGCTGCGCTATTGCATGAACGGGACGGCGATGGATTTCGTTCCGGCAAGGAGTTAGGCCCATGTTTGTGAAGAAACTCGTTTCCTTTGTCCTGGGCGGCGGTGCAGTCGTCGCCGCCATTGCCGCCCTCACCCTGCCGGGAACGCATGAACGGCTGGACGCGGCGGTGTTGATCCCGCCTCCGGCGACGAATGTCATTGTGACGCAAGGCAATCAGGTTGCCGTTTTCGCAGGCGGGTGCTTCTGGGGCATGGAGGCCGTGTTCCAGCATGTCAGCGGCGTGCGCAGCGTGACGGCCGGCTATGCGGGGGGATCTGCAGAAACAGCCCATTACAATCAGGTCGGCACGGGGCGGACGGGCCATGCCGAAGCGGTGCGTATCGTCTATGATCCGAGCGTTGTGACCTACGGCCAGCTGTTGCGTATCTATTTCTCGGTTGCGCATGATCCGACGCAGGTGAACCGTCAGGGGCCGGATGTCGGTAGTGATTACCGTTCGGCGATTTTTCCGCGAAACGTAGCCCAGCGCAGTGTCGCGCGCCGCTATATCGCTCTGCTCAATGTATCCGGCCGTTTCGCGCGCCCGATTGCCACCCAGATCGAGAACGGCACTTTCTACCGGGCCGAGGACTATCACCAGAACTTCATGAACCGGAATCCCCGCCACCCCTATATTCTTGCCCATGATGTCGAGAAGGTGGAAGATCTGAGGGCAACGTTCCCGCGGATGTTTACGGCCACGCCGGCCGCGTAAGTCGGTCAGGCTTTCACTGACGCCCGCGCGCCGGTGCGGCGAACTTTCGACGGGACGGTTCTGACTAAAGCTAAGCAGCGACCGGAAAGCGCAACAGCCGGTCATTCACGGGAACAAGCGCTTCGGCGCCTTTCCCCACCGCGCGGACAATTTCCGCATGCCCGGCGTCGAGCCCGCCGGTCAGCGCGCCAAAAGCGGGCAGAACCAGTTTGGTATCCGTTGCGACGAAACAGCGGCGCGAGACGCTTTTCCCCCGCAGCCGGATGCGCAATTTGGGATGGAAATGGCCGGACAATTCGGGGCGCGCGTCGGCGGGATCGGCTTCATGGCGCAGCAGGAGCCCGTCCACCTCAGCCTCTTCAAGGATCGTGCCGCCGCAATCGCCGTTGATTGCCCTGTCGTGATTGCCGGTAATCCATGTCCAGTCCAGCTGTGTGGTCAGCATTTCGAGTTTCGCGCGTGCGGTCGGGGAGAGCCGTTCGCTCCCGGCGCTGTCGTGGAAACTGTCGCCCAGGCACCACAGTTCGCGCGTATCCGTCTCG
Source organism: Parasphingopyxis lamellibrachiae (assembly GCF_003385775.1). Lineage (GTDB taxonomy): Bacteria > Pseudomonadota > Alphaproteobacteria > Sphingomonadales > Sphingomonadaceae > Parasphingopyxis > Parasphingopyxis lamellibrachiae. The sequence goes on from NZ_QRDP01000004.1 coordinate 2,471,402, forward strand.
GCGACCAGCGCCTCGATATCGGCGAGCGTTGCCTCGCTGTCATAGGGCGGCAGCATCTGGCCGAACCGGGCATACCAGCTCGCCTTTTCGAAATGCAGGTCGGCGACCAGCAGCGCCTTGCGGGCTGGCCAGTACAGTGCCGCCTGCGGCAGTGCCACAAGCTCGTGACCGGAGAACGAAAAGCGAACCATTTGCATTGCCATACGGCCAGCCTAGAGAGAGCGGCAAGGTTTTTGTGAAGGGAAATTCGATGCGCAAGATTGTTCTGGCGGGAGCTGCGCTCCCCGCGCTGCTTTGTTCGCAGATCGCCGGTGCCCAGATCGCGGACGATGAAGCCTCCGACATCGAATGCCTTGCCGCAACGCTGATCATTTCGCAGAATTCAGACGCATTGACTGAAGCGCAGGCGATGGCATCGGTCATGTATTTCATCGGCAAGGTCACCGCGCGCGGCACGGATTATACCCAGCCCCTGGAACAGGCGATGCGCGACATGACCAACGTCACACTTCAGGAGACGGCGACACGCTGCGGTGCCGAGCTGGAAACTGTCGGCGATGACATGCAGCGTCGCGGCGCGCAAATTCAGGCGCGCGAGGAAACCGAAACGCAGCCCTGATCAGGCAAACTTTCTGGCAATCTTGGTGAGCCGGATGGCGGCGAGCAAGCCGAGACACGCTATCGGCACGCCGATCGCACAAACCCAGAACCCGGCCAGCGCCACGCTTTCCACGGTCAGGCCAGAGGCAAAGCCGGTCAGGTTCGCGACTATGCCGGCGATTGCTGCGCCGGTGGCGGCCCCGGCATCGCGGACAGCGCCAATGCCCGCCGACCCGGTGGCGCGCTCATCTTCGTCGAGAGAGGCCATCACAGTGCGGCTGATAAAGCTGTAGGAGAGCCCGAAACCCGATCCGAGAAGGGCGCCGCCGGCGACGATCAGGACAAGCAGGCCACTCGTCAGCACGGCGCTCAACAACAGGAGAGCGGATGGAATACAGGCGGCGCCGATAACGATCCAGCGCCTCCGCCAGACCGGTCCGGAGCCGGATACGGCGAGCGCGGCGACGGTCCAGGCAAAGGCTTCGGCGGCGACCACATAACCGGCCTCGGTCGCGCTGAGCCCGATCGTGAATTGCAGGATGGCGGGCGCGTAGATGGCAAAGCCGACTTCCCCGGCGAGCAGCAGGAAATAGGTCGCATAGGCTGCACCGATCAACGTGCCGAAACGCGCCGCGTTGCGGGGGAGCAGCCTGGCCCGGGCCCGGCGGTCCAGGATGACAGCCGCAGCGAGCAGGAAAAGGCTGACCGGGACAAGCAGTATCTGGACCATGCCCGATTCGACGACGCCGGCGCTCGACAGGGCGCTGACCCCGATCACGATCAGCGCGATCTGCAGCAGCGGCAGCCCGCCTTCGCCCGGCTTGCCCTTGCTGGCCGGGATCAGCCAGCCGGCGGCGAGCGCAAAGAGGATTGCCTGGGCGCCGAACAGCCAGAAAACCCCGCGCCAGTTCCCGGCATCGGCGAACAGGCCGCCGACCAGGGGGCCGACAAAGGTCGCCACGCCCCAGATGGCCGTCGCGGCGGCAAACACCCGGGCCAGGTAGCGCGCGTCGAACACGAGATTGATGGTGACGTAGCAAAACCCGGCAACCCAGCCTGCACCTATGCCCTGAACCATGCGGCCCGCGACGAAGACCGGCATGTCCGCACCGAGCGCGCTGATCGCGCAGCCTGTCGCCAGCAGCAGCCCCGATCCGATCATGGCGGGCCGGAGCCCGATCCGGTCGGAAAGCCACCCGGCGCAGGACGAAGCGGCGACCACGCCGACCAGATAGCCCGATGTCGCCCAGCCGAACCAGGCATAGCCGTCCAGATCGCGGCCCACGCTGGGCATGATCGTGGATGTGACGAGCGCGTCGGCGGCCATCAGCCAGATGCCCAGCATGATCAGCGCGAAGGCCGGCCAGCGTCCATCGGCCAGCGTTTCGCGCCAGCTTGCGGTCTCTTCTCCGGTTGGGCCAAGCTCCATCGGCGCAGCGCCCGAATGGGCTAGTCGACCAGGGCCGCGCTATGGGTTTCGGCGGTCCGGAGCAAGCGCAGCACATTGCCGCTCCACATCTTGGCCAGATCCTCCTCGCTATGCCCGGCAGCGAGAAGGCGCGCGGTTACCCGGGGCAGGGCGGTAATATCGCGCATGCCCTCCACGCCGCCGCCGCCATCCCAGTCCGCGCCGAAGCCGACATGATCGACCCCGGCGACTGCGATCAGGTGCAAAAGGCTCGCCATATACATTTCGAAATCGCTATCCTCGCGCGGGGTAACGGCTTCGAGCGCGCGAAGGTCGCGAACATAGGCGGCCTGCACTTCGGGATCCTCGGCGAACATTTCCATGAAGCGCGCGCCGATCGCTTCCCATTCGGGGGAGCTTCCGCGCGGCGCGAGATAGATGCTGTTGACAGATATGACGCCGCCCGTCTCTGCAAGTCGCGCAATCCGTGCGTCGTCGAGGTTGCGGGGGTGGTCGAACGCCGTTTTCGGTCCCGAATGCGAGAGTATGATCGGCGTGGCGGACAGTTCGAGCATCTGGTCGAAGGCCGCATCGGACGCATGCGAACCATCGACGATAATACCGAGCCTGTTCATTTCGGCCACCAGTTCGCGGCCGAGCGGGCTCAGCCCCCCCCAACGTTCCTCGCCTGTCGCGCTGTCGGCGAACTGGTTGGTTGAGGAATGAACTGGTCCCACCATTCGCACGCCGTTGTCGTAGAAACGTTGCAGCGCACCGATATCTTCTCCGAGGGGATAGCTATTTTCTATGCTTTGATAGACGAAGCGGCGGCCGGTCGCTGCGATCCGCGCCGCATCGTCAGCCCGGTCGGCGCGCTCGACCGTTTCTGGATTGGCGGCGATCATGGCGAGGATCGACTGCTGCCGCGCCTCGGCCATTGCGGCGGCCCCGGCATAGCCTTGCTCCGTCAATTCTCCCTGTGGCGTCCAGATGACGAAGAAGCCGCCATCGAGGCCGCCCTCGATCATGCGCGGCACATCGACCTGGCTGTTGTCGGTGATGTAATCGTGCCGTTCGGCAATATCCCAGCCCGGCCGCATCATATGGAGTGGGGTGTCGAGATGGGTGTCGAGGGTCAGCAGGCGGTTATGCACGGCCGCCGGCTCCTGGATATTCGAAGCGGCTTCCTGCGCCGGGAGCGGTGCGGATACGGCCCCCATCGCCAGCGCTATGCCGCCCAATCCGATACCGAATCCCCGCATGCCTTTATCCCTTCCATCCTGTTGGTGGGGGCCAGTCCTAACGCTGTTTTCATGTGAAGTCCCGGCTAAACGATCGGATCGCCCGACCCGCATGCTTTCGCAGCATGCGGGCCGGGCGACCGGTTCGGTCGCGGGAGCGGCGACCATGCAGGGATTGAAACGGGTCTTAGAGCCCGCGCATGCCGATGCCGAGAATGCGGTCCGGCCGTCGGGTGTCCATGACCACGCTGATCGCCTTGGTGCGGCCGTCTTCGTCGCGCACCTGCATCACCATGCCGTTATCGGCTTCCGCGACATTGAGGAGCGTCAGCTGTCCCGTCCGCCGCGCGAGCTGGTTGAACTGCTGGACGCGCATTCTGTAGGAGCCATCGGAAAGGAAATTGTCGCGGGCGTAGCGAGACCGTTCTCCACCGCTGCCGTTAAGGGCGGTAACTAGCGCCTCGGCGCGTTGCTGTGCACTCATCGTTTCCGACTGCGCGGAGGCAGGGGCGGCCATGACGGCCATGCCCGCAGCAGGCAGCGCGAAAGCAGCAAGAACGAGACGGGTTTTTGCGGATATTCTGGTAAGCATAATACACTCCTGAACCAAGTTGACTGGACCCGCCTCGAATCGGGCGAGTTGGGGTGTATTAGATATGCAATACAGCAATGTCGCCCGGGTTTCGACGAGCGACCGGGAAATGTCGATAAACCGTTTCGTAACGACAAATGTCGCAATACTATCGATAAAACGCCAGATTTTAGAGCGAATCGTAATATTTATGCGCTTTTCATCGCCGTTTCTGCAAGCGCTTCCGCTTCTATCAGCAGCGCATCGTCGACACTGCCCTGCGCGACATGCTCGCGCCCGATCAGGATGAGCACGGGCACGGCGAGCGGGGAAACGCGCGGCAGATCGACATGCACCATCGTCTGCGCCGCCCGGTCGAGCAGGCTGGCAAGCCGGCCGACATCGGTGAGCTTGGTCCGCGCATCGGCCCAGGCGGCCTTGAGCAGGAGATGGTCGGGTTCGTAGCGTCGCAAGACATCGTAGATCAGGTCGGTCGAGAAAGTGACCTGCTTGCCTGTCTTGCGTTTACCCGGATGCTGTCTCTCGACCAGTCCGCCGATCACCGCGACTTCGCGAAAGGCCCGTTTCAGCAGGTGGCTTCCCTGTACCCAGTCGACAAACTCGTCTTCGAGAATATCGGGGGAGAAGAGCGGGCCGGGATCACGTACGCGCTCCAGCGAATAGGTGGCGAAGCTGTAATCGTTGGCGACAAAGCCGATGGGCCCCAGTCCCGCCGTTTCCATCCGTCTGGTCACCAGCATGCCGAGCGACTGATGGGCGTTCCAGCCTTCGAAGCTATAGGCGACCATAAAGTGCCGGTCCTCATGCGGGAAAGTCTCGACCAGCAATTCGCCGGGTTTGGGCAGTACCGACTTTTCCGACTGGACGCGCAGCCATTGCTCGACATCTTCTGGAAAGGCTTCCCATTCGGCCGGGTTGTTGAGGAAAGCGCGAACCCGGTCCGCCAGATGGGTGGTAAGGGGCATGCGCGCGCCGCCATAGGTGGGAATGCGGGCAGGGCGAGACGAGGCGCGGACGGTAAGGTCGGTGTCCTTTACCCCAAGCACCTCGAGGCTGAGGCCGGCAAAGAAAAACGTATCGCCGGGGGATAGGGTCGCGCCGAAATGCTCTTCCACCGTTCCGAGCTTGCGGCCGTTTTTGAAGCGCACATCGAGGATCGGCGCATCGACGATGATACCCGCGTTGAGCCGGTGCTGCGTCTCGAATCGAGGATGGCTGACCCGCCAGATCGTCTGGCCGTCTTCGTCGACCCGGCTCGCCAGCCTCTTGTACCGGTCATAGGCGCGCAGCGCATAGCCGCCGCTTGCAATATAATCGAGTTCGCGGGCGAATTCGGCCGAAGGCAGGCCGCGATAAGGCGCGGCGGACCGGATTTCGGCCAACATCGCGGCCTCTTCGAACGGTCCGGCGCAAGCGCAGGCCATGATATGCTGGGCGAGCACGTCCAGGCTGCCGGGCCGGAAGATGTCGGCGTCGAGCTCGCGTTCGGCAACCGCATCGAGGGCCGCCCGCGCCTCCAGATATTCGAACCGGTTGCCCGGGACGAGGATCGCCTTGGACGGTTCGTCGAGCCGATGGTTGGAGCGGCCGATGCGTTGAAGCAGACGCGAAGCGCCCTTGGGCGCGCCCATCTGCACGACGCAATCGACATCGCCCCAGTCGACGCCGAGATCGAGGCTCGCGGTCGCCACCAGCCCGCGCAATGCGCCGCGCGCCATTGCCGATTCGACCTTGCGGCGCGCCTCGCGAGAGAGGGATCCGTGATGGATGCCGATCGGCAGCTCATCGTCATTCACCTTCCACAATTGCTGGAAGATAAGTTCCGCCAGCCCGCGCGTGTTGCAGAATATCAGCGTGGTCTTGTGCGCGGCGATGATTCCCATCACCTGCTCGGTTGCATAACTCCCCGAATGGCCGGACCAGGGAACCCGGCCTTCCGGCAGCAGGATCGAGACTTCGGCATCGGCCCCCGGATCGCCTTTGATTATCCGGACGCTGCTGTCATCGCCATTGGGTGCGAGCCAGCGCGCATAAGCCGCCGGATCGGCGACAGTGGCCGACAGTGCGACCCGCCTCAGGCCCGGCGCAAGTTGCTGCAGCCTTGCCATGGAAAGGTTCAGAAGGTCGCCGCGTTTTTGCGTCGCAAAGGCATGGACCTCGTCGATGATCACGGTTTTCAGGTCCGCGAACAGGGCGGCGCTGTCTGCATAGGAAATGAGCAGGCTCAGAGACTCCGGTGTCGTCAGCAATATATGCGGAGGGCGTTGCCTCTGCCGTTTCTTGCGGTTTGACGGCGTGTCGCCGGAGCGGGTTTCCACCCGGATCGGTAGACCCATTTCCTCAATCGGCACGAGGAGGTTGCGCTGCACGTCGACTGCCAGCGCCTTGAGCGGGGAAACATAAAGGGTATGCAGGCCCTCGCCGGGGGTTTCGGCGAGTGCGGCGAGGCTGGGAAGAAATCCGGCCAGCGTCTTGCCCGCGCCCGTCGGGGCGACAAGCAGCGCATGTTTCCCGTCCCGTGCCGCTCTCAGCAAGTCGTGCTGATGCCGTCGGGGCGCCCAGCCTCGCGCGGCGAACCAGTCGGCTATCGGTTGAGGCAGGGCTGGGGCAGCGGTATCGGCCATTGTTTCTATCTAACCACATCGTCCGACGATGCGAGCATAGTTGCGGATTGGTCTTTGGTGGTTCAAGAATTTTTGCCTGGTGCGGGGAGATTGAGGGAATGGCGAACAAGCTGAGCGGTCGAGCGGAAACACTAACGGAATTTGGCGAGCTGATGGGCCGCCTGCATGCGCCCGCCGAAGGAGCCAATGCGCTGACTCCCTACGAGCCGAAGCCAGCCGATGTGGTGATTTCCCCTTATGGCAAATGCGGCACGACATGGCTGCAGCAGACCTTCCATACGTTGCGGACCGGGGGCAATATGGATTTCGACGATATTTCGCGTGTCGTTCCCTGGATCGAGACGGCACCGAGCCTGGGGCTCGATATCAATGCCGAACAAAAGGCCGAACCACGGGGATTCAAGAGCCACCTCTCCTATGACGCCCTCCCCAGGGGGGCTCGCTATGTCGTCTCGCTGCGCCATCCCAAAGATGCCTTTGTTTCGATGTTCCGCTTCATGGAAGGATGGTTCATCGAACCGGGCAGTGTGACGATAGAGGAATTTTACCAGGCCTGGATAACGCCCGGTCCGCAAGCAAACGACTATTGGCACCATCTGCTGAGCTGGTGGCGACAACGCGACAATCCCGATGTTCTGCTTCTCACCTATGAGAATATGATCGAGGCGCCGGAAGCGCATGTTCGGCTGTTGGCAGATTTTTGCGGTATAGCGCTTGATGATGGGTTGCTCGCGCTGCCGCTTGAGCGATCTTCTCTGGCCTATATGCTTGAACATAAGGACAAATTCGCGGATCCGATGCTGCGCGAACTGTCGGAGAAACGCTGCGGATTTGCGCCGGGCAGCGATTCGGCCAAGGTGCGCAAAGGCGGTGTCGGCGGGCATAAGAAAGAGCTGCCGCCCGAGATCGGCGCTGCGATCGATGCAGCATGGGCGGAGCATGTCGAGCCGGAAACCGGATTTTCCGACTATGCTGCACTAGACCTGGCTGTCCGGGCCCGAAATTCGGCCTGACGCCGGGTCGGAACCGCGCATTGCTGCGTCGCATCAGTTGAGGGCAAAAAAAAGGGCTGCCCTGTTAGGAGCAGCCCCAAAGTTTGGAGAGGATGCCTGAAAAGGCAGGGACTTGTTACGGCGATGCAAGAAATGCTGCAAGTGCGAAAAGACAATTGTGCATTGCAAAAATCGCAGCCGTAAATGCGCAGAGTTAACGAACATGACAACAGCCCCGACCCGTCCCGGTTTAAAGCGCGTCCGGCTCGTAATCGATTTCGCGAACGCCGCGGCGCACTCTTTCTGTTTGCACGAGGTCGCGCAGGATTTCCCTGCGATCGCGGGCCTGATGAACATCGGGCAAAATGATCGGGCCTTCCCGCGATGTTCGGTCGCTCGAGATCAGCGTAATCTTGCCGATGTCGAGAAGCTGGTTCAGTAAAGAAAATTCCACCTTCACGTCCTTGACGCGATAGAGTTCAACCTCGTCGATATTCTTGAAAATGATGCCGCGTTTCACGATCAGCCGCTGGCTCGTAATCTCATATTTGGCGGCCATATAGGTCAGCCATTTATGGCCGATTTTCAGCACTCCGGCCAATGAGAGAAGCAGAAACCAGGGTATTTCGAAATAGGCCGCGAGCGCCAGGCCGCCGAAACAGACTATCAGTGTCAGCCAGCCGGAAAAACTGCCGAACAGCCATTTTTCGGTGCTGCTCCTGAACACGTCCACAACATCTTCCATGCGCGGCAATCCCCCTTGTTGCGCCGAAGATAGCACAAAATATCGGCTGATCTAGTGGCCGGCCTGCGGCCCGCGCTCCAGCCCGGATGCGGCAAGCTGGGTATCGATCTGGGCCATCAGGCGCCCCAGTCCCGCTTCGCTCTTCGCTTCCGCGCGCGCCACGAGCACATCCTGGGTGTTCGACGCGCGCAGCAGCCACCAGCCATCCTCTGTATTCACCCGTGCGCCGTCCGTGTCGTTGACGTCCGCGCCTTCCGCGCCGAGCCGCGCGAGCACTTCGTCGATCACCGCGAATTTGCGGCTCTCGTCGACCTGAAAACGCATTTCGGGCGTGTTGATCATGTCGGGAATCGCGCTGCGCAATTCGGTGACGCTCTTGCCCAATATATGCGCTGCCGAAATCAGCTGGACGGCTGCGTATAGCGCGTCGTCGAACCCGTAATAATTCTGCGCGAAAAAGACGTGACCGCTCATCTCTCCGGCGAGCGGACAGCCCGTTTCCTTCATTTTGGACTTAATCAGGGAATGGCCGGTCTTCCACATCAACGGGTTGCCGCCCAGCTCGCCCACCCGATCGTACAATGCCTGGCTGGCCTTCACATCGGCGATAATCGTTGCGCCAGGCTCCTTCCTCAGCACCGGCTCGGCATAGATCGCCAGCAGCTGGTCGCCCCAGATCACGCGGCCTGTGCCGTCGATCGCGCCGATCCGGTCGCCATCGCCGTCGAAAGCCACTCCGAAATCGAGATTGTTGTCGGCGACGAGCTTTTTCAGGTCTGCAAGATTCGCCTCGTCAGTGGGATCGGGATGATGGTTGGGAAAAGACCCGTCGATATCGGTGAAGAGGGTAAAATGCTCGCCGGGCAGTCGCGCGATGAGCTTCTCGACGATCGCCCCTGCGGCGCCGTTACCGGCGTCCCAGCCGATCCGGTATTCGCCGCCGGCAAGACCGGCGAGGAGTCGGTCGACATAGGCGTCGGCGATATCGATCTCCTCGCTGGTTCCGGATCCGGACTCCCAGTCTCCGGCGAGAGCCATCTCCCCGAGCCGCTGGATATCCGCCCCGAAAAACGGTCCGCGCTGAAAGACCATCTTGAAGCCGTTATAATCGGCGGGATTATGGCTGCCGGTTATCTCTATGCCGCCATCAACCTGATCTAGCGTCGCTTCGGCGAAGTAAAGCATTGGCGTCGGCCCCAGGCCGATCCGCACCGCATCGACGCCGCTGGCATTCAACCCTTCGACAAGGGCGGCCTCAAGCATCGGCGAACTTGTCCGCCCGTCATAACCGACCGCGACCCTTTTGCCGCCGGCGCGCGCGACCAGCGTTCCGAACCCGCGCCCGATTGCCCGGGCATCGTCCTCGCCAAGCGTCTCTCCGACTATGCCGCGAATGTCATATTCTCGCAGGGTTGTGGGATGGAATCGATGGGTCATGAAAAGTCCTTGTTGCTGGCCTGTCGGGTTAGAGCGCGCCTTTGCCTAACTGCGATCTATTCGCAAGATCAAAGCTCTCATTTGCGATGGCTGGGCATCTGGTTCCTGGCTTCGCTGAGCAGGATGTCGCGCGCTGCATTGACCCGGCGCGCGAGATCAGCGGATCCCCCGACATCGGGATGAACCTTGGCGATGAGGCGGCGGTGGGCATTACGGATGGACGCCTGGTCGGCATTCTCGCTTACCCCGAGCAGTTCGCGGGCTTCGGCTACCGGCATCCTTGCCCGGCGGAATTGCTGGGACCGATAGGCGGCCCAGATCGCAACACCGGAAAAACAGACCAGCGCCAATATACCTTGTCCGGTCGAGAGCCATCTGAGGCCGAGCAGGACTGCGGCTATGGCCGCCCAGTCCCCGCTGTCGCTGCCCCGGAGCCGGCCCGTTTTCCAGGCCCAAAGGGCGATGGCGCCAGCGGCTATCAGGACGATGTGCATGGCTCTTCTATACTGCCTCGAACATGTCTTGGGTAACCCCTTCTTCAGGGAGGTGGAACGCAGCAACCATTTCGCGCAACTCCTGGCGCGCGGCGATATGGCTGAGTCCGACATTTTCGAAATGGTCGATATCGAGAAGGGTCAGGCCGCTTGGAAACAGCTCGCGATAGATGACGCGCTCGGACAGCCCGGGAATGACCCGAAAGCCGACCCGGCGGGAAAGATCGTTCAGCGCGCGCGCCACCCGCCGCATATTCTTGGCCTCGATATGCTGGAGCCGGTTGCGCAGCACGACCCAGTCGACCTCGCCGCCGGTCTGCGCTTTCGCCTTGCGCGCGTCCCATACGATTTCGGCATAGAAGCTCGGCTTGCGGATGGCATAGGTTTCCGGATCCACTTCGCCGATCAGGTCCAGGTCGACAAAGCTGTCATTGAGCGGGGTGACCAGGGTGTCTGCGCGGGCGGCGGAAATCCGGGCGAGTGGATCGTCGCGCCCCGGCGTGTCGATGATCAGGAATTCACTGTCTTCGCAAAGCGCATCGAGGCTGCGTTCGAAACCGACAAGATTGTCCGCTTCGTTGACCATGAAGCGAGGCGTTGGCAGCTCGCAATTCAGGCGAGCCATGCTGGCCGCGCGATTTTCCAGGTAGCGGGTAGTGGTGCGCTGGCGGCTGTCGAGATCAAGCACGGCGACCTTGCGCCCTGCGGACGAAAGCGCGACGGCGGCATGGACGGCCGTTGTCGACTTGCCGGTGCCGCCCTTTTCATTGGCGAATACGATGAAATGGCAATCGGCCAAGGCTGCAGGTCCCCCAATAAGTTAACTCGCTTGATTCGGGGCCCCAGCCCGATCAAAAGCACCGCTGACATATCGGAGGTATCCTGCAGGTGCAATTGGAGAGACAGTTAATCGCGGTTCGCGCAGCTCTGCGGAATTTGCGCGCGGATGGCGGAACGATCGCTTTTGTGCCCACCATGGGCGCGCTGCATGAAGGCCACCTTGCGCTGATTGCACGCGCTCGCGCCGTTGCCGATCATGTAGTCGCGTCGATATTCGTCAACCCGACCCAGTTTGGCGAAGGCGAGGATCTGGACTCCTATCCGCGTCCGGAGGAGGCAGACCGCGCGAAGCTCGAAGAGGCGGGTTGCGATTTGCTCTGGGCACCCACGCCGGACGAGATTTATCCGGCCGGCTTTTCTACAAGCGTCCGCGTTTCGGGCGTTTCAGAGGGGCTATGCGGAGCATCGCGCCCCGGCCATTTCGACGGCGTCGCGTTGATCGTCGCCAAGCTCTTCAACCAGATTGCCCCCGATTATGCGCTGTTCGGCGAGAAGGACTATCAGCAGCTTGCCCTGATCCGGCGCATGGCGCGCGATATGGATTTCGATATCGAGATTATCGGCGTGCCGACCGTGAGGGAAGCGGACGGCCTGGCCTTGTCCTCCCGCAATGCCTATCTCACGGCGGAAGAGCGGAGCCGCGCCGTGGCGCTGCCCGACGCGATGCGCGAAGCAGCGGCGGCGATCCGGGGCGGGGAGAGCGTATCCTTCGCGATTATTGCCGCCAAGGCGCGGCTGTTCGAAGCTGGGTTTTCGGCGGTCGACTATATAGAGCTGCGCGATGCGGAGACATTGGAACCGGTCGAAACACTCGAACGCCCGGCGCGGCTGCTCGCGGCGGCGCAGATCGGAAAGACCCGGCTGATCGACAATATCGCGGTGGAGATGGGATAGGTTTTTGTACGTCAGAAACCTTCGTCCGAAAGTTTCGGATAAAAAACGTCCCCTCCCGTTAACCTTTTATTATCCATAAGCCGCCAATCCTGTTTCCAGCGAAAGCAAATAAGGGGAACAGGGCCATGGCGCACAGTGCCGCAACCGCGAATTTTCTGATCGAAAGCCGTCTGAGAGATGCGGCAGCGGGCGACGAGAACGCCTATTTCGATCTGGGTATCGCCTATTCGGCGGGAACCGACGGCCTCGATATGGATCTGATAGAGGCGCATAAATGGTTCAACCTCGCCGCAGTGCGCGGACATGAAAGAGCTCAGCGCTGCCGTGCAGAGATATCGGACGAAATGACGGCGCGTGAGATTGCCGAAGCGCAGAAACAGGCGCGTTCCTGGCTTTCTTCTCTCGAACGCCGCGCTGCCTGACGGCGCAAAGCCGGGGCGGCAATGTTCCCGGCATAATATTTACATCTGGATTTTTGCAGGGCTGCTCCATAGGGGTGGCCCATTGTCGTTTTGCATGCGCAACCTGTTGGGAAAAATCCATGTCGATCACCACCGTTCCGCTCCGTCCGATTGAGAAGGGTACATTGACCAAATTGTGGGTTGGCGTTTTCGTGCTGCTCGCCGCCGCCGCCGCCTTCGCCTGGTATTCCACGGCGCGCCCGATCGCGATGAACGGCAGTTCGGAAGATTTCCTCAACTGGAATGGCGGCCAGTCCGGCGTTGTGACAACCGACAGCGGTCTCCAGTACAAAATACTCGAAGCCGGCGACGAAGCCGGCAGCCCCGGCCCGGGCGCCGGCGTTATCGTCAATTATGAGGGGCGTCTGCTTGATGGCGCCGTTTTCGATGCGGCCGAACAGCAGCCCATCACGCTGGATTCGGTTGTTCCCGGCTGGTCCGAAGGCATCCAGCTGATGAGCCGCGGTGCGCGCTATCGCTTCTGGTTGCCGCCGGCGATCGGATATGGCGAAAACGGCCGGCCGGGTACGCCGATCGGGCCGGACGCGGTGATGGTGTTCGACGTCGAGCTGCTCGAATTCATTTCGCGCGAAGAACTGTTGCAGCTGCAGATGCAGCAAATGCAGCAGCAGGGCGGGCTGCCCGAAGGCCTAGCCCCTCCCGGGCAGTAACGAGACGTCCAGCGCGGCCCCGTTCGGTTGTCGCACCGGATCTGGCATGCCGGAAAGTTGCTTGCGGGGCTTTATCCCGGGTCGGTCGGCGTGGCGCCGGCTTCTGCGGCACGCCGTCTTTCCTCTTCGTCTTCCTCGTCATTATGCTCGGAGCGGCGCTCAAGAGCGGCCTTGGTCATCGCGATGATCGGGTCCGCCAGTGCCAGCCCGATAATCCCGAACAGCGCGGCGAACAGGATCTGGGCTGAAAGCGTCAGTGCCGGAGGCAGATCGACCGTCTGTTTGGCGACCATGGGAATGACGACGTAACCGTCGAATGTCTGCACGACAAGATAGACGATAAAGGCCCAGAAACCGAGTTCGGGGCTCGCGCTGAGCCCGACAGCCACCATGAGCACCCCGGTAATGAACGCGCCGATATTCGGGATAAACGCCAATAGCCCGGCCAGAATACCGAGCAGCAGGGCCATCGGAACGCCGGCGATCGTCAGCAAGAGCCAGGTGAGGAACCCCTCGAAAATCATGCCGAGTACGCGGCCAGCGAGCAGCCGTTGCAGCGTTTTGGCCATACGGGTCGTTGTCCGGCGGAACTCCGGACGGCTGCCCCGGGGCAGCATCCATTGTACACCGCGGTCGTAGATATTCGGTTCGATGGCAATGAACAGGCCGATTACCATTATGAGGAAGAGGGTCGCGATACCGCTGACCGCCGATCCAAGCGCCGATGTCAGGCTCCCGACTGAGCCGAGCACGTCGCGGAATATCTGAGTTATCTCGGTCCCGCCCGGCATCATGCCAAGCTCGTCCAGCGATGCGAGCAATCGCGAGGACTGTTCGGCCAGCGTGTCACGCAGTTCCTCGGCCTGATTGGCAATCTCGATCCCGGCCAGCCAGCCGATCCCGGCCAGGCCGCCAATGATCAGCATGACTATCACGACCAGTCGCAAGGTGCGGCTGTATGGAATGATGGGCCGTAACAGCTTCGTTCCGCCATCGATCAGCGACGCGAATACGAGGCCGGCAACGATCAGGAGCAGCGCCTGGGCAAGCTGCCAGACAAGAACCACGACAATGGCGACCATCGCCCAGGCGATGGCGCGTTTCAGTTCCTGACGGATGATGGGGTCGCGAACTTCCGCCGGACCGGCCTGGCCGTCATAAGGCCCGGGAAGTTCGTCCCGCTGGCTCATTCCGCCTCTACGCGGCCCGGATGCAGGCCGGTGCCGGCGCGACCGCTGCGCATCGCCGTGAACCAGCTGATCGGGTTATACCATTGGGATGTGCCATCGAGTGAAAAGGTGATGAACTCCGCGCGTCCGCCCAGGGTTTCGATTGGAACCGGCCCGCCCAGCCCGCCATTGGCGAGCGGTGCGCGGCTGTCGGCTGACTGATCGCGATTGTCGCCCATCAGGAAAACATGGCCTTCGGCGATCGTCACCGGGCCATAAAAGTCCGCCGGGGAAGACCCCAGGTCCACCGTGTCATAATAGCGGCCTTCCGGTGTATATTCCCGGAAAACCGGCAGGCGGCAGTAGCGCAGGCCATCGCTTCCGACGGTGGAGCGGCCCAGCAGCAGATCGAAATCGCTGTCATTAGGACCTTCGCCGCAGGTCATATTGGCATCCATCGGGATCATCGCCGGTTCGCGCTGTTCGCGGCGCAACGCAGTGCCGTTCAGGAAAACGACGCCCCCGCGCACTTCGAGCGTATCGCCGGGCAGGCCGATCACGCGCTTGATATAATCCGCGCTACCGCCGCGCGGCACGGTAATCACGATATCGCCGCGTTCCGGCATCCGGCCGAAAAGGCGGCCTTCGATAAACGGCAGAAGGTGGAAGGATGGAGAGACGTAAGACCAGCCATAGGGATATTTGGTGACGACCAGCCGATCACCCTCGATCAGGCCCGGCATCATCGATTCAGAAGGGATGTAGAAAGGCTTGGCGACGAAACTGTGAAAGCCCAGCACGGCGAGCACGAGCCAGAAAATACCCTTGATCTCACCCCACCAGTCGGTCGGTTTCTTGCCGTCGGCGTCGGCCGAAGCGTCGGCGCTGTCTTCGCTGGCCTGCAATGCAGAGACCAGAGCCTCGTCTTCGTCGCTTGCGCGTTCCTGATCCAATTCGCTCACTCGCTTACTATAGGTCGATTATTCGGGTCGGGCATAGAGGATAACAAAAGCCTGCGCCCAAGGATGGTCGTCCGTCATCGTCAAATGCACCTCCAGCCGGTGGCCGGGCGGCGTCAACGCGTCAAGCCGCTTTTTCGCGCCGCCCTCCAGCTTCAGCGTCGGCGCTCCCGATTTCGCGTTTACTACACCAATATCCCGCATGAACACACCCTGACGAAAGCCGGTTCCCACGGCTTTTGAAAAGGCTTCCTTGGCCGCAAAGCGCTTGGCGTATGTTCCGGCGATCGTGAAAGGGCGTCTCTTCGCCTTGGTACGCTCGATCTCGGTGAAAACCCGCTGCTCGAAGCGTTCGCCGAACCGGTCGAGCGAATTCCGGATCCGTTCGATATTGCAGAGGTCTGAGCCGATGCCGATAATCATGACGTTTTCCTGTTTCTCAGACTCAACCTAGCGGTTGAGCGGGCCGGTGCGGCGACGTTGCGTTAGCAACGTTCTGACAGATAAACTCCTTCACCGCGCCAGATCCATCAGTTCGCGCATCCGCTTCACGCTTGCTTCCAGCCCCGTAAAGATTGCCTCGCCGACGAGGAAATGCCCGATATTGAGCTCGGCGATTTGCGGGATTGCAGCGACTGGCCCGACATTGTCGAAGGTCAGGCCATGGCCGGCATGCGGCTCGATGCCATTTTTCACCGCCAGCGCGGCGGCGTCGGCGATGCGGCGTAACTCTTCGGCGCGCGCTTCCCCTTCAAGATGGGCATAGCGGCCGGTATGAAATTCAACGACAGGTGCGCCGAGATGGATGGCTGCTTCCACCTGCGCGGGGTCGGGCTCGATAAACAGGCTGACCCGGATATTGGCGTTTTTCAATTCTCTGACGAAGGGCGCGAGATGATTGTGGCCGCCGGCGGCATCCAGCCCGCCTTCGGTGGTCCGTTCTTCTCGCTTTTCGGGGACGATACAGGCGGCGTGCGGTGTATGGCGCAGCGCGATACCCAGCATTTCATCGGTGGCCGCCATTTCGAGGTTGAGCGGAATGGTCAGGGCGGCGGCCAGCCGGTCGATATCGCCGTCGGTTATGTGCCGCCGGTCTTCGCGCAGATGGGCGGTGATGCCGTCCGCACCGGCACGCGCCGCATCTTCGGCCGCGCGGACCGGGTCGGGATGGTCGCCGCCGCGCGCGTTCCGGATCGTCGCGACATGATCGATATTGACGCCGAGGCGCAGCTTTGCGCTGTTCATTGCGTCTGCTCCGGGCATATCGCGGCGGAGAGCAGGGCGAACGCAAAGTGGCGATCGCCGGCAATATTGCCGAGCGGGAATTCCGTTTCGCTGCGATTGGTGAAAGTGATCACGGTCATGTCCAGTTCCGGCAGGATATAGTTGCGACCCTGCACGCCGCCAATCGCGCCGGGTCGTTCGACAAGCCGCACGGACGTTTCGCATCCGGCGAGCTGCGCCGGAAAAACCCATTGGCCAAGAGCCGCATAGCCGATTGCCGGATTGCCGGTCCACATTTCTTCGCGCGTTTCCGGCTCGAGCAGATCGCCGCGCATCAGCGCGCGGTCGAACCGCCACAAATCGAAGATCGTCCCGTTGAGCCCGCCTGCTGCGCCATAGGTTTCGAACCGGATCGCAGGCTCGGCTTGTCCGTAATGAAAGCCGGCTACGGTTGGTTCGCCCTCTGGATACATTGCCTGTGTTCCAGGGATCAGGTCGCCCACAAGCGTATCGATATTCTGCCCGGTTACCCGCTCGAGAATTGCGCCAAGAACGATGAAATCGCAATTTGTGTATTGATATTCTGCGCCAGCTTCCCGGCGGGACGGCCCAGCGCAATAGCCTTCGGCAGACGCATCGGCGGCCCAGTCATCACCATAAAAGGCGGGTAGGCCGCTCGGCAGGCGCTGCGTGTCGTCCGGATCGGGAAGGCCTGACAGATGTTGCAACAGGTGCCGGCTCGTAATTACATCGCGCGCCGCATTGGGAAAATCGGGCCAATAGCGACTTATCGGTGCGTCGAGCTCCATCCGCCCGGCTTCAACCTGCTGCATCGTGACGGTTGCCATCAACTGTTTGGTGATCGAGGCCCAACGCCAGCGCGCATCGATCCTATGCGCGTCGCCGCTTCCGGGCCGAACCTCGCCAAAGGCGCGCGCATAAACGATGGAATCGCCGCGCGAGACCAGTATGACGCCGGTGAAATTCCGGGCTTCGGCCAGATTATCGATACGGGATGCATCGATGCGGATCGCGTCGGTGCTTTGGGCATAGCCGATTGCGGCAAAGCCGCACAGGGCGAGTAGCGCTGCGATCCAGCGGATCACTAACTGGCCCGGCTGCCCGGTTTGATAGCCGGGATGGCGGCCAGCTCTTCCGGCAGATCGTCCGGATCATAGACCGGAAAATCGAGGGACAACAGCGGCACGAACGGCACGCCGAGTTCGATGGCTCCGCCCGAACGGTCGACCAGTGCCGCTTCGGCGATCACCGTGCCGCCCGCCTTTTCGACAGCCTTGATGGCTTCGCGGGAGGAAAGACCGGTGGTCACCACATCTTCGACCATCAGGACTTTCTGGCCCTGCTCCAGCGAAAAACCGCGTCGCAATTCGAATGTGCCCTCCGGGCGTTCGAGGAACATGGCTTCCAGGCCGAGCGCACGGCCCATTTCGTGGCCGATAATAACGCCGCCCATGGCTGGCGAAACGACGACCTCGATCTCGCCGCGAATTTCGCGTGGGAGGCGAGCGGCAAGCGACGAGGCCAGACGTGAAGCCCTGAGCGGATCCATCAGGACGCGCGCACATTGTAGATAGCGGGCGCTGCGCTTTCCCGATGAAAGGATGAAATGGCCTTCCAGAAGGGCCTGCGCGGCCCGAAATTCGGAAAGAATATCGTCTTCGTTCATTGCATCGATTGCCCCATGATTGCGGTCCGCGACATAGGGTGCTGTTCAAATGGCTTCAACCCGGCTAATTCGCGCCTGTCTTTTTCAGGGACGTGGAGCTTGAGGCCTTGAAACCTCGTGACTATAAGGCGCGCAAGTTAGACCATTGCCTGGGCATTATCGACCGCTCCGCGGCGGAATCATTGGGGACAAAATGCGCATATTGACGAATCTGATGCTGGCCGCTGGATTGGCCATTGCTTCGCTTTCCGTAGCGTCGGGGGCGAATGCTGCCGCACCGCAGCCGGAACTGGCGCCTGCACCGCAGACCGAACTGGCACCGGCACCCGGCGCTGTCGAAGAAGCGGCTGAGTCGGCGGCCGATGCCGCTCCGGCTTTTGAGTATGCAGCGCCGACAGAAGGAATTGGCATGCCGAGCGGCGGCCTGGGCATCCAGCCACAGGTTTCCGAAGTCGGCGAACAGGCGCGCTGGTTTCATGACGCGCTGCTGATGCCGATCATCACCATCATCTCGCTATTTGTGCTCGCTCTGCTGCTCTGGATCGTCGTGCGCTTCAATCGCCGCAGAAACCCGACCGCGTCTAAAACGACCCACAATACAACGCTTGAAGTGGTCTGGACGCTCGTCCCGGTCCTCATCCTCGTGTTTATCGCGGTGCCGTCGATTGGTTTGCTGCAGGCGCAATATAATCTGCCGGAGGGCGAAACGGTTACCGTCAAGATCACGGGCAACCAGTGGAACTGGACCTATGAATATCCGGACCATGGCGATATCCTGCTTGTTTCCAACATGCTGGAAGAAGAAGGCGAACAGGGCGAAGGCGCGCGGTTCCGGACGGATGCGGACGGCCCGCGCCTCCTGGCTGCCGACGAACGGATGGTCATCCCAGCAGGGGTCAATGTCCGCTTCCTCGTGACCGCCAGCGACGTGTTGCACAGCTTCGCCGTGCCGGCTTTCTGGACCAAGATCGATGCCGTTCCCGGGCGCCTCAATGAAGGCTGGACGCGGGTCGATCGTGAAGGCGTCTATTTCGGGCAATGCTCCGAATTGTGCGGCGCTCGGCATGGCTATATGCCGATTGCCGTGGAAGTCGTTTCGCCGGAACAGTTTGAACGCTGGGTGATTTCTCAGGGCGGCTCAATGCCGGGCAGCGAAGACGCCAGCAGCGACGCTGCAGAAGAAGACAACACAGAAGCGGTTGAAGATGCCGCCGAAACCGCAGCGGCCGATTCCGCCGCGGCAGCAAGTTAAGGGTTCGTACCGATGACCGACACCACAGCCACCCCCGCTCATTTCGACGCTGCAGGCCATGACGAGGCGCATCATGACGCCGACCACAAGCCGGGCTTCTTTGTCCGCTGGTTCATGTCGACCAACCATAAGGATATCGGCACCCTCTACCTGATTTTCGCGATTGTTGCCGGTATCATCGGCGGCGCGATTTCTGGCATGATGCGCATGGAGCTCGCCGAGCCGGGCATCCAGTATCTGGAGGCCTGGACGGGCGAAACCGGCAATGCCGCGCTCCATTTCTGGAATGTGATGATCACGGCGCATGGCCTGATCATGGTTTTCTTCATGGTCATGCCGGCAATGATCGGCGGCTTTGGCAACTGGTTCGTGCCGCTGATGATCGGCGCGCCGGACATGGCCTTTCCGCGGATGAACAATATCAGCTTCTGGCTGCTGGTTCCGGCCTTCCTGCTGCTGATGGGATCGACCCAGGTCATGGGAACGACCGGCCTTGGCGGGGGTACCGGCTGGACGGTTTATGCGCCGTTATCGACGCAGCCGGGCGGCCCGGCAACGGATATGGCGATCCTTTCGCTCCATCTTGCCGGTGCGAGCTCGATCCTTGGCGCGGTGAACTTCATCACGACAATCTTCAACATGCGCGCGCCGGGCATGACGCTGCACAAAATGCCGCTCTTTGTCTGGTCGGTGCTGGTGACGGCCTTCCTGCTGCTTCTCTCGCTTCCGGTGCTGGCTGCGGCCATCACGATGCTGCTCACGGACCGTAATTTCGGAACGGTATTCTTTGATGCGGCTGGCGGCGGCGATCCGCTGCTCTACCAGCATCTGTTCTGGTTCTTCGGCCATCCCGAAGTGTATATCATGATCCTGCCGGGCTTCGGCATGGTCAGCCAGATCGTGGCGACGTTCAGCAAGAAACCTGTCTTCGGCTATCTCGGCATGGCCTATGCCATGGTCGCAATCGGTGTTGTCGGTTTCGTCGTCTGGGCGCACCATATGTTCACCGTGGGCCTGTCGCTCAACATGAAGCTCTACTTCACCGCCGCGACAATGGTGATCGCGGTGCCGACAGGCATCAAGATCTTCAGCTGGATCGCCACCATGTGGGGTGGTTCGGTAAGCTTCAAAACCCCGATGATGTGGGCCCTGGGCTTCATTTTCATGTTCACGATCGGCGGCGTGACCGGCGTCGTGCTGGCCAATGGCGGCTTCGACAACTATGTGCATGACACCTATTATGTGGTGGCCCATTTCCACTATGTGCTGTCGCTTGGCGCCGTTTTCGGCATTTTTGCCGGCTGGTATTACTGGTTCGGCAAGATGTTCGGGAAAATGTACAACGAGTTTCTCGGCCATCTCCATTTCTGGGTTTTCTTCGTCGGTGTGAACATTCTGTTCTTCCCGATGCATTTCCTGGGGCTGGACGGCATGCCGCGCCGCTATCCGGATTATGCCGATAGCCAGGCCTATTGGAATGAGATCGCCAGCTATGGCTATGTGATCATGGGGGTCGGTATGCTGATCTTCTTCGTCAACATGGCCTGGTCGCTGGTGGCCGGTAAAAAGGCTGCGGACAATTATTGGGGAGAAGGCGCAACGACGCTCGAATGGACTCTGTCGAGCCCGCCGCCTTATCACCAGTTCAACAAGCTGCCGAAGATCGACTAGAGCGCGCCTGCCGCCCAGCATTGTGCCGGGCGGCAGACCCGGATGGAACAGATGACGACACAGACCGCCTCTCGCCCGGCTTCATCGGCCACAGGGCCGGTGATCGCCGATTGGCGCGATTTCTATGCGCTGACCAAGCCCGGCGTGATGAAGCTTGTCGTCTTCACCGGACTGGCCGGCATGCTGGCCGCACCGGTGCAGCTCCATCCGGTTCTCGCCTTCACGGCGATCCTTGCCATCGCACTTGGCCATGGCGGAGCGGCAACCCTCAACCAATGGTATGAAGCCGATCTCGATGCGAAGATGAAGCGCACCGAAGACCGCCCGCTTCCTGCCGGCAGGATGGATCGCGATACGGCCCTGCATTTCGGGGTCGGTCTCAGTGCCTTCTCGGTCCTGTTGATGGGCTTGGCGACTAACTGGCTGGCTGCCGCCACGCTTGCCGTGACGATCCTCTTCTATGTCTGTGTCTATACGATCTGGCTCAAGCGCAGGACGCCGCAGAATATCGTGATCGGTGGGGCGGCAGGGGCCTTTCCGCCCATGATTGGCTGGGCTGCGGCGACGGGCGACATAACGCTGATGCCGATCCTGCTTTTTGCGCTGATTTTCCTCTGGACGCCGCCCCATTTCTGGGCGCTCTCGCTATACGTTAACGCGGATTATGCGCGCGCAGGCGTTCCGATGATGACGGTTGTCGCCGGCCCGCGTTCCACGCGCCGCCAGATGCTGCTCTATGCGCTGCCGATGATTGCTGTCGCCATTGCACCATGGCCGCTCGGCTTGGCCGGGCCGATCTACGGTGTGACAGCAACGCTGCTGAGTGCGGGTTTCCTCCTGCTGACAATTGCCGTGGTTCGCAACCCGTCGGCAAAACCGGCCAGGATGGTTCCCGAAAAGCGGCTGTTCCTTTTTTCGATATTCTATCTGTTCGCCCTGTTCGGCGCCTTGGTGATCGATGCCTGGGTGCCTGTCGGGCAGGCAATGGGAGTAAGTGGATGACACCGGAAGAAGAAAAAACCGTTCGGAAGCGCCAGCGCAGCCGTGCGATCGTCACCGGGCTGATCCTGGGCGGGCTCGCATTGCTGTTCTATCTCATCACGCTGACTAAGCTGATGGTGGCTTCATGAGTTTCGCCTTGCAGCGGAAAAATCGGCGCAGCGCGATTATGGCCGCGCTCCTGGTTGCCGGGATGGTTTCGCTCGGTTTCGCTTCCGTGCCGCTCTACAGGATTTTCTGCCAGGTGACAGGATTCGGCGGCACGACCCAGCGTGTTGAGGCGATGGCTGGCGATATGGTGGCCACGGGCGAAATGGTCACGATTCGGTTCGACTCGAATACGTCGCGCAATCTGCCGTGGAATTTCGTGCCCGAACGGCACACCAACCGGATCGGGATCGGCGAACGCCAGATTGCCTTTTACCGCGCCGAAAATCTCGGTGCGCGGCCAGTGACCGGCACGGCGACATTCAATGTCACGCCGCTGGAAGCGGGCCAGTATTTCAACAAAATACAGTGTTTCTGCTTCACTGAACAGACGCTGCAACCGGGCGAAGCCGTCCGGATGCCGGTAACCTATTTCGTCGACCCGGCGATTCTTGACGACCCCGATATCGGCGATGTCGAGGAAATTACGCTTTCTTATACTTTCTACCCCGTGGACGAAAACGCATCCTAGGGTTAGAGACCTGATTCACACGCTTCACTAAAGGGATTTGAGCGCAATGGCTGGAGCCGCCCCCGAACACGATTATCATCTCGTCAATCCGAGCATCTGGCCGTTTATCGGTGCCATGAGTGCGCTGGGCATGGCGGCCGGCGGCATCATGTGGATGCACGAACAACCCTATGGCGGCTGGCTCTTCTTTGCCGGTCTTGGCGCCGTTCTCTTCACGATGTTCAGCTGGTGGGTCGATGTTATTCGCGAAGCCAATAGCGGCGACCATACGCCCGTTGTGCAGCTGCATCTGCGGTATGGCATGATCCTGTTCATCGCTTCGGAAGTGATGTTCTTTGTCGGTTGGTTCTGGGCCTTTTTCGGCGCGGCGCTCTTTCCATACGAGGCGCTGGGGGGCTCATGGCCTCCGGAAGGCGTTCATGTCTTCGATCCGTTCACCTTTCCGCTCCTTAACACGCTGATCCTGCTCTGCTCGGGCACAACGGTTACCTGGGCGCATCACTGCCTGCTCAACGGCGATCGCGAAGGCCTGAAGGCGGGCCTGTGGCTTACGATCCTGCTCGGCATCCTGTTCAGCTGCATTCAGGCGTATGAATATGCCCATGCTGCGTTCGATTTCTCGGGCAATATCTATGGCGCCACCTTCTTCATGGCGACGGGTTTCCATGGTTTCCACGTCATCATCGGCACCATCTTCCTCGCTGTATGCCTCATTCGCACCTATAAGGGCGACTTCACCCCGAAACAGCATTTCGGCTTCGAGGCGGCGGCTTGGTACTGGCATTTCGTCGATGTCGTATGGTTGTTCCTCTTCGTCTCCATCTATGTATGGGGCGGCGCGGGCGCCGAGATCCATTAATCGACCCATGGAAGAGCGGTGCGGGCGCGCGCGATGAGCGAACCCACCCCTCTCCAGTCAGGAATAGCAGGTGCGTGTCCGCGCTGTGGCGCGCTGACTGTGTTCGATGGCCCCGTGCATTTCGCGGCGCGCTGCCGGGCCTGCAATCTGAACTATGCGGGCTTCAATGTCGGTGACGGGCCGGCGGCGTTCCTGACGCTCATCATCGGCGCCCTCGTGGTTGCGTTGGCACTGGCTGTCGAACTCTCCTTCAAGCCGCCCTTCTGGGTGCATATCCTGCTTTGGGTTCCGTTTACCGCGGCTGCCGTGGTGTTCGGTCTGCGGGTCGGCAAAGGTGTGTTGCTGTCACTGGAATATCGTAACGCGGCGCGGGAAGGCCGGATCGAAGACGACAAGCCTGTCGATGGAGATCCGGGCGAATGAAGCTTCCGCTCATTCCTACAGCCTTTGTGCTGACTGCCATGGCCTGCATGATTGGGCTTGGCGTCTGGCAACTGCAGCGTAAGGCGGAAAAAGAAGCCTTGCTCGATCGCTATGTTCAGGCCGCCACCATGCCACCGGTCGCCTGGCCGGAAACGCCCGATATGGATCTGCTCTTTCGCCGGGCGACGGGTTTTTGCCTGGAACCGGTGAGCTGGCGTGCCATTGCCGGTCAGAACCGCGCGGGGGATGTTGGCTGGCGTCATATCGCAGCATGCCGCACGGGCGGCGGCGAGGGCCCGGGTATGCAGGTGGTGATGGGCTGGTCGCAGTCCGTGAATTCGCCCGAAGGCTGGGATGGTGGCGAAGTAACCGGAATCATCACGCTGGATCCGGAATTCGGTTTGCGGCTGGTTTCGGAAGAACCCGTGGCGGGTCTGCAGGCGGTGGCCTTGCCGTCGCCGGAAGATATTCCGAACAATCATCTGCTCTATGCCATCCAATGGTTCTTTTTCGCTGCCGCTGCAGGGATAATTTATGCGCTCGCCCTGAGGCGCAGACTGCGCGAATTGGCCTGATGCGCGGCTGGGCGACGATCATTGCCCTGGGGCTTTGCTTCCTCGGATCACCGGGCAACGCGTTACAAATGCCGCCACAGCCAAGCTCACCCCCGCCACCTCCGCCACTGCAACAACCTCCGCCGTCGCAGGATGATGGTAACCGCCCGCCGCGTGATCCATCGGCCAACGAGCCGGAAGGCGCGCCGCGTCTATCCTGGTACAATGGCGATTATGTCGCGAAATCAATCGCGTCGGTTACGACGATTGACGATCCGGTGATCGGATTTGGCAATGAAGCCCTGTGGACGAGCCCGCCGTCGCTTCCCGCTCCCGATCAATCCGATGTTGCCGGGCCAGTCGACCCTGACTAAGGCCCTCACTCATGCAATATATCAGTACAAGGGGTAGCGCACAGGCGCTTGGTTTTGAGGGAGCGACGCTTGCCGGCCTCGCATCCGATGGTGGGCTATACGTTCCGGAGAGCTGGCCGCAGTTTTCGCGCGCTGACATCGCGGCTCTTGCCGGTTTGTCCTACGCCGAAACCGCTGTGCGGGTGCTGGCGCCCTTTGTCGGCGACGCGTTGAGCGAAGAGGAGCTGCGCGACCTGTGCGAAGCCGCTTATGGGCGCTTTTCACACAAGGCGGTCACGCCGCTTGTCCAGCTCGACGAACGCAACTGGTTGCTTGAGCTGTTCCACGGTCCGACCCTGGCGTTCAAGGATGTAGCCCTGCAATTGCTGGGCCTTCTGTTCGAGCGGTTTCTTTCGGGCAAGGATCGTCATCTGACGGTCGTCGGGGCAACGTCGGGCGATACCGGATCGGCGGCTATCGATGCGCTGGCAGGCCGCGAAAAGGTCGATATCTTCATGCTGCATCCCAAAGGCCGAGTGTCTGAGGTTCAGCGGCGGCAGATGACAACGGTGCTAGCGCCCAATGTCCATAATATTGCGATTGAGGGCAATTTCGACGATGCCCAGCGGCTCGTTAAGGCGATGTTCGGGGATGCACAATTCGCCGACAGGTTTACGCTGTCGGCGGTCAACTCGATAAACTGGGCGCGGCTTGCGGCGCAGATCGTCTATTATTTCTATTCCGCCGTCCGGCTGGGCGCGCCGGACCGGGCCATCGCCTTTTCCGTGCCGACAGGCAATTTCGGCGATGTCTTTGCCGGCTATGCGGCTGCGCAAATGGGTCTGCCAGTGGCCCGGCTGATCGTCGCGACCAATGTGAACGACATCCTCCATCGGGCAATGGTGGCCGGCGATTATTCGGTCGGCGAACTGACGCCGACACCGGCGCCGTCGATGGATATTCAGGTCAGCTCCAATTTTGAACGCTTGTTGTTCGATCTGTATGACCGCGATGGCGATATCTTGTCATCGGTGATGAGCAGTTTTGAGACAAGCCGGGCGCTCAAGCTGGACGACCGGGCGCATAGCCGGATCGGCAAGCTCTTCTCCTCTGCGAGGATCGACAATGATGCGATGTCCATGGCGATGCGCCATGCCGCTTCGGAAATGGGCGAAATCATCGATCC
This sequence comes from Parasphingopyxis lamellibrachiae, assembly GCF_003385775.1. Lineage (GTDB taxonomy): Bacteria > Pseudomonadota > Alphaproteobacteria > Sphingomonadales > Sphingomonadaceae > Parasphingopyxis > Parasphingopyxis lamellibrachiae. Next base: position 2,497,416 of record NZ_QRDP01000004.1, read on the forward strand.
GCATACCGCGATCGGTCTTTCGGCGGCGATCAGTGCCGATCTTGCTCCAGATATTCCCATCGTCACGCTGGCGACTGCGCATCCGGCCAAATTCCGCGATGCGGTGGAGCGGGCAACCGGCCAGCGACCGGCGCTCCCCGCCCGCATTTCGGGGCTGTTCGAGCGTGAGGAACGCTATGATACGTTGCCCGGCGAATTGCAGGCGATCGAAGCCTATATCGCCGAGCGCGCGACGGAAACGTGAAGTTCGCCACCCTGATCGCCGAACCCTGGGCCGATTACGGGCTTGTCGACTCGGGCCATGGCCGCAAGCTTGAACGCTATGGCCGCTTCCGTTTCATCCGGCCCGAACCCCAGGCCATGTGGGCGCCGTCCTCGGAAAACTGGCGCGCCGATGGCGAGTTTGTTCCGGCGTCTGATGAAGATGGCGGTGGGCGCTGGCATCTGGACGCGGGCGTGCCGGAGGAAGGCTGGCCGCTGGCATGGGAAGATGTCCGCTTTCAGGCGCAATGTACGCCCTTTCGCCATCTCGCTTTCTTTCCGGACATGGCTTCGCACTGGAGCTGGATGCGCGAACATGTGGGCGATGGAAGCGAAGCGCTGAACCTGTTCGGCTATACCGGGGTCGGCAGCCTCGCGCTTGCCTCCAGGGGCGCAAAGGTCACCCATGTCGATGCATCCAAGAAATCCGTCGAGGCCGGCAAAGCGAACGCCGCGCTTTCGGGTATGAGCGATCTGCCTATACGCTGGATGGTCGATGACGCAGCGAAATTTGCCGCGCGAGAGGTTCGGCGCGGACGGCGCTATGACGGGATCATGCTCGATCCGCCCAAATGGGGGCGCGGCCCGAAAAAGGAACTCTGGCAGCTCGAAGAAGGGCTGCCCGGGCTGATCGAGGATTGTGCGAAGCTGCTGGACGGCGACAGCAGGTTTCTCGTGCTGACGGCCTATGCCGTGCGCATGTCTGCATTGGCGATCGGCGAGCTGGTGTCGCAGTCGCTCGGCCATCTCGGCGGCACGGTCGAATGCGGGGACATGGCGGTGCGAGAAGAAGCGCGCGGCCTGTCCCTGCCGACGGCAATCTTTGCGCGCTGGTCGCGCTAACCGTCCCCGGATAGGACAGCGCTTCGGCCGGACTCCACAAAATCGCGGTCCGCGTTCATGGTTAACCCATGGTTATCCGAGTCGTTTCCGCGCTTGTCGCCGCCGCCATGGCCTTTCCCGCATCGGCGGCGGAGAAGCTGCCCTATGACATCGCCAATTTCGGTTTCGGTCCGTCACAGACGGTCGCGCCGTCTGCTATGCGATCGCCGGGCCCGCAGATCGCTTATGATGTCAGCGGTTTGCTCTATGAGCGCATGCCCGATCATGTCGCTCTTGGGTATCGGCTTGAGGGGCTGACGGGCAGCGTGCCCGCATACCGTGTCGTCCGCGAAGTCGGTCCGCTGGAATATAAGCTTGAGGGACTGGTCCATGCCCCGGCGACAGGGCCATCATTGGCGATGGCGGCCGGCGCTCCCTGAGCGGGCGTGCCGCTATTCCCGCATGATGCGGATTGCCGCGCCGGTCGCGAATGGCGCTGTCGCCAACAGTAACAGTGCCGAGGCCCCGAGCAGGAAATAGGCACCGCGTTGCAGGTCATCGAGCGCGCCCGCGCCGAAGATGAGGATCGGCACAGCAAGCGGCAGCATCAGCAAACCGGCCAGCGCGCCGCCGCTCCGTAGCCCCGCCACGAGCGCAGCAACAGTGACGGCCAGCGCCGCCAGGCCGATACTGCCCAGCGCCAATCCGAGCTCAAGCCTGATCAGGCTGTCGGCGTCCATGCCGAGCAGCGCGGAGGCAGGCAGTGCTGCGAGCATCAGCGGCGGTCCGAATCCGATCCAGTGCGCGCCGATCTTGGCGACCGCGACAATCTCCTCGCTGATTCCGCGTATGGCATATTGATCGAGAACGCCCGCGTCGCGATCCGGTGCGATCAGCCGGTCGATCGGCAGCAGGGCGGCGAGGAGTGCGGCCGTCCACAGCGCACCGCCGCCGACCCGGCCCAGTATCGCGGGGTCGGGGCCGATCGCGAAGGGAAAGAGCGTGGCGACCAGCAGGAAAAACACAAGCGGCATCAGCCAGCCGGAGCCGGAATAGGTTTGCGCGAGATCGCGCCGGGCAATAGCGAATACCGCCGTCACGTTACCGCACCGATAGGCAGTTCTACAGCATCCGGCATTGCCAGGGGCTGATGCGTTGCGGCGATCACGATGCCGCCTTGAGAGCGATGTTCGGAAATTGCCGCCTCCAGCTGCGCGCGGGATTCCGTGTCGAGGCCGTTGGCCGGTTCGTCGAGCAGCCAGATATCGGCCTTGCCGGCGATAACCCGGGCCAGCGCAGCCCGTTTGGTCTGGCCGGTCGAGAGCATCCGAACCGGTATGTCGGCGATAGCGCGGAGCGCCATCCAGTCCAGCGCGGCATGCACATCCGCCGCATCCTGCCCGTCGAGCCGCGCCCAATAGAGCAAGGCCTGCTCAAGCGTTTGGTTCCGGCTCAGCGCAGCCTGCTCTCCGGCGAAGGCGAGCATCCCCTGTTTCTCAACCGTGCCTGACTGAGCCGGCAACAATCCCGCGATTATCCGCAACAGGCTGGTCTTGCCTGCGCCGTTTGGCCCGGTCACGAGCGCCGCGCCGCCGGGTCCCAAGGTCAGATCGAGCCCGCTGAAAAGCGCGCGATCGCCGCGGACACAGCCCAACGCCACAAGATGCAACATCGTCGCCATCAGGTTTGGCGCATTCCGGCTCGGCAAGGTGCGTTGGTATACAAAACAGGCTTTCGGTCGATGCAGGGTCCGTCAGCCTATAGGGCAGGGCGTGACCGCGCTCAAACCTTAACGAGTGTGCCTCGACTAGTCCGCGCTGTCCTCTAGTGCGTGCATATCGGCGTCGCTGAAGCCAAAATGATGGCCGACTTCGTGGATCAGCACATGATGGACAAGCTGTTCGACGCTGATGCGACGCTGCGCGGCTTCGGCAAGAATTGGCTGGCGGTAAAGATGGATGATGTCGGGAAGCGTTCCGAAATCGGAAACGCTCTTCGTTTCGATCGGCCGGCCCGTGTAAAGGCCGGAAAGCTGCATCGGATGGGTGAGGCCCACAGCATTCAGCGATTCCGCGTCGGCATATTCCTCGACCCGCAGCACCACATTGCCCATTTGCTCGCGAAATTCGAGCGGTAGACCGTCTAGCGAACGGCGCGCCATCGCCTCCATCGCATCGGCATCGGGCGCTCGGGCTGCAAAGCTTTCGTCAATCCGCATATTCAGGCAGATAGGAAGCCGAACCCGGTATGGTAAGATCAGAAGGATTACAGGTAATGGTCGACAAATTGAGCGACAATGGTCGCAAAGCCGCTCTGGAGACACTTTCCGGCTGGACGCACGATCCTGAACGCGATGCGATTTCGCGGCGCTTCCAGTTCGCCGATTTCAGCGAAGCCTTCGCCTTCATGACCCGCACCGCCTTGCTAGCCGAAAAGATGGATCACCATCCCGAATGGTTCAATGTCTACAACAGGGTGGACGTCACCCTGACCACCCATGATTGCGATGGACTGTCCGAGCGCGACGTGAGGATGGCGACGGCGATGGAAGGGTTTGCGGCCTGATCAGCCCTGGCGTCATTCCGGTACGGTGCGCGCCATGCCAAGGCTTTTCCGCAAACGGCCCGGCATCCAACGCGCAGCAAAGGCCAGCTTCTTGGCGGTTTTGCCGACGGTTGTGTGCAGTTTTTCGCCATGCACGGCTTCCCATGCCGCTTCGGCGACGGCGGAAACCGGCGTGATTTCCATCCCGGCCTCGGCGATCATGTCGCGCACGGACGAATTACCGCCGGTCAAACCGCCATCGAGGATCGGCGTTTCGATAAAGCTCGGCATCAGCGCGCGCGACCGTATGCCATAAGGCTTGAACTCGATATCCAGACCCTCGGTCAGTGCGCGCACCGCGAATTTCGTTCCGCTATACACGACCAGCCCTGCCGCGCCGTAAATCCCGGCTGCCGAACTGGTGTTGAGGATACAGCTGTCAGGGGTATCTCGCAGCATTTCGAAGGCCGCGCGTGTGCCGCTGACGACGCCGGTAAAGTTGATCGCAATCGAGCGGTCTATTTCGTCGTCGGTCATCTCCTGGAGCGGTCCGCCCAGGCCGATCCCCGCATTGTTGAACAGGACATCCATCCGCCCGCCGGTGCGCTCGCCGAACGCCGCAACAACCTGTTTCCATTGTTCGCGGTCCGTCACGTCGAGCCGGTGGATCGAGAACTGCCCGGCTGGCAGCCCGGCTGCCGTTTCCTCCATCCCCGGCTCGTTGATATCGGCCAGCCCGACAAACCAGCCGCGCTCCCCGAAATAGTGCGCCACTGCCCGGCCAATGCCCGATGCGCCCCCGGTGATGAATATCGATTTGTCTGCCATGAGAATCCCCATCCGTTTTTCTTTGCTACTTACAACGAGTCTCGCTCCCAAGTGCAAACACTTTCTTCCGACGATCGGGGCGGCCTGTGCTGATCGGGCGAGGGACGTAGAAACGGCCCGGCCATGCCTTGTTTTCGGGTGAATTTCCGCTACAATTACGACTGTTGTCATAATGAAGGGAGCAATGGCGGATGCGATACCGGTTCTTTCTGCGATTTGCCTCGATACTGTTACCGCTTATGGCGTTGCCCGCGGCCGCTTTCGCCCAAGCCGAAGAACTTGCCGCTGAACCGGCTATCGTGCTCCACCGCGATACATTGGAAACCCAGATCGACGATTTCATGGCCGATGCCGGCTATGCGGGCGTGGTGTTCATCGCGGTGGATGGCGAGACCTTGCTCCACAAGGCCTATGGCATGGCGCACGAAGATCTCGGCGTGCCGATCGATCTCGACACGGTATTCGGCATCGGATCGCGGCCCATCGATTTCACCATTGCGGCCATTTCCCTGCTCGAACAGCGCGGTGAGCTGAGCCAGGATGATACGCTCGCCGACTATCTGAACAATGTTCCGGCCGACCGCGCCGGGATGTCGATCCGGCAGATGATGACCGGCGCTTCCGGCCTGCCGGACTTTCCCGCGAATGCAAGCGACTGGGACGCCGATCTGGCCTGGATCGACCGCGCCGAGTTCGAGCGCCGGACGCTGGCGGCGCCGTTGCTCTTCGCGCCGGGAGAGGGTGACGAACATTCGCATTGGGCCTTCGGCATGCTGGCTGCGATTGTCGAACGGGTGAGCGGCCAAAGCTATTCGGCATTTTTGCGCGAGAATTTTTTCGATCCGGCGGGTATGGCTCGAACGGGCAATTACGGTGAAAGCCGGAATCTGGCGCTCACGGATTTTGCCGCCGGGGGAGGCGTTCAGCGAGGCTTGCCGAATATCCCGCCCAATTGGGGGCCGACAAGCTGGCTCGTCATGGGTAGTGGCGGCATGTTCTCCACGGTTGGCGATCTCAGGCGGTTCTACGACTATATCACGACGAGCGGCGTTCTCGAGCCGCGCTATACCGAGCTGTTTCTGAGCCGGCGAGGGAGCCTGGACGGTTCCGACCGCGGCTTTGAGCTGTTCAGCTTCTCCGACAACGGTTTCCGCGATCAAGCCTATGTGATGCTCAACGAGAGCGGGGAAGAGGGCTCGATCCTGCGGATCGCGCGCCCTATCATGGCGTTTCTGACCGCCGAATAAGGCTGCTTTCCCTGTTTCCCACCCGCCATGGTTGACCCGGCAGGCCCGCCCCGCGATGCTTGGGCGCGATGGACAGGAAAAACGGCCCCGCCGTCAGTTTTGACGGCATAGCGAAAAGTTTCGACGGCGGCGCGACCTTTGCCGTGAAACCCCTGAGTCTCGAAATTGCCGGCGGATCGTTCGTCGCGCTGGTCGGCGAATCCGGATCCGGCAAGTCGACCTTGCTCAAGATGATCAATCGGCTCGTCGATCCGAGCACAGGAACCGTCGCGATTGCAGCGACGCCTGTCGACGACCAAACCTCTTCGGATTTGCGGCGGCATATCGGCTATGTGTTTCAGAATATTGGTCTGTTTCCGCATATGAGCGTTGCGGAGAATATCATGATCATACCCCGGTTGGGCGACGGCAGGATCGTCAACGCTGTGCCCGACCTGCTCGAACTGGTCGGCCTTCCAGGCGATGTCGCAGATCGCCTGCCCAGCGAATTGTCCGGCGGCCAGCAGCAGCGTGTCGGCGTTGCCCGGGCGCTGGCCGGCGAGCCGGGCCTGATGCTGATGGACGAGCCGTTCGGCGCGCTCGATCCGGTTACCCGGGATCAGCTTGGTGAGACCTATCGCGCCCTGCATGACCGGCTGGGGCTCACCACGATCATGGTGACGCACGACATGGCCGAGGCCTTGCTCATTGCCGATCGTATCCTCGTGATGAGCGAAGGTCGGGTTGCCGCCGACGGCACGCCCGAGGCCCTGCTGGCGGGCGAAGGCGGAGCCGAGGCCAATGCGCTGATCGCCGTGCCCAAGGGCCAGATGGCGAAACTTCGCCAGCTCGAGGCGCGCTCGTGAATTCGCGGCTTCAGGAGGCCTTCGCCCAGGTCCCGTCGCTGCTGGCCGATCATGTGCTGTTGTCGGCGGCGGCCCTGTTGCTCGGGCTTGTCGTCGCCCTGCCGCTTGCCGTCGGTGCATCGCGCAGCGACCGGCTCCGCCAGTTCGCCCTTGGCCTGGCGAGCCTTGTCCAGACGATCCCGGGTCTTGCGCTGCTGGCGCTTTTCTACCCGCTGTTGCTGGCGCTCAATTCGGCGCTGGTTCCGCTGGGCGTTGCGCTGCCGGCGCTCGGTTTCCTGCCTGCTCTGCTGGCGCTCGGTCTCTATGCGGTGCTGCCGATCCTGCGCAATGCGGTAACCGGGATTGTCGGCATCGATCCGGCGATTATCGAGGCCGCGGACGGTGTAGGCATGACCCCGCGGCAGAAATTGCGGTTGGTCGAGGCGCCGCTTGCCGCGCCCGTCGTGATGGCCGGAATCCGTACCGCCACTGTCTGGACGATCGGCGCCGCGACGCTGTCGACCACGGTCGGCCAGTCCAGCCTGGGCGACATGATTTTCGCCGGGCTCCAGACGCAGAACTGGACGCTTGTCCTGGTGGGCTGCCTGGCCGCCGCCGCTCTCGCCCTGACCGCGGACGCGCTGCTGGGCCTGATCGAGACCGGCATTGCGCAGCGCCGCCGGTGGATGATCGGAACCGGCCTGATCGCACTTTTCACTGGCGTAGCCATCGCCCTGGCACCGCTGATTCTGACCCAGTCCCGGTCCGATGTGGTGACGATAGGGGCCAAGGGTTTCAGCGAGCAATATATCCTAGCGCGTCTGATCGGCGACCGGCTGGAGGGGGCGGGTTATGAGATCCGTTATCGTGAGGGACTTGGTTCGGCGATCGCCTTCGAGGCGCTCGCGCGCGGCGATGTCGATGTCTATGTAGACTATACCGGAACGCTCTGGACCAATGCGATGCGCCGCGACGACAACCCTCCGCGGGACGAGATGCTGGACGAGCTGACCGACTGGGTGGCCGACACCCGCGATGCGCGTGTGCTCGGACGGCTGGGTTTTGAAAACACATACGCCTTTGCAGTCACGCAAGAAACCGCCCGGCGACACGGGCTTGAGAGCATCGACGATCTGGCCGGCGTCGCGCCCCAGCTCACCATGGGCACCGATGTTGAGTTTCTGAACCGGCCCGAATGGGCCAGTATCCGCGCTGCCTATGGCCTCGCCTTCGGGGCCGCCCAATCCTACCAGCCGACATTCATGTACCGGGCCGTCGAGAGCGGTCGGGCCGATGTGATTACCGCCTTTTCGTCCGATGGCCGCATCGCCGCCAGCAACCTCGCCGTGCTTTCCGATCCGCGCGGGGCGATCCCGAATTACGATGCGGTGCTCATCGTTGCGCCGGGCCGGGCCGATGACGAGCCTTTTGTTACGGCGCTGACGCCGCTTCTCGACGCCATTCCCGTGGAGGCGATGCGGGAGGCCAACTATATGGTCGATCGCGACGAGGAAAAGGCGAGCCCGGGCGAAGCGGCTGCCTGGCTGGCGGATCAGATCGCGCGCTAGCCTGTTCTGCCCTCTGCCGGATAGACGAGACGGAAACCGATATGGTTGGTGCCGAGCCCCCGCTCCTGAAACTGGCGGGCCGAGGGCCGGTAGCGTGCACAGTAATTGGCGGCGCACAGGAAGGATCCGCCCTTGATTACGGCGCTGCCCGGCGCGCGCCGATCGGCTTCGGCCGTCCATTCCCAGACATTGCCGATCATGTCGTAAAGCCCGAAGCCATTGGGCGGGAAACAGCCGGCGGGCGCGCGGCCGTCATAGCCGTCTTCGCCCAAATCGCGTTGCGGGAATATGCCCTGATAATAATTGGCGGCGGGTGCGCCTTCGCTGGTGAGCGGCGTATCGGCTGCGTGCTGCCCTCCGCGCGCCGCATATTCCCACTGGCTTTCACTGGGTAATGCACCGCCCGCCCATTCGGCATAGGCCAGCGCATCCCGGTAAGCGATCTGGACGACCGGATAGTGTTCGCGATCCTCGATGGAGCTGCCCGGCCCCTCGGGCCGTCGCCAGTTTGCACCGACGACCCAGCGCCACCAGCTGGGATTGTCTGCCGACGGCACCTGGAACACGGCCGATCCGGGCTGCAGCATTTCCGGCGGCGCGCCAGGCATCGGCGGAGGATCCTGCTCGGCCAGCGTCACATAGCCGGTGGCGTCGACAAAGGCCGCGAACTCGGCATTGGTTACTTCATGTGCGTCCATCGCAAAGCCGGAGACAGTAATTTCGCGGGCCGGACCTTCCTCGGGATAGCGTGGATTCTCCCCCATCACGAAACGGCCTGCCGGGATCCCGATCCGCCTGTTCGATACGGTATCGATACAGGGCGCCGGCACAGCCGTTTCGTCCGCCCGTTCGGCAGGCGTCTGGCTGCAAGCACCGGCCCATCCCAACAAGCAGGGGAGGATAAGGGCAAACCAGCGTCTCATCGCGCCGCCTTTTTTGTCTCATAGAGCAGCGCGGCGGTCGAATAGCTGCTGACGCCATAAGGGACGAGATAGGTGAGGAGGATCTTCCAGAGCGCCGGCATCGCGCCGGCCAGCATCACATCGCCCTGGTTGATCAGGATCAGCAGTGTACCGATGATCGCCGAGATCCTGAGCCCGCGCGAAACGGCGACTGGGCTCACAAGGAACCGCGAAAAGGTAACATTCGGCCGTTCGTTTCTATCATCCATTTGCAACCCCTCCTCACCGGCAATGCCTAGACCGGAAGGAGCCGCCGGGACAATGCCGGGCCATCGCTATGCAGGCGTGATCCGGGCCCAGACGGGAAGATGGTCGGATGCTTTGCGGGCGATTGCCGAGCGATCCACGCCGCTTTCGATCACCTGTAGCCGGGAGCAATGCATGATCCGGTCGAGCCGTGCGGTTGGCCGTCGCGCATGGAAGCTGCGGCCGCAATCGGCAAAGGCGTAGGCGCGGCTGAAATCCCGCAGACAACCGCTTGCTGCGCTCCATTCGTTGAGGTCTCCCATCAGCACGGTCGGCATGTCGGCGCCATATTCTTCGGCAAGCTTCACAACGGCCTGCGCCTGTTTCCGCCGCCACAGACCGGACAGGTCCAGATGCATGCCGAATACACACAGGGCGATGCCGTTGACCTCGATCTGCGCCATCACCGCGCCGCGCGGTTCCAGACAGGGGATGTGTACGACGTCATGCATATGGATCGTCGCCGATTTCCGGGCCAGAATGGCGTTGCCGTGCCACCCCATGGAATCGATCTGGACGTCGAGCGGGATCGGTTGATAGTCGCTATTCTGCTCAAGCAGGAGCGGCGGTATGGCGGCCGATCGGCGGCCGAAACGCCGGTCGGCTTCCTGCAGGGCCACAATGTCGGCATCCAGCCCGTTCAGCACTTTTACAATACGCTCGGGATTGCGCCGCCGATCGGCACCGACACCCTTGTGCATATTGTAACTGGCAACCTTCACTGTCTTCAAGTTCATAGAGTTCCGGCTATCCCAGCCTTACATGGCCGAATCAGCTATACGGCAGCCTTGGCCCAAGGTCATGAGCCAATGGAGTAAAAATGGGCGATTACGTCCACCCTGGCGGAGATATAAAAAAGGTTGCCGCCTTGATCCCGATGGCAGTCCTATTCGGAGTTCTTCTGAAATGGCGGAGCGGGTGTCCGCCAAAGATGATCTTTAAGACATTGATTTGAAATTATTATTATTTTCTAGATCAGTCTTTACCCACACTTCTCCCCACATTCTTGTTTGCGATTGGGATTTCGTTCGATGCCTGTGTTGGAGATCGAATAGACGCTATGCTGTAGTTTATGAGTGCTGGAAAAAAATTGCAAAAAGGGGATGACCCATCAGGCCCAAAACAGATCGGCGGCAGTGCGGCTGGCGGAGGATTTAGTTTCCAAGCGGCAGTTTGCGCTATTGCCGCTATACATCTGTTGCGTGAAACGCGGCTGGGTTGGCTTCATGACTTAGTCGATGACACGCCGATAGCAATTTCGGTTGAAACTGGTGGACCCGGTGACGATTTACAATTCACATTGCGGAATCATGAGATTGTAGAAGTTCAAGTTAAAAGAGGACTTCGACGAGGTAGGCATCTCTGGGAACCGCTGATCTCTCTGGCGACTGGTATTCGAGACGGAACAATCTCATACGGAATCCTTGCAATCTCACCTGATTCAAGTCGCACAATCAAACACAATCTTGCACGAGATTTGCGCCGCCTTGGTGACGGTCGCGAAGATGGCCTGAGCGAAATTGCCAAAGATCTCGTAACTAGATTGCGTTCGAGCGGCTTGCCGACCGAAAACACTTGCGCCAAACTTCGGATTGTAACCGTAAGCGCCATACCGGAAGACAATCAGTCGATCGCCGCAGCGACAGGATCTCTGGGTGAGTTGCTATCCCGCCCATACGAAGCTGCGAACGCCTGGAACGCGCTTGCAAGCGATTCAATGTCGTTGATCGAGCATCGGGGCCGTAGAACTATTGAAACCGCTGTCCGGTGTATTGAAAGAGCTGGTATCAACGTCAAGAAAAACGTTAGGACGGACAGCTTAGCCGCGTTAGTCTCAGCACTTCGCGACTGGACATATGAAACAAGCGCTAACTTTGGGGTGATCGGGCTAGAAAATCAGCTTCCAATCGACACCGCTTGGCTAGAACAATCTGCGTCGGTGCTTGAGCACCCTTTCTCTTCAGCGCCGTCCTTGAGCGATGCACTGGCATCCTACCACGACGTTCACTCATTGATGCGCGAAGCGTCATCGAGAGCGATTCATGCTGGCACAGTAGGTTGGTTTTTTAAGCAATGCGTCGTGGTTGCTGGCCCAGGCATGGGGAAAAGCATTCTACTACAAAGGCTGGCCCGAAATTTTTCGCGCAATGGCTTTCCCGTTTTACAAGTTAGATTGAGATCACTTGTCGAGCGAATGCATAATACCGGATGCGGGTTCTCCGAAGGCTTGTTTGATCTTGCCTTAGACAAATCAGGAATACCTGCGAGCGAGAGTCGAAGTGCATCGATTGGTGAATGGGTAATCTTGTGTGACGGTCTTGATGAGTGCGGGAAGTATCGGTCAGCCGTGCAAAAGGATCTGGCTGATTTTGCAATCGCACATCCCGAATATCGTGTTATCGTTACATCGCGCCCTATTGGTTATGTTCCCGGGCCTTTAGAAAGTTGGCGGCACTATGCCCTCAACCCCTTGTCGGAAGACGATTGTCGAAAGCACGTATCGGCGATCATATCATCAGTTCTTCCGCATGATCCGGCTCTCAATGACAAAATAGAGTCCATATCGTCGGCGTTGAAAGCCAGCGCGGCGTGGAAAACCATCGCACCTAGTCCGCTCTTATTGGGCTTGGCCATAGCTTCAGCGAACAAGCGAGGGAGCGTCAAGAATTCAATTCCAGAAATCTATCGAGAGATGTTTCTGCTTATTCAGGAAGCCGCATCAGCTAAAGCGAAAGCCGAAGGCTTGAGTAGTGCGATCTTGGATCGCACGATAAACCTACTTGGTTTTCGTATAACAACTCGTCTCACAGATAGCGCTGATGCGGTTCAGTCTTCGGTCTCTCGAAGTCTTGAAAATGCGATAGGGTGTGCGCCCCTAGATGCCAAAGATCGTTGTGAAAGAGCCGTTGAATATTGGCGTGACGTTGGGTTGGTCGAACGTATCCATCACGATGATGTTGCTTACTTCACGTTCGTGCACAAGACCTTTGCGGAGTTCGCGGCGGCACGACAGATAGCCGATCATTCCGATCGGAATACCGTCGCTGAAGATATGCGCGAGGCGGCTCAATGTGAGGCCGATCTAGTCCTTCAATTCGCGGCTTCGTTGGGCATGGCGGAAGATGCTCTAGATGCGGTTTTGAAACAAACGCCTTCACAAGAATCCGTTGAATCAATCGAACGTGTGCTAGCAATCGCTGGGCAATCCAATCCGCCGCTAGGCGATCGATATTTGGAACCGACGATTACCAGAGCTTTTCAATTGCTTGGATCTCTAGATAGGGAAACTCTGGAGTCGCTGGGAGAATCTCTCTCGGAACTCTGTGAGATGTATCCCTCATTATTGATGTCGTCCGCTGGCATCGCGCTCGAAGATGATCACGATGGCGTGGCGCTGGTTGGTTGGGTGTGCGCCCTAAAATCCGATTCCCCACTTTGCAAAACAGATCGCCTAGCTGATGCAATGAAGCGCTTTCGACAAGAGAAAGACGGAAACCGGGACAAGAAGAGCACTAAAGATTCGAATCACGCTGTGCTCAGCTTCACGTTGCCGGACACGACATATTGGTCACTGCTGGTTAGCTTTGGATTGGCGGCTGCTTCCCGACTTGCAGGATCATGTGACCCCAAGTTCGAAGAAGCCCTGATTGCTCTCCTCAGGCAACCCGCGTTCGACCAATTTGGAGTTGCCAGCAAACTAGAACAGATTCTCAAAAAAGCGGATCGAGCAGATCTTTACCGGTCTATGCACGAATATTGGTTCAAAGACAGCCGAGGAAGGGACTACGCGCCAAATATTGATGACTTTGGTGAGGTAAACGAAAAGGCCGAACTTCGTCTGCTAGCGGGCATTTCTGGGACGGAAGTGTCCGATTCTAATTCGGAGCTTGATACGAGTCGTCCTCTCGTCAACTTGAGTGCGTTTATCGAACTGACCGGATGGGGCCGAGTCCAACCCAAGGACTTATGGCAGTGGCAGTCTGAAGAGTGGGTAGCCGCCGAGCAGCATGTTCTTTGGGCGACTTTGCAGCTGATAAATGCTGACCGAAGCTCTATCGCCAATGAAGCAGCAGCGCTGCTCTCCGCATATGAAGAAAGTCGCGGGCACTACTCCAGCGCGATCTTTAATCGCACGGTCCATGTGGATGCTCCTGCAATTGATTGGAGCGGCGCGACGGAGATCGAGCTGGACCTCTCACTGCTTGAGCAGGCCTTATACCAAGGGTCTGTGTATCTGGTCCAACTCGCTGCGAGTCTTATAGACGCTGTCGTAACGACGGAACAACGTCGTTCCATAGTGGACCGGCTATACGAAAGTGCTTCTGGAGCGAGCCTTTGGGCTGGCGCTTCCCTTTGCAGTGATTTGCCAAATGACGAGGCAGTAGAAACTACGCTTATCCGCTTGAACGGCGAAATAAAGGCTGGATGCGAACATCTCTTTGGCATCTTTCAGGTTTGCCCACTTGAACCCAGTGCGCTTCTTTTTGATGTTCTTGAGCACACCATGTTGGCCAATAATCCGCAGCTGGCTGCTGCCGCTGCGCGGGTTGCGGCTGAACTTCCAAAGAACGAAGAAATGATCGGAGCCTTACTGCGTGAGGCTCAGCAACTTTGGCTTGAGATTGAAAGTCAGCCTTCAGATTGGCCCCGTCCGGTTAGCCCGTGTGAGGATATTGCAAAAGCAATGCTCGTCCACGTATCGCTCTCCAATTCAGAGCTATTGAGCTTTTTCACCGATTCCAATTCGAACGTTCGCGCAAATGCCGCAACTCTGGCGGCAAAGCGTTGGCGCGACGAGCCAGCTTTTCGGGATTTCGTGTTCGAAAATCTAGGGGCTGGTGAAGGGACTAGCGCCACTCTCAGCGAGCTTTTCGAACTACCAGTCAAGCTGACAAAGCCACAAGCCATTCAAGCTCTGAAGTTGATGCAAGACGCGGATCTGAAAATCCGAAAACTGGTGATTCCTCTTTTGAAGACCGATGCCATTTCCATGGAACAAGCCAACCCTGCTCTGGACGAGCTGATGAAGGACGAGCTGCCTGAAATACGAAAACTGGCTGACGAAATGAAAATCGCGCGCCAGTAAGAGCGATCCTATGTATCCTAGTTGGCGCTCCGCTTGGGTTTCTGCTGTCGCAGGTTATGCAGATGTTCATGGTAGGGTGGCAGGTCGAGGTAAATCGCCTGGGTTGATTCAGCGAAAGAGCGGAAGTTTTTAGTCTCCTGGAATCCCGAATATGAGCTATGCGGATCACCCAAGTCACTCCATGTCGAGCTAATTGAGAAATCGAAGAACAGCTCCTTTGCTGTTAGAAGAAGCACGGGATGAGATGGTTCGCCTAAGGAATTCGGCCGTCTGCACCAATTTACGAACGGCACAAGCAGTTTCTTTTCGCTGTCAGTGAAGTGATCTCGCATCACAGAGATAACGAAGCATGCAGTCGGAATCTTCCGCGCAATTTTGCGCAATTTATTCAAGTCATCTCGCTTTATAAGCTCGCCGTTCCCAAAAGATTTGGCTTCACCCAGTATGAGATCCGGAGAAGATTGCCCTTCAAATCGTTCGGCAGCTCGCCAGGCGACGAAATCAGCTTCAACCTCAACATCGTCAAAACTCAACGATAGAGCGGTGGCATATGTCATAGTGTCAGATGATGCACCGAAACCTCTCACGACATTGAGCGCTAATAGCGCCCCATAAGACCCCCGCGCATAATCAGGTGTGGCGAATGGTCCAACTACGCGAAAAGTCCAATTCCCGTTTTTTTGCATCAAGTTAGCTTGAGGAAAGGGATACTCTTTCTGGCATCGCTCGCACGAGATCGAGTAATCTACGTCGGTCAGATTATGCCAGTTTCCAGCCTTGCATTGCGGACATGCGGTCTGGACTCCTAGCCGAATGATATTGCGATTTGTGAAATCTTCGACGGAAAGACGCGGCAACGAACGCTCGGCTACTCGACGTGAAATCAAGTCGGTCCAGTTCTTTACTGACTTCGACCGGCGATCAAAGATTTCTTCGATCGTGTCCTCTCCTTCTCCCCTACGACGAAACCCTCCCGCCATTTTGTTGAGCATATCTAATGTCTCAACGTCCTTCAGCAGATGAATACCCCATAGCCCGTCGAGATGTTCAAGAACCTGTTTGGCGATAAGCCCAGGCTCAGACAATTTGGCGGTGATCCCAAGTCGATCAAGAGAACCGATGATCGCTTCTTCCGAGGAAAGAAGTCCAATGTGCTGCGTAAAATCTCCAAACTCTTGACCAAAAACCCAGCCTTCTCGTCCGACCGTTACCGGCTCAGCAGGTCCGCTCAATGAGGGCCAAAATGGATCGAACGCATTAAATGGAAGAGTTGTTGCAACACGTTCGCTTTGCAAAGATCCAAAACTTACGCAGTTCACCCATCTAACGTTATGCCCCCCATATCGTTCGGCAAAATCAGGACTCAGCGAGGAAAATTTGGCCGAGGGATTGCTCGCTGTTTCTATTGTTAAATCCGCCCACTTTTCTTCAGCTGTAATTTTGAGACGCCCGTCGCGATGAACGAGATCGTCAGTTTGCTTTTCCCAAATGGGGTTACGCCAATTCTTGACTGTGACAGCTTCTGCAGAAATTTTTCCGCCTAGAATCTCGATGCACGATTTTGCAGATTCTTCATCTATCGAGCGAGCAAATTCGATTAATCCTTGATGCATCACGCCGTGTGGATTGCCTTGGACTGGCCGATGTTCAATCGCCAGGATTTCGCATATGTCGTCGATCAAATCTGCCCACCATCCGATGGGCACCGGCAAAATTGGTCTAGGCTCCAATCTCATGTTCCAAAGATCAATCAGGTCTCGTGCGCAGGTTGGGTCGAAAACGTATATCACTATATCGTGATGCCATGACCGGCTTGCATCCAATCCGTATGTAGTAAGCCTCAGTGGCGTATTGGCCCCTTTTCGAAAGACCTGACGCCAGGCATTAATGTCGGCTGGCTGGCTCTCCGGCTTGAAGACAGCTTGGTAGGAGCCTGGGATATATCTCGCGCCTTCATCCTGTGGAAACATGCCAAAGACTGCTTCCGTAAGTGCAGATCCGACGTGTCGTCGAACCAATATCGCTTCATTCGGATTCTTGAGTTGAAAGCGTTGCTCTTCTTCATAGACGTGCTGAAGAACATCCGCGATACCAAGCCCAAAAACTGGTTCGATCCAATCGCGGGATCCGTAAGCTGACAAGAACCGCGAAAGTGGAACCGAACGCTTGTCTGACAGGCGATGGTCAGAGAGCGCGCCAAGTCCTGCTTCTTCGAGTAGCCCGGATTGGGATTCTACGTAGCAATCCGGTTCGAAGAACTCGACATAGCCCCGGACTACCTCGCTTGGCTTGCGCTTCACCCTTGCATCTTCTCGCCATTCTTTAGGCGTTTGCCTAAAAACCGGAATTATCGGATTGTAGCTTCCTCCCCATAGACACGCGCAGATCCGCATGAATTTCCTAACTGAAGGCAAGTCCGTCGGACGAGTTAAGAGTGCAATACGTGTCGGACGAAGCCGAACCCTTGCTGATAAGCTTGTCAACATCTCGCCTTCCAAGATTACTTTTTGACGATCTTATATCCCGCGCCATCAAGTGCTGAGCATATCCTATCGACAAGATGGGCTGTCTCTTCAGAGTTCTTATAGTGATTGTCTCGTGTAACGCCCGGCTCGATGATTGGATCTTCAATATTAGCATTTTGGATAGCCGAAGCCATTAAGCGTCTAATTTCCACGTCCATAATTCCGCTCCTCCACTATTGCCGCGAGTATAGCCTTGTCGCGCGTCGCAATCGACAGTTTCATATTACTAGATGAAATCGCGAGCATGTGAGACAAAACAATCTCGCCGTGGATCGAGATTGAATGCAAATAGCAAGTCGCATTTCGTAGCCCTTTTTATGACATGACATCATGTATTGAGCCGGTTCTTCGTTCGGAAGCGAATGCTGTCCGGCGATCGTCAATGGACTGGCAATCCATGCGCCCGATAGACTTCCCGAAAAATCCGTCATAACGTTTTCTGGTCGTTCCGGTCTCGTAAGCCGCGGCGATGCACGAGAACGTGCTGAACACGGGTCCGTCTTTGTCGGGCGGCCCGCGAAATATAATACCCTCACGGGGAATACGTGGGGCGTGCTTACCCGTGTTCGCACGTTACGAACCACCCGGCTCCAGCCGGGCCTTGAACACGGGAGAATGGACCATGCGAAAGATTGGGAGCGCTGGAATGCTGTGCGCAGCCTTGGCCGTAAGCGGCTGCGTGACGACTTTGGCCGAAAATCACTGTGAGCGCGCGGGATTGGCCGATGGCATGAAAGGCTATCAGCCTTGTGTCGAGCAATACATCGCCGCCGATCAGGCGCGGCAGCATCAAGCGAATCAAGATGCTTTGACGCTGATGCTTTTGGGTGTTGCCGCCTCAGGTGCCGCACAACCCAATGCACAAGCGACCCCGATACAACCCTTGCCGCCAGCATCGACTCATCCATTGCCGCCTGCCTACAGGCCGCAACCCTCAACGATCATGTGCCCGGATGGCACATTCGTTTACGGTGTCCGCTGCCGAATGGCACCTGACGGATCATTTGTTGGCGTGATTGAATAATGAGCCGAATCAATTGCGAAAGAGACCAACTCTTCACACTACTAGAAGTCGGCTCGAATGATCCTCGCGCACATCCTGAAACTCGCAGGAAGGCCGAGAGTATGTTGCGAACGCTCCGTGTGGTCACTCGAAAACGGCAACAAGCGAACGACAAGGGTGAAGGTGCACA
Organism: Parasphingopyxis lamellibrachiae; assembly: GCF_003385775.1. Taxonomy (GTDB): domain Bacteria; phylum Pseudomonadota; class Alphaproteobacteria; order Sphingomonadales; family Sphingomonadaceae; genus Parasphingopyxis; species Parasphingopyxis lamellibrachiae. The sequence goes on from NZ_QRDP01000004.1 coordinate 2,515,522, forward strand.
GCAATGAAGCAAATAGGACTCAGCGTAGCACTACTAGTTCTGGGCAACGTCAGCGCTGCGAATGCCCAGCAGTGGGCCGAAGCACCTGTCTATATCGGCCAGAATTCGACTGGCTCTGTTTGGACAATTCGCGCGGAGGATATGCCTGCCGAAAACGACGATGTTCAAATATGGGTGCATATCGATCATTCGTCGGATCAGTCTACAAGCGCTCAGACAACCCGTGAACTCTATGATGTTTCTTGCAAACAACGAACCACAAGATTGATCAGAAGCGTGCGCTATGGTCCTGATGGCTCTGTTTTGGGCACCTATGACGGTAGCTTATGGCACTCTCAAAACATACCAATTGTGCCTGAGTCGATGGGCGAAGCGCTTTGGAATACTCTTTGCGCTCAAGGGCGAAGTCGATAAGGATTGAATGATCAAAGTTCTCTTGCTGGAAGAGATAGAATTTCGTGCTTTTGTCCCGACGTTTTGGGAGGTTGCAGATCGTTTCCCGACGATTACCCCAGTCGGGCTACACCTTAACAACCCTATCTCTTTGGCGGATGTCGGGTTGATTCCTTTCAAAAGATACGCGACGACGTTTAGCATGTTGATACTGTAGCCCGTTGGTTCCGAAAACGCCGCCTTAGCCGATCGCCCTATACATCGGGTTTTGATCACACCCTTTCGATACTTAATTCCTGTAATGCGCCTTAGCCACCGTTGTTGCTTGGGGCCGAGCGAAGTGTCGATGGGGACGTGTATTGCGATATGAACATGACTACCCTCCCTCAAGCCATTCTCCCGCACCCAAATCCATGCCGTTTGTAGACCGCGCGTGGAGAGCCAGTCTGAGATCAATTTGATCATCTTGCTAGTTGCCCTCCCAGCTTGCTCATCCTTCACCCCAGCCGCTTCCCAGTGGATGGTGAGTAATCGGTTCAGTGGCAGGTTTATCTCCCAAGCGTGGATAGCGGCCCGCGCCAAATTGACCGCTTGCTTATTGGTAAGATGGGCACTCCTACCGTTACCCGTGGGACTTGGAGGGCAGAGCTTGGGCGGGAACCGTGTGCAACCATTAGTATTAGTCTTAAGCGCAATTCCCGTGCCAACCTTAGAAACTGGCTGATTTTCAATATCGCGATGAACTTCGTGGTCGGTGACTTTATGCCGGTAATCAGAGTTTTCGTAAGTTTGAACATCTGGCTCAATCGAACCCTCGTTTGCTCGTCCCTGCTTCACTGGATTAACCTGCGGGCGGAACGGTATCGATTTGGATGTCGAAACCATTGGTTGTTGCCCATGTTGAAACAGCGACACTGAGGTCTAGGAGCCGTTCTAAGGGGAAAGTGCACCCATCTTTCGTTGGACATAGCTCGCCATGATCGTTCTCGAACCAACGGCGAAAATTGGCAAACGTGCGGCCATCATGTTCTGAAACTTCAAGCCGCCATACATTACCGCGATGCCGATGCTCGAAAATCACGCCCGTCAACATGACTGAATCTCTTCGGCGAGCGCCTTTACGCTTTCCACCTTCACGAGCCGACGACGACCAAGATATGCGGTTTCGAGCCTACCTTCGCTAATCAGTTCGTAGCATTTGCTTCGACCGATACCGAGTGCCTTACCGGCCTCGTGAATTGAAATAAAAATGGCGTCCATGGTGAATCTCCTGAGTTTGCAACGCACCGTGATGTGCGTGGAAATCCCAAAAGACTCTCGCTGGACCGAATAAACAATGGAGCAAGGATTAATCCGAAATACATATTTTTGGTCTGCCTGGCTTGGGTAAATCAGCGGCGGTAATTGGATCTTCGCCGCGTTGAAAATCCACGACCGTTTCAGAAAGCCCAGGAAACAAAAGTCCATTATCGACGGCCCGGTGGAGATGCCGATAATATGCGTTTCGGATTGCATCTTCTCTAATTCCGAAAATATCTTCATCGTCTATCTCGGCAATCGCTCGTCCGATCGTGCCAAGAGTCCTTTTTCGCAGAAGCACTCGGTGGGCAATCAATTCGTCGCGCGCTGCAGATTTCGAACGAGAATAACTTTCGCCTTGGTCTTCCAGCTCGTCCGGCTTGCGACGACGCACATTTATGACCCATCTTGAGTTGCTTTTTTGCGCAGCAGCAACAAGCAATCGGCTTGCCGCTCTTCTTCCGACTAATCCTTCAAGAGTTCGCTCAAGCTCTGTGCCAGCCGCGTTGTTCCCATTTTGCCACTCGCTCGCCAGGTCCAAAAGTTCGCTGATCTTTTGAGCGGTTCTCCGTTCGGGATCGTTCGCGATCAACTCCGCAGCTAGGCGTTCAAGTTCGCGATCGATTTCTTCGACATTATCCGGGGTGTTACGCAAAATTTCACTTTCGCGCTCCCTCAGAAATGACAATGTCTTGGATAGGCTGGAGCGTCGGTCCGTCATTTTGAACGCCGCTGAGCGCCATTGGCGACCTCGCCCGTGCACCAACTTCCCCATGCAGCCATCATATGCCTTCGTTGGTCTAAGAAGTCTGTCCTCAGGTAGTGAGCCACTATCTTGTCAGAAATGCGATGCGCCAACGCCGCTTCAGCTACCTCACCAGGTAAAGCTGATCGTTCTGCTGCCCAATCTCTGAAAGAAGAGCGAAATCCATGGACGGTATACGGTAGGCTCAGATCACGAAGAATTTTAAGGAGCGTCATATCGGACAGCGGCTTTCCCAATTTCGTTCCCGGGAAAACAAACTCTGTGCCTGCTATCCGCAACTCCTTTGCTCGCTCGAAAACCTGTAAGGCAGAAGAAGACAATGGAACGATGTGTTCCTCGCCAGCCTTCATTCGTTCGGCTGGTATCGTCCAAAGCGCCGCATCGAAATTCACTTCACTCCATATTGCGCCGCGTATCTCACCTGAACGAACAGCAGTAAGAATTAGTGCTTCTAGAGCCAATCGACCATAGCTTTCACGATCACCTAGCTCCCTGATGAAATCGGGAACATCGGAATAAGGCATAGCTGCAAAATGACCCCGTTTTGTGGGTTGTCGAGGGAGACCTTTCGAGACTGAGCGCATAGGCGCTTCTGTGTCACGCCAGCCGCGAGAATAGGCATAGTCGAGAACCGATCCGATCCGTTGCCGCACCCGCCGTGCCGTTTCAGGCTTTGCAAGCCAAATGCCATCAAGTGTGTCGAGGATAACCGGTCCATCAATAGCATTGAGGGCTAAGTCACCCAATCGCGGGAAAGCATATGATTGCAGAGTAGAAAGCCACTGAGCGCGATGTTTACCGTTCTTCCAGCTTTCTTGATGTGTAGCATGATACTCAATTGCAGCTTCTCGAAAAGTTTTGCTGCGAACGTTTTCTTTTCGCCGTTCTGCGCGCGGGTCTTTGCCGTCCCGCACCATCTTTCTGATACGCAAAGCCTCTTCACGAGCGTCTGCTAACGATACATTCAAACAAGAGCCGAGACCGTAATCGTGCCGTTTTCCGTTGTGTTGGATACGCAATATCCAGCTCTTTGACCCTTTCGGAGTTACATTAAGGATCAACCCTGACCCATCAGCATAGCGCCCAGCCGCACGAAGCGCTTTTACCTTGGTGGCACTCAATTTTCCCACGACGCAATCATTCTTCCCATCAATCTTACCCACATTAAAGTGCGATTGAAGGCGAATGTCAACGGAAGGCAGTGGAGGTCTACATCCCCTCTAACCTTATATTTCTGGGGATTGGGTGGAAGAAGGCGGATGCCGGAAAATAATGGAATGGCGGAGCGGGTGGGATTCGAACCCACGATAGGGGGTTACCCTATACACACTTTCCAGGCGTGCGCCTTCGACCACTCGGCCACCGCTCCGCATATCCTGGCAAGCGGATGCACCTAGAGCGGACAGCGGTCTGGCGCAAGGGGTTGGAGCATGGCAAAAGGGCCGTCATGAAAAAGCTATTCCTCCTTACCGCCGCTCCTTTGCTCCTTGCCGCGCAGGCCGCCGAACCGCTGGCCGAGCCATTGACGCCCGGCGAAGTTATCGCGGCAACCACCGCCGATGACTGGCGGCCGATAGCGCCGGAAAATCTGCTGGTTATGACGCTGGGCACGGGTGAGGAGATTTACATCGAGCTTGCGGCGATTTTTGCGCCCGTCCATGTCACCAATATCCGCAACCTGGCGCGGGCCGGCTGGTATGACGGCATCAGCATAAACCGGGTGCAGGACAATTATGTTGTGCAATGGGGCGATGCGAGTGAGCGCAAGCCGCTGCCGGAAACCGTCGATCGAAGCGCTCCGGCCGAATATGAATTCGCCATGACGGAATCGCATATTGCAGACTTCGAAACCGTGCAGCAGGGCAATTACGAACCCTATTCCGGCTATCTGGAAGGCTGGCCGGCTGCACATGCTCCCCGCGAGGACGGCCAGCGCAGCGGCACGCTGATCCATTGCTATGGCATGGTTGGTGTCGGGCGCGGCGATAACCCTGATACGGGAACGGGGGCGGAGCTCTACACGGTTATCGGCCATGCACCGCGCCACCTCGATCGCAATATCGCACTGGTCGGCCGGATAGTGGAAGGTATCGAAGCCCTGTCCAGCCTGCCGCGCGGGACGGGACCGCTCGGCTTCTATGAAGAGGCCGAACAGCGGGCGCCGATTGCCAGTGTACGCCTCGCCAGCGAGATGCCCAAGGCGGAACAGCCGGCTTTCGAAGTGATGCGCACAGATTCCGAGGCCTTTCGTGCATTCGTTCGCGCGCGCGCCAATCGCACGGGCTGGTTTATACGCCCGGCAGGCGCGGTCGATGTCTGCAATGTCAATCTCCCGATCCGGCGGGCTGAAGCGGATTAAGTATCTTTAGCGCCCCCCGATGGGCGGTTAACCACCTATTATCGGTACTTTCCCCTGAAACTCGCTTAGCCGGAAAGCTGGAATCTTTCAGGTAAAGGGGCGGCGCTTTGGCGGATGCCGGGACAGTTTTGCCCCGCTGGATGCAGGGGCCATGGGCGGATCGGGCTCCGCTGCGCGCTTCAGGTACGCAGCATGGGTCTGTTTCGCGGGCTGCCCAGCCAAAAGCCATAGTCTCCGAGCACCTGATTCTGGACCGGGTTGTACAAGCGCCGCCACGCAGGGCGCGCCCGGCCTTGACGGCGCTTGCCGCCATGTTTCTGGCTTTGACCGGGCTGTTCACACTCAGTGCTGCCGGGCTGGCCGTACCTGAAGCGGGGCTTACCGTGAGGTTGCCGGCGGCAACGCCCTTTACCACTCTGGCGGGCGAGGGGGAGGGCATCGCTTCGGCAATCGTTTTGACGGATGCCGAACAGGAGGCGATCCGCAGCGCGATAGAGGCGGAGCTCGCCCAGCATTCGGGATATGACGGCCCGGTGCCGGCGGGGCTTGCCTTTCCCGCCGCGAGTGGCGCCGACCGGGAACGCGCGCTCCAGTGCATGACACAGGCCATCTATTATGAAGCCGGAACGGAACCCGAGGCCGGCCAGCGCGCCGTTGCGCAGGTGGTGCTCAACCGGGTCCGCCATCCGGGCTATGCAAACAGTATTTGCGGGGTCGTCTATGAAGGCAGCGAGCGGAGCACGGGGTGCCAGTTCACCTTCACCTGCGATGGTGCGCTCGCAAGGCGGCCGGTCGCCGATATCTGGGCGCGGGCCCAACGCTATGCGCGCGAAGCGATCGACGGACGGGCTTTCGGGGAAGTTGGCTACGCCACCCATTATCACACGCTTGACGTATGGCCCTATTGGGGGCGGACGTTGACGATGACCAACATGATCGGTCGCCACCTGTTCCATCGCCTGCGCGGATCGGCCGGCGGACCGGGTGCGTTTACCCTGCGTTATGCGGGGCGCGAGCCGTCGCCGCGGCCCTGGCAGCCGCGCGCGAACGAAGCGGAGGTTGCGGCTGAACCGGCCGTCGAACCGGTCGTGGAAATTGTCGACCGCCTTCCGCCTGCGCCGGCCTTGCGGGAAGGGGCGGTCAATGAGAGCAACCGACGGGAGCCCAACAGCCTACCCGGCAGTCGGCCCATTGAAAATGCGCTTCCGGACTCGCAGATTCGCCCCGAATATCGCGATAGCGGGCGCTGGATCGGCAGTTAGGAGTTTTGTCAGACTCAATCTATCGGTTGGGCGGGCTTGGGCAGCGATTTGCTACCAAGGAATCTCATATAATAAACTCTAGCGCAATCGCAGTTCATCTCCGTTGATTTCCACCGTCCCGACCCGTTCGAGAAAGCTCTGGCCGAGCAGTGAAACCGGGAGGTCGCTCTCCGCAACCATCGCCCGAACATTGCGCGTGTCGACGGGCCCCAGGGCCATCCGGTCTATCGTAACGGGTTTGAGCGCGATCTGGCCGCCAGCGGTCTGCGCGATGGCGGTGAATTCGCCGGGCCGGGCCTGTATACCCGCACGCTGCGCGTCGGCGCGGGACAGGACGACGCTGGTTGCGCCCGTATCGATCAGCATGCGGCTGGTTGCGCCATTGATCCGGACATCGGCATAGAAATGGCCGTCGGCGGCGCGGGCGGTGGTGAAGCTTGCGGATCCGTTGCCGGCGATCTGCATTCCGCTGTCCCGGGTGCCGGAGGCATCGGCCGAGGCCAGAGCTACCGGTACAGGGTCGGGTTCTTGCCCGCCACCCAGAAAGGCGAGGGCGAGCATGGTCATGCCGATGATCGCGAGCAGCTTTTCCATACGCCCTACTTAGCGCAAGGAGGTTAAACAGCCCTTTCCGGCGTCCAGCGTCGAAAAATCAGGCGGCCATAGGCGCGAAAGCGTCCGTTTTACCGCGGTTGCGAAACAGGCCGGTGCCTATGGTGAGGCCTCGTTCCAGAGGAAGCGCCGTTGCACAAAAGGCGCATTCTGCGCTCATCCGTCCGACGATCCAGTGTGCACGGCCGCAGCCGGGGCAATGGTTGGTTTCGTTCGCACGGTAGACGATGCGAAATCCCAACCGGGCCGGATTAAAGGCAGTATGGTCGTGAAACATCGATTATCTCCTCAGTGTTCCTGTCGATGGAACGAGTGCGAATATCGATGAACTGAGATGAATTGTCTGTGACCGAGAGCACCGGTTCCCGTTCATCTTTGGAGATCAATCGGGATGTTCGTCCGGGTTGCGATTGCGCGGGCGGTCTGGCGGAGCGGCGTTGCGCGGCGGCGGTGTAGTTGCGCGAGGCGGTGCGTTGCGGGGTGCTGCGTTGCGCGGCGGCGCGTTCCGGGGTGCTCGATTGGGCTGGGCCTGGGGCACCTGATTGCGATTGCCGCGATTGGTGTTCGGGCGCGGCGTGTCTGGCGTCAAAGCCGGGTAGGGGCCGCTCCTGCCGGTGCCCGGCGTAAAGGGCTGCCTGTTGTCGCCGCGGCTGTCGCGGCGGTTCCGACGCCGGTCGCGGTCACGTCCGTCATGGCGCCGCCTGTAGTCATGGCGGCCGTCATGCCCGCGCCGGGCCCGGCGTTGCCCTTCCCAGTGCCGGCGATGCCGGTCGGACCAGTTGTGGCGGCGGCCCTGTCGATCATAGATATAATAGGAATATCCGGGATAATAGTAACCGTCATACCAACCATAGGGGCCGTAATCATTGTAAAAGAGGCTGCCATATCCATAGCCGTTTCGCGCGACATAACCGGCATCTTCACAATCTGCGTACAGATAGCCGTCCTTGTCAAAGCATTCGGCCGGATAGTCATTTCTGGCATAGCCATCGCCATAATAGCCGGGGCCATAGCCATCATAGATAGTGCAGGCCGAAAGGCCAGCGACTGCCGCTAGCAACAGCGGAATTCGTACAATGCTAACTGGCCCCATGATTATGCTCCTGCACCGGGAATTCAGCCCCGTTTTGAGAGCGGTAATCTAGCGATTACAGATTGAACGCTGTCTGAACCGGCTGGTTCCCGGGCCCGATTCAGTTCAGTTCCGGGCGCGTTCCGCACTGCCGAGGAAAGCGGCCATGCGTTGCCGGCCTTGTTCCGTGAGGTCGACGACCTGGGGGCCGCTATGATCCTTGCTGGTGCCGAGCACGACCAGCCCCGCATCCACGAGACTTTCGACAGCGCTCGCGCATTCTGCCTCTGACAACCGGTTGCCGGCGCTCAGCGAAACCAGTGTAACCTGGAGATGTTCCTGGCGCTGGTTGTAGAGCGAAAGGAATATCTCCCATACCGGATTGCGGAACAGGCTACTGTCGATATAGATATCTCTCAACTTGTTGAGATTGCTCAGATATTGGGAGAGGCCGAGGCCTGAAAACAGTTTCGATTCCGTTTCAGGCTGCGATAAATCGCCGACTTGCGCGGTGGGCGACTTGCATGTCGAGTTGTTCATGAGTTGCTGTCCTGGATACGCTTGAATCCTGCCGGTCATTGCGCTTCTTTGACGCGAAGAAACGATCGACGAGCGGCAAAACCAACATCGCGGTCACTTTGAAAAATGAAAGGCGAAACCAATTGGCGTTGAGTGGGGGGGGCGCCAACTGGTTCCTGCGGACTGCCTCTATAGGGCTGCGTTTGGCTATGCACGTCACGCAGCTACGTGACACGGCTTGACCGATATATGGGATCAGGGTGCGATCAGGCCGCACCCTATTCCACGGATCGCAGCTGTTGTCCGGTCCGAAACGCCCAGTTTATCGTAGATCCGCCGCAAATGCGTATCGACGGTATTCGCGGAAATACCGAGAATGCTCGATATGGCATTGTTGCTTTTTCCGCGCGCAACCCATACGAGAACTTCCTTCTCGCGCGGGGACAAAGTGATCGTTTCGGTCTCCTCCGTGGAGAGAAGCTCGCAATATCGCTGATGCGCCATCTGCGCGATCGCCTGGAATTCGTGGAGCAGCTCATCCGACGTATCCTCGTTATGCGGGCCGAGAGCCAGGCCGACATAGCCGTTGCGGCCATGCGGGCCGAACACCGGGATGGCCAGCCCGTCGCCAATGCCAAGTTGCTCGACCTCCTTCAGAAAGGAGATCTGCGGGGAGGTCAATTTCCGCATCTCTCCGATCTCGGACCAGCGGAACGGCATGGGATGGTGCCGTGCATGGTCGGGAATGGGATCGTCGAGATAGAGTTTGTCCTCGATATAACGCCGTCGAAACGCATCGGGATAGCCGATGGTGGCGATGATGACCTTGCCGAAATCATGGGCGCCGGGCGGCGGGATGTGGATCAGGCACAGATGGTCGATATGATGCTGTTCGAAATAGCCGGTAAATGCATCCCAGAGCTCGGGAATGTCCGACGCATTGCGTATTGCGGCAAAGAATTTTTGCATTGCTAAATGTCCGCAGTCGGCCTGTAGCGCGATCCACGGCCAACGTTCCCAGCCGCGTCATAGCACTTTATCCGGCGAGTCTGAAATCGGCCTGAGACATTCCGGAGCGTCGCAAAGAAAAAGGGGCCCGCAAGCAGGCCCCTTTTCCCTTGTTCAAGCGTGTGGAGGTTAGTCCTTGGTGATGAACTCGGGAAGTTCACCGCCTTCGGAATCCTTGCCACCTTTGTCGTCGTTGCTGTCGCCACGATCACGGCGCGGGCCGCGGCCACGGCCGCCTCCGCCGCCACGGCCACCGCGATCGCCGCCACGACCGCCGCCACCACCACGCGGTTCGCGCGGGGGACGGGTGTCTTCAAGCTCTTCGCCGGTTTCCTGGTCGACAACCCGCATCGACAGGCGGACCTTTCCGCGCTGGTCGATCTCGAGCACCTTGACCTTTACTTCCTGGCCTTCGGAAAGCTCGTCGGCGACTTTCTCGACGCGCTCATTCTTGATTTCAGAGACATGGACGAGACCGTCCTTCTGTCCCATGAAATTCACGAATGCGCCGAAATCGACGATATTGACGACCTTGCCGTCATAGATCTTGCCGACTTCTGCTTCCTCGACAATGCCTTCGATCCACTTGCGAGCGGCTTCGATCTCGTTGACGTCCGAGGAGGACAGCTTGATGACGCCCTCGTCGTCGATATCGACCTTGGCACCAGTTTCGGCGACGATCTCGCGGATCACTTTGCCACCCGTACCGATAACGTCGCGGATCTTTTCCTTGTCGATCTGCATCGTCTCGATCCGCGGCGCGAAATCGGACAATTCCGTGCGCGTCGTGTCGAGGGCCTTGGACATCTCGCCCAGGATATGGGCGCGGCCGCCATTGGCCTGTTCCAGAGCGACTTTCATGATCTCTTCGGTGATGCCGGCGATCTTGATGTCCATCTGAAGCGAGGTGATGCCCTTCTCGGTACCGGCGACCTTGAAGTCCATGTCGCCGAGATGATCTTCGTCGCCGAGAATGTCGGAGAGAACGGCGAAGTCGTCGCCTTCGAGGATCAGGCCCATGGCGATACCGGATACCGGCCGCTTGAGCGGTACACCGGCATCCATCATCGCGAGGCTGCCGCCGCAGACCGTCGCCATCGAGGACGAGCCGTTGGACTCGGTGATGTCGGACAGCACACGGATCGTATACGGGAATTCCTCCGCATCGGGCAGGACCGGGTGGAGCGCGCGCCAGGCGAGCTTGCCATGGCCGGTTTCGCGGCGGCTGGTGAAGCCGAAGCGGCCCACTTCGCCGACCGAATAGGGCGGGAAGTTATAGTGGAGCATGAACGGCGAATAGGAGAGGCCGGTCAGGCCGTCGATCATCTGCTCGGCGTCCTTGGTGCCGAGCGTTGTCGTGACGATGGCCTGGGTCTCGCCGCGCGTGAAAAGGGCCGAGCCATGCGTGCGGGGCAGAAAGTGGACCATGGCTTCGATCGGGCGAACCTGATCGAGCTTGCGTCCGTCGATACGGCTGCCATCCTTGATGATGGCTCCGCGAACGATTTCGGCTTCCAGCTTCTTGACCACCTTGCCGGCCGTCATCTGCGTCTGGCCATCTTCCTCGGCAAAGGCTTCCTTCGCTTTGGCGCGGGCGGCGTTAAGCGCATCCGAGCGTTCCGACTTGTCGGTCAGCTTGTAGGCGGCTGCGATATCGTCGCCGACCAGATCGCGAAGCTGCTTCTTCATGCCGTCCTGGTCTTCGGCCGGGGCCAGTTCCCAGGGCTCCTTGGCGGCCTGTTCGGCAAGCTCGATGATCGCGTCGATCACCGGCTTGGATTCCTCATGCGCGAACATGACGGCGCCGAGCATGACGTCTTCGGGAAGCTCTTTTGCTTCCGATTCCACCATCAGAACGGCGTTCTGCGTACCGGCGACCACGAGATCGAGCTCGCCCTCGGCAACCTCTTCCATGCTCGGGTTGAGCTGATATTCGCCATCCTTGTAACCGACGCGCGCTGCGGCGATTGGACCCATGAACGGCAGGCCGGAGATCGTCAGCGCGGCCGAAGCGGCTACCATCGCGAGGATGTCCGGCTCGTTCTCGCCGTCATAGCTCAGCACCTGGGCGATGACGTTGATCTCGTTGTAAAAGCCTTCCGGGAAAAGCGGGCGGACCGGGCGGTCGATAAGACGGCATGTCAGCGTTTCTTTTTCCGTGGCGCGGCCTTCGCGCTTGAAAAAGCCGCCCGGAATGCGCCCGGCGGCCGAATATTTTTCCTGATAATGCACGGTGAGCGGGAAGAAGTCCTGCCCTTCGCGCACGGATTTGGCGGCGGTAACTGCGCACAGCACAACCGTATCGCCGAGCTGCGCGAGAACCGCGCCGTCGGCCTGGCGAGCCACGCGGCCCGTTTCGAGGGTCAGCTTCTGGCCGCCCCATTCTGTTTCGACTTTCTTTACGTCAAACATCTTTTCTTCTTCACTTTCTTTGCGAGGATCACCCTATGCGATCAACGCTCATTTGCAGGGGCAGTACCGGCCCTGCGCGGTCTGGGAGCTTTCGCGCCCCCTTTTGGCTTGGCCGGACGCCGAATTGCGTCCAGTCCAAATATGAAAACGGCCCCAACGATGAGGCCGTTTCCCAAATTATTTACGAAGGCCGAGCTTCTTGATGAGGTCCTGATACCGGGTCTCATCCACGTTGCGCAGATAGCTGAGCAAGTTGCGGCGTTTGTTGACCAGCATCAGCAGCCCACGGCGCGAATGATGGTCTTTATGGTGACCTTTGAAATGGTCGGTAAGGTTGGTGATCCGTTCGGTGAGGATCGCGACCTGTACTTCAGGGGAACCGGTGTCGCCCTCTTCACGGGCGTGGTCCTTGATGACTTCCTGCTTGCGTTCGGCAGTAATCGACATCGCATAATTCCTTTCAATTCATGTGTGGGGCCCCCTGAAAAGGACGCCTCACTGGAGGTTAAAACCCCGCACTACTTTCAGCTCCACCCCGTCGCATTCGACGAGAGCAACCGGAACAGACTGGTCGGTTGCAAGATAAAGCCCGGCAGTGGCGGAAACCCCGATCACCCGCTGCCCCATGCGGAGCTGCCTTGCCTGATCGGGAGCGACGGAAAGAGCCGGGATGTCGTCCAGCCCTGCCGCCAATGGCAAGAGTGCCTGTTCAAGGCAGCGGCTCTTAGCGAGTTCGTCCAGTTTGTCCAGCGAAATCGCGCCTTCCAGCGTGAAAGGTCCGGCCTTGATCCGTCTTAACATGGTGACATGACCCACCGTGTTCAACGCCCGGGCGATATCGCGGGCGAGCGAGCGGATATAGGTGCCCTTGGAAACATGGGCGGTAAGAGTGATTTCGGCGAGGCTTTCCGTGTTGGCGGCCGGGGTTGTTGTGAGTTTGTGAATCGTCACGCTGCGTAGCTTCATCTCCACATCTTCGCCAGCCCGGGCGCGGGCATAGGCCGGTTTTCCGTCGATCTTCAGTGCCGAATATTTGGGCGGGATTTGTTCGATCGAACCGATGAAGCGCGGCAGGACCGCTTCAACATCGGCCAGGGCAGGGCGACGATCCGAGCTTTCCGTTACCTCGCCTTCGCCGTCCAGCGTATCGGTCTCCGCGCCAAAACCGACCGTGAACTCGTAAATCTTGTCGCTGTCGAGCATCCGTCCGGCCAGCTTGGTCGCCTCGCCCAGTGCAATCGGCAGAACGCCGGTTGCCAGCGGGTCCAGCGTGCCGCCATGGCCGACCTTGGCCTTGGCATAGCCGCCTTCGCGCAGAGCGCGCTTGACGCGCGACACACAGGGTGTCGAGCCGATGTCGAAAGGTTTATCGAGGATCAGCCAGCCGTGGAGGGCGGGTTTTGCGTCCGGTTCGTCCATTCGTCCGCCAATAGACCGAAAATGGCGGTGTCGCGAACATATCCGGTCCATGTGATGCGGTTTTTTCTCAGCGTACCTTCATGGGAGACTCCCAGCTTGCGAACCGCCGTCATGGAGCGTGCGTTGCGTGTATCGATGCGAAACTCGATCCGGGCAAAGCCGCACACAATGGCGTGATCGATCATCAGCTGCTTCATCATGCTGTTGAAAGGCCCGCCGCGCACTTCTGGAGCGATATAGGTGCCGCCAATTTCGAGCACATGGTTGATCGGATCAGCATTGATATAGTTGGTCATGCCAACCACCCGCTCGCCATCGAGCACCGCATAATTGACCCAGTTCTTGGTCGCGTGGAAGCTTGCCATTGCGTCGAATGCCGTATCGAAATGTTCGCCCAGCATCGACATCGGGTAAATCTCCCAGATATCGGGGTCCTTGGCACAAGCGGCACGCAATCCTTCGCGATGTGCTTCGGTACGCAATTCGAGGCGCACATCGCCCTCGGCGAGTGGCTGGGCAAGCTTTTCCAATGGGTCGGTCATGGGCTAGCCTATAACCATAGCCAGGAGGCAAGATCATGGCCGAAATAGAGTATCATTCGATCACGGAGGAGAATGCGGCGCTTCTCGATACGATTGCGAAAGGGGTTTACGAGGCCCCGGTCCGAGAGGATTTTCTCGCCGCCTGTCTGGCCAATCCCCATCAGTTCCTTATCGTCGCGGTTGCCGATGGTGCGGTGGTCGGGAAGGCGCAGGCTTATATCTTCCATTTTCCCGAGAAGCCGGCCGAAACCTATATCGAGGAAATCGACGTCGCAAAGAAATGGCGGCGGCAGGGCGTTGCGACCGGGCTGATGGAGGCTGTTGGCGCGGAGGGGAAGAAACGCGGCATCGCCGAATATTGGCTGGTCACCGAGAAAGGCAATAAGGGCGCGCGGGCGCTGTACGAGCGCAAGGCGCACCGCCATGAGAAAAGCGTCTGGTACGAATTCTACTGTTAGGCCGTGCGGCGGTCCGGCTCCGCCATTTTCTCCATGAAATGCTTGCGGCACAGCGCGATATAGCGCTCGTTCCCGCCGATCTCGGTCTGCTCTCCGGCGCGCACCGCCCGGCCGCTTTCGTCGATCCGCAGGTTCATCGTCGCCTTTTTCCCGCACTCGCACACCGCCTTGAGCTCGACGAGCGAGTCGGCGAGCGCAAGCAGGTGCGCGCTGCCGGGAAAAAGTTCGGCCTGAAAATCGGTTCTCAGGCCATAGGCGAGGACGGGAATACCCAGTATGTCGCAGATTTTGGCGAGCGCGAACACCTGAGCGCGCTCCAGGAACTGCGCCTCGTCGACCAACACGCAATCGAGAGGCTCGGCCTTATGCGCAGCGGCGATGGCCGCGAACAGATCCGTATCGCGGTCGAATAGATGAGCGTCTGCGGCCAGGCCGATACGCGATGCGACCTTGCCCGCCTCGTATCGCCCGTCGATCTCCGCCGTCCACAGCATCGTGCGCATGCCGCGCTCGCGATAGTTGAAATCCGCCTGCAACAGCGTCGTCGATTTGCCCGCATTCATCGACGCATAGTAGAAATAGAGCTTGGCCATCGAACAGGCTTAGCGCCGAAGCCCTGTGGCTGCCAAACCTATTGCCCCCAGGCCAGCCCCTTTGCGTGATCGCGGACGGCGACCGGCCATTTCGCGGTGAGCGTGTCGAACCGTTCCCGGTCATCGTCGTAAAGCGCGCGGATCGCTTCCTCATAGTGCGGATAGTCGCCGGCCATCGCGCTCAGGAAATGATAGGCGGCATCGCGTTTCGCCCGGTCAGGCAGGCCTGCCTTGCGCGCATGCTCGACAAGTTTGCGCAAGGTCGCCGACGCCCCGCCGGGCTGCTTGGCCAGCCAGTCCCAGTGGCGCGGGAGCAGGGTGACTTCCTTTGAGGTAACGCCGAGTTTGGGGCGGCCGCGTTTCGGCGCGGCGGGCTCCTCCTCCAGCTCGCGCAGGTCAAAATCGATCTGCCGCCCGGTCTCGTCGTCGAACACCAATATGTCCGAAGCCCGCTCGACCTGCGGCATCTCGCGCAACGTCTCCACGATATGGTTGCGGGGGCCCGTCGCCAGCCAGCTGTCGGTCACGAATGCGGTATAGCTCGTCATGGTCTTCCTCCTGAACGGAGGGTTATTTATGCCCGGGTAAAATAAGAGTCAATATACCCGGATAAAATTATCCGGCTTATTCTTCGCCCAGATCCTGCGCCACTTTGGGATCGCGGAGCAGCGTGTCGATCTTGCCGCCTTCGTCGAAGCTCTCGTCGAGCAGGAATTTCAGCGCGGCGGCATATTTGGTGTTCACGCGTTTGGAGACTTCGCCGCGCAGATAGCGGACATTCTTTTTCAGCGCAGCCAGCACCTCATCCTCGTCGCCGCCGAGCAGTGGCTTCACAAAGACGGTGGCGTGTTTGAGATCGGGGGACATGCGCACTTCGGTCACGCTGATCATATGCGATGCCAGCACCTCGTCATGCACGTCGCCGCGAGCGAGGATTTCGGACAGGACATGGCGCACGCGTTCGCCGACGCGCAGCAGCCTGACAGATTGTGTTTCTTCGGTTTTCATTGCCAATATCGTTTCGGTGGTCTCGTCGCGACTTGATGATCAAGGCCGCGCCGAGACCGCCGATATCAGCGTTCGGGGCGACTTATTTCTTGGAGCCGCCCTTGTCGCCGCCTTTGTCGCCGCCTTTTCCTTTGTCGCCGCCCTTGTCGCCGCCTTTGCCTGGATCTTTCTTGTCGCCCATCTTCACTCTCCCTTTTGTTGGAGAGTGAAGCCTAGGCGGTTTTCATGACAGCTACAATGTGCGTTCGCGTTCCTCAATTTCGAAGACTTCGAGCGTGTCGCCAGCTTTCACATCGTTGGTGTTTTCCAGGACTACGCCGCATTCGAGACCCGAGCGAACTTCCTCGACATCGTCCTTGAAGCGCCGGAGCGATGCGATTGTCGTCGCACTGACGATGACATCGTCGCGCATGAGCCGCGTATGCAGCCCCTTGCGGATGAGGCCCTCGGTGACGAGCAGGCCGGCGGCCTTGTCTTTCTTGCCGGCCGGGAAAACTTCCTTGACCTCGGCCCGGCCAACGACATTCTCGATCCGCTCGGGGCCGAGTTCGCCTGCCATTTCGGCTCTGATCTCGTCGAGCAGGTTATAGATGATGTCGTAATAGCGCATTTCGACGCCATCGCGTTTCGCGATTTCGCGAGCCTTCGCGTTGCCGCGAACATTGAAGCCGATAATCGGCGCCTTGGATGCGGCCGCCAGCGTAACATCGCTTTCGGTGATCCCGCCAACGCCTGAATGCAGCACGCGGACCTTGATATCGTCGGTGGAGATTTCCTCCAGCGAGCTGATAATCGCCTCGACCGACCCCTGCACATCGCCCTTGATGACCAGTGGGAATTCGATCGCCTGCGCTTCGCCCATCGCCGAGAACATGTTCTCGACGCTGGTCGGCGTCTGCGTCGTGCGCGCGCGATCGATCACGCCCTGGCGATATTCGGCGACTTCGCGCGCCCGGGCTTCGTCCGGAACCACAGTCAAAGGATCGCCGGCACGCGGAACGCCCGACAGGCCCAGGACTTCGACCGGAACCGATGGCCCGGCTTCCTTGACCTGCTTGCCCTTGTCATCGACCATCGCGCGTACCTTGCCGCTTTCCGCGCCGACAACGAAGATGTCGCCGGTCCGCAGCGTACCGCGATTCACGAGGACGGTTGCAACAGGGCCGCGGCCCTTGTCGAGTTTGGCCTCAACCACCGTGGCTTCCGCCTGGCGGTCCGGATTGGCTTTCAGTTCGAGAAGCTCGGCCTGGAGCAGGATTTTCTCGGTCAGCTCTTCCAGTCCATCGCCCTTGAGCGCCGATACTTCGACATCCTGAACGTCGCCGGACATCGCCTCGACGATGATCTCGTGCTCGAGCAGCCGTTCACGCACTTTCTGCGGATTGGCGCCTTCGACATCCATCTTGTTGATGGCAACGATCATCGGAACGCCGGCTGCCTTGGTGTGATTGATGGCCTCAATCGTCTGCGGCATGATGCCGTCATCGGCCGCAACGACCAGAATGACGATGTCGGTAACGTTCGCGCCGCGTGCCCGCATCTGGCTGAAGGCCGCATGGCCCGGCGTGTCGAGGAAGGTGACCTTCTGACCGCTTTTGGTCTCGACCTGATAGGCACCGATATGCTGGGTGATGCCGCCGGCTTCTCCCGATACGACGGCGCTGCCGCGCAACGCGTCGAGCACGCTCGTCTTGCCATGGTCGACATGGCCCATGACCGTAACCACGGGTGGCCGCGGCTTCATGTCTTCGGGCTTGTCTTCATCGCCTTCCATGCCGAGTTCGACGTCCGACTCAGACACGCGCTGGATGTTGTGCCCGAATTCGGTGACGAGCAATTCGGCCGTATCCTGGTCAATCGTCTGGTTGACGGTGACTGGCATGCCCATTTTGAACAGAGATTTGACGAGATCCGCGCCCCGTTCCTCCATCCGCTTGGCGAGTTCGCTGACGGTGATGGCTTCCGGCACGACCACATCGCGGACGCGCTTGACCTGTGGGCCATCGTCCTGATGCGCGCGTTTTTCCTTGTCCTTTTCGCGGGCGCGCTTCAGCGCGGCGAGTGAGCGGGAGCGGGGGCTACCATCGCCGTCGCGCAGCGCGCGATTGACGGTCAGCTTTGAACGCTCCTTGCGCTTGTCGCTGGCGCGTTTCGGCTTGCCCTTGTCTTCTTTCTTCTTTTCCGGGCGCTTCGGCTTGGCCACCGGCGTGAAAGTACGCGGCGCAGGCTGGTTCGGATCGCGCTTCGGCCTGCCAACTTCCGGCTCGGCTGCCGCAGGTGCCGCTTCTTCGATCTCTACGGCCTCGGGGCTTTCCTCTTCCTGCACATCGGGGGCGGCTTCGGCCTCGCGATTGCTCTTGGCGCGTTTTGCTTCGTCCTGACTCGCCTCCTTTTTCGCCTGTTCTTCCCGGCGGCGCGCATCTTCGAGCTGTGCCAGCCGGGCCTCTTCGGCCTCGCGCAGCAGCTTTTCCTGCTTTTCCTTGCGAGTCAGCGTTTCGTCGGCCTCGCTTTTCTTCTTGGCAGCCGGAGGTGGCGGCGGAGGAGGAGGTGCGGCGGGCGCAGGAGCGGCGGGAGCGGGTGCTTCCTCGGCTACCTCAACGGGCGCAGGGGCGGGGGTCTCGCCCGGCTTGGTGAGCACGCGACGTTTCTTGCGCTCGACCACGACCGTGTTCTTGCGGCCATGGCTGAACTGCTGCTGCACTTTCCCCTCGACGGTGCGCTTTACGCCGAGTGTCCGGGTGCCAAGTGTCTTTTTACTATCGTCGCTCATTCTAAGCCTTTGTTCTACAACTTATTATCGTCCGATTCCAACGGGCTGTTCCCGCCGGGACCGGTCGTGCCATTCGATCCAGAAAATTCCATCCAGCGCGAGATTGCGCCTGATACACGTATTGCAGCCCGTTCGTCCACAATCGCGATATGGACAACATTTTCTCGCCCCAGCGCCTCGGCCAATATGGTGCGGTTGGCCGGAATAACCAACCCCCTCATATCACTACCTTCGGCGTCCATGCCGACGCGCCATGCCTGGTCCAGTTTCCGGCAGCCATCTTCCGCTGCATCGGCGGCATGGAGCAACAGATGCACCTTGCCCGCCCGCGCGGCATCGCGCAGCTTTTCCGAGCCGGTAATCAGCTTGCCGCCGCGAGCCTCAAGGCCCAGGCGGTCAAGCGCGTTGCGTTCCAGGGCATCGGCGATGCGCTGGCCAAGATCATCCGGAATGCGGAAATCGCCGGTCTTCAGAGCGCGGGCCAGGCCGCCCTTCAATTTGCCCTTTGCCAGTGACGCGGCAAAAGCCGCACCATCGGGAGAGATCCACGCCCCGCGACCGGGCGCCTTGGCTCGCACATCGGGAAGGATCTCTCCATCGGGCGACAGCGCC
The DNA here is from genome assembly GCF_003385775.1 of Parasphingopyxis lamellibrachiae. Lineage (GTDB taxonomy): Bacteria > Pseudomonadota > Alphaproteobacteria > Sphingomonadales > Sphingomonadaceae > Parasphingopyxis > Parasphingopyxis lamellibrachiae. The sequence goes on from NZ_QRDP01000004.1 coordinate 2,534,626, forward strand.
AGGCGGATCAACAATGCGCGTGCGCGGACTTCTCCCGAAAGGATGCATTTCCTTTCAGGTTCCTGCGCGCCATTCTTCTCCGGGCGCTTGTTCGGCTTCAGGCCGTCCGAGGACTCATTGCTCGCCATCCGCAGCTGCGTCCTCCCCGGATGCCTCTGCAGGTGCGGCCGCTTCGTTCTCGCCGTCTTCGTCTTCGAACCAGTGGGCGCGGGCGGCCATGATGATCTCGTTGCCCTGTTCTTCGGTGAAACCATACATGCCGAGTACGCCGCCTTTGGGCTGCGGACGGGCAGGTGCGGCCTGATCGCGGCGACGCGGTTCGGCGCGCTTCTTCTCGATCAGTTCGTCAGTGGCAAGATCGGCAAGATCGTCGAGCGTCTTGATTCCGGCCTCGCCGAGCGTGACCAGCATGGCTTCGGTCAGATAGGGCATATCGACCAGATCGTCTTCGACGCCCAGCTCCTTGCGACGATTGCGGGCGGCCTCCTCGCGTTTTTCGAGACCTTCGACTGCGCGCGCCTGCAACTCGGAGGCGATTTCCTCGTCGAGGCCTTCGATCGCGGCGATCTCGGCCGGATCGACATAGGCAACCTCTTCCAACTCGCTGAACCCTTCGGCCACAAGCAGCTGGGAGAGGGTTTCGTCGACATCGAGTTCGGCCTGGAACATGTCCGAGCGCTGCATGAACTCCGCCTGCCGCTTCTCGTTCGATTCATCCTCGGTCATGATGTCGATCGCCGAGCCGGTAAGCTGCGATGCGAGCCGGACATTCTGGCCGCGGCGGCCGATGGCGAGCGAAAGCTGGTCGTCCGGTACGACGACTTCGATCCGCTCTTCTTCCTCGTCGAGCACCACGCGGGCGACGGACGCCGGCTGGAGCGCGTTGACGACAAAGGTTGCCAGATCGTCGGACCAGGGAATGATGTCGATTTTCTCCCCATGCATTTCCTGAACGACGGCCTGGACGCGGCTGCCCTTCATGCCGACACAGGCGCCGACCGGGTCGATCGAGCCGTCATGGCTGATCACGCCGATCTTGGCGCGGCTTCCCGGATCGCGGGCTGCGGCCTTGATCTCGATGATGCCGTCATAAATTTCGGGAACTTCCTGGGCGAACAGCTTGCGCATGAAATCGGGATGCGCGCGCGACAGGAAGATTTGCGGTCCGCGATTTTCGCGCACTACCTTGAGGATCAGCGAGCGGATGCGATCGCCGACGCGTACGATTTCGCGCGGGATTTGTGCATCGCGGCGGATAACGCCTTCGGCGCGGCCCAGATCGACGACGACATGGCCGAACTCGACGCGCTTGACGACGCCGGTGATGATCTCGCCCGCACGGTCCTTGAATTCTTCATACTGGCGCTCGCGCTCTGCCTCGCGAACCTTCTGGAAGATCACCTGCTTGGAGGCCTGGGCGGCGATCCGGCCGAATTCGATCGGAGGGAGCGGATCGACGATGAAATCGCCGAGTTTCGCGTTCTTGTCGAGCTTCTGCGCGCCTTTGAGATCGACCTGTTTGAAATAATCCTCGACCTCTTCGACCACCTCGACGACGCGCCACAGGCGCAGATCGCCGGTTTCCGTGTCAATCTTGGCGCGGATATCGTTCTCGGCGCCGTAACGGGCACGGGCGGCGCGCTGGATCGCGTCCTCCATCGCCTCGATGACGATCGCCTTGTCGATGATCTTCTCGCGCGCCACGGCATCGGCAATGGCGAGCAATTCAGCTTTATTGGCGGAAATGGCAGAGGCCATGAGCGGTTATCCTTCTTCTTCCGTGATGGTGTCCGCGCCTTCCGAAGAAAGCGGGGCGGTTTCTGCAATGAGTTTATCGGTCAAGACCAGCTTGGCCGAATGAATATTCTTGAAATCGAAAACATGATCGTCCTTGCCGGCAACGGCGGCATGAATCGCTTCGCCTTCCCGGTCCGTAATCACGCCCTTGAACTGTTTCTTGCCGAGTACGGGTTCGATCAGGTTGAACCGTGCCTCATGCCCGGCCCAGTCGTCGAAATCGGTCAGGCGGGTCAGCGGGCGATCGATACCGGGCGAGGAGACTTCGAGCCGGTATGCGTCTTCGATCGGATCTTTTTCGTCGAGCATTTCGGAAAGAGCGCGCGAGATCGCGGCGCAATCCTCGATGACGAGCTGGCGCGTGTCTTCGCGCTCGGCCATCACCTGCAACACGGGGCCGTCTTCGCCGCTCATCATCTTGACGCGCACGAGTACAAAGCCGAGCTTTTCGACTTCGGGTTCGATCAACTGCGTCAATGCGGCAATATCCGCCATGCGGTCTCCGTCCAATAATATGTCTCAGCCCCGCCGGCCCGAACCTTCGGACCAGCCTCTGCAACGTTACCGATGTAGAGATAGGCAGGGGCTATATAGGCAGGGCTTTGATATCCGGCAAGAGAAACCATAAAGAAGATCGAAGCAAAATATCTGAATGCCAATCTGGTTCCCCGGGAGAATTGCCATGCGAATTTTACTGTCCAGCCTATCCGCTCTAGCGCTCGTTTCCTGCAGCGCGCCGCAGGATGTGTCCGCGCAGACCGGCGAGCCGGTTATCGCGGCGGCGACCGAAACATTCTCGGTCGAAGAAGTCGCGACCTTCAACGAGCCCTGGGCGATGACCTTCCTGCCGGATGGCCGGGCGCTCATCACAGAACAGGGCGGGACGATGCACCTGTGGAGCCCGGACCAGCCGCCTGTCGAGGTCCGCGGCATTCCGGAGGTCGATTATGGCGGGCAGGGCGGCCTTGGCGATGTCGTCGTCCACCCCGATTTCGCCGAGAACGGCCTCGTCTATTTCAGCTATGCCGAAGCCGGTGACGGCGATACGCGCGGTGCAGTCGTGGCGCGCGGCGCATTGGTCGTCGCGGGCGATGACAGCGCCAGTCTCAACGATGTCGAAATCATCTGGCGGCAGGCGCCGAAAGTGGAGGGGCGCGGCCATTACAGCCACCGCATCGCATTCTCCCCCGACGGATATCTCTACATCAGTTCCGGCGACCGGCAGGCCATGGCGCCGGCCCAGGATCTTTCCAACACGCTCGGTACCATCGTACGGCTCAATGACGATGGCAGTGTGCCGGACGACAATCCGATGGATGGCGAAGCCAGCCCCGAAACCGCACAAATCTGGTCCTATGGCCACCGCAACGTTCTGGGCCTCGCTTTCGCCCCGGACGGGCAGCTCTGGGATATGGAACATGGTCCGGCGGGCGGCGATGAGCTGAACCGGGTTGAGGCGGGCGCCAATTATGGCTGGCCGCTGGTTTCCAATGGCGAGCATTATGACGGGACGGACATTCCCGATCACGATACGGATGCCAGCTTTCGGGCTCCGGCGATCTGGTGGACGCCGGTCATCGCACCGGGCGGTATGATTTTCTACACAGGCGACATGTTTCCCGAGCTGACGGGCGATGTCCTCATCGCCGGGCTTTCCAGCAACGCCATCGTCCATGTCGAGATTGACGGCGATACCGCGCGAGAGGCGGGCCGCTTCACCTTCGACAATCGCATTCGCGAGATCGAGCAGGGGCCGGACGGAACGATCTGGGTGCTTGAAGATGACGAAGATGGCCGGTTGATTCGGTTAACCGCAGGCGGGTGATGCCTGCATTCACACAGGTTGCCGAATATCGTCGCGATCTCGGCGCGAGCCTGGAGCGGATGTTCGAAAATGCGCTGGACTGGGAGCATCTGCCCCATGTCCATGCGCGGACGTTCGATAGCATCTCAATCGTCGAGGAACGGGCCAGCGGCTGGCGCGCCGCTGTTGGGATGGCAGGCGGCGGCGAACTGCTGATTGATCTGGAGCTTGAGCGCGACATTGGCCGCTGGACGACCGACAGTTTTGCCGGCGAAACGCTGATCGGCCGGATCGTGACCGACGCAACGGCGACCGAGCCGGATGGCTGCCGTGTAGATATCTCCTTTCAGCTACCCGAAGCCGATCCGGCGCAGCGCGAAGGGTTCGCGGCCTATTATCCCGCGCTCTACGCCATGCTCTACGATGAAGACGAAGCAATGATGATTGCTCGCGAAGATGCCGTCCAACGCGGCCTTGCGGCCTTGGGAGAGCGGCGCACCGTCGCGCTGGCAGATGGCGGCGAAGCGCGCGTGCCGCTTTATTGCCCTCATCTTGGCCTGCCGCTCGATGCGGAGCCGGACGGCGATGGCACCATCACCTGCCCCTGGCATGGCTATCGCTTCGATATTGCTAGCGGGAAATGCATCAGCGGAGCGGCTTGCGGCTGGGCCGTTTAGCGCTACCAGCTTTTCCCATCGGGGTACCGGATTTCCACCCCGTCCATCTCTTCGTTCGCAAACAAGCGCGTGTTGACGCCCATCCGCGGATCGGGGCCGCCTTTCAGCGGAACCCAATGGGTTGTGGTCCCGCATGTCGGGCAATGGTGTACGGCAAGCTCCGCCACGGGCAGATCGCCCCGGACATAACCCGTCGTATCGCCGCTAATCTCCACTGCGCTCGACGCGAAATAGCACCATGAAGCACCAAGGCTGTGGCACAGGCTGCAATTGCATTCGTTGATATAAGCCGGCGCGCGGGCGACCGTAATGCAGACACTGCCGCAATGGCATTGGCCGGAGAGAGGGCCGATTGCGCTGCTCATGTTTTCAGATACCGGAAATACCAGACTTCATGGCCTTTGCGCCGGGCCTTTTTCTCATAGCGTGTTTCCGGCCAGTCGTCTGGGCGATTAAGGAAATCGGCAGGGGTTTTGGCCTGCCATGCAAAATCGGTGCGTTGCCGCATGATCATCATCGCCCATCGGCAATAGACGGGATGATCGGTCCCCAGCCGGAATTCACCGCCCGGTTTCAGCTTGGCCGCGATCATGTCGAGCGGCCCGTGATTGACCATCCGCCGTTTGGCGTGGCGCGCTTTGCGCCATGGGTCGGGGTGGAGCAGATATAATCGCTCTAGTGAACCGTCGGGCAGGCGCTCCAGCGCGTCCAGCGCGTCGCCCATATGGATGCGGATATTGGAGAGCTCCCGATCGCGGATATGGCCGAGCGCGCCGACCACGCCGTTCACGAAATGCTCGCAGCCGATAAATCCGGTTTCGGGTCGGGCTTCCGCCTGTGCGGCGAGGTGCTCGCCCGATCCGAAACCGATTTCGAACTCGAGCGGTCGTGTATCGCCGAACAGGGTTTGCGCGTCGAGTGGGCCTTCTTCCGACACGGCAATATCGGGCAGCATCGCTTCGAGCATTTCCTGCTGGCCCGTGCGCAGCTTGTGCCCTTTGGAGCGGCCATAGAGACGGCGCATGGTGGCGGGATCCACGGACATCAGCTTGCAAACAATCCGCTATGCTGATCGCGCAGTTTGGCCTTTTGCACCTTGCCCATTGCGTTGCGGGGAAGGGCTTCGGCGAAGAGGATGTGCCTCGGCTGTTTGAATCTGGCGAGCTGGTCTGAAATTGCCGATAGAATGGCGGCCTTTTCCAGCGTCTCGTCTTCGCGCACCACCACGGCGACAACAGCCTCTCCAAGATCGGGATGGGAGATGCCGACTACAGCGCTTTCGATCACTCCCGATACGGCATCCAGGGCGAGTTCGATTTCCTTGGGATAGATGTTGAGCCCGCCAGCAATAATCAGGTCTTTCGCCCGGCCGACGATGGCTACCCGGCCTTCCGCATCCATTGTCGCGATGTCGCCGGTTATGAAATAGCCGTCGGGGCGCATCTCCTCGGCCGTCTTGTCCGGCTTTTTCCAATAGCCCCGGAAAAGGTTCGGGCCTTTCATCTCGAGAATGCCGGGCGTGTCGCGCTCGACCTCTGCGCCGCTATCGTCGGCGATACGCGCCGATACGCCGGGCAGGGCAAAGCCTACGGTGCCGGGGATGCGTTCCCCATCATAGGGGTTTGAGGTGATCATGCCTGCTTCGGTCATGCCATAGCGTTCGAGGATGCGGTGCCCGGTTTTCGTTTCGAATGCGGCAAATGTGCTTTCGAGGAGGGGGGCCGAGCCGCTGATGAACAGGCGCATGGTGGACGATGCCCCACGCGTAAGGCCGGCGTGATCGGCAAGACGGACATAAAAGGTGGGAACGCCCATCAATACTGTCGCGCCGGCCATGTCGGCCAGTATTGCGTCAGCGTCGAACGCGCGGTGAAAGCGGATCGTCGAACCGCCAAGCAATGCGAGATGCAGCGCCACGAACAGCCCGTGGACGTGATAGATTGGGAGGGCGTGGATCAGCACGTCATTGCCCCGCCAGCGCCAATAGTCTTGCAGCACGAGCGCGTTGGAGGCGAGATTGTCATGGCTCAGCATAGCGCCCTTGGAGAGGCCCGTTGTGCCGGACGTATACAGGATGGCGGCGAGATCGTCGGGCTGGCGAACGACCGTTTCGAAAGATTCCGCCGCATGCGACGTGGCATGGTCGGCTAGGCTGCCCCGGCCATTGGCGCCGAGCGTGAGGAGGGTTGCCGCCCCGGCCAGCGGGCCGATCGCCGCGGCATTTGCTGGATCGCAGACGATGATTGCCGGTTCCGCATCGCCGACAAAATATTCAAGCTCGGTGGGCGTATAGGCGGTGTTGAGCGGAACATAGACGAGACCGGCGCGCAAGCTCGCCAGGTAAAGCAGAATATTCTCGACCGATTTCTCAACCTGCACGACGATCCGGTCGCCGGGTTGCGCGCCGGTTGCCGACAATGTTGCCGCCCAGCGCGCGGTTACAGCATCGAGTTCGTCAAAGCGCAGCCCTGTTTCGCCGCGCTCGACAATCAGGGGTTTGCTGCCTGCCCGGTTCGCGGTTTCGGCGAACATGGAGTAGAGATTGGCGTTCATCCGGCGGGCTCTACACGCTCGATTCCGTTGCGTCGACATGGCGCGAAGTCATCCGGTGCACTCCTGCAATGTTCGGGTTCAAACCGTTCCGGACGCAGTTGCCGGCCAATTCGGGCTGCCTGCGCGTATCATGATCTCGGGGCGGTATAACCACCCGGGAAAGGGCTTCGATATGACGCGATTGATCACCTGGAACATGGAAGGCGGAACGCACGACCAGAAGAGTAAATGGCATAACGGGATACAGCCGCTGCTTACTCAGGCCAAGGCCGATATTCTGTGCCTGCAGGAGGCCGGGCCGCTTCCCCCGATCGCCGCTCCTTATGCGCCGCCACCGCCACAGCCCGGATGGCTGGCCGCGCCGCCGGCCGGGCTGGTCTGGAGTTTCAATACATGGACGCCGGGCAAGACCACCTATTACATCTTGTGGGCGCAAACCGGGGGCGGTGGAAACCGGGTCAATATCGCGGTGTTGACGACGGTGCTTCCCGCCGGCTTCTGGTACGCCGCGCCCGGCGCTGCCAATGGCCGCCCGGCTATCGGCGTCCGGATGGCCGGGCAGGATATGTTCTCATTGCACGCGAAGAGTGGGGGAGGGGCGGATGCCCCGGGCCTTGTCACCAATATCCAGGCTGCAGTCGGCGGCGGCAACGCCTTCGTCGCAGCCGGTGACTATAATCGCGAGCCGCCCTGGGCACCGCCGTTCGGCAATCTCTGCCCGCCGGACAAGCCGACGCGCTGGAAATCGAAAAAGAAGCTGGATTATATGGTCAGAACCGCGGCCGCCTTCACCGGGACGGTGGTCGACAGCCTTGTGCTCAGCGACCACTATCCGGTGATATTCGATATCTGAGGGTAGAGGGCGGCTTCCTTAGACTGCCGCCTTCAGTGCATCGACCAGATCGGTTTTCTCCCAAGGGAAGCTGTCACCCTCGACCTTGCGGCCGAAATGGCCATAGGCTGCGGATTTCTTGTAGATCGGCTTGTTGAGACCCAGATGCTCGCGAATGCCACGCGGGGTTAGTCCACGCAGGGTCTCTATGCTCATTATGGCCTTTTCGATGGCGGCATCGTCGACGGTGCCTGTGCCATGCGTGTCGACATAGAGGGAGAGCGGCTCGGAAACGCCGATCGCATAGGCAAGCTGGATCGTGCAGCGCTTGGCAAGGCCGGCTGCGACGATGTTCTTCGCCAGATAGCGGGTGATATAGGCGGCAGAGCGATCGACTTTCGTCGGATCCTTGCCGCTGAATGCACCGCCGCCATGCGGTGCTGCGCCGCCATAGGTGTCGACGATGATCTTGCGGCCGGTAAGCCCCGCATCGCCGTCCGGGCCGCCGATTTCGAACGCGCCGGTCGGGTTGATATGATAAACGGTCTGATCGGACAGAAGTTCGGCCGGGATAACCTTTGCAACGGCGTCTTTGACATAGGCCTTGAGCTCTGCCTCCTTCTCGCCTGTATGATAGCCCTTGGCATGCTGGGTCGAGACGACGATCGCCGTGCAGGCGACCGGCTTGCCATTCTCGAACCGCAGCGTCACCTGGCTCTTGCTGTCGGGCTCGAGGAACGGCGCGGCGCCGCTTTTGCGGTCGGCGGCCATGCGCTCGAGGATCTTGTGGGAATAGTCCAGCGTCGCCGGCATCAGGTCCGGCGTTTCATCGCAGGCAAAACCAAACATGATGCCCTGGTCGCCCGCGCCTTCGTCCTTGTTGCTGCCCTCTTCGCCGGCATCGACGCCCTGCGCGATTTCCGTCGACTGGCCGTGGAGATGGTTCTCGAACTCCAGGGTTTCCCAGTGGAAGCCGTCCTGCTCATAACCGATTTCGCGGATCGTATGGCGCACCGCCTGCTCGATCTCGTCGCGTGCGCCGGGCGCCCAGCCACCATTTTCAGGCCATGACTGCTGGTCGTACATCGGCTTGCAGCGGATTTCCCCGGCCAGAACGACGCGCTGGGTCGTCGTCATCGTCTCGCAGGCGATTCGCGCCTCGGGATCTTTGGCAAGCATCAGATCGACAATCGCGTCGGACACCTGGTCCGAAACCTTGTCCGGATGGCCTTCGGAAACGCTTTCGGACGTGAAGAGATATGTGCTGCGCATGCTTTTCCTCGATCAAATAGAGAAGGACCGGCGAAGCCTATTCGGCACGTCCGGTCCACATATAAAGAATTCTTTATGTCTCTTAGCGGGCCCGGCGCATGAGTGCAAATGCCAATCCGGCCAACAGCAGCGCGAAAAAGAGCGGGATGCTGTTTCCGTATCGGGCAAAAAGGGTCGGCGGCTGGGCCCGGGGCAGCCGGGCATCAATCGTTCCCGCCTCGCGATAGGGAATATGCTCGGTCACCTGCCCGCTGGTGTCGATCACCGCCGAAATGCCGGTCGGTGTTGAGCGAATCACCGGCAGCCCCTCTTCGATCGCCCGCAGCCTCGCCTGGGCGAGATGCTGGGGCGGGCCCCATGTGCCGAACCAGGCATCGTTGGAGGGATTGAAAATGAAGTCGGGCCGATTGGTGCGGTCCACGACTTGCCCGGAAAAGTTGATTTCATAGCAAATCTGTCCGCCGACCGAGCCAAAGCCGGGCAGGGCGATCGTCCGTGGCCCCGGCCCCGGCCAGAAATCGAGATCCCCAGGCGCCAGGCGCGACATGCCCAAAGCTTCGAAAAAGCCCCGCAGCGGCAAATATTCGCCGAAATGCACGAGATTCGCCTTGTCATAGCGCCCGACCATCTCGCCTTGCGCATTCATCGCATAGAGGCTGTTGCGGGCGCCCACGACGCGGCGATTGCCGATCGGATCGGTCTCGATGATCAATTTGGTCGCGCCGAGTAGCAGGATGTCGTCGGGGCCGAGCAGTTCCGCTATGCGGAACCGCGCCAGGGGTTCGTCTTCGATAAAGTCCGGAACAGCGGCTTCAGGCCAGAAGATCATGAGCGGCGCGGAGCCGGTTTCGCCCGTGGTTTCCACCAGCCGCTGAAAATTACGGGCGGCGAATTCCGCCTCCCATTTTTCCGACTGGTCGATATTGGGCTGGATGACCCGGATCAGGGGGCGATCATCTTCGCTGTCACCGGAAGGCGAAGCAGCAGGGGAGAAAGGCCATGCGCCGGCCAGGCTGACAGCCAGCGGAATGGAAACGAGCATGGCGAGCGCCGGCCACCGGCGTTCGCGAACGATAAGGAATATCGCGCCAGACAACAAAACCAGCAGGCCGGAAAGCCCGTAGGATCCGACGATCCGGCTGCTCGGCGCGAGCAGGCCATCGCTGCCCATCGCGCCGACGGTAATCGCCGCAAGCGGGTTCCAGGCGAAGCTGAACAATATTGTGGCACGCAGATATTCGGTGACGATCCAGGCGGCCGCGAACAGCAGGACGAAGGTTACAGGCATGCCCTTGCCAACCCGCCATGCCGACGCCGTTGCCAGGGCGGGAAACAGCGACAGATAGAGCGCCGCGATCGCCACTGCGATCCAGCCGAGCCAGGGCGGCATGGCCGCCTGATAGGTGAAGGATGTCGCGATCCAGTTCAGCCCGATACCGAAATGACCAAAGCCGAAGGCATATCCGATGGCGAAGGCTCCCCGCATCCGCGCGACATTCAGTGTCAGCGCCATCAGCACGGCCAGGGCGGCCAGGGTCAGCGGCCAGAGGCCGAGCGGCGCAAAGCCTGTGGCCGAGACCGCACCGGCGGCAAAAGCAAGGAGCATGGCGCGCATGGCATCGCTATCGCGCGGGCGGGCGATGATTTCAATTGCTATCGAAAAGGGCGTTCCAGCCGGGGCCGCCTTGCCCTATGATCCGCCTATGGGCGAACTTCCTCCGTTTCATCTGGCCTTTGCGGTTCACGATCTCGCCGCGGCCCGCAAATTTTACGGCGAGATTCTCGGCTGCGCGGAGGGGCGGTCATCGGATCGCTGGATCGATTTCGATTTTTTCGGGCATCAGATCGTCACGCATCTCGATGAGCAAGGCGGGCGTACGCGGAGCAGCAATCCGGTGGACGGGCATGATGTGCCGGTGCCGCATTTCGGCGCAGTGCTGGACTGGGATAGTTTTGCGGCACTGCGCGTACGGCTGGAGGAGGCGGAAATTCCCTGGGTAATCCCGCCCTATATTCGCTTTGAGGGCCTACCCGGAGAACAGGCAACCATGTTCATTCTCGATCCCAGCAACAATGCACTGGAATTCAAGGCCTTTCGCAATCGCGATCAGCTTTTCGCCAAAGATTAGCCTTCGTCGTCGCTCGTTTGCAGACGCGCTGCCGGATTGCTGACCCGCCAGATCCGGTTTCCAACATCGTCAGCCACCAGAAGCGCGCCTGTCGCATCGGTCATCACACCCACAGGCCGCCCGCGCGCTTCGCCATCCTCGCTGAGAAAGCCGGTCAGCACATCGACCATATCGCCTTCGGGGCGCCCATTTACAAAGGGTACGAACACGACTTTGTAACCGGAACGCGGCCTGCGGTTCCATGATCCATGCTGGCCGATAAAGGCACCATTGCTGAACTGTTCGCCCAGCCTCGCGCGATCCGCAAACTCCAGTCCGAGCGATGCGGTATGTGGCCCGAGCGCATAATCGGGAACCCGCGCATATTCGAGCATGCGCGGTGTCATTGGCACCACTCGTTCATCCAGATAGCGGCCCCAGTAAACGCCGGGCCAGCCGAAATGGGCACCGAATACGACCTCGGTCAGATAGTCGGGTACCAGATCGCCGCCAAGCATGTCGCGCTCGTTGACCACGGTGAACAGGCGGTTGCGCGTTGGCTCCCAGTCCAGCCCGACCGGGTTGCGCAGGCCGGCGGCGAAAATCCGGAACGCCCGGTCCTCGACATTCACTTCGAGGACAGCTGCGCGATTTTCTTCGGCCGCCATGCCATTCTCGCCGATATTGCTGGTCGATCCGACGGCGACATAAAGCAGGTTGGGATTGTCGGGATGAGCCACGACATTCTTCGTCCAATGGCTGTTGGGCGCATTGGCGGGCAGTTCGACAATCACTTCGCCTTCGCCGTCGATCTCCGTCTGGCCGGGTTCGAACGCAAAACGCACCAGCGCGTCGGTGTTCGCGACATAGAGATAGCCTTCAGTAACCGTCATTCCGAACGGCGAATTCAGGCCGTTATCAGCATCCAGCAGGGCGGACCGTTGATCGGCTGTCCCGTCTCCGTCCACATCGCGCAGCAAAGTGATACGATTGGCCGAGGGGCCAAGCGCCCCGGCGCGGGTCATCAACCGGCGTTCGAGCCAGCCGGTTATCCCGCGATATTCCCGGGGCGGCTGCCGCGTTTCGGCAACCAGAACATCGCCATTTTCGAGGGTCAGCATCCAGCGGGGGTGATCGAGATTGTCGGCAAACAGATTGACGGCAAGTTCTTCGGCGGGGGTCGGCATTTCTCCCTCTTCCCAGCCAACCGCTTCGGCGACATTGATCGTCGGCAGCGTCTCTTCGCGCGGTGTGGTGATCTGCGGCGTGGTCCCGCTCACGGCTTCTACGCTGAGGCGGGCCTCATGGGGACGGATCATAAGCCAGACAACGATGCCGAGCACGACAAGGGCGAACAGAATTATGATCAGTCTTCTGCGGGTCATTTCTGCTCTCTTCCTCGTTCATCATCGTCGCTGGGCGGATGCAATTTCAGGCGGGTAACGCGTTTGCTGTCACCCTCGGTCACCTCAAGCTGCCAACCGCTTGGATGGTCAAGCATATCACCCTGGGCGGGCACCCGGCCAGCAAGCACGAAGGCCAGCCCGCCCAGCGTGTCCACATCTTCCTCGATCTCGCCCAGACGCTCGTCGACAATTTCCGCGACATCGTCCAGCTCGGCCCGGGCTTCCGCATCCCAGTGTCCCTGCGGCATCTCGACCAGCAATTCGCTTGCTTCCTGATCATGCTCGTCCTCGATCTCGCCGACGATTTCCTCGACAATATCCTCGATGGTGACGATGCCTTCGGTGCCGGAATACTCGTCCAGCACGATTGCCATATGGGTGCGGGTGAGCTGCATCTCCGCCAGCAGGTCGAGCACGCCCATGGATTCAGGGACATAACGCGGTTCGCGAATGAAGCTTTCGATCGTTTCCGGGCGCGGCTGATCGGATGCCAGAACGGCAAAAATGTCGCGGATATGGATCATGCCGATCACTTCATCGAGCGTTTCGCGATAGACGGGCAGGCGGCTGTGGCCGGCTTCCGAGAAGACTTTCACAACCGCGTCGAAGCTCTCTTTTTCTTCGATTGCGATAATATCGGCCCTCGGGACGCAGACATCGTCGGCCGTCGTCTCGCCGAAATGCAGTAGCCGTTTGAGCATCTGGCGCTCGACGGCGGAAAGATCGCCATTGTCGAGCGGTTCGGCATCATGATCGTCAATGGCCGCTTCCAGCTCATCCCGCAGGGTCGGCTCGCCATTTTCTCCGAAGATAAGGCTGCGAAGGCCTTTCCATATGCGTCCACCGCTTGGTTCGGTGGACGCGGTGCTACGCGAGTCGTCTGACATAAAGTTTAATTGCTATACCTCGTTCGTCGTCACAGCGGGTTGATATGGATCTGCGATGCCCAGCGCCGCGAGCGCCGATCGCTCCATGGCTTCCATCGCATCGGCTTCGGCTTCACCTGTCTCATGGTCATAGCCTAGCAAATGCAGCATGCCATGGACAATAAGATGCGTCGCATGATCTTCGACCGATATCCGCTTCTCTTCCGCTTCGGCCTGGCAGACGCCGAGCGCGAGCACGATATCGCCGAGCAGCACTTCCCCGTCATCGCTATTCGCGAGCGCGCCAAGCATGTCCGGCTGGACCATGGGGAAGGAGAGAACGTTGGTTGGCTTGTCCTTGTCGCGATAGGCCGCGTTCAGGCCCTGGACCTCGTCATTGTCGGTCAGCTTGACCGAGATTTCGAGCGTCACGGCCTCTTTCGCCAAATCCCCGTGTGGTGTCTGGCGGATTGCCTGGGTGACCGCCTTTAGCGCCAGAAGGTCCCAATCCACCGTACCCGGCCATTGGCCTTCGTGCTGAATGGCCACGGCAATCATCCGGAGCCCTCATAGGCTTCGACGATCCGCCCCACGACCGGATGACGGACAACATCGCCGACGCCGAACCGTATCGTCGCGATACCCTCTACGCCTTCGAGCCGCGAAACCGCATCGGCAAGGCCGGAAACGCCCTCGCCGGGCAGGTCGACCTGTTTCGGGTCTCCGCACACGACCATCCGGCTATTTTCGCCGAAACGCGTCAGGAACATTTTCATTTGAGCGGGCGTCGTGTTTTGCGCTTCGTCCAATATCACAAAAGCATCGGCAAGCGTGCGTCCGCGCATGAAGGCGATCGGCGCGATTTCGATTTCGCCGCTGGCGATGCGCCGTTCGACCTGGTCGCTGGGCAGCATGTCGTAGAGCGCATCATATAGCGGTCGCAGATAGGGATCGACCTTCTCGCGCATATCGCCGGGCAGGAAGCCGAGCCGTTCGCCGGCCTCCACGGCGGGGCGAGAGAGGATCAGCCGGTCGACGGAGCCGGTGATCAGTTGGTGCACGGCCTGGGCGACAGCGAGATAGGTTTTTCCGGTCCCCGCGGGGCCGAGGGAGAAGATCACATCTTCGCGCGCCAGGGCTTCCATGTAGCGGGTCTGGGCGAGCGAACGCGGAACGATGGTTTTCTTGCGCGTCCGGATCATCACCTTGGGCGGTTCTGAGACGTCCTTGCGCACGACGTCCTCGAGCGTGGGCTCGGCGGACATGGCGATGACAGCCTCAACGGCGCCGGCGTCGATTTCCTGCCCCTCGGCGAGGCGGTTGTAGAGACCGGTGAGCACTTCGCGGGCGCGTTCGGCATTGGCCTCTTCGCCCTCGATCGTCAGCCGGTTGCCGCGCGCGGCGATATAGACGCCAAGTCGGTTCTCGATAGCAACGAGATTCTGGTCATATTCCCCGAACAACCCGCCCAGTAGATCCTGTTTCTCGAATTCGAGATCGAGCCGGGTGCGATCTTCGCGTGGCTTTTGCGCAGCTTTTTTCGGCATCAGGCGGCTTCCTCGGCTGGCATCGCTCCGCCCAGGCTTCTCGGCCCGGCGGAGAGGATGTCGACATCAATCATCGTGCCGATCGGTTCGTCGGTATCCAGATGGACCGATTGCAGCCAGGGCGATTTGCCGATCCGCTGGCCGGTTTTGCGGCCCTCGCGTTCGAGAAGGACACGAGTGCGCTTGCCGATCGCCTGCTGGTTGAAGGCCATCTGCTGTTCGTTCAGCAGCGCCTGCAGGCGCTGGAGGCGCTCGTCGGCCAGTTCCGGCGCGATGAAGCAGTCGGTCATTTCCGCCGCCGGCGTGCCGGGCCGCGCGCTATATTTGAACGAGAAGGCCTGTGCATAGTTGGTCGCGCGCACGATATCGAGCGTTGCTTCGAAATCTTCGTCGCTCTCGCCGGGGAAGCCGACAATGAAATCGCCCGAGATCGCGATATCCGGCCGCGCTTCGCGGACCCGCTCGATAATCGCGAGATAGCTGGCCGCGCTATGGCTGCGGTTCATGGCTTTCAGAATAGGATCGCTGCCGGACTGCACGGGCAGATGGAGATAGGGCATCAGCGCGTCGACTTCGCCATGCGCCCGGATCAGCCCTTCAGTCATGTCATTGGGATGGCTGGTGGTGTACCGGATGCGCTCAAGGCCCGCTATCCGGTCGAGTGCGCGGATGAGGCCATCCAGCCCCTGACGGTTGCCCGTTTCATCGTCCGTTTCCCAGGCATTTACATTCTGACCGAGCAGCGTGATTTCTTTCGCGCCGGCATCGACCAGCGCCCTGGCTTCGTCGATCACAGCCTTCCATGGACGCGATACTTCCGCGCCGCGGGTATAGGGCACCACGCAATAGGTGCAGAATTTGTCGCATCCTTCCTGAACGGTGAGGAAGGCGCTGGGTGCCTGTTTCGCACGTTTCGGCAAGGCGCCGAATTTGGATGCTACCGGCATGTCCGTGTCGAGCGCATCTTCACCGCGTGCGGCCTTGGCGACCAGGGTCGGCAAATTGTGATAAGCCTGCGGCCCGACAACGATATCGACTTCGCGGGCGCGGCGCGGGATCTCGGCACCCTCGGCCTGCGCAACGCAGCCGGCAATGGCAATCATCGGCGTTGAGCCATCGTCCCGGCGCAAACGACCGATATCGGAATAGACCTTCTCGGCGGCTTTTTCGCGGATATGGCAGGTGTTGAGCACGACGAGATCGGCTGCATCCGCATCATCCACGGGCGCAAGACCTTCGGCATCCAGAAGCTCGGCCATGCGCTCGCCATCATAGACGTTCATCTGGCAGCCAAAGCTTTTGACGAAATAGCTTTTCGGATCGGTCCGACGGTTCGTTCGACTCATGGCCGCGCCTATAGGACAGGCTTGCCGCCAAGAGAAGCGGAGAGCGCCTGCCGAATCTGTTCGCGGGCCGTTGCCGCAATCTCCTTGCGATCGTTGCACTGCATCGGATCGAAGGGTTTGAGAAACACGAGGCGCACGGGAATCACATCTCGTCGGCACATAATTCGCCATGCATTGTGCGGAGCGCTTTCGTCGCCAACCCACGCCGTTTCCGGCCCAAGGCCATAAAAATCGAGAAATAGCGGCTGGATGCGAATACCGCGGGGAGGCGGTGACAAAACGGCGAAGAGCGGCGGCTTGAAGGGAAGCAGGTTCGTTCCATCGGTCGTCGTGCCTTCGGGAAATATCGTGACCGGCTGATGATCGTGGAGTGCCTCGCGAAGGGTCTCGACCTGACCTGCGACGCTGAGCTTGTTTGTCCGGGACACGAAAACCGTGTTGTTGATGCTCGCCAGCCAGCCGATGACTGGCCATTTTGCGATGCCGTCCTGTGCGACAAAGGCCGCACGCGTAACACCCCCAACTATCGGAATGTCCAGCCAGCTCAGATGGTTGGAAACATAGAATACGTCTTCTTTCAGGCGCACGCCTTCGATTGCGATGCGGACGTTGCAGATCCATGCGATCCCGAAGAGGAAGCGGGATGGCCAATGGGACACATAACCGAACAACTTGGTGAGATAGTGCGGAGGAAGGCAGAGCAGCAGAAGGCCCAGCATGGCCAGAAAGCGGAAGAGAAACCGGAGGGGGCCGAAAAAGCCGATTGGCGGATAGCTTTCCGGCGCGTTCGTGCTCACGCCAGTTCGCGGTCGATCTTTTGTCCGAGCGCGTCGGCGATCGCGGATTGGCATTGTTCGGCCACATCTTTGCGGTGAGAATTTTCGTCGATTTCTATGGGGTCGAGCAGGTGAATTGTGACATTTTCAACCCCGCGCCGCGCGAAAACCTGACGCGCATTGGTTGCCGCGTGCGTCCCGCTTGGCCAGATCAGGTCCTCGCTATGCTCGCCATAGTCCAGAGCGACGGGCTGCACAGCAATGTGGTCGACGGGCGGGATGACCGCGCCGAAAAGGGCCGGGCGAAACGGCTGCAAAGTTCCGTTATCGAGCTTGCCTTCCGGGAAGAAGGCGACCGATGTGCTTGCGGTCAGTGCCTGGCGGATACGTTCAGCCTGCGCTCCCGCCGCCCGGCGATCGCTGTTGGCGATGTAAATTGTCCCAACCATAGTCGCGAGCCAGCCTGCGATCGGCCAATTGCGGACAGTTTCCTTGGAAACAAAGGAGGCGCCGGTCGCGCCACCGATGAGCAGAATATCCATCCAGCTCTGATGGTTGGAAGCGAAGAGAATCGTGCCTTTGGCCCGCTTTCCCACGATGGTGGCGCGCAGGCCGCAGGCGCGTCCGCACCATCCAAGAAAGCGCTGTGGCCACGGGGATTCCAGCCGGAAAAGACGCCATAGCAGGTGAAGCGGGACGCAGAGCAGGATTAATCCGACCAGCCATGTCAGGCGAAACAGAAAGCGTGGCAACGGCCTGGCCTAGCTACCGCGCTCGCGGGATACGCCATATAGCTCCATGCGATGATCGACGAGCCTATAGCCGAGTTTCTCTGCAATACGCCGCTGTAATTCTTCCAGTTCTTCGTCAACAAATTCGATAACTTTACCGGATTCAACGTCTATCAGATGGTCATGATGATCATCTGCCGCTGCCTCGTAGCGCGACCGGCCGTCGCCGAAATCATGCCTTTCGAGAATTCCGGCTTCTTCGAACAGGCGGACTGTTCTGTATACGGTCGCAATCGAAATCCCGTTGTCGACAGCAGAGGCGCGCTCATGAAGCGCTTCGACATCGGGATGATCGTCTGCTTCCGACAGCACCCGCGCAATCACACGGCGCTGTTCGGTGATACGCAGGCCTTTTTCCGCACATAGCGCTTCAATATCGATTTTTCGGTTCATGGCGAAGGTCTAGAGAATAACCGCGCGGCTGAAAAGAGAGAGGCGACGGATTGTCTCCGCCGCCACCCGATTATTTCGCCTTGTTGCGGGAGCCGCGCTTGCGACCGAGGCCGATTTTCTTCGCCAGCTTGCGGCGCTGCTCGGCGTAATTGGGTGAAACCATCGGATAATCGGCAGCAAGGCCCCATTTCTGGCGATACTCGTCGGGTGTCATTCCATAATGCGTCATCAGGTGGCGCTTGAGCATCTTCAATTTCTTCCCGTCCTCCAGGCAGACGATATAGTCGGGCTTGATGGATGAGCGGATTGAAACGGCTGGTTCCGGTTTTTCTTCCGGTGCATTTGCATCGTCCAGAGCTTCAAGTGCCCCGTGAACACTCTGAATAAGCAACGGCAGATCAGATACGGCGACGCTGTTGTTACTTACATGGGCGGAAACAATGTCGGCCGTTAGAGTTATCAATGTTTCGGTCATGTCGACTGTATCTGTCATGCGGTGCGATCCCATTTTTTGGTTTTGGTCGGTTTTCTATGAAAACTCGCATCATAGATGTCGGTTCAAAATGGAGAAATCAACCAAATTTGGGGAAGATTTTTATACAGTTTCGCGATCTAGTTGAAGTGACAATGTAATTGCATCGAACCGCTCGCCATTTCCGCCGCGATAATAGTTCTTTCTTCGACCGATCGTCTGAAATCCGCTGGCTTGATAGAGATTCGCGGCCGCGTTGCCGTCCCGTACTTCCAAGTGGAGGCGTTTCGCCCCTTTCGCCGCAGCCGTCTCGCAAACCTGCTGCAAAAGACCGGCCCCGATGCCCTTGCCACGGTAGGCTGGCCGTACGGCGATCAACAGCAATTCAGCCTCGTCGACGATCATTCGCGAAAGTGCGAAACCGGTCGGTTCACCTTCTTCACTGGTGATCGAAACCCAGCTGTTTCTGTCGCCCAGCATACCGCTGCATTGCGATCGCGACCAACCTTCACCAAAGCGCGGTTCGAAAGAATCCTCCATTATGGTCATGAGGTCGTCGAGTTCGCCCTTGGCCAGACAGTCAGGATAGGGGTGGGCTACCATCGTCATTGCGGCGGCTTGGCATCTGGTGCGCGGCCATAGATGGGGCTTGGGGGCAATTCTCTGAACGCCTTGGGAAGCAACATCGTTTCGGCTGCACGCGGCCTGATGTCCCTTGCTTCTCCGACGCCTGACAAGGCCGAAAGTTCTGCCGCGGCATTGCCGATCAGCAGCGGTTCCTCAATTTCGGCTATCGCTGCATCGGGTGTGAGCGAAGCCAGCGGCGCGATTTCGGCAAAGGGTTTTCTGGTAAAGCGCTGAACGAACATCTCGCCATGACCTCCGGCTATCGTCACGGCCAGTCTACCCGGTGCATTCGCATCGGAAAAGGCCATTGCCGCCATCAACGCAAGGGACGAATAACCATATACTTGCGCCTGCCATCCGAGGCCGAGAGCGCGGGCCGCGGACAGACCGACGCGCAATCCTGTAAAGCTTCCCGGGCCGCAATCTACTATTATGCCCTGCGCGCGCCCCTTGCCCGGCAGTTCCGCGATCATTGGGATCAATTTTTCGGCATGGCCGCGGCCGACGATTTCATGCCGCTCCGCCACCAGCTTGCCGCCATCGAAAAGCGCTACGGAACAGGCGTCCGTCGCGGTATCGATTGCGAGCATCATGGGCGGTCAGCCGCTTCAGGCAATGGTGTTGAATCTCGCAAAGCTAGGACGCGGGCTCCGTTCGAAAATTGTTTCAGGATCGCCATAGCCGATCGTCGAGATGAAGTTGGATTTCACCGCTGGCTGATCCGGGAAGAAAGCCTTGTCCACGGCGTCATTGTCAAAGCCTGACATGGGCCCGGTGTCGAGGCCGATCGCACGGGCCGCAATGATGAAATAAGCTCCCTGGAGCGAACTGTTCCGAAAGGCGCTTTGTTTGCGGAACGCGTCGTCGCTGAACCAGGATTTGGCGGTTTGATCGTGCGGGAAAAATTCAGGAAGAAGCTCGTGAAAATTCGTGTCCATTGCTATGATCACAGTGGTCGGTGCGGCAAGAATCTTCTTGCCGTTGGCCGGCATTGTATGTGCGGCAAGTTTCGCCTTTGCGTCAGCGCTTATGCACCAGACCATTCGCGCGGGCAGCATATTGGCCGAGGTCGGTCCCATCTTCATCAGATCCCAGATCGCTTCGAGCTGACCTTCGCTCACCGGTTTGTCCCGATAGCCGTTATAGGTTCGCGCTGTCCGAAAGATCGTATCGAGCGCGTCGTCGGAAAGCGGCGTTCCCATCAAATTTCCCCTTGGCCTTTACGGCCCTTAGATAGCGCGGACTTCAGTCACTTCCGGCACATAATGCTTGAGCAGCTGCTCAATGCCCTGTTTCAGCGTTGCTGTGGACGAGGGGCAACCCGAACACGCGCCTTGCATCTGCAGGAAAACCTTGCCTTGCTGGAACCCGCGATAAACGATGTCACCGCCGTCGCGTGCCACGGCGGGCCGGACGCGCGTGTCGATGAGTTCACGAATTTGCGCGACGATTTCGGCATCTTCGGGATCGTCATCGAAATCTTCCGCTGGAACGGCGATTTCAGCTGCGCTGCCCGCCTTGAACAATGGCGCGCCGCTGGCAAAATGATCGAGCAATACGCCCAGGACATCGGGCTTGAGACCGGCCCAGTCGACACCGGGAGCTGCCGTCACTGAAACGAAATCGGAGCCGTAAAACACGCCGACTACATCGCCGAGATTGAACAGTCCTTCGGCGAGCGGCGAAGCTTCCGCCTCTTCGGGCGCCGCAAAGTCGCGCGTTCCGGATGACATGACCTGTTGTCCGGGAAGGAATTTCAGTGTGGCCGGGTTGGGCGTGGTTTCGGTTTCAATAAGCATGGAAAGGACATGGCCTCCCGCGGGCCGACGATCAAGGGGCTGGGGGCGATCTTTGCTTGGCACACAGATGGGATGCCTATGCGACAGGCATTCCTCTCGCTGTGGGATTGCTGCAGATCGATTCTAACTCGATCGAGATCGCTTTTTTGCCATTTGTGTAATTACCTTGCGTATTCGCGCAATTGCTCCCATATACGTTGCAGCGCAGCATGAAGCGGATATCCTGCTTCTCCCAACAATCGGCAGCGTGAGCGTCCGCACAGTAGCGAGACCGGCCGATAACTCCGCGCTAGATTTTCCTGAGGCTTCCCTTTTCACGCGGGTCGTTTCGCAACCCGCGACATGCGGTTGCGCGCCCGAATGATCGTGTGCGCCCGCCGTCGCTCATGTGAGTATATATTTTGACACAATTCAACCAACTCGGCCTTGCCGAACCCATCCAGCGCGCCCTTGCCGCGAAGGATTACAACACGCCGACGCCGATCCAGATTCAGGCCATCCCGCCGCTGCTGGAAGGCCGCGATCTGTGCGGCATCGCGCAGACTGGCACGGGTAAGACGGCTGCCTTTTCACTGCCCTCGCTCCACTATCTTTCCGAAAATCCGATGCGCAGCCCGCACAAGGCCTGCCGGATGCTCATCCTTTCGCCGACCCGCGAACTTGCCAGCCAGATTGCGGAGAATATTCGCGGCTATGCAAAGTTCATGCGGCTTTCCGTCGAGACGGTGTTCGGCGGCGTCCCCGTTGGCAAACAGAAGCGCAAGCTTGAACAGGGGGTCGACATTCTTGTCGCTACGCCCGGACGCCTGCTCGATCTTATCGATCAGCGCGCGCTGAAGCTCGACCAGGTCGAAATTTTCGTTCTCGACGAAGCCGATCAGATGCTCGATCTCGGATTTATCCATGATCTGAAACGTCTGGCAAAGCTGCTGCCGCACCGCCGGCAGAGCCTGTTCTTCTCGGCCACCATGCCGAAAAATATCGAACAGCTGGCCAAGGGCTTTCTGCGCGATCCCGTCAAAGTCTCAGTGGCACCACAGGCGACGACAGCTGAACGCGTCGAACAACGAATGACGTTCGTCAATCAGGCCGAAAAGCAGGGCCTGCTCACGCTAACCCTGCGCGACCAGGAGATCGAACGCGCTTTGATCTTCAGCCGCACCAAGCACGGGGCCGATCGTATCGTCCGGTTCCTCGCCGGAGCGAACATCGGCGCGGCCGCCATCCATGGCAACAAGAGCCAACCCCAGCGCGAAGCGGCGCTGCGCGCCTTCCGCGACGGCGACATCAAATATCTCGTCGCGACCGATATCGCCGCGCGCGGTATCGATATCCCGGCGGTAAGCCATGTGATCAATTTCGACATGCCCAATGTGCCGGAACAATATGTCCACCGTATCGGCCGCACCGCCCGTGCGGGCGCAAGCGGCATCGCCATCAGCTATGTGAACAATGATGATGAGCGCTCCTATCTGAAACAGATTGAACGGCTGACCGGAGTCAAGCTGAAACCCCAGCCCTTGCCCGAAGACTTCATGGCGCAGGCGGCCAAGCTGCCCAAGGCAGCGCCCCGCAAGTCCGGCAAATCGCAGGGTGGCAATCGCCGCGGGCCGTCCAAGGGCGGACGGAATCAGCGTGGCGGTGAGCAGAAGGCCGGGCAGGGCCAGAAACGCCGGCGGAACCGCAACAGAAATGGTGTTGGCGCCCATCGCGGAGCGGTTCAGCGTCAGGGCTGACACCGGTCTGAACCAAGTCCGATCGAGCGAGCGCGCAGCGGGATCAGTCCGCGTTGCGCGCCGCTTCGAGATCGCTGAGGTTCTCGTCCCATTTGGCGATATTGGCGCGCGCTTCCTTCACGAAGGGCGTACGCTTGACCGCCCATAGGAACAGGCCGCCAATCATATTGCCGGGAAACCGCGTCGGCCGTTTCGTCTGGACCAGCAGGATCACGCGCGTGCTATCGGTGTCGTTCCACACTTCGTGCCGATAGGTATCGTCGAACACCAGCGTCTTGCCATTTTCCCAGCGAACCACCTGATCGTGTACGCGCATCCGGCAATCCCCTTCCTCGGGAACCGACAGGCCGAGATGACAGGTGATCAGCCCTTTCGTCACGCCCCGATGATCGGGAATATGCGTGCCGGCTTTCAGGATTGAGAAGAACGCGCTGTTGAGGCCGGGAATACGGCTGACGATCTCGGCAGTTTTCGGGCAGCGCGCGATATTTTCCTCGGCTGGATAGCCATAGCCGTAGAGGAAGAAAGACCGCCACATGCCGGCCGGCGCGATTCCCTGATGATCAGGAGAAATCTCGTCCAGCGCGGGAACCCGGTCAGGCCGCGCGGATATGGCGAGCGCTTCGTCGCGGATGGTTTCCCAATGCTTTTCCAGCTCCCGCGTATAAGGGAAATCGGCCGGATTCAGCACCGGGTCGTTGGAAACTGACGAATTTCTGGCGACGACAGAATCGACCATCGGGCGCAATTTTTTGCCGATATTGATAATCCAGGGCCTGGTTGGTTCGTAGGTTTCGGCCATTATGCGCTCCGCTGGAAACATGCGTTCGACGACCCGACTCCGCCATAGGTCGAAAATTTGAGAATATTGCGACTGGGCGTGCCATGGTTTCGCCCCAATCGCCGCGCCTGCAAAGGGCGGATATGGCAGAAACCAAGGATAAGGACAGGGCAATGCGAAAATATCTGGTGACGGTTTGGACGGCAGTTTTGTTGGCGATTCCGACTATCGCTCCGGCTGTGCCCGCCGATATTGATGCGGCATTGGTTAACCCGGATCGTACCGCAGAAGATCGTGAGCAAGACAATGCCAGGCAACCTGCGCGCCTGCTGAATTTCCTTGGGCTGGAGCAAGGCGATCGGGTTTTCGATTTCGTTGCAGCAGGCGGTTACTATTCTGAACTGATGGCGCGGGCCGTCGGCTCTGAAGGCGTTGTGATGCCGCATAACATGCCCGGCCTTGTTGAACAGTTTGGGATGCGTGAAGGGCTTGATGCCCGGGGCTATGGCACACGTATCCCCAATGCTGTTCCCTTCGAATATGAAATCGATGAGGTTGCATTTGAACCGAACAGCATTGATTTTGCATTGTTCAACATGGTGTTTCACGATTTCTGGTTCGTTCCGGCCGGAAGTGAAACTCCGCTTTCCAGCGATCCGGTTGCATTTCTTGCAACTCTATACACCGGGATGAAGCCTGGTGGTATCGTTGGCATCGTCGATCATGTCGGACTTGCGGGGTCAGATCCGGCGGCAGAGACGCAGCGTGCGCATCGCATTGATCCAGCGACCATCCGCGCCATGATGGCGGAAGCGGGTTTTGTACTCGACGGTGAAGCCGATTTTCTCCGCAATCCCGAGGATGATCACCAGCTCAGCGTGTTCGCTCCCGAAATCCGGGGACAAACAGACCGCGTCGTTTACCGTTTCCGCAAGCCGCACAGCTAGGAATAGGAGCTAGAGCGCGTCCACCGCGGCAACGATATCGGCCGGTTCGGGACGGATGCGATAATCGGTTTCGACCATCTTGGACTGAACGATACCATCCTCGCCGATTACCAGAATCGTGGGCCGGGGTACGCCATAAGCAAAGCTGCCTTCCGCATATTGCGGATCGCGCAGGTCGAACGCGTCGATCATCGTCGCGCCTTCGTCCGATAGCATCGCATAATCGATGTCTTCGCGTTCGGCGAAATCGGCGAGTATCGCGGGGGCATCATAGCTGAGCGTTGCCAGCGCATATCCTCGCTGTTCCAGGTCGCCCTGAATCTCTCGCAGCTCCACCATCTGCCCCTGGCAATAGCTGCACCAGTCCGCCGACCGGTTAAAGACCAGTACCAGACCATTTTCACCGGCAAGGTCGTCCAGGCCGCGTTCCGCGCCGGTCACGTCGCGGACCAGGAAATTTGCCGGAATGGCTTCGCCGATCGCAGGGCCCGAATGGTCCATTGGTTCGCTTGCAACCTGTTCGACCGGTTCGGAGGCCGGGTTCCCCTGCTGCGTGCAGGCTGCAACACCAAGTGTCGCGGCAGCGGAAACGAGAACGATAGTGATGGCGCGCATGACTCTGCTCCAATTAAGTGTGCAGCTGGGTATTCGCGATATCGGGCCGTGAGGTTACGATCCAGATCACAGTTTTTTGCGATCGCGAAGTATATCTTTAGATTGTCGCTGACCGGGCTTGCACGCCAAGGGACCAGTATGAGATATATCGTTGTGGGGGATTTGCAGGATGAACAGAAACATACTTATCATAGCGGCTGCGGCGATCGTCGTGTTTCTCGCGGTGTTGCTGATTCCACGATTGCTGGACCGGGGTACTGAGGAGACGCCAACTCGCACCGCATCGTCGGAATCTTCCGAAGAGGCTGACCGCCCATCGGCTGCGGACGACAAGGATGAACCAGCGGCGCCCGTCGCCGATGCGGGGCCGGCCAATTCGGGGTTGGAGGCCGGGCTTGCTGAAGCGGCAAGGCAGATCAATGCGCAGGTTCCGATTTCCATCGACGAGCTGACCACAGTGACGGCTGCCCGTGTTCAGGGGAGCCGGATCCAGTATCGTTACGAACTATCGCGTGAGTTCAGCGCAGCTCAGATTGCGCAGTTTCGCCAATTCGCTTCGACCCAGAACCCTGAGAGCATATGCGGAAATACGGAAACACGTTCGCTCATCAATCTCGGTGGGGAGATTGAATATGTCTATTATGGCCCGGGAGACCGCTATCTGTTCAGTACGCCGATAACCAGCTGCTAGCCACATTCGGCCCGGCACCGACTATAGGACATATTTGCTCAAGTCCGTATCGCGCGCAACGGCTGCCAGCTGTTTGTCTACATAGGCGGCGTCGATCACGAGTGTGTCCGCGCCCTCTTCGCGTTCTTCCGATCCGGCGGCGAAGCTGATCTCTTCGACAAGCTTCTCCATAACCGTCTGCAGACGCCGCGCACCGATATTCTCGACCTGGCTGTTCACTTCCGCAGCAATTTTGGCGACCTGGGCGATGGCCTCTGTGGAAAATTCGATCTCGACGCCTTCCGTGCCGATCAGCGCCTGATACTGGTCGGGCAGGTTGGCCTTGGTTTCGGTCAAGATGCGAACGAAATCCTCTTCGGTCAGGGCGCGAAGCTCGACGCGGATCGGGAGGCGGCCTTGAAGCTCGGGAAGCATGTCGCTTGGCTTGGCCACATGGAAGGCACCTGATGCGATGAACAGGATATGGTCGGTTTTCATCGGGCCATATTTTGTCGCAACGGTTGTGCCCTCGATAAGCGGCAGCAGATCGCGCTGTACGCCTTCGCGGCTCACCGAGCCGCCCCGAACATCCGATACGGCGATTTTATCTATCTCATCGAGAAAGACGATACCGTTGGCCTCCGCATTGGCGAGTGCGACCCGGGCGACGTCATCCTGGTCGAGGCGCTTTTCCGATTCTTCCTCGACCAGCTTGTCCCAGGCATCGGCAACCCGCATTTTCCGGCGTTTCTTGGCTTGCTGGCCAAACGCCTTTCCCATCATGTCCGACAGGTTGATCATCCCGACCTGACCACCCATGCCGGGGATATCCATCGGCATGTTCGGCGTGTCCTCGACCTCGATCTCAACCTCTGTGTCGTTCATGTGATTGTCCATGACCCGCTGGCGAAAGCTCTCCCGGGTCGCGTCGCTCGCGCCTTTGCCGGTAAGCGCGTCCAGAAGGCGGTCCATAGCCGCCTTGCTTGCATCTTCGCGGACAGCCTCTCTTCGCCGGTCCTTTTCGAGGCGCACTGCATCCTCGACGAGATCGCGGGCGATCTGTTCTACGTCGCGGCCGACATAGCCGACCTCCGTAAATTTGGTCGCCTCGATTTTGACAAAGGGCGCGTCCGCCAGCTTCGCGAGCCGCCGGCTGATTTCGGTTTTGCCGCAGCCCGTGGGGCCGATCATCAGAATGTTTTTCGGCGTGACTTCGTTACGCAATTCCTCAGGAAGCCGCTGGCGCCGCCATCGGTTGCGGAGCGCGACGGCGACTGCACGCTTGGCCTCCTTTTGTCCGATGATATGCTCATCGAGCGCAGCCACAATGGCTTTCGGGGTGAGGGCGTCATTCATTCGGATATATGCTTTCGGGTTTGTCTGGCGGGGTATATGCGGAAATTCAGTCGCTCTCGATCGTCTCGATCGTCAACTGATCGTTCGTATAGACGCAAAGTTCGGCGGCTATGGCCATCGCCCGGCGCGCGATCTTCTCGGCGTCCTGCTCATAATCCATGAGCGCCCGGGCTCCGGCCAGTGCGAAATTGCCGCCCGATCCGATTGCCGCAAAACCGTCGGCTGGCTCGAGCACGTCGCCATTGCCGGTCAGGATCAGCGTGATTTCCTTGTCGGCGACGATCATCATAGCCTCGAGATTGCGGAGGTATTTGTCTGTCCGCCAATCCTTGGCGAGTTCGACAGCTGCCCGCATGAGCTGGCCGTGATGCCGTTCCAGCTTGCCTTCCAGCCGCTCGAAGAGCGTAAAGGCATCGGCTGTTGCCCCCGCAAAGCCACCAATTACCTTGCCATCGCCGAGGCGGCGAACTTTTTTTGCGTTGGGCTTCATAACGGTCTGTCCCATCGAGACCTGACCGTCACCTGCAATCACGACTTTGTTGTCGTCGCGAACTGCGAGAATGGTTGTGCCGTGCCACGGCGCGCTGCTTCGTTTATCGTCCATGAAGCGGAATATATGATGCCTTTGGCATCTCGCAAGTTCGCTATGTCTTAAGATGCTGGTAACCATTCGCCGTTACGCAATCCTCATGAGCGCGGCACAAGCATCCAGAATGGCCTTGATAGACGATCCGCAGGTGAGCGAACTGCTGGGTGAGATCAGCGATTTCGCGATATTTGCTCTGGATCTCGACGGCGTGTGTACGGCTTGGACGCCGATTTCCCGCAGTTATCAGGTTGCACCTGTCGACGAAGTTGTCGGCTATCCGCTCGAGAAATTCTATACGGCCGAAGATCGGGAATCCGGCCTCTATTGGGAAAATCTGAAAACCGCTGCGCGCGAAGGGCGGTTGGATTCGGTCGGACTGCGAGAGCGCTGGGATGGTTCCGAAGCATGGACCCGGATCAGTATCGTGAAGAAAGTGGATTCTGCCGGTGACCATGTCGGCTATGTCGGCATCGTCTACGATGAAACCAGGCAGCATGACGCAGCTCGTGCTCTACACGCGAGCGAGGAAGCATTTCAGACCCTGATTCAGGGACTGCACGATCATGCGATCTTCATGCTTAGTCCCGAAGGCTATATCACAAACTGGAATGCCGGCGCTGAACGGATCATCGGTTATACGGCGGAAGAAGCGATCGGCCAGCATATGTCCGTCTTTCATACCGAAGCGGAACGCGAACGCGGCATGCCGGACCAGATTCTGGAACAGGCCCGCATCGCCGGGCGGTATTTCGAAGAAGGCTGGCGTGTACGGCGCGATGGCGAGCGTTTCCGGGCGGAGAGCCATGTTCAGGCCATCCATGACGAGGGTGGCTCCATTATCGGTTTCGGAAAAATCACCCGCGACATCACCGAGCAATATGAAGCAAGGCGCCATCTGGCGGCGACCGAAGAAGCGCTCAACCAGTCCGAGAAACTGCGCTCGTTGGGCGAATTGACGGGCGGGATCGCGCACGACTTCAATAATCTGCTGACTGTGGTCCGCGGATCGGCCGAGCTTCTGAAAAATCAGACGCTTTCCGACGAAGCCAAGGCGCGGCACATAAACGCGATCGTCGAAACGGCGGATCGCGCGTCTGAGCTCACCGGCCAGCTCTTGTCTTTTGCCCGGCGCCAGCCGCTTCAGCCCAAGCGGGTCGACCTGAATGCCGTGATTCTCGATATGACAGAGCTACTGAAACGAACCCTCGGCGGTGAGGTCAGTATTCTCAAGATGCCGGGGGCGGATCTCTGGCCCGTTCGTGCCGACCCGACACAGCTGGAAAACCTCATCCTCAACGCCGCGATCAACGCGCGCTTTGCGATGGAAGGGGCTGGTACGCTGACTTTGGCTACGCAAAATGTCGGCGGCCCGAACGGCGAGGAAGTCTGCCTGTCTATTTCAGATACCGGGGTCGGGATTGCACCCGAAATACTGGACCATGTCTTTGAGCCCTTCTTCACGACAAAGGGCCCCGGCGAAGGCACCGGTCTGGGCCTATCGCAGGCATACGGCTTTGCAGCGCAATCGGGCGGGCGACTGGAAATCAGGAGCGAAGTGGGCCGGGGTACGACGCTGAGCCTGCATCTTCCGCGCGCGGAAGCCGAACTGGCAAGCAGCACCGGTCGCGAGGATAAGGGCGCAGACCTTGACGTGCCGCGGGGCACGAGGGTGCTACTGGTCGAAGATAGCCGGACGGTTGCCGTTTTTGCGCAATCGCTGCTTGAAGATATGGGCTGTGAAGTGGTTCATGCAAAATGCGGTGAAGAAGCGCTGATTGCCCTTGATGACGAGCCGAGCGGTTTCGACATCGTCTTTTCCGACATCGTTATGCCGGGGCTGAGCGGGCTGGATCTGGCGGCCAAAGTCCGCTGTCAGAAACCGACATTGCCGATCCTGCTCGCTACCGGATACAGCGAAGCGGCGGCCCGGGGAGAGGGCAGCGAATTCCCCATCTTGCCCAAGCCCTATAAGCGCGGCACGCTTTCGACCAAACTGCGCGAAACCATGGATACGTTCAGCAAGGCTGCCTGACCGCTTCAACGATCAGATTTCGAAAGCGCCGGTCGAGAGTATTTCCAAATCCCGGTCGTCCAGAGACCTGTCGGCGAGCGCCGCGTCGCGCTGGCAGATCAACTCCCCGATTTGCCGCCGGAAGGCGGTGACGGCGGCGGTCAGCCAGCCATTGACGAGCGGATCGGCATTGGCGTCGCGAACGTCGAATCCTTCAAGCCGCTCGATTATCGCATCCGCGGCCATGAAATATTCGTTGGTGACCCAGCGATTTGTCGTGAACCAATGCGTGGGTATACCCTCAAGGTTGCAGGACAGAGCGATAAAGTGGACGACCCTGGCCGGGCTTTTACCCTTTTCGTTTTTCGGTTCGGGCGTGGCGCGCGGTTCGATACCTGCAAATGCATCGAGCGGCAGAAACAGGTGGAAATGGCCATGTTCTCCGGATGCCCGCAGCTCAGGCGGGTGGGCATGGTAGAACCAGCGCGCGCCGGTGGTCGGGCTGACAGCATCCTTTTCGGGATAGTGTGTCCATTGCCGAAAATCGGTATCCAGCGGAACAACCCGGGGAACGAGCGAAACACCCTGCGACGCCATCTGCTCAGTCAGAGCAAATAGCGTCGTTTCAGGATCGTCGGTCAGTGCGCGGCGCAACAGCCTTCGGCCACTGCTTCGGCGGCCGCGGCACAACCGCGCTCCGCTGCGGCTGCGCAACAGCCGCCGTCATGGGCATCGCCGGTGGCGGCGCAGCAGCCGGAACCGGCTTCCGCAACGGCTGCGCAGCAACCGGCTGCACATGAGCAGGCTTGTAGTGCCGGCGCGGCAAGTGCGAGGCCGCCGGCAACCGCCAGCATCGAGGCCAGGCTTCGCTTCTCGGTCGTGTCAGGCATTATTCTCTCCCTTGAGTATCGAGGCTAAGCTGGTTCGTCCGGATAGCGAAGGCGGTTACACCCAAGGGTGCTTTACCGCGATCGCACCGGATTGCGCCGCCCCAATTCTCCGGGAAGCGGGGGAATCTTATTCCACGCCTTTGACCTTCCCCCATTGGCGCGCCGCCGTATAACCCAGATAGCCCGTGCCAAAGAGCGCATAGAGCGGTTCGGGTATGCCCTGGAGATAGGCGTTCATGCCGGCCGCGATGTCCTGGGCTGCATCAGGACGAAAGGCTGCCAACAGCCCCATGGGCAGCGCCCAGAGCAGCATTACATACATCACGTAGAGAAAACTCGGCCGGGCCCGGCTGGTCCATGGGTCGGGCGATTGGGCCTCTGCGATGATCGCCGACAATTGGGCGCGGATACCTTCGGCCGCCTGTGTGCCTTCCAGTTTCAGCAGTTCCAGCTTGGCGCGATCCCGCGCCTCGCGATCGGGCAAAACGCGATCGATAACGGTCGAGAGCGGGCCGAGTAAGGCTGTAAACACAGACATATGCATCTCCTTGGTAAACAGAAGCGTACAAAAATAACCTATATGGAGAACTATAGGACAGCAAAATATTCGTCAGGGCTGCACACCGCGACGGTTGCATGGCCCAGTGTGCGCCTCAATCGCTGTAATTTCGGTGGAAGTGACTGGTCGGGGCGACTGGATTCGAACCAGCGACCTCCACACCCCCAGTATGATGCGCTACCAGGCTGCGCTACGCCCCGACCAAGGGGGCGCGTTTACCGTTGTCCGACGATGGTTGCAACAGTCTGCGCGCGCTATTCGCCCATCAGCGTCTGACAGGACTCCGCCGGATAACTCTTGACGCTGACGCCGAGAATTTTTGCACCGCCCAGCGCTTGATTAAAGGCTGCCATATGCGGCGTCTGCATATGCGCGGTAAGTGCCTCCTGACTTTCCCAAACTTCCGCGATCCGCATGACATCCTGTTCTTCGATGGCCCGGGCGAATGCATAGCTGATACACCCGTCTTCCTTGCGCGTTTCCTCCAACATGGTGACAGCAGCATCACGGAGCCTGTCCAACTCGCCGGCTTCCATCCGAACCCAGCCTTCGACGATAATCATGGCATGTCCTCTCCTTAGTTTTCTGTGCGCTCCTGCTAACCGACACAGGCCGGTATGCAAATAAATGTGCAGGCTGCGCATGGAAGTTGCGCGAAACGCACCTTAGGTGATAGAGGCGCGCCTCTGAACAGGGGCATTTGTTGTAGAGGCCCCGCTAACCAGCTTACAGGTTCCATCCATGTCCGCCACTCCTATTCTCGCCGCTGCCGCTCCATCCGGAGGCGCCGGCTCCTTCATTATCCAGCTTGTGCCTCTGATCCTTATCTTCGTGATCTTCTGGTTCCTGCTGATCCGTCCGCAGCAGAAGCGGATGAAAGAACATCGCGAGATGATCGCTGCGGTAAAAAAAGGTGACCGGGTGGTGACCGGCGGCGGTCTGCTCGGCAAGGTTACCAAGGTGAATGACGAAGAGATTGAAATCGATCTTGGCGGCGGACAGAAGGTGACCGCGCTCAAGGGCACGCTCTCCGACGTCCGCAATCCCCATGCTCCCGCAGCGAACGACTAGGACAGACAGCACGTCATGAACGATTTTCCGCCCTGGAAGGTCTGGATGCTTACGGCGATGCTCGTCATTGGCGTCCTGCTCTCGATTCCCAGTCTCCTCACCGAGGAGCAGCGCGCCTATATCCCCGAGTTCCTGCCGCAGCCTTCGATCAATCTGGGCCTGGATCTTTCTGGTGGTGTACACATCCTGCTCGAGGCGCAAACCGAAGAGTTCCAGGAACAGCGCCTCCAGACTTTGTCCGACCGGATTGAAGATGCGATGGAGGATGACGGTCCGACCATAGAAATCGGAAGTCTGTCGCGCCGCGGCGGAGCCGTAACTTTTACGGTGCGGGACGAGGCGCAGCTTGATGATGCGATGGAGCGTGTGCGGGCTTTGACCCAGCCTGTTGGATTCACCGGTCAGCGCGATTTCAGCGTCGAGAACGAGGATTCGTTGCAGATCGTCGTAACGCCGACCGAAGCCGGCAATGCCGAAGCGATAGATATCGCGGTTAACACCGCTACCGAGGTCGTACGGACGCGAATTGACGAGCTCGGTACGCGCGAGCCGACAATTATCCGGCAGGGCACCGAACGTATCGTCGTGCAGGTGCCGGGTCTCGATAGTCCGGAATCGCTGATGGCCCTGCTCGGGCGTACGGCATCGCTGGAGTTTCGGCTGGTCAATTATGAAGCCGATCCGAATATGGCGCTGGCTTGCCAGGCGCCCATCGGCAGCGAGGCCATGCCCTATGCCAATCCGGCCGATGGCACGGGCTGCGTCATCGTCCAGCGGCGCGTAATGGTGTCGGGCGATCAGCTCGTGAATGCGCAACAGGGATTCGACCAGCGCACTGGTCAGGTAACGGTCAATCTTACTTTCGACGGAACCGGCGGACGCGAATTCGGGCGTGTGACCCAGGAAAATGTCGGTCGGCCTTTCGCGATCCTGCTCGACGGCGAAGTGCTTTCGGCGCCCAATATCAACGAGCCCATCCTGGGCGGCAATGCGCAGATCAGCGGGAGCTTCTCGGTGCAGTCCGCCAACGAGCTCGCCATCGCCCTGCGGTCGGGCCGCTTGCCGATCGAACTTGCCGTTATCGAAAACCGCACCGTTGGTCCGGAGCTCGGCGGGGACTCGATCCGCTGGGGCGGGCTTGCCGGTATGATCGCCACCATCGCGGTGATGACGTTCATGATCGTCACCTATGGACGTTTCGGTATCTATGCGAATGTCGCGCTTGGCCTGAACCTTTTCCTGATCCTTGCGATCATGGCGTTGCTCGATGCGACGCTGACTTTGCCGGGAATCGCAGGCTTCGTGCTCACCGTGGGCGCCGCTGTGGATGCCAATGTGCTAATCAACGAACGAATACGCGAGGAACAGAGGCGCGGCCGCAAGGTTATCGATGCTGTCCAGACCGGCTATAAGGAAGCCAGCCGGGCGATTTTCGACGCGAACATCACCAATTTTATCGGCGGCGTGCTGATGTTCTCCTTCGGCTCGGGCCCCGTGCGCGGTTTTGCGGTTGTGCTGGTGCTCGGCATCGTCACTTCGGTCTTCACGGCCGTAACCGTGACGCGCATGATGGTTTCGGTCTGGATAAAGAATAAGCGCCCGACGGAGCTGAACATATGATGCGTCTTCTCAAGCTTGTTCCGGACGACACGAATATCAGGTTCCTCAAATGGCGGAACGTCGCGATCATCTTGTCGATCATTCTGACTGTCGCCTCGATTGCGCTCACGGTCACACGGGGGTTGAATTTCGGCGTCGATTTTGCCGGTGGCCAGATGATCCAGGTGACGTTTACCGAGGATGACGTGGCTCCCATTGCCGAGTTGCGCGAAGATATCGATGCTCTTGGCGTGGAAGGAGCTTCGATACAGCGTTTCGGCGACGAGAATCAGGTATCGATCCGGATGCGGGTTACCGAGGGGGTTGACGATGACCCGGAACTGGCAAGCGCTGTTTCCACACGCGTTACCCAGATGATCGAAGGCGAGCATGCAGGCGCGCGGATCGATTCGGTCGATTCCGTCTCGGGCAAGGTTTCGGGCGAACTGTTTCGGGCCGGCGCATTGGCGCTTGGCCTCGCTATGCTGGCGATTTCGCTCTATATCTGGTTGCGCTTCGAGTGGCAGTTCGGGGTCGGCGCGCTGTTTGCGCTGTTTCACGATGTTGCGCTTACCTTCGGCTTTTTTGCGCTCACCCAGCTCGAATTCAATCTCAATATCGTCGCGGCTCTGCTGACGATCATCGGCTATTCATTGAACGACACGATCGTCGTCTATGACCGGATTCGTGAAAACCTCCGCAAATATCGCAAGATGGAGATTGTTCCGTTGCTCGATCTTTCGGTCAACGAGACACTCGCCCGCACGGTGATGACCAGCTTGACCATGGCTATAGCGCTTGTGGTCCTGGTTTTCGTCGGTCCGGACGTGCTGTTCGGCTTTACCGTGGCGATGTTGCTAGGCGTTTTCGTGGGTACATACAGCTCGGTCTACATGGCCTCACCGGTTCTCATCTGGCTCAAGGTCGGTTCCGATACTTTCGTTCCCGAAGAGACCAGCCCTTCGGGGCAGAGAATCCATAAGGAGGGGTACGACCGCTAATGGTTGCGCTTCAGCGCGAAACCCCTGCTTCTGGTCCACTGCTGACTGGCTTTGCCGGTAACGGGTTTCGCGTTGACGACCAGATATTCGACGGCGGACTGTGGCTCACCCCGGAGTGGGTGCGCGGCTGGGAAGCCCCCGGATGGAACGCACTGAATCCTGACTTGCTGGAGCCTTTGCTGGCCATCGAGCCATTTCCGGAATTTCTGTTGCTCGGGACCGGCGCGCATCTGCGCCGCCCGGCGCCGGCTTTTGTGGCCGCCGTCGAAGAGCGCAATATCGGCGTCGAGGCAATGGACAGCCGCGCGGCGGCGCGCAGTTGGGGGCTGTTGCGGAATGAAGGCCGCTGGATCGCTGCCGCTTTATTGCCGCTCGACCAGGCCTGACAAATGCCGGAACAGCGCATCGCCGTTCCGCTCCCAGGAAAATTTGTCGACAGTGCTGCGCACGGCTTGCTGGTTTGGTGGATTGCTCAGGATTGAGCGGATCGCGGTGGCAATGGCGGATGGATCGCGTTCGACGATCGCGCCCGCTTCGGCCCGGTCCAGCAGTTCGGCGGCGCCGCCCGCATCGCTGATCACGATGGGCGTTCCGCAGGCAAGCGCCTCGACCCAGGCATTGGCCAACCCTTCCGATGCGGAGGGCAGCGCCATCACATCGGCCGCTGCGACCATCTCGGCCACCTCTTCATGCGGCAGGTTGCCGGGCAGGTGCACGCGTTCCGACAGGCCGAGATCCCGTGCCAGTTTTTCCAGCGCGGGCCGGTTGGCCCCTTCGCCGATACACCAGAGGTTCGCATCGGGAATCTGTCTCAGCGCTTCGATGACCAGCGCCTGGCCCTTGCGCGGAATCAAGGCCCCTGTCGTTACGATAAGCGGTCCGGAGATACCCAAGGCCTCCTTCGCTGCAGCCCGGTCGACCGGGTGGAAGCGATCCTTGTCGATTCCTGTGTAATGGACGGTGATAGTGTCCGCCGCCATGCCAAGCGCTGTCATGTCCCGCTTGATCGCCTCGCTGACGGCGAGAAGGCCGCCGGCCCGCTTTCCGGCCTGGAGAACCTGCGACGCACATCCCGCCCTCTTGCCCCAATAGTGGATGTCCGCGCCCCGCGCTTTGACGGAGAAGGGCAGGTTCAGTGCTTCGGCAAGACGCATGGCAGCGGGGCCGTCCGGATAGAAAAATTCCGCATCGATAATATCGAACGCAAAACGTTCGCGAATCTTGTGGAGGAGGGGGAGCAGGGCTTTCGCGATCGCCGCCGGCGCCATCGGACCGCCCACGCGCGGGACGAGCCGAAATTTCGGTCGGTGGACGATTATGTCTTTCCACACTTCGGTTTCGGGTATTTCGGCGAAGCGCCGATAATGGGAATGTCGGTTGAGCGGCCATGGCGGCATGCCGATCGGCGCCACTACCTCAAGCTGGACATCGGCCCGTGTCGCCAGCCCCAGCGTCTGCCGCTCGACAAAGCCGCCGAAAGTCGGCCGCGAAGCATCGGGAAACAGGGTCGCAAGGGTCAACACGCGTAACATCGGTCCGGCTATAGCCGAACAACTGCCGTTCGGAACCCTCTCCGCAACAGAAGAATCTGCTCCCTTGGCGTCTGCGATTGGCTGCGCTAGAGGCTGTGGAATGCGTATCCAGTCCAGCCCCGCAGCACTGTTGTTAGCCGCTGCCGCTTTCGTTCCGCTTGCTTCGTGCGCCGGTCCGAGTGCCCAAACCCGTGCCGACACGCAATATGTCGCGCGCGACGTCAACACCCTGTACAATCTGGCGAAGGACAGGCTGGACAGGAACCAATACGCCCTGGCCGCGGCGATCTTCTCCGAAGTCGAGCGCCAGCACCCCTATTCGCCCTGGGCGCGTCGCGCCCAGCTGATGGGCGCCTTCAGCTTTTATCTTGCGCGCGAATATCCGGAGGCGATTTCCTCCGCGCGGCGCTTCATCTCGATCCATCCGGGCAATCGCGATGCGCCCTATGCCTATTATCTCATCGCGATCAGCTATTATGAGCAGATGTCGGATGTAACGCGGGACCAGTCGGTCACGCGCCAGGCGCAGGTCGCTCTGAACGAGGTCGTTCGCCGCTATCCGGAAAGCGTTTATGCGGCTGATGCGCGTCTGAAGCTTGATCTGGTCAATGACCATCTGGCGGGCAAGGAAATGGAAATCGGCCGCTTCTATCAGCGTCGCCGCCAATGGCTGGCCGCCACGGTCCGGTTCCGCAATGTTGTCGACAGCTACGATACGACGACCCATGCGCCCGAAGCGCTGATGCGGCTGACCGAGAGCTATCTGGCGCTCGGCATAGTCGAGGAAGCACGGCGTTCGGCGGCAGTGCTCGGGAACAACTATCCCGAATCGCGCTGGTACACCCGTGCTTATGAGCTGATGCGGCGTCATGGCGGCGTGCAGGCAACCGGCACCGATTAAGGTCAGCGATTTACCGTCGTTGGGGATTCCAGAGCTGGTTTCGCGCGTCAATTCGGCTAAAAGCCGGACATGCTGACCGGCCTTTCCATTCGCGATGTGGTGCTGATCGAGGCGCTGGACCTGTCTTTCTCGGACGGGCTTGGAGCTTTGACCGGCGAGACAGGTGCCGGTAAATCCATTCTTCTCGACGCGCTAGGCTTGGCGCTGGGCGTGCGCGCCGATAGCGGACTGGTGCGTCAGGGCGCGGAACGTGCTGTTGTCAGTGCAACCTTCGATCTTCCCGCCAGCCATCCCGTTGGGCTTCTGCTCACCGAGAGCGGACTGGATGCCGAACCGGGCGAGCCGCTTATCGTGCGCCGTATCGTCAAGGCCGATGGGGGCAGCCGGGCCAGCGTCAACGATCAGCCGGTTTCCGCGGCGCTTTTGCGAGAGATTGGCGGATTGCTTGTTGAGATACACGGCCAGCATGACGATCGCGGATTGCTCAATGCCAAGGGGCACCGCGCGCTGCTGGACAGCTTTGGTGATATCGACCTCGACGGATTGGCCAGGGCCTGGGATGCGTGGCGCGCGGCAGAGGATCAACTTGCCGAGGCGCGTGCCGAGGTTGAGGAAGCCGAGCGGGATCGGGATTTTCTCGATCATGCGGTGAAAGAGCTGAGGTCGCTTGCTCCCGAAGCGGGCGAAGAGGACACGCTCGCCGAGGCCCGGGCGAAGATGCAGAAGGGTGATCGGATCGCGGACGATCTCACCGAGATTGCGGAACTGCTCGACGGGTCGGACGGCGGGCTCGCCAAATTGCGGCAGGCCGCGCGCCGCGCCGACCGCATTGCCGGCGAACATGAAGTGCTGGGGGAGGCGCTGGCCGCGCTGGACCGCGCCCTGATCGAAGCGGATCTGGCCGAAGAAAAGCTCGCCGAAGCGTCCCATATCCTTGCCTTCGATCCCGCCCGGCTTGATGAAGCGGAAACGCGGCTCTTCGACATCCGTGCCCTCGCCCGCAAGCATAGGGTGGATCCGGATGCGTTGCCCGCTCTGACCGAAGAGATGGCGGCGAAGCTGGAACGGATTGAAGCTGGCGGCGCGCATCTTGCCGCGCTGGAGGCCGATGTAGCGGCCAAGCGGGCGGCCTATGTCGTCAAGGCGGATGCGGTGAGCAAGAAACGCACCGCCGCAGCCAAGGCGCTCGACAAGGCAGTCGCCGGAGAACTCGCCCCGCTCAAACTGGACGCTGCCAAGTTCCACACAGCCGTCGAGACGTTGGATGACGCGCAATGGACCGCAAGCGGGCAAGACCGCGTCGCTTTCGAGATTTCAACCAACCCCGGCGCGCCTTTCGGCCCGCTCGCCAAGATTGCATCGGGCGGCGAACTTTCCCGCTTCATCCTCGCGTTGAAAGTGGCGCTGGCCGAACAGGGCGGCGCGGCGACGATGATCTTCGACGAGATCGACCGCGGCGTCGGCGGCGCGGTGGCGAGCGCGATCGGCGAACGATTGTCCCGGCTCGCCCAAGGCGCGCAATTGCTCGTCGTCACCCACAGCCCGCAGGTTGCCGCGCGCGCCGGCCATCAGTGGCAGATCGCGAAAAGCTCGGACGGGCTGGTGACGCGCACGGGCGTGCAACGCCTTGATGATGGGGAGCGCCGCGAAGAAATCGCCCGGATGCTGTCGGGCGCGGAGATTACCGAGGAGGCGCGAGCACAGGCGGATCGGCTGCTGGAGGGCGTATGATCGCGTGCGCCAATGCTGAGCGTGTCGATGGCATAAAAGCCCCCTCCTCTTCAGAGGAGGCGGAATGATGCCCGATATTTCGAGCTTCTCCGAAGCCGATGCCGCCAATGAGCTGATGCGGCTGGCGAAGAAGGTCGCCAGGCATAACCGGCTGTACCATGCGGAAGACTCGCCGGAAATTTCGGACGCCGATTATGACGCGCTGATCCGTCGCAATGCGGAACTGGAGGCGCAGTTCCCGCATCTCGTGCGCGAGGACAGCCCGTCAAAACAGATCGGCGCGGCCATCGCGCATTCACCGCTCTCGAAAGTTGCGCATGAACAGCGGCTCTATTCGCTCGACAATGGTTTCGCTGATGAGGATATCGCCGAGTTCCTCGCCCGCATCTGCCGCTACCTGAACCTTGCCGAAGACGCGCCCGTCGCGATGACGGCGGAGGACAAGATCGACGGGCTGTCGCTCTCCATCCGCTATGAGGATCGCAAGCTGGTGCAGGCGGCGACGCGCGGCGATGGACAGGTGGGCGAGGATGTGACCGCCAATGCCCGGACGATTGGCGATATCCCGGAAGAACTGCCCACCCATGCTCCCGATATTTTCGAGATTCGCGGCGAGGTCTATATGTCGAAACAGGCCTTCGCCGATCTGAACGCGCGCCAGGAAGAAGCGGACGAGAAAATCTACGCCAATCCGCGCAACGCGGCCGCCGGATCGCTGCGCCAGATCGATCCGGCGATCACGGAAAGCCGGAAGCTGAATTTTCTCGCCCATGGCTGGGGCGTGGCGAGCGCCGTGCCCGGCGACACGCAGATGGCCGTCATGGAAGAGATTCGGAGCTGGGGCATCCCGGTGTCGGTGCATCTCAAACCGCTGGAAACGCTGGACGCAATGCTCGGCCAGTATCGCGAGATCGAACGGCTTCGCGCAGACCTGCCCTATGATATCGACGGCGTTGTCTACAAAGTGGACCGGCTGGACTGGCAGGCGCGGCTCGGCTTCGTCGCCAAGGCTCCGCGCTGGGCGCTTGCGCACAAATTCCCCGCCGAGCGCGCCGAAACGGTTCTTGAGGCCATCGACATCCAGG
This sequence comes from Parasphingopyxis lamellibrachiae, assembly GCF_003385775.1. GTDB lineage: Bacteria > Pseudomonadota > Alphaproteobacteria > Sphingomonadales > Sphingomonadaceae > Parasphingopyxis > Parasphingopyxis lamellibrachiae. The sequence goes on from NZ_QRDP01000004.1 coordinate 2,574,766, forward strand.
TCGGCCGGACGGGCAAGCTGACGCCGGTCGGACGGCTGAAGCCTGTTACGGTGGGCGGCGTCGTCGTGTCGAACGTCACGCTGCACAATCGCGACGAGATCGAGCGGCTCGGTGTCCGTCCCGGCGATCGGGTCGTCGTCCAGCGCGCGGGCGACGTTATCCCGCAGGTTGTCGATAATCTCTCGCGGGACGAGGCGCGCGATTTCTATGATTTTCCGCACGAATGCCCGCGCTGCGGATCGGATGCCGTGGCGGAGGAGGGCGAGGTCGATGTCCGCTGCACGGGCGGGCTGATCTGCCCCGCGCAAAGGATTCAAAGGCTCATCCATTTCGTCAGCCGGGTCGCCATGGATATCGACGGGCTGGGCGAAAAGAGCATCCGCGAATTTTTCGATCTCGGTTGGCTCGACAAGGGGCCCGCCGACATCTTCCGCTTGCGCGAGAAGCGCAAGGACCTGCTCGCGCGGGAAGGCTGGAAGGAGAAATCGGTCGACAATCTGCTCGCCGCGATCGAGGCGAAACGGGAGCCGGATGCCGCGCGCCTGCTGTTCGGTCTCGGCATCCGCCATATCGGCGCTGTCACGGCCCGCGACCTGCTCAAGGGACTGGGCGATATCCGGCGCCTGCCGGAAAAGGCGGCGGCGATATTTGCCTATCGCGAAGCGAACCCCCAGGCTGAGGATGAGTCGGACGGCAAGTTTCGCGACCGGATGACCGAGGCCGTGAAATCCATCCTCGAAGTGGGCACCGACGGGATCGGGACGGCGGCCGGTTTTGCGCTCGCCGATTTCTTCCATGAGGAGCATAACAGGGCGGCCTGGGACGATCTGCTGGGTGAGGTCGATCCGCCGCGTTACGAGGTGGTAGTCACCGAAAGCGCGGTGTCCGGCAAGACGGTGGTGTTTACCGGCAAGCTGGAAACGATGAGCCGGGACGAGGCCAAGGCGCAGGCCGAAAGACTGGGTGCGAAGGCGGCCGGATCGGTGAGCGCGAAAACGGACCTGATCGTGGCCGGGCCGGGGGCTGGATCCAAACTCAAAAAGGCGGCCGACCTTGGTATCGATGTGATTGACGAAGTCGCCTGGGCGAAGATCGTCGCAGGGGCCGGCTAAAACCAGCGCATCACGCCGAAATTGAACGGGGTCCAGGCGCCGACCCGTATTCCGGCGTTCCGCAATACGGATCCCGTCCATTCGTTACAGGTCCTCAGCGCGTTGTACCGGCCGTGCGCTTCGTAAAAGACATCGGCAGGGCCATAACCGCCTACGGGCCGGGACTGTCCGCCATTGCCCAGGGCAAAGCGGGCGCGGATCTCCAGTGCAACCCGCCGGTATTGGTCGGGCGTTACCCTGATCGCGCGCAGATCATCGGCCTGCCGCGGCGCGGCGATATGATCGACATGGACAAGGCTCGCCTCGCTGCCGAACAGTGCGGCGAATGCCGTCGAGGGCCGCAGGTCGCCCCATGTCGGCGTTTCCAGGTAGAAGGTCCGGTCGCCCCATCCGAACAGCAGATGGTCGCTTGCATAGCGCGGATCGGCCAGATGTTCGGGTCGGACAAGATCGCTCCAGTCGGCGATGGCGTTGCGGCGCGGAAGGACCAGTCCGGTATGGACGCCGTTGTCATGCACATAGATCGTGATCCCGGTGTCGGGTTCCTGCCATCCTGCATTGCTCGGGACCAGCGATCCCCCGATTCCGGCGAGAATATAGGCGAGGAAAGTCAGGCCGAGGGCCGATATGATCCGGCCTGTACACCGCGCGATCCCTGTCATCGGGCTTCTTCGATATTTTTGATCTCGATCATTCGTCCTTTTCGTCCATTACTGTTATATTGATGCCCATGACAGAAGACACACATGTTTTGGAAAAGCCCCCGGAAGGCGCGGGTGCGGATTGGACGATCCCGCAGGACTGGAACGCCTATTCACCCGAAGACCACGAAACCTGGAATATATTGTTCAAACGGCAGCTTGCGCAGTTGCCGGGCCGGGCGAGCCGCGCTTTTCTCGATGGTATTGATGTGCTCAATCTATCAAAGCCGGGAATACCCGATTTCGGGGAACTGTCCGAAAAGCTGATGAAGGAGACGGGCTGGCAGGTCGTGGCCGTACCGGGCCTCGTTCCGGATGATGTCTTTTTCGATCATCTGGCCAACCGCCGCTTCGTGGCGGGCAATTTCATCCGCCGGCGCGACCAGCTCGACTATCTGCAGGAGCCGGACGTGTTTCACGATGTATTCGGTCATGTGCCGATGCTCGCGAACCCGGTGTTCGCCGATTATATGGAAGCCTATGGCCGGGGCGGGCTCAGGGCGCTCGAATATGACAGTCTCGACCATCTCGCCCGGCTCTACTGGTATACGGTGGAATTCGGGCTGATCGAGGAGCCGGAAGGCCTGCGCATCTATGGTTCGGGCATTGTTTCGAGCCATGGGGAAAGCGTGTTCGCGCTCGACGATCCGAGCCCCAATCGGATCGGCTTCGACATGAAACGGGTGATGCAGACCAATTACCGGATCGACGATTTCCAGCAGGTCTACTTCGTCATACCCAGTTTCGAGGAGCTGTTGCGCCAGACCGTGGAAACCGATTTCGCGCCCCTCTATGCCGAACTTGCCGATGCGCGCGACTATGCACCCGACGATATCGCCGAAGGTGACCGGGTGATTACCCGCGGGACGCAGGCCTATGCCCGCGAACGCGCCGCTTCTCCAGCCTGAGGATAGACCATTCACCCCGGTTCAGCCTTTCGGCGAGCCGGAAGCGATTGCGGCGATAGGCAGAAGCTACGGCGTCTGCCTGCTTGTCGAGCAGGCCGGCCAACACAAGCGTTCCGCCCGGCGCGACGCCATTGCCGAAGATGGGAGCAAGCTCGATCAGCGGTCCGGCCAGTATATTGGCGATCAGCAGGTCGTACGGCGCTCGGGCGCGCAGGCGGCGATGCGCGAGTCCCGCGGCGACCAGCATTTCGACCTGACCGGAGCCCCGGCCGATCCGCACGGCATTGATCGCGGCATTTTGCTCCGCCACCTCGATCGCAAGCGGATCGATATCCGAGGCGATAGTCTCGGCATTCGGCCAAAGCGCCATTGCGGCGAAAGCCAATATTCCGGTTCCCGTGCCGATGTCCGCGATGCTACGATACCGCCGTCCCTGCGATTTGAGTGTATCGAGTATCGCAAGGCATCCGGCAGTCGTCTCATGATGGCCCGTCCCAAAGGCCTGGCCCGCATCGATTTCGAAGACGAGCGCCCCTTCCGGAATCTCATCCCGGTGGATGGGGGTATGAACGAAGAAACGGCCTTCCCGGATCGGCGCCAGACCCTCCTGACTGATGGCCACCCAGTCCTGATCGTCAAGCCTGATGATAACGGGCGTGGTGTCGGCTGAGCTGGGGACGAGTTGCTTGGCCATAGTCACCGTGGCCGCCGAAGGTTCTTCCTCGAAATAAATGTCGAGTTGCCAGTCATCGGGCGCGGCGGGATCGATCTCGCTTGTCATGAGGACCGGCACGGGTTCCAGCAGGACGAAGGGCGCGATATCCTCTTTGAGGATCTCCGCTTCGGCCCTGGTGCAGGGCAGGGTCAGTTTCCAGCTTTCCATCTCAGCGGACAAAACTGGCGCCGTTTACATCGATAACCGCGCCGGTCATCGAAGGCGGCGCGTCGAGAGCGCAGAAGCGGATTGTTTCGGCGACTTCCTCCGGCGTTGCGACGCGGCCCAGCGGGATGTCGCGCAGCAGTTTTTCACCGCCGCGACTCTCCAGATAGTCTTCGGCCATGCCGGTCATGGTAAAGCCGGGGCAAACCGTGAAGGCGAGAATATTTTCCGCCGCATAGCCCCGCGCAATCGTCTTGGTCATTGCCACCATGCCGCCTTTCGACGCCGCATAATGCCAATGGTCGGGGCTGTCGCCGCGATATGCGGCGCGGCTGGCAATGTTGACGATCCGGCCGCCGCCCTGTTCACGGAAATGATGGACGGCAAGCCGGCAAAGTTCGGCGGTCGCGGTCAGATTGATCCGCAAGGTTCGGTCGAAATCGACGCGCCAGCTTTCGTCATCCTGTTCGATCGAAGAGGCTTCGAACACACCGGCATTGTTGACGATGACATCTATCCGCCCATCGAGCAGATCGAGTGCCTCTTGCCATGTTGCTCCGGCCGCACCGGGCGTGTCGAAATCGCTGGCGATGGCGATACCTTCATCGCGCTGTGTAGCGTGGCAGGCGAGACGGGAACCGGATTCCAGCAACTTTGTCGCGGCTGCCTTGCCGATCCCCCGGCGTGCACCGGTGATCAGGATGTGTTTGGGTTTCGTATCAGTCATCCGCCCTCGATAGGCGGACTGTCTGGCGAACGGAAGCTCTTAGCCGTCTGCCATGCGGCGCACGAATTCGCCCGTTGCGCCGGTCAGTTTCTGGAGATGGCCGTCTACTTCACGGAAGCCATCCGAAACGCGGCTGATGTCTGATGAAACGCTTTCGCTGTCCTCGCGGATTGCCGCTATGGTTCCCGACATGGAATCGGCAGCCAGCGCGGTTTCGTCGACTGCGGCGGTGATGGTTGTCACCGTCTGGGCCTGATGTTCCATCGCACGGCGAATACGGGTCGCCGATTCCTGTACTTCGGTCACTGTGGCACGGATGGATTCGTTGGTTTCCACGGTCTGGGCGGTCGCCGACTGTATCGCGGCGATTTTATTCGCAATATTGTCCGTCGCCTGCGCTGTCTGATTGGCAAGGGACTTCACTTCCTGAGCAACCACGGCAAAGCCCCGGCCGGCATCGCCAGCACGGGCCGCCTCGATGGTCGCATTGAGGGCGAGCAGGTTGGTCTGACCGGCAACATCGCGGATCAGGCCGAGAATAGATTCGATCGAAACCGTATGCTCGGACAAGGCCTCGTTGACGCGTACCGCTTCCTGCGCCTGTTCGGACGCCCGCGTTGCGACTTCGGCGGATGTCTCCACTTCGCTGCGCGCTTCCTCGATGGCGCGGATCAGGCCGGCTGCGGTTTGGGCCGCCTCGCGCATGGCGATGGCCGACTGTTCGGCGGCTGCCGCTACTTCCGATGCCTTGCCAAACATGCCACGGACAGACTGCGACGCATCATTTGTGCGGGTTATCACAGCCATACTGTCTCCGGTTGCATCCTTGACCGTCTGTTCGATCATTTCGCGGAACAATTGGGTGCTTTCCTGCCGTTTCTGATCCTCCTGCCTGAGGAGAATGTCACTGACAAAGGATGAGGTGATATCGAACTCGAGCGCGGTAAATGCCAGATATGCCTGAGAAAGCTTGAGAAAGAGATCGGCATCTCCGTCCGTCGCATCGCGGATAATCTTCAGAACCGTCTGGTTGACCAGGGCCAATGACGCAAACAGTTCTTTCGGCGATATTCCGGCTATGAGAATGCGTTTCGCATGCGCCTCTGCGATATCGATCCAGCGTTGATTGAAGGGCCGGTTCATTTTTTCCACGCTATATTCCGTGGAGTACACGATCGCCTTTTCGAGTTGTGCCGGCGTCATATCGCCCAGCGACGGGTGTATAGCTATGAACCGGTCCCAGAATTCTTCCGCCAGGGCGCGCTCATGCCCTTCGACAAGAGTGCCGATTTTCTTGATCATGGCCTCGAGGCTGCCATCATGATCGAAAACGGCAATATGATCTTGAATGCTCATTTCTATTCCGAACTCACCCGATAAAATACCAAGGATATCCTGCATAAATGGGATTGGTTAATAGCGTGTTAGTGTTGCAAATTTCGATCCTGCGACCGGTTGCATGAAGGCGCGGTTCGTCTAAGAGGAAGGCGCAACAGGAAAGCTCCAGAGAAACCCTATGTCACGCAATCATTCTCGCCCATTATCCCCGCATTTGAGTCACTGGAGATGGGGCGCGAACATGCTTGTCTCCATTCTGCACCGGATGACCGGCGTTGGCCTTGCAACGGTTGGCGGCCTTTTGTTGGCGGGCTGGTTTTTCGCAGCGGCCAGCGGCGAAGAAAGCTATGCCTGCTTTATGGGATTGCTGACGGTGGAAAGCGGCGCGATCAACATTGTGGGCGCCGTATTGGGGATTGGCCTCAGTTGGGCGTTTTTCACGCATCTTTTTAATGGCTTGCGGCATTTCGTCATGGATGCTGGCGCGGGATATGAGCTGCAAACAAACCGCCGCTGGGCGATAGCGGTGGTAGCCGGAGCCATTGTTGCGACCCTTGTCCTATGGGGCTGGCTGCTCTGGCCCGCGATCATGGGTCTCGTAGGAGGAGAAGGCTAATGGGTACAGGCACAGGATTGGGCCGGGTACGCGGCCTCGGCTCCGCAAAGCAGGGCACCCATCATTGGTGGATGCAAAGGCTGACGGCGGCGGGTAACCTCCTGCTGGTCAGCTGGTTTATCATTTCGCTGGTCCGGCTCCCCAACCTCAGCCACGCGATTGTTACCGACTGGCTCTCCTCGCCTCTGGTTGCCATTGCGGCAATTGTGCTCGTGGCGAATGTTTTCTGGCATTTGCGGCTGGGCCTGCAGGTTGTTCTGGAAGATTATGTCCATAACGAAGCCTCGAAACTGGGGCTGCTCGTCCTTCTCAATTTCTATGCGATCGGAGCGGCGGCTATCGCCATTTTCTCCATCGCGAAAATAGCATTCGGGAGCGCCGCATAATGGCCGATGCTTACAAGATTATCGATCACACCTATGACACTGTAGTCGTTGGCGCCGGCGGCTCTGGCCTGCGTGCGACCATGGGGTCGGCCGCTGGCGGGCTTCGCACGGCCTGCATCACAAAAGTTTTCCCGACGCGCTCGCACACGGTTGCTGCCCAGGGCGGGATCGCCGCGAGCCTCGGCAATATGGGGCCCGATCACTGGACCTGGCATATGTACGACACCGTGAAGGGGTCGGACTGGCTGGGCGATCAGGATGCGATCGAGTATCTGGTGCGCGAAGCGCCAGCCGCCGTGTACGAACTCGAGCATGCTGGCGTGCCGTTCAGCCGCACTGATGAGGGCAAGATCTATCAACGTCCCTTTGGCGGCATGATGCAGAATATGGGCGAAGGCCCTCCCGCCCAGCGCACGTGCGCTGCGGCGGATCGCACCGGGCATGCCATGCTTCACGCGCTCTATCAGCAGAGCCTGAAATATGATGCAGACTTTTTCATCGAATATTTCGCGCTGGACCTGATCATGGAAGACGGCCCCGATGGGCCCGAATGCCGCGGCGTGATCGCGATGTGCATGGAAGACGGTAGCATTCACCGGTTCCGCTCGCACAATGTGGTATTGGCGACCGGTGGTTACGGCCGCGCTTATTTCTCCTGCACCTCGGCCCATACCTGCACTGGCGACGGCGGCGGCATGGTGCTGCGGGCTGGTCTGCCCCTGCAGGATATGGAGTTCGTCCAGTTCCACCCGACCGGCATCTATGGTGCGGGCGTCCTTATTACCGAAGGCGCGCGCGGAGAGGGCGGCTATCTGACCAATTCCGAAGGCGAACGGTTCATGGAGCGCTATGCGCCGAGCGCCAAGGATCTCGCCTCGCGCGATGTCGTCTCGCGCTCGATGGCGGTCGAAATTCGCGAAGGGCGCGGCGTTGGCAAGGAGGGGGATCATATCCACCTTCATCTCGACCATATCGATCCGAACATTCTCGCCGAACGGCTGCCTGGCATTACCGAGTCCGGCAAGATTTTTGCCGGTGTCGATCTTACGCGCCAGCCATTGCCCGTAGTGCCGACGGTCCATTACAATATGGGCGGGATTCCTACCAATTATCACGGCGAAGTCGTTACCCTGAAAGATGGTAATCCGGACCATGTCGTCCCGGGCTTGTTCGCGATCGGCGAAGCGGCCTGCGTATCGGTGCATGGCGCGAACCGCCTCGGCTCCAACTCGCTGATCGATCTTGTCGTCTTCGGCCGCGCAACCGGTTTGCGCGTCAATGAAATCACCAAAGCGGGGTCCGCGCACAAGCCGCTGCGGGAGGATGCCGCCGATATGGCGCTCGAAAGGCTCGATCATTTCCGCAACGCCAAGGGCAGTTCGCCGACGGCGACAATCCGGCTCGACATGCAGAAAACCATGCAGGCGCATTGCGCCGTTTTCCGCACCGAAGAGATCATGGCCGAGGGTGTCGAGAAGATGGACGGCATCTACAAGCAGATGCAGGACGTCGATGTCAGCGATCGCTCGCTGATCTGGAATACCGATCTCATCGAAACGCTGGAACTGGATAACCTGATTTCCCAGGCCCATTGCACGATCAAGGGGGCCATTGTCCGTAAGGAAAGTCGCGGCGCTCATGCCCGCAACGATTTCGAAGACCGCGACGATGGCGAATGGATGAAGCACACGCTTTCATGGTTTACCGGTTGGGGCGGCAAGGGCGGCGACGTCAACCTCGATTACCGCCCGGTCCATGATTATACGCTGACTGAAGAGATCGACTATATCAAACCCAAGGCGCGCGTTTACTAATGGCGTGGCCGGCATGGATCATCTCCGCGCTGGCCCATCCGCAAGTCCGTCGCGCGGGTATCGAGGCCGCAACCAAGGCGGGCACCATGCTGGCTGACCGGCTGGCCAAGCGCAAATCCGATACGGAAAATGAAATCCCGCCGCCGCTTGACGAGGCGTCTGATGCGGAACTCCTCCGCCAGGCCATGGCGAGCCTGCCGACAAAGCAAGAACTGGCTGAAGCCATTGCCGAACTCGATGCCCAGGGCGAAGCGCGGGCCCGGCGTCTGCGCGGAACGATCATCCTGATCGCCATCGGACAATTTATCGCATTGGCCATTGTGATGGCCATCCTGCGCTAGGCGCAGCCAGCCGCTATCTAGGGGACAGAAGAGTATGAAACCGTCGAAATTCATTGGATTATGTGCACTGGCCGCGCTCGCGTCGGGTGCACCGGCACAGGCCGAACTCTCATCCGCGGAACAGCGAATGACCGAGACCGTCGACGCCGAGATGGAGCGCACTGTCTCTCTGCTGGAACGGGTGGTCAACCAGAATAGCGGCACGCGCAATGTCGAGGGAAACCGAGCCGTCATGGCGATGCTTCGGCCGGAATTCGAGGCGCTGGGCTTTACCGTCGAGATTATCGATCAGGATGAAGTCGACCGGGCCGGTCATTTTTTTGCGCGGCGCGAAGGCCACCCCGCAAACAGGCGTATCCTGCTGATCGGCCACACCGATACGGTGTTCGAGCCAGATTCCGCCTTTCAGACCTTCACCCGCAATGGCGACCGCGCGACCGGGCCGGGCGTCGTTGACGACAAGGGCGGTGTGGCCGTGATTATCGCGGCGCTGAGGGCGATGCACGAAGCGGGAACGCTCGAGGGAGCCAATATCGTCGTGGCGCTGACCGGCGACGAGGAAGATTTCGGCGAGCCTGCGGCAATTGGACGCCGCGATCTGGTGGAGGCCGGGCAATGGGCCGATATCGCGCTTGGTTTCGAAGGGCTCGCCATTCGCGATGGGCAGGACATGGGTACGATTGCCCGGCGTTCCTCCAACAGCTGGACGCTGACGACGAGCGGCAATCAGGGCCACAGCTCGACCATCTTCAGCGATTGGGCCGGCGACGGGGCGATCTACGAAATGGCGCGGATCATCTCGCGGTTCCGCAGCGAACTGCCCGAGCCGAATCTCACCTTCAACGTCGGCCTACTCGCTGGTGGTACGACCGCCGAACTCGATGAGCAGGCACTGCGCGCACAGGCGACGGGCAAGACCAATATCATCCCGCCGATCGCGATAGCACGCGGCGATTTCAGGACCTTGTCGCAGGAACAGACCGATCGGGTCCGGGCGCGGATGCGGGAGATCGTGGCCGATCATGCGCCCGGTACAGGCGCGGAAATCCTGTTCGACGAGGGCTATCCGCCGATGGCGCCGACCGCAGGAAACCGGGCATTGTTCGACCGGCTCAACAGCGTGAATTCGGATCTCGGTCTGCCCGAAATGGGGCTGCTCGATCCTGCGCTAAGAGGCGCTGCCGATATAGCCTTTGTCGCTGAATATACCGATGCCCTGGCCGGCCTCGGCGCCGCCGGAGAGGGCAGTCATGGCCCTGCGGAAACAATCGATCTCAGCGTGATCCCGCGTCAGGCGAAGCGTGCAGCCATCCTTATCTCACGGCTCGCTGCCGAGGAGAGGTAACAAGCTGACGGATCGGCCCGGACCGGGCGAGCGGAACCGTTTCCTCAGATTAATTTGATCGCCCCATACCGAAGGACATTCGCACCATGCCGAACGACGATCAGCGCGACTATTGGAACGAACAGGGCGGTCCAAACTGGGTGAAACACCAGGCGCGTCTCGATGAGATGCTGGCCCCGGCAAGTTCCGTTCTGGTCGATGCTGCGGCGGTTGCAGCCGGTGAAAGGGTGCTAGACATTGGATGCGGAACCGGCGCGGTTTCCGAGTGGCTGGCCGAGCAAGGCGCCGAAGTAACAGGTATCGATCTATCCGAGACGATGATCGCGGGCGCCCAGTTCCGGGCGCGGGAAAATCTGACATTTCTGGCTGCCGATGCCGGCGAATTTCGCGGCGATCCGGCCTTCACCGCCGCCGTTTCCCGTTTCGGAGTGATGTTTTTTGACGATCCCGACGCAGCTTTTGAGAATATTCGCGCGAACCTGAATTCGGGCGGCAGGCTCCTGTTTGTCTGCTGGCAGGCCCCGGCTCGCAATCCCTGGGCGATGGTTCCCGCACTGGCGGTCAAGCCCCTGCTGGCGGACCCTGCACCGGTCGATCCGCATGCGCCCGGCCCCTTCGCCTTTTCAGACCGGGACCGGGTTACCGATATTCTGGCGTCCGCCGGTTTTCGCGATATCGGGATCGCCGGCCATGACATTCCGATAAGGCTGAGTGCGCACGGTCTGGACGACGCGACGGACTTCGCCTGCCAGGTTGGGCCGGGTTCCCGGGCCATGCTTGAGCTGGACGAGGCCGGCCGCGCCAAAGCGCGCAAAGCCATTTACGATGCGCTGTCTCCCTTCAACGACGCGACCGGATCGGTCGTTCTGGACGGCGCGGTCTGGCTGGTTACGGCCACGGCCTAGCGGCAAGAGCGGATTTCTCTATCGCCAGCGCAGATTGTTCCGGTTGAGCTGGTCGACCGATGTAACGCCCATCAATTTCATGTCGCGCTCGATTTCAGCGCGCAGATTGCCCAGCGCCTGTTCCACGCCCTGCTGACCGGCCGCCGCGAGGGCATAGAGATATAATCTACCGCCTGAACAGGCTTTGGCGCCTACGCTGAGCGCCTTGAGCACATGGCTGCCGCGCCGTATGCCGCCGTCGCAGATTACGTCGAGCCTGTCGCCGACCGCATCGACGATTTCGGCAAGCTGGTCGAACGGTGCGCGGCTGCCATCGAGCTGGCGACCGCCATGGTTGGAGACCATGATGGCAGTCGCGCCGATATCCGCAGCGCGCCGAGCGTCGTCAACCGACATGATGCCTTTCAGGCAGAACTCACCGCCCCATTCGGCGCGGATCTGCGCCGCTGTTTCCCAATCGAGCGACTGGTCGAGCATCGTCGAGAAATATTCGCCGACCGACAGCGCCACATTGCTGCCTTCGGCGACATGGCCGCTGAGATTGGGAAGCTCGAACTTTTCGCGCAGCAGATAGTTCAATCCCCAGGCGGGTTTGGCGGCGTAGCTCAGAAAGGAGTGCGGGGTGATACGGGGCGGCGAGGTAAAGCCGGTGTGCAGGCAGCGTTCGCGATTGCCGCCGACGATCGTATCGACGGTGAGCGTGAGGGCATCGAATTTGGCGGCCTTGCACTGTTCGACCATCGCCCGGTTCAGTCCCTTGTCCTTGTGGATGTAGAGCTGAAACATTTTGGGGCAGGCATAGTCGGCCCCGATCTCTTCGATGCTGACGGTCGCGAGCGAGGAAATGCCAAAATATGTGCCGAATTTTTCCGCTGCCCGGCCCACTGCCCTTTCTCCCTGCCAATGAAAAAGCCGTTGGAGCGCCGTCGGCGAGAGGAAAAGCGGCATGGCGATTTTTCGGCCCATGACCGTTGTCGACATGTCTATGTCCTGGACCCCTGCCAGGACATTGGGGACGAGATCGCAATCGTCGAATGCAGCCGTGTTGCGGCGCAGAGTCGCTTCGTCATCGGCTCCGCCATCGATATAATGGAACACAGGGCCGGGCAGGCGCAGTTTCGCAAGTCTCCGGAAATCCTCACTATTGTGGCAATCATTCAACCGCATGGCGATATGCTCTAACCCAACCGCCCAACCTTGCACAGTCAGCTATTGGCGAAGCGCCCCGGTGGCGGCTACAAGCGCCGGCAGGGGTCGCAATATTCAGGATAAATCTGTGTTCCAAACCATCGAACCGCTCGTGATTCCACAGGAAGCAAAAGAGCGGCTGCGCATCATGTTCATTGCCAAACATGCGCTTTGGGACGGCGGCCTTCATCCGGAGGATGGCAACCATGCGCTCTATCATCACGAGACGCGCAGCATCCTCGAAGAATTGGGCCTGAATCTGACGCTTGCCAACAGTTTCGATGCGCTCATCACCCGGCCCGATGTCGATTTTGTCTTTCCCTTGCTCAACCGCGCGGGTTTCGTGAATTCCGAGATGCTCGGCCCGTTGCTCTGCAACATGCACCGGATACCCTATCTCGGTGCCAGCCCGATCATTCGCGGGCTCTCCGATGACAAGCATCTTTCGAAACTCGTTGCCGTGCGCGCCGGCGTACCGACTTCGCCCTGGGCGATCTATCGCCGCGGCGCGCCGGTGGACGAAGCCGATTGTCCGGAGGGCGAAAGGCTGGTCATCAAGCCCAACGCTTCGTCCGCCTCATGGGGCGTGCAGGATGCGACCAATTGGGATGGTGTCGCCCATGCAGTCGCCGATATCCATAATCAGGGCCATGATGCGATTGTCGAGCCGTTTCTCAATGGCAGCGATGTGGAGGTGCCGGTCATCACGACCGGTGACCCCGAAATCCTGCCGATGCTCATTTTCCAGCAGGCCGACCCGACGCATCTCAGAACCTATTATGAGAAACGCGATCTTGTCGACCGTGCACAGAAATATTCGCTTGATCCGTTCGAGGATGCAGAATGGGTTCCCAAAATTGCGGAATTGACGACCAGGCTTTTTCGGGAGTTCAGACCGTTCGATTATGGCCGCTTTGAGTTCCGGTTGGATCGCGAAACCGGCGATGTGCAGTTTTTGGAAGTCAATCTCAATTGCAACCTGTGGTCGGAAAAAGTGTTTGGCCGCGCCGCCAAGCTTGCCGGCCTGACCCAGGCCGAACTGATCGAAACGATTTTGGCCGACAGCCTGCGGCGCAACGGCCTTATCGGCCGTTGACCGATTAAGGAGGCACCGAACCGGCATTGCCGGATGCGGTTTTTTCGCCGGCTGAAGAAAATGTACCGCACTTCCCCCTTCCGCATGGCGGAATGAGGCGCTATCCCGCTTTCAAACGCGAGGGAAATGAACGAACCATGGCTCAATTTGTGCTTCCGAAGAACAGCAGGATCACCAAGCAGGGCGAGGTGCATAAATCGGATGGCGCCCGGACCAAGACGTTCAAAGTCTATCGTTATGACCCCGACAGTGGTGAGAACCCGCATTATGACCGGTTTGAAATCGATCTCGACGAATGTGGCCCGATGGTGCTCGATGCGCTGATCAAGATGAAAGGCGAGCAGGATAGCTCGCTCACTTTCCGCCGTTCCTGTCGCGAAGGTATTTGCGGTTCCTGTTCGATGAATATCGACGGAAAGAACGGCTTGGCCTGCACCACGGCAATCGAAGATTGCAAAAGCAAGGAAGTCACGATCACGCCGCTGCCGGCGATGGATGTGATCAAGGACCTTGTTCCCGATTTCACGCATTTTTACGCCCAGTATGCGTCGATCCAGCCCTGGCTGAAAACAGAAACGCCTGAGCCCTCCGGCCAGGAACGGCTGCAATCGCCGGAAGATCGCGAAAAACTGGACGGTCTGTATGAATGCATCCTGTGCGCATGCTGCTCGACAAGCTGCCCCAGCTATTGGTGGAACAGCGACAAGTTCCTCGGCCCGGCTATCCTGTTGCAGGCCTATCGCTGGCTCGCGGACAGCCGTGACGAACATACCGGCGAACGACTGGACGAACTTGAAGATCCGTTCCGACTCTATCGCTGCCACACGATCATGAACTGCGCCAATGTCTGCCCCAAGGGCTTGTCTCCGGCCAAAGCGATCGCCGAAACCAAGAAGATGCTGCTCGAACGCTCGGTCTGAGCGGAGCGGAGCTCTCTTGTCCGAATCCAAATTTCGTCACGAGCCCGACCCTGAAAATCCGGGCTGGATGATCTGGGAGATCAGGGAAGAAGAGCGTTTCAATCAGATATTGGGCCCGTTTCGCGTCCGCAAGGAAAGCGAAACGACCGCGCGTTGCCGGATCTGGCCGCAGCGGATTCACAGCAATCTCGCGGACGCCGTCCATGGTGGCGTGGTGATGAGCTTTGTCGATATATCCCTCTTCGCCGGGTCGCGCATGCTGGGCATTCAGCATGCGGGGCGTTCGGTGACCCTCGATCTGACATGCCAGTTCATGGCGCCCGGCATGCTCGGCAAGCCGCTGGACGCCGAGGTGGAGATCCTGCGCGAAACGGGACGGCTCGTCTTCTTGCGCGGCTTGGTGGTGCAGGAAGAGGTGAAGGTTGCCGCGTTTTCGGGAACCATCCGCAAGGCGAGCCCTCCCCGATGACCGCCCTTGCCGCGCGCTACCGGTCACTGGTCGAAGCCGGGGAGCTTCGGCCCGATGACGATCAGCAACGGGCGGTCCAACATCTGGTTCAATTGACGGAAAAACTGGAACAGGCGCCGCGGCGCGGCAGCGTGCTCTGGCGGACATTGGGCAAGAAGCCGGATCCCGTTCGCGGCGTCTATCTCTGGGGCGGCGTCGGACGAGGCAAATCCATGCTGATGGATCTTTTCTACGCGTGTCTCGACATGCCCTCCAAACGGCGCGTGCATTTCCACGAATTCATGCTCGAAATCCATGACCGGCTGCGCGTCGAACGCGCCAAGGAAAAGGGCGATCCCGTGTTGCCGGTGGCCGATGCGATCCGCGATAGTGCCCGCCTGCTCGCGCTGGACGAGATGGTCGTCAACAACACGGCCGATGCCGCGATTCTCTCCCGTCTCTTCACGGCGCTGCTGGAGAAGGGGGTTACGGTCGTCACGACATCCAACCGCCCGCCGGGCGATCTGTACAAAGATGGCCTCAACCGCGAGCTGTTTCTGCCCTTTATCGACCTGATAGAAGAGCGTCTGGAAGTCGTATCGCTCAATGGACCGACCGATTATCGGCTGGAGCGGCTGGGCGGCATGCCGACATGGTATGTGCCCAATGGCGAGGCGGCCACAGCGGAGCTGCGCGAAGCCTTTTTCCGTCTGACGGATTATTCGCCCGACGATGCCGAACATGTTCCCAGCGAAGATATTGCCGTCCCTGGCGGGCGGACGCTCCATGTGCCTAAATCCCTGAAAGGAGTCGCTGTTTTCTCATTCAAGCGGCTGTGCGCGGAAGCGCGCGGTGCTGCCGATTATCTGGCTATCGCGCGGAAATTTCATACGGTCCTGATTGTTGGAATCCCGGTGATGGAGCCGGACAAACGCAACGAAGCCAGCCGTTTCAAAACGCTGATCGACGCGCTGTACGAACATAAGGTCAAACTGCTGGCGGCGGCCGATGCGGAGCCGCAGAATCTCTATGGCCAAGGCGATGGCGCGTTTGAATTCGAGCGCACGGCTTCGCGGCTTATCGAGATGCAGTCACAGGATTATCTGGCTTCCGGCCACGGTATGTGAGCGAGCTTTAGCGCTGACCCTATAGGGCTTGCGCCAAATCCCGGCCGCGGGCGGTTAAATCATAAAGCGGTGCGGGCGGGAATTCTTCGACGATCCTGCGCGAAACCAGATCGTTTCCTATCATCTGTTTCAGGGTCAGTGAAAGCGCTCGGGGTGTTGCTGGAGCGAGCTCGCTTTTCAACTGGGTGAAGCGGCGGGGCGATGCTTGCAGTTCGTAGGTGAGCGGGAGCGTCCAGCGCTGGAACGCTCTTGGCGTCAGGTTTAGTCGATCCGATACAGTTCCGATATTTTGCGCCTGGCTAGCGATAGCCGCTCCCTTGGGCGTCAAAAGATATTCGGGGCGAAGGGGGTGGCCATGGCCCGGATTGCGCTTGATCCAGCCGCTCGTTTTGAGATGGTCCAGTGTGCTCGCCAGCGCCGATCGCGCGCACCCGACCCGGTTGAGCAGCAGAACGAAGCGGCCGCCGCCGCCTTCGTCTGCCAGCGCGGAGAGCACTGGTACGGCCCAGCGCCGCTCTCCCAAAATCCGAATGTCGTGCATCAACAGCATAGAGAGGTCCGTTCGTGTTTGACTCAATCTATATATAGTATAAAAACAAGACTATCAAATCAGGAGACGAATCATGGCGATGGAGTTTGACGGCGGATTGACTTGCGGTCTTGGCGTGAGCGATCTCGGCAAGGCGATATCCTGGTATGAGGATGTGTTGGGATTTGCGCTGCTCTATCGCATGGATGACATTGCCTGGGCCGAACTCTCGACATCGGTCGACAAGGTCAATCTTGGATTGTCCCAAGTCGAAGAGGTCAAGCAGGGAGGCGGCGTCACTCCGACGTTCGGCGTGAAGAATATCGAAGCGGCGCAGGCGGAACTCGATGCGAGGGGCATCAAGCAAGATGGGGCGATCCAGACCATTCCCGAGATGGTCAGGCTGCTGACCTTTTTCGATCCCGATGGCAACACGCTGATGTTCTATGAAGATCTCTCGGGTTCGAGCTAACAGCGGCGCCGCATATATGTTGACCCGCTGGCTGAAACTGACAAAGGTTCGCGCCGATCGTCAATCGGAGACAGCCCATGCGCCTTGCCCTATTCGCCACCGCCCTGCTTGCCAGCACTGCGGCTTCTGCGCAGACCGATCCTTGGCATGAACGCGGCCGCGAAATTTACCGGACGGCGATCGAGATTCCGACGGTGGCCGGGCGCGGGCAGATGGCGGCGCTGGTATCCTATCTCCAGGCGCAGCTCGAGGCAGCCGGGATCGATAATGTAACCGTGCATGACCATGCCGATACGCAGTCCATGGTTGTTCGCTGGCCCGCCGCCAACCCGTCCGGTGAAAAGGCGATTTTGCTGCTCGCTCATATGGATGTCGTAGAGGCGCTGCCCGAAGACTGGTCGCGCGATCCCTTCACCTTCATCGAAGAGGATGGCTATTTTTACGGGCGCGGGACGGCGGACGACAAGCAGGGTGTGGTTGCCCTGACCACTGCATTGTTGCGGCTCCGGGCCGAGGGTTTTGCTCCGACCCGCGATATCATTCTGGTGTTCACGGGCGATGAAGAAACGACGCAGCAGGGCGCCGAACTGGCTGCGTCCGAATGGATCGACTTGTCGCAGGTCGAGATGGCGCTGAATGCGGACGCCGGCGGCGGCGCCTATCTTGCCGATGGCACATTGCTGGGTTTCGGCATCCAGACGGCTGAGAAAATCTACCAGACCTTCACGTTTACCGCGACCAATCCGGGTGGCCACAGCTCGCGCCCGCGGCCGGACAATGCGATCTATGATCTTGCCCACACGCTGGGTCGCCTCGAGGCCCACCGGTTTGAGCCTATGCTGAATGAAACGACGCGGGCCTATTTCACTGCGCGGGCGGCAACGGCGGAACCCGAGGTCCGGGCCGCGATTGAGCGCTGGCTCGCCGATCCTTCCGACGGTGAGGCTGCGGACATCGTAGAGGCATCGCCAACCCTTGTCGGCACCACGCGAACGCGCTGCGTCGCAACCAGGCTGCAGGGCGGCCATGCCGACAATGCGCTTCCCCAGATGGCGCAGGCGACCGTCAATTGCCGAATGTTCCCGGGTGTCGACCCCGCCAGTGTGCTGACGACATTGCGGGAGATCGCCGCACCCAGCAATATCACGGTCGAGCCGGTGGCGATTGCCCGGCCGACGGATGCCTCGCCGCTCCGCGAGGATGTCATCACTGCCTTTACACAGGCCGTCCATGCGCGGCATCCGGGCGCGGCTATCGTCCCCAATATGAGCACGGGCGCGACCGACGGGTTGTTTTTCCGGGCCGCCGGAATTCCAACCTATGGCGTAAACGGCGCCTGGATTGTCAGCCCCGAAGACGAGCGCGCCCATGGCCGTGATGAGCGCCTGCCGGTGCAGAGTCTGTACGATAATATCGACCATTGGACGGACCTTATCCGGGCCCTTGCCGACTAGCATTCCCGCCCCGGTCAGATTCATCGCATTTTTGCACCTGCGAACGGTTGCCGACTCATGTCTCACGGTCTAAGCCCGGCGCGTTTCAGGGACGTTAGCCAGCAGACAAGAGGATAATCATGGCCCGCAAAAAGATCGCGCTTATTGGTGCAGGTATGATCGGCGGCACGCTCGCCCATCTCGCCGCAATGAAGGAAATGGGCGATGTCGTCCTGTTCGATATTGCCGAGGGCATGCCGCAGGGCAAAGCGCTCGATTTATCGCAGGCCGGTCCGGTCGAAGGCTATGACAGCACGCTGAAGGGCACGCAGGATTATGCCGACATCGCGGGCGCCGATGTCTGCATCGTGACCGCCGGCGTGGCGCGCAAGCCCGGCATGAGCCGCGACGATCTGATCGAAATCAATCTCAAGGTGATGAAATCGGTGGGCGAGGGCA
Organism: Parasphingopyxis lamellibrachiae; assembly: GCF_003385775.1. Lineage (GTDB taxonomy): Bacteria > Pseudomonadota > Alphaproteobacteria > Sphingomonadales > Sphingomonadaceae > Parasphingopyxis > Parasphingopyxis lamellibrachiae. The sequence continues at coordinate 2,593,511 of NZ_QRDP01000004.1, forward strand.
TCAAGACACACGCCCCTGACGCCTTCGTCATCTGCATCACCAACCCGCTCGATGCGATGGTTTGGGCGCTGCGCGAATTTTCCGGCCTTCCGCACAGCAAGGTTTGCGGCATGGCGGGCGTGCTCGATAGCGCACGTTTCCGCCATTTCCTCGCCGACGAGTTTGGCGTGTCGGTTGAAGACGTCACCGCCTTTGTGCTTGGCGGCCATGGCGACACAATGGTTCCGGTTCCGGCATACTCAACCGTTGGCGGCATTCCCATTCCCGATCTCATCAAGATGGGCTGGTCGACGCAGGAGAAGATCGACGCGATCGTCGACCGGACCCGCAAGGGTGGCGGCGAGATTGTCGGCCTGCTCGGCAATGGCAGCGCCTATTATGCACCTGCCACGAGCGCGATCATGATGGCGGAGAGCTATCTGAAGGACAAGAAACGGGTTTTGCCCGCCGCTGCGCATCTGACCGGCGAATATGGCGTTGATGACCTCTACGTCGGCGTGCCGACAATCATCGGCGCCAACGGCGTGGAGCGGGTAATCGAGATCGAACTCGGTGATGAAGCGCGCACGAATTTCAACGTCTCGGTCGATGCGGTCAAAGAGCTGCTTGAGGTCTGCAAGGGCCTTGACGGTTCACTCGCCTAACTCTTCCAGAAAAACAGGACAGCCAGCACGATGAGCATTCTCGTCGATAAGAATACCAAGGTCATCACTCAGGGCATGACCGGCGATACCGGGACATTTCACACCCAGCAGGGTCTGGATTACGGCACGAAGATGGTTGCCGGCGTAACGCCGGGCAAAGGTGGGACCGAACATATCGGCCTGCCGGTGTTCGACACGGTTGCCGAAGCCCGTGATGCGACCGGCGCCGATGCCAGCGTTGTCTATGTGCCGCCCAAATTCGCCGCAGCCTCTATCATCGAGGCGATCGAAGCGGAAATCCCGCTGATTGTCGCGATTACCGAGGGCATTCCGGTGCTCGACATGGTGACGGTCAAGGCGAAGCTGGAACAGTCCAGTTCGCGGCTTATCGGGCCGAACTGTCCGGGCGTCCTCACGCCGAACGAGTGCAAGATCGGGATCATGCCCGGCAGTATCTTCTCCAAGGGCTCGGTTGGCGTTGTCAGCCGGTCCGGTACACTGACTTATGAGGCGGTACACCAGACCACGGCGGTTGGCCTGGGTCAGTCGACTGCGGTTGGTATCGGCGGCGATCCGGTGAACGGCACCAATTTTATCGACGTGCTCGAGATGTTTCTTGCAGATGACGAAACAGAATCGATTGTCATGATCGGCGAGATCGGCGGCAGCGCGGAAGAGGAGGCGGCGCAGTTCCTGGCCGACGAAGCCAAGGCTGGCCGTTCCAAGCCTACGGTCGGCTTTATCGCAGGGCGCACGGCACCTCCGGGCAGGCGTATGGGCCATGCTGGCGCGATCGTTTCCGGCGGACAGGGCGGGGCTGACGACAAGATCGCGGCGATGGAGGCGGCCGGTATCTCGGTTTCCCCAAGCCCGTCCGAACTCGGTACGACACTCGCAGCATTGCTCAAAGGTTGATAAAGACGGCCCCCAACGCCAGTTTGACGGTGTGGGACAGCTAAGGATCACAGTTCATGGGCTATGAGGGCATAGACTTCTCAGAGCTGGAAGGCGTCAGTCCGTCCTTCGTTGAAGCATTGTATCGGCGTTACATTGAAGATCCGAACGCAGTCGATGCGAGTTGGAGCTCCTTTTTCGAAGGTCTGGAGGAAGCGGCCAACGGGCCGAGCTGGCAGCGCGCCAACTGGCCACTGACAGGCACCGATACGCTGATGGCCGGGCTCGATCCGACCCAGATGACGATCGCCGAACCTGCTGCTGCACCGTCGGCTCCGTCATATTCGCGCGCGAAACTGTCAGCCGATGAAATTGAGCGTGCCGCGGGTAACTCGATCCGCGCCATGATGCTGATCCGCACTTATCGTGTTCGCGGCCATCTTGCCGCCGATCTCGATCCGCTGAAACTGCATGAACGCGATCTACCTGCCGACCTGACCCCGGAATTTCACGGTTTTGTCGAGAGCGATCTCGACAAGCCGGTTTATCTGGGCGGGGCGCTGGGCCTTGAAAGCGCGACGGTCAGGGAGATCGTGGCGATCCTGCGCGACAATTATTGCGGCCCGGTTGGCCTCGAATATATGCATATCAACGACCTGGAGGAACGCCGGTTTCTGCAGGAGCGGATGGAAGGCAAGGAAAACTCCATTCAGTTCACCCCGGAGGGTAAGCAGGCCATCCTGCGCAAGGTCATCGAGGCCGAACAATGGGAAACCTTTCTCGGCAAGAAATATGTAGGCACCAAGCGCTTCGGGCTCGATGGCGGCGAATCCATGATCCCGGCGCTTGAGGCTATCATCAAATATGGCGGCGCGGATGGCGTCGAAGAGATGGTATTCGGCATGGCGCATCGCGGCCGGTTGAACGTACTCGCCAATGTGATGTCCAAACCCTATCGCGCGATTTTTCACGAATTTGCCGGTGGCGCGGCCAATCCCGAAGATGTCGGCGGTTCCGGCGACGTCAAATATCACCTCGGCACGTCAACGGACCGGGAATTTGACGGGATCAGCGTCCATATGTCGCTGGTTCCTAACCCCTCGCATCTCGAGGCGGTCGATCCGGTTGTGCTAGGCAAAGTGCGCGCAACGCAGGTCATGCGCGACGATCTGGCGGACCATAAGGAAGTGCTACCAATCCTGCTCCATGGCGATGCCGCCTTTGCCGGGCAGGGTATTGTTGCGGAATGCTTCGGTTTTTCCGGCATTCGTGGATACAATACCGGTGGCTGCATTCATTTCGTCATCAACAATCAGATCGGTTTCACGACAAGTCCGCAATTTGCGCGCTCGTCCCCCTATCCGTCGGATATCGCGAAGATGGTCCAGGCGCCGATCCTCCATGTGAACGGGGACGATCCCGAAGCGGTCACCTTTGCCTGCAAGCTTGCTATCGAATTTCGTCAGGCATTCGGCCGCGATGTAGTGATCGACATGTGGTGCTATCGGCGCTTCGGCCATAATGAAGGCGATGAACCGAGTTTCACCCAGCCGGTTATGTACAAGGCGATCCGATCGCACCCCAAAGTGTCGAAAATCTACGGCGATCGGCTGGTCACCGAAGGTGTGATCGATGAAAGCTGGGCCGATGGCGCCATCGACGAGTTCAACGCCCTGCTCGAGGACGAGTTTGAGGTGGGAAACGATTATCTGCCGAACAAGGCTGACTGGTTTGGCGGCCGCTGGGGCGGCCTCGGCGCTCCGGCGGATCCCGAAACGGCGCGGCGAGGGGTCGTATCCGGCGTCGAGGAAAGCACGTTACGGTCGATCGGCGATATTCTTACGACCGTTCCCGAAGACGTGCATATCCACAAGACTCTCGGCCGTATTCTCGATGCCAAGCGGGCGATGTTCGAAACCGGCGAGAATTTTGACTGGGCGACGGCGGAAGCGCTTGCCTATGGTACGTTGGTAAACGAAGATTTTCACGTTCGCCTTTCAGGCCAAGATTCAGGGCGCGGTACGTTTAGCCAGCGCCATGCCGAATGGGTCGATCAGAATACAGCCGAGCGCTATACGCCGCTCAAGCATGTGCCGGGCGGCCGGTTCGAGGTGCTGAACAGCCCTCTTTCCGAATATGGCGTGCTGGGATTCGAATATGGCTATGCCCTGGCCGATCCGAAAACGCTCGTACTCTGGGAAGCGCAGTTCGGCGATTTCGCCAATGGCGCGCAGATCATGATCGATCAGTTCATTGCGAGCGGCGAGGCCAAATGGCTCCGCGCCAACGGTCTCGTGATGCTCCTGCCGCATGGTTATGAAGGGCAGGGGCCTGAGCATAGCTCCGCGCGTCTGGAGCGATTCCTCCAGCTCTGCGCAGGAGACAATATGCAGGTCGCCAATATCACGGAGCCTGCCAATTATTTCCATATACTCCGGCGGCAGATGCTGCGGCCGTTCCGCAAGCCGCTGGTCATCATGACGCCCAAATCCCTGCTTCGGCACAAGGCTGCAGTTTCGAATATCGACGATTTTCTGGGCGACAGCCATTTCATGCGGATCAAGTCCGATCCCAGCGCGCCCGCGGACAAAGACGTCAAACGGCTCGTCCTGTGTTCGGGCAAAGTGGCCTACGACCTGTTCGAAGCGCGCGACGCGGCGAGCGACAAGAATACGGCGATCGTGCGGCTTGAGCAGCTTTATCCCTTCCCGGGCGAACCGCTGGTGGTGCGGCTGAAGCGGATGACCAATCTCGAAACGGTGGTCTGGGCCCAGGAAGAACCGAAGAACCAGGGTGCATGGATGTTCGCGCGCCACTATATCGAGGAATGTCTGGAAGAAGCCGGTGTCGGCACTGACCGTGCGGAATATGCAGGACGCGAGCCCAGTGCTTCGCCGGCAACCGGCCTCGCCAAACGCCACAAGGAACAGCAGGAGGCGCTTGTCGCAGCCGCTTTGGGCCATAGTCAGGGAAAGAAATAGCATGGCAACCGATGTTCAGGTCCCGACACTGGGAGAATCGATCACCGAGGCAACGCTCGGAGAATGGCTGAAACAGCCTGGCGAAACCGTTGGCCGGGATGAACCCATTGCCAGCCTGGAAACCGACAAGGTGGCCGTAGAAGTCCCGTCGCCGGTGGCTGGCGTGCTTCAGGAGCATGTGGTTGCGGTCGGCGACACAATTGAAGTCGGTGCGGTCATCGCGCGGATCGGCGACAGCAAGGGCGCTGCGCCGGCCAAGGCGGAAGCCGCCAAGGATGCGTCTGGGAAATCTGCACCGGCGACCGCCGAAGCAACGCCGCCAGCCGCCGATCCCGACAGCCAGCCGCTCACCCTGTCACCGGCTGTTCGCCGACTGGTGCTCGAACATGGCGTCGATCCTTCGAAAATTCATGGAACCGGCAAAGATGGCCGATTGACCAAGGACGATGTTCTGGCTGCTGCCAAAGCCGAAAAAGCCGAAGCGCGCGAGCCGAGTATGGAGCGGGTGGAACCGGCAGTCGCTGCGCCGGTCGCATCGGGCGAGCGCCGTGAGGAACGCGTGCGGATGACGCGCCTGCGCCAGACGATCGCCAAGCGCCTGAAGGATGCCCAAAACACGGCGGCCTTGCTCACCACCTTCAACGATGTCGACATGACTGCGGTCATGGATGCCCGTAAGCAGTATAAGGAACTGTTCGAGAAGAAGCATGGTATCCGCCTCGGGTTCATGGGGTTCTTCGTACAGGCCGCCTGCCTTGCCCTGCGCGATGTACCGTCGGTCAATGCACGCATTGATGGCGATGAGATCGTCTATCACGACTATGTCGATGTTTCTGTCGCGGTTTCAGCTCCGAACGGCCTTGTCGTTCCGGTTATCCGCAATGCAGACCAGATGACGTTCGCGGAGATCGAGAATACGATCGCCGATTTCGGCAAGCGCGCCAAGGATGGTACGCTCTCGATGGACGAGATGAGGGGCGGCACCTTCACGATTTCCAATGGCGGTGTGTTCGGGTCTTTGCTCTCCACACCGATCATAAACCCGCCACAGTCCGCAGTCCTTGGCATGCACCGCATCGAGCAGCGACCGGTCGTCATGCCCGATGGTTCCATTGCGGCGCGGCCGATGATGTATCTTGCGCTTTCCTACGATCACCGCCTCGTCGATGGCCGCGAAGCGGTGACCGCACTTGTGCGCATGAAGGAAGCGCTTGAAGATCCGATGCGGCTTCTGATCGATCTCTAGAATTATGCGCCTGGCGCTTGAGGAAAAATAATGGCTGACAAATTCGACTATGACGTCCTGATCATCGGCTCCGGGCCGGGCGGTTATGTGGCGGCAATCCGCGCGGCGCAGCTCGGGCTGAAAACGGCCTGCGCAGAAAGCCGAGAAACGCTTGGTGGCACATGCCTCAACGTCGGCTGTATTCCCTCCAAGGCGATGCTCCACGCGTCCGAACTGTACGAAGAAGCCCATTCAGGCGCACTCGAAAAATTCGGCGTGAAGGTAACGGGTACGAAGCTCGATCTGCCCCAGATGCTGTCCGAAAAGGAAAAGGCTGTTGGCGAACTGACCGGCGGCATCGAATATCTGTTCAAGAAGAACAAGGTCGACTGGCTGAAAGGCCATGCGAGCTTCACCGACGCGCACAGCGTGAAAATCGGCGATAAAAGCTACACCGCCAGGGAAATCGTCATTGCGACGGGCTCTTCGGTGACGCCGCTTCCGGGTGTCGAGATAGACAATGCCGGCGGAGTGATCGTCGATTCCACAGGTGCGCTCTCTTTGCCCAAGGTTCCCAAGCATCTCGTCGTCATCGGCGGCGGCGTGATCGGGCTGGAGCTTGGTTCGGTCTGGCGGCGGCTTGGCGCGAAGGTGACCGTGGTCGAATTTCTCGACCAGATCCTGCCCGGCATGGATGGCGATGTGCGCAAGGAAGCCGCCAAGCTGTTCAAGAAACAGGGATTCGATATCCGTACTGGCACCAAAGTGACCGGCGCCAAGGCGACGAAGACCAAGGCGACGCTGACCGTGGAGCCGGCCAAGGGCGGCGATGCGGAAACGATCGAGGCTGATTGCGTGCTCGTTTCCATAGGCCGGATACCCAATACGGAAAATCTCGGCCTCGACGCGATCGGTTTGGAAACCAATGCTCGCGGCCAGATCGAGATCGACGGCGAATTCCGCACCAGCGTCGATGGCGTTCGTGCTATCGGCGATGTGGTGCCCGGGCCGATGCTCGCTCACAAGGCTGAAGATGAAGGCATTGCGGTCGCCGAATGGATCGCCGGCCAGGTCGGCATCATCAATCACGATGTTATCCCGTCGGTTGTCTATACGATGCCTGAAATCGCCTCGGTCGGCCTGACGACAGAAGAGGCGAAGGAACGCGGCCATGAGGTCAAGGTCGGTAAATTCCCGATGATGGCCAACAGCCGGGCCAAGACCAACCGCGATACCGACGGTTTCGTGAAGGTTGTCGCCGATGCGCAAAGCGACCGGGTGCTCGGCGTACACATCATAGCCTCGCTGGCCGGAACGATGATCGCACAGGCCGCTCAGGCCATGGAGTTCGGCGCGACGAGCGAGGACATCGCCTATACCTGTCATGCCCATCCGACGCATGCCGAAGCGCTGAAGGAATCGGCAATGGCCGTGCAGGGCAAGCCGATCCATATTTGACCCTTCCTTCAGATAGGGCGAAAGCGGACCCGGGAGGGAAACGTCGATGCGCCTGAGACTGATGGAATGGCATATCTGGCTCGGCTGGCTTGCCGGCGTTCCGCTGTTGCTCTGGACGATATCGGGCCTATTCATGGTCGCCCAGCCCATCGAAACCGTGCGCGGAACCCATCTGCGTGCGGAGGCACCGCCGGTTGCAACGCCGGAAAACCCGCCTGTTTTTCCCCGGATCGACAGCAATATTCGCGGTGTTCGGACCGTCGAACTGACCCAGCGTCCCGGGGGCGCACAGTGGATCATCCGCTATGCCGATGGCGGCGGGCGGCGCGCTTCGGTCGCAACCGGCGCATATCTCCCGCCGCAGCTTACGAGCGAGGAAGCCGCGCGGATCGCCGAAGCCGCCTATGCCGGAGACCAGCCGCTGACACGGATGCAGCGTTTTGAAGCCGACGCCAACCCGATGGATCTGCGCCGCGGCCGCCCGGCCTGGCAGGCCCGTTTTGGCAACACGCATCATGTTTATGTCGATGCGGAGACCGGCGATGTGCTGGCCATCCGAACTCGGCTCTGGCGCGTGTTCGATTTCATGTGGGGCCTGCATATCATGGATCTGGGCGAGCGCGAGGATACCAGCCATCCCATCCTGATCGGGTCGGCCTTGCTCGCCCTGCTAATGACTTTGTTCGGCGCGATCATCCTGCCCTGGCGCTATTTGAAAAAGCGCCGGAAGAGAGGCTAACACAGTTTAGGCTGAGCTTGTCGAAACCGCGCTTTTCCTTCAAGGCCGCAATATATGACCTCCATCGATTTCCCCATCGGCCCTGTGCTCTCGACGCTCGATATTGTCGGGATCGGCCTGTTCGCGGCCACCGGGGCGGTAGCAGCTGCACGGGCCAGGCAAACGCTGATTACCTTCGCCTTTTTTGCGCTGGCGACGGGCGTGGGCGGCGGCACGGTGCGCGACCTTTTGATCGGCGCGCCGGTATTCTGGATTGAAGACACACGGCCACTCACCGCCTGTCTCGTGATTGCCTTGCTCGTCTGGATAACGCCGGCGCGGCTTTGGCGTGGCAAGACGCTCGACTGGCTGGATGCGATCGGCATGGCGGCCTATGCGGTGTTCGGTGCGGCGAAAGCGCTGAGCTTCGGGATTCCTCCGGTCGCGGCCGTGATGATGGGCATCTTCACCGCCTGCCTTGGCGGCATAATCCGCGATGTGCTGGCCGGTGAGCCCTCGATTATCCTCAAGCCTGAACTGTATGTGACCGCGGCGGCACTGGCGGCAGCGTTGTTCGTGGGATTGAGCGCGGCGGGAGTGATGCTGCCGGTGGCGGCGGGCGTGTCCGCACTGGCGGGTTTTGCCTTGAGAGCACTTGCGATCTGGAAAGGGTTGGCGCTGCCCGTTTATCGGGGTGGATAGCGTTTCGCCTGTGCCGTTCGACATCGGTCGGATTTGGTTGGGAAAAGGGTGTTCACACGATAGCCGAGAGGCGATCGCGAGATAGGAACAAGTCAATGTATATAGAAACAGTATCGGATCCTTCGAAGAAGGACGCCGACGTTCTTAGTCAGGGAATCATCCGCTTCAACAATGAGACGGTCCCGGATTTGGAGCCGCCTGACTCGGAGAAAAAATTTTTCGTCTTCGCAAAAAGCGAGACCGGAAAAGTGTTGGGTGGAATTCGCGCCACATGCTTTTGGAACACGTTGCATATAGAACTTCTCTGGTTGTCGGAGGAAAGTCGCGGTCTGGGAATCGGAAAAAAGCTCATCGAGGATGCTGAAAGGTACGCGCTGCAGAATCAGTGCGAGAACGCGTTTGTCGAGACAACAGGTTGGCAAGCTAAACCGTTTTACGAGCGGCATGGGTACGAGCATATGGCGACACTGAACAATCGTCCGAAAGGCCACGCCTCCCATTACCTCTCTAAATCGCTGGTCCCATAGCGACAAAAGTGAACGCTCATCCTTCCGTGCGGTCTGACCGCCTCGGAATCATTTCTTTAAGGGGGACGGCAGCTAAGCTGCATCGCTGCCGCCCCAGTCGAAATCCGTCGCGTGCTCGGTTTCGTAAAGCCAGCCTGCGACATCTTAATAAGGGGCAATCGAGCGCTGCCGGTTGCTGGTGAGGAGATTGTGCCAGCCAATTCGGCCCGCCTTGCCGACTGTCATCGCCCCATTCCTTTCCGGCTTTTTGCTTTTTTGATCTCGCGAACCATTTTTCCGAACGCCTTGTCCCGCGTCCGGCGCTCGGCGAGGCTGGCCGAATTGAATGCCTCTTCCGCCTTGAGCTTGCGCCATCGGCCAAGCCGAGCCTCATCGATATCGCCGCGCTCAACGGCGCTTAGAACTGCGCATCCCGGTTCCGTCCTGTGCTCGCAATCGTTGAACCGGCATTGCGCCGAGAGCGCCTGAATATCCGCAAAAACACTGTCGATACCGGCGGCGGCATCGGTCAGTTGCAGTTCGCGCATCCCGGGCGTGTCGAGCACCAGACAACCGCCCGGCACGAAATGCAGTTGCCGCCTCGTGGTCGTGTGCCGGCCCTTGGCGTCGTCCTCCCGGATGGGCTGCGTTTCAATCGACTGCATCCCGGCCAGGGCGTTGGTCAGGGTCGATTTGCCGACCCCGGAGGATCCGAGAAACGCGACCGTTTGACCGGGCTTGCACCAGTCTTTCAGCTTTTCCCCTGGTTCGCCGCCCCGCGCGTCGAGCGTAACGACCGAGATCAGTTCCGAAATCGCGCTGGCCTGATCGACATAGCTTTGAACATCGGAAACCAGATCGGCTTTCGTGAGGACGACAACCGGTGTGATGTCCGCTTCAAATGCGAGGGCGATGTAGCGTTCCAGGCGTGCGACGTTGAAATCCTGGTTGCAGGACGACACGATGAAGACCGTGTCGATATTGGCGGCAATCAGCTGGACCTGTCGATCCGTACCCGGAGCGCGGCGTTTGACGAGACTCTTTCGTTCCAGCACCCGGCTCGATTGGGGATGGCCGCGATCGAGCAATACCCAGTCGCCAACGGTTGCATCCGGCAAGGGCGGGATCGTCTCGTCGATGCTCTCGCCGATGATATGCAGCGCACTGCGATGCACTTCGACGACCCGGACGGGCGGTGTCTCGGCTAACTCGTCGGTGCCGATCTGCGTTGCGAAAAAGGGTTGCCAGCCGAGTGCTTCGAGTGGCGATAAGTGTCGTTCTTGCCCGCCGCCCGTAATGTTGGGCGGAAGGAATGCGGAATAATCCCGTACCATTGTCGGTCAACTTTCATGTCTGGGCCGCGAGCGGGGCTCGGACCTGAAGTGTCAGTGCTTTCTGAGGTTGCAAACCAGCGGGCCCGCCAAGATGGTCTTGGCAGCGCTCTCAATCGCTAAATTTGCGCCGGGAGGACCGTTTTTCCTCCCCACTTCACCGGGACATGAAATCTCCACTTTCGAGAATTGCCCTATAGCGCGAATTCCCGGCTTCTACAATGTGGCTCACCCTCGAAGCCAGCCCGTCAGCAACGTTTGAAACGTTTCGCTTTCAGCAGCGCGGCTGCGCCCCGGGATAATCTCAACCGGGCATTCCAGGCATCTGAGCTGCATCGCCGGGCCATTCAGCAGCAGCTGCATTTCCGCTGTCATCGTTGCGAGGATCGCGCGCGGATCGGGAGCCAGCATCGTCCAGATATCGCGCGGCGTTGCGGTCTCCTCGGCGTCGTCTTCGCGGGTCCAGTTGCGGATGAACTCGGCGAAGGGGTCGGGCGGTTGTTCGATCCAGAGGATACGGACATCGTCGCTGGCCACTTCGGCGCGGCTGGCGGCTTCGGCGATGGCGTCGTCGAGATTGCCGAACCGGTCGACCAGCCCGAGCTGGCGCGCGGTCGCTCCGGCCCAAACGCGGCCTTCGGCAAGTTCGGCGATCCGTTCGCGCGGCATATCGCGATTCTCTGCGACCAAGGTCAGAAAGCGGCGATAGATATCTTCGGTGCCGGACTGGAAAAGACGCTGCGTTTCCGGGGCGAGGCCGCCAAAAATGTCGGGCTCCCCAGACAGCGGCGTGGTCCTGACACCATCCGATCCGATATCGAGCTGGTCGAGCGTGCCTTCGAAGGTCGGGACTATGCTGAATACGCCAATCGACCCGGTAATCGTGCCGGGTTCGGCGAAAAGATAGTCGCCAGCCGTTGCCACCCAATATCCGCCCGACGCAGCAAGATTGCCCATTGAAACGATAACCGGGATGTCGCCTTCCGCTTCTGCAGCGGCGAGTATGGCGCGCCGGATCCGTTCAGAAGCAAGGGCAGAGCCGCCGGGCGAATCCACACGCACGACCAGCGCCGAGAAATCATGGTTCCGGGTGGCCTCTTCCAGCAGGGTGGCGATGGTTTCCCCGCCTGCCGTACCCGGAGGCGCTTCGCCATCGACAATCGTGCCGGCGACAGTGACCACACCGATATTGGTGCCGCCACCCGAACGCGGACTGGCGGCAATCCAGTTGGCGAGGCGGATCGACTGGAAGCCGGTCTTGTCGTCTTCGCCGGAAACTTCGGCAAGACGCGCCTGCCATTCGAGCCGCGTACCGATATGATCGACCATGCCGGCATCGCGGGCGGCGGTTGCCAGGTTACCGTTGGCCGCATCCACCATGTCGGCCGGTGTTGCGATGATCGCGTCTAGATTGGCGTCCGGGCGGGCTTGCGCGACATCCTCGCGCCACGCTTCGAACAGGGTGTCGGCCAGCGCCTGGCTCGCTTCGCGCGATTCCGGGGACTGGTCGGACCGGCTGAAAGGCTCGACGGCGGATTTATAGGTCCCGGCCCGGAAGATATTGGCCGTCACGCCGAACCGGGTCAGCATGTCGCCGAAATAGAGCCGGTTACCGCCGGGGCCGAGGATCAGTGCCCCGCCCATCGGATGAACCCAGACTTCGCTGGCATGGGCGGCCAGCGCATAGCCGTCATCGCCATAGCCGGTGGCATAGGCGATCACCGGCTTGTCCGCATCGCGCACCGTTTGCAGCGCGTCGCCGACCCGGGCGATGGCGGTCTGCCCGCCGCCGAGAAATCCGTCGAGATCCAGAGCGACGGCCGTTACCCGGTCATCGGTGGCGGCGCTTTCCAAGGCCTGGACGATGTCGCGAAGGCGGTGCTGGGGGATGGCTTCACCGCCAGTCAACGTGTCGAACGGGCTTATCTGTTCGGGTTGTTCGACAATAACGCCTTCCAGATTGAGGTGGAGTGCGCCCGTCCCGGGTACGACGGGATTGGGGCTCGATGTCAGAGCGGCATAGAGCAGCCCGAAAAAGAGCAGTAGAAGCAACAGGACGAGGCCGTCCTTGATCCCGACCAGTATTTTCCAGGCACCGCTCAACAGCCGCATCACATGCTCCTTATCATTCGCCAGACGCTATTTAGGGATGGAAGCGGCCGGAAACAAATTTCGTTCGCCCGGCGGTATCGGTGTTTCTACCAGCGTATGAGGTGCGGTACGAACAGGCGGCCAACCAATGTCGTCGCTGCGATCGCCAATGTGTACCAAAGGCCGATATAAACAAGGTCGTTATAGGGGCAATGTAAAGAATAGGCGAGCGTACCCAGGCTGCCGGCGGCAAGCCCGATGACCGTACCGGCGCGTTCCGGCGAGGTCGGCGCGCCGCGCCGCAGCCACAGGGTCAGTACGGCGCTCAGTACAAGGCCGATCCCGATCGAATAGGTCAGGCATTCCATGCCGTCTCGCGGATGCAATCGCTCGGCAACGGGGGTGTTGCCGACCAGTGCCGCAATGGCTGCGGCTACGGGGACGATCAGCGCGGCCGCCGTGGTCCAGCGCCAGCCCGTCCTGCTTGTGCCGACCGCTGGCCGGGCCATGCTGGTCGCGGCGCTCAGGCTTGCCGTGCCGAGCACAAGCAACAGGCCGGAGCGGATCAGGAACATGGGGTCGGCGGCCGTCGCGTCCAGAAAATGATTGCGGAACCCGAGTGTGACGACAACGAAAATGCCGCCCGCCAGCGTCAAAACGGCCATGCCGGCCATCGCATAGGCTGCGTTGAGCGGCTTTACCGGTGTCAGCTCTTCGGCAAGGCTATCGAGATCGAGACCCGTTGGCATCATTCTTCCTCAATCGCCGCGGCCATGCGCTTCATGCCGCGGTGAATATTCACTTTGACCAGCGATTGGGACTGGCCGGTTTTTTCCGAAGCTTCCGCGATCGTCAGCCCCTGAATCTTTACAAGCTTGATTGCAAGTGCCTGTTTCTCCGGGATCAGCCCCATAAGCCGTTCGAGCCCGATCTTTGCGGCGACGGCCGGATCGGATGGATCGGCTGCGAGCTCTTCGTTTAGCTCCACCTCTTTGTTGCGATACGCTTTGCGCAGATGATCTATCCAGCGATAGCGGGCAATCGCCGCCAGCCAGGGCAGGAAAGCACGGGAGGGATCATAGGATGCGCGTTTGCGGTGGAGGGAGATCAACGTGTCCTGCACGAGATCTTCCAGTATATGCGGCCCGATCTTGCGCGCATAATAGCGTCTGAGCCATGTTTCGCATTCGCCGAGTAGCGAGCGATAGGCCGCCTTGTCGCCTTTCTGGGCAAGCGCCATGAGGCGCGCCAATGTTTCATCGTCGGCAACCACAATGCCGATCTAGCATGCCAATCCGCACTGTGCAGCCTCCTTGTCATTCGGATGGGAAGGGGTGGGGAACCGCTGGCTTGGTTGCGACCCATGGACTGCGACCGCCAAGCGGTTCCCCGGCCCTCGACCGCCCGATTGCGCGGGGAGGCATATGTCGCGCGCTCGGTTCCGCGTCGCTTGCAAGGGGGCAGCCGGCAAGCCTTTCGGAAATGTGTCGATCGAGGGGAAACAGGATGGTTCATTATATTTGCGTGATGCAGACCCGGCTATTCTCTTGCCGGTTCGCCTGCCTCGCCCGGGTGGTTACAGCCGGGCGCCCGAAAAATAGAAAAATTTTGGGAATTTGCCTTGAAAGCCGGAGGCAGAGGTTTAAATCCGCTTGTGTTAGCACTCACTCATTTAGAGTGCTAAAAACTGGTTTGCAGGATTTGGCGACGCACCGGGAGCTCCGAGGAGAACCGCCCGGGTTTCGCCTTTGACTTGGTAGTAGAAGAAAGGAATTACAATGGGATTTCGTCCACTGCACGATCGTGTGCTTGTCCGGCGCGTAGAAGCCGACACCAAGACCGCCGGGGGCATTATCATTCCCGACAGCGCTCAGGAAAAACCGCAAGAAGGCGAAGTCGTATCCGCCGGTTCCGGCCTCAAGTCCGATGATGGCAAGGTTACACCTCTTGACGTCAAAAAGGGCGACAAGATCCTGTTCGGCAAATGGTCGGGCACCGAGGTCAAACTCAACGGCGAAGATCTCATCATCATGAAGGAAAGCGACATTCTCGGCATCGTTGGCTGAGACGCGCGCGCTTTTTCTTTCAAGACCACTACAATAAAAAGGTAAGCTATCATGGCAGCTAAAGACGTAAAATTCGGCCGCGACGCGCGTGAGCGCATCATGAACGGTGTCGATATTCTCGCCGACGCCGTAAAGGTCACGCTCGGCCCCAAAGGCCGCAATGTTGTGCTCGACAAGAGCTTCGGCGCACCGCGCATCACCAAGGACGGCGTTACCGTCGCCAAGGATATTGAACTGAAAGACAAGTTCGAAAATATGGGCGCGCAGATGGTCAAGGAAGTTGCTTCCAAGACCAATGACATTGCCGGTGACGGCACGACGACGGCAACGGTTCTGGCTCAGGCCATCGTGCGCGAAGGCATGAAATCGGTTGCTGCCGGCATGAACCCGATGGACCTGAAGCGCGGCATCGACCTTGCGGTCACCAATGTCGTTGCAGACATTCAGAAGCGTTCGAAGAATGTGAAAAGCTCTGACGAAGTGGCCCAGGTCGGCGTGATTTCGGCCAATGGCGACCGTGAAGTTGGCGAGAAGATCGCCGAAGCCATGGACCGCGTCGGCAAGGAAGGCGTGATCACCGTGGAAGAGGCCAAGGGTCTCGAGTTCGAACTCGATGTCGTCGAAGGCATGCAGTTCGATCGCGGCTATCTGTCGCCTTACTTCGTCACCAACCCGGAAAAGATGAATGTCGAGCTGGAAAACCCGTACATTCTGATCCACGAGAAGAAGCTTTCGAGCCTGCAGGACATGCTGCCGATCCTCGAAGCTGTCGTTCAGAGCGGTCGTCCGCTCCTGATCATCGCGGAAGACATTGAAGGCGAAGCGCTCGCAACGCTCGTGGTCAATAAGCTGCGCGGCGGCCTCAAGGTTGCTGCGGTCAAGGCTCCTGGTTTTGGCGATCGTCGCAAGGCGATGCTTGAAGACATCGCGATCCTGACCAAGGGCGAGATGATCTCCGAAGATCTCGGCATCAAGCTGGATTCGGTTACGCTCGGTATGCTCGGCGAAGCCAAGCGCGTCACCATCGACAAGGACAACACGGTCATTGTCGACGGTTCGGGCCAGAAGAAGGCTATTGCCGGCCGCGTTGAAGCGATCCGTCAGCAGATCGAAACCACCTCAAGCGATTATGACAAAGAGAAGCTGCAAGAGCGTCTCGCCAAGCTCGCTGGTGGTGTTGCCGTAATCAAGGTTGGCGGCGCGACTGAGATCGAAGTGAAAGAGAAGAAGGACCGCGTCGATGATGCGCTCCACGCCACGCGCGCTGCCGTCGAAGAGGGCATCGTCCCTGGCGGCGGAACCGCACTTCTCTATGCCACCAAGTCGCTCGACGGCTTGGCTGGAGAGAATGACGACCAGACCCGCGGTATCGATATCGTCCGCAAGGCGCTTTACGCGCCGATCCGCCAGATCGCCGAAAATGCCGGTCATGACGGTGCGGTGGTTTCGGGCAAGCTGCTGGACGGCAAGGATCCGAAAACCGGCTTCAACGCCCAGACGGACGTCTACGAAGACCTGGTGAAAGCTGGCGTGATCGACCCGACAAAGGTTGTGCGCACGGCGCTGCAGGATGCCGCTTCGGTTGCCTCGCTGCTGATCACCACGGAAGCCACGGTAGCCGAACTTCCTGAAGACAATGCCGGCGGCGCTCCTGCCATGCCCGATATGGGCGGTATGGGCGGCATGGGCGGCGGCATGGGTTTCTAAACCCGGTCCGGCGTTAGCTGAACAGGAAAAGGGGTCGGAGGAGCAATCCTTCGGCCCCTTTTTTCATGTGGCGATGGCGCTGTAGGCGGTCATTGCGGCTACTGGCAGGAAGAAGATCCACGAAAGGTGCCGTCCGCGCGAAGCGACGAGTGCGGTCAGTCCGGAAACGGCGAAAAGCGTGGCGATCATTGCGAGAAAAACCGTTCCGATCTCATCAGCCTGATAATGCAGATAGATCATCACCGCGGCCATGCCCCACCATGTAAGGGTCAGGAGATGCCAGCCGATCTCGAGTGTCAGCCTTGTGTTGCGGATATCGCCAAGGATGACCGGCAACCCTTCCATTTCCAATATTGGCCGGATCAGGCGGCGCCCGCCAACAAGTGAATGCATGAGCCCTACGGCGATCGTCAGAATGGCGGCGATGATCAGCATCAGAGCAATGTGCCCCAGCCGGCAAGCGAGACGGCTGCAAATAGCGATGTGGAGGGAAAGCGGAACGGGTTGATGCCGCCCTTGAGCGCAACCGCCGCGCTCAATACGGCAAGCGAGGCCGTCAGGCCCGCCAGGAATATTATCGCCGCGGGATCGGCCCCGGTCATCGCCATCCAGCCAAAGGCGATGGCGATGAATGCTATGACGATGCTCGTCACATGCCAGCAATAATAGTTGAGCCATTTCGATGCTGGTGGAAGCGCGTCGGTTTCGAGCAGCGGCGCGGCGACGAATTTTCCTCCGACAACCAGATGGACGAAGAAGGTCGTTATGGACATAAGCATGGCGGTCCAGAGGAGAAACATGGCTTGACTCCAATTAGAATAATTGTTCTAGAATTAATATTCTAATATGGCGCGATCGTCAACTTTTGAGGATTCCCTCATTTTTGCGGCCGTGGGATCGTCGCTTGCGCGCACCGGAGCCGTGACTTTACAGGCCATTGTCGCGGACACGGGCGTATCGATAGGATCGCTTTACCATCGCTATGGCTCGCGCGAGACCCTGCTCGCCATGACATGGCTGGACGCCGTACGGGCATTTCAGGCGAAATTCCGGGAAGCGCTGGAAAGCGGAGCGGACGATGCCGGCGAACGGGCGGCTCTGGCAACTCCCCAATTCTGCCGCACCGACAACGCCCGCGCGATCGTGCTGGCCTGTTGTCGTCAGGCCGAATTTGCGTCCTCGACCATATCCGGGGAGTTGCAGGAGGCCATAGCATCCGCGAACGATGAAGCGATTATGGCGCTTCGCCGCTTTGCAGCGACCAGGGGATATTCTGTTGACGCGTGCCGGTTGGGGCTTGTCGCTTTTCCGCTGGCCGCAGTTCGCCTGTATCTCCCCGACAAGCCGATTCCTGCATCGATTGATGCCTATGTCGCGAATGCGTTTCGGGCGATTGTCGGGACCGGAGAGCGTGTCTAGGCGCTAAACCATCCAGCGGTCTGTGGATCAGGCCGGCAAGAGAAAAAGGGGATCGCAGATGCGGCGGACGATGATTGTGTTGGGCGCTCTTGTCGGCGTCGCTCTGGCGCTTGGCTGGTATTTTCGAGCGGAAATCGGTGAGCGACTTTTTGTCTATGGGGTCGATGCCGCAATCGACGCGAACGGTGTGGCCACGCTTCCCGACGGTCTGCACGTCGTGATGTGCGGAACCGGTTCGCCGCTGCCCGATCCAAGCCGCGCCGGGCCCTGCACTGCCGTGATTGCCGGGGAGCGGGTTTTCATCGTCGATGTCGGGGCAGGGGCTGTACGCAATTTCGGCCGGATGGGGTTGCCGGTCGGCGACGTCGATGCGGTCTTTCTCACCCACTACCATTCCGATCATATCGATGGGCTGGGCGAACTTATGCTGCTGCGTTGGACGGGGGGCGGCAATCGGGCCCCATTGCCGATATACGGGCCGCCCGGCGTTGAGGATCTCGTTGGCGGCCTTGCCCGGGCTTATGCAATGGATACCGTCCATCGCGTCGCCCATCATGGCGAAGAGGTGGTTCCGTCCGGCGGGCAGGGCGGGGAGGCGCGCACATTCGCAGTGCCTGCGGCCGGTGCGATGCATACCCTGTACTCCGGCGATGGTTTGCGGGTGCAGGCCTTTCGGGTGGATCATGGGCCCGTGCGGCCGGCGGTGGGCTACCGCTTCGATTATGGCGGCCGGTCGATTGTGATCAGCGGCGATACGACGCGCAACGACATGGTGGCCCGGGCCTGTGGCGGATGCGATCTGCTGGTTCATGAAGCCCTGAATATCGATATGGTCCAGGCGGCACGGCGCCGGGTCGAAGCGTCGGGAAATGCACGGTTGGCGCAGATTCTGGAAGACATTACAGACTATCATACGACCCCGGTCGAAGCCGAAGAAGTTGCGATACAGGCGCGGGCGCGCATGCTGGTTCTGACCCATATCGTTCCGGCGGCACCCAACGGGCTGGTCGAAGCCTATTTTCTGCGGGGAACGGGCGAAGCCTATGACGGCCAGATTGTTCTGGCGCAGGACGGGATGCGGTTCACCCTGCCTGCCGGTAGCGCGGCAATCGAACGCGATTAGGCGAAACAACCTCTAATCTTGGGTTTCCGACTCCGCGGACGCGGTGGGATCGGGCGCCTGGATGGCGGCTTCATAGTCGGCCTGGGCCTCGTCCAGCGCTGCGGCGGCTTCGTCGAGCTGGCGTTCCTCGGCGCTGGTCATTCCCGAATCTCCGTCCGGACTACCGCACGCGGCCAGGAGAATAGCCGCCGCGAATGGAGCGACAATACGGGTGTTCGTCATGTAATTTCCTCCCCCAAATATGGCCCGGCCGCCCCGGCTTTTCTTGACCGGCCATTACCAAAGGAAAAGGCCGCGCCCAGTGTTGGTCGCGGCCTTTCCTGATCGTCTGAAGTAAGGGCGAGCCTTATTCAGCCGGAGCTTCTTCGCCCATGGCTTCGTCGACAGCGGCTTCCGCTTCGCCGGCCATTTCGTCCATTTCAGCCATTGCGTCGTCTGCAGCAGCTTCCATGTCCGCGGCAGCTTCGTCTGCAGCAGCGCTTACGTCAGCAGCGGCTTCGTCAGCAGCGGCAGCGGCGTCAGCGGCAGAGTCCTCTGCACCGGCACATGCAGCGAGGCCAAGTGAAGCGGCGAGGGCCAAAGGCAATGCAAAAGTCTTAGTCATGGGTCGTTCTCCCAGTGGTTAAATCATTTCGTATAACGACATTGGCCCCCGAGGTGGCTCCCCCGAAACCAGTCAGCCATTTTTTACAGCTCATTGGTCGCTAAAGCAATATTTAGCTGTGCCGCCGCTTATTCGGGTTCAACCGGTGCCGTCTCTTGCGCTTCTGTCCCTTCCGGGATCGCTTCTTCAGGGGCGATGACTTCAAAGTCTTCCAGATCGTCCAGCGCCGCTTCGAATGCAGCGTCTTCGCTCGCGCTGGCATCCTCGCCCTCGCCCGCCAGGCTGGCGGCATCATAATTGAGGATAGCGGCCTCGCGGTTCTGGAAATAGGCAGAGCGTGCCGCTGCATAGGGGTCGGCGCTGCTTTCCAGGAAGGCGTCGACGCCGCTCTCGGTCAGTTCGGCGCGGGTGCTGATTATACTGGCCGCTCTTATGCCCCATTGCTCCTGGGTCGTCAGATTGAGGCCGCGATCGAAGAAGATCGAAACCGGATTGGCAACGAAGTCGACGATCGCACCGAACGTATCGCGTTGGGTGGAAGGCCCAAGCAGTGGATTCATGACATAGCCGCCATCGCCCACGCCCCATACCGCCAGCGTTTGCCCGAAATCCTCGGGCGCAGGTTCTATTCCCATGGCCGTCGCATGATCGGCCAGGCCGCCCACGCCGATCGTCGAATTGATAATGAACCGGCCAAGATTGCGCAGCGCCCGGTCAGGCCTGCCTTGCAGCAGGTTGTTGATGAACGACCAAGGCTCGCTGAGATTCCGGAAAATGTTGGTGATGCCGCGACGGGCGGGCTGGGGCGTGATTGTTCGGTAAACGTCGGCCGCCGGACTGATCAATACGGTATCGATGCCCTGGTTGACCGCCCACATGTCACGGTTGAATTCTTCATGGCGATCCCGGTCGGCCATACCGTTCGGCCCGGCCATGGTCGTTGCGCAGGCACTCAGGAACAGCATCAACATCAAAGAAGTCAAAAGCTTACGCAAAGAAACGGTCTCCGGGATACAAGGGATTGCGGCGTATGAAATGCCTTGGACGGTTGCTCGTGTCGAGTCATTTGAAGATTAAAATCCAACCGCAAGATCTCTGCATGCATGTAGTGAAGGCCTTGTAGTTCCAACGGAAATTGGCCCGACCTTCGGTGGTTGACCACATATAAAGATATCTTTATGTCTTTATAGATGAGATCCGAACTCGAAATCTTCAGGGCGCTTGCCGACCCGACGCGACTCAGGATCGTGGCCTTATTGCGCGCGATGGAACTGTCTGTCGGAGAGTTGGCCCAGGTTCTGGGGCAAAGCCAGCCGCGCGTGTCCCGCCATGTCAAAATCCTTGTCGATGCCGGGCTCGCCGAACGCCGCAAGGAAGGGAGCTGGGTGTTTCTAGGTCTGGGTAATCCGGCACGGGTCCGTCCGTTGCTCAATGCCATTGATGGCTGGTCCGAGCCGGGTGAGGATCACTGGACCCGCGCCGATATTGCGCGATTAGCGGCGGTTCGCGCGGATCGCCAGGTTGCCGCTCAAGCCTATTTTGCCGCGCATGCAGAACAATGGGATGCGATCCGCTCGCTGCATGTGGCCGAGAGCGAAGTCGAAGCGGCGATGGAGCGTGTTCTCGGTAAGGATGCAATCGGTCGGCTTGTCGATATCGGCACCGGCACGGGCCGGATTCTGCAACTCTTTGGCGCGCAGGCCGGGAGTGCGATCGGTATAGACCGCAGCCCCGAAATGCTCCGCCTGGCCCGCGCCAAGCTCGCCGAGGTCGGTCTCGAAAAGGCCGAGATCAGGCAAGGTGATATGTATGCGCTGGAGCTTCCCAACGGCTCTGCCGATACCGTGATCCTCCACCAAGTGCTCCATTATGCGCAGCAGCCCGCTGCGGCGATTGCCGAGGCGGCGCGCCTGCTCGATACGGATGGCCGCTTGCTTATCGTCGATTTTGCCGCCCATGAACGCGAGGATCTGCGCAGCCAGAATGCCCATGCCCGGCTCGGCTTTTCCGAAGAGCAGATCGCACGATGGTTTGAGGCTGCCCGGATCGAAGGCGGTTTGGTCGATGAGCTTGTCGGTGGTGAACTTACCGTGAAATTATGGTCCGGTCGCCGTTTGGCAGATCCGCGTTTGAAGGTGGTGGCCGCATGAATCTGACCGTCGACCAACTGCATGAGGCGCGCCGCGCGACCGACGATCCGCTTTTTGCGGACCTTGCCGGCGATGCGCAGATATCGTTCGAGTTCTTTCCGCCGAAAAACGCAAAGATGGAGACCACGCTCTGGGATTCGGTCAAGACGCTGGAGCCGCTTAATCCGCGATTTGTTTCGGTAACCTACGGCGCTGGCGGGTCGACCCGCGAACGGACCCATGCGACCGTACGCCGGATTGTCGAGGAAACGCCGATACAGGCGGCGGCGCATCTGACTTGTGTCGATGCCAGCAAGGCGGAAATTGAGGAGGTCATCGGCGATTATTGGGATGCAGGCGTACGGCATATCGTGGCCTTGCGCGGCGATCCACCGCGGAAGGGCGATACGTTCGAACCCTTCCGGCCGCATCCCGAAGGCTATGCGAGCGCCGCCGAACTGGTTGCCGGCATAAAGGCCTTCAAGCCGTTCGAAGTGTCGGTCGCCGCCTATCCTGAAGTCCATCCCGAGGCGGATTGTCCGCAGGCCGATCTCGACAATCTGAAACGCAAGCTGGATGCAGGCGCGACGCGCGCCATTACACAGTTCTTTTTCTCGGCCGAAAATTTCTTCCGTTTTCGGGATGCCGTGGCTGCGGCGGGGATCGATGCCGAAATCGTACCTGGTATCCTGCCCGTTTCGAACGTTGCGACAACACAGCGGATTGCGGGCATGTGTGGCGCGGCTATTCCGCCCTGGATGAACCGGCTGTTTGAAGGGCTCGACGAACTGCCTGCGGCACGCCAGCTGATCGCGGCAACCGTCGCCGCTGAAATGTGCCGCAAGCTCTATGCAGGCGGCGTCCGCGAGTTTCACTTCTACACGCTTAACCGGGCGGAGCTTTCCTATGCCATCTGCCACCTGCTCGGCATGCGGCCACATGGACCGGACCAGACATCATGACCGATATTGCAGAACGGATAAGGGCAATTGCCGAAGAGCGCATTCTCGTGTTCGACGGCGCCTGGGGCACGGCAATCCAGAATTACGCGCTCGACGAAGCCGGGTATCGCGGTGACCGGGAGTTTCGGGCCGACCAGAAGGGCAATAACGATCTGCTTTGCCTGACGCAGCCACAAATCGTCCAGGAAATCACGGCAGCCTATCTCGATGCCGGGGCCGATATCGTCTCGACGAACACGTTCAGCGGAACCACGATCAGCCAGGCTGACTATGGCGATGAAACTTTGGTCCACGAGCTGAATGTGGAAGCGGCGAGGATCGCCCGCCGTGCGGCCGACGCCGCCTCGACTGCCGAAAAACCTCGCTTTGTGGCTGGTTCGATCGGACCGACCAACAAGACACTCTCCCTCTCTCCCGACGTCAACGATCCCGGGTTCCGCGAGGTCGATTTCGATCAGATGAAGCAAGTCTATGGCGAACAGATCGATGGTCTGATCGAAGGCGGTGTCGACATGCTGCTTGTCGAAACGATTTTCGATACGCTGAATGCCAAGGCGGCGATCATGGCTGCACACGAATCCGGGGATCGGCACGGCAAGACATTACCGCTGATCCTGTCGATGACCATAACTGATATGTCCGGGCGCAACCTGTCCGGCCATACAATTGAATCCTTCTGGGCCGCAGTCCGCCACTCCGCGCCGCTTGCGGTTGGTCTCAACTGCTCGTTCGGCGCGAACAAGCTGCGGCCGCATATGCAGGCTATTTCGGAAATCGCCGACACGTTGGTGATCGGCTATCCCAATGCCGGACTCCCCAACGACCTTGGCGAATATGATGAGGATGCGGCGCATACGCGCGACAAGGTCAGCCAGTGGATCGACATGGGGCTGGTGAATATCGTCGGCGGTTGCTGCGGGACGACCCCCGAGCATATCAGGGCGATTGCTGAACTTGTCGAGGGCAAGCCGCCCCGCAAGATTGCTGGCCCGATTACACAAACCTTCCTCACCGGCCTTGAGCCGATGACGCTCGCCGCCTGAAAGTTTCGATGACCGACAAAAGCGCAATATTCGTCAATATTGGCGAACGAACCAATGTGACCGGGTCTGCCCGCTTCAAGAAACTCATCCTCAACGATGACTATGAGGCCGCCGTGGAAGTGGCCCGTCAGCAGGTCGAAAACGGCGCGCAGATCATCGATATCAATATGGATGAAGGGCTGCTCGACGCCGAGAAGGCGATGACAACCTTCCTTAAGCTGATCGCCGCCGAGCCCGATATCGCGCGCGTCCCCTTCATGATCGACAGCTCGAAATGGTCGGTTATCGAGGCTGGCCTGAAATGCGTATCGGGCAAGCCGATCGTCAATTCGATATCGATGAAGGAGGGCGAGGAGGAATTTCTCGCTCATGCCGCCAAATGCCGGGCCTATGGCGCGGCGATTGTCGTGATGGCGTTCGACGAAACGGGTCAGGCCGATACCAGAGAACGCAAGGTCGAGATTTGCGAGCGCGCGTACAAGCTTCTCGTCGCAAACGGCTTCCCGCCGGAGGACATCATTTTCGATCCCAATGTCTTTGCCATTGCGACCGGTATCGATGAACACCGGCGCTATGCGATCGACTTTATAGAGGCGGCCCGCGAAATCCGGGAGCGCTGTCCGGGCGTCCATATCTCGGGTGGCCTATCGAACCTGTCGTTCAGTTTCCGCGGCAATGAGCCGGTTCGTCGGGCGATGCATAGCGTGTTCCTCTATCATGCGATCCCGGCCGGCATGGACATGGGTATCGTTAATGCCGGGCAGCTGGACGTGTATGACGCGATCGACCCCGAATTGCGGGAAGCCTGCGAAGATGTGATCTTCGATCGCGCGCCGGAAGCCGGCGGAGATCCGACCGAGAATCTGATCGCGCTGGCCGAGAAATATCGCGGGACAGATAAAAAGGCCGAAAAAGAAGCCGAGGAATGGCGCAGCTGGGAAGTCGTCAAGCGACTAGAATATGCGCTCGTCAAAGGCATCGATGCCAATGTTGTCGACGATACCGAGGAAGCGCGGCAGGAAATTTTCGCACGCGGCGGCAAGCCGATCGAAGTGATCGAAGGTCCGTTGATGGACGGTATGAATGTCGTCGGCGATCTGTTCGGAAGCGGTAAGATGTTTCTGCCCCAGGTCGTGAAATCCGCACGGGTGATGAAAAAAGCCGTGGCTCATCTGTTGCCCTTTATCGAGGAAGAAAAGGACGAGAAAGCCAAGGGCAAGGGCACGATCATCATGGCGACAGTCAAAGGCGATGTGCACGATATCGGCAAGAATATCGTTGGCGTTGTGCTCCAGTGTAACGGTTTCGAGGTGATCGATCTGGGCGTGATGGTGCCGTGGAGCGATATCCTGACCGCAGCCGACGAGAATGATGCCGATATGATCGGCCTATCCGGCCTCATCACGCCCTCGCTCGACGAGATGGTGACCGTGGCGGAGGAAATGGACCGTGCCGAGCTGGAGATTCCGCTGCTGATCGGCGGAGCGACAACAAGCAAAGTGCATACGGCGCTCAGGATCGAACCTGCCTATGCCGGGCCGACGATCCATGTGCTCGACGCAAGCCGCGCCGTGGGCGTAGCATCGACACTCGTCTCCCAAACGCAGCGAGATCCTTTCGTCGAGAAGGCGGCGAACGAGTATGACGAAATTCGGACTTCCCGAAAGGGCCGGGGTGCCAGCAAGCTCGTTTCGTTGGGCGAGGCGCGGGCCAATGGCTTCGCGGCCGATATGGCATTGAAGCCGCCGGCGCCGGCCAGGCCCGGCCTGCACGTCTTCGACGATTGGCCGCTGGACAATCTGCGCAACTATATCGACTGGACGCCTTTTTTCCGTGCCTGGGAGCTGGCCGGAAATTATCCGGCGATCCTGGATGACGAGATTGTCGGCGAGAGCGCCCGCGATCTCTTTGCGGACGGCCAGGCCATGCTCGACAGGATTGTTGCGGAGGGTTGGCTCAAGCCGCGCGCCGTTGCCGGGCTGTGGGAATGCAGGCGCGAGGGCGACGATATCGTTGTGATGGACGGCGGGGGCGACCATCGCCTGCCGATGCTCCGCCAGCAGGTCTCCAAACGGTCGGGCCGAGCCAATATGTGCCTGGCCGACTTCATAGACCCGGCGGGTGACTGGATCGGCGGCTTTGCCGTCTGCACAGGCCATGGGATTGAGGAGCATCTGGCGCGTTTTAAGGCGGATACGGACGACTATTCCGATATCCTCCTGAAAGCGCTGGCGGACAGGTTGGCGGAAGCCTTTGCCGAGCGGATGCACGAGCATGTCCGCAAGGAGCTGTGGGGCTATGCCGGAGACGAGAATTTCCCCAACGAGCAACTTATCCGCGAAAAATATACCGGTATCCGCCCGGCACCGGGCTACCCGGCCTGCCCGGATCACAGTCTCAAGCCGCTCCTGTTCGAGCTTCTCGGCGGCGGATCCGGGCATAATGGCCCGGCCGGGATCGAGCTGACCGAAAGCTTCGCCATGTTCCCCACGGCAGCGGTTTCGGGCTTCTATTTCGGTCATCCACAGTCACAATATTTCGGCGTTGCCAAGGTCGGGCAGGACCAGCTTGAGGAATATGCCGAGCGCCGGACCGTCGAACTGGATATCGCCAAGCGCTGGTTGAGGCCCAATCTCGAAAGCTGAATATGCGCCAGAAAGAACGTTAACGCGCTGATAAGGCGGTCTTAACCGTAAAATTTCGGACTTTGTTAACCGGACGGGCGCATCGCGGAGGTTCCCCATCAGGAGGCCAGTCGTGCGCATCTCACCCGTTATCATTCTTGCCGTTCTCGTGGCGACATGTGCACCGCTGTCCGCACAGCGCAGCGCGGCCCCTTTTGTCGTGGAGGAAACGGGGCAGGGCTTTGCGCGGCTCGACCAGGCGGTCGATGCGATTGGCGGGGCGCAGGGCACGATCGTCATCGCGCCGGGTACCTATCGCCAATGTGCGGTGCAGGAGGCGGGAATCATCACCTATCGCGCCGCCGAGCCCGGTTCGGCGATCTTCGACGGCGTGACCTGCGAACAAAAGGCTGCGCTGGTATTGCGCGGGCGCGGTGCTCGGGTCGAAGGTCTGGTGTTTCAAAATCTCTCCGTCCCGGATGCCAATGGCGCGGGCATCCGTATCGAACAGGGCGATCTCCAGGTTCACAATTCCATGTTCCGGGACAGCGAGCAGGGTATCCTGTCCGCCGAAGATCGCGGCGCGAGTATCCGTATAGACCGTTCGACCTTTTCCGGTCTTGGCCGGTGCGACCGCGGGCTTTCCTGCGCGCACAGCATTTATATCGGTCGCTACGGATCGCTGGAGGTCAGCCGGTCGCGCTTCGAGCGCGGGACGGGCGGCCATTATGTCAAAAGCCATGCCGCGCAGATACGCATCACCGATACGAGTTTCGACGATACTGCGGGTAGCGCAACCAACTATATGATCGATCTGCCATCCGGTGCAGTCGGCACGATTGCCGACAACATTTTCGTTCAGGGCGAGGACAAGGAAAACTGGAGCGCCTTTATCGCGGTATCGGCCGAAGGTGGCGGCAATTCCAGCACCGGCCTTGTGATTGCGGGCAACCGGGCGGCGCTTGCACCCGGCGTGCGCCGCAACACATGGTTCGTGGCCGATTGGAGCGGGGATGCCCTGCGGATCGGCGAGAATTCACTGGGCCGGGGGATTTCGGTATTCGACAGTCGTTGATGCACCGCGCAAATTGACAAGACAGAGCCTATCGCGGAAACCTTGCCGAAGGGGAGGGCGGCTATGGCGCGTTTGATGATTTTCGGATTGGCGCTGGCCATGACGACGGCGGTAACCGCGCAGCCTGCAGAACGCCAACCCGCCAGCCCCAACATCGTCCTGATCGTCGCCGACGATGTCGCCTTTACCGATCTTGGTGCCTATGGCAGCGAGATCCGCACCCCCAATATCGATGCGCTGGCGCGCCGGGGTACGATTTTCTCCAATTTCCATGCAACGCCGATGTGTGCGCCTTCGCGGGCGATGCTGATGACCGGGGTCGACAGTCACCGCGCCGGCATTGGCAACCTCCCCGAAACCACGCCGACCGCGCATAGAGGCTCGCCGGCCTATCGCGGGCTTTTGGCGGAAGGCCTGCCGACCATCGCCAGCCGCCTGCGCGGCATCGGGTATCGCACCTATATGACGGGCAAATGGCATCTCGGGCATACGCCGGAAACATTGCCCAGTGCGCGCGGGTTCGATCGGACCTTCATTGTCGATGCGACGGGTGCGGACAATTGGGAGCACCGCCCCTATTTGCCCTATTATGACCGTGCCGAATGGTTCGCCGATGGCGAAGCGGTCCACGAGCTGCCCGACGATTTCTATTCGTCAGAATTTCTGGTCGACCGCATGATCGATTTCATTGGCGGTGGGGGTGTCGATCCCTTTTTCGCCTATGTCGCGTTTCAGGCCATCCATATCCCGGTGCAGGCACCGCGCGAATTCACGATGCGCTACCGCGATGTTTATAATCGCGGCTGGCAGATACACCGGGAGCAGCGCCATGCCGCCGCCATCGAAGCGGGTCTCATCCCGGAGGGGGCTCCACTGGGTGTTATCCATCCCGATCTCAGGCAATGGGACGATCTGACGGCCGAAGAACAGGCCTGGCACGCCCGCGCCATGGAGGTGAATGCCGGCATGCTGGAAGCGATGGATCATCATCTTGGCCGGTTGATCGCCCATCTGCGCGCGACCGGCGAATATGACGATACCGTTTTCATCGTCACGTCCGACAATGGCCCGGAAGGAAATTCGCCCGCAGGCAGCCGGATCATGGACGCCTGGTTCTGGATGGTCGGCTATTCGACCGATATCGAAACCATGGGCGAGCGCGGCAGCTGGGGTTATATCGGGCCGGAATGGGCAAGTGCCAATGCCTCGCCGAACAGCCTGTTTAAATTCTATGCCAATGAAGGTGGAACGCGCGTGCCGCTGATTTTTTCCGGGCCGGGTATCGACGAAGGCGGCATCGCGCGACAGCTGGGTTTGATAAGCGATATCCCGGCGACGATAGCGGTGCTTAGCGGAGCGGATGGCGCGGGTATGACGGGACGCAGCCTGCTCGCCGCGCTGACTGGCGACGAGGCCGATATTTACGGGCCGAACGACGGTTTCGGTATCGAAACGGCCGGGCGGCGCGCTTTCTATCGGGGCCGCTACAAGATCGTGCGCAATGGCCTGCCGCTCGGCGACAATGTCTGGCGTCTCTACGATCTGGAGGCGGATCCTGGCGAGACCACCGACCTGTCAGCCAGCGAACCCGAACTCTTCGCTTCCATGCGGGCGGGATATGACGCCTGGGCGGAGGAGAATGGCGTCCTCGAAATGCCTGCGGGCTATGACCCGGTAAAGACTCTGCAGCAGCATAGCCGCGGTCCTATCCTGCGCCGCTATTGGTGGATATTGGCGCTTCTCGGGGGGATCCTCGTCGCGCCGATCGCCTGGCTGATCTATCGGCGACGACGGAAGCTGAAAGGCTCTCGCGCTATCTAGAAAAATCCGTTTGTACTCGGCTTGTCGAAGGGCTGTTCTTTTCCGTTGTGATCGGAAAAAAAAGGGCGGGGCTTCGACAAGCTCAGCCGGAGCGGGTTCGGATGGTCAGGGGCAGTTGCTCTCCGCTACGCCCGGCATCACGTCCAGACAGCGCCCGTCAATCTCGACATTGCTGAGATCGAGATCGATAAGCGATGCCAGCGTCGGAAGGATATCGACCGTCATCACGCCGAGCGGCTGTTCGACATGCTCCGCACCGGGCCACCAGAAGAGGATCGGTACGCGCCGGTCATAATCCCAGACGCTGCCATGCGTGGCGACATAGGCGCCGGGAATGGCTTCGGGGATCGGTGTCACGCGCGGTTGCAGGACGACGATGAAATCGCCCGATCGTTCGGCGTTGAAATTGGCGCGAACCCGGTCGAGCACGGTCCAGTGTTCGGGCGGTGCGGTTGTGATCGGCTGGGCAAGGATTTCGGATCGCCCATAGACGCGGTAGACCTGCGGATGCGCGGAGATCATCGCAATGGCGCGGTCCGTGACTTCGGCGCGCCGGTCTTCGGGTACGGAACGGTCGATATAGAAATCGCCGAACGGACTGTCTGCGCGCAATACCGGCGCGGCAAGACCGGTTTCTTCGGCCAGGCGTGCGTCCAGAGTTTCAAACCCGGGAAGCAGTCGCGCCGCGCGCGGCGCAGCCTGTTCAACCTGGCGTTCCGGCAGGTCGAGCCCGCCATGATCGGCCGTCAACACTACGACATAGTCGATATTCCGGGCATCGAGCCGGGCGAAGAAATCGCCCAGCATGGCATCCAGCGCCATCAGCTGGACGCACATCTCTACGCCCTCTGTGCCATAAGCATGACCGATATAGTCGGTCGAAGCGAGGCCGATCGTGAGAAGGTCGGTCGTGTCCTGCTGGCCCAGCTCAAGTTCGGAAACGAGATCGGCCGCGAGAACCAGTGTCAGCAAATCTCCTTCCGGAGAGGTCAGTATGTCCCGGCCGCTGGTTGTTGGGCCCCGGGAAAAGAGATGGGTGCCGACTGTCGTGCCCTCGCCAACGGGAACCGCGCGATTATAGGCGGTACATTGCTGCGGTACGGGAAGGGGGATGCGGTTCGATACCGCCGCCTGCATCGCTGCTTCGTTGATGCGTGTCAGCGCTTCGGGGGTTTCCCGTCCGGCAAAGGTCGTAAAGCCGGCATCGCCGGGCCAGAATACGTGATCGGCATCGCCGCCGCCCAGCAGGACGGCCGAACGGTCTTTCCCGCCTACGGAGACAACCCGGCTGGCGTCATTCACGCGCTGCATCAGATCGCCCAGCGTGGGGACGAGCAGGTGCCGCGTGGAAACAGTATAGTCGCTGGAGGAGGAGCCTTCGACGCGCGAATCTTCCATGCAATAGACGCGTGCATCATCGCGCTCGACGCTCATATCGAACCAGCGATTGCCGATAATGCCGGTGCGCGCCGGATGCGACCCTGTCAGGATCGTCGAATGACCGGGGCAGGTTTCCGTGGTGGAATGAGCCTGATAGCCGGACGGGAATACCGCGCCCTGCAGCAGCCGTGCGAAGCCGCCGGAGAAATTCTGGCGATGCTGGGCGAACAGGTCCGCGCTGAGCTGATCGACGGAAATGGCGACAACGAGTCGCGGCGGTGTCTCGGTGCTTTCCGCGCTCTCCTCGCTTTGCGCAAAAGCCGCGAAAGGCAGGGTTAAAGCTGTAACCAGAGCAGCGATGCGAACGAACTTCATCGGATATCCTCTTGATAGTGCACGGCGCGAATGCCGCTGCTATAGCGCGCTCGCGAAGGAGCAAACAGGTGCGATTTTCCCTTATGAAGACCGTCTTGGGCTTGATTGCCGCAATTTGCTGTCTGGTGCCAGCAATTGCTCACGCACAAATGCCGCGCGAGAACGCGATTCAGACTGCTTTGCTCGCCGAAACCGAGACACCCGCGCCCGGCCAGAGTTTCACCATCGCAATCCGCATGCGCCCGGACGAAGGCTGGCATGGCTATTGGCTCAACCCAGGCGAAGCCGGAATTCCCGACAGTTTCGAGTGGGACGTGCCGGAGGGCATAACGATAGGCGCACTTAGCTATCCGGTTCCCGAGCGGCTCTCGATCAGCGGGATCATGAATTACATCTATCATGGCGAATATGCGCTGCTGGCAGAGGTGACGCTCGATGGCGGTATCGCGCTGGGAACTGCATTGCCGCTTCGTGTGCAAGGGCAGTGGCTGGCCTGTACGGATGAAGTGTGCGTTCCGGAAAGCGGAGCATTCGGGATTGATCTTGTCGCCGGGTCCGGTGCCATTACGGAGGGCGCTGCATTTGACGAATATCGAACACGACTGCCGCGTCCGCTCGGCAATGAAGCGGCTTTCGAACAGGTTGGAGAGACGCTGCGAATAGCCATTCCCTTTCCGCAGTCAGCCGCGATTTCCGCGCCCTATTTCTTCAGCCGGACCGATCGTGTGCTCGATTACAGCGCCGAGCAGAGCGTATCGCGTAACGGCGATATGGTGATTGTCGAAGTGCCCGCCGAGCAAGACGCCGGGGTGGTGACGCGCATCGACGGCCTGCTCAAAATCGGCGAGCATGACGGGCTTTTGCTGGCCGCTGTACCCGGCAATGTCCCGGCCGCGGGAGCGCCGATTGCCGGGGAGCGGATCAACAGCGGGGCCATGAACGCCGATATTGCAACGGTTCTGCTTGCCCTGGGCGGAGCGATCCTGGGCGGCATGCTGCTCAACATCATGCCCTGCGTTTTCCCGATCCTCAGCCTCAAAGCGCTTAGCCTGGCCAAGGCGGGCGGCGAAGAGTCGGCCGTACGCCGCGATGCGCTGGCCTATACGGCCGGCGTCGTTATCGTCTGCCTCGGTCTCGGAGCGGCCTTGTTGGCGCTGCGGGCAAGCGGTGTGGCGGCGGGCTGGGCCTTCCAGCTGCAGGATCCGCGCATGATCCTCTTCCTGCTCCTGCTCGTGACGGCCATCGCGCTGAATCTCGCCGGCCTCTTCGAACTGCCCAGTGTTTCCGGCGGCGGCCGTTTTGCAGACCGGGACGGGGCGACGGGTTCTTTCTTCACCGGCGCGTTGGCCGCCTTTGTCGCCACACCCTGCACGGGGCCGTTCATGGGAGCGGCGCTTGGCGCGGCGCTTGTCGTGCCTACGATCGTCGCCATGGCGATTTTCGCCGGGCTCGGTTTTGGGCTGGCGCTACCCTTCCTGATCCTCGCCTTTGTGCCGACGTTGCGGGCAAGGCTGCCGCGCCCGGGGCCATGGATGGAAGGGTTTCGCCATCTGATGGCGGTGCCGATGCTCCTGACCGCGCTCGCGCTCGGCTGGGTGCTGGGTCGCCAGACAGGCGTCAACGGCATGACCCTTGGCATTGCCGGGGCCCTTGGCATTGCCCTGATGCTCTGGTGGGCCGGAAACCGGCAGATTGCGGGAAAACGCGCCTGGCTGCCGATCATTCCCGCCATTCTCGTGACGCTGGGCGCGCTGGCGCTTGTGCCGACATCCATGCCGGCACAGGCGGGGCAGGCGGAAGGCGGGGCGCTCGATGCGGAATCGTTCGGCGAGGCGAGGCTGGAGGAATTGCGCGCGGCGGACCAACCGGTCTTTGTCTATTTCACCGCTGACTGGTGCATCACCTGCAAGGCGAATGAGGCCGGAGCGCTGAATCGCCAGGCTGTGGCCGATCATTTCGAGGCGCAGGGCATCGCCGTTCTGGTAGGTGACTGGACAAATGGCGACCCGGCGATCGGCCGCTTTCTGGAACGCCATGGACGGTCCGGCGTGCCGCTGTATCTCTATTATGCGCCGGGCGGCGAGCCGGAAGTCCTGCCGCAGATATTGACGGTGGGAATGCTCACCGGGCTCGGGACCTAACGTCCCACATCCTCATCCTGTGAAATCATCGGTCCGATGGGCGCATCCATAGGCGGGGCATCGGCCGCGCCGCGCACCCACATGCGCTCTCCGCCGACCCAGGTTTCCGTGACTTGTGTTTCGCGGATCTGCTCTGGCGTTGCATCGAAGATATCGCGGTCCAGGATGATGAAATCGGCATAGAGACCTGCGCCTAACCGCCCGGTCCGGTCTTCCGAAAAACCGGCAAAGGCGGCGTTGATCGTGAAAGCGGCAAAGGCCTGTTGAAGCGAGATCCGCTCAT
Source organism: Parasphingopyxis lamellibrachiae (assembly GCF_003385775.1). Taxonomy (GTDB): domain Bacteria; phylum Pseudomonadota; class Alphaproteobacteria; order Sphingomonadales; family Sphingomonadaceae; genus Parasphingopyxis; species Parasphingopyxis lamellibrachiae. The sequence continues at coordinate 2,626,813 of NZ_QRDP01000004.1, forward strand.
GGGCCTGCCAGCTGCCAACGGGTTCTCCATTGGCATCCTGCCTGCTGACCGCCGCCGCCAGACCGGGAAAGGGGTTGGGGCTCTCGACCGGGAAATCGCTGCCAAAGGCGAGGACAGAACCGTTGCGCAGCATCGAATTCCAGGCATAGGCGCCAACCAGCCGGTCCGGGCCTAGCCGCGCCTCCGCCATCAGCCGGTCCGATGTTTGGTGCACAGGCTGCATCGAAGCGATGATACCGTGCCGGCCGAACCGGGGCAGGTCGGCCGGATCGACAATCTGGGCATGCTCGATCCGCCAGCGCCGATCATCTGTGTAGCGTGTGGCCAGTTCCTCGATCGCGCCAAGGGCGGCCCGATTGGCCCCATCGCCAATCGCATGGATTGCCGCCTGGAACCTGTCGAGAGAAAGGCGGCTCAACCGATTGCGCAGGCCTATGCTGTCGATCAGCGCCAGCCCCGTCTCGCCGGGGGCATCGGCATAGGGTGCATTCAAAAGCGCGCCCCGCGATCCGAGCGCGCCATCGCCATATATTTTCAGGCCGACCATGCGCAGATGCCCATCATAGAGCCAGGGCGTCATGCTGTCGCCGGCGATATCGAGCAGCGTTTGGAGCGATCCGGCATAAGAGACAACGCGGATGCCGAGCCGCCCCCGGTCGCCCGCGCGACGGACCGTGCTCCAGTCGTCGGCGCTTGTCCCCATATCGTGCATGGTCGTTATGCCATGGCTGAGAAGTAGTGACTGGGCTTCTCGCAGAGCCATATCGCGTACCGGCGGTTCGGGTGTCGGGATGGCGCTCGCGACAAGGCCCATTGCCGCATCGACGAACACGCCGTTTGGCCTGTTGCCGTCGCGTCCGATCCTCCCGCCCGCGGGAGACTGGGATGCAGCGCTGATCCCGGCGGCCGCCATGGCGGTGCTGTTGGCGACGCCGGCATGGCCATCGACGCGGATGAGCCAGACGGGACGATCCGGAACCGCAGCATCCAGGTCGGCGGCTGCCGGGAAACGATCAAGGCCCCAGCGCTCCTGATTCCATCCGCGCCCTACAACCCAGCGCAGGGTTGGGTTGTCCGCGCTATATTGCGCGAGCCGCGCCATGGCTTCGTCAAGGCTGGTTGTGTCGGACAGATCGAGCTGGATGGCGTTGTATCCAAGCCCCATGAGATGGCCATGCGCGTCGATCAGACCGGGAATGAGCGTACGGCCCTGCATGTCATAGCGAGTTTCCAAGCCTTCCGGGTAGTCGTCCCCGCGGCGGAGCAAATCGGTTACGCGGCCGGTGTCGCTGTCGAACACAAGGCCGGTGAACCGGACAAGATTGCCCTCTTCGTCCAGCGTATAGCCATTGGCATTGTCGACCAGCACATCGGCCTGTGCCGGCAGAGGGAGAAGCAGGGCGGCGAGGGCGAACAGGGCCGCCAGGACGATATCGTTTCTCACTCTTCCAGTCTCCTCACCAGTGAACTTGTGTCTTGCCTTGCGCCGCCCATGGCCTGCACTTCGGCATAATATCCGTCGACAAGCTTCGCGAGTTCCAGTTTTGCGCCATTGGCTTCAGCCTCGTCGAGCGCGAGGCCGAGATCCTTGCGCATCCAGTCAACCGCGAAACCGAAATCAAATTCGCCCTTCGCCATCGTCTTCCAGCGATTGTCCATCTGCCAGCTTTGCGCCGCGCCGCCGGAAATCGCCTCAAACACCTTGTCGAGATCAAGGCTAGACCGCTTGGCCAGATGCAGCGCTTCTGAAAGCCCCTGCAAAACCCCGGCAATGGCGAGCTGGTTGCACATTTTGGTCTGTTGACCGGCGCCGGCCTCGCCGCAATGCACGATCCGTGCGGCATAAGCCTGCATGATCGGTTCGGCGAGCGTCATCGCCCGCTTGGTGCCGCCGCACATGATGGCCAGCGCGCCATTTTCCGCGCCTGCCTGCCCCCCCGATACCGGAGCGTCGACGCAGTGAATGCCCTGCGCTTCGCCCGCCTCGGACAGTTTGCGTGCCAGCCTGGCTGATACGGTGGTGTGATCGATGAACAGCGTTCCGGCATGCATCGCCGCAAAGCTGCCGTCCGAGCCCAGGGCAACTTCTTCGAGGTCCGCATCCGCTCCGACACAGGCGATGACGGCATCGACGCCTTCCGCCGCTTTGGCGGATGTTTCCGCATATTGCCCGCCATGGCGTTCGACCCAATCATGGGCCTTGGAAGCCGTGCGATTGAATACCGTAACTTTATGGCCGGCCTTCAGGAGATGCCCGGCCATGGGAGCGCCCATCACGCCCAGCCCGATAAATGCGATTTTTGCCATTGGAAGCTGCCCGAAATTTCTGTCGAGGGGGACCCATAGGATGTGTTTGCCGGAGACGCCAGATAGGCTAGGGCGGGCGGATTATGGCCACAGCAGCACAAACCGCAACCGATTCGACCCTGATGCTGGAAAGCGTTCGCGCCGCGCATGAGCGAATTGCCGATGCGATCGTGAGAACCCCGACGCTGAAGAGCATTACCCTGTCGGAAATGACGGGCGCGGATGTCTGGCTGAAATTCGACAATCTCCAGTTCACCGCATCGTTCAAGGAACGCGGTGCCCTGAATGCTATGCTGATGCTGGACGAAGATGTGCGCGAACGCGGTGTGATTGCGGCATCGGCGGGCAATCATTCCCAGGGCGTCGCCTATCACGGCGCGCGGCTCGGCATCCCCGTCACCATCGTCATGCCTCAGCATACGCCGACGGTAAAAGTGCAGCAGACCGAAAGCCATGGAGCGACGGTAGTGCTGCACGGGGAACGGTTCGATGATGCCCAGGCTCATGCCTATGAGCTGGCTGCGGAACGCGAACTGACCTTCGTCCATCCTTTTGACGACCCGGATATCGCGGCGGGACAGGGCACGGCGGCGCTCGAGATGCTGGAGGATGTTCCCGAAATCGATACACTGATCGTACCGATTGGCGGCGGCGGCCTGATTTCGGGCATGGGCGTAGCGGCAAAGGGCATCAAGCCCGGTCTCGAACTGGTCGGCGTCGAAGCGGAACTTTATCCGTCCACCTATTCGAAGCTGAAAGGTCTGAATCTGCCCTGCGAAGGCGATACGCTTGCCGAGGGTATTGCCGTGAAGGAACCGGGCAAGTTCACGCTTGAGGTGATCCGGAAAATTGTAGACGAAATCGTCCTGGTGTCCGAGCGCGATCTGGAACGGGCTGTTTCGCTCCTGTTGCAGATCGAAAAGACGGTGGTCGAGGGGGCCGGCGCGGCCGGTCTGGCAGCGATGCTCGGCCATCCGGAGCGCTTCAGGGGTCGCAAGATCGGGCTGATCCTGTGCGGCGGCAATATCGATACCCGATTGCTCGCCAATGTGTTGCTACGCGATCTGGCCCGCGACGGACGCCTCGCGCGCCTGCGCATCCGGCTCAAGGACCGGCCGGGCGCGCTCTATCATGTCGCCAAGGTGTTCGACGAACAGCAGGCCAATATCATCGAGATTTATCACCAGCGGATATTCACATCGCTGCCCGCGAAAGGCCTGATCACCGATATCGAGTGCGAAACCCGCGGACGGAACCATCTGCAACGGCTTATCGAAGCGCTCGAAGAGGCCGGGTTTGGCGTAACGCCGGTGGAACTGGCCTAATTTTGATCAAGCTCGACCCAACGGTCGAGCGCCGCACCAGCCCGCTCACCCACCCGGTCTCCCATAGAATACGCTGAGTGGGAGGCAGGGTGGAGGCGCGGGCGGAGATGACGCAGGCTCCGGAGGCGCGAGGCGTCGTTGGATGTCATCGGAGGGCGGTGCGGCGATTTCCTGCAAAGGATATTCTGGCAAACTAGCGCACATCCGGGTACCAGCGATCCAGCCCCTTTTTGCGCCCGAACGCCCAGTTCATCCCGCACTTCATATAGATCCAGTTGGCCTTTAACGGACCCCATTCGGCGATCCGCCTGTCCGATGTGCGAACGATGCGCGGAACCAGCTTCACGCTGCCCATACGGCACAGCCTCAGGCACAGATCGACATCTTCCATGATATTCATATCGGGATCGCAGCCATCGACGCGCAGGAAATCGGCACGGCGGAAGAACATGGCGTGATCGCCGAACAGGAGACGCAAACCCCGGACGAACAGATGCGGGCGGAGCAGGATCGGTCCGTAGTAGGTTTTGGCCCAGTTGTGAAAACTTGTCCCCCAGCGCGTTTTCGTGCCGGTTAGCAGCGGTGTGAAGCCGCCGAGTACGCGGCCCGGATACGCCAGAGTGCGCTCGACAACGGCCAGCGCATCGGCGGGCAGTTCGGTATCGGCATGGAGCACGCAAACCAGCGGCGTCCGGGCTTCGGCAACGCCGCGGTTGATCTGAACCGCGCGGCCTTTTGCATCGTTTTCGACGATCCGGAAGCCTGCCGCACACGCAATCTCCACCGAGCGATCACGGCTGCCGCCATCGACGGCGATGACTTCCGCCGGCGCAGGGTCGAGCGCGGCAATATTGGCGATGACGCCCGGCAGCGCAGCCTCTTCGTCGATCATCGGTATGACAATTGCGACCTCGCTGCGAGGTTGGGCTATCATGCGGTCAGCCATGGCCAGCGGCGCAGATCTTCGGGCCTGTCGCAATCGGCGAGCGTCTCAAGCAGGGCGGGGGGCATTTTTTTTGCTTCGAGTCGCCGCAGCGTTTCCGGCAGTACGGCTCCGGTTCCCCATGCCATGTCGGAAAACAGCCAGTCATGCGGCGAGGCAAGGCCGATCAGCCAGTAACCGCCATCCTCGGCCGGGCCGATGACGACGTCATTGTCTTCAAGCGCTTCTGCCGCCAGCTGAAGGTGGGAGGCCTGCAGATCCGGGCAGTCCGCGCCGACGAAGATAACGGGCGGGTTGCGGCTGGCCTCGCGCAGGCGATCTCCCAGATCGCCATCGCCCTGTTCCGTATAGGCGAGATCCTCGCCCAGCCATTGCTGAAACGCGCTTGAGCCGGCTCCGGTAAAGCGGATCTCGACGGGAAGTCCGCTGTCGCGCATGGCGCGCACCGTCCGTTCGGCCAGCTTTCTGTGGATTGTCGCCGCGCCCGCCTCTCCCAGTGCGGGGATGAGCCTGGTCTTCGCCTTTCCCGCCTCGGGATAGCGTGTGAACAGAACAAGGCGGGGTGTTGGCATGGGATTGCCTTACCGGGTCCATGTGCATTGGCCAAAGATAAGATTTGATTCATCGCCTATGTCGAACGCATTCACCCTGTGATCGTCGATTGTCGACCGTTTATCGATCAAGTCTGTCTCCGCCTCGATCCGCTGCTACGCCAAGCGCGGGAAAAAGGGGATATTACCATGTACAAACTGCGTATGAATCTGGTTGGTGCATTAGCCGCATGTATGTTGGTTCCGCCTGCTGCGGCACAGACGCAGCCTGCACCTCCGATAATCTATCAGCCCGACCCTGATTCGCCGATTGGTGTGCGAAACCCGGCGGCGCCAGAACAATCGCAGCAGCTCGATTTTCTGATAGGGGACTGGGATGTCGCCCTCACCCTGCATCCGCCGGACAGAGACAGTATTTCCTATCAGGCGCGCTGGCACAATCATTGGGTCGTGAATGGATTTGTCGTCATGCAGGAATGGCGCGGGCCGTTTGCCACCGGGACTGAACTGCGCTCTTTCAATCCTGTGACCGGTCAGTGGGAGGGACGGAACTATTATACTTTTCGAACAGCATGGACAGAATCGACCGGCGAGTTTGTCGATGGCGAATTCATCGTTGAAACCAGCGACACTGGATCGAACGGGCCGGTGATAAACCGGGAGCGCTATTACGATATTCAGGCCGCTTCTTTCCGGATGAGCGCCACGCGGTCAGAGGATGGTGGCGCCACATGGTCGTCCGTCACATACGAAATGCTCTGCACCAGAATAGAATAAACTATCCCCCGCCAGCCCATTGCGCATGACGATGGCGGGCTGATCGATAAGCCGCTATGAGGCAGTTCTCCCTAGGAAAAACTGTCTCATGCTTTCTGTTCTTGATCTATTTCGCATCGGCATCGGGCCATCCAGCTCCCACACGGTGGGACCCATGCGTATCGGCCGCCGGTTTCTGAGCAGCCTGAAACGCCAGGGATGCCTTGAGAAGACTGCCCATATTCAGGTGGAGCTGCAAGGGTCTCTCGCGCTGACCGGTGCCGGGCATGCTACGCCAAAGGCGGTCTTGTTGGGCCTGATGGGCCTCAAGCCCGAAACGCTCGATCCGGAATCCGCAGATGCGGCCATCGATGCGACCCATATCGCGAAACGCCTGACGATATGCGACGGCATCGCCATCGCGTTCGACCCCGATACGGACATCATTTTCGCCTATGACAAGATTCCGGATCTGCATCCCAACGGGATGCGGATGCTGGCGTTCGATGCCGAAGGCCGGCAACTGAGTGAGCGCGTGTATTTCTCTACGGGCGGCGGTTTTATCGCCTCGCAGCGGCAGCTCCAACGGCCCGTGAAGAATGACATGATTCGCGTGGGAAAGCCCGTTCCCTATCTTTTCGGTTCGGCCCAGGAAATTCTGAACATGTGCCAGACGGAAAATCTGGCGATCCACGAACTTATCTACGCCAACGAGGATGCCCGCCGGCCGCGCGCGTCGACCGACCAGGCGCTCGACCGGATCGGCGCAGTGATGATGGCCTGTATCGACCGGGGGTTGAAGCGGGAGGGTGTCCTGCCCGGCGCGTTGAAAGTCAAACGGCGGGCACCCGACCTCTGGGCCAAGCTTTCCGCCAATCCCCAGTCTAACGAGCAGGAGCAGCTGTTCGACTGGCTTAACGTCTATGCGATGGCGGTGAATGAAGAAAATGCCGCTGGCGGGCAGGTCGTGACTGCACCGACAAACGGGGCGGCCGGAATCATTCCGGCGGTGATCCGCCACTATTGCAAAGCCGAGGGCGCCGATGCGGCGGCGATCCGTAAATTCCTGCTGACGGCTGGCGGCGTTGGTATGCTCTACAAGCAGCGCGCCTCTATTTCGGGGGCCGAGATGGGATGCCAGGGCGAGGTTGGCGTTGCCTGTTCGATGGCGGCCGCTGGCCTTGCGGCCCTGTGGGGCGGCACACCGCTCCAGGTTGCGAGTGCTGCGGAAATCGGCATGGAGCACAATCTCGGCCTGACCTGCGATCCGGTTGGCGGTCTTGTCCAGATACCGTGTATCGAGCGCAATGCGATCGGCGCGGTCAAGGCGGTAAACGCAGCGCGCCTTGCCCTGCACCGGGATGGCCAGGCCCATGTGAGCCTTGATCAGGTGATCGAAACCATGCGCCAGACAGGGCTCGATATGTCGTCGAAATACAAGGAAACGAGCCAGGGCGGCCTCGCCGTCAATGTCGTCGAGTGCTGAACATACAGCGCCGCACATGCGTGGGCGCGAGACCGTACGAGCAAGAGAGGAAAATGCTGGTGACCCCTACGGGAATCGAACCCGTGTTTCAGCCGTGAAAGGGCCGCGTCCTAACCGCTAGACGAAGGGGCCGTCCCAGCGGGTGCGCAGATAGGCGAGGCCGCTTTGCGGGTCAAGCACTGTGTTGCAGTGCGTCATCCTTTTGCGCTGTGGCAGACGGCCTGAAGCTTGTTGCCGTCCGGATCGCGGACATAGGCGCCATAATAGTTGGGATGATAATGCGAGCGCAGGCCGGGCGGGCCTTCGTCCGTCCCGCCACTGGCTAGAGCCGCCGCGTGAAAGGCGTCGACTGTCGCCCGGTCCTTTACGAGATAGGCGATGTGGACGCCATTGCCCGCCGCTGCCGCTTCTCCGTTGAACGCCGGGCCGACAAAGGTTTTCTGCCCGGTCACTTCACCGAATGCCGCGCCCGCTTCGCTTTCCCGGAAAACCGGATGGCCGAGCACCTCCATAACCGCCATCCAGAAAGGCCTTGCGCGGTCCCAATTGTCGCACCCGAGCGTTACATGACCAAACATGATTGTTTCCCTTCAGTCTGCTTCTAGTCTGCCCAGGCTGCATCTTCGAGATGCAGCTCGGCGGCGGGGCGGGGGCCCCAATCGTCTATCTTGGCGCGGCCGGCGACCCAGAGCTTGCGAGTGCTTCCCGCGCCGAGCACGGCTTGCCCCAGGGGAGTGTCCGCCGCACGAAAGGCGATGGTCTTAAGGCTGCGGCCGTCTTCTCCGGCGACAATTGCCCGGACATGATCGGTACCGACAATATCCGCCTTGATGATCCGGACCGGCCCGGCCGCGATGCGCGGGGCGGGCCAGCCCATGCCATAAGGGCCACCTTCTTCCAGCGCTTCGACGAAAGCGGGTGTGATGCCCCCGGGCGCGACCACGGCATCGAGTTGCAAGGCGCGTTCGCCGCGAGCCCGGGTCACATCTTCGGCCATGCGCTCGTCGAGAAAGTCCGCAAAACTGTCGATCCGGTCTTCGGCGATGGTGATGCCAGCCGCCATCGGGTGACCGCCGCCGGCGATCAGCAGGCCCATATCCTTGGCGGCGAGTATCGCAGCGCCGAGATCCGCGCCGCCGATTGAGCGACCCGACCCCTTGCCGATGCCCTCATCGTCCAGAGCGATCACAATTGCAGGGCGGCCGAGTTTTTCCTTCAACCGGCTGGCGACAATGCCGATCACACCAGGATGCCAGCCCTTGCCCGACACCAGCGCGACGGCGCGGTTATCCTGTCCCTTGCCGGCTTCCAGTGCCTGTTCGGTGACGGCTGATTCGATGGCGCGGCGTTCTTCGTTGAAATGTTCAAGTTCGGCGGCAATGGCCCGGGCTTCCTCCGGGTCCTGCGTGGTCAGCAAGCGTACGCCCAGATCCGATTTTCCGACCCGTCCTCCGGCATTGATTCGCGGCCCCAGCCGGAAGCCGAGGTCTGATGCGATCGGCGCGCGGTCGAGCCGCGAAGCCTCCAGCAGGGCGTTGATCCCGATATTGCGCTGCGCGGCCATAACCTTGAGGCCCTGGGCGACAAAGGCGCGGTTGAGGCCATGCAGAGCCGCGACATCGGCGACCGTGCCGAGAGCGACAATATCGAGCAATTCGATCAGTTTGGGTTCGGGGCGCTCCTCGAAATATCCTTTCTCGCGCAGATGTCGGACGATGGCCGCACCCAGTAGAAAGGCGACGCCCACGGCCGCAAGATGGCCATGCGCCGCGCCCTCACCCTCATCGAGCCGGTTGGGATTGACCAGGGCGTGCGCGGGCGGAAGCGCGGCCGCGCATTTGTGGTGATCGACCACGATGACGTCGACGCCCGCCTCCTTCGCCTGTTGCAGCGCCTCGAACGCCTGGGCGCCGCAATCGACGGTTACGATGAGGGAAGAGCCCTGTTCGGCCAGCCTGACAAGGGCCTCTCCGGAGGGCCCGTAACCCTCCATTAGCCGGTCCGGAATATAATATCCGGCGTCCAGCCCGAGATTGCGAAGCAGGCGGATCAGGAGGGCGGCGGAGGTGGCTCCGTCGACATCGTAATCCCCGAATATCGTTACTTTCTCCTGCGCTTCGATCGCTTCAACGATCCGCGCTGCCGCCCGGTCCATATCGTGAAAGATAGAGGGGTCGGGCATGAAACCGCGGATCGTCGGGGCGCGGTAGATATCGAGGTTTTCGCGTGCGCAGCCTCGTGAAAGGAGCAGCCCGGTGACCAGATCGTCGGGCTGGAAACTGTCGCTCAGCCCGTCAATCGCGCCGCCGCGCCAGTGCCATGGCTGACCGGAAATCGAATGGGAAATGTCGAGCGCGGGTTTCATGAGCCCGGCCTTAGCCGACGGACCTATTCCTTGCCATCGGCCTTGGCAGCCCGGCTGTGGGCATAGATCGCGGCGAACGGCGCCGAGGTGATGCCGTGGAGAAGGGTGCTGAGTAGAACTGTCAGATAGGCGATGGCGCGGATCGGCTCGCTGACTATGCCTTCACCGAACACGAGCAGCACGAAAACGATGGTCGCCAGTCCGCGCGGCCCGAACCAGCCGAGATACAATAGTGTTGGCAGTTTCACACCGGTGCCGATCAGCGATACCGCCACGGCGCCCATCCGGACCACGGTAAGGCTGAGCACCGCATAAAGAAGATAGACCCACTCAAATTCCGCAAGCGCGACCGGAGCCAGGGCAAGGCCGAATATGAAGAAGAGAGTAAGGCTGAAAAACTTGCCTTCTTCCTCCACGAATTCGGCCACCATGCCGGTGCGTTCCTCGCAGATGGCGGCGAAACTCAGGCCGGCGACGAAGGCCGAGACAAAGGCATTGCCGCCTATTGCCTCGGCAGCGAGAAAGGAACCGGCGGCTACCCCAACACAGGCAAGCGTCTCGAATCGCGGATCGAGCCAGCGGGCACGGGCGGCCTGGACGATGGCGAAACCGCCGGCGGTCCCGACGGCAATCCCGGCGAGCAGGCCGAACCCGATCTGCTGCGCGGCAAAGCGGACCCAGAAGGCCAGATCGCCCTGTGCGCCGAGCTCGACATAACCGGCCAGCGCCGCAAATAGCAGCACCGGCGGCACGGCTAGCCCGTCGTTGAGCCCCGATTCGGTGATGATCGCGCGGCGAATGCGCAGGGGAACATTCTCATTCTCCACTACGGCGGCGCCGAGAGCCGCATCCGTGGGCGCGAGTATTGCTGCCAGCAATGCCGCCTCCATCCAGTAAAGCCCGGAAATCAGGCCGAGCGCCGCCAGGGTACCGAAGAGGATGGCCAGCGGCAGTCCGATCAACAGCATGCGCTGGGCGATCGCATTCATGCCGACCACCTTGCGCAGCGAGAGCCTCGAGGCATCGCCGAACAACACCAGCGCAAGCGTTCCTTCGGCAAAAAGCAGTAGGACTTCGGACCTGGGATCCACGGTAAAAAGGATGAAGCCGGTAGCGCTCAGCGCCAGCCCGGCTAGAGCAAAGACAAGGGGGGCAGGGGCAATCGTTGCGGCCAGAGGTTTGGAGAAAATGCCATAGCCGACAAAGAGCAACGCCAGCGCCGCGATTGCATGCTCCATTTCCATGGCTTTCAGTCTCCCCTTCGCCGACAATGCCCTGTGGAGACAAAATTGCAAATGGCAGGAATGTTTTGCGACATTCCGTCTTTTGGTTGAACCTGCCTGCCCGGACGTGCAGGAAATGGCCATGCAGCCGATTATCTCCATCTCCAATCTCAGCAAAACCTATGACGGGGGTGTGAGGGCGCTCAATTCCGTCAGCCTCGACATTGAGCAGGGTGAGATTTTCGCGCTGCTCGGGCCCAACGGGGCCGGCAAGACCACGCTGATCAGCGCCGTGTGCGGCATCGTCACGCCGACATCGGGAACGGTGCTGGCGGGCGGTCATGACATCATCCGCGGCTATAAAAAGGCGCGGGCGATGATCGGGCTGGTGCCGCAGGAAATCAGCACCGATGCGTTCGAAACGGTCTGGGCGACGGTGAATTTCAGCCGCGGGCTTTTCGGCAAGGCGGGGGACCGCGCCTATATCGAGCAGCTGCTTCGCGATCTTGCCCTGTGGGACAAGAAAGACGCGAAAATCATGGAGCTTTCGGGCGGGATGAAACGCCGGGTGATGATCGCCAAGGCGCTCAGCCATGAGCCTGAAATCCTGTTCCTCGACGAGCCTACGGCGGGCGTGGATGTCGAGCTTAGGCGCAGCATGTGGAATCTGGTGCGCGGGTTGCGCGAGCGCGGGGTCACGATCATCCTGACAACCCATTATATCGAAGAGGCCGAAGAAATGGCCGACCGGGTCGGGGTGATCCGGGGCGGCGAGATTATCGTCGTCGAGGAAACAGAAGCGATCATGCGCAAGCTCGGCAAGCGCCAGCTCACCCTGACCCTGACCGAAGCGATGGAGACTGTGCCGGACGCCCTGGCCGAGTGGCATTTGGAGCTTGCCGATGAAGGGCATCGGCTGGTCTATTCCTTCGACGCCAATGACGAGAGCACGGGCATTCCTTCCCTGCTCCGCCGGATGGGCGATCTTGGCATCGGTTTTGCCGATCTCGACACATCGAAAAGCTCTCTGGAGGATATTTTCGTCGGTCTCGTCAATGCACAGCAGGAGCCGGCAGCATGAACATTCGCGGTGTGTGGGCGCTCTACAGTTTCGAGATGCAGCGCACCTGGCGGACGCTGTGGCAGAGCGTCGTGACGCCGGTCATCACGACCGTTCTCTATTTCGTCGTGTTCGGCAGTGCGATCGGTTCGCGGATGGAGGACATCGGCGGCGTCGATTACGGCGCATTCATCGTGCCGGGCCTGATGATGCTTTCGCTGTTGACCCAGAGCATATCCAATGCGTCCTTCGGCATCTATTTCCCCAAATTCAGCGGCACGGTGTATGAGATGCTCTCGGCGCCTATGTCACCGATTGAGCTGGTCTTGGGCTATGTCGGCGCCGCGGCGACCAAATCCATCCTGCTTGGCCTGATCATCCTCGCGACGGCCAATCTCTTCGTCGATGTGCGGATCGAATATCCTCTGGTGATGATCCTGTTCCTCGTGCTGACGGCGCTCACCTTCAGCCTGTTCGGGTTCATCATCGGCATTTGGGCGGACGGGTTCGAGCAGCTTTCCTTCATCCCGATGCTGGTCGTCACGCCGCTCACCTTTCTCGGCGGGGCTTTCTATTCGATAAACATGCTGCCCGATCCATGGCGCTCGATCAGCCTGTTCAACCCGGTGGTGTATCTCGTCAGCGGTTTCCGCTGGAGTTTCTACGGTGAGGGCGATGTCAGCATCGGCCTCAGCCTCGGGATAACCGCTGCCTTTCTTATTGCCTGCCTGGCGGTTGTCATCTGGATTTTCCGGACCGGCTATCGGCTGAAGGAGTAGCATCAAAAGACCGTATGCCCTGAGCCTGTCGAAGGGCTGATCTTTCTTGGCACGAAAGTGAAGAGCAGTGCTTCGACAAGCTCAGCACAAACGGGTTAGTGTATAATGGTGCAATTAGCTTTGGAGGCACAGTTATTTCCACTCTCCTCATCGTCTATCACAGCATGACCGGCGGGACCCGGCAGATGGCCGAGGCAGCGGCTGCAGCGGGGCGGGATGCGGGTGGAGCGGAAGTGGTGATCAAAGAGGCGCCGGATGCCGGGCCGGAGGATCTGCTCGCCGCCGATGGCTATCTGTTTGCGACACCGGAAAACCTCGCCGCGATCGCCGGGGTGATGAAGGCATTTTTCGATCGCTGCTATTACCCCGTGCTGGGGAAAATCGAGGGGCGCCCCTATGCGGCGCTGATCTGCGCAGGGTCTGACGGCGAAAACGCGCGGACCCAGCTGGAACGTATCGCGACCGGCTGGCGGCTGAAAAAGGTCGCCGACACTCCGATCGTCTGCACCCATGCGCAGACGAAGGAAGAGATTCTGGCGGAAAAACAGATTGGTGAGGAGGAGCTGGCGCAGTGCCGCGAAATCGGCGCAGCGCTGGCGGCAGGGCTGGAAATGGGCGTTTTCTAGCTTTTGTAATGCTCGCCCTTTACCCAGCGCACGGTTCCCGATGACGCCCGCATGACGACGCTTTCGGTGGTCATGCAGCCCTTGCGCAGCCTTTTTACGCCATCCAGCATGGAGCCGTCCGTCACGCCGGTTGCGGCGAAGATTACATCGCCTTTGGCGAGTTCTTTCAGCGTATAGATGCGGTCGAAATCCTCGTCGGGAATGCCCCATTTACGGGCGCGGGCTTTCTCGTCGTCATTGCGGAAGACAAGACGCCCCTGGAACTGCCCGCCGACGCAGCGCAACGCTGCTGCGGCAAGCACGCCTTCAGGCGCGCCGCCCTGGCCCATATAGACGTCGATCGTCGTGTCTTCGTCTGTCGTTGCGATCACGCCGGCGACATCGCCATCGGGAATCAGTTGAACGCCGCAGCCAATGCCGCGCAGTTCGGCAATCAACCCTTCATGGCGCGGGCGATCGAGGACGCAGGCGATAAGCTCGTTCGGTTTCACGCCCTTGGCCTTGGCGATCGCCTCGATATTTTCGGTGACCGATTTGGAAAGGTCGATCGTTCCCTCTGGATAACCCGGGCCGATTGCGATCTTGTCCATATAGGTATCGGGCGCATTGAGTAGGCAGCCCTCTTCGGCAATGGCCAGAACGGCCAGAGCGTTGGGGCCGGCTTTTGCAGTAATCGTCGTGCCTTCCAGCGGATCGAGCGCGATATCGACCTTGGGACTGCCCTTCGTTGCCTGGCCCACTTTTTCACCGATATAGAGCATCGGCGCTTCGTCGCGCTCGCCCTCGCCGATAACAACCGTCCCGTCGAAATCGAGCCCGTTAAATGCAGTGCGCATGGCCTCGACGGCGGCGGCGTCGGCGGCTTTCTCGTTACCCCGTCCGATCAGGTGCGAGGCGGCGATTGCCGCCGCTTCGGTGACGCGCACCATTTCAAGAACGAGTACCCTGTCCAGAACTTCACTGGGCTGCGTCATGTCTTGTATTCCCCTCTTTAGTTGGGCGCTGCGATAGGCGAGCCCTGTTACATTGTCGAGAATGGCCGTGCCGGGAACTACAGGTCCAGAATATGCATCAGCATCGGCTCGCCCGCCAGGCTTTGCGAGCCCCTGAGCCGCTCGAGCGCATCGGCGACGCACCGTTCCGGCCCTTCGTGCGTGACCATGATCAGATGGACGACATCGTCGCTGCCCTCGCTCGGCGCTGCACCGCCCCGCTGGATCATGCTCTCGATCGAGACATTGGCATCGCGCATCGCGGCGGTGATTTCGGCCAGCACGCCGGGGCGGTCATGTACGGCAAAGCGCAGATAGGCCCGGCCGCGTCGCTCGCCGACATTAACGGGATCCGATGTGGTGAGGCGGGCAAAGGGCATGGCAAAGGCCGGGCCATATTCGCCGCGCGCAACATCGATCAGGTCCGCGACAACCGCGCTGGCGGTCGGGCCTTCGCCCGCACCGGCGCCTTCGAAGAAGAGGCGGCCCACGAAATTGCCCTGCGCAACGATAGCATTGAGTGATCCTGCAACATGCGCGAGGGGGTGTTTGCGCGGCACAAGGCAGCAATGGACGCGCTGGAAAAGCTTGCCGCCATTTGCTTCGGCCATGCCGACGAGCCGTACCTTGAAGCCCAGTGCGCGCGCCTCGGCAATGTCCGCCGCGATGACCTGCCGGATACCGCTGGTGGCAACGGAGTCGAAATCGAGCGCCGTGCCGAAAGACAGGCTGGCAAGAATGGCGAGCTTATGGGCTGCGTCGATACCGTCGATATCGAAGGTGGGATCGGCCTCCGCATAACCCAGCGCCTGCGCCTCGGCGAGTACATCGGAAAAATCGCCGCCCGCGCTTTCCATCTCGGTGAGGATATAATTGCAGGTGCCGTTAAGAATGCCGTACACCGAAGTAATGGCGTTCGCCGCAGCGCCTTCGCGCAACCCCTTGATAACCGGGATGCCGCCTGCAACCGCTGCTTCATATTTGAGCGCGACTTTCGCCTTTTCTGCCATTTCGGCGAGTTCGAGGCCATGATGCGCGATCATCGCCTTGTTGGCGGTCACGAAGGATTTCCCGGCCTTCAGGGTGTCGCGGGCCAGGTTCAGCGCAGGACCATCCGATCCGCCGATGAGTTCGGCAACCACATCGACATCCGCGCGCGCCGCCAGCGCCGCGGAATCGTCTTCCCAGGCGAAGGGCGAGAGATCGACGCCGCGATCGCGACTGCGATCACGCGCGGATACCGCGGTGATTTCGATGGGCCGCCCGGCGCGCCGTTCGATCAGCTCGCGATTCTCATCGAGCAGTTTGATAACGCCCGCACCAACGGTTCCCA
Organism: Parasphingopyxis lamellibrachiae; assembly: GCF_003385775.1. Classification (GTDB taxonomy): domain Bacteria; phylum Pseudomonadota; class Alphaproteobacteria; order Sphingomonadales; family Sphingomonadaceae; genus Parasphingopyxis; species Parasphingopyxis lamellibrachiae. The sequence continues at coordinate 2,642,559 of NZ_QRDP01000004.1, forward strand.
ATCCTGCAAGCGCCACGCGCAATGCTTCACTCATTTCGGCTGCCCTTTAACTAATGACGGAGAGGCCTTAATTGTGTCCCGGTTCAAATGCTACCGGACAAATATGATGACCGACCATCCTACACCCACAATCCTCGTGCTCGCCGGCAAACGTGACGGCAAGCTTGATCCGCTCGCCGAGCGTGCTGGCGTCAGCCACAAGGCCGTTGTGCCAATTGCAGGCAGGCCGCTGATCGGTCATGTTCTGCAGACGCTGGAAGCCGCCTGGGACGATGCGAAGATCCTGATTTCGATCCACGATCCCTCCGTTCTTGAGGATGTGGAAGAGGTGAAACGGCTGAAATCCGCCGGTCGGCTGGAAATGACGATGGCCCAGCATGGCATCGTTGAAAGCGTCGAGGCTGCGGCTGCTCAGGGCGGTTTTCCCTTGCTGATCACGACCGGCGATAATGTGCTGACAACGGTCGATGCGTTGCGCGCCGTCAATGCGGCGGGCCATGATCGCGGCGCGGATGCCGTTCTCGGTCTGGCGCGGCGCGAAGATATTCAGGCCGCGCATCCCGATGGGCAGAGAAAATTTTACGAGTTCAAGGATATCGCGATCGCCAATTGCAATATTTACTGGCTGCGCAACGAGAAATCTTTGCAGGCGGCCGAGGCATTTCGCGACGGCGGGCAATTCATCAAGACGCCCGGTGCAATCCGCAAGGCGTTCGGCCTTTGGAACCTGATCCGTTTCCGTTTTCGGATGGATACGCTCTATGGCGCGATGGACCGGCTATCGAAGCGCTTTGGTGTACGGGTCATCGCCCATGTGCTCGATGACGGGCGGCTGGCTATCGATGTCGACAATGAGCGAACCTACCGGGTGACCGAAGAATTGCTCGCCGCCGACGCCTGAAACCGGTCAAGCTCCGCATCCATCACACGAAACCAGAGCGGCGGGACGAAGGACAGTATGATCATCCCTGCAAGCCCATAGGGGAATTGCGGGATATCGTCGTAATGGCGCAGCTTATAATAGGGCCTGTTCGACTGGTAATGATGGTCCGAATGGCGGCCCAGATTGAACATGTTGATGTTCGACAGGATATGGCTCGAGTTCCAGCTATGCTCGGGCCTGACGCGCGCATATTTGCCATCCGGCAAGCGTTTGCGCGCCATGCCATAATGCTCGGTATAGTTGATTGCCTCAAGCGCGACGATCGCGATGATGCTCTGGACGACGAACAGCAACAGGCTAAGCGGACCGAGCAGTAAGCCGATGCCCGTCATCAGAATGATGGTGAAGCCATGCCATCTGAGCATATTGTTCCAGATCGACCATGCTGACAGGCCTTTGCGGGCCAGCCGTTCTTTCTCGAGGCCCCAGGCGCTGCGGAATCCGCCGATTATCGTGCGCGGCAAAAACGCGTAGAGTGTCTCTCCGCGCCGTGCCGTAGCCGGATCTTCGGGTGTGGCAACCCGCACATGGTGGCCGCGAACATGCTCGATGCAGAAATGGGAATAGCTGACGAGCGAGAGGAGGAGAAAGGCGAGCTGGCGCTTGCCGGCCCGGTTGCGGTGCATCAGCTCGTGCGCGGTAACGATGCCGACAAATCCGCCATATTCGCCCATCAGAACTGCGAAGGCGGTGAACTCCCACCAAGTCAATGTGGTGATCGAAACGGCCCATAGGGCCCAGCCGACGAGAAGGATGAAAGAGCCTGCTGTGACAATGACGATCAGGTCGTACCGCCGGGTAACGGCAGGCGTTAAGGCGGCGATCCGCTTTTCGGACGGCCAGCGCGACTCTCCCACCAGATGTTCGGCGACGGGCAGCGCCAAATAGAGCAGCAGGACGAGTGCAACCAGCCACACCCCTCCGGCATAAAAGCCCCCAACGATGAGAAGTGCGGACATAATTCCGATCAGATAGGCCGGCTGATAGCGCATTTTGCCGATATAGGGATGGGCGATGGCCGTGACAATTTACCGGTTTGGTGCGCCCCTAGTTGGCGGTGTCGGCATCTACGCTGATCGTCACGCCGCGGCCATCGTCGCCTTCGATGCGAAAGGAGCGTTGATTGGGGCCCGTTTCGGTTTCAACGAGCCGCCGTTCGCCGGCCGTGACCTCTTCGCCCGTATTTTCATCGCCACCCGCCTGATTGGCGACATCGTCGCCTGCATCTTTGTCGGCTTCCTCCGCGGCCGCGTCCTCGGCCGGTGCGTCGTCGCCGCGAATGCCGGCGCGGATTTCATCGCGGATCGCGGAACGGACCGCATCGCGCGCGTCACGGACATTCTCACCGTCACCATCCACCGAAATAATGACCGGAGGCTCATTGTCCGTCCAGTCTTCGATATTCCAGCCGATGGCCGCCACCGCGATAATGCCGCCGATTACGAGCGCCCGTTTTCTTCGTGGATCGGGCTCGGGGGAGGGTTCGGAAGTCACGGCGTTATCCTTGTCTGTGTAGGCGCATCATATAGCAGAGTGATCGCGAACTAAAGGTGTATTTGCCAACTAATACACCTGATGTCTATCCGGCCCTTTCGATCGCCTTTTTCACGAGCGGCAGCTGGTCGTTGCCGAAATACATATCGTCGCCATTCACAAAGATCGATGGCGACCCATAGCCGCCGCGCGCGATCACTTCATCGGTGTTGGTGCGTAGCCTGAGCTTGACCGATTCGGTCTGTGACTGCGCGAGCAGGGCTGCGCCGTCCATGCCGATACTGTCAGCGATAGCCTCAAGCACGGCCGGGTCATCGAGATTCCGTTGCTCGCCGAAATAGGCGGCAAAAGCGGCGTCCGCGAACCGGGCCAGCGCCGCCTGATCGTCTTCCAGAGCGCAGCACAGCCGCATCGCATGCACGCTGCGCACCGGATGGTATTGAGATGGAAAGTTCATCGGCAGGCCCGACCACGCGGCCCAGTCTTTCAGGCTTTTGGCGTAATGCTGCGCCTTGGGGCCTGTGCTCTCTTCGCGCGCCGCATAGACGGCCTTGTTCACTGCATTGAACACGCCGCCCACCAGGATCGGCCGCCATGTCACCTCCGCGCCGGTCTCGGCAAGGATCGGCCGGATATTGTGAAAGGCCATATAGGTCCATGGGCTGGACAGATCGAAAAAGAATTCCACTTTGGTCATAGAGTGCTGCTTTCGCTCCTGTCCTGATCCTCAATCCGGCTTTACGGCCAAGTTGACACTGGTTGACACAGGCCGGGGGTAGAGGGGCATCGGAAATCCCGGAAAACGGGGAATTTGTACTTTCGACTGTGACCTTTGCTGGAAGGTGGTCAGCTCCTCGTCCCGCCAGATCGCTTGGCTCGATATCCTTTGGTCTATGGCAATGCGCCAAGTGTTCCAGCCAATTTCCTACTTTGCAAGCAATCGCGCCTTTGCATCTTCAGGAATCGGAACAGGCTTGCCGCTCTCCAGATCGACATGGACATAGACGAGTTCGATAATCGCCCGCAGATCATCCTCGCCGCCCATCCCGTATAACCGGATTTCGATGGTCACGCTGCTGGAACCGATCCGGGTCGTAACAGCCGTGCCGTCAATCTCTTCATCCGCCCGGATTGGCTGTTTGAATTCCACCACCGCTTTGACGACATGAAATTCCAGCGCATCGTCGCCGGTGAAATGCAAACCGATCGACCGCCAATATTCGGTGAGGATCAGGTCCGCATATTCCAGATAGCGCGAGTTGAACACGACCGACTGCGGATCGACCTCGGAATAGCGGACACGAAAACGATGGGTGAAGGGGGGCGACATTAGTCGGCGTCGGCACCCGCACTGTTCGACCGAAAGCCATCCAGATATTTCTTGATGTTCCGCGCCGCTTGCCGGATGCGCTGTTCATTCTCGACGAGGGCGATCCTCACAAAGCCTTCGCCTTCTTCGCCGAAACCGACGCCGGGGCTGACCGCGACCTGTGCATGCTGGAGCAGCTCCTTGGAAAACTCCATCGCGCTCATATGCGCGCATTGTTCGGGGATCGGGGCCCAGGCGAACATGCTGGCTTCGGGGGAAGGGACGTTCCAGCCCGCCCGTGCAAAGCTTTCGACCATCACGTCGCGGCGTTTCTTGTAGAGCGCGCGCACCTCGTCGATATGATCCTGCGGACCGTTGAGCGCGGCGGTCGCGGCGACCTGGATCGGCGTAAAGGCACCATAATCGAGATAGCTCTTCACCCGCGTCAGCGCGCTGATCAGATGTTCGTTGCCCACGGCAAAGCCCATGCGCCACCCGGCCATGCTGTAGGTTTTCGACATGCTGGTGAATTCAACGGCAACCTCTTTTGCGCCCGGCACCTGCAACAGCGAAGGCGTCGGCGTGTCGCCATAATAAAGTTCGGCATAGGCGAGATCGCTGATCACCCAGATTTCATGCTCGCGGGCAAACTCCACCACCTTGGTGTAGAAATCGAGATCGGCCACATAAGCCGTCGGGTTGGACGGATAGCCGATGACCAGCACCGATGGCTTCGGCACGCTATAAGCGAGCGAATATTTCAGCCGGTCAAAAAATTGCGGCCCCGGCTGGGCAGGGATGGAGCGGATCGCCGCACCCGCGATGATGAAGCCGAAGGTGTGGATCGGATAGCTGGGGTTCGGCGCGAGCACGACATCGCCGGGCGCCGTGATGGCCTGGGCAAGATTGGCCAGGCCCTCCTTGGAGCCAAGCGTGACAACGACTTCGCTATCGGGGTCGAGGTCGACATCGAAGCGGCGCTTGTAATAGGCGGCCTGCGCTTTGCGGAGACCCGGAATGCCCTTGGACGCCGAATAGCGGTGCGCGGTCGGATCGTTGGCGACTTCGCACAATTTGTCGATCACATGCTGGGCCGGGGGGCTGTCCGGATTGCCCATACCGAGATCGATAATATCCTCGCCGCGGGCGCGAGCCTCCGCCTTCATCGCGTTCACTTCGGCGAAGACATAAGGGGGCAGGCGGCGGATGCGGTAAAAGTCTGTGTTCATAGTCCTTCCCCTATACGCAATGGATTGCCAATGTCATCGTCAATGTTGGTGGGGCAATATTGCAGGAAAAAGGGCGGTTATGGCATTTTCGCTCAAAACCAAGATTACAACGCCAAGGCTGGCCGAAACGCGGGACTATTATGTTCGGGTTTTCGATATGGTTGTTGCCGAAGAATGGGACAGCCCGAACGACAAGGGTGTTATCCTCGCATTCCGGAACGGCAGGGAAGAGGCATTTCTCGAGATTTATGACGGCGAGGAGGCTCATGATTTTTCGGGGCTCAGCCTGCAGTTCAGGACGGGGAACCTCACCGCATTTGTGGAGCGTCTCGACCCCGGTATGGAGCGCCGGGGGCCGGTCGAACGACCATGGGGATCGCATTATCTGTATCTGACCGATCCGAATGGTGTCGCAATCATCGTCTATCAGGGCGGGCTATAGCCGAACATGGCTTGCACCCGCCCGCGCATCGGATAGGCTGAGCCCAGGCAAAGGATTCGAAATCATGGCAGCAACTGAAGATGGCCCGATGGCTGGCGCCGATTTGCCCAGCCTGGAGGATATGCAGCATTGGACGGGCGTACTTGGCCGTGCGCAACAAATGATGCTGGAATATGCTACGCGCCAGATGCAGCGGGCCGCCGAGGTCGATCCGAAAACGCTTTCTGAAACCGCGATGCCCAGTGCGGACCAGCTTCCCGCCATGTTCGCCGGCCTTTCGTCCATGACGCTGAATCCGGAGCGGCTCATTCAGGCACAATCCGATTTCTGGGAAGACAGTGTCAAACTGTGGACGCGCTTCCTAAACCCCGGTGATGGCGAGCAGGAGGGTGAAGAAGCTCCCAAGCCGAAGGATCGCCGGTTCGTCGCTCCGCAATGGCAGAGCAATCCGGTCTTCGACATGATACGCCAAAGCTATCTTATGATTGCCGATCACATGCTGCGTAGCGTCGATACAATTGATGGGGTGGACCCGAAACAGAAGGAGCAGGCCCGTTTCGCAACCCAGCAATTTGTCGATGCGATGAGCCCGAGCAATTTTGCACTGACCAATCCGCAAGTCCTGGAAAAGGCGATCGAGACCAAGGGGGAGAGCTTCCTCAACGGCCTTGAGCATATGCTGGCCGATCTGGACAAGGGCCAGCTGACCCATACAGATTCTTCTGCGTTTGCGCTGGGTGAGAATATCGCGACGACGCCTGGCAAGGTGATCAAGGAAACTCCGCTCTATCAGCTGATCCAGTATGAGCCGACGACGAAAAAGGTTTGCGAGACGCCGCTCGTGATCTTTCCGCCCTGGATAAATCGTTTTTACATTCTCGACCTCAATGAGAAAAAAAGCTTCATCCGCTGGGCCGTGGCGCAGGGGATCACGGTCTTCGTCGTGTCTTGGAAATCCGCCGATTCCAGCATGGCCGATGTGGTGCAGGACGATTATGTCGTGCGCGGTCAGGTCGATGCAATCGATACGGTGCGCAAGCTGCTCGATGTGCCTTCGGTCAACACCATCGGCTATTGCGTGGCTGGTACGACGCTGGCTATGACGCTTGCCTATCTCGCCGCTAAGGGCGAGGCGGACAAGGTGGAGAGCGCGACCTTCTTCACGGCCCAGGTCGATTTTACCGAAGCCGGCGATCTCCAGCTCTTTATCGATGAAACCCAGGCCAAGCTGATCGAACAGTTGGGGGAGGGCGAAGGCTATCTGGATGGCCGTTACATGGCGGCGACCTTCAACCTGCTGCGCGGGCGCGATCTGATCTGGAACTATGTCGTCAGCAACTATCTTCTGGGCGAGGATTATCCGGCATTCGACCTGCTGCACTGGAATGGCGATACGACCAACCTGCCGGCCAAGTGGCATCGCAACTATCTGAACGATTTCTACCGCGACAATAAGCTTGCGACACCGGGAGGCCTTTCAGTCGACGATGTGCCGATCGATCTGACCAGCGTGGAAACGTCCGCCTATGTCCAGGCGGGCCGGGAGGACCATATCGCGCCGCCTGAGAGCGTCTGGAAGATCACCGAACATTTCAAAGGCCCATTGCGTTTCGTGCTTGCCGGGTCCGGCCATATCGCCGGGGTCGTGAATCCGCCCGATGCAAAGAAATATCAGTATTGGACGAACAAGAAGGGCGCCGATTCGCTGGCGGGCTTTATTGCAGGAGCGAAGGAAACACCCGGAAGCTGGTGGCCGGACTGGCTCGACTGGCTCGAAGGCCATGCCGGAAAAAAGGTGGACGCCAAAGGCCCGCGCAAGCCTGGAAAAGGCAAGCTGAAGGCACTGGAAGATGCTCCGGGAAGCTATGTAAAGACCCGCTGATACGCGGGTTTATCCAAATATTACAGATACAAGCATGATGGCCTGACGTGCGGTGGATCGCCCTCCCCACGCGCTATGCTGCAGCGCACAAAAAGTGCTTGCAAATTTCGATTCTTTCCTATATTGTGCGCTGCAACATAGAGATTAATGAAGGTGTGGAGTTAACCATGGCTACAACGACCAAGACCGCCGCTGCCGCAAAAAAAGCGACCCCGGCCAAGAAAACTGCCGCAAAGACGGCACAGAAGAAGACTGTAACAAAAAAGGCTGCCGTCAAATCTGCAGCCACTTCGAAAGGAACGATTATGACGAATGCAGCTGAAAAAGCACAGGACAGCGTGAAAAAGACTGCCGAAGCCGCTACCGAGCGTGCCAAGGAAATGTTCGGTGACATCAACGAGCGTGCGAAGACCGCCGTCGAGAAGGGCACCGAAGTGGCTCGCGAAATCGGCGAATTCAACAAGGGCAATGTTGAAGCCATGGTTACTTCGGCCCGCATCGCTGCCGAAGGCACAGGCGAAATTGCTCGCGAAGCAGCCGAGTTCGGCCGTCAGCGTTTCGAAACGATGACCGGCACGATCAAGCAGGTTGCTGCTGTTAAGTCGCCGACCGAATTCTTCCAGATCCAGAACGATTACGCCAAGAGCGCATTCGAATCGATGGTTCAGGAAGGTTCGAAGATGAGCGAAGCATGGCTGAAGCTCGCCGGCGAGGTTGCCGAGCCGATCTCCAACCGTTTCGCGGTTGCTGCCGACAAGGTGAAGAAGGCTGCTGCCTAAGCTTCACGCTTGAACGCAATGAACAAGGGGCCGTTCCGCAGCAGTGCGGGGCGGCCCTTTTTCGTCGGAGCCCTCTTTCTTCATCCAGGCTTCCGAGTCGGTTAGGCTTTTTACACCACATCAACCCCTTGCTTAGCGGCCCCGCAATACGATATTCCGAGAACCATGCTCCAAAGCGACGAAATTCTTGCCTCCGGCACTGACGACGAAGAGGGAACAGGCGATTCCGGCCTCGGGGTCGCGACGCAAACGCGCACACGGACCAAAAAGCCGTCGCCCTACAAAGTGCTGATGTTGAATGACGATTTCACACCGATGGAATTCGTCGTGCTCGTCCTCCAGCGCTTCTTCAGCATGGGCATGGACGATGCGACGCGGGTTATGTTGCAGGTTCATCAGCGCGGCGTTGGGGTGTGCGGCGTGTTCAGCTACGAAGTCGCCGAAACCAAGGTCACTCAGGTGATCGATTTTGCCCGCGAGAATCAGCACCCTTTGCAATGCACGCTTGAAAAAGCCTGATTGCACATTGGGAGTTGGCGCCGGGATTGCGCGGCCGCCAAGTTCCGGTAGAAGCCGGTCATGGATAGTATCGTAGTTCGCGGCGGCAACCGCCTCTCAGGAACCGTGCAGATTTCCGGCGCGAAGAACGCCGTCCTCACGCTCATGCCCTGTGCATTGTTGACAGATGAGGGGCTGTGTCTCGAAAACCTGCCCCGTCTCGCCGATGTCGACAATTTCATGCACCTGCTCAACCAGCATGGTGCGTCGACAATGCTCGAAGGCGGGCACAACGGTGGCGGGCGCAAGATGACGGTCAAGGCCGCGTCCATCGCGTCGACGGTTGCTCCCTATGATTTTGTACGGAAGATGCGGGCGTCGATTCTCGTGCTCGGGCCGCTGGTGGCGCGGGCAGGCGAGGCGACTGTGTCAATGCCGGGTGGCTGCGCGATCGGGAACCGCCCGATCGACCTGCATCTCAAGGCGCTCGAAGCGCTGGGCGCCGATATCGAGCTTGCTGCCGGATATGTGAAGGCGACCGCGCCGGATGGCGGGCTCAAAGGCGGAACGATTTCCTTCCCCATGGTTTCTGTCGGCGCAACCGAAAATGCGCTGATGGCGGCGGTTCTGGCAAGCGGCGAAACCGTGATCGAAAATGCCGCCCGCGAACCCGAAATTGTCGATCTGTGCAACTGCCTTGTCGCGATGGGGGCGGAGATAGAGGATATCGGAAGCGACCGGCTTGTCGTTCATGGAACGGACCGCCTGCACGGAACAACCTATAGCGTGATGCCGGACCGGATCGAAGCGGGCAGCTATGCCTGCGCCGCGGCGATCACCGGCGGCGAGCTGATGCTCAAAGGCGCCGATGCGCATGACATGGCCGCCATCCTGGCTGGCCTGCGCGATGTTGGCCTTGGGGTCCAGGAATTGGCCGATGGCGTGAAGGTCAGTGCCGATGCGCGGCTCAAGCCGGCGACCATCTCAACCGCTCCGTTCCCCGGCTTTCCGACCGATATGCAAGCCCAGTTCATGTCGATGCTGGCGCTCGCCGACGGCACCAGCATGCTGACCGAAACGATCTTTGAGAACCGCTATATGCACGTTCCCGAGTTGGCGCGGATGGGCGCGGATATCGAGGTTCGCGGCCGGACGGCCGTGGTGAAAGGTGTTGACGAGCTGGTCGGCGCGAATGTCATGGCCACCGATTTGCGCGCTTCGATGAGTCTCGTGCTCGCCGGGCTGGCTGCCAGAGGCGAAACCAAGGTGCTGCGCGTCTATCATCTCGATCGCGGCTATGAGAGCCTCGAAGACAAGCTGAGTGCCGTCGGCGCCGATATTGAGCGCGTCAGCGAAGGCTAATTTCTCCGGGCCGGAGGCAAATAGTGCGCAGTCAGCGGCGGAACGTTCCCCAGGCGTCGCGCAGCGCATTTCCCGCTCTGGCTGCCGCAGCGGCATTGGCGATATCCCGCAATCCTTTCAAAATGTTGCACGCGGAAGGGCGCAACGTGAAGGATTGAATTCATGACAAACAGCAAACTCATCGTTCCGGCGATCATCGCACTGATGATCGGACCGGTCCCTGCGCTGGCCTATGTCCAGGGTGGCGAAGTACCGCCGCCGACAATCGACACCAACGGCGATGGCACGCCGGACGCCTGGGATCGGGACGGCGATGGCCGGGCGGATGCTTGGGATCGGGATGGCGATGGCCGTCCCGACGCGCTCGACAATGATGGAGATGGCGAACCCGACCAGATGTAGGTCAGCCCTTCAGGACCCAGTATGACCCACTTATGCCGCCGTTACCCGACGGCGGCATTTTTTTTACAATATCGTGATGAGCGTATGAATAGTCAGGCCGACCAGTCCGCCGACGATCGTGCCGTTCATCCGGATATATTGAAGATCGCGGCTGACGGCATTTTCGACCCGGTCGGTAATCGTTTTCGCGTCCCAGCCCTTTACCGTGTCCGAAACCAGCTTGACGATGCTGTCGCCATAATCGGCAACCGCACCCACTGTCGCGCGGCGGGCGAAAAGGTTGATCGCCCGTTTGAGATCGGCGTCGTTCTGCAGCGTGTGGCCCAGTTCCCGCAGGGCATCGCCGAACCGCCCGTCCATCGCGCTATCGGGGTTGCGCGCTGCCCGGAGCAGAGCCTCGCGGGCCTGTTCCCACAGTCCGTCCAGCCAGTCGGCGACCGCCGGATTGTCGATCAGTTCGGATTTGAACTGCTCAACCCGCGCCCGCATCTCGGGATCATGCTGGAGATCGAAGATCAGGCGGACAAAGCCCTCATTGGCCTGATCGCGCAACGGATGGTGGGGATCTCCCTCCATCTGGACGAGCAGGCGGCGGAGTCCGTTGATGATCGAGTCCGACAGCCGGTCGTCGATAGCGAGCCAGCGCATGAAATTATTGGCGCGTTCATGGACCATCGCGCGGACTATATCTTCGTTCGAATCGAGGATATTGGCGGCCCAGCGCACTATACCGTCGATTACCGGGACATGCCGGTTCTCCTGCATTGCCGCCTCGATAGACTGGCCCAGCAGCGGCGCGATATCCAGCTCGCGTAGCCGGTTCGCGATCATCTGCTTGGTCGTTCCGCCAAGTCGTTCATCGTCAAGCGATTCAAGGATCATGGCGACAAGCCGGGATGCCCCCTGGCGCATTCGGCCTTCGCCGCCCGACGGGTCGGTCAGGAAGGTCCCGATAGCCCCGGCGACATCGAATCGTTTCATCCGCCGCGCGACGATGGAGGGCGTGAGGAAATTGTCTTTCAGGAACCAGGCCAGCTGTTCGCCGATCCGGTCCTTGTTGTTGGGCACGATAGCGGTGTGCGGGATCGGAATGCCCATCGGATGCCGGAAGAGGGCGGTGACGGCGAACCAGTCGGCAAGCCCGCCGACCATGGCCGCTTCGGCAAAGGCGCGGACAAAGCCCCACGCCGCATGGCTCTCTTCCATATTATGGGCGAGGACGAATATCCCCGCCATTAGGAACAGCATGGCGGTCGCGGTGCGGCGCATGGCCTTGCCGCGATCCTCCGCCGCGCCGAGCCGGCCGAGCGGCCGGGATCGGTCCGTCGATGTCATTCTGCCGGCTGGATGGACGCCTTGTCATCGTCTTCCGGCCGGTAGGTAATAAGCCGACCGAAGAACCGCCGCATACGCCTTTCGATGCTGTCGGCGAGGCTGAAACAGGCAGGCACGATAACCAGAGTGAGCACCGTTGACAGCAACAGCCCGCCAATCACGGTCCAGCCCATTGGCGCGCGCCATGCACCATCGCCGGTCAACGCCAGGGCGGTTGGCACCATCCCTGCGGTCATCGCGACCGTCGTCATGACGATCGGCTGAGCGCGCTTGTGCCCCGCATCGATTATGGCGGTGTCCTTGTCGACGCCTTTGTCCATTTCCTCGATCGCGAAATCGACCAGCAGGATCGAGTTTTTCGCAACAATGCCAAGCAGCATGAGCGTTCCGATGAATACCGGCATCGATATCGGCTGTCCGACGAGATGGAGGGCGATTGCGCTGCCCAGCGGGGCAAGCAGCAGTGAGCCCATATTCACCAGCGGTGCCATGATCCTGCGGTAAAGCAGGACGAGCACGGCGAACACGAGCAGCACGCCCGAGATTACGGCAACGAGGAAGTTGAACAGCATTTCGGCTTGCCATTCTTCCTGGCCGGCGATCACGCGATCTACACCCGGGGGCATATCTTCCCAGAATTCAAGCGCGTTGATCTGGGTCATCGCGTCGCCCGTCACCAGTCCGGGGGCGAGATCGGCACCGATCACGATGCGCCGCCGCTGGTTGTAGCGCCGGATCTCGGTCGGGCCCGAGCCGAAGCCGATATCCGCCACGAGACGCAGGGGCACAGAGCCGCCATTCGCCGTAGCGACCGGCAGGTTCTCGATCGTCGAAAGGTCGCGCCGGGATTCTTCGGCAAGGGCGACACGGATCGGAATCTGGCGGTCGCTCAAGGAGAAACGTGCGGCATTCTGATCGATTTCACCCTGGGTGGCGATGCGAATGGCCCGGCTGAGCTCCGCAGTTGTTACGCCAAGGTCTGCCGCCAGGTCGAGACGCGGTGTAACGACGATTTCCGGCCGGCGAAGATCGCCGTCGATACGCGGGGCAATGATCGTATCCAATGTGCTCATCTGCGCGACCAGCTCATTGGCAGCTTCTTCCAGGGCAACGGGGTCGTCGCCGCCGAGCGTCATCGAGATATCGCGGCCGCTAAAGCCGCCCTGCTGCGACATGAAGGTCACACGAGCATCGGGGATCGCGCGCAGCAGCGGAGCGGTTTCGCGCTCGAACTCGGTGCTCTTTCGTTCCCGGTCGTCGCGCAGCGTCATGAAGATCCGGCCGCTGCCCGGATCGATCCGCTGGAAAGCGGTCAGAACTTCCGGTTGCTGGCGCAATATGGCGGCAACCCGGTCAGACACTTGTTCAGTTTCTTCCAGCGTTGTGCCCGGGACCATTTCAATAGTCACCCGGCTGAAATCATCATCGGTTTCCGGCTGGAAGGTCATCGGCAGCTGGCTGAATGCGATGACCGTGGCGACCATTGCACCGCCGCCGCCGATAAGAGCCGTTTTCCAGCGATGGACCAGAGACCAGCGCAGGAGCGCCATATAGCGGTCCATCATCGGTCCCTCGCCATGTTCGCGAACGCCTTCGGCTTTGAGGAAATAGGCGGAGACCAGGGGTGTGATGAGGCGGGCCACGGCTAGGCTCATCAACACCGCGACCACGGTGGTCATGCCGAACTGGATGAAGAACTGGCCTGAAATGCCGGGCATCAGCGCGACCGGCAGGAATACAGCAACGATTGCCATTGTCGTCGCCAGCACAGCAAGGCTGATCTCTTCCGCCGCATCGATCGATGCCTGATAGGAGGATTTGCCCATGCGCATATGCCGGACGATATTCTCAATCTCGACGATTGCGTCATCGACAAGCACACCGGCCACCAGACTGAGCGCGAGCAGGCTGATGAAATTCAGAGAGAAGCCGAACAGGTCCATGAACCAGAAGGTTGGGATCGCCGAAAGCGGTATGGCGATTGCAGAGATCAGCGTGGCGCGCCAGTCCCGAAGGAAGAAAAAGACGACGATAACGGCCAGTACCGCCCCTTCGACCAAAGCGGCCATGGCAGACTCATAATTTTCGCGCGTGTATTCGACGGATGTGAAGAGTCGGGTGAAAACGACGCCCGGATTATTCTCTTCGATCTGGGCGAGAACGGCTTCCGCATTGTCGTAGACGGTGACGTCGGACGCTCCCTTGGCCCGTTCGATCCCGAAGCTCACCACCTGACGGTTGTTCATCTTCGAAAGCGAGCGCTGCTCGCCATAGAGATCGCGGACTTCGGCGATATCCGCCAGTTTGATCGTACGGCCGCCGCCCAGTGCAATATCCGTCTGGCCCAGCTCATAGGCGGTTTCGGCGTTGCCAAGAACGCGAACAGATTGTTCGGATCCGGCCACTTCCGCCCGCCCGCCGGCCGCGTTGAGATTGGTTGCGCGCAACTGCGCATTGACCTGGCTGGCCGTGATGCCCAGCGACTGGAGCCGCGCAGGATCGAGGATCACCCGAATTTCCCGGCTGACCCCGCCGCCGCGATCGACCGCAGCCATGCCCTCTACGGAGAGCAGCTGGCGCGCGACGGTATTGTCGACGAACCAGCTCAGTTCCTCGAGCGTCATATCGACATTTTCGACCGCAAAATAGGCGATCGTCCCGCCGCCGTTGATCTCGACGCGCAGGACCTGGGGTTCCAGGATGCCATCCGGCAGGTCGCCGCGTATCTGGGCCACCGCGTTGCGCACGTCGTTAACTGCGCGATCGACCGGCGTACCGATGGTGAATTCGACAAAGGTCCGCGAATTGCCCTCATTGACGAAGGACTGGATCGTATTGACGCCGTTGATGTTGCGAACCGCCGCTTCGATTCGCTGGGTAACCTGGTTTTCCATCTCGGTCGGAGCCGCGCCAGGCTGCGCGACGATTATCCGGACCGCAGGAAAATCGACTTCCGGGCTGTCATTGACGTCAAGCCGGGCAAAGCTGATCAGCCCAGCCAGCATGAGCCCCAGGAACAGGACCAGCGACGGCGTTGGGTTCTTGATGGCCCATGTCGATACGGTGCGGAAACTCATGCCTGATTCCTAACTGTCGTCGTCTTGAGACTGGCGCTGTGGGATGACCTCGTCGCCCGGATTGAGAAATGCGCCCGCCGAGCGCACGACCCGCTCATTGCCCTCAAGACCCTCGCGGACAGTGATGCCGGCGCTGCCGACCGAACCGATGGTAATATCACGGCGTTCGACGATATTCTCTGGCGTGATGATATAGACATAATTGCCCCGAGCATCGCTTTGTACTGCGGATTCCGGCAGCATCGGTGCGTCGATAGAACCGCTGACGATCTCTGCGCTGGCGAACCCGCCGGGGCGCAGCCCTTCCTGATAGGAAAGCGCTATGCTGGCGGTGCCCTGTCGGCTCTGGCCGTCAATGGTGGGGGAAAGCTGCCAGATCTGGCCCTCAAAAGTCTGATCGGTGCCAGTCGGTGTGATGGTCGCGCTCTGGCCGATCGACATCCGGGTAAGGTCGGACTCGGACACCTGCGCATTCATTTCCATTTCGCCGCCCCGGGCCAGCACGAACAGTGCGCCGCTGCCGGCGCTCACAACCTGTCCGGGCTCGGCATTGCGTTCGAGGACCAGGCCTGCCGCCGGTGCGCGGATGGCGAGCCTTCCGGCGCGAGCGCGCAATTCGTTAAGCTGGGCGCCTGCGACATTCACGCGCGCCCGAGCCGCGTCTCGCGTTGCAGTTTTGCGGTCGATATCGGCCTGACTGATAAAACCGCGGGCCACGAGCTGCATCGCCCGGTCGAGTTCGGCCTGGGCAAGGGCGAGGTCGGAACGTGCGACTTCGACCTGGGCCGCCGCAGAATTGACCTGCTGTGACTGCACGGAGCTTTCGATGGTGGCGAGTACCTGTCCTGCACCGACCCAGTCACCTGCATCGACCAGTACACGTGCGATCTGGCCGCCTTCTCCGGCAACGCCGACTGGCATTTCCCGTCGCGCTGCCAATGTCCCGCTCGCAGAGATTGTGTTGGATATGGCTTCCGAACCGGGCACGATAACGGTCACTGTCGGCAACACCCGCGCCGGGCCGCCTTCGCCACCGGCTGCGCCAGCATTCTCGCCGGCGCCGCCTTGGAACATGAAATAGGCAGCAAGAACGGCGAGCGCCCCGACTACTACGCCGACAATGATGAAACGACGCCGCCTGTCGGCCCGCCGTTCTTCTGCTTCAAATTCGTTCATCGGTTCGGAAACTCCGTCCGCGAAGCTCTGTTCAATATTCATGTCTGCCACCTTGGCCATACTCCGCTGTGCCTTACTGCCATACTGTATTACATAAATAAAACACAAGGCTCAAGTCGGAAGTGAATCTGCCATTCGTTTACGTTTTTTTGCACTGCAAAATCAAGGTAAACTGCCGTAGGGAGTTTACCGTTCATCGAAGCGAAACCCCCAATCTGCTCCGATTGGGAGCGGATATCTCTGCACATGCAATCTTGGAGTATGATGATGAAAAACATGGCTCTCCTTCTGGCTGCCGCCTGTTCGACCGTTTCGATTGGATCGACTGCCTCCGCCCAGATCGTGACACCGGCACCGGTAATAGAAGGTACGCGACTCAATATCGTTGCGATCGGCGAGTCGCGCCAGGTTCCCGATATTGCGGTAATCAATGCCGGCGTTGTCACCGAGGCGCCCTCCGCCACGGCTGCGCTTTCCGACAATAGCCGCCGCATGCAGGCGGTGTTCCGGGCGCTGGATGCAGCGGGTATAGAGGAACGCGATATCCAGACTGCCTCGATCAACCTGAATGCACGTTATGACTATTCGGACCGCAGCGAGCCAAGGCTTCTCGGCTATACCGCTTCTAATCAACTGACCGTCCGCTTTCGCGAGATCGCGCGGGCAGGGGCGATAATCGACACGCTGGTGGCGCAGGGCGTCAACCAGATCAACGGGCCGAGTCTGCAGATCGACGAGCTCGATGCGGCAATGGACGAAGCGCGCCGCGATGCTATTGCCAAGGCGCGACAGCGGGCCGAACTCTATGCAGCGGCGGCAGGCATGCAGGTCGTGCGCATAGTGGCTATCAGCGAAGCGGGGGCGGCGCGCTCACCGGTGGCGCTGGCTGGACGTGCGATGGCGATGGATACGGCTGAATCGGCTCCGTTGCAGATCGCGGCCGGCGAGCAGCGGTTGACGGCGAACATTTCCGTGATGTTCGAGCTCCAATGACGAAAAGGGCCGCGCGATCCTCTCGCGCGGCCCCGACAGTATCGGTCAGGTTCGGCGATTACCGTACGCGCCCGCGCTGGATAAGGTTCATGATCGCAAGCAGGACGATCGCCCCGCCAAAGGCGACCAGCAATGTCTCCACGTTGAACGCATTGTCGCGCAGCCGCTCGGATGCTCCGCCTGCGACCAGACCGTAGGCGAACCGGCCCAGGATGGAGCCGATACAGCCGACAACGATGTTCCAGAAGATGCCCATCGACGCGTCGCGATTCATGACGAGGCTTGCCAGCCAACCGATCACGCCGCCGACCGCCAGTGCAATAATCCAACCCCACATAGTCTCTCTCCCTGTATTGCCAACAGTCGGTAGCACCATCATCCAGATGGTGCCGCGAATCGACTGTGCGATGGAGGGAGCCTAGTGGCATCGGTGCCAAAAACAAATTCCCCGGCCGCCGACGGAGTTGGCGACCGGGGAACCCGTTGCTCGCTGGCGGCCGCTGATCGACCGTGCGACAATTCCGATTATTTCAGATCTAGTATTTCTGCTGGCGCTCGTAGAGCGATTTATAGTGCTGGATCCGCGTGACACGCAGCCCGGGCATGCCCGACCGATCGATGGCCCTTTGCCAGCTGGCAAACTCTTCGACCGTCAGGTCATAGCGATCGCAGGCCTCGTCGACCGACAGCAGCCCGCCATTGACGGCGGCCACTACCTCGGCCTTGCGACGCACGACCCAGCGTCGGGTCGAAGGTGGCGGAAGGGAATCAAGTGTGAGCGGCTCTCCCAAGGGGCCGATGACTTGCGCCGGACGTATCTTTTGGTTCTCGATCATTATTTCCTCAATGGGATCCTTCGATCCTTGCTTGGTCGTCAGCATTACGATGAACACCTTGTAAGCAAAGCTCGTTGAAAAAAGGCTGAAATGCCAAGGTAAATAGGCACTTTACCAACCTTTCTTGTTGGTTACCGGGATGTACGAAATCGGCACAGCGGGGTTGAAACAACCCTTTAATGCCTGCCCCTGTCCCATGACGTTCATACCTTCGGCGCCTGGTCGCGGCGCGAACACCGTGATCAGCGCCTCGATTGCAGCCATCTGGCTAGCCCCCCCCATTGCAAGGCGCGTTGCAAGCCTGCTCGTCGGCTGCGCAGCCTGTGCTGCGGCCAGGAAAGCCACAAGTGCGTGAAAGTCCGGCTTGATACTGCCGGCCGCATCCATGCGATTGCCAAAGGAAGTGAAACTCATGTCCATGGAGCAGCGTAATAGGGACGAAGGTTGAAAACGTGGTAAAGGCGCTGGCAACGCTTTGGTGAGGATTTGCGGACCGATTTTACCGATCATGGTTATCCGGGCGATAATGCGAACCGCATTGCCCTTTGCGCGCGGCGCTACGAAACACTAAATGGCCCTGTATGATGAACGCAGATTTCGATCTTGACCGTCCGGCGAGCGAAAGCCGTATCGTCGTTGCCATGTCCGGCGGCGTCGATTCATCGGTTGTCGCCGCGCTTGCTGCGAAGACTGGTGCCGAGGTAATCGGTATCACGCTGCAGCTGTACGATCATGGCGAAGCAACGGGCCGCACCGGCAGCTGCTGCGCTGGGCAGGATATCCGCGACGCGCGCGCCGTTGCCGAAAAACTCGGCATCGCCCATTACGTGTTCGACTATGAAAGTCGTTTCCGCGAATCGGTGATCGACGATTTTGCCGACGAATATATGGCCGGGCGGACACCCATCCCGTGCATCCGCTGCAACCAGAGTGTGAAGTTTAAGGACCTGTTGGACATGGCTCGCGACCTGGGTGCCGATTGCCTGGCGACTGGCCATTATGTGCGCCGGGTCATGGGCGAGAGCGGTCCCGAACTCCACCGGGCGCTCGATCCGGCGCGCGACCAGAGCTACTTCCTGTTCGCGACAACGCAGGACCAGCTCGATTATCTGCGTTTTCCTTTGGGTGGAATGCCGAAAACCCAGGTGCGAGAGATTGCCAAAGAGCTTGGCCTTGGCGTGGCACTCAAGCCTGACAGCCAGGATATCTGTTTCGTGCCGGACGGCGATTATGCCAAGATCGTGAAGAAGGTCCGGCCCGAGGCGGGCGAGGGCGGAAAAATCGTGACGCGGTCTGGCGAGGTGCTCGGCGAGCACAAAGGCCTGATCCACTATACGGTCGGCCAGCGTCGCGGGCTCGAGATCGGAGGCCAGCCCGAACCGCTTTATGTCGTAAAGCTGGAGCCCGAGACGCGCCGTGTTGTGGTCGGGCCGAAATCGGCGCTGGCAGTGACCGCAGCGCGGATCGAGGATCTGAACTGGCTGGGCGAGGCTTTCGAGGGGGAGATGACGGCCAAGGTCCGCTCCCTCTCAAAACCCGCTCCAGCCCGCTTCGATGGAGCACGAGTGGTTTTCGACACGCCCGAATTCGGTGTGGCTCCCGGGCAGGCGGCTGTCCTCTATGCGGGCGACCGCGTTATGGGCGGCGGCTGGATCGCGGAAACGGAAGCTGCCGAAGAGGTGTTGGCGGCCTGACGGCCTCCAGTTTCTCCACCATCGCGAAATTCAAAGCTTGCCGTCTTCCCGCGCTGGACATTTTTCGCAAGAGCATTATGTGATAATGTATCATCATAGTGATAGGCGATTGAAATGGGCATAGGCAGTGCAGCTAGCCAAGACAGGATAGAACGCGTCGCAATAGGGGCCTCCCTGTTGTGCCTTGTCCATTGTCTGGTTTTGCCCATCGCTTTTGCGACACTTCCCTTCCTCGCAAATACCATGCCGATCCCGGAACAGGTGCATGTCTGGCTGCTCGCCTTTGTCATTCCAGCGGCTGGGATTGCCCTGTTGTCCGGTTACCTGAGCCATCGCGATATCCGGCCATGCCTCGCCGGTAGCGCCGGTCTTATGCTGCTAGCATCGGCGACGCTGTTGCTGGTGGAGACAGCCTGGGAAATGCCGTTTACTGTTATTGGAAGTTTGGCCCTCATTCTTGCGCATGCTCTCAACTGGTCGCTGCGCCACGCCTGCCGTCGAGGGTAATACTGTCAGTTCGGTCTATCGCTAAACTTCACCAAACGCTTTGCGAGCAGGCATCACCGCCGGCGATCATCATAATCGAACCGGATTCTTACCCAGGCGCCGACCTGCGATTCTCCGCCGATTCGGGGTGGGCGCACGCGAAACTGCCATGTCGCGGCAAGCAGCGATCGACCGATATTCGATCCGTGCGGATGCTCAGCGAGAAGCTCGCAATTTTCGACGCGATATTCGGGCATGGTCTGGCAGATGATGAGGGCCCAGCCCGGTCCCCGAGCGGTGTCCAGATAGCCATCCAGTTCATCTGGTCGTGGTTCGTAATACCAGGAGGCCGCATAGAGCGGTTCGCCATTCGGGCCTGCACCTTCGACTCGTTGTGAATCGCCGCCCCCTCTCCGCGCGCGCGGAGCCGGCGGACCCATCGTCTCTCCATTGGTCGGCGCTGGCGGGGCCGGGCGGGCGGGTATGTCGGCGATGTCCAGAGGGGCCGCTTGCTGCCGCGTATAGGGGAGCAACGGCGCGGGAACGCGCTCAGCCGGAGTGTCATCCGGTCTGACGGTATCCGGTTCGGGCGCCGGTTGGGGCTGGCTGGCCTGTTGCGGAACCTCCGGTCCGGCCTCTGCCGGAGAGGGAGGCGCGGCCCTCGGGGGGCTTAGGGTGAAGCTGGACATGGGAACGACTTCACGTTCTTCCTCTGCATTCGATTGATTCAGGGTTAGCAACAGAAAGAGCAGGAGTGCCTCGATAAACACCACGAACAGCACGGCGCCGGCCCGCCGCCCAAGCTTTTCGCGGATCCGGTCTGGCAGCAGGCTGGATATGGGAGGGGTCGACTGCAAGAAGAGGCTCCGAGGCTGCGCTCCATCTTATGTGCGCGTTCAAGTTCACGGGTGTTGGGAGACTATCGGGGTAATTGTAGTACCGCGGATGAGCACCCGCTTACAGAGTTAAGAACGGTTATCCGCAATGAAGAACGCTGTCGCCGAACCCATGCAATTTGCAGCCGACAGGAGTGGTGCTCGATAGCAACAACAAATCACGCCTCGAAACGGAAGTTGCAATAAGCTTTGTCCCAGTAATCTAATATTCCTAACGTAGAGTCGTGCGTCCTGTGGCTTGGTGTGGTATAACTACATCGGTCAGTGTTGCATAAAAACCCAAAGAGAGGAGTGCTGGCGCATCATTGGAGTGAACCATGGGACAACAAATTTTTGATGGAAACGGCAGAAAGATAGGATCGGTCAAATCAGATCAGGAAGTCTTTGATCAACAGTTGGCGGCACTGATGATAGTTGGTGCGGGCCTCGCACTTTACGCGCTTGCCATGGCAGTCGCAGCAGTCCTCGCGGCGATATCGGCCCCATTCCTACCGATATTTTTGGCCGCCTATATGATGCTTGATATTTTGAATAATGCGGGTGGCTGGTACGGGATATTCGCCGAACCGGTCGGGGTCTGTGTCGTCGCCTTAGGATTCTGGGCGCTCTGGAGCTCTAGATCGTTTCGAATTGTGTATCTCGGGACCGAGTGGGCTGTCGTAGTATTTTTCGCATTCTCCTGGGCAAAGGGGGATGGAAACTACGTGGTTGGCAGCGTGGTAGCTGCCTTAACGGTGTTGGTCGGCGTTATGCTCCTGACTTATATCGATAGCAGGGCCGAGCCCGCCAAAGCGAAAATATCGGCTTGGGTAAAGCACTGGAAGGACACCATCGTGGGCGCCAATGCCTCCCTATGGAAGTGGCTCAAGAACGCACCCTAAACCTTCGCGGAACTGCGCCGAACGGCTGGCGAGCAGCGGAACACTGGCGGTGATCCGTTTATTTTCTTCATCCTCGGCGACGGAGATCATCTCCATGCCGGGCTCATAGTCGTTGTAGCAGCTCTCCATGTCGCGCCCGCCGATATAGCGGCACGAACACACGACATGCGCGCCATAGCCCACGCCGAGTTCAATGGTCGGTTTCATGCGCACAGCATAAGTAACGGCCGCAACCAGCAGAATGAGTAGGATGACAATCGTGGCGGTGAGAAAAGGGCGCTTCACTTTCATGGCGTCCAGACGTAGCCTGATGCGATGATGAAGCAAAGATGGATTATCCCGCTCGCGCCGGCACTGGCGCTGTTCGTCAGCGCCGCGGCACCGGTCCTCGAACGGGAAGGCGCGGAGGATGATTCAATCGCCGCAGATGCGCCCGTTCCCGCCCGCGCCGATATCGCGCCGCTTGTCGATGCGCTGTTTTCCGAAGAGGGCGTTGGCGAAACCCGCGCTGTTCTGGTGATGCACAATGGCGAGCTGATCGCAGAGCGTTATGCGCCCGGCTATTCGGCGGACATGCGTTATATCTCCTGGTCGATGGCGAAGACGGTGACGGCCATGCTCGTCGGCTTTCTCGTCGACGATGGCGTGCTGGATCTGGACGCGCCCGCGCCGGTGCCAGAATGGCAGGGGGAAAATGACGCCCGGCGCAATATCACCCTGCGCCACCTGCTCCATATGGCGTCTGGCCTCGATCATACCGAGGTCAATGAACCGATCTGGGATTCGGACACGAACCGGATGCTGTTCTCGACCGAGACGGACGATATGGCCGGCTATGCTGTTTCCCGGCCGCTCGAAGCCAATCCTGGCGACAAATATGAGTATAGCAGCGCGACGACCGTTATCATTGCCCGGATTATCGCCGACCAGCTGACGGATTCGGACGATCCGGGCGAGCGGGCTGCGGCCTATCGCCATTTCGCCGAACAGCGACTGCTTGGTCCGGCGCGGATATCGAGCGTCTATTTCGAATTCGATGCGCGCGGCACGCAGATCGGCGGCAGCCTGATCCATGCGACGGCGCGGGACTGGGCGCGGCTGGGCGAAGTCATGCGCACCGGGCAGGGGCCAGACGGAACCCCGATCATCTCGTCCGAATGGCGCGAGTTCATGCTGACGCCATCCCCTCGTAACGGCGAATATGGCGGCCAGACCTGGCTGAACCGGCCCGGCGGCGTCTACGACAATCCCGTATTGTTCCCGGATCGCGCGCCGCAATCGCTGTTCGCCTTTAATGGCCATCTTGGTCAATATGTGATGGTATCGCCGGCTCAGGGGCTCACGGTCGTCCGGCTGGGCAATACGCCCGACGGCGAACTGCGCGAAGCCGTGGTGATGCGGCTGGCTCGGATTTTCGAGGCTTTCGGGCAAACCACCGGTGAAACAGACTCCGGCTGACCATGTGCTTCAGATCATAATTGCCGCTCCGCGATCCTGATATCGCGACCCCATATTGCGGGGCGCAATCGCTTTGTCGTCGTTCAGCCCCGCTTCACCGCAGGTTTGCTAAGTGATAGGCGGGTCGGCGAATTGGGGAAGATCATGACTATGAAATCGAAGATGCTCGCCGGTATGGGCGTTGCCGTAGCTGCGCTCTGTGTCGCGCAGCCCGTTCAGGGCCAGGCGCAGGACGGTACGCTTGCGATCGGTCGCACCTTTGGTGGCGAACTGGCCGAGGGCGATCAGGTCGCCGGCGGCAAGCAGCAATATTATGACGAATGGAGCGTTCGCGGGACTGCTGGCCAGCATGTCTCTATCGTCATGGAATCCGATGCGTTCGATACCCAGCTCCAGGCGCGCCTTCCTGACGGCACGGCCTTCGTCAACGACGATAACCACTGGGTGCCGGAAACCACCAACAGCCGCCTCGATGTCGTCGTGCCCGATACGGGCAGGCTGGTCGTGCGCGCGCAGGCGTTCCGGCCCGCGGAAAGCGGCGCCTATACCATAAGCCTGGTTTCGACAGAATCGCTGCAGGCGGCAGCGGAAGCCGCAACGCCGCCACAGGTCATAACGATCGGCCAGTCGCGCGAAGGTGCGCTTTCTTCGGACGGCGATAGCCAGGTCGCGGGCCGCTATACGGATCGCTACGAATTCAGCGGTACGCGCGGCCAGCGCGTCGACCTGAACGTATCGGGCGATTTCGATACGATGCTGACATTGTCGGGCCCGGGCAGTTATTCGGTTCGCAATGACGACGACACGACTGCGGGCGAGCCGACGCTGGACAGCCGCATTCTCGCTACCCTGCCTGCCGATGGTCGTTATGTGATTGCCGTTACCAGCTATGGTCGCGGCGATACCGGCGATTATGCGCTGATAACGGGTTTGAACCGAAGCCAGATCGCAGACACCGAATTCATCGATGCAGATGCCGCGCCGCTGGCTTTTGGCCGGACCCTGACGAGCGAGCTCGGCAAGGATGACGACACGCTGAACAGCGGCGAATATCTTGAGCGCTACAGCTTTACCGGCCGCCGCGGCCAGCCGGTCACGGTCGACCTGAGTTCGGATGAGTTCGATACATATCTAATACTGCGGACCCCGTCGGGCGAGCAGATCGATATCGACGATACTGGCGAATCTCTCAACAGCCGGTTCGAGCGCGTCCTGGAAGAGGATGGCGTCTATACCATCGTCGCAACCTCTTATGCCCCGGCTGCAACCGGCCGGTTCCAACTGGCCCTGAGCGAGGGCACGAGCCGCATTCCGGCCAATGCCCGGCAGCGGCAGGTGTTCGCGATTTCGGTTGGGATTGCCGATTATGGGGGAAATACGTCCGATCTCACTTATACCGATACCGATGCGGCGAAGCTCTACCAGAAGTTCGAAGAGCTCGGCATGCTGCGGCAGGAAAGCATCCTGCTCACCAACCAGCAGGCGACGCTGCCCGAATTCCGCCGGGCGTTCCAGCGGGTAGCAGCACAGGCAGGGCCGGACGATATCTTCCTTTTCTTCTATTCTGGGCATGGCAACCAGATTGAAGACCCGAATGATCGGGGCGAGCTCGATGGGCGCGATGAAACGCTTGTCTTTGCCGATGGCGAGGAACTGACGGATGACGATCTCGCTCTGATGTTCGCCGATGTGCGGGCGGGGACGACGATGGTTGTTCTCGACTCCTGTTTCTCGGGAGGGTTCGAGCGCGATCTGATCACACGGCCCAACATGATGGGGCTGTTCAGTTCGGAAGAGGATCTGACGAGCCTTGTCGCGTCTGAGTTCAATGCGGGCGGTTATCTCTCGCGTTTCTTCTCGGACGGCGTGGGCGGACAGGCCGATGACAATGCCGATGGCAATATCACGGCCGGCGAACTGGTATCCTATCTGCGCTACCGCTTCCGTGCGCAGTGCGACGGACGCAACTGTATCGAAGCCGAAACCGGCGACGCCCAGCGCAACCATCAGGAGTTGGTCGTGCAGCGCGGCAGTGTTGAGGTGGACGATATCCTCGTCACGCTGCCCGAACAGTTCGGCGTGGTGAGAGGCGGCGACTAGGGCGCGGCCCAGTCGATCTAGGTGATCGTGAAACTACCTTCGACAACGGTAACGCAATCGCCAATCAGGATTGCGCGATCCCCGTCCAGCCTGCAGCTTAAATAACCGCCGCGCTTGCTCGCCTGAAAGGCGGTGAAGCTATCGCGCCCCAATCGCTTGGCCCAGAACGGGGTCAGGACTGAATGGGCCGAGCCTGTCACACTATCCTCGTCCACGCCGGCACCAGGCACAAACACCCGGCTGATGACATCGGTATCCTTACCGGGCGCGGTAACGGTGAAGCTGTCATCTCCCAGCGCGCCCAAGGCCCGGATATCGGGATCGAGATTGAGTACATCTTCCGCGGTTTCATAGAGAAACACATTATAATGGTCGGGATGGCGATAGGTGGCGACTGGTTTCTTGCCGAGTGCCGCTTCGGCTTCGGGTAGGGTCGCAGGCTCAGCCACGATTGCGGGCAACGCCACCGCATAGCCATCGCCTTCACGCCACACTTCCAATATGCCCGCCTTGCGCGTCCGGAATCGCACCCGCTCAAGATCGGGATTCTCCGTCAGCAGGATATGCCCGCTTGCGAGCGTTGCATGACCGCATAGCCGGATTTCATCGGTCGGCGTGAACCAGCGCAGCTCATAATCGGCTTCGCTGCTCTGGTCGGGCAGGTAAAAGGCGGTTTCGGCAAAATTATTCTCTTCGCCGATTGCGCGCAGAAGATCGTCATCCGGCCAGCTTTCCAGCGGCATGACGGCAGCCTGGTTGCCGGTAAAGGGTCGTTCGGCAAAAGCGTCGACATGATAGTAAGGCAGTTTCGGCATGACATGCTCCTTCGCTTCGGCCCGCTCTATCGCGGGAGCGGCGCGCGACGAAGCGCGATTATCTGATCAGGGGTAAAGCAGCCCTTCGTCCCAACTATCCGTCCTGCGCGTGAACACGCGCCGATGATGCAGGCGATGTGCGCCATCCTGCCAGAATTCGATTCGCTGCGGATCGAGACGAAAGCCCGACCAGTGCGGCGGGCGCTTGACATCCTTGCCTTCGAACTGTGCCTGCACTTCCTCGTAGCGTGCTTCGAAAGTCTCCCGGCTGTCGAGCGGACGGGACTGGTCCGATGCCCATGCCCCCAGTTGCGAATCGCGGCTTCGCGTCGCGAAATAGGCGTCGCCTTCCTCATCGGAAACCCGACTTACCGGTCCTTCGATCCTGACCTGCCGGCGCAGCGACTTCCAGTGGAAAAGCAGGGCTGCTTTGTGGGTGGCGAGCAAGTCATCCGCCTTGCGGCTCTCGAGATTCGTGTACCAGACGAAGCCGCGCTCATCATGGCCCTTGAGCAGCACCATACGGACCGAGGGCTGGTTGTCCGGGGTCGTCGTCGCCAGCGCCATAGCGTTGGAGTCGTTGATCTCGCTGGCCCGGGCTTCGGCGGCCCAGGCGGTGAAGAGAGCGTGAGGATCGCCAGTGGAATCGTCTGTCATGAGGGGGCTTCTAGGCCAGCCGGGCATGGTCTATCAATGTCGCAGGCAAAATCGATTTGGGGGAATGGCGATGGACTGGCCAACGGTTTTCAAATTCGCGAACCTGTTTGCAATGCTGGCCTGGGCGGTATTGATTTTCGGGCCGAGACGCGAGGCGATATACACGATATTGTTCGACGGGGTCGTCGGCCTTTTTAGTCTCTTCTACGCATCCCTGCTGGTTTATCTCTTGTTTATCGCTCCGTCGACGGGGGGTGGAGGGCCGGATTTCACGACGATCGAGGGCGTTCGCACGGCATTCGCAGCCGATGCCGGCCTCACATTGGGCTGGGTGCACTATCTGGCGTTCGATCTGTTCGTGGGTCTCTGGGTCGCGCGCAATGCGGATGAGATATCCCTGTCGCGGTTTGTGCAGGCGCCGATCCTTCTCGCCACCTTTATTTTCGGGCCGTTCGGATTGGCCATTTACCTGATCGTCCGGCGGATACATGGATCGCGCGAAGCCGCTTGAAACAACGGAACCATCTCCCCATTTCAACTGTTGTAATACTGCAACAGTTGGCTAACGGCACATGATATACGACACGGACACCATGGTAGCAGATCCTTACGCAACTCTCGGAGTCTCGCGCGGCGCGAGCGAAGACGATATAAAAAAGGCCTATCGCAAGCTCGCCAAGGAGCTGCATCCGGACCGGAATAAGGATAATCCGAAGGCTACCGAGAAATTTTCGGCGGCGACGGAAGCTTATGATTTGCTGAGCGACAAGGCTAAACGTGCCCAGTTCGATCGCGGAGAAATCGACGCCGATGGCAATCCCACCAATCCATTTGGCGGCGGCGGTTTTGGCGGCGCCCAGGGTGGTTCATCGTTCGAATTTTCCGAAGGCGGCGATATCGGCGATATTTTCGAAGGGCTGTTTGGCGGCGGCGGCGGGCGGACGGCCAGTTCCTCGCGCGGACCGTTTAGCGGTTTCGGCAGGCGTCAGGCCCCTCCGCCCAAGGGCGCGGATATGGGTTATCGCCTTGCCGTGCCATTCGAGGCCGCAGCGCGGCTTGATGACCAGCGGATCACGCTGTCGAGCGGCAAGACGATTGACCTGAAACTGAAGCCCGGCGTCGAGAGCGGTACGCAGATGCGGCTCTCGGGCCAGGGTCAGGAAGGGCCGGGCGGAGCCGGCGATGCGATCGTCACAATCTTCGTTCAGGATCACAAATTCTACGAGCGCGACGGTGACAACATTCGCCTCGACGTTCCGATCGGCCTCGACGAGGCTGTGCTCGGCGCGAAGATCAAGGTGCCAACGGTCGATGGGCCGGTGATGCTCACAGTGCCGAAAAATGCCGCCTCGGGAAAAACGCTCAGGCTCAAGGGTAGAGGCTTCCACAAAAAGGACGGTGGCCGGGGCGACCAGCTGGTGAAACTGGAAATTGACCTGCCCGAAGACGATGCGGAACTGGCGGAGTTTGTGAAGGGCTGGACGCCCGGAAAGCCGCAAAACCCGCGTTCGGAATTTGGTGTCTGATCATTGACTCATGAAGCCTCGCAATCGCCTGAGGCGCGCCGCAGGCTGGCCGAGGTTCGTATCCGAGAGGGCCGGCCTCTCGATTATCCACCGCCGCGCACCTGGGGCTGGACGACGCTGAAACGCGTAGCCGATGGCGTCTACGCGGAAGGCTTTATCCATGCGGGCAACCTCGCTTTTATGGCGCTGCTCGCCCTCTTTCCCTTCTTCATCGTATTGGCAGCCATCGCGCAAAGCCTTGGCCGGACCGAGGATGGGTTGCAGGCGGTCGCGATCTTCCTGCAGAATGTGCCCCCCAGCGTGGCGACCGCATTGGAAGACCCGATTGCCAGCGTTCTTTCCGCGCGCACCGGAAATCTGCTGTGGATAGGCGCGGCTATCGGGCTTTGGACAACCGCCAGCTTTATCGAAACCGTGCGGGAAATTCTGCGTCGTGCTTATGGCACTCCCTATGGACGGCCATTCTACGAGTACCGGCTCTTTTCAATCGGCTTGATCATCATTTCCGTTGCCCTGGCATTGCTCGCCTTCGCCCTGCAATTCGTGATGACCGGGGTGGAGCAGTTCATCTATCGCCTCGTGCCTTTGTTGGAGGAGTATCGGATATTTCTCTCCCTTTCCCGGCTGGTTCCGGCATTCGCGATCTTTCTCGGATTTTATCTTGTTTTCTGGTCTCTTACGCCGCGCCAATATCGCGCGCGGCTTTATCCGAAATGGCCTGGCGCGCTGCTCGTCACCATATGGTGGCTCGGCACGACGGCCCTGATGCCCGTCATACTCGAAAACCTGATCAGTTATGATTTGACCTATGGCAGCCTGGCGGGCTTCATGCTTTCGATGATGTTCTTTTTCGTCATCGGATTCGGGGTTGTCGTTGCGGCTTATCTCAACGCGGCACTGGCGGAAGTGCCTGAAAGCGAGTTAAGGAAGCACATAGAAGAAACTGAAGTCGAGGAACCTTAATGACGGGACTGATGAAAGGGAAACGCGGGCTGATCATGGGGCTTGCCAATGACCGATCGCTGGCATGGGGCATAGCCAAACAGTTGCATGAACAGGGCGCGGAAATGGCGTTCAGCTATCAGGGCGACGCACTGGAACGCCGCGTCAGACCGCTCGCCGAGAGCGTGGGATCGGATTTCCTGATCGAGTGCGACGTGTCCGACATGGATGCGCTCGACACTGCGTTCGCGACGCTCAAAGAGAAATGGGAAACCATTGACTTTGTCGTGCATGCGATCGGTTTCTCCGACAAGAATGAGCTGCGAGGCAAATATCTCGATACCAGTCTCGACAATTTCCTGATGACCATGAACATTTCGGTCTATTCCATGGTTGCCGTCACCAAGCGGGCAAGCGAGATGATGCCGGACGGCGGCTCTATCCTGACCCTCAGCTATTATGGCGCGGAAAAGGTCGTGCCGCATTACAATGTGATGGGGCCGGCAAAATCGGCGCTGGAAACCAGCGTCCAGTATCTGGCCATGGATCTGGGCCCCGACAATATTCGCGTGAACGCGATCTCGGCCGGCCCGATCAAGACGCTGGCCGCGAGCGGCATCGGAGATTTTCGCTACATCCTCAAATGGAACGAGCTGAATTCGCCGCTTCGCCGCAATGTGACGATCGACGATGTCGGGGGGGCAGGGGTTTACCTGCTCAGCGATCTCTCTTCGGGCGTTACCGGCGAAACCCATCATGTCGATGCGGGGTATAACGTCATCGGCATGAAGGCCGAGGATGCGCCGGACATCGCGCTGGAGAAGTGATTGCTCTTCGCGCTGAACGGCCGGATGATCAACGCGCGGTTTTCGCCATCCACGCTGCGGCATTCGAAACCGATCTGGAGGCCCGCCTCACAGACAAGCTCCGTTCCGATGGAGAGGTTCTGCTTTCGCTGGTGGCGCTCGACGGCGATGAACCGGTAGGCAATCTGATCCTGTCGCTGATGGTGGCAGAAGGTGACGGCATGTCCCTTCGCGCTGCAGCTATCGGGCCGATTGGTGTTCGCCCCGATCGTCAGGGCGAGGGCATCGGAGCCATGCTCATGCGGGCTGGTATCGCCTGGGCGCGAGGCGAGGGCATTGTCGCAATCTTCCTGCTTGGCAATCCGGACTATTATGGGCGATTCGGCTTTTCTGCGGAAACGGCCACACCCTTCGCCTCGACCTATGCCGGACCCTATTTCCAGGCCCTGTTGCTCGATGACACTTTTGTGCTGCCAAAATCCGGCAGGGCCGACTATGCTCCGGCTTTTGCCGCATTTGAGGACTGACGGAACCCGATGAGCTATAACAGTTTTGGACATCTGTTCCGTTTCACCACCTGGGGCGAGAGCCATGGCCCGGCGCTCGGCGCGATCGTGGACGGCTGCCCGCCGGGCATTGCGATCGACGAGAGCGATATCCAGCCCTGGATGGACAAGCGCCGGCCGGGCCAGTCCCGCCACACAACCCAGCGCCGCGAACCGGACACTGTTCGCATCATGTCTGGCGTGTTCGAGGGCAAGACGACGGGGACGCCGATTCATCTCATGGTCGAGAATGTCGACCAGCGTTCAAAGGACTATTCCGAGATCGCGGCCAAATACCGACCCGGCCATGCTGACTTCACTTATGATGCCAAATATGGCTTTCGCGACTATCGCGGCGGCGGACGATCTTCAGCGCGGGAAACCGCCGCGCGCGTGGCGGCAGGCGCCGTTGCGCGCAAGGTGCTGGGCGACGGTATCGCGATCCGGGCGTATCTGACGGAACTCGGCGGTGTCGCCATCGACCGAGACCGGTTTGACGATGCCGCAATCGATGCAAACGACTTTTTCTGCCCCGATCCGGTGGCGGTCGGCGAATGGGAATCCGCCGTCGATACCGCGCGCAAGGATGGCAATTCGCTGGGTGCGGTTGCCGAGTGCATCGCGACAGGCGTTCCGGCAGGCTGGGGCGCGCCGGTTTATGCGAAGCTGGATGCGGAGCTGGCTGCTGCGATGATGTCGATCCATGCGACCAAGGGCGTGGAGATCGGTAACGGGTTTGAGGCGGCGCGGATTACCGGCCGTGAAAATGCCGATGAAATGGAACCGGGCAATACAGGGCCGCGATTCCTTTCGAACAATGCGGGCGGCGTGCTTGGCGGCATATCGAACGGCGATACGATCATCTGCCGGACGGCCTTCAAACCAACCAGCTCGATCCTGACACCACTCAAAACGGTGACGCGCGATGGCGAGGCAGCCGAGATTTCGACAAAGGGCCGGCACGATCCCTGTGTCGGTATTCGCGGGGTTCCCGTTGTCGAGGCGATGATGGCACTCGTCCTTGCCGATCAAATGTTGCTTCACCGCGCGCAATGCGGCTGATAAGCGGGTTGGCTGAGGGGTAAATTTTGGAAGCAATTCGACTCTTTATCGAGGTTAATCAGGCGGTTATCGGCCTCATCATTCTCGGTGTGATGTTTGTCGCCTTCCTGTTCGAACGATTTCCCGCAGCAGTTGTCGCGCTGTTTGGCGCCTGTACATTCCTGTTTCTCGGCATTCTCGATTCAGAAGGGCTGCTCTCGGTATTCTCCAATCCCGCTCCGATAACGATCGGGGCCATGTTCGTGCTTTCCGGTGCCTTGCTAAGGACCGGAACGATCGATGCACTGGCTTCCGGCATTGTCACGCGCGCGGCCAAGCGACCGAAACTGGCCCTGGTCGAGCTGCTGGCAGGCGCGTTCACAGCCTCGGCATTCATGAACAATACGCCGGTCGTGCTCGTGCTGACCCCGATCATGGCGCGCCTCGCCGAAGCGACGGGCATGTCGGTCAAGCGCCTGCTCATCCCATTGTCCTATATCTGTATTCTCGGCGGTACGATGACGCTGATCGGTACTTCGACCAACCTGATCGTCGATGCCGTCGCCCGCCAGGAAGGGCTCGAGCCCTTCGGCATATTCGAGATTACGCCCTATGGGCTGATGGCGGCCCTTGCCGGTGCCGTTACGCTGGCTATTTTCGGCCCACTCTTGTTGCCCAAAGGCGATCCGACTTCGCTCTATCGCAGCACCGAAGACACCGATTTTCTGACCGAGCTTATCGTGCTCGACGACAGCGATGTCATTGGCAAGAATTACGGCGAACTTTCCGCATTGCGGCCAAGCAGGCTCAAGGTACTGGCGATCAAGCGGGACGATCAGTTCATCCGGCAGGATATTGCCGAGGAAGTTGCGATGGCTGGTGATCATCTCATCATCCGAACGGACATGACCGAGCTGCTCTCGCTGCGCCGGACGCGCCAGTTCGAGATGGGGCTGGCCGGCAAGAACGGCCCCAGTGCGAACAGCGAGGCGCTTGTCGAGGCAACGATCGCGCCGACCCATCCCAGCCTCGGGCGGCGGCTCAGCGATATTCCGTTCCTCAGCCGGTTGCGGGTGCGAATCATCGGAATCACGCGCCACCGCCAGTTGCCCGGGCCCGACATGCCCAATGCCCGTATGCGCGCGGCCGATCATCTGCTCGTCACCGGTTCCGAAGATGCCATCCGGCGCATGTATGAAAATCCAAACCTGCTCGGCGTTGGGCAAACCCGCACCCGGGAATTCCGCCGGGATCGCGCGCCCGTCGCCATCCTTGCGCTGGCCGCCGTCGTGCTGCTGGCCGCTCTCAATATCGTTTCCCTCGCGGTGGCTGCAATTCTCGCTATGGGCGCAATCCTCGCCGCCCGGTGCATCGACGCGGAAGAGGCCTGGGGTTCGATCGACGGCAACGTCCTGATCCTAATCTTCGCCATGTTGGCCGTCGGCGTCGGGCTGGAACAGGCGGGAAGTGTATCCCTGATCGTAGCAGCGGCGGTTCCGGCGCTGGAGCTTATGCCGGCCTGGTCTCTCATATTCATCGTCTATGCGCTTTCGGTGATCCTGACCGAGATCGTCACGAACAACGCCGTCGCTGTCGTCGTCACGCCGATCGTTATCGGGCTCGCCGCGCAACTGGGCATCGATCCCCGGCCGCTCGTGATTGCCGTGATGTTCGCCGCTTCGGCCAGTTTTGCCACGCCCATAGGCTATCAGACCAACACGCTCGTCTATGCGGCCGGCAATTACCGTTTCGTCGATTTCATCAAGGCGGGCCTGCCACTGACGGCTGCGGTCGGCTTTACGACATGCCTTACCATCGCCTTTATGTTCGCCTGAGGG
Organism: Parasphingopyxis lamellibrachiae; assembly: GCF_003385775.1. Classification (GTDB taxonomy): domain Bacteria; phylum Pseudomonadota; class Alphaproteobacteria; order Sphingomonadales; family Sphingomonadaceae; genus Parasphingopyxis; species Parasphingopyxis lamellibrachiae. Next base: position 2,676,001 of record NZ_QRDP01000004.1, read on the forward strand.
TGTTGCGGTGTGTGCGACCGCGCTCTAGCGTTGCGCAAATTTTTCGTCTCGGGGGGAGCGCCGCATGAAATTCTGGTTTGGGATTCCGCTTTGGCAGCGGGTTGTGGGCGCATTGATCCTTGGCGTTGTGACGGGCTTTCTCTGGGGTCCTGATGCCGAGAGCATAAAATGGATCGGCGATCTCTTCATTCGCGCGATCAAGATGCTCGTTGTGCCGCTGATTTTCTTCTCTCTGGTTTCGGGCGTCGCAGCGATCGGGGATCTGCGTAAACTGGGCAGCGTAGGCGGGCGCGCCCTGCTGCTGTTCATAGTCTCTGGCCAGATTGCCGCCTGGCTCGGCCTGTTGCTGGGCACCATAATCCAGCCCGGTGTCGGCGTCGATACCAGCACCATCGAGATGGGACCGGTTCCCGAACCCAATCCCACGGGTTTCCAGGACATGATCCTCTCTGTCGTGCCTGACAGCCCGGTTCAGGCGATGGCCGATGTCAATGTCCTGCCGCTGATCGTCTTTTCGATGCTGATCGGCATCGGCATCCTGATGGCCAAGAAAGACGGGGAACCGGCCCAGCGCATTTTCGATTCCGGGGCGATCGTCATGCAGAAGGTGACGATGATCGTTATGGAGATGACGCCGTTCGGGGTCTTTGCCCTGATGGCATGGGTCGCCGGCACTCTTGGTATGGATGCACTGGTCTCGCTCGCCAAGCTGGTGGCGCTCAATTATGCTGGTTGCCTGCTGATCATATTCGTCATGTATTCGGCGATGGTGAAGTTCCTTGCAAAAGTTCCCGTCAGGGACTTTTTCCGCGGGATCATCGATGCGATGGCTGTCAGCTATTCGACGGCCTCGTCCAACGCAACGCTACCGGTGACACTGCGCTGCACCCAGCGCAACCTGGGTGTTTCGCAGCCCGTGTCGAGCTTCGTCGTGTCGCTTGGCGCGACGATCAACATGAACGGTACTGCGATGTATCTGGGGCTGGCCACGCTGTTCGGCGCGCAGATATTCGGCGTCGACCTGACATGGGGCCAATATTTCCTGATCACCATTCTCGCCACGCTGGGCGCAATCGGTGCGGCAGGTATTCCTGGCGCTGGACTCATCATGATGGCGCTGGTTTTCGGCGCCGTGGGTGTGCCGCTGGAAACGATCGCCTTTGTCGCCGGCGTCGACCGGATCATGGACATGATGCGCACGACGACCAACGTATCGGGTGATGCGGCGGTGGCGACGACAGTGGCGGCCATGACGGGCGAACTGGATCGTGAGGAACTGATTTCGGCCGACGACGTCTAGCTGCAACTTCTCGTCGCATTTATACTGGACAATTGCGGGTTTCATTCCCATTTCGCGGGCCGCGCGATGCTCGGGCTGCACGCCAGGGCAAGCGCCCAAATATGGAGTGTCGCAAAATGAAGAAGCTAGTCTATACCATGCTGGTCGCATTGGTGGGCACCCCGCCCGCAATGGCTCAAAGCGATGGTGTTGCTGAAGAAACCGAACAGGCTGTCGAAGCACAGGCTGTTCCGGATTTTGATAAACCCGAAGAGGCCAGCGAACCGCGCCCGATGCTGAGCGAAGAAGAGGCTGCGGAAAATGACGCGGCAAAAGCCCGGCTGGAAGCCGCTGGCGAAGAAGTCGCACCGGGCGAAAAGCCGGAATAACCGGGCTTTACCTGAATGAGGACGGCAGGCCGGCAATCGGTCTGCCGTTTTTTTAGGCGCGGCGAACACCGATAACGGTGCCTTTGGTGCCGTCGCTGACCAGTTCGAAATCGAAATTCGGGAACATCTTCGCCCAGCGGCGGCGGACGATCCGTTCGCCGGGCCGGGCGCCGTCATCGAGCATGACCATGCCGCCGACGGAGATCTTGTCGAACAGGCTCGCGGCCGCGCCCCGGCCAAAGGGGTGAATGGTCCAGCAGGGGCCGTCGATAAGCATCAGATCGATATTGTCGGGCAGGGGGCCATGATCGTACCAAAGGCCGCGCCAGCGATCCGGCGACGGAACCAGGGACACGGAGCGCATATCGGTCGAAAGCCCGTGCTCGCCCAGCCAGCGCCGTGTCGCGATAACAAAATCCTCATGCTGGTCGAAGCTGATCAGCCGACCCGACCCGTTTATCTGCAGGGCTCGCGCGGCAATCAGCGTGGACGCGCCCGCGCCGAATTCGACGACAAGCTGAGGTTTTGCGTCAAGGATGCGATCGGCGATCTTGTGGAGCAGACTGGTATCGGCTTTCCAGCTGCCGAGGTTCGGTAGGGCATCCAGCGGCAGGCCCAGCCTGTCGAGCAGCCGCTTTTTCTCCGCCTTGCTCCCGCCGCGCAGCGATCTGAGAAGCCAGGGCCACTGGACGGCTCCAATGCCGAGAAGGGCGGCCCAATCCTGCCATTCGCGCTCGAAATGCGCTTCGTCCGCATGGGCGCGGGGCAGCAACTGGGTCGATTCACGCGATGTCATGCAGTCGGCCTACCCCTGATCGTCCAGCGCAGCGATATAGCGGCGGATAAGCGCGATGCCTTCCTCATGCAACAATTCACGGCCCAGTTCGGGCATGGCGATTCCGGGATCGCTGGCCTGCATCCGAAAGAGCAGGATGGAACGTTCCGGATGGCCGGGCTCGATATCGAAATCGAAACCGCCGCTGCCGCGGCCCGCGGCAACGGGCCGTTTCAATAAGCCGCGCGTGACAGGATTGCTCTCCTCATAGGTAAGGAAGAGGCCCGAATTGCTCGCGCTGCCCGCGGCGTTGTGACAATGGGCGCAATTGACATCGAGATAGGCATTGGCGCGCTCGACAAGCGTTCCATCGCTTTCATCATCCCAGCGCGGCACACGCGGTGCGTTGTCGGGTGCGTGATCGAGGATGCTCCAGTCCACCCATTCAGCGAGGCGGCGGCCATTGTTGAGATTGCGCGCGCTCGGCCCGATCAGGGCGATCTCGCCATCCCGCGCATGACAGGTCTTGCACTGGTTCTGATTGGGGACGCGGTAGCTGATCTCCTGCCTTTCCCCGTCCGCATCTATCCAGTTGGCGGGCAGGCGGCGCCCGGCGCGCGCCAGGACAGCGTCCGTGCCATCTTCGTTCCAGATATAGGGAAGGGCGACCCAGCCATCTTCCCGACGCAGCAGGACACGCGTCTCGATCCAGCGGACAGGACTGTCCGGATCACGGAAATCGGCCGGATAGCCGAAGCTCTTGATCAGCGCCGATCCGACGGGAAATTCCAAAACGCCCGTTTCGGTGTAACGCGCCGTCTCGCCCTCGGGCACATAGACGAAGCGATTCTTGGCCGCATAGTCGGAAAAGAGCGGCGTATTGAGATCATAGCCGATCACGCGGTCATTGGGTGTGTGCCCTATGCCGTCAACGAAGAAACGGAATTCGGACAGAGAGCGCGGCAATGTGTCACCCATGATCAGGCCGGTCGCCACCGGTACCGGCGCGCTGGCGCTGACCAGCGCCAGCCACCCGAAAAGCGCGAGCAGGGCTCTGGTCATTGAACGGCGGCCAGCATGCTTTCTGGAAGCGTGACGGCTTCCGGGCTGGCGGCTGGTGTTTCGCTGGAAAGCTCGGCCATGGAAGGCTGCGCTTCCGTGAGCGACTGTCCGGCGGCGGTGAGGCCCAGCGTCAGGACAGGGACTTCGTCATTGACGACAATTCCCGTGCCAATACCGTCCCACAGGATCGGGGGAAGCGTACCGCCCACGGCGGCGGCCAGTTGTTCGCCGCCCTCGAAATCGGGCGCATAGCCAGCCCGTCCCTGAACATTGCCATGGACGACAACGTCGCGAATCGTGGGTTCGTAGTTCGGGTCGTCGAACGTCTCAGTGTAAGCGACGAGCATCACATTGCTGGAGCCATGCTCCTGGATCACATTCTCGAACACATGGACGTTGCGGTTGGCCATCACCATGACGCCGGTTCCGGCCGGTACGCCCGCGACGATATTGCCTTCGGGCGCGAAATTGGCGGTGTTGTTGTTCTCGATCATGTTGCGGAAAACACGGACGCTATGGCCGCCCATTTGCGGCAGGTTCGGCAGGTCGAACACGAGTACGCCCCCGGTATTTTCAGTGGCCATATTTTCATACACATCGGCGAAATAGCTATTTTCGATCTCGATACCGGCCACATTCTGGCGCACCATATTGTGGCGCACAACGATCTGCTGGGACTGGCCGACATAGATGCCGGCATCCGATGCCCCGATCACCTGGGAATTCTGAACCAGAACATGGGTCGATTCGACCGGGTAGATGCCATAGGCGCCGTTGCTTGGATCGGGCCCGTTGGTCCATTCCACGCGCAGGCCGTGATACACGATCCGGTCCGCCTCTTTCGACTTTATCCCGTCGCCCCGGCTGTTCTCAACTGCGAAATCGCGCAGCACCACATCGTCGGATGTTACCATCAAGCCCTCGCCCGCGCCGACCTGATTCGTGAAATCGAGGATCGATTCGCCCGCTCCCGCGCCGCGGATCGTGACATTGTCGACGTCGAGCGAGAGGCCGTCGGTCAGCTCGAACCGGCCCGCGCCGATTTCGATCACATCGCCGGGCTCGGCCTCGATAAGCGCGCCCTGCAGTCGTTCCTGGGCATTCGGCCCGGCTTCTACGGTGTGGACGGCGGCAAAGGCGCTTGTCGACGCAAGCAACATAGCGGCCATGGCTGCGATGGATTTCATAGATCTGATCCTCTCTCTTTTTGAGATCAGTCTACTAACATCGCTGTCAGCGATCAATCGGCGAAGGGGTCGCGCACCAAGATCGTGTCTTCACGCTCCGGGCTCGTCGAGACGAGAGCCACGGGACAGCCGATCAACTCTTCGACCCGGCGCACATATTTGATGGCCTGGGCGGGAAGTTCGTTCCATGTCCGTGCGCCCGCCGTCGACTCGCTCCAGCCCTCGATCGTCTCGTAAACCGGTTCGACCGACGCCTGGTCCTTGGGATGGGGCGGTAGATAGTCATATGTTTCGCCGTTCAGTCGATAGCCGGTGCAGATCTTCAGTTCCTCGAACCCGTCGAGCACGTCGAGCTTGGTGAGCGCTATCCCGGTCACACCCGAAACGGCGGCAGATTGGCGTACCAGCACTGCGTCGAACCAGCCGCAACGACGCTGCCTGCCGGTGACGGTTCCGAATTCATGGCCACGCTCGCCCAGTTTCTGGCCGTTGGCGTCGTCGAGTTCGGTCGGGAAGGGGCCGGCGCCTACACGGGTCGTATAGGCCTTGACGATGCCGAGGATGAAGCCGGTCGTTTGCGGCCCGACGCCCGAACCGCCGGCGGCTGTGCCGGCAATCGTGTTCGAGGATGTGACGAACGGATAGGTACCATGATCTACATCGAGCAGCATGCCCTGTGCTCCCTCGAACAGGATTCTGTCGCCGCGCTGGCGGATATCGTTGAGTTCGCGCCATACCGGTTTGGCGAAGGGCAGGATTGTCGGGGCGATATCTTCCAAATCGCGCTTGAGCCGATCCCGGTCGATCGGTGTTTCGCCAAACCCTGCACGCACCGCGTCATGATGGGCGCACAGCCGGTCGATCTGCGGGTCGAGATCGCCGAGATGGGCGAGGTCGCACACCCGGATGGCGCGGCGGCCCACCTTGTCTTCATAGGCAGGGCCGATGCCGCGCCGGGTCGTGCCGATCTTGAAATCGCTGGCATCTTCGCGCAGCCCGTCAAGATCGCGATGGAAAGGCAAGATCAGCGGGCAGGTTTCGGCGATGTGCAGATTGTCCGGCGTGATTGTCAGCCCCTGGCCGCGCAGCTTCGCCAGTTCTTCGCGAAGATGCCAGGGGTCAAGGACTACGCCATTGCCGATGATCGAGAGCGTGCCGCGCACGATGCCCGACGGCAGCAGGGAGAGCTTGTACACCTCGTTGCCGACGACGAGCGTATGACCGGCATTGTGACCGCCCTGATAGCGGACGACGACATCGGCTCGGGATGACAGCCAGTCGACGATCTTTCCCTTGCCCTCATCACCCCATTGGGCGCCGATAACGGTTACATTGGCCATGCGGATTTGCTTTCGCTTGCTGGTTACGCCCTGCTCCTAATTGTCCTGAGCGGGCACGTCCACGCCCCTGTTCAACAGGTGCTGGACAGGTCTGGGTTTATAGTGGCTCCGGTTCGCCGTTTATCAGCTGATGGGTGCAGTCCAGCCCATCGGCTGTGTCCGCATCGGTGAGCGCGGCAACGGTGCGCCAGCCTTCGGAACGCAGTCGGTCGGCAAGGTCGGATTCGGTTCCCAGCGGCACGAACAGGCGCTTTTTTTCTTTCCAGCCAAGTCCGGCATCGATCAGCGGATCGAGATAGAGTGAAAAGCCCATCGCGACTTCCTCCGCGCCATCGGCGTGGCAGATAGTGTAGCTGCCGCCCCGACCGAGCTCGCCGGCCATATCGGCGCCGAACAGGGAAAAACCCAGCCAGCTCTGATATTCGAAACCGTGGCGTTCCGTCGGATCGAGGGTGATCGTGGCGCGGCCTTGCAGCGCGTCGGCGATCCCGGCGATCCCGTCCAGACGGGACTGGAGGGCGCCGCCGGCATCGATGGCGCGCATCCGCTCCATCGCCATATCCAGCGGCCCGGCGGCATGGACAAGGGGCAGATACGCATCCGCGCCCAGGGCCGCGATTGCGCCGGCATCCTTCTCGTCAAGCTCGGCACGTACCGAATCGACGAGACCGGGGTCGAGCGGAAAGGGGCCTGCGGCCAGTGTGGGCACAAGATCGGGCAGGGTCAGGTCGATCGTGATATCCGTGACGCCGGCCGCTTCGAGCGCGTCCACGGCCATGGACAGGATCTCGCTCGCCGCCGCCACGCTGTCGCTGCCGACCAGTTCGGCGCCGGCCTGAAGCAACTGGCGCTCGGGGCGCAACTGGGTCGCGCGCAGTTTCAGCACCTCGCCGCCATAGGCGAGCCTGAGAGGCCGGGTCCGCCCAGCCATTCTGGTTGCGGCGATCCGCCCGACCTGCGCCGTTATGTCGGGCCGCAGGGCCAGCGTCCGGCGCGAGACCGGATCGATGATCCGGAGCAGGTCCTGAGCGCCGTCCGATTTCAGCTGGCCTACCAGCCCTTCCTCGAATTCGGCAAGCGGGGGCGACACCCGTTCATAGCCATAGGACGCCACGCTATCCATAATCGAACGCAACAGGCGCGCGGCGGCCTCCGCCTCTGGCGGAAGCCGGTCGCGCAATCCTTCGGGAAGGAGGCCGGGCGGTATCTTGCTCATGGCCGTTTCATACTCGCTTTCTTGCCTGTCTAGAAGCTCAGCGTCTTGACGGTCTTCACGCCTTCAAGATTGCATACCTCCAACAAGATCGGTTCATCGACGTGCTGGTCCACCGACAGCAGGAGCACGGCATCCCCGCCACCGTCGCGGCGACCGAGATGGAAGTTGCCGATATTGACACCTGCTGCACCCAGAGTCGTGCCGATCCTGCCGATAAAGCCGGGCGCATCTTCGTTGACGACGTACAGCATGTCGCCATCGAGATCGGCCTCGATCTTGATTCCGAACAGCTCGACCAAACGAGGCGCGTCTTCACCGAACAATGTTCCGGCTACCGACTTTTCGCCTTCGTCCGTCATCACGGCGACACGGATCAGCGTGTGATAGACGCCTTCGCGTTCATGCCGAATTTCGCGAACATCGAGCCCGCGTTCCTTCGCCAGATACGGCGCGTTGACCATGTTCACGGAATCGGAATAGGCCCCCATGAAACCGGCCAGCACCGCGCCGGTAATCGGTTTCTGGTTCAGTTCAGCGGCCGCGCCTTCGACCTCGATCGAAATGCCCTTTACCGCGTCATGCGCCAGTTGCCCGACCAGCGAGCCGAGTTTCTTGGCAAGCGCCATATAGGGCTTGAGCTTCGGCGCTTCCTCAGCCGTTAGCGACGGCATGTTGAGGGCATTGGTCACGCCGCCGTCGAGCAGGAAATCGGCCATCTGTTCGGCCACCTGGATCGCAACATTGACCTGGGCCTCGCTTGTCGATGCACCCAGATGCGGGGTTGAGATCAGACCAGGCGTACCGAACAGCGCATTTTCTTTGGCTGGCTCCTCGGCAAACACGTCGAGCGCCGCTCCGGCTACATGGCCGGATTCGAGCGCGTCTTTCAGTGCCTCTTCGTCGATCAGGCCGCCGCGCGCGCAATTGATGATGCGCACGCCCTTTTTCGTTTTGGCCAGCGCCTCGCGCGATACGATGCCCCGCGTCTGGTCGGTGAGCGGCGTGTGCAGCGTGAGGAAATCCGAACGTTCGAACAATTCGTCGAGCGTAACCTTTTCAATGCCGAGTTCGACTGCCCGCTCTTCGGTCAGGAAGGGGTCATAGGCGATGACCTTCATCTTCAGGCCGTGCGCGCGATCGGCAACGATTGAGCCGATATTGCCAGCGCCGATAAGGCCCAGCGTCTTGTGAGTCAGTTCAACGCCCATGAATTTGGACTTTTCCCATTTGCCGGCCTGGGTTGATGCATCGGCTTCGGGCAGCTGGCGGGCGAGAGCGAACATCATCGCAATGGCGTGTTCGGCGGTCGTGATCGAGTTGCCGAACGGCGTGTTCATCACGACAACGCCTTTTGCCGAGGCGGCGGGGATGTCGATATTGTCGACGCCGATCCCGGCCCGTCCGACCACTTTCAGGTTCGTAGCGGATTCGAGGATCTTCGGCGTGAGCTTGGTCGAGGAACGGACGGCCAGGCCATCATATTTGCCGATGATCTCGGCCAGTTCTTCCTTGGAAAGACCGATGATTTCATCGACTTCTACGCCGCGCGCACGGAAAATCTCGGCGGCTTTTGGGTCCATTTTATCAGAAATAAGCACTTTAGGCATGATAGTGTCTCCAACTGTATTCCTGCGCGGGCAGGAATCCAGGGCCGCAAGGTCATCGATCGGCTGCCCTGGTCTCCTGACTGCGCAGGAGCACGGATTGTCTTAGGAATGAGAGGCTTTGACTTCGGCATAGGCCCATTCGATCCAGGGCAGAAGCGCGGCGACATCGTCGGTTTCGACTGTCGATCCGCACCAGATGCGCAAGGAAGGAGGGGCATCGCGATAGCCATTGAAATCATATCCGACATGGCGCTCTTCGAGCATCGATACGATTTTCTTCGGCACGCCAGCCTGGTCCTCGGGCGAGAGGCTGTCATACCATTCACCCTGAAACACCATGCAGACACCGGTATTGGTGCGTTTGGCTGGATCCGAAACCATGTTCCGCATCCAGGGCGTGGCATCGATCCATTCCTGGACAACGGCAGCGTTGCGATCCGCACGCGCCTGGAGTTCGGTCATTCCGCCGATCGATTTCGCCCATTCCAGCGCCGCGATATAATCTTCTGTCGCCAGCATGGACGGCGTGTTGATCGTCGCGCCTTCGAAGATGGCCCGATTGATCTTGCCGTTCTTCTTGACACGAAAGATTTTGGGAAGCGGCCATTCCGGGTCGTAATTTTCGATCCGGTCAACGGCGCGTGGGCTGAGAATCAGCATGCCGTGCGCGGCTTCAGAACCCATAACCTTCTGCCAGCTATAGGTTGTTGCATCGAGCTTCGACCAATCCATCTCCTGCGCGAAAATGGCGGAGGTCGCGTCGTTGATGGTCACACCTTCGCGGTCGTCGGCGATCCAGTCTGCGTCGGGAATGCGGGCACCCGAGGTCGTTCCGTTCCAGGTGAAGACGATATCGTCGCCCTTGTCGATTGAGGAGAGATCGGGAATCTCGCCATAATCGGCCTCAAGTACGGTCAGGTTGCTCGGCTTGAGTTGCTTGACGGCATCCTGGATCCAGACATTGCCGAAGCTTTCCCAGGCGGCAACAGTTGCCGGGCGCGCACCGAGCATGTTCCACATGGCGAGCTCGACGGCTCCGGTATCGGAGGCCGGCACGATGCCGATCAGATAATCGTCTGGAATGCCCAGAATTTCGCGGCTCAGGTCGATCGCATATTTGAGGCGTCCCTTCCCGAGTGCTGAACGATGCGAACGGCCGAGCGATTCCGTGCTCAACTTGTCGAGCGACCAGCCAGGAAATTTGGATGTGGGTCCGGAAGAAAAAAACGGGCGGCCCGGACGGACCGTAGGTTCAGTAGACATATCGTCTCTCCTCACAGAGAGTTAGCGCTGCGTTGGGGCAGCGTGGCCCGGCGCCGCAATGCGTATTGCAGCGCAGCATGTCAATATCGAAGATGAAATTGCCCGGGATGTTGATCGCATCCGATTGGCGGATGGATTCGCGCGGCAAGGCGAAGCGGCGTTAACCCCGCGATAACCATAAGAGGATAAAAATACGGCCATGCGCCAGCTTCATATCCTCTTGCCCGTTGCCTTGCTGCTTTCCGCCTGTGGCATGATTGATGGCAACACAGACGGGCCTCAACCGTCCCGTACGACTGAGCGGCTTCCGGCGGCCACCGGAGAAACCCGGCAATGCCTTGCCAACCTTTCGAGCCGGGGCGTCGAATATCGCCGCCTTCCGGATCGCAATTTCGCCAATGGCTGCCGCGCAATTGGCGCGGTTCAGCTGGTGCAGGTCGGCACGCCGACACGCAATCTCGGGGCGATGACCTGTCCACTCGCAGACCGCTATGCCCGCTGGACGAGGGAGGTTTTGCAGCCAGCGGCCGAACGGCATTTCGGCGAGCAGGTATCGCTGGTCGAGACGTTCGGCACTTATGGCTGCCGCAATATTTCGGGAACCGGGCGGCTATCGGAACATGGTAAGGCGAACGCCATCGATATCTCCGCTTTCAACCTGTCAGGCGGCCGGCGAATTACCGTGCTTAACGGATGGAACAACAGCGACAGCCGCGAGCGACGCTTCCTGCGCGATCTTCATCGCGGGGCCTGCGAAAGGTTTGAAATTGTGCTCGGTCCAGATGCCAATGCCGACCATCGGAACCATTTTCACTTCGATATGGGTAGCCGCGGGCCATATTGCCGCTAATAGGGTGGGGTTATGAACGATCCCCATATTCCCGATGAAATTTTCTATTCCTCCGGCGAGGACGCGGCCTATGCGCGTCAGGTCGTCTCGACGCCGCAGACCGAGCACCCGGCATACACTCTGGCCTTTCAGGACACGGATTTCCTCCTGCGGGAGGATCTACGTCCAATCCGGTTCCAGCTTGAACTGTTGAAGCCCAAGCTGTTGCTCGACGAGGCGAATATCGGGTCGACGCTTGTGATGTACGGCTCGGCGCGCATTCACGAACAGGCCAAGGCCGATGCCGCCTATGCCGCCGCCCCCGAAGGCGCGCAGAAGCGCATTGCCAAACGGCTGCAGGACAAAGCGAAATATTACGAAGAGGCACGCAAGCTGGCCCAAGCGGCAAGCCAATGCGATTGCGACGAAGACGGCAAGCGCCAGTTCGTGGTATGCTCGGGCGGTGGGCCGGCCATTATGGAGGCGGCGAATCGCGGGGCGACTGAAGTGGGAGCCGAATCCATCGGCCTCAATATCGTGTTGCCTCATGAACAGGCGCCCAATGAATATGTGACGCCGTCGCTAAGCTTCCAGTTTCACTATTTTGCGCTGCGCAAGATGCATTTTCTTATCCGTGCCCGCGCCGTTGCCGTGTTCCCTGGCGGGTTCGGAACGTTCGATGAGATGTTCGAACTGCTGACGCTGGTGCAGACGGGTAAAATGAAAGCCCTGCCGATCCTGCTGTTCGGCAAGGATTTCTGGACGCGGGTGATCGATTTCAAGGCGCTGGCCGAAGAAGGTACAATATCGCCGGACGACCTCAAGATCATGCGCTTCGTGGAAACGGCCGATGAAGCCTGGCAGATGATTACGGAATTCTACCAGGAACCGATCGGCTGGAAGTGCGAGCCGACGAAAGTCGAACTGGACTAGGCTTCCGGCTCGGCCTCTGCGGCATCGCCGCCTTCAATATCCGCTTCAGTTTCGGGATCGGCAGCTTCTTCGGCTTCCATCGCTTCATCTTCAGCTTCGGGTTCGTCCGCAGCCGGCGGTTCAGGCAAAGGCAGGTTGGAACCCTGAGCATTAAGGTACAGGATGACAGCAGCGCGATCGAGCGGATCGGACAGACCGGCGAAGCTCATCGTCGTTCCCTGCGCATATGCCGAAGGCCGGGCGAGCCAAGCGCTCAGATCGTCAAACGTCCACGCACCGGACATTTCGCTCAGTGCTGAGGAATAGCCGAAATCTGCGCGATGCGCGTGCTGGGCGCCGACAACGCCATAGAGATTGGGGCCAATGCCGTTGGCTCCGCCCTCATTGACCGTGTGGCAACTCGCGCAGCGGCGGAATACGGCTTCGCCTTGTTCGACGGTCACCTGCGGGAACGCTGCAGCCATTGTGAGTTCGGCTTCTTCCTCACCGCCATTCTCGACCACGCCTTCTACGACATAGCCCATCGTCTCAGGGCGTTCCGCGTGAAAAACTTCGCCAACGACGATCGATGTGCCCAGGGCAACGATGCCGCCCGCCAAAGACCAGCCTGCAATGGTGTTGAACTGACTCATTCTGTTTGATTCCCGTCTGTCCGGATTGCTTGCGCGGTGCTTTAAAGAGCGGATTGCATTATCGCAAGCAGGCAATCATTTCCCGTCTACCCATGCGCGCAACAAGGTATGGGCGATCGCGAAATGGGGCGGCGCGATAAAGGCGGCATCCACCGCGCCGTCATACGCCCCCTGAACCTCGGCCCGGGTCACCCATTTGGCCGCTTCCAGTTCCTCGGTATCCAGCGTTAGCGCATCATCCTCAACCGGTGCGATGCAGGCCATCATCATGGTGTTGGGAAAAGGCCAGGGCTGGCTGGTCAGATAGCGGACGGATGTGGCCCGGACGCCGGCTTCCTCGAAAAGTTCTCTGGTTACCGCGCCTTCCAGCGATTCTCCTGGTTCGACGAACCCGGCCAGTGCCGAATAGCGATCGGGCGGGAACAGGGGCTGGCGGCCGATCAGCGCCTTGTCCTCAAAGGTGGCGAGCATGATGACCACCGGATCGACGCGGGGGAAATGCTCGGCATTGCATTCCGGGCATTTCCTGCCCCAGCCGCCCTTGGAGAGGGCAGAGCGCGTGCCGCAACGGCTGCAGAAAAGATGGCCGCGATGCCATTCGATAAGGGAGCGCGCAGCGGCGTATGTCGACGCTTCTTCCGGCGGCATGATGTCCAGATGGCGCCATACCGCATAGGCCCGCTGACCCGCCGGCGGCTGGTTTTCGATCAGCGGTGCAAAGCAGGGAATCCCGTCGTCGAGCCCTAGAAACAGCAATTCCGCATCATCGGGGCGATCGGCCATCGAGCCCCAGACCAGAGTGCCGTCCGGGTTAATTTCGGGATCGAGATCGTTCAGCTTTAAAAGGCGCGCACGCAGATTGCCGCGCACTTCGTCGAGCAATTCATCTTTCACCCGGATCTGGTCCGCACGGTCGAGGCGCGAACCGGTCAGGCCGGGCCGAAAAGGCGTATTCACGGATCATTCTCCCTATAGGCCGCGACCAGGGTGACGGCTTTGGCGAACAAAGTCGGCAGTCCTGCCTCTTCGATCATGGCGATGGGCCACCATTCGCCTTCGGGGGCCTCATCCGTCAAGACATGTCCGCCCACGACATCGAGCTCGAGTGCGAAATGCGTGAAGACATGGCGGACTGTGCCGTAGCGGATCCAGTCGATATCCCCGGGAGTTTCTACGGGGTCGGCTGCGGGCTCCCGCCAGCCATGGCTGGGCAGGGCGCGCATACCGCCCAGCATTCCGCGTTCGGGATGACGAACCAGAAGCACCGCTTCGTCGCGCTCCAGCCAATAGGCCGTGCCGCGGCGGACGGGTTTGGTTTTCTTCGGCGCTTTGAACGGAAATTTTCCGGGATCTTCCGTTCGGGCCGCCCGGCACCGGTTTTGCAAGGGGCAGCGCGTGCAGTCCGGTGCGCGTGCGCTGCAGATTGTGGCGCCAAGATCCATCATTGCCTGGGCGAAATCGCCGGCATGGTCTTCCGGTGTCAGCAATTCGGCCATTTTCCGGATTTCGGGCCGGGCCCCGGGCAGCGGCGTTTCGATGGCGTAAAGGCGGGCGATCACCCGTTCGACATTCGCATCGACCACGGTAGCCGGTTCGCCAAAGCCGATCGCGGCGATCGCCGCGCCGGTATAGGCGCCAATCCCGGGCAGGGTCCGCAGCTCTGTTTCGGTGCTTGGGAACTGCCCTCCATGATCGGCGACGATCGCCCGCGCGCAAGCATGGAGATTTCGGGCCCGGGCATAATATCCAAGCCCCGCCCATGCCGCCATGATATCCTCACTGGCTGTTGCTGCGAGCGCTTCAACGGTCGGCCAGCGTTCGGTGAAGGTAGCGAAATAGGGTTTTGCCGCCGCGACGGTCGTCTGCTGCAACATGATTTCCGATAACCAGACGCGATAGGGATCGGGCGGCTTCTTTCCAGGCGGGGCCCGCCATGGCAGCGCGCGCGCATGGCTACGATACCATCGCAAAAGCCCGTCGCTGAGTGGTTTTTCAGCCATTCACAGTGCTTTTCGTGCCATGCGGATTATCCACACGGGCCTGCAAGTTTTTATGGTAGCCATTGGGCCCCTATGGCATGAGCAGTGGGATGGCGAAAACCCGCAATATGTCCGGACGCGACAAGTCCGATCCGTCTGACAAGGCGGCTGGGCGCAGTCGTCGGCCGCGTGCGGTCGGCGATATGCTGCCGAAAATCGGAAAAGCCTCGTTTCGACGCTTCGGTTTCGTCCAGAGCTCGATTGTTTCGCGCTGGCCGGAGATTGTCGGCGAACGCTATGCCGAGGTTTCGACGCCCGAATCGATCCGCTTTCCTGTCGGCAAACGGTCGGACGGAGTGCTCAAGCTGAACGTCGTCGGAGCGCATGCGACAATGATGCAGCATATCGAGCCGGCCATTATCGAGCGGGTGAACCGCTTTTTCGGCTATCCGGCGATTGCGCGGATATCGATCCAGCAGGGCAGGGCAGAGAAACCGGCCAGGCGCGCGCCAGCGCCGCCTTCGCTCAGGCCCGTTCCGGAGGCGCTCGGCGCGTCGCTACGCGAAATAGCAGATCCCGAATTGCGCGCCTGTCTGGAAGGACTGGCGGCCTCGGTGATCGCGACTGAAGGAGCGCCGTTGGTCGATAATCAGGTGCCGCCCCGGCAATTGCAGGTTAAGCGTCTCGGCGATATTGGCCGGGACACATCAAACGGAGTGAGCGAGTAATGACGAACTTATTGAAGGTATCCGCGATCGCATTGGCGGCAACTTTGGCCGCATGCGGCAGCGAGACATCCGCCAATGGCGGCGCGGCGACTGGACCGGTTGCCGCCGATACGTCTGAAAACTGGGTCGAGACGGTGACGAAGACAGAAGATGGCGGCTTTCGGATGGGGAACCCCGACGCGCCGATTACCATTATCGAATATGCTTCGCTGACCTGCAGCCATTGCGCAACTTTCGCGGAAGAGAGTTTCACGCCGCTGACGGAGAATTATGTTTCGCAGGGGACCGTCAATTTCGAGGTGCGCAATTTCGTCCGCGATCCGCTCGATCTGAGCGCGGCGTTGCTGACGCGGTGCAACGGCGAAGGGCCGTTCTTCCAGCTCAATGAGAGGCTGTTCGCCAATCAGGGTGCCATGTTCGAGACGATCCAGGGAGCGGATCAGGCGCAGCTTCAGGCGCTTGCGACGCCTGAAGCGCTGCAGAGCGGCCGGACCTTTGTCGGCTTTGCGGAAGCGGCGGGCCTGATAGAATTGGTTGGCGGGCTCGGCATTTCCGACCAGCAGGCTCGCCAGTGCCTTGCTGACGGCGAAGCCGTGCAGGAGCTTGAGGAAATGCGGAACGCAGCTTTAAACGATCACAACATCACGGGAACGCCCGCATTCATTATCAACGGCCAGCTGGCGGCAGGCGTTTCGAACTGGGCGCAGCTCGATGCGCGGCTCCAGGAGCTGGTTGAGTAGTTTGAGCGTTTGGGGGGTATTCAGCAGGCGGATGCGGAACAGGCTCAGCCGATGCAGATAAAGCGCCTGAAACTTGCGGGCTTCAAGAGCTTTGTCGATCCGACGGAACTGCGAATCGAATCCGGCCTGACTGGCATTGTCGGGCCCAATGGGTGCGGCAAATCCAACCTGCTCGAGGCGTTGCGCTGGACGATGGGGGAAAGCTCCCCCAAATCCATGCGCGGCGGCGGCATGGAAGATGTGATCTTTGCCGGAACCGATGCCCGCCCTGCGCGCGATTTTGCCGAAGTATCCATCCTTGCGGAGCGCGACGAGGGTGACCGCCCCGATAACGAAACTGTTGCGCTGGAAAGCGAAGTGGAGGTGGTCCGCCGGATCGAACGCGGAGCTGGGTCCGCCTATCGGGTGAACGGCCGCGATGTACGCGCCAAAGATGTCGCGTTGCTGTTTGCTGATGCGGCGACCGGCGCCCATTCCCCGGCGCTGGTCAGCCAGGGCAAGATAGGCGCGGTGGTTTCCGCCAAGCCTGCCGAACGGCGGCAGATGCTGGAAGAAGCCGCCGGCATCGCCGGTCTGCATGTGCGCCGAAAAGATGCGGAACAGAAGCTGCGCGCAACCGAAACCAACCTGTCCCGACTTGATGACCTGTTGGCCGATATGGACGGCCGGATTCGCGCGTTGAAGCGCCAGGCCAATCAGGCGCGTCGCTATCGCAAGCTCAGCGATTCCATCGAATTGGGCGAGGCGCGGCTGGTATTTGCGCGCTGGCGCGATGCGGCCAGCGCGGCAGAGGTGGCAAAAGCCGAAGCTGAGCAGGCCGAAACGCAGGTGTCGGAGGCCGCTGAACGCCAGCGCAACGCCGCCGTGCATCAGGCCGATGCCGCACGCAAACTGGCCGAACAGCGCAGTGCAGCCGAAGAGGCGCGGGCTGCAGCAGCAACCCTCGGCCATGAGCTGGCCGCATTGAAAAATGAGCGCAGCGCGCTCGAGCGGCGGATCGGGGAGCTTTCGAGCCAACAGGAAAATCTGGCGCGCGACCGGGGCCGGGAAGACGCCCTGGCCAGCGATGCGGCAGCGGCGCTTGAGCGGCTTGAGACGGAAGAGCAGGAAATTACGGCCCGGCTCGAGGGCACGGATGAACGCCGGGCCGAGAGTGAGCGCAAGTTACAGGAAGCCGAAACCGTTGCGCGGGATGCTGAACTGGCCATGGCGCGGGCGCTGGCTGCCCAGGCATCGCAACAGGCCGATATTCGCGTGGCGGAAGCCAATATGGAAAGCGCGCAGCAGCGTCTTGCGCGAGCCGAGGCGGAGGCAGGCCGGGTCGCGACGGAACTGGCCGAACTTGGCGATGTGGAGCCGCTTGAGGCAGCGTATCGCGAGGCTGAAACGGCCCGGAACGCGGCCGAAGCAAAGATCGCCGAGTTACGGGATGCCATCGAAATGGCGGACGGGCAGCGGGAAGCAGCGGCGAACGCCCGCGACGAGGCCGAAAGCGAAACGGCGGCCGCCCGCGCGGCGCTCGCAGCGCTCGAATCCGAGGCGCAGGCTCTGGAACGAGGCATGGACGATGCGGTCGAGGACAAGGCGCTCGGCCATGTTCGTGCGGCCAAAGGATATGAAAAGGCGCTTGCTGCCGCTTTGGGCGACGACCTGGAGGCTGGCCTTGGCGAAACCGGGGCGCGACGCTGGACCGGCTCGAGCTCCGCAGATGGCGATCCTGCGCTGCCCGCAGGTACGCAATGTCTGGCAGAGCATGTCAAAGCGCCGGCCCAGTTGCTGCGAAGATTGGCGCAGATCGGTGTCGTTGATGCCGATGACGGGTCGATCGCGCTCGCCGTGGGGCAGCGCCTTGTCACGCATGAGGGCGGGCTGAGGCGCTGGGACGGCTATATCGCGCGCGGGGATGGCGCGGCGGCGGCTGAACGGCTGGTTCGCGTCAATCGCCTGGAATCGATAGAGGCTGCGCTGCCAGAGGCTCGGGCCAAGGTCGAGGAGGCCGCCGCGCGTGCGACCTCGGCGGTGGCGGCGGTTACCGAAGCACGCACCGTGCTGGAAGATTCTCGCGAGGCGATGGGCGAGGCTGAAAATCGCGCGCGCGCGGCGATCCGCGAACAGGATGCAGCCCGGGCGGCGATAGAGCGTCTTGCCGACCAGCAGGCGGGGCTTGCAGAACGCCGTGACCGGGCGCGGGCCGAGCTTGCCGAGGCGCAGCAAGGCCTGAAAGCAGCAGAAGGCGGAATTGCCGATCTGCCCGACAGCGGAGACTCCGATGCAACGGTCGAACGGTTGAAGGCCGCGAGCGAAGCGGCGCGGATTATCCTGGCCGAAGCGCGTGCGGAAGCGGCGACTATCGGTCAGGCGATCGACGCCGACAAGGCACGACTGGATGCCGCCCGCGCCGAAGCGAGCAGTTGGAAAAACCGGGCCGGCGAAGCGGCGCGGCGGGTGCAGGAAATGGCGAAGCGCGCGGCAGAAGCGGAAGCGGAAGCCAGGGCGCTGGTCGACGCGCCGGAAGAGATTGAAACGAATATTGCCGCGTTGCTGACCCGGGTTGGTGAAGCAGAGGTCCTGGCAGAAAGCGCCCGTGCCGAAGAACGGGTTGGCGAGGAGCGGGTAACCGAGACCGAGCGTCTGGCTGCCGAGGCTATCGAGGCGTTGTCCATGGCCCGCGAAAATCGCGCCGCCGGACAGGCCCGTTTTGAGAATGCCGAGACCCGGCGGCGCGAGTTCGAACGCGTTTCGAGCGAGAGATTCCAGTCGGCCCCGCGCGCGCTGGCCGCCAAGTTCGAATTCGACGCCGAAACGGTCGAAGAGGCAGAGCGCGAGTCGGCGCAGCTCGACAAGCTGAAGGCGGATCGCGAGCGGATCGGGCCGGTAAACCTTGTCGCGGAAAGCGAACTGGAAGAGCTTGAAGCCGAACATGGCAGTTCGATTGCCGAACGCGAAGAGCTGGGCCAGGCGATCAACCGGCTGCGCGGTTCTATCGGCAACCTCAACCGCGAGGGACGGGCCCGGTTGCTTGCGGCGTTCGAGGAAGTCGACATCCATTTCCGCCGGCTGTTCGGCACCCTGTTCCAGGGCGGGCAGGCGCATCTCGCGCTAATCGATTCCGATGATCCGCTTGAGGCGGGCCTTGAGATCATGGCCCAACCTCCCGGCAAGAAACTGGCGACGCTGACGCTGCTTTCGGGCGGCGAACAGGCGCTGACGGCGGTAGCCCTTATCTTCGCTCTCTTCCTGACCAATCCGGCGCCGATCTGCGTATTGGACGAGGTCGATGCGCCGCTCGACGACGCGAATATTGAGCGCTTCTGCGAACTTCTGGACCAAATGTCCGCCGAAACCGATACCCGATATCTGATCGTCACCCACAATGCGGTGACGATGTCGCGCATGCACCGCCTTTACGGCGTGACGATGGTCGAGCGCGGAGTGAGCCGTCTTGTCTCCGTCGATCTCGGCGGGGCAGAAACGCTTCTGGCGGCCGAATAGGGGCTGCCGGGCGTTTGTGGCGATCCTGTTTTGCTCTCAGCGGGAGTGCGTAAAGCAGCCGATAATGAAAATCGCTCGCAAACATCATTTGTTATTGCAAGTCATTCGCAGCATGTGTAACCGCCTCCTGCATTAGAGAATTTGTAGGGGAATATGTGTGCGTATCACGGTGTCGACGTCTTTTCTTGCGGTAGCGGCCATGTTGGCAAATCCGGCCCAGGCGGAAGTTTCGCAAGACAGTTCGGGCGCCGTGGCGACTACCGCTGCTGCGGCCGCTGCCGCCACGACAGCTGCGGATGCCGACCCGTCGTCGATTCAGTCCATTCTCGTGATCGGCAATCGTTTCGATCCGTTCGCCGTGCCGGGCTCGGTAACCGTGCTCGATCAGGATGCACTGGCATCATTTCGCTACGGCGATGCCAACCGGATTCTGCGCCAGGTTCCCGGCGTTAACCTGCAGGAAGAGGATGGGGCAGGCCTGTTCCCCAATATCGGTTTGCGCGGCAGCTCGGTGGAGCGTTCCTCGAACATCACCCTGATGGAAGATGGCGTGCTGATCGCGCCCGCGCCCTATGCGGCGCCCGCAGCCTATTATTTCCCGCAGATCGGGCGGATGCAATCTATCGAGGTCGTGAAGGGTGCCCAGGCGGTTCGCTATGGCCCTCGCACGATCAGCGGCGCGATCAACCTGCGCTCGACGCAGATTCCCGACGCGCCCTATGCCGGCTATCTTTCCGGTCAGATCGGCGAGGATGGCAATTATGTCGTGCATGGCTGGGCTGGTGGCACGGCCGGCCAGTTTTCCGCGCTTGTCGAGACCTATCAGTCGGGCAGCGACGGCTTCAAAGAGCTTGATGGCGGCGGCGACACCGGATTCGAGGTAGAGGATTATCTCGCCCGGCTTCGTTGGCAAACGCCGGCCGGTGCGGCCACGCCGATGAGCCTCGAATTCAAGTTCGGCCATACCAATCGCGAGGCCAGCGAAACCTATCTCGGCCTGTCGGATGCGGATTTCGCAACCGATCCGTTTCGCCGTTATGCGGCGAGCGCGGCCGACAATTTTGCGTCCGACCATTATCAGTATCAGTTGACCCACACGATCGAGGCAGGGCGTGCCCAGTTCGAAACTGTGGCCTATTACAACGAATTCTCCCGCAACTGGTTCAAGCTAGAAAATCTCGACATTGGCGATGGCAACGGTTTCGTCAGCCCGAACAGTTTCTTCAGCAATCCGGGCACCGCATCGAGTAACCTTGGTCTTGCTGTCCTGCGCGGTGAGGTCGACACGGCGCCGGATGCCCTGCGGCTGCGCAACAATAGCCGCGAATATTACAGTTTCGGTCTCCAGACCGCGATGACGCTGCCCTGGGAAATCGGGTCCGTGGAAAATGTGCTGACCGTATCCGCGCGCTATCACGAGGATGAGGAAGACCGGCTCCAGAATTACGAGCGCTTCCAGATGTTGAACGGGCAGCTAGTCCGTACGTCGGTCGACCCGCTCGGCAGCAACGCCAACCGGCAGGCACAGGCCAACGCCTTTGCCTTCTATATCCAGAACGTCATCCAGGCAGGGCCGCTTACCGTAACGCCGGGTCTGCGCTATGAAGGCGTGCAGCTGACACGTATCGATTACTCCACGGCCGATCCGTCGCGCTCGGCCGGGCCCACGCGGGTCCGCCGGAATTTTGTCGAGGCTGTGCTCCCCGCGCTCGGTGCAACCTATGAACTTGACGAAGGCCTGTTGCTGCTTGCGAGCTTCAGCCGCGGTTTCTCGCCGCCCGGCCCGGGTTCGGCTGCCGATCCTGAAAAGAGCTGGAACTATGAAGCGGGCATTCGTTTCGCACGGGGCAACTGGGAAGCCTCGGCCATCGGTTTCTTCAACGACTATTCGAACCTGCTCGGCGATTGCACCAATGCGACCGGCTGCACCGCCGGCGATATCGGGGACCAGTTCAATGGCGGCGAAGTCGATGTGCTTGGCCTCGAGGCCGTCGTCGGCGGGGCTTTCCCGATCAACGCAACCTTCAGCATCCCGGTCCGCGCGGTATATACTTACACCGAAGCGGAATTTCAGCAGACCTTCGATTCAAACTTTTTCGGCAATGTGGTTGCCGGAGATGCGCTGCCCTATATTCCCGAGCACCAGCTTTACCTTTCAGCCGGCATCGAGAGCGACCGTATGGCGCTGACCTTCGGCGGTAATTATGTCAGTTCGGTACGGACGGAAGCCGGGCAGGGAACGATCCCGACGCTTGAGCGCGTACCGAGCCGCTGGGTTTTCGATCTGGCCGCGCGGTTCGCCGTCAACGACCAGATCGGCCTGTTTGCGCGCATCGACAATCTGTTCGACGAAGAATATGCCGTGGCGCGGCGCCCCGCGGGCCTGCGCCCCGGCAAGCCGCAGACAATCCTTGGCGGTGTCGAACTGCGCTTCTAGCTAGGTGGCCGTCGCCTCTGCATCGCTGCCATCGCTGGCCAATATCCGGCCAGCGATAAGCTTGAACAGGATGAAGCAGACGCCCGATACGACGGCGAAGCCAGCGTGCATCAGCCAGAATGTCGTGGTCGGCATCGCCTCGTACCAGCCGCCAATCCAGCCGACCATCGAATTGCCGACGAAGAAGGCCATATAATACAGCCCGATAACCGTAGCGTTCACGGCCTTGGGTGCGAGTTTCGCGAACAGCGCCAGGCTGACAGGTAGCATGTGCGCAAAGCCGATCGAGTTCACGACATGGAAGGTGACGGGCCAGAACAGGCCGATCTTCTCGCCTTCCCCCTGTGTTGATGCCGCCATGAACAGGCACAGCATCCCGCCGATGGAAAAGAGCGAGCCGATGATGATCTTGGTGATCTCGTCCGGCTCCTGCCAATGCTTGCCGTACCAGCGGTAGAATAGGGCGACCAGGGCGAGGAAGCTGACCGAAACGATCGCATCAAGCGTGATCAGCCACGTTGTCGGCAATCGCGTGCCGAAAAAATTGAGATCGAATTGCTGGTCGCCCCAAACCAGATACGCGTTGAAGATCTGGTTGTTGGGGACGATTGCGATCGCGAGTACCGGAATGAGCATCAGCAAGGCGATTAGAGCCGGCCAGTCCTTCCGCGCCAGCTTGGGCGGCTTTTCCGTCTTTTCCCCCGCACCCTGCGGTTCGAAATGCTCTTTGGGCAGATATTTCTGCCCGGCGACATAAATAGCCAAACCGATCAGCATACCGATGCCCGCTGCGCCGAAGCCCCAGTGCCAACCGACTTTCTCGCCCAGCGTACCAACGATGAACGGTGAGGCGATCACCCCGGCATTGATGCCGAGATAGAAAATCTGGAAGGCGTCGGCGCGTCTGAGATCGTCCGGCTTGTAGAGGGCACCGACCTGGCTCGCGATATTGCCCTTGAACATGCCCGAACCGAGGATGAGGCAAAGCAAGGCAAACAGAAAGCTCACTTCGAATGCCATCAGGAAATGGCCGAACGCCATCGTGACAGCGCCCAGCAGGACTGTGCGCCTTTTGCCGAGAATGCGGTCGGCCAGCCAGCCGCCGATAATTGGGGTGAGGTAAACGCTGGCCGCATAGGTCCCGAAGACCGCCGAAGCGAGCGCCTGGCCCTCAATGCCGCCATAAAGCCGGCTGAACGGCTCGAACAACAGAACGCCCTCTTCGCGCCCGTCGAGCAGCAGATAATTGACCATGTAAAGCACGAGGAGCGCCTGCATTCCGTAGAATGAGAAGCGCTCCCAGGCTTCGGTAAAGGCGAGATAGCCAAGGCCCTTGGGATGGCCCAGGAAAGACCGATCCTCGATCGGCTCCTCCATCGCCGCTACAGCTTCATTCGCTTCGCCCACGCTCATAGCTTGTCATTCCCCCAAATTTTTGGGGTAGACTAGAGCGCTGGCGGTGCGCGGCAAGTGATTAGTGGATTGGCGTCAGTCCGCCGCTCGTTCGAGTTCTTCCGGTTTGCGTTTCTCGAACTTGGTCGCCAGTTCCTTCTCGGTCTTTTCGTTCAGGCCCTTGGCCGCCGCGATGAACATCTCATTCTCTTCTTCTTCTATATGATGAAGGTAACGATCCTTCATCGTGCGGAAGCGCGTGAGCCAGCCCGTCGAGGAATAGTCCATCTCTTCCAATTCTTCGAGGTAATCTTCAAGCTCCTTATGCTCGGCGACCGAATGCTGCGATTTGTCGCGCAGGTCCGGATCGGCCAACATCGTTGCATAAAGCGTTTCCTCTTCGGCGGCGGCGTGCGCGGTGACTTCGGTCTTGAAGCGGCCGAACAATTCGCGCCGGCCCTCGCTGTCGCCATGGGTCTTGTCGATCAGGTCGAGCATGGTGCGATGTTTGTCATGATCTTCCTTGAGCCGGGCGAAAATGTTCTCAACTGCCATTGTGGCTGTCTCCTTCTTTGCTTTGCTTTACCAACGGGCGGCAGGGGCGATTGTTTCAGTTGAGAATAATTATTAGTTGGAATGCGTCAGGATCGGATAACGAGGGAAAACCATGGCCGAGAATCGAGACAGCGCGCAGGGAGAAGCAGACAGGCTTGCGGCGCTGGATCCGCGACAGAAACATGTGCTGCGTATCAGGGCGCTGCTTGCCGGGCTGGTGCCGCTGGCGATGTTGGCCATCGGCGATGTCATCCTGAACCGGGAACTGGGCTTTTCCCTAGGCTGGGGCATCGGCCTAGGGATAGCGTTATACTTATTCTCCGTTCTGCTGCTGCCGGGAAGGCGGTATCGCCGCTGGGGATACCGCACCGGGGAACGCGCCATCCGTATTGCGTCCGGCTTGCTGGTGCGCAGGGAAACCGTCGTGCCCTATGACAGGGTGCAGCATATCGATGTCTCACGCGGACCGATCGAACGCGCATTCGGTGTGGCCACGCTGACCCTGCACACGGCCGGAAGCTATAACAGCACAGTCGACTTGCCGGGCCTGGCGATTGCCGACGCCAACCGGATGCGTGATGCTATCCGTGCGCATATAGGCCAGGACCTGGCGTGAGCGAAGAGCCAGAAAACTGGGCGCGACTGCATCCAGCAACCCTGGCGATCCGGGCGCTTGAAAGGCTACCCGAGCTGGTTCTGGGCCTTCCTGCGGCGGCCTATTTCATCGGCGATACGGGTATTGTCGTTGCCCTGTTTCTGGCGGGCGCCGGTCTGGCTGCCTCGATGCTCTTCGCCTTTGTCTATTGGCGGCGCTTTACCTATTGGGTCGGCCCGGAACAGCTGGTGATCGAGAGCGGAATCGTGAACCGCAACCGGCGGACTATCCCTTTCGACCGCATTCAGGATGTCAGCCTGGAGCAGAAACTGCTGGCGCGCCTCTTCGGCGTTTCCATCGTGCGGATCGAAACCGGCAGTTCGGGCGGCGACGAGGGTGAACTGGATTGCGTCAGCCGCGCGGAGGCGGATCGTCTGCGCGACCGGATTCGAGCCTATCGCGCCGGCAATGCGGAGCGGGAATACACTGTCGACGAAGGGAAGGGGGAGGCGCTGCCACCGCTTTATGCGATGGATTTCAGGCGGCTGGTCGTTGCTGGACTGTTTAATTTCTCGCTTGTCTTTCTCGCGATCCTGGGCGGCGTCTGGCAATATCTGGGAAGCTACCTGCCTGCCGAATATCTCGATCCGAGCCGCTGGGTCGGCGCCTATCGCAAAGAGGCAGTGGGCCTGATTTCCGCCCTGTCCATCCTGTCGTTCGCAATGCTCTTGCTGCTGGTCGGTATCGTGACCGGGCTGATGCGGACCATTGCCCGGGATTTTGGATTCAGGCTGACACGGACAGAAACGGGACTGCGCAGGGAGCGGGGTCTGTTTACCCGCACCGATGTCGTTATTCCGCTGCGCCGCGTGCAGGCGGGAATTGTCTCGACAGGTATAATCAAACGACTGTTCGGCTGGAGCGGCCTCGCGGTTCAGAGTCTGGGGAGCGACGGCAATGCAGGCACCCATCACGAGGTTTCGCCGCTCGCGACGTCTGATGAACTCGTCCCCGTTTTGGATGAGCTGAGCATGCCGCTCCCGCCGCCCGCCCGGGATTTCGTTCGCGTTTCGCCGAAACTGATCTGGCGGAGCTGGACCCAAGACGGGCTTGCACTGGGCATTGCGGTTTTGATCGCGGCATTCTTCTGGAACGGCTGGCCCCTGCTGCTGGCGGCGGCACCATTCCTGCTTATTGCACCGCTGCTGCAGTATCACGCGCATGGCTATTGTTTCTGGAAGGATGTCCTATTTGTTCGGCGAGGATTCTGGCGACCGCGGGTGACGATCCTTCCTCTTGCCAAAGCGCAGTCGGCGACGCTCGTGCGCGGCCTGACACAGCAGGGATTTGGTCTGGCAACCCTGGCGATCGGCACGGCCGGTGCCTCACTCGCGTCGCCGCTCAGAATCCTGGATCTGGAAGAAGATACTGCCCGGAACCTGCTCGGTGAACGGATGCTTCTCGATTAGGCGGATTCAGTCGTGGAGCTGGAACCCGATTCGGAGCGTCACCTGATAATGCGCCACTTTCCCGTCGACGACATGGCCGCGCGTGTCGATGACTTCGAACCAGCCGATATCGCGAACCGTTTTTGCCGTTCGTTCGATCGCGCCGCTGATTGCGTCCTCGATGCTGGTTTCGGACGTGCCGACGACCTCGGTGACCTTGTAGATATTGCCGCTCATGATTTTCCTTTCCTTTTACCATATTAAAGCATGAAGGCGCTTTTGGTTGCACCGCGGTTCAAGAATCACTGTCCGGTGAGGTGAGGCTGGAGAAGCTCGCAGATTGCGTAGGCCCGTTCGTCGAGCCGATACTGGCCAATAGGCGCGGCGCGCCTTAACCCATGGCGATAACGGATAGGGGAGACGGCAAAATGCGTGCATTGATATTGGCTCTGGCTCTGGGAACCGCCATGCCCGCCTGGGCGGCGCCGGATGACGATCTGGAAATGTTGATGGACGAAGTCTGGGCTTCGGCCTTGCGCGACAGCCCGGTCATGGCGACCCGGGTCGGTGTCCATGACTATGACGACCAGGTCTTCGATATCAGCCTCGCCGCCCAGGATCGTCGCGCTGCGGAGGCTCAGGCTTATCGTGACCGGCTGCGCGCGATCCCGCAGAATCAACTCTCGGCCGATGGGCAAACCAATTTCGGCATATTGGATCGCCTGTTGAGCGAAACGATCGAGGGCAATGGCTTTGGCCAGCGCGTGATGCTGTTCACCACCTATAGCGGCTGGCACCAGAGTTTCGCCGGGCTGGCAAATGCCCTGTCGTTCCAGACGCCGTCCGATTTCGAGAGCTATCTCACCCGCCTCAGCCTGTATCCGACGATCAATGACGAGGCGATCGCGATCAGCACCCAGGCAGTCGAGCAGGGTTATACACTGCCCTGTGCCGTTCTGGACGGTTACGAACGGTCGATCTCCGGCGTGATCGGCGACGACCCCCTGGCGTCGCGCTTCTACGCACCGTTTACGCGCCCGCGTCCGTCTGGCGTGAGCGAGGAAGCCTTTGCCGGGTATGCGGCGCGCGCGCACGACATCATCACGAACATCCTGGCGCCGGAATATACCGAGCATCTGGAATGGTATCTGAACGTCTATCGGCCGGCCTGCCGCGAAGAAGTCGGCATTTCGGCGCAAGAGGGCGGTGCCGACTATTACGCATTCCGCGTCCGGCAGATGACGACCACCGATCTTACCGCGCAGGAAATCCACGATATCGGCCTGTCCGAAGTCGCCCGGATCCGCGCCGAGATGGAAGCGGTTACGGCGGAAGCGGGGTTCGAGACCCGCGAAGCCTATATCGAGCATCTGCGCACCGATCCGCAATATTATGCCGAGACGCCGGAAGAGCTGATGGCCGCCGTTGCCTTGCAGGCCAAGGAGATTGACGGGTTGATGCCGACCATGTTCGCAACCCTGCCCAGGCTGCCCTACGGCATCCGCGCGATTCCGGATGAAATCGCTGAAGGCACGACGACGGCCTATTACAGCCCCGGCTCGCCGGAGAGCGGCATTGCGGGCACATATTACGTGAACACATCGCTGCTAGACCAGCGGCCCTTATGGGAAATTCCTGCGCTCACCGCGCATGAGGGCGTGCCGGGGCATCACAACCAGATCGCCTTGCAGCAGGAAATCGAGATGCATCCGCTGCGCCAGAATCTCGCCTTCTTTACCGCCTTTACCGAAGGCTGGGGGCTGTATTCGGAGCGTATCGGCATCGAGATAGGGCTCTACGATACGCCTGCCGAGAATATGGGCCGGCTAAGCTATGAGATGTGGCGCGCCTGCCGGCTGGTCGTCGATACTGGCATTCATGCGCTCGGCTGGTCCAAGGAGCAGGCGATCGCCTTTATGAGCGAGAATACGGCGCTGACCGACGCGAATATCGAGGCGGAGGTCAATCGCTATATCAGCTGGCCCGGCCAGGCTCTCGGTTACAAGATGGGCGAACTCAGGATTCGCGCATTGCGGGCGCGGGCCGAAGCGGCGCTGGGCGAGAATTTCGACGTTCGGCATTTCCACGATGCAGTGATCGGGCAGGGATCGGTTCCGCTGGATGTGCTGGAAGGACAGATCGACCGCTGGATCGCGGCGCAACTGTCGGAGCTGGACGGCTAAACGTTTCGCGCCGGCCGTGGCCTGCTAGAATTCGAGCAGGGCACCGCGTTCCGCGCGGGCCGAACGTAGCAATTCCTGGGTGCAGCCAGTGAAGCCGCCGGGGCCGACGGGCGAGCAGCTCATCGTGCCGCCCCTGCCGACATATTCAACGCTTTGTGAGCGGGATAGCCAGCTCTCATTGGCGGCAAGATCCCGCGTGTCGCGCAATTCGGGGGGGATGCGATAGCGTTCGCTTTCGTCACGACGAACGCAAACGACGATGATCTCGCCATTGCTTGTCGTGCATTCCTCGTCGCCATAGACAATTTGCATCCGGACATTATTCTGCGCTGCGGCCGGCGCGGAGGGAATAACGGCCAGAGCCCCAACAAGTGCCGTGGCGGCAAGCAAACGCGTCATTATCTTCTCCTATTGCAGCCTCAACGCTACAGCCTTTGGCTGGGTCTTCGCAAGATGGCTTAACCAATATTGCCCGATGCTGAACTGGCCAAAACCGTCATATACGCTTGGCGGCCGCAATGGCTATACGGCATCCCAGGCGGATAGCGCCGGACAGGAAGGGGTAGCCGGGAGCCTGTTCCGCGCCTTCGGCAATTGCGGTCTCCCGATGTTCGACCTCTTCGGCCTGGAATTCGGCGATCATGGAGCTGAGTTCGGGATCGGAATCGCCAAGTTCCTCAAGCTGCTCGCTATAATGGAGATCGATTTCGGTTTCGATGGCGGCGGTGCAGGCCATGGCCGCTTTGGGCCCCAACAGCGCGGAGGCCGCGCCAAGCGCAAAGCCGGCGCGATCCCATAAAGGCTGTAGCAGGGTCGGGCGGACGCCGCGTTCAATGGTCAGCGCGTCGAACCGATCGCAATGGCGGCGTTCTTGCTCTGCCATCCGCGCGATTGAGCGCGCTACGGGATCGCGATCGCCCAGGATGGCGAGTTGTCCGGCATAAATGCGGGTCGCGCCATATTCGCCGGCCTGATCGACGCGAATCATCGATTCGACATCGGGCCGGGAATCGCCGGGTAGGGTCAGCGCGTCGTTTTGCGTGTCAGCCATGCGATCACCATAGCAGCGCCGATCGAAATTATCGCGTTAAATCCGGCCAGCGAAATACCGAATAATGTCCATTGCGGCTGATCGCAGGAGATAACCGGCGTCGCCATGATATCGGCAAGGAAATCGCCACCTCCGCCGGGGGAGGTTGAACAGCTGGTCAAGCCTTCCCACCAGCCATATTCGACCCCGGCATGGAAGACGCCGATCGCTCCGCTTGCGAAAATCGCCACTGCCGCAAGCCACAGAAAAACCGTTCCCATGCCTTTGTCGCGCAGGACAATAGAGAGCAATGCGAGCGGCACAGCGGCGTAATGCGGCCATCGCTGCCAATGGCACATTTCGCATGGGTAAAGGCCGCCCAGATACTGCGAACCGAGAGCGCCTGCGAGCAGGGCGACCGGCACCACCAGTGCAAGCGTCCGGGCAAGGCCAATGGAACCCATTACCAGATTATCCTATCTACCGGTTGCGTGTGCGGTTGGCCGTCGGCGCGGCGGCAACCGCGCGGCGTTCCCGTGAAAGGCGTGCAATCGTTTCCACAGCATAATGCATCTGGAAATCCGTGATGCCCTGTTCCGCCAATTCCTCGGTGGTGGCCGAGAAACGCGGATCGTCCCGAACATCTTCTTCGATCACGTCATCCTGCACTGCCGTCTCGTTGACCAGATGGCGTCTGAGATCGGCTTCACGAAAGCGCGGCGCATCCCGCCAGTTCGGGTTAGTAAGCTGTGGCACATCGAGATCGGGTTCGATCCCGCCTTCCTGCACCGAATTGCCGGCAGGTGTGTAATAGCGCGCGGTGGTCAGGCGCAGGGCGGTGGTTTCCGAAAGCGGCAGGATCGTCTGGACCGATCCCTTACCGAATGTCCGTTCGCCGATGATCAGGCCGCGGCGATGGTCCTGCAACGCACCGGCGACGATCTCGGAGGCCGAGGCGGTGCCAGCATCGACGAGCACAACGATCGGAAGGCCGTTGGTGTCGTCTCCCGAACGCGCATAATAGCGATCGATATCGTCGGCCCGGCGTCCGCGCTGGGATACGATCTCACCGCGTTCGAGGAATACGTCGGAAACCGCGATCGCCTGATCGAGCAGGCCGCCCGGATTGGACCTGAGATCGATCACATAGCCGGTTGGCGGTGCGCCAAGCGACTGGTTGATGGCTGCAATCGCGGCCTGCACTTCCTCACCGGTGTTGCGGTTGAACGTGTTGATATTGATGATGCCGACCCGGTCCTGCACTTCCCACTCAACAGCATGGAGTTCGATGACTTCGCGGGTCAGGGTGAATTCGAGCGGTTCGTCGGCGCCCGGGCGCACAACGGTCAGGTCGATGGATGTGCCCGGCGCGCCGCGCATTTCTTCGACCGCTTCGTCCAGCGTACCGCCGAAAATCAATTCGCCGTCGAGATGGGTGATATAGTCGCCAGCCTGGATTCCGGCCCGGTCGGCGGGCGTGTCTTCGAACGGTGCGATGACTTTTACCGCGCCGTCTTCCAGCGTCACGGTCAGCCCGAGGCCGCCATATTCGCCCTGGCTCTGCGTCGTCAGGCGTTCAAAGCCCGTTTCGTCGAGAAAAGAGCTGTGCGGATCGAGGCTCGAGAGCATCCCGCCGATGGCGCCGCGCATCAGGTCTTCATCGCTGATTTCATCGACATATTCGGCGCGAACACGCTCGAAAACATCCATGAACTGGTCGAGCTCGCGATAGGTGTCGACATCGACGGCCGCGAGAGAGGCGGTAAAGGCCGGGATTAGCGCCAGGGTGCTGACGGCACCAATCGCACTGATAATAGGTCTTGCCATGGCTTTAACTCTCTAAACTGGTGCCCGCATGATAGCGGTTTTCGGGTCTTCGGCAAAGCTTATGCTGATCTGCCTTAACCGCGGCTTACGAGAGAGGAAATATCGACCGGCTCGCCGCCGCGGCGCAGTTCAACGGTGACGGTCGGCCGGTCGCCGCCGGTTCTTCCGATCGGCGCGCCTTGCTGCACAAGCTGGCCCACCTGTACGCTGACCGAAGCAAGATCGGTGATCAGCGTCGTCCAGCCGCCGCTATGGTCGATAATCACAATCTGGCCGAAGCCGCGAAAATCGCCAGCATAGCTGACCCGACCAGCGGTTGGCGCAATCACCTGTGCGCCCGGCTGGGTGGCGATTGTCAGGCCGCGGGACCGGATGCCCGCCTCGGACACTTCGCCAAGGCCCTCCACCACTTCGCCCATCACCGGAAGGCGATAGGGCGGCCGCCGGTTGCTGGCGTTGCGGGCCGTTCGTTGCGTCGGCGCGCTGGCCTCTCCCGGCTGGGCTGGGCGCAATCTTGGCCCGGGAAGCGTGATCAGATCCTCGCGAATCTCCGCCTGCCGGTCGAGTTCGGACATGAGCGTGCGAATATCGCGGGCATCCTCGCCCAGCGCCATGACGCGATCACCCTCGAACATTGCCGAGCGCTCCAGCTGCTCGGCCTGTTGCCGCGAACCCCGTTCGAGTGCGGCGAGTTGGACCCGGCGTGCCTCAAGATTTTCCTGTTGTTGTCCGAGCAACGCGACCGCCCGGTCGGCCTGGAGGCGTAGGTTGGAGCCGCGCACAACCTCCGCCCGGAGGCTCGCCGTGCGCTCGCGGACTATCGGCAGCGTTGTCGAAAAGAGGGATCGGATATGGACAAGGTCACTGATGCTGCCCTGGTGAACCAGCGCCAGTGCCGGGGGGCGGCGCGCCATGGTTTGCAGCGCAGCGGTCAACCCGATGATCGTTCCTTGCCGCTCGGCGAGGCGCGCCCGCTGTCCGGCGCGTAACTCTTCGATCAGGCGAATGCGGCTTTGCGCAGCAGTGAGATCTGCCTCGGCGGCCTGCACCTGAGCCGCGGCGGCGGCTTCATCGGCAGCGGCGCGTTCCGCACGGCTCTGGGCATTTTCGGCTTGCCGTTCGAACTGGCTCGCCCGTTGCTGGGCGATGGTGCGCTGGCGCAGCGCTTCTTCCAGCGCTTCGGCTTCACTGCCGCGATCTCCGGGCTGGGCGAGCGCAAACGGGGCCAGAACTGCCGAGAACAAAGCGATCAGGGCGAGAAGGCGCACTATCATCCGGCTATCCTTCGCGATGATAGGGGTGATTGGCAAGGATCGAGCTTGCCCTCCAAAGCTGTTCCGCGAGCATTGCCCGTGCCATCAGGTGCGGCCAGGTTGCCTTGCCGAAGGCGATGGACAGGTCCGCGCTGGCTCGTTCTTCTGCTGTCAGGCCGTCGGCGGCGCCTATCAGGAAGCGAATTTCGCGAATGCCCTGATCCTGCCAGTCACCAATCTGCCGCGCAAACTGGACCGATCCCAGCTGTTTTCCGGTTTCATCCAGCGTCACGATCCTGCTTGCTGCAGACAGGGGAGGGACTTTGCCTCCGTTCTCCGGCAGTTCCGTCAGGCGGACGGGCCATCCGATACGCTGGACATAGCGGTCGACAAGCTGGGCCTCCGGTCCGCGGCCGATCTTCCCGCGGGCGACAATGTGGAGCGAAAGGCTCAGCTATCGTCCTCGACAGGGGTTTCTTCGCTTTCTTCCTGCTCGCCAAAGCCCCACATGCGCTCCAGATTGTAGAAGCTACGGACTTCAGGGCGGAACAGATGAACGATCACATCGCCGGCATCGAGCAGTACCCAGTCGGCCGTGGGCAGGCCCTCGATTCGTGTCGGTATACCGAATGCGGATTTCATTGCTTCGGCCAGCTTCTCGGCAATCGCGGCAACATGGCGCGTCGAGCGGCCGCTGGCGATGACCATATAGTCGCCAATCGACGATTTTCCGGCAAGCGGGATCGAGGTCACATCCTGTGCCTGATCGTCCTCAAGGGATTGCAAAATGAGCTGGTGAAGGTCTTCGGCCGTATAGGCTTCGCGGTTCTGGAGCGTCGCAACTGATGAAGCGGGCAAAAGGTTTTCCTATGGGATGCGCCGTCGCGTAACCGGGTCACGCGAAGCTGTGGTTGAGAAGGCAAGATGCCATTGCGGATTGTCACGCCGCAAGCGGGTGGCGGAACGGGGATCGGGTCGAAAGCGCAAATACACGAGCGCTGGCGGTCTCCAATCGGTCCAATTACGCGACTGGCTTGCGGGCCGGACGAAGCGCCGCAGCCAAGCCATGGCCGGAGCGGACAAGGCTTCATCGTCATACCCCGGACGGGCGATTACGGCAATCACTATATGCCGGGCTATGCGCCGCCAGTTTTTCCAGCGGTGGAACTGGGCGAGATTGTCCGATCCCATGATCCAGATAAACCGCCGTTTCGGATAGCGTCGGATCAGCTTTTCCAGCGTTTCCACGGTGTAGCGCGTGCCCAGGTCGCGCTCGATAGCGGTCGGCCGAATCCGTGTACCCCGCGCCATTTTCCGGGCCGATTTCAGCCGCGCCTGCAGCGGCGCCATATCCCTGGCGCCCTCTTTCAGCGGGTTGCCGGGCGAAACCAGCCACCAGATCTCGTCCAGCCCGAGTGCATCGAGCGCGAACAGGCTGATCCCTCGATGTCCGCCATGGGCCGGGTTGAACGAACCGCCAAGGAGACCGGTCGGTTTCAAGACGCGGACTGTTCCGTGCCGGGGGCGAGTAAGGGCCAGCGCAACCATGTGCCGGCGGCATAGGCGACGCCGTAGACAAGAACGATCAGCGAACTCCAGATACCGAACTGTCCGATGGGCGTTGCCGTGAAAAGCAGAATCGGAATCAGGATAAGTCCGCGCAGCAAGTAGATCGCGGAGATTGCGATAAGGCCGGTGCGCAACAGCGGCAGGCGGCGGATCAGCCCGGCACCGGAAAAAGCGTAGGCGGCCCAGATTGCAAGGATCGAGGCTATGAAGATCGTGACGATGGCCGGGTAAGAATCCCCCCGGGCGGCCATTCTCGCCATCTCTTCGCCGGCACCGAAAAACCGGTACCAGTCTGGCCCTCCGATAATCACCGCGAGATGCAGAAGGGCGGCAGCGCCTGATAGCCATCCACCGACGATCAGCAGAAATCTACCACTCACGGCCTTATGTTCCCCTTGCCCCGCGCGATCCATTTATAGGTCGTGAGGCCTTCGAGCGCGACCGGGCCGCGGGCGTGGAGCCGACCGGTCGAAATGCCGATTTCCGCGCCAAGCCCGAATTCACCGCCATCAGCGAACTGGCTGGAGGCGTTGTGCATCACAATGGCGCTGTCGACCGTAGCGAGAAAGCGCGTCGCGGCATCCAGATCCTCGGTCACTATCGCATCCGTATGGCCCGAGCTGTGGGCGGCGATATGAGCCAGCGCCGCATCGAGCCCCTCGACCATAGCGGCCGAGACGATCGGTTCGAGATATTCGGTGTCCCAGTCCTCGGCGGCGACGACGACGACCCGGTTGTCCAGCGCCTGAACCGCCTCATCGCCGCGCACTTCGCAGCCGGCCTCGATCAGGGCCGCGACAAGGGCTGCGGCGTCCGGAAATTGCGCATCGATCAGCAATGTTTCCATTGCGCCGCAGATGCCGGTCCGCCGCATCTTGGCGTTGACCGCGATGGAGCGGGCCATTTCCGGCTCGGCGGCGGCGTGCACATAGGTGTGGCATATGCCGTCGAGATGGGCGAGCACGGGCACCCGGGCCTCATCCTGCACCCGGGCGACGAGCCCTTTGCCGCCGCGTGGTACGATGATGTCGATCAGGCCGCTCGCGCGCAGCATGGCGCCAACGGCTTCGCGGTCGGTGGTCGGCACGAGCTGGATGGCGTCTTCCGGCAGCCCGGCTTTGCGCAGCCCAGTGACCAGACAGCCATGGATCGCCCGGCTGGACTCGATCGCTTCCGAGCCACCGCGCAATATCGCGGCATTGCCAGCCATCAGGCAGAGCGCGCCCGCATCGGCTGTCACATTGGGCCGGCTTTCATAGATGATTCCGATCACGCCCAGCGGTATGCGCACCCGGCTCAGCTCCAGTCCGTTTGGCGGAGTGCTGCTGTCGATCAGCTCGCCGACGGGATCGGGGAGCGAGGCAACCGATTCCAGCGCGCCGGCAATGCCCTCAATCCGCTCCGGATCAAGCTTCAGCCGGTCGAGAAGCGCAGGGCTCAGGCCGTTGGCCGTGCCGCGCGTCATATCATCCTTATTGGCCGAGAGGATCGTATCTCTGGTCTCTCTCAGGGCCTTGGCCGCATGTTGCAAAGCCGCGCTTTTCGCGGCCGTGGAGGCTTGTGAGACAATTGCCGCAGCTGCGCGCGCGCGGGCACCCATATCGGCGATCAGGGCCGTGGGGGTCGGGATGGTGCGATGTTCGTTCATGGCGGCGGGCCATATCATGCCCGGCGCCGGGCGTGAACGACTATCGACGAAACGGTACCGGCGCGGCTATGTGCGGTCGGGGGAGCAAATGATGGACAATGGTATCGAAGGGATCGGGGACGCTATCACCGGCGGGCTGGCAGCGCGGGCGGTTGAACCGGACCATGGCGAAAGCGCTTCGGAGCACAGCGAGACCCATTGCCTGAACTGTTCGACCGAACTGATCGGGACGCATTGTCACTATTGCGGGCAAAAAGCGCATGTTCACCGATCCATCTCGGCAATCGGCCATGATCTGATGCACGGTGTGTTGCATCTGGACGGGAAATTCTGGCGGACATTGCCCCTGCTGATCTGGCAACCGGGCCAGCTGACCCGCCGCTATATCCATGGCGAGCGCGCAAAGTTTGTTTCGCCGCTCGGCATGTTTCTGTTTGGCGTGTTCCTGATGTTCGGGATTCTGACCATCTATGGCGCGTCACTCTCCAATATCGACATTGGCGACCGCCCGGCCGTTGTGGACGTGGACGCGGCTCGCGCGCATATCAATACGCAAATGGCCGAAGTGCAGGCGGAGAGGGAGGCTGTCGATCGCAGAATTGCGATAGCCGGTAGCCAGCCGGGGCAGCGGGCGAGACTCGCGGAACTGGCGCAGGAAGCAGCGGCTCTCGATGAGCGAATCGCGGAGATGGAGTTCGGCCAGGACTCGCTTGAATTGATTGGCGGGCCGGCCGGTGAGGCCAATATCAGCGGTACAAATATTTCGACAGGCTGGGCCAGGCTCGATTATGGCATCCAGAAGATCAACGAAAATCCGGGGCTGGCGCTCTACAAATTGCAGGCCAACTTCTATAAGTTTTCCTGGCTGCTGATCCCGCTTTCCGTGCCCTTTGTCTGGCTGCTGTTCTTTTATACACGACGCTTCAAGATGTACGATCACACCGTGTTCGTCACCTATTCGCTGGCCTTCATGTCGCTCTTCGCGATCATACTGACGGTGCTGGGTTTCGCGGGCATGGGGATACCCTGGATACCGCTCGCGGCGGTCTTCATTCCCTTCATCCATATGTACAAGCAATTGCGCGGAACTTATCAAATTGGGCGAATAAGCGCCTTTTTCAGAACGGTGCTCCTGTCGTTTTTCTGTTTCACTGCGGCGTTTATCTTCTTTGTAATGTTGCTTACCATCGGAGCGCTGGGATAGCAGAGACCGGGCAAAGAAAAGGCCCGCCGAAGCGAGCCTTTTCCGTGTCATGATAATATCGGTTATGCGCCTTCGGGGGCGGCATCTCCGAAGGGCCGTTTGCGCGGCTTGGTCTTGGGGATGCTCGAACCGCCGGGCGGCACTGTCGAGGGTTTGACGGTTTCGCCGTCGGGCCGTTCGAACTTGCCCGTCTCGATCAGCTCGTCAATCTCGTCACCGGAAAGCGTTTCATATTCCAGCAGCGCATTAGCCAGCGCATGGAGCTCATCAGCGTTATCGGTCAGAACCTGCTTGGCACGCGAATAGCTGTTGTCGATTAGCAGGCGAATCTCGCTGTCGATCTTCTTGGCCGTCTCGTCGGACATGTTGACGCTTTTCGACTGGGAATAGCCGAGGAAAGTCTCGCCCTGCGGTTCTTCATATTGCAGCGGCCCCATTTCGTCCGACATGCCCCATTGGGTGACCATGTCGCGGGCGAGCTTCGTTGCATATTGAATATCGCTGGAAGCGCCGCTTGAAACCTTGTCATAGCCGAAGATGATTTCCTCGGCGACGCGGCCGCCCATGCTGACCGCGAGGTTCGCGTGCATCTTGTCCCGGTGATAGCTGTAGTTATCGCGTTCGGGCAGACGCATGACCATGCCAAGCGCGCGGCCACGGGGAATGATCGTGGCTTTGTGAATGGGATCAGATGCCTTTTCGTGGATCGAGACGATCGCATGGCCGGCCTCGTGATAGGCGGTCATCCGCTTCTCGTCTTCGGTCATGACCATGGATTTCCGTTCGGAACCCATCATCACCTTGTCCTTGGCTTCCTCGAACTCGGCCATTGCGACAAGGCGTTTGCCCTTGCGGGCTGCCAGCAGCGCTGCCTCATTGACCAGATTGGCAAGGTCGGCACCGGAAAAGCCGGGCGTACCGCGGGCAATCGTCCGGGATTTCACATCCGGTGCCAGCGGCAGTTTCTTCATATGGACATCGAGAATCTTCTCGCGGCCGTCAATATCGGGACGCGGCACGACGACCTGGCGGTCGAAACGACCCGGGCGCAGCAATGCAGGGTCAAGCACATCGGGCCGGTTGGTGGCGGCGATGATGATGATGCCTTCATTCGCTTCGAAGCCGTCCATCTCGACGAGCAGCTGGTTGAGCGTCTGTTCGCGCTCATCATTGCCATTGCCAAGGCCCGCGCCGCGATGGCGGCCGACGGCATCGATCTCGTCGATGAAGACGATGCAGGGGGCATTCTTCTTGGCCTGTTCGAACATGTCGCGGACGCGGCTTGCGCCGACACCGACGAACATTTCGACAAAATCGGAGCCGGAGATCGTGAAGAAGGGCACTTCCGCTTCCCCGGCAATCGCGCGGGCGAGCAGGGTTTTACCGGTGCCGGGAGAACCGACAAGCAGGGCGCCCTTGGGAATCTGTCCGCCAAGGCGGGAGAATTTGCCCGGGTCTTTGAGGAACTCGACGATTTCCTGAAGCTCTTCGCGGGCCTCATCGATACCGGCGACATCTTCAAACGTCACCTTGCCCTGTTTCTCGGTCAGCAATTTGGCCTTGGACTTGCCAAAGCCCATCGCGCCGCCGCCAGCATTTTTCTGCATCTGGCGGATGATCAGGAAAGCAATGCCGAAGATCAGGATGAAGGGCAGAAGGTTGAGCAGCACATAGGTCCAGATACTGGCCTGTTCGGCGGGGCGGCCGCTGATTGCGATACCAGCGTCGCGCATCTCGTCCATCGGCACAGCCACGCGCGGCGGCATATCGGTACGGAAGGTGGACTGGTCGGTCAGTGTGCCACTGATATAGCCTTCGTTGATCTCGACCTGTTGAACCTCGTTCTGCTCGATGCGATCGAGAAAATCCGAGTAGGCGAGCGTGTTGTCCGTCGCTTCGGCACCGCTGTCGAACATGGTGACGAACAGGATGAGCGCGACCAGAATGCCAGCCCAGATGAAGAGGCTCTTCATCCACGGGCTGGTGCCGCCGTCTTGGGGTTCTTTGTCGTCATTCATCGCGTGTAGGCCCTTCTGTTCCGACCAAAATAGGATTTTGTGGTCAAAAGACAATTGGCTGGTACGGATGACCGCCCGATGGCTGAACCATTTCAGCCCGTTTTCCTGGGCGGAGCCTTTGAAAACCGCCAATTATCGGAACTTTCAGCGACACAGAGAATTTTGCCGATCATTCCCTTTTGTCCTTCGGAAAGCGTTTCGATAAGCCGGTCGAGCGCCGGTCCGCGTGCTGCATGGCCGGGGTCGACGGCATCGAGACAGGCGATAACCAGCCTTCGGAGCAGTTCGGCGGGATAGTCCGTGCGTGTCAGTATCACCCCATCCCCGATCGGCTGAATATGGTTTTCGGCCTCCCGCGCGCTTGCCCATCGCAATGCATCGCCCGCTTCCCGCGTCGCGCGGATGCTGCGTTCCAGGCGTTCGGGGTCGAAGTCGGGGAAGCCGGACAGGGTTTTGCGCAGTCGGACCCGGTCAAAGGCGTCGTCCACATTGCTGGGGTCCGCAACCGCCTCCAGGCCGCGGCTTTCAATATGTGCGACAAGGTCGACCTTGCGAAACCGGAGCAGGGGACGGATGATCTTGCCGTTGACCGGGCGGATGGCCGACAATCCGTCGATGCCGCTGCCGCGCATCAGTCGCATCAATACCGTTTCGAGCTGGTCGTCGGCATGGTGCGCCGTCGCAATCCAGCGCAGATGTTCGCGCGTCGCCCAATCCTCCAGCAACGCATAGCGGGCCGCCCGTGCCGCCGACTGAAGATTTCCGGAAATCGGTTGTGGGGGCGTCCGGATGGTGTGCGGTACTTCCAGCTGCGCGCAGATCGCCGCAACATGGTCCGCTTCATCGCTCGCTTCGGGGCGCAGGCCATGATCGACGGTGATCGCCGCGACTGCCCCCGGATAGACGACTGCAGCGAGAGCCAGAAGGGCCAGACTGTCGGGACCGCCGGATACCGCCAACCCCATCCGCGCCTTCTCCGTCGGCGGCGCGGCGGTCAGGCGCTCGGTCTCGGTCCTGAACCGTTCCGGTAGGGTTTGCTGCGGCATGGATCGACTCTAGCCGCCCCTATGCCGAAAGCGAAACCATTAGCTGCAGTTTGCCGCATCCCGTGCGCCCGGAACCTGCTCGCGGATCGTGCTGCGCAGATTTTCGCCATAAACGTCTTCGAGTTCATCGAAGGCAAGGCAGGCGCGATCATTATAGTTGAGTTGGGTCAGCGCGACGCCAAGGAAGAACAGGCTGTCAGCAGCCCGTTCACCATTAGGCAGTTCCTGGTAATTGCGGACGAAAATCTCGGTCGCGTTGGCCGGTTTGTCATCGTCGAGATAGGCACGGCCGAGCAGATTGCGTGCATAGCTTTCGAACCGGTGACCGGGATAAGTCTCGACCGTTTGCAGCAGCTGGGCTCGGGCTGCCGCGTAATCGCCGTCGCGCCACAGGCGGTATCCGCGAACATAAGCCGCTTCGCCGGCATCATCGGGCAGTGGCGCTTCGTCGCTCTGCGCCGGGGTCGCTGTTGCCGCGGGGGGCTCTGTCTGGCCGCTGTTTTCAGGATCGGCGCTTGCAGGGCCGCTGTCTTCGGCGGGTGCATCTTGCCCGGCGTCGACATCCGCAGAGCCAGTCGTCAATCCAGTCTCGGTGCCGGAGTCAGGCGCGTCCTGCCCTTGCAAGGCCTCGACCATCGTGCGGAGCTGGCGCAGCTCGAAATTATTCTCCTCAACCTGGCCCGTCAGCGTAGCCAGCTGGCGTTCAAGCGCATTCACCCGGTCGGTCAGGTCGGTAATCGGCGCTGAGGCGGGGTTCCCGGCCTGTGAAGCGGCTGTGCCGGCCTGGATTTCCGGTTCGAAGAAATCGGCATCGCCGCCAGGAAACACCTGGCGCTGGAGCGCACGAATTTCTCGCTCGACCCGGTCGATCCGGCGGTCCATCTCGGCGCCCTGTGACAGCGCTGGGGTGGCTGCGGTCGAAACCAGCAGTGCGGCAATAAGCATAGGACGCATGGCGTTTTCCCTCCCTTGACCCGTAACGGGACATATATCGCCCGCCGGTCCTGTCGCCAACATGAAGCGGGCGCAGACTGTTAGTTGGCTAACGGGGTTTCCGTCGCTGTCGGGCGAGGGCGCGCAAGGTCCGCTGGCAAAAGGCTGACATCGCTGATCACCGTTTGTGCAGGGCCGATCGGATCGACCGCCCGGCCGGCTACGGTTATCCGCAACGCATCGGCGCGGCCCGTTCGAATGGCGGGCTGAACGGCGTTTGCCGGGACTTCATATGTGTCGCCGGCCTGCAGCTCATTCTCGTAGATCCGGTCGCCGCTCTCCAGTTCATAGATACGCAGCCAAACTGTGTCGGTCGCTTCGATCCTGACAGTGCCTTCGGCTGGCGGCGGCGGAGATGATGCGGCGGTTTGAGACGTGCCGGTATCACGGCTCGCGCTGGCGGCGGGCGCGTCGGTCCCTGCTGCCATCCTGGCGCGGTCGTCGCCGTCGAGGCCGAACATGCCGCTCCGCCACAAGGCGTAACCGATGACCAGCAGGAGGGCGATGCCGGCGGCAATCCATGCGAGGCTGCGCGGCGGCACGCGGGCCGGGTCGGTCGGTTCGAAATAGTCTCCGGCGGCCTGGCCGGCGGAGCGAAAATCAATCTCCTCACGGAACGCCGCAGCCATCTCCGGCGCATTGAGCCCCACGGCGAGGGAATAGGCCTTCACAAAACCTATACTGTAGGTTGGTGCGGGCAGTTTTTCATATTCGCTGTTTTCGATATTGTGCAGTTGGCGCAGAGGTATTCGTGTCGATTTCGCAATATCTTCCAGCGAAATGCCCTGGCTTTCGCGAGCATCGCGAAGTTTGCTTCCGACTAGAGATTCGAACAATGCGGCGTCGTCGCCACTTTCTTCTGACATCTGCGCTCCCTGTAGACGCTGCACATCTGCAAATGCGTCACCAACGGCTTTCGCAAGCTGCCGCCATTTCTGTCAAGGACTTCCGCCAAGCGATTCGTCGAAAATCAGGCGATTGCGACCGACCGTTGCTCCGCCCAGTCGAGAAGAGTCTGGCGCATGTCGGGGGGCGGTTCGGCGAGCCACTCGTCCATCCTGCCGCGCAGCTGTTCGGCGTCGAGCGAGCGTATCATCGCTTTTATCGAACCCACCGCCGCAGGGGTGATCGAGAGCTGCTCCACGCCAAGGCCGATAAGCGCCATTGCTTCGATGGGCCTGCCGCCCATCTCTCCGCAGATTGTGGTCGGTACGCCGGCTGCGGTTGTTTCGCGCACGATCCGGCGAATGAAACGGAGGATAGCAGGGCTGAGCCAGTCATAGCGGTCGGCGATGCGCGGATCGGCGCGATCGGCGGCGAACAGAAACTGCGTCAGGTCGTTGGTGCCGATCGAAAGAAAGTCGAGCCGCGGCAAAAGCTGATCCAGAATCTCTGCAAGCGCGGGCACTTCGAGCATGCAGCCATAGCGAATGTCGTGCGGCAGCATGTGATGGCGGTCTTCAAGCCAGACCCGCTGCGCTTCGAACAGGGCGCGGGCTTCGTCGAACTCCCAGGGTTCGGACACCATCGGGAACATCACATTCAGGGTCTTGCCGGCCGCCGCCTCGATAAGCGCGCGCGCCTGCACCTTCATCAGGCCCTCGCGGTCGAGCGACAGGCGCAGCGCGCGCCAGCCCATGGCCGGATTTTCTTCCTTGCTGGTTTCGGTACGCAAATAGGGGACGGCCTTGTCGCCGCCGATGTCGAGCGTACGGAAGATAACCGGTTTGTCGCCAGATGCGTCAAGCACGTCCGTGTAGAGTTTCTGCTGTGCGTCGCGGCGGGGCAGGGTGGCGGATACGAGGAACTGGAACTCGGTCCGGAACAGGCCGATGCCATCCGCGCCGGCCAGGTTGACGGCGGCGACATCCTCGCGAAGCCCCGCATTGACCATGACCTTGAGCCGCTTGCCGCATTGCGTTTCCGGCGCCGCATCGCGCTGCGCCTCGAACTCGGCGCGTTTCTCTTTTAATCGCGCCTGTTTGGCCTCGAACACCTCGATCATGGTGCCGGAAGGCCGGACATAAACCGAGCCATCCTCCACATCGAGGAGCAGCTCATCATTTTCATGGATCAGCCGCCGGATATTGGCGACCCGGCCCAGCACCGGCACACCCATGGCGCGGGCCACGATGGTTACATGCGCGGTCAGCGAACCTTCTTCCAGGACGACGCCCTTGAGCCGCCGCCGATCATATTCGAGCAGCTCGGCCGGGCCCAGATTGCGGGCAATCAGGATGGAATCATTGCGCAGCCCGAGCTGCGCCGCCGTGCCCAGTTGGCCGGACACGATGCGGATCAGGCGGTTGGCGAGATCTTCCAGGTCGTGCATCCGCTCGGCGAGCAAGGGATCGTCAATTTCATGCATCCGCGCCCGGGTGCGTTGCTGGACGCGCTCAATCGCCGCCTCTGCGGTCAGGCCGGAATCGATCGCGGAATTGATCCGGCGGCTCCAGCCCTCGTCATAGGCGAACATCTTGTATGTCTCGAGCACATCTTTGTGCTCGCCGCCCGCGCCGAATTCGGCCTGGTTGGAGAGCGTGTCGATCTGTTCGCGCATCTTGCCGAATGCCGCATAGACGCGCGCCCGTTCGGCCTCGACATCGTCGGCGACGGTGTGTTCGATATTGACGCGCGGTTGGTGAAACACGGCAACGCCGGATGCCATGCCGACAACCAGTTTCTGGCCGGTCAGATGCATGGCCTCGGTCTGGCGGGCAATTTCGTCATCGGTGGCGCTGTCGTCGATCAGCTCGGCATTGGCGATCAGCTCAGCCAGCACCATGGCCACGGTCTGCAACGCTTCGATCTCAACATCGCGATAGGGCCGCGGATCGGCATGCTGGACGGAAAGCACGCCCACCGTGCGTTCACGGTGGATGATCGGGATGCCGGCAAAGCTGTGATAGGTTTCCTCGCCGGTTTCGGGCTTATAGGCAAAATCGGGATGCGATGTCGCTTCGTCGAGGTTGAGGATACGGCCGGTTTTCGCGATCACCCCGACCAGCCCCTCGCCCAGCGCCAGCTTGGTGACGTGCACGGCATCCTGGTTCAGGCCGAGCGTTGCATAAAGCTCCAGCACGCCCTCACGCAGCAGGTAGATCGAGCAGACTTCGCTCGACAGCGCCTCGCCGATAATCTCGACGACCCGGTTCAGCTTGGCCTGCGCATGGGTGCGCGAAGCCATCACATCGTGCAACCCGGTCAGAATTTCGCGGGAGGAGGCTGTCGCTTCGGAAAAACTCATGCGCGACCGATTAGCAGAGCATCAGGATGGGCGCCATTGCGGAAACGCTAAGCATCGCAAAAGATTGGCTTTGGTCGAGAAGTAACGGTGCCCGGCCTGTTGAGGCATCTATCCACCACAAGGCCGTTTGGGCTGAGCCTGTCGAAACCCCGTCCTTTTCTTCCGAACCGGCGGAAGAGGGGAAGGACGACCCTTCGACACGCTCAGGGTAAACGGAATAGAGGGAAATCTCGCACTGTTCCTATCCCGAGACAGGCGGTAGGATGAACCGGACACCGCACTTTGACAGGATGCCCCGATGCTCAAACCCGCCCTTGCCCTGATCGGCCTCAGCCTTGCCGCCACGCCGCTCGCGGCCCAGTACGCCGCCTTTCATTCCGGCCCGGTCTACACCCAATTCGGCCGGATCGCCGATGTGACGACGACGATGGCGATTCCGGCCGATGCCGAATTCGCCGTGGTTTTCGACACATCGACGCAGGCCGAGCCCGGTGAGATCAACCGTACGATCGACAGCGCCGCGCGCTTCATCAACATGCATGTCGCGGCGGGCGTGCCGCCGGAAAATATCCGCATCGCGGTCGTCGTCCACGGCCAGGCTGCGTTCGATATGACCAATGCGGAAAGATACGGCGCCCATTATGACGGCGCGGAAAACGTCAATGTGGCGGCGGTCGAAGCGCTGGTTGCGAACAATGTCCAGATCATCGTCTGCGGTCAGACGGCAGCCTATTATGAGATCGATGTCGAATATCTACTGCCCGGCGTCGATATGGCGCTGTCAGCGATGACGGCGCACGCGCTGTTGCAGCAGGATGGGTTTACGGTGAAT
The DNA here is from genome assembly GCF_003385775.1 of Parasphingopyxis lamellibrachiae. Classification (GTDB taxonomy): domain Bacteria; phylum Pseudomonadota; class Alphaproteobacteria; order Sphingomonadales; family Sphingomonadaceae; genus Parasphingopyxis; species Parasphingopyxis lamellibrachiae. The sequence goes on from NZ_QRDP01000004.1 coordinate 2,720,729, forward strand.
CCTTTTTGAGGCGGCGCTTATCTGTCGACAAGCTCAGGGTGAGCGCGGAGAGGCTTGGATCGGACCAAATATTGAATGCTGGCGATACAAATGCACCATCCAGAGCAGATTGGTGAACCAAAGGAGCGCGAAGAACGACCATATGATCCGGTCGTGTTGGTCAAAGATCGATAAGCCAACCCATATACATAAGAAGAAGATGCAGCTCAGAACAACGAAGATTATCACAGAACGTGGCATTCTCTTCTGAGTCATCGTTGATTCCGCTCTCTCGTTAACCCCTATTCTTCTCCAGCGCCTTCACCGCTTCATCCATCAACGTCGCGATGATATCGGCGACGGGCTCCTCAGCCTTCACCATGCCGACGCTCTGACCAGCCATGAGCGAGCCATTTTCGACATCGCCCTCGATCACGGCGCGGCGCAACGCTCCAGCCCAGAAATGTTCGATCTGGAGCTGCGCTTCGCCCATCTCGATTTCGCCCGCGTCAAGCCGCTTCGCGACTTCGATCTGTTTGGCGGCGAATTCTTGCGTGCCTTTATTCTTGAGCGCGCGGACGGGGATGACGGGGAGGCGGTCGTCGATCTGGGTGGAGACGATCGCATCGCGGGCGGGCGCTCGGATAAAGGCCTTTTTGAAATTCTCATGCGCGATGCATTCGCTGGCGCAGACGAAGCGTGTGCCGAGTTGAACGCCGACTGCGCCGACTTCCAGCCAGGCGGCAATTGCGTGGCCGCGTCCGATGCCGCCCGCGATAAAGATCGGCAGTTCGTCGCGCAGCTCGGGCAGGATTTCCTGTGCGAGGACGGATGTGCTGACCGGGCCGATATGGCCGCCCGCTTCCATGCCTTCGATCACCAGCGCGTCGACGCCGCTGCGGGCCAGCTTTTTTGCAAGCGCGAAAGCCGGGGCGAAGCAGATGAGTTTTGCGCCGAATTCCTTGATCTTCGGAATTGCCCAGCCCGGCGGCAGTCCGCCGGCGAGCACAACATGGCTGACCTCATGTTTGGCGCAGACTTCAATCAGCTCTTCCAGCTGCGGGTGCATGGTGATCAGGTTGACGCCGAACGGCTTGTCGGTGCGCTTGGCAGTCTCGGCGATTTCCTCGTCGAGCATATGCGGCTCCATCGCGCCGCACGCGATCACGCCGAAGCCGCCGGCGTTGGAGATGGCGGAAACGAGATTGCGCTCCGAGATCCAGCTCATCGCGCCGCCCAGGATAGCATATTCGGTGCCAAGAAATTCGCAGCCGCGCGCCATCATGCGCTTGATATCGTTTTCGGTGGTCATGGGGTTGTTCCTTGTTCAGACTTTCGGCTTCGCCTCAGGCGCGGCACCGGCCCGCTCCCCCACCCGGCCTCCCATTCAGGATACACTCGTGGGAGGCCGGGTGGGGGAGCGGGCCGGTGCCGCGCTCGACCGCGAGGTCGAGTCTGACAGACGGATCCCGGTGCCGCGCTCGACCGAAAGGCCGAGTCTGACGAAAATACTCCCATCACGCCGCGTCATCCTCTGCGTCCAGTCCATAGGCGGTGTGGAGTACGCGCACCGCGAGTTCGGTATAATCCTCCTCGATCAGTACGCTGACTTTGATCTCGCTTGTTGTGATCGCCATGATGTTGATGCCGCGATCCGCCAGTGTCTGGAACATCGTGGCGGCAACGCCTGCATGGCTGCGCATGCCGACGCCGACGACCGAGACTTTGCAGACATTGGTATCGTGCGCGATCTCGCGATAGCCGATCTCGTCTTTGGCCTTGGCCAGCACGTCCAGCGATTTGGCGAGATCGTCCGAAGGGACGGTGAAAGTGACGTCCGTATTGCCGGTTTCCCGGGCGAAGTTCTGCACGATCATGTCGACATTGACATTCGCTTCGGCCAGCGGCGTGAAAATTGCCGATACGGAGCCGGGCTTGTCCGCCACCGATGTCAGCGTGACCTTGGCCTCATTCTTGTCATATGCGATGCCGGTTATCAGCTGTTTTTCCATCTCGCTGTCCTCAATATCCTGTTCGTCGACGATCATGGTGCCGGGTTTGTCCTCGAAGGAGGACAGAACCTGGAGCGGCACCTGACATTTCATTGCCAGCCCGACCGAGCGGGTCTGGAGCACTTTTGCACCGACGCTCGCCAGCTCCAGCATCTCTTCATAGGTGATCTTTGCGAGTTTGCGGGCGCGCGGCACGATACGCGGATCGGTCGTGTAGACGCCGTCCACATCGGTATAAATGTCGCAGCGATCGGCCTTCATCGCGGCCGCAATGGCGACCGCCGAAGTGTCGGAACCGCCGCGGCCGAGCGTGGCGACCCGGCCTTCCTCCGTCATGCCCTGGAAGCCGGGAATGACCGCGACATTGCCGCCTTCTATCGCTTTGCAGAGAATGTCGGCATCGATATCGTCGATCCGGGCAGAGGCATGGGCTTCGGATGTGCGGATCGGTAGCTGCCAGCCCATCCAGCTGCGCGCCTGCACGCCCATGGATTGCAGCATGATCGCGAGCAACCCGGACGAGACCTGCTCGCCGGACGCCACAACCACATCATATTCGCGCGGATCATAGAGCGAAGAGGCTTCGCGGCAGAACTGGACGAGCCGGTCCGTTTCGCCCGCCATCGCGGACACGATCACGGCGACGTCATTGCCCTTGTCGACTTCGCCTTTAACGCGTTCGGCCACGGCCCGGATACGATCGATCCCACCCATGGACGTGCCGCCGAATTTCATCACAATGCGGGCCATTGATCTCTAGCAAACCCCCGAAAAAATGCGCTTTGCCCCATGGAACGGGGCGGGCGATCCTGTTAGGCAGGAGAGGTTATGAACGCAAGTGCAGCAACACCCCCCCCCACCACCGATTCTCAGGCCCATTCGGTTGATCCGAAAGAAGCCGAACATTTCGGCAAGCTCGCCGCCGAATGGTGGGACCCCAAGGGCTCGTCCGCGATGCTCCACCGGCTCAACCCGCCGCGTCTCGGCTATATCCGCAAGGCTGCGGATCGGCATTGGGATCTGGATGCGGCCGACCGACGCCCGCTGACTGGCAAAAGTGCGCTCGATATCGGGTGCGGGGCGGGGCTGCTCGCCGAGCCGCTGGCCCGGCTGGGCGCCACCGTTACCGGTATCGACGCGGCGGAAGAGAATATCGCCGCCGCGCGGGCGCATGCCGCGCAATCCGGCCTCGCCATCGATTATCGCATTGGCGGGGTCGAGGCAGCAGAAGGCACCCATGATCTCGTCACCTGCATGGAAGTCGTCGAGCATGTGACCGATCCCGCGGCATTCGTCTGCGGGTTGGCCGGGGCACTGAAGCCCGATGGCCTGCTCATCATGTCGACGCCTAACCGCACGGGTCTGTCGAAGCTGGCAATGATCACGGTGGGCGAGGGCGCTGGCCTCATCCCCAAAGGCACGCATGACTGGGACAAGTTCTTGACGCCGGAAGAGCTGACCGGGCTACTCGAAGCGGCCGGAATGCGGGTGACGGATGTGTCGGGCCTGAGCTTCTCGCCCGCACGCGGGTTTGAGATTTCGGACCGGAAAGCGCTCAATTACCTGCTGACGGCGGTGCGGGCTCCAGCCTAGAAATCCACTTTGTCATAATGGGCGGGCGGCGAGATCACTTCCATGCGCTCGTTGAGGAGCGGCCGGAAGCTGGGCCGTGATTTGAGGCCGGCATACCAGGCCTTGGCCTGGGAATGGCTCGACCAGTTGAAGCCGCCCAGATAGTCCGCCACCGAAATCTGTGCCGCCGCGGCAAGGTCGGCAAGGCTCAGCGTCGCGCCCGCGATCCAGCGGCGATGATCGAGCAGATAATCGATATAGTCGAGATGGGAATCGGCCGCTTTCATCGCCTCGCGCAGAGCCGTTCCGTCCGGCGCCTCGCGGTGGACCAGCCGCTTGAACATGCGCTCATGCATGAGCGGCGCGACCACATCGACATAGAAATTCTCGTCGAACCAGGCGACCAGCCGCCGGATTTCGGCGCGGTTGGGGGCAGGGCCGGTAATCATCCGCGCCGTATCGACCGTCTCTTCGAAATATTCGCAGATCGCGCGGCTGTCGATCAACGTGCTGCCCTTGTCCTTGTCCACCATGACAGGTGTCTTGCCGGCGGGGTTTATGTCGAGAAATTCGTCGCGCCGCTCCCAGGGGGATTCCCGCACCAGATCGTAACCGACGCCCTTTTCCCCAAGCAGCAGGCGGACCTTGCGGCTGAACGGACAAAGAGGAAATTGGAAGAGTTCCCACATGGTTGCGGTTGTAGCGCAGTGGCCGTTTCCGTCCAGCGGTTATTCCGCGCGCATCGTCCGGGGCCGGCTTAGTCGGAGACGGAGCGGCTAAGATTTTCGGCCCAGCTCTCGAGCGCGGGGAGCATGGCTTCAACCTCGCTCAGCATCGTGCCAACAAGCGCGGTCGCCATTCGCGCCTTGCCGCGCAGTTCCTCTTCCGCCCCGGGATTGTCGCGAACCATCACGTCGCGCAGCGTATCGGATTCGCGGATATCGCCCTCGATTTCGACATCGGGCATGGCGCGGGCCAGTCGTCCGATGGGCAGGTCGAGCAACGCGCCCATGAAGCGGTCGATCGCGAGCACGGTTTCGTCCTGGGCGGCATAGGGATCGTCGTCCCAGATATCGTCATCCTGGGCGAGGGCAGGCGTGGCGAGCAAAAGGGCGGTTGCAACAGCAAGAGTGTATTTCATAACCGGTTGGCCTCGCTAATCTTCCGTTGGTGCCGAGCTTGTCGAAACCCTGTCCTTTTCCTGTCGACCATAGGAAGAAGAACAACCCTTCGACAAGATCAGGGTAAACGGTGTTTTTCAGTCGGCCACTCTTATCGCAAACCAAATGAGCGATGGCTGAACAGCCGGATCAGCCCTGTTCCTCATATTGATAGACGAGCAGCTCGTTGCCGCCCGGATCGCGGAAATGGAAGCGCCGCCCACCCGGAAAATCATAGATTTCCTTCACGATCGTTCCGCCGGCATTGCGCACGGCCTGTTCGGCGGCGGCGATATCCCTGGTCTGGAAGCCGGGAAGCGGCGGGGGTGTTTCGCCGAAAGCGGCCAGGCCGAGCTCGAAACTCTCCGTATTCGCACCCGCATATTCCGGGCCGTAATCGGTGAATTCGATCCCGAAGGCGGAAGTGTAGAAGCCCTTGGTTGCGGCCATGTCGGCAGTGGCGAGCTCGAGATAATTGGGCAGGTCCATAGCGTATCTCCTTATTGTTCTCTTTATGTTCTTTGAAATGTCGTGGCAATAGCGAGTGAGGATGGCGCGACACCGATACCCGGCTCCGACATTGTCTGTCTGCCTAATAACCGCCACAGTAATCGTTGTTCGAGACGTTACGGAGAGAGACATCATGCAATTGCCGGCAACGGGGCGACCATGGGATGAAGTGAAGAAGGATCTGCTCGATCGCGGCGGCAACGATGCCAAATGGCGGGACGGCAAGACGGCCGTCTATGTGTTCAATGCCGGGGAAGATATCGCGGCGGTGCAGAAGGAAGCCTATACCGCCTATATGTCGGAAAACGGGCTTGGCCCGGCCGCCTTTCCGTCGCTCGCGCAGATGGAAAAGGATGTTATCTCCATGGCGCTGGGCGTGCTGCATGGGCCGGAGGGGGGGACGGGCGCGATGACGTCCGGCGGCACCGATTCCATCACCATGGCGATCAAGGCGGCGCGCGATTATGCGCGCGCCGGTGGCAGGGCGCTGGAAAAGGGCAATATCGTCGTACCGCAATCGGCCCATCTGGCCTTCGACAAGGCCTGCCATCTGATGGATATCGAGCTGCGCCGCATCGCCCTGAAAACCGACGACACATTCGAAGCCGATGTCGAGGCCATGGAGTCGGCATGCGACGCCGAGACCATCATGATGGTGGGGTCGGCGCCCAATTTCCCGCACGGGATTGTCGATCCGATCGCGGCATTGGGAGAGGCGGCACAACGCAAGGGCGTGTGGCTCCATGTGGATGCCTGTGTCGGCGGCTATTTCGCACCCTTTGCCCGGATGAATGGCGTTCCGGTTCCGGCTTTCGATTTCGAGGTGCCCGCGGTCAAATCGATGAGCGCCGACCTGCACAAATATGGCTATGCGGCCAAGGGCGCCTCGACCGTCCTGTTTCGCACAGAAGAGCTCTACAAGCATATGCCGTTCGACTTTTCCTGCTGGTCGGGCGCGCCGATGACGACACCCACGCTTGCCGGCACACGGCCCGGCGGCGCGATCGCCGCGGCCTGGTCGGTCATGAATTATCTCGGCGTGGACGGCTATTGCCGCCTCCAGGGAGAGGTGTGCGCGACGCGGGAAAGGGTGGAAGAGGGTGTAAAAGCGCTCGGCTTCGAAATTCTCGGCAATCCGATTCTCGGGCTGATCGCCTTTAGCCATCCCGAGCATCATGCCCTGGCGCTTTATGGCGCAATGTACCGCCGGGGATGGTTCACATCGGTAACGATCGAGCCGCCAAGCCTGCACCTGATGCTGTCACCCAGGCATGCGGATTTCATCGACGCCTATCTCGAAGACCTGGCCGCCTGTGCAAGCGCCGTCGCTGCGGGCGAGGACGGCAAAGGCGCCGAAAAGGTCGAAGCCCGATACAGTTGAGAATGCGGCAGCGGTTATTCCGCCGCCACGACCTCTTCCTCATCGCTGAGCGGATGATCGAGCCGGCCGATCATCTCTTTTGGGCAGACCTGCCAGAACTGTTCGCGCCACCGGTCCCAATCGTCGATGATCGTATGCGCCCAGGCGCTTTCTGTCGCCTTGGCATGGCTGCCAATCAGTTCAAGGAGCCGCTCTTCCCAGTGGCTGGATGCCAGGCGCTGCCAGACGATGCTATCGGGATTGGCGTGCCGTTCGAACTCGCCGGCCTCGTCCAGAATGAAGGCCATGCCCCCGGTCATGCCCGCGCCGAAATTCTTGCCGACTCGGCCGAGGATGACAGCTGTGCCGCCGGTCATATATTCGCAGCCATTGGCCCCGCAGCCCTCGATCACGACATCGGCGCCGGAATTGCGCACCGCGAAGCGCTCGCCGGCCCGGCCCGCCGCGAACAATTTGCCCGAGGTCGCGCCGTAAAGCACCGTATTGCCGATAATCGTGTTGTCCCTGCCTTCTAGCGGCGAGGAAACCGTCGGACGGATGACGATATGGCCGCCGGACAGGCCCTTGCCGACATAATCGTTCGAATCCCCGAAGATTTCGATCGTGATGCCCTTGCACAGAAAGGCGCCGAGCGATTGGCCGGCCGAACCGCGCAGGCGGACGTGAAGATGGTCGTCGGCGAGTTCCGACATACCGAAGCGCCGGGTCACTTCCGACGACAGCCGGGTGCCCACCGCCCGGTGCGTATTGCGCACCGTATAGGTGAGCTGCATCTTCTCGCCACGTTCGAACACAGCTTTCGTGTCTTCGATCATCTGTGCATCGAGGCTGTCGGGCACTTCATTGCGCCAGCTATCGAGGCTGAACCGCCGTTCATGGTCCGCCGCATCGACCTTGGCGAGAATCGGGTTGAGATCGAGATCGTCGAGATGTTCCGCGCCGCGGCTGACCTGGCGGAGCAACTCCGTCCGCCCGACAATCTCGTCGAGGCTGCGATAGCCGAGCCGGGCCAGGATCTCGCGAACCTCCTCGGCGATAAAGGTCATCAGGTTGATCACCTTCTCGGGCGTACCGGTGAACTTGCCGCGCAGTTTCTCGTCCTGTGTGCAAACGCCGACCGGGCAGGTGTTGGAATGGCATTGCCGGACCATGATGCAGCCCATCGCGACGAGGCTGAGCGTACCGATGCCATATTCCTCGGCCCCGAGGATCGCGGCGATCACGATATCACGCCCGGTTTTCAGTCCGCCATCGGTGCGCAGGCGAATCCGGTGACGCAATCCGTTGAGCGTCAGCACTTGATTGACTTCGCTAAGTCCCATCTCCCACGGCGTGCCTGCATATTTGATCGATGTCTGGGGCGAAGCGCCGGTGCCGCCGGTATTGCCGGCGATCAGGATCACATCGGCATGGGCCTTGGCGACACCCGCGGCGACCGTTCCGATGCCGGCCGAGCTGACAAGCTTCACGCAGACCCGTGCTTTGGGATTGATCTGCTTCAGGTCATAGATCAGCTGGGCCAGATCTTCGATCGAATAGATGTCGTGGTGCGGTGGCGGTGAGATCAATGTAACGCCGGGCGTGGCATGGCGCAGCTTGGCGATGAATTCGGTGACCTTGAAGCCAGGCAGCTGTCCGCCTTCGCCGGGCTTGGCGCCCTGGGCAACCTTGATCTCGATTTCGTCGCAGGCGTTGAGATATTCCGCGGTCACGCCGAACCGGCCGGACGCGATCTGCTTGATCACGCTGTTGGCATTGTCGCCATTGGCGCGCGGTGCGTAGCGCTCCTTGTCTTCCCCGCCTTCGCCGGACACCGCTTTCGCGCCGATACGGTTCATAGCGATGGCCAGCGTTTCGTGCGCTTCGGGGGAGAGCGCGCCCAGACTCATGCCCGGGGTTACGAAGCGCTTGCGAATCTCGGTGATCGCCTCGACCTCGTCGATCGGCACGGCCTGCGGCGCGTAATTGAACTCCATCAGGTCGCGCAGATAGACGGGGTCCATATCGCGCACTCCGCGCGCGAACTGGAGGTAGTTGGAATAGCTGTCCGTGCTGACAGCGGTCTGCAGCAGATGCATGAGCTGGGCGGAAAAGGCATGGCTCTCTTCGCCGGCGCGCTGGCGGTAAAAGCCGCCAATGGGGAGGTTGATCACCGACGGATCCCAGGCCGCATCATGGCGCAGCTCCGCATTCAGTTGCAGCGATGCATAGCCTTCGCCGGAAATCTTGGCCGGCATGCCGGGGAAGAACTCGTTGACCAGCGAGCGCGACAATCCGACCGCTTCGAAATTATAGCCGCCACGATAGCTGGAGATGACCGCGATCCCCATCTTCGACATGATTTTGCGCAGGCCTTCGTCAATCGCCAGCTGGTAGCGTTCGAGACAGTCTTCGAGCGTCAGATCGCCGAACAGGCCGCGCGCATGGCGATCGGCGATCGCGCCTTCGGTCAGATATGCGTTCACCGTCGTCGCGCCGACGCCGATCAGCACCGCGAAATAATGGGTGTCGAGGCATTCGGCCGAGCGGACATTGACCGACGCATAGCTGCGCAGGCCCTTGGCTTTCAGATGGGTGTGAACAGCGGCGGCGGCGAGAACCATCGGGATTGCAATCCGGTCCGGCCCGGTATGTTCATCGGTCAGGAACAGTTCGATATGGCCTTCGCGGACCACCTGCTCGGCCTGTTTGCGCACGGCCGCTATGGCCTCGCGCAGCGTGCCGCCGACTTCATAGCTGCAGTCGATTTCCGCGGCGACTTCGCCAAACCCTTCCTTCAGCCCGCCCCACTGGTCGGACGTAAGCACGGGAGAATCGAGAACAAGCACGCTGTCCTGCTCGGCCTCGCGGTCGAGGATATTGGCGAAGTTGGAAAAGCGCGTCTTCAGGCTCATCACATGGCGTTCGCGCAGGCTGTCGATCGGTGGATTCGTCACCTGGCTGAAATTCTGACGGAAGAACTGGCTGATCAGCCGGGGCTTGCCGGAAATCACGGCGAGCGGCGTATCGTCTCCCATCGATCCGATCGCTTCCTTCGCGGTCTCGACCATCGGCGCGAGGATCAGCTCCATATCCTCCATGGTCTGCCCGGCCGCGACTTGGCGGCGCAGCAGTTCGGTGCGGTTCCAGTCCGGCGCGTACCGCTTTTTCGGCCTGGGCAGGTCGGCGGTCGTCTTGAAGCCCTTGACCCATTCGCCATAGGGGCGCTCGCCGGAAATCTTGTCCTTGATCGCGAGGTCGTCGAACAGCACGCCCTCGTCGAGATCTATGGCGATCATCTGCCCGGGGCCAAGCTGCCCCTTCTTCACGATCTGGCTTTCGGGAACGACCACCATGCCGGTTTCCGACCCGACGATGAGAAGACCGTCCGAAGTCTGGGTCGTGCGCAAGGGACGCAGCGCGTTGCGGTCCATCCCCGCCACGATCCAGCGGCCGTCGGTCATGGCAAGCGCGGCCGGGCCGTCCCACGGCTCCATCATGCTGGCGAGATAGGCATACATATCCTTGTGCGCCTGTGGGATGTCGTCGTCATGCTGCCAGGCTTCGGGGACGAGCATCAGCTTGGCCGTCGGCGCATCGCGGCCCGAGCGACAAATAGTCTCGAAAGTCGCATCGAGGGCAGCGGTGTCGGACGATCCCGCCGGGATCAGCGGTTTGATCTCGTCGCCATGCTCGCCAAATGCCAGCGAAGCCATCTTGATCTCGTGGCTCTGCATCCAGTTCTTGTTGCCGCGGATCGTATTGATCTCGCCATTATGGGCGAGTGAGCGAAACGGCTGGGCCAGCCACCATTGCGGGAAGGTGTTGGTCGAATAGCGCTGGTGGAAGATTGCCATCCGCGATTCAAAACGCTCGTCGGTAAGATCGGGATAGAAGGTCGCCAGCGATTCCGCGAGGAACAGACCCTTATAGACTATCGACCGGCAGGAAAGGCTGCAGATATAGAAATCGCGCACCTGGGCGGCGATGATCCGCTTCTCGATCCGCTTGCGGATCAGGAACAGGTCCTTCTCGAACTCGGTCGCGTCCACCTCATCGCCCATGGGACCGGCAATCATGATCTGCTCGATCTCGGGCCGCGTGGCCTGCGCCTTCTGGCCGATGACGGAAACGTCCACCGGCACCTGCCGCCAGCCATAGATGGAATAGCCGAATTCGATAATCTCACTCTCGACAATCGTCCGGCAGATTTCTTGTGCATTCAAATCGGTGCGCGGCAGAAAGATCATGCCAACGGCCAGCCGGTTCGGCATTGGCCGGTGCCCGCTATGGGCAATCGCATCGTCAAAGAAACGCTCGGGCAGATCAACGAGCAGCCCAGCGCCGTCCCCGGTCTTGCCATCCGCATCGACAGCCCCGCGATGCCAGACCGCGCGCAACGCTTCGATCCCTGCCTCCACAACCCGCCGCGAAGGCTTGCCATCAATCGCCGCAATCAGCCCGACGCCGCAGGCATCGGATTCCAAATCGGGACGGTACATGCCCTCGCGCTCAAGGCGTTCATGTTCGGGGGTGGGGTAATGGGTCATTCTTCGGTCTCTGTTTCAGAAGCTTGCGTCCCGCCGCGCATGGCGTCGAGATTGCTGGTGGTGACATCGCGCGGAGCGCTCGCGCCGTCGCTGCCCTGAAGCGCGGCAAGGCGTGTCATAAAGTCTCGGATATCGGTCTGGAGATGCTGCATCGATCGCGCCATCGTCCCGCGCTGCCAGGCCGCGATATCCGGATCGGCCATGATGGAATTGGACTGCTGCAGATAGGCCCGGCCCGCCTCCGTTTCGAAGAATTCGCCGATCTCCCGCATCTCTCGGCGCGTGAAGCGGCGTGCATAGGCGCAGGACATGGCCTCTATCATGCTCGGAAGGTCGGCAGTGGCCGATTCGAGCGCGCGGGCGCGCTGGACCACCATGAATTCCATGAAGAGGGTCCGGACATCGGGATTGTCGGAGAGCGCAGCCTCCAGCTCGGGCGCCTGCATCATCCCGGCTTCCAGATTGGCAATCATCGGCTCGATCATCGCAATCATCATGGCTTCGCGCTGATCCGGCGGCATCAGGATGTCGAGCAGCTCGCGGGCCGCTTCGACGCGTTCCGGTTCGGGAACGAGAATGGTGACGGGCGAGGCTTGATCTCCATCAGTTGAGGCTCGCGATTCCGATTGCGCCTGCATGGGAGTATGAAATGGAAGCGCGAGTGCAGCCAGTCCGATCAGAAAAGGATTAATTTTCACGCGACCGCCTCTTCCCGCGCCACTTGCTTTGCCGCCTCTGGCGCCTTCGCCTTGAGATAGGCATGCATATGCTCGGCGACATCGCGGCCGTCGCGAATGGCCCAGACGACAAGGCTCGCGCCGCGCACGATATCGCCAGCGGCAAACACGCCGTCGAGGCTCGTCTGCATCGTCTTGTGATCGACGCGCAGCGTGCCCCAGCGGGTGACGGAGAGGTCGGGCGAGCCGAACATGCCGGGAAGGTCTTCGGCATCGAATCCCAGCGCCTTGATCGCGAGATCGGCGTCGAGATGGAAATCGCTGCCCGGATCGATTTGCGGCGAGCGGCGGCCAGAGGCATCGGGCGCGCCGAGCCGCATCCGCACAGCCTTCACGCCAGTCACGCTATCCGTTCCTTCGAATGCCTGCGGACCGGAAAGCCAGACGAACTCGACGCCTTCCTCTTCGGCATTGCGGACTTCGTTCTGCGAGCCGGGCATATTGTCCCGATCGCGCCGGTACAGGCATTTGACCGTTTTCGCACCCTGGCGAACGGCGGTGCGCACACAGTCCATCGCCGTATCGCCGCCGCCGATAACGACGACATTCTTGCCCGCCGCGTTGAGATCGCCATTGTCGAAAGCCGCGACCTTCTCGCCGAAGCTCTTGCGGTTCGATGCAATCAGATAGTCGAGTGCCTCGACGACGCCGTCCGTGCCGACGCCGGGCGCCTTCAGTTGGCGCGCCTTGTAGACGCCGGTCGCGATAAGCAGCGCGTCATGCTTCTCGCGCAGCTCGGCGAGCGTCGCATCGCGGCCGACCTCGAAGCTTTCGTGGAACTGGATGCCGCTGTCCTTCAACCGCTGGACGCGGCGCATGACAATCTCTTTTTCGAGCTTGAAGCCGGGGATGCCATAGGTGAGAAGACCGCCCGCCCGGTCGTGCCGGTCATAGACATGCACTTCATAGCCATGGCCGCGCATATATTCGGCCGTCGCCAGGCCGGCCGGCCCCGCACCGATCACGCCGACCGACTGGGCGGTGCGATCCCGCACGGGGGTGATCGGTTCCACCCAGCCTTCTTTCCAGGCGGTATCGGTGATGTATTTTTCCACCGAGCCGATCGTCACCGCGCCATGGCCGGTAAACTCAATCACGCAATTGCCTTCGCACAGCCGGTCTTGCGGGCAGATACGGCCGCAGATTTCCGGCATGGTCGATGTGGCGTTGGAGAGTTCGAACGCTTCGCGCAGCCGGCCTTCGGCCGTAAGCCGAAGCCAGTCGGGAATATGGTTGTGCAGCGGGCAATGGACCGAGCAATAGGGAACGCCGCATTGCGAGCAGCGCGCCGACTGTTCCTCCGCTTTCTCCGCGGCATAGGCGCGCGCGATTTCCTCGAAATCCTCGCGGCGGTCTCCGGGCGTGCGTTTGGCAGGATAATCCTGCGCAACGCCCACAAATTTGAGCATTGGATTGTCAGCCATCATCTTCTCCGTATGCGGCACGTCATAACAGGAAAAATCCCCAAGTCACCCGCAAAAAGGCGATATAGGACAGTTATACTGACTAATAGAATGAATATTTCTCGCCTGCGGTCCGATTTGCGGAGTGACAGGAAATATATAGGGCCATAACGGTCTTATATTTAACGCAAGACAGACGGGAATCGCCTGTGATAGGGGCATTTCATGTCCTTTCTTCAAATGCTGATTACTGCGATTGTACAGGGCGTGACGGAGTTCCTGCCGATCTCGTCATCGGGGCATCTGATCCTGACACCATTGTTCATGGGCGAAGAGGATCAGGGGCCGCTTATCGACGCCGCGCTGCATGTCGGTACACTGCTCGCAATCATCGTCTATTTTTTCAAGGATGCCTGGGGCCTGGCACGGGGCGGCTTCGCCACGGTTGGTATCGGCTCCGCTCCCGAACAGCGCCGGCTCTTCTGGTGGGTTGCGATCGGCACGGTGCCAGTCGTCGCTTTCGGGGCCTTTCTCTACACTTATGACATCATGCAAAATTTGCGGCTGACCGATCTCGTGGCGGTAAACCTGATCGGCTACGGAATTCTGCTCGGTGTTGCGGATCGCTTCGGCCGGCAGGAAAAAGCCTATGAGGATATGACGCTGCGCGATGCGATCATCGTCGGCCTTGCCCAGGCGCTGGCGCTGATTCCGGGTACCAGCCGCTCAGGCGTGACGATGACGGCAGCCCGCTTCCTTGGCTATGAACGCGTCGAGGCGGCCCGTTTCTCCTTCCTGCTCTCGATCCCGGCTGTGGCCGGGGCAGGGGTGCTGGTCATCCCGCAGATCATGGAAGTGGGCGGCGAGTTAATGGCCGAGGCGCTGATCACCGGAGCGATGACCTTCGTTGCCGCGCTCGGCACGATGCATTTCCTTATGCGGTTCTTGCGCAAGGCTTCGATGATGCTGTTCGTCGTCTACCGCGTCGCGCTGGGCATCCTGCTGCTGGCTGTCTTTTAGCGCCGCTAGGTAATTAGCCGCCGACTGTGCGGACATAGGCATCCGCGACGCAGGGCTGCGCCAGGCCAAGCGCCCGGTTGGCCGCCGCCGCATCTGGATAGCTGCCGATCATCACCACGGTTAAACCGGGTGCGAGCCCTGGATAATCGTCGGACCGCGCCACGATCGGTTCGATACCGGCACAGGCCTGGAAGCCACGTGCGCGCCTCAATGCCGTCCGGTCGCCGGGCTGGAAGCTGCCGACCACGACATAATAACCGCCGCCGGTTGCCGGCACCGCCGAGGCGGGTGGAGTCGGTGAGGGAGCCGGTTCGGCGTATTGCGGTTCTGGCTGCTGCGGTACAGGCGCAATGGGTTGGGGTTCGACCGATTCGACCTCTTGTACACTGGTCCTGCCATCATCCAGCGCCGGATCCGTTGTCGTGTCGGCTGCTGCGGTCTCCGTTCCGTCATCGCGCGTCATGATATAAAAACCGGCAAGCATGACGGCGGCGACGATCAGGGCCGTGACAATCGGAATTTTCCACTGGTTGCCCGGTCCGCCATTGGCCGACCCACCATTGACCGGAGCGGCAGCAGCCGCGGCTGGCTCGGCCGGAGGCGGCGGCGCGGCTGCGGGCTGGGCGGTTTGGGCGGTAACAGGTGGCGGGGCCGGATCCGGCGCAGCGTTTTTGGCCTGGCGCTTGATCGTATCGATCATCCGCGTGATCGTTTTGTCGTCGCCGTCGAACCAGTCGATCCATTGATAGTCGTTCAGCCAATAGGCCAGCCCGTCTGCGGGCTTTTCTTCCAGCCGCACCGGATAGATCAGCTTGTCGGAATCTTCCGCCATCATCAGCTCGCGTTTCACGTGGCGGGACTGATCGGACTGGCCGCAAAAGAGCAGGATGATCAGATCGGACTGGCGGACCTGATCGACAATCGCCTTGTCGAACGGCTGGCCGGGATCGATATCGTCCGGCGCCATCCATCCGGTAACGCCGTGATGGCCGAGAATAACCTTCAGCCGCCGCGCGGTTTCGACCTGCGAACTGTGATGGCTGATAAAGGCGGTCGGCCGCCCCGCATTGTCGCTTTGGCCGTCGCTCACCTACAATCTCCAATATAGTGCGTGGTCTGGATGGGCTGTTAGGCCGCGCTGGCTGCCTTGTTCGCGAAACGCCCATGATTGCGATACTGGACCAGCCATCGATCGGCGACTGCCGCCAGGGGACGAGGCGTTATACCAAGCGCCGCGAAGCCCTCGGCGCTATCGCTCACGACATTATCGCTTTGCAGGGAGAGCCACTGGTCCCGGCTGATCGGTGCACCGGGCAGGAAGCCCATGTTCGCGATGGCGCTGCCCACCATATCGGGCACATCTACAATTTCTTTGTCGGGCTTGCCGATGGCATCGAGTATGAAGCGGTTGATGGCGCGCATGGACAGCTGCTCGGGACCGCCCAGCTCGAACGTCTTGCCGCGATAGGCCGATGGGTCGGCAATCGCCTTTGCCACGGCCTGCGCCACATCGGCGACATAAACGGGCTGGAATTTCGTTTCCGGTTTCATCACCGGTACGATGAAGGGCGTCAGACGTGCTATCGCCGCGAACCGGTTGATAAACCCGTCTTCCGGACCGAAGATAACGGAAGGCCGCATGACGATCGCCTGCGGCAGTATCTCGCGTACCGCGTCTTCGCCAGCGGCCTTGGAACGCGCATAATGCGATGCAGCGTCCGCCGCGGCCCCGATCGCCGAGATCTGGACGAAATCCGCAACCCCGGCGGCCTTGGCCGCTTCCGCCAGGTTGCGCGCACCCTCGACATGGAATTTCTGGAAATCGCCTTTGAGGATGCCGACAAAGTTGATGACCGCATCCGCACCCTCGACCGCCCGGGCCAGCGTTTGAGGCCGCGTGATGTCGGCGGCGACGAACTGCGTCTGGCCAAGCCCGCCCATCGGCTTGATGAAATGGGCGCTTTCGGGATTGCGTTCGGCAATGCGGATGCGGAAGCCGGCTTTCAGCAAATCCTGCGCGACATAACGGCCCAGAAAACCGCCACCGCCAAACATTGTCACCAGCCTGTCGTGCATCGTGAATCCGCTCCCTAGAGATCAAGCTGCCCCAATGGCGTTTAACCAGCACATTGACAAGCGCTCCATCGGCCATCATAGCGCCCCTCCTGCGTTTTGGCGAGCATATCGCCCGAACCGTGGGCCCAGATGGCGGAATTGGTAGACGCGCCAGCTTCAGGTGCTGGTGTCCCTTGTGGACGTGGAGGTTCGAGTCCTCTTCTGGGCACCATTTGACTGTTCGTGACAGTCCTCCAGTGCTTGCAAAAACCCCAGAAATCCGGTAAAAATTACCCAGTTTGGCCGCTGGCGTTCGCCCCTGTTCGTGTTCAATCGCGATGTAGTGGGGGCCACGTTGGGGGCCACTTGGAAACCGGCTTAAGGGAGTGGCCCCCATCATGGCGCTGACAGATACGAAAATTAGAAACGCAAAACATGGGGCCAAGCCGATCAAGCTGTTTGATGAGCGAGGCCTGTTTCTGTTGCTTCAACCGTCCGGCGGCAAGCTCTGGCGCTTGAAATACCGGATATTGGGCAAAGAAAAGAAGCTGTCGCTAGGGATATATCCCGATGTGACATTGAAGGTCGCGCGTCAGCGTCGTGATGAGGCGCGCACGCTTCTTGCCAATGGTACAGACCCAGCAACAGTCAAGCTGGATCAGGAAAAGGCGGCACGGGCGTTAGCCGCCAACACGTTCAAGGTTGTCGCGGACGAATATATCGAAAAATCGGCTCTGGAGGGCAGGGCGGCTGTAACGATCAAGAAAACGCGCTGGCTATTGTCATTGATGGAAACTGATCTGGGATACCGCCCGATTAGCGAAATCACGCCAGCCGATCTGCTGGCCACGTTGCAGAAAGTTGAAGCCAAGGGCCATCTTGAAACCGCGCGGCGGATGCGGTCACTGGCGGGGCGCATATTCCGTTATGGCGTGGCAACGTCCCGCGCGACCGCCGACCCCTCCGCGCTGATACGTGGCGCGCTGGTGGCTCCCAAAGTGAAGCACCATAGCGCGCTAATAGAGCCGCAAGCGGTAGGCGAGCTATTGCGGGCCATCGATGGCTATGCAGGCCAACCACTCACCTGCCTTGCACTCAAGCTTACGCCGCACCTGTTTGTCCGTCCGGGCGAATTGCGCCGTGCCGAGTGGAGCGAATTTGATCTGCAAAAAGCGATTTGGACTATTCCAGCCGAGAAAATGAAGATGCGCAATCCGCACGTCGTTCCGCTTTCTGGACAGGTTCTCGAATTGCTGGAGTCCGCCAAGGCCATTAGCGCGGGGCAGCGCTATGTCTTTTCGTCCCTGTATCCCGGCAATCGGCCTATGTCGGAAAACACCATCAACGCGGCTTTGCGTCGGCTGGGATACACCGGCAAGGAAATGACCGCGCACGGCTTTCGTTCAACGGCCAGCACGCTGCTGAATGAAAGCGGTAAATTCAACCCTGATGCCATTGAGCGAGCGCTGGCCCACAAGGAGGGCAATGCTACGCGCGCGGCTTATCATCGCGGCCAGCATTGGAAAGAGCGCGTCGAAATGGCGCAATGGTGGAGCGATCATCTTGATACGCTTCGCGATGGCGCAACGATCATTCCATTTGCCGTGAAGTCTTGAGCGCAGAATCTGGTTGATCAAGATTCGACAGAAGAGAAGATTTTGTTCAGTCTTGGCAAATGGTTGCCTCCGACGAAGATTCCAACACCATTTCCGAGAGCGAATATGATGGCTGGATGTCTGCAGCGGACGCTAAAGCACTACTAGCATCTCAGGATGATTGGTCACCTTACGCCGCTGCGGTCACGATCACGCAGCGTCTCAAAGATGGACTAATAGATGCTGTGGCAAGCACGCTAATTTGGAAGGCAGAGGGTAAACGAGAGTCGCACCGATTTCGATTGATTAGGTTCGGATACTGGCCCGATGAAACGGAAGAAGTGCACCACAACTTTTGGAAGAGCGGTGACATTTCGATTCATGTTCCCGACGCAAATAGGTACGCTATTCAATCTGGACCTACGATCTCTCTATATAGTGTCCGATTCCGTTCGGAAGAAATTCGAGGAATAATGCCGCCAGCTAAAGATTGGACAACGCTTGCCGAGGAGAAAGCGGAGCCGAAAGCACCGATTGCTAAGAGTGAACTTGAGCGTTTTTGTCGTCTCTATATTGAAATTTGGGGTGTGCAGGCGACGGAACAGAACGCGCTCGCAGCATGCAAGGCGATGTTTCCGCAAATAAAATTGCCCGTGATCCTTTTCGCGCGATTTTTCGCGAGATACGTGGACCTGTAGCCCCTGGAAAAAAGCCATCTCGCGGCTAAGTGCCGCAAATTTGCCGCGTATTTAACGCCGAAATAGACCGCGAAAAACAGACGGCGGTAAACTTCCTTGCACACGCTGGATAACCAGCGAATGGGTTAAGGGAGTTGAAAATGGAACCTGTCACGATCGCAATCAACGGCGCGGCTAAGGCTTTGGGGCTTGGCCGCACATCGATCTATGCGCTTATCAACGAGGGGCGGCTGGAAACGGTCAAGTTTGGCCGGCGGCACCTAATCAAAACGGAATCGATCCGGCGCTTGATTGATAGCGCGGAATAGAACGCGTCATGTCTGGCAAGCGGATCAATCCGCGCCTTGCCAAGTTGCACCGTTCCTACAGTGTTGAGGAAGCGGCGCGGGTTCTAGGCGTGCACAAAAATTCGGTGCTTTCCTGGATCAAGTCGGGATTGCCGATAGTCGATAGCACAAGGCCCATTCTAATTTTGGGCAGAGAATTGCGTGGTTGGCTGGAGAGACGCCGCAATTCGGCGAAACGTCCCTGTCCCCCGGGCACGCTTTACTGTGCCAAATGTCGTGAGCCGAAACCGCCTGCGCTGGGCATGGTCGAATATACACCTAGGAATGCTGTATCAGGCACGCTGAGAGCGTTTTGCAGCGATTGTGACACGATGATGCATCGTCACGTGCGCCAAGACTCTATCGGCACTGTCATGCCCAATCTGGACGTCCAGATAACGGAAGCACCACCACGCATAATAGAGCGGGCGCATCCTTCCCTAAACTGTGACAAAGCAATGGAGGCCTAAGGCATGGCAAAGCACAATGCGCAAAATACCCGGATCAAACGGGAATATTTCCAATATCTGAAGGAAGCGATGCGGCGCGATGAAGCGTCGATTGATGCAGTGGCAAAGGCGCTATCGCGCTTTGAAGAGGCGAACGGCTTCAAGGATTTTCGCAAATTTCATCGGGAACAGGCGGTCGCATTCAAGCGCAAGCTGGACTCGCAAATTGCCCTTCGCACTGGCAAGCCATTGGCTCGCGCTACAGTCCATTCTACACTATCGGCGTTGCGAGCATTTTTTATCTGGCTCGCTGGCCAGCCGGGTTACAAATCCAAACTCGCCTATGGTGACGCGGACTATTTCAATCTAGCGGAAAAGGATGTGCGGATTGCCAAGGCAGCGCGGCAGAAGCCAGTGCCGACGCTGGAGCAAGTGCATCACGTTCTGGCGACCATACCAGCCGGAACCGATATTGAGAGACGCAATCGGGCGCTGATCGCTTTCACGATCCTGACAGGAGCGCGTGACGGGGCCTTAGCATCCTTGAAACTCAAGCATGTAGATTTAGGGGAAGGTGTCGCCCATCAGGATGCCCGCGATGTGCGAACCAAAGCCTCAAAGAGCTTTTCGACATGGTTCTTTCCAGTTGGTAGCGACGCACTGCAAATCGTGACGGACTGGTGTCAGCATTTGCGGGATGCACTGCTATGGGGCGATGACGATTCGCTGTTTCCCAAAACGCAGATTGGCTTGGACGAAGGAGGTGGTTTTCAGCCGGTCGGTCTTTGCCGTGAACACTGGAGCGGGGCAGGACCGATCCGCACTATCTTCAAGGCTGCGTTCGAAGCGGCTGGTTTGCCTTATTTCAACCCGCATTCCTTCCGGAACACGCTGGCGCAACTTGGCGAGCGTAAATGCAAAACGCCTGAAGCATTCAAGGCATGGTCACAAAATTTGGGCCATGAACAGGTGCTAACGACGTTTACGAGCTATGGGAAAGTGCCCGCGCAACGGCAGGCGGAATTGATTAGAGGGTTTCGATATACCGAACAAGACGATCCTTTGCTGGACGGTCGGGTTTTGGAACTAATCCGCGAAATCGGAGCTAATTGATGATTTCACCTTCCGCAACTTCGCGGGCCCTGTGCGGCAAAAGTTCGACAAAGTAAGGCTCCGGTGGCAACGATTAAGACATGATCAAACTGACGCTTGCTCAACTTACCGGTCTGCTGTTCAAAGCCTGCGATGAGCTTCGCGGCAACATGGATGCCTCCGAGTACAAGGAATACATTTTCGGCGTGCTGTTCCTGAAAAGGTGCAGCGACTTGTTCGATCAGCAGCGTGAAAAGCTGGCGAAGGACCTTCGCGTTCGCGGGCTCGACGGCGATCGGTTGGAGGCTGCGCTCAATAACCCTGACCAGTATATCTTTTTTGTACCGCAAGAAGCGCGCTGGGAAACTGTTCGACACCTGAAAGAGGATGTCGGCAACGGCCTGAATACCGCGCTCGGTGAGCTTGAGCGCCACAACAAGGATCAGCTCGAGGACGTGCTGGAGCACATCAATTTCAACCGAAAGATTGGCCAGCGAACCCTGAGCGACGACACGCTCGTCGACTTCATCCAGGTCTTCGAGAAGATCCCTTTGAGGGACGAGAACTTCGAATTTCCTGACCTGCTTGGCGCGGCCTACGAATATCTCATCAAGTACTTCGCCGATTCCGCTGGGAAGAAGGCCGGCGAGTTCTACACGC
The DNA here is from genome assembly GCF_003385775.1 of Parasphingopyxis lamellibrachiae. Lineage (GTDB taxonomy): Bacteria > Pseudomonadota > Alphaproteobacteria > Sphingomonadales > Sphingomonadaceae > Parasphingopyxis > Parasphingopyxis lamellibrachiae. The sequence goes on from NZ_QRDP01000004.1 coordinate 2,741,907, forward strand.
CCGCTGATGTCGTGCGCACTATGGTCGAAATCGTCGACCCGAAACCGGGCATGTCGGTCTATGATCCAACGGTTGGTTCAGGCGGTATGTTGATCCAGTCGCGGGACTACATTCGGGACACCGGGGGCGATCCCTACGATCTTACCCTGGCCGGGCAGGAAAAGATCGGCACCACCTGGTCGATCTGCAAAATGAACATGATCCTGCACGATATCCAGTCTGCGGAAATCCGGCAGGAAGACACCATTCAGCACCCGCAGCACCGCGACAAGGATGGCGAACTGATGCGGTTTGATCGTATCCTCGCCAATCCGCCTTTCAGCCAGAACTACAGCAAAAAGGACATGGAAGCACCCGGTCGCTTCTCCGTCTGGATGCCTGAGAAGGGCAAGAAGGCGGACATGATGTTCGTCCAGCACATGCTTTCCGTGCTCAATGCGAAAGGCCGCATGGCCAGCGTTATGCCGCATGGCGTTCTGTTCCGTGGCGGGGAAGAGAAAGAGGCGCGCAAACACTTCATCGACAAGGGCTGGCTCGACGCGGTGATCGGCCTGCCGTCATCGTTGTTTTACGGCACAGGCATTCCTGCCTGCCTGCTCGTAATGAACAAGGAACGCGCCGCCGAGCGGGACGATGTCCTGTTCATCAATGCTGACCGGGAATACCGCGAAGGCAAGGCGCAAAACTTCCTGCGCCCGGAAGACATGGCGAAGATCGTCCACGTCTATCGCGCACGCAAGGATGTCCCCGGCTATGCCCGCGTGGTGGCGCGCAGCGACATCCGGGGTGAGGACTACAATTGCAACATCCGCCGCTATGTCGACAACGCGCCACCGCCCGAACCGCAAGACGTTCGCGCGCATATCCATGGCGGCGTACCGACGGCGGAGGTCGATGCACTGGAGCGGTTCTGGCGCAACTATCCCGGGCTGCAGGAGGCCTGCTTTGCGCCCCGTTCCGGTGATCCAAAGTATTGCGACTTCGCCGATGCCATCGCTACCCGGCGGGATATTGCCGGACTGGTTCGTGAGCACGAGGGCGTCACCTCCACGCATGCGGCATTCATGGAACGGCTGAACACATGGTGGTCCGAAAACCTGCCCACAATCCAGCAAATCGAACCGGGTGATGGCAAGCAGAGAGGCGGCAATGTCTATGCCGTACGCCGCGCGTTGGTTGCGTCGATTGATAAGGCATTTGGCGACCAGACGCTGCTCAATGATTTCCAGTTGCGGGGCGCGATGGCCAAGGCGATTGACGGGCTGAAGGCCGATCTGAAGTCCATTGCCGCCAGCGGCTGGGGACCGGAGCTGATCCCGGACGACGATATCCTGCAAAGCCAGTTTCCCGAACTGATCGAGGAAATGGCGGCCAAACGCGCGCGGATTGATGAGCTGGGGGCGCTTTTCAGCGCTGCCGATGATGAGGATTTCGAGGACGAGGACGACACCGGGGTGCTGGGCAGCGAGATTGTCTCTTCACTCAAGGACGAAGAGAAGAGCCTCAAGGCGCAGATCAAGCCGCTGACCAAAGAAGCGAAGGCTGCGGTTGCCCCGATCAAGGCCGATATCGACCGGCGCGATGCCTGGCCCGATTGTTGGGGCAAGGGCGATGTGAAACTTGGCGGTACGCAGTTTGCTCCGGACATTGCCGATGCGCAGCGCACGCTTAGCGTCACGCGGGACGCTGCGGTCGATCCTTTCCTGACCATACCGCTTGAGAAGCTGGCCAGCGAGGGTGGCTACATTGTTGAGCGGCTCACTGAGATTGCCCACCGCCTCGCCGCGCACAAGGCGCTGGAGGAGGAAGCGAAGGCGCTGAAGGCGGAGCTTCGCACGGCGGAGAAGAAGAAGGACGAGCTGGTCGAACAGGCGCGCGCAAAGATCAGCCGCGAGGAAGCGCGCGATGAAATCCTCAGGCGCTTCCACCGGATCGTTCAGGACACGTATCGCCACTATCTGGAGGCGGACCGCCGCGCGGTGTCATCGGCCATCGAGAACCTGCACGACAAATACGCGGTAACGCTTCGCGATATCGAGGACAATCGCGCTAGCGCGGCGAGCGAGTTGGACGGCTATTTGAAGGCACTTGGGTATGTCTGAGTGGGTTGAGAAGCCTCTCGGCAAATTGGCCTCTTTCAAGAAGGGCAAGAAAGTCGACACCTCGAAATTGCCGCTCGACGACTACATTCCATATTTAGGTGCTTCATCGCTCACAGGCGGATCAGACGGCTGGGCAAAGCCGCAGGGGGGCATCGACTGCCTTTCCAGCGATGCGTTATTGCTTTGGGACGGTGAACGAAGCGGCCTTGTTGGTCCTGGTCGAGGTGGCGTCATCTCGTCGACAGTTATGCGTCTACGCCCAGAGAGTGATATGAGCGGCGCTTACTTGGTCCACTTGCTTCGGCAAAATTATGAATGGATCCAGGCAAGACGCACCGGGACAGGTGTTCCGCACGTTCCGAAGGATCTCGGGCGAATTCTCGAACTCCGATATCCAAAGAACGAAATTGAACAGACGACGATCTGCGACGTGCTTGATTGCATCGACACTCAGATTGAGGCGACGGAGGCGTTAATTGGGAAGCAGGAGCGGCTGCGCGCCGGGTTGATGCAGGACCTGTTCACACGCGGCGTGGACGAAAACGGCGAACTGCGCCCACCTCGCGAAGAAGCCCCGCACCTCTACCACGAAACCGAACTAGGCTGGTTGCCGAAGGGGTGGTCTGCACCTGAGGTAAGAACTCTTCTGGCCAGCGTCCCCACGCCAATGAGAAGCGGCCCGTTCGGAAGTGCACTTTTGAAGCACGAATTGGTCGAAAGCGGCATTCCCCTCCTTGGAATCGACAACATCCACGCTGAGCACTTCGAGGCCAGATTCTCGCGCTTCGTTACGCTAAGGAAGTTTCTCGAGCTATCACGCTATCGAGCACTCCCCGGCGACGTTGTTATCACGATAATGGGCACTATTGGCCGATGCTGCCTCGTACCCGAGGGTCATGGCGACCTCTTATCATCCAAGCATTTGTGGACCATGACGTTCGATCCAGCCAAAGTCATTCCTGAACTGGTATGTTGGCAGCTTAACCTCGCGCCGTGGGTGCTTTCGTGGTTTCGCCAGCAGTCACAGGGCGGGATTATGGATGCAATCCAATCATCGACCTTGAAGCGCCTCCGACTTCCATGCGCGACTTTACCGGAGCAGGAGCAAATACTTCAGCGCTATCATGCCTCAAGCGGCAGTTTGGCTGCATTGCGGGGTGACTTGGCAAAGCTTCTCCTCCAAAAGACCGGCCTCATGCAAGACCTGCTGACCGGCACCGTCTCGGTTGAGCCGCTGCTGGAGAAGGACCCAGCATGAGCGAATATGCCCATGTCGAGAAACCGCTGCTGGACCAGCTCGAAGGGCTGGGCTGGACGGCGATCGACCAGGGTAGCGGTATCCCCAAAGATTCGGCGAAATCGCTGCGCGCCAGTTTCCGCCAACTGCATCTGCCGGATATCTTCCGCCAGTCGATCCGCAAGCTTAACCGCACCAAGGACGGCGACGAATGGCTGACCGACCGGCAGCTCGACATGCTGATCGACGACATCTATCGCCAGCCCAATCGCAGCCTGCTGGAAGCGAACGAGACGGTGCAGGCATTGCTGTTCAAGGCGCAGGTCGACCGCAACGAGGTAACGGGAGAGGAAGACCCGACCGTCCGCCTGATTGATTTCACCGACCCCGCCCGCAACACCTTCCACGCGATCAACCAGTTCCGCGTCGATACGCCGGGCTGCGTGAAGGGCTTCATCATCCCCGATGTGGTGCTGTTTGTGAACGGCCTGCCGCTGGTCGTGATTGAGGGCAAGATCGGCGATGCCAACACCGCCAATCCGATGCACGAGGCGTTCGTCCAGCTGCAACGCTATCGCGGAGCACGCCCCGAAACCGAAGCGGCCGGCCTGCGCGAAGGCGAACCGAAACTGTTCTACACCAACCTCGCGGTCGTCCGCACTTGCGGCGAGGCGGCAGAATTCGGATCGATCACCAGCGCGCCCGAACACTTCTACAGCTGGCGCAATATTTGGCCTGAGCAGTTTTCCGAGATCAATCCGCCGCTGGGCGTAGTCCGCCCGCAGGAGGAACTGGCGCAAGGCCTGCTCAATCCCCACGCCCTGCTCGACATGCTGCGCACTTGCTCCGCCTTCATGGACCTGCCCAATGGTAAGCGGATCAAGGTGCTCGCCCGTTATCAGCAACACCGCGCCGCGCGGAAGATAGTTGAGCGGCTGCGCGAGGGTCAAACACGCGAAGATCGCAGCGGCGTCGTCTGGCACACGCAAGGTTCAGGCAAATCACTCACCATGGTCTTCGTGGGGCGGATGCTGCGCGCCTCCAGCGACCTCAACGACTTCAAGATCCTGATGGTGGTCGACCGGGCCGATCTGGAAGACCAGCTCTCCGCCACGGCGCGGTTGATCGGCGGCAAGGTCAATGTAATCGAAAGCCGCGCCGATGTGCGCGACCAGCTTGCCTCGCCTGCCTCGGACATAAACATGGTGATGGTCCACAAATTCCTGGAAGCGAAGGAAGATCTGTCCGACGGTCTGCGCGAGAAGCTGGGCCGCTACGCCCCGCCGCCAAGCGCCGACAGCTTTGGCACGGTCAACGAGTCAGACCGCATCCTGATCATGGTCGACGAAGCCCACCGGACGCAGGGCAGCGACATGGGCGACAATCTGTTCGAGGCCTTCCCCAACGCCGCGCGCGTGGCTTTCACCGGTACGCCGCTGATCACGGATCGCCATGAAGGCAGGAAGACCGTCAAACGCTTCGGCGAGTATATCGATACCTACAAGCTGATGGACGCTGTAGAGGACGGGGCGACGCTCAAAATCCTCTACGAAGGCCGCACGGCCAACACCGCGCTGCGCGACAAGGCCGAATTCGATGAGGCTTTCGAGGACCTGTTCGCGGATCGAACGCCAGAGGAACTGCTGGCGATCAAGAAGAAGTATGGCGCGACCGGTGACATACTGGAAGCAGAGGGCCGGATCGAGTCTATCGCCCGAGATATCGTCAATCACTACGTCGACAACATCCTGCCTAATGGCTTTAAGGCGCAGGTCGTTTGCCACTCAAAGCTCGCCGCCGTGCGGTACCAGAAGGCCTTACGCGGAGCCTTGCAGGTGCGGCTGGAGGAAGAGCGGGCGAAGGCTGAACCCGATGACGACGCGATCAAGCGCATCGCATTTCTAAAGGTGGCAGCGGTCATCTCTTCTGACGGCACCAATGAGTCAGCCGAGATCACCAATGCCCGCAAGGAAGCGAAGGCGGCAAACGCCGTTGAGAACTTCTGCAAGCCTTTTGATTTAGACGACTACGGCAAGACCAACACGGGTATCGCCTTCCTTGTCGTATGCGATATGCTGCTCACCGGCTTCGACGCTCCGATCGAGCAGGTCATGTATATCGACAAGAAGCTGAAGGAGCATAATCTGCTCCAGGCCATCGCTCGCGTAAACCGCGTGACGCATGGCAAGCGGCGCGGCTTCATTGTCGACTATATTGGGCTTGCCAATCACCTGACCGATGCGCTCAAAATTTACGCGGACGAAGAACTCGAAGACCTGCAGGCGGGATTGCAGAATATCAGTTCGGAGTTGCCGATCCTAGAAGAGCGGTACCGCCGCTTGCTCCAGCATTTCCAGGCTCTGGGCGTGAACGAGATCGAGCGCTTTCTGACAGCGTCGTTGGCTGGTCTCAACGAAGAGGCCGCTGTCATTCACAAGACGGTCGATGCGCTGGAGAACATCAAGGCTCGGGCCGACTTCGAAGTGTTCCTGAAGAAATTTCTGATGAGCCTCGACCTGATTTTGCCGGGTTCGGCAGCGCATGAGTATCGCGGCCCGGCCAGACGGCTAGGGTATCTGATGCGCATGGCAAAAGAGCGCTACAAGGATGACTCGATCAACTTCGCAGGGGTCGGCGAAAAGGTTGCGGCGCTGATCAACCACCACCTCATCGAGCTGGGTATCGATCCGCAAATTCCGCCAATTGAACTGCTTGATCCAGAGTTTGTCGATCATGTCACCGGGCATGCTGGGACTAGTACGCGGGCGAAGGCGAGCGAGATGGAGCACGCCATCCGCAAACACTGCACTATTCACTTCGACGAAGACCCTGCCTTCTTCAAGCGAATGAGCGAAAAGCTTGACACTTTGATCGCTAAGCATGGCGACGACTGGAAAGCCCTGGCAGAGCATTACGAAGAGCTGCGGGCAGAAATTAGGGTCGGTCGAGGGGACGAAGGTACCGAGCAACCCGCCGAAGTCCAGGTGTTCCGGGCGAACCTCTTCGACCTGATCGGCGACGGTATGACGCTCTCCAATGAAGACGCGGTTCTTCTTGATGCACTGGCGGCGCGCATCGTCGAAATTACTCGCGAGGCGATCACGATCGTCGATTTCTGGAGAAAGCCCGACCAGGTCCGCCGATTGAGAGCAGACATTGATACGGAGGTCATGGTGTCTGGAATTGCTCCAGTGCAAGACAATCACCAGAGGATTGCAGTTGAGCTAACCAAGCTCGCGGAGAAACGTCACTCGGAGTTGTTGCGGTCATGAAGATGTGCGCGCAGGACATCGAGTTTACGCTCATTCGCGGCGACAGGAAAACAGCCGATATCGTGATCGAGCGGTCCGGCGACGTTATCGTGCGAGCGCCAAACGAAATTGACGATGGAAGGGTCCGCCAAGCGGTCGCTGATCGAGCGCTCTGGGTCCATCGATCGCTCGCCGAGTGGGAAAGCTTGAATTCCAGCAGACGGACGAGACCCATCGCCCAGGGGCAGGGCTTTGCTTATCTTGGCCGCTCGTATCGACTTAGATTTGTCGACAGTGCCAAGGCACCGCTTACCTTGAAAAATGGGCGCTGGGAGCTTTGCGAAAAGTTCGCTGCGGATGCCGGGGAAGCGGGAGCGCGAAAGGCCTTTCGGGACTTCTATATGGAGAAAGGGAGAAAAATCTTTGGCGAGAGGGTCGCTCACTTTGCGCCAAAGGTTGGCGTCTCTGCCGGTGAAATCGCTGTGAAGGAACTAGGGTATCACTGGGCATCATGCGGCACGGGAGGAGCACTCAATTTCCACTGGAAAACGCTGATGGCTCCGCAAACCGTCATTGATTATATCGTGGTGCACGAGCTCTGCCACTTGCGGTATCGCGACCATTCCGATGCATTCTGGAATGAGGTTGACAAGGTACTGCCAAACTTCAGGCAACGGAAAAATTGGTTGAGAGAGAAAGGTGCCTCCCTCGACATTTAATGAGAAATGTTATTCGCGGATTTGACGAATTTCGGAGCGGATCTCATTGATTTGAAGTTCTTGTTCCTCAACTTTCCGGCGCAAAGCAGCTAAGCTTTCTTCTCTCTCAGGAGGGGTTGTCGAGTCCCCTTCGACAAACTCCAGATGATCTTCCAGCCTGTCATCTACTTGCTCAATTCTCGGAAGCGTATCTTCCAAATGAGCCGCGATATCCGAATAGTAACTCCAAGTTAGCACGAAAACGCCGACGAGCCCCGCAAGAAGGCTACCCTGTACAACTGTGCTAACTCGGCCCACTGCACTTTTGGATTCTTCAGCACTCCGCTTGGCTTCGGAGGCATTGAGAGCCGCTTCCCGCATAGCTTCAGAAATAGAGCTACGTATTGGTATCCTAGCTCCACTTGATAAAACCGAAACCCTATCAAGGAACTCCTTGATTTCCCAGTGACCGTCATCGGGATCGGAACTAGACCCCAAAGGAACCCTGCCCTTGTCTTTCTCTTTAGTAGGAAGAGTTGTTTTCGTAAATTCGATCCAAATAAGGCCTTCGGATTTCTCAATTTCATAATCTTGGTCAGTCAGATTGTGCAAAGGGATACAGAGCTTTCCCCAATAACCAGGATCGACCAGAGGGCCTGTCCCCAGCAAAAGCCCTCGATGTACGTGCTTGATCTGAAGGTTGAACCGAAGAGCGAGGAAGTCTGGCAATCGAAAATCGATATCAGACTCTACAAAAACGATGCTGTTACTAGGCACTTTGAGAACATCATCCCTTTCAGCATCGAATATTACATCCGGCTGGTGATGCGTCCTGTAAATGTAGGCCTTCGATCCGATACGGCCTTCATAGGCGGCTTTCTTGAGGCGGGATTCTCTGCCCCCTCCGACATAGAACGGAGAAATTGCGCCCGTCGCCTTCACAACGGTTTGAATATCTTCCGACGACAAAAGCGTATCCGGAATCGGCAAAGATTTTGGCTTTGCTCGCCAGCCGTTCGCTAATCGCTTGCCTCGCTCTCGGGATATCAGCTCCCGCTCAGATTCAGATTTGGACAAGGTTAGCGTCCCGAGCGACCATATCGATCGGAGAAAATCCCAAATAGTCAAATCTTCTCCCCAAACTCTGTTCCATCTCGCGGAGGGATTCAAGCACCTCCACCCTAGATGCAGACGCTGAGACATAATCTAGGTGGTTTAAAACCAAAATTGTTGGGTTGTTAGCGGCAATTGCAGCCTTCACTACTTCGGGATCAAACTCTCCCACGCGACGCAGATTCTTGGTGACAGTTGTGAACTCGCGTATGTTTCGTTCAATGCCAGCTGACTTCGCAATATCTTCCCAAGTTGTCTCATTAGGCAACGGACCGGACATCCCAGCAACTCTAATAGGGAATGATCGTAAAACGAGAACGACCTCATCTACATCGATCGGACTTAGTCCGGCCTCAGTGAGAGCCGACGCTGCGGTCGTACATCGTGAAGTTGCCTTCGGCCAATACCCGCCATCATAGAGCGATAGACCAAATCCTTGAGTTCCTTCAATTACAACTCGAGCGTCATCGCTCAACCATTGACGCATTTTCGCCGTTGTGTCGCAGAGATACTGTTCCAACGGTTCACAATGCTGAGCATCATGCCTTTGGAGAGGGAAGTTTGCCGCTTCGCGAGCGACCGAAGCCATGATAGCGGCTCCAACACCGCTCCCGGTTGACCCAATGCCTGAAACTAGACCTGCGTCGACTTCCCAGGCCTTCTGCGCATGAGTGATGATATTCGCGTAAGGGCTTATGAAAATTCGATCGCGTGGGTAGTCGAGGAGTTCGATCTCATCTTGAAGCACATCAAGATCGATGAATGATCCGGCAGGGAACACAACGTCGACATTGAGGTCGACTGCACCCGCAGGCAGCTGCCTAAGAACAAATTTCTGCCCTGATCGATCATATGCTGTATGGCCGGAATTTGGACCACCAACCCTTACAACGGCCACGCGTGCCGCATTCGCCATTCGGACCAGTTCAAGAGATACTTTCCCCTTGCCTTCCGAGCCAAACTGGCCACCAATGACAATGGATACGGGCATCTATGTCTCCGCTTCAAATGCGCTTAGTAATCGATTCACGTCTGTGAGCATATCCCGTTCAAGTCCATTGTTGAATACGGTGTGATCTGCGAGCGGTCGCATTTTCGAAACTTTCTGCTCCACTTCTGAGGCCGAAGCGTCATCGAAAGCTGATCGACCAACGTTTGCCCTCCCTTCGTCTCGCAGGAAGTAGCGACTTCGCCTGTTTCCCTCGTCAGCGTCGACGAATATGTGGAAGAAACGATAACCAAAATACTCTTTCAAAAAGGCGTGGTCCTCTGGGAACCTCAACCCGTCCACCACAATCCGCTTGGCCGTAGAGACTCTCGCAATCGTCATTTCCGCCAATTGCCGTTGACGTCCAGTGCGGTTAATCTCGGCTCCCATCTCTTGTCGATGCTTTCGATCCACAGGTAGGTCACGCTCTCGCAACAGGTTGTCGATCACTAGGCTAAAGCGCGTATAAGCGAATCCGAGGTCTTCAAGGCCTTTCGCAAGTGTCGTCTTCCCTGCTGCGATCGGCCCACTCACTCCAATCACTAGAGGTCGATCCTCTCGCTGAAGGCGCGGGATTATCAGCGGCGGCTCGGTTTCTGTGCCTAGCCCCTCGGACAAGCCAGCAAGGTGGAAAGTCCCGACGAGCGCAGACGTAATTGCATCAAGTTCATCATGGGTCACGTGTTGGTCCACATAGCGACCGCTGATGCCAAACTCGCTTAACCCTAGCTTGAGCCATTCTACACCCGCCCCTTTGCGGGGAATTCTCATGATGTCCTGAGCTGCGCCAGGGTAACTCTCGATCACCGGCAAACCCATTTTGCGAAACTCATCGGCCAGTTTGATACCCCGGGCTGTAAGCTTCTGCATGCTCGGAAGCAGACAAGGATAGACGTTGACACCCCTGCGTTTCAGCTCGCGTTCGCAGATCCTCATGATCCCGTATTCGTCGCGGCCTGGGTCGTCGTCAAAAACGGAAACTCGACCGGTCGGGAGACAAAGCGGAGAATCTATCGAAACGAACTCGGGATCGGCAGCAATAGTTTCAGCGATGATTGCCTCATCGCTTGATAACGTTTTGGTCTCAGCGTGATGACCGGTTAGATTGCACCAACCTGATGGACGCTTTTCTGAACCGGTTAGATCGATCCCAACAATTTTCGCGGATTCGGCCTTGGAACCACTGAACAATTCGCGAAATGTTGGCATCCGCGCCGACTCACTATGAGGCGCCTTTTTTATTGTTGGCAAAGAATGCCTATCCGGCGGGGCGGACCATTCCACAAACTCAATTGGATCGCTTAGGAGATCCGCCTCGAAACCCAACCTTCTCAGGGCATGATCGAAAAGCGCTCCCATTGCAGCAATATCCGCCCGATTATAGGTAATGAGAGTGCGGAGTGCGTCCAGCTCGCCTCTCAGATATTGGTGCCAGAGTAACACTGCTGCGAAGCCATCGACACCTTGGATATCCTGGCGAAAATCGATGCCCAGTTCCTGCTCAATAGCCTTTTGCCCACCTTGCAGACCAACTCGGCGACATAAATACATCAGATCAACATGCGTCGCTGGTAGCTCAATTTTCGGGAATTCCTGCACCAGGAACTTCGCATCGAATCGAATTCCATTAAATGTTACGAGTGCGACCGCACTTCCAATCGCATTTAACATTGGCGTCGGATTATCACCCTTAATGAACGTCCCAGATCGCCCGCCAAGCGTCCAGCCAACGATGGTAATCTCGTCATAGTAGTGGCTTAAACCAGTGGTTTCGATGTCCAAAAATATAACTTGGCTAGGTCGATCGTGGCAAAGTGCCAATTTTTCTCGAACTGCCTTGGGCAATGACGCTGCGCGCTTCTTATTCTGAATCGCCATGATATCATGGCGATAAGGCAATATGGACACGAATGGAATTGGCAGCTGTCAGTATCCTGTTCGGAACGTTTTACAATCGTGCCAGATAGTGCATCCTTAGAACATTGGGGGCCATATTGGGGGCCATACGCAAGTTCGAATCATATATATGTAAATATATCAATTATATAGTGGGATTATACGAGTCCTCTTCTGGCACCAACGGTGTAGTCCGTTGGATGCAGATTGGTGAAACTGCCAGCATAAAATCCGGTTTGATTTCGGGCAAACCCGACGCGCCGTCCCATTGGGGGCTTGCGATTTCCTATCCGGCAGGCTGGTCGGTCGCGGGCATCGGGTGAATCCGGTCAAGCCAGCGGTTCATGCCGGCGATGGCGTCGCGGGTGAGCGTAACCGTTGTGTTTTTCTGGTCGTCTATATCCCCTTCGCGTTCCACCAGATGGCGCGATTCCAGAATCCTGAGCCACCGCATTCCCGAGGTCTTGGGCACGGATGCCGCCTGGCACGCATCCCATATGGTCACCTTGCGCTCTTCGGATTTCGCGGCGTAGAGATCGAGCAGGATATCCCAGGCGGGATCGGAAAAGAGACCCCGGGGGAATTGCCATTCGCGGTCGCGCCGAGCTCTCAGATACGTTTTGATGAACGCCGCGCCTTCACCGCACAGATGGTTGGGGTTGCGCAGGACAGTTCGTTGGGAGTCCGGATTGCCGTTCTCTGCCGTGGGTTCGGTTTCATCATGATTGCGGTCGGTGTCCCCGGGCGGCAAGCAGGATGGACCTCCAGCTTGTCTGGGCGTGATATTTTCAGGCGGTGTCATGATCTGCCAGACCTGCTTGTCGATCGAGGGTGACACCCACGAGGATGACCAGCAACAGCGGAATGGTCCAAACCGTCGTGAGCCCAAAATAGATGCGGGCGGGGAAGGTCGGTGCCAGAAGTGCTGCCAGATGGGCTGTCATCGTGATCATATGGAACCCGGTCACCCAAAGAGGCCAATAGCGATCGGTGCGCATCGAAACCCAATAGAGTCCGACCAAAAGCAGCAGATCGACCGTGATTATTGGCCAAATAGCACCGCCCAAATATTGCTGAAGCAATTGTGCGGGCATGGTGAGCAGGACGCCGCCCATATAGAGAGACGTAACCCGCCGACCCTCACGGCCGCCGAAGTAGGCACCATAGCCGCAACACAGGATCGCCAGTGCCCAAAAGAGATATACTAGTGCCATTCTAGAGATCGACCATGCCAGCCATCACCGGTCAACCTACCCGGTGATGGCATGCATCGTTATGCCGTTTCACGAGATTTGCGTTTTGTTGGGACGACTGGACTCTCTGCCATGGGAGGAAGGGGGCAACCGACCATTTTGGGAGATTCCGGATGGTGGCGGGCGATGCTGTGCATCATGCGGATCGATTTGCGCAGCTGCTCGCGACCTTCCAGCAATTTGACCGAACCTTCGATCATGTTGCCGTACAGATCCTGCGTGATGTTGATCGGCAGGTCGGCGGTCTTGGCGGTCTGCAATATCGTCGTCAGAAGAACGGAATTGGTCAGAAGCGCGTCATCGGCTGCTGCGATCGCTGCTTTTGAATCTTCCTGAAGAACAGGAATGGATGCCGTGTCGAATTGATACATGTTTCCTCCTACCCGGCCGCCGGGCCGTGTCTAATTGCTGCTGAATTTTTTGGCTTATTCAGGTTTATTCAAAGACCCAGAGAATACCGGCTGAAGCGAGCGTGATCGCCAATATGACGCTGAAGCCGAGAGCTGCGACTTTGATGATGGCATAATGTCTTTCGACCCATGCTAGGTCATTTACCCCTCCTCCGATCTTCGGGAGGTCGAACACGCTGCTGAGCGTTGCGTTCGAGCTCCGGTGAGACGTTGCGGGGTTGAGAATGGCCGAATCGGACTGGAAAACAACCGATTCCGGTGGGGACCCTATTTTTTGGGACTGCTCTGATCTAACGACAATACGTGCCGCATCGCGCCGATTGCTGGCGCCGACGACCGGTAGTGCGCGTTTGATATATGTATCGACGGTATAGTGTGAAAGGCCGGTTGCACGGGCAATTTCCTTGGAGGACATCCCGCGCGCCACCAGCCGCAAACAGGATATCTGGCCTTCGGATAGTTCGGATAATTGTTGTGCACTCATGGGTTCACGTGATGCCTTTTTCCCCGTCCCAGATACTCGCTTTGCCCCTGAATGTTCCATTTTGGAGCAATGAAATTACATCTCGCGCAATGAAACCGATAGATTAAATCTAAACTATCCATCGCGGTGTGTCAGTAGTTTACTAAGTTTTTTTGGCGCCATCGAACGGGAAATGCGACCCTTTCCCATTACGGCTCCACCTTTCCTGTAGCCTGTACGGTCGATCTTTTCGGGAAACATACTCCAAACCCGGAGCTTTTCCAGAACAAAGATTAACATTTCGGCGATGCTCCGCTCCACCAAAAACGGCTAGAACCGGGTGACCGCGAATGGCGACAATGCTAGCAGACAAGGCCGAGGGGGGACTTCATGCGGATCATGCTACTGGGCGCGAACGGCTTTATCGGGCGGCACCTGCTGTCTGAAATGCTCGCTCACGGGCATGAGGCGGTTGCCATCGTCCGGAAGATTGACGGCCTGGCCGAGGCCTTTCCCGGCGCGGAATTTGTCGGGATGGATCTGGCTACCGCGCTGAACGAGGCCGATTGGGCGTCGCATCTGCAAGGCATAGACCTTATCGTGAATGCCGCCGGGCTGCTCCGGGGGCGGGCCATGTCCGCAGTGCATGAAGCGATGCCGAAAGCGCTGTACGCCGCCGCGGTGCACGCGGGGGTCAGGCGCGCTGTCCTCCTGTCGGCGATCAGCGCGCGGCCGGATGTGCCGACCGACTATGCGAGGTCCAAACTCGACGGGGAGGCGGTTCTGCGCTCGTCAGGCCTTGGCTGGACGATCCTGCGGCCGTCGCTGGTCTATGGCGATGGCAGCTATGGCGGCACATCGCTGATGCGCGGCATGGCCGGCCTGCCCGCCTGTGTACCGATACCGGGCAAGGGCGATTTTCCCTTTACGCCGATCCATGTTCGCGATCTTGCCCGGGCGGTCCGCATCGCCTGCGAAGACGATGGTTTTGCTGAACGGACGCTTGAGCCTGTGGGGCCGCAGACGATGGACCTGCGCGAGATGCTTGCGCGGTATCGCGCATGGCTGGGCTTTGGGCGCGCGCGCTTCGCTTCGATCCCGATGCCGGTCATGGGCCTGTTCGGCCGGATGGGCGACCTGCTGGGAAATGGGCCAATCGCGACCAACAGCCTGGTCCAGATGGTCGTCGGCAATGCCGGGGACAGCAAGGCGTTCGCAAGCGCGGTCGGTTTTGAACCGCGCAACCTTGAAACGGCGCTGCGCGACCGGCCTGCCCAGGTGCAGGACCGCTGGCACGCGCGGCTGTTCTTTCTCGCGCCGGCCCTGAAAGCCGTGTTGGTGCTGATGTGGGTCACGTCTGCGTTGCTCGGTTTTTTCCATGGAGCGGCACAGGCGGATGAGCTTGTGCGTTCGCTTGGCTGGCCGGCATCTCTGGCTGACCCGCTTCGAATCGGTGGCAGCGCGCTCGATCTCGGGATTGCGGCCCTGCTGATTCTGGACCGGCATGCGCGCTGGTCCACGCTTGCGCAGCTGGTGATGGTGTTTGGCTATACGCTCGTGATTGGCTTCGCGCTTCCCCATCTCTGGCTCGACCCGCTGGGCCCGCTGCTCAAGAATATTCCCATCCTTGTCGCCATCCTCATCCATGGTGCGATTGGAGACCGGCGCTGATGGATCCTTACCTGCTCGTCAAATGGGTGCATATTCTCAGCTCCACGATCCTGTTCGGCTTCGGGGCTGGGACCGCCTGGTACCTGCTCAACGCCCATCTGACCCGAGATCCGGCGACAATTGCCAGTGTCGGACGGATGGTCGTCCGCGCCGACTGGATTTTTACCGGCACGAGCGGCGTGGTGCAGCCCGTCAGCGGTGTCGCACTTGTCTATCTGGCCGGCTATTCGCTGACCGAGAGCTGGCTGCTTGTCACCTATCTGCTCTATGCGATCGCCTTTGCCTGCTGGGCACCGGTTGTGGGCTTGCAGATTAGGGCACAGCGGCTGGCGCAGACGGCGGCGGAAACGGGCAGTCCGCTGGGCACCGACTATCACCGTGCAATGCGGCTCTGGTTCATCCTCGGCTGGCCAGCCTTTATCGCGCTGCTCGGGGTTTTCTGGCTGATGATCGCGAAACCGCTGCTCTGGGCTGCCTAACGGTTCCCGCCGAACAGCTGCCGCCCAGCGAGATCGAGCATGATCTCTTCAGATCCGCCGCCGATCGCATTGACGCGGACCTCCCGATAGATGCGTTCAACCTTGGATCCCTGAAGATAGGAAGCGCCGCCAAGCACCTGCGCGGCATCGCGCGCAACCCGTTCGAGCATCTCGGTGGCCTGCACCTTGAGCATCGCGAAATCGGCGGGTTGGCCTTTGCCTTCCTGCTCGGCCCAGGCACATTGATCGACCCAGGCCTGGGTCGCGCCGATCCGCCTTGCCATATCGGCGAGCTTCACGCGGATCACCTGGTGCCCAGCCAGCGGCTTGCCGAAGGTTTTGCGCTCGCGGGCCCAGTCGGCTGCTTCTTCCAGGCACACGCGCGCAAAGGCACAGCAGCCCATGGCCAGGCCCAGTCGCTCGCGATTGAAGTTGCGCATGATGCCGATAAAGCCGCCATTTTCCTGCCCGATCAGATTTTCGGCAGGTACGCGGACATCGTCGAAATAGATGGCGGCAGTGTCCGAGCAGTGCCAGCCCATTTTTTCCAGAGCGGTGCGGCTGACGCCGGGTCTGTCCATCTCGATCAGAAGCAGCGAAATACCTCCCGCGCCGTCGCCGCCTGTGCGCACGGCGGTAGTCATATAATCGCAGCGCACGCCGGAGGTGATGAACATCTTCTGGCCGTTGACGATATAATCGTCGCGGTCGCGGACGGCGCGGGTTTGGAGATTGGCGACGTCGGACCCGCCGGACGGCTCGGTAATGCCGAGCGCGATGATCTTGTCTCCGGCAAGGACAGGAGGGGCGATCTGCTTTTTCATCTCGTCCGAGCCGATGGCCAGGATCGGCGGCAGGCCGATACCGTGCGTCATCAGGGAAGCGCCAAGGCCGCCGGCACCCACGCGGGCCAGTTCGTTGGTTACCACCATGCCGTGAAAAATATCGAAGCCTTCCGAATGACCGCCAAATTCCTCCGGATAGTTGAGTCCCAATATACCGGCTTCAGAGGCCTTCTTGTGCAATTCGCGGGGGAGCTGACGATCCGCTTCCCACTGATCGATATGCGGTTCGACCTCGCGTTCCACGAAGCGGCGGACGCTTTCGGCCAGCGCGTCATGGCTTTCGTCATAATAGGGCGAGCGCGCCCGCCATGCGTCGAAATCATATGTCATATTTGCGTGTCTCTTGCCCCGCGCGGCACGCGGATTGAATCGACTAGCCGGCGAATCTCGAGCGGCGGCGATTTGGTGAAGGAAGCAACACCAATCGCAACAGCGAAATTGAGCAGCATGCCGATCACGCCGATCCCCTCGGGCGAGATGCCGAACCACCAGTTGGCCGCGACATTGGCATCCGGATTCCACAGCTTGAAATAGGCGATGTAGAGGAAGGTAAAGGCGAGGCCGCTCAGCATCCCGGCGATCGCGCCATGCTTGTTCATCCGCTTCGAGAAGATGCCCATGAAGATGGCCGGGAAGAGCGAAGCAGCCGCCAGACCGAATGCGAAGGCGACGACCTGCGCCACGAAGCCGGGCGGATAGATGCCGAGATAGCCGGCGACGAGGATCGCGGCAGTGGCCGCAATACGCGCGGCCATCAGCTCGCCTTTCTCGGTAATCTGCGGGCGGAAGGTCTGTTTGAGCAGATCATGGCTGATCGAGGAGGAGATCACGAGGAGCAGCCCTGCCGCCGTGGAAAGCGCAGCGGCCAGGCCGCCCGCCGCGACGAGCGCGATCACCCAACCCGGCAGGTTCGCGATTTCCGGATTGGCGAGCACCATGATGTCGCGATCGACATAGACCTCGTTTTCGCCCTGGGCCGGATCGTTGGACACCAGCCTCTCGCCCGATGCGCCGCGCTCCTCGGTAAAGGCGGGCGCACCGGCAAAGGCGTCGCCCGCGCGATATTGCATCACCCCGTCGCCATTGCGGTCGTTGAACGCGATAAGGTCGTTGCTTTCCCAATTGGTCAGCCATTCAGGAGCTTCGGCATAGGGCGTTTCATTCACCGTATCGATGAAATTGATCCGGGCAAAGGCGCCGACCGCAGGCGCGGTCGTGTAGAGAAGCGCAATGAAAACCAGCGCCCAGCCAGCCGATTTGCGGGCATCCCGCGCGCTTGGCACGGTGAAGAAACGGACGATGACATGCGGCAGGCCGGCCGTACCGATCATTAGTGCAGCCGTGATGCAGAAAATGTCGATCATCGATTTCGAACCGTCGGTATAGGCGGTGAAGCCGAGATCGGTCAGCGTGCTGTCCAGTTTCTGGAGCACATACATGCCCGATCCGTCGGCGACTTGGCTGCCCAGCCCGACCTGCGGCATGGGGTTGCCGGTCACCAGAAAGCTGATGAAGAAAGCGGGCACCATATAGGCGAAGATCAGCACGCAATATTGCGCGACCTGGGTATAGGTTATGCCCTTCATCCCGCCGAGCACGGCATAGACGAACACGATGCCCATGCCGATGATCACGCCGAGATCGACGGGCACCTCCAGGAAGCGCGAAAAGACGATGCCGACGCCGCGCATCTGACCGGCGATATATGTGAAGCTGATGAAAATGAGACAGATGACCGCGACGACACGGGCGGCCTTGGAATAGTATCGCGCACCGATGAAATCGGGGACGGTATATTGGCCGAACTGGCGCAGATAGGGGGCTAGAAGAAGCGCGAGCATCACATAGCCGCCCGTCCAGCCCATCAGATAGACGCTGCCGTCATAGCCGAGAAAGGCGATCAGCCCGGCCATGGAGATGAAGCTTGCTGCGCTCATCCAGTCGGCTGCGGTCGCCATGCCGTTGACGATCGGGTTCACATGGCCGTCGGCGACGTAGAATTCGGACGTAGACGCCGCGCGGGACCAGATGGCGATGCCGATATAGAGCGCGAAGGACGCGCCGACGAAGAGATAGATCAGGGTCTGGGTGGTCATTCGCCGTCCAACCCGAACCGCTTTTCGATCTTCCGCATCTGGCGGACGTAAATCACGATCAGCGCGATGAAGACGTAGATCGAACCCTGCTGCGCGAACCAGAAGCCCAGCGGATATCCGCCAAGGCTCCACTGGTCGAGGAAATCGCGAAACAGGATGCCTGCGCCGAAGGACACGAGAAACCAGATGCTCATCAGCGTGACGAGCAGGCGGATATTGGCGCGCCAATAGCCCCGCTCATTCTCGCCTGTGGCATAGTCTTTGTCGTTGGCGCCTTCGGCCATCTTCCACCCCCTGTTCGTCGCCGCCTTTTGTGCGGTCGTTCGTCACGGGGTGGAAGCTAGCCGATCAGGCGCGAAATGCCAGCCGGTTTCTTTCGGGGCTCAGCCCATCCGGTGCATCGCGCACACCTTGTTGCCGGCGGGGTCGCGCAGATAGGCGAGGTAAAGCTTCATGCCGTTATTCTCGCGCACGCCGGGAGGATCCTCGATCGCTGTGCCGCCATTGTCGAGACCGGCCTTGTGCCAGGCGTCGGCCTGTTCCGGGTTTTCCGCAGCGAATCCGATCGTCGAGCCATTGCCGCAACTGGCTGGCTCGCCGTCGATAGGCTGGCTCAGCATGAAAATGCCGCCATTGTGAATATACATCACCCGGCCCTTGGGATCGACAATGCCTTCGCGGCCGCCCAGCGCCTGGAACGCCGCGTCGTAGAATTTCTTGGACGCATCCATATCGTCGGCGCCGAGCATTACATGTGAAAACATAGATATTTCTCCTTGGGGTAAATGCTGTTTCTAATAGACCACGACGCTGCGGATGCTTTCGCCCGCATGCATCAGATCGAATCCCTTGTTGATCTCCTCGAGGCTCAATGTGTGGGTGATCATCGGATCGATGGCAATCTTCCCGTTCATGTACCAGTCGACAATTTTGGGCACATCGGTCCGGCCGCGCGCGCCGCCAAAGGCTGTGCCTTTCCAGACCCGCCCGGTGACGAGCTGGAACGGCCGCGTGGCGATTTCCTTGCCGGCCTCGGCCACGCCGATGATGATGCTTTCGCCCCAGCCCCGGTGGCAGGCTTCCAGCGCCTGGCGCATGACATCGGTGTTGCCGGTGCAATCGAAGGTGTAGTCCGCGCCGCCATCGGTCAGCTCGACGAGAAACTGGACGATATCGCCATCCACTTTTGCCGGATTGACGAAGTGGGTCATGCCGAACTTGCGGCCCCATTCCTCGCGATCGTCGTTGATATCGACGCCGATGATCTTGTCCGCGCCCACCATCTTCGCGCCCTGCAGCACATTGAGGCCGATTCCGCCCAACCCGAACACGATCACATTCGCGCCCGGCTCCACCTTCGCCGTGTTGGTGACCGCGCCAACGCCCGTCGTCACGCCGCAGCCGATATAGCAGCTCGTCTCGAACGGTGCGTCCTCGCGGATTTTCGCGACCGCGATTTCGGGCAGCACGGTGAAGTTGGAGAAGGTCGAGCAGCCCATATAGTGGTGGATCGTCTGGCCCTTGTAGCTGAACCGGCTGGTCCCGTCGGGCATGAGCCCCTGGCCCTGGGTTGCGCGGATCGCCGTGCACAGGTTGGTCTTGCCGGAGAGGCAGCTTTTGCACTGGCGGCATTCGGGTGTGTAGAGCGGGATAACGTGATCGCCGGGCGCGACGGATGTGACGCCCGCGCCGACCTCGCGGACGATGCCTGCGCCCTCATGCCCGAGAACGGAGGGAAACAGCCCCTCGCTGTCCAGACCGTCCAGCGTATAGGCGTCGGTATGGCAGATGCCGGTCGCCATGATCTCGACAAGAACCTCGCTGGCCTTGGGTCCTTCCAGATCCAGTTCGACAATTTCGAGTGGCTTCTTCGGCTCGAAGGCCACGGCGGCACGGGTTTTCATGGAGCGTTTCTCTTTCTCGGGACGATGCGATTGTAATGGCATTACCGAAAGCCAAAGGACAAATGCAATCTGTTTAACGCAAGGATCGGCGACCCGAATCCCGCTTTACGGTTCGCGCAATTTCCGCGCCGGCATGTTTTGTTTCGAGAGCAATAAACGGAGTTTCTTCCATCCGGTTCGCTGCCATCCGGCCCCCAGACATAGTGGAAAAAGGGAACAGGCCGACATGCAGCTTTCTGATAAATCGATCATCATCACCGGGGCCAGCAGCGGCATAGGCGCCGCTGCGGCGTTGCTGTTCGCCAGCGAAGGCGCGAACGTCGTGCTTGGTGCACGCCGCGAAGCCGAACTCGATGCCCTGGTCGCGCGGATCCGGGCGGAGGGTGGTTCCGCCGTCTCTCTGGCGGGCGATGTGACGGAAGATTCCTATTCAAAGGCGCTGGTCGACCTTGCTGTCGATACCTTCGGCCGGCTTGACGGTGCGTTCAATAATGCCGGGATCATGGGCGAAATCGCCTCCGTTCCCGCTATGGAGGCTGCCAACTGGAACCTTGTTCTCGCGACGAATCTGACAAGCGCCTTTTTCGCCGCCAAACACCAGATCACCGCCATGGCCGCGGCGGGGGGCGGTTCGATCCTGTTTACCTCCTCCTTTGTCGGCCATGCCAATGCGGGCATGCCGGGGATGGGGGCCTATGCGGCATCGAAAGCGGGCCTTATCGGCCTGGCCTACGCGCTGGCCGCCGAACACGGGCCTGAAAAAGTGCGGGTGAACGCGCTGCTCCCCGGCGGCACAAGAACCGCCATGGCCGGCGAAGATCCGGACGTTCATGAAACCATCGCCAGCCTTCACCCGCTCGGGCGGATGGCGGAACCCGAAGAGATCGCCCAGTCGGCGCTGTTCCTGCTGTCGGACCGTGCAAGCTTCGTAACGGGTAGCGCCATGACCGCGGATGGCGGAGTTTCCATCAGGCTGACCTGATGGGGAGCGGATTTTGGGGCGATCCGGATTCCTGTTCTCGGCGGAAGGAGCGGAAAAGCTGGCGCACCCGAGAGGATTCGAACCTCTGGCCTCTGCCTTCGGAGGGCAGCGCTCTATCCAGCTGAGCTACGGGTGCGTGCGCAGAGCGCCTAGCAGGAAGTGTTCGGGCCTGCCAGCCTGTTTTTGCCCGATCTCAGGTCAGCGGGTTCAGTCGCGTTCGGGGAGTTCGATCGGCTGGAACTGGCCGAGGCCGCAACTCGGGCCGCTCATTCCGCCGCCGCCCGTGCGGACCACAGTGATGATATCCGTCGAGCACAGCCGGCTCAGCGACGTTTCGTAGGAAAAGCTCTCCTCGAACCCCAGGCCGCTGCAGCGATGGGGCAGCGTGTTCCGGTAAATCTCTCCGCCATTCATGTGAAAATCGATCGTGCGGTCGTCATGAACGCGCGTGTTGCGAATCCGGCTGAGCGGGATGCAGCTGACCGGTTCGCCGGTCTCCCGCGCCTGTTGCCAGCGGGGCAGCTCGTCTTCCGCGGAAGAGGCGGCCGGGATAGCGAGAGCGGCAATGGCGATTGCGGCTCCGGCTGCCGGAAAAGCAAGAAATGATCTGCGCATGACTGTCTCCTTGAACTATCCGAATAGCGCCGGGCAGATGAACGGCAGTTTAAGCGTTCTTCCGCTTGCCAGCGGGTTCGCCCGTTTTCGGCTTGAAGTTACAAAATTCGGAGATCGAGCAGCGCCAGCATTCCGGCGTCCGCGCCTTGCAGATATAGCGTCCGTGTAGGAGTATCCAGTGATGCGCATGCCGTTTGAAATCGTCCGGAGTTACCTTCTCGAGCTTCTGTTCGACGGCGAGAGGCGTCTTGCCCGGTGCGAGGCCTGTGCGGTTGGAAACCCGGAAGATATGCGTGTCGACGGCGATGGTGTGCTCACCAAAGGCCTCGTTGAGCACCACATTGGCCGTCTTGCGGCCCACGCCGGGCAGCCGTTCGAGCGCCTCGCGATTGCGCGGCACTTCGCCGCCATGCTCCTCGGCCAGCATGGCCGCGGCCTTGATGACATTCTTCGCCTTGGTGTTGAAAAGGCCCACCGTCTTGATGTGTTCCTTCAGACCTTCTTCGCCAAGCGCAAGCATCTGCTCGGGCGTCGTCACCTGTTCGAACAGTTTTTTCGTCGCCTTGTTTACGCCGATATCCGTGGCCTGCGCCGAGAGCGCAACGGCGACCAGCAGGGTGTAGGGATTGACGTAATTGAGCTCCGTCTCGGGCTCGGGGTTATTCTCGGAAAGCCGGTGAAAGAGTTCATAGATATCGGCTTTTTTCATCGTCGGTTGTCCTATTTGTCAGAATTTCCATCGCAGGAAATCGCCGCAAGATGTCTGTCAGATTCAACCTGTCGGTTGAGCACCGCATCGGCCCACACCCCCACCCGGCCTCCCATAGAATATACTGAGTGGGAGGCCGGGTAGGGGTGTGGGCCGGTGCGGTGCCTGAGCATAGCGAAGGTCTGACAATCAAAGCCCCAGCACATCGCCCATCGTATACCGTCCGGGCTCTTTGTCGGCGAGCCACAGGGCCGCCTTGATCGCCCCGCGGGCGAAGATTTCACGGCTTTCGGCGCGGTGACCCAGTTCGATGCGTTCGCCTTCCGCGGCAAGGACGACCTGATGATCGCCGGCGACCGACCCGCCCCGCAAACTCGCAAAACCGATCGCACCTTCCGTGCGGGCGCAATCGAGCCCGGCCCGGCCTTCTTCGGCGACTTCGCCGAGGGTCGTCTTGCGGCCCGCCGCCGCTGCTTCGCCGAGCAGCAGGGCGGTTCCCGACGGCGCGTCGACCTTGTGCCGGTGATGCATCTCGACGATCTCGATATCCCATTCGGTGCCGAGCCGCGCGGCGGCGTCGCGCACGAGATGGGCGAGCAGGTTTACGCCGAGCGACGTGTTCGCGGCCTGGAGAATAGCGATGTCCTTCGCGGTCGCGTCGATCAGTGCATGATGGCTGTCTGCCAGCCCGGTCGTGCCGACAACAAGGGGCGTTTGCGCGGTGCGCGCGGCGGCAAGGGTGGCCTCCAGCGCGCCGGGCGCGGAGAAATCGACGAGCACATCGCTGCCGGCCGCCAGGCCGGCAACATCGCCGCCCGCATCGACTCCGCCCGCATGGCCGGCGCTACCGTCCAGAAGCGCGGCGATCGTCCGGCCCATCCGTCCTTCGCTGCCGATAATGCCGATCTGTTTCATTTTCTCTCTTCTCGCATCCTGTTCGCATCACATCCCATAAGGCCGGGCCTTTGTCAGTATCCGATTTGAGGGGGCGTCGCGTTCTGGATGGGGAATGGCAGAATTCGGCCTGGCATGACAGACTCCCTTGTTCATTTTTGGAGGAACCGTATCTAGAGCCCGATGAAGGATGTCCGCGATATCGTGGTCCTGACCGGGGCCGGCATTTCCGCCGAAAGCGGCGTGCCGACCTTTCGCGGGCCCGACGGCCTGTGGGAGGGGCAGCGGGTCGAGGATGTGGCAACACCCGAAGCCTTTCAGCGGAATCCCGATCTCGTCCTGAATTTCTACGATCAACGCCGCGCAAAGCTCCGCGCGGTCGAGCCCAACCCGGCGCATCTGGCGCTGGGTCGGCTGGATGCCGAATGGAAGGGTAGGCTGCTCATCGTGACGCAGAATGTCGACGACCTGCATGAGCGCGGCGGGGCGAAGCGGCTGCTGCATATGCATGGCGAGCTGAAATCCGGCTGGTGCCTGGCCTGCGGCGCGCGGCATGTGTTCGAGGGAAAGATGGCCGGCGGGCCGCCTTGCCCGGCCTGCGAGACGAGCGGCCATGTCCGCCCCGATATCGTCTGGTTCGGGGAGATGCCCTACCGGATGGACGAAATCGACGCCGCGATCGCCACATGCGACCTGTTCGTGTCGATCGGCACTTCGGGCGCCGTCTATCCCGCCGCCGGTTTTGTGCAGAGCGCCCGGCACTATGGCGCGCGAACGCTGGAACTCAATCTCGACCCGAGCGAGGGCAGCATCTTTTTCGAGGAAAGCCGGATGGGGCGGGCAGGGGAGCTTGTGCCGCGATGGGTGGATGAGGTGCTGGGTACCGCCAGTTGATTTATTCCACCCAATCGAGCCCGATGTCCCGGTAGAGCGTCTGGTCCTCTTCCCAGTCGGGTTTCACCTTTACGTGCAGGAACAGGTGGACCTTGCAGCCCAGTATTTCGCCCAGTTCCTCGCGGGACTTCTGGCCGATTTCCTTGATGCGGCTGCCGCCCTTGCCGAGCACGATGGCTTTTTGCGTCGGCCGGGCGACCAGGATTTGCTGGCGGATCTCGACCGACCCATCCTTGCGTTCGGTATAGCTCTCGGTGTCGACGGCGCTGGCATAGGGCAGTTCGTTGCGCAGCTGATGATAAAGCTGTTCGCGCGTCACTTCGGCGGCGAGCAGGCGCTGGCTGGCGTCCGACACCTGGTCCGCCGGGAAATGCCACATGCCCTCGGGCATGGCTTCCACCAGCGCCTTTTTAAGATCGTCCACGCCGTCGCCGGTCGTAGCCGAAACGAAAAATGTGTCCACGGGGTCGAGCAGCGCGTTGAGCCCTGCGGCAAGGCGGAGCAGCTCGTCCTTCTTTGCGATATCGACCTTGTTGAGGACCAGCAGCTTGGGCTCGGGGCGTTTTCTGAGGCTCTCCACCATCGCCTCGATCCCGCCCTTGAGGCCTGCTTTTGCGTCGATGATCAGCGCGATCAGGTCGGCACCCTCCGCGCCACCCCAGGCGGCGGAGACCATGGCCCGGTCCAGCCGGCGTTTTGGCGCGAAGATGCCGGGCGTGTCGATCAGCACGATCTGGGTATCGTCTTCGACAAGGATCCCCATAAGGCGTGTGCGTGTCGTTTGCGCCTTGGCGCTGGTTATCGCGACCTTCTGGCCGATCAGCGTGTTGACGAGCGTCGACTTGCCCGCATTGGGCGCGCCGACAATGGCCACGAAGCCGCAATGGTGGTTATTGATATCGCTCAACTCAGTTTCTCCAGCAGCGCCTTGGCGGCGGCTTTCTCGGCCTCCTGTTTCGAGGACCCTTCGGCCTCAGCATGGTCGCGGTTCGGAATTTCGACGCGCATCCGGAAATGCGGATTATGGGCCGGGCCGCTGCGGTCTGCGATCGTATAGACGGGCGGCTTGCAGCGATTGGCGGCGGCCCATTCCTGCAGCGCGCTCTTGGGATGTTGCGGCGCGCGGTCCATTTCTTCGACCCGGCTTTCCCAGCGCCGGTAGACGAAGGAGCGGGCGGTATCGAAGCTGCCATCGAGATACAGCGCGCCGATCAGCGCTTCGACGACATCGCCGAGCACATTGTCGCTGTCTGCGCTGCCATCGTCGCGCGCCTGTTTGCCGAGGCGGATATGCGCGGCAACGCCGATCTCCCGGCCGATCGCGGCGCAGGTGCTGCGCGAGACGAGCGCGGCGAGCCGGCTGTTGAGCTGGCCCTCGGGGTCATTCTCATGCCGCTCGTAAAGCCAGGTCGACACGATCAGGCCGAGCACCCGGTCGCCGAGAAATTCGAGCCGCTGATAATCGGGCTCGTCCATGCTCGGATGGGTAAGGGCGCGGGCGAATATCGCGGTGTCATGCGGCGTATGGCCAAGCGTATCGGCCAGCCAGGTCGAGGTTTCTGGATTGTCGTTCATCGGGTGGGTCTTTAGCGAGGGTGAGCCGCAAGCGCTATTAAAACCCGCTGCCGATCCTGTCCCATCGGGTCGCGCTGAACCAGCTGATCGGGTTGATCCAGCTTGCCGACCCGTCGGTCGACCAGAAGATTACCAGCGCCCGGCCAATAATATTCTCTTCGGGCACGAATCCGATGCCACCGCCCGGCACGGCGGGAAAGCGGCTGTCCGCGCTGCGATCGCGATCGTCGCCCATCAGGAAATAATGGCCTGCGGGAACGATGAATTCCTGGGTTGTATCGGCGGTGCTGTCGCCCGCATCGAGCACCAGATAGCTTCGGCCGCCGGGCAGGGTTTCCCGGTAACGCGGCGTGTAACAGACGAGCGAGCCGTCATCTGCGCTTTCCAGCCGGCTGTTGCTTCCCGGTTCACTGGCGCAGGTGCCCGCATCGTCCACCGGTTCGGCAAAAACGGGGGCGGTCTCGCGGGCAACCGCTTCGCCGTTAAGGTGTAACTCTCCGGCGATCATCTGTACCCGGTCTCCCGGCAATCCGATGACGCGCTTTATGTAGCTGCTGGCCGGTACCGCTGGGGACCGGAAAACGACGATCTCGCCACGGTCCGGCCGGCCGTTGCCGATCCTGCCGTGGATGAATTCGGGCGCGAAGGGAAAGCTGTACCGCGAATAGCCATAGGGCCATTTCGCGACGAACAGATAGTCTCCGACCAGCATGGTCGGCGTCATCGAGCGTGACGGGATGTTGAAGGGCGCGATAACCAGGCTGCGCACAAGTATCGCCAGGATCGCCAGTGAGACGATGAACCGCACCCAGCCGAACAGCGTTCGCCGATAGGGCTGACCCGGCGGGGGCCGCGGCGAACCGTCGCCGGTCTTCTCGTCCAGTTCCCTGAGCATCGCGGGCGATGTCGACGAGGCGCGCGCTCCGGTCAACCCCGGGAAAAGAGAGCTTTGCGACAATTTGCGACACTTTTCACGCCATTCGGCAAATCTCTGCGACAATCATCGTCTATTCCTTTGTGCCGTGGCGGAGGAAAAGTCCGCCGGATGGAACCGTTTACAGCTAGGAAGATCCCCATGATGATCACCAAAAAGACTATGACTATCGGTGTAGGAACCGCCGCCCTTATCGTTGCCGGCGCGGCTCTTGCCCAGCCGGGCGGCATGCGCGCCGATGAAAATGGCGACGGCAATGTGACCCGCGCCGAACTCAATACGTCCCTCGACGAACGTTTTTCCCGTGCCGATGCGAACAGCGACGGCGCGATCGATGCCAGCGAGCGCGAGGCGATGCGCAGCGAGCGCCGCCGGCACCGCGGTGAGCGTCGTGGCCGGCATGGCGGCGAGAGCCGTCGCGGAGGTCGCCGCGGGCACGGGCCGCGCATGGAGCGGCTCGACACCAATGGCGATGGCGTTGTGACCCGCGACGAAGCCCTTGCTCCGGCTCTGGCTCGTTTCGACCGGGCGGATGCCAATAGCGACGGACAGATTGACGAAGCCGAGCGGACGGCGATGCGCGAGCAGCGTCGGGCCCGCCGCACCGAATGGCGCGCTCAGCGGCGCGCTAACCGCTCCAATCCGGACGCCAATGGCGATGGTCGCATCACCCGCGAGGAATTCGGAACCCGGGCCGTTGAGCGTTTCAACAGCGCCGATGCGGATGGCGACGGCACGGTGACACGCGAAGAACGCCGGGCGGCCCGCGCCGCCCGCCGTGCCGAGCGGCGCGGCGAATAGGTCGCGCTACGTCGGCCTCTTGCTGTGCGCTCCACCCCCTCCCTGATCGGGGCGCGCAGCGTTTGGCGGGCAACCGGTGCCTTCCCTGGCCGGTTGCCCGCCATATCGCTTAAGGGCCCCTGCCGCGCTATGCAGATTTCATGACCAGTCGCCCACACCTCCTGCTTGTCGAAGACGAGCGCAGCATCCGCGATCCGCTTGCCGCGTTTCTGGGCAAGAACGGCTATCGCGTCACCCAGGCAGCGGATGCCGTAGCGGCGCGGCGACACCTGGCCGGCTACGCCATCGATTGCGTGATCTGCGATATCATGATGCCGGGCGAGGATGGCCTCAGCCTGACGCGCCATATTCGCGAGACGAGTGACATTCCGGTAATCCTCCTGACGGCGAAGTCGGAAGAAACCGAACGGATCATCGGCCTGGAAATGGGTGCGGACGATTATGTCGTGAAACCCTTTTCACCGCGCGAGCTGCTGGCGCGGATCAAGGTGATCCTGCGCCGCACCGGCAATGGCGGCATGCGCCAGCGTGCGCCCGACCAGCAAAGTTACGGTTTCGGGGACTGGGTCCTCAAGGCCGGGGAGCGCACGCTTGTCGATCGCGACGGCGTGTCCGTCGCCCTGTCGACGGGGGAGTATCAGCTGCTGCTCGCATTAGTCACCCATCCGCAGCAAGTGCTTACGCGAGATCAGTTGCTCGATCTTACCCAGGGCCGGGAGGCCGGGGCATTCGACCGGGCAATAGACAACCAGATCAGTCGCTTGCGGCGCAAGATTGAGGTCGATCCTAAAACGCCGGAGCTGATCAAGACGGTGTGGGGCGGCGGCTATACGCTCGCGACCGACGTTACCCGATTGTGAAGAAGCTGCTGCCCAAAAGCCTGTTCGGCCAACTGATGTTGCTGGTCGCGCTGGCGCTGTTTGCGGCGCAGGCGATCAATTTCGCGATGCTCGTCAGGGCGGGCGAGCGGCTGCGTTTCGCCGAGGCGGCCGGCCCGGTGGTCGAGCGGACAATTACGGCGGCCGAACGACTGGCGGCGGGCGAACCGCTGCGCGTACGCCATGGTCGCAGGCATCGGCGAGGCGGCGGAAGGATGAGCGTCGGCGCGCAGAGCGCCGTCAGCGCGGAGGGCCTTCCACGTGTCTCCGAATATGAACTAAGGTTGGCAACGATCTTGGAAACAAGCGGAATACATGTCCAAAGGGTCGAGGTCGGGCGGGCCGATATCGCCCAGTTGCGAAATGCGCGAGGCCGTGGCCGACCGATGGGCGAACGCCGTTTCGACAATCGCCGCCCACCGCAGGTTTTTCGCGTTTCCGTACAGCTGGAAGATGGCAGGTGGCTCAACAGCTGGATGCGGATGAGGCCCGGCGGCATAGGCGCGCTTGCCTCGATCGTCGCGCAGACGGTGGTCCTCTACGGCGTCCTGATGCTGGTCCTGTTCCTGTTCGTGCGGCGGGTTTCGCGGCCATTGCGGTCGCTAACGAGCGCGGTCAGCGATTTTACCGACGCCGACCCCAATGAACCGGTAGCTGTCGAAGGACCGCGCGATGTAGCCAGCCTTATCTCCGCATTTAATGCGATGCGCGTGCGGATTGCCGGGATGCTGGGTGAGAAGGATCATATGCTGGGCGCAATAGGGCATGATCTGCGAACACCGCTCGCCGCCCTGCGCATCCACGCCGAAAATGTTTCCGACGAAGGCGAACGGGCGCGAATGGTCGAGACGATCTCCGGCATGACCGAGACGCTCGACGATATCCTCTCGCTTGCCCGTTTGGGACGACCCAATGCGCAGTCGGAAAAGCTGGATCTGACCGCGCTGGTCGACAGCGCGATCGAGGATTTTCGCGTTGTTGGCGCGCCGGTGGAATTCGAGGACAGCGCGCGATTGATCGTCAACGGGCGGTCCAATCTTCTCAAACGGGCGATCCGCAATCTGATCGACAATGCCCTGCGCTATGGCGAGGCGGCGTCGGTTCGCGTTCGGCTGGCTGGCGAACAGGCCGTGGTGGAGATCGACGATAACGGCCCGGGAATCGATCCGGCGGCGCTGGAAACCGTGTTCGAGCCCTTTGCTCGGCTCGACGAATCGCGCAATCGCGAGCAGGGCGGCTCGGGCCTCGGCCTTGCTCTTGCCCGCGCCATCGTTCGCGAACATGGCGGCGAACTGACGCTTGAAAATCTGGCGAGCGGGGGCTTGCGGGCGCGTCTTTCGCTTTCGCTGCCCTAAGGGTAGGCCCCGGGGCGCTTGCCGCCACGCCGTCTGCACGTCAGAAGGGCAATATGTCTGATAGCGAACATTATTGGCAGGCGATTGCCAGCACCAAGCCGCAACGCCTGACCGCCCTTTTCGATACCGATCCTGATCGTCTCGACAGGCTGACTGTCGAGGAAGCGGGTCTCTATTTCGATTTTTCCAAAACGCATCTGGATGGGGCGCTGGTGGAGGCTTTCGAAGGGCTGGCCGGGGCGCAGGAACTGGGGAAAAAGCGTGACGCGCTGTTTGCCGGGGAACCTATCAATATCAGCGAAGGACGGGCGGCCGAGCATATGGCCCAGCGCGGGCAAGGCGCGCCGGACAGCGTGGCCCTCGCCAGGACGCTGCACATGCGGATGCGCGCGCTTATCGATGCGATCGAGGCTGGCGCACTCGGCGAGATCCGGCACATCCTGCACCTGGGGATCGGCGGATCGGCGCTGGGCCCGGATTTCGTGATCGACGCGTTGGGGCGCGACGATCCGGCCTATGATGTCGCGGTGGTTTCAAATGTCGATGGCGCGGCGCTGGAAGGACCGTTCACGCTGTTCGATCCGGAATATACGCTGGTCGTCATTGCCTCGAAAAGCTTTACCACGGCAGAAACCATGCTCAACGCTGAAAGCGCCCTGCAATGGATGCGCAATGCCGGGGTCGTCGATCCGTTCGGCCAGATGGTCGCGCTGACGGCGCAGCCGGATGCAGCTGTAGCATTCGGGATTGACCAGACACGCGTGCTACCCTTCCCGGATACGGTAGGCGGCCGTTATTCGCTCTGGTCTTCGATCGGCTTTCCCATCGCGCTTGCGCTGGGCTGGGAAGCGTTCGAGCAGATGCTTGAAGGGGCCGCGGCGATGGATCGGCATTTCCGGTTCACCGAGTGGAACCGCAACGCGCCCGCGCTCGCCGCTTTCGCCGATCTCTATTATGCGCAGACGCGGCGCGCGGAGACCCGCGCCATATTTGCCTATGAGGAGCGGCTGCGGTTGCTGCCCTCCTATCTCCAGCAGCTCGAAATGGAATCGAACGGCAAGGCGGCAAATGCCGATGGCCAGCCTCTGACCCGGGCCTCATCGCCAATCGTCTGGGGCGGTGTGGGCACCGATGCGCAGCATGCCGTGTTCCAGCTCCTGCATCAGGGAACGCATCTCGTACCGGTGGAGTTCGTGGCCGTGGCGGAAGCGCACGACCACCGCGATCCCGCGCATCACGAGCAATTGCTGGTCAACTGTTTCGCGCAGGGCTCTGCACTCATGACTGGGCGCGCATCGGACGATCCGGCCCGGCATTTTGCAGGAGATCGGCCCTCCAGCACGATCCTCCTCGAGCGGCTCGATCCGGCAAGCCTCGGCGCATTGCTGGCATTTTATGAGCATCGCACCTTCGTCAATGCGGCGCTGCTCGGAATAAATCCCTTCGACCAGTTCGGGGTCGAGCTTGGCAAGGATATCGCCAGGGCCATCGCCGGGGATGAGGATACGCTGGAGCTGGACGCCTCGACCAGAGCGCTGATTGACCGGGCGCTATGAGGCACAAGATGCAATGACGATCACTCTGATCGGTAAAACTCGACTTGCGCGTAACCGATTGCCGCCCCAGTTCGAACCCTTGGCAGACAAAGACAACAGGAAATCCCGATGGCTGATTTTGACTATGACCTTTTTGTAATCGGTGCCGGTTCCGGCGGCGTCCGCGCGGCCCGCGTTTCGGCGGCCTTTGGCGCGAAAGTGGCTATTGCCGAAGAACATAAGGTGGGCGGCACCTGTGTGATCCGTGGCTGCGTTCCCAAGAAACTCTTGGTTTATGGTTCCCATTTTGCCGAGGATATTCATGATGCGCGCCGCTTCGGCTGGAAAGTTTCGGGCGACCCCGAGTTCGACTGGCCGACCCTGCGCGACAATGTCCTTTCCGAAGTCGAGCGGCTGAACGGCATCTATATCAACACGCTCGAAAGCCATGATGTCGAGATTGTCCATGAGCGGGCGACCGTCACCGGCCCCAACGAGGTCACGCTTGCCTCGGGCAAGACGGTTACTGCTGGCAAGATTCTGATCGCCACCGGGGCCTGGCCGTTCAAGCCGGATTTTCCGGGCGTCGAACACACGATCAGTTCCAACGAGGTCTTTCACCTCGAAACCCTACCCAAGCGCGTGCTGATCGCGGGTGCCGGCTATATCGCCAACGAATTCGCCGGGATCTTCAACGAATTTTCCTGCGAAGTGACGCTCATCAACCGCTCCGACGCGATCCTGCGCCAATATGACCAGTCCATCCGCGATCGTCTGCTCGAGATATCCATGCGCAAGGGCATCGACTTCCGGTTCAATGCCGAGTTCGAGAGCATCGAAAAGAATGAAGACGGATCGCTGCATGTCGAGATGAGCAATCATTCGCCGCTCGATGTCGACATGGTGCTGATCGCAACGGGCCGCGTGCCCAACACGAACGGGCTCGGCTTGGAAAATGCCGGAGTCGAGATGGACGAGAAGGGTGCGATCAAGGTCGACGAGTATAGCAAGACGAATGTCGACAGCATCTATGCGGTCGGCGATGTCACCAACCGGGTGCAGCTGACGCCGGTTGCGATCCGCGAAGGCCAGGCTTTCGCCGAAACGGTGTTCAACGACAATCCGAAAACGGTCGACTATCGCTATATCCCGTCGGCCGTGTTCAGCCACCCGCCTATGGCAGCCATCGGCATGACGGAGAGCGAGGCCCGCACGACTTTAGGCAATGTGAAAGTCTATTCATCGGACTTCCGCGCAATGAAGAACGTGCTTGCCGACCGCGACGAACGCGCGCTCTACAAGATGGTCTGCGACGGAGATACAGGTAAAGTCGTCGGGCTCCATATGATCGGCCCGGAATCCGCCGAAATCCTGCAGGCGGCCGCTGTAGCGGTGAAGGCGGGGTTGACCAAGGACGATTTCGACGATGTCGTTGCGCTCCACCCGACCATGGCCGAGGAGCTGGTGCTGCTCAATTAGGCAGCCGGAGCCTTCAGGCGGGCAAATCCGAGTTGCGAAACCCAGTCGGTTGCATCGGATGCCCGCCTTTCAAGGTGTCGTATGATGGCGATCGTCGCAAGGGCCGCGACGATTCCTCCGAGAATGTCGATGCCATAATGGCTGCCATATAGCGGCGTTGCGGCAATCATCGAAAGGTTGATGCCGAGGCTGGGCACCAGCAGGAACAACGATCTCCGGCATGCATAGATAAGAACCACACCCATGGCAGTGTGGAATGACGGGAAGGTCACGAGGCCGGGCAGGCTATCGAGCTCAAGCACGGGCGCTGGCGCCTCACGAAGCATGTTGAGCGACGATATATGGTAGGTGCCGAGACTGTCATGGACATGCTGGAAACCGGCCAGGTCCGGGGCGTAATAGACCATCGCTGCCTGAGCCGGGAAAAACATGCCTAGCGTCATGCACAGGCTGGCAGACACGACGAATAATGCGATAAATTCGAAGCAGGCAGCGCGTCGATCGGGAAAAAGTGCGAGAAGAAGAAAGAAGAAGATCGAGTAACCATTCAAACCGGTATAGGTCCAGTTCATGATCGAAAGCAGCCAGCGCTGCCCGTCAAGCCAGCGGATATAGGCGTGCCAGTCAAATCTGATCATGCTGTCCAGCTGACTCAAAGTTGCGTCTGCCCAGGGCAGCGCGGTCGTCATGCTGAGATGGTTGAACAATCGCAGCGTCGGCCAGGCAACCAGAATGAACGCAAGACCCGTGCAGACAACATATATGGCATCATTGTCTTCGAATCTTTTGGCCCCGAGCAATGCCGCGACGACGAGCGGCATCAGCGAGAAAATTGTGCCGACGGCATTGGCGTCGAGGGCAATTGGCGTCGCGAGGAGCCAAAGGCCGTCGATCAGGGCAAAAATGCCAAGCAGAGCCCATGGCCAGATCGGCCAGTTCCGCCTGTCTGGAATCGGCTGCAATTCCTGGTTCGCGATGAGCCTGCTGTGCTGCATGGAAAAGCCATGTCAGATTTTGGTAAACAGAAGATAAAGACGCTGTTTCCGATACGATAGCCTCTCGGCCCAAATGGCTGAAAAACGATCTAGCGAGTGATGCGCAACCGATCCGGCCTGAGCATCTCTGGTCGCACATCATTCTCCACGAGCGCTTCCGGCCACTCGAGCTCCAGCAGCAACGCTTCCGCTGCCATCGCCATGCCGGGCGAGGTCTGAAGCCCGAAACCGCCTTGCCCGGCCAGCCAGAAAAAGCCGGGTGCATCAGGCGCGTAGCCTGCGACCGGGCTGTGGTCTGGCGCGAACGTCCTGAGGCCCGACCATTTGTGATCGATGCGGCGTATCGGCATTGTCGTTCCCTGTTCGACCCGCCAGGCGGCCAGCGCGACCGTTTCCTCGTCGGGCTGCGCATCGCAGGGCGGCGAGGCGCTCTCGTCCATTGGCGAGGCGAGCAACTGTCCCGATCCTTCGGGCAGCATGTAAAAGCCCTCGCCAACCGTCTTGGTAAATGGCCAGCCGGACACATCCACCCCTTCGGGCGGGCGGAAGGCGATGATGGTGCGCCTGAGAGGCATCAGGCCGAGCGTCCCGACGCTCGCCATCTCCGCTATTGTATCGGCCCAGGCGCCGGCGGCATTGACGATGCGCTTCGCGGCGTAACTTTCGCCGGGCGTATCGACGATCCAGCGCGCACCTTCGCGGCGGATCGCGCCGACCGGAGCGTCGGTCACCAACACTCCGCCGGCGGCGCGCAGAGCGCGGATATTCGCCTGCAGCATGGCGTCGCTGTCGAGCTTGTAGGCGTCGGGATCGAACAGGCCTGCTGCAAACCCTCCATCGCCAATATTCAGGACTGGTACGATATCGCGCAACTCGGCGCCGGGGATCCGCCGGGCTTGGGGCGAATGGGCGAGGGTGGTTTCGGTCAGCCGGTCGAGCTGCTCTTCCTCATCGGCCCGGGCGATGAAGAAGGCCGCCATGCGCCGGGCCAGGGCAGGGTGGTCCCCTTCGGGCGGCGCGGCGAATAGGGTTTTGCTGATCGCGGTCAGCTTGTGGACCAGCCCGTCGCCTATTCCGAAATGGCAGAATGTCGCGCTGCGGCCGGACGAATGATAGCCGGCAGCGCTCTCGCGCTCGAGAACCACTGTCTCGCCATGCCGCGCGATCCTCGCTGCCGCCGAGAGCCCGGCAATGCCGCCGCCGATAAGGACTGTGTCGATAGATCGCATAGGCGGCCTTTATGGCGAATTGCCGGATTTGGAAATGCTATTGTATTATACATGTAATACGGTAATACGGCCATGGATATTAGGGAGGATATTCGAATGAAAGCAGGATCGCTGTTTCTATGGGCCATGCTGGGCGTTTCCTCGGCCGCATCGGCGCAATCGGCGGACGTTACGATCCCCGATGCCATTGCGTTCGGCGCTTCGGTGGACAGCATGACCGAGCGGCTCGCCGGACTGTGCAGCGAGGCGGAATTGCGAACCATCGATCCGCCTGTGCTGCCGGACGTGCAGAACATCCAGCAGCAGATCGATTGCCAGGGATTCGATTATATGGGGGAACCGCGCCTCGCCGAATTCGTCTTCCGCGACGACGCCCTGCAGATGGTCTGGATTCTCGTCGATGCCGACGACCAGGAACGGATCGTCGCCGCCATGCGCGAAGCCTATGGCGAAGACGGGCTGACCACCAGCGATGTTGTCGCATTCCGGGAGCACCGCACGGCATGGCGGTTCGAGCCGCCGGAAGTTCTGTTCTTCTCCGAAGAGCTGCGCCCGGCAATGGAGCGCTTTCTTACGGCTCCGACGGAATGACATCCCGATCGGTTGCGTTGTATTCGGCAGGATAAAGGCATAGTCTTCCCCCGACGCCACAGCGGGAGGGATCGCAATGCCGGGAACCGTACTCGTAACGGGGGGCAGCGGTTATATCGCGGGCTTCACGATCAGGCAGCTGGTGGCCGAGGGCTGGACTGTCCATAGCACGATCCGTTCGCTGGACCGGGAACAGCAGGTTCGCGATATTCTGAACGTCGACAATGCCAAGCTTCGTTTTTTCGCTGCCGATCTAATGGACGATGCGGGTTGGGCCGAGGCGATGGCGGGCTGCACCCATCTCGCCCATCTCGCTTCGCCGCTTCCCAGTGCATCCCCCAGGGATGAGAACGACCTGATCGGGCCGGCGCGAGACGGCGCGCTCCGTGCGCTGAGGTTCGCCAAGGAAGCGGGTGTGAAGCGGGTCGTGATGACCTCGTCCATGGCGGCGATAGCGTACGGCGTAGATCGCGGCGAATATACGTTCAGCGAGAAGGACTGGACCAATCTCGAGCATCCCGATGTCTATCCCTATGTGAAGTCGAAAACGATCTCCGAGCGCGCGGCGCGGGACTGGATGGTAGCCAATGGCGAGGGCATGGAATTCTGCACGATCAATCCGAGCATGGTTCTGGGGCCCATCCTCAGCCCCGATTTTTCGACATCGCTGGAAGCCGTGAAGAAGATGATGGACGGCAGCTTCCCGGGCGCGCCCGATCTTGGATTTTGCGTCGTTGATGTCCGCGATGTGGCAGACCTGCACGTCCGCGCGCTCACCGCCCCGGATATGGACGGCGAACGCTTCTTCGCAGCCGGCAAGTTTTTCAAGCTTCACGACATTGCGATGCTGCTCAAAGAGCGACTGGGGGACGAGGCGAAAAAGGTTCCGTCGCGCAAGCTTCCCGACTGGCTGATGAAGATCGTCGCGATCTGGGATCCCGTAGCGCGGCAGGTAAAGTCCGAACTCGGCAAGGTGCGCCATGCCGATGCCAGCCATGCGAAGGAAAAGCTCGGCTGGCAGACGCGCGACGAGGAACAGACGATCGTCGATACCGCCCGCAGCCTGATCGATAACGGGATAGTGAAGACTTAGTTTGTCAGGCCTTCGGCTTTGCCTCAGGCGCCGTTCCAGCCCTCTCCCCCACCCGGCCTCCCATAGAATATACTGAGTGGGGGAGCGGGCGGAGAAGACACAGGCTCCGGCGGCGCGAGGCGTCGCTGGATGTCATCGGAGGGCGGTGCGGCGATGTTGCGCTAGCGACCTTCTGACCGACTAAACCGTTACCTTCTCAGGGACTTGCGCCTCGGCCGAATTCCCCGTGCTGATCAGCGGCCAGACCAGCATTTCGCCGGTCGATGTCTTGGGCAGGTTTTCCACGCCATAGCTCTCCGGGTAGCGCCGCGTGATCTTTGCCGTACCGAAAAGCACGTCCCAGAAGAACAGCAGGTTGCCGAAATTGCCTTTGTAATTGGTCACGCCGTCGGCCTTGTGGCGGCCGTGATGGGCGTGATGGGTCGAGGGCGTCGAGATGGTCCGCTCGACCACCCACATGACGGGCGAGAGCCAGGCGATCCTGTACAGCGGCTTGTCCCAGGCGACATCGGAATGCGCGCCGATGATCACCGCGAGCTTCACAACGATATAGCCGGCATAGACATAGCCGAGGCCGAGATAGATCAGCACGCCGGAAAACCAGATGCCCGGCATCGTCAGATAATAGAAGATGTTGTTCCGATAGACGAGGCGCACGCTCATATAGCGGCCGTCATGATGGGGACGGTGCAGCTTGTAGAGCAGCGAGAATGTGTGCGCCGCGCGGTGCCACCAATATTGCATCATATCGTCGAACACGAGGAACAGCGCTATGGCGGCAATGATCGGAATACCGGCGAGCGCGCCCGCATATTGGGGAGCGATCTGCCCGGCGATCCAGACGGAACTGAACAGGATGAAAGGCTGGGTCACGAACAGCAGCACGATGGTGCTCACCGCTTCGACGATTCCGTCGCCCCGGGTCTGTTCGGGCTTGCTGAAAAGCCCTGTCCGCCAAAGCTCGATCAGTGCAAATCCGAAATAGATCGCGAGGATCAGGATAGTACTCGTATGCATGACATCCTCTCCCGGGGGCGTTTTGGTATCCGACCGCTTTGCTTCCGATTCTTGCCTTGTGCAGCGACTCGTAGCAGGAAGGACTGATCCTAACTGCCAAGAAGTTTGCAATTGACCGAAACGCCACTTTCCCTATCACTCGGCCAGTTTATCAGCCGAATGCCGGCCGAAATGCGCAGTGCCGTCCAGGCTGCGGGAACGTTGATCCGGTATCGCGACGGTGCGGTCATCCAGCAGCGCGGCGATCGCAAGCCGGGACTCTCCATCATTGTCGAAGGCAGGGTGCGGATGAGCGCGACGGATTCCGAGGGCGAGCGTTCCACCTATATCGTCCATGGCCCCGGCAATGTCTTTGGCGAGATGACGTTGTTTCTCGATATCCCGCGTACGCTGGACGCTGTGGCGGTCGGTGAGACGGCGATCCGGGAAGTCTCTCGTGCCCGGTTCACCCGGCTACTCGATACGCAGCCTGAATTGCGGGATCATCTGCTGGCCAGCCTTGCGCGGCAATTGTCTCTGGCGCTGGAGCGGCTCGACGACCAGCGGCGGCTGCCGGCAGCTATGCGGCTTGCCAAAACGCTGCTCACGCTCGCTGAACCGGATGGCGAAGGGCATGTCGCCCATGGCAGCCAGTCGGGCCTGGCCGAAGCGATTGCCGCAAGCCGGGTGACGACCGGCAAGGCGCTGGCCGAACTGGCGGATGCGGGGCTTGTCAGAACCGGCTATCGCGCCGTGCACATTCGCGATTTGGACGCGCTGAAAGACTGGGTTGCCGAGCGGAGTTTCCTGACGCCGCTTACTGAAGGCGATTAGCCGACCCGGTTCGCCACTAGCTCATCCACCACTGCGGGTTCCGCCAGCGTGCTCGTATCGCCGAGGCTAGAGACATCGCCTTCCGCGATCTTGCGGAGGATGCGCCGCATGATCTTGCCCGAGCGGGTCTTGGGCAAAGCCGGTGTGAACTGGATCGCGTCGGGCCGGGCGATGGGACCGATCTCGGTGCGCACCCAGTCGAGCAGCTCCTTGCGCAGCGCTTCGCTCGGCTCGGTGTTCGCGTTGAGCGTGACATAGGCGTAAATGCCCTGTCCTTTTACGTCATGCGGCATGCCGACGACCGCGGCTTCCGATACGTCCTTGTGGAGCACGAGCGCGCTTTCGACTTCGGCTGTGCCCATCCGGTGGCCCGAGACGTTGATAACATCGTCGACCCGGCCGGTGATCCAGTAATAGCCATCTTCGTCGCGGCGGCAGCCGTCTCCGGTGAAATATCTACCGGGAAAGGTGGTGAAATAGGTGTCGAAGAAGCGCTTGTGATCGCCGTATACGGTGCGCATCTGGCCAGGCCAGGAGCGGGTGATGCACAGATTGCCCTCTGTGGCGCCATGGAGAATTTCTCCCTCGCCATCGACGATCTGCGGTTCCACGCCGAAGAAAGGCTTGGTCGCGCTGCCGGGTTTGAGGTCGGTCGCGCCAGGCAGCGGCGCGATCATCGCCGCGCCCGTTTCGGTCTGCCACCAGGTGTCGACGATCGGGCAGCGTTGTTCGCCCACGATATTGTAATACCAGCGCCAGGCCTCCGGATTGATGGGTTCGCCGACCGTGCCGAGCAGGCGGATGCTGGCGCGGCTGGTGCGGGTCACATAATCGTCGCCTTCGCGCATCAGGGCGCGCAGCGCGGTCGGCGCGGTGTAGAGAATTTCGACTTTGTGCCGGTCGGCGACTTCCCAGATGCGGCTCGGCGTCGGCCAGTTGGGCACGCCTTCGAACATCAGCGTCGTCGCGCCGTTGGCGAGCGGGCCGTAGACGATATAGCTGTGCCCGGTGACCCATCCGATATCGGCAGCGCACCAGTAAATCTCGCCCGGATTGTAATCGAACACATATTTGTGCGTGAGCGACGCCCAGAGCAGATATCCGCCTGACGTGTGGAGCACACCCTTGGGCTTGCCCGTCGAACCGGACGTGTAGAGAATGAAGAGCGGGTCTTCGGCGCCCATCGGTTCGGGCGGGCAATCGGCTTCCACTGTCTCGGCCGCTTCATGATACCAGACGTCCCGGCCTTCCGTCATGTCGACATCGCCGCCCGTTACGCGGACGGTGATGACCTTTTTGAGGCTGGTCGTGTGCTGGGCGGCCTTGTCGACATTGGCCTTGAGCGCGACGGTCTTGCCGCCGCGCCGGCCTTCGTCTGCAGTGATGACATGGGTGCTGTCGCAATCGGTGATCCGGCCGGCCAGCGCTTCGGGAGAGAAGCCGCCGAACACCACCGAATGGACCGCGCCGATCCGCGCGCAGGCGAGCAGCGCGAAGGCGGCCTCCGGGACCATCGGCAGATAGATGGTGACCCGGTCGCCGCGGCGCACGCCCTGATCCTTGAGCACATTGGCGAAACGGCACACCTGTTCGTGGAGCTGCTTGTAGGTGAAGCTTCTGGAATCCTCGCTGGGGTCATCGGGTTCCCAGATGATCGCCACAGCATCGCCGCGCGTTTCCAGATGCCGGTCGATGCAATTGGCCGACACGTTGAGCTGCCCGTCGGTGAACCAGTTGATATGGAAATCGCTTGCGTCGAAACTCCAGTCACCGGATATTTCGGGCCGCTTGATCCAGTCCAGTGTGCGTGCCTGTTCCAGCCAGAAACTTCCGGGGTCGGCCAGCGACCGCCCATATTGCAATTCATATTCCGCCTTGTCGGCATGGGCCCGCTTCGCCCATTCTTCCGGCACAGGGAAAATATCCTGCTCGCTCACCAATTGTCCTCCCGATCTGTTATCCGCCGATAGTGGGGCGAGGGCGGGGGATATAGCAAGCCCGTTTTCCTCATCATCGCGATAGAACAGCTATTGATCCTTGCCTTCTGTCATCACTTCGTCATGTCATACCGGTAGCAGATGCCGGTTTCAGGCTTTGGCCGAGGAGAGCGCAGCATGGCCGATGGACGGCCCGGCCTTTTCCAGTTGGATCGCGATGCCGAAACATCGCCCCGCCGCCTGGCCATGATCGTGGCCGCCGGGCTGGCGGCGCTGTTGCTCCTGCTCTGGCTGTTCAGCGGAGGCGATTCCTCCCCGCACGACACCGCGCAGCCAGCGCCGGTGCCCGCACCTTCCTCCGTATCATCCGCGCCGTCCTCTCCTGCTCCCGTACCGCCGACGGGCTCTGTTGCCGAACTTCGCCTGCACGGCGTGATGGGCACGGGAGAGGATGGCGCGGCCATTGTTTCGACCGGGGCGGGGGCCCAGCGGCTCGTGCGGGTCGGGCGCGATCTCGTTCCGGGCGTTCCGCTGCTCGCCGTGGCGGCGGACCATATTCTCGTGCGGGAGCGCGGGCGCGAGGTGCGACTCTCTTTTGCCGAGGACGGGCAGGGCGGCACGGCTTCGGCCGCCTCGCCGGGGGGCGGTTCCCGGTCCGGTCAGCGCGGCGACGAAGCTTCGCGGCGTGAATCGCTCGAATATCAGGCGGCGCTGGCCCCTGTTCGCGTCGATGGTCGTCATGCCGGCTATCAATTTCGCAGTGGCAGCATGCCGGAAATGTTCCGCGATGCCGGTTTGCAGGACGGCGATGTCGTGCTGCGAGTCGGGGGACTCGGGCTGGAAGATGCCGACGATGTCGCCGGAATTCCCCGCCGCATTCGTCAAAGAGGGCAGGTCGAGATCGAAATATTGCGGGATGGTGAGCGCCGGACAATCATCATGGATGCCCGCTAACGCAGCATGGAAACGCGCCGCGGCACTTTGTGACATTTTCGTTTCGATCAGTGTCACAAAAGCTCAAAAAGTCCGTCATCAAGGAATCACACAGCGCCCATAGAGGCGTCCCCGGAACCTGCCGGCCCCAGCGCCCGCGGTTCGCTACGCCAAAACGGTTCAAAGGGGTTTTTCTTCATGTCACCTACTCGCATCATGCTCTTGATGAGCACTGCCATTCCGCTCGCCGCCTGCGGCGCCGACGATGTCGCGTCGCCGGGGGAAGGCAATATCGTCGTTGTGACGCCGTCGACCCCGGCGCCGCCCCCGCCTCCTCCTCCTGGGCCAGCGCCGACGAGCGCGCGCTTCGACGCAATCACACCGGCTGCCGATTGCCCGATGGGCACGACGAATGACGGCACGATCGATGGGGATGACGATGGTTCCGTCGATTTCCGCATCTGCCGCCTGGGCGGAACGATTACCGGTACGGTGACGCTCCAGAAGCTCGACGGCGTTGTCTATTCGCTCAGCGGCCGCGTCGATGTAGGCGTCGATGTCGGTGGAGACGGCCTGGCGGCCGGTGGCACCCAGGGCATTCTCAACATCGATCCCGGCGTCGTCGTGATCGGTGCGGGTACAGCCGATTTCCTGGTCGTTCAGCGTGGCTCCCAGCTCAATGCAATCGGCACGCAGACCCAGCCGATCACCTTTACGGCGCGCGCCAACTTCCAGAATGAAACTGACGGCACCGGTACGGTGAACGCGGACTCGATCGGCCTGTTCGGCGGTCTGGTCATCCTCGGCCGCGCTCCGATCAACGATTGCGACGGCGCGGCCGTCGGCGGTGCGGCGGATTGCCAGACCGAAATCGAAGGCACGTCCGGCGCATTTTACGGCGGCGATCAGCCCAATGACGACAGCGGCACCCTGCGCTATGTGCAGGTTCGCTACCCGGGCTTCGAAGTCAGTACCGGCAACGAACTGAACGGCATCTCGCTTGGCGGTGTCGGCGACGGAACCGATTTCAGCTATGTGCAGGTCCACAACAGCTCGGACGATGGCATCGAATGGTTCGGCGGTACGGTCAATGGCGATCACATCGCCGTAACCGGCGCCGACGATGACAGCTTCGATATCGACTCCGGCTTTGTCGGTACGCTGCAGTTCCTCATCGCGAGGCAGCGCGCGGCGGGCGGCGACCACTATATCGAAGCGGACTCCAAGTTCGACGATCTGCCCCGGTCGGACCCGACTCTGGCCAACTTCACCTTCTATGGCGGCGGCGGGTCCAAGGATTTCGGCGTGCTGCTCCGCGAAGGCATTGGCGGCCAGCTCTGGAACGGCATCATCACGGACAAGTCTGAATGTCTGAACCTCAGCGACGATGAGACGCGTGACGACGGCGTTCCCGATTTCCAGTCTGTCGTTATCGATTGCCCGACGGCATTCGGCAGCGAAGGCAGCATCACGGCGGCTGAAATCACGACCCTGTTCAACCTGGGCGCCAACAACAACGCCTCGTTCACAACTTCGCTGACGGATGGTTTCGTCAACGGCGCGAATG
The DNA here is from genome assembly GCF_003385775.1 of Parasphingopyxis lamellibrachiae. Taxonomy (GTDB): domain Bacteria; phylum Pseudomonadota; class Alphaproteobacteria; order Sphingomonadales; family Sphingomonadaceae; genus Parasphingopyxis; species Parasphingopyxis lamellibrachiae. The sequence continues at coordinate 2,785,139 of NZ_QRDP01000004.1, forward strand.
AAGATGCGGTGACAGCCTTCACCGATCCGTCGATCGCAACGGTCGATTATATCGGAGCGGTCGATCAGGCTGCGGCGACACCCTGGACGCAGGACTGGACCTGCGGCCTGTTCGGATCCGACGATCAGGACACCGGCAGCGCCATGCTCTCCTGCCTGGTCACGCCGTTCTACGGCTAACCAAAAGCATGATCGGGCGGCGACCGACATTCCGGTTGCCGCCCCTTCTTGTCTTCACCCGCTTGGAAGAGAACAGCCATGACCAAGACATTTACACTCGCGAGCCTTTTGCTCGTATCGAGTGCGCTTACCGCGCCTGCCTTCGCCCAAACTGCTGAAGAAACGGCAGATGCGAGCGTCGCGGACGCCAGCGTTCCGGCCGATGCGCCGGTCGACGAGGATCGGCCTGACGACAGTGTCGATATCTCGACTGGCGGTGGCAGCGGTACGCCGATCGTTGTCACCGGACGCTATATTCCCGAACCCGTCCGCGCTTCTTCCGAAGTGCTGTCGGTGCTGTCTTCGGAAGATCTGGCCCGTACCGGCGAAGGCGATGCCGCTGGCGCGTTGCAGCGCGTGTCTGGGCTCAGTCTTGTCGGCGGCCGCTTCGTCTATGTGCGCGGTCTTGGCGAACGCTATTCCCTGGCGCTGCTCAACGGATCGCCGCTCCCGTCTCCCGAGCCGCTCAAGCGCACGGTGCCGCTCGATCTCTTCCCGACCAGCATCCTGGCGAGCTCGCTCGTCCAGAAAACCTATTCGGTCAATTATACCGGCGAATTCGGCGGCGGGGTTATCAACCTCACGACCCGCGCCGTTCCCGACGAGCCATTCATCACTTTCAGCGGCAGCCTGAGCGGTAATTCCGAAACCACGCTGGAAACCGGCTATACCTATTATGGCAGCGACAGCGACTGGACCGGTTTCGACGACGGGACGCGCGATATTCCTGCGCTCGTGCAGACGGCGCTGGACAGCGGTGTGCGCATCCGTTTCGACCAGCCGGAATTCAGCAATCCGGCGGCCTCGGGCTATGTCGCGGATATCGCGGACATCTCGCGCAGCTTCCAGAACGCCAATATCAACCTCGTGCAGCGCAATGACGAGATCCCGTTCAACGGCAGCGTCAACATCACGGGCGGCACCTATGTCGATATCGGCAGCGATTTCCGGCTCGGTTTTGTCGCGACCGCCGGCTGGAGCAATGGCTGGGAAACGCGCGGCGGCATCCGCCAGCAGGGCGAGCTCACCAATGGCGACCAGACGATTACCCCCAATGTGTCCGACTATCGCTTCCTGTCGACCCAGAACCGCATCGTCGTGAACGGGCTGGTCGGGATCGGTGCGGAATTTGGCGAGCACAGCATCCGCTTTACCAATCTCTACATCCGCGATACCGCCAAGGAAGCACGGATCAGCACGTCGGCGAGCCCGGTCCGCAGCACCGGCACGATCCAGAACAACCAGAATACCGAATGGTTCGAGCGTCAGCTGATGAGCACCCAGCTGGTGGGCGAGTTCGATTTCGGCGATATCAATGTCGATGTCCGCGGCAGCTATGCCAACGCGCAGCGCGAGGCGCCCTATGAGCGCGAGATCCAATATGCGTTCAACACGGTGGCGAACGATTTCGTCCATGACACGCGCTCGGGCGGCCAGACCGACCTGCTGAGCTTTTCCGAGCTCAACGACGATGTCTATGGCGCGCAGGTCGATCTCACCTATAGCGTTCCCACAGGGCGGCGGTTCGATATCAATGCCGGCTATGCCTATTATCTGAACCAGCGCGATTTCGAGCGCCGGGCCTTCCGTTTCGTCACCCAGCGCCAGGGCGGCTTGCCTTTCCCGGTGACGCAGCTCAGGCCGGATTACCTGTTTTCGGACGCGATCCTCGGCTTCTACGATATCTTCGTCGAAGAGCGCACCGATGCCCAGGGCGGCGACGCCTATACGGCCGAGCTTGAGGTGCATGCCGGGTACGGACAGGTCGATATCGAACTGTTCGACGGGTTCAGCGTGGCGGCCGGCGTCCGCTATGAAGACGCCGTGCAAAGCGTGACGCCGATCCCCTTTTTCGGGTTTCAGGTGAACCCGCTCTTCGTCGCGCCGCCGATCGCCAACGATTATTGGCTGCCCGCGGCCACGGTGACGTGGAACTTCGCCGAAGACATGCAGCTGCGCCTCGGCGCGTCGCGCACGATCGGCCGGCCCCAGTTCCGCGAGCTGGCCGCGCCTTCCTATACCGATCCGGACAATGACCGCACCTTCCGCGGCAATCCGGCCCTGATCGACAGCGAACTCCTGAACATCGAAGGGCGTTTCGAATGGTATTTCGATAGGGACGAACTGTTCAGCATCGCCGCCTTCTACAAGGATATCGACAATCCGATCGAACAGCTGGCGACGAGCGGCGACAATGATGTCAATGTCACCTTCCTCAACGCGCCGGCGGCTACGCTTTACGGTGTGGAAACGGAGCTTGTGAAATTCTTCCCGCTCTACGACTGGGGGGGAATCCTCTCCTCGCGCCGGCTGCGCGCCCAGCTCAACTATACCTATACCCAGTCGGAAATTTCGGTGAACGCCAACGACACGACGTTCGTGCCCGGTTTTACCGACCCGCAACCAGCAACCAACTATTTCGTCGACGGTGTGGCCCTGACCGGCCAGTCCGATCATATCGTCAATCTGCAGCTCAGCCTGGAAGATGAGGACAGACTCTCTCAGCAATCGCTGCTCGTCACCTATACGAGCGACCGGATTACGAACCGTTCGCCGATCGGCGATGCGCCCGATATCCGCGAGGAGGGGCGTATCCAGCTCGACTTTATCTGGCGCCAGGCGTTGACCCTGTTCGGCCAGGAAGTGCAGGCGACGCTGGAACTGCGCAATATCCTGAATGAGGATTTCCGGGAATTTTACCGGGCACCAGATGGGTCTTCGATCGATGCGCTCAGCTACGACCGGGGGCGCAGCTTCTCCTTTGGTCTCAGCACAACCTTCTAGAACCGCATTTGGGATCCGGTCACGATCCTCAGCGAAGGGGCGGGGAAGCTATGAGGTTTCTCAGCCCTTTTTCGTCGATTTTCAGCCATGACCCCTAAAAACACCCGTGTTGCCGCCCTATATCAGTATCATGGTTTGCGCTTCTTAGGGATAGCGCTAAAGTGAAACGGCAAGGGAGAGACTGGAATGGGCATTAGGGATTTTCTTTCGAAACAATTTATCGACGTTATCGAATGGGGCGAAGAGCCCGGCGATCTGGCGGAACGGCTGGATTTTGCGGATAACGAGATCCAGAATGGTGCCCAGCTGACGGTCCGCGAGACGCAGGCCGCCGTCGTGATCGATGAAGGCGTGCTTGCCGATATGTACGGCCCCGGCCTGCATACGCTCGACACGTCGAACATGCCGATCCTTACCAACCTCAAAAACTGGGACAAGGCGTTCAAATCGCCGTTCAAGACGGATGTTTATTTCTTCTCGCAAAAGGAACAGGTGAACCTGAAATGGGGCACGGCGCAGCCGGTCACCATTCGCGATCCCGAGCTCGGCCCGATCCGCTTGCGTGCCTTTGGCACCTATTCCTTCCGGGTGAAGGATATCGCGCCTTTCTATTCGGCTCTGGTCGGTACGCTCGACAAGGTGACGGTGAGCTCCATCGAACCGCAGCTCCGCGCGGCGATCATCACCGCGCTGGCCACCGGTCTCGGCGGCGGCGATGTGCCGTTTATCGATCTTGCCGCCAACCAGCAGAAACTGTCCGATGCGCTGAAAGAGGCGGTTGGCCCGGCCTTTGAGCAATATGGCCTCGAAGTGCCGACCTTTTTTGTCGAAAGCGTGTCGCTTCCCGAAGCGGTCCAGGAGCATCTCGACAAGAAAAGTTCGATGCGGGTGCTCGGCGATCTCGATCAGTATGCGAAATTCCAGGCAGCCGAAGCCATCGAGCTTGCCGCCCAGCAGGAAGGCGGCATGGCCGGTATCGGCGCAGGCGCGGGTGTGGGCATGGCGATCGGCCAGACTATGGCCGGCGCGCTGGCCCAGCCGGCTCCGGCAGCCCCTGCCGCGCCAGTCGCTCCCGCTGCGCCGGCGGCGGAAGAGAAAGATCCGTTCGAACAGATCGAGAAGCTGCACAAGCTTCAGGAGATGGGTGCGATCAGCAAGGAAGAATTCGACGCGAAAAAAGCGGATCTTCTGAGCCAGATTTAGATGCAGACTAGACGTACGGCCTGATCGAAACAGGCAAAGCGGGGGACTGGCGAGGCAATGCAATCGGAAAACTGCCCGAACTGCGGAGCGGAAGTCATCTTCCGCTCACCGGCTCTGCCTGCGCGCATCTGCGACTATTGCCAGGCGACCGTGAAGCGGATTGCCGAGGGCGTCGAACTGGCCGGCGAAGTGGCCGTTCTGCCCTTCGATGTCAGCCCGATCCAGATCGGAACGCGCGGCGAATATGGCGGCAAGCCTTTCGATGTCATCGGCCGGATCCGGCTCGGTTACGATCAGGGTGCGTGGAACGACTGGCTGTGCCTGTTTTCGGACATGAGCCATGGCTGGCTCAGCGAGTCCGACGGGCAGTTCCAGATGGTGATCGAACGCCCGATTGCCGAATGCAATTCAGACCTGATCCAGCATCTGGCGCAGGGCGGCGAGACGGCGGTCGGGGATCGCACCCAGATCGATGGGGCGGAATTTGTCGTGTCGGACATGCGCACCGCCAGATGCATTGCAGCAGAGGGCGAGCTGCCCTTTGCGCCATCGACGGGCTGGGAAGTGTTCAATGTCGACATGCGCGACGATCAGGGCTTTTCCGCGAATTTCGAGCGCGAGGAAGGCGAGGATCCGGGTTTCTATGTCGGCCGCTATGTAACGCTTGCCGAGCTCAAGCCGCACAATCTGCGCTCTATCCATGGCTGGAAGATGCCCGATTATGCCGCCTGAACCGCCGCAATCCCCGCCCGGCGACGATCGCCCCAATCCCTGGGGCAGTGCGCCGGAAGACCAGCCGCAAGGCCCGACGGCCAAGCGCACAGTCGTGCCGTCGGAGAGCGACAGCGCGCCTGCGGCCGAACAGTTCAACTGCCCCAATTGCGGCGGATCGATCGAGATCAAGGCTGCCGGCACGTCCGTCAGCATCGCATGCCAATATTGCGGCTCGACGCTCGATATCGCCAATCCCGATGTCAGCATCATCCAGCGCTATGAAGGCGAGGTGCGCAAACTCGAGCTGCCGCTCGGCAGCCGGGGCGTTTTGCGCGGGACGGAATGGGAGGTCATCGGCTATCAGCGGCGCTCGGAAAACGGGCAATATCCGTGGGACGAATATCTGCTGTTCAATCCCTACGAAGGCTATCGCTTCCTCGACACCGACGGGCGCGGCTGGAGCCTGGGGCGACAGCTGACGGCTTCGCCGCAAAAACTGTCGCTGGTCGGCTTCACCGTAGATGGTGAATTCTACGAGCCCTTTTATGCGCAAACCCGGGCGCAGGTCGATTATGTGCTTGGCGAGTTTTACTGGCGCGTGGCGGTTGGCGAGGAAGTCCTGACGGCCGATTTCGTCCGTCCGGGAAAAATGCTGAGCTGGGAGCATAGCGGCAACGAGACGGTATGGTCGCTGAGCGAGCTGCTCGAACCCAATGAAATAACCGATGCCTTCGGAATCCCGTCGGCGACCGGTGGCGGCCTGCCGCTGCCACATCAGCCTTCGCCCTATCGCAAGAAAGCGGGAAGCTTCATGAAGCTCGCCCTTGCCGTGGGGCTTGCGCTGTTGGTGCTGAGCTTCCTCTTTGGCGGAACCAGCGATCCCCAGACGGCCAGGGTCAACCTCTCTACCGATGGTGTTGAGCAGAGCGCGAAAGTCGGGCCTATCGTGCTTGATCGCGCGCGCCAGGCGGTCACGGTTTCGGCCCAGGCTCCGCGCATCGAGAATAGCTGGATCGATCTGAGCTATACCCTGACCAATCGGGACACCGGCGAGGTGTTTGAGGCGAACAATGTCGTCGAAGCCTATTCCGGCCGAGACAGCGAGGGTAACTGGTCCGAGGGCAGCCGCTACTCGGCGAGCAAATTCTCGATGATTCCGCGCGGCACATACGAGCTCAACGTCTATGCGGCCGGAAACCGCTGGACGGAGGGCCAATATGGCAGCAGCCCCAATGCGCAGGTCGAGGTGACGATAGAGAAGGGCGCAACCTTCTATTCGAACCTGTTCCTGGCGCTGCTACTCGTGTTCGTCCCGGCGATATGGCAATGGTGGAAACATCTGAACTTTGAATCGCGGCGCAAGTCGGACAGCGATTTTGCAGGAGATGATGACGATGACTGAGGCAGCAGCATGAACCGGGGCGTTTTCATTTTCGGGCTGTGGTGCCTGCTCGTCACATCGAGCTTCGCCTATGCCTCTTTCACTGGCTATTCGCCTTTTGCAGACGGCCAGCGGGCCAGCACAGCGCGCGGACCGGGCGGCGTCTTTATCGGCCGGGGGCCGCGCCACAAATGATTTCGGAATTTACCAGGGAGAGCCAGTTATGAACCTATTCAGCCTCTATCTTGTCGGCGCGACCCTGCTTTATGCGGGCGTCGGCATATTCGTCATGGTCGTCGCCTTTGTCATTCTCGATTTCCTGACCCCGGGCAGCCTGTGGGAAGAAATCGAGCAGAAGCAGAATGTCGCGGTCGCCATCTTTGCCGGCATGATCGCGCTCGGCCTTTCGGTTATCGTGGCTGCGGCGATCGTTGGCTGACCCAGCGGCGCCTCCGCCCCCGTTCGAGAAAACCGCAAGGCCGCTAGCCTATGCCCTGATCGCATCGGTCTTCGTCGTCGCGATTTGCGGCCTGGTCTACCAGCTGCTCGCCAGCACGATCGCCAGCTATCTGCTCGGCGACAGCGTCACCCAGTTTTCGACGATTATCGGCGTCTATCTGTTCGCGATGGGAATCGGGAGCTGGTTCTCACGCTATGTAAAGAAGGATGAGCTAAGGCTCTTTATTCGCGCGGAAATCCTGATCGCTCTGGCTGGCGGTTGGGCCGCGGCAATCCTTTTCATGATGTTTCCCGTCGTCGATGAGTTCCGCGTGGTTCTCTATGGACTCGTCCTCGTCATCGGCTTTCTTGTGGGCCTCGAAATTCCGCTGCTGATGCAGATTTTACGCGACGATTTCGATTTTCGCGAAACCATCTCGACCGTGCTGACGTTCGACTATGTTGGCGCGCTTGCGGCGTCGTTGCTCTTTCCGCTGGTGCTCATGCCCTTTATCGGCATGATCCGAACCGGCTTCCTGTTCGGGCTGCTCAATGTCGGCGTGGCGATAGCCCTGATCATGATCCAGCCAAGAGGCCGGCGCCTGCCGGTCGAGATGCTGGCCGGTGTGCTGGTCGCCATATCTCTCGTCATCGGTTTCGTCGGCGCCGAACGCTTCCAGCGTCTGGCCGAAACCGCGAGCATCGACGAGCCCATTATCCACGCGACATCGACGCCGTACCAGCGGATCGTACTCACCCGGCGCGGGAGCAATGTCTCGCTGTTCCTCAATGGCAATCTGCAATTTTCGTCGCTTGACGAGTATCGCTATCATGAGGCGCTCGTGCTCCCCAATCTGGGTCGTGTGGAAAGCCCGCGCAACGTCCTGATCCTCGGCGGCGGCGATGGTCTTGCAGCGCGCGAAGTGCTGCGCCACCCGGATGTCGAGACCGTAACGCTGGTCGATCTCGATCCGGCGATGACGGAACTGTTTCGCGAAACGCCGCTTCTGGTGCAGCTTAACCAGGGGTCGCTCAGCGATCCGCGCATGACCGTTATCAATGCGGACGGTTTCCGCTGGGTGCGCGAGGCTGAGGGGCTGTACGATGCGATCGTCATCGATTTTCCCGATCCGACCGATTTCTCGCTGGGCAAGCTCTATACCACCACCTTCTACCGCTCGCTGCTCCAGCGCCTCGCACCCGGCGGCATGGTCTCGGTGCAGAGTGGTTCGCCCTATGTCGCGCCCAACGCCTTCTGGACGATCGCGGCAACACTTGAGGCCGCCGGCTTCGAGACACGGCCTTATCATGCCTATGTACCGAGCTTTGGCGAATGGGGTTTCATTCTGGCATCGCCCATGGGCGTGCCCGAACAGTCCGACCTGCTGCCTGGCGGGCGTTTCGTAACGACCGCATCCGAACCGACACTGTTCGAATTCCCGCCAGACATGGCGCGGGTCGAGGCCGAGCCGAACCGGCTCGACAACCAGCGGCTCGTGAGAACTTTCACCAATGAATGGCGGCGTTATGACGGATAGCGCAACTCCGCCCTATGACGGCCGCCACCTGCTGGCCGACTTTCATGGCTGCACCGTCCGGCTCGACGATGCCGCTCTTGTCGAGAGGGCGCTGCGCGAAGCCGTGGCCGCTGCGGGCGCGACGATTCTCGACCTGAACCTTCACCATTTCGGTAAGGGGCAGGGGGTAACCGGCGTGGCCCTGCTCGCAGAATCGCACATGTCGATCCATACCTGGCCTGAACATGGCTATGCCGCGCTCGACTTGTTCCTGTGCGGCCATCGGCACGATATCGATGCCGCGCTCCGGGCCCTCGCCGATGCATTCGAACCGACCGAAGTCCGGAAACAAACCATCGCCCGCGGCTACGGCGTGGCTCCGCTGGCCGAATAGGGAGAGAATGCCGGATGGACGTTAAGAATGAGGTGGTGCCGAACGATCCGGAACAGATCGGTAAACTGATGGAACCGGGCCCTGACGGGCCGATCTTCATGGTCAATCTGCTCAAGTTCAAGGACAGGGCCGAATATGCCGATGGTCGCGAGACCGATCTGACCGGCCGCGAGGCCTATGCAATCTATGGCCGGGCCGTGGCGGAAATCCTCCCGAGATTTGGCGGAAAGCCGGTTTTCGTCGGCGATGTTACATTCCTTTCCCTCGGCCAGGTTGAGGAATTGTGGGACGAGGTTGCTATCGCGTCATATCCCGCGCGGGCCGATATGGTTCGCATGTCGATGTCGCCGGAATGGCAAGAGATCAGCGTCCACCGTACAGCGGGCCTCAAGGGCCAGTTGAACATCGAAACCGTCGCGCCGCCCGGGCTGGAGGGAAGCGACTGGAATCCTGGTCGATAGTTCCGGCCACCAATGTCTGAGCGACCTCGATCTCCGGCGAGGATTTACTCCGACTGGAGATAGGCGATCAGATCGGCCCGGTCCTGCGGATCCGAAAGGCCGCGAAAGGCCATGCGTGTGCCGGGGATGATGCGGCGCGGATTTTCGAGATACTGAAACAGTTTTTCGGGGGTCCAGATGATGCCGCTGCTTGCATTGGCGTCGGAATATTGGAAACCTTCGATACTGCCCGCTTCGGTGCCGACGATATTGTGGAGCGAAGGACCGGTACGATTAACACCTGCATCGCGCACATGACAGGCCCGGCACTGCGCGAATACGGCCGCGCCGGCGGTCGCATCGCCGGTGAAATCGGCGAATACCGTGCCGTCCAGCGTATCGACGGAATCCGCGCTGGGCGTTTCCGGAGCCGCAGCGGTTTCAGCCGGCGTTTCGGTAGACGTTTCCGTGGGCGTCTCGGTTTCTGCTGTTGGGGCCGCGTCCTCGCCTCCCGAACAGGCTACGGTGGCGGTCAGGGCCATAACGGCTGCTCCGCTCAGCACGATACGCATTTTACTCATGGTCGTTCCTTGTTTCTTACACCCTTGAGGGGACGGGCGATTCCAGTTCGAATTCCACAATCTCGCCGACCCGCTCGATAAAGTCCATGCCGTTGAGGATCTGAGCATCGGTCAACTTGTCCGAAATCTGTGTAATGAAATTTTCGGTGCGGGCGATCATTTCGTTGATGGTGGCAGCACCCGTATCGGTCAGGCTGATGCATTTTTCCCGGCGCGAATTCGCACTTTCCTCGATCGCGATAAGCTCCTGCTGCGCCATTTTGCGCAAGACTTTCGAAATGGCTGGATTGCCCAGATTATACCAGGCTTTGACCATCTGGGCGATAATCTTGCGGGGCAGGGTGCGTCCGTTGCGGCCTTTCGATTTTAAGATCCAGAGGATTACCGTCTGATGGCGGCTGAGTGAGTTCCCGGCGAGGTGTTTCTCGACCGTCATGCCGACCGCATAGTGGAACGGATAGAAGAGCTTCAGGAAACTCAGTGGCGCACTGTCGCTGTCGGCCGGATGTCCCCTTCCCAATTGGGGGGCATCGATTTCCGAATCGGCGACTTTCATATTTTTCATCATGAATGGCCTGACTTTGCGACGCTGGCGATAAAATTCGCTGTGTTCTTGATGCTCTCTTACCGCGACTTGCAGTGATTATTCAATGTCGTCGACACGTCCGCATTGCTTGCATGGCTTGCCTTGCATGTATCGGGTGCGACTCCACAATGCTTTACTCGCTGCGAGGTCCAAAGAAGATCGTTTCTGAAAGTCGCGTGACTGTCAGGCGGCAGGCTTCGCACCCCTCCGGAACGCTGGTTGATGTTGTCTGGGGAAATCGTGCGCCCATTACGATAGCCGCTTGGGCAGCGGCAGATGCCTCTGGCGGGGTTTCCCAGAAAGCAAGGATAGAACGGGGCGGCGACCTGTTGCAGCCGCCCCGTTGCAATCAATCAGACCCGTTCGATGATCATCGCGGGAGCCATGCCGCCTGCTGCGCACATGGTGACGAGGCCGCGTTTCAGGTCGCGCCGCTCAAGCTCGTCGAGAAGCGTGCCGATCAGGATCGAACCGGTCGCACCGATCGGGTGGCCGAGCGCAATCGCGCCGCCATTCACATTCACCTTGTCGCGGTCCAGCTCGAGATCGCGGATGAACTTCTCGGCAACCACCGCAAAGGCCTCGTTGATTTCCCAAAGGTCGATATCGTCCCTGGTCAGACCGGCCTTTTCGAGCACCTTCTTCGCCGCCGGAACCGGCGCGTTCAGCATCAGCGTCGGGTCGTCGCCCATATTGGCGGTCGCCACGATCCGCGCGCGTGGGGTCAGCCCATGGCTGTCGGCATAGTCTTTGGACGCCAGCAGCACGGCCGCAGCGCCATCGACCACGCCCGAGGAGTTGCCGGCATGGTGGACATGCTGGATCTCGAGATCGGGATATTTCTGGTTGATGAGCTTGCGGAAGGTCGTGCCCTGCTTGTCGAGCGGGACATCGGCGATCTTGGTGAAAGAGGGTTCCAGCGCGGCCAGGCCTTCGGCGGTGGTCTGCGGGCGGGGGAATTCCTCTTCTCCCAGGATGACATTGCCTTCGTCATCGACCACCGGGACGAGGCTCTTGTCGAACCGGCCCTCTGCGATCGCGGCAGCCGCTCGCTTCTGGCTTTCGAGGCCAAGCGCATCGACGGCTTCGCGCGAAATGCCTTCCATCGAGGCAATCGCATCGCCGCACACGCCCTGGTGCGACTGTGGATGGACGGCCTGTAGCCGTTCGTTGCCGGCTCCCATCATGGCGGGACGGAAGCCTGCGGCCATTTCTTCCTTGGCCATCGCCGAGGTCAGCGACATCATTTCCGTACCGCCGGCGACGACAAGATCCTCCATGCCGGACATGATCTGCGCCGCGGCGAAGCTGACGCTGGTAATACCGCCGCCGCAGAAACGGTCGAGCGTGGTGCCGCTGGTGCGGATGTCATAGCCGGCGTCGAGCGCCGCCATCCGGCCGAGATCGCCGCCCTGTTTGCCCTTCTGCGTACTGGTGCTCCAGATGACATCGTCGATGTCGGCGGTGTCGAGATCGTTGCGATCGGCAATGGCCTTCAAAACCGTGGCGGCCAGGTGCTGGGGGTGCTCTTCGGCGAGCGCGCCCTTGCCAACCTTGCCAATGCCGCGAGGGGTGCGGCAGGCGTCGATGATATAGGCTTCAGCCATCAGAATTATCCTTTTAGATTATGGTCTTGTCGCACAGCACTCTAATGCCGCCTAAAGTTCGGAAAATGCCTTGTCCTTATCCACGCGAACATCCTGGGGCAGGCCCAGCACGCGTTCGGCGATGATATTCTTCAGGATCTCGTCCGTCCCGCCGGCAATCCGCAGGCCGGGCGCCCACATCAGGCTCTCCTGAAAAATCGCATCGGCGGGGGCCTTGTCCTTGTCGACGATCAGCCCGTAATGATCCTGCATCTCGACCGCGCTGTTGCAGATATCCTGAAGATGATTGGCGGTGATGATCTTGCCGATCGAGTTTTCCGGCCCCGGCGTTTCGCCGCGCGACAGGGCTGTCTGGGTCCGGAATTTCGTGAGCTTGTAGCCCTGTGCGGCGACATACCAGTCGGCGAGCTTTTCCCGGAAGGCGCTGTTCGAGAGCGTACCGGCGTCGCGGGCATAGTCCATGATTTCCTGCCAGTCCGGCCCCGGCGAGCCGCCCACGGCCAGCCGTTCGTTCATCAGTGTGACGAGTGCGACCTTCCAGCCCATTCCCGGTTCGCCGAGCCGGTCGCTGTCGGGAATGCGAACGTCGGTGAAATAGACTTCGTTGAATTCGCGGCCGCCCGATGCCTGGTGGATCGGGCGAACCTCGACGCCGGGCGCCTTCATGTCGACGATAAACATGGTCAGGCCCTTATGCTTGGGCACATTTGGGTCGGTGCGCGTCAGGACGATGCCGAAGTCGGAAAACTGCGCGCCGGTGGTCCAGACCTTCTGGCCGTTGATCACCCAGTCGTCGCCATCCTTCACCGCCTTCGTTTTGAGGCCCGCGACATCGGAGCCTGCGGAGGGTTCGGAGAAAAGCTGGCACCAGATTTCCTCGCCGTGGAGCGCCTTCTGGACATAGCGCTCCTTGTGCGCGTCGGACCCGAAGGCGATTACCGTCGGCACACACATGCCAAGCCCGATGGCGAAGGGGCCGATCGGCGCATCGAATTTCGTCTCTTCCTGGTTCCAGATGACCTGCTGCATCGGCGTGCCGCCGCGACCGCCCATTTCCCGGGGCCAGGTGATTTGCGCGAACCGGTTTTCGGCTTTCACTTTCTGCCACTTCTTGGCTTTTTCCAGCGTCTGCTTGCGCGCTTCGCGGCCGCGGATCGCACTGGCGTTTTTGGGCTCGAGATGCTGTTCGAGAAAGGCCCGGGCCTCAGCGCGGAATTCGGCTTCTTCGGGGGTGTCGTTAAAATCCATCGGAGGTTCCTTTACGCAGCGTTGCGTGTTTCGAGCGCACGAACGAGTTTCTCTTTCCAGACGGCGGGCGCGCCGGCCTGCACGGCGAGCAGTTTCGCGCGGCGATAATAGAGGTGGCAGTCCACCTCCCAGGTGAAGCCCATGCCGCCATGCGTCTGGATATTTTCCTTGGATGCGAACCAATAGGCTTCGGAGGCGGCGATCCGCGCGGCCGCTGCGGCCTCGGGCAGTTCGGCTGCATCCGTCGATAGCGCCCATGCGCCATAATAGGCGTTGGACCGGGCCACCTCGTTCTTCACATACATTTCGGCGAGCTTGTGCTTGATCGCCTGATTGCCGCCGATCGGGCGCCCAAAGGCGTAACGCTCCTTGGCATAGTCGGTCGCCATTTCCAGGCAGATTGATGCGCCGCCCGTCTGTTCGAAGGCAAGCAATACGGCGGCCCGGTTCATGACCTCATTGTACAGGGTTTCGCCATCGCCCTGAGCGCCCAGCCGTTCGCCCTCGGCGCCATCGAACACGATCTCGGCATGGCTGCGCGTCGGTTCGATGGTTTCGATCGATGTGCGCGTAACGCCGGGCTGGTCCAGCGCCACCAGCACAAGGCTCACACCTGCGCCATCCCTGGCCAGCACAACTGCATGGGTCGCGATGTCGCCATCGGTTACCGGGATTTTCGTCCCGCTGAGCTTTCCATCCTTATATTCGGTTGCAAGCTTGCCGGCCTCGACGGCACCGGGGCCCTCCGAGGCTGCTATACAGCCAATCGCGGAGCCATCGGCAACTTTCGGCAGCAGCGCGGCCTTTTGCGCGTCCGATCCTGCCAGTTTCAGCGCTTCGGCGAAGAAATAGACCGTCGATGCGAAGGGAACCGGCGCAAGCGCGCGGCCCAGCTCTTCGGCGATCACGCACAGTTCGAGCATACCGAGGCCAAGACCTCCATGTTCTTCTGCAATCGCCGTGCCGAGCCAGCCCATCTCGACAATCTGCTGCCAGACCGCTTCATTGTGGCTCATGGTTTCGTCGTCGAGCACGGCGCGCACTTCGGCGGTAGTACATTTGGCGGACAGGAACTTCCGGGCCTCTTCGCGCAGGAATTTCTGGTCGTCGGAAAAATCGAAATTCATGAATCGGGATCCTCGGGGCTCGTTTACAGTAATGATACGCCAATTGACGTAAACGTAAAGAGCCAGTTCCCGAGTTCCTATTGGAAATCGTCTGTCGCGGTAATCATCTGAAATCCGTGGGCCGGATGAGCCATACGAACCAGCGTCAGTATATTGCCGTCGAGCCGGGTCTGTCGTTCGATGACGAAGACGGGCTCGTCGCGTTGCAGCTTGAGATATTTGGAGTCGTTCGTCCCTGGCATTTCCGCGCGCAATATTGTGCGGACGGAGGAATAGGGGACGCGGGCAATCAGCCATTCATTGGGGCTGACGGTGGAGAAGTCGGCGTCCCTCGCCTCGGGTATTGCCTCCAGATTCACCAGCCGGTCTTCCAGTTGATAGGGGCGGCCATCGCTGAGATGAAGACTGACAATATGTCGTAGCGGTGCGCCCGCGAAAAGACCCTGATCGTCCCTGGCATCGTCGCCCAGACTGCTCCTCAGAAGCTTGTAGCCATAGGCATGGCCTCCGCGTTCAATCTCGTGGCGCACGACGGGAATTGTCAGGGTTGAGCTGTGCGCCTTGCGGCCGACGACCCGGGTGCCGGCGCGGCGGCGGCGCTCGATCAGTCCGGCATCGACAAGCGGCGAGAGGGCGCGCCGGATGGTGCCGCGCGCGACGCCGAATTCCTCGGCCAGCTTTTCCTCATGTGGCAGCGCGAAACCCGCGGGCCAGGCCTGGCTGTTGATCCGGCGCAGGATTTCGGTGCGGATTTCTTCATAGGGATGCATTCCATACACACTCCCCGATTTGCGCCATTCACGCAATCGTAAAGTTGACCATAAAATTTATATGTCTAAACATATTTTCGAGGGAAGAATCACGGATGCGGCACCATATTTACACTGATGCGACGCTCGCAACGCTGTCCGAAGCGCGTGGCTGGGGCATGGTCGCTGATGGTGCGATTGCAATTGATGGCGATCGGATCGTCTATGCGGGGGCGGCCAATTCCATTCCCGGACAACATGCGGATTTCGAGAAGACTTCGCTCGGCGGGCGTCTGATCACGCCCGGCCTGTTCGATTGCCACACCCATCTTGTTTACGCCGGTTCGCGGGCCCGCGAGTTCGAGTTGCGGCTTGAAGGCGCAAGCTATGAAGACATCGCCCGGGCGGGCGGCGGTATCTTCTCCACGGTCCAAGCAACCCGCAGCGCGTCGGAAGAGGACCTGCTGGCCGGCGCACTCGCCCGGCTGGACCGGTTGCTGGCGGAAGGTGTCTGCACGGTGGAGATCAAGTCGGGATACGGCCTCGACCGGGAGACGGAACTGCGAATGTTGCGGGTCGCCGCGCGGTTG
The DNA here is from genome assembly GCF_003385775.1 of Parasphingopyxis lamellibrachiae. GTDB lineage: Bacteria > Pseudomonadota > Alphaproteobacteria > Sphingomonadales > Sphingomonadaceae > Parasphingopyxis > Parasphingopyxis lamellibrachiae. The sequence continues at coordinate 2,800,716 of NZ_QRDP01000004.1, forward strand.
GCCGAAATGCGCCCGGTGCGGATCAGCAAGACCTTTCTCGGTGCGCACGCCATTCCCGAGGATATGGACGCCGACCAGTATCTGGACGGTATTTGCCTGCCGACATTGCGCGAGGCTGCTGCCGAAAATCTCGTCGATATGGTGGACGGCTTTTGCGAAAATATCGCCTTCTCGCCGGCGCAGATCCGCAAAGTTTTCGATGTGGCTGTCGAGCTCGGCCTGCCGGTGAAGCTCCATGCCGAGCAATTGTCGGATCAGGGCGGTGCGGCGCTGGCCGCCGAATATGGCGCGCTGTCGGCCGAGCATCTCGAATTTGTCAGCGAAGACGGGATCGCCGCGATGGCCGGGGCGGGGACGGTCGCCGTGATCCTGCCCGGCGCCTTCTATTTTCTGGGCGAAACGAGAAAGCCGCCGATCGAGGATTTTCGTAAGGCCGGTGTCCCGATGGCCATCGCGACGGACAGCAATCCCGGTTCGTCTCCGATGACGTCGCTATTGCTGGCGATGAACATGGGCGCGACGCTTTTCGGCCTGACGCCGGAAGAATGTTTGCGAGGCGGTACGGTAAACGCCGCGCGGGCGCTCGGCCTGCGCGATATCGGCCGGCTCGCCTCTGGGCAGATAGCGGATCTTGCAATCTGGGACGTAACCGATCCGGCGGAACTGACCTACCGTATGGGCGATACTCTGCTCCACAAGCGGATTTTTGGAGGTGCCGAATGCTGATTTTGAGACCCGGCGAGGTTTCCCTCGCGACGCTGGAATCGGTCTGGCGGGAGGAGCTGCCGATCGAGCTGCACGCTGAAGCGCGAACTGCGATCCTGGCTTCGGCAGAGCGCGTCGCCGCGGCGGCGCAGGGGAATGATGCGGTTTACGGCGTCAATACCGGCTTCGGTAAGCTCGCCTCCATTCGCATCGCGGCAGAGGACACGGCCAAGCTGCAGCGCAACCTGGTCCTTTCCCATTGTTGCGGGGTGGGTGAGGCAACGCCGCGCGCGATCACCCGGCTGATGATCGTGCTCAAGCTTATCTCTTTGGGGCGCGGCGCGTCGGGCGTTCGCGAAGAGGTTATCGACCTGCTCGAAGCCATGCTTGCCAAGGGCGTGACGCCGGTGGTCCCGGCCCAGGGATCGGTGGGCGCGTCGGGCGATCTCGCTCCGCTTGCCCATATGGCCGCCGTGATGATGGGCGAAGGCGAGGCGGTGTATAATGGCGAAACGCATGTCGGGGCCAAGGCGCTGTCCAAAGCCGGGTTGCGACCCATTGTGCTTGGCCCAAAGGAAGGGCTCGCGCTTATTAACGGCACGCAATTTTCGACCGCCTATGCACTGGCGGCACTGTTCGAGGCGCAGCATGCGGCTCACACCGCGCTGATATCCTCTTCATTGTCGATGGATGCCGCAAAGGCCTCCACTGCGCCGCTGCTCGCCGAAATCCATGCGCTTCGCGGGCATCCCGGCCAGATTGCTGCTGCGGCGACCATGCGCGCCCTGCTTGATGACAGCGAAATCCGCAACTCGCACCGGGATGATGATCCGCGGGTGCAGGATCCCTATTGCATGCGCTGCCAGCCCCAGGTCACGGGTGCGGCGATGGATATGCTATCGCTGGCCAGCATCACGCTCGTCCGCGAAGCCAATGCCGCGACCGATAATCCTCTGGTGCTGACCGAGGAGGACCGCATCGTGTCTGGCGGCAATTTCCATGCCGAGCCCGTTGCCTTTGCCGCCGACATGATCGCGCTGGCGCTGGCCGAGATTGGGGGCATCGCCCAGCGGCGCGTCGCGCTGCTCGTCGATCCGACGCTCAGCTACGATCTGCCGCCCTTCCTGGCGGCCGATCCGGGGCTTAATTCGGGCCTGATGATCGCCGAGGTGACAAGCGCAGCGCTGATGAGCGAGAATAAGCATCTCGCCAATCCCTGCTCGACGGACTCGACGCCGACCAGCGCCAATCAGGAGGATCATGTCAGCATGGCGGCCCATGGCGCGCGGCGCTTGCAGCGCATGCTCGGCAATCTGTTCCACATTCTCGGCATCGAGATTTTCTGCGCGGTCGAGGGCATCCGCTTCCGCGCGCCCGAACAGACAAGTGCGCCGCTGCGCGCGGTGATCGACCGGTTCGGCGAACGGATCGCTCCGCTGACCGAAGACCGCTTCCTCGCGCCCAACCTGAACGCTGCCGCCGAGCTCGCCCGGAGCGATAAGCTCGTCAATGCGACAGGACTGACCTTCCCTACGCTGGAGAATATTTTCCATGGCTGATCGCTTCCACAATTCCCGCGAAGTGCGCCCGCCGACAGGCACGACGCTCACCGCCAAGAGCTGGCTGACCGAAGCGCCGCTGCGTATGCTGATGAACAATCTCCATCCCGATGTGGCGGAGAAGCCGGAGGAACTGGTCGTCTATGGCGGGATCGGCCGGGCGGCGCGCAACTGGCAGGCTTTCGATCAGATTGTCGCGGGTCTTACCGATCTCGAAGCGGACGAGACCCTGCTCGTGCAGTCCGGCAAGCCGGTCGGCATATTCAAAACGCATGAGAATGCCCCCCGCGTCCTGATCGCCAATTCCAACCTCGTGCCGCACTGGGCGACCTGGGATCATTTCAACGAGCTCGATAAAAAGGGGCTCGCCATGTACGGCCAGATGACGGCCGGCAGCTGGATCTATATCGGCACCCAGGGGATCGTGCAGGGCACCTATGAGACCTTCGTCGAGGCCGGGCGCCAGCATTATGGCGGCGACCTGACCGGCAAGTGGATCCTGACAGCCGGGCTCGGCGGCATGGGCGGTGCACAGCCGCTCGCCGCGGTGATGGCCGGTGCCTGCTGCCTCGCTATCGAATGCGACGAGACCCGCATCGATTTCCGTCTACGCACCAAATATGTGGACGAGAAAGCGCGGTCCATCGACGAAGCACTTGCCATGATTACGGCATGGACCGAAGCGGGCGAAGCCAAGTCCGTGGGCTTGCTGGGCAATGCTGCCGAGATCGTGCCCGAACTCTTCAAGCGCGGCATCCGCCCGGACATGGTGACCGACCAGACCAGCGCGCACGATCCGATCAACGGCTATCTGCCCGCGGGCTGGACGATGAACGAATGGCGCGACCAGCGCGAACGCGACCCCAAGGCGGTCGAAAAGGCCGCGCGCGCCAGCATGAAGGTCCATGTCGCCGCGATGGTCGATTTCTGGAAAGCCGGCGTGCCGACGCTCGATTATGGCAACAATATCCGCCAGGTTGCACAGGAAGAGGGGCTGGAGGACGCCTTCGCCTTTCCCGGCTTCGTGCCCGCCTATATCCGCCCGCTCTTCTGCCGCGGCATCGGCCCGTTCCGCTGGTGCGCGCTTTCCGGCGATCCGGAGGACATCTACAAGACGGACGCCAAGGTGAAGGAACTGATCCTCGACGATCCGCATCTCCACAACTGGCTGGACATGGCCCGCGAACGGATCAGCTTTCAGGGGCTGCCTGCGCGCATCTGCTGGGTCGGGCTGGGCCAGCGGCACCGGCTGGGCCTCGCCTTCAACGAAATGGTCCGCAGCGGCGAACTCAGCGCGCCGGTCGTGATTGGCCGCGATCATCTCGACAGCGGCTCGGTCGCCTCGCCCAATCGCGAGACCGAGGCGATGAAAGACGGGTCGGATGCGGTGTCGGACTGGCCGCTCCTCAACGCGCTGCTCAACACCGCCAGCGGCGCGACCTGGGTCAGCCTCCATCATGGCGGCGGCGTCGGCATGGGCTTTTCGCAGCATAGCGGCATGGTCATCTGCTGCGATGGCAGCGAGGAAGCCGATGCGCGGATCGCCAATGTGCTGTGGAACGATCCGGCGACCGGCGTCATGCGCCATGCCGATGCCGGCTATGACGAGGCGATTGATTGCGCCCGCGAACACGGCCTGAACCTGCCCGGCATTTTGGGGTAAGACAGACCATGCCCGCCACCCATATCCCGCCCGAGCAATGGACCGGCCGCGACGACAGCGAGGATGGCGGGCGCGCGCGGCGAATATACCAATATGCAGGCGATAGCGGGGATCGCGCCCTGCTCGGCTTTGCCTCGGAAGCCGGTGTTGCCCGCAACAAGGGGCGGGTCGGCGCACGGCAGGGGCCGCAGGCGCTTCGCAAGGCGCTGGCCGGTTTTGCCGCGCCCACGAATGCGCAGCCCTTTGCCGATCTTGGCGATGTGGATGTCGAGGGCGACGATCTGGAAGCCGGGCAGACGATGCTCGGCCAGCATATCGCCCGCGCGCTCGGCCAGCATGATCGCGTAATTGTTCTTGGCGGCGGGCATGAAACGGCCTGGGGCAGCTATCAGGGCCTGCGCGCGCATTTCGCAGAGAAACGCATCGGCATCATCAATCTCGACGCGCATCTCGATCTGCGCGAGCCCGGCGCGGCGGGCCCCTCATCGGGCACGCCCTTCAACCAGATGCGCCATGCGGACCCGGACGGCTTTGACTATCTGTGCATTGGGCTGGCTGAGGAATCGAACACAGTGGCCCTGTTTGACCGGGCGGCGGACTGGGGCGTGCATATGGTGATGGATCACGCCCTGATCGCGGACCACACAGCGGCAGACGCCGAAATCGCGGCCATCGCGCAGCGATCCGACATTCTCTACCTCACTATCGATATCGACCTGCTGCCCCACTATCAGGCCCCCGGCGTCAGCGCCCCCGCCGCCCGCGGCGTGCCGCTTTCGACGGTCGAGCATCTGGTCGAGACGGTGATGACAGCGGCGGACGCGCATGGCTGCGCCCTGCCGCTCGCCGATATCGTCGAACTCTCCCCGGCTCATGACCGCGACGGAATGACGGCGCGGAGCGCGGCGCTGCTGGTGCGGCGGTTGCTGTGTGCGTGAGGGATTGATGCCTTTTGATCGACAAGCAGAACGCTTTCTCATAGAGGCGAAATTCCCTTCGGAGCATTGTCCATGACCACATCATCCCCCAAATTCGCGCTGGCCCTGCATGGCGGCGCGGGGGCGAAACCGGGTGTCGATTATGCCGAGGTCGAGGCGCATCTGGCGGCGTTGGTGGCGCGCGGCGAGGGGATGTTGCGCGATGGCGGAGCCAGCCTCGATGTGGTCGAGGAAATGGTCCGCGATATGGAGGCCTCGGGCCTTTATGTGGCGGGCCGGGGGTCGTCCCCGAACCTGCACGGCGTCATCGAACTCGACGCCAGCATCATGGACGGCGCGGCGCAGGATGCCGGTGCCGTGGCGGTGATCCAGGATGTGATCAGCCCGATCGGTGTTGCGCGCAAGGTGATGGAGCGTTCGCCCAGCGTCATGCTGGCCGGGGACGGCGCGATCCGCTTTGCCGCTGCGAACGATTGCGCGCCGGTCGGCGATCCGGATGGCTATTATGTGCTGCCTGTCGGGGTGAGCGAGGCCGATCTTTCGGTTACCGATATGTCGCATGGCACGGTGGGCGCGGTGGCGCTGGATGTGCACGGCAATCTCGCGGCGGGAACTTCGACGGGCGGCGTGTTCGGCAAGCCGCCGGGCCGCGTGGGAGACACTCCGCTGATCGGTGCGGGCACCTGGGCCGACCGGCATGTCGCCATTTCCTGCACCGGAACGGGCGAGAAATTCATCCGGGCCGGCGGAGCGCTGACCGCCGCGCATCGCTTCGCACTGGCCGGAGACACGCTGGAAGAGGCTCTCTGGAACATGCTCGGCGATGTGAAGGAGCTCGGTGGAGATGGCGGCGCCATAGCCGTATCGAGCACGGGAGAAATTGCGATGCTCTACAATTCCGGCGGGATGAAGCGGGCGGCGGTTTCCAGCACGCTCCCGGCAATGAGCACGACCTTCGCTCCCTGCCGCTGAACAACCGGGAGCCGGGGCGCGGTGCCCGCGCCAAAGAATGATCCGCCGACATTGCTGCCGACGGATCATCTTTTCCTCCCCAGGAAAATTCGGTTGGATCAGGCACCACGAGAGGGGGGGAGGGGTGCCTGATCCTAGTCGGATGTTATCCGAACTGGTTCATCGTGTTGTGTACGCCGCCGGCCTTGAGCGCCGCTTCGCCCGCGAAATATTCCTTGTGATCGTCGCCAATGTCGCTGCCGGACATGTTCTGGTGCTTCACACAGGCGATGCCTTCGCGGATTTCCTTGCGCTGGACGCCCAGAACATAGCCGAGCATGCCCGCATCGCCGAAATATTCCTTGGCGAGATTGTCCGTGGACAGCGCCGCCGTGTGATAGGTCGGCAGGGTGATCAGGTGATGGAAGATGCCGGCCCGTTTCGATCCGTCGGCCTGGAAGGTGCGGATGCGCTTGTCGGCCGCTTCGCCGAGTTCGGTATCGTCATATTTGGCGTCCATCAGATCGTCGCGGTCATAATCCGAGACATCCAGGCCTTCGGAGGCCATCGCATCGTAAACCTGCTGGCGGAAGTTCAGCGTCCAGTTGAACGAAGGCGAGTTGTTGTAAACCAGCTTGGCGTTCGGAACGACTTCGCGAATACGGTCCATCATGCCGGCGATCTGCTCGACATGCGGCTTTTCGGTTTCGATCCAGAGCAGATCGGCGCCATTTTGCAGGCTTGTGATGCTGTCGAGAACGCAGCGGTCCTCACCCGTGCCGGCGCGGAACTGGAACAGGTTGGAGGGCAGGCGTTTCGGACGCACCATCTTGCCGTCGCGGTTGATGATGACATCGCCGTTGCGCGCCGTTGCCGGATCGATCTCTTCGCAATCTAGGAAGCTGTTATACTGGTCGCCCAGATCGCCCGGCTCCTTGCTGACTGCAATCTGCTTGGTCAGCCCGGCGCCGAGGGAGTCGGTGCGGGTGACGATGATACCGTCTTCGACGCCGAGCTCGAGGAAAGCGTAGCGGCAGGCGCGGATCTTCGCGAGGAAGTCCTCATGCGGAACGGTAACCTTGCCGTCCTGGTGGCCGCACTGTTTTTCGTCGGAAACCTGGTTTTCGATCTGCAGCGCGCAGGCACCCGCTTCGATCATCTTCTTGGCAAGCAGATAGGTGGCCTCCGCATTGCCGAAACCGGCATCGATGTCCGCAATGATCGGAACGACATGGGTCTGGAAATTCTCGACCTTGTCCATCGCCGCTTTTTCCGCTGCGGCGTCGCCGGCCTCGCGGGCCGCGTCAATATCGCGGTACAGCCCGCCCAGTTCGCGCGCATCGGCCTGGCGCAGGAAAGTGTAGAGCTCCTCGATCAGCGCGGGCACCGACGTTTTTTCATGCATGGACTGATCGGGCAGGGGGCCGAATTCGCTGCGCAGCGCGGCAACCATCCAGCCGGAAAGATAGAGATAGCGGCGCTTGGTGTCGCCGAAATGCTTCTTGATGGAAATCATCTTCTGCTGGGCGATGAAGCCGTGCCAGCAGCCCAGCGACTGCGTGTACTTGGAAGGATCCGCATCATAGGCGGCCATGTCTTCGCGCATGATCGCAGCGGTATATTTGGCAATATCGAGACCGGTCTTGAAGCGGTTCTGCAATTGCATCCGGGCAACCGACTCAGCGTCGATGCTGCTCCAGGTGCCGTTCTTGCTGTCGATCAGCTTATTGCTGGCCGTGATATGGTCTTGGTAGGACATGCTTTTATACCTCTGGGAAGTTGAATCACTTTAAGCTGTCAATAAATTTACAGCGTGTGCCAGAGGATTTGCAGGAATTTTGCGACTCAGGCCATGGATTCTTGTAACTAATCAAGTCGTGCTGTCGGCCTGCCCGCACAACCTTTTGTTTTTTTGTAAATATAGTTACAAGAGAATTGTGCCGCCGGGGCGTCGCTAGTCCGCGCTCCACTCCCGTTTGATTTTCTTGGCGAGCGACCATTTGTGTACTTCGGTCGGGCCGTCATAGATGCGAAAGGCGCGGATTTCGCGGAATACCTGTTCGACGATGGTATCCCCGGACACACCAGTTCCGCCCATCGCCTGGACGCAGCGATCGGCTATTTTGAACAGCGTTTCGGCGACATGGGTCTTCGTCATCGAGCTTTCCGCCGTGCCGAGGTCTCCGGTATCCAGTACTGCGGCGCACCAGTCGATCATCAGTTCGGTATGTTTGAGGTCGATCAGGTTCTGGGCGAGCATGAAGCCGACACCCTCATGGTCGATCAGTGGCTTGCCAAAGGCTTTGCGGCGGCAGGCATAGTCGGTTGCGATCTCATTGGCGCGGGTTGCTGCCCCATGCCAGCGCATGCAATGGGTGAGGCGGGCCGGGGCGAGGCGAACCTGGGCATATTTGAAACCCTCGCCGCTTTCGCCGAGCATCTGGTCCGCAGGCACGCGCAGATTGTCGATGGTGATGACGGCATGGCCACCGGGCATCGAGCTGTCGATGGTATCGAGCACGCGTTCGATGCGGATTGCGGGGTCGGGAAGGTCGACCAGGAACATGCAGGCGCCGTCGTCCGACTTGGCCATGACGATGCCGACCTTGGCGCCTTCCGCCCCGGTGATGAAGGTCTTGCGGCCGTTGATCACCCAGTGATTGCCATCCATCTTCGCGACCGTCTGCATCATCGAGGGGTCGGAGCCCGCGCCGTTCTCGTCGGCCGGTTCGGTCATGAAAAAGGCCGAGCGCGCCCGGCCTTCGACCAGCGGTTTCAGGAACCGTTCCTTCGCCTCCGGGCTGCCCACTTTGCCGAGCAGATACATGTTGCCCTCGTCGGGCGCGGCGGTGTTGCAGGCGACGGGGCCGAGCGGGGAAAGGCCCGACTTCCTCAGCACCAGCGCCGTTTCGGCATGGGTGAGATGGCTGCCGTCGTCCAGGATATGCGGGGTCAGCACATTGGCGGCGCGCGCCTTGTCCTTGAGTTCGTCGGCGAGCGCGTCGCTCGGCCCATGCGCGCCCATGCGCGGATCCTGCTCATGGGGGGCCACGGTCTCGCGCACGAAGCGTTCGACATTGTCGGCAATGGCGCGGGCGCGGTCGGAGATAGGGGCTTGGGTCATAGGGCTTGTCCGTCGTCGATGGTGAGGGTTGCGCCGGTCACATAACGCGCGGCGTCGGAACACAGATAGAGGATGAGATCGTCGAGCGCGTCGATATCCATCAGCCGGCCGCGATGCCAGCCCGCAACTTGCGCTCGGCCGCCTTCGGTGTCGAACCAGTCGCCCGACAATTCGGTCCGGATATAGCCGGGCTGGACCGTGTTGACGTTGATCCCCTGGCGGATCCATTCGCGGGCAAACTGTTTGGCGAGATGCGCGACGCCCGCTTTGGTTGCGGCATAGGCGGCATCGCCCTGGCCCGTCATCTCGGCAGTGATCGATCCGATCAGGACGATCCGGCCATTCTCCTTCTCGCGGCTGCCCGCCGAGATCAGCCGTTTCGCGCCTTCCCGCGCGGTCAGATAGACGCCGAGCAGATTGGTATCGATAACCGCCTGCACCCGCCCGGCATCGACATCGGTCGAACGCCCGCCACCCGCCATGCCCGCATTGGCGATGATCGCGTCGACCGTGCCGAACGCATGCTCGGCGGCATCATAGGCCAACTTTACCGAGGCCTCGTCAGTGACATCCATGGTCACGGCGAGCGCCTGGTGGCCCGCATCGCGGAGCGCGGCGGCCAGGGTCTCGGTCCGGTCGGATCGCCGCGCGCCGAGCACGACATTGGCGCCGGCCGCCGCAAACAGTTCGGCAAGATGCGCGCCGATACCGGACGAAGCGCCCGCGACAAGGGCCGTGCGACCGGCAAGCGAATGGGGAATATGCATGAGGCTGATTTCTCTCCGTGACGGTTTCGGGTGGGGAGGGACGGGTCAGGCGGCGCGGACCCTGCGCGCGCCCGGTTCGGGTGGATCGTTGGGCGGACCGGCAAAGCATTGCGCGAAACGCATCCACAGGGCCGCGTTCGGCCCGGACACGACAAGCCCGGTGTCCGCAATATTGCGCGTCTGGGTGACGACCTGACAGAATTGCTCCGCCATTCCCGTTATGCGCTCCCCGCCAGCCTCCTCGCCGAACGTCCAGACTTCGCCCGAAGGCGCGGTCAGCACAAGCTGCGGGCGCGGTTCCGGCACCGGCAATTTGCGGTTGGCGAAGGTCCAGCCATAGGTGTTGAGCCCCAATATCACGATATTGCGGATGCGATCGGCATTGTCCCGGACCACGCCCAGCTCGTCATAGATGGCCTGGGCATGGGCCCAGCTCTCCATCAGCCGGGCAGTGATCGAGGATCGTGCGCTCATGCTCGGGCCCGCCCAGGGCACACGCTTCGATGGATCGACCCCGGAAAACGCGGCGGTCAGGACGGGATAAAAATCGCGCCACGCGGTGCGCAGCGCGGTGCCGGACAAGCCATCCAGCCAGGCTTCCTCGAATGCCGGCATACCGCCCCTGCCGATGGGGCCGCCCGCATCCTTCATCCATGCCCGGAAAGCCTCTCCATCGGTGAGGGAGAGATGCGCCGCATAGTTCCAGACGTGCAGATGGCGCAGAATCTGATTGATCGTCCAGCCCTTGAAGCCGGTCGCACGGCCGAAATCCGTGTCGTCGAGCGGAGCCAGTAGCCGGTCCAGCGCGTCGCATTCCCTGCGAAAATCGTCAGCCTGCTCCATCGTCTACCCTTTTCCCTGACTGCTCCCGCTCATGCGCCATTTCAGCCCGCGCTCCGGTCCGAACGGCGGGTGATTTCTTCCCACAGACCGTCCGTACCCAGGGCGACAACCGCCGCGCCCAGCTTTTCGGACCAGTACCGGTCATTGCCATTGTCGGTGCGCCACTGGTTGAGCCGCCGGGTGAAGGGATGGAGCGGATATTCCCGGGTAAAGCCGATCGCGCCATGGGCCTGATGGGCAATGGCCGTGCCGACGCCGATCGCCTGATTGGTACGCAGTTTCGCCGCCGCGATCTCGAACGTTGCATCGCCGTGATCGAGCGCCAGTGCTGCACCCGCCCCGGCCGAATTCACTGCCGCCGCCTCGACCGCGAGGATTGCGAGCGACTGCTGGACCGCCTGAAATCGGGCGAGCGGCCGACCGAACTGTTCTCGCGTGTTCACATAGTCGATGGCCATTTCGAGAATCCGGTCGAGCGCCCCGGCAGCCAGACACACTTTTGCAAAGGCGCCTTTCTCCATGCTGTCGCCAGCCACCGGATCGAGGATCAGCCCGGCAATATCGAGATCCGATCCTTCATATCCGGCGATCCGCAGAACCGCGAAGACATCGCCCCAGTCACCGCCGAAGCCGCCATCGGCTTCGGCTATCAGAAGCGTGGCAAAGCCTGCTTCCTCAAGGCTGTGCATGTCGGCCGCCTCGCGCAGTACAGCCGTTGCAGTATCGCAGAGCAGGCTTCTATTCTCGCTCATCTGAGGCCCAGTCCCCGCGCAATGATACCGCGCAGGATTTCCCTTGTGCCGCCGCGCAGCGAAAAGCTGGGCGCGGTCTGGAGCAGCAGGGAAAGCGTGCGCGCGAGATCGCTATCGCTTCGCGTATCGAAATCCGCAGTCAGCACGGCCTGTATCGCCAACGGAACATCCTGTTCGTAACTGTTGCCGAGATCCTTGACGATGGCCGCTTCGACGGCGGGATCTTCGCCGCCAGCAAGCTTCGCGGCGGTCGACATCGACATTTGCCGCAGGGTCCACAGCTCGGCTGTCAGCCTGCCGATCAGCGGCTGGACGGCGGGGTCGCCGCCCTGTTCGGCGATCAGGTATCGGAGCAGGGCAAAGCTTGAAAGATAGCGTTCTGGCCCCGAACGCTCGAGCGCCAGTTCCGCTGTCACCTGTTTCCAGCCATTGCCTTCCCCACCGACAAGTGCGCCATGCGGCACTTCGACATCCTCGAAGAATATCTCGTTGAAATCATGCTGCCCGGCGAGGTTGATGATCGGCCGGACCGTGATGCCCGGTGTGTCCATATCGACGAGCAGCTGACTGAGCCCGGCCTGCCGCTCGGACCCCGGCTCGGTGCGGACCAATGCCAGTATGGCGTGGGCGATATGCGCGCCGGTCGTCCAGACTTTCTGGCCGTTGATGACCCAGCCCGTGTCCGTCTTGCGAGCCGTGGTTTTTACGCCCGCAAGATCCGATCCCGCGCCCGGTTCGCTGAGGCCGATACAGGCATAGGTCTTGCCTGCAGCCATGCCGGGAAGATATTTTTCGCGCTGCTCTTCCGTGCCATAGCGCAGCAGCAACGGGCCGGTCTGGCGGTCGGCAATCCAGTGCGCGCCCACCGGCGCTCCGGCGGCGAGCAATTCTTCCAGAACAATATAGCGTTCCAGCGGATCGCGGTCATGGCCGCCATAGCGCTTTGGCCAGATCATCCCGACCAGGCCTTCGTCGCCAAGTCGCGCGCTGAATGCAGGGTCGGCGACGGACCAGCTGTTTGCGCGGTCTGCGGCATCCCAGCCCGCCTCGCATTCGGAGACGATCCTGCGCACCTGCGCCCGCAGGTCTGAAACCGTACCGGGCGTTGAAAAGGGATGGATGGCAAAGCTCTGCATCGCGAACGGCTTAAGGGGAAATGCCCATCGGGCAAAGCAGTTTTGCTACCTCTCTCAAAACAAAGAGTAGGTCGGCGGCCAGGCTATGGCGAACCGGTGCGCGGCGGGTTATGGCCGCTCCGATAAGGAGAATATGATGGGCGATTTTGTACAGGTCGAGAAATCGGGAAGGGTGGCCGTACTGCGGTTGAACAGCCCGGATACGCTCAATGCCATCGGCACATTGGAGCATTGCGCGGATGTGATAAACGCGCTTGAATCGCTGGACGACGATCCGGCAATCAGTGTCGGCATCCTGACGGGAAATGGCCGCGCCTTCTGTGCCGGCGGCAATCTCAAAGGCATGAAGGAGAAAACCGGCATCGGCCGGATGCCGGTGCCGGTTGAAACAATGAATACCTACCGGCGGGGCGTGCAGAAAATCACCCGGGCCTTCATGGCAACCAATGTTCCGATGATTGCGGCGGTGAACGGCCATGCGGTCGGCCTCGGCCTCGATCTTGCCTGCCTGTGCGATGTCAGGATCGCTGCTGAAAGCGCTAAATGCGCGGCCAGCTTCATCAAGGTCGGGATCGTTCCGGGTGACGGCGGCGCCTGGTCGCTGCAACAGATTCTCGGCTATTCCAAAGCCGCCGAACTGTTTCTGACAGGGGAAAGATTCGACGCTGCCAGCGGCCTGGAAATGGGATTGTTCTCGCAGGTCGTGGCCGACGACAAGCTGCTGGATGCGGCCCGGGCAGTTGCTGAAAAAATCTCCGAGAATCCGCCCCGCGCTGTAAGGCTTACAAAGCGGTTGCTGCGCGAGGCGCAGGCCCAGCGCTATTCCGACATATTGGAACTGTCAGCTGCCTATCAGGCGGTTATCCACGAAACCCGCGATCATGAGGAAGCGGTCGATGCCTTCCTCGAAAAGCGGGCGCCGAATTTCACCGGAGAATAGCCGGCTGAATCAGGCGCGCTCGAAAACCGCGCCCAGCCCCTGGCCGCCGCCGATACACATGGTTTCCAGGCCGTAGCGCGCATCGCGCCGATCCATTTCCCGCAACAGGGTGGCGAGGATGCGGCCGCCTGTCGCGCCCACCGGGTGCCCGAGCGATATGCCCGAACCATGCACGTTCAGGCGGTCATGGTCGCTGGCGGCGAATTTCCACTCGCGCAGACAGGCGAGGACCTGCGCCGCAAATGCCTCGTTGAGTTCGATCAGATCGATATCGCCGAGGGTGAGTTCCGCCCGCGCGAGCGCCTTGGCGGTGGCGGGGACCGGACCGATCCCCATGGTCTTTGGCGCGCAGCCGGCAACCGCCCAGCTTTTCAGCTGTGCTAGCGGCTTCAATCCGTATTTGTCCGCCGCTTCCCGGGTGCAAATGATACAGGCCGATCCGCCGTCATTCTGGCCGCTCGCATTGCCCGCCGTCACGGTCGCGCTGGCATCCTTTGCGCCGAATATCGGTTTCAGCTTGGCAAGGGCGTCCATGGTCAGGCCGGGGCGGGGATGCTCGTCGCGATCGACAATCGTCTCGTTGCCCTTGCGGTCCCTTATGGTAACCGGAATGATTTCCTCTTCGAATATGCCGCTTTCCTGTGCCGCTACAGCTCTTGCGTGCGAGTTCAGGGCCAGTTCGTCCTGCTCTTCGCGCGAAATTGTGTATTCAGCGCGAAGATTCTCGGCCGTTTCGATCATGCCGCCCGGCACCGGATAATTCTTGCCGCCGGCCGTCAACCGTCCTCGCACCAGAGAATCGTGGAGAGTCATGGCTGGCTTGCGCGTGCCGTACCGCGCTTCATGGGTGAAAAAGGCGGCGTTGGTCATCGATTCCGCGCCGCCCGCAAGAACGAGATCCGCGCCGCCCGTCTGCACCTGCATCGACCCGTAGATTATGGCCTGCAGGCCCGATCCGCATCTCCGGTCGATCTGTATTCCGGGTGTTTCGATGGGCAGGCCGGCATCCAGCGCGACGACCCGCCCGAGCGCCGGCGCTTCCATCGTTGGATAGCATTGCGCGAAGATCACATCCTCGACGGCATCGTGCGGAAGTTTCGTACGGTCAAGCAAGCCGCGAACCGCCGCCACGCCTAGCTCCGCCGCGCTGGTTTCCCGGAAAGCGCCGCCCAGGCCGCCGACCGGGGTGCGGACAGGTTCGCAGATTACGGCTTCACGCATTGTAGAATCTCCCGAAAAATATCGTCTTGTGCGCATTTCAAGCGCGATGTGCCAGCGGCTTGTCGACAACCAGCAGGTAAGTGCAGCTGTGTTTCATTTCGCGCGACAAGAGGCTCCTGCCTCGCCTGAATATGTCGGCACGCGCGGCATTTGGCTGTGGCAACGCTCTGTTTCTCGCAGTCAGGATTGCGCCATCACCAGCCCACGGCCGATAACCTGGGCCTGAATTTCCGCAGCGCCCTCGAATATGTTGAGTATCCGCGCATCGCACAGGACGCGGCTGATCTCATATTCCAGCGCATAACCGTTGCCGCCGTGAATCTGCACCGCGAGGTCCGCATTGGACCAGGCGACCCGGGCGGCGAGGAGTTTTGCCATGCCGGCCTCGATATCGCAGCGCTCGCCTTTGTCCTTGTGCCGGGCCGCCGAATAGGTCAGCTCGCGCGCCATTACCGTTTCGGCCGCCATCAGGGCCAGCTTGTCCGAAACTCGCGGGAAAGCGAGCAGGGGCTTGCGAAACTGTTTGCGTTCAAGGGCATAGCTTAGCCCGAGGTCGAAGGCGTTCCAGGCCACGCCGATGGCGCGCGCGGCGGTCTGGATGCGGGCGCCCTCGAACGTCCGCATCAGCTGTTTGAAGCCCTGTCTCTCGGCGCCGCCCAGCAGGCCATCGGCGCCGACGGCAAAATTGTCGAAGCCGAGCGTATATTCCTTCATCCCGCGATAGCCGAGCACTGCGATCTCGTCGCCGGCAAGGCCCGGGTCGGGGAAGGGGGCCTTGTCGGTGCCGCGCGTCTTTTCAGCCAGCAGCATGGAAAGGCCGCCATAGCCGGGTGTATCCGGATCGGTGCGGCACAGGATGGTCATCAGGTCGGCGCGTGCGGCATGGGTGATCCAGGTCTTCGCGCCGTCGATCCGCCAGCCGCCATCCTCGGCCCGTGTCGCCCGGGTCCGCACCGAGGCAAGGTCCGAGCCGGTGTCCGGTTCGGTGAAAACGGCAGTCGGCAATATCGACCCATCGGCCAGTTGCGGCAGGAATTTCCTTTTCTGCTCCTCGGTGCCGTTCTTTCCTATCAGCTCGCCGGCAATCTCCGATCGGGTGCCGAGCGAACCCGCGCAGATCCAGCCTCGCGACAATTCCTCGGAAACCAGGCACATGGCGAGTTTGCCGAGGCCGAGGCCGCCATAGTCTTCGTCTATGCAGATGCCGAAAACGCCGAGTTCCGCCATCTCCCGCACGATCTCGATAGGAATGAGGGCATCGGCCAAATGCCATTTATGCGCGTTGGGGGTAATCCGGTTTGCCGTAAAGGCCCGGAATTGCGCCCGGATCATATCATGCGTTTCATCGCCCATTTCTTCGAAGGGCCGCGCTCCCTCGCCCAGTAGCTCGGCAAGCCTGTGCCGCGTCTCCGGAACATTGCCTTCGGTCAGGAATTTGGCGATTGCGGGATCGGCGACAAACTCTGCGACTGCGTCGCGCAAGCCGAATTCCGACAGCCGGACGAATTCGTTCTGGCTCATCGGGATCGCGGATGCGAGCTGCGCGCAATATTCTCCCAAACCCACTTTGAGGATCAGCTCCTCGAGCTCGCCATAAGCACCCGCTCCGCTGGCCCGGCTGGCCCAGTCCGACGCGGCGGCAACGGCTTCCGCGGATGTCGCCAGCCAGGCGAAACCATGAACGAGGCACTGTTCGCGCTCCACCCGGTCATTGTCGACACGGCCATCGACGAGGATGGCCTCGGCGGCCTTTGCTCGCATTTTCTCGGTGAGGCCTCGCGCCGCGAAAGCGGCTTTTCGGGACAGGTCGATCCAGTCGGTCATCGGTAACTCACTTTGGCGGTCATTGCTGGGGTGCCGTCGCAACGGATGGCGGTAACTTCGTCTTGCGCGCTGCTGTTCAGGAAAACGGATTGTCCGAGGAACAGCGGCGCCATTGCGCGAAAAGAAAAGGTTGCAAGCGGCCCGCGGCGCATCGCCAGCCCGGCCAGCTTTGCGGCCGTGAAGGGGCCGTGGATGACAAGCGCCGGATAGCCCTCCACCGACGTCGCATAAGGTTTGTCGTAGTGGATCCGGTGTCCATTGAAGGTAGCGGCGGAAAAGCGGAACAGATTCACTTCATCGGGCGTCCATTGCTCGCCCGCTGGCGGCTTCGAAGCGGGTATCGGCATAGCCGCCGGCGTGCCTTCACCACGATATACATAGCTCTGCCGCTCGGTCACGCACGGAGCGCCATCTTGCGATATGACTTTCTCCACCTCGACAAACACAAGATCGCCAGAACGCCCGGCCTTGTGGGTGACATCGGCAATCGTGGCAATCAGCGCGGCCTCGACGCCGATTGCCAGAGGGGTGTCGAACCGGATGCTGCTGCCGGCGAACATGCGGCGTGGGAGGGGGATATCGGGCAGGAACCCGCCTTTTCGCGGATGGCCGTCGGGTCCGATTTCCTCGTCCGTCGGCCCGGGCAGAAAGAACGCCCAGTGGGCGAGCGGAGTTTGTGCGGTATCCGCCCCGACTGACAGGGCAAAGCGCCGCAGGCTTTGCGCTTCCAGTATCTCGGTCCGCCGTTCGCTCCTGCCTATCGCGCTGCGCCACTGCTCGATACGATCCGGGCTCAGTGCCGTCATTTCACCACTCCCTGATCGTGCAAGCGCGCGATCTCGCTGCTGTCGAGGTTGAGGAAATCGGCGAGCACCTCATCGGTGTGTTGGCCGATCTTCGGTGCGGGTTCAGGCTGGCGGCGCTCATCCTGGGGAATGCGGGCGGCCGCGCCGGGCGCGGGGTATGTGGCGCCCCCCGGATGGGCGGTTTCGGAAAATATCGGATTGTCCGCAAACAGACGGGGCTCTTGGGACAGCGCCTGATGCAGCGATCGATATCGCGACCAGGTAACGCCGGCTTTTGCGAAGCGTGTTTCCAGATCAGCCGCTTCGAAGCGTGCGAACGCCTTTTCGATCAACGGATCGAGCTGGTTCCGATGCGTATAACGGGCCCCCTCGTCCTGGCCGAAATCGATACCGAGATCGGCTTCGAGCGCGGCCACGTCTTCGCCGATCTCCAGTCCCGACAGCATGCCCGACCATTGCCGGGGCGTGATCGCAACGATCATGAAGCGTTCACCACCCTTGGCGGTAAAGTCGCGGCCGAACGCGCCATAGAGATTGTTGCCGCTCCGCCCGCGATCCGCGTCGCCGAGCATGGCTTCGGCCAGAAAGCCCAGATTGGCGAGGGAAGCGGCGGCTATATCGGAGAGCGCCAGCCGGATTTCGCGGCCACGGCCGCTTGCAGCGCGATCGCGCTCCGCGGCAAGCAGGGTGAAAGCGCCATAGGCTCCGGTCAGAAGGTCCCATGCCGGGAGCACATGATTGACCGGCCGATCATCGTCGGACGGCCCGGTCATATAGGGCAGGCCGGTTGCCGCGTTTACCGTATAGTCGACGGCGGGCGTGCCATCGGCCCAGCCCATTACGCGCAAGGTAATCTGGTCTTCGCGCAAGGCGCTCAGAACATCGTGCGAGAGGAAACCGTCGACGGGAAAATTGGTCACGAACAGTCCGCTGCCGCCCGTCGCCAGCCGTTGCGCAAGTTCGCGGCCCGCCGGCTTCTTGAAGTCGATCGCGATAGACCGTTTTCCCTTGTTGAGGCCTTCCCAATACAGGCTTTCATCGTCCGGACCGAGCGGCCAGCGCCTTGCATCGGGGCCACCACCGATCTGGTCGAAACGGATGACCTTTGCGCCCATCTGCGCGAAGTGCAGCGCACAGGTGGGCCCGGCGACAAACGCCGACCCTTCCACTATCGTTACACCCTTCAAAAAATCGTACATCGGCCCCACCCGGATAGCGAAAGGGTCAGCAGAAAGCCGCGGCGCGGCCAGATGGCGCAGCCGCAGCTGTCAGACCCGTGATTGTCTGCGATTGTCGCACATTCTCTTAGGTTCCATCGATGCTTAGTCAATTGGGACTCTCAAATGGTCCTTGAGGAAGCTCTTCGAAAAGCATTGTTGCGAAGCCGATGGCCGGCAAAGGTCCCGCCGATTTACGCCCGGTCGCCGTGCATGATGGCTGATTATGACCGTCTGGCTGCTATTCGGGGCCGATCAGCCCAAAGCGCATGTCGGAGGGCAGCAGTTCCTCGCCGCAGTGATTGCACTGCATACGCATTTCCAACGGATCGCCGCAGGGGCGGTGGAAAAGCAGGAGAGGCGGGCCCTTTTCATCTGCATAGTAGCGATCCCCCCATTGCAAGAGGCCGAGGATCACCGGGTAGAGCTCGCGTCCCTTTTCGGTCAGGCGATACTCGAAACGGGGCGGGTGTTCGCAATATTGCTCGGTGCGGAGGACACCCGCCTCGATCAGTTCGTCGATCCGGCCGGAAAGGATGTTCGGGGCCATCAGCGTATCCTGCTGGATCTGGTCGAAACGGTACAGGCCCGAAAACATCGCACGGATCACCAAAGTCGACCAGCGGTCCCCGAAAATGCCGATAATCGAATCGACCAATGTCCCGCCGCCACGCCGGTTGGTGACGCTGGCCGAGGGACGGCGGCGGCGGCTGTAATCCGGCGTAACCTGAACCAGGCCGGGGCCTTCCTCCCAGTCGACTTCGCGCGGATCGATCTCGGCCGTGCAGGATAGGCAGACAGGTTTGGGCTCGATCGCGTGGCCGCAGGTCGCGTGCTCCAGTCGAATCTGGAAATCGCGGCGTTTGGGCTCCCATCGATGCTGCCACCGAACCATGGCCATGGCGACCGGGAACAGGGCGCGCCCTTTTTCCGTGATGCGATAGGACGTGCGGCGGCTGCCGGGTTGCGGCGCCATCGCGAGGCAATCTTCAGCGACCAGTTTTTTCAGACGGTTGCTTACGACCGACCGGGCGAATCCGGTTTGCTCGACGAATTTCTCGAATCCATGGACACCCAGAAAAGCCTGCTCCATGATCAACAGGACCGGAACGTCGCCGACAACCTCCAACGCACGCCAGATCGAGCATGCGCGGATGGTGTCCATTTTCACGAGCGCTATTCCTTCAATTGCCTTGTCTTGCCAGATGATCGGCTATCGCCTGATAGGCGGGCAAGCTCACCGGGTCTATATGGGCATTGGCGGCCATGGGATGCGAGGCAAGTCTGACAATCACCATTTCGGCCGCCGGATCGATGTAGATTGTCTGGCCATGCACGCCGCGAGCAGCAAAAGCGCCGTTATGGCTGACCCACCATTGATCGCGATAGCTCCAGCCGGGAAGTGTCGTATAACCCGCCGGGGCGAAATCTTCCCGGCTGCCGCCCCGATGGATCTGCTGGACAACCGCTTCCGGAACGATCTGAATCCCGTTGAAATTACCGTTTCGGCGCATCATTTCTCCGAACCTTGCATGGTCGCGCAAGGTCGCGTTCAGGCCGCCCGCCGCCCAACCGGTTCCATGCGAATCGACCATCATATAGCCATCGTTTTCAGCCCCGATCCGGCTCCAGATTCTCTCCGCAACCACGTCGACGGCGCTGCGCCCGGTGACCCGCGCGATCAGCCATCCAAGGACTTCGGTATTGACGGATCTGTAGGTAAATCGCGCGCCGTGTTCGCCCTCTTTCCGTAGCGTCGGAAGGTAGTTGTAATAACCGTCCGGCCCCGAAAATCCCTCGGGCCGGGCGAAGATGCCGCCGGCGATCGCATAGGCGAACACTTCCGACTGCGGGTCCGTATAATCTTCGCTATAGTCGATAGCGGTGGTCATGTCGGCGACCTGTCGCACGGTCGCATCGCCAAAACCGCTGTCCTCGAGTTCGGGGATGTAATGGGCGACCGTCTCGTTTTCGTCGAGTAGCCCCTCCGCCATCAGCATCGCCGCGACGGTGCCGATATAGGATTTGGTCATGGAGAAGGACATGTGCGGCGTGTGTCTGCCGGTCACGCCAAAATAGCGTTCGTAAACAATCGTGCCGCGATGGAGGACAAGGATCGCATCGGCATAGCTGCGCTGGAGCGCTTCGTCCCAGCGCATCGGTTCGCTTCCGCCGAGCGGCACAAACGATACCGCATCGAGATCGCCGCGATGATTTTCAGGTAGGTTGCTTTGCGGGCCGTTTCCGCGGCCGATATTGGCCGTGGGAAACAGCATGCGCATATTGGAGAAGGACCAGCGGGTTCTGGGAAACTGGTAGAAGCTTCCATCATCCCGCCGCACCAGTCGGTTTGCCAGCGGTGGTGCTCCGCGCATCCACTCCATGGCTGCCGGGTCGGTTTCCGCAGCGCTGGCCGGATTGTCCTGCGCCGCGACCGGAGCTCCCAAGAGCGCCATGCCGCCAAGCGCCAAACCGGCCAGCCAAATCCTCATTCTGTTTCTCCCATCTACGGACAGATTCGCATCAGAAATTGAAATCCACTGCCAGGGCAATGCTGCGCGGCCGTTCGAATATCCCGTTATAGGCGATTCCGGTTCCTCCGGTGATCGTCGTTGCCAGCGGCAAGGCGCCGGCGGTGGTCAGGATGCGCTCATTCGTCAGGTTGCGCCCGATCAGCGCGATCGACCAGCGATCGTCGATATCGCCGACCGAAATCCGGGCACCCAGTTTCACAAAGCCCTCTTGCCGGGTGTTCGGATCGAGATTCGATGCCGCGATATAATTGCTTGAGAAGTCGGCGTTGAAATTGACTCCGAGCTCCAGCGTGTTGCCCAGGGGGTGGGAGAAATCGGCATTGAGATTGCCGCTCCATTCCGGTGTGAGCGCATTGCGCTGGCCGTTATAAGAACAGAATCCTCCCGCTACGTCCGGTACTTGCCCGAAATAGCACTGTCCTTGGTCGAAGTTGGTGAATTCGAAGTCCAGATAGGAAATGGCGCCGCTCAACACCAGATGGTCGCCCACCGCGACGCGCGCATCCGCCTCGATCCCCTGGGTTCGCGCACCCGAAGCGTTGCGCACGTTGAAGTTCAGCGTGCCGTCGAAGACGTTCGTCTGCAGATCGCTGTAGCTCGTGCGGAAGAAGCTGAGATTGATGGCTGCGGTCCGGCTTTCATATTTAAGGCCAACCTCGAAATTGTTAGCGGATTCTTCCTCGAAACGGAATGAGCCGGGCCGGGCGACGGTCGGCGACCCGGGTACCGAATTCGAACGGATGTCGAAGCCGCCGGCTTTGGTGCCCCGTGCATAGGAGGCGTAGAGCATCAGCTCGTCTGTCGCATCATATTGCACGTTCACCATCGGGTTGAGCGAATTTTCGGTGAATTCGCCGGAGATGGTGTGCGCTTCGATATTGAGCGCGCGGAACACCGCGGCAACGACGGGTGCAGGGCTGGCATTGAGCGGCCCCTGGACAATACCCAGCGTCCGGTCGCCCGACTTGTTCTCGTGATTGTAGCGAGCGCCGGCGGTCAGTCTCAGCCGATCTGTGAGCGAGATTTCACCCTGCGCGAATACAGAGAACAGGTCTGATTCCTGCGAATAGTCGCGTACATTAATAGTATCGCCAATCGCGCTGAACGGCGGGCCGAAACCGAGGAAAGTCGGGTTGAACCGAACCCGGTCGCCCGCATCGAGTTCGCTGTGCTGATAATAGATGCCGGCGATATAGTTGAACGGTTCGTTGCCCGGAGAGGTAACCCGCACCTCTTGCGAGAACTGGCTGTAATCCTCGCTCTGCTGGGTTCCGTCCAGCAGGCTGATGGCCGTGAAATCGACATCGATCGTCTCGTCGACCGAATATTCGAGATAGCCGGTAACCGATGTCAGGGTAACGCCTCCCAGGTCGAGTTCGGCGTTGGCCACCAGGCTGATCGTCTCGTTATCGCTCTGATAGCCGTTATCTTCCCGCCGCCAGTCGAGATCTGTATCGACCGCCAGCGGTCCCTGGAAAATCAGCGAGTATGTGCCCACAGGCCCGAAATTTTCGCGAGCCTGTCCGCGCGAGCGGAAATCCGCATATTCGCCCTTGAGTTCCAGGCGAAAACCGTCGCTTTCGTAATCGACTATGCCGCGCATGTAATAATCGCGCGCATTGGGCTCGTCGCGACCCAGATTCGTGTTGAGGATGTACCCGTCCATGTCGCGATAATATCCGACCAGGCGCGCGCCGATGGAATCGGTAATCGGGCCGGAGACTACACCGGTGATTTTCGTCTCGTCATGTTCGAACTCGTAGAGCGCGGAAAGAGACATTTCGAATTCGTCGCTCGGATCGCGGGTGACGATGTTTAGCGCGCCGGCGATCGCGTTCTTGCCGAACAGGGTGGGCTGGGGCCCGCGCAGGACTTCGACCCGCTCAAGATCGACGAGCGGCATCCGGCTGAGCTGGTCGCGGCCATAATAGATATTGTCGACGAACATGGCGACCGATTGCTCGAAACCCTTATTGTCGCCCGAAGCGATGCCGCGGATGGCGATCCGGTTTGCGATGGCGGTCTGGGTGATATTGAGGTTCGGCACGGCGGACGCCGCATCTTCCAGTGAGTTGGTGCCGTAGCTTTCCAGCTGGTCGCCCGACACTGTGGCGATGGAAATCGGTACGTCGGAAAGCCCTTCCTCGCGTGACTGGGCGGTGACGACGATGACATTGAGTCCGCCGCTTTGTTCCTCGGCTGTGGTTTGGGCTTGGGCTATGCCCGGCGCTGCTAACGCGGTTCCCGCGAGCAGGATACGAGTAACGGTTTGCATTGTGGTCCTCCCTTTTTGTGGCTCGCATTTTGTTGGCGGTGAAATCCATCCACTTGCGCTTGCCGGTAAGGTATGGTTATACAAGTTAGTATGGTTATGCAAATCTATTTCGAACGCTCCGCATCGGCGACTGATCAATGAGCGGATTGCCCGTCGGTCTCAGGAAGAATCTCCGTATCCCGGCGATCGCGGCACCGATGTTCCTGGTTTCCGGCCCGGAAATGGTGGTTGCCGCCGCGCGCTCGGGCATTATCGGATCGTTCCCCACGCCCAATGCGCGGACGCCGGAAATTCTGGATCAGTGGTTGCAACAGATCACCGAGCGAATGGTGGCAGAGCCAGGCGCCGCGGCTTGGGCCGCAAACCTTGTCGTTCACCCTTCGAACGACCGGCTGCCGGCCGACCTCGAACTTGTGACCCGCTATCGCGCGCCTCTGGTCATTACAGCGCTCGGCAGCCCGGCGCGGGTGATAGGGCAGGTCCATGACTATGGCGGACTGGTTTTTGCCGACGTCAATTCGGTAGGCTTCGCACGCAAGGCCGCCGCCGCCGGTGTCGACGGGCTGGTGCTCGTAGCGTCAGGTGCCGGCGGGCATACCGGGCAGACCGCCGGGTTCGCGTTTGTCGAAGAAGTGCGTCAATTCTGGGACGGGCCAATCGTGCTTGGCGGTGCAATATCCACCGGCCACGCGATTCGCGCGGCGGAAATATTGGGTGCCGATCTCGCCTATCTCGGCACATCGCTGATCGCCTGTGCCGAGAGTATGGCCGAGCCGGCCTATAAGCGGATGGTGGTCGATGCCGGGGCCGAGGATATTGTTCCTTCCCGCGGGATTACCGGCGTTACCGCCAACTGGTTGAAATCCAGTCTGGTCGCTGCGGGTTACGATCCCGCCGACATGCCGGAAGACAAGAAGCCCGATTTCGAGAATGCGCAGGACGATGCCAAGGCCTGGAAGAATGTATGGTCAGCCGGGCAGGGCGTGGGTGCGGTGCGGGGAATCGATTCGCTCGACGCCATCGCCGCGCGGCTTCAACGAGAATATGATATTGCGGCCGGACTGCCGCATTTTACCGAACGGGAGTGAAACGATGCCTTCAGAACTGGTGGAAACGATCAAGTCGACGATTCAGTCCAATGATCACCCCTATATGCAGGGAGCCTGGCGGCCGACCTACAATGAATGGAACGCGACTTTTGCCGATGGCGACACGGAAGTGATCGGCACGATTCCCGATGATATTGACGGGGTCTATGTCCGCACGGGCGAAAACCAGATTCACGAACCGATCGGCCGCTATCACCCGTTCGACGGCGATGGGTTCATCCATTCGATTGCGTTCAAGGACGGTAAGGCGAGTTATCGCAGCCGCTTCGTACGGACCAAAGGGTTCGAGGCGGAAAAGGAGGTCGGGCATTCATTATGGGCCGGGCTCATGGAGCCGCCGCACAAATCGATCCGGCCGGGCTGGGGCGCGCAGGAATGGCTGAAGGACAGTTCCTCGACCGATGTTATTGTCCATGCGGGCAAGATCCTTTCCACCTTCTACCAGTGCGGCGAGGGGTATCGGCTCGACCCCTTCACGATGGAGCAGCACGGGACTGAAGCTTGGGTACCCGTCGACGGCATATCGGCGCATACCAAGGTCGACGAGGCGACGGGCGAGCTGATGTTTTTCAACTATTCCAAACACGCGCCCTACATGCATTACGGCGTCGTCGGTCCGGACAATAAGCTGAAGCACTATGTTCCGATTCCCCTGCCGGGGCCGCGCCTGCCGCACGATATGTGCTTCACGGAAAATTATTCGATCCTGAACGATATGCCGCTGTTCTGGAACGAGGAGCTGCTCGAGCGCAACGTGCACGCGGTGGAGTTCCACCCCGATATGCCGACCCGTTTCGCAATCATCCCGCGCTATGGCCAGCCGGAGGACATCCGCTGGTTCGAGGCCGACCCCACCTACACGCTGCACTGGATCAACGCCTATGAGGAAGGCGACGAGATTATCATGGACGGCTATTTCCAGGAAGAGCCGCAGCCGAAATCCTATCCCGACGCGCCCGAAGGCCTGGAGCGGATGATGGCCTATCTTTCGCAGGGGTTGATGAAGCCCAAGCTCCACCGGTGGCGCTTCGATCTCAAGACCGGGAAAACGAGGGAGGAGCGGCTTGACGATCGCATCCTGGAATTCGGCATGTTCAACCAGAAATATGCCGGGCGGAAATACCGCTATGCCTATAGCGCGATTCCGGAACCCTATTGGTTCCTGTTCAAGGGTCTTGTGAAACATGATCTGGATACAGGTGAAAGCTGGTCATACGAACTCGGCGAGGGCCGCTATGCCAGCGAAAGTCCCTTCGTTCCCCGGATCGGCGCCAAGGATGAGGATGACGGCTATCTTGTCTCCTATGTCGCGGATGTTAACGCCGACACGTCGGAATGTGTGCTGATAGACGCGAAAAACATGGAAGCTGGGCCGGTCTGCCGGATCATCCTGCCGGAACGGATTTGTTCGGGAACCCACTCTACCTGGGCCAATGGCAGCGATATCGGCATGGGCGAAAACAGCGTTCTGGCTGCCTGACATGATCGCTGCAGATGCGAAAAAACGCAGACGGTATCGCGAACAGGGCTGGTGGGGCGACGATACGCTCGCCGACCTGTTCCTGATCAATGCTGCGGCTTATCCTGATCGGCTGGCGCTGGTCGATGCTCCCAATCGCGCCGATTTCGCTTTTGGCGACCCGCAGCGGCTGACCTATACACAGATGCTGGCCGAGGTTGAGCGCCTTGCTGGGGCGCTTCTGGCTGCGGGTATCTGCAAGGACGATGTGATCATGGTCCAGCTGCCGAACATCAGCGAGTTCGTGAACCTGTATTTTGCCGCCGCCATGATCGGTGCAGTGATCAGTCCTGCTGCCGTCCAGTATCGCAGCCATGAGCTGTCCGGCATGTGCAGGATCGTCAAACCCAGAGCTTTTGTTTGCGGCACGCGGTTCAAGGGCGGCGATCATCTTGGCACAGCGCAAGCCGTGCTCGGCGACGATTGCCGGCTCATGACCTTCGGCCCGGATGCACCGGGAGACGCTTTCGATCTTTCGCAAGCGACGGGCAATCCGGAGGCGCTTGCCGCATATCGCGCAGCCAATCCGGTGGATGCCGACGATATCTTCACCATTTGCTGGACGTCCGGCACGACGGGAGTGCCCAAGGGCGTTCCGCGCAGCCACAATCACTGGGTGGCGATCGCCCCGGGAACCTATGGCCCGTCAGGATTGCGCGAAGGCGATGTGATGCTCAATCCCTTCCCGCTGATCAACATGGCCAGCATCGGCGGGGTAACGATGAGCTGGCTGCGCATCGCCGGCACGATGGTGTTGCACCATCCTTTCGATCCGCAGGTCTATCTTGCCCAGATTGCGTCGGAACGGCCGCAGTTCACGATAGCGCCGCCGGCTGTCCTCAATATGCTTCTGCAGGATGAGACCCTGCTCGAACAGGTCGATCTTTCGAGCATCAGGACGATCGGATCCGGGTCCGCACCGCTCGCGCCCGCGATGGTCAAGGGTTTTCAGGACAGGTTCGGCATCATAGTGGTGAACCTGTTCGGATCGAACGAGGGCATGTCGCTGGTCACCGGCCCCGAGGCGGTGCCCGATCCCATCGAGCGGGCGAGCTATTTCCCGCGCGAGATGGTGCTCCAACCCTATCATGGCGGCGAGGCAATGCCGATCGCGCGAACCCGTCTCGTGCCCCCGGACGGCGGCGAGGAGATCACCGTGGAAGGGGTGTCGGGCGAATTGCATATTCATGGCCCCACCGTGTTCGAAGGCTATCAGGCTGCGCCTGAACAGACGGCACAGGCCTTTACCGATGACGGCTTCTACAAGACCGGCGACCTGTTCGAGATTGCGGGGGGCGGACGTTTCTACCATTTCGTCGGGCGCTGCAAGGATGTGATCATCCGTGGCGGCGTGAACATCTCGCCGGAGGAAATCGACCAGTTGTTGGGCGGGCACCCCCTATTGGCCGAAGCCGGGGCCTTTGCATTGCCCGATTCGGTGATGGGCGAGCGGGTCGGCCTGGCCTATGTGCCGCGGGAAGATTGCGATCTGACACTGGGACAGGTGACGGACTTCCTCCGCGAAAAGGATCTGGCGGTGTTCAAATTGCCCGAGCGGTTGTTCCGCTTCGATGCGTTGCCGCGCAACGTCACCAACAAAGTGATGCGCAGCGAAGTGCGCGAGCGGGCAATCGCCATGCTGGAAGGAGAGAGTTGAGATGACGAGCGAAGTGTTTGTGCTGGGCGGCGCGCAGAGCGATTTCGCCCGCAATGTGGAACGCGAAGGTGGCGACATGTTCTCGCTGTTCCGCGACGTCGCCGCGGCGGCTTTCGAAGCGACCGGCATCGAACCGCGCGAGGTCGAGACCGCGCATGTCGGCAATTTCGTGGGCGAGCTGTTTACGGGACAGGGGCAGCTCGGCGGCTTTTTCGGGCACGTTCACCCCGATCTCGCCGGAATTCCGGCATCGCGGCACGAAGCGGCCTGCGCCTCGGGCAGTATCGCCTTGCTGGCAGCAAGCGCAGAGATCGAAGCGGAGCGCTATGGCATGGCGCTGGTGCTGGGGATCGAACTGATGCGCAATGTTCCGGGGCAGCGCGCGGCAGAGCATCTCGGCGCGGCTGCCTGGGTCGGACAGGAAGCGAACGAAGCCCGCTATATGTGGCCCTGGATGTTCTCCAAGGTCGAAGAGGAATATGAGGAGCGCCATGGGCTCGACCGGGCCTATCTGAAGGCCATTTCCGAAAACAATTTCGCGAACGGCAAACGCAACCCCAATTCGCAGACCCGGGGCTGGCAGATCACTGCGGATCACCTGGCGGACAATGACGAATGGAATCCGCGGATCGAGGGCCGGCTGCACAAATCGGATTGCGGACAGGTCACCGATGGTGCTGCAGCGATCTTCCTGGCCTCTCGCGCCGTTGCCGAGGCCTATGCGAAACGCCGGGACATCGATCTGGCGAGCATTCCCCGGATCAAGGGTTGGGGGCACTCGACCGCGCCGCTACTGTATCAGCGTAAAGTCAACGATAGCGCAGGGCAGCCCTATGTCTTTCCGTTCGTCCGAAAAGCGATGAGCGACGCGCTGCACCGGGCCGAGATGGCGGACGTCTATGGCTGTGACGGGGTGGAGGTGCATGATTGCTTCTCGATCACCGAATATATGGCGATCGACCATTTCGGCATTACGCCGCCGGGCGAAAGCTGGCGCGCGATCGAGGACGGAACGATTGCGCTGGGCGGCAAGCTGCCGGTCAATCCATCCGGTGGTCTGATTGGATCGGGCCATCCCGTGGGCGCGACCGGGGTGCGGATGATGCTCGACAGCTGGCGTCAGGTGACCGGCAATGCGGGCGATTACCAGGTCGAAGGCGCCCGGAACTTTGCCACATTCAATGTCGGGGGCAGCGCGACAACCTCGGTCAGCTTCGTAGTAGGTGTCTGACGGAATGGCCGCGGCCTATCTCTATGATGCGGTGCGCACCCCGCGCGGCAAGGCGAAACCCGAGGGCGGTCTTGCGGCGCTGAGCCCGCAGGAATTGGTGAAGCAGCAGGCCGCTGCTCTTGCGGAACGGTGCGGTGATGGCGCGCGCAATCCGGATGCGCTGTTTCTGGGTTGTGTCGGGCAAGTCGCGGATCAGGGCGGGCACATTGCGCTGGTTTCCAAACTCCATGCAGGATTGCCGGATAATATGGCGGCCATTTCGCTCAACAATTACTGCACTTCGGGCCTCACTGCGATTGGTCAGGCTGCAGCAATGGTTGCAAGCGGCCAATCCGATACGGTGCTTGCCGGCGGCGTCGAATGCATGAGCCGCGTGCCGTTTATGGGCGATAAGGCTAACTATTATAGCGACCCGAGCCTGTCGCTTCGCGCTCGCTATATTCCGGTCGTGCTCGCAGCCGACCGGCTCGCCAATGCGGAGGGCATCAGCCGGGATGAACTGGACGCCGCGGCGCTCGCTTCGCAGCAAAAGGCTGTAGCGGCGGAACAGAATCCCACCCTGCAACGCTCGCGTATCGCAACGGGCGGCCTGGCCGTGGAAGAATGCATCAGGCCGAAAACCGATGCGGCCTTTCTCGCCGCCATCGCGCCCGGTTTCGGGGCCTTGCAGGATCAATATGCCGAAGCGCTCGGCGGCGCGCGTTTCGTACCGCTTCATACCATTGCCCATGCACCGCCGGTTTGCGACGGGGCGGCGCTCGCGCTGGTCGGCAGTCAGGATCGGGACAGCGCCCCGCGTGCAAGGATACTCTCCTTCGCCGAGTGCGGCGGCGATCCCGCGGCGTCTCTGACGGCAGGCTTCGCCGCGATGGACAGGGCGCTGGAAAAGGCCGGCCTTACGCTCGGCGATATGGACCGGATTGAATTCATGGAGGCGTTTGGCGTCACCATCGCCAAGTTTCTGCGCGACAGGGATGTCGATCCTTCCCGGGTCAATGTCGGCGGCGGCCATATCGCCAAGGGGCATCCATTGGGAGCCAGCGGCGCCATCCTGACATCCTCGCTGCTCGACAGCCTCGACGCCGCCGATGGCACTTTGGGGCTGGTTGTTATGAGCGGTGCTGCGGGCGTCGGCACCGCCATGATTGTCGAACGGATGAACTGAGAAGACCCCGGTGCCTTGCGGCTGCGCCAATCCATGGGAAAGCAGCCGATAATGAGACAGCGAGGCGAGACTCAGTCTGTTCCATTTCTCCGTTATCGCTTTTCACCCGAGACTCTGTTTCAGGCAGCGGCGTTCCCAGCGAAGCAGGTCTTGCGCGCCGGTAATATCCTATTCCCGTTGGCAGCGTGACGCGCGCGTTACGCGGTCAGAGTCGTGTTTCCCGTTAATGATCCATCACGAGGAGGCGTGCGGTGGCCGTGGCGATCACGCCTTCTTCGTCCGTCGCGATCGCCAGCGGCGGCGGGATGGCGAGCCAGGCGAGACGGGCAGCCACCGCCTCTCTGATTTCCGCTGCATTCTCTCCGATCCCGCCGGTGAAGACGAGCGCATCAAGCCCACCCAGCGATACCGCCAGCGAGCCGACGGCGCGCGCGCAGCGATCCACGAAATAGTCGACCGCGAACCGCGCCTCGGGCGCGTCGCTTGCCAGCAGGTCGCGCATGTCGCCGCTGATCCCTGACAGGCCGAGGAGGCCGGATTTCTCGTAGAGTAACCGGTGGACGGCATCGATATCCATGCCGCGGTCGGACAGGAGGTGCAGCACGAGCCCCGGATCGATGCTGCCGGAACGGGTGCCCATAGGCAGACCTTCGAGCGCGGTAAAACCCATCGTCGTCGCGACGCTGCGCCCGTCGAGAAGCGCCGCCATCGAGCAGCCATGGCCGAGATGGGCGACAACCACCCGGTGGGCGTCGGGGCCAAGCAGCGCGGGCAGGCGCGGCGCGATCGAGGCGTAGGACAGGCCGTGAAAACCGTAGGCGATCATGCCCTGGTCGGCATAGTCGCGCGGCAGGGCATAGCGTTCGGCGATCATGGATTGCGTACGGTGAAAGGCGGTGTCGAAGGCGGCGATCTGGGGGATATCAGGATAGGCGGTGGCGACGGCTTCGATCCCGGCCAGATTGTGCGGCTGGTGCTGCGGCGCCAGCGGCGTTAGCGCTTCAAGTTCGGCGATCACCGCGCCGTCGATCCGGACGGGCGTATCGAACCGGGCGCCGCCATGGACGACGCGGTGCCCGGCCCCGACGATCCGGACATTGCCGGGCGCCAGATCGTCGAGCGTTTCGAGCAGCCATCCGATCAGTGCCGCGTGCCCATCATGAGGGGAACCGAAGGGCCGGGAGGTATTGCCGATTGCGAGGCTGGGATCGTCGCCGATCCTTTCTATCTGCCCGGCAAGTAACGGCGCTTCGCCAGGGTCGGCTGCATTGTACAGCGCGAATTTGACGCTCGAGGATCCAGCGTTGAGGATGAGCAGCGCGTCCGTCAAGGCCGTGCCCGCTCCGCGACCAGTTTTGCGAGCGCCGCCGATATCTCTCGCTCCTCCACGCCGTCGGCGCGGCTGGTGAGGATAATCGGCACCTGCGCGCCGAGCGCGATGCCGAATGCGTCGGCCCCGCCCAGATAATCGAGCTGCTTGGCGAGCATGTTTCCGGCCACCAGATCGGGCACGACAAGAATATCGGCGACGCCGGCGACGCCGGATTTGAGGTTTTTCGCCTCGACGGCTTCCGGAGACACGGCAATGTCGAAGGCGAGGGGCCCGTCCAGCATGCCACCGCTTATTTGCTCCCGATCCGCCATCTTGCACAACGCCGCGGCGTCGATGGTCGAGGGTAGCCGCGGATTGACCTCTTCGGTCGCCGAGAGGATCGCGACCTTCGGCGTTTCGATCCCTATCGCCCGCGCGATGTCGATCGCATTCTGGACGATGTCGCGCTTGGCGAGCAGGTCCGGCATCACGTTGATCGCCGCATCTGTGATCAGTAGCGGCTTCGCATAGGCGGGTGTCCGCATGACGAAGACATGGCTGATCCGGCGTTCGGTACGGATGCCAGAGTCGCGGGCGATGACCTCGGCCAGCATTTCGTCCGTGTGCAGCGCGCCCTTCATCAGTGCGCCGGCTTCACCCTCATGGACGAGCTGTACCGCTCGGGCCGCCGCAGCGTGGCTGTGCGGTACATCGACGACCCTGTGGGTGCCGACATCCAGCCCGACCGCCTCTATCTTGGCGCGCGGTCCGACCAGTATCGGCGCGATGAGACCCGCCTCAGCGGCGGCGAGCGCTCCGCCCAGCGAGCGACGATCGACGGGATGGACGACGGCAGTGGGTAGCGGGACGCCCTGGGCCGCGCGATCCATGATCTGGTCGAAAAACTGGGTCATATCGTGTGCATGCCTCGCCTGCAGCAGTGCGGCATTGATCTGGCGCAAGGACCCGGGCCGGGCTTGCATCCATATATTGGCCTTTGGTGACGCTTTAAGGTCGAGGATATCCGTTGTGACAGAGATATCGGGTTCCAGCGAAGCCGCCGAGCGGCATCAGGCTGGTACTGTTGCTTTCCTGGCTTCGCCCTCGACCCATGGCGGCCAGGCCGTCACGGCGGTCGAAACGCATATATCCCGGCTGTTCCTGACCCCCGACCGTGTTTTCAAGCTGAAGCGCGCGGTTGCGCTTCCGTTTCTGGATTACTCGACGGTCGCGTCGCGCGAACAGGCCTGCCGGGCCGAATTTGCGATCAATCGCTGCGTTGCGCCGACGCTCTATATCGGGGTGCGGCCGATCAGCCGAAGCCCAGCGGGTCTGGCTTTCGGCACGGACGGTGAGATCGTCGACTGGGTCGTCGAAATGCGCCGCTTTGCCGAACGCGACCAGTTCGACCTGCTTGTGGCGGACGGCCGGTTGACCGACGCGCTGGTCGACACGCTCGCCGACACCGTCGCGGCCGCACATGTCGGTGCGGATCGCGTGACGAGGCATGACGGCTCGGCGCGCTTCGCCTCCATTGAGCATGATCTGATCGACACGACCCGGCCGCTGCTCAGGTCGCGGATCAATCTCGCCGATCTCGCTGCCTGGCGGCGCTGGATGAACGGGATGCTGGAGCGGTTCGCGCCGCTGCTCGATGCGCGCGGACGGCACGGCTTCGTCCGCACCTGTCACGGCGATCTCCATCTCGCCAATATCTGCCTGTGGGACGGCAAACCAGTGCCGTTCGACGCCATCGAATTCGATCCCGAACTGACCGAAATCGACATAATGTACGATCTCGCCTTTCTCCTCATGGATCTCGAACATGCCGGTGCTGGCGATGCGGCAAACCGCTTGCTCAATCGCTATCTGTCGGTCACCCGGGACTATCGCGGGGCGGCGCTCCTGCCGATGTTCAAATCCTGTCGTGCGGTCGTCAAGGCGCTGGTGGCGGCGATGAAGGGTATTCCGGCAACCTCTTATCTCGATCTCGCCCGCGCTTATGGCGACCGGACGGAAACCCCCCGGCTGATCGCGGTGGGAGGGCGATCCGGAACCGGCAAATCGACTGTCGCTGCGGCGCTCGCGGTGCCGATCCACGCGGTGGTCATTTCATCCGACATGGTTCGCAAGCGATTGTTCGGCGTCCCGCCCGAACAGCCGCTGCCGGAATCCGCCTATGCGCGTGATGTTTCGGAGCGCGTCTACCGGCGATTGGGGATCGATGTAAGGCGCGCGCTGGCGGGCGGCAGCACGGTCATTGCCGATGCGACCTTCCTCGAGAGCGCTGAGCGCGATGCGATCGCGCGGGTGGCGGAGCGATGCGGCACGGCCTTTACGGGGCTCTGGCTCGAAGCGCCGACCGATATTCGGGCTGGTCGCGTGGCGGCGCGGGGTCCCAATCCCTCGGATGCCACCATATCCGTCGTGCAGGCCCAGGTGCATACGGATACCGGATCCGTCGGTTGGGTACGGGTCGATGCCAAGCGGAATCGTGCTGACCTCATCCAGATCGTTCGGGAGCGCACTGGAATTAGCTGACCCGCCCGCCCGACGCCGGTCAATTGCGGTTCGTGATCCGGCGTCCGTCGGCGACCCGATTGCCTGGGTTGACGATAACCTCTTCGTCTTCGTCGAGTCCGCCGAGAACCTCGGCATGCTCGTCATTTATATGGCCGATCTCGACCGGCCGTTCGACGGCGCGTCCGCCCGATACGACATAGACGTGCCAGTCGGCCCCACTGCGAAAAATCGCCCCGATCGGAACCCGCAGCGCATCCTCGCGGCTCCAAACGGTGATCGTTGCGTCGACCTGATAGCCATGGCCGAGCCGTGCGATGCTCTCCAGCGGTTCGTTGAAATCGATGATGACATTGACGCGCTGCTCCTCAATGCCGAGTGCGGAGATCTTGAGTTCGCCGAACGGTTCGATCCGGCGGATCCGCCCGGCCAGCACCTCCTCCCCGCCCCAGCGGGTGATTGCGACGGGCGCGCCGGGCCGGACGCGCACCGCTTCGCGCGACAGGAGGTCGACGACGATTTCGATCTGCTCGGGATCGCCGATCTCGACAAGGGGCGTCCCCTCGGCGACGACGCCTTCGCTTTCATGCAGTATACGCAATATCGTTCCGCTGGTTGGAGAGCGGACGGCGACCGGGCCGCTGCCCGTCGGTGTGCCGGTTGCCGGCTCGTTCAGCGAGGCGCGGATACGGCCGACTTCAGAGCGGTTCTGCTCGACATTCGCCCGGGCAGCCGCGAGCGCCGCGCCGCGCGCAGCGGCTTCGGTGCGGGCGGCATCGAGCCGCGATTGCGGCAGGAAACCACGCTCGGCGAGAGCCTCGGCGCGCGCCAGTTCGCGCCGGGCAAGGTCGAGCGAGGCGATTGCGCTCTGAGTCCGTGCCCGGGCGCTGCGTTCGGCTGCGCGAGCAGCGGCGAGTGCGTTTTGTAGCTCGCGCCGTGACCGCGTATCGAGCGGGGTCGATGGCCGGCCCGCCATCCGCGCGATGATAGTCTCACGCGCTACGACCCGATCGCCGGGCTCGATCTCGATCCGTGTGACATAGCCGCTGACCGGGGCCGAGACGATATAGGCATCGTGGACGCGCGTTACGCCGTCGTCGGTTATGCCCACAGTCATCGGACCGCGGGTCACCTCCCCGGTGTCGACGGGAACGGCTTCGGGCCAGAAGCTGTAGCCGAGGCCTAGGATGAACAGGGCGGCGATCAGGATGGCCCACCGCCAGCGTTTGAGTTTTTCGAGCATCAGTCTCGCGCCTTCAATACACGTACCATATCCAGTCTTGCCACCCGCCGGGCGACGATCAGCGCCGTCAGGGCGGCAGCGACGAGGACCACGACGATCGAGAAGCCGTAGGTGCCTCGCGTCGGCGCGAAGGGCAGCCGGAACAGATCCGAACTGAATGCCGCGGCGAGACTCTGACCGAGCGCGTAACCGGTCAGGCAGCCGACCGGCACGGCCAGCGCGACGAGCAGTGCGATCTGGCCGAGCAGGATCAAGCCGACCTCCTGCTTGTGATAGCCGAGAACCCGGAGCGTCGCGAGTTCGCGCGCGCGTTCAGAGAAGATGATCCGCGCGCTGTTGTATACGACGCCGATAACGATCGCCGAGGCGAAGGCGATATAGAAGCCGATCATCGTGATCATATTGTCGTCGATCATTTCACGGAACTTGTCCAGCGTCGCTCGGCGTTCGGTCACGCCCAGAACGATCGGCATCTCGCGCAGTTCGTCGAGAATGTCCTCCCGCGCCGCCGGATCGATCCGTAGCAGTGCCGACCCGACCGGTGAATTGTCACGTGTCAGCCGCTCCAGGGTTACGCTGTCGGCATAGGCGCGCGAGCCGATATATTCGCTGATCGTCGTCACGACCGGAATCTGCGTCCGTATCCGCCGCCCTTCGAGCATATCGACCTCGACCCGGTCTCCGGCCCGGATATCGAGCTTCGCCGCGAGCTGCCCGCTCAGCATCAGCCCGGCTGGCGGCAAGGGGATTTCGCGGCCCGATGCATCGATACGCGACCAGAGCCGGGTGTTGCTCGACGCGCTCTCGATGGCGACGCGCTCGGAACGATGGCCGTTGCGCAGCCGCGCGGAGGCCGCCCGCGTCGCTTCGACCCGCAACACGCCCGGAATGCTTGCCAGATTGTGCAGCACTTCCTCGTTTCCCGCTTCGATAAGCGCCACGGTCAGGTCCTGATTCTGTGCCCGGAAGAAATTGGCCTCGAGCATCTCGTTGGTGCCGTCGAGGAACTGCATCGTGCTGAACAGCAGGCCGAGCGAGAGGGCGACGCCGAACACCGTGATACCGGACCGCACCGGCCAGCGCCCGATATGGCGGACGATCATGTGGCCGATGCTCGTGAATCCGGCCTTCTGCCCCACGCGTTCGAGGAAGCCGGTCTTGTAGATCGGTGGCTGCGGGGGAGCCATGGCGATCGCCGGGGTCAGTCCGATCACGGTCCTGACGCCGCCCATCGCGCCGAGCACGGCCGACCCTGCGGCGAGCAGCGCCGCGATCGCGAAGATGCTCGGCGAGATGCGGTAGTAGAGAAAGGGAAATCGGTAATATTCTGTGTAGAGGGCGGTCATGCCGCGTCCCATCCAGGCACCTGCCGCCCAACCGATCAGTATGCCGAGTGCGGAAATCGCCAGGGCGAACTTCAGATAATGCCAGGCGATCGCTCCGTCGGTATAGCCGAACGCCTTGAGCAGGCCGATCTGTTCGCGCTCGGTGCTGATCAGTCGGCCGAGCACGATATAGACGAGGAAGGTCGAGACGATCAGGAACACCGGTGGAATCGTGGTCGTCATCACATCGAGCTGCATCAGCTCATTGTCGACGAAAGCGTTGGACGGGTGGTCGTCCCGTCCATAGGCACCGGTCCCGCCGAACGGCGCGAGGATCACGTCGAGTCGGCGGATGACTTCAGCTTCGGATGCTCCGCGTTCCAGCGTCATCGAGATGAAGTTGATCGCTTCGGTCCGGTTGGTCGCCGCTTCGAGCGCCCGTTCGCCCATCCAGAAGATACCGAACCGGCTTTCGTCGGGAATGAGCTCGCCCGGTGCGATCGCGTAGATATAGTCGGGCGCGAGGCCGATGCCGACCACCGTTAGCCGTTCGCGAGTACCGTAGATCAGCGCGTCGATCTCGTCGCCCGGCGCGAAGCCGTTGGCGTCCGCAAAGGCCTCGTCGATCACAATCTCGCCGGCGGCGCTGCTGCGCGGCCCGCGGCCCGCGACGAGGGTCAGCCGGTTGAGGTCGGTCTCTCCGCCTTCGCCAACCGAGTTGATCACGGTACGGATCGATTCGACGCGGCCCGGAATGTCGAGCGTCGCATATTGGATGATCCGGCCTTCGGCGTGCCTGACACCCTCTATCGTCTCGATCCGCCCGACGATGCTCCTGGGTGCGCGTGTCATTCCCGAAAACACGTCGGCGAAATGGTTGCGCTCATAATAGATGTCGCGCGTCTCCATCAGCGAGCGATAGACGCCGAGCGACATGACGAAAGTGGCGGTTGCGGCGCCAACGACCAGCGCGATGGCGAGCGCTTGACCACGAATCCGCCAGAGATCTCGTAGCAGCTTGAGATCCAGCGCTTTCACCAGCTTATCTCGGACGGTGCGATGCGCGTCTCGTTCACCTCGATCGACGCGATCCGGCCGTCGAGAAAATTGAACACCCGGTCCGCCATCCCGGCGATTCCGGCATTATGGGTGATGATGATCAGCGTCGCGCCAAGCTCCGCATTGGCATTGGCGAGCGTCTCGAGAACTTTGATCCCGGTCTTGCTGTCGAGCGCTCCGGTCGGTTCGTCACAGAACAAGACGTGCGGTCGCTTGGCGATTGCGCGTGCGACGGCGACACGCTGTTGTTCGCCGCCCGAAAGTTGAGCCGGGAAATGCGCTCGACGGTCGCCGAGCCCGACCAGCTCCAGCGCTTCGGCGGCGGGCATCGGGTCGGTCGCAATATCGGTCACCAGCCGGACATTCTCTTCGGCCGTCAGGCTCGGAATGAGGTTGTAGAACTGGAAGATGAAGCCGACATGGGCGCGGCGAAACCGCGTCAGGGCGTGATCGTTCAGGGCCGTCAGTTCGGTATCCTCATACCAGAGCTGTCCGGCTGTAGGTCGGTCGAGCGCGCCGACGAT
Source organism: Parasphingopyxis lamellibrachiae (assembly GCF_003385775.1). Lineage (GTDB taxonomy): Bacteria > Pseudomonadota > Alphaproteobacteria > Sphingomonadales > Sphingomonadaceae > Parasphingopyxis > Parasphingopyxis lamellibrachiae. The sequence goes on from NZ_QRDP01000004.1 coordinate 2,838,635, forward strand.
GTTGAGCAGGGTCGATTTGCCGCTTCCCGACGGGCCGAGCAGCACGAGTACCTCGCCGGCACCGATTTCGAGGTCGACGCCGCGCAGAGCATGGACTTGCGTTTCGCCCATGTCATAGGTCTTGCGCAGACCGGTGGCCCGAAAGGCCGGCTGCGCTGTCGATCGATCTCTGTTCGTCGTCGTTTCCGCCACCCTATCCTGACCAGAACCGTTCCTGATGGCGGGAGGCTAACGGATTTATCGCCGGATACTTTGATTCAGCGCAAGTAGAGCAGCGAAATCCCAGTGTCGTGCTGCTCTGGGGCGCGGTATGGCTGATCGTGCGAAATATGAATGCAGGAGGCTGCGGGGTGGTGCGCGACGCAGTCCGGAGCGAACCGGTCTCGCGTGCAATTTTCCCTGTTCTATGGGAATTTACAGGGAAAATAGGCAATTTCGCCCGAAACTTGAGCATTGGTGACCAATATTAGCCCCTCATTTCTGCGCCCTTCACCCGCAAATTCCCTAAGATAAAGAACAGCGAATTTATTTGAGGGAGCAGGGAATTCTATCGGCCGATCAGGGATCGCCGGAGCGATATCGAACCATCGCATTTCAAGAATGGAATGCCGTGTCTGAAATCCGTAAACGCTGACTTTCGTTCGACAGCATCTTCGATTTCTTCAAATTAATGTATCAGTGTTCGCTGGCTTTCCGGGTCAGAGATCCATCCACCCCCAAGCGATTTGTAAAGAGTGATTGCCGATCTGGCGCGATCACCGCGCACGCGTTCCAGACGAATTCCGGCTTCGGCCAATGCCCTGCGGGCGGCGGCAAGCACAAGCGCGTCATCTTCGCCCGCCTGATGCCTTTGCTCGGCGAAGCGAAAGACCGATTGTTGCCGATCGTATGCATGCATCGCTTCCTCCTCGGCCTCTCCCATCCGAAGAAACCGGTTGATGGACCCCTCGCTGTCGGACAGCGCCCCGATAACGGCAGCCTCATAGCGTGCCGCTGCCGCTTCTGCCCGTGCGTCGGCACCACGGATTTGCGCGCGGATACGGCCGCCCGAAAAGATCGGCCACGAGAAGCTGGGGCCGATCGACAGGCGGGTGCTGCCGCCCGACAGGAGATCCCCAGTATTGCGCGCCTGCTGGCCAAGCGAACCGAACAGTGAAAAGCGGGGGAAGAGATCGGCGGTGGCCACGCCAATATCGGCCGTCGCGGCAGCGAGTTCACGTTCGGCGCGGCGGATATCGGGGCGGCGCGTCATAAGTTCGGAGCGCAGGCCCGCCAGTATCTGTTCCGGGCTTTCGGGAACTGGGCCGGGACGGAGAAGGTCCGGTACGATCGCTTCGGGTGACGATCCGATCAGCGTGGCGATGCGATAGGCAGCAGCCGCTACGCGGCCTTCAGCCTCGGGGACGGCTTGTGCGCTCACCCGCGCCATATAGGTCGCCTGGTCCCATTCAAGACGCGAACTCTCACCTCCTTGGAAACGCTGGCCGGTCAGATCGGCGCGCACAGTTTCGGCTTGAGCAACATTGGCAAGGCTCTCTTGTTCGGCCTGGGCGACGCGCAGATCGACATAGGCACGCGCGACTTCGCCGATCAACGTGACGAGCACGCCGCGGCGCGCTTCGAGAGCGGCCTCGGCGCGTGCTTGTGCTCCCTCGATCTGGCGCGTGTGACGGCCCCAGAAATCGATTTCCCAGCTGGCATCGAAACCGAGATCGAACAGGCTGAAATCGCGTGCGAAACCGGGAATTTCGCCGACTGGGAATTGGCCGTTCTCGCTGACCACGTTTTCGCTCACCGCGCCACTCGCCTCGGTTTGTGGCAGCCGTCCGCCAAGTGCCGCATCGCGGTTTGCTCGCGCTTCGGCGAGCCGCGCCTCAGCCTCGCGCAATTGCGGGCTGTCGGCGATCGCCATCTCGACGAGCCGCGAGAGCATAGGGTCGTTAAAATTGTCCCACCATTGCTGATCAACGGAACCAAGTATAGCGGGCTCCATCCAATCGCTCCCGACCTGCAATTCCGGACGCTCGTAATCGGGGCCGACAGTGCACGCCGGCGCGATCGCCAAGATCGTCAGGATGAAAGAAGATCGAAACCGCATTATGCTACTCCATTCGGGCGCGAAACAGCCAAGCCGACGTAGCGAGCGTGACGCAGCCGATGATCACGATAGGCCAGAGTTGCGCGAGCACCGCGCCAACGGGCATCGCCTTGAGAAAAAGGCCGTGCGAGATGACGAGAAAATACTGCGCAGGATTGACGAGATTGGCGATCTGCAACCAACCGGGCATATTTTCGACTGGCGAAGAAAAGCCTGACAGCATGACGACCGGTACAGTCGCGAGAAACGAGCCGAGAAACGCCTGCTGTTGGGTCTGGGAGATGGATGAAACCAGCATGCCGACACCGATCAGCGCGAGCATGTAGACGGTTAGCGCGAAAAAGAAGAGCGCGACTGAGCCGGTAAATGGCACGCCGAAGATGAGCCGGGCGGCGAGTAGATAAATGATGCCGTTGATCAGTCCGACGATCAGCGGAGGAATCATCTTGCCGATCAATATCTCATGCGTGCGCAGCGGCGAGACCATCAGCTGGTCGAACGTCCCCAGTTCGCGTTCTCGCGAAACGCTTTGCGCGGTCACCGACAGCCCCGTTACCGAGACGATAAGGACGAGCAGACCGGGAAGATTGAACCAGACGAAATCGAGACTGGGGTTGAACCAGTTGGTGACCACGCTGCCTCCGGGCGGAGCGCGCGAAAGTGGGCCGATATCGGCCCCGACACTTGTGGCTATGTCCTGGAGATAGCTGGCGACGATCTGGGCGGCGTTCGATCGCCTGCCGTCGAGCACCACGCCGATTGTCGCGGGCTGTCCGGATTCGACCCTGCGATCGAAATCCGCTTCGATGACGATCGCCGCGATCACTTCTTGCCGGTCGATCGCTGCACGCAGTTCGCCGGGCGACTGCAATCGCTTGATAGTCCGGAAATTGGGACTTCCCGCAAGGCGTGAGGCGAACTCGCTGCTATGAACGCCGGCGCTCATATCGAGCAGTCCTACATCGATATTGTCGACCTCGAGCGTCGCCGCATAGCTGAAGATCAGCAGCTGGATAAGCGGCGGGATGAACAGAGTAATCCGGCTGCGCGGATCGCGGATCAGCGCCCATATCTCCTTGATCGTGATCGCGCGCAGCCGGCCCATCAGTCGAGACTCCGCCGGGTCGCGCGAAAGGATAGCGCAAAGAATGCCACGCCGAAACCGAGCATGATCACGATGTTGGGTAGAAACAGGCTCCAGATATCGCCGGCGACGAACACCGTCTGGAGCGGTGGGATCAGATAGCGGGCAGGCACGATATAGGTCAGCATCTGGATCGGCCAAGGCATCGACGATATCTCGAATAGGAAGCCCGAAAGCAGGAATGCCGGGAGAAACCCGGTCAACAAGGCGATCTGGCTGGCGACAAATTGATTCTTTGTTGCGGCGGAAATGAACAATCCGAGTCCGAGCGCGGGAAGCAGAAAAGCCGAGGATATTGCAAGCAGCGCGAGAATCGACCCTCGAAACGGCACGCCGAACACGGTGATGCCGAGAACCGTGCACAGCGCCATCGAACCCAGACCCAGAACGAAATAAGGCACGATCTTGCTGGCGATAAATTCGGCCATGCTGACCGGTGTCGCCATCAGCGCCTCCATCGTCCCTCGCTCCCATTCGCGCGCGACGACGAGCGAAGTAAGCAGCGTTCCGATCATCGTCATTACGATCGCGATTGAGCCGGGGACGAGAAAATAGCGACTCTTGAGTTCGGGGTTGAACCAATAGCGTGTCGCCAGCGAGATCGGCGGAGCCTGCGCGCGGCCGCTCTCCAGATTCTCAGCAGCGGCCCAATTGGCGCGCACGCCTTCGGCATAGCCAGCGGCGAAATTCGCGGTGTTCGGCTGAGAGCCGTCGGTGATGATCTGAATCACCGGCCTCTCGCCTCGCTGGACTGCTGCGCCGAAATCGGACGGGATGACGACCATCGCTCGCAAGTCTCCCGCGACCATCCGGTCGCGGACGACCGCGACGCTGCGGGCCATGTCGACATCGAAATAATCACTATTCTGATAGGCTTGGGCAAGCGACAGGGCGGGCGCGCTGTCGTCTTCAAGCACGAGGCCGATACGGATGCGGCTGGCATCGAGCGAGACGCCATAGCCGAAGATGAACAATAGGATCAGCGGCAATACAAAAGCGATAAGGAAGGTCGACGGGTCGCGGACGATCTGCACCGATTCCTTGACGACCAGCGCCGACACGCGGCGTAGGTCGAAACGTAAAAAGGTCGGCGGTCTCGTCATGCCGCGCTCCGCAGTTCATCTTGCTCGACGCGCTCGGACGCCTGGATCAGCGCGATAAAGGCGTCCTCCATCGTCGGGTCGTCGAGATCGGCCAGGTCCGCCGCTTTGGCCTTGAGATCGTCGGGCGATCCGGTAGCGATCTGTTCGGCGCGATAGATCAGGGTGATCTCGTCGCAATATTCGGCCTCTTCCATGAAATGCGTGGTGACGAGCACGGTCACGCCCCTTTCGACGAGGCCGTTGATGTGCACCCAGAATTCGCGGCGCATGACCGGATCGACGCCCGACGTGGGTTCGTCGAGGAAGAGTACGGGCGGCTGATGCATCACGGCACAGGCCAGCGCCAGCCGCTGTTTAAAGCCCAGTGGCAGCGTTCCGGCGTTGACCGAGAGACGATCTCCAAGCTCGAAAATATCGACGACATTGTCGATGGCGCTACGCGCCGAGGTGCGGTTCAATCCGTACGCGCCGGCAAAAAAATCGAGATTCTGGCGGACGCTCAGATCGCCATAGAGCGAAAATTTCTGTGCCATATAGCCGAGCGCCGCGCGGGCATCCGACGCCGCCGATCGCAAATCATGACCGACAACTGCACCATCGCCCTCGGTCGGAGTGAGTAAGCCGCACAGCATCTTGAAAGTCGTCGACTTGCCTGCACCATTGGGCCCGAGCAATCCGAATATCCGGCCCGCGGGCACCTCGAAGGTGATGTCATGCGCAGCGGTGAAATCGCCAAATTTTTTTGTAAGCCCGCGCGCCTCGATGGCTGGCCGGTCGCCGGGCGGTACTTGGCGGTAGCGCTCGGCGAGCGCGCTTGTTCCTTGCGGTCCGCCGCCAAGGATTTCGATAAAGCCATCCTCAAAACGCGGCGCCGCAGGATCTATTTCAACGCTGGACGCGAGACCGAGAGCGTCCAATGTCGGTCGCGGCGAAAAAGGAGCCATCAGGACCCGCACGGCGCGTCCCTGGATCGTCCCGTCGATTATGTCGTCGCGGTCGAGCAAACGGGTCAGCAGCCGCCGACGGCGCTCCTCGAAATCGGATATGCGAAAGACCCGCTCGCGTACACCACCGGTCAGTTCGCCGGGCTTGCCCGAGAACAACAGCTCGCCTTCGCCGAGCAGGAATACCGTGTCGCAACTTTCTGCTTCGTCGAGATAGGCCGTCGACCAGAGAACGCCGATGCCCTCGCCAGTCAGCTCTTTGACCATCGACCAGAGTTCGCGGCGCGAGATCGGATCGACGCCGACGCTCGGCTCGTCTAGCAACAAAAGCCGCGGCGTTTTGACGAGCGCGCAAGCCAAGCCGAGCTTCTGTTTCATCCCTCCCGAGAGATTGCCGGCGAGACGATCCCCGAAACGCTTGAGGTCGGTAAAATCGAGCAGTTGATCGAAAACTGCCGCTTGCTCGTCTTTCGGCAACCCACGCAGTTCGGCATAAAGGCGGAGATTCTGAATTACGGACAGATCCTCGTAGAGCCCAAAGCGCTGCGGCATATAACCCAGGTCGTCGAGAAATTCGCCGGGCTGGCCGCCGAATACGTCGACTTCGCCAGCATCGGCTTTCATCAGGCCAGCTAATATCCTGATGAGCGTTGTTTTGCCGGAACCATCGGGTCCGACCAATCCTGTGATCTCTCCCGGAACGATGGTGATCGACGCGCCGTCGAGCGAGGGTTTACCGTCACCGAACCGTTTGACGATGTCCCGGGCCTGGGCGACATGATCAGCCATGGCGCTCAGTTCTCGCGCGATGTTCGGGCGGCAGGAAGGCGGATCGTTACTGGCTGGCCTTGGCGGAGCGCCTCGTCGGGATCTTCGACAATGATTCGCAGCCGATAAACGAGATCGGTACGAAGGCTTTCAGTTTCTACCGATCGCGGTGTAAACTCCGCGCGCGGCGAAATGTAACCGATAGTCCCGCGATAGGTCTTGGGATTGCCGTCGGCGCTGACCTCGACCGCCATGCCCGGCCCGATCCGCCAAAGATCGGGTTCGGCGATATAGGCGCGCACTCGCATCGGCCGGTCGATGCTAAGTGTCAGCACCGTTTCGCCCGGCTGGATGATCGCACCGGGTTCCTGCGCGCGTGTCACGACGGTGCCAGAATTCGCGGCTCGTAGGACGGTATCATCGGCATCGATGGAGATGCTGTCGCGGGCCGCTCGTGCCGCCCGGAGCCGCGCTTGAGCCGCATCAATATCTTCGCGTCTGGTGCCTTCGCGGAGCAACGAAAGCGCCTGCTGCGCTTCGGCTAGCTGTGCGTCGGTGCGGTGTAATTCGGCGACCGTCTGATCCCATAGATCGCGACTGATTGCCCCTGTTTCGACGAGGCCTTCTCGCCGTGCATAGTCGCGGTGCGCATTTTCGCGCATCGCTTGTGCGGCCGACACGCGCGCTCGCGCTTGTCCAATATCCTGTGCCCGATTGCCGGTGCGGAGCCGAGTGAGCTGTGCCTCTGCTTCGGCGGTGCGGGCATTGGCCTCGGCAACGCGGCTCATTATCGGACGCGTGTCCAGCCTGGCGAGCAGTTCATTCTCTTCCACGCGTTCGCCTTCCTCAACGCTGATTTCGTCAATTCGGCCACCCACACGGAAAGCAAGATCGACCTCGCGGATATCGACATTGCCGTAAAGCGTCAGAGGGGCTCTCTCGTTGTCGCCGAATAGACCGAAACCTCTTGTTACAACGACGACGATAACTACAGCCGCAGCTATAGCGAGCAGGATCACTCGCCTTTTGGTCATGACGGCACCTCTTCTTCGGTTAGTATGCGTAGCGCATGGACGCGCAGCCGTTTGCGAAGTCTTTGGCAGACATCATCGTCGAGCGTTTCGTAACCAAGGACGCGATGCACCGCCGCCCGGCCTGCGCGAAGGGTCAGTGCATGGCCATGCAGAAAAATGGAAGTGGCGCGCGCTTCGAAATCATCGAGATCTGGACGGGCGCGTTTTACCAAAGCGACTAGAGTTTCTGTTACGTCACGCATCGCGCCAAGATAAAGTCGTTCAAATGCCTCGGTCGGCTGTTGTTGCTCGCGAATTATGAAGCGCGCCCAAGGCTCCGAAGCGGGACTCAGCATCATTGTTGCCATTCCATCAAGAAGAAGAAGTATCGTCTCAACAGCCTGGTTGCGCGGGGCAGCTGCATGTTCGCGTGCATTGGCGAGAATGGGTCCCAAGCCTTCACTCAGGCTCTCGGCAATATGGTCGGCAGCCGCCAGATAGAGGCCCTTCTTGCCCCCATAATGATAAGTAATCGACGACATGGCGGTCCCGGAAGCGGACGCGATCGCCCGCGTACTTGCTCCGTCAAAGCCGGATTTGCCAAAATGATCAATGGCGGTTAAGAGGAGTTGTTGCGTCATAGTTCGTTCGAACGAACATACGCAGTTTTGCGGAGGTGTAAAGTGCGACTTGCGCCGTTGGCGTATCAAACAGATGCCCGATTCAGTTATTGCAATGACATAATCGACATGGGCAGGTTCAGCTTTCACACCTCTCTTTTTTTGGATGTCGCATCCTTCGAAATCGCTACGGCCTAACCCGTATGGATACCGATCGGTGTGGTGATAATTTCCGCTACTGGCTCATGTTGGAGGAACACATGGAATCCCAATCCCATCAAATTATGTTGAGTGACAGCATTCGCGTTTGGGATCTCCCGCTTAGGCTCTTCCACTGGTTGTTAGTTATCGCGATAGCCGTTGCCTTTCTGTCGTCCGAAGAAGGCAGCCCGCTTTCCGAATGGCACATTGCTTCGGGCTGGGTGGTCGCGGTTCTGATTGTCTTTCGACTGATATGGGGGTTCATTGGTGGTGAGCATTCCCGTTTCGCCGATTTCGTCAAACCTTCTGCCATAGGCCACCACGTCAAAGATCTGTTCCGCGCGCGCTCCAAACCGAGCCTCGGCCACAATGCGCTGGGCGCGGTGAGCGCTCTCCTTCTGCTCGCGTTGATAGCGGCGACGGTCTGGACCGGCATAATGATGGCCGAAGGCGGCGGCGAGGATATCCACGAATTGATCGCATACGTATTGCTTGCCCTCGTCGCAGTTCACATTCTTGCCGTCATCGTGATGTCATTCCTCACGCGAGACAATCTGGTGCGCGCGATGATTATCGGCCGCAAGCGCGCCGAACGTCATCCCGAAGCTCGCGAAGCTCGGCGGCCAACGCTCTTTGCTTATCTTCTCGGTGCTCTCGCCATAGCCGGAACGATCTATGCGATCGTCGCATATGATCCGGCGGCATTTGAGCTCCGCTCAGCCGACTCCTTCGAGCACCAAGACCGCGATTATGGAGCAGGCGAGCATGAAACGGATGCCGAAGATGATTAGCCGATTTCGCGCAGGGCAGGGCAGCCTCAATGGGTCCCGTTCAGCGAATTCCGATCGCCTTGGTCGGCCAACTCCCGTCGATATCGGGAGCTGACATGGAGATCGATAGGCCACGTCGGTGCTCTACTTGGTCGAGGCGCGTTCTCGGGTGGACGAGTTAGCAATAGAGGTCGAATCGTGAGTAAGCAGATGAAAATGTCTTCGGAAAGCCGGTCGCGGTCGACTCCAACCCGGGTACAAAGTCGCGCCTATCGACCGGCCTCCGAGGATCTCGAATTCCTCGCGATGGATGATCTGCGGCCCCTCCGTCTGCAGCTGGAACTGCTGAAACCGGAATGGTACTTGCGACAAGAAGAGATTCGCTCAACCATTGTGGTGTTCGGGAGTGCACGGATTCTGCCGCCGGATACGGCGCGAAGGCAGGTCTTAGAGCTTGAAAGAGCGGTTCGCGGGAAGCCAAGCGATCCGCAGCTGCAATCGAAACTCGCGCGGGCCCGTAAACGGCAGACTTACTCGCGCTACTATGAGGAAGCCCGGCGATTCTCGGCATTCGTCTCACACCGCTTCCAAGAGATAGATCGGAGGGATTTCGTCGTCGTAACCGGCGGCGGACCGGGCATCATGGAAGCCGCTAACAGGGGTGCCCGTGAGGCCGACGCTCGAAGCATCGGATTTAACATCACCTTGCCGCATGAGCAGGAACCAAACCCGTTCGTCAGCCCGGAACTTAGCTTTCAATTCCGATATTTCGCGATCCGCAAGATGCACTTTCTGTTGCGCGCGAAGGCCTTGGTTGCGTTTCCGGGCGGGTACGGAACGATGGATGAGCTCTTCGAGGTTTTAACCCTGATCCAAACCAAAAAAATCGCGCCCATGCCTGTCGTTCTGATTGGCCGGGACTTCTGGACTCGTGCAATCGATTTCGACTTTCTCGTCGAGGACGCAGTCGTCGACCCTGATGACATCGCTCTGTTTCAAATCGTCGATCGCGCCGACGAGGCGATTCAGATCGTCCATGATTTTTATGGCGGGAGGCCGCCGGAATGAAAACTTCCACATCGAATATTGTGAACCGGATAACAGAGGAGCCACGATGATGCCGACACGTGCGGACGGAAAGTTCTGGGTCCGGTCGGCGGGCATCGTCGGCGTCCTATTCGGACTTTTGACGATCCGGGAGGGTGGCGGCGTCTTGTTCTGGAGCGAGACGGCAAGGCTCGCGGCCGGCCAGTATGTGTCCTTCGTCGTCTGGTTCAATTTTCTGGCGGGCTTTGCCTACCTTATTGCCGGCTTTGGCCTTTGGTTTCGGCGACGTTGGGCGGCGAGGCTCGCATTCGCCATTGCGGCGGCGACGCTGGCCGTCTTCGTCGCGTTCGGCGTCCATATCGCTCTCGGCGGCGGTTATGAGACGCGCACGATCATCGCAATGAGCCTGCGGAGCACCGTGTGGACCGCCATCGTTTTGATCGCGTACCGGTTCCTGCGGAAGGCCAGCGGGCGGGACGGCTCGTGAAAATCACCTTCCATGGGGCGGCGCAGGAGGTCACCGGTTCCTGCACGATGATCGAGACTGAGCAACTGCGCTTTCTGGTCGATTGTGGAATGTTCCAAGGGGGTCGAGAGGCGGCGGACCGCAACCGGGAGTCCTTCGCGTTTGATCCTAGCACGATAAGCTTCGTGCTTCTGACCCATGCGCACATCGATCATAGCGGTCTTCTGCCCAAGCTTTGGCGGGAGGGTTTCCGGGGACCGGTCTACTCCACACCCGCGACCGCGGACCTTCTTGAAATCATGCTGCGCGATAGTGCGCATATCCAGGAGTCCGATGCCGAACGGGCGAAACGGTACCGAAATCGCGACCGCGTCGCGGCCGAGCCGATATACGTCATGGAGGATGCCGAGGCTATTTTGGGCCAACTCCACCCCGTCCATTATGACGAGTATTTCAGTCCACATGACAATGTGCGCGTTCGGTTGCGCGATGCCGGTCACATTCTCGGCTCGGCCATCGTGGAGATATGGGTCAAGGAGGGTGCCGATGAGCGCAAGCTGGTGTTCTCTGGGGATCTCGGCCAGCCGGGCCGGCCGATCCTGCGCGATCCATTCTTGATCAACGACGCCGATATTCTGCTAGTCGAATCTACCTATGGTGACCGGCACCACAAGAATCATGCTGATACGATCGACGAGTTCGTGACCGTGGTGAACGAGACGCTACAGTCCAAGAAAGGAAATGTCATCGTTCCGGCTTTTGCGGTCGGCCGGACACAAGAACTGATCTACTATTTGCATTGTTTAGCCCGACAGGGCCGGTTCGGGCATCTTGATATCTTTGTCGATTCGCCGATGGCGACGGCCGTTACCGAACTGACGATGCGGCACCTTGAGCTCTTCGATGCGCAGGCTCAAACTCTGGCTGCATGGCATGCGTCAGGTACCGGAATTCCGAATCTCAGATTTGTTGGGAGCGTCGATGAATCGCGCGCGCTGAACACGATTAGTTCTGGCGCGATAATTATCGCTGCAAGCGGCATGTGCACTGCCGGACGTATCAAGCACCACTTGTTGCACAACCTGGGTGGCCGCAGGAATGCGGTCCTGATCACGGGATATCAAGCCCAGGGCACGCTTGGACGCCGGCTTGTGGAGGGCGCTGAGCAGGTTCGCATTTTTGGAAAGGAGGTACAGGTGCGCGCCAGTATCCACACTCTAGGCGGGTTCTCCGCGCATGCGGACCAAGCGGCGCTCCTAAAATGGCTTGGCGCATTCGAAAATCCGCCGTTGCAAACCTTTGTGATGCATGGCGAGCCCCGGTCATCCGCCGCTCTGGCAAATGAAATAACGCGCCAGTTGGGATGGCGCGCCCAAATTCCGAAGAAGAGAGAGACGATCATAATCCCCCCAGGTGAAGCGGAAGACCGCCCGTAATGACAAGGGTAGAGTCTTTTCGCATCGGGGCAGTCTCTTGCAACGAGCGCATCCCGAAGCGGAAGAATAGATGGCGAGCCACCCTGCCTGTGATTTCCTTGCTGCTGTCCGGCTGTGTCACCGTTCCTCGCGAACTCCCACCACCACCGGATCTCCAAGCAGCCCCGCCGAGCTTCTCACCATTGGTGCGCTCGCTCGGTACCGATCCGCGCTTTACAGGACTCGAGGCGCGGGAGCGGATACGACGTTTGCGTCTGGCGGCGACCGATGGCACGATCGACATTCTAGCCCTCTCGGGCGGCGGCGCGAGCGGCGCTTTCTCGGCGGGCGCCCTCACAGGGTTGGGGGAACGCGGCGAACGGCCGCGCTACGAGGTCGTGACCGGCGTGAGCGCCGGAGCTCTGGCCGCGCCGTTTGCTTTTCTTGGCAGTCACTGGGACCGTCACATGAACGACGCGTTCACTGGTGAACATATACGTCACCTCTTGCGCCCACGCGGATTGGGAGCTTTGTTCGAACCCAGCCTGAGTTCCGGTCGCTCGTTGCGCGATCTAGTCGACCGGTTCATCACCGTCGAACTGGTCGAAGAGATCGCGCGCGAAGCTTCGACCGGGAGAATGCTACTGGTTGCGACAACTGATCTCGACAGGCAAGAGACCGTACTCTGGGACATGGGACTGATAGCCTCGCGAAAAGGGGAGCCCGCGCGGCGGCTTTTCCGGGATGTCCTGATCGCTTCCGCAAGCGTTCCCGGCTTGCTCCCGCCCGTGCTTATTGATGTCGAAGCAGATGGGCGGGATTATCAAGAGATGCATGTCGACGGCGGGGCCTCGACGCCTTTTTTTATCGCACCCGAGATCATCCACTTGGCTGGCGAGGAACTCGGGGGATTGTGCGGCGCAAATGTCTTCATTTTGGTCAACGGTCAGATCGAAGTGCCAGCGCGCGCCACTGCGGTCGCGATCATCCCGATTATCAACCGCAGTTTCTCTTCCTTGATGATGCATATGACGCGGATCGCGATCGCGAACACGAATGCGTTCGCCCGGCGGCATCTAATGAACTTCAGGTTAGCCGCAATCCCCGCCGACGCGGCTGAGCCGGACTGGCTCGATTTCGAACCATCGCATATGCGCGAACTACATGACTTGGGACGCAACCGCGCGCTTGCGGGAAATCTCTGGTCGATGACGAACATCTCGCCGACCAGCGCAGAAGGTGCAATTTCGTGCAGCGGTCAGGCGGAAGGCCCGGAGTAATGAAGGCGGGAGGGATGATAGTTCGGACCCGTCTCTGCTGGACTTTTCGGGGTGCTCTGACACCTGCTGCGGGATCAGAATGTGTCAACTCTTTGTCGCTCGCGACAAACGGATGCACAAATTCGCTGGCAATGGGTACTCCATGCCACAAATCCTTGATGACGAAATGAACGGGGATATCGAGATACTGATCGTCGATGACGATCCTTCCCTCCGTGGCCTCATCGGAGAATTTCTCAGGGGCCATGGTTTCACGGTATTGGAGGCGGAGGGAGGCACCGAGATGCGTGAACTCCTTCAGACCCATAAAGTCGATGTCGTGATCCTGGACGTGATGATGCCCGGAGAGGATGGGCTCTCGCTCGCCCGATCGCTATCAAGCCGCCGCGATTTGTCTATCATCATGGTTTCCGCACTAGGCAGCGAGACAGACCGCATCATCGGCCTCGAGGTTGGTGCGGACGACTATCTGCCGAAGCCGGTTTCGCCCCGCGAGCTGCTCGCGCGGATTCGTGCCGTGCTGCGAAGACAGCAGCCACGGGATAAGGATGAGGACTGCCGCGGTTGTTATCAATTCGAAGGTTGGCGGCTCGATCTGGTTCGTCATGTGCTTCATGATCCCAAGAACATCATCATTGCCTTGTCGGAAGGGGAATTCTCGCTTCTGAGAACCTTCGTAGAACGCCCGCGGCGCGTGCTCAGCCGCGACCAGTTGCTCGAATATACGCGTGGACCCGACAGCGATGCATTTGATCGGGCTGTAGACACCCAGATTAGCCGACTGCGGCACAAGCTCTCCAGCCGAATGGCTGGCGAGCTTATCCATACTGTCCGGAGCGAAGGATATATGTTCCTTCCGAAAGTGTCACAGTTGTGAGATCAGGCCGGAAATCAGGCTCGATTTTCTCACACACACTGATCCTGGTCATCGGGGTTGTGCTAGCCGTTGCGCTGGTCAACGTAGCGATTATCTTGCTCCATCCGCCTCCCACAGGAGACCCTGTGACGGCGCGTGAAGTCGCCCAGTTGCTACGCGGTGAAAATACAATCCAACGCCGAACCTCCCTTCAGGTGGAGAATGCTGATATCCTGTCTTCGTCGAGCGAATTCGCGCCTCACAACCAACTGCGGCTCGCCTTCATCCGGTTCTTCACTCAGCCGGAGACTGAGATAAACTCAGATGTAGCCCCGACTGCCCCGGGCACGGCCGCTTCGGGAGGACAATCGCCGGCGGTCCTGCAAGGGGACGATTTCAATCCTGTGATCTTCGGGTCTTTCACCGTCGCCTTGGAACAGCCTGACGGCAGTTGGCGAATGGTGTCAGGTGGTAGTGAACGCCTCGTGCAGAGATGGCGATCCAGAATGATCCTCTGGATTCTCTTCTCGGTGCTGCTGGTCTTCCCGATAGCTTGGTGGTTCAGTAAACGAATTGCGCGACCGATCCGGGCATTTGGGGAGGCTGCGGAGCTTCTTGGCACTCAACACGACTTGGCTCGGGTCGAAGTGAGCGGTCCCGCGGAGATCAGGCGGGCTGCAAGGGCTCTGAATGAAATGCAGGCACGTCTTCAGAATTTCGTTAAGGAGCGGACTTCCATGGTCGGCGCAATCGCTCATGACCTTCGGACGCCTCTCTCGCGCCTCCACTTTCATGTCCTTTCTGCACCAGCGCCGGTCCGAAAGTATGTCGAAGCAGAAATAGCCGAAATGGAGCAGATGATCGCGGTTACGCTCGATTTCGTGCAAAATGAAACGCGGACGCAAGCGCCTGAGCCGATGGAGCTGAGTCTGCTTGTCGAGGGCGTTGTGGATGACTTGGCGGATCTCGGTAAGGACGTCCGAATGTCCGGATCGGAGTCCGTTACGATCAATGGCGATCCAATTCTCCTCAGGCGGGTATTTGTGAACCTCATCCAGAATGCCCTCAGCTATGCCGGCCGCGCTCGGGTGAGTGTCCGCATTGACGCTGGTTCGGCTATAGTTGAGGTTGTTGACGACGGACCCGGCATGTCCGAGTTGGATCTCGTCCGAGCGTTCGAGCCATTCTATCGCGCCGAGAATTCGAGAAATCGCTCGACTGGCGGTATGGGTCTCGGTCTGGCGATAGTGCACAGAGCCGTCTTGGCGCATGGCGGTGTAGTGCAGCTCATGAACCGGCCTTCCGGCGGGCTGTGCGCGCGGGTTTCACTTCCGCTTCGCTAAACATTTCAGTAATGTGTCTGCACTCCATCAATGCTGACAACCAAGTGAAATCGCCGTGAAAACAATGTCCTTCACAGATGGCTCAACGCAGGAAATTTCTGCGTTTCAACCAGTGAAGTGAAGGATGAAACCATGAAGCATTACCACGCAATAACCGCAGCAATCATCGTAGCATCAGGGCTTGGCGTGACCGCCGCCCACGCGGAAGAGTTTGTCGGGCCTCGTGTCGAGGCCACAATAGGCTGGAACCAACTCCAGTTCGATTTGCGAAATCCACAGACGTCGGAGAACGAAACGAACTCGGAATTGGGTTGGGGTTTTGCCGCAGGCTATGACGTGCCAATCGGGTCGAATCTCATAGCTGGCGTCGAAGCAGGAATAAGCTTCTCCGACGACGAATACAGTTTCGAGGACGGATCGGTGACACGCTCTTATGACGGGAGCAGAGACATCGCTCTTATGGGACGGCTGGGCACGCGGATCGGCAACAATGCGCTCGGGTATCTCGCGGCCGGTTATTCCAATTATCGGACGGACGAGTTCGTCGAGAATGGAGGCATATTGACCAGTGAAACAGTAAATTTGGACGGACTCCGGTTGGGCGCCGGTCTGGAAGTGGCCCTGACGCCATCGACGTATCTCAAAAGTGAATATCGACATACGATCTACGAGGATGACATATCGCGAAATGAAATCCTCACCGGGATAGGCTTCCGGTTCTGAACTGGAGGAGCGGCTCGGACTACGGGCCGCTCCTCAGACACTGCCGGGTCGATCTCTTTGTCAGTCAACCAGCGTCGGTGCTGACCTCACATTATCGCCCTTAAGCTTTGCTAAAAAAACCTATCTGGGGCGCATGGAGAGAGACATGTTTGCGGTTACCCAAAGACTGTTCTTGCGGCCCGGCTGGGTTGAGGATGCGCCGCAGTTGGCCGCAGCGATTGCCGAATTGCGGGCCGTCTGCAATCTGTCGCGTACGCCTTGGCCGGAACCATTTGAGGACGTCGACGCATTTCTCTCAAAGCCGAGCGATATATGGCATCCGTCCTTCTTGATCTTCGAACGCACGGTTGATCCGGTACTACTGATAGGATCAGTCGGTTTTAGGGACTGCGATGGCGTCCCCGAACTTTGCTACTGGATTGCGCCCGACCACTGGGATCGCGGTTTTGCCAGCGAGGCAGCGCACGCAGCGGTCGAGGCGGTGCGGGCTTCGCTCGGCTATAGACGGATCGTCGCGAGGCATCTTACCGACAACCCCGCCTCGGATCGCGTTCTGGAAAAGCTTGGCTTTCGGAACGTTAGCTGCAGTGAAAAATGCTACAGTAGAGGACGAGACGGCCCCTCTCACTATACGCTCGGTGCCCAGGAGATTCAGCCGCGCCTTAGCGACATAGGCGCAGCGGCATTGTCACGATAACTTGAGTGGCGGTCGGGCGAACAAGCGACTAACTGGCGTTGATGGAACCAATCTCATTTGATAACCATCGCATTCCGCCCGAGATCATCCGATATGTAGTGTAGCTGTACGCCAAGTTCACTTTGAGTTTCCGCGATGTCGAAGACCTTCTGGCCGAGCGGGGTTTGGATGTGTCGTAAGAGGCAGTGCGTCGTCGATGTTTGAATTTTTAGCTCATACTGCGTGCAGTCCGGATCGGCGCTTGCATTGTACAAATCGCTTGGAGTCTCGTGGATGGACGATACAGATGGCTAGCGTCAGCCGAGTGCCGGGGTTGCCCGTTCGATAATCGCGCGGGCGTCAATGGCAGTGTCGGATGCACCATAAGCAAAAGCCGAGCCTTCGAAGCGCAGGCGGCAAAAGGCTTCGGCGACTGGGCTCTCTGCTCCGATCAGGACTGCGCCCTGGGCAGCCAGCGCTAGCCGCTCGACGGTATGGCGGGCAAGCTGTTCGCTTGCGTCGTCGAAATCGAGATCGTCGAGCCAGCGATCATAAGAAGGATGGCGGCCGCGCGCGGTTGATAGAAACGCCTGCAGCGCGTCAAGTGCTTCCGGCTCGCGTGCCATCGCCCTGAGCACGTCCAGCGCGATGACGTTGCCCGACCCTTCCCAGATCGCGTTCAATGGCGACTGGCGGAACAGTCTTGGCATCGGCCCAGCCTCGACATAACCACTGCCGCCCAAGCATTCCATCGCCTCATAGACCATGCCGGGTGCGCGCTTGCACACCCAATATTTCGCGATCGGCGTCAGAAGCCGGGCGAGCTGTTCATCGGCATCGAACGCCGCCGCTACCCGGAATCCCAAAGCTGTCGCCGCTTCGCTCTCAACCGCCAAATCGGCGAGCACCGCCGCCATCGCCGGCTGGTCTGCCAAGCCACGCTGGAAAGCCGTGCGATGCGATGTGTGCCACAGCGCCTCGACAAGCGCCGCGCGCATCGTTGCGGCCGAGCCGACAATGCAATCGAGCCGGGTATGTTGGACCATCTGGATGATCGTTGGGACGCCGCGCCCCTCCTCACCGAGGCGCTCAGCATAGGCTTGATGATATTCGACTTCGGAGGACGCATTCGAACGGTCGCCGAGCTTGTCCTTGAGACGCATTACGCGAAAGCCGGCATTGCGCTCCCCATCGGGTGTCCAGCGCGGGACGAGGAAGCAGGTCAGGCCGCCTTCGGCATAGGCCAAAGTCAGGAAGGCGTCGCACATCGGAGCCGAGCAGAACCATTTATGACCGGTTAGCCGGTAGGCGCCGTCGGCAGCCTCGGCCCTGGTCGTGTTCGCGCGAACGTCTGAACCGCCCTGTTTTTCGGTCATTGCCATGCCGATGGTAACACCGGCCTTTTCGTTGGCCGGACGGACGGCGGGATCGTAACGCGAGGCCGTGATCCGTGGGATCCATTCGTCGCCTATTTCGGAATCGACACTAAGTGCCGCGACAGCGGCATAAGTCATTGTCATCGGACACCCAGTGCCGGCGTCGGCCTGGCCGATAAGAAAGCTCAGCGCCGCATGGAACGTATGCCCGACCTCAGTCCCGTCCCAAGCGGACGCTGCGACACCGCAGTTGAGACCGAGCGCCATCAGCTCGTGATAGGCCGGATGGAACCGCACTTCGTCGATCCGGCGGCCATTGCGATCATGCGTTTCGAGGACGGGTACATTTCGGTTCGCTGCTTCGCCCCAGCCGAGCACTTCGGTTGAACCCGTGCGGAGCCCGAACTCGCTCAGCCGTTCGAAATGAGATTGCCCGCCACTTCTTGTCACCGCATCGCGCAGTGCCTTGTCCGAGCCGAAACGATCAAAACCTTCCAGCGGAGGCGGCTGATTGGTTACTTCATGGGTATCGAGAAATTCAATCGGTCTGAGCGTTGTCATCAATGACTCTTTCCATATTCAGGGGCACTTTTCATCTACCGAATTGCAGAAATCACGTGCGATCATCTGGCCAAAATCAATCAGGACGGCTCGGGAGCGATTACTATGTTTCAGGCCATTCATCGCGATCATTCCCGTTTCCCGTCGAGCCGGTGACGTTGAACATCCGGCTCAGGTCTACACGAAGCGAACTTTAGGCCGACATATTGGTTAGAATTTGAGATATATCAAAAAGGCGGCACCCATATATTGTATGTGAAATACGTAATTTGCGCAATATATAGGGGTGGCCATGTCATTCGATACGACACTTTCCGAAGAGATCTGGACTGCAAAATATCGTTTTACACCTTCTGCAGGAACCGGTGATCAGTGTTTCGAAGAAACCGCAGCACGCGTGGCGGCCGCTGTCGTCGAGGCAGAAAAGCAGGATCTGCGCGAAGAATGGGGCGCGCGATTTTTCGATGCTGTGGCTGATTTCCGGTTCATTCCGGCGGGACGCATTCTTGCAGGAGCAGGAACCGGGCGATCGGTTACCTTGTTCAACTGTTTCGTTATGGGAACCATACCCGATAGCCTAAGCGGGATATTCGATCATCTTCGCGAAGCCGCTCTGACGATGCAGCAAGGCGGCGGCGTCGGCATGGATTTTTCCACGATACGCCCGGTCGGCGCCGAGGTGCTCGGTGTCGGAGCCGATGCATCGGGACCGTTATCTTTCATGGACTGCTGGGACTCCATGTGCCGGACCGTGCATTCTGCGGGACAGCGTCGGGGTGCGATGATGGGATGTCTGCGAATCGACCATCCCGATATCGAAGCGTTCATCGATGCCAAGCGCGATGCCGATCGGTTCCGTAACTTCAACATCTCCGTATTGGTGACCGACGCATTCATGGCGGCGTTGGAAGCGGACAAGGACTGGTCGTTGCTGTTCCGGGGCGAGGTATATCGTACTGTGCGCGCTCGCGACTTATGGGCCCGGCTGATGCGGTCCACCTATGATTGCGCAGAACCGGGGGTGATCTTCGTCGACC
Organism: Parasphingopyxis lamellibrachiae; assembly: GCF_003385775.1. Taxonomy (GTDB): domain Bacteria; phylum Pseudomonadota; class Alphaproteobacteria; order Sphingomonadales; family Sphingomonadaceae; genus Parasphingopyxis; species Parasphingopyxis lamellibrachiae. Next base: position 2,858,076 of record NZ_QRDP01000004.1, read on the forward strand.
GCGTCAATCAGCAGAATAACCTCGCCTATTGCGAAGCCATCAGCGCCAGCAATCCATGCGGCGAGCAGATGCTGCCGCCTTATGGCGCCTGTCTGCTCGGCTCGATCAATCTGGCGCGGATGGTCGACAGGCCGTTCGAGGACGGAGCCACGCTTGATGAAGACCAGCTTGCAGAAATCACGGCAACGGCGGTCCGCATGCTCGACAATGTGATCGACATATCCCGCTATCCGCTACCCGAACAGGAAGTCGAGGCAAAGGCAAAACGCCGGATCGGCCTTGGAATAACCGGACTGGCCGATGCGCTTTTGTTTTGCGGGGAAATCTATGGGTGCGAATCGGCCACTCGAACCGTCGAGCGCTGGTTGAAGATCATGAAGCGCGAGGCCTACCGGGCGTCCGCATTGCTCGCCGCTGAAAAAGGGGCCTTTCCGCTATATGATCCGTGCATCCTTGATCGTCCCAATTTGCAGGATCTCGATCCCGAAACTCGCGCGATGATTGCCGAACACGGACTCCGCAACGGCTGCCTTACTTCCATCGCTCCGACGGGTACGACCTCGCTGTTGGCCGGTAATGTGTCATCTGGGATCGAACCTGTCTTCGCCTATTCCTATGACCGGCGCATTCGCCAGGGCGACGGATCGACACGGGCCGAGGCCGTGGAAGACTATGCCATGCGGGTCTGGCGCCGCGTAAAGGGAGCCGAAGCCTTGCCGCCGGATTCGCTGTTTGTCAGTGCGCAGACACTGACCCCGGATGACCATCTGGCGATGCAGGCGGCGGCACAAAAGCATATCGACAGCTCGATTTCAAAGACCGTCAACTGTCCAGAGGATATCGAATTCGCCGCCTTTTCGCAGATATATATTGAAGGATATCGGTCGGGTTGCAAGGGGATGACGACCTATCGTCCCAACGCAGTGACCGGTTCCGTCTTGAGCGTCAGTTCTGAAACCGCTGAAGTTGCGGAAACCATCGATGAGCTGCCTGTGCTGGTGCCGCGCGAAGAGGCGCTTGGCGGCAAAACCTACAAACTCAAATGGCCTGACAGTGCTCATGCCGTGTATGTGACGATCAACGATCTCGAAACAAAGGCGGGGCCGCGGCCTTTCGAGATTTTCATCAATTCGAAGAATATGGAGCACTATGCCTGGACGCTCGCGCTGACCCGGATGATCTCGGCTGTTTTCCGGCGAGGCGGCGATGTGTCCTTTGTTCCGGAAGAGCTGAAGGCCGTTTTCGATCCTCGCGGTGGCGCGTGGATGAACAAGAAATATGTCCCTTCGATACTTGCTGCGATTGGCGATGTGATCGAGCGGCATCTGGAACTCACGTCGGTGATCGAGAGTGAGGCTAGCGACGTCCAGACCGGTACAGTCGAGGAAGAAGCGGTTGTTTCCGTTGCAGCACGGCCCGGCGCAATCTGCCCGCAATGCGGAACCGCCGGGATGATCCGGAAGGAGGGTTGTAACTGCTGTCTGGACTGCGGATATTCCAAATGCGGTTGAGGCGGTTGACCGAATGATTTGGCGCCTAACTAGATGGCGCGTTCAGTTGTGTATTGATCGCCATAGGATCGATTCCAGAAAAGCGCCTTGGTCCGGCTAAAATCAAAGATTTCGGGAAGTGTGGTTTGTTCGGTCATGAGCAGACCAAGCATTGTCATGTGTGGATGGCTCCGTTTCTGCAAGGGTATTGTTGGTTGATTTTGATCAATGCGGGTTGCGGTCATGTGTCCGGCCTGTTGACGC
>NZ_QRDP01000005.1 GCF_003385775.1 Parasphingopyxis lamellibrachiae
AGTGGATGGCTCCTTCCATTAGTTGGTCTCAAACAGCACCAGCATGGCACATCATGATGCCGTCGGGGTGGAGCCATCCACACCATCACGTTAACTTGATTAACGTTCGGGCGAACGAGCGATTAACTGGCGTTGATGGAACCAATCTCATTTGATCGCCATCGCTTTCCACCTGAGATCATCCGATATGCGGTCTGGCTCTACGCCAAGTTCACGTTGAGCTTCCGCGATGTTGAAGATCTCCTGGTCGAACGGGGTTTGGATGTGTCGTACGAGACGGTACGTCGTTGGTGCTTGAAGTTTGGACCCACTATTGCGCGCAATCTGAAAACCAAGCGGCCAGCACCGAGTGACCATTGGCATCTCGACGAGATGGTAATGGTCATTCGAGGAAGACACTACTGGCTTTGGCGCGGCGTCGATAATGAGGGCGAAGTTCTGGACTTCCTAGTGCAATCACGCCGAAACACAAAGGCTGCGGAAAAGCTCATGCGCAGCCTGTTAAGGCAGCATTGCCGTCCAACCCAAGTTACAATCGACAAGCTGCGCTCCTACTGTGCAGCCTTCAAGAAACTCGCATCAACCGGTTCGAAGGCGAGAGCGAAAGATGCAGCGGTTCAAATCACCTGGATCAGCACAATGCTTCCTCAACCTTCAATCGGCGACCTAAAACAGTTTCTACTTCCAGCGTCATCTGCTCGATCGGGCAACCTTCAAACGATATCGGGCAGGTGCTCTCAATGATTGGACTGCCGCATCCGCGGAAACTTGACCTCACGGATCAACCCGCTTCGTCGCAGCTAAGTCGAGTTAACGTGACAACGCCGGTTAACTGACAATGCCCTCACCTGCTCCAAACTGTCAGCATTCTCTATTTGTCTGACGACGGACAGACCGGCATCAACGGTGCGTCGCGCACAATTTGGTTAGCGATAATTTCGTTGAGACGCATCCTTTCGATCATTTCAGGCGCGCCGCGTGCCAGGCGATATGATCTGCCAGGAAGGTCGAGACGAAATAGTAGCTGTGGTCGTAGCCTTCTCTCATATTCAGGGTGAGCGCGATCCCAACATCGGCGCACGCCTTTTCCAGCAAGTCTGGTTTTAGCTGATCGGTCAGAAACTTATCAGCGGCCCCCTGATCAACAAGCAGTTGGTCGACCCGATGTCCGTCTGCGATCAGAGCGCACGCGTCATGGGCGCGCCATGCGGAACGATCCTCCCCGAGATAGGCTCCAAGTGCCTTTTCGCCCCAAGGGCAGTTCAAAGGGGAAACTATCGGGGAAAAGGCTGAGACGCTCCGGAACCTTTCCGGATTGCGCAGGCCGATTGTGAGTGCGCCATGGCCACCCATCGAATGACCGGTGATACCTTGCCGTTTCATGTCTGCCATCGGAAACTGTTTGGCAGTCAATGTCGGCAATTCCGTCTCGATATAGCTCTTCATCCGAAAATTCTTGGCCCATGGATCTTGCGTAGCATCGACGTAAAAGCCGGCACCTTTACCGAAATCATAGGCTTCATCATCGGCGACGTCCTCGCCGCGCGGGCTGGTATCTGGCGCAATAAAAATGACACCATGTTCGGCGCACGCAGCTCTGAATTCCCCCTTTTCAGTAACATTTGAATGGGTGCAGGTGAGCCCGGACAGATACCATATTACGGGAAGTTGTGCGCCATCTTCATGGCCGGGTATGAACACCGAAAAAGTCATTGCGGTACCCGTAGTTTTGCTGTCATGCCGATACACGCCCTGTGTTCCGCCATGGGTATTATACTGTTCTATCCGTTCCATCATAAATCCTGTGTTGATCGGTTCGTTAAACCAGCAACTCCTTGAGTGGGACCAATGCATCGGAAAGGGCAGCTGTGTTGGTTTTCGCTCGCGCTTCAACGAGTTTGCGACCCTGTACATAATCTTTGGTCGCATTCACACAGTCCAGAGCAATCACGCGGTCTTTCTTGAGATAGACGATGGAAAAGCTGCGATTGGAGGGATCACCGCGTATGACAATGTCATCATAACCGGCCGATAGGCCCACGGTTTGCAGTTTGAGATCATATTGGTTTGACCAGAACCAGGGCGTGGCAGCATATTCGGTCGGCAGGCCGAGGATCGCTTTGGCAGCAACGGTGGCCTGGTCATTGGCATTCTGAACCGATTCCAGTCTGATCGTGGCGTTATCGGCAAATGCGTTCACATGGGCCGCGCAGTCTCCGATCGCGAAAATATCGGGAAGTGAAGTGCGGCATTGGTCGTCGACCGAAACGCCATTGCTGCCATCCGCGCCCGCTGTCGCTAAGGGTTCGATCGCTGGGGTGATGCCGATGCCGACGATTACCATTTCGGCATCAATAATTTCGCCATCGACCAGTTGAACGCCGGTTGCCCGGCCATACTCGCCAATTACGCGGCCCACCATCACATTAGTGCGCAGATCGACACCACGGGCGCGATGCTCGGCCTCATAAAAGCGTGACAACTCTTCGCAGGCGACACGCGCCAGCACCCGGTCAAGCGCTTCAAGCAGTATGACATGTTTGCCTAGTTTGGTCAGAACAGCGGCAGCTTCCAATCCGATAAAGCCGCCGCCGATCACGACGACGCGTTGAACACGGTCGAGCTGTTGCATCATGGCATCGCAATCCGCTCGGGTGCGCACGGCATGAATACCTGTCAGATCATGGCCAGGACATGTGAGTTTGCGCGGGGCACCGCCCGTCGCCCAGATCAGTGTGCCATAACCAAATTTGCCACCATTCTCGAAATTGACACAATGGGCTGTGGCATCGACTTCGACCACGCGCCGCCCCAGCAAAATCGATATCTCGCGCTCCGCCCAGAATTTTTCTGGACGGATCATGATCCGTTCGAAAGGCTTGTCGCCGGCGAAATATTCTTTGGACAAGGGTGGACGTTCATAAGGATATTCAAGCTCATCACCTGCAATGGCGATTGAACCCGTAAACTTCATCTGCCGTAACGCGATCGCCGCCTGTGCGCCGCCATGGCCCGCGCCGACTATCAAGACGTTCGCCTGGTCCATAGTGCGCACCAGCGGTCTCTAGTAAATCACGACGCTGCGGATACTTTCGCCTGCGTGCATAAGGTCAAAACCCTTGTTGACCTCGTCCAGGCTCAGCGTGTGGGTAATCATCGGATCTATCTCGATCTTGCCATTCATATACCAGTCCACAATCTTGGGTACGTCGGTCCGGCCCTTTGCCCCGCCAAAGGCAGTGCCACGCCAGTTGCGCCCGGTTACCAGCTGGAACGGCCGAGTGCTGATTTCCATACCCGCTTCCGCCACACCAATGATAATGCTGGTGCCCCAGCCACGGTGGCAAGCTTCAAGGGCCGTGCGCATGACTTCGGTATTGCCCGTGCAATCAAAGGTGTAATCCGCCCCGCCATCGGTCAGTTCGACAATCTTGGCGATTGTCGCGTCGCGGCTCATTCCCTTGGTTTTGAGGAAGTGTGTCATACCGAACTTGCGGCCCCATTCTTCGCGGTCGGAATTGATATCCACTCCGATGATCCTGTTCGCGCCGGCCATCCGTGCGCCCTGCAACACGTTGAGACCAATCCCGCCCAGTCCGAAAACAACAACATTGTCGCCGACCTGCACATTGGCGGTATTGGTCACGGCCCCAACGCCGGTCGTCACGCCGCAGCCAATATAGCAGCTGGTCTTGAACGGCGCGTCAGTGCGGATTTTGGCGACCGCGATCTCGGGCAGCACGGTGAAATTGGAGAAGGTCGAGCAGCCCATATAATGATGGATTGTCTGGCCCTTGTAGCTGAACCGGCTCGTTCCATCGGGCATCAGCCCCTGGCCCTGCGTCGCACGGATAGCGGTGCAGAGATTGGTCTTGCCGGACAGGCAGCTTTTACACTGGCGGCATTCGGGCGTGTAAAGCGGAATCACATGATCGTCGGGCGCAACCGAGGTGACGCCCGCACCAACCTCGCGCACAATACCCGCGCCCTCATGGCCAAGCACGGAAGGGAAAAGCCCCTCGCTGTCCAGCCCGTTCAATGTATAGGCATCCGTATGGCAGATGCCCGTCGCCATGATCTCGACTAAAACCTCGCCCTTTTTCGGGCTTTCGAGATCCAGCTCGACAATCTCAAGCGGCTTCTTCGCTTCAAACGCTACGGCAGCACGGGTTTTCATGTTTGGTCCTCGTCGTATCTTGGTGGTTGGTCGCTGACGGGGGACACGTTTTTGGTCTGAGAAAACGGTGGATCAATGACGGTTTGTAAGCCCCGTCGTGAATGCTTTCGAAAATAATGCATTGGATCCCGTCCTTTCAGGAAATTGCGCCCGTTGAGGTCAAGCTATCTCTGGATCGGCGACATGGAGAAGTATTTTTCAAATTTCCCATCAACACCCTTAAAGTCTTCCACGTCTTCAGGCGGTTCATGCTTCTCTAGCGCTTGGGGCCATTTCTCAGAATACATCCGATTGACCTCGATCCAACGAGCCGCCTCCGGAAAGCCATCATCAAATATCGCATCTGCTGAGCATTCTGGCTCACAGACGCGGCAATCGATTCATTCGTCCGGATTGATGACGAGCATATTCTCACCCTCATAGAAGCAATCGACCGGGCAAACGTCCACGCAGTCCATATGTTTGCATTTGATGCATGCCTCGGTGACGATGAAAGTCATATTGTCTTACGCCCTTCTTCCGGAATCGCAGGAATGTTTTACTCGATTATATTGTAGTTCATTAATCGTCCTACGATATAGTGCATAGCGCAGGATTTCAAGTCAGAAATTGACCGCTATCCCCAGTTTGATAAGTTCAGATTCAGTCCTGTCCAACCTAGAAAGCCGCTCAGTTTTCTAGGCTTTGCGTAAGATAGGCAGCAAGCCGCTTGGTCGCCGCCTCGAGAGGGCTTAATCTCGACTGACGCGCGAGACCGCTTTCGGCGCCGCGCTGTACCGCTTCGACCCGGACCCGGTCTTCTTCGTTAAAAGCCAGAGCAAGATCGAGAAAATACAGGTTTGGGTGATTGCGATCAATCAGGTCCTGGTCGATATCGAACAACCCGCAGAGACCATGGTCGACCCGCACGCTCCTCGCGGAAATCGGCTGCATGGAGATCCACCAAACCCAGTCACCCGAAACAGAGAACACAAAGCTCGGGAATATCCCGCCAACGACCGCCTCGCGTTGGCGGGCTTCGTCGATATCCGGATTGGCGATAGCGATCTTCGGATCAGGCTTGTCGGGAACAAAGCTATCGGAAAGACCGCTAGTATAGTGAAAGCAATCGGCCGGGCCATCGACCATTCGAACCTTGCTAACCGGTGCAACTTGGGCGAGCGTATCGGTGTGAGTGGCGTTGATATGATAGGCTTCGAGGCCATTTTCAACGAGGATTTTCCAGTTGCAATTCCAGATGAAGGTTTCGCGGTGGAGCGTCCGCATCTTGTCAATGCGATAGTCGGCAACGGCATGATCAAGACTGACAATCCTCGGCAATAGCGGCCGGGCATCCGGGTCTAGACTAACGAAGAGAAAGCCATTCCACTCAGTCAATTGTGCCTGGGTCATTCCAACCCCCGCAGAGTCGAAATCTTTTCCCATACGCGGCGCCTGGAGTAGCGTGCCATCCAAAGCGTAGGTCCATGCATGATAGGGACAGACGAACGCGCGCGCGCACCCGGTGCCGGTAGCGACGATCGTCGCGCGGTGAGCGCAGACATTGACCAAGGCTAAGATACTGCCGTCTTTCTGACGCACGACCAGTATGGGAACCGAGTCCAGATCAGAGGTGAAATAGTCGCCAGGATCTCGAATTTCATCGGCCCGACCCACACAGACCCAATCACGGCGGAAGATCCTTTCTCGCTCCAACGTAAGAAGATCCTCGTCACAATATACTTGCGGAGGCATGGAGAATAATGCGTCGTCAGAAGCCAAGGCCACTGCAGAAATATCCTGAAGCAAGTTAGCTACATTCTTCGGTGTGTTCATGTTATTACCCTCTCCGATGGATCTGCCTGCGATTCATGATTGTGCACCTTCTTGCCCACCGCGCTGCTCACTCCATTCAGCAAAGGCCAGCCCGGCGAGAATGACGATCCCGCCCAGCCATTGATATGCATCGATCCCGGTGCCTAGAATGAGATAGGCAAAGAACAGCGCAAAAACGGGCTGCGTGTATAAAGCGATACCGGTAAGGCTCGGACCGTTGCGAGCAACGCTGAGATTCCAAAGCAGATATGCACCGACATATGCGAACAGGGCTATATAGAGCAGTGCTATCCACAGCCCGCCCGAATCAAAGGACGGATTTCCGTGACCAAGCACAAGATAAAGCGGAGAGAAGCCGATGAGGCCCCCGACGACAATGAGTGTCATGAGCTCCAGTGCCGTGCATTTAGGCATGCGAAAACGCAGCCCCAATGTGTAAACCGTCATCATGATATTTGCGCCGAGAATCGCATATATACCGGACGAAAACTGTAATCTGACCATGTTCGACCAATCACCCTCGACTGCCAGATAGGCGGCGCCGGCCAAGGCTATGGCCAAACCCGAAATCCGCAACGCTGACAAGGGCGCTCGAAAGAGCAATCGATCCCCGATGCAAATGAATGCCGGCAAGGTAGCCGTAAGCAATGTCACGTCGACCGGGTCTCCGTGAGCGAGCCCCGTATACCAGAGGAACTGAAACCCCGTTGTTCCGGCAACGCCGATCACCACAAACCATAGAAACCTCTCTCTAAAGATATCCCAAAGGCGCACGAGATTTGCCGACGACAGAATCAATAACACCGCAGCCGCTAACAGCCAGGAGACGAGTGTGAGAATCAGCGGATTGAGGGATTGCAACGCACCCCATCCGACGACGACCAGACTACCCCAGATCGCAGGTGGGCTGAGAAGTAGGAATACAGATGTTGCTCGTGCCACAATGCCACCTCAAAAATCAGACTACATTTATTGTAGGACATTTAGTATGGCTTTGGCAACGCTGCAATGCGCGCCGCATCTTTTACATTCAGCGTCAGTCGGCTTGCAGTTTTTCCAGCTCGTGCAAGCGCCGATCAAACAGATCTGCAGAGAATTTTTTGGTCAAGCGCACCCCGGATGCTTCGACATGCTTACGCATAAGCCGTTCTGCTTTATCCGCTTTCCCATCCAGAATAGCCTGTAGAATTTCCACATGTTGCAGCGAACTCCTTCGCATTTCTGTTTCACGAAGCAGCGGCTTGAAAACGGCCTTATATCCAGGAATGGCCAGTTGCCGGGTCTGTTCATTCAAAACATCATGATCGGCAATCACGAGAATATGATCATGAAATTCGGTATTGGCGCTGACGAATGTGTCGATATCATCGCAATAGGTAAATTTTTCCCATTTCTCTTTTTCTTGCGTGATCCATTTACGATGAGCCGAATTGACTTTTTGCGCAGCAAGTTTGGCAGAATAGGCTTCCAATATCGCACGCACCTCGAACATGCGTCCAAACTTCTGTTGATCGACACCGCGGACCATGGGACTGCGATGCTTTTCCGCATCGACCAATCCCTCAGCCGCCAACCGGCGGATCGCTTCACGCACAGGGCCGCGACTGACGCCATATAGCTTCGTGAGATCGGCCTCGACCAACCTTGCGCCGGGCAAATAATCACCGTCCATGATCCGTTTCCGGAATATGTCAGCCAACGCATCGGCGACAGATTTCTCGGGCGATCGTTTCTTGATGAATTCGCTCAAAGTGTTCAACTTTGTATCACTTTCTATATTGATGAATGTAGTTGCCATATTAGCATGCTTCTTTGGCTTTTACAGCCAGTGCCAAAGCTGCGGCTGTGTAAATCGCCTCACGAAATGCCGCTTCATTGGCAGCTACAGTCCGGCCATCACTCAATCGATCCAGCTCTTGCACTAGGAAAGGTGTCGCGTCAGCTCGGGATACGCATTGCTGTCTCGCTTTGTCTAATGCAACTTGAATCCAAGCTTCAACCTCCAGATTATCGATCGCAAATTCTAGAGGAATAGGCGTGGCAACCAACGCAGCCTGACCGGTCAGGGCGTGATGTAGTATCATGGCGTCCTTGACCTTTTCCAAAGCATCAAATCGGGCATCAACCCGCTGGCCAGATTCTCGCGAGTACAGCATTGGAATGTCGTCACACCCCACACCGAAAACAGGAACGCCCAATGCCTCAAGTCGCTCGCAAGTGGCAGCAACATCCAGGAACGGTTTTATGCCAGCGCAAACGAGATGCACGGCCGATCGCGCCAATTCGAAAAGGTCAGCCGAAACATCAAAATTATTGCCGCGATGTACGCCGCCGATGGCTCCGGTCGCGACTGTCGAAAATCCGGCGATTTTGGCGACACACAAACTGGCAGCCACCGTCAATGCGCCGCTCATGCGTCGCTCAATGCACCATGCAAGATCCTTGCTACTGATCTTGACGACATCCGGCCTGGACAAAAATTCGGCGAGATCGTCCTTTTCGAGCCCGATGCGTATCTCGCCATCTATAAGCGCCAGCCATGCCAGCACTGCGTCGCGATCGGCGGTCGCTTCGCGCAAGTCTTCGGCAAACTCCAACTGGCGTGAAGATTCTATCCCCGCCCGAAGTGCAACGGTTTCCACCGCTACGACAGCGCGTCGATCATGAATCGCAGCTTGTACGGATTTGGATCGGACGGTTCTTAGAGCTAGCATTCTCTATCGATTAAATCGCTGCGACAACCTGGACCTCGACAAGGAACGGTTCCTGGACAAGCCGGTCGACCATCAGCATCGTGTTAGGCGGATATTTCCCGTCTGGAAAAAGTTTCGGAAATTCCCGCAACCGGAACTCCATGAATTTCGGAATATCCTGCGAATGCACGAGATATGTCGTAAACTGAACGACATTCGCAAAAGTCGCACCGGCAGAAGCAAGGGCGGCCTCGATATTGCGGAATACCTGCATCGCCTGTGCATCGAAATCATCAATGCCAATGATTGCTCCGCTTTTGTCAGCCGACAGCATGCCGGCAATGAACAGAAACTCATCGGCCTTGACCCGTGTCACATGCGTGTATTGCCCGAGAGGTTCGCCCAAACTTTCCGGATTGTAGATTGTGATTTCTGCGGACATGCTGCCCTCTCCTTTATGCGGTTGATCAGGTTACCGGATTACTCAGTGACCCGATCGGTTCAATGCTGACTGTCACTATGTCCCCAGGCCGCAGGTAGCGGGGCGGATCAAATCCGATCCCGACTCCTTCTGGCGTGCCGGTGGCGATGATGTCGCCGGGCACCAAGGTAATATAGGCTGAAATCGTGGCAATCAGGGTCGGAATATCGAAGATCAGATCGGAAATCTGTCCGTCTTGGCGGATTTCACCATTCACCTCAGTGACTAAACGGAGGCCTGTAACATCCAGATTAGAATTCGCGACCAATATGACTGGCCCCATGGGACAGAAGCCGTCAATTCCCTTGCCGAGGACCCACTGTTTATGTCGCTTTTGCGCTTCCCTCGCCGTTACATCGTTGAGGACCGTGTATCCGAAGACATGCGACATGGCATCTTGTTTGGCGATGTTCCGGCCACCGGTTCCAATGATTACAGCCAGCTCGCCTTCATAGTCGACACTGTCGTCGGGATCGAAGGCCGTACAAATCGGACTCTCCGGCGCAGCAACACTTGTCGTAGCCTTTGTGAAGATGATCGGAGCATCGGGAACCTCGTCGCCGCCAGTGTTCCCGCTATCGAACCCGCTCGATCCGAACTCCTTGGCATGCCGCAGATAATTCTTGCCGACACAAAAGACATCGCGAACAGGATGCGGAATTGGAGCCAATATGCAGATATTGCCGGTCAGCGGAGCTTCTTGCGTGTCAGCATCCCATTGCGAGATATCATGCAGTCTTTCAGGACCGGCAGCCACGATGTCGAGCATGGTGGAAAACCCTATAGCCGCAAGATCCATAAAGCTTCCATCGCCGCGCTGTAGAGCTACTCCGGTGCGGTCGCCTTGGGCAAAACTCAGCAATTTCATGCGTTTATCTCCATAGAATCTACACTTTCGGCCGGGCTGCAGGGAGCTGCCGCAGCATCTCGCATCTCGCTCATTTGCCGTGACAAGGCGCGGCGGCGGCGGCCACTGTTGAACAACACCGCACCGGTTATCACATCGCCACGGCTATAAAGATGGACATACTGATCCGGTGTTTTTCCGGGTTCAACGGTCATCTGATCCTCGTCGGTCGGAACGCCGACGATTTGGACATTCCGGTCGAACTGATCGGTCCAGAACCAGGGGGGCGCATCATTTGTTGTGGGCAGCCCGCAAATCACCCGAGCGACCTGCTCAGCTTGCCGCTCGGCATTTTCCCAGGACTCGAGCCGGGCCGGCTTACCGAACCATCTATTTGGTGCGATCGCCGCATCACCGATCGCATATATGTCGGAAACTGAAGTCCGGCATTGATCGTCCACCAAAATGCCGTTTCCGCATTCAAGGCCAGCCGCTTCGGCAAGCTTCATATTGGGCTCCGATCCGATGCCCACAACCACAACGTCAACATTCAAGGACTCGTCATCGTTGAGCAAGAGGCGGATCCTACTATTCGTTTCTTTCGTCTCTTTTACCGATGCACCCCAGCGAAATCGCGTCCCATGACGCTCATGCAGATCGACCAAAACTCGCGCAGAGGCCGATGGCAAAACACGTTCGAGACACTGCTGACCAAGCTCAATCACGGTAACCGTCCAACCCAGCTGGCGAGCGCTGGCCGCCACTTCAAGGCCTATAAAACCGCCACCGATAATTGCGATGTCGCCCTGCCTTCCGCTGAGTGTCCGACGCAAGACCTCAGCATCATCGCATGTCCGAAGATAATATGGTTTTGCGGCTTCAGAACCTGGCCATTCCAACCGCCGTGCACGGGCGCCAGTCGCTAAAATGAGGCGTTGGAAACCCAACCGGTCCCCGTCCATAAAAGTCAGTTCGCGCGTCGCAGAATTAATCCATCGCACCGGCATATCGAGACGAAGTTCAATCGAATTCTCGTGATAGACGGATTCGGGATTGACGAGAGCCGCTCCCGCCTGCGCGGCTCCCAGCAAAACCTCTTTCGAAAGAGGTGGCCGCTCATATGGCGCACGCGCCTCCTGACCGACTAAGATAATCTCGCCGCCATATCCATTTGCCCGGAGGGCGACCGCCGCCCGCCCTCCGGCCTGACCTGCCCCTATTATTACCGTTCGTTCCACGCTGGCACTACTCAAAACGATAGCTCAGAGTGATCCCATAACTTTGCCGTGCACCCCGAATCGCGCCGTTCAGGCCAAAGTCCGATAGCGGAAATATTTCGTCATTATATCGCGTTCCTGACAAGTTGCGTATCCAGGCTGTCAGCGAATAACGGCCATCAGCCTCTCGAAGTGCAATCGACGCATTGTGCACCCAAAAACGGCGCTGGGAGAGCTCGCTGGCGTTCTCCGGCGTAAAATATTTCCGGCTGTTATAGGTAAAGTCGTATGACGGAACCAGTTCGAGATTGTCATTGATCGAAATAGTGTAATCGACCGAACCGCTTAGATTAAATCTAGGCGCGACCGACAACCGGTTGCCTGACAAATCGACAGTTTCGTCCTGCGGTGTCGTTGGATCATCGACCGCGGCAATGAACCGTGTATATTCAGCATCCAGCAAAGCTCCGGACAACCGCAATGAGAGCGCTTCCATCGGCCGCGCATCAATCTCGAACTCGAGACCGGACACCCGGGCAGCACCTGCATTCGAATAGCGTGAAGTTGGGATACCCGTTGTCGCATCAGGAATAAACTGAAATACCTGCAAATCGCTGAACTCATTATAGAATGCCGAGACATTCAAACGGACTCGGTTATTCGCAAGCTGAGACTTAAATCCCACTTCGAACGCGTCGACAGTTTCGGGATTGGCCGAATTCACGTCCATCGGCTCAAAAAACGGCGAAGCATTGAATTGGCCGCTTTTGAAGCCACGATTATAGGACGTGTATAAGAGGATATTGTCCGCCGCTTGATATTCGAGAATCACGTTACCGGTCAGCGCGTCCCAGCTCCGCCTGCGTTCGACATCGATCAGGCTGGGGATACCGGCCAACAGCGCAGAATCTGCCGTTGTGAAATAATCCAGCGTCTTGCGATCACGGGTATAGCGGAGACCTGCAGTTAAGGTGACAGCATCGTTGAAATGATAGGATGCAGAACCGAAAGCAGCGTAACTCCTGGTCCTCTGCGTGTAGAGCTGGCTGATCACAATCGGTGCCGCAGGGTCAGTTATGTCTGGTATCGCGCCGAAAAGCTCGCGTGCGAAGCGGCCGACATCGAAGCTGTTATTGGCCCGCACACGATCAGAATAGAAATAGCCGCCGATTATCCATGTCAGTGGCTTGTCGGGGTCGGAGTCAAGCCGAAGCTCCTGGCTGAACTGCCAGCTTTCATCGCCAAAATCGACGTTGACGTAATTAAGTGGCGTCCCGTCCGAATCAAAACGCACAAACGCATCGACGGCCTCATAACCCGTCACCGAGTGCAGCGTAGGCCCTCCAAGATAAATTTCGCCATTGAGAGATATTCCGAAGCTCTCGACCTCTTCATCTTGCGGGAGATCCCATTCGCCGTCCCAATACCCGCCCATTGGGCTAAAGGGCGCCGTAACGCCGATAATCGGCAACACACCATCGGGATAAAGACCGTTTGGCACGCGCTGGAAATGATATCGAGGACCATCGCCGGTCAACCGACCGCCATGCACATTCAACAACCAGTCCTGATTGTCATCCGGCTGCAGCCGCAGCAAGCCCCTGAGAGCCCAACTTTCGGAATCACCAACGCGCTCGCCTGTGAACTGATTCACGCCGCTACCGTTGTTTGAACGATAGACGCCAGCGAGACGCATGCTGAGTACATCCCCCGCAAGCGGCGCCTGCACGCCAGCTTCAATGTCAAACTGATCGAAACGGCCATAGGTTGCCGAAGCATTAGCTGCGAAATCACCGTCCGGCTGCCTAGCGAAAAAATTCACCGCGCCGCCTGTGGTATTGCGGCCGTACAGCGTTCCTTGCGGTCCACGCAGAACCTCAACCCGGTCGAGATCAAACATCTGAAACAACTGACCCGACTGCAAACCTTGATAGACCTCGTCAGCATAAAAACCGACCGCGCCTGATGCGCTCACGTTAAAATCGTTGGTTCCGATACCGCGTAGAAAGACGTTGGGTTTGGTCTGGCCGTTTGATGACCTGATCTGCAAGCCCGGAGTTTGGGCGGTAAGTTCACTCGGGTCTGTAAAACCGAACCGAGTGATATCTTCTGCGCCAAAGGCGGTGACGGCTGCAGGCACATCCTGCAAATTTTCATCACGCCGTTGCGCAGTAACGATGATCACCGAAAGCCCGCCAGTATCTTCCGACACAGATTCGGTCTCATTTTGCGAATTTTGCGCAACGGCTGGCATCGCCAAGAACGGCGAGAAAAACACTGCCCCAGTCAACAATTTCAACTTGACGCCCACATGCCCGTCCTTCGATCTTTTGCTCACCACTTTCGATCTCCCTGTAGATCAATTGCCCTATGATTTTTGCCCTACAATATAGACACGCTTGATACGGTAGATGTCAATAGTTTGATTACAATTATTGTAGGACATTTGAAGCGCGAGAATTGCTGCTATTTTCTTTTTGTCCTCAACGGCATGCCATCGGCGATCCGGAAAACTGACTCCGGATCGGAAGCTGCCTTCATTTGGACGCGATAAAAAGCGCATCCTCAACCCGTTTCACGGGATAGGTGGCTATAGGAATTGTGCAGGGTCGTTCTGTCGGATTGCCAGTTGCAATCTCGAACCCTCCGCCATGGAAGGGACAAAAAATCTGCCCGTCTTCGATATCTCCTTCGCTCAATGATGCCATACCGTGCGAGCATGTATCGGCTATGGCGAAGAACGCACCGTCCACCTGACACACGGCCAGCGGATCATAGCCCGGAACGGTAACGCGCAAGATACCGCTATCCGGAATGTCCGAAATGCAGCACAGACGCAAAAATTTAGAATCGCTCATAATGCATTAATTTCTTTGTTGAATAATTCAATTCCGCCCATCCCGGTCACCCATTCCGGAATCGCCTCATAATAGACACGTTCACCCGGAGACCCAGGCAGTGCTCCGGCCATGATTAGCCAGTTAACGACTTCAAGTCCGCCATTTCCGCCTTCGGCAAGTATTTCGGCAGGAGACATGCTCAGAAGGTTTTCAGGATGCGCGCCTGTCAGTTCATCCATGATCCGATAATCGAAATCGCTGTTGACCTTGCCCATATCAGCCACCGCAAGCCAGTGAGAAAGCCCGCCGGTTCCCACCACAACGACGCGCTCATCCTGCGGTCTCTCTTCGGCGACGAAACTCCGGATCAATCCGCCAAGCTCCCAGCCCTGCTGCAATGAAGGGGCCGGTTCGAGAGCAGTATTGGTAATCAGCGGAATAATCGGAATGGGGCTACCACCGGAGATCAACAATGCGGGAATGACCACACCATGGTCCGGCAGGTAATCACGCATCGCGCACACCGGGACTGCCCGGTCAGAACAATAGGCAGCAAAATCTCCGGCAAATTTCGCATCGCCCACAAACGGATCTTTTGGCAAATGCATATCACCGAATGGAATATGCACATCTTCCGCAGCGATGCTGAACGCGCTGTCGTCGCCAATCCGAAAATTATAGAAGTGATCCGAAGAAACGATGATGACGCGATCAGGCGCAAGCGCCCTTATCCGCCTACCAATTTCTTTCATTCCCGCGAAAACGCGCTCACCAGCTTCACCCGCAGTACCTCGTTTCATCACGAGATGTGCAGTACCGAAACCCCCAACAATCAAGCCCATAACACCGTTACTCCAAATCTTCGAGATAGTCGCCGAAGCTGATCTGGTCGGCGATTTGGGGATTGCGTGCGAGCGAGTAGACCATCTGTGCCAAAGGATGCATGCCCAGTTCACCTAGAGCCGGAAATTCACCGTCCAGCAGCAACGCACATTCCGCTTCAGCAAAGCCCTGCTCCGCTAGAACTGCCCCAGCATCCGCTTCAAACCGCGCGCGCAGCTCCGGCGATTGCCATAAACGGTGCACGAAATCGTGAATATGCTTCCGGTCTTCCATCGCCATCAATCCCGGCGCGCAAACTGATCGACCAAATCGGCGAATTCCGCTGGATATTCGATCATTGGCCAATGCCCGCAATTGGGCATCACCACCCCCCAGCTTTGTGGGATCAGTTCCAGAAAACGATAAGCGTTGGCGAGCGGGACCACGCCGTCATTCTTACCGGCCACAACCAAAGTCGGGCACGACACGGCAGCGATGCGTTCTTCGGATATCTCAAGGCCGCTATTCGCCTTTTGCCAGGCCGTGATCTGCTGATAGGCATATTGCGTATCAGGCTCAATTGACAATGCATGCCGATAGGCAATCATTTCGCCGGGCGGGACAAAACCGGGACCGGTCAATGCTTCGACGATCCTGGCCATTCCTTCTTCGCTATGATCATATTCGATAATCGACAGTAGTTCCGGTGACATTGGAACGGGCAATCCCGCACTGCCCATTAGCAACAGCTTACGCACAAGATCAGGCCGATCATGCGCAACACCGAGCGATGTTAGGCCGCCCATCGAATTTCCAACCAATATGGCCGGGCCACAATCTATAGCTTCGAGAAATGCCACGAGATGAGCCTCGCGCTCAGCTTGCCCGTAAACAAAATCATCCCTCCGGGGCTTTTCGGTTTTTCCGAAACCTACCATATCCGGTGCGTACACAGCATAGTTTTCAGCGAGGGAGGTGACCGTCTCCGTCCAGTTGCCGACCGCGTCGGCCCCGGCCCCACCGCCATGAACAAGGATCACCGACGCTCCGGCCCCCGCCCTAAGATAATGGGTCCGCAGACCACCCGCATCGATAAACTTGCTCTCAACTGATGTCATTTTTTTGCCCCCTAAGCGCGCAAATCTGAAGGTCGCTGGACGCCGCGATTACGTTTGGAAATCAGACGCCGAAAAACAATTATGTTTTCATCGGCTTCGAATAGAGCTTCATCGACCCATTGATGGTCGTCGGCATAGCCTTCCTCGGCTGCTTCCCGCGCCCAGATGTCCGGCCCGTTAAACTCTTCCAAAGCGTAAAAGGCCCAACGGTTATTATATTCCCGTTTGAAATCGCGCTTCTCTTCATCTGTTTCCGCGCGCGTGCCCAAGTTTTGAAAATACATGTGCGTGGTTTCGTCGATGGGCACATACCATTCAAATTGCGTGGTCTTCGGGTCAGGCCAAGGATCGACTTTAAGCGCACATGGCATCCACATTGAAATGGTCGAAGGGACGAGATTTTTGCCCGTAACATCGGACGGAACTTTGAGGACGGTTTCGCCTTCGATCTTGCCTTCGAACGCGGGAATAACGTGCGGGCCGTAGATCTCGATGACGCCTCTGGGGCCGTCTTCGCCATCAACCAGTTCGTGGCTCTGCTCACCCGAAGCCCCAAAGCCCAGTGGCAGGACGAGATCATTTTCCTGAATTAGCAATGATTCCCGGTGAATATAGATATGCGTTTTATCGAAGCCGTTTTCCACGCCATGCCGCCAGTTGGACTGAACAGTCTGGCGCTGGGAAAGCACATAATTGTCTTCATCGAGGAAATTCGGCGGCACATCATCGATAAGCGGCGGAATATTTCCATCGCGATCTCCGAGGAAAACAAAAACCAACCCTTTGGCTTCTTCGACAATGTAACTGCGCACCCCGCGAGTGCCGTCAACAATGCGGGTTTCAGGGGCAGCTATGACATCGGTGAGTTTCCCATCTGCCCAACGATAGGTGTAGCCATGATACCAGCACGTGATCGTAGCTTTGGTATGGCATTCGGGCTTTTTCGAAAATTTCACGCCGCGGTGCAAACATCGATCCCGAATGCAATGCACTTCGCCATCAATACGATTTAGAAGCAGGTTCTCGCCGCATAACTTAGCTGTTACAGGCTTGCCTTCCTCAACCTCGTCGGAGAGCAAGACCGGGTACCAATGGTTCCGAAAGCCCAGCTTGGCTTCAACATAGTCACGCCATCCCTTTACCCTGTCCAGGATATCGGGGTCTACCAGTTGATCATCTTGCGTAGTCATCAAACTTCCTCTCTCATGTACCATGAACCGCCCTGCCTATTCGGCCGCTATCCCATTTCGGGCCGCAAGCGTATCGCGCGTGTAAACATCGTTCCACATGGCATAGCTGAATTCAGTCGCCAGTCGGGATCGGTTATGATTGGGGGTCAAGTCTACAGTGGCCCCGTCTTTATAGACCGCCAGAATGTTAGCCGGATCAAGCGGAACCGAAATATCTTCCAGCGGATTTTGAGCGAGCACCAATATGTCGGCGATGCTGCCCTGTGTCAGCGACCCGACATCCGATCCCGCTTGGGTAAACCATGCGTTTTCCACGGTCGCCTGCCGCAATACTTCCCGCTCCGAAAACCCGATATATTTCATATGGTTTTCCAGCTCACGGGCATGCCACTCGCCATAAGGTGTCACGGCAAAGCCGGCTTCGCTGCCAATCAGAAAACGCACACCTGCTTCGCGCGCCCGGCTGAGGTTTTTCGCCGCGGCATCCAGCTCATGTTTGTGTGCATCAACCAGTGCGGGATAGCTTGGATCACTTGGCTGAGCGAATTCGATATTGTTCACTAAGAGCGAGAGCGTCGGGCAGAGAGCACAGTCATTCTCGATAACCGCCTCAAGGGCTTGTTCATCCATATAGGACGCATGAAATATCAGATCGGCATCGGCGCGGGCAGCATGGAGAACGCCCTCTGCTCCGCGGGCATGCACAACGACCTTGCGACCGAGCCGATGAGCCTCATCCACCAGCAAATCGACCTCGTCCTGCCGGAAGGCACAGGCCAACCGTATCGATGACGGGTTCATGGAATCGCCGTCCATCGACAGCTTGATGAAGTCGACCCCATCCTTCACCTGCTGCCGGATGGCATCGAGCCCCTCATCCTTGTTGTGAACGATCTGACCAATCGAAGTGTCGGGAACTCCGACCCAGGTTGGATACCAATCCACCAACCCTTGGCGCGAGCTGATATTCCGCCCCGAACAGGTCACACGCGGGCCAACAAAAAGGCCGGCATCAATGGCATCGCGAATAGCCAGACTAACGCGGCCTGAAGTCGTCGGATCACATACCGAGGTATAGCCAGCGCGCAAAATCCTCTGCGCGGCTTCCATACCGCGCAGTGCACGAAATTCGAGGCTCGCGAAAAGGTCTATATCCTCCTCGGTCTTCGCTTCTCCATAGGATAGGTGGACATGCGCATCGATCAGGCCAGGCATAACGAAAGCATCGTTATAGTCGATAATCTTGGCCTCAGGCGCAATGGCAGGCGCCTTTCCCGAATGCCCTGCATAAACTATATGCTGACCTTGCATGACAATGACGGCATCCGAAATCACGATGTCAGCCCCGGGGTCGAACATCGTGCCGCATCTGATAACGTTGGTCTGTTGGTTCATCGTTCATCCTGCCTTGCAAAATGGTTGTGAATGGCACTCAGAAAGGTTTCCGTCCTCTCCATTGCAATGGAATGGCTGCATCGGCCGAGCAGCATGCAATCTGCATCCGGCATTTTATCGAGCAACGCGAGCGACCCGGTTTCTGCAGGAAAAGCGAGGTCTTCGCGCCCGTGCAGCATCATGACGGGAACAGAGACGCGCGCCAAAATATCGTCTGAAACCACGGCAGCATTTATATAATGTTCGAAATCGCCCTCGAACATCGTGTCAAAATAGAGCCGATACTCCTCAGATCCGATGATCTCCATGCGCGCATCAAGATAGGCGTCCGTAATCAACTCATCGTCGGCGATCAGTGCCTGAGCCGCACTGCGCATCTCCTCGCGCGAAGCCGGGCACCGCCAGATCTTTGAAAGAGCCGGAGTGACCGGCATGCGCGCACCCATGGTTCCTGTCGTCATCACGCGATTCACGCGCGTATCTTCGGCGGCTATTCTCAGCGCAATAGCGCCCGATATGGAATGGCCGATCACACCGATCTTATCTCTGCCGAATAAATCCAACGCTGCTTTGGCCTGGCGCACCCAAAGCTCAAAATCGAAATATGGCGGTTCCGCACGACGGTCCGAGCTTCCAAAGCCGATGAGATCCATCGCGATTACCGAATAGCGGGAGGCCAACCTATCGAGTACCAATCGCCAATTGCCGATGCTCGACGCCCCGGGACCCGATCCATGGATCAGCAAGAGGGGATCGCCCTGCCCGCCAACATATATGCCTGATTGCAACTCTTCGAACGTGAAGCTTGCCGCACGCAGCGCAGAAAAGGGAGATGACAGTGCCGCCATTATAACGGTGCCGCGATGAGGTTTTGCACGGCAAATGTATCGAGGATTACCGTGCGCTTTTTGAACTTGGGGCCGTCATCGGTTTCGACGATTACATCGCGATATCGGCCCACGGCGTAGGTCTTGGATCGGCCCTCTTCGCAGGTATGGAAGATGACGAAATTAGATGATGCCTCAATGATATCATCGCGTGCCGAAATGCGGGTGTTTGTGATGAGATGCCGTGAATATACAAATTCGTAAGTGAGCGCATCGCGCAGCGCGGTCACCCGATCCTCCATCATTCCCCGGCTATAATAATAGACAAGTGGCGCGGGCAGACCCATCGCTTCATTCTCGCGAGACAATATCTTGTAGAGCCCGTTTTCGAGAAACAATTCCGGCCATTCCTCAAGCCGATCCTCATCAAGGCAGTCGACATATCGTTCGAGCAAATCCTGAACCGGTGATGAGGTGTCGCAAACGGCATTCATCATGCTTGCTCCTGCGCTCGGGCAAGGCCCATTGCTTCCGAGTAGCACTTCCAGAAACCGCGTACCGCGACCTCAGTCGCTAGAGTATCCTGATCCTCAATGGCACCCCGGCCACCCATCTGCACAGTCGAACAATTGTCAGGCTCCCGCCGGTTCACACCGGACTGAACAAGCCTCCCGGCCTCGCCATCTTCAAGCGAAATATAACCAGCCGGACCCACGAAATTCGATTGCCGCAACTTGCCCTCTGTCGCTTCCGCGTCATCGTCTTCGAAACCCAGATATGTCCAGTATAACTCGAATTCGTTGAGGCCTTTGGGACGGACATGACGTGTCTGGAACGTGTTCGCGACCTGACCCAGCATAAGGTTGGGAAAAATCGTCATAATCATATTGGTGACCTTGTCGTCATAATCCGGCTTAACGTCGAATAGTGAGGGATCGCGTAGACTGTAGTCGGTTCTGTATTTGTCGATCCCGGCATAGGTGGAGTTAACGTCCGCCTGCTCCTCATCGATATCGGCCGTGCGCAAAACGCTATGCCCTTTGCTTTCGTCCATAGTGACGCGGCCCGACATCGTGGGTCGGTAGATGCCGAAAGTGACATGGAAGAGATGTAACAACCCCGCATGATAAGGGTCTTTGACGTTTTCCAGATACAGCTTCCAGTTGGCCGGAATGACTTGGCGATAATAGCCGAGCACCTTAACGGGTCGGTCAAATATGCGATCAATCTCCGGTCGTATCTTCGGCCCCAAATAGTCGTAGAGGGGCGGCGTTTCGTCAGAGAATGTGCCGAATACCAGTCCCTTGTATGACTCGACCCGTATACGGCGAAGACCATGTTTCGATTTGTCGAAATCCTTGGGCATTCCGCCCTGACCCTTCACACCGCGCTGCTGCGGCACGCCTAACAAGTCTCCACGATCGCTGAAGCACCATTGATGATATGCACAGGTGTGCGAGGTCGCCGTGCCGCGCATCCTACGGACAAGCTGCGCTCCTCGGTGCGCACAGCTGTTCAGGAAAGCCACGACGTCCCCATCTTCAGTCCGCTGAACAACCACCTGCCGCTCACCGATATAGCTGACCACGTACTGACCGGGGTCGCGGATTTCCGCGTCGAGGCAAAGGTAATTCCAATGAGGCCCCGCAAACAGCCGCTTTGACTCGCGTGCATAGAGTTCCGGATCCGTAAATACTGCATAAGGTATGCGGCTAGAATCTTCAGCAGGCCAAAAATTTGATGTCATCTCAATACCCACTCCAATTTCCTATTTTTTGTAGGACGATTCATGTAGGGCTATAGTTTGAGTGATGTCATCCTTCAAGCACTTTTTTGCGTGGAGAAACCTTATCGCTGGTGCTTCTTGCCATTTTATACGCCGTCGGATTTTGTAAGCAGCGCCGCAAAGCGCCTTTAGATAGCGATCACGCTCCCACTCATCAGGAGTCTTTTCTCGAAATGAAAGTGAAATGGCAGCGATAGCTTTTTCATCGGCATCTACCGACGGCACAGCGAGACAATAGAGATCCTCATCTACCTAATGATCGTCCACGGCGAATCCGCACTTTTGCACATTGGCTATTTCTTCCTGCAATGCTTCGGGCCGAATAATGGTCTTAGCTGGTCAACCAAACAAACGGCCCTTGAGAGAGAAAAGGTAGCGAGTTCTTCTCCACCGAGCGCTGCCAACAAAATTTTACCGAGCCCTGAGCAATAAGCCTCGAGTTGCATTGTCTCGCGGGTAAAAAGGCTTTGCTTTCTCCTTTCCCGCCTTCAACAGATAGATCACCATATCCTGCTCGAATATGCCAAAATGGTCTATGCATCCATAGCGTCGCGCCAATTGCGAGAGGGTGGGCCGGGCGATACCCGCCGCGATGGCAGTGGGTTCGAGTTCCGATGAGAGCGCGGTCAGCATAGGACCAGCATGATAATAGCCACGTCGGCTACGGATCAGATAACCCGACTTTTGAAGTTGCTGTGCAACGCGATGCGCGGTGGCCAGCGGCAAGCCAAGCCTATTCGCTAACACGCTATGTGAGTTCTGACCGCAATTTCGGATGAGGGCCATCAGCAATGGCAAAGCTTGCTCCAACGAGCTTCCGCGATCTTCTTTATCTCTCAGATCTTGGGAGATACTATCCATGGAGTGATGGCAGCAATCACTTTGTTCGATTAGATCGAACCTCTGAGGTAATGCGCAAAAAGAGGAAGGATTGAAGTATATGAACGGTCGAAAAGCCCTGAATTCCGACATTAATCCCCGTCGGAATCAGCCGTGCGCGCTAGTTGCTAAGCCGATGATATGAGCGTGTTTCTCCATCGACACCAACATACGCAAATAACGAAGCTGCTCGTCGCAAATCGTTCGGAAATAGCGATTCGAGTTTTCCGAGCCGCAAGTGAGTTGGGAATAGGAACAGTCGGCATCTATGCCGAACAGGACAAACTCTCACTGCATCGCTTCAAATGCGATGAAGCATATCATCTCGGTGATGGCAAAGGTGCTATTGATGCCTATCTGGATAGTGATCGGATCATTGCCATCGCGCGCGAGGCAGGCGCAGATGCGATACACCCCGGATATGGGTTCCTTTCAGAAGACCCGGCTTTTGCAGAAAGCAGCAAACGAGCCGGGCTCATTTTCATCGGCCCCTCACCAAAAACCATGCACATGCTCGGGAACAAGGTTTCTGCACGCAAGATTGCGATTGCCGCCGGAGTGCCGGTCATACCCGCGACGGACCCGCTACCAGCCGATCCCAATATCATCAAAGCTGCCGCAGATGAGCTTGGATATCCAGTGATGCTCAAGGCAAGCTGGGGCGGCGGGGGACGCGGAATGCGGTCAATCAATAGTTCAGGCGCCCTCATCGCCGCAGTAGACAGTGGCCGCCGAGAGGCACACGCTGTTTTCGGACGCGACGAAGTCTATCTCGAAAAGCTGATTCAGCGGGCTCGCCATATCGAAGTGCAATTGCTCGGTGACCATCATGGCAACATCGTCCATTTGTACGAGCGAGATTGCTCTATACAGCGCCGCAATCAGAAGATCATCGAACGGGCTCCTGCCCCCTATCTCGATGAGATAACGCGCAACAAGATCTGCGAGGCCGCCTTGGCGATAGGCAGAACAACCAACTATGTCGGCGCCGGCACGGTCGAGTTTCTGCTGGATGAAGATAGTGGAAATTTCTATTTCATTGAAGTCAATCCGCGAATCCAGGTGGAGCATACTGTCACCGAAGTTGTGACCGGAATTGATATTGTCAAAGCGCAGATCAAGATTGCCAATGGAAATCGGGTGGGCGTTGCGGAGGAAACGGGTGTCCCTTGCCAAACCGACATTCAGCTTAATGGCCATGCCCTGCAATGCCGGGTAACCACCGAAGATCCTCAGAACAATTTTATTCCTGATTATGGGCGTATCGCAGCCTATCGTGGCGCCTTCGGTTTCGGGATCCGTATCGATGGCGGCACGGCTTATTCTGGAGCAATAGTGACCCGCCACTATGACCCTTTGCTGGAAAAGATCGTTGCATGGGCACCTACTGGTGATGAGGCAATTGCGCGAATGGTTCGAGCGCTGCGCGAATACAGAATTCGCGGAGTGGCGACCAATCTCCAATTTCTAGTGAATGTCCTCACCCATCCGGATTTCCTAGCAGGTCAATATACAACGCGTTTCATCGACGAGGAGCCGGAGCTTCTACGATCGCGCAAACGGCAAGACCGGGCCAGCCGGCTATTGCGATACATTGCCGACGTCACGGTCAACGGCCATCCTGATGTCAAAGGCCGCGCACGCCCGGCTACCCATCGAAAATCAACCGTAGCACCACAATTTGATGTTCCCATCCAAGACGGAACGCGCCAGAGATTCCAAAAGCTCGGCGCAGTGGGTTTTGCGCGATGGATGCGCGAGCACCCGCGAATATTGATAACCGACACGACAATGCGCGACGCGCATCAATCTTTGCTCGCAACGCGTATGCGCACTACCGATATGGTGCGCATCGCGAACGACTATGCTCGCGGCCTTCCTGGATTGCTTTCAGTTGAATGTTGGGGCGGCGCAACCTTCGACGTCGCCATGCGCTTTCTCCAGGAAGACCCTTGGGATAGACTGTTCGGAATTCGCGAAACGGCGCCGAACCTTCTTACCCAGATGCTCTTACGCGGAGCAAATGGTGTAGGTTACACCAACTATCCCGACAATGTCGTTCGGCATTTCATTGCGGAAGCAGCACAAGGTATAGATATCTTCCGAATTTTTGATTGCCTCAACTGGGTCGAAAATATGCGGGTCGCTATCGATGCAGTAGTCGAAAGCGGAAAGATCGCCGAAGGCGCGCTTTGCTACACTGGCGATATATTGAACCCGGACCGTGCCAAATATAACCTCGCCTATTATGCGGGCCTGGCCCGCGAATTGGAAGCCGCCGGTTGCCACATCCTGGCGATCAAGGACATGGCCGGATTGTTGAAGCCGGGGGCTGCCACGGCGCTGATCAATGCACTGCGCAATGAAACCGACCTCCCCATTCATCTGCATACTCACGATACATCTGGCGCTGCAGCAGCTACCATTCTCGCTGCGATCGATGCGGGAGTCGATGCGGTGGATGCGGCAATGGACTCCATGTCGGGCACAACGTCCCAGCCCTGCCTTGGATCAATCGTCGAAGCGGTGCATCATACTGATCGCGATAGCGGTCTGTCATCCCAGGCTATCCGCCAGTTGAGTTTCTATTGGGAAAACGTACGCAGCTATTACACCGCATTCGAACAGGACCTTAAATCTGGCGCTTCGGAAGTGTACATGCATGAAATGCCGGGTGGGCAGTTCACAAACTTGAAGGAACAGGCCCGCTCTCTTGATCTCGAGGACCGCTGGCACGAAGTCTCTGCAGCTTATACCGAGGCTAATATGATGTTCGGGGACATCGTAAAGGTTACACCTTCGTCCAAGGTTGTCGGTGACATGGCATTGATGATGGTTAGCCAGAACCTTTCTGCCAATGATATTCTTGATGAGAATCGCGATATCGCCTTTCCAAGCTCGGTCGAACAGATGCTACATGGGGATCTAGGACAACCGCCGGGTGGCTGGCCTACTGAAATCCAAAGTCGTGTCCTGAAAGAAATCGAGCCCATAACTGTTCGCCCCGCCTCGCTGATGCAAGCAGCCGACCTCGAGGCCAAACGGCGTGAAGCTGAAGAACGTTGTGGTCGGAAGCTCCAAGAACGTGAGTTTGCAAGCTATCTGATGTATCCCGAGGTGTTCACGGCCTTTGCTAAAGCTCAGGACGAATATGGCATTGTCTCGGTTATCGACACGCCAGTTTATTTCTATGGCATGGAACCGGGCGACGAAATCGCCGTTGATATAGAGCGCGGCAAGACACTCATCATCCGGCTGCTTATGGTTTCGCTAGCTGAGGACGATGGCACGGCACGCGTGTATTTCGAACTCAACGGCCAACCTAGGGTCATCTCGGTGAAAGACCGGAGTGCCGTATCTGGCAGGCCAACCCGCCCAATTGCGCAAGCGGGCAATACCAATCACATAGGCGCACCGATGCCGGGTGTCGTAAGTACGCTTGCGGTCAAGCGCGGCGACACCGTGAAAGTCGGCACCCTACTGATGACACTCGAAGCCATGAAAATGGAAACCGCATTGACCGCCCTGCGTGACGGCGAGGTAGCGGATATTTTTGTTGAAATCGGCAGTGCAGTCGACGCAAAAGACCTCTTGCTGACTCTAGAAGACGAAAAGTCCGAACAAGTATGACCACAGCACGCCTCGACGAGATCATCACGGCCCATAGCATCCGCGAAGCACCACTAATGCCGATCCTCAACGAAGTGCAGGCCGAATTCGGCTGTATCGACGAGGAAGCGAAACGACAGATCGCCAAAGCACTGAACCTGACCCGCACCGAGGTCCACGGCATCGTAAGCTTCTATCACGACTATCGCGAGACGAATGCCGAGCTACCGATCATCAAACTGTGCCGGGCCGAAGCCTGCCAGTCGCGCGGATCGGAAGCGCTCGCCGCCAAAGCCGAAACGATGGCCAATGGCCGCGCCTCCATTGAACCCGTTTATTGCCTTGGCCTGTGCAGCGTCGGACCCAATGCGATGATCGGCGAGAGCGTCCATGCCCGCCTCGACGAACCGGGGCTCGAAGCGCTGATCCGGGAGTTATAGGCCATGCGTATCGCCATTTCCGACGACGCGCTCGCCATCGCCTGCGGCGCCGACAAGCTGGCCGAAGCCTTTGCCAGGGCCGCGCCCGATGCGGAGATCGTCCGCACCTCAAGCTGGGGCATGCAATGGCTTGAACCGCTGGTTGATATCAACGGCATGGGCTTCGGCCCGGCGACGCCGGGCGATGTCGCCGCGATCCTCGACGGCGGTTCCGACAAGGCGATCGGCAAGATTGAAGATCACCCGTTCATCGCGAAACAGCAGCGGCTGACCTTCGCGCGTGCCGGCAAGACGCAGCCGCTAAGCCTTGAAGACTATACCGAAACCGGCGGCTGGGTAGCACTAAAAAAAGCCTATGAGATCGGCCCCGAGGCCACCATCGGGATGGTCACCGAGTCCGGCCTGCGCGGACGCGGCGGCGCGGGCTTCCCGGCTGGCATCAAATGGAAGACGGTCGCCGGCGCGCCGGGCGATCAGAAATATATCGTCTGCAACGCCGATGAAGGCGATAGCGGTACCTTTGCCGATCGCATGCTGATGGAGGGCGATCCCTATTGCCTGATCGAGGGCATGGCGATTGCCGGCCACGCCGTCGGCGCGACCAAGGGCTATATCTATCTGCGTTCCGAATATCCGCACGCGATCCGCAAGATGGAAACCGCGATCAAGGCTTCGGCGCATCTCGTTTCGCCGTTCAAACTGGAAGTGCGTGTCGGCGCGGGCGCTTATGTTTGCGGCGAGGAAACCTCGCTCCTCAACAGCCTCGAAGGCAAGCGGGGCGAAGTGCGGGCCAAGCCTCCCCTTCCCGCGCTCGAAGGCCTGTTCGGCAAGCCTACGGTGGTCAACAACGTCCTCACCCTCGCCGCCGTGCCTAATGTCCTTTCCGAAGGCGCGAAAGCCTATGCGGATTACGGCATTGGCCGGTCGCGCGGCACGATGCCGGTTCAGCTCGCCGGTAACATCAAACAGGGCGGGCTTTACGAGATTGCGTTCGGCATCACGCTGGGCGAGCTTGTCGAGGAGATTGGCGGCGGCACTGAGAGCGGACGGCCGATCAAGGCCGTGCAGGTCGGCGGACCGCTCGGCGCCTATTTCCCGCCTTCTATGTTCCACCTGCCCTTCGATTACGAAGCCTTTACCGAAGCCGGTGGCCTGATCGGCCATGGCGGCATCGTGGTGTTCGACGACACCGCCGACATGCTGAACCAGGCGCATTTCGCGATGGAATTCTGCGCGGTCGAGAGCTGCGGCAAATGCACGCCGTGCCGAATCGGCGCGGTGCGCGGCCAGGAAACGCTCGAACGCATTCGTGCGGGCGGCCGCGGAGCCGGTGCCTGCGAAGCGCTGCCCCAGATGCACAACGCCAAGTCCAGCGAGCGGAGCCTCGAAGACGAAGTCGTCCTGCTGACCGATCTGTGCGAAACGATGAAGTTCGGCTCGCTCTGCGCGCTGGGCGGGTTCACGCCCTATCCGGTGATGAGCGCGCTGACCCACTGGCCCGAGGATTTCGGGTTAGAGCCTGCGTCATGAGGCGTCTCGGCGTCATTCTTGCTGGCGGGCAGTCAAAGCGCTTCGGATCCGACAAGGCTGAGGCTTTGCTTAATGGTAAACCACTAATCGAGCATGTCCGCGGTCATCTAGCAATCCAGTGTGACGCTATTGTGATCTGCGGGCGCGAATATACCGGGACCAAGAGCATTGCAGACAGGCCATCGCCGGGCGAAGGTCCGCTTGGCGGTCTCAATGCTGCGCTCAGCCATGCGTCAAAAAATGGATTTGATGAGGTGCTCAGCGTTGCGTGCGACAATGCCGATCTCCCCGAGGATATCGCAGAGCAACTGTCTCCGCCGCCGGCCTACGTGGCATTGCAGCCCGTTATCGGCCTGTGGCCAGCGACCATGTCCGGACAGCTCAATCAGTGGATGCGCATACAGGACAAGCGCGCGATGATGGCTTGGATAGAGGAGAGCGGAGCGCGGCCGGTGCAACTTTCACGGAAAACTGCAAATATCAACAACCCCGAAGATCTGACGGCACTGGAGAATCCCAATGGGATATGAACCGCAAAAGGATTTTGGCACGCCCGCGAGCCGATCCGAGAAGACGATCACTTTGACCATCGACGGCGAGAAGATAAACGTCCCCGAAGGGACGAGTGTAATGCGCGCGGCGGCCGAGATGGACACTCACATCCCGAAGCTGTGCGCGACCGACAATATAAAGAGTTTTGGTTCTTGCCGCCTGTGCCTCGTCGAGATCGACGATGTGCGTGGAACGCCCGCTTCCTGCACCACGCCGGTCGCAAACGGCATGGCCGTACACACCCAGACGCCCAAATTGCAGAAGCTGCGCAAGGGCGTGATGGAACTCTACATCTCCGATCACCCGCTCGATTGCCTTACGTGCAGCGCCAATAACGACTGCGAACTGCAGGACGAGGCGGCGGCCGTGGGCCTGCGCGATGTGCGCTACGGCTATGAGGGCGAGAACCATCTCGGGCTCGAGACCGACAGCTCCAACCCCTATTTCGATTTCGATCCGTCCAAATGCATCGCCTGTTCGCGCTGCGTGCGCGCCTGCGACGAGGTGCAGGGCACTTATGCGCTCACTATTGAGGGTCGCGGCTTCGGTTCGATGGTTTCAGCGGGGACCCCGATCGATGATTTTATGTCCTCCGAATGTGTGTCGTGCGGCGCCTGCGTCCAAGCCTGCCCGACGGCGACCTTGCAGGAAAAATCGGTCAAGGAAATCGGGCTTCCCGACAAATCCGTCATCACGACCTGCGCCTATTGCGGCGTCGGCTGCACCTTCCGCGCAGAGATGCGCGGCGAACAGCTGGTGCGCATGGTGCCGTGGAAAGACGGCAAGGCCAATCGCGGCCATTCTTGCGTCAAGGGCCGCTTCGCCTGGGGCTATGCTAATCACAAGGAACGTATCCTCAATCCGATGATCCGCGAGAGCATCGACCAGCCCTGGCGCGAAGTCAGCTGGGAAGAAGCGTTCAGTCATGCCGCGAGCGAAATTCAGCGCATCCAGGAAAAATACGGCACGCGTTCGGTCGGCGGCATTACGTCGAGCCGCTGCACCAACGAGGAGACCTTCCTCGTCCAGAAACTGATCCGTGCAGGCTTTCACAACAACAATGTCGATACCTGCGCGCGTGTTTGCCATTCGCCCACCGGTTATGGCCTCAAGACGACCTTCGGCACGAGCGCGGGCACGCAGGATTTCGACAGCGTCGAGCAATCGGACGTGATGTTGGTGATCGGTGCCAACCCGACTGACGCTCATCCCGTATTTGCCAGCCGGATGAAGAAGCGGTTGCGCGAAGGTGCCAAGCTCATCGTCATCGATCCGCGCCGCATCGATCTCGTGCGTATGCCGCATGTCGAGGCAGCCCACCATTTGCCGCTTCAGCCCGGCACGAATGTCGCGGTGCTGACATCGCTCGCGCACGTCATCGTGACAGAAGGACTAGTTGATGAAGCGTTCATTCGCGAACGCTGTGACTGGGATGAGTATCAGGACTGGGCGCGCTTTGTATCCGACGAGAGCCACTCACCAGAACATCTCGAAGCCATCACGAAAGTCCCCGCCGAGGAACTGCGCAGGGCTGCAAGGCTATACGCCACCGGCGGCAAAAGTGCGATCTATTACGGCCTCGGTGTGACCGAGCATTCGCAAGGTTCATCGACCGTCATGGCGATCGCCAATCTTGCCATGGCGACGGGCAACATCGGTCGACCCGGTGTCGGCGTGAACCCGCTACGTGGCCAGAACAATGTGCAGGGAGCATGCGACATGGGCAGCTTCCCGCATGAACTTTCGGGCTATCGCCATGTCTCCGATAGAGCGACGCGCAAGCTTTTTGAAGATGATTGGGGCGTAACGCTAGACCCCGAGCCGGGCCTGCGTATCCCCAATATGCTCGATGCTGCCGTCGATGGAGAATTCAAGGCGCTGTACGTTCAGGGCGAGGATATCCTCCAGTCAGATCCCAACACCAAGCATGTCGCGGCTGGCCTCGAGGCTATGGAATGCGTGATCGTCCACGACCTCTTCCTCAACGAGACCGCGAATTATGCGCATATCTTCCTCCCCGGCTCGACTTTCCTCGAAAAGGACGGAACGTTCACCAATGCCGAGCGACGGATCCAGCTTGTTCGCAAGGTGATGGAACCGATGAACGGTTTGCAGGATTGGGAGGTAACGCAGGAACTCGCCCGCGCGATGGGCCTCGACTGGAACTATGCGCATCCGTCGCAGATCATGGACGAAGTTGCCCGGCTGACCCCGACATTCGCCGGCGTCAGTTTTGACCGGCTCGGCGAACTCGGCTCGATCCAGTGGCCTGCCAATGATGCCACGCCGGACGGCACGCCCGTTATGCATGAAACCGGCTTTGTGCGTGGCAAGGGCAAGTTCGTGGTCACCGACTATGTACCGACCGACGAGAAGACAGGGCCACGATTCCCGCTGCTGCTAACAACAGGCCGCATCCTCAGCCAGTATAACGTGGGTGCACAAACGCGGCGGACGGAAAATTCCCGCTGGCATGAGGAAGACATTCTCGAAATGCATCCTTCGGACGCCGAGAATCGCGGTCTGAAAACCGGCGACTGGACAAACCTCGCCAGCCGGTCAGGTGAAACCACGCTTCGACTGTTGGTGACCGACCGCGTCGCGCCCGGCGTCGTCTATACGACCTTCCACCACCCGGCGACGCAGGCCAATGTCGTCACCACCGAATTTTCGGACTGGGCGACCAATTGCCCCGAATACAAGGTAACGGCGGTGCAGATCTCCCCGTCCAACGGCCCGAGCGACTGGCAGGAAGATTATGAGGCGCATTCCGAGCGCGCCCGCCGGATCGAAATCCCGGAATCGGCCGAATGAATAGCCGGGACAATCTCATATATATGGCTAACCAGATCGCCCGAAATTTTGCGACGCTTGACGATGCAGCTGCCGCCAATGCGATCGCCGCGCACATAGTCAAATATTGGGACCCGCGTATGCGCGTGAAAATTATCGATTCTCTCGAACAGAACGAAAGCAAGCTATTGCCGGTCAGCCGCAATGCCGTCGCCGTCTTGCGCGACACCCACCAGTCAGACGCACCTTAACTTGCAAACAATACCGAATCTGATCGCGCCAGAACGACGAGATTGAGACCAGCAGCCTTGGCCCGTTCAAGTGCCAAACTCGTTGGCGCAGAGATTGTAACTAGTGTCGGGCAATTGGCAACAGAGGCTTTTTCTACAAGTTCATAGGAACAGCGCGCACTGAGCAGCGCAAATCCGCCATCCCAATCCAGCTCTTCGCGCGCCATAGCTCCGATCAATTTATCAAAAGCATTGTGGCGGCCGACATCTTCGCGGGCGAGGCGGATGCGTCCGCCAGCCGAACACAAAGCGGCCACATGGACGGCTCCCGTCTCCGCATTGAGAGGTTGGAAATCGCGTAACCCTGCAAGCGCTGCGAAAAAGACTGCGTCCTCTGGCAACTCCGCCTTTTCCTGCTTCTGTAAGGGGCGCATCGCTTGTTCGAGATTTTCAATGCCACAGAGACCGCAACTTGCATCCGTAGCGCGGTGACGTACTCGTTTAGCGATACGACCGGTCAGGTTTTGCTGAATTGAAATTCGGGCAATTATGCCATCGGGGGTTTGATGGGTCGAAACGTCCAGTACATCGCGCAGACCGTCTATCAGCCGTTCGGCCAGCGCAAACCCATATGCGAAATCCTCCAGATCGGCCGGCGTTGCCATCATGACCGCATAGCCAATACCATTAAACTCAATGGCGATAGCTTGTTCGACCGGAATGACCCGCGCGATCTCGCTGCGGGTACCGTCGGAAGATAATTGCACAAATCGGCAGGTAGGGTTCGTCATTTTCCAAACCATAGTTGGTGCAAGCTGTCCTTACCAATAATTGCTTAGGGCCAACGACTGTCGACGCCGGCCGCAATCCGTGTTCCGTCGATGAAACTGGTGTACCCCCTCAGGGTGGGCCAACAAGGGCAGTCAGGCTTGTCGCGCCAAATCCAACGCGACATCGACAATCATGTCTTCCTGTCCGCCCACCATCTTACGGCGACCCAGCTCAACAAGGATGGCCCGCGTATCTACACCATATTCCTCTCCGGCCTTTTCGGCATGCCGGAGAAAACTCGAATATACGCCGGCGTAGCCAAGCGTTAGTGTTTCGCGGTCCACCCGGACCGGACGGTCCTGAAGCGGCCGCACTAGCTCTTCCGCCGCATCCATAAGCGCGAAGAGATCGGTGCCATGGTTCCAGCCTTCAACATCCGCGGCGGCAATAAATACTTCGAGCGGCGCGTTGCCGGCCCCTGCCCCCATTCCGGCCAAACTCGCATCAACCCGCATCGCACCATTTTTCACCGCGACAATGCTGTTCGCGACGCCGAGCGAGAGATTGTGATGGGCATGCACCCCGCGCTGCGTCTCGGGCTTTAACACGCGGTCATAGGCCTGCACGCGCGCCGCATATTGATCCATCGTCATCGCGCCGCCACTATCGGTGACATAAACACAATGCGCGCCGTAGCTTTCCATCAGCACGGCTTGCTGCGCCAGTGCGTCCGGCTCTGACATATGGCTCATCATCAGGAAGCCCGACACGTCCATGCCCAGATTGCGAGCGGCTTCGATATGCTGCTTCGATACATCGGCTTCGGTACAATGGGTCGCGATGCGCACGGAACGCACGCCCAGATCATAAGAGCGTTTAAGGTCATGCACGGTTCCGATGCCGGGGAGCAGCAAGGTGGTCAGCACGCTGTGTTCCAGCACTTCGGCCACCGCGCCGATCCAGTCCCAATCGGTATGTGCGCCAAAACCATAATTGAAACTGGAACCCTGCAGCCCGTCGCCATGGGCGACCTCGATGGCATCGACCCTCGCCCGGTCGAGCGCTTTGGCGATCGCCCTGACGTGATCGAGGCCATATTGATGGTGGACGGCATGCATGCCGTCCCGCAGGGTCACATCCTGGATATAGAGTTTGTCCTTAGCGGGATCGAAGGTCATGCGGCCACTCCTTCGTGCATTCTCGCGGCAACTTTCTCGGCTGTCTTGAGCGCGGCCGAGGTCATTATGTCGAGATTTCCTGCATAGGCAGGCAGATAGTGCGCAGCCCCTTCCACTTCGAGAAACACCGTGACCTTGAGACCGGTAAATTCCCCTCCCATTTCGGGAATGCGCAAGGGACGGTTCGAACCGATATGTTCAAACTGCACCTTCTGCTTCAGCCGATAACCAGGCACATATTTTTGGACTTGAGCCACCATATCCTCGATCGATTGCTCGATTTCCCCCTGATCGCCATCCTCGGACAAGCAATAGACAGTGTCGCGCATAATCAGCGGCGGTTCGGCGGGATTCAGGACGATGATTGCCTTGCCGCGCTCGGCTCCGCCCACATCAACAATGGCCTGGCTCGTTGTTTCGGTGAACTCGTCGATATTCGCCCGCGTTCCGGGCCCGGCTGATTTGGAAGAGATGGACGCGACGATCTCGCCATAGCGCACCTTCGCCACGCGATTAACCGCAGCAACGATCGGTATTGTTGCCTGTCCGCCGCACGTCACCATGTTGACATTGGGCTCGTCGAGATTGGTATCGCCGTTGACGGGCGGGATAGTGTAAGGGCCGATCGCAGCCGGCGTCAGGTCAATGATCCGCTTTCCTTCGGCACGCAGAATTGCGTCATGATGCTTGTGAGTGCCCGCCGAGGTCGCATCGAAAACGATTTCGATGTCCGCAAACTCCGGCATGGCGAGCAACCCTTCAATGCCTTCCGAAGTGGTAGCCACACCCATACGTGCGGCCCTCTTCAAACCATCTGACTCCGGATCGATTCCCACAAAGGCACTCATTTCGAGCACGTCGGACA
Source organism: Parasphingopyxis lamellibrachiae (assembly GCF_003385775.1). Classification (GTDB taxonomy): domain Bacteria; phylum Pseudomonadota; class Alphaproteobacteria; order Sphingomonadales; family Sphingomonadaceae; genus Parasphingopyxis; species Parasphingopyxis lamellibrachiae. The sequence continues at coordinate 34,056 of NZ_QRDP01000005.1, forward strand.
GACGCATCACCTTGATCATCAGATCGGTGCCTATATTGCCGGACCCGATGATGGCTACGTTGGTTTTCCCGCTCATGGCTATTCGGCCCCGTAGGAGAAGGAAGCTGAGCCCAGCCCGCCAACCGTCGCCTTGACTTTATCGCCGGGTACAAGGGCAACCATGGGCCCCAGCGCTCCGGTGAGGAGAATATCCCCGGCCCGCAGCGGTTCTCCGCGTTCAGTGAGCGTATTGGCGAGCCATGTCGCAGCGATAAGCGGGTGGCCCAGACATGCCGCCCCCGCCCCTAGCGATACGGTTTCGCCATTCACCTCAAGCACCATGCCGCACGTCCACAGATCCAACCCCGGCAATGCTTTGCGCTCGTTTCCGAGGACGAACATCGCTGAAGACCCATTATCGGCGACGGTATCTGCGAAGGTAATTTTCCAGTCGGCGATGCGGCTGTCGACGATCTCGATCGCGGCCATGGCCTCCGCCACACAATCCGCCAGTTCATCCCGGGTAATTTCCCGTGCGGGCAAATCCTTGCCCAGAATAAGGGCTATCTCCGCTTCGGCCTTGGGCTGTATCACCTTGGACTGTTCAAGAACGCCGCCATCGGCGATTTCCATATCATCAAACAGAACACCGAAATCCGGTTGCCCCACGCCGAGTTGCGCCTGCACCGCCTTTGCCGTCAGCCCGATCTTGCGGCCAACGATACGCCGTCCCTGCTCTTCCCAAAACCTGGTATTGATCGACTGGATCGCATAGGCACCATCGACATCGATCGGGTCCAGCGTATCGCGCATCGGCGGGAGCGTTTTACCTGAATATGCGTCCCGCAGTTTGCGGGCGGCAATTTCTTGGGCGTCTGACATCTCTCTCTCCATTTGAGATTCATATATCATGTCCCCGAACTTGCAGCGACAATGCCGAACGAGCTATCTCTCACATTGTGACAAATAGAGAAGAAACTAACAAATCCGTTGCGAAAGCCTTCAAGCTACTTTCGCGGATCGTTTCGGATGGCGGCAAGAGCAGCCTGACGGAGATTGCGGCTCCCCTGGAAATTCCTTTGCCAACCGCACATCGCATTGCCGAGACATTGATCCGACAGGGCTATCTCGTACGCAGTCGGCGCGGACATTATCATGCGGGGCCAGAACTGCGCATCCTTCACCCCAACCTCTCGATAGCGGAGGTGGCGTCCGGCATTGCCCGCCCGCTGCTCGCGAAACTGGCAAGAAAATATAAGTGCACGGCCCATCTCGGCGTTCTGGAAGGCGGAATGGTCACCTATCTCGTCAAGGCGGGGAATACGGAAACGGAGCTGTTCACGCGCGAGAAAATGCAACTGGAGGCCTATTGCTCGGCAATCGGCAAAATCCTACTAGCGACCGAGCCAGAGCCAGAGCTCGAAGCCTATCTTGATAACGGCCCGTTTGTGAGCCTGACAGCCAACACTCTTGTTTCACCCGATATATTGCGCACCGAGATTGCATCTGTCCGCGACAACGGCATCGCCATCGATAATCGCGAGGTCAGTGAAGACCTGTTCTGCATTGCAGTGCCGGTGACAGATCAGGATGGCCGCATCTTCGCAGCGATCTCCCTGTCTTTCCACCAAGCAGAAATAACTTCCCAGAAGATCGATAAATACATTCCGGCCCTCAACGATGTAGCATCGACGGTCGCACTAAAGCTCGCGGGCTGTCCGTAGAGCATAAGCAATCGACCTCCGGTTCTCACACGTCAGCAACCCGGTCGAGATTTCCAGTTTCCGCTTGCCTGACCTTCGGCAATAGCTTGATAAAAGCCGAAAGGATCTGCTCGGCCTGAAACGCGCCCTTGGTTACGTTCCCTGCACCGTGGACGGGCTTCCCTGCTCCGCGGAATAAATACCCTGTTAACTTGGTCAGGGAATTTGCTCTTGAAAGCCTGAAATTCTGACATTTCTCACGGCGATGACCGCCCAAATATGCTCAAAAGCTACCGATTACCCTGCAAATTCCCGCAGAACAGGGTATTTCGCATCAGAGACCGGTTCGCTCCGGACTGCGTCGCGCACCACACAGTTTATCCTTCCAAATCAATAACTTAGCCTGCGCATTAACTCGGCGAATTGAGGCGCAATTACCGCCCCTTAGCCCTATTATGCG
>NZ_QRDP01000006.1 GCF_003385775.1 Parasphingopyxis lamellibrachiae
GCGTCAACAGGCCGGACACATGACCGCAACCCGCATTGATCAAAATCAACCAACAATACCCTTGCAGAAACGGAGCCATCCACACATGACAATGCCCCCAGTCGTCATAGCTGTTGCGCTGCGTGATGACGGCGCTGTTATTGGTGATCCCGATGATCGGACCGCGCTCGTCATCCGGTTCGCCGGATCATAGGCGAAGCTGTCCGATCCAGAGGCCGTCAGATTGCCGCTATTGTCATAGCCGAAACTGACCCCGCCGGCGGACGTATACTGGTTGAGGAGGCGACGGCTAGGGCAGGTGTCATTTAGGAGTTATTGCAACGGTCACTGTAATTTTACTGTAATTCCGTAGCTGCGCTCAGTTCTATGATTATGTCATTTAGAGTCGAGATTTTCATAGTTTCAATTTCACTAACTGGATTTCTTAGCTCCAGATTATCAGTATTATTAGTGTATAAGTTAATTGCCATAGGATTGACGACCGCAGACTCAGAAATCTCTCCATTCGGCAGTCTTTGAGCTAAGTAAACAATTTGAGCATCAGAGCTCATTAAGTCCGCATTATTCAAATCAATAGGATTGTTGAGAACTTCAACGATTAAACGCGACAGGTCGGAATTCTCGATTGATTGCCAATGATCTACTCCGAATTCGCTGGTAAAGTGCTTTATCAAAAATCCATTTGATGGACGGGCTCTGGTGATTACGTATCCATCAAAGTCGAAGCCTGAACCTGGTCTAAACTGTACAATATGTAATGCGTAGCCTCCAGAAGCCTGTACCTCGGCGTCAAGACTCCGGAAGTTAGGGTTCGTTTGTCGATAATCCTGAATAAGGCTGTGGGCTTGGGCAAGCGCATCCAAATTTGCCGCGCCATGATATTGTTGGTTGGGTCCTAGAGAGGCACAAGAAACTGCAAATGCGGCTAAAATCAAAACCGTCGCATAGTTCATTTTTACCTCCTGCGTTGTCTGCGTCTCGCGTCACTTCGCCATCCAGGGTAGTAGTAAGCTGAGCGATTCCGCAACCCTTGTGATCGCCGAACTGCATTTTCAATCCTTAAGGAGTTCATCTCCGATCTTGGCGTGGTTCCAGTCTCTCTTGGCAGTCCACCATCCTCAATCAGTCTTCCTGAATCAATATCTTGCGAATGACCAAACTCATGCCCCACACTAACGGCATCGGAGCCATCGAGATTAGAATCCTGTTGTGGTGTACCCAACAGAATAATGGAGCCGGTGCCTTGGCCGTTAGTCGCATTATCGTTACTTGGGCCTTCTACGATTCGACCATCGTCCGTTTGAGACAGATTTGCCACGCGTGTACCGGATTCGTCGTTCGGACTCTCAACAATCACATGGATCTCATCAGAGCTATGTAGTTGATCAAAAACGTCAGATCCTTCCTGCGTTTCTCGCACCACCGCTATTGCAGCATTAGCGCGTCTTGCAAATTCCTCATCTCCACTAATTACAACTATTTCGCCCGTCGGATCCGTCCCGTTCATCGGATCGTTGCCGACATAGGCATACATGTTCATGCCGTCGTCATAGCCGATCGGGTCGGTCTGCATGAACCGGCCGAGGCTGGGCGAGTACATGCGGGCCTTGTAGTAATTCATGCCGATCGCATCGAGCCAGACCTGGCCGGTATAGCCGAACCGCCCGTCATTGCCCGGCGCCGGGATGCCCCAGTCGTCAAGGCTGTTGCGCTGGGTGATGACGGCGCTGTTGTTGGTGATCCCGATAATGCTGCCGCGCTCGTCGGCGTGCAGGAAGCGGCGGTTCGACGCGGCGGTGCTTGCGCCCTCATACCAGAGGATCGGATCGTCGACGCCCGGGCCATGGATATAGCGGCGGAGCAGCGTGCCCGAATGGCTGTATTCCGCGACCAGCGCATCCCCGTCATAGGTGTAGTAGGTGCTCGCCTCGCCATTGCCCCAGGTGCGGTACAGCCGCCCGAGGCCGTCATAGCGAAGATTGTAGAGCGATCCCCCGCCAACGGTAGCGCTCGTCATCCGGTTCGCCGGATCATAAACATAACTGCTCACGCCCGAGGCCGTCAGGTTGCCGCTATTGTCATAGCTGAAGTGAGAAAACAGTTCGGGCCGAGCTGATTATTGCACTGTCATCATAATCCGTAACTAGCTATCTAAGTTTGTGGAATTTAACGACCTTAACGCGGATATTATGACAGGTATATCTTCTTCAAACAGGACCATGCCCCCTAACCCTTTCCATTTTTTATAATAAGCCGGGCCAGCGTGATCGATGCTTTTTAAGCAGTCATTTAGCGATACATCCGTCAACTGAGATTCAAATTTAGCTAAAAGATTCGGGTTGTCTTTGACAAAAGAACGAACGGATTGAGCAAGGCTGCCGTCAACCAAATCATATGTTTGCATGTAATAGGATTTCATAAAATATGATAATGTATCTCCTAATACTATTTTGTCATTCGACATATCCGGTCACCACGCTGAAATCGCTTTGTATCCTATAATTGGGGCGCCCATCCAATTGAAACACCGCAGTATACCCATCTCGAGGAACCCTCGCGCCTCGTTCAAGAACACGGCCTATCGATACTGGAGCAGTAAATCTGATTTCTAGGCGACCCAACCCTCCTCTCACAAGCCAATTGTTGATCATACGACGGTTGGTCGGTTCATTGACAGCTGCGATTAGAGCACCTCGAGCGTTTGGAAGATCGGTGAAGGTTGATACTTCGCTACGACGCGGCTCTCGATTTAGCCTCGCCCGCAACTGCTGATCAGTTCGTCCGACATGGCGAGCAACAGTATGACCGCCATGCACGCCGCCTTCGTGACCACGTAAGCCCTGATTACCAATTCTCGGTTGGTAATTCCGACCACCGCGGTAAGGAGTAGCCCTGCCTCGGCCTCGAGGCCGCTGAGTACGGCGCTGGGCGAACTGGGTTCTTGCGGCCCGACCTGCTGGCGAATTGATTGATGGACCATATTCAATTGAGGAACAGTTGGATCTACTTGCGCAACCGGGCGTTGTATCTCTCGCCAACCCACTAGGATCCGTCCCGTTCATCGGATCGTTGCCGACATAGGCATACATATTCATGCCGTCGTCATAGCCGATGGGATCGGTCTGCATGAACCGGCCGAGCGTCGGCGAGTACATCCGGGCCTTGTAGTAGTTCATGCCGATCGCATCGAGCCAGACCTGGCCGGTATAGCCGAACCGCCCGTCATTGCCCGGCGCAGGGATGCCCCAGTCGTCATAGCTGTTGCGCTGGGTGATGACGGCGCTGTTGTCGGTGATCCCGATGATGCTGCCGCGCTCGTCACTATGCAGGAACCGGCGGTTGGAGGCGGCGGTGCTGGAGCCTTCATACCAGAGGATGGGATCGTCGACGCCCGGGCCATGGATATAGCGGCGCAGCAGCGTGCCCGTATGGCTGTATTCGGCGACAAGCGCATCGCCGTCATAGGTATAGTAAGTACTCGCCTCGCCATTGCCCCAGGTGCGGTAGAGCCGCCCAAGGCCATCATAGCGCAGATTGTAAAGCGATCCCCCGCCAACGGTCGCGCTCGTCATCCGGTTCGCCGGATCATAGGCGAAGGTGTCGCTGCCCGAGGCGGTCATATTGCCGCTATTGTCATAGCTGAAGCTGACCCCGCCGGCGGACGTATATTGGTTGAGCGTGTTGACCGCATAGTTGCGGTTCACATTGGCATGATGGTTCCAGACCATGTTGTCGGCCGAGAGCGCCCGCGTCAGGATCTGCGAGGCCGGATTGTAGGTCAGGTCGATATGGGTGAAATAATGTTCGGTATGCCGCGAAGGACGCGACAGCGCACCATAGGTGATCTGCTGATCGCGGTTGTTCGCCCGGTCGATCCGGGTCATCCGGGCGAGGGCATCATGGGTATAGCTGACCAGCGCCGTCCCGCCATTTTCGCGGATCGCGGTCACCTGACCGGCGCCTGTATAATCATAGGTGACATAGAAACCGTCGGCCCAGGTCAGCCGCGTCCGGCGGCCAGCGATATCATATTGATAGTTGAGCTGACGGACTTGCTCGCCGGTCTGCGTCACCCGGTCTCGCCGGCCCAGTGCATCGTAGCGATAATCGAGCGTTGAGCGACCGGGCCGCGCAACCTGCGTTTCGCGGCCAAGCCCGTCATAGGTGTAGCTGATCGAGGGATCGCTGGTCGAATAGCTGGTCTGGGTTACGCGGCCGGCATTGTCATAGGCATTGGTGATCGTCTGCCCGCGGCGGTTGCGCATCTGCGTTACCCGGCTGCGGCTGTCATAGGTTAGCTCTTCATAAGTGCCGCCGGGGAAGGTCGTGCGCAGGGGCCGGTCATACACGTCATAGCTGTAATTGGTCTGGTGGGTGCTGCCGAGCCCGTCCCGGCGCCATGCGACCTGGCCGTTATTGGTCCAGCCCATGCGGAACTCGTCATTGCCCGCCCCGCCATTGAGGACCCGATAGCCGCCGCGCGTCAGATAGCGTCGGCCGAACCAGTCATACCAGTGCCGCCTGATCCGATCCGGGCCCATCGAGCCTGTCGTATCGAGATCGCAGGCCGAACTGGGGAGGGAGGTAAATTGCGCCGGATTCATCCGCCGTGCTTCGCAATAAAGCTGGTTGCGCGCGTCATAGGTGAACTGGGTGACTGCGTGGGTCGTAGCGCTGGCGGCGTCGATGGCGTCGGTGCGTGTCACGAGACGACGGCTGTTATAGGTGTTGAGCACTTGGCTCGTGGCGGTCAGCGTCAGGTCCGTTGCGCTGGAAAAATAGCCGGTCTGAACGAGGATCGGCTGGTCATCGGCATTGCGATAGGTCGTGTTCGTACCGGCGCGATACGTCCCATTGCCTCCCTGCGGGCCGACAACTTGAGTGCGGCGACCGGCGGTATCGTAGCGATAATAGGTCGCATCGGTCGTCCCGGCGAGCGGACCATTTTCGGAGAGCACGCGCCCGGCATTGTCATAGGTGTAGCTGGTCGCGGCGCTGAGCGAGCCCGCGCCATTGGTCCGCGTGACCGTGGCGGGGAGCATGGTGCTGCCCCAATAGGTGTAGCTCGTCACCTGGGTCGCGGTGGTATTGGGGCAGGTGATCGACGCGATCGCGGCGCTCGATGAAACCCCGCATATCCGCTCGCTCGACAGACGGGTGAGACCGCTGGTCGTCGCATAGAGCCGGTGCGTCAGTGTCCGCAGATTGTTGGCACCTGCAGGCTCCAGCGTCTTCACATTGCCGCCATGCGTGGCCCAGAGATAGTCGGTCTGGACATTCGCCTCGTCGCGCGTCCAGTTCGGCAGGAAGCATCGGACATCCGCGCAACCGGCGGTGCCGGGCCCGGGCGCGCCGGGCGTGGTGTAGTTGGCGGTCTGGGTCAGGGCGGCGCCACTGGTCGGCAGCGTGCTTCGCGATGTGATATTGCCGTGATTGTCATAAACAACCGAGACGCCATTGCCGCGCGGATAGGTGATCCCGGTAAGCCGCCGATGGGTATCGTAGGAATAATTGGTGGTATAGGTCGTCGTCGAACTGATCCGGTTCCTCACGCTCGACACAACCGTCGCCTGATGCTCGTTGGCCGGCACATCGTTCGTTACGACGCGTTCGAAGCTCAGCGGTCCTGTGATGGTGACGCTTTCCAGATCGCAATGGAAGGGCTGGCAGCGGCCCGGCTGGGTCGTTTCCACGGCGTTATAGTTCCACGCGACTCCATCGCTCACGATCTGCGAGACATATCGGTTGTTCGTCGACGCGGTGGCAACAAAGCTGTTGCCGCTTTCGCCGGGCAGGCTCTGGGTCACCGCGCTGACCTGGACCTGCTCGTCCAGCGCATCCTGGCAGCAGCTCCAAACCCGGCCCGCCAGATCGGTGATCGATCCATCGGTGCCATATTGATGGCGTGCAAGATGCACGGACGTGACGCCCAGCTCGAAGATCGATGCCTGGGTCAGCTCGGCCCATTGCGCGGTATTCACATTGGTCGACCGGTAATAGAGCCGCATCTCGTAGCCGAGATTGCTGACCACCCTCCACGGCCGGTGCCGCGTCCCCGCGCTCCACGCGGTTTTGGTATAGCTGAAGGTCAGCGTCTCGCCGTTGGCGAAGGTGATAGTAGACGGGTACATGCTGAAGGATTCCGTAGCGCCATTGTCCGACAGATTACCGACACTATTGAAGACGATGCGCATGCCGGTGCCGGCCTGCATATAGGTCATCTGGCGCAGCGTGCCCGACCCAAACATGGTCAGCGTCGATCCGCTGTTGCGCCGCGGCCAGCAGCTCTGACTGATACATTGGAAGCTTTCCGAAGCACCTGTGCCAGGATTGAGCTGGACGGAGCCCTGGCTTGGCGTGTTGCCCGACTCCGAACCTGTCGCCACCGGCAGCAGCAGTTGCAGCCGCTCGAGCCTGAGGTTCGGAGCGGCCGGGATTGCAAGCACTGGAACAGGGCGGCTGACCCGGGCCGACAGCATGTCGACTCCGTTGGCGTCCGGCTCGACATTGAGCGGATCGATCGTCTGGGCGCTGGCGGGCGCATGCAGGCAGGCGATTGCGCCAATCAGAAGCGCAAGGAATGACAGTATTTTCATGATTGTGCCCCTCATCAGAAACATGGCCCTGGAATGACGGTCACGTTCAACGTGCCGTTCGCAGTGGCCCCGCGGGAATCCTGGATGGTGTAAGTGATCGGGAAGGTCCCGGTCGTCGAACCGGCGACAACCAGAAGCGATGTCGTTCCCGACACCGACGCGGAAGCATTGGCCGAGCCGGACGCCGAGATCACCGTCAATGGATAGTCGCCATCCGGATCGGTGTCGTTCTGAACGACATTGAAGGTAGTTCCTGCGCAAGCCGGAAGCGTAAGGCTGTCCGTATTGGCCACCGGCGGATTGTTCGGCGGAGGCGGCGGAGGAGGTGGCGGAGGAGGAGGCGGAGGAGGAGGTGGCGGAGGTGGCGGAGCCGGAACGTTCACCGTCTGGTTGGTCCTGTTACCGGCCCGATCATAGCTGGTGATCTTCGTGACACCGTTGGCAGGGCCACCCGATCTCGTGCTCTGCGTTAGTCGCCCTTGTGCATCATATTCGAACGTCGTGGTTTCGGCGGCAAGGGCCGCGCACGACAATCCCAAGCAAGAAACACTAGCCAGAAATGACGATATTTTCATCTGCGACTCCAAATCTGTGGAGTCAAAAGTACGTGAATACTTGTGTATGTAAAGTAGAATCTCAGTCTATATTAAGTCTATTTTAAGTCTATATTAACGATCTTGTACAGATGCTCCAGCATATGGATCGTATTCCGTATCATTTTCTGGAATTATAAGGAGTTCTGGTGCGCTCGCTTGCTGCGCTTCTAACCGAGACGAGAACTCGCCACTTGCCGCTTGGTCGGCGAATGACCGCAATCCTGAGGCGATTGAGCTCGCACCAAAAAGTATAAAGCAACCGATCAAGACGCGCGCTCCGTCCCGCAACACTAAACGGCCTTGGAGCATAAGTAGCCCGATCCCCGCTACGGCAAGCACAGCGACTATTGTCGCGAGCGCGCCCAGCAGAGTCCCCTCAATCCATGAGGCAGCGGTCAGAAGAACGCTATCCTGTCGTCCTGCAAACAGGGAGGATGTTGAGGCCGGACCTATTAGCGTGCTGCTCATCATCTGCTCGAAAGCCCAATGGCTTCTGCGTTGTCGTCATACAATTCATCGACAGACAGGATTTGCGCAATGCCGCGCTTGCCGCCACGGCGATCGAGTTGGACGAAAATGTCGATTGTCGAACGAACATAACGAACAATGTCATCCCAGCCGAGCCGAGCGCCAGATTGCAATACGAGGAGCGCTAACTGGTCGACCGCATGGCGGGGAGAATCTGCATGGATTGTCGTCATTGATCCTGGATGCCCGGTGTTTACTGCGCGCAGGAATGTAAACGCTTCTGGACCGCGAACCTCGCCGAGCATGATGCGATCAGGGCGCATTCGCAGCGATGCGTTCAACAGATCCTCCGCATCCACCTGGGCTTCGCTCAACGAACTTCGCGCGGCCAATAATCCCACAGCATTGTCGTGGACAATTTCCAGTTCGCGGGTGTCTTCGATAAAGATCAAGCGCTCATCTGCCGGTATCTCTCGCACGAGCGCGTTCAGAAACGTCGTCTTGCCGGATGATGTTCCACCTGAAATCAGGATATTCTTTCTGGACCGGACGGCAGAGCGCAACAGTTTGACCGCCTCCGACCGGCTTGGCGGAGCTGCGGTATCTGATGGTGGAAGCGGGTCTACACCAATCGCGCCAAATTGTGTGTCCGAGAATGCATCATTCTTGGCATAATCCGCCAGCTTGAGACCTGACGAAACATGTTTGCGGATCGCAAACGCCATATCTCCCCGAGTTGCCGGAGGTGCGACAATCTGAACCCGCTCACCACTTGGAAGCGTGGCCGAGAGAAGGGGGTGTTCCCGGCTGATGCCCTGGCTGGAGGAGGCAGCGATCTGACGAGCCAGACGTTCCAATGCCGCCGCATTGAGTTTGTGCTCTTTCCTCGACGAAATTCTGCCGCCAAGCGTTTCGACCCACAGCTCACCGGGCTTGTTGATGAAAATATCCGTGACATCATGGCGATTGAGGTCGCGCGCGAGCGGGGCCAAAAAACTCTCAAGATAGGATATGACGCCCTGGCTCATCGCCCGCGCTCGACCGGTGTGAAATCGAGATCGCGCGCCACAAAAACCGACACTGCAACGCCCTGGTCGACGCTCAGCGTGCGTTGCACTTCCGGAGTTGTTGCATTGGAAGACCCGGACTCGCGCAGGGTTTGGGGCAGAACAACAAATGCGCCATTGCCGATCTGTTGCGTCGCGAGTGCGGCCCCAACGTCCAGCGAGGTGCGGAAAATCGCCGAAGCAAAACGTTCCCAGAAATGGGAGTTCACATCGCCCCGGATTCCCGGACGGCCAAGCCGGTCTGCCGAAGGCGAGTCCAGAGCAATCGTAGCGCCGTCGGGACGGACAAGCCGCGTCCATTCAACCAGAACCCGATTTTGCCCGGCGGTCAGGCTGGTGCCATATTGGCCGATCAGCCGGCTGCCCCGCGGGATCAAAACCCGCGTTCCGTCGAATCCGAATACGTTCCTGGAAACAATTGCACGCGCGGGCCCGCCCCGGTTCGTGTCGATCGCAGTTTCCAGAACCGCCGGGATCACGGTGCCTTGGATAACCGTGGTCGAGGGATTGGATAATCGCCCCGCCCTCACCCTTTGATTGGCGGTATCGCTGCCCGGGATGGTTGCTTGTGCGCCTGGTTGATCTGCAGCGCCAGCGGCCGATCTCGCGCCGCCGCCGGACCGATCGTAGACCAGCACCGCGCCCGGCGGCCGTGCCGGGGCGATGCTTGGCTGTTCAGGGAACGGGTTCGGCTCCAAAGTCGACGAACGGTCAAAAACCGGCTCATCCATAAACGGCGGTGCCGGGGCCGGAAAGTCGACGATCCCTTCCTCTTCAATCGGAACGATCGGCAACGGTGGTTCCTCTTGGCGCTCGGGCGGGATGTACAGCAATGGAACACGGCTCCCGACTTCGGTCAAAATTTCGGCCGGCCGGAGGGTCGCCGGTGCGGCGAGCCCGCGCCGATTTGCGTCCAGCGCAGTGAAAAGCATGATCGCTACGATAGCTGTCCCGGCAATAAAAAGTGGAACTGCGAAACTTTTGCCACTGCCCGCAACGATCGGCCGGACGTCGCCAACTGGACTGGCTTGCTTGGCCTGTCCGTCGGAGCCAGTGTCGACGCTCATTGTTCGCTCACAAAGCGTCTCGCCGTGACCCGGCGGCGCCCATGACGGAAAATCAGCTCCGAATAGACGCGATCGATAACGAACAGTCCGTCGCGAACCTGCCCGTCGACCACGGCTTCGCGGCCCGAACCGTCTTCGGCGAATACGGCCGGCATTGGCTGAGCTGCCGCCCAGCGGATCGTCGTCCGGCGGCCATCATCGGCTATCTCGATCGGCCGGAGATGCCGACTGCCACGGATCCGATACCGGCCCTGCTCAAGTGGCGGTAAATCGGCCTGGTCTTGCGTGTCGGATACAGTAGCGGGGTAGACAAAACGGACCATCCAGGGCGCGCCGCCATAGCCGGTCGATAGGCCGAAGACATAGGTACGGATGTCTGTCACGACGGTCATATTGGTCGATGGTGCGGAAGTCCCGGCCTTGACGAACATCATGTCTCCGCGGCCACTCGGCGTTGCTTCCCAGGCCCCGTCATCGCCCAGTGCGATACTCTGGATTTGCTCGCCCGCGGCAAAGGCCACGGCAACGTGATGACCCGCTTCAACGTCGAGTGTGTAAACGGCTTCGGGCTCATAGCTGAAAGTCTGAAGCCGCCAATCTCCCGTACCGCGTTGTGAATCTATCTGTGCCGCAGAAGGGGTTGCGAGCAGCAACAGCGCTATCAAGACGATGCGCCCCTTCATCGTTCGCTACCCTGTTCGGAATCGGCCTGATCGCCAATCCGGCGTATGCCGTCCTCTGTCGTGGCAGAGGATGCCTCGGGCGTATCGCCCTCCGGTTCACGTTCCGACAGTTCCATTGGCCTGCGAACTTCCGGAAGGGCTTCGACGTCGCTCCGGTAGCGGGTCACCTGAAATCCGAGCGGATTGACCAGCCTGTCGGCCACAGTCATCGGCTCGCCGGAATAGGTCCATGTCAGGATGGACACACGGCGTCCGAGCGACCGCGGCTGCGCATTCTGGTCCCGCCTTGTCAACGCATAACGCACCATCGCCGTCGAGTCCGACAGCATCGACACGCTATTGATCTCGACCTCGATGACCGCGCTACGGGGCAATCGGGAGAGCGGACTTTCCGGATTGGATGCTTGCATACCGGCGATATAGTCGGTCCGCGCTGAACCATCCGACCACAGCACCGCCTTTTCATAATCCCGTTGCAGCGTATCGATATCGAACGTCTCGCGGGCGATTACATATTGGACGAGGAAGGACCGCGTCAGCGCTGCGTCAGGCGTTATCGCCGACGCATCGAGCGGGTGGAGCGCTTCGACATGGCCAGTATTGCGATCAACGAGAAGCGTATAGGGTTCGACCGTTTTCAGCGGCACAAGGGTGATCAGGGCGATGGCTTCCGCCAGCGCGACAAAGGCCGCTATACCGGCGGCTATCCATGCGCGCTTGCGGGAAGCGCGAAGATCGGCCGACTTGTCGGTCGCCCAGGTTTCAGCCTCCATGTAGTAGGCGTCGAGTTGCTCGCGGGTCTCTGCTTTCATGACGACCGGTCCCGTCTTACCGACGCTCGCGAGGCGCGCCGATGGGTACGTCCAAAGCTGCTGCCCAGCGGGCGGCTATGGCTTGCCTGCACCTGCGTCTCGGTATTGACCGCCCGATCGCCGGTAACGGAAATGCGCCGTTGGACGTCGCTGCCGTCGCCCCCCAAGCCCTGCTCTCGGCGCAATGCAGCTTCGATGCCTTCCACAACCAGATGAGAGCGAGAGACACCTGACGTTTCCCGTCGCGAGCTCCTTGTATCGCCTGTCGCACCTGGAGCCGTTACCCCCCGGCGAATCACGGGTTCGTTCAGCAATTTCGAAATGCCGACAGATGTCCTGGCGAAAATGATACGCGCCAGGATGGCAATCATCGCGAACAGCGCGACACCAAAGGCGAGCGCGAGAACCAGCAATTCCGTGGGCGCAGCAGGCGTCGCAATGCCCGCCACGCGCAAACTCAGGGCGCTGCGGAGCAATGGTTCCAGAATGGCGACTTCGACAGCCAGCGTGATTGTGATGCCGAGCGAACCCAATGCCATAAGGGCAAGCCCCTGTAACCAACCGATGAACAGTGAGCGAGTGGCCGCGAACAGCAACAGGCCCGCGAACACCGGCGCCAGCGCGAGAAGCAGCCCGGCGCCTATGCGAACCACCGCAAGCGAGCCGATGGTTCCTGCAAGCCAGGCGACGCGGGCCGAACCCAAGGCAAGTTCATCATCGACCACAAATGGGCGGAAGGCCTCGACGACCGTCTCGCCCGTAGCCGTACCGCGAACCGGCTGCAAACGACCACTACCAAGGGCGCTAAGTTCGAGCATCGCATTGTCGATCGTCTGCAATCGCCTAGAAAAGCTGCCATCTGCACCCGGCAATCCCGATGCTGTGCCTATCATATTCGCAAGCTCGGCCGGGCCATGCAAAACCGTATCGTACACAACGGTCCTGTAGGCTGGCCAACTCGTCGCCATCGCAAGGACGATGCCGATCTTGAGAAACGCCGTGACAACATCTCGTGGCCCGGTGGAATAGCCGAGCAGAAGGCGCAGGCCGAATATCGCAACGAAAATCACCAGCAATGCCGTCAGCATCTGCGACATAGGCGAACCGGGCTCGCTGAGCGCCGAAAAGCCGAAACTGCCGATAGTTTGTGCCTGGCAATCGATATGCGCGAGCGTCGAACTGAGAAACGCGTTACCGGTCGAGATTGCTGTACATGCCATGATGGTCAGGCCCGCTCCAACAGGGGGCGCATCCAGTTTTTCGGATCGCTTCCGGTGGAGCCCAACAGTTCATCGAAGATACGGACGGTTTTCTCACGCCCTGAAAGGACGGTGAGTAAATCGTTTTCTCCGGAAAGATCGAGGCGGACAACGACGCTGTCATTTCCATGCCGCACCAAAAAGCAGTGTGCGTTGTCGGGAAGTGTGCGGATCAGTTCATATTCATGATCGGACAAACCAAACCCGTCGACATAATCCTCATGGCGAGCGCGGGGATTGGCCATGAATATCTGCGTTGCCGCTTGCTCGATGATAGCGCTGGAAATCTTGCTCTCAAGCGCATCCTGGGCGCTCTGGGTCGCGAATCCGACAATGCCGTTACGCTTCCGGATTGTCTTTTCCCAATCCTTGACGCGGCGCACGAACACCTCGTCGTCGAGCGCTTTCCAGCCTTCGTCGACAATGATGATCGCGGGTTCGCCATTCAGGCGCTCCTCCACGCGATGGAAGAAATACATTAGCGCTGGGGTCCGCACGACCGGATCATCGAGGATCGCCGTCATATCGAACCCGACCGTTTCGGCATCCAGATCAGTCAGGTCGCTCTTGTTGTCGAACAGCCAGGCGCGTTCTCCGGTCCCCCACCAGGGCCGGAGGCGCGAATAGAGATCGTCTGAACGCGGCCTTGCATATCCGCGGAACAGCTCGACAAGATAGCGCAGTCTGCGCCGACCCGGTGGCTGATCAAAATTCGCATCGATCGCTTCGCGGACATGATCCAGCTCTTCGGTCGTCACCCCGCCGGCCAGTTGGGCGATCCAGTCGATCAGGAACTGGCGATTGGCTCCGATATTGTCGAGCAGAAGCGGATTGAGCTGCGATGCCTGGTCTGGGTGCAGGCGATCATAACTGCCCCCAATGGCGCGGATAAATAGTTCGGCGCCCCGGTCTTTGTCGAAGAAGATAATGCGCGGCCCGAAGCGGCGCGCCTGGGCAAGCAGGAAATTGAGAACGACGGTTTTGCCTGAGCCCGACGGGCCTATGACGGTGAAATTCCCCAGATCGGCCTGATGGAAATTGAAGAAATAGGGGCCCGCCGCCGTCGTTTCGAATAACGTAACGGCTTCACCCCAATGATTGCCCTCCGCCCTGCCGACCGGATAATTGTGCAGGCTTGCAAGTCCCGCAAAATTCTCGGTCGAGACCAGGCCGCGCCGCGTGATATATTTGAAATTTCCGGGAAATTGCGCCCAGAAGGCCGGTTCCAGGGCGATATCTTCGCGAACGGCTACGATGCCGAGATCGGCAAGCAAAGCCGTTACTTCGGCGACAGCTGTATCGACACCGGCGATGGTGTCAGCGCGAACAGCAATCGTCGTATGATGCTCGCCAAAGGCAGCGCGGCCGGCGGCCACATCGTCCTTCGCAATGAGAAGTTCTTCACGCAGGCTGACCGCCTCGTCCTCGGCCGAGCGCATCCGGCGAACGGCAAGGTTCATGCGTGACAGCGCCTCACGCCGTTCTACAAAGGCGAACGATTGGCTCACCGTCATCTCGAACGGCAAGCGATAGAGCTCGTCGAACATTCCCGGCAGTGTATGCGTAGGATAGTCCTTGATCGAAATCATCGCGACAAATGACTGTGGCGAGTCTCCCGCAGCAGCGCGTTCGATTGTTTGCTGACCAAAACTGATGCGCCTGTCGGGGAGATGGTTGCCGATATCGCCATGCGGCAAACCCATGGGGCGAAGGTCACCGCTAAACAGGCAGGCAAGGAATTCGATCGGTTCGGATCGCAGGCCTTTGTCCGTTTCATAGACACCGAGGGCGCGCGGCGAATAGTTGCCAAGGGCGGCGATCAACGCTTCCCGGGCAGAGCTCAGCTGGCGCACGTCGCGCCTGGGGACCGCCGAACCTGGATCGGTTCGGTTCGACAGGCGCGATCGCAGACGATCCGCGATCCCGACGCCTCCCTGCAGGGGCCGCCGGACGAGGGTCAAAAAAAGATCGTTGACGTAAAGCTGTCGGCTTTCCAGCCGTTCCCGCCAGCGCCGGTCCACTTCCGCCGAAAAATCGTCGCCGAAACCGGCATCAAGCTCAACATCGACCCGGCGCCGGACGACATGATGATAGACAGCATAACGCGACGTTCCGATCGCTCTCAGCAAGGCGTCGCGCAAGCCGGCCCGGTAGTTAATCTCTTCGGTTTCGGATGTTTCGAAGAGCAGCCCGTCGAGCCGGATCGTCTGCATAAGCAGACCGTCCCGTGTTTCGAGTGTATGATCGTCGACATGCCTGGCATAGGGCAAGTGAACACCCGCGAATTTTTCGCGATCAATGGTCCGGCGATCCCGGCTTAGGGCCGGTAGGAGTTGCATCGCCATAGAGAATAATTTCGAATGCGCGGACAACGGCTGACCCGGGTCAACCAAAGATCAAAGATACGGGGCTCCCGCAAACACAAGACAAAACCGACAAGGTGTACGAACAGGGCAATGACGAGCGCCCATATCGATTTGAAGATCAGGAAAAATTCAGCAGCAACAATCGCGTTGAAAACGAAAAAACTATAGGTGACCCCAGCGAACATTTGCGGACGAGTGAGCCCGACAAAAACGTTCGTTCTTTGAAGTTCCGCTGCCACGTCAGCTGCCTAGTGTCGCGGTCGACTGGATCCCCGCAACGATGCTCGCCGCGCCAAAAAGCACGAAGCAACCGAAGATGACAACGGCGCCGTGGCGCCAGTTGACCCGGCCGGTCAGCATCATGAAACCGACAGCTGCGACAGCGATGACAGCGACGACCGTGGCGACAGTGCCTAGCAGGGTACCCTGCAGCCAGTTTACGGCCGCTACGATCGCGCCTGACCCCTCGGGGTCGATCGACGATTGTGCGGCTAGAGAAGTCGTTCTGAAAGCCATGGCTAGCACCGCCAGCCCATGGAACATCCGATATATGTATCTCAAAAAATTGCTCCTAACGGATCGGTGTAAGTAGATCATCGACTCCATACTGTTCGTCTACGCCACTATGTATATTCAAAGAACAATGCAAATTCAGATAGTTAACCTATCATTGCGAAGGGTGATGAATAAATTCTGAGTGATGAATTAGCGGAAAGACCTGAAGGCAGACGATGTCGGCCGAACAGATGGGACATGTTGAGAATATTGGGTTTGGCCGAAAGCGGGATTTGGACATAGAGGCCACTATCGGGATTCGAATGGTGAACGCGTATGTCTGCTTTGAGTGGAAAGCAGGCGTCATTTATTAAGAGACAATTAGCTAAAGCCCTCCCTCATGGCCACTCCCTCTAACCCACGCTAAAACCCTGTCATGTGCGGACGCAAATATTCTCTCGAGGAGCTGACTTGGACTGATTATCGGGACATGCTCTCGCTTGTCCCCTCTGTCCCGGCGACAAACTTTCAGCCCAATCACAATATCGCTCCAACCCATGAGGTGCCGGTTGGTTATGCCGATGGCGAAGGCGCGCACCAACTCGCTCTGATGCGTTGGGGGTTGATGCCCCATTGGGCGAAAGAGGCGAAAATCGGGGCAAAGATGATCAATGCCCGCGCCGAGACGCTGACCGAAAAACCGAGCTTCAAACCGCTGTTGAAAGCGCATCGCTGCGCGATCCTCGTATCCGGCTTTTATGAATGGCAACGAGAAGGCAAGGCGAAGCAGGCGCACAAGATTGCCCATGGTTCGGACGCACCGATGATCATGGCCGGGCTATGGACAAAGAACCCGGAGCTGGACTTAACCAGCTATACCGTCATCACCACCGCCGCATCGGACGAGATGGCGCGGATCCATCACCGGATGCCCGCTATTCTCGATCCCGGCGCGGTGGATCAGTGGATGGACGGGGATTGGGACGATGCCGCGCCGCTCCTGATGCCGCATCCCGGGCCGCTGGCGATCACGGCGATCCCCAATGCGGTTGGCAATGTCCGCAACAATTATCTCGAACTGCTCGATCCGCTTACGGCATCTTGATCGGGGAATAGCGGCAGCACGCCCAGCCGACCCTCGGCTTGTTCAAAGGCGCTTGGTTCACGAAAAAAAGCATAGCGGCTGAGCTGGCGCATCACGGCATAGGCGATCACTTCCTTGGCCCGATCCCGGTTGAATCTGTGCGCATCCTTAGTCGCGAAACGCAGATACATGTCACGAGTGACGCCGAGCGCGATGGCAATTGCCTGCTCCAGCTCAGCCTCGTCAATCCGAATCATGTCCTTGTCCTTGCCCATACCACCATGTGGAACATATCGAGAACATGATAACAAGGCAGAGAGTTCTATTTCCTGTCCTACAGACCCCCAGATCACATAAACAACCCGGCTCCATGAAGCTGAGAGGAGCGGGACCATTGTTGAGAGCGATTTTGTGTTTTGTACTGGGTATACGCTGATAGCAGAACTGGTGTGCAAATTGCAGGAGCATTAGCTGGAGCATTATTGGCACTGCTCTGACTACACTCGCGGTCCATCGTCCGCTCTGGGTCGAAAGCGGACGTTCAACATAAGGGCGATTATCGGGGGACTCTTCGCAGACCAAATCCGTCAAAGAGCTTGCGGCACTAGTCGGCTATCCACGAACGCTCGGTGCTTATCGTGTAGATTTGGCCATCTGACCGGATAGAAATGTCCTGTTGCCAGACTGCGTGGTGATCGCGAACGTCCAGAGAAATCGGCGACTCGGTGGTTCCCCATTCGGTTTGAAAGATGCGATCAACGC
>NZ_QRDP01000007.1 GCF_003385775.1 Parasphingopyxis lamellibrachiae
GCCCGGGCGATCTGGCTGAGGCTCGTGTAGTGCCTACCGTCATGTTCGAACCCATCATCGAGAACGAGAACATGATAGGTCTTGCTCTGCCATTCTCGGACGAGCCGCGTCCCAGGCTTGATCGCGAGGTCTCGGGGCGAGGACACCGAGCCAGTCCTTTCCAGTCGCCGCTGCGCCGTCTCAATCGCTCGAACCGTTGATCTCGGTAATTCGCCATGCACGCGCGCCTGTATCCGCCATGCGATGCCGCGTCGCAGCAGATCGGGACCAATGTCTGGCGCGGGCTTGCGATACTGTTCGCGCCATGCTGCTCGCAGCGCGGCGGGCGACATTGCAGCTAGGTCGGCGATGTTCAGGCGGGGCATTGTTCCGCCTCGACTGTGATCCGATAGGCGGTCTTGCCGTCGGGGCGCACTTCCTTGGTCAGTGTCGCACCAGTCTTGCGGATGCCGCTCAGGAAGGCCCGGCAGCTATGCGGCTTCCAGCCGGTCGCCTTCCCTATCTCGGCGAGCGTCGCGCCGTTCTTACGGCGCAGCATGCGTGCAACGGTTGCGGCCTTGGTTTTGCTGGTGGGTTTGGTTGATGTCTTCATGTTAAGTCTCCGGCGCAAGCCGGACCATCCGGCCTTGCACTGACCCAAGCCGCCGACCTCCCCGGGCCAAGCGGCAACCATATGCCAAACAGCAATGCTCACCCCACGCAAGTAGTCCAGTTAGAATGTCGGCTTTGCGCCCTAAGCCCGGTCGTTCACGTAGCCAGCCGCAAGGCCTGAAAGCAGACATTCGTTCAGGTCAGGGCGTCGGACAAGATTGGTGGAAAGCTGCCCGCCCGCTTTTAAGCGTCGATCAACTGTAAATAGCCATTCGTTCAGGTGGCAAGGCAGGGAGCTTTGGCCGATCGCTGCTGAGAGCAATCGCCTGTCAGCTTCAATCGGTATTGGCCATTCATCATCGGATGGCCGCTATGGCCTTTGTCGGTCACGGCGTTGTAGACAGCCGCGATGGGAATTGATGTCAATACGGCGAAGGTCGTCACCTATAATCCGACGCATGAGCATCGTGTCGCGACCGATCCGACCCGGCCTTTTCCAACGGCCCGTTACGGCTCGCTGGAGGTCGTCAGCATCTTTCGCCGGCGCCGTGCGAAACATGACGACGACGACGGCAACCCGCTGATCTACGCGCTCAAGGACAAATTCGGCTACACGATCGCACTCGCCGATGTCCGGCAGTTGCTGATGGCCGGTCAACAGATACTGCCCCCTGCGCTGGCGACTCTGGCGTTCGATATCGTCGTGCCGCTCCCCTCACGCTCGCCTGTCGCGAGCATTGTCGCCAAGCGTGCCGCCCGGTCCGGCGGTCCTTGTCCGATCGTCGAATGCCTCGACAAGGCGACAGTCGCGCAGGTTCTGGCGCAGGCGCCTGCACCGGACCAGGTCAAGTCTCGGGATCGCGGTTTCTATACCTCGCAGCTGGCGAGGATGCAGGAGACACCCGGCTACGAGACCATCGAGATGAAGTCGGTGCCGCTCCGGGTCCGGCCCTATTTCACGCCGATCGCGGCGAACGCCCTTGCGCCCGCTTGCGCCGGTCGCCATGTGCTACTCATCGACGACATTGTCGGATCGGGGACTAGTCTGGTCGCGGCGCAAGCCGCGCTGCTTGCCGCCGGGGCGGCTGGCATCAGTGCGATGACACTACTGAGCCGCTTGAGCTGATTCATTGACTTTTAGGGCTCGAAGCCTATATCGAACCCTACACGGACCGCACGTACACCTTGCGGTCCTTAAATATGAGGCACTTCTCATAAGGAAGTGTAGGATCGGGCAGCGCCACCAGCGGCCAAGTCGTAAGGGCAAGTAGCTGGAGATCGGGTACCGACCGACGATTTCTAAGGGGCACCGGGCAACCGGTGCCCCATTTGCTTTGCGCCTTCGATTCGCGCTTGCATGTTAAGATATTTAGCCGCATATGAGGCATCGAAACTTAACATGAGGGAATTTGATGACCGTTGTCGCTGAAGATTCCGAGGTTATGCCCCGGCTGGAGCAGTTGGGCGCCACCAAGCCGCCGCTCCTCGACGTTATCCGCGCTGCGGTTGGCGGTAGGCGGAATGCCACGTCCTATCATCCCTTGAGCGCAGGGGGTCTCCAGTCTTGGATCGAAGGCACCGCGCATCTGCGCCGCGTCTTCCTGCCGCTCGGTTGGGAGATCTGCCGGCGCGACAATATCGAATCGGTCTATAACCCGAAGACCGGCATTAAGATCGTCTTCCAGAACGCCGATCGCGCGGGTGATCCGCTCTATGACCCCATCGCGACATCCCGGAAAGGCGCCGGCTCAGCGCGTGCGGTCGAGCTTGGGCAATTTGAGCTTTTTGCCGAGGACGAGGAACGGAAGGAAAAGGAAGTCGCCGAACTGACGGCGACGACCTGGATATTGTTCGTCCATGCTGATCGCGACGATGTATGCGCGGAGCTGTCGTGCCCGATCGCGATCAACGACGAGCAGTTCGATGGATTTCACGAGCGCATCCTGCTCGTGCAGAAGGGCGAGTGGGACGGTCCCGATCCGCTGGCGGACGACGATGAGCCGCCGGCCGAGTATGAGGTGAACGTCTCCCGAAAGGGTTGATGGCCGCAGTGTTCAATCCTCAACGACTGATTCTTGGCCGCAAGCGGCGCAAGCTGACCGCGCGTGCGCTGGCCGGTGCGGTGGGCGTGTCGCCCATCACGATCTCGCGCCTGGAAAATGGTGCGAACGAACCGGAGATCGAAACCGTCGAGGCGCTGGCGCAGGCGCTGTCGTTCCCGAAGGCATTCTTCTATGCCGAAGACGTCGACGAGCTGCCCGCCGAAGCGGCGAGCTTTCGCAGCCTGTCATCGATGACGGCAAAGGAGCGCGATGCCGCACTGTCCGCAGGCGTGATCGCCTATCTTTTCCACGACTGGGTCGCCGAGCGGTTCAACCTGCCGGAAAGCGAGGTGCCGAACGTGCGCGGTGATGCGACCCCTGAGTCTGCCGCGCAGATCGTGCGCGCGCAGTGGGGGCTTGGCCAGCTGCCGATCTCGAATATGATCAAGCTGCTCGAGTCCAAGGGCGTCAGGGTCTTTTCGCTTTGCGAGGACACTGCCAATGTCGATGCATTCTCCTGCTGGCGCGACGAGCAGCCGTTCGTGTTCCTCAACACGTTCAAGTCTGCCGAGCGCAGCCGCTTCGACGCGGCGCACGAACTGGGGCATCTCGTCATGCACAAGCATGGCGCGCCCCAGGACAGCCGCCAGGCGGAGAGCGAGGCCGACCGGTTCGCATCCGCACTGCTGATGCCTGCGGACGACGTAACCAGCCGGATCCGCTATATCTCGGGCCTCGACAGCCTCATCCCGGCGAAGAAGCGCTGGGGCGTATCGGTCGCAGCGCTCGCCTATCGGCTTCACAAGCTCGGGGTGGTCAGCGACTGGCAGAACCGCAGCTTGAACATCGAAATGTCGAGCCGCGGCTATCGCCGCCGCGAGCCAGAGGGATTGCCGGGGGAATCCTCAGCGCTGTGGCCGCAGATCTTCACGGCGCTGTGGCGCGAGCGGATCACGCGCGACCATATCGCCGCAGAGATTCATGTACCGACCAGCGAGCTCGACGGTATCCTGTTTCAGTTGACGGGCCGATCTTCGGAAGCCGGCGACGAGCCGGCGAGGATACACCTTGTCTGAGTGAAGTTGCCTTGGGGTTCAGCACGCGCCAGGATGATACGCCGGTCGCGCGACACCTTAGCCGCACCAGTCGACGCGGCCGCCGCGAACCCAGAAATGCGACCGGCAGCCGGCGCGCCGCCACACCGAGGGAGACAGGTTGGGACGGCCGCGCCGGTCGAATGTCAGCGACCAACGAGGCTCGGCCTCGGCGACCAGCATGAGCTCGATCGTATCACCGCATCCGCACGGGCAACGCATGCCGACACTCCAGTCCTCACCATCGTCGCGGGCGACGACGAGATCGCGGCTCGGCAGCCTGGCCGGCAGCGTATCGCCATCGGCCACCCGAAGCCGCCGCCATGGGCGCCAGCGCTCCTTGCTGTTGCGCCACCAGCGGTGTAGATTCATCTCGTGCCCCCGGTATTCGGCTTGGCAAGGGCGGGCAGGCCGAGCAGCGGCTCGCGCGCGCCGCGGGCGAACACGGGATTGCGCGCCCTGGCGAAGCTGTCCTCGCGGAAATGATCCTCGTCGCAGGCGGCCAGGCTGAACATCGTGCGGGCATAGCCACGATTTGGCTCCAGCCGAAACGGATAGGCGCGGGCTATGAACTCGGTCATGCATGCCGATGCAGCGCGCATGTTGAGCGTGATCACGGCCGGCGCCTCCTCGACGGCGCCCTTGATATAGCCGGCATCCAGCTCCTGGGTATGCGCGGCAGGCGCCGCACGGCGCAGATATTCGGCGCGCAAACTCTCGGGCGAATAGACCTGCCGGTCGCCTAGCGTGGCGCCGCCGGGCTGGACATAGTCGATCCGACCCACCGCATCGGCGATCGCGAGCCCGTTAAGGATCTTGCGTACCGGAATGACCACCCCAACGTCGAACAGCGGCAGAAGGAATGCCGCGGCGATCAGATCGGCGATATGGCGCGCCTCGAGGCTGTCGACGCAGCAGAACAGCACGTCGCCCTGCGCGGCGGCCAGCACCGCATCGCGGCTGTTGATCGACTCGGCGCAGGGGAGCGCCACGCCCGGCCCGCGATAGGCGGCAATCGCATCGGCGAAGGCGTCGACCTTGAGGCGCGCGGCCTGTGCGTCCCCGGTCGCCGTGTTGAGGATGCGGTTCAAGTTCTTGTGTTCGACCCGGTCGAAATCGATGAGCGTCACCCGGCCGAAACCGAGCCGCGCGGCCTGCTCGGCCTGGATCGATCCGGTCCCCGACACGCCGATCACGACGGCGTGCAGTCGGTCAAGCTCGGCGGTCATGGTGCCGGTGAACGCCACCGGCCCGACAAACGGCGCCGCGCAGAAGGCCGCGTCGCCCCACCAGAACGCAATATCGTCGCCCGCGCAAGTGACCAGATCGACCGGCGCGGCCACGAGGTCGGAGGCGTAGAGCCGTGCCCGCACCGCGCCGTCCGGCGTCATGATCGCCGATCCATGCTGTTCGCCATAGGCCTGGAACAGGGACGGGATTGTGACGCGGTCACTGGCGTCGTCGATCTCCGAAAAGGCGAACAGGCCGCCGGGATGGGAATGGAGCAGGACGATTGTGAGCGCTTCGCTCTCGCCGCGATCGATCGCCTCCTCGAGATAGGCGCCGGGCCAAGTGATCGCGTCCCGCTCGCGCCGCGCGCATTCGGCATGCGGCACTAGGAGGACGTCTTGCACGACGAGCTTGAAGCGCGGTCCCGGGGTGGTTGCGCACAGCAGGATGGCGGCCGCCTCGCGGCCGTCGCCGGGAAAGAGATGGTCGTGGAGCATGCAGTGCTGCACGCCGGCGAGCGAGAGCGTCGTGCCCGGGGTCATTCGCCAACCTCCTTGACCAACGCGGCTTCGACGAGCCCGAGCTGCGTCACGACATTGTCGGTGGCCGCGTCCCAGGGTGCCGACGGCCCGCGATAGCGCGACCAGCCGTGAAACTCGACGCCGAGCAGCGTTCCGCGCAGCTGCGTGCTTGGAATCTCGCGCCCCGACGCGAGCGCGAGCGGCGGATAAGCATAGAAGCCGTAGATCGCCGCACCAGGATAGGCGGGCGGGATCTCCAGTGCGAGGCGCACCTGGGTCTTGGTGTAGCCGGCAGGCACCCGGTAGCCATGAATCAGCAGCCACCGGCGGTCCGCCTCGACGATCGTCTCCCACCTCAGCCCTAGTCGATCAAGATAAACCGTATCGACATCAAGCAGCGCGAATTCGCGGTGAGGCGCCGGCGGCGCCTCACCATTGTCGACATTCTTCGGAGTCAGCCGGAGCTTTTCGATGCCCGGCGTATCAAGATCGAGCACGGTGTCGAGCTCGACCGGCTGCTTGGGCTGACCCACCACCTTGAAGAACATGTGCCACGGCTTGGTCGTGTCGAAGCCGGCCTGCTCCATCGCGTCGCGCACCGTGATGGTCGACGCGGCGACGTCGATCACGACGCCGTGGACATTTAGCTTCCACACCGCCTTGTGGGCGATGAAGGATTCGGTGCCCTCAGCGTCGAGATCGACGAGATCATGATCGTCGATGCGGCGGTCGGGTCGATCGACCTGTTCGAGATAGATCGCTAGGTTCGGAGGCACTGCGCCCAGCTTGCGGATCAGCCCGCCGGTCACCACCCGGCAGGGCCATTCGAACCGGTCGCCGCTCAGCTTGAAGAAATAGAGCCGATCGGAATCGACGATTACGAAGCGGCCGTCCTGGTGCCGCAGATCGACCGGATTGTCCGGTTCGACGAGGTCGAGCGACCCGTCGGCGGCGACCTGCAGCACCACGGCATCGTCGGGGGGCTTGAAGCCTGCCGCGCGCGCCATCTGCAAGCCGGTAAGCGTGAGGTCGTCGATCTGGACGGTACGGTAGGTCAGCGACGCATCGGCGACTTCGATGCTGTAACGGTCTTTGCCACGGCGGAGCGTGGCTTCTGCAATCTGGGACATTCGAACAACTCCATTGTGTGCCGGCGCCCTTGCCGGTTCCGCTAATATCGCTACGCATGCTAAATTTGTCAAGCACTAACTTAGCGGCGCTTGACGTTATTAGCGATCCGAACTAGGAGTCATGCGTCGGATTGCGAGTTCGGCGCACTCAAGCAAGGAGACCAGATGAGCGATGAGAAAACTGCCGATGCGAGGAGCACGGACGCACTGGGCCGATATCTCAAAAGTGTTCGGCTCGGCCTCGATCTGTCGCTCCGGAACGTCGAAGAGGCGACCGGGAAAGAAGTAAGCAATGCCTATTTGAGCCAGTTGGAAACTGGCAAGATCAACAAGCCTTCGCCCCATATTCTGTACGCTTTGTCGACCGCGCTCGGGGTGCCGTATGAGACTCTGATGGAACGCGCGGGATATATTGCTCCCTCGAAGGACCGTCCCGAGGGCGCCAAACACGGACGAGCCGCGACCTTCGCGATCGATAACCTTACTCAGGACGAGGAGCAGGCCTTGCTGGACCATCTCGCTTATGTCCGCTGGCACCGCAACAAATGACCCGGCGGCCTGACGACTGCAGCCTGACACCGGTGCAGTTGGCGAAAATCCGCAAGGAGGCGGAGCGCGCGCTGCGAGAAGCAGGCGCGCTCGGCGTGCTTCCCACGCCGATCCACGACATCCTTGCCGTCGCGAAAGTCGAAGAGGTTAAAGAGGATGTGCTCAACGAGGGCTTTCTTGCAAAAATGCGCCACAATGCGGGCGACGCCATCAAGCGTGCTCTGTCCAAGGTCATAGGGCTGTTCGATGCCGCGGCCGGGCTGATCTTTCTCGATCAGCTGCTGATGCCGGTGAAGAAGCGCTTCGTTACCCTCCACGAAGCCGGCCACGGCTTTCTTCCGTGGCAGCGCGCGATGTACAAGCTGGTTGAGGATTGCGACCAGGCCCTCGATCCGCAATCTGCCGACCTGTTCGACCGCGAAGCGAATGTGTTCGCATCCGAGGTCCTGTTTCAGAACGACGCGTTCCATCACATGGCCGCTGACGAGAAGTTCAGCATCTGGACTCCGATCAAGCTGGCCAAGAAATTCGATGCGTCGCTTTATTCGTCGATCCGACAATATGTCTCCAAGCACGACAAATGCTGCGTTGTCCTCGTGCTGAACCCGCCCGAATTGATCGAAGGCGACGGATTTCGATGCACGCTTCGCCGGGTCATCGCGTCGAACAGCTTTCTTGCCGCGTTCGGCGAGCACCCCTGGTCCGCCGTTTACACGCCCGACGATGAACTCGGGCGCTTCATCCCGGTGGCGGGGCGCAAGTCATCGGGCAAGCGCCAGACCGCGCTGGTCGATCGCAATGGGGATCGGCACGATTGCGTCGCCGAATCCTTCACGCAGACGCATCAGGTGTTCATCCTCATTCATGCGGTAAAAACGCTTGGCCCGCCGCCCTTCCTGCTTCGCACGGCTTGATTGCCACAAAGTATTAGCGCTCCATTGGCATCCAAACGCAGTCGGGGGCGGAACTGGTCTTTCGCAATTGGTAATGGCACTTCGCGCGGGTAGCCCCGCGCGACCGCGTCCCATTTTTCGCCCGGCTGCGCCGGTCGTCACCGAGCCCATTGTTGGATCTCGGCCCGTCCGGGTGACGGCCGGCCAAGTTGACGGCGGCCGTTGGCCGACCTGAACGAATGAGCGAAGTCGGGGAGCCGACATGTGGCCCTTAGCGTTCGCATCTGAACGGTTGATCGCTTGAGCTGTATCGTAGCCCAATAGCCGCCGATCGGTACGTTAGAATTTAGTACACCCGGAACTGGACTTTCCATATCTTCATTCGCCGCGTTCCCAGAAAAGATCGGCAGCGGAATGCAAAGTCTTGGCGTAATTTGAAGTGCCAGCCATTGCAGTCGATTCATGTATTGTCATGGCCATTTGCCGCGCTGGCGTAAAACTTTTCAGCCTGCGGATGCTTTGCCAATTGCGTCGGGCGATAGGGTTTCATCTCTCCGCTCTGCGGCACGGCGCTGGCTTCGAGGCGTTCAACGACCGACGAATGAAACCTGAACAGGCTTTCGACTTCGCGCGGTCCCTTTTTCCAACGCAACTTGAAAACTCCCTTATTGATCAGATAGTTCTCCGAATGTTGCAGTCCCAGCGGATCAGGTGAGCGAATCAGGATATCTTCGCGCACCTGTACGTCCGAAAAACATTTCGCGAGTTCCTTCATCATCCAGTCGAGCGCAATGTCGCTGAGCCGTGATTCCGGTTCCGGATAGCTGCCACCTACATCACTGTGACAGCCTGCAAACCAGACCTGATTGAGCCACACCGGATCCTTGTTCTTGTTTTTCTCCACCTCCTCTCGACTTGCCCATTTCACTCTCGGAAAATCCGCCCGATCTTCGTTGATCGAGAGCGCGTGGCGCGCATGGCCGACGTCGCTATCGAGCCATTGGTCGTAATATTTTTTATTCCAGACCGCGCGGTGGCCATTTTTCCAGATCGCGTACCAATCGCGGGGATCGGAGAAGCTTAACGGTTTCTCGGGATGAGGAGAGAAATACTTCCATTGGATTTTGAACAGTTTGGCGTACCAATAGGCCGCCAATGCCAGCAACCCGCCGAGCGGGGCGGTGACCCAGAGTGTCCAGGAAAAGCAGATGGCCGCTGTCAGTAACGTCAGCAGGGCTAAAAAACTGATCCGCGTCATCCAAGTTACTTTACCACTGCCGAGTGCAGCGACTGTGTCAAACACACCGATAAAGTCCGGCTGCACATTTCCTTGAACATCGGGTTTGCC
Organism: Parasphingopyxis lamellibrachiae; assembly: GCF_003385775.1. Classification (GTDB taxonomy): domain Bacteria; phylum Pseudomonadota; class Alphaproteobacteria; order Sphingomonadales; family Sphingomonadaceae; genus Parasphingopyxis; species Parasphingopyxis lamellibrachiae. The sequence goes on from NZ_QRDP01000007.1 coordinate 9,399, forward strand.
GCCAGTTGGAGCGCTCTTATATTTGGCGCGAAAACGTTTACCTTTTTCTTCGCGTTGCGCTGCATAGGTTTCATGGCCACGCGGATAACCAGCCCCGTGATTGTAGACATATCTCACTGCGTCTTCGGCGATCTTGCGAAGCTTTGGTCCCGCGCTCGGAACCAGGCTGCCATCGGGCATTTCGGTCGGCACGCCACACAAGTTCATGACATTCGCCACCGCCCGAACAGTATAGGCGCCTCGGGAAAACCCGAAGAGGAATATCCTGTCGCCCGGCTGATAGTAAGAGATGATCTTTTCGTAGCAATCGACCACATTGTCGTCGATACCGGTGCCCACGGCGGCTTCCAGTGCCTTTCTCACCCGCTTGAAGGTCAACCCGCCGACTTCTCCTACGCCCAAGCCTGGATCATAAAATGCGACCTGTTCGGAAGGCCTGATCGGTGAATCCGGACCCGGGCGCATAGCCCGGTACATCTTGTAGATATTGGAAAGACGCTGGTCGGGTTTGAGACCGCCGATCTGCCCCGTGCCGTCGGAGAATATCATTATGTTCTTGGCCATAGCGCACCGCCGCATGTTCGATTTATGTTCCGCAGCATTATCACTGTTTGACCGGCGAGTGAAATGTTCCGAGCAGTTTCTCGTTATCGGCCAAATTCCAGTGACTGATTTCCGAGAGCAACGCCTGGCGTTGACGTGGTGACTGCCTGAGGTGGCAGTCCTCTCCAATGTCTGCATTTCCGATATCTACGCCTGAAATCTGACGGGCAGAACACGGCCCAAAAAGTGACGGTTAAGACTGAAGCAGCAACCCTTTCCCGCCGACAACTTAAATTGACTGGCTTGGTCCACGATCGACGACCACTATCGCGAACCAGACAAGGAGATCGTCATGCCTGTAAAGAAATGGCAAGCCCCTCCCCCATTTAGCGGCGGCTCAGTGGTGACATTCGGAAAGAAACCGCCAAAACCCCGAACCCAACAGGCGCAGAATTCGGAATCGGCACAGAAACGCTAGTCCCGCACCCGGCTCAATACACGCCTCCTCCGCTCCATTCGCCATCAATACAATATCTCGGCCCCGCTATCGAATAACGCCGTCCGGACAGTTTGCCCTTCCAACCCAACAGCTGCGCGAGTGCATCGACCTGATCATCATGTTTCGTACCCGGGAATCCCAGAATCTCATGCTCAAAGGCTGCCAACCAGGGAGCATCAACCGGCAACAATAGCTGACCCGCTTCAATCTGATGCGACTGCGCAGACATGCGCGTGAGCTTGTCACCGTCGGGCTTGATACGAATAGGGCGCGGCACGCCCTGGGGTTGATCGTGCCGCAGCTGCTGGAGGAGATGGGTGCCGCTGGCGGCATCCTCGATCAGAAGCACTCGCGCCTTATGGTGCCGAGCCAGACCGATCACTTTGCTTCTGAGTTTTGGGAAGGAGAGCTTCGCCCGAGAAACGTCAAGAATGTATAGATCATTCTTGTGCTTCAGGGCGGTAATTCCAACAGACCAGTCGTTTAGAGCGCCTTCCTTAGACGCGGTGTCCCATGACTGGATGATCTTGTCTCCGGGCTCAGATTTCGGCGGCGCCGTATA
>NZ_QRDP01000008.1 GCF_003385775.1 Parasphingopyxis lamellibrachiae
GCCCGGGCGATCTGGCTGAGGCTCGTGTAGTGCCTACCGTCATGTTCGAACCCATCATCGAGAACGAGAACATGATAGGTCTTGCTCTGCCATTCGCGAACGAGCCGCGTCCCAGGTTTGATCGCGAGGTCGCGGGGTGAGGATACCGAGCCTGTGCGCTCCAGTCGCCGCTGCGCCTTCTCGATCGCTCGGGTTGTCGATCTTGGCAGCCCGCCATGAACGCGCGCCTGTATTCGCCATGCGATGCCGCGGCGAAGGAGGTCGGGACCGATGTCTGGCGCGGGTTTGCGATACTGCTCGCGCCACGCTGCCCGCAACTCGGCCGGCGACATGGCCGGGAGGTCGGCGGCGCTCAAGCCTGACATTGATCTGCCTCGGTCGTAATACGATAGGCAGTCTTGCCATCGGGGCGTTCTTCCTTGGCGAGTGTTGCGCCGGTCTTGCGGATACCACTCAGAAAAGCACGGCAGCTGTGCGGCTTCCAGCCGGTTGTTCTCTCGATCTCAGTTAGAGTAGCGCCCTTTTCGCGGCGCAGCATGCGTGCAACGGTTGCGGTCTTGGTTTTGTTGGTGGGTTTGGTTGATGTCTTCATGGTAGGTCTCCGGCGCAAGCCGGACCATCCGGCCTTGCACTGACCCAAGCCGCCGACCCCTCCGGGCCAAGCGGCAACCATGTGCCAAACAGCAATGCTCACCCCACGCAACTAGTCCAGTTAGAATGTCGGCTTTGCGCCCTCAATTCAGACCTTAGGCAAGTGGACGCACTGACCCAATAGCGGTCACCGGAACGAGAAGCATAGATAACGGTTGTGCGTCGAGCTGCTAGACATCGAAGTCCGTCCATGCACAATTTGCGCGCGCCCACCGTATTTGCCGGAAGGAGCCGAGCTAAGCGGTGTCCGAACGGCAGAGTTTCGAGAATTGCATGCAGACAACCCCTAATACTGTGCCAAGCTCAATAACGGATGCGATCCGCGAGTTTTGCCGCTCGATCGCACCTACTGAACCCGTTTTCATCACCTCTGTGCCCCTTCGGAGAAGCGCGACATCATTCTGCTTCGAGAACGTCGATCGAAAAATCGCGAGAAGCGGTGGCTCCAAACTTCATGGCTGGGCGATTTGGCATATCCCGGATCGATACTTTGAGGCAGAGCATCACGCAGTCTGGCAAAACAAGACCGGCGGCCTAATCGATGTTAGCCCTCAAATGGGACAGCGCAGACGGATGTTGTTTCTGCCGGATCCGAACTGGGTCTCCGATGCAATGCAACCACGTCAAAATATTCTCGCTCCGGACGGCTCTTCGACAGAGACGTTGGAGTTCGTTCGACTGGGCAATCAGCGTAATGCCCTTTTGATGAGATGCCGCATTCCCGGTAGTGTTCGGACTTGTGACTGACTTTCTGGGGAAAAACGCTCCTATAGGCCGCAAAGACGTTGAGCCTCGGCGCGCGTTCGCCGATATATACATCAAACCATCTATTCAGAGCTCCCGTTTTGGGAGCACTTGACATTGTTCCCAATTTGGGTACATAGGGGGCGTGAATGCGAATCATTGCACGGCGCACACTACGTGAGTTCGGAGACGCTAACCCTGGTGCGAAGGCTGCGCTTGATAGCTGGTATCACGAAGCAAGAAGCATGGACTGGCAAACGCCAGCTGACATCAAGGAGCAGTATCGAAACGCGAGCATAGTCGGGAACAATCGAGTGGTCTTCAATATCGCGGGCAACAAATTCCGTTTGGTTGTCCGCATAGATTACCAAGCTGGCATTATTTTCATCAGATTTATCGGCACGCACTCCGACTACGATAAGATCGATGTGGAGGAGATCTAATGAGCAACGTACGTCCAATTCGAAATGATGCTGATTACGACGCTGCTCTGGCGCGCGTCGATTACCTCATGTCGAATCCAGTGAGCGGCGATTTGCGTGATGAATTGGACGTGCAGACGACACTGATTGAGGTTTATGAGGACGAGCACTACCCAATCGATCTGCCGTCTCCGATCGAGGCCATTCAGTTCCGCATGGAGCAAGCCAATTTGAGCCAGGCTGACTTGGTACCTTATATTGGGAGTCGCGCTAAAGTTTCTGAGGTCCTTTCAGGAAAACGCACGCTCACGCTCAAGATGATCCGTGCGCTGAACGCCCATTTGGGCATCCCGGCAGAGGTTCTGATTGGCGACACAAATGTTGTTGACCTTCAAGAGTCCACCAAGGAAGTTCGCTGGGATCGTTTCCCTATAAAAGAACTGCTGAAGCGCGGATGGCTTGAGACCACCACGCGTGCAGCGAAGTCTGCCGAGGAGCTAATGGCGGGTCTTCTCCAGCAAGCCGGCGGCATGCGGGCGGTGCCACAAGCATTGTACCGTAAGAATGACTCTACACGCCAAAATGCCAGCATGGACCCCTATGCGCTACAAGCTTGGTGTCTCTATGTTTTGGCGAAGGCCCGCGAACGGAAGCTCCCAGCAACGTATCATGAAGGAGCAATCGATCAGGACTTCCTCCGATTCTTGGCCACTCTGAGTCGTCTCCCGGACGGGCCAAAGCGTGCCGTCGAAGCGTTGGCTCAAAAGGGCGTAGCGGTTGTTTACGCTAGACATCTACCAAAAACATATCTCGACGGTGCCGCAATGCGAACAAAGGAACAGGTCCCTGTAATTGGCCTTAGTCTTCGCTTCGATCGTCTCGACAATTTCTGGTTCTGCCTTCTTCATGAGGCTGTCCACGTCTGGAGGCATCTCAAGGACGAGCACGACTTCTTTATCGATGATCTTAAGTTAGATCCCACTGACCATTCTGAAGACTGGTCAGTTGAAGAGGAAGCGGATCTGCTCGCGCAGGAGGCACTCATCCCGACAAACAAATGGTCCGACGCCGACTTATTGTCGAAGGCTACACCATTCCGCGTGATGGCCTTCGCACAGTCAGTGAATGTCCATCCTGCCATCGTTGCAGGTCGGGTGCGACGAGAGACTGGTAACTACCGGCTTCTGTCGCAGTTCGTCGGCTCGAATGAGGTCCGTCAACATTTCGAGGAGGCATCATAAAGGCTAGCGGGGCCGATTAATCGGCCCCGCTGCCAAGCAGAATTCCCAAAGGTGCAAGCGCCGCCCGGAGGGACACCGCCATTCGGATAACCTGCCCTGAACACGCTTGCGTTATCTGCTTCGTAACGAACTGGCAACACCACAATTACGGCGCAATGAGGAGGCTTATTCGATGAGCCAGAACGAGCAGCGTCGCGTATTTGTGACGCAAGCAGAGAACGGAGCGCTGACAGACACGGACATACTTCAGGTGTTGTCCGCAGCCGAGATTGATCTCTCTACGGTAAGGATCGTCAATCAAGCCGACGATCTTGGAGCAATGACCGAGCGAGACGCGGTCGTGCTTGTCTTGCAAGACGACCAACTACGCAGCAATCTAATGGACGAAACTGCATTTGCCGCTGCCAAAGAGGGCGTTTGCAATATTGTGGGGCTGTGGGCGCCAGGTCAGGCTCAGACTGGAATTCATCTGGCGGCCGCGAAGTACAGCACTGCCCAGATTCCATGGGATCCAAAAAAGCTGAAAGATGAACTTGGCTCTGACTGCGAGCATGCCTTCCTCACACCCGATGGTGAAGAAGCAGATCCCAATGAGGTTGAACCCAATGAGTGCGAATAAGCGACCGAGGCGTCTATACCGGTACGTCATCGACCACGATAAGGGTTTCGCTCCCAATCCATTCTTCAAAGTTTGCACGCTAGCGTGTTGCAAACCCCGTATCCGTAAAGGGGCCGAAATCGGCGACGTGATCGTAGGCTATGGGCCGGCCGAATATGGACTGAGCGGCAAGATAATCTATTGGATGCTTGTCGACGAGATTATTGGCTTTGATCAGTATTGGCGCGAGCCAGAGTTCGAGAAAAAACGTCCACGGCTCGGTGGCTCACTAATGCTCAATTTTGGCGATAATATCTATCATCGCGACCCCGAGACCGGCGAGTGGATCCAAGAACACTCTTTCCATGGAGAACAAGGCACCGTGATCGGGAAAGGCAACCTCAAGCGCGACACGGGACGTACTGACCGCGTCCTGATCGGGAGAGACTTCGCGTACTGGGGCGGTAATGGGCCCCGCCCGCCGGAGCAATTCAACGAGTTCATCAAGAGCGGCATTGGCGAGGTGTATGCGGTCAAAAGTGAAGATCGAAAAGAGGCCTTCATAGAGTGGCTCCAGAGCCTCCCAGCTCGTGGCTTGATCAGTGAACCAACCGATTGGTTTCACGACAAGAAAGTGCGGAAGCTACTTGAAACGGGAGCAGTCGCATGTTGATCGAGCGGTACGCGAAGTCTGTCGCAGAGACCGATCAGATTTCCAAAAAGGCCAATGTGGAAAAGCGCGCAGAGGCTAATCCCCGAGAAATCGCAGTCCTTGGTCTCGCAAGTGAACTGGGTTCAGTGATCTCAGCGATCAAGAAGAACTGGTTGCAAGAAGGTGGTGTACTGTCATCGCCTTTGGCCAAGGCTGAACTCGAGGAAGAGATCGGCGACGCCATGTGGTATGCGTTCGCTCTCGCCAAAATCGAGGGATTGGATAGTAATCTAGATATCTTGATCGCAAACATCCGGCACTTGCAGAGCGAGGTAACTGATCAGGCTAAGCGAGGCGGACGAATTCGAGAATTGTTTTCTGACGAAGAGGTTCAAGCGTTTCTCGAAGGAGCAGATGCATTCAGAACCAAGCGACAGCGCACCTTATTGGACTATCAAGGATTGGCGTTTCGAACTGCTCGCACAGAAAAATACACTCTCCTCAAGGTTTGCGCTGCTGTTCTAACACAACTCTCGGCTCAATTGATGCGAGAATTCTTGCCTGACTTTGAGACCGAGTTGAACACAGAGCTGAATGACCGATCAACTGAAGTGGTTTTGGGCGAAATTGCTTGGCACCTCTGCGCTATCGCATCCCTATACAAGATCGACATGAACAAGGTCGCATCGGAAAACATCGACAAAGCCAATGCGCGGCGAAATGATGGTGAGGCTACGCCGCTCCACGATCGACTTGCTCCACAAGGACAGCAGATTCCTCGCTATTTCAAAGTTGAGTTCCGTTCAGTCAGCGCCGATACGGTTGAGATCTATTTAGGTGAGGACCGGGCCGGAGATCCGCTCCGCGACCAGTATTCGATCAAGGATGGGTACCGCTTCCACGATGTCATCCATTTGGCGAATGCGGCCGTCTTGGGCTGGTCACCGGTCCTCCGCGACTTAATGAAGATCAAACGAACCCACTGCTCGGAAACCAAGCAGAATGAAGATGGCGGACGGTCTGCTGTGGTCGAGGAACTGGTGATCAAGCACGTGCATTGGGAAGCCGCGCAGCGGGCCAAGCACTTGCATCCTGATCTCACGCCTTATGATCGCCCCTTGTTTCCCGAAGGCGAAGAAATTCCGTTCTCGCTCCTCAAAACCGTCCGTGGACTAACGATCGGGCACGAGGTCTATGCCAATAAGTACTGGGAATGGGAGTTGGCAATTCGAGAAGGCTATCGCGTATTCCAGCTCCTCAAAAAGCATAAAGGCGGCGTCGTTGGAGTGAATTTAACGGCCAGACGTTTGGAATTTACACCTCCGGACATACCCGTCACACCTTTCCAAGCTCAATATTGATCTTCTCGTTCAGCCCCCAATCTGGCGGGTAGAATGGAAGCGGTAGTCGGCCGGCTGGAGCAAATTTTTGCTTGATGCGGGTCCTTCCCGAGCTGCCATCGACTTTAGGGAACGCGACCCTCGCATACTTCGAGGTTTCGCAAAAAAGATTTTGGCAATCAATTAGCTGAAGGGGCCTCCCCCAAAGTGATGGGAAATCGATCTCAAACAGATCGAAGTACCGATCCTGGTGCAAGGCCACGTGCTTGATTATGGCTTCGGGTGAAACGCCGTTGGTCGATTTGAAGCACTTCGCAATTCCATCCAATGCTCCCGGGCCAGCCTTAACGAACTCCATCTCGGAGAATGATGTCAGCGTTGAATAGTTGATGTCCGTCACAAACTGGTAGGCAAGGAACGGACCCACTGAAGGAGCTGCGATCATAAGGTCGAAGGCCTGACCCATGTTCTGACAATTCCGGAGACGTCTTGGATAATCCTCCGCGATCATCCATTCCAGCAGGCGCAGATGATTCGCGTGCTTGCTCTTGTGTCCGAATGCCGTCCCCGCAGAGGGCATAATGTACGCGGCTGAATAATTGCGCTTCGCCGAAGCTTGGCGGCGCGACAAGAAGGTGTCGAGCTTGCCGAAGTCATATCGCGCCCACGTGAGCTCTCCGACTTCTCGCTCAAGCGCTTCCCACGTGTCGATCTTGTTGAACAATTTGAACAAAAGCGTTCGATAGAAGACGTCTTCGTCAGACCATTCCTGCTTGGAATTCCAAATCACATTGCGAAGGAGGAATTGGCTGACCCTGTCAGATGCTCGATAGGAATTCGTGAAACGGTACATGCACAGCACGGAGTCGTCGGTCAGTGCTGGGTCGTTAGTGCCTTTCAATCTCTTGGCGAAAATTTGCTGCCGTTCCGCAGCGAACCGCCAGTATGCAGCAAAAACTTCTGTCGTTTCTAATGCTTTCCCTTCAACTCGGATGGTAAGCTTGTTTGAGCGGTCAGGCTCTGAGACGGTTCGATCATCACTTGAGTGAAAAAGTTCATGTTGTTCGAGCATTACGATCCCAGTTCGACTCATTCTTTTGCTTTCCAGGTTCCCGGAATTTCAGGCGTGAATGCGGAAGACGCGCTGTTGGCGCTACAGGAATAAGGAGAACGCTGAAAGGTCCTTTGAGAGGCATATCACCGCAATTGCAAGATTGAGCGTCCGCTTTCGCGGCGCTGTTTCCCAGAACCGGCCGTTCAGCAAACGGCCCAAAAAGTGACGGTTAAGACTGAAGCAGCAACCCTTTCCCGCCGACAACTTAAATTGACTGGCTTGGTCCACGATCGACGACCACTATCGCGAACCAGACAAGGAGATCGTCATGCCTGTAAAGAAATGGCAAGCCCCTCCCCCATTTAGCGGCGGCTCAGTGGTGACATTCGGAAAGAAACCGCCAAAACCCCGAACCCAACAGGCGCAGAATTCGGAATCGGCACAGAAACGCTAACCCCGCACCCAGCTCAATACACGCCTCCTCCGCTCCATTTGCCATCAATACAATATCTCGGCCCGGCTACCGTATAACGCCGTCCGGACTGTTTGCCCTTCCACCCCAAAAGCTGCGCCAGGGCATCGACCTGATCATCATGCTTCGTACCCGGGAATCCCAAAATCTCATGCTCAAAGGCTGCCAACCAGGGAGCATCAACCGGCAGTAATAGCTGACCCGCTTCGATCTGGTGCGACTGTGCAGACATGCGCGTGAGCTTGTCACCGTCGGGCTTGATACGAATAGGGCGCGGTACGCCCCGAGGCTGATCGTGCCGCAGCTGCTGGAGGAGATGGGTGCCGCTGGCAGCATCCTCAATCAGAAGCACCCGCGCCTTATGGTGCCGAGCCAGACCGATCACTTTGCTTCTGAGTTTTGGGAAGGAGAGCTTCGCCCGAAATACATCAAGGATGTAGAGGTCATTCTTGCGTTTCAGAGCGGTTATGCCAACAGACCAGTCGTTTAGAGCGCCTTCCTTAGACGCGGTGTCCCATGACTGGATGATCATGTCTCCGGGCTCAGGTGTCGGCGGCGCCGTATA
>NZ_QRDP01000009.1 GCF_003385775.1 Parasphingopyxis lamellibrachiae
GCACCACACAGTTTATCCTTCCAAATCAATAACTTAGCCTGCGCATTAACTCGGCGAATTGAGGCGCAATTACCGCCCCTTAGCCCTATTATGCGATTCATTCTGCAATCTCAGAGACCGCTTTGTGTCGGAATACATTGAGAGAATCGGGCGACTGTCTCTCACCCCCCAAAAGCCGGATCGCAGATGCTACGCGAGACTTTCTGGCTAGAATTCTTGCAGCTCCTGTAACGGGCCACTTTCAGCGGATATTGACAGTCACCCCGGCTGATTCGAGTGCCTGAACGTCGCTGGTCGTCGACCGTGCGAGTAATTGATCGCCAGCGATAACGAGCGAGGCGATTGCCAGAATTCCCAAGAGTAATAGCGAGCAACCTTGTCGCTCTGCTGCCTCAAAACTGCCGTTCGGATCGCGGCTCCGATCAAGGGCCGCCGCCTTCTTTTCCCGAGAGCGTTCTTGTCGTTCATCGCGTGGCCTGAAGGCTGGTAGGCTTTGGCCGATCCAAGCAATGCTGATCCGCACGCCATAGTGCCTAGCTTCACCAACACCGCCTGTGATCTCATGAATTCGAGCTTGGTAGCTCAAGCCGGCATCGAGCGCCCGCGCTATTACGGTTGCATCCTCCCGGCCAATGAAGCCTAGGTCGTGCTCCCCAAGGCAGGCCAGCTCAGCATTCTTGTCATATGGATTTTCGGGATCTCGCACGAGCGCGATCGGTTCACCTGGTTCTGCCGCTAGCAGCACGGTTTGGCGCTCAATCCCGCCGCGGGTCGTCCGGCTCTCGCCTACGAGGTCGAATACTCTGCGCCGAGTAGGTGCCTTCTGATCTGTCATGCTCTCTCTCCATGGGAACAGCTACGAGACGGAACGTCCCGTCATCAAGCGCATGGAACGAATTCATGATCGCATTCAAACCTGCACCCAGCCGCTGCGAACCGGTCTCTTCATCGAACGCGCGCCTGTAACCCTCGGATATTACGCGCTTAATTTGGCACAACGAAGCCAGCTAGGTCGTGAATTCGAGTCGTACATCTGGCACCACACAGTCCTCCGAATCTGACATGGCCGCACTTTCCGCCCACTGAGGTGCAAATAGAGGCGAAGTTTCAGGAAGTTAGCCGGACATGCAAGGTGTCTGACAAACGCTGAGACCATATTGGCGTCGCGATATCGGTCCAATTTGAGAGAATATCTCTAACGCCCAATTGGGCGGCACCAGATGCACATAGGGTTGTTGTCGAGATTCAGCCGAATCCCAGAAATTTGCGCTGGTCCGCCCAGTCCATAGGAAGCCCGGCGGCTCGGAGCAGACGTCGCCCGGTCAACACTTTGGGTTGGCGGCCTTCCACGATTGCAGAGACGATATCTGGCGCAAGCCAGCTGATGCGAAGCAGCCGGGATATGTGCCCCTTACTGTATCGCTCGATGTTAGGCGCAGCATGACCATCGATTACCATCTGTTGTGCTGCGTGCGCCTGGGCCAGCAGTTTGAGCAGAACCGGGTCCGGTGCGGATACCGGTCTATCATCGGGCGGCAACGACAATTTGGTCTCACAGCCGCGCCTCACCATCTGCGCGGGCAACGATAGCTGATTAGCCGGACTATCACCCTCCGCACTGATCGTGATCGCATTTTCCAGAAGACGAAAGCGGAGCCGCCTCTCGAGCAAAACCCTCCTCTTTTCAACCAGCGGAAGATCGGCAAACGCTGAGGCCAGCTGTTCAGTCTCGGCCATTTCTTCAGCCAGACCTGGCTTCCGGGACCTGCGCAGCCAATTGCGTATAAGTTGGGTGGCCAACCTATCAAGTTCTGCGGCGGGCACGCGCCATGGGTCACTGCTAATCTCTCCTGTCGCATACCTGGTCACATAATAGCGGTAGCGCTTGGGTCCCCGGCATCCATGCACAGGTGTCATGGGCCGTCCATCGGGATCGGTAAGCATTCCAGTCAGCAAGCTGGGGTTGTGTGATTTCTTGCCAAGCTTTCGATCAGCACCATTGGCTGTGAAAATCGACCTGACTTCGCTCCACAGTGCCTGATCTACAATCGCCTCATGCATCCCATCGAACAAATTGCCCTTGTGATGCACTTTACCAGTGTAGACCGGATTTTTGAGAAGATGCGCCAGCGAGCCTTTGGCAAACGGAATGCCGCCGACGATCTTGCCATTTCTGTAGGTGCGTTCCTTTGTTTTGACACCCTGCCCTGCCAGCTCATCGACCAAGCGTGAGATTGATCGCAGTTCACGATAACGCTCGAAGATCATGCGAACCGTTTTAGCTTCCTCAGGCGCGACGATAAGATGCCGCTCTTCGAGACGGTATCCGATCGGGACCGGCCCTCCCATCCACATTCCCTTCTTCTTCGATGCAGCGATCTTGTCGCGGATCCGCTCGCCGGTGACCTCCCGCTCGAACTGGGCGAAGGACAGCAGGATGTTGAGTGTAAGGCGGCCCATCGAGTTGGTCGTGTTGAACGCCTGTGTGACACTGACAAACGATGCCTCCCTCTCATCCAGGATATCGACGATTTTGGCGAAGTCCGCGAGGCTGCGGGTGAGCCGGTCGACTTTGTAGACGACGATGATGTCGATCTTGCGAGCTTCCACATCTGCAAGCAGCTGTTTGAGCGCAGGCCTTTCCATGCTGCCACCCGACCAGCCGCCGTCGTCATAGTGTTCGTCGACCTGTTCCCAGCCTTCGGCAGCCTGGCTGAGGATATAGGCGGCGCATGCCTCGCGCTGGGCATCGAGACTGTTGAAGTCCTGCTCAAGACCCTCCTCGGTCGATTTACGGGTGTAGATGGCACAGCGCTTCCGTTCAGCCATTGGCCTTGCCTCGCTTGGGCGGTGCCTTGCGTTTCTTCAAGCCGAAGAAGCGCGGTCCTGACCAATGTGCGCCAGTGATCGCCCGGGCGATCTGGCTGAGGCTCGTGTAGTGCCTACCGTCATGTTCGAACCCATCATCGAGAACGAGAACATGATAGGTCTTGCTCTGCCATTC
>NZ_QRDP01000010.1 GCF_003385775.1 Parasphingopyxis lamellibrachiae
GTTGTATACAATAAGTGACATGATGGTTGCTTGGAGCGCGCGAACAGTCAACCTAAATGTCACTGATCGTCTGTAGATTGATCGGCGACATACGCGTCTCTTGACGTGCATGGATATCTGTAAACGCCTCGGGGAAAATGTCCGCCGATACCGAAAAGAGAAGGGGTGGAGTCAGGAAGCCTTTGCGCATGAGGCGGACATTCATCGCACCTATATTTCGGATATAGAGCGCGGTGCGCGTAACCCAACGATCACAATCATCGAAAAGCTTGCCCGGCCTCTTGGTGTGACCGCGAGCCAGCTTCTCGAATAGCCAACCTCACGGTTTCACATATTCTCGATCTGGACTGGACTTGGGCACGAAACAGAGCGTGTGTCGTCTTCGGATGAGGACAGACAGATGATCGATCGCGAGACTGCGGAACAGACATTGGACGGATTGTTAATGTGCGCGATCGTTTTGATCGAAGATGCGCATCCGGAGCTGGTAATAGCGAAAGCAGAGAGCGGCCCGGATCATCTCAGACGATTTGTCATGATACAGCAATTGGGCGACAAACTCGTATCCATTGCGGACGCTGCAACTGCAATCACCGATGGGGCCGATACTCGGCGAGACAGCTAGTCGCTCGGCTCGCGGACAATCGTTCCAAAAATACCGGGCCACAGGGAGCCTCTGTGGATTACCTAATTGCGGACGATGATTGTTCCGCGTTATCAATGGAGCGCTACGACCAGCAAGCGGTTGGTTACTATCGGCTCGCCGCCGGGGCTGATTTCAAGGCCAGACAAAGGCGTGAGGGCAAAGTCATGCTCAACCCCGATCTCGATCCTGTCGGCGTTTCCGACACTCCCAACATCGTGCACGACCCGCAACGGCAGGCGGCGATTTCCCAAGAGTTCCAAAGGAAACTCGAATATCTCTGGTTGAACTACAACTTCTGCCGAAAGGTTTTGGGACCTCGTCAGGCCTTCAACCAATCTATCCAGGACCTGCGAGATGCACTGCACGGAAAGGTTGAGCTTTCCGACATCATTGATGACCTCCAGTTGGAGATACGAATAGTATTTGGTCACTTTCTGGAAGAAATGACCGGTCGAAGCTCGCTGCAATGGCGCCGCTGCTCGGATGAGGAGTTACGTAAAGTCGCAAAAAAGGTCACAACAAAAATTTTCAAGCGAGAGGGGCCATCTCGCGATGATATTCTTCCATTGCATGTTGCGGGTATAATGGCTGCGGTGCAGGAATGCTGTGGTCGGCGTGTGACGATGGTCAAAGAGATTAGGGACATATACGGCCCGGTTCTCTCGAAAAATCAGGCCAGCCAAACGGTCCGCGATATTATGAAAGCCATCGACCCGGACATCGCTGAACGGACGATTGCCCTGGCCGTGCATAAGCTGCGCAAAGAGTATGCTGGTAAACCCATGCGCTTCTGCGATCTCTTCCCTTTCTATGGCGGTGGACTTGCAGCCGACGGAATGACGCCCAAACCGGGCCATGGCCACAAGCTTGTGGAATTCACACCGATTTGCGTGAGATAGTTTCCATGACGGCATAAAAAATGCCCGATAAATGATTCGCTCCTTTTCCAATTGAAGGAGTAGATAATGAACGCCGTAACGAACCATCCCCGGATTGAGATGCGCCCACTTGGTGCGATCCGGATCAACCCCAAAAACCCCCGAACGCATAACGCCCAGCAGATCAGGCAGATCAGCCGGTCAATTACGCGCTTCGGTTTTGTCAATCCGATCATCATCAATGATGACGGTCTGATCGTCGCTGGTGCCGGCCGTTACCTCGCGGCTGAAGCCTTGGGCCTCGAAGAAGTTCCGACGCTCAAGGTAGCTTTCGTGACGGAAGCTGATCGGCGGGCCTTTGCACTGGCGGACAACCGTGTAGCAGAACTGTCGACTTGGAATGAAAACCTGCTCGCGGCGGAATTTGAGTTCCTGTTCGAAGCGGAATTTGATGACATTGAAATCACCGGCTTCGACGCGATCGAGATTGACGACATCATGCTCGGTGATGAGCAAGTTTCGGACGATGACGAACCACCGGTTGAGTTGCCGGAAGCAGATGCGCAAGCCGTATCTCGAACAGGTGACCTTTGGCAGATCGGCGATCACCGATTGCTGTGCGGCGATGCACTGGATCCGGATAGCTACGACCGGTTACTCGAAGGAGAACGCGCGCAGCTGGTCTTTGCAGACCCGCCATACAATGTGCGCATTAGCGGTATTTCTGGATCCGGCCAGATAAAACATCGCGAATTCGCTCATGCGAGCGGGGAGATGACAAAGCCCGAATTCACGGCTTTTTTGCGAATGGTATTCCGCCACCTCGTCAATCACAGCGCGAACGGCTCGATCCACTTTCACTGCATGGACTGGAGGCACCTCCGTGAGATCACCGACGCCGCGGACGGAGTGTATACCGAGCTCAAAAACCTGATCGTCTGGGCTAAATCGAATGGAGGTCAAGGGTCCTTCTATAGAAGCGCACACGAAATGATCTTCGCGTTCAAGTCCGGCCGGGCTCAACATATCAACAATTTTGGTCTGGGCGAGAAGGGAAGGTATCGCACCAATGTCTGGCGCTATCCGGGTGCCAACACGTTTCGCAAGGGCCGCATGGACGATTTGAGATCGCATCCGACCGTCAAGCCGTTGCGGATGGTCGCTGATGCAATCCGGGATTGCTCGAAACAGCGCGGTCTCATTCTCGATCCGTTTAGCGGCAGTGGCACAACGCTAGTCGCTGCCGCGCGGACTGGACGCCGGGG
>NZ_QRDP01000011.1 GCF_003385775.1 Parasphingopyxis lamellibrachiae
CGCGATCGTTTTGATCGAAGATGCGCATCCGGAGCTGGTAATAGCGAAAGCAGAGAGCGGCCCGGATCATCTCAGACGATTTGTCATGATACAGCGATTGGGCGACAAACTCGTATCCGTCGCGGGCGCTGCAACTGCAATCACCGATGGGGCCGATACTCGGCGAGACAGCTAGTCGCTCGGCTCGCAGACAATCATTCCAAAAATACCGGGCCACAGAGAGCCTCTGTGGATTACCTAATTGCGGACGATGATTGTTCCGCGTTATCAATGGAGTGCTACGACCGGCAAGCGGCTGGTTGCTATCGGCTCGCCGCCGGGGCTGATTTCAAGGCCAGGCAAAGGCGTTAGGACAGAATCATGCTCAATCCTGAGCTCGATCCGATTCAAGTTACTTCAAAGCCAAACATTGTTTCAGACCTGGAGCGGCAAAATGAGTTAAGCCTTAAGTACGCTCGCAGGCTTGCTTGGGTGGATCAGCATTATTGGACGGGCCGTCTGCTTTTCGGCAAGCCAAGGGAACTGAACGCATCTTTAGGTCGGCTTCGAAAGATTCTAGCCCAACAGAACCGCATCCCCTCTAGCTTGCATCCAATGTTGATCGTAGCGATCGATATCCAAGCTCACTATGCCGCCAATGACGGCGATATTTCAGGTTCAATGAAACCTACGGAGGCTCAGCATTTAGAGGCGGCAAAACATCTCGCGGACAAAATCAAACTGCCCAAACGTCCGCGAGATGACCTTCTACGGTTCCATGTTGAGGCGGTGATGGCAATTATCATTGAAGCCACAGGACTTCGTGTCACAGCATCTCGAACCAAGAATAGCCTATATGATCCGCGTCTGTCAGAAGGCGTTAGTCAGTCAGTGGAGATCGCATTTGCGCAAATTGATCCCGAGGTATCACGGACCACACTGGCCAACATCGTGGTTGATGCACGCAAGAAATATGCTGGTAAGTCGATGCGCTATGACGATTTTTTTCCGAAAGAACGGTTGGTGAACAGCGGTCAGAATCTTGAGCTGATTCCTAAGCCTGGTTTCCAGCTCGTCGCCAGCAAATGGATAGGCATTATTAAATCTTCTTAGCGCGCCTTTGACACAGCGATAACTGATTCGCTCCTTTTCCAATTGAAGGAGTAGATCATGAACGTCGTAACGAACCATCCCCGCATTGAGATGCGCCCACTTGGTGCGATCCGGATCAATCCCAAAAACCCCCGAACGCATAACGCCCAGCAGATCAGGCAAATCAGCCGGTCAATTACGCGCTTCGGTTTCGTCAATCCGATCATTATCGATGATGACGGCCTGATCGTCGCTGGTGCCGGCCGCTACCTCGCGGCTGAAGCCTTGGGCCTCGAAGAAGTTCCGACGCTCAAGGTCGCTTTTGTTACGGAAGCAGATCGCCGGGCTTTTGCACTGGCGGACAACCGTGTAGCAGAACTGTCGACTTGGAATGAAAACCTGCTCGCGGCAGAATTTGAGTTCCTGTTCGAAGCGGAATTCGATGACATTGAAATCACCGGCTTCGATGCGATCGAGATTGACGATATCATACTTGATGACGCGCAATCGTGCAATGATTCAGAAGCTGCGATTGAGCTACCAGAAGGGGATGCGGAAGCAGTAACGCGCTTGGGGGATCTTTGGCATGTCGGCGACCACAGACTTCTCTGCGGCGATGCGCTGGCTTCCACTAGCTACGATCTGCTGCTTGGCGATCAGCGAGCACAGATGGTTTTTGCCGACCCTCCCTACAATGTTCGCGTAAGCGATATCTCTGGCTCAGGTCAAATCCAGCATCGCGAGTTCTCGCAGGCGAGTGGTGAAATGACGGCGCCTGAGTTTACGGCATTTCTGCGCGCGACATTCAGGCATCTCGTGAACTTCAGCGCGGATGGCTCGATCCATTTTCACTGCATGGACTGGCGCCACATTCGCGAAATCACCGATGCGGCTGACGGGGTTTATTCTGATCTGAAAAATCTGATCGTGTGGGCAAAGTCGAATGGAGGGCAAGGGTCCTTCTATAGAAGCGCACACGAAATGATCTTCGCGTTCAAGTCCGGCCGGGCACCGCACATCAACAATTTCGGGTTGGGCGAGAAGGGAAGGTATCGCACCAATGTCTGGCGCTATCCGGGTGCCAACACGTTTCGCAAGGGCCGGATGGACGATCTGAGATCGCATCCAACCGTCAAGCCGTTGCGGATGGTCGCTGATGCGATCCGGGATTGCTCGAAACAGCGCGGTCTCATTCTCGATCCGTTTAGCGGCAGTGGCACAACGCTAGTCGCTGCCGCGCGGACTGGACGCCGGGG
>NZ_QRDP01000012.1 GCF_003385775.1 Parasphingopyxis lamellibrachiae
AATGTCCTGTTGCCAGACTGCGTGGTGATCGCGAACGTCCAGAGAAATCGGCGACTCGGTGGTTCCCCATTCGGTTTGAAAGATGCGATCAACGCCTGCGGTCACCATCCGCTCAAGGGCTGCATTGCGCGGGTGCTCATGGCTGTTTCGATTGCCTGCCGAGACTATCGCGATTTCCGGTCTGATCAGTTCCAGAAACCTAGTTTCCGACGCATTGTCCGCACCGTGATGGTTGGCGTGGAGCACATCCACATCAAATCCAGCCGCAACGATCGCTTGTCCGACCGCAAACTCAACCTCGGCATTTTCAGCGCCAGATGCCTGGCCAGTCATGTCGCCCGATATGAGGAAATCGAAATTGCCGTATGTCACAAGAAACGACAGGGATCGTTCGTTGGGTGTATCGACATTGTCCACGCGGGCTGACCGTCCCCGGACAAATCCGTTGGCCGCGAACAGGATCATCCGCGCACCTGACCCAAGGTCGATCTCAAAACTATCGACATCTGCTTGCGAGTTGAGCGTAATCCGGGTTCCCATGGCATTGGCCATGCCTTGGTATTTCTCGATCGCTTGCGTATCATCGCGCATTAATTCAGCGCCATAATCGACGAAGTTGCGGACAATCAGGTCATCGCCCGTTCCCAGTTCTTCAGGATCCGGCAGGAAAAATTCACGTGGGCCGAGCCAATCGGCATCTCCATCTCCGTCATCATCTCCCGGTGAACCGGGCGCATCGTCGAAGCCAAGCAAGAAGCTGTGCCCGTGATGGCCGCCGAAGCCGACACCTCCGAGATGGTCGGCATCGTCATGGGAGATTATCAGGTAATCCAGTTCGCGAATTCCGAGCCGGGCGAGGACTGCCCTAATGATATCTCCGCCATCACGCCCCTTCATATCGCCGGCATCGAACAGGACATTTACTCGTTCACCATTGGCATCGACCGGGCCCTGAATCAGTGTCGCATCACCCTGACCCAATCGGATGTTCAGGATTTCCAGTTCGTTGGCACAGGCCGCGCCCGATAATCCCAGAGACAATCCGAGGATTGCGATTTTAACTGTGCGAAACATTGAGCTCTTCACGAAGTTGGTTTGACGCGAAAATATCAAACTTGATCCCAGTCAACATCGACAACTGGGACTGAGAGTTCGATCGCAACAGACCTTCCGTCCATTTCGGCATCCGCAGACGCCGCCATGGTGAGAACAACAGCCACTCTGTAACGCCTCCTCGGCACTGGCAAAGGTCTGCCCCTCACACAGATTGCCTTCATTGTCGCGATCGATGGCAATAGCTTCGATTGCACTTTCCATGACGGGCGATGATATCTGCGTTTGCTGGACGGCGTCCGCCTGGCCTGAAACAGCAGCCAAGATGAACAAGACAAATTCGATCATTGTAACCTCCCCTGAATTGATCATGAGGAAGTTGCGCCCAAATAGACTCGAAGTCAAAAAGCTGATTTCCGATTACAAGCTCAGGATTTTCCTGACTTACATGCTTGATGCTTTTCGCATATTAAAAATCCATCGCGGCAATTGCCTGCCTCCTCTGTTTCTTGATCAACCAAGCCTCCCAGCTATCATCGGTGCTCATTGAGAAGTGCCCCTCTCGATAACCCTCTATAACCGCTTCGCTGAAATCCTGAGTTTCGGTGATAATCTTGGATAAGCATAAGTCTTTCTCTGGTTTACAGGGTTCCCCAAAGATGGCGGCCTCCCTCCCTGCGTGGAAGCCTTTGCGCCATGCTATGTATTCACGTTCTGAAATGCTTTTGGTCATAGCAAACTCCTTGATTGGCAAATTTCAGCTTTAGATTCACTTTTGCAAAGCGCTCGGCACGAGCCGAAGTTGTCGATTTTTTTAGTGGTGGCAGCGTAAGGATCTGTCAGCGATCAATAGTCAGATTGGAAAACATCACGATACGCGCCATACAGTGACGATCACAGTGGAGGATATCGGCAATGGCAAACGATAAGCTAAGGCGAGTACATCTAACCAAAGATGACAAGAAAGGAGACTGGAA
>NZ_QRDP01000001.1:0-1637 GCF_003385775.1 Parasphingopyxis lamellibrachiae
AGTGGATGGCTCCTTCCATTAGTTGGTCTCAAACAGCACCAGCATGGCACATCATGATGCCGTCGGGGTGGAGCCATCCACACCATCACGTTAACCTGCCGCTGATGGCAACGCGGGTGTTCCCTAGCAGCTAAACTGACGCCGACGCCTCATTCCACACTCGGAATGCACTTTCTCGATACTGCTTGAATTTGGATCGGTCGAGCAGATGGCGCTGGAAGTAGAAGCTGTTGTAAGTTGCTGATTGGAGATTGAGGAAGCGTTGCGCAGATCCTGGCGACTTAAACCGCTGCATCTTTCGCTCTCGTCTTCGCACTGGCTGATGCGAATTCTCCGCTCGATTGTTGGTGCGTTTATCGGTCACATGCTCGGATGCCAGCCCGAGTTCCCTAAAAGCTGAACGGTAAGATCGCAGCTTGTCTGTGGTGATACGCGTTGGCGCTAAATGCTTTCTCAGTAGCTTGCGCAGAAGCTTTTCTGCGGCATTTGTGTTGCGGCGCGCTTGGACCAGGAAGTCCAGCACCTCACCTTCATTGTCGACGGCTCGCCACAGCCAGTATCGTTTTCCTCGAATGACAATCACCATTTCGTCCAGATGCCAATGGTCGCTTGGGGTTGGCCGCGCCGATCTGAGGTTTCGTGCAATCTCTGAACCAAATTTCAGACACCAACGCCGAACTGTTTCGTGGGAAACGTCCAAACCGCGTTCGGCCAGGAGATCTTCAACATCTCTGAAACTCAAGGTGAATTTAGCATATAGCCAAACTGCGTGTCGGATGACTTCAGGTGGAAAGCGATGACGGTCGAAGGAGATTGGTTCCATCCGCACCAGTTAATCGATCATTCGCCCGGCCTCCACTCTTGTTAACGTGGCAACGCGGGTGTTCCCTAGCAGCTAAACTGACGCCGACGCCTCATTCCACACTCGGAATGCACTTTCTCGATACTGCTTGAATTTGGATCGGTCGAGCAGATGGCGCTGGAAGTAGAAGCTGTTGTAAGTTGCTGATTGGAGATTGAGGAAGCGTTGCGCAGATCCTGGCGACTTAAACCGCTGCATCTTTCGCTCTCGTCTTCGCACTGGCTGATGCGAATTCTCCGCTCGATTGTTGGTGCGTTTATCGGTCACATGCTCGGATGCCAGCCCGAGTTCCCTAAAAGCTGAACGGTAAGATCGCAGCTTGTCTGTGGTGATACGCGTTGGCGCTAAATGCTTTCTCAGTAGCTTGCGCAGAAGCTTTTCTGCGGCATTTGTGTTGCGGCGCGCTTGGACCAGGAAGTCCAGCACCTCACCTTCATTGTCGACGGCTCGCCACAGCCAGTATCGTTTTCCTCGAATGACAATCACCATTTCGTCCAGATGCCAATGGTCGCTTGGGGTTGGCCGCGCCGATCTGAGGTTTCGTGCAATCTCTGAACCAAATTTCAGACACCAACGCCGAACTGTTTCGTGGGAAACGTCCAAACCGCGTTCGGCCAGGAGATCTTCAACATCTCTGAAACTCAAGGTGAATTTAGCATATAGCCAAACTGCGTGTCGGATGACTTCAGGTGGAAAGCGATGACGGTCGAAGGAGATTGGTTCCATCCGCACCAGTTAATCGATCATTCGCCCGGCCTCCACTCTTGTTAACGTG
>NZ_QRDP01000001.1:1736-1918 GCF_003385775.1 Parasphingopyxis lamellibrachiae
ATGACTTCAGGTGGAAAGCGATGACGGTCGAAGGAGATTGGTT
Source organism: Parasphingopyxis lamellibrachiae (assembly GCF_003385775.1). GTDB lineage: Bacteria > Pseudomonadota > Alphaproteobacteria > Sphingomonadales > Sphingomonadaceae > Parasphingopyxis > Parasphingopyxis lamellibrachiae. The sequence goes on from NZ_QRDP01000001.1 coordinate 1,780, forward strand.
CCATCCGCACCAGTTAATCGATCATTCGCCCGGCCTCCACTCTTGTTAACGTGATGGTGTGGATGGCTCCACCCCGACGGCATCATGATGTGCCATGCTGGTGCTGTTTGAGACCAACTAATGGAAGGAGCCATCCACT
>NZ_QRDP01000002.1 GCF_003385775.1 Parasphingopyxis lamellibrachiae
CCAACAGACCAGTCGTTTAGAGCGCCTTCCTTAGACGCGGTGTCCCATGACTGGATGATCTTGTCTCCGGGCTCAGATTTCGGCGGCGCCGTATAGCGTCGCAGCCATTCCCGCTTGATCAGCAAGCCTTCGGCCGGCACCGGCTGCTGCAGATATTGGGCAGAGAAAACTGAAGAGCCCTGAGCATGCTTGATCTGTTCCAGAGCTGATCGCGGCTCGTGCGCCGCATGCAATACGGTGTTTGGCAGGCGCTCGAAAAAGCGATCAGGACCAGTCGGGATCAGTTCTTGATGTTCGGCGATGGCGGGCAAGGACAGATGCTCCCACCCTCCCTGCTCCAGCAAGTGTCCGGCCAGATCCTCCTCGTGAAGGCGCTGCATGATGACAACGATCGCTCCCTCAACCTTGTCATTGAGCCGCGATATGACGGTATGGCCAAACCATTCCAGAACATTTTTCCGCGCGGTCTCCGACATGGCTTCCTCGGGCTTCATCGGATCGTCGATGATCAGGATGTCACCGCCCCGGCCGGTTAGAGTGCCGCCAACAGATGTCGCCATCCGCCCCCCTCGTCTCGTGGTCATGAACTCGGCTTCGGAATTGCGTTCCCGCGAAAGTATCGTCTTTGGAAACAGCGACCGGTACCAGTCTGATCCCATGATCGATCGGCAGTCCCGGGAGAATTTCAACGCCAGATCGTTCGAATAGCTCGCGCAGATTATCGACAGCGTTGGATCAATTCCGAGCAGCAAGGCCGGCCAGGCCACACTGCCGATGATCGATTTGAGATTGCGCGGGGGCAAGGTGATGATCAGTCGATTGATCTCACCGGTTCGAACGCGTTCAAGCTGATACAATATCGCCTGGTGATGCCAGTTGGGCTTGAACTCCCCGCCATGGACGAGCGAGTTGAACACTTTGTGCACAAAGGCAGACTGATCCTCGCGCAAGATGCGGCGCATAAGTGCGGCGGTATCCGGATCGGTCATTGCCCCTCTCCGTCTGCATTGCTGCGCCGGGCGAGTTCCTCATTGATCCGCCGCTGCAAATAGTCTTCGATGATGTCACCGTCGCGCCGGTCGGCATGCGCTTTGCGTTCGGTACCATCCTCGATGCCAAAGACCTGGATGTTCAACTCGATCAATTTTGCGATCGCCCTGACATCGCCCTTGGCTGCTTTCTCGATCAACCTTTTCACAACGAGCTGCAGCTTTGAATAACTCCGGGTCTTCCCCTGGCTGTCCGTTGCACTGACACGCTGCGACTGCTCCTCGGCAAGCACGGTTTTCAGGCTTTTCGCGCCTGGGGGGCGGCCGCCGGGATTGCCACTTTGTCCGGGTCCAAACTGATGTTCCACCGGCGGATTTCCATATCCAACCGGGCGCCTGCGCTTCTTATTTGCCATGATCACTCCTCCCCGCTGAGGCGCGTTGTACGTGCCTCGTCAAAGGTCTGGCCGGACGGCAATTTGGGCGTCGCGCCGGTTTCTTTGGCAAGGCGTCCGAGAGTGACGTCACAATAGACCGGATCAATCTCGATCGCGGCACCCCGGCGTCCAGTCCGCGCGGCAGCGACTAGCGTTGTGCCACTGCCGCTAAACGGATCGAGAATGAGACCGCGCTGTTTCGAGCAATCCCGGAT
>NZ_QRDP01000003.1 GCF_003385775.1 Parasphingopyxis lamellibrachiae
GCATTGTCATGTGTGGATGGCTCCGTTTCTGCAAGGGTATTGTTGGTTGATTTTGATCAATGCGGGTTGCGGTCATGTGTCCGGCCTGTTGACGCGGAGCAAATGACCGCTGGCCTTGATGAAGTCCGCGTATCGGGTCCCCTATCACGTTATCGAGCTTTAACGCCCTGACAATGCTGCGGGATGTCCCGTTTGCGGTCCCTGTTGATCATCATCACTCATCTCTTGCCCTCACAGTTCTGCGCGGCCGCAATTTGCGCCGCTATTCCGATTAACTCATACCGCAGGCGAGCCGCGATATACCTCCCCACGGTTCAGCACGACCCAAGCGATGCGCGCGGTCTTGTTGGCCATCGCCACCGTGACAACCCGCGCGGGTTTGCGCTCCAGCAGGGATCGCACCCAGCTCCCCGTAGCCGTTTCGTTGGTCCCGGCTCTTCGGATCACCGAAGTGGCGCCAACGACGAGCAATCGGCGCAGGTAGCCGTCACCCATCTTCGAGATGCGTCCCAGCCTGTCCTTGCCACCCGACGAGTTCTGTCGTGGCACCAATCCCAGGAAGGCCGCAAACTGCCGGCCAGATTTGAAGACCGAGGGATCAGGAATACTTGCCGAAAGCGCGGTGGCCGTGATGATCCCGACGCCGGGGATCGTCTCAAGCCGCTGACTTGTTGCATCCTCGCGGTGCCAGGCCATGAGGCGCCGCTCAAGGGCGCGAATCTCGGCGGTCAGAGACGCAAGTTGTGCCGCCAACCCCAATAGCGCCGATCGGGCGATGTCCGGCAGGTCGAACCTGCCTTCCGTTTGGAGCTGTGCGATCAACGCCATGACATTGCGCGAGCCTTGCGCAGCAATAACCCCGAACTCTGCCAAATGGCCCCGGATCGCATTCAGCATCATGGTGCGCTGCCGCATCAACAGGTCGCGAGTTCGGTGCAACACCAGCACACCCTGCCGGCCCGCACTCTTGAGCGGCACGAAGCGCATATTGGGCCGGGTAACGGCTTCGCAGATCGCTTCTGCATCCGCCGCATCATTCTTTTGCCGTTTGACATAGGGCTTTACGTAAGCCGGTGGGATCAGCTTCACCTCGTGACCAAGGGCCGTAATCGCGCGCGCCCAGTAATTCGATGTCGCACAAGCTTCCATGCCGATCAGGCAGGGTGGCAGCTTCCCAAGGAAATCAAGCACAACACCGCGCCTCAGCTTTTTCTTCAGAACTACCGTGCCGACAGCGTCAACGCCGTGAAGCTGAAAGACGGACTTGGCGAGATCGATTCCGAGTGTAGTAATATCCATAGTGGATGGCTCCTTCCATTAGTTGGTCTCAAACAGCACCAGCATGGCACATCATGATGCCGTCGGGGTGGAGCCATCCACACCATCACGTTAAC